>JAOSJU010000001.1:0-2597657 GCA_027493945.1 Burkholderiaceae bacterium | reverse complement strand
GTCGTTCTCGACGATGCGCAACTGGTCGTTCAGGTCGAGCCGGTAGCGCTTGAGCTCGTCGTCGATGATCGACTGCGCGCGCTTGTCGCGCTGGATGCCCTCGCGGGTGAACACCTGCACGTCGATCACCGTGCCGCTCATGCCCGAGGGCACGCGCAGCGAGGTGTCCTTCACGTCGGACGCCTTCTCGCCGAAGATCGCACGCAGCAGCTTCTCCTCGGGCGTGAGCTGCGTCTCGCCCTTCGGCGTGACCTTGCCCACCAGCGTGTCGCCGGCCTGGACCTCGGCGCCGATGTAGACGATGCCGGAATCGTCGAGCCTGCCGAGCTGCGACTCGGACAGGTTCGAGATGTCGCGCGTGATCTCTTCGGGGCCCAGCTTCGTGTCGCGCGCGAGCACCGACAGCTCCTCGATGTGGATCGAGGTGTAGCGGTCGTCGGCGACGACTTTCTCCGAGATGAGGATCGAGTCCTCGAAGTTGTAGCCGTTCCAGGGCATGAACGCGACCAGCATGTTCTGGCCGAGCGCCAGCTCGCCCAGGTCGGTGGACGCGCCGTCGGCGATCACGTCGCTGCGCGAGATGACGTCGCCCTTGCGGACGATCGGCCGCTGGTTGATGTTCGTGTTCTGGTTGCTGCGCGTGTACTTGATCAGGTTGTAGATGTCGACGCCCACCTCGCCGGCGGCGGCCTCGGCATCGTGGACCCGCACCACGATGCGGTCGGCGTCGACGTAGTCGACCACGCCGCCGCGCAGCGCGCCCACGACGGTGCCCGAGTCGACCGCGCAGGTGCGCTCGATGCCGGTGCCCACCAGGGGTTTTTCGGGGCGCAGGCAGGGTACCGCCTGGCGCTGCATGTTCGAGCCCATCAGCGCGCGATTGGCGTCGTCGTGCTCGAGGAACGGGATCAGCGAGGCCGCCACCGAGACGATCTGCGACGGCGCCACGTCCATGTACTGCACGTGCTCGGGCGAGGTGAGCTCGGACTCGCCCGCCTTGCGCACCGAGACGAGGTCGCCGGTCAGCCTGCCGTTCTCGTCGACCGCCGCGTTGGCCTGCGCGATCACGTAGCGGCCTTCCTCGATCGCCGAGAGGTAGTGGATCTCGTCGGTGACGCGGTTGTCGACCACTTTCCGGTACGGCGTCTCGAGGAAGCCGTATTCGTTCAGGCGCGCGTACAGCGACAGCGAGTTGATCAGGCCGATGTTCGGGCCTTCGGGCGTCTCGATCGGGCACACGCGACCGTAGTGCGTCGGGTGCACGTCGCGCACCTCGAAGCCGGCGCGCTCGCGGGTCAGGCCTCCCGGGCCCAGCGCCGAGACGCGACGCTTGTGCGTGATCTCGGAAAGCGGGTTGGTCTGGTCCATGAACTGCGACAGCTGCGAGGACCCGAAGAACTCGCGGATGGCGGCGCTGATCGGCTTGCTGTTGATCAGGTCGTGCGGCATCAGGTTCTCGGTCTCGGCCTGGCCGAGGCGCTCCTTGACCGCGCGCTCGACGCGCACCAGGCCGGCCCGGAACTGGTTCTCGGCCAGTTCGCCCACGCAGCGCACGCGGCGGTTGCCCAGGTGATCGATGTCGTCGATCTCGCCCTTGCCGTTGCGCAGGTCGACCAGGATCTTGATGACCGCGAGGATGTCCTCGTTGGTGAGCGTCATCGGGCCGGTGAGCTCCTCTCGGGCCACCCGGCGGTTGAACTTCATGCGGCCGACCTTCGACAGGTCGTAGGCGTCCTCGCTGTAGAACAGCCGGTTGAACAGCGCCTCGACTGCGTCTTCGGTGGGCGGCTCACCGGGGCGCATCATCCGGTAGATCGCGATCCGCGCGGCCGTCTGGTCGGCAGTCTCGTCGATGCGCAGCGTCTGCGAGATGTACGGGCCCTGGTCGAGGTCGTTGGTGTAGATCGCGCGGATCTCGCGCACGTTGGCCGCGCGCAGCTTCTTCAGCAGCTCTTCGGTCAGCTCGTCGTTGGCCTTCGCGACGATCTCGCCGGTCTCGGCGTCGACGACGTTGTGCGCGAGCGTGCGCCCGAGCAGGTAGTCTTCGGGCACCGACACGTGCTTCATGCCGGCGGCTTCCATGTCGCGGATGTTCTTGGCGTTGATCCGCTTGTCCTTCGCGACGATGACCTTGCCGTCGCGGTCGACGAGGTCGAAGCGCGCGATCTCCCCGCGCAGGCGCTCGGGAACCAGCTCGAGCTGCGCGCCTTCGTTCATCAGCCGGAAGCTGTCGAACACGAAGAAGTGCGCCAGGATCTGCTCGGGCGTGAGGCCGATCGACTTCAGCAGGATGGTCACCGGCATCTTGCGGCGCCGGTCGACGCGGAAATAGAGGATGTCCTTCGGGTCGAACTCGAAGTCGAGCCACGAGCCGCGATACGGGATGATGCGCGCCGAGAACAGCAGCTTGCCCGAGCTGTGCGTCTTGCCGCGGTCATGCTCGAAGAACACGCCCGGCGAGCGGTGCAGCTGCGAGACGATGACGCGCTCGGTGCCGTTGACGATGAACGAGCCCGTGGTCGTCATGAGCGGAATCTCGCCCATGTAGACCTCCTGCTCCTTGACTTCCTTGACGGTCGGCTTGGCCGCCTCGCGGTCCATGATGACCAGGCGCACCTTCGCGCGCAGCGGCGCGCAGTAGGTGAGGCCGCGCTGCTGGCACTCCTTGACGTCGAACGACGGGTTGCCCAGCGCATAGTTGACGAACTCGAGCCGCGCGAACTCGTTGTGCGAGACGATCGGGAAGATCGACCCGAACGCCGCCTGCAGGCCTTCGGGCCTGCGCATCTGCGCCACGACGTCGGCCTGGAGGAACTGCTGGTACGACTCGATCTGCGTCGTGAGCAGATACGGCACGTCGAGCACGACGCGCCGCTTTGCGAAGCTCTTGCGGATGCGCTTCTTCTCGGTGAACGAGTACTGGGAAGGGGTGGCCATGAACACTCCGTGTCTTGTTCAGACAAGTGGGGCGGGAACGGTTCCGGGGAACCGGGTTCCGGAGAACGGGGTTTGCCGGCTCGGCGCGAACCGGCAAGCCTCGGTCTCCGCGAAGGAAGGCGCCGCGCAGACGCGAAAACCCGGGACCGCCCGCCCCGTCGGGCAGGCGGTGTCCGGGTATCGCGTGCGCTCGGTGTACAACCCGGGGCTTACTTGAGCTCGACTTTCGCGCCGGCGTCTTCGAGCTGCTTCTTCAGGGCCTCGGCGTCGGCCTTGCTGATGGCTTCCTTGACGGCCTTCGGCGCGCCGTCGACGAGGTCTTTCGCCTCCTTCAGGCCCAGGCCGGTGGCCGCGCGAACGACCTTGATGACCTCGACCTTCTTCTCGCCGGCGGCGTTGAGCATGACGGTGAACTCGGTTTGCTCTTCGACGGCCGGGGCGGCGGCGCCGGCGGCCGGCGCCGCCACGGCGACGGCGGCGGCAGCAGCCGAGACGCCAAACTTGTCTTCCATCAGCTTGATCATTTCCGACAGCTCGAGCACCGTCATGCCGGCGATCGCGTCGAGGATTTCAGTCTTGTTGAGTGCCATTTGAAATTGACTCCGTTCGGTTCGGGATGGATTGCCTGTCCGGTTGGTGAGTGCGTTGCCAGGGGTCGGTGCTCAGGCGCCCGCCTGCTCTTTCTGGTCGCGCAGGGCGGCCACGGTGCGGACGAAACGGCCCGGCACCTCGTTGAGCGTGCGAACGAACTGCGCGATCGGCGCCTGCATCGTGCCGAGCAGCCTTGCCAGCAACTCCTCGCGGCTGGGCAGCGAGGCGAGGGCCTTGACGCCGTTCTCGTCGAGAACGTTGCCGGCCATCGCTCCCGCCTTCAGGACCAGCTTGTCGTTGTCCCCGGCAAAGGCGTTCAGCACCTTCGCGGCCGATACCGGATCGGTCGACATGCCGTAGATCAGCGGCCCGACCATCTTGTCGGACAGCTTCTCGAACGGCGTGCCGGCGACCGCGCGACGCGCGAGCGTGTTCTTCAACACGCGCAGGTACACCCCCTGGTTCCGCGCCTGCCTGCGCAGCGCGGTAATCGCACCGACTTCCAGACCACGATACTCGGCGACGATGATCGCCTGCGCCTTCGCCACTTCGGCGGAGACTTCGGAAACCACTGCCGCTTTCGCTTCACGGTTGAGAGCCACGGTCTTGCTCCGGTATTGGGCGCCGAACGTGCCGGCACCCGTTGCTACACGGCGACCGAGTGCGAGTCTCGTTGCAACCACAGTCCGCGATGAACTGGACTTGCGAAAAAACTCCCGCTCCGGGACCGCCATCTGCGCAGGGTTGCGGATTGCTCCGTCGATTAAGGCTTCGGGCCGGATCGGCCGTCGGCTCCCTGCGGTCTTTGACAACCCGCCGGCCGGATTCGCCGACGCGAGGAGCGTCCTCCTCGTCGTCGCCGGGCCCGGCCAGCGGCCCAAAGTTCCTTTCGTTGCGGCGTCGCGCCCCGCCTCAGGCTGCCGTCGCAGCCGCGGAGAACGCCGTCGTGTCGACCTTGACGCCGACCCCCATCGTGCTCGACAGGGCCACCTTGCGCAGGTAGATGCCCTTGGCGCTCTGCGGCCTGGCACGGTTCAGCGCGTCGACCAGCGCCTTCAGGTTGGTCTCGAGTTGCTCGACGCCGAACGAGGCGCGGCCGATCGAGGCATGCACGATGCCGCCCTTGTCGGCGCGGTACTGCACCTGGCCGGCCTTCGCGTTCTTCACCGCGTTGGCGACGTCCGGGGTGACCGTCCCGACCTTCGGGTTCGGCATCAGGCCGCGCGGGCCGAGGATCTGGCCAAGCGCGCCGACGACCTTCATCGCGTCGGGCGAGGCGATCACCACGTCGAAATTCAGGTTGCCCGCCCTGACCTGCTCGGCGAGGTCTTCCATGCCGACGATGTCGGCGCCCGCGGCCCTGGCGGCCTCGGCCTTGTCGCCCTGCGTGAACACCGCGACGCGCACCGTGCGGCCGGTGCCCGCCGGCAGGACGACCGAGCCGCGCACGACCTGGTCGGACTTGCGCGGGTCGATGCCGAGCTGCACCGCGACGTCGATCGACTCGTCGAACTTCGCGGTCGCGCAGCCCTTGATCACCGTCAGCGCATCGACAAGCGGATAGGCCTTCTGGCGATCGACCTTCGCGTGGATCGCCTTCGTGCGTTTGCCGAGCTTCGCCATTTACAGGCCCTCCACCGTGATGCCCATGCTGTGCGCCGAGCCCGCGATCGTGCGCACCGCGGCATCCATGTCGCCAGCGGTGAGGTCGGGCATCTTGGCCTTCGCGATTTCCTCGGCCCGGGCACGGGTGATCGAGCCGACCTTGTCGGTATGCGGCTTGGGCGAACCCTTCTCGACCTTCGCCGCCTTCTTGATCAGCACCGTGGCCGGCGGCGTCTTCATCACGAAGGTGAAGCTCTTGTCGGCGTAAGCGGTGATGACCACCGGAATCGGCAGCCCGGGCTCGACGCCCTGGGTCTGCGCGTTGAACGCCTTGCAGAACTCCATGATGTTCAGGCCGCGCTGGCCCAGCGCGGGGCCGATCGGCGGCGCAGGGTTGGCCTTGCCGGCCGGCACCTGCAGCTTGACGAAACCGACTATCTTCTTGGCCATTGCTGGCTACTCCTGTCTGAGTTCGAACGCCCGGTCGGCCTTGCGGCCTACTGGAGCTCCTCGTTGCACGGCGGGGCGACCCGCCGCGATGAATCAAACCTTCTCGACCTGCCCGAATTCGAGCTCGACCGGCGTGGCGCGCCCGAAGATCGTGACCGACACGCGCAGGCGGCTCTTCTCGTAGTTGACTTCCTCGACGTTGCCGTGGAAGTCGGTGAACGGACCCTCGCGCACGCGCACCATCTCGCCGACCTCGAACAGCGTCTTCGGCTTCGGCTTCTCGACGCCCTCCTGCATCTGCGCCATGATCTTCTCGACCTCCTTCTCGGAGATCGGACTGGGCCGGTTGCCGGTGCCGCCGATGAAGCCGGTCACCTTGTTGGTGTGCTTCACCAGGTGCCAGCTGTCGTCGTCCATTTCCATCTCGACCAGCACGTAGCCCGGGAAGAAACGGCGCTCGGTGGTCTTGCGCTGGCCGCCCTTCATCTCGACGACCTCTTCGGTCGGCACGAGGATGCGGCCGAACTTGTCGGACATGCCGGCGCGGTCGGCCCGCTCGCGGATCGCGCGCGCGACGCTCTTCTCCATGCCGGAGTACGCGTGGACGACGTACCAACGCTTGGTCATTCAGCCCTTCCAGCCGAGAATGAGGTCGTACAGCACCCACTCGAGCGACTTGTCGACCAGCCAAAGGAGGATCGCCATGGCGACCACGAAGGCGAAGACGATCAGCGTGACCTGGGTGGTTTCCTTGCGGTCGGGCCAGACGACGCGCCGCGTTTCGTTCCAGGAGTCTTTCGAGAAGGCGAAGAAGCGCTGCCCCGGGCCCGATGTCCATGCGACCGCGGCGCCGGCCAGCAGGCCGCCGAGGATCGCGCCGATGCGCGCGATCATCGGCTGCTGCGACAGCGCATAAAAAGCCGATCAGCCCGGCGATCACCGGGGCCGCGGCAAGCGCGACCTTGGCGCGATCGGCGCCGCTGGTCACGGTTTCGACGTTCGGATTGGCCATTGGTTTCGGTGCGACGATCAGGTGGCAGGGGCAGAGGGAATCGAACCCCCAACCTTCGGTTTTGGAGACCGACGCTCTGCCAGTTGAGCTATACCCCTGCGTTGACCGTCGATATCACTCGAGGACCCTGGCGACGACGCCGGCGCCCACGGTGCGCCCGCCCTCGCGGATGGCAAAGCGCAGGCCCTGCTCCATCGCGATCGGCGCAATCAGCGTCACCGTCATCTTCACGTTGTCGCCCGGCATCACCATCTCCGTGCCCTCGGGCAACGCCACCGACCCCGTCACGTCGGTCGTGCGGAAGTAAAACTGCGGCCGGTAATTGTTGAAGAACGGCGTGTGCCGCCCCCCTCGTCCTTCGAGAGCACGTACACCTCGCACTCGAACTTCGTGTGCGGCGTGATCGACCCCGGCTTGGCCAGCACCGGCCGCGCTCGACCTCCTCGCGCTTCGTGCCCCGCAGCAGCACCCCGACGTTGTCGCCCGCCTGCCCCTGGTCGAGCAGCTTGCGAAACATCTCCACGCCCGTGCACGTCGTCTTCACCGTCGGCTTGATGCCCACGATCTCGATCTCGTCGCCCACCTTCACGATCCCGCGCTCGACCCGACCCGTCACCACCGTGCCGCGACCCGAAATCGAAAACACGTCCTCGATCGGCATCAGAAACGCCCCGTCCACCGCACGCTGCGGCGTCGGAATGTAGCTGTCCAGCGCATCGGCCAGCGCCATGATCGCCTGCTCGCCCAGCTCGCCCTTGTCACCCTCGAGCGCCTTGAGCGCCGACCCCTTGATGATCGGCACGTCGTCGCCCGGAAAATCGTACTTCGCCAGCAGCTCCCGAACCTCCATCTCCACCAGCTCGAGCAGCTCCGCATCGTCGACCATGTCGCACTTGTTCATGAACACCACGATGTACGGCACCCCAACCTGACGCGCCAGCAAAATGTGCTCGCGCGTCTGCGGCATCGGACCGTCGGCCGCACTGACCACCAGAATCGCCCCGTCCATCTGCGCCGCACCCGTGATCATGTTCTTCACGTAGTCGGCGTGCCCCGGGCAATCCACGTGCGCGTAGTGCCGCGCCTTCGTCTCGTACTCCACGTGCGACGTGTTGATCGTGATCCCACGCGCCTTCTCCTCCGGCGCGTTGTCGATCTGGTCGTAACCCCTCGCCTCGCCTCCAAACTGCCTGCTCAGCACCGTCGTGATCGCCGCCGTCAGCGTCGTCTTGCCGTGATCCACGTGACCAATCGTCCCCACGTTCACGTGCGGCTTCGTACGCTCGAACTTTCCTTTAGCCATGTCGAACTCCCGGTTCTTCTTTCGATGCTGCCCGCTGATGACTGCTGCGCCGCGCGCGGCGCGCCCAACCTGTTCGTGGTGCCCATGGCGCGGATCGAACGCGCGACCTCTCCCTTACCAAGGGAGTGCTCTACCACTGAGCCACATGGGCTGACACCCTGAAACCGCCTTCCCTCCGGATTCCTGCGCCGCCCGGATATCGCTGGAGCGGGTGAAGGGAATCGAACCCTCGTCGTAAGCTTGGAAGGCTTCTGCTCTACCATTGAGCTACACCCGCCGAGGCTCGGCACCTGACGAACCACCTGACGAACCCGGCGTACCGCCATCTGGCGCTCATCTGCCAGTTTTTCCCGAGCCACTTCTTCCCGACGCAAGAAATCTGGTGGAGGAGGTTGGATTCGAACCAACGTAGGCGTAAGCCAACAGATTTACAGTCTGCCCCCTTTAGCCACTCGGGCACCCCTCCAGGGAACCGTGAATTATGGCGCGCGCCCCGATCGCTGTCAATTTCGGGAGCGTGTCCCGGCCGCTGCCGCGCCCAGCCTGGGCGGCGCGGCCGGCGGCCGGAGCCGCGCTGCGGCATCCTGGGCAGGTCGAATCCTTGCGTGTACCCGGCGCGGACGATCAGCGTGAATTTCGAGGACGCCCCGCCGGCGATCGCCGCGACTGCCCCCAACGCCAGCAGAGGCGTTGCCGCGGCAGGCGCCAGCCAGGCGAGCGCAGCCAGCGCGAGCGGCGCCAGGTGCCCCAGCAGGTGCAGCGTCGGCGTGAAGCGCTCGAGCACCCGGCGCGCCAGCGGCGGCACGCCTTGCGCCCGGGCCGCCCCGACATAGGCGCGCCACAGCAGCCCGTTGAGCACCGCCAGTGCCAGCCCGATGGCCGCCAACGCCGGCGCGGCAGGTTGCGCGCCCGGCGCGGCCAGGCCGAGCGCGAGCGCCGCCCAGCCCTCGAAGAGCCCGCTGGCGAAGATCATCCAGGGAACCAGCGGCGCACGCCAGGCCGGGATGCCGCGCGCGAGATGCAGGATCTTCGCCTGGCAGCCGAGGAACACTGCCGCCGAGACGCTCGCGAGCGCGAACGGCAGCGGCCCGGGCGCCAGCAGCGACGCCAGCACCGACGGGAAGAACACCAGCGCCGCGTAGAGCTCGCGCGTCATCCACGAGCTCTGCCAGCGCGTGGCCGCCCGCCAGAAGCGCAACTGCCGCCCGATCTTCAGGAACACGAAGAACAGGCCGGTGGCCACCAGCACGGCCGACAGTGCGTACAGCGCCCGGGCCCGCGATGCGGTCAGGACGCCGGCCCAGGCCGCCACGCCGGTCGCGATCGCCAGCCCGGTGCCCGCGCCGCCGAACATCCAGTTCATCGCCGCGCGCCAGTCCCAGAAAGCCTGGCGCGCGCCCACCAGCGGGTTGGCCGGATCGGACAGCCGCTCCTCCCGCGAGTCGTCGCCGGGTTCGCCCGCCTCGCGGCCCGGCACCGCGGGCGTGGTGTAGAGGTAGCGGATCTGCGGGTCAGTGCCCACTTCTGCGTTCAGCTGTACGCTGGGCTGGTCGCGCACCAGCTGCGACACCTCGCTGTCGGGGTCGTTGAAGTCGCCGAAGCGGATCGCCTTCGAGATGCAGGACGCCGAGCACGCCGGCGTGGCTTCGGGATCGACGCCGGGCACCAGCCCGCGCGCCAGCCCGTTGTCGACCCGGTCGACGCAGAAGGTGCACTTCTGCGCCACCCCGACGCGTTCCGGATGGGCGGTGGCCTCCTCCTGCAGGGTTTGCGTCTGGCCGTAGTAGCCGCGGGGCTCGTGCACGATCGTGCGCGCCTGGTAGGGGCACGACACCGCGCAGTACGCGCAGCCGATGCAGACGTCGTAGTTCATCGTGACCAGGCCGTCCTCGCGCTGGCGCGTGGCGCCGGTCGGGCACACCGGCACGCAGGGCGGCTCGGCGCAATGCTGGCAGCCGGTGACCAGGAACAGCCGCTCGACGTCGGGGAAAGTACCCTGCTCCACGTCGAGCACGCGCCGCCACTGCACCCCGGGCGTGGTGTCGTTCGCGTGCTTGCAGGCGATCGTGCAGGTCTGGCATCCGACGCAGCGGTTCAGGTCGATCACCATGCCCCAGCGGGGCGTCGCGCCTGCGCGCGCGGCGGGCGAGGGACGAGCAGCGGCGCTCATCAGCGGGCCTCCGGCGCCGTGGCAGCCGCCGATGTCGCGCCCGCGGCCGCGCGCGGCGGCGGCAGCACGGCGCTCGCTGCTTGCGGTGGCCCGCCCAGCACTTCTCCGCTGGCGGCGCGCCGCAGCCGCACCCGCATCACGTCGGAGCCGCTGCCGGTGCCGTCGGTGAGCGTCAGCGAGAGATCGGTGAGCGAGTTCAGGCTCGGCAGCTTCAGGTCTTTCGCGAACGGGGTCTTCCAGTGGTCGAACTGGCCGATCATCAGTACCGTGTCGGGCCGGATGCCCTCGCGCAGCACCGCTTCGCCCTCGGTGTGCCCGGACACCGACTCGACCAGCAGGCGCTCTCCCTCGGCAATGCCGAGCCGTCGCGCGACGCTGCGGTTCATGATCAGGCCGCGGTGCCCGGCGATGTTGTTGGCCACCTCGTTGATCAGCGGCAGCCCGACGTTGGCGCCCCAGCTGTACTGCATCGAGCGCGCGGTGAGCGCCCAGAACGGGAACTCCTGCGGATCGCGGCCGTACTCGCGCGCGTACTCGATCCAGATCTCGGGAAAGCGTTCGTAGGTGGGCATGAACTCGTACTCGGCCAGCTGGTGCTCCCACCAGCCGACTCCGGCTTCGTGCAGGCGATTGGCCAGTTGCCGGCCGTGACGCACGACGCGTTCCTGGTAGGGCAGCTCGAACCTCAACCCCTGGCGCTCGAGCGCGGGGTACAGGTACCAGTCGAGTTGCGGGAAGGGGCGCAACAGGAAGCCGTGCTCCTTGAACCATTCGAGGTCGCGGACTTCCTGGCCGCCGGTGAGATCGTGGCTGGCCGCCTTCGCGCTGGCATCCCAGACCTGCTCGCGGGAGGGCGCCTTCGACTCGTCGAGTGCGTAATCGAAGCGGCCACCGCGGTCGCGCAGTGCCATGCCCGCCGCGCCGCGGTTGATCGCCGCGACGTACTTGTCGAGGATGCCGGCGCGCGCGGCCAGCGCGGTGGCGATGTCGGTGAAGTCCATCGTGTCGCAAGGCGAATCGACCGCCGGCTGGCGGATCGCCCAGCCTTCGTGCTTCCAGAACTGCTCGGTGAACTTGGTGCTGCCGATGCGGATCAGCTGCAGGCTTTCGAGGTCGAGGGCCTCGGGCAGCAGGATGTCGGCGAAGTGGTTGGTTTCGTCTTCGGTGTAGGCGAACGCCACGATGAACGGAAACTCCGCCAGCCGCTCGGCCACCTCCGGCGCGTCCCAGGACGAGATGGCCGGATTCGTGCGGTAGCAGAACCAGACGTCGGGCGCCCGGGTGCGCGGCCAGTTCTCCGGCGCCTTCTTCTGGAACAGCCACGGCAGATGCGCGGGCCCGAGGGCCGGCGACCACGGCGAGTCGGACACGAGCGGCACCAGCGTCTTGAACGCGTTGCGGATGTGCGGCGTGCGCATCCAGCCGTCGCGCGAAGTCTCGTTGAACTGGTAGGCCATCAGGCCGTCGGGCCCGGGCAGCACCGAGCCGACCCGCGAGACCGCCGGGCGCACCAGCTTCACCGCCGTCCCGAGCGTGCCGCCGGGCACTTCCAGTGCCCCGACCAGCACCGCCAGCATGGTGCGCGCCCAACAGCAGTGGTAGCCGCCCCAGCCGTTGTTCACCGTCTTGCCCAGCATCACCGCGACCGGCCGGAACGGCAGCGTCTTGCCCTCGATCTCGATCGTCTGGCCCACGCAGGCGTGCGCCGGTATTCGTCGGCGATGCCCCGGATCGTCTCGGCCGGCACGTCGCACTCGGCCGCGGCCCAGTCGGGCGTGTAGCCCCTCATGTGGTCGAGCATCGCGCGGAACGCCGGGCGCACGCGCGCCCGCTCGTGCACGATGCGCTCGTCGTCGGGGCCGTGCTCTTCGCCGGCGAGCTCGTACTCGCCGTCGAGCGCCGGATCGCGCAGGTCGGGCGCGTCGTAGGGCTTGGCCCGCGCGTCGGAGAGATCCCAGATCAGCGGCTTGCCGCTGTCCGGCTCGCGCAGGTACCAGCCGTTCGGCCCCACCAGGTACGGCGAGCTGGTGCGATGCTTCAGGAACGGCAGGTCGCAGACCTCGCGCCAGTCGCGCTCGTGCACGATGCGGTGGATGAGCCCGAAGAGGAAAGCCGCGTCGGTCTTTGGCCGGATCGGCACCCACTGCGCCGACAGTGCACCGGTAATCGACAGGTGCGGCTCGACCTGCACCCGCTTGGCGCCGCGCACCCGCGCGTCGGCCTCGCGCCAGATGCCCACCACGCCGCCCGAGGCCTCGACGTTGTTGCCGCAGTTGATGATGTAGTTCACGTACGGCGTGTCCGGCGACACGATGAACGCGCGGTGCCACAGTTCGCCGTACAGGTGCTCGGAGTGATAGCACTTCACGCCCTGCCCGGCGCCGTACCCCTGGTCGATCGGACCCCACGCGGCCATGAACGCCGGGAAGGTGCCCATGTACTGCACCGGCGTGCCGCCGCCGCCGGTGGTGGTGGCGAGCCGGGGCACGCCTTCCTCGTTGAGCAAACCCCTGGACCGGATCTCGCGAAGCCTGGCGCCCACGATGTCGAGCGCCTCGTCCCAGCCGATCGGCACGAAGCCGGGATCCTGGTCGCGCCCCTTCTTCGGATTGGTGCGCTTCATCGGCTGGCGGATGCGGTTCGGGTTGTAGGTCTTCTGCACGAGACCGTAAGCCTTCACGCACACGCGGCCGCCGCCGGGGTGCTCGCCGCTGATGTCGTAGTTCGACTCGACCCGCGTGGCCACGCCGTTTTCGACCTCGACCTTCAGCAGGTCGGGGCCCGCGACGCACTGGTAGCAGTAAACCGGAACCTTCCTCGACGCGCCCATCGGGCCCTCCGAAACGTGTGCACCTGCAACATCTTGCCGTGCGTGCGCGCTGCACGCCATCAATCACCCTCGAGACTTCTCCAGTGCCTGGTCGATGTCCCACAGGATGTCGTCGATCGACTCGATGCCGACCGACATGCGCACCATGTCGGGCGCGACGCCGGCGGCGCGCTGCTCGTCGGCCGACATCTGCCGGTGGGTCGTCGAGGCCGGATGAATCACCAGGGTGCGCGCATCGCCGACGTTGGCCGGTGGCTCATGAACGTCGCCGCCTCGATGAAGCGCTCGCCCGCGCGCTGCGCGGCCTGTGCGTCCCCGGCGGGCGCTTTCACGCCGAAGGCGAGGATTCCGCCGGCGCCGCGCGGCAGGTACTTGCGCGCCAGCGCGTGATACGGACTGCCTGCGAGCCCCGGGTAGTTGACCCAGGCGACCAGCGGGTGCGCCGCGAGGTGCCCGGCGACGCGCTGCGCGTTCTGCAGGTGCCGGTCCATGCGCACCGGCAGCGTCTCGATGCCCTGCAGCAGCAGCCATGCCGACAGCGGCGCGAGCGTCGGCCCGAGCGTGCGCGCGGTCTCCATGCGCGCCTTCATCGTGAACCCGAAGTCGCCGAAGGTCTCGTAGAAGCGCACGCCGTGGTAGCCCTTCGACGGCTCGGTCATCTCGGGGAAGCGGCCATTGTCCCGGGGAAACCTGCCCGACTCGACGACCACGCCGCCCATCGTCGTGCCGTGCCCGCCGAGGTACTTGGTGGCCGAATGCACGACGATGTCGGCACCGTGGCGGATCGGCTGGCACAGGTACGGCGAGGCCAGCGTGTTGTCGACCACCAGCGGCACGCCGTGCTCGTGCGCGATCGCCGCGACCGCCTCGATATCGAGCACGTTCAGGCGCGGATTGGCGATCGTCTCGGCGAACAGTGCCTTCGTGGCCGGGCGCAGCGCGCGACGGAAGTTTTCGGGGTCGTCGGGCTCGACGAAGGCGCATTCGATGCCGAACTTCGCGAACGTGACGGCGAACTGCGACCAGGTGCCGCCGTACAGCGTGTTGGCGGCGACGATGTGATCGCCCTGGCCGCACAGCGTGAGCATCGCGAGCATGGTGGCGGCCATGCCGCTGGCGGCGGCGATCGCCGCGCGCCCGCCTTCGAGGGCGGCCACGCGCTCCTCGAGCATCGCCACCGTGGGGTTCGACAGCCGCGAGTAGACATTGCCGAATGTCTGCAGGTTGAACAGGCTGGCCGCGTGCTCGGCCGAATCGAAGACGAACGAGGTCGTCTGGTAGATCGGCGCCGCGCGCGCGCCGGTGACGGCGTCGGGGATCTGTCCCGCGTGCAGGCACAGCGTCTCGATGCCGTAGGGATGGTCCGCCATCGGTTTCTCCGTCAGGGCAGCCAGCGCGGCCGCTTCGCCGAGATCACCCGCGTGTCGACGCCTGCCCAGTTCAGGCCGCCGAACAGCCGCGCGTGCTCGATCTTCACGCAGCGGTCCATCACGGTGTCGAGCCCGTGCTCGCGCGCCAGCCGGTCGGCCTCGAGGTTGACCACGCCGAGTTGCTGCCAGAGCGCCTTCGCGCCGATCTCGATCGCCCGGCGCGCGATCGGCATCACGTCCTCGGCGCGCCGGAACACGTCGACCATGTCGACCTCGTGGCCGATGTCCGCGAGCGACGGGTAGCAGCGCTCGCCCAGGATGCACTCGTACTTCGGGTTGACCGGGACGATGCGGTAGCCGTGCTCCTGCATGTATTTCGCCGCGAAATAGCTCGGTCGGTGCCACTCGGCCGACAGGCCGACCACCGCGATGACGCGATGCGTAGCCAGGATGCGGCGCAGCGTTTCGATGTCTGGCATGGATCTTCCAGCGACGGTTGCGGAGCGGTCGTTTCCTGCTATTGTCGTTCACCGTGACGGGCAGCGCGCGCCGGCCGCGCGATCGGGAGGCGACGACATGACAGGCAAGCTCGGAATCGGCGACCTCGCGGCAATGGGGCTCGGAAACGTCGGCATCGGCCCGCTGAACGTCGGCAACGTCCTCGACACGGTCGACTTCGTCAAGAAGGCATGGACCTCGTTCGGCGTGCCCTCGGGCTTCACGCCGACCCTCGATCTCGAGGAGCTCGACAAGCGCATCGCCGACCTGAAGGCGGTCGAGCAGTGGCTGACGTTGAACATGACCATGCTCCAGGGAACCATCCAGGCACTGGAGATCCAGCGCGGCACGATCGCCACGCTGAAGGCGTTCGGCGCGCCGGTGGAGGCAGCCGCGCCGGCCGCGCCGGCCGCGCAGGCGATCGCGTCGGTACTGGGCGGTGCGGCGCCACCCGACGGGCGGCTCGGTACCGCGCCGGCTGCGACCGGCGCGGCAGGCGCGAATGCCGGCGGCGAGGGCGGCGCGCGGGCTGCGCCGGGCGGCACGAAGCGCGCGCGGCCCTCGCGCCGCGAGGAGCGCGGCGCGAAGGCGCCGGCGGCCGGCGCGCTCGCCGATCCCGGGCTGAGCCCGAGCGCATGGTGGAATCTGCTGCAAAGCCAGTTCAACCAGGTCGCGGCGGCGGCGTTGTCGGGTGTCGGCCTGTCGGGGGCGAATCCGGCGCGCCCGCACAGCGCGAGTCGGCCCCGGCCCCGGCTGCGCGCGGCGGCGCGCGACGCCGCGCACCCACGCAGCCGCAGTCCGGCCCTCCGCCGGCGGGGGTCGGCGGCAAGCCGGCGGCTCGGGCGCGCAAGGCGTGAGCGACTCGCGCGACTGAACGATCGAGCACCATCGACCGCCGGACCGCCCCGATGCATGCATTCAGGTACGGGCACGCGGCGCACCCCGACTGGCGCACCGCGGCCGAATCGTTGATGACCCGGCTCGCCGGGGGCACGCGCCCGCCGGCCGCGGGGCTCGGCCTGCTGTACGTCACCGAGCGGCTGGCCGAGCGGCTCGGCGACGTCGCCACCTTGCTGCGCGAGCGTTTTCCCGGCGTGCAATGGATCGGCGCCAGCGCCCACGGCATCTGTTCGACCGGCGTCGAATACAGCGGCGAAGCCGCGCTGGCCGCGATGATCTGCGAGTTGCCGGCCGGCAGCTGGCGCGTGTTCTCCGGCCATCCGGACATCGCCCCCGACTGGGAAATGCGCGAAGTCGCCGCCGCAAACGAAACACCCGCAGCGTTCACTGCCCTCGTCCACGTGGAGCCGACCACGCCCGAACTGGCCGAGTCGATCGCGGCGCTGGCCGCGCGGCTGGACACCGGCTTCCTGTTCGGCGGGCTGGTGGGAGGCGGCCAGCCCGATAGCGACCAGCTGGCGGGCCGATTGGTGCGTGGCGGGCTGTCGGGAGCGGTCTTCGGCGATCAGGTACGGCTGCTGTCGCGGGTGACGCAGGGTTGCGCGCCACTGGCGCGCGAGCACGTGATCTCGCAGTGCTCGTCGCACTACATCCAGCGCCTGGACGGCGAGCCGGCGCTCGACGTGCTGCTCGCCGACCTCGGCGTGGCCGCCGAGGTGCGCGAGTCGCGCGATGGCGACGAGATCCTGCGCGCGCTGCCCGCCGAACGCCTTTCGAACGGGCTGATGGTCGGCCTGGCACCGGCCAGCGGCGACCGCGGCATCGGCTTCGCCGACTACGCGGTGCGCAACGTGCTGGGCATCGACCCGCAGAACCGGCTGCTGGCGATCGCCGCCACGCCGCGACCGGGCGACCGCGCGGTGTTCTGCACCCGCGACGGCCACGCCGCGCGCGCCGACCTGATCCGCATCTGCACCGAATTGCGCGAGGAGCTCGAAGGCGAGTCGCTGCGCGTGCTGGGCGCGCATTACGTGTCCTGCGTGGCCCGCGGCGAGCAGTTGTTCGGCGCGCCGGGCGCCGAACTCGGAATCGTCGCGCACAACCTCGGCGAGATCCCGCTGGTGGGCTTCTTCGCGAACGGCGAGATCGCCCGCGACCGGGTCTACGGCTATACGGGTGTGCTTACGCTGTTCGTCGCGCCGCGCCGGGATGCGGGCGCGTGATCGCGCCGCGCGGCGCCGCCGTTCGTCGGCGCGACGAGGCACCGGGCAGGGTGCCGGTCGGGTCGGCGACCCGCGTTGCTAGAATCGGGGTGATCGGGGCCCGTCGGGCCCCGCCGGCTCGCGAGGCAATGTCCGGGTGAGCAACGCACTGGTCGGCTTCGAGCACAAGATCATCGACCCTGCGCACGCCGCGGCGTACGCCGGGCAGTTGCCGCGCCCGATGGTCTTCACCAACGGCGTGTTCGACCTGCTGCATCGCGGGCACGTCACCTGCCTGGCCGAGGCGCGCGCGCTCGGCGCCTCGCTGGTGGTCGCGCTGAACAGCGACGGCTCGGTCAAGCGTCTGGGCAAGGGCCCCGACCGTCCGCTCAATCCGCTGGCCGACCGGCTCGCGGTCGTGGCGGCCCTCGAATCGACGACGCTGGTCACCTGGTTCGAGGCCGACACGCCGCTCGAGCTGATCGTCGCGTTGCGACCCGACGTGCTGGTGAAGGGCGGCGACTGGCCGCTCGAGCAGATCGTCGGCGCGCGGGAAGTGCGCGGCTGGGGCGGTTCCGTGCACGCGATCCCGTTTCGCGTCCAGCGATCGACCACCGACCTGGTCGAACGCATCCGCGCCGGCGCAGACCGCACGGCCTGAGAGCCGGCCGACGCCGGATCGAGTCCGGTCCCGCGGCCCGGGCCGCCTTCGCGGTCAGTCGCAGTCGCGCGGCGCCGCATCGAAGCGGCTGCCGATCGGCCCGGCCGCCGCCGCCGACGCGGCGTCGGGCCAGTGCGCCTGCAGGCGTATCCGCACACTGACCGGGCCGTGGGGCGCGATCTGCAGGCCGGTCTCGCCCCGCTGCTGCAGCCGCGTTACCAGCGCGCGTGCAGTCTCCTCCGAGCGGAACAACCCGACCGAGATCGCAAGCCGCAGCGGGCCGTCCTGCACCACGAAGACGTCGGCCTGGCCGGCCGCGCGCAGCGCGGCGAGCCGCTGTTGCGCGTCGGCGCGGGTGGGCGGGGGCGGCACGTAGACGAGGTAGCCGGAAGGCTGTTCGACCCGGGTCGAGACGACACGCGCGCCGGCGGCCTGCAGCGCCTCGCGCAGCCTCCCGGCGCGCTGCTCGTCGAGCGCGGCGAACGCGACACAGACCTCGGCGGGCAGCGCAGTGACGCCCGGCGCGAACGGGCTCGAGATGCGCCCCGCCGCGGCGCCCGGGCCCTGCGGCAGCCCGGGGCCGGGTTGCGGCGCAGCGCCAGGCTGCGGCGGGGGAGAGCGGCTGCGGCACGGATGGCGGCTGCGGCGCGGACGGGGACTGCGGAAACGCCGGCGCCGGCTCGACGACCGACGATGTGCCCGACGCGCCTGCGGGGGTCCCCGGCACGCGCGCCTGCGCCGGGCCGAGCCGCTCCAGCGGCACGACCCGCAGCCGATCGGGGCTGCGCTGTTCGGCAACCCTCTGCGGCTCGCGGTCGCCGCGGATCCACGGCGACAGCCACCCCTGGAACAGTGCAAAGGTGAACAGGTTCGCCAGGACCAGCAATGCCAGCAGCCAGCGCATCGGGGCAGGCCGCGTCAGCGCAATGCGGCGACCGGGCGCAGCGACACCTCGCCGCTGTGCACGACCCGAATGCCGTCGGCCAGCTGCACGCGCAGGCCGCCGCTGGCGTCGAGGCCGAGCGAACGCCCGGCGGCGACGATGCGATCGCCGTCGAGCAGCGCCACCTCTTCGCCGGCGAGCGCATCGAGCCGGCGCCACGCCTGCACGAACGGTCCGAGTCCCTCG
Source organism: Burkholderiaceae bacterium (assembly GCA_027493945.1). Taxonomy (GTDB): domain Bacteria; phylum Pseudomonadota; class Gammaproteobacteria; order Burkholderiales; family Burkholderiaceae_E; genus Zeimonas. The sequence goes on along the minus strand of JAOSJU010000001.1, from coordinate 2,578,999 downwards.
GCAAGAAAGCGCTGCACCGCCGGCACTGTCGCCGCGGCGAGCGCGCCGATGACCGTTTCGGCCGCGCGCACCGGCGGCGCCTCGCCGTCGAACAGGCCGCAGGCCGGCTGCCCGATCGAGTCCGGCGGCGGCGCGAGCAGGTTCAGGCCGATGCCGACCACGATCCGCTCGGTGGCGCTGCCGTCGGCACCGGCCTCGGGCAGGCCGCGCCGGCATTCGACCAGGATGCCGCCGAGCTTGCGGCGCTCGCGCAACAGGTCGTTTGGCCACTTCAGGCGAATATCGGGAGCCCAGCACGCGAGCGCCGCCGCCGCGGCGGCACCCACCGCGAGCGAAATTGCCGCCGGCGGCATTTGCGCGCGCACGCGGCGCTCGACGGCAATCGAGAAGGCGACCGAGCGGCCCTCGGGGCTTAGCCAGGCACGCCCGCGCCGGCCCCGCCCTGCCGTCTGGCGCGCGGCGGCGAGCAGCCGCGCCGGCGCGGGCTGTGTTCCCGGCGGGGCGTCCATCAGCGCCTGGTTCGTCGATCCGATCTCGTCGACCGTCTCGATGCGCAGGCCTTCGAGGGCCGCGGCTTGGCGGATGGCTTCGGCGTCGAGCAGGCTCATGACAACCGATCATAGCCCGAGCCCGCCACTGGGGAATCCGTCGGAGCCGGGTCGGGCCCGCAATTGCACTCCGACGCACTCCCAGCCGTTAAGCTTGAGCGGTGCCGCGCCTCCCCACCCAGTCGCCGATTTCCGCAGCCGGACCGCAGGGCGCGGCCACCGGCGCGTGGCTGGCCGCCTGGCTCGCCGCGGTCGTCTATGCCACGCTCTACCCGTGGTCGGGCTGGCGCACGCCCGGCCGCTGGATGTTCTCGTTCCTCTCGGAGCCCTGGCCGCGCTGGTGGACCGGCTTCGACGTGGCGGTCAACGTCGCCGCCTATTTGCCGATCGGCCTGCTGCTGTCGGCCTGGCTCGCGCGGCGGCTGTCGGTGTCCATGGGACTGGCCGCCGTGCTCGCCACCGCCGTCGCCGCGGGCCTGTCGCTGGCCCTCGAATGCGCGCAGGCGCTGCTGCCGGCGCGCGTACCCTCGCGGATGGACCTGCTCGCGAACGCCGCCGGCGGCGCGGCCGGCGCGCTGGTCGCGGCCTGGATCGGTCGCCGCCGCGTCGAGCAATGGCCACAGTGGGCCCGGGAAACCCTGCCGCTGGCGCCGCATTCGACGCCCGGCCTGCTGCTGTTGTGCGCGTGGCTGGTGGCGCAGCTCTATCCGCAGCCGCTGGTGTTCGCCACCGGCGACCTGATGTCGCTGGAAGTGACGACGCCCGGCGAACCCACGCACCCGTGGCTGTCCGCATGGCTGCTGCCTCACGAACTCGAGCCATTCGCCGAAGCCGCGGGTGTTTCGATGACGGTGCTGGCGATCGGGCTCATGGCGCACGACCTGTTGCGCGCGGGCGCGCGCGGCGCCGCGGCTGCGGTAGCGGCGCCGATCGTCGCGGCATTCGCGATCAAGTCGGCCGCATCGGCCGCGTACCTCGGCCAGGCCAACGCGCTGGCATGGCTCAACGCGGGCGCGCAGGGCGGGCTGCTCGCGGGCGTCGTGGCGCTGCTGCTGCTCGGATGGGTCGGGCGTCGCGCGCGCCTCTGGATGGCGATCGCCGCGCTCGCGGCCGCGACGCTGCTGTTCAATCTCGCGCCGCCGAACGCGTACTACCTGTCGATGCGCATGAGCTGGGGCGGAGGCGCGTGGACGAACTTCCACGGGCTGCTGCGCGCGCTGGCGAGCGCCTGGCCGTTCGCGGCCATCGCGTGGTGTGCCTGGCGGCTGCGGACGCGCGCGAGGCGCGGTCTATAATCGACCGCATGAGCAGCTACTACGAGCGCCACATCTTCTTCTGCGTGAACCGCCGCGACGACGGCCGGCCGTGCTGCGCCGAGCACGGCGCCGAGTCGTTGCAGGCCTACGCGAAGGAACGCGTCAAGGCGCTCGGGCTGGCCGGACGGGGCAAGGTTCGTGTCAACAAGGCCGGCTGCCTCGATCGCTGCGACGAAGGCCCGGTCGCCGTGGTCTATCCCGATGCGGTCTGGTACACCTACGTCGACCGCGGCGACATCGACGAGATCGTCGAGTCCCACCTTCGAGACGGACGGCCGGTCGCGCGACTGCGGCTCGAATGAACTCCGGCACCCGGGCCCTCCTGACCGACGGTCCGGCCGGCGCGATCGACCTGGCGCTGGACCTTCCGTCGGGCCCACCTGTCGGCTTCGCGGTCATTGCCCATCCGCATCCGCTGTTTGGCGGCACGCGCGACAACAAGGTGGTCCAGACCCTCGCCCGTGCGATGGTGGCGCTGGGCTACGTCTGCTGGCGCCCGAACTTCCGCGGCGTCGGCGAATCGGCGGGCGCTCACGACGACGGCATCGGGGAGACCGACGACCTGCTCGCGGTGGTGGCGCACGCGCGCGAGCACGCCGCCTCGATCGGCGTGGCACGGCCACGGCTGGTGCTCGCCGGATTCTCGTTCGGCAGCTACGTGCAGACGCGGGTCGCGGCACGGTTGCGCGAGCTTGGCCAGCCCGCCGACCGCCTGGTGCTGGTAGGCACCGCGGTGTCGCGCTTCGAGGTCGGCCCCGTGCCGGCCGACACGCTGGTCGTGCACGGCGAAGTCGACGACACGGTGCCGTTGCAGGCGGTCTTCGACTGGGCTCGTCGGCAGGAACTGCCGGTCGTCGTCCTGCCCGGCGCCGATCATTTCTTCCATCGTAAACTGACCTTGCTCGAGCGCATCGTGCTCGACGCGTTCGGCGCGCCCGCCTCGAGAGGCGGCGACCCGGCGTCCGGGACGCCTGCGCCAGGGGGACGATCATGATGGAGATTGCGGCGCACGACGTGTTCCAGAAGACCGGCAAGGGCGCCGACGAGTTGCGCACCCGCCGCCACGGCCTGGGGCCGCGCCTGCGGCAGTTGCTGATCCTGGTCGACGGCAGGCGCGACATCGCCGAGCTGTCGCGCATGCTGCCCGGCCCCGAATTCGGCGACCAGCTGGCGCAGCTCGAACAGGGCGGATTCGTCGCGCGCCCCTTCGACGCCGGCAGCCCGCAGGCGGACGGGGTCGCGGCGGCCGCCTCCGGGCCGGCAGCCGCGCCGGCCGCCGGCGGCGAGGAATTGCGTGCACTGCGCACTCGCGTGACGCGGGCGCTGCTCGACACCATCGGCCCGAACGGCGACGACCTGGCAATCCGCATCGAGCGCACGCACACGATCGACGAACTGCGTGCACTGCTTCCCGCGGTGCTGTCGGTTGTCGAGGCCTGCCGCGGCCGCGCCGGGATCGACGACTTCCTGCAACGTTGCGGCGCGGTCTGACGCGGGGATGAGCGCCGAGCCCGATCCGCGCCTGGTCTACGCGCGCACCGCCGACGGGCACGACGAGGCGAGCGAGCCGCGACGCGAACTGACCCCGGGCGCGCGGCGCATCCTGGCGGCGATCGACAGCCAACGCTGCGTCGGCGACCTCGGGCTGTTCGCCCGCTCCGGCGAGCTCGGCCCGAGCCTGGCCGAACTCGAAGGCCAGCATCTGGTCGAGGTGGCCGGGCTGGCCGACGAGCCGAGCGAGGCCGAGCGTCGCGCGCGCGCCAGCGCCGAGCAGGTGCTGCTGGACCAGGCCAAGCGTGGGCTCCACGGCCTGTTCGGCGCCGAACTCGGCGCCTCAGGCCACGTCTGGGAAGCGCGCGTGGCCGACAGCGTCAACATGGAGGTCCTGCGCCGGGTGCTGCGCGAGGCGGTCGATGTCGTCTACTTTCGCAGCGGCGAAGCCGCGGCGCGGCGCATCGTCGCCGCAGTGCGCCCGGTGTTCGAGCAGGCACGAGGTCCGCACTGACGGGCAGGGGCGCCGCCGACGTGGTTCGTTCGTCGCGCGTCCTATAATTCGGGCCTTCCGTCATTCCCCGCGCGCGCCGTGGCGCGGGCCGCGCGCCGCCGATCGCGACGTGTCGGTGCTGCGCCTGCCACGAGATCACCGATGCTCCGATCCACGCTCCGCAGCCTGCTCCTCGTTCTCACCCTGTTGCCGTTCGTTGCGCCGCAGGAGGCACTGTCACAGGTCGCCCCGCCGGCGATCGCCGCGCGCTCCTGGCTGCTGCTCGACGCAAGCTCCGGCCAGGTGCTTGCCGCGCACGAGCCGGACATGAAGATCGAGCCGGCCTCGCTCACCAAGGTGATGACCGCCTATCTCGCGTTCGCCGCGCTGAAGGAGAAGCGGCTCGCCGCCGACCAGCGCCCGGCGGTGTCGCAGGCGGCCTACAAGGCCGGCGGCTCGCGCATGTTCGTCGATCCGCGCGAGCCCGCGACCGTCGAGCAGTTGCTCAACGGCATGATCGTGCAGTCGGGCAACGATGCGTCGATCGTGCTGGCCGAAGCGCTCGCCGGCACCGAGGAAACCTTCGCGCAGCAGATGAACCGCGAAGCGCAGCGGCTCGGGCTGCGCAGCACGCAGTTCCGCAATGCGACGGGGCTGCCCGATCCCGAGCACTACAGCACGGCCCGCGACATGGCGACGCTGGCGGCCCGGCTGATCGTCGACTTTCCCGAGTACTACCCGCTCTACTCGAAGCGCGAATACACCTACAACAACATCCGCCAGCCCAACCGCAACCGCCTGCTCGCGGTGGACCCGAGCGTCGACGGCATGAAGACCGGGCACACCGAGGCGGCCGGCTACTGCCTGATTGCTTCGGCGCACCGCAAGCAGTCCGGGCTCGACGGCGACCGGCGGCTGGTTTCGGTGGTGATCGGCGCGAATTCGGAGGCGTCGCGCGCGATCGAGTCGCAGAAGCTGCTGAACTACGGCTTCCAGAACTTCGACGCGGTGCGCGTCTACGCGAAGGGCCAGCCGGCGGGGAGCTACCAGGTCTGGAAGGGCACGGTCGACGCGGTCGCGGGCGGCTTCGACACCGACCTCGTGGTCACCGTGCCGCGCGGCCAGGCCGACAAGGTGAAGGCCGAAATCGAGCGCGTCCAGCCGCTGGTGGCGCCGATCGCGCAGGGACAGCGCATCGGCACGCTGCGCGTGAAGATCGACGACAAGGTGCTGGTCGAGCGGCCGCTGCTCGCGCTCGCCGCGATCGAGCCGGCGGGCTGGTTCGCTCGCACCTGGGACGGCCTGAGAATGATGCTCTCGAAGTGAGCCTGCGGAGACGAGGATGACGCAGATTGCGTACCTGAATGGCGAGTTCATGCCCATCGAGGAGGCCCGCGTGCCGGTACTCGATCGCGGCTTCATCTTCGGCGACGGCATCTACGAGGTCGTCCCGGTCTACGGCGGGCGCCCGTTCCGCTGGTCGCAGCACCTCGCGCGCCTGAAGCGCAGCCTCGCGGCCGTCGGCATCGACAACCCGCACGACGAGGCAGGCTGGACCAGGCTGGTCGCCGACCCGGTCTCGCGGCACCCGTGGGCCGACCAGTTCGTCTACATGCAGGTCACGCGCGGGGTCGCGCGCCGCGATCACGCGTTCCCGCGGCCGGCGGTGCGGCCTACCGTGTTCGCGATGTCGAGCCAGCTGGTGCTGCCCGCGGCCGAGCAGATCCAGCGCGGCGTGGCGGCGGTCTCGCTGCCCGACGAGCGCTGGCTGCACTGCGACATCAAGTCGACCTCGCTGCTCGGCAACGTGCTGGCGCGCGAGGCGGCCGTTCGCGCAGGCGCGGCCGAGTGCGTGATGTTCCGCGACGGGTTCCTGACCGAGGGGTCGGCGAGCAACATCTGGGTGGTGCGCGGCGGGCGGCTCTGCGGCCCGCCGGCCGACAATCTGGTCCTCGAAGGCGTGCGCTACGGGCTGATCCACGAGCTGTGCGAAGGCGCAGGGATCCCGCTGCAGCTGCGCCGCGTGCTGCGCGAGGAGGTGCAGGTGGCCGACGAGCTGATCCTCAGTTCGGCCACGAAGGAAGTCCTGCCGATCACCCGCCTCGACGGCCGGCCCGTGGGCGACGGCCGGCCCGGTCCGGTGTTCGCGAAACTGCACGCGGCCTACCAGCAGGCCAAGGCCCGCCAGGCAAGCCCATGAGCGGTCCGGGCGAGCTCGGCGCCGCATTCGACCGGCTCGAGCGCCTGCTCGAGTTCCCGGTCGACTTTCCGCTGAAGGTGATGGGGCGGCGCGTCGACGGGTTCGCACAATCGATCGCCGCGACGGTCGCCGGGCACGTGCCGGAGTTCGATCCGGCGACGATGGAGTTCCGCGCATCGAGCCGGGGCAATTACCTGAGCGTCACCGTGACGGTGCACCGGAGTCGCGCGAGCAGCTCGAGCGGCTGTACCGCGCGCTGGCCGCGCACCCGCTGGTGAGCGTCGTGCTGTGAACGCGGCGTCCCGGATCGGAGCGCCCCCCGCTCCGAAGCTCAGGCCGCTGCGGCAGCGCCCCTACCTGCCCACCGTCCAGGAGATGCAGGCGTTCACGCTGGGTCGCCGGCCCGAGACCCGCGACGAGATCTGGCTGGTCGAGCACCCCCCGGTGTTCACGCTGGGCCATGCATCGCGGCCCGAGCATCTGCACGCCCCCGGCGACATCCCGGTAGTGCGCACCGAGCGCGGCGGACAGGTCACCTATCACGGCCCTGGGCAAGTGGTGGCTTACTTGCTCGTCGACCTGCGCCGGCGTGGACTTTCGGTTCGCGACTTCGTGGCTGCGATCGAGAAAGCGACAATCGCGGTGCTGGACGCCTGCGGGGTGGCCGCCACCCGCCGGGCGGGCGCCCCGGGCGTCTATGTCGCCGATGTCGACGGCAGCGCCGGCGCCAAGATCGCCTCACTCGGAATCAGGATCTCCCGCGGCTGCAGCTACCATGGTGTAGCGTTGAACGTGGCGATGGATCTCGAACCGTTCTCCCGGATCGACCCCTGCGGCTATCCGGGGCTGGCGGTCACCGACCTTCGCAGCCGCGTCGGCGACGTCGACATTGCCGACCTCGCGGCGCGTTTCGGCCGGCAGCTGGCCGCCTCCCTCGAAAGCACGCGATGACCTCGCCCCTCGATCCTTCCGCGCCGGCCGCTGCCGGCAACCCTGCGCCCGTCAAGCAGAGAGGCGCCGACAAGACCTCGCGCATTCCGGTGAAGATCGTTCACCCGGCCGAGGTGCTGAAGAAGCCCGACTGGATCCGCGTTCGCGCCGGCCCGAACGCCGCCCGCTTCCAGGAGATCAAGCAGATCCTGCGCGAGCACCGGTTGCACACGGTCTGCGAGGAGGCCGCGTGCCCGAACATCGGCGAGTGCTTCGGCCGGGGCACCGCCACCTTCATGATCATGGGCGACATCTGCACGCGTCGCTGCCCGTTCTGCGACGTCGGCCACGGCCGCCCGGCTCCGCTCGACCCGGCCGAGCCGGAGAACCTGGCGAAGACGATCGCCGCGCTGAGGCTGTCGTACGCGGTCATCACCAGCGTCGACCGCGACGACCTGCGCGACGGCGGCGCGCAGCACTTCGTCGACTGCATCCGCAAGGTGCGCGAGCTGTCGCCGGCCACGCGCATCGAGGTGCTGGTGCCCGATTTCCGCGGACGCATGGACCGCGCGCTGGCGATCCTCGAACTCGCCCCGCCGGACGTGATGAACCACAACCTCGAGACGGTGCCGCGGCTGTATCGCGAGGCCCGCCCCGGGTCCGACTACGCGCATTCGCTGAAGCTTCTGGCCGAGTTCAAGCGCCGCGTGCCGGGCGTGCCGACGAAGTCGGGGCTGATGGTCGGGCTGGGCGAGACCGACGACGAGATCCTCGCGGTGATGCGCGACATGCGCGCGCACGACATCGACATGCTGACCATCGGCCAGTACCTGGCGCCGTCGAACGCACACCTGCCGGTGCGCCGCTACGTGCATCCCGACACCTTCCGGATGTTCGGTGCGCAGGCGCGCGAGATGGGTTTCTCGCACGCCGCGGTCGGCGCGCTGGTGCGCTCGTCGTATCACGCCGACGAGCAGGCGCACGCGGCGGGGCTGCGTGCGCGCGCGCAGGCCGGCTGAGGCCGGCAGCCTTCGCTCAACGCGATCCCCGCAGATCGAGTTCGAGGTACTTCACGTCGTCGTTCGGGTTGTCGTAGTACGGCGCCGTCTCGCGAAAGCCGAGCGACGCGTACAGCGCGCGCGCAGCGCTCATGGTGCCGAGCGTGTCGAGCAGCATCCGCGAATAGCCGAGCTCGCGCGCCGCCGAGATCGCGGCGACCGCCAGCGCGCGCCCGAGCCCGCGGCCGCGCGTGCTGTCGCGCGCGTACAGGCGCTTCATCTCGCAGTCTCCGTCCGCGAGCGCGCGCACGCCGACGCAGCCGACGAACGCGCCGTCCTGGCGGGCGAGCAGCAGGCGGCCCGCCGGCGGCCCGTACATCGCGGGCAGGTTCGAGAGCTCGGCCTCGAACCCCTGGAAGCACAGGTCGATGCCGAGCTGCGTCGCGTACTCCTCGAACAGCGCGCGCGCCGCGGCGAAGTCGGCGCCGCTGCGCGCAATGACGATCGTGGCGTCGCCGGCGGACATGCCCGGATTGTAGTGGGACCTAGAACGGGTAATGGCGCGGCGTGGTCTGCACCGTGATCCAGCGCAGCTCGGTGAACTCGTGGATGCCGGCCTTGCCACCGAAGCGGCCCATGCCGCTGCCCTTGACGCCGCCGAACGGCATGTGCGCTTCGTCGTGCACCGTCGGTCCGTTCACGTGGCAGATGCCCGACTCGATGCGGCGCGCGACGTTCATCGCGCGCGCGACGTCGCCGCCGAACACCGATGCGCTCAGTCCGTACTCGTTGTCGTTGGCGCAGTCGACGGCTTCCTCGACGCCGTTCACGCGCACGATGCACTTCACCGGCGCGAAGGTCTCCTCGTGATAGATCCGCATCTCCCGAGTGACGTGGTCGAGCACGGTCGCCGGCATCAGCGTGTCGCTCGCCTTGCCGCCGCACAGCAGCTTCGCGCCCCTGGCGAGCGCGTCGTCGATCAGTGCGTTGCAGTGCTCGACCGTGCCCATGCCGATCACCGAGCCGAGCACCACCGGCTCGGGCTTGCGCGGGTCGCCGAGCGGAAGCTTGACGGCCCTGGCGACGAACCTCGCGACGAATTCGTCGGCGACCTTCTGGTCGACCACCAGCCGCTCGGTGCTCATGCAGATCTGCCCCGAGTTGGCGAAGCTGCCGAAGGTCGCGGCGTTCACCGCTACGTCCAGGTCGGCGTCGTCGAGCACCAGCATCGGGGCCTTGCCGCCGAGCTCGAGCAGCGCCGGCTTCAGGTGCTTCGCGCAGGTCGTCGCGATGATCCTGCCGACGCGCGTGCTGCCGGTGAAGTTCACGCGCCGCACCGCCGGATGCGCGACCATCGCCTCGACCACCGTGCCGGCGTCGGCCGGCGCATTGGTGACGTAATTGACCACGCCGGCCGGGAAGCCCGCGTCGTGCAGCGACTCGATGATCAGCTGGTGCGTGCGCGGGCAGTTTTCGCTGCCCTTGAGCACCACGGTGTTGCCGCAGGCCAGCGGCGTGGCGATCGCGCGCACGCCGAGGATGATCGGCGCGTTCCACGGCGCGATGCCCACCACCACCCCTGCCGGCTGGCGCACGCCCATCGCGAGCGAGCCCGGCACGTCCGACGGGATGATCTCGCCGCCCAGCCGCGTGGTGAGCGCGGCGGCCTCGCGCAGCATTGACGCGGCCAGGTGCGCGTTGAAGCCGGCCCACATCGCGGTGGCGCCGGTCTCGGCGGCCATCGCCTCGACGAACTTCGGCGTGCGTGCCTCCAGCGCATCGGCCGCCTTCGACAGCAGCGAGCGTCGTTCGTTCGGTCCGGTCTGGCTCCACGACCGGAACGCCTCGGCGGCGGCCTCGACCGCGGCGACCGCGTCGGCGGCGCTGGCCGCCGGCGCGCGCGTGGCCAGGCTGCCGTCGAGCGGGTTGCGCCGCTCGAAAGTCGCGCCCTTCTCGGCGGCGACGGCCAGGCCGTTGATCAGCATGGACAGGTCGGACATGTGTCTCTCCGGTGAAGTCGAAGGGGATGAGGAAGTCGTGGGCGACGCGCCCGATGCGGACGGCGCCGCCGCGGGCCCGGCGCGCGCGCCGAGATAGGCGGAGCGCACGACCGCCGAGCGCGCCAGCAGGTCGGCCGGGCCGCTGGCCACCAGCTTGCCGCGCTCGAGCACGTAGCCGCGGTCGGCGACGGCGAGCGACTTGCGCACGTTCTGCTCGACCATCAGCACGGTAGTGCCCTGGTCGGCGATGCGGCGGGCGATCGCGAGCAACTCGTCGACCATCTTCGGCGCCAGGCCGAGCGAGGGCTCGTCGAGCATCAGCAGCCGCGGCGCGCTCATCATCGCGCGCGCCACCGCCAGCATCTGCTGCTCGCCGCCGCTCATCGTTCCGGCGTACTGCCCGGCGCGCTCGCGCAGCCGCGGAAAGTCGCGAAACGCCTGCTCGATGCGCGCCGCGCGCTCGGCGGGCGACACCAGCCAGCCGCCGAGCTCGAGGTTCTCGCGCACCGTCATCTGCGGAAACAGCTGCCGACCCTCGGCCACCAGCGCGAGGCCGCGGCGCACGATGTCGCTCGGCCTGGCCGCGGCCGGGATCGGCTCGCCGTCGAGCAGCACCTGGCCGCCTCGCGGCAGCAGCCCCGCGATCGCTTCGAGCAGCGTGCTCTTCCCGGCGCCGTTCGGGCCGAGGATGACGGTCACGCCCGGGCGCGCCTCGAGCGTGAGGTCGCGCAGCACCAGGAACGCGCCGTAGCCCGCGCTCAGGCCGCGCACCTCGAGGTGCGCCGGCTGTGTGCGCTGCGCGGGGGCCGCGCTGGCTGCCGTCTCGCCGTGCGCGAAGGTCGTCATTGCGCAACCTCGGCCATTTCGTCGCCGAGATACGCCTCGATCACCTCGGCGTTGCGCACCACCTCCTGCGGCGGCGCGTCGGCGATCTTGCGCCCCTGGTGCAGCACCAGCACGCGCTCGACGTAGCGCATCAGCGTGGTGACCGCGTGCTCGATCCAGATCACGGTGAGCCCGAACTCGTCGCGCAGCCCGCGGATCAGCCGCGCCATGTCGTCGACTTCGCTTTCGGTGAGGCCCGCGGCCACTTCGTCGAGCAGCAGCAGCTTCGGCCGCGTGGCCAGCGCCATGCCGATCTCCAGCAGCCGCTGCTGCGACGGCGTGATCGCCGCCGCCGGCAAACCGGCCTGCCCGGCGAGGCCGATCACCTGCAGGATCGCCTGTGCGTCACGCAGCAGCGGCGGCGCCTCGCGCTTGCGCCCGGCGAACTGCAAGCCGAAGTCGACGTTGTCCGCAACCGAAAGGCCGGCGAACACGCGCGGCGTCTGGAAGGTGCGCGCCACGCCACAGCGCGCGAAGCGATCGGGCCGCGCGCCGGTCATCTTCACGCCTTCGACCAGCAGGTCGCCGGAAGTGGGCGGCGCAACGCCCGACAGCGCATTGAAGAACGTGGTCTTGCCGGCACCGTTCGGGCCGATGATGCCGACCAGCTCGCCGGCGCCGAAACGCGCGCTCACCTCGTCGACCGCGGTCAGGCCGCCGAAGCGCACCGTGACCGCGCGTGCCTCGAGCAGTGCCGCGCCCTTCTCCCGAGGCTTATGCATCGCGGGCCTCGCTCGCGCGCAGGCGCCGTGCCTGCCGCCAGGCAGCGAACTCGCGGCGCCAGCCGGAGAAAGTGGACGGGCGCAGCGACGCCAGGCCGTCGGGCAGGTACAGCACCGACAGGATCAGCAGCAGGCCCAGCACCATCATGTAGACCTGCGGCAACTGCAGCCGCAGCGCCTCGGCGAGCAGGCTGAACGCGACCGCGGCAATCAGCGGCCCCCACAGCGTGGCGGCGCCGCCGATCAGCGCGATCAGCACGGTCTGGAAGCCGATGAACGGGTTGAACACGGTCATCGGGTCGATGTAGGTCCAGCGCACGCTCATCGCGGCGCCGGTGGCGCCGGCGAATGCGGCAGTGATCGCGAAACCGGTCACCTTGACCCGCCGCGTGTTCACGCCCAGCGTCTGCGCGCGCTGCTCGTCGCCGCCGATGCCGGCCAGCGCGAGCCCGAGCCGGCTGCTCCGCACGACGCTCGCGGTCGCCACGGCGAGCACCGCGAGCGCGAGCATCGTCAGGTAGACGGTGCCCGACTCGGGAACGACGACCAGCACGCGGCCCACGGTGCCCGCGTACTCCTTCTCGGCATAGGTGATCGCGAGGCGGATCAGCTCGGTCATGCCGAAAGTGAGCACGGCGAAATAAGTGCCGCGCAGGTGCAGCACCGCGCTGCCCATCACCACCGCGACCAGCACCGAGATCGCTGCGCCGAGCGCGATCGCGCCCGCCCACGGCAGCTGGTCGAGCGTGAGCGCGCCCACGTAGGCGCCCACGCCGAAGAACGCCGAAGTGGCCAGCGACATGTAGCGGGTCGGGCCGCAGAACAGCGCCCAGCTCGACGACAGCGCCACGTACATCAGGCAGCTGAGCGCCATCGACACCACGAAGTCGCTGGACCACGCGGGCAGCGCGGCCGCCGCGCCGGCAAGCGCGAGCAGGATCGCGATGTCGCGGCCCGGAATGCGCGCGAGGCTCATCGTTTGAACAGCCCGTTGGGCTTCCACAGCAGCACCGCGATGAAAATGCCGTACGACAGCAGCGACTTCAGCGACGGGCTGGTGAAGTGCATGCCCAGCGCCTCGATGACGCCGAGCGCCAGGCCTGCGGCCAGGCTTCCGGCCATGCTGCCGAAGCCGCCGAGCGTGATGACGATCAGCGCGGTGACGGTGTAGGGCTCGCCGATCGACGGCGAGACCGCGTAGGCCATCGACAGCAGGCTGCCGGCGAGTCCGGCCAGCCCCAGGCCGATGCCGAACATCATCGGGTGCAGCCGCTCGGTGTCGATGCCCACCAGCTGCGCGCCGGTGGGCGACTGCATCAGCGCGCGCACCCCCTTGCCCAGCAGCGTGCGCCGCAGCAGCACGATCAGTGCGATGCTCGCCGCCAGCGCCACCGCGAGCAGCACCAGCTTGTTGCCGGCGAAGCGCGTGCCCGCCACCGCGACCGGATCGGTCAGGTAGTCATAGCCGCGCAGCTCGCCCCCCCAGACCAGCGACGCGAAGTTCTGCACCAGGAACATCAGGCCGAAGGCCACCATCAGCCCGCGCGCCTCGAACACGTCGATGTCGGGAGAGGTGGCCGCCAGCCGCCTGAAGACCAGCCGGTGGATGACGAGCCCGAGCCCCGTCATGATCGCGAACGCGACCGGCGCCATCAGCAGCGGCGAAATCCCGAACTGCGTGTACGCGAACCAGGTCGCGAATCCGCCCAGCATCAGGAACTCGCCGTGGGCGATGTTCAGCACCCGCATCAGCCCGTACTGCAGGTTCAACCCGAGCGCGATCAGCGCATAGACGCCTCCGGTGATCAGGCCGGAGGCGATCAGCTCGAACCATGCGGTGGCCGACATCGCGCGGGCGGCGCGCCTACCAGGCCGGCTTGGGCATGACCAGCTGCGCGGTGGCCACGCTACGCGGCCAGACCACCTCGAACTCGCCCTTCTGCCATTGGGAGACGGTGCCCGGCGTCGACATGTTCTCGCTGCCCTCGAAGCGGATCGGACCGACGATCGTCTTGTGCTCGTTGCGCGCGACATGGTCGCGGATCGCCTTGCGATCGAGGCCGACCTTCGCCACCGCCTGCGTCAGGATCTCCAGCCCCGCCCAGCAGTGGCCGCTCGCCCAGCGATCGGGCTCCTTGCCGCCGAATTTGGCCTTGTGGGCCTCGAAATACGCCTTCGCGCCCGGCGTGGTCTTCGAGTTCCACGAGCCCATGCCGGTCACGCCCTCGGCGGCCGCACCGATCACGTTGCGATACAGCTGGAACGCGGTGCCGACCGATGCGTAGAAGATCTTCGGATTGAAGCCGATCTCCTTCGACTGCTTGCTGGCGAGGATGGTGTCGGGCGGATACGTGATGCCGATGAAGGCATCGGGGTTCTGGTCCTTGATCGTGCGCAGCACCGGCGAGAGGTCTTTCACGCCCAGCGGATAGCCCTTGCGCTCGACCACCGGATGCTCGTCTTCTTCAGCGCGCCGTTGAGCGCGGCGAAGTTCTCCGGGCCGAAGAGGTCGTCCATGTACAGGATCGCGATCGACTTCACGTTGTTGGCGACCAGCATGTCGACCAGCGCGCCCATCATCCGGTCGGGCTGCTGCAGCAGCGAGAAGAAGTACGGCAGCCGCATGTCGATCAGCTTGCGCGACAGCGCGGTGGGCGCGAGCATCGGATAGCCGAAGCGGTTGGCCAGCGGCGCCAGCGCGAAGTTGGCGTTCGACCCCCATGGTGGCAGGATCAGGTCGACCTTGTCGCTGCCCATCAGCTTCTCGTAGGTGCGGATGCAGGTCTCGGTCTCGCTGCGGTCGTCGTAGCCGATCAGCTCGATCCTGCGCCGCATGCCCTTCACGTCGAGGCCGCCGGCCGCGTTCTGCTGCTCGGCCCACATCAGGAAATTCGGCTCCTGGCTCACCTGCGCGCCGCCGGCCCACGGGCCGGTGCGCGCGATCGCGTAGCCGATGCGCACCGGCGCCGACTGCGCCCGCGTCACCGCGGGCATGGCGAGGGCCGCCGCGCCGGCGCCGATGGCCTGCACGGTGGTACGGCGGGTGGCGGACTCGGGAGTGCTCATCGTGTGTCTCCTTCGGGCTCTCGTTGGCCGGACGGGCAGCCGGATGGCTGTCTCGCGGAGATCATACGAAGGGGCGGCGCGGAGCGCTTCTCCTGCCGTGCAGGCGAGCTTGACGATTTGTGCATGCCCACCCCCGTACTTTCCCTAGTATCGACCCGCGCGCCGCGGGGGCTTGCCCCCGAAGCCGGGGCGATCCGGATAATCGGGCCCACCGCGCCTGGCCCGGGAGAGCCGCATGCCCAGCTTCACGCCGACGATGAGCACCGACCTCGTGTCGCCGCGCGAGCGCGTGGGGTACTGGTCGGACTGGATCGACCGGATCTTCTTCGGACTGCAGTCGGACGTCTATGGCGACACCGACTTCGACGGCCACATGGCGACCGAGCACGCGGGCGACGTCGTGCTCACGCGGCTCGAGGCCGATCGCCATCGCGTGCTGAAGAGCGACCGGCAGGTGCGCGGCAGCGACGTCGGCTACCTGAAGATCGTCGCGCCGTATCGCGGCACCGCAGGCGTCGAGCAACAGGGGCGCCAGGCCTGGGTGTCGCCGGGCGAATGGTGCATCTACGACACCACCGACAGCTACCGGGTGG
Source organism: Burkholderiaceae bacterium (assembly GCA_027493945.1). Taxonomy (GTDB): domain Bacteria; phylum Pseudomonadota; class Gammaproteobacteria; order Burkholderiales; family Burkholderiaceae_E; genus Zeimonas. The sequence goes on along the minus strand of JAOSJU010000001.1, from coordinate 2,563,757 downwards.
CCAACCCGGTGCGCGTCGAGCACCTGATCGTGATGGTGCCCAAGGCGCGGCTGGTCGAGCGCGGCCTTCCGCTGGACAAGCTGATGGCGCTGCGGCTGGGCAGCCACGGGGGGCATCTCGCGGCTGGCGCTGCAGGCAATGCGCGGCGCCTGGCAGGAACTGCCCTCGATCGCGCCCTCGGCCGCGCGCGGCGTCGGCGAATCGATCATGCAGCTGGTGCAACTGTCGCTGCTCGAACTGGCGGGACGCGACAGCGCGCCGACGCAGCGCGAGGCGCTGCGCGAGCGCATCAAGCAGCTGGTGGCGCGCCGCCTCGGCGACCCGCGGCTGTCCGTGGACGCGATCGCGGTCGAACTCAACTGCAGCCGCCGCCAGCTGTACAACGCGTTCTGCGACGAACCCGACGGCGTGGCCGGTTACGTGCTCGCGCAACGGCTCGAAGCGTGCCGGCGCGACTTCGAGGATCGTCGCCACAACCCGGCCTCGATCACCGGGATCGCATTGCGCCGCGGCTTCAACCACCCGGCGCACTTCAGTCGCGCCTTCAAGGCGCGCTTCGGCGTCACGCCGAGCGAGTGGCGGGCGCAGCGCCGGGTCGTGACGACCTGATTCGCCCGCCCGACGCGCCCCGTCACGCTCCGTCAAGGCCTGACGATCATGTTGTCGCGAACCGCGACAACCCCCTTTGTCGTGAGCGGGGCGTCGAGCAGGCCCGGTGGCACGCGCACGGGCATCGAGAGCAGGATCTGCGCCATCGCCTTGCCGAGCGGATCGTTGCGAAGCGAGGCCATGCCGCCGCCACCGAGCGCGCGCTCGCAGACGAAATTCAGCGCATGGATGCCGGGCACCTCGTAGCGCGTGACCGGACCCTGCACCAGATGAGCAAGATAGGCGGCGACGCGTTCGGCGGTCACCTGCTCGCGCAGCACCGCGAGCAGCCCGGGGCTGCGCGCGATCAGCCCGATGTTCGAGGTGTCGCCCTTGTCGCCGCTGCGCGCGTGGGCGATGCGGATCAGCGGCACTTCGATGCGCTCGTCGTCGGCATGCTGCCCAGCAGGCGCCGGCGCATCGGGCTGCAGCGCCTGCCCGATTACGGCGCCTGCGGTCGGTGCGGTGTCCGTCATCGGATCCGGCTGCGCCCGCTCCGGTTGCGGGTGCACCGCCGCCGGCACGGCGATGCGCTGCTCCCCGATCACGACCGCGGGCGCCACGCGCGCCTTGTCGAGCAGGAACGCGTACTGCCGGATCGACGGCGACACCGACGGCCGGCCCCCGGCGCCGGTGGTGCCGGGAGCCCATGAAGTGCCCGCCGGGGCGATTTCGCGCGCGAACAACTCCAGTGCCTCGCGCATCGGATGTGTCGCGCTCACGCGCAGTACCGCCTCGCGCGTGGCGAGCGCCCCGTCGCGCGCATGCGGCCCGTAGCAGCTCTCGGCGCCCAGCACTTCGACGAGCGTCGCGCTGTAATCGGGCCAGCCGAGCCGCGCGAACATCGACCGGGTGCGCGCCAGGATCGCCTCGCCGGTGCGCCGCGCCTTGGCCGCTGCCTCGAAGCCGACGATCGTCAGCTGCGCGCTGCTGCGGAAGCCTTCGGCGAAGGTCGCGCTGACCTTGCAGGCCGGGCCCGGCGCGCGGCCGCGCGCGCCGCGCACCTGCACGCGGTCTTCGCCGACCGGAGCCATCGTCACCGCGGTGAAGTCGCAGACGACGTCCGGCAGCAGATAGGCGGCGGGATCGCCGATCTCGTAGAGCATCTGCTCTGCCACGACCGCCGGCGTCACCTTGCCGCCCGTGCCGGCGGGCTTGCCGACGACGAAGCTGCCGTCGGCTTCGCATTCGACGATCGGGTAGCCGATGACGGGCCAGTCGGGCACCGTATCCCAGTCGGTATACAGCCCGCCGGTGGCCCTCGGCAGCCGCACTCGATGACGTGGCCGGCGAGGCTGCCGCCCGCGAGCCGGTCGTAGTCGGTCCAGCCGAATTCGTGCATCAGCACGCCCAGCGTCACCGCCGAGTCGACGCAGCGTCCGGTGATCACCACCTGTGCGCCCGCGTCGAGCGCGACACGGATCGGCGTTGCGCCGAGATACGCATTGGCGCTCAGCACCTTTTGCGGCAGCGGCGCCTCGGCCTGCATCTCGCGCACGCCCTCTGCGCGCAGCGCCGGCAGCAGCGGCATCACGTCGTCGCCTTCGACCACCGCGATGCGCAGCTCGACGCCCTGCGCCGCCGCCAGCGCGGCCAGCGCGCGCGCGCAGCCGTGGGGATTGACGCCGCCGGCGTTGCTCACCACGCGGATGCCGCGCGCGGCGACCTCGCGCAGCACCGACTTCATCGCGACGCCGACGAAGTCGGTGGCATAGCCGGCTTCGGGCTTCTTCAGGCGAGCGCCAGCGAGGATCGACATCGTGAGCTCGGCCAGATAGTCGAACACGAGGTAGTCGATCGCGCCGCTCGCGACCAGCTGCGGCGCAGCCACCGCGCTGTCGCCCCAGAAGCCGGAGGCGCCGCCGATCCTGACCGGGCCATGCCCTCGGCGCGGAGTTTGCCGGGTATCCATCTGCTCTGCGGGCTCCTGTGCTGGCACGTTCGCCGCAAGGTACCCGATCCGCGGCGCACCGTCGCGTGAAGAGGCCCTACGCCGGCACGACCGGCTCGCCGCGCCGCGCGCCGAGCCGCTGACCGGCGCCGCGCGGCACCGGACAGTCGATCGCGGCGGCCACCGCGCGAACGAAGGCGTCGTAGTTCGGGTCGCCCGGCGTACGCGCAAGCGTGAACAGCACCTTCAGCAGGATCGGCTTGTCGAGCGGCGCCAGGCCGAGCAGCGTATCGAGCGCCAGCGCGAGTTCGGTGGTGCCCACTTCGTCGGGCGTGGACGCCGGCGGCGGAACCTCCAGCATCGCCGCCGCGTCGGCCAGCGCATCGCGGGTGGCGCGCGCCGACGCTTCGCCGACCGCGGCGGCCATCGCGAACAGCGCGGCCAGCGCGCGGCTCTGCGCCTGCCGGGTGGTCGGCGCCCTGCGCTGGCGCGCGCCGATCGACGCATTCGGCGACAGCCGGTGGCGCGCCAGCGTGTAGTAGATCCATTCGGCCGAGTGCACGTGCCCGTCGGCCTCGACGGCGCGCCGGCAGCGATCGAGCAACTCTCGGCGGCGACCGCTGCTCCAGCGGCGTACCCGCGCGAGCAGCAGTTCGAGCAGCGGCACCCGCAGCGACGCCCCAGCCGGCGAGACGAGCCAGTCGAGCGACGCGCGCAGCGCAGCGTCGGGCTCGTCGGCCGTATGGCCGGCCACCAGCGCGACCAGCCAGCGCCCCGCGGTCTCGAAGCCGAGCGACGCCGACCGGATCTGCGTGATCAGCGCGGCTGCAGCCGTCGCGGAAGCACGATCGCGCCGGTGCATCGCCTCCGGCAGCGATGCCTCCACGGCCCGTCCACGTGGCAACATGTCGGCCAGAGGCGCCGCCGACGGCAGTGCCACCCTCACGAACGGGATCGTGTCCTCGACGAGCGAGCCGCCGACGCGTTCCGCCGCCCCGGAGATCGGGGCATCCTTCGGCCCCGCCGCGTGCATCGCGGATGCGTGCGCGTCCGCCGCGGCAGCGGGCGCGATCGAGGCCATCCGCCTCCCGTACAGCCGCGCGATACGATCGGCCAGCGGAGGATGCGTATCGAACCAGTCGCGCAGCCCGGAGGGCTGCACGAGGAGGAAGTGGCTGACCAGCGCGGTGTAGTCGGAGCGCAGCGGCGAGACCGGCTCACCCGCGATGCGGCGCAGCGCGCAGCCCAGCCCGTCGCGGTCGCGGGTGATCTGCACCGCCAGTGCGTCGGCGAGGAATTCGCGCTGCCGGCTGATGCCGGCCTTCAGCACCTGGGCGGCCAGCACGCCGAGCATGCCGACGGCGGACAGCAGCATGCCGGCGACGAACGCCGCGACCCGCGGCGCTCCGAGCCGCCCGAGCGGGCCGGCTTCGCGTTCCATCGCGGTGCCGAGCAACCCGATACCCGCGACTCGCAGCGAGCACAGCCCGTACAGCGCGGCGGTGAGCCGGGCGTTCAGCTCGGTGTCCCCGCCGACGATGTGCGCGACTTCGTGGGCGACCACTCCCTGCAATTCGGCGCGCTGCAGGCGCTCGAGCGCCCCGCGCGTCACCACCACGGCCGCCAGGCCGGGACGCTCGCCCGCCGCCAGTGCGTTGATCGAGTCGTCGTCGATCACGTGCAGCGAAGGCACTGGTGCACCTGCTCCGATCGCCACCTCCTCGGCAACGTCGCGCAGGCGCCGGTGCAGCGGCAGCGACTCGTCGATGGGCCGCGCGCCCAGCCGTTCAGCCGTGGCGGCCCCCCCGCCGCGAAGGCGCTGCCACTCGACCCGTGCACCGCCGAAGACGATCAGCAGCGTGACCAGCGTGTTGGTCGCGAAGAAGTACGGCGGCCAGCGCGTTCCGGCCCCAAGCAGCAGCCAGCCGAGCGCGGCCGCGCCGTTGACCGCCGCGACGACCGCCACCAGCGACAGCGCGAACAGCGCGATCAACCTGCGCGAGGCCGACCTCGCCCGGTCCTGGTGGGCGTAGAAGTCCATCGGCGGAAGGACCCCGGTCAGAGGGCGACCGGAACGGGCTGGCGTTCCTGCGCGGATGCCGTGGCGCGCAGCATGTTCGCGCGCCGGAATCCGAAGAGCGTGGCGACCAGCGATGCGGGGAACGATTCGAGCTCGATGTTGTAGCCCGTCACCCGGTCGTTGAACGCCTGCCGGGCGAACGCGATACGGTTCTCGGTGGTTCGCAGTTCCTCGATCAGGCGGTGCACCGTGTCGTTGGCCTGCAGCGCGGGATACTGCTCGACGAGCGCCATCAGGCGCCCGAGCGGCGAAGCGAGCGCAGTCTCCGCGGCCTCGAGCGCCACCAGCGCGTTGGCATCGTGCGGACGGCGCTTCGCGACCTCGCTCGCGTCGCAGGCGCGCTGGCGCGCGGCGATCACCGCCTCGAAGCGTCTGGCGCTCGTGCGCAAGGTAGGCCTTCGTCGCCGCGACCAGGCTCGGGATCAGGTCGTAGCGCCGCTTCAGCTGCACGTCGATCTGCGCGTAGGCGTTCTGATACCGGTTGCGCAGGGACACGAAGCGGTTGAACACGAGCACGCACCAGGCGAGAGTCGCCAGGGGCACGATCATCGACAGGAACAGTCCGCTCGACATGAATCTCACCGGTGCGCGGAAGGCGCGGGGAACGATGAGAAATTGTCCGTCGAAACCGCCGACGGGGACCGCCGATTCCGCGCCGCTCGTCGGACAGCCGGCGTCCGTCTGTCGGGGATGCCGGCGCGCGGTCGAAACGCGCCGACAGCCGCGGCGCATTCGGGCCGCGGCAACTGCGCGAGTGCCTACTGCTTCGGCTGCGAGACGCGCTTCACTTCGTCTTCGGTGATGTACTCGAAGACGGTGACCACGCGCTGCACGCCGGCGACCCGGCTGGCGACCTGCGCGGCCCGCTCGGCTTCGCGGCGCGACACGAGGCCCATCAGGTAGACGGTGCCCGACTCGGTGACCACCTTGATGACGTTGGCGTGCAGGTCTTGCGCGTCGAGCAGCGCCGTCTTCACGCGCGCGGTGATCGAGGTGTCGGCGGCGCTGGTGGCGAGCGAGGGCCGGCCCAGCACCTGCAGTTCGTTGTGAACCGAGCGCACGTTCGGCAACGCGGCCACCGCGGCCTCGGCGGCCCGCTTGTCGTCTTCGCTTGCGACCTGTCCGGTGAGCAGCACCTTGCGGTTGAAGCTGGTGACGCTGACACCGCCGGGTTGCTTCAGTGCGTCACGCATCCGGTTGGCGGCGCGCACCTCGATCTCCTCGGTCTTCGGTCTGCGCGCCCAGCGTGCGCCGATCGAGCGCCGCGAGCGTGCCGACCGCCGCGCCGGTGGCCACCAGCGGCACGCAGCCGGGAGCGGCCAGCACGGAGGCGAGCAGGGCAGCAGCGAAGGTCAGGCGCGCATGGGTCTTCATCGTTTCTCCCGTGAGTTCAGGTCAGTCGCCGAGCAGCGAGGCGTCGATGCCGTCGCAAAGGCAGTGAATGATCAGCAGGTGCAGTTCCTGGATGCGGGCGGTCCGCTCGTGCGGCACGCACAGATGGATGTCCGGCCCTTGCAGCGCCGCGCCGACCCGGCCGCCACCGCGGCCGGTGAGCGCGACCACCGCAAGGCCGCGCTCGTGCGCGGCGTGCACCGCCGCGAGCACGTTGGCGGATTCGCCGCTGGTGGAGATCGCCACCAGCACGTCGCCTTCGCGCCCGAGCGCGCGAACCTGCTTCGCGAACACCTGCTCGAAGCCGTAGTCGTTGGCCACGGCCGTGATCGCCGAGGTGTCGGTGGACAGCGCGATCGCTGCCAGCTCGGGGCGTTCGCGCTCGAAGCGGCCGACCAGTTCGGCCGCCATGTGCTGGCTGTCGGCGGCCGACCCGCCGTTGCCGCAGATGAGCAGCTTGCGATCGGCGGCCAATGCGGCGGTGAGCATCTCGACGGCCTGCGCGATCGGGCCGGCCAGTTGCGCGGCAGCGGCGCGCTTGAGTTCGGCACTGTCTTCGAAATGCTGGCAGATGCGATCGACGAGGCTCATGAGCGAACCACCGTGTCGGCGAAGCCCGCGGCGCGGACATCCCGTGTGGCACTGCGCGCCGATTATACCGACGGCCGCTGCGCAGCACCCGAGGGGTCAGAGCCTGTGAATGCATCCGGCGCGCCGTTCGGGCCAGCCGCTCGGGCGTGGCGGATGCTTTCACAGGCTCTCAGAACGCGTCGCGAATCCAGTCGATCGCCGCGCCGTCGAGCGCGCAAACGTCGAATCGGCAGGCAGGCCAGCGATCGCCGAAGCTCGCGTTCAGATACCGCTGCGCCTCGCGCCGCAAGCGGCGCTGCTTCGCCGGCCCGACCGACGCGGCGGCGCCGCCGAAGTCGCGGTTCGCGCGGCTGCGCACCTCGACGAAGACGAGCGTCTCGCCGTCGCGCATCACCAGGTCGATCTCCCCGAGGCGGCTGGCGACATTGCGCGCGACGAGATGCAGGCCGCGCCCGGCCAGGAACGCGAGCGCACGCTCCTCGGCAGCGTCGCCGCTCGCCTGCGTCGGCGAGCGGCGGATCATTGCAGCGCAAGCGGCACGAGCACGCCCGAGCGATATTCGGCGAGTACCCCCGAGCGCTCGACCGCGCGGCCGCCGAGCGCCGACAGGCGCAGCCGGCCCGTGACGCCGTCGAGGTCGAGCTCGGTGCCGTGTTCGAGCAACTGCAGCGCGAGGCGGAACGCGTCGATTCCCAGCGCGTACAGCTTCTGCAATTCGAGATGCATGTCGGCGGGCTTCGGATAGGCCATCACCGTGAGATTGTCGGGCTGCACCTGCCACGGCATGTCCACCAGCCGCACGCCGTCGAGATCGGACGAGCGCATCAGCGCGGCCGCCTCGGAGCCGGCCACCGCGCCGGTGTTCAGCATCGAAGTGCCGTAGATCGTCGCGCGGCCGCCCAACGCGATCAGCAGCGCGCGCGCCACCGCGGGCGGCGCCGCGACGAAGAACACATCGGCCTGCAGCCGCGCGACCGCCGAGCGCACGCGTCCGGTGGTGACGGCGCCAACGGTGACCGGCTGGTAGACGTCGCCGCCGAGCTCGCGCCAGCGCTCGGCAAAGGCCACCGCGGCGCGCCGTCCCAGCGGCGAGGCGTCCTGCACGACCGCGGCGCGCGGCCGGCGCGATGCGTCGGCGATCGTCGCCTCGTCCCAGGCGATCGACGCCGCCTGGCGTGCCTCCGATTCGATCGACAGGCCGAAGGTGACCATGTTGGCCGGCACCGCGTCCTGGTCGGGCTGGTTCAGCGCGAGCGTGAACACCGGCGGCGGCCCCGCGGAGGCGATCAGGTCGACTGCGCTGCGCGTCAACGGGCCGACGACCATCGAGAAGCCGCGCCGCGCGAGTTCGTCGTAGAGCGCCCGGAGCATCGCCGCGTCTTCGTCGATTTCGATGATCTCGAGCGACACCTTGCCGCCGTCGCGCGCGTGCGCAGCGCGCACGCCAGCTATCAGCGCCTGCGCCGCGCGCCGGTAGATGCCGTTGTCGGGCGGCACCAGCAGCGCGATGCCGATCGGGCCCTTGCCGATCGTCTGGCGCTCTTTGGACGCGGTGCCGCGGCTCTCGGGGCCGATCGCGTCTCGGCTCCCGGAGTCGGTCGTGTCCCGGCTTCCGGAGACGTTCGAGCTTGTCTGCGGCTGGGCGAGCGCGGACAATGCCGGCACCGCAGCGAGCATGGCGCCGGCCAGTGCGATCAGGAGGTTGCGGCGAACGGGCATCGCGAAGCGGATGACTGAAGAGCGGCCGGGCATCGGCGAAGTCGGGACATTATATGTAGTGGCCACACCGATCGGGCACCTCTCCGATCTCGGTGTTCGCGCGGCCGAGGTGCTGCGCGAGGTCGACGTGGTCGCGGCCGAGGATACGCGCACCTCGCGGGTGCTGCTCGAGCGTGTCGGGTCGCACGCACGCCTGATGGCGGCGCATCGCCACAACGAGCGCGAGGCCGGCGCGAAGATCGTCGCCTTGCTTGCAGAGCGCCGGCGCGTCGCGCTGGTGAGCGACGCCGGCACGCCTGCGGTGAGCGACCCCGGAGCGCTGATCGTCGCGATGGCGCTGCATGCGGGCTTTCGCGTGGTCCCGATCCCCGGGCCCAGCGCGCCGATCGCGCTGCTCTCGGCTTGCGGACTCGTGGAGGGCCCGTTTCATTTCGAGGGCTTCCTGCCGACGCGTGCGAAGGCACGCGACGCGCGCCTGGCGGCGCTCGCGCGCATGCCGCACGCGTTCGTGCTGTTCGAGGCGCCGCACCGGATCGCGCGGACGCTGCCCGCGATCGCGGCCGCCTGCGGCGATGCCCGCTGGATCGCGATCGGCCGCGAGCTGACCAAGCGCTTCGAGGAAGTGCAGGTCTGCCGCGCCGGCGACGCGGCAGCCTGGCTGGCGGCCGACCCGAACCGCGGACGCGGCGAATACGTGTTGGTGGTCGCCGCACCCGGCCACGATCCGCTGCGGGCCGGCGACGACGCGGCGAGGGAGCGGTCGGCTTGCGCGGGCGCGGCCGAGGCGGGCGAGGCAGGCGAAGGGGCGCCAGCCGCAACGAGCGCGAGCGTCGACGCGGAATCGCTGCTGGCCGCGCTGCTCGACGAACTGCCGCTCAGTCGGGCGGTGAAGGTGGCCGAGCGCGTCACCGGCCTGCCGCATCGCACGCTCTACCAGCTGGCGCTCGCAATCGACGCTGCCCGGCGCTGAATCCACGCGCCGCTGAATCCCTCCGCGCGGCCCGTCGGCGGCCGGCGCCTATCTCGCCGTCGCGAACGGCCTGAGCTCGGTGCGCGCGCGCACGCGCCCGGCTGCGGCCACCGCGTCCTCCCGGCGGGACCACGGGCCGGCCTGCACCTTGTACATCGCGCCTTCCTGCCGGATGTCGAAGGCCGTGCCGAGGAAGTCGAGGCGGCGCGCCAGTTGCGCCATCGTGCTGCGCGCGTTCGCGAGCGAATTGAACGCGCCGAACTGCAGCCAGAAGCCGCGGGCGGGCGCGGCGGGCGCAGGCGCCATCGAGGTCGCCGACGGCGCGGGACCAGGCGCATCGGGCGTCGACTGGACCGTCTCGACGTTCAATCGCGTGGCGTCGCCGGAGCCGGCGGGCGCGGCATCGGTCGCCGGGAGCGGCACCAGCGTAAGCGCCAGCGGCGGTGGAGGCGAAGGGGGCGGAGCCGCCGCCTGCGTCGATGCCGGGCCCGGCGTCGATGCCGCAGGCGCTGCGATCGCAGGCGCCGCGGCCGCTGCGCGGTCCGCGCGCGCGGACGCGCGCTTCGTCGCCGCGCCGTCGAACTGCGTCACCAGTTCCACCTCGACTTCGGCGCTGCCCGCCTCGACGTAGCCCAGCTTCGCGGCCGCGGTATACGAGAGGTCGATCACGCGGTCCTGCAGGAACGGCCCGCGATCGTTCACCCGCACCACCACGCTGCGGCCGTTGACCACGTTGGTGACCTTCACATAGCTGGGAATCGGCAGGGTCGGGTGCGCGGCGGTCATCGCGTACATGTCGTAGCGCTCGCCGCTGGAGGTCGGCTGGCCGTGGTAGCGCCTGCCGTACCACGACGCGATTCCGCGCTGGCGAAACGGCTCGATCTGCGTCATCGGCGTGTACTGGCGGCCGAACACCGAGTACGGGCGCGCGGCCCGCGGCAGCAGCGGCTCGGGTTGCGGCACCGCGTCTGGAATCGATGCGAGGTCGACCGGCGGATTGGCGCCGGGTCCGTCGTCCAGGTAGTAAGCGCCGCGCCGCGCGCTCGGCGCGGTCGTCGGCGCACCGGCCGTATCGCCCGACGGCGTGACCGCGCCGCGCCCGCCCTGCGGGCCTGCGCAGGCAGCCAGCACCAGCGCCAGTGCGGCGGCGCTCGCCGCGCGGCACCCGCCGCGCATCCGGACGTCCGTCATCGTGTTCCTCCGTGAGCGGCGGCCCGATCGAGTTCGCGCCCGAGGCGCTCGCGGTAGTCGACCAGGTAGTCGAGTCCGTCGATCGCGCGACTTCCGTACCAGGACGTCATCTCGCCGTCGATCGTCGCGCAGTGTGGCGCGGCGCCGCCCGAGTGTCCGGCCAGCGCTTCGCGCAGCGGCTCGCAGTGCCGCTCCTCGAAGCGATAAGGCTCCGACGACAGCAGCACGGCACGCGCGCCGCTGTCGGCGATCTGCGCGAGCGTGAGCACCGGATAGCGCGGCTTTGCGGCGTCGATCACCGAGCGCAGGCCGGCGTGCGCCAGCATGCTGGCGATGAACGTCTCGCTGCCGACGCTCATCCACGGATCCTTCCAGATCATGTAGAGCACGGCCAGCGGCTCGAAGCGCCGCGCATGCGCCCTGTCCAGCGTTTCGCGCAAGCGCAGCGACAACGCCGCCGCCGCATCGCGAACGCCCGGCACCTGCGCGAATTCGGCGCCGAACCGATCGAACAGCGCGAGGTTGTCCTCGACGACGATCGGGTGCGTGACCATCACCCGGGGCACGAACGCGGCGAGCCGCTCCACCGTGTCCCGGTCGTTCTCGTCGACGTTCGCCACCAGGTGCGTCGGCGCGAGCGCGCGCACGCGCTCGACGTCGACGTCCTTCGTGCCGCCGACCTTCGGCACGTCGCGCAGCGACTCGCGCGGATGGATGCAGAAGCCGGTGCGGCCGACCAGTCGCTCGCGCAGGCCGAGCGCGCACAGCATCTCGGTGAGACTCGGCACCAGCGAAACGATGCGCGGCTGCGTCACCGGCGCGCCTCGCTACCTTCCGCGCCCGCGCGTCGCTTGCGCGGCGCGCGAGCGAACAGTCGGTCGAACAGCCAGTTCGGCAGCACGCGCAGGCCCAGCGCCACAGCGTGCATCGGCCGCGGAATGACGGCGTACGAGTCCCCGCGGGCGATCGCGTCGACCGCGCGTCGGGCAAACACGTCGACGTCGGTGAGGAAGGGCATCGCGTAGCTGTTGCGCTCGGTCATCGGCGTGCGGATGTACCCGGGCGCGATCGTCACGACGCGCACGCCGCTGCCACGCAGCTCGACGCGCAGGCTTTCGAGATACACGATCGCCGCGGCCTTCGACGCGCTGTAGGCGCCGGCCCCGGGCAGGCCGCGAATTCCCGCCACGCTCGCGATGCCCGCCAGCCGGCCGGCACCGCGCGCGCGCATCGCGGGCACGAACGGCGCGAAGGTGTCGAACATCCCGGTCACGTTGACGTCGACGATTCTGCGGAACACCGCCGCGTCGGCGACCTCGCCGGTCAGCGTGCCGGCGCTGATGCCGGCGTTGGCGATCACCACGTCGGGCGGCGCGCCGTCGACGGCGACGAAGTCGGCGGCTGCGCGCGCCAGCGCACCGCGGTCGGTCACGTCGAGGGGATAGCAATGCACGGTCGCCCCGGCCAGCGCCGCGGCGACCCGCGCGAGCTCGTCCGCGCGCCGCGCGGCGAGCCCGATCGTCGATCCGGGGAAGCGCCGGTGGTATTCGCGCGCCAGTGCCTCGCCGATGCCGCTCGAAGCGCCGGTGACGAAGACCTTCATGCCGGCGGGCGCGTCACTTCGCAGCCCGGCGCTCCTGCGCGATCAGCCAGTCCATCACGCGCAGCGCGCCCTGGTTCGAGCCGGCCATGCCGGGCGAGGTGTAGTACTTGCCGTTGACCGCCATCGCCGGCACGCCGTCGACGCCATAGGCCTCGGAGACCTGCGCCGCCCGGCGCATCTTCGTGCGCACCGCGAACGAGTCCCAGGTGTCGACGAACTGCTTGCGATCGACACCGTAGCGCGACAGCAGCGCGGTCATCTTGTCGACCGTATCGAGCCGGTCGCGATCGACGTGGATCGCGTGGAAGATCCTGTCGCCGAGCGCGTCGGCCTTGCCCATGGCTTCGAGCGTGCAGAACAGCTGCTGGTGGCGACGGTCGCCGAAGGGCACGTGGATGCGGCGAAACGCGACGTCGGGCGGCAGCTTCTTCACCCAGTCGATGAGGAACGGCTCGAGCGCGTTGCAGTGCGGGCAGCCGTACCAGAAGAACTCGATGACTTCGATCTTGCCGGCGGGCGCCTCGGTGGGCTGCGGCGGCCGCACGAGCCGGTAGTCGCGGCCCTCGCGCGGCGCGTCCTGCGCGGCAGCCGGCGGCGCGAGCGAACCCGCGACTGCGGCGGTGGCGGCCGCGATCATCCATCGTCTGCGTGCGTCGATCATCGTCTCTCCCGGGAACGCCGGCGGCGCCGGCTCAGCGCTGGCGCACGACCGAGGCCTCGATGCCGTTCTCGGCCAGCCTGGCGCGCGCGCGGTTCATGGTATCGAGCGCCGCGTACGGCCCGATGCGGACACGATACATCGTCTGCCCGTTGACCTCGGCGGTGAGCACCTTCGCCTCGAAGCCGATCAGCGCGAGCTTCGCCTTCATCGCCTCGGCTTCGGACGACGAGCGGAACGCACCCGCCTGCAGCAGGTAGCTGGCCCGATCGTCGCCGCGGGTTTCGGGCGCCGCGGCGGGCGGCGGCGTGCCGGAGGGCGCCGCGGGCGGGGCGACCGCTACCGCAGGCGGGGCGGCCGGGGCGGCGGGTTCGGGCCCGGGGCGCGACTTCGAGTAGAGCGGCGCGTTGGGGTCGGGGGCCTCGGCCTGCGACCTGGGCTCGAGCACCTTGTCGGAGCCGCGGTTCGCCTTGTTCATGAACGGCACCGGAGCCCGGGTGACCACGATCGCAACCACCACCGCGATCGACAGTCCGAAGATCAGGCCGATCATGAATCCGAGCAGCGTGCCGCCGCGCATGCGCCGCGTTCTCGCCGTTACCACGGGGTGGGCCATCACATCCTCTCGGGGGCCGACACGCCGATCAGTGCCAGCCCGTTGCGTAGCACCTGGCGGGTTGCAAGCAGCAGCGCCAGACGCGCGGTTCGCGTGGCCTCGTCGTCGACGAGCACGCGCTCCGCATTATAGTAAGAGTGAAATTCCGCTGCTAACTCTTTGAGATAGAAGGCAATGGCATGCGGCGCGAGCTCGTCGACCGCCGCCTGGACGGTCTCGGGCCAGGTGGCCAGCTGCGCGGCCAGCGCGAACTCGCGCGCGCCCTGCAGCGCGTCGAGCGCGACCTTGCCGGCGGCGGCCAACGCGGCCAGCGATGCGGCGTCGCCGCCCCACTGCGCCAGCACCGAGCAGATGCGCGCATGGGCGTACTGGATGTAGTAGACCGGGTTCTCGTCGGTGCGCGCCAGCGCGAGGTCGACGTCGAAGACGAACTCGCTGTCGGCCTTGCGCGAAACCAGGAAGAAGCGCACCGCGTCGCGGCCGCGTTGCTCGTCGACGCGCACTTCGTCGCCGTCGCGCACCTCGCCGGTCCAGTTGATCAGGTCGCGCAGCGTCACGTACGAGCCGGCGCGCTTGGAGATCTTCACCTCCTCGCCGCCGCGCATCACGGTGACCATCTTGTGCAACACGTAATCCGGATAGCCGGACGCAACGCCGATGCCGATCGCCTGCAGGCCCGCGCGCACGCGCGCCACCGTCCCGTGGTGGTCCGACCCCTGCACGTTGATCGCGCGCTCGAAACCGCGCTGCCACTTGGTGACGTGATAGGCGACGTCGGGCACGAAGTAGGTGTAGCCGCCGTCGGACTTGCGCATCACGCGGTCCTTGTCGTCGCCGAACGCGGTGGTTCGCAGCCAGAGCGCGCCGCCGTCCTCGTAGGTCTTGCCGGCGCGCACCAGCGCGTCGACGGTCGCCTGCACGCGCCCGTCCGCGTAGAGCGACGACTCGAGGTAGTAGTTGTCGAAGTGCACCCCCGAATGCACGCAGGTCGATGTCCTGCTCGTGCCGCAGGTAAGCAACCGCGAAGCGGCGGATCGCCTGCAGGTCGTCGAGGTCTCCGGTCGCGGCGACTTCGGCAACACGCTCGGCCGACACCATCTTGCGTGCGAGGTAGTCGGCGGCGATGTCGGCGATGTAGTCGCCGCGATAGCCGTCGACCGGGAAGCGCTCGTCGCCGGGCGCGATGCCGCGTGCGCGCGCCTGCACCGACAGCGCCAGCTTGTCGATCTGCGCGCCCGCGTCGTTGTAGTAGAACTCGCGCGTGACGCGCCAGCCGTCGGCTTCGAGCAGGGCCGCCAGCGCGTCGCCGAGCGCACCCTGCCGGCCGTGGCCGACATGCAGCGGGCCCGTGGGGTTGGCCGAGACGAACTCGACGATCACCTGCCGCCCGGCGCCGCGCTCGCCGCGGCCGAATGCCGCGCCGTCGCGCAGCACGCGACCGATCGGCGCGCGCTTCGCGTCGGCACGCAGCCGCAGGTTGATGAAGCCGGGCCCGGCGACTTCGAGCGATTCGAGCAGCGGCCCGGCAGCCGCCTCCCGGTCGAGCTCTTCGACCGCCGCCTTCAGGCGTTCGGCGATCTGGCGCGGATTGGCCTTCAGCGGCCGCGCCAGCTGCATCGCGAGATTGCAGGCGAGGTCGCCGTGGCCGGCCTGCCGGGGCCGCTCGAGCTCGACCGCCGGAAGCGCCACCTGCACGCCCGATGCGGCCGCCAGCCGTTCGGCCGCGGCACCGAACAGCGCGGCCAGCCGTGATGTGTGTTCCGCTAACATGGCCCGGGATTGTACTTTGGGGCACCGCCCCGCCACCGGAACCCGCGATGTCGCTGCAGCTCCGATGCGCGATCGAACTCGACCACCTGGTCGTCGCCTGCGCCACGCTCGTGCAGGGCGACGCCTGGATGCGCGAGCTCGCCGGCGTGCCCTCGGCCCCCGGCGGCAGCCACCCCGGCTGGGGCACGCACAACCGCCTGCTGCGGCTCGACGCCGGCACCTATCTCGAGCTGATCGCCCCCGACCCGGCGCAGCCCGAGCCGGCGCTGCCGCGCCCGTTCGGCCTCGACGATGCGGCGCTGCGCGCGCGCGTCGCCGTGCGGCCGAGGCTGGTGCACTACGTCTGCCGCGTGCGTTCGCTCGATGCGATCAAGGATCTCGCACTCGACTACGACCCCGGCCCGGTCGTGCCCATGACGCGCGGCGCGCTCTCCTGGCGAATCACGATGCCGCAGGACGCGACGAGCGCCGCGCGGCGCTGGACCGAAGCCGGCCGGCTGCAGCCGACCCTGATCGAATGGGCCGGCGGCGCGGCGCCCGAGCGGCATCCGGTCGCTGCGCTCGCTGCGTCCGGCGTGACGCTGGGCCGGCTGCGGCTGTGCGCCCCGGCCAGCGTCGCGCTGCCCGCCGCGCTGCGCCAGGACCCGCGAGTGGTCAGCGTCGACGCTTCGCACCCGGCGCTGGGCGCGGAGTTGTCGACGCCGCGCGGCTGGCGGCTGATCGACTGACGCCGCCGGGCCCCAGCACTCGCCGCTCAGCCGATCGCCGCCGCCGAACGCGCCTGCGCGCGCAGCAGGTGCTTCTGGATCTTGCCGGTCGAGGTCTTGGGCACGACGCCGAAGCGCACCTCGCGCGGGCACTTGAAGTGCGCCAGCAGCGAGCGGCAATGCGCGATCAGCTCGTCGGCCAGCGCCTTCGCGGCCTCGGGCGAGGCCGGCTCGCGGTCGGCCTTCAGCTCGACGAACGCCAGCGGCGTCTCGCCCCACTTCGGGTCGGGGCGCGCCACCACCGCGCAGGCGAGCACCGCCGGATGCTTGTACAAGGCATCCTCGACCTCGATCGAGCTGATGTTCTCGCCCCCCGAGATGATGATGTCCTTGGCGCGGTCCTTCAGCTTGACGTAGCCGTCGGGGTGCACGACGCCGAGGTCGCCGGTGTGGAACCAGCCGCCGCGAAACGCCTCCGCGCTCGCCTTCGGGTTCTTCAGGTAGCCCTTCATCACGATGTTGCCGCGGAACACCACCTCGCCCATCGTCTCGCCGTCGCGCGGCACTACCTGCATCGTCTCCGGATCGACCACGGTGAGGCCCTGCTGGACCTGGTAGCGCACGCCCTGCCTGCCGTTGCGGTCGACGCGGCCGGCGAGGTCGAGCGCCTGCCATTCGTCGCGCTTCACGCACACCGAGGCGGGGCCGTAGACCTCGGTGAGTCCGTAGACGTGCGTCACCTCCCAGCCCATGCGCTCCATGCCCTCGATCATCGAGGCCGGCGGCGCGGCACCGGCCACCATCGCCTTGACCGTCCAGTCGATACCGGCCTTCAGCTCGGCCGGCGCGTTGATCAGCGCGCTGTGCACGATCGGCGCGCCGCAGTAGTGCGTGACCCGGTGCTCGCGAACCATGCCGAGGATCAGCGTGGGGTCGATGCGGCGCAGGCAGACGTTGGTGCCGGCCACCGCCGGCAGCGTCCACGGGAAGCACCAGCCGTTGCAGTGGAACAGCGGCAGCGTCCACAGGTAGACCGGATGCCGCGGCAGGCTCCACGCGAGCACGTTGCCGACCGCGTTCAGGTAAGCGCCGCGGTGATGCACGACCACGCCCTTCGGGTCTCCGGTGGTGCCCGAGGTGTAGTTCAGCCCGATGGCATCCCATTCGTCGGGCGGCAGCGCGTAGCGGTGCGCCGGGTCGCCGCCGGCGATCCAGTCTTCGTACTCCACCGTGCCGATGCGCTCGCCGGGCCCGTCGTAGACCGGGTCGTCCACGTCGACGACGAACGGCGGCTCGTGCCCCGAAGCGTCGAGCTGCGCGAGTGCCTGCGCGACCGCCGGCGAGAACTCGCGATCGACGATCAGCACCTTCGCGCCCGAGTGCCGCAGCTGGAACGCGATCGTCGCCGCGTCGAGCCGCGTGTTGATCGTGTTGAGCACCGCGCCGGTCAGCGGCACGCCGTAGTGCGCATCGAGCATCGCCGGGATGTTCGGCAGCACGACCGAGACCGTGTCGCCGGCGCCGATGTCACGCGCGGCCAGTACCGACGCGAGGCGCCGCGCGCGCGCCAGCATCTGCGACCAGCTGTAGCGCAGCGGACCGTGGATGGCCGCGCAGCGGTCGGGGAAGACATCGGCCGCCCACTCGACCAGGCTGACAGGCGACAGCGGCGCGTGGTTGGCCGCGTTGCGATCGAGATCCCGGCGGTAGGGATTCGGATGGGTAGGCATCGGCGGCAACCTTCAGGATGGCGGAAGGGAAGGCCACCGGCGCCCGACGGCGCAGCGGCGGCCCTGCCCGTCGATTGTAGGCAAGGCGGCCCGGCGAATCGACTGGCGAATATCCCCACCCGCGCCCGGGGTCTCGCGCCCACCCTTGCGTTCCTTATGACCGACCATACCTCATGGAGTATCCTTCGAAGTTCGCACCCCGGAGCCATCCATGTCCGCCGAAGCCCTCACCACCGACCAGTTCGACAGCACCATCACCGGCAACGACATCGTCGTGATCGACTTCTGGGCGCCGTGGTGCGGCCCCTGCCGCGGCTTCGCGCCGATCTTCGAGGAAGTCGCCGGGGCCAACCCCGACGTCAAGTTCGTCAAGGTGAACACCGACGAGGAGCAGTCGCTCGCCGGCCACTTCGCGATCCGCTCGATCCCGACGCTGATGATCTTCCGCGAGCAGGTGATCGTGTTCCAGCAGGCCGGCGCACTGCCGAAGGGGGCGCTCGAAGACGTGCTGAGCCAGGTCCGCAATCTGGACATGGCCGAGGTGAAGCGCGGCGCCCGCCCGTACGATCCCGAACAGGACGCGCGCAACACGCAGTGACGCAACGCGCTCAGCTCGTGAGCGCGTGCTGCATCGTTTCGAAACCGGCCTGAAGGTCGGCGATCAGGTCGTCGGGATTCTCCAGGCCGACGTGCAGCCGGATCAGCGCTCCGCCGGTCCAGGGTCGCGCGCTGCGCAGGTGCTCGATGCGCCCCGGCATGATCAGGCTCTCGAATCCGCCCCACGAGTAGCCGATGCCGAAGTGCCGCCGGTGTTCGCACAAGGCCTCGATCGCGGCGCGCTTGCACGCATCGCCAGCGAACAGCGACGGCTCGAGCGAGAACGAGAACAGGCCGCTCGCGCCCGAGAAGTCGCGCCGCCACAAGGCGTGCTGCGGATGCGAAAACAGCGCCGGGTGCAGCACCGACTCGACTTCCTCGCGCCGCTGCAGCCAGTGGGCGACCGCCAGCGCGTTGTCCTGGTGGCGCTGCATGCGCACGTCGGCCGTGCGCAGCCCGCGCAGCACCAGGAACGCGTCGTCGCCGCTCACGCACTGGCCGAGCTGGCGCACCGCGCTCCACAGCTTCGGCCACAGCGGCTCGCGCACCACCACCGCGCCCATCAGCAGGTCGGAGTGGCCGCTCCAGTACTTGGTGAGCGCCAGCACCGAGACGTCCACGCCCCAGTCGAAGGGCCGCGCGAACACCGGCGAAGCCCAGGTGTTGTCGATCATCGTGAGCACGCCGCGCTCGCGCGCGACCGCGCAGATCGCCGGTACGTCCTGCACCTCGAAGGTGTAGCTGCCCGGACTCTCGAGCCAGACCAGCTTCGTCTCGGGGCGAATCAGCGCGCCGATGCCGGCGCCGACCGTGGGGTCGTAATACGTGGTCTTCACGCCGAGGCGGGCCAGCAGCCCGTCGCAGAAGACCCGAGTCGGCCCGTAGGCCGAGTCGGTGACGAGGATGTGGTCGCCCGGCTCCAGCACTGCGAGCAGCACCGTGGTGATCGCCGCCGGGCCCGAGGGCATCAGCGCCGCGCGCACCTCGTGGCCGGCCCCCTCCACTTCGGCGAGCGCGTCCATCAACGCCATCGTGGTCGGCGTGCCGGCAGTGCCGTAGGTGGTCGCGTGCCGCTCGGCCTTGCCGACCGCCTCGCCGGCGGACTCGGCCTGCGCGAGCGTGTCGAACAGCACCGTCGAGGCGCGATGCACCGGCAGGTTCGCGGTGCTCACCGAGACTTCGAGATGCCGCCCGGCTTCGGCCAGACGGGTCGCGGGGGCGGGGGCGGGATCGCGATCGGACATGGGCATGCAGTCTACCCTCGCGCCGCGTCGGCATGAGCGCCCGGCCCGGCCGCGGCCGGGCCCGAGGACGGTTCCTCGACCACCCCGGCGGCAGCCAGCGCGTCGATCTGCGTATCGTCGTAGCCGTGCTCGCGCAGCACCTCGCGCGTGTGCTCGCCCAGCAGCGGCGCAGCCCGATCCACGCGCGCGGGCGTCTCCGACAGGTGCACCGGGCAGCCGAGCGCCTTCGTCGCGCCGGCCTGCGGATGCTGCAGGTCGACGACCATGCCGCGCGCCAGCACCTGCGGATGCGACAGCGCTTCGCCGATCGAATTCACCGGCCCCACCGGCACGCCGGCCGCGTCGAACACCTCGATCCAGTGCGCGCGGTCGCGGCCCGCCAGCACCGCCTCCATCGCCGCGACCAGCTCGGGCAGGTGGCGCATCCGGTCGGCGTTGGCGGCGAAGCGCGGATCGGCCTTCCACTCCGGGTGCCCCAGCACGTCGGCGATGCGCTCCCAGTTCGACTGGTTGGCGCCGCCGATGTTGATGTAGCCATCGGCGGTGCGGAACGCCTGGTACGGCGCGGTGAGCACGTGGCTGGAACCCAGCGCCTGCGGAGACGCGCCGGTGGCGAAAAAGATCGCCGCGTGCCAGTAGGTCTGCTGCAGCGCCGCCTCCAACAGCGAGGTGTCGACCATCTGCCCGCGGCCGGTCTTCAGCTTGTGCACGAACGCGGCGAGGATGCCCACCGCGGCCAGGATGCCGCCGTTGATGTCGGCCACCGAGTTGCCGGTCTTCACCGGCGGGCGGCCCGGCTCGCCGGTGATGCTCATCAGCCCCGCGAAGCCCTGCGCGATCAGGTCGAAGCCGCCCTTGTCGGCCCACGGCCCGTCGCGGCCGTAGCCCGACACCGCGCAGTAGATCAGGCCGGGGTTGATCTTCGACAGCGCGTCGTAGCCGAGCCCCAGCTTCTCGAGCGTGCCGCGCCGGTAGTTCTCGGTGAGCACGTCGGCGCGCGCGACCATCCGGCGCAGCACCTCCTTGCCCTGCTCGTGCTTCAGGTTCAGCGCGATGCCGCGCTTGTTGCGGTTCAGGATCATGAACGGCGCCGACACGCCGTTCACGCGCGGCTCGCGATAGCCGCGCGAGTCGTCGCCGCCGGGCAGCTTCTCGACCTTGATCACTTCGGCACCGAGGTCGGCGAGCATCATGCCGGCGGTGGGCCCGGCCATGATCTGCGCGAGCTCGAGCACGCGCATGCCGGCGAGCGGGCCTGGGTGCGGGCCGGGGTGCGACGCTGAGTGCGCGTCCGGGCGCGGAATCGCGGGGGCACTCACGTCAACGCCCCACGAACGCCGGCTTCGCCTTGGCGAGGAACGCCGAATAGCCGATCCGGAAGTCCTCGGTGTCGAAGCAGTCGAAGCACTCGTCGTACTCGGCCTCGGTGATCGGCCGTCCCTCGGCGAGCCGGCGCGCGAACTTCTTGTGCCAGCGCGCCACCAGCGGCGCACCTTCGGCGATGCGCTCGGCCGCCGCGCGCGCCTCGGCGGCGACCTGGTCGTCGGGCACCACGCGCGTGACCAGCCGCTTCTCCTTCGCCTCGCGCGCATCGACATCGAAGATGCGGCCCTCGAGCAGGATCTCGAGCGCGACGTCGGCGCCGGCGAGCCGCACCAGCGGGCTCATCTCCGGATACGCCATCACCAGCCCGAGGTTCTTGATCGGCGCGCCGAAGCGGCTCGACTCGCCGCAGATGCGGATGTCGCACATCGACGCGATCTCGAGCCCGCCGCCGACGCAGATGCCGTGGATCTGCGCGACCAGCGGATGGCGGCACTCGATCATCGCCTGCGCGGTCGCATGCATGATGCGGCCGTACCCGATCGCCTGCTTCTTGTTCGACCGGTCGGTCGCGAACTCGGCGATGTCGTTGCCCGGCGAGAACGACTTCTCGCCGGCGCCGCGCACCACGATGCAGCGCAGCGAGTCGTCGGCCGAGAGCGCGCGCATCGCATCACCGAGCCCCTGCCACATCGGCTTGGTCATCGCGTTGAGCTTGTCGGCACGGTTGAGCACTACGGTGGCGATTGCGCCGTCGCGCGTCACCTGGATCAGGTCGGTCATGGGTTCGTTTTCTCGCTGGAAGTGGGGGTCTGGGCCGAGACGGGCGTCGAAGCGGAAGCTGCGGCAGGCGACGCGGCACGCCCGATCCTGTCGCGCACCATCCGGATGTGGCTGCGCAGCGCATAGAGCTCGTCGGCGTACGACAGCGGCACCGTCAGCCGCTCGACGCGCGCATCGAGCTCGTCGAGCCGCTCGAGCAGCCGGTGCGCGGCGTCCTTGCGGTCGTCGACACTCTCCTCGATGTCGCGCAGTTGTGCATACCAGCGGAAGACCCGCGAGCGCACCTTGAACTCGTACAGCGGCGGCACGATCCTCGACAACGGGATCAGCACCGCGACGATCGACAGCAGCACGACCCACATCCGGTCGATCAGGTTGGCCAGCCAGAACGGCAGGTAGCGCTGCAGCCACGGCGTGCCGCCGCGCAGCGTGCGCTCGGCCTCGCGCGCCAGCGGCCACTCGAGCGAACGCTCGGACGGAAACTCGCCGCGGCGCTGGAACCAGCCCGCCTCGCCGTGGATCGAGCGCGCCGCCTGCACGAAGAGCTGGATCAGCGCGGGATGCGTGTCGTCGCGCGCGACCAGCATCGCGGTGGGCGCGATCAGCTGGACGTCGCGCGGCGGCAGGTCGCGCGCCAGGTCGACGACGCCGCGCGGCAGCGTCACCGGGCTCAGGAACGGATGGCGGCGCGAATACGCTTCGGCCTGCGCGAAGCCGTACAGGCGGATGCCGGGCGTCTGCAGCAGCATCTGCACCAGCAGCGACTCCGGGGCCGATGCGAACACCACCGCGTCCATCTTGCCGTCGAGCATCGCGGCTACCGCCGGCGTCTCGCCCAGCGTGCGCTGCCGCACGCTCGCCGGATCGACGCGGTTGGCTTCGAAGAGCCGGTTCATCAGGTTGGGCACGCCGCTGCCCGGCGTGCCGATGTTCAGCCGCCAACCGCGCAGGTCGGCGAGGCCCTCGATCGCGTCGCGGCGCAAGCGCCGTCGCGCGACATCCTCGCGGTAGAACAGCCACACCGGCTCGTAGAACAGGCTGCCGAGCGCGACCAGGCCGTCGTCCTTCGGCTGCCCGGACAGCGTCGGCTGCGAGTCGGCACCGCCCTGCACGAACGCGACCTGGACGCCGGACGCATCGTTTCGCAGCAGTTCGACGTTCTCTGCAGCGCCCTGCGTGGTGCGCAACCGCACCTCGATGCCGTAGCGGCCGAGCCAGTCCTTGTAGCGCTTGCCGAACTCGGCATAGGCGCCCTGCTCCTGCCCGGTGGCCAGCGTCACCACTTTCGGCGGCGTCGGTTGCAGGTACCAGTACGCGGCCGCGAGCAGCCCGGCCGCGATCAGCGCGAACGGCCCAGCGGTGACCAGCAGGTCACGCAGGTTTTGCAGGGCGACGCGCAGCAAGCGGGGCATCGGGGTTCCGGGAGCGGGCGATCAGCGCGCAGCGCGCAGGGGGCTCGGCCGTTCCTTCAGGCGGCCAGGCCCAGCCACAAACCGAGGGGCACGAAGGCGACGGCAGCGAGGTTGCCGAGCAGGACGATCGCCGCGACCTTGTCGGGTTCCTCGGCCGAACTGTTCGGCGACCAGAAAACATAGCACCGCGGGCGGCAGCGCAGCAAAGAGGTAGAGCTGCCCGCGCTGGTCCGCACTGAACGCGAACAGGCCGTCCAGCA
The DNA here is from genome assembly GCA_027493945.1 of Burkholderiaceae bacterium. Classification (GTDB taxonomy): domain Bacteria; phylum Pseudomonadota; class Gammaproteobacteria; order Burkholderiales; family Burkholderiaceae_E; genus Zeimonas. The sequence continues at coordinate 2,540,572 of JAOSJU010000001.1, read as the reverse complement.
GCCAGGCGACCGCGATGCCCGACAGCGGGCAGACGATCGCGCCGACCAGCCCGATCTGCCAGCTCCTGAAGCTCACGTCGAGCATCCGCACGCCCAGTGCGAAGAGCATCAGCGGGATGCAGGCCTCGCCCAGCATCTGCATCGACTTGAACAGGCCTTCGGGAATCGCGACGCGTGTGGCGGCGAGCACGATGCCTGCGAGCATCGCGATCATCATCGGGCTGGTGAGGAACTTCCACGACGTCCTGCCAGCGCCGCCGCGCCCGCTCTCGATGATCTTGATGCCGACCGAAAAGTAGACGAGGCTGCCCGCCATGAACAAGGCCACCGCTGCCGGCAAGCCGGCCGTGCCGAAGGCCAGCGCAGCAAGCGGCAATCCCATGTTGCCGCAGTTGTTGTACATCATCGGCGGCACGAAGCTGCGCGCGTCGTAGCCCAGCAGACGAGCGACCGGCCGGGCCAGCAACCCCGAACCCAGCGAGACCAGGATGCCGGCCACGATCAGGTTGAGGTTGGCTGCGAGGTCGAAGTCCTTCGACGCGAAGGCGGTGAGCACCAGGAAAGGACACAGCACGTCGATGCTGATGCGGTTCACGGCAGCCATCTCGCCCCGCACGCCCTCGCCGCGCCAGCGGGCGTAGCCGTAGCCGAGCGCGATCGTGATGAAGACCGGCAGGATGATCGAGAGGATGCGTTGTACGAGCATGGGGGCGGGGGGTACGGCGCGCCCTGCGACAGCCGCCAGGGCAGCCGTCGCAAAGCCCGGTCTGGGCCACGAACTGACGACCATCGTATGGCCTCGGACGGGGTGCAGATTCTACGCGTTGCGCGATAGGTGCTTCGGCGCAACACAAGAGCGGCCACTCGCGGCCCGCCACGCGCCGCCTGGCCGCTTACCACCGGATGGGCCACAATTTCCTGGCGCGCGAAGCGCTACTCTGGGGCGGGAACCCGCGGCCCGAGGCCGCGGCGTGCGCTTGACCATGTCGAACTCGCCGCAGTCCCACCATGCCATGAACCCCGGCGCGGACCTTCTCGAACCGACCGCTGACGCCTTGTCAGCGCTGCCCGCGGGCGTCGCGTTCCTGTCGATCGACGTCGAATCGCACCCCGGCGAGGGCAACCGAATCTTTCGTGTCGGTGCCGTGCGCCCGGACCGCGAGTCCACCCTCGACGCCCTCGTGCAGCGGAACGGACGGGAAGCCGTCGCTCGTCGCCTGAACGGCTTCGCGACCGGCGCCGACATCCTCGTCGGACACAACCTGCGCCGCCACGACCTCCCCGCACTTGCGGCCCAACTCCCCGGCCTCGACTGGCTGCACCTCCCGGTCGTCGACACGCTCGAGCTCTCGCCCCTCGCATTTCCCCGCAACCCGTACCACCGCCTCGTGAAGGGGTACAAGCTCGTCTCCGATAGCCGCAACGATCCGGTGGGCGACGCGCGCGTCGCGCTCGAGTTGCTGGCCGACGAACTGCGCGAGTTCGCGCGGTTGCATGCCGCCGATCCCGGCTGGCTCGGCGTGCTGCACTTCCTCGTGTGCGACGATCTGGCGCTCGCACACCTCCTCGAAGCGGTCCGCAAAGCGCCTCCACCCGCGCTCGCCGACGTGCAATCCGTCGTGCGTGACGCCTTCGGGCTCGCGTGCTGCGAGACCCGCCTCGATCGCCTGGTTCGCGACGACCTCACCGGCAACGCCGAGCAGCGCTGGCCGATCGCCTACGCCCTCGCCTGGCTGCGCGTCGCCGGAGGCAACTCGGTGCTGCCGCCGTGGATGCGCGCCACGCATCCTCTCGTCGCCACGCTGATCCGCGAACTGCGCGAGACCGATTGCGGCTTGCCGCACTGCCGCTACTGCCGTCAGCAGCACGACCCCGAATCGCTGCTGATGCAACACTTCCAGCTCGGCGCCTTTCGCGCGAAGCCGGCGAACGCCGCCGGCGGATCGCTGCAACGGGACATCGTCGATGCCGGCTTGAAGCACCAGAGTCTTCTCGCAATCCTGCCAACGGGAGGCGGCAAATCGATCTGCTACCAGCTTCCCGCGCTCGCCCACTACTGGCGCAGCGGCAAGCTTACGGTCATCGTCTCTCCGCTGCAGTCGCTGATGAAGGATCAGGTCGACAACCTCGTCGCGCGCGGCGTGCAATGCGTCGTCACGATCAACGGGCTGCTCACTTCACCCGAGCGCAACGCAGCGCTCGACAGGATCCGGATGGGCGACGCCGGAATCGTGCTCGTCTCACCCGAACAGTTCCGCAACCGACGCTTCGTCGACGCGATCCGGCTTCGGGAAATCGCCACCTGGGTATTCGACGAGGCGCATTGCCTCTCGAAGTGGGGCCACGACTTCCGCACCGATTACCTGTACGTCGCCCGCTTCGTACGCGAGAACTTCGCCGCTCAGGCTGCACCCGTGGCCTGTTTCACCGCGACTGCGAAGCCCGACGTCGTCGAAGATCTGGTCGATCACTTCCGCGAGCAGCTGGGCGTCGAACTGCAGCGCTTCCTCGGCGGGCACGAGCGTCACAACCTCGAGTACGTCGTAGCCCCGGTGCGCGAGGCCGAGAAGGGCCAGCATATCCAGGAGATCCTCGCGCGCGAGCTGCGCAACGGCGGTGCCGGCATCGTTTTCTGCGCGAAGCGCGACCACACGGAGATCCGGGCCGAACAGCTCGCCCGGTCGGGGCTGCGTTGCCGGCATTTTCACGCCGGGCTGGAGGCCGGCGTGAAAAAGGAGATCCAGCAGGCCTTCATCGCGGGCAAGCTCGACGTCATCGTCGCGACCAACGCCTTCGGCATGGGGGTCGACAAGTCCGATGTGCGCGTCGTCGTTCACGCCGACATCCCCAGCTCGCTCGAGAACTACCTGCAGGAGGCGGGCCGGGCCGGGCGCGACGGCGACCCTGCGAAATGCGTGCTGCTGTTCGACGAGAAGGACGTCGAGGCGCAGTTCCGCCTGTCGGCGCGCTCCCAGCTGAACCCGCGCGACTTCACGGCGCTGCTCGAGAGTATCCGCCGCCGCGCGCAGCGCTTCGGCAACGCCGAGATCGTCGTCTCGGCGAAGGAACTGCTGCTCGATGCGGAAGGCGCCGAGATCGACGCCACCGAGCGCGATGCCACGACCAAAGTGCAGACCGCCGTCGCCCGGCTCGAGCGCAGCGGGTTCCTGAAGCGTAACGAGAACCGCAGCCGCGTCTTCCCTGCGAGCCTGCGCATTCCGACGCTTGCCGCGGCACTCGTGCGCATCCGCGCCGCTGCGCTCCCGAACGGCGACCGCGAACGTTACGAAGCGGTGGCCACCGCGCTCTATCGCTGCGAAACCCCCGAGGGCCTGAGCACGGACGACCTGCAACTCGTGGCGGACATCGACCACAAGGACTGCTTCCGCATCCTGTGCGGGCTCGAGCAGCTCGGCGTCCTGGCCAACGACCTCGGCCTCACAGCGCTCGTGAGCAAGGGCGTTTCCGGCGCGTCCGATCATGCCTTCGAGCGACTTGTACGGTTCGAGCGCGCACTGCTCGAGTTGATGTCGGAACTCGCGCCCGAGGCGGCTGTCGACGATGCGCCGCAGCTGCTCGGCGTGCGGGCGATGTGCTCGGAGCTGAGAACGCGACTCGACCTTCCCATAGCGCACCCGGAGGTCAACCCCGCGCGGCTGCACAGGTGCCTGCGCTCGCTTGCCGAACCCTTCGGCTCCGGCGCCGGCCGCCGCGCCTCGATGCAGGTGTGCCGCCCGGGCACCGACAGCCTGCGCGTCGAGCTGCATCGGGGTTGGCGCGAGATCCGCGAGATCTGCGACAAGCGCCAGGCCGCGGCCCGCGTCGTGCTCGCCGCGCTCCTCGAGAAGCTGCCGCCCGACACCCGTCAGGCAAACGTGCTCGTCGAGTGCAAGGCCCAGGAGCTTCTCGATGCGCTCGGCGCCGACGTGGCGCTGCGCGCAAGCTTGCGCGAGCCTGCCGTTGCGCTCGAGCACGCGCTGCTCTATCTGCACGAGAACGACGTGATCCAGCTCGACAAGGGGCGCACCGTTTTCCGCGCTGCGATGACGATCGAGTTGAACGCCGCGGAGGCGAAGCGGCGCCTCCGCAAGGAGGACTTCACGCCGCTGCAGGAGCACTACCGCGAGCGCACCTTTCAGACGCACGTGATGCACGAGTACGCGAAGCTCGGTGCACAGAAGATGGCCGCGGCGCTCGCGCTCACCGCCGCATACTTCACATGGCCGCGCCGGCGCTTCGTCAGGGAATGGTTCGCCGGGCGCACCGAGCTGCTCGAGCTCGCCACCACTGCCGAGTCGTACCGCGCTATCGTAGACAGGCTGGGCACCCCCGCGCAGAAGCGTCTGGTGACGAAGCCCGATCACGGCAATCACCTGGTTCTCGCCGGTCCCGGATCGGGCAAGACGCGGGTGCTGGTGCACCGCATCGCATGGCTGCTGCGCGTGCGGCGGGTCGCACCCACGCGCATCATTGCGCTCGCCTTCAACCGCAGCGCAGCGGCGGAGCTGCGCCGAAGGCTGTTCGCGCTCGTCGGCGACGACGCCTGCGGCGTCACCGTGATGACGCATCACGCGCTCGCACTGCGGCTGACTGGAACGAGCCTTGCAGGAGCCAACCTGCGCGGGGCCACGATCGACTTCGACCGCCTGCTCTCCGACGCCGTCGACCTGCTCGAAGGCCGCACCGACGCGTTCGCCGACACTGACGAGGCGCGCGACCGATTGCTTGCCGGTTACGAGTACATCTTCGTCGACGAGTACCAGGACATCGACGCGAAGCAGTACGCACTGGTGAGTGCTCTCGCCGGACGGCGCCTGCCCGACGCGGACGGGCGCCTGAGCATCATGGCGGTGGGCGACGATGACCAGAACATCTATGCGTTCAACGGGGCAAGCGTCGAGTTCATTCGGCGCTTTCGTGAGGACTACGACGCCGAGGTCTCCTGGCTCGTCGAGAACTACCGCTCGACGCAACATATCGTCAGCGCGGCGAACCACGTGATCCAGCCGGCGCGAGATCGGATGAAGATCGACCACCCGATCCGCATCGATGCGCGCCGCGTAGACGATCCGCCCGGAGGCCGCTGGAGCGCGCTCGACGTGGAGCACGGCGGGCGCGTTCGGTTGGTCGACGCGCCCTCGGACGCGAACCGGCAGGCGCAGCTCGTCGCTGCGGAGATCGCGCGCATCCGGCGGCTCGACCCGAAGACGGCGCTCGGCGATATCGCAGTGCTCGCGCGCACGCACGCGTCGCTCCAGCCGGTCCGCGCATTGTGCGAGATCGACGCCCTCCGCTGCTCGATGGCGGACGACGCGTTCGCAGAGATATCGGCAATGCAGACGCGCGAGGGACGCCGCGTGCTCGACGCGGTGCTCACCCGGCGGCGCCCGCTGTTGTCGGTGGCGGCCCTCCTCCGGTGGCTGCGCACGCGGCTGCGCGCGCATCCGGCGAACCCCGCCTGGCAGGATCTGTGCGCGGCGGGGCTGGACCTGATGCTTGCATACCCGAAGGCGAGCCTGCCGCTGCGCGAGATCGCCGACTGGTTCTTCGAAAGCGCCGGTGCCGCGCGCCGCGACGGCGCAGTCGACGCGCTGCGGCTGATGACCGCGCATCGCGCGAAAGGCCTCGAGTTCCGGCACGTGATCGTGATGGATTGCGGAAATTGGGGGCTCGCGGACGATGAGCGGCGGCTGCTCTACGTGGCGATGACGCGGGCGAAGGAAACATTGACGGTGTTTCGCGGCGGCCGGCAGGCGGACGGCCTGCTCGAGGATCTGCAGGATTGCGAAGATGTCGTGGCAGTGCGGCCCGAGCCGCTGCCGCCGTACCGGCCCGAACTCCGGGCGCGCCATGTCGCACTCGGGCCGAAGGAGGTCGACCTCGGGTACGCCGGCCGACATTCGCCGATGGATCGCGTGCACCGCGACCTCGCCGGGGTGCGGACAGGGGATCCGCTGCGCATCGTGGACGGACTGCTGACAACGCAGGACGGAGCGACGGTCGGGCGCTTGTCGAAGAATGCCGGCTTGAGTGGCAGCGAGTACGCGGCGAAGGTCACCGCGGTAATGGTTCGCACGCGCGAACAGACGGCACCCGAGTACCTGCCGTCAGTACGCACAGAGCGGTGGGAGGTGGTGCTGGCCGATGCGATCGTCCCCCCCGGGCGCCGGACGTGAGGCTCAGGGCGAGGTTTGACGAGTTCTACGACTGTGGTCGACTGGCCGGCACGTTCATCGATGCCGATTCATTCCGGGCGTTCGAGCCATGCGATGCGATGCCTCTCGGGCGGCAGTGGCCGTACAGTTCGAGCAGTTGCGCACGGAAATCGCCGCCGCTCCGGCGCGGCTGATCGCTCCCCTACCCGACTCGCGGCTGGCGCCGCCCCGCGCCAATCGCAACAACGCCTTCGCACAGATCCTCGGAGCCTACGAATCTGGCAAGCTGAAGTCGGTCAGCGCGGCGAAGACTGCGGAGAGGGCCGCCCGGAAGAACCAGTTGGTCGAGGTGGCCATGGTGAATCGCTCGGCATGTTCTACAGGAGACCAGGGTTGCGCCGCCGTATCTGCACCTTGGCTCGAGGAATCGACGCGTGGTTGGCACCACCCACTCGTTGCGCCGATCACCTGCTCACGCCAAGACCAGACCCGGGATCCTTACCGCACTTGCTCGAGTCATTCCAGCATTCATGGTAGCGCCGGCCCTTCTCGGCAATCTCCTTCCGGGATCTTTCCTCGTCTTCCTTCCACTTCTTCCAGTAGGCGTCGCTGATGGCTTTGCGCTCGGCCGCGTCCTTCGCCTCCTTGGCGATCTGGCTCTGGCGCTGTTCCTCCTCACGTCGCGCCATAGCTGGATCGGGGCCTTCAGTACGGGTCAGCGAGAGGGACGGGGACGCCTCAGATTTCCCCGCGGAGCGCGCAACCCCTTGGTTGGATCCCGTCCCGGCCTGCCTGCCGGGCCCGGAAGTGTCGGACGCGCTCGAATCGCCCGAGGGCTTGCTGGCGCCAGCGGTCGAACTCGAAGACGGTCGGGCTCCACTAGTCGCACCGGAGCGGCCAGATCTCGAAGCGTCACCGGAGTCGCCCTCCGGACGGCCAGGCCCGGAAGAGCCCGAGGCGTCAGGGTCATCCGAGAAGTGGCTCGACCTGGTTTGGTACGGGGCGGGAATAACGCGCGAGGTGGAAGGCACCACAACGTTGAAGCTGGGCAGCGGCGGCAGGTTGGCCCCGACCGGCTGGCCCGGGTTCCTTTGCATCCATTTGCGTGTCTCTTCGTCCCTGGCCGCTCGCCCGGCCATGACTTCAGCAGCTTCACGACGTCGGATAGCGGCACTTCTTTCGTTTTCTTCTTCGTTGGCCGTCTTCTCCGCCGCGATCGCGGCGGCGGCTTCGCGAGCTCTTGGGGCTGCCTCGGCGTCACCGTTCAAGGCGGCCTGGCTGAACCAGTAGGCCGCCTTGCTCCGATCACTGGACATCGCCAACTCCCCGGCGCGAAACTGCGCCGGCCCATATTGCTGTGCGCCAGACTTTTCGTACCAGTAGAGGGCGACCCCCAAGGACCCGGCAACCCCTTCACCGTCCTCGTGCATACGGCCGAGGTTGTATTGCGCAATGCGGTCGCCTGCCTTGGCGGCAAGCCCATTCCAAGCGAAAGCAGCCGCGAGATCCCGGGGCACGCCTTTGCCCTGATAAGCGAGCTCACCGAGTAGCCGCTGTGCTTCAGGCACTCCCCCGTTCGCCAACGCGACAAGCAAGGGCAGGCCTTGCCTTACGTCCCCACTATTGATCGCCTCTCGGGCACTGGCAAGGTCCTCCGCCGGACCCGCAACCGCACTGAGCGAAAAAATCGAAGCGGCAATGACGCCCAGCCATCCCCGCTGAATCCTGCTGTGATCTTCATTCGAGCAACTACCTTCAAGATTCTTGTTGTTTCGAGCAGGAGGGCCCGAAGGACGCTCGCGACGAATATCGGGGCTACTGTTGCGTCGTGCCTTCGCGCTGCGCCTTGACGGTGCAGAGTTCGATGGCGGTTCGGAATGCGCTCTCCAGCGCCTGCGCGGCGGCGAATTCGGAAAAAGGCAACGAGAAACTGGTCGATCGAACCATGTTGGGGCCAGAGCCGCTGGAGGCCCCAAACCCCCATTTGGCCTTCTTCCCTGCCTTGAGTCGTTCCATCCCCTCGAGTGAAGACTGAGGCGGCGGGGTGTAGTCGCTCGGAACCTCGGACCCTCGATATGGCTTGGTCGAGGTGGCGTCATAAGTGATGAGGGGCTTGTCATCGCGGGCCCTCAGTTTCACGATCGCATAATCCGGTTCGTTCCTGAGGGCGGCTGCCTTGACACCAACGGGATCGAGATCCTGCAGGCGCATGAAATTGCTGTGGGCGGTTCCTTCGTTCAGGTTCTCCGTTGTCAGCAGCATGTCGCAGCCGTCAAAGAGAGCGGAAACCTTTGCAAGGTCGCCGAACTTGTACCTGAAGGAAGGCGTCGACACCAGCTTGTCCGTTATCCATTTCGTCGTCTCCTCGAGCGACGGACCTGTGGCCGGAGCAGCGGAGACGGTCGTTCCGGAAGGCATCGGAACATTGAGCTGCGCCTGCCCCGTCGATGCACCAGCGCTCAGGGCAGCCACCAGGGTGAAACGGGTCAGAAGATCCATGCACATGGAGATGTCTCGGGCAATGTCAGATCAAGCGCAGAGGGCTTTTGAGCGCAGAGGGCTTTACTGCCTCTGGTGCCGTGGGTTGCAGGTACTCGGGATACCGCGGGCGTATTTGGGGCGATTGTTCCCTTGTCGGTCATTCTGCATGGGATCTTCGCAGCCCCGCCGCTATCGCGGCCAGACGGTGGCCCGTGGCGCCTGGATGGTCGCCAGTCCGGCGACTCATGACGCACACCATGTTCATCCTGAATGCCTGCCGAGACTCTCATGGCCCGGGGCATCGCCCAAGCCGGGCAGCCCCTGTCCGCGGTCGTTCGCCTGGCTGCGGAGGAACCGCAGCCGATCTGCAACCGCGGTCGGCCGGTGCCGGTCGCGCGTAACGTGCGCGACTTCGAAGACTGCGGCGTCGCCCGGCTGAACCCGTTCTCCGGTTCTCAGCCCTTCGCCGGATAGCCCACCGTCTGCGACAGCAGCACCTGCTGATCGTGCGCCGGGCCGAGTGCCTCGGCGATCGCGTCGCGATCGATCCAGGCGCGGATCACCGTCGACAGCCCGTTGCCGGCGGCGAACAGATAGACGTTCTGCGCGATCGCGCCGGCCGCGACCGACGCGAAGCTCTCGCGCTGCCCCACCGGCACCATCGTCATGCGCCGGTGGTCGGCCACGTAGACCAGGTCGAGCGGCGCCTCGTCGACGAAGTCCTGGTAGCCGGTGACGCGCCGCAGGTCGGCCTGCGCGACCAGGCGCAGCGCATGGCCGTCGGCGTCGTACAGGTAGGCTCCGCCAGGCAGCGCCGCGTAGACGTCGATTTCCTGTGCGTTCAGCGCCGACGGCGCGGTGCGTCCGCCTTCGGGGCGGTTCCGCCCCCAGGCGGCCCACAGCAGGTTCGACAGCAGCGGCAGCGGCAACTCGTCGCGTGCGAATTCGCGCGACGAACGGCGCAGCGCGAGCGCTTCCATCAGCGGCATGCCACCGCGCGCTTCGGGCGCCGGCAGCGCGATCGTCGCGGCCGCATCGCCGGTTACCGGGCGCGGGCGCAGGCGGCCCATCATGCCCAGTGCGAGCTTGGTGAGGGTGCTGCTCATCGGCTATCTCCTCAACGCCAGGACCAGTACGCCACCGGCGACCATCGCAATGCCGAGCCATTCGCGGCCGGACGGCCGCTCGCCGAGAAACGCGAACGCGAACACGGCGACCAGCACGACACTGAACTTGTCCACCGGCGCGACCTTCGAGGCGTCGCCGATCTGCAGCGCGCGGAAGTAGCACACCCACGAGGCGCCGGTGGCCGGGCCGGACAGACCGAGAAAGAGCCACGTCCTGGCGGGGAGCTCGAACGGGTTGCTCCACTTCCCTGCGAACCAGATGAACGCCGAGAGGACGAACAGGATGATGAATGTGCGAACCAGCGTCGCGAGGTCGGAATCGACGCCCTGGATGCCGACCTTCGCGAAGATCGCGGTCAGCGCGGCGAAGATCGCCGACAGGGCGGCCCAGAAGAACCAGCTGTTCGAGGTGTCCATGATGGGCAGAGGATAATCCGCGTTCTTCGCCGATGACACGCGCGCCCGATGTCCAAGCGGACGCGTCGATCGATGCCGAGTGGGGCTCGAGCGGAGGATCCGGGCTCAGGTCGCTGCCGGGGGAGCCAGCGACTGCTTATGACCGGCTGCCCCCGTATCCGGGACGGCGACTGTCGTGCTTGATGACCAGGATCTTGATTTCGTCGCCGAAGGTCTTATACACGAGCGTGTATGGGAAGACGCTCATGGCAAGGCCGCGACGGCCACGGCTGCGAGGACTGCCAATCCCGGGCTGTTCACCGAGCAGCGTAGCCATACGCTTGAACTCGGCGATGAACCGCATTGCAAGTGCCGGAGAGCCTTCGCGCTCGTAGAAGCTGGCCGCTTCGAGAAGATCTCGCTCCGCTTCAGGGTGGAGAGTGGTCTTCATCCAGGAAAGCGAGCCTCCAGTCTGGCGACAGCCACCTCCAGCGGTACGGCCTCGAGCGTACTCGAGGTGAGTTCTTGCTCCCGTTGGTCAGCAATGACGTCCCGGGCTGCCTCGACACTGGCATCGACGTCCGGGCTAGCGACCAATCGATCCAGCAGGCGCGCTCGGTCTGCCGGGGATAAGCGCAGGACTTCGGCCTGGAGGACTTCGAGGTTGCTGGGCATGGGTGCCTCGGGAGAGTTGTTCGACACGCGTAGCTTGCCACAACGGCGTTCAGCGGGGATTGACGTGGCGGTCGTACCCGCAGCGCCGGTCGACTCGTCAGGCGCGATTCGACTGCACCGGAGCGCCGCTCCGCGCGGGACTGGCTGACGCGGGCTCGGCAAGCGCCTCGCGCACCGCTTCGGACACCACCGGCACCACCCCGAGCCGCTGCGCCAGCGCCGCCTCGCGCCGCTTGGCCTCGCGCAGGTTGCGCAGCTTCACGTGCCCGAAGCCGCGGATCGACGCCGGTATGTCCGCGAACTGTGTGGCCAGTTCGAGCCGGTCGGCATCCAGTTCCGGCAGCATCGCTTCGATCGTCGCCGCGTAGTCGGCGGGCAGCGCCCGCTCGATGCGTCGCTCGTGCGTGTACCCGAAGACATCGAACGGGGTGCCGCGCACGCGCCGCACTGCAGCGAGCACGCGCAACACGGGGAAAACCCAGCGGCCGAAGCGCATCTTGCGCGGCAGCCCGTCGGGGCCGCGCCGCGCGATCAGTGGCGGAGCCATCAGGACACTCAGAATGTACTCGCCCTCGAACTGCGTCCGCAGTTCGCGGCGGAATCGCTCCGACGAGTAAAGGCGCGCCACTTCGTACTCGTCCTTGACCATCAGCAACTTCGCGTAGCTGCGCGCCACGGTCGCGGCGAGATCGAGTGGTGCGCCGGTTGGGCGCAAGGCGCGTTCGGCGGCAGCCACCGCATCGACCAGGCGACCCAGTCGCGCCGCATGCCCGGCTCCCTGGTAGTCGATCAGTTCGGCGCTCAACCGCTGTACCAGCACCGCCAGTGACGCCTCGTCGTCAGCGTTCCTCCCGGCGACCGCGCCGCCGAGCACCGCCTCGAGCGCCCGCGTGTCGTGCGCCGCCAGCCGCCCGATGCGGAACGCCCGCAGGTTCGCCTCGACCGCCACGCCGTTCAGCTCCAGCGCCTGCTCGATCGCCGCGCGCGACAACGGCACGATGCCCTGCTGCCACGCGTAACCGAGCATCACGATGTTGGTGGCCATCGTGTCGCCGAGCGCGCGCTCGGCGATCGCGTGCGCATCGCACACCGAGAGCCGGCCTTCGCCCGAAGCGGCCGCGAGCTTCTCCAGCAGCGCGTCCACCGGCAACGGCGCGTCGGGGTCGGTGACTTGCGCCGCCACCGGCAGCACGTGCCGGCTGGCCACGATGCGCGTGCGCCCGTGGCTCACCGACTGCAGCGCGTCGTCGCTCGCGGCGACTACCACGTCGCAGGCCAGCACCGCGTCGGCCTGCTGCGTGTCGATGCGCGCCTGGTTCAGCGCGTCGGCGCTCGCTGCGAGCCGCACGTGCGAGAGCACGCTGCCCCCTTTCTGCGCGAAGCCCATGAAGTCGAGCACCGACGCATGCTTGCCTTCCAGGTGCGCGGCCATCGCGATCACCGCGCCCACGGTGACCACGCCGGTGCCGCCCACGCCGGTGACCAGCAGGTCGTACGGTCCGCGCCAGTTCGCCGGCTCGACCTCGGGCACCGACTCGAGCGCGTGCGCAAGCCGCTCGGGGTCCAGCGTCGCCGCCGGCCGGCGCAGGCTGCCGCCCTCCACCGTCACGAAGCTCGGACAGAAGCCGTCGGCGCAGCGGTAATCCTTGTTGCACGACGACTGGTCGATCTGCCGCTTGCGCCCCTGCGGTGTCTCCACCGGCACCACCGACAGGCAGTTCGACTTCGCTGCACAGTCGCCGCAGCCGTCGCACACCGCCTCGTTGATGAACAGCCGCCGCGGGGGGTCCGCGAGCGTGCCCCGCTTGCGGCGGCGCCGCTTCTCGGCCGCACAGGCCTGGTCGTACAGCAGCACGGTGACGCCCGGCATCGCGCGCAGCTCGCGCTGCACGGCGTCGAGCTCGTCGCGACCGTGGAAGCTCGTGGCCGGCGGAAACGACGCTTCGCGCCCGGCGTGCCGGCGCGGATCGTCCGAGACCACCGCGATCCGCTGCACGCCCTCGGCGCGCACCTGCCGCGCGATCGAGTCGACGGTGGCCACGCCGTCGGCCGGCTGGCCGCCGGTCATCGCCACCGCGTCGTTCACCAGGATCTTGTAGGTGATCGTCGCGCCGGCGGCGATCGCCTGGCGGATCGCGAGATAGCCCGAGTGGAAGTAGGTGCCGTCGCCGAGGTTCTGGAACACGTGCGGTGCGCGCGTGAACTGCGCGTGCGAGATCCAGTCGACGCCCTCGCCGCCCATCTGGATCAGGCCGCTCGTGTCGCGGTCCATCCACATCGCCATCGCGTGGCAGCCGATGCCCGACAGCGCGCGCGAGCCCGCCGGCACTACCGTCGACGTGTTGTGCGGACAGCCCGAACAGAAGTACGGCACGCGGCGCACCTTGTCGGCGGCGTTCGACGGCAGCGGCGGACGCACGAACTCGACCACGCGATCGCGCCGGTCGAGCGCCGGCCGGTGGCGCGCCAGCCATTCGGCGAGCACCGGCAGCACGCGCGACGGGCGCAGTTCGCCGATCTCGGGAAGCAGCGGCGCACCGTCGGGCCCGCGCTTGCCGAGAATGCGCGGGCGACAGTCGGCCGGCGCGCCGTACAGCAGCGCCTGCATCTGCTGCTCGACCACCGGCCCCTTCTCCTCGACGACCAGCACCTCGTCGAGCCCGCGCGCGAACGCGAGCATCCGCGTCGGCTCGATCGGGTACGCGAGGCCGACCTTGTAGACGCGGATGCCCGCGCGCTCCAGATCGGGCAGGCCGATGTCGATGCGGCGCAAGGCTTCCAGCAGGTCGAGGTGCGCCTTGCCGCAGGCGACGATGCCGAGCCGCGCATCGCGCGGCGTACAGATCATCCGGTCGATCGATTGCAGCCGCGCGAACTCGCGCACCGCGTCGAGGCGCTGCGCCATCCGTGCCTCGAGCCCCGCGCCCGGCGCGTCGTCCGGGCGGTAGTGCAGGTCCGGAGCGCCCACAGCATCGAAATGCGTTTGCAGCGCGTCCAGGTCCACGGTGGCCGCACTCTCGACCACCTCTGAGATCGCCTTGATGCCGGCCCAGGCGCCGGAATGGCGCGACAGCGCCCAGCCGTACAGGCCGAACTCGATCAGCTCCGCGACGCTGGCCGGGCTCAGCACCGGCATGCGCCACGACATCATCGTGAAGTCGCTCTGGTGCGCCATCGACGAGGACACGCAGCCGTGGTCGTCGCCGGCCACCACCAGCACGCCGCCGTTGGGCGAGGCGCCGCGCGCATGGCCGTGCTTCAGCGCATCGGCCGCGCGATCGACGCCTGGCCCTTTGCCGTACCAGAGCCCGAACGCGGCAGCCACCGTGCGCTGCGGGTCGCACTCGACCTGCTGCGAGCCGAGCACCGCCGTCGCGGCAAGTTCCTCGTTGATGGCCGGAAGGAAACGCACGTTGGCCGCGTCGAGCCGCTGGCGCGCGCGCCACAGTTGCTGGTCGTAGGCGCCCAGCGGCGACCCGCGGTAGCCGCTCACGAAGCCGGCGCTGTCCAGCCCACGGGCGGCATCGAGCGCGCGCTGCATCAGCGGCAGGCGCACCAGTGCCTGCGTGCCGGTGATGAAGATCGGCCCGGAGCTCGCGGCCGGGCTGTCCTCGAGACGGTAGTCGACGCGCAGCGGCGCGGGCGGGACGAACAGGCGATCGGGTGCGTTCATGGGGGGAGCCGGCGTCGAGCCGGAACCGGGAGTCGATGCGGCCAATGCTAGGCGCGGGGGCATGCAAGGTTCGCGCGACTTTCGCACCCGATCTGGCGGTTTGCGCACGGTTCGTGCATCATTCCGGCAATCCGGAGCCGGAACCGTGCTCGAACTCGACAAGATCGACCTCCAGCTGCTTGCGGCGCTGCAGCACGACGGCCATGCGACCAATCCGCAGCTCGGCGAACGCGTGCACCTGTCGGCCTCGCAGGTCAGCCGCCGCATCCAGCGGCTGCAGGAGGCGGGCCTGATCGACCGCTGCGTCACGCTGTTGAGGCCCGCGAAGGTCGGGCTCACCGTCACCGCGTTCACCCGCGTGTCGCTGCAGCGGCACGGCGAGGCGCACAACGACGCGTTCGACCGCACGGTGGCGGCGATGCCCGAGGTGCTCGAGTGCTACTCGGTCACCGGCCCCTACGACTACCAGTTGCGCATCGTCGCCGCCGACCTCGAAGCGTTCGCCCAGTTCATGATGCACCGGTTGATGCGCGTGCCCGGCGTGCGCAGCGTCGAATCGAGCGTCGTGCTGCAGGAAATCAAGCGCACGACCGAATTGCCCCTCGAACAGTTGAAAGGGAGCTGAGATGCCCGCCTACCTGATCGGCCACGTCAGCGTGCGCGACGCGGCACGCTGGGCCGAATACCGCAGCCGAGTGCCGGCGACGTTGAAACGCTGGGGCGCGGAACTGCTGTTTCGCGGCCGGCGCGCCGAGGTGCTGAGCGGCGAGCAGCCGCACGCCGAGACCGTGGTGCTGCGCTTTCCGGACCTCGCGTCGATCGACGGCTGGCACCGGTCGGCGGAGTACCAGGCGCTGATCCCGATCCGCGAGGCGGCCGCCGACCTGACGCTCGCCAGCTACGACGCGGACGGCTGATCAGCGCGCGGCGAGCAGGCTGCGCACGAAAGCGCGCGTGTACGCGCCGTAGTCGGCCAGCCGCGGCGCGAGCGCGCGCGCCAGCGCGTCGCGGGCCGCGGGATCGTCGCGGGACAGCGACGTGAAGAGGTCGATGCCGCGCTCGGACGCGCCGAACTCGAACGACGGGTCGCTGACGTAGCGCGCCGGCAGCGAAGCGGCGATCGTCCGGTCGAGCGCATCGGCCGCCCCTGAGGAGCGCAGCGTTATCGCGGCGCGCGGAGTGTCGTCGTCGTATTTCGGGTCGGCCGCGGCACCGGCGCCGGCCAGCGCGTCGAACAGCGCCGCCGCACGCCCGCGTTCGTGATGGCCGGCGAGCATCGCGGTACGCTGGAAGTTCTCGAACGCGAGGTGCCGGTTCGACACCAGCGTCACCGCGCGATTGCGCGCGTCGGGCCAGCCGGCCATGTACAGCGCGTTGATCCACAGCATGCGCACGGTGCTCACGTCGGGCAGCACGCGGGCGTGATACGGCTGCGCGAGATCCTGCAGGTAGTGCATCGCCCATCCGGCGAACCGCCAGGCCCAGTAGTCATGGCCGGTGCGAAGCGCGTGCAGCGCCAGCGTCTTCCACAGGTGGATGCGGTATTCGGGGTAAGTGCGCTTCAGGAAGCCCGCCGCCGCGTAGACGATCCGCGACTCGTGGTAGAAGCCCATGTGAAACGGCGCCCGGGTGCCGAAGTCGAGCGCCGGGTTGCCGAACGGCTGCTTGCCGAAGCCGTAGACGCGGCCCTGCGGCGTGCCGTTGTCTTCCCACAGGCCGATATCCAGTCCGTAGTCGGGCTCGTCGGACGCGCTCGCCGCCACCTCGATCGGGGCGACCAGCTCGCCCTCGCGCAGCGCGGCGAACTTCACCGCGTCGACCGCGGTGTCGCGCGGCAGCATGGTCACCTCGCGCGCGGGCATCGGTGCGCGGCCGTCGTCGGCCGGCGCCCCGGGTTTGCGCTGCACGAACAGGCTGATCGGCATCTCCGGCGAAATGCGCACCGCCGCGACGAAGCGCCGGCGCAACTCGGCCGCATCGGCCGCGCCGGCGGCCACGAATCGCAACGCCTCAGGTCGCGGCGGATACGCGGGCACGTGCTCGCGGGCCCAGCGCTCCTCGTCGTCGAGCACCTTCTCGAGGCTCGCACCCTGCGCGGCAAGGAACGATTCGAGCGACTCGATCTTCACCGGGCCGAGGCCGGCGAGTTCGGGCATGGCCGCGAGCGCGGGTCCGGTGGCCAGCGCATGGTTGCTCCAGGCGAGCGCGGGCGGCGCGCACAGCGAGCAGGCCACGATCAGCACGCCGCGAACGAGCCTGCGGACGGAGCCGACTGCGGTACGGACTTCGAAGGCGGTACGCGCGTCGACGAGGGCTGCGGAGGCGATGGCGAGGTTCATCGTGGAAGGATACCGCGCACCGCGGCGCCGAAGCCGCTCAGCAGCGCGCGAACCGCCCCTGCCCGTCGGTGGCCACGCGGCCCGCCGCAATCAGCTCGTCGAGATGCTGCCCGATCGTGCGCCGCTCGGCGTCGTCGATCCAGACCTCTTCGTAGTCAGGCGGATAGATCAGGCGGATCGCGACGAGTTCTTCGAGCGTCCTCGGGCCGTCGGCCAGCATCGCCAGCAGCTGCTCGCTGCGCTCGTCGAGCTTCGCGGCGAACGCGGCCAGCGCCTTCAGGAACGCCGCGCGATCGGTGTAGACGCCGCGATGGTGCGAAGTCACCCAGACCGTGGCCGGTAGCTCGGCCACCCGCGCCAGCGTGCGGCGAAACGCCGCGAGGCTCGACGTGGCGTCGCCGTAATACGGACCGAAGCCGCTCAGGTCGATGTCGCCGAGGAAAGCCACGCCTTCGGAGTCGACCAGCAGCACGCTGTGGCCCGAGGTGTGGCCCGGCATGTGGATCGCGCGCACCCGTGCGCCTCCGAGCTCCCAGACCGTGCCGTCACGGTATGCGCTCGCGTCGGGCCTCGGCACGTAGAAGAACTCCCGCCGGATCTTTTCGAACATCGGCCCGGCCGCGGACGCCGACAGCCCGTAGTGGCGCAGCAGCCCTTCCCAGCTGCGCACGGCATCGAGGTCGCGCTCGTGCACCTGCACCGCCGCCTTCGGAAGGCGATACAGCGCGGCCATGTGGTCTTCATGCGCGTGTCCGAGCAGGACCAGTTCGGCGTCGTCGAGATCGGGCCCGATGCGGTTGGCCACCAGCGGCGTGTCGAACGCGACGCGCGTGTCGCTGCCGCGCACGATCACCTGGTTGCCGTCGGGATACTTGCCCGACTTCTCGCCGAAGAAGACGCTGACGCGGCCGAAGTCGAGGCGGCGAACGGGATCGGTCATGGGCGGCGGAGGCGGGATCGAAGTCGCTGGACAAGTTCCGGGACATGTTAGGGCATGTTCACACTGCTCGACTTCACCCGCCGCTTCGGGTGGACGCTTCCGCTGATCGCGGCGCTGCTGAGCGAGCCGGGATTTACAGACAATCCAATACTCGTTAGATTGTTGCGATGCACAGCCTCTCCCGAGCCTGGCTCTACGAGCAGGTCGCCCGAATCGGCAAGGCGATCTCGAGTCCGAAGCGTCTCGAGCTGATCGACTTGCTCGCGCAAGGCGAGAAGACGGTCGAGACGCTCGCGGAAGAGGCGCGCATCGACATGCGCCTTGCGAGCGCCCACCTGAAGGCGCTTCGCGAGGCGCGCCTGGTGCAGACGCGCCGCGACGGCAAGTTCATCCACTATCGCCTGAGCGGCCCCGAGGTCGCCCAACTGTCGCGCACGCTGCGCGAGGTGGCCGAGGAGCGCCTGGTCGAGCTGCGACTTGCGCTGGACGAGATGGCCTCCTCCGCCGAAGACCTGGATGCCGAAAGTCGTGAGTCGCTGCTCGCAAAGGCGCGCAATGGCGACGTGCTCGTCCTTGACGTCCGTCCGGTGGCCGAGTACGAAGCCGGGCACCTCCCGTTCGCCCGCTCGATGCCGCTGGCCGAGCTGCGCAAGCGTCTCGCCGAATTGCCGCCCGGCAAGGAAATCGTCGCCTATTGCCGCGGGCCGTTCTGCCTGATGTCGGACGAAGCGGTACGGCTGCTGCGGCGCCGGGGCTTCGCTGCCCGCAGGATTTCCGAAGGCGTTACCGAATGGCAGGCCAGCGGGCAACTGCTCGAACACTGATTCCACGATGCCCGCAGGGAGGACGAAGACGCTCATGCATCGCCAGGTGCTGATCCCCGGCGATCGGCCGGGCGCTGTTCCAGACCGTCTCGGTGCTGGTCATGACGATCGGCGGCCTGGCCGGCGCGCAGATCGCAAGCGCCCCGCGATGGGCCACCTTGCCCATCGCGACGATGTTCGTCGGAACCGCCGCGATGATGTTTCCGGCGTCGATGTGGATGGCCCGCGTCGGCCGGCGCGCCGGATTCGTGTTCGGCGCATTGCTCGGTGTGGTCGGCGGGCTCGTGTCGGCGCTCGGCGTCTTCGTCGCTTCGCTGCCGCTGCTCGCCTTCGGCACCTTTCTCGTCGGCAGCTACCGGGCGTTCGCGCAGTTCTACCGTTTCGCGGCCAGCGAAGTGGCCGACGACGCCTACCGCCCGCGCGCGATCTCGCTCGTGATGGCGGGCGGCGTGGTAGCCGCGCTGGCCGGCCCGTTGCTCGGTCGGCTGGGCGGCCCCATGATGCAGCCCGAATATCTCGGCTCGTTCCTGATCCCGGCCGTCGTATCGCTGATGGCGGCCGGCGTCCTGCTCGCTCTGCGCATCCCGCCGGCGATCGAAGCCGAAACCGCACGAGGGCAGGCGCGACCATGGCGGCAGATGGTCGCGCAGCCGACCTACCTCGTCGCGCTGTTCGGCGCCGCGACCGGCTACGGCATCATGATCCTCGCGATGACCGCCACGCCGATCGCGATGCTTCACCATCACCACGAACTGGGCACCGCGGCCACGGTCATCCAGCTTCACGTGCTGGGCATGTTCGCGCCGTCGTTCTTCACCGGCTCGCTGATCGCCCGCTTCGGCGTGCTGCGCATCATGCAGACCGGAGTCGTGCTCTTCGCGGGCCACATCGCCATGACGCTCACCGGAACCGGGTTCAGCTCGTTCGCCAGCGCGCTGGTCCTGCTCGGCATCGGCTGGAACTTCCTGTACATCGGCGGCACGACGCTGCTCACCACCGCGTACACACCCAACGAGAGGGCCCGCGCGCAGGCGATCAACGACATGACGATCTTCGTCATCGGGCTCGCCGGCTCGTTCGCCGCGGGCGGGATGCTCGAAGCGCTGGGGTGGGAGACGATGAACCTGGTGCTCGTTCCCTGGCTTGCACTGGCGGCGCTGTCGTTGGTGTGGTTGGGTGCGCGTCAGCGATCGGACACCGCAAAGGCGAGAGCGTGATGGTGGAGAAGACCATGGAGACGACGCCGCAGGCGGCCGCCGATGAAGCCGCATACCGGCGCCTGTTCGAGCGCTTCGAGGCGCTGGGCATCGACGCGAAGGTAGTGCCGTACCCCGCGCACGCGACTGTCGAGGAAGGCAAGGCGCTGCGCGGACGCATGAGCGGCACGTTCACCAAGAACCTGCTGCTCAAGGACCGCAAGGACCGGCATTTCCTGCTGGCGATCCACGAGGACCGCGCACTGAACCTGAAGGCCGTCTCGGCCCTGATAGGCGGCAAGGGACACCTGAGCTTCGTGGCCGGCGAACGCATGCAGGCTTTGCTGGGCGTGCAGCCGGGCACGCTCACGCCGCTGGGCCTGCTGCAGGACGAGGCGGCCGTGGTGACAGTGGTGATCGATGCCTCGCTGATGGGGGATGCCCAGTTGAACTTCCACCCGCTGCGGCAGACCGAGAGCCTGGGGCTGGCGCCCGGCGAACTGGTGGCCTTCGTGCGCTCCTGCGGGCGCGAGCCGCTGATCGTGGAATTCGAGGCCCATCCGCCGACGCCATAGCGCCGGATTCATTCACAGGCTCACACCGCGTCGACAACCGCCCCGAGCTTCTCGCGGACTTCGCCTGCGACAGCCACCAGCGAAGTTGTCGATGGTCGTGCCCGGCGATTACGCGGCCGGGGAAACGCCAGGAGACTCCGCGGCGAACCGCGGTGACCGAAGGATCAATCCGGGTCGCAACACGACGGCGTATCTCCCGCCGCCTGGACCGGCGGACAGGGCACGGTGCCATACGAGCAGAACACGCAGCAGTCGCCCGGCTCGGGGCGCAGCAGCGCGTGGCAGCCCCGGCACTCGTAGAACCACTGGCAGGCATCGGTCGGCATCGCCTCGGTGCTTCGATATCCGCACCGGGGGCACGTGATCGTGGATGCCAGTTGCACATCCATCATGAGGCCCGTCCGATCTCGCTGCGATGGCGCGCCCGGCAGGAATCGAACCTGCAACCCCTGCCTTCGGAGGGCAGTACTCTATCCGTTGAGCTACGGGCGCGGAGCGCGCATTGTAGCGCGGCCCGACCGCCGACGACGGAGCGGCGGCGACCGATGCCGATCCTCAGGCCTTGCGCACGTAATAGCGCAGGACCTTGTCCTGCTCGGTCACCGACAGCAGCGTGTTGCCCGAGCGCTCGCACCATGACGGAATGTCGCGGCGCGTCCCGATGTCGGTCGCGACGATCTCGGGGATCTCGCCGGGGGCGAGCGCCTTGATCGCCTTCGTTGTCTCGACCATCGGCATCGGACAGCACTTGCCGGATGTGTCCAGCGTCGTCGTCGCCTTCATCTCGTCGGCCATCGGGTAGCTCCTTCGTCAGAAGTACTGGTAGTGCTCGGCCTTCGCCGCTTTCTCGTTCAGGAACCACGAGGCGCCGACGATGCCCTCGGCCTCGGGCACGAGGTTCTTCTCGTCGACGCCGAAGATCGCACCGGCCGGGCTGCAGGCGTAGAAGTTCACGTTGCCGGTGCCCTTCAGGGCCTTGATGATCTCGTAGACGTCCGGTGGCAACCCGGCCTTGGCCACGCGCTCGCGAACCCAGGCGTCGTGTTCCGCGTGGCGGCCGTCCACCTTCAGCGATTCGGCGCCCTCCTTCGTGAGTGCCTTCACGGCCCAGTTCACGAACAGCATGTCGACCTGCGTGCCTTCGGCGGCCGCGAGGTAGGCGAACGCCAGCGGCGTGAGGATCTTGTCGTACGCGTCGTCGCGGACGACGATGGCCATGCTCTTCATCTGCTTCCCCTTCGGTAGTAGTGTTCGCCGTGGCGAACGATCGCGGAACCGGTTCTCAGGCCGCCACCGCGCGCCAGGAGCTGTCCCAGACTTCGTCCAGGTACTCGGGCAGGGGCCTGGGCAGGACGCCGTCGAGCCGCGCCGTGATCATTCGCAGCGCGCCGCCGAACAGGCAGGTCGAGGCCACCATGACGTCGATCGGCCGGATCTCGCCTCGGGCGATGCCCTCGAGGACGATCCGCCGCATGGATTCGAAGGGCTTCGACGAGCACACCGGCTTCTCGTCGGGAATGAATTCGCGGTGCTTGACGTGCAGCATGAACGCCATCGCGACCGGGTCGTGTTCGGTCAGTTCGAACAGTGCGGCAACGATGGCCCGGCAGCGCTCAGCCGCGCCCCGCTTGCGGGCGGCGATGCCTGCGATCAGCGCGTCCATCCGCGCGGTCTGCTCTGCAAAGAGCGTACGCGCAATGCCCGCCTTGTCGCCGAAGTGGTGGTAAATCGACCCGATGCTCACGTTCGATACCTCGACGATGTCGTGCACCGAAGTGCCGAAGTAGCCGCGCTCGACGAACAGCGTCATGGCCGCGGCGAGCACCTCGTCCCGTGCCTGGCGCGGTGCCGGCTTGCGTCTTTCGGTTCCCATGCAGACCTCTAGAACGAACGCTCGTTCTAGTCTAGCCGTCCTCTTGCCCGGAAGTCAACGTGCGCCAACGCCGGCCGCGGGCAATCGCACCGCGGCCTTGCAGTGCAGGCACGAAGCGCGGCGCGGTTCAGCCGTAGCGGCGATAGACCGCCGCCGTGCCGCCCGCCTGGAGCAGCAACACGTCGTAGGCGTCCTTGCGCCCGCGGTACTCCGGTCCGTCCATCCCGGGCGAACCGATCGGCATGCCGGGCACCGCGAGCCCGATCGCCTTCGGCCGTTCGGCGAGCAGCCGACGGATGTCGGCCGCAGGCACGTGGCCTTCGATGGCATAGCCGCCGACCACCGCCGTATGGCAGGAGCCGAAACGCTCGGCAATGCCGAGGCGTGTCCGTGCGGCGGCGTTGCCGGTGTCGTTCGCCTTGACCCTGAAGCCGTTGTCCTGGACATGCGCGATCCAGTCCTTGCAGCAGCCGCAGGTCGGGCTCTTCCAGACCTCGATCAACGGAGCCTGCGCGCGCTGCGCGCCCGCCCAGCGCGGAAGACCGGCAGCCAGGACGCCGAGCACGAGGGCGCGGCGCCGCATCCCGCCATCAGGAAAGATCACGCTTCTTCTCCTCGAATTCGGCCTTGCCGATCTCGCCGTTCGCATAGCGCTTCTTCAGGATATCGAGCGCGGTCTCGGGTGGGGCACCCTGTTGCATCGGCATCGGTGCGCTCGAAGATCCACGCCCGAGCATGCGTGCGAGCACGACGATGCCGAGGACGACGAGCACCCACCAGAGCACCCCGTGGATCATCCCGAGGCCCCATCCCGAGCCCCAGCCATCGTATCCGCCCCACATCATCGAAACCTCCAGACCCGATCAGACCGGCGCGGCACGCTGCGTACGAGCACTTGCGCGCCGCGCTGCGACGACGATGACCTCACTGCTGGGGCCCGCCCATCATCCACCATGGGCCCATGCGCCCGAGTTGCTCCCTCTGTTCGGGAGTCAGCACCTTGTCGACCTGGTCCGCCGCGTCGAGCGAGTTCTCGAGCTGCTGCTGCCCCAGTTCGGACATGCGCTTGTGCGCGGCCAGGATTGCCGCGCGGTCGCGCTTGCCGGACCAGGCGGCGTCGCGGATCTTCGCCATTTCGTCCTGCATCTGGCCGGCGACGGCCCAACGCTTCCTGCGAAGTTCGTCGCCGATCTTCACGACCTCCTTGCGCTGGGCATCGTCGAGCCCGAGTACGGCGAGAGCCGGGCCCGCCATCCCCATCATGCCACCGCCCATCATGCCGCCGCCCATCATGCCGGGGCCCATCGCCTGTCCGTAGCCACAGCCGCCCATCATGGCGCTGCCCATGCCCTGCCCCGGACCATAGCCCCCGCGCGGTCCTGCACCGGGCCCTCCCATCATCGGTCCGCCCGATCTCATCATCCCCGGACCGGCGGCAGGCGGCTGCATGGGCGCCGCGGCCGGTTGGGCAAGCGCAACCCCCGATATCAGCATCAAGGTCGGCACGATCGATCTGACAAGCGCACGCTTCATTGCAGTCTCCCAGGTTCGGAGCGGCCCGAAAGCCAGCCCATGGTCACGTCGGGAATTATTCCCTTCGCTTCCGACGGCGGACTTACCGCAACGTTACATCTCGGTAATCCACGGCACTCGGCGCTGGCAGACGGGCAAAATGGCGGCACGACAGACCCGAATCGGGAAGGGGCGATGAAGATTCTCATCGTCGAGGACGAGCGCAAGACCGGCGACTACCTCAGGCAGGGCCTCTCGGAGGCCGGCTTCGTCGCCGATCTCGTGCGCGACGGCCTGGAGGGGCGGCACGCCGCACTGCACGACGACTACGATCTCGTGGTGCTCGACGTGATGCTTCCCGGCCTCGACGGCTGGCAGGTGCTGCGCGGGATTCGCGCGGCCGGCAAGCAGGTACCCGTCCTGTTCCTCACCGCGCGCGACCAGGTCGAGGACCGGGTCAAGGGGCTCGAGGACGGCGCGGACGACTATCTCGTGAAGCCGTTCGCGTTCTCCGAACTGCTCGCGCGCGTCCGGACGTTGTTGCGGCGCGGCAAGACGCGGGAATCGAACCATCTGCGCGTCGCGAACCTCGAGCTCGACCTGATCCGGCGCCGCGCGGCGCGCGACGGCCGCCGCATCGACCTGACCGCCAAGGAGTTCGCGCTGCTCGAACTGCTGCTGCGCCGGCACGGCGAGATCCTGCCGCGGTCGCTGATCGCCTCGCAGGTCTGGGACATGAACTTCGACAGCGACACCAACGTCGTCGAGGTCGCAGTCCGGCGCCTGCGCGCGAAGATCGACGACGACTTCGAACCCAAGCTGATCCGCACCGTGCGCGGCATGGGCTACGTCCTCGAGGCGCCCGACGCTTCGTGATGCGGCCCCGCTCGATCACCGCCCGCCTGACGCTGCTCTTCTCGGTCGCGTCGACCCTCGCGCTGCTCGTTTTCGGCCACATCGTCGGCACGCTCGTCGCGACGCACTTCGAGATGCTCGATCGCGACGAGCTCGACGGCAAGCTCCAGCTCGTCCGTCACGTGATCGAGAAGGCCCCCGGCAACGGCGACCTCGCGCCGATGCGAAACGAGCTGGCCGACGCGCTGGTCGGCCACCGCGGCCTGTCGGTGATCGTTTCGGTGCCCGGAACGCCTCCTCTGTTCGCTTACGGCGACGCGGGCATCGGCGCGGCACTGATCGAATCGGCAGCCGCAAACCAGCCCTCTGCAACGCCGGTCGCGCGGACCGTCGAACACGCCGGGCGCGTGTTCCGGGGAATCGTCGCACCGGCCGATGTCCGGGCGCAGGGTCAAGGGCGCACAATCGTCGCGGTCGTGCTGGACGTCAGCCATCATCGCGACTTCATTGCGCAGTTTCGCACCCGGCTGTGGCTTGCGATCGCTGCAGGGGCCGGGCTGGCGGCACTGTTCGGATGGTTCGCGGCGCGGCGCGGCCTCGCGCCGCTGCGCGAGATGGCGCGCGTGGCCAAGGGCGTTTCGGCGTCGCGTCTCGGCAGCCGCCTGCGGGCGGAATCGCTCCCCGACGAGCTCATCGACCTCGCCGCCGCATTCAACGACATGCTCGCCCGCCTGGAAGACTCGTTTCGTCGGCTGTCCGAGTTCTCGTCGGATCTCGCGCACGAGCTTCGTACGCCGATCAGCAACCTGATGACGGAGACGCAGGTCGCGCTATCGAGGGTGCGCTCGGCCGACGAGTACCGGGAGGTTCTCTACTCCAATCTCGGGGAGCACGAGCGACTCGCGCGCACGATCACCGACATGCTGTACCTGGCGCACGCCGACCACGGCCTGCTCGTGCCCGACACGGGGCGAATCGACTTGTCGCTCGAGGTCCGCGAGTTGTTCGCCTTCTACGAGGCGCTGGCCGAGGAGCGCAGCGTCGGGCTCTCGCTTTCGGGCGAGGGCATCGTCGCGGGCGACCGCCTGATGATGCGGCGCGCACTGAGCAACCTGCTCTCGAACGCCCTTCGACACACGCCCCCGGAGGCGACATCCAGGTGTCGATCGACACCGGCGGCGATGGCTCGGTTCGCCTGCGCGTCGCGAACCCGGGGCCGACGATCGCTGCCGAACATCTGCCGAGGTTGTTCGATCGCTTCTATCGAGTCGATGCGTCGCGCGCCAAGGAAGGCGACGGCTCCGGTCTCGGGCTCGCGATCACGAAGACGATCGTGGAGGCCCATCGAGGGCGGATCGGCGTCGCCTCGGTCGACGGCCGGACGTGCTTCGAAATCGTCCTGCCCCGTCCGGCCTCGGCCGATCGCCGCGCAAGCGCCGCATCCGAAGCGGCGCGAACCGACTGACGGGCAACGTCGGTGCGACCTGGGTGTCCGCCGGCGAGTGCGCCGCGGGCGATCATGACAAGGATGTAACCGACAGGTCATGTCGGCGCCGGGGTCGCGACCCTATCTTGCCGGCCATGGGAATCACACGGCGACCCGGCCTGTACATCGCATGCGCAATCTGGCTCGCCGCGTTCGGCGCCCGGGCGCAGACGCTCGCAAACGCCGTCGAGCAGGCATGGTTCCGCGACCCGATCGCCGCGACCCTGGATGCCCGAGGCGCCGAAGCGTCCGCGCGGGCCGACGCCGCCTCGGCCGCGACGCCGGGCCCCGCCGCCGCGTCGGTCGGCGTCCTGAGCGACCGGATGAACCGGAACCACGGCGCGCAGAAGTGGGAGGCGGAGATCGGTGTGCCGATGTGGCTTCCCGGCCAGCAGGCCGCCGGGCAGGCGCACGCACGCAGCGCGATCGACGAAGTCGAGACGCAACGTGCCGCGCGTCGCCTGTCGCTGGCCGGCGAGGTTCGAGCACGATGGTGGGCGCTCGCGGCGGCGCGCAACGCGCGCGAGCAGGCGCTCCGGCGCGCCGCCAGCGCCGAGGCGCTGGAATCCGATGTGCTGCGCCGTTTCGCCACCGGAGAACTGGCCCGGACCGACGCGAATCTCGCGCGCAACGAGCGCCCGGCCGCCGAGAGCGGAGCGATCGACGCGCTGACTGCCCTGCTCGGCGCGGAGGCTCGCCTGCGCGCCCTGACCGGGTCGGCGGCGCCCGCGGTGCTCGCGGCCGAATCGGCGCTCCCTGCGAACCCGGCGCTCGATCGCCACCCCCGGGTGCTCGCGGCGGCCGCGACCGCGGAGGTCGCTCGCGCTGCGCTGCGGATGGCCACCCGGTCGACCCGTGAGGCACCCACGGTGGCCGTGCGCGTCGAGCGCGATCGCGGCGCGGCTGCCGAACCGTTCGCCAGTGCCATCGGGCTGCGGGTGACGATCCCGTTCTCCGCCGGCCCGCAACTGAGGCAACGGACGGCCGAAGCGATCGCGGCAGCATCGCGCGCCGACGCCGAACTGGCGTTCGCACGCGCGGAGGTCGCGGGCGAAGCCGACCGCGCGCGGGCCGCGCTCGAAGCAGCAGATCGGCAACTCGATGCAGCGCGGCGACGCCGCGAACTGACGGCCGACAACCTGCAACTGATCGAGAAGGCATTCGCCCTCGGCGAGGCCGACCTCACCACGCTGCTGCGGGTTCGCGCGGCGGCGCTCGACGCAGAGGCGCTCGACCTGCGCCAGCACACCGCCCGCGACGAAGCCAGGTCGCAGCTTCGCCAGGCGCTGGGAGTACTGCCATGAACACACGTGCCTCGTTCCTGATCGCGCTTGCGTTGGCGCTGCCCGCCATGGCCCACGAGGGTGAGGACCATGGTGCGCCGGCCGAAGCGGCCCCGGCCGATGTGAGCCGCGCCCCGCGCGCGGCCACGGCCACCGAAACGTTCGCGCTGCTTGCCGTCGGCGGTCCCGACGGCCTGACCCTGTATCTCGACGACGCCGCCACGAACGCACCGGTGGACGGCGCGCGGCTCGAAGTGCAGGGCGATGGTTGGAAAGCCGGAGCGGATCGCCTCGAAGCGGGGGTGTACCAGTTCGCGTCGGACCGTTTCGCGAGCCCTGGATCGCATCCGCTGACGGTCGTCGTGCAGACCGACGACTCGGCCGACCTGATGACGCTGACGCTCGAAATCCCCGGCGACGCGACAGTGCCCCGGGGCACGGCGGAGACGGCGTCGCGCAACGCCCGCCTCGTCTGGGGCGCCTCGGGAGCAGTGGTGCTGGCCGGTGCCGGGTTCCTCGCCGTCCGCCGGAGAAACCGGCGACTCCGACCGGAAAGTGGTTCGAAATGAAAGCATCGTTCCTGCCCGCGCTTCTCGCAACGGCACTGTCGCTGGCGAGCGCATCCGCGATGGCCCACGAGGGCGAGACCCACGAACCGCCGCCCGACGCCCGCACGGCCCCCGCCAGCGGCGCGGCGACGTCCGCGACCGGGTCCGAAGAGAGCGCCGCCGCGCAGCGACAAGCCGGCGGCAGCGTGTTCGTGCCCAAGCTGGTGCAGTACCGGATCGGCGTACGGACGCAACGGGCGAAACTCGAGCCGCTGTCGGCGCCGCTGCAGCTCGCCGGCACGGTCGTCGCCGATCCGAACGCCGGCGGCCGCGTGCAGGCCAGCCAGGCCGGCCGCGTCGAACCCGGGCCGTCCGGCCTGCCGGTGCTCGGCCAGCGCGTCGCGAAAGGACAGGTGATCGCCCGGCTGCAGCCGACGATCGGCAACGTGGAACGCGGCAACCAGCGGGCCGAGCTCGCGGCCATCGACGCCCAGCTCGAGATCGCGAGGGGCCGGGTGGCGCGCTACGATCAGCTCGACGGCGCCATCCCGCGCAAGGACATCGAAGCGGCGCGCGTGGAGGAGCGAGCGCTGCAGCGGCGCCGCGCCGCGCTGAGCGCCGGGCTCGGTGCGCGCGAAGCGCTGCGCGCGCCGGTGTCCGGCGTGGTGAGCGCGGCCGCCGCGGTCGCGGGACAGGTCGTCGAACCCCGCGACATCCTGTTCGAAATCGTCGATCCGTCCCGCCTCGCGATCGAGGCGCTCGCCTACGATCCCGCGCTGGCCGGCGACATCCGGAGCGCCGAAGCGGTCGCGAGCGGCGGCACGCTGTCACTGCAATTCGTCGGCGCCGGCCGGCAGCTTCGCGGGCAGGCGCTGCCCCTGCTCTTTCGGGTGAAGACGCCGGGCGTCGCACTGGCGATCGGCCAACCCGTGCAGGTGATCGCCCGAAGCGCGCGCACGCTCCGGGGCGTGGCCGTGCCGCAGGAGGCGCTCGTTCGCAACCGCGCCGGCGAATGGGTCGCCTGGGTCCACGTTGCGCCCGAGCGCTTCGCGCCGCGTCGTGTCGTCTCCGAAGCGCTCGACGCGCGGACGGTGGTGGTCGCTTCCGGCATCGCTCCGGGCGACCAGGTCGTCGTCTCGGGCGCCAACCTGCTGGCGCAGGTGCGCTGAAGTGTTCGAGTTCCTCGTTCACACGAGCCTGCGCCAGCGGCTGATCGTCCTGGCCGCGTCGCTGCTGCTCGTCGCCTACGGCGTGCTCACGTTGCGCGCGATGCCCGTGGACGTGTTCCCCGACCTGAACAAGCCGACCGTCACGCTGATGACCGAAGCCGGCGGCATGGCACCCGAGGAAGTCGAGCAGCTCGTCACCTTCCCGATCGAGTCGACCATGAACGGCATGCCCGGAGTCACGCGGGTGCGCTCGGTCTCCGGCGTCGGCCTGTCGATCGTCTACGTCGAGTTCGAATGGGGGTCGGACATCTACCGCAACCGGCAGCAGATCTCCGAACGCCTGAACCTGGTCCGCGGGCAGCTGCCGCCGGACGTGCTCCCGCAGCTCGGCCCGATCTCGTCGATCATGGGCGAGATCCTGCTGATCGCTCTGCCGGCCGACCCCGCCAGGGCGAGCCCGATGCAGGTGCGCGAGTACGCCGACTGGGTCGTCCGGCCGCGACTGCTGACGATTCCGGGTATCGCGCAGGTCATCGCCATCGGCGGCGAGGTGCGCCAGTACCGGGTCGAATTGCGGCCCGACCAGCTGCAGGCGCTCGGCGTTCCGCGGGAACGCGTCGACGGGGCGCTCAAGGACTTCGGCGCCAATACCAGCGGCGGATTCCTCGAGGCGCGCGGGCGCGAGTACCGTGCGCCAGATCGGACGCACCACGCGGATCGAGGATCTTCGCAGCCTGGTCGTCTCGGTGAACGACGGACAGCGGGTCTTGCTGAGCCAGGTCGCGAACGTCGGCGTCGTGCCGGCGATCAGGCGCGGCGACGCCGGGTACGACGGAAAGCCGGCCGTGATCCTTTCGGTGCAGAAGCAGCCAGGCGCCGACAGCGTGACGCTGACGCGCGAAGTCGAGAAGGCGATCGCCGACCTGTCGAAGTCCCGCCCGGCCGGGGTCGAGGCGCCGCGGTTCCTGTTCCGGCAGGCCGACTTCATCGAGCGATCGGTGGGCAACGTCGAGGAAGCCTTGCGCGACGGTGCGATTCTCGTCGCGGTCGTGCTGTTCCTGTTCCTGCTCAACGTCCGCACGACGCTGATCTCGCTCACCGCGATTCCGGTGTCGCTGCTGGCCAGCGCGCTGGTGTTCCGCTACTTCGGACTGTCCATCAACACGATGACGCTCGGCGGCCTGGCGATCGCCATCGGCGAGCTGGTCGACGACGCAGTCGTCGGCGTGGAGAACGTCCTGCGCCGGCTCAAGCTCGAGCGCGCGTCGGCCCATCCGCGGCCGGTCGCCGAAGTGATCGCGAAGGCGACGCTCGAGGTGCGCTCGGCCATCGTCTACGCGACGGTCATCATCGTGCTCGTGTTCGTGCCGCTGTTCATGCTCCCCGGGATCGAGGGCCGGCTGTTCACGCCGCTCGGCGTTGCCTACGTCGTGTCGATCCTCGCCAGCATGGTGGTCTCGGTGACGCTCACCCCGGTGCTCGCGTACTACCTGCTGCCCGGCATGAAGCTGCTCGGGCACGGCGACAGCCCGTTGGTGTCGTGGCTGAAGCGCCAGGACGCACGGCTGCTCGACTGGTCGTTCGATCGCAGCCGGGGCCTGCTCGTCGCCGCGGCGGCCGCGGTGCTGGTCGCCGGCGCCTCGCTCGCGTTCTTCCCGAGGTCGTTCCTGCCGCCCTTCAACGAAGGAACACTGACGGTGAGCCTGCTGCTCGAGCCGGGCACGTCGCTGCAGGAGTCGAACCGGATCGGCGCGCTGGCCGAGCAGCTCGTCATGAAGGTGCCCGAGGTTACTCAGGTCGGCCGGCGCACCGGTCGCGCGGAACTCGACGAGCACGCCGAGGGCGTGCACTCCACCGAAATGGAGGTGGACCTCGCGCCGTCGGACCGGCCCCGGGATGCGGTCATCGGCGAGATCCGCGCCCGGCTGGCCGCGCTGCCCGCCGTCGCCAACGTGGGGCAGCCGATCTCGCACCGGCTCGACCACCTGCTCTCCGGCGTTCGCGCGCAGATCGCCCTGAAGGTATACGGCGACGACCTCGACACGCTGCGCGCGCTGGCCGAAGACCTGCGCGCGCGGATGGCGCGAATCCCCGGCGTCACCGATCTCCAGATCGAGAAGCAGGTGCTGATTCCGCAGGCCAAGATCCGCGTCGACTACGCCGAGGCCGCACGCCATGGAGTGGCGCCCGGCGCCTTGCTGCGCGGCCTCGAGCAGATGATCGCCGGCGAACGCATCACGCAGCTCGTCGAGGGGAATCGCCGCTTCGACCTGGTGACCCGGCTGCCCGAGGACGGCCGCGACATGAACTCGCTGTCCCGCCTGCCGATCGAGACGCCGCTCGGATACGCTCCGCTGTCGAGGCTGGCCGACATCGAGGACGGCGACGGGCCGAACCAGATCGTGCGCGAAAACGCGCGCCGGCGGATCGTCGTATCGGCCAACACCGACGGCAGCGACATGGCTGGGGTGATCCGCGCGATTCGCGCGGAACTGGTCGCCCGCTCGATGCCCGATGGCTACTTCACCTCGCTCGAGGGGCAGTTCCAGGCCCAGGAGCAGGCGACGCGACTGATCGGGGCCCTTGCGCTGGTGTCGCTGTCGATGATCTTCCCGGTGCTGTACGGCCGCTACCGGTCGACAACGCTCGCGCTGATCATCATGGGCAACATCCCGCTGGCGCTGGTGGGCAGCGTGATCGCGCTGTGGCTGTCGGGCCAGCCGCTGTCAGTGGCCGCGCTGGTGGGCTTCGTCACGCTGGCCGGCATCGCAACGCGCAACGGCATCCTGAAGATCTCGCACTACGTGAACCTCTGCGCGTTCGAAGGCGAGCAATTCGGCAAGCCGATGATCGTCCGCGGCTCGCTCGAGCGCTTGACGCCGGTGCTGATGACCGCGCTGGTGGCGGCGTTCGCGCTGGTGCCGCTGATGACGTCGGCCGACGCTCCGGGCAAGGAGGTGCTGCATCCGGTCGCGGTGGTCATCTTCGGCGGACTGGTCAGCTCGACGGTGCTCGACACCGTGCTCACGCCGCTGATGTTCTGGAGATGGGGCGAGAAGCCGCTGCGGCGACTTCTCGATGCACGAAGTTCCGAAAGCTACTGATGTCCGAACAAGGGAAACCGACATGAAACGCTCACTCGCCGGCACCGCGATCGCGGTCGCGCTCGCCCTCGCAACCTCGCCCGCGTTCGCCCATGACGACGCGTACCTGGACACGCAGGACGCGCCGCACGGCGGCCAGTTGCGCATGGCCGGGCCCTGGCACTACGAGCTCGTGACGGCGCGCGGTGCCGAGGCCTCGGGCGACGGTCCGTTCGTCGTCTACGTCACCGATCACGCCGGCACGCCGGTCTCGACGGCGGGCGCGAGCGGAACCGCCACGATCCTGTCGGGCAAGACATCGTCGACAGCCGCGCTGACCCCCGACGGCGAGAACCGGATGAAGGGCGTGTCACGCTCCGCGCACGCGCCGGGCGCGAAGGTCGTGGTGTCGATCACGCTGGCGGGCAAGGCGCCAGCGCAGGCTCGGTTCGCGCCAGGCCCGGCCGCCGCTTCGATGCCGATGCAGACCGGCCGCGCGCACTGACACGATCGGGCTCGCCGGGCCGCGACCGGCCGGGCGCCGGCCGCGCGCTTCACCGCTTCCCGGCTTGTCGCTCGAACTCGTCGTGACGGCGCCGGACGTCGGCGGGCCGGGTCGACTTGACGTACGAGAGCACCGCAACGATCTGCTCGTCGCTCAACACGCCCGCATAGGCCGGCATGTCGCTCTGGTAGCCCGGCGGCGCGTACTTCTGCACGCCTTCCTTGACGATCCCGAACAGCACGTCGCCGGGGTGATGCCAGGTGTGGCCGCTGGCGTCGTGCGGCGGGGCCGGCATGCGCCCGTTCGGCCCGCGCGAGTGCCAATCCGGCTGCCCCTCCAGGTTCGCGCCGTGGCAGCTCGCGCAGTGTTCCGCGTAGACTTCATGGCCGAGCGCCACCAGGTGCGCATCGCCCGGATCGATGCGGCCGGGTTTCGCGTCGCCGAACTGCCACCATGCCGGGGCGAGCACCGCCGCCGCTGCCCCCGCAGCGACCAGCCATCGTGCGATCGACCCGTTCCCGGCCCTCGAATCGGCGAGCTTCATGCGCCGGGTCACCTCGCCGCCGGCGTGCGCTCGCGCCGCAGTCGCAGCGCGTTGGACACCACCGACACCGAGCTCAGGCTCATCGCCAGCGCCGCGAGCATCGGCGACAGCAGCACGCCGAATGCCGGGTACAGCACGCCCGCCGCAATGGGCACGCCAAGCGCGTTGTAGACCAGCGCGAAGCCGAGGTTCTGGCGCATGTTCTGCACCGTCTGCCCGGAGATGATCCGCGCGCGCGCGATCGCGCGCAGGTCGCCCTTGACCAGCGTGACGTGGCCCGCGTTCATCGCCACGTCGGTACCCGTGCCCATCGCGATGCCGATGTCCGCCTGCGCCAGCGCCGGCGCATCGTTGATCCCGTCGCCGGCCATCGCGACCTTGCGGCCGCTGGCCTGCAATCGCTGCACGATCGCGACCTTGTCGGCAGGCTTCACCTCGCCGACCACTTCGTCGATGCCGAGCTTCGCGGCCACCGCGCGCGCGGTCGTCCAGCCGTCGCCGGTGGCCATGACGATGTGAATGCCGTCTTCGCGCAGGCGGTCGATGGCCTCGGGGGTGCTCGCCTTGATCGGATCGGAGACCGCCAGCAGGCCGGCCAGCCGCCCGTCGACCGCGAGATGCATCACGCTGGCGCCCTGCGCGCGCAGCGCCTCGGCAGGCTCCGACAGCGCTCGCCAATCGACGCGCTCGGCCTCCATCAGCGCGGTATTCCCCAGCGCGAGGCGACGCCCGTCCACGACGCCGCGTACGCCGATTCCGCTGGCCGACTCGAAGGACTCGACCTTGTCGAGCGCCAGGCCGCGGCGCCGCGCCTCGGCGACGATCGCCTGCGCGAGCGGGTGCTCGGAGCCCTGGTCGAGGCGCGCCGCGAGCGCGAGGACTTCGTCTTCGGCGAATCCGGCAGCCGGCACGACACTGTCGAACGCCGGCTTGCCCTCGGTGAGCGTGCCCGTCTTGTCGACGACCAGCGTATCGATTCTCCGGAAGCCCTCGATCGCGGCGGCGTCGCGGAACAGGATGCCGTGCGTGGCCGCCTTGCCGGTGGCCACCATGATCGACATCGGCGTCGCCAGCCCCAGCGCGCAGGGGCACGCGATGATCAGCACGGCCAGCGAATTGATCGTCGCGAAGACCCAGCTCGGCTGCGGCCCGAACAGGCCCCAGACCACGAAGGTCGCGATCGCGACGCCGATCACCGCGAGCACGAACCACCCGGCCACCTGGTCGGCCATGCGCTGCATCGGCGCGCGCGAGCGCTGCGCCTGGGCGACCATGTTCACGATCTGCGCCAGCATGGTTTCGGAGCCGACGCGCTCGGCGCGCATCACCAGCGCGCCGCTGGTGTTCAGCGTCGCGCCGATCAGCCGGTCGCCGCGGCGCTTGCCGACCGGGATCGGTTCGCCGGTCAGCATCGATTCATCCACCGGGCTCTCGCCATCGAGCACGACGCCATCGACCGGAACCTTCTCGCCGGGTCGCACGCGCAATCGGTCGCCGACGTGCACGTGCGCCAGCGGCACGTCGCCCTCGGTGCCGTCGTCGTTCAACCGGCGGGCCGTCTTCGGAGCGAGCCCCAGCAGAGCCTTGATCGCGGCCGACGTCTGGCCGCGCGCCTTCAGTTCGAGCACCTGGCCGAGCAGCGTGAGCGAGACGATCACGGCCGCGGCCTCGAAGTAGACCGCCACGCGGCCGTGGACGATGAACGATTCCGGAAACCATGCCGGCGCGACCGTGGCCGCCACGCTGTAGAGGAACGCGGCTCCGACGCCCGGGCCGATCAGCGTCCACATGTTCGGGCTGGCGTTGCGGATCGACTGCACCATTCGCACGAAGAACGGCCACCCGGCCCACAGCACGACCGGCGCCGTGAGCACGAGCTCGACCCACGACTGCGTGCGCGGCGACATCCAGCCGAGCAGATGGCCGCCCATCGCGAGCGTGAGCACGACGAGCGTCAGCGGAAGTGTCCACCAGAAGCGCCGCGTGAAGTCGCGCAGTTCGGGGTTCTCGTCGTCGTCGAGGCTGGGAATCACCGGCTCGAGCGCCATTCCGCAGATCGGGCAGTGGCCGGGCGCGTTCCGGCGGATCTCGGCATGCATCGGGCAGGTGTAGATCGTGCCCTGCGGAGCCGCCGAAGCCGGTGCGGTCACTGCCGGCGACGGCGCGTGATGGTCGTGACCGGCGTGACGCTTGTGATCGGCGTGATCGGCGCGACGGGCGTCGCTCACCGGCTGCAACGGGTCCCTGCGCGTGTCCATGAGTTCGTCTACTCCTTCCCCTGCGCTCGACATCCCGCCACTTTGTCGATCCGGGTCCTGCACGAACATGACCGCGGCATTACATTCTTGTCACCAGAGCCAGGTTAGGGCGATCGCGTGCGGCACGGATGCGGCGTCATCGCGCCGCCGGGCGCATTTCGCGGACGAAGGCCGCAGCCCGTCGGCCCATGTACGCGATGCCGAGCACATTGGCCAGCAGCCCGACCCAGAACAGCGCAATCTGGTACTGGGCGACGAACGTCACCAGCCCGGCAGCCCCGAGGGCCGGCAGGAGGTTGACGAGATAGTGCGCGCAGCACGAGACCATCGCGACGCCCGATGTCGTGCCGCTCGCCGCGACGACCTTGCCCGATCCGTGTGCCGCGTGAACGACCCGGTGCAGCCAGGAAAACAGGCCCACCTGGATACCGAACCCCGCGGCCAGTGCCACGACGTATGGCCAGAACGTCGCGAACTGATCCAGCGCATAGGCGACGCCCGATACCGCACCGAGCGTCGCAAAGTAGATCGCCAGCAGCGCGACGGTTCCGAGAGCCCCGAGCGCGAATGCGCGTACCACGCTTCGGGCCCGTGCAGGGGC
The DNA here is from genome assembly GCA_027493945.1 of Burkholderiaceae bacterium. Classification (GTDB taxonomy): domain Bacteria; phylum Pseudomonadota; class Gammaproteobacteria; order Burkholderiales; family Burkholderiaceae_E; genus Zeimonas. The sequence continues at coordinate 2,504,474 of JAOSJU010000001.1, read as the reverse complement.
CGCGTGCCGAGCGGAAGATGTGTCGATGGTCATGGGATGCTCCGATGAGGGGATCAGGAACCTCCGGACTTCCAGCGCAGGACACGGGCGGTTGACTCGCCGGGACGCGACAGGCGCATTTCGAAGCCGCCCGGCACCGGATCGGGCGCGGGAAAACTCAGCACGCCCTCGCGGTGGTGGCCACCAGAGCCGGCGCCGGCCCACCCGGAGGGCTTGAACTGTCGACCGTCGTCGGTCACGAGCGTCGCGGTCTGCGTCAGGTCGTCGGCGAGTTCCTGGCTGTGTGTGTCGAGGACGACGGCGAAATCCCACCTCGATGGGCTCGTCGTGTTCCATGTCCGGAAATTTCATCATCAGCGCGGAGTGCTCGTCGAGCGTCGGCCTCGTGCCGAGAACCAGTTCGTGCAGGATCCTGCCGGCCTTTCGCAGCACGAGTCGCACCGCCGCGCCCTCGCGCACCTCGATCCGATCGGGAACGAAGCGCATCGTGTCGAGCATGCGAATCTCGATCGTACGCGTCGCGGCGACGACGACCGGACATGCTGGAAGCGCCATCGGGAGCAGCCAGCCGGGCACGATCCGGGCCGAGGTCCTCATGTGCGGACGTCTGGCGCAGGCCGAATACAATCGCCGCTGTTCGCGTCGCCGCCACCGTGTGCGGCGGCGATCGCAACGTCCATCCATCCCGGAGCCGCCTGTGTCCACGATTCGCGCCTTGTCCACCTCGACCCGCGGGCTCCACAAGCCGCTCGGCGTCGTGTTTGCGGCCTTTGCCACGGGCGCCTGCGTGTCCACCGAGGTGCCTCATCGCCCCCTTGCCTCGGGCGAACAGATCTACCTGCAGGTCTGCATGGCCTGCCATGCCACCGGCGTCGAGAACGCGCCGCGACTGGGCGACCGCGCGGCCCTGGAAGCCGCTGATCGAGGAAGGGCAGGACACGCTCACCGCGCATGCATGGGTAGGCGTGCGCGGAATGCCGGCACGCGGCGGCCAGCCCGACCTCCCGCTGGAGGAATTCGCGCGTGCCACCGCCTACATGGCCCGCGCCGCGGGCGGCGACTGGAAAGACCCCGATGCCCGCATGCTCCACGAGATCGAGGAAGAGATCGAAGACCGGCTCGAGAGCCTGCGCGAAGGCAAAGAGGCGAAGAAGTAGCGGATATAATTCCCCGTTTCGTTCACCCAACCGGCTGCGGAACAATGAGCGACGAACACCAAGGTTTCATCAAGACTCCCCGCCAGCTGATCACCGTGATCGTGCTGGCCTTCGTGGTGCCGATCACGATCATCGTGCTCCTCGTCAAGTTCGTCGGCAGCAGCACCCGCACGGGCGCCGGCGCCGATGCGATGACCCCGGAGGCGATCGAGGCGCGCATCCAGCCGGTGGCCGGCTTCGAGTTGCGCGACGCAAGCGCGCCCGCCGTGTCGAGAACCGGCGAGCAGGTCTACAACGCCCAGTGCGCCGCCTGCCATGCCACCGGCGTGGCCGGAGCGCCGAAGTTCGGCGATGCCGGTGCCCGGTCGGCGCGCATCAAGACCGGCCTGCAGGCGCTGACGAAATCTTCGCTCGAGGGCAAGAATGCGATGCCGCCGCAGGCCGGCGGCGACTTCAGTGACACCGAAATCACGCGCGCCGTGGTCTACATGGCCAACAAGGCCGGGGCGAAGTTCGAAGAGCCAAAGGCCGAAGCGCCGAAGACTGCCGAAGCGAAACCGGAGGCTGCAGCGCCCGCGGCTGCACCCGCTCCTGCTGCACCCGCTCCTGCTGCACCCGCTCCTGCTGCACCCGCTCCTGCTGCACCCGCTCCTGCTGCACCCGCTCCTGCCGCGGCCGCACCGGCTGCGGCCGCGCCCGCCCCGGTTGCCAGCGCCGCGTCTTCCGAAGAGGGCACGAAGGTCTACGAGACGACCTGCAAGGTCTGTCACGGCACCGGCGTGGCCGGCGCGCCGAAGCTCGGCGACAAGGCCGCTTGGGCGCCGCGCGTCGCCGCCGGCGAAGACACGATGGTCAAGCTCGCGATCAGCGGCATCCGCGCGATGCCGCCCCGCGGCGGCAACGCCAACCTGTCCGACGCACAGGTGCGCGCGGCCGTCGAGCACATGCTCGCCGCGCTGAAGTAGCCGTTCCGCAGACGCCCGGCCGTCTGGCCGCCTACCGGCCAGAGCAGGCGCGGGCCGGACGCAGGCTCGTGCCGCGTGCGCGTTGCCAGTCGCGTAGTGCGTCCGCGACGCGCCCGATTCCGGCGCGGATGCGAGTCTCGTCGAGGCAAGAATAGCCGAAGAAGAGCGTGCTCTCGCTGTAGGCGCAACCGCCGAAATCGTGCGCTGCGCCCGATCGGAGCGAATAGACTCCGACGCCCCTCTCAGCCGCCAGACCCTGCAGTTCCGGCGCGCTCGGGAAGTGGGCGGGCAGGTGCCACGCGAGGTGCATGCCGGAGTCGGTTCCGCTCAGCGCGACATCGCCGAAGTGGTTGCGCAGACTGTCGATCAGGCAGTCGCGGCGCGCGAGATAGGTTCGCCGGATCTTGCGCAAGTGGGTGTCATAGGCGCCGCTCGCGATGAACTCGGCCATCACCGCCTGATCGAGCCATGGATGACCGTTGTCCAGCAATGCCTTGACCGTGCGCGCCGGTTCGACCAGGGGGCGGGGCAGCACCAGGTAACCCACTCGCAGCCCGGCGCCCACCGACTTGGAAAAGGTCCCGAGATAGATCACGCTTTCGGCCTGGTCGAGTCCCATCAGCGCCATCAGCGGCGATCCACGGTAACGGAAATCGCTGTCGTAGTCGTCCTCCACGACGTACGCCCCGGTCCGCAGCGCCCAATCGAGCAGCTTCAGCCTGCGCTCGCGCGACAGCGTGAACCCCATCGGATACTGATGGGACGGCGTCAGGTGGACGAACGCCGCACCGGCAGGCGGCAACGCATCGACGCACAGGCCGTCTTCGTCGACCGGCACCGGTATCACCTCTGCGCGATAGCTCTCGAACAGGTAAGCCGCGCCTTGGTACGAAGGATTCTCCGTCACCACGCGCGTTCCTTCTCGCAGCAGCAGGCGCGCGATGAGGTTCAGACCCTCCTGCGCGCCGGCCACCACGACGATCTGGTCGGCCTCGACCTTCATCCCGCGTGCGGGCCGCAAGTGATCGGCAATCGCGGTGCGCAACTCGGGCAAGCCTGCGGGATCACGATATTCGGTGAAGCCGGAATCGACCCTCTCCAGCACCTGGTTGACGAGGCGACGCCACGCAGCGAGCGGAAACAAGGTCGGGTCGAGGCGCCCAAGCCAGAAATCGAATTCCAGGTTGCCCGGACTCACCACCGCCTGCGCTCGACCCCGGAACGCAAGGCTCGACCGCGGCAACTGCCTGCGGGCTGCCGCGCCATCTGCAGCCCTCCCGGCATCGACCCTCAACGAGGAGTCGGGCAGATCGTGGCTCACGAAGGTGCCGAGCGCTGAGCGCGCCTGCAGATAGCCCTCGGCACTCAGACGCTCGTAAGCCAGGACGACCGTATTGCGCGAAACGCCGAGCTGGCGTGCCAGCAATCGACTGGGCGGGACCAGCGTCCCGGGCCGGAGTCCGGCACTCAGGATCAGGCCGCGCAGCTGATCGAACAGCTGCCGCTGAAGCGACTGGCGCCCCGATGGGTCAAGCGAAACCGGAAGCTCCATCACGACTGTGCTCCGGCGGTCTGCCGTCCTCGCCTCAGCTTATCGTGATTTCCGTCTGCTTCGCTAGAGCCAGCTGCGCCGCGCACCATGGTGCCAGCGGTGCGATCACTCCGGCGCCCCGCGATGCGCCTCGCGCCGTCAGTCTTCTTTCAGCACCATCTCGCCCGCAATCAGGCTCTTCTCCAGATCGGTCTCCGGCACCGCCTTGTGCACGAGATTCTGGTGACAGTCGATGCAGGTGGCGCCGGCCGACGAGAGACGCTGGTGGGCCAGCTTGCCCTCGGGTGCGACCGGTCGCGGGTCGCGATGACAGCGCCGACAGGTCAGGCTGTCGAGCCGCTTCATCTGCATGCGCGCCTCGTGAGCCATCTGCAGGCGGCGCTCGTTGAAGCGGCCGATGTCGGAGTAGTCGTTCGTCATCTCGCGGAACAGGTCGCGCGCACCGTCGACCAGGTGCGCCCGGACAGCGAGGTGGAGGTTTTCCATTCCCTGGGGAATGTGGCAGTCCTTGCACTGCGGATCGGCCCCGAAGCGACCGTAGTGAGCGGATTTGGCGAGCTCCTTCGCCGGGTAGGTCATGGAGTGACAACTGGTGCAGAACGCCCGGGTCGACAGCGCCGCTTCGCCTCCGACGGCCACAACGGCGACCGCGAGCCCGATCGCCGCGCCGAGGAGCGTCGCCGACAGACAACCCTTGGCGAGCCAGCCGCGCATCGCTACCGGTCGTCCTTGCCGATCGGTCTGGCCTTCGCCTGCAACTCGTCGTGAAACGGCGGCAACGGCGGCCCGGTGAACGCGCCCTCGAGCCGGAAATGTTCGTGCATCGCCTTGACGTCACGCACCGCCTTGTCGAATTCGAACCGGTATTTCGCATCGAGTTCGGGCGCAAAGGGGTTGTAGGGCGCCCGCGCGCCCTTCCACGGCGAACCGCGATAGTTCAGATGGCAGGCGTTGCAGCGCTCGACGAATCCGAAGTCCTGCCCGGCGTCCGCCAAAGCCTGCCGAGGCGTGGTCAGCTTGTTCTTGTCGAAGCGCTCGGCAGCCTCGCGATGCAGACCCTGGTAGCGCCCGCCGGGCCCATGGCACGACTCGCAGCTGACCCCGACGAGATAGATCCCGGGATCTGCCGGGTCATACCCGCCGTCCTTTCCGAGCCCGGTCACGTGGCAGCCGAGGCAATCCTTGTCCTTCGAGTAATCCTTTCCCGGATCGAGTTTCGCCCGGCGCTTGGCTTCGGAGCGCGCACCCGGCTCGAGCAGCGCGAGCGCCTTGGCGTGGCCGGTCTTCCTCCACGACTGGCTCTGGCTCTTGTGGCATGAAGCGCACTTCTTGAACCCCTCGTAGCGCGGCTCGGCGGCCGGCGCGACCGTCGCCCACGCCAACAGGAGCAGTGCCAGGGCTGCGATGCGCGCCACGCGCGAAACCGGATGCATCTGCGTCACCGGGAATCACCTCCTCATTGCCGCATCACGATGGAGCAGGCCCCAAACCCGCGGGCTCGGACGGCAGGGAAAGCTTGAAGACCCAGTACGGACCCTGCTGGTGAACGATCCGGGGAGCGTCGAGGGTGAACGGATTCGAAGTGCTGAACGGAAGCAGCCTGGCGATCAGTGTGTTTCGCGACTCCGGATTCGTCAGGAAGAAGACGCGCAGGACTGCCGGGTCGCGCGCGTCGATCGCGTACGATTCGTGGCCCTGTTCCCGGAGCCAGGCCTTGACGCTCGCGATCGTGCCGTGCAACCCGGAGCCGCGCGGGAAATCGCGATAGCCGATCCCCAGCCGATCGGGCCGCAGCATGCCCGCGCGGTAGGCGTCGGCGATCTGCACGATCAGATATGCGTCGCCGGGGCCCGCCATCGCGCGCAGCGCCGCCAGACCGTCCGACTCCGTGGAGACGAGCGCATCCACGTAGCGCGCGAAGCGCGCGGCGCCTTCGCCGTCGGACGCGACCTGCCAGAACTGCTCCTCGGCGCTCTCGATCACGCTGTGCGCGCCGCGCCACTGCGCCGGCAGCAGCAACGGCCGTGCCAGATTCGTGTCGTTCACGACCGCCACCCGGGCGAGCAAGCCGAGTTGGCGCGACGTGTCCCACCAGGACAGTACGGTGGCTCCTGCGGGAGCATGTCTGGCCACCGCGCGGGCCAGCGACGCCACATCGGCGGCCCGCGTGTCGAAGGCCATCATCGGCTCGGCGGTGCGGTTCTCCCAGCCCAACAACACCGGAGCTTCGCCCGGCACGGCCGCCATGTAGCCGAGCGCCGCCGCTCGTTCCGCGCCATCGGTCCTGAGTTCGATCTTCCGTACGGGCAGCCCGGGGTTGTCCGCGAGGTCGAGTTCCCGAAAACTCGCGGCCTCGCCTTCGGCAACGACCTGGTAGCGGTATGGCACCTGCGGCAGATGCGCCAGCCCCGCCGCGAGCAGGCCCCCACATCGCGAACCCGGCCACGGCGAGGATCAGCCCGCCGCGATCGCCCCGCGGCGGCGACCGGCAGGGGCCCGAACCGATCCGGGCGATCGCCTAGTTGTCGTCGCGCCCACGGCGAGAACGCCAGATCAGTGCACCACCGCCCAGCACCAACGCACCACCCAATCCTGCGAACCAGATCCTGTCGGCTCCGGCCGGGGCGAGCAGCGCCAGAGCCGTGCGCGACCCGAGACTCGAAGTCTTCGGCTTTGCCGTCGCCGCACGCTCCCGCACCTGGGTGTCGAAGTCCATGATCTTCGAGTAGGTGCGGATCAGCGGCTCCCATCCCTCCGTGTAGGTCCATCCGCCCGGATTGACGTGGGCGACGCCCACGAACAGCTTCGGCAGGTCGTTCTCACCCATCGCCTTCGCTTCGAACTCGATGTTCGACGGGTTGTTTCCCTTGCTCCACATGAGCTGGAAGAACTCCATCGGCGCATCCTTCTCCGGCGCCGGTGGCGCCGGACGGTTGGTCTTCTGTCCAGGCAGCAGGCCGTCCGCGTGCAGCTTGCTCACGACGGCCTGGGCTTCCTTGACCTTCTCGAGACCCTGCAGCGTCGCCTTGTCCATCAGGTCGAGGTACGCGCGCGCGAACCGTTCGGAATGGCACTGCGTGCAGGTCTTCACCCACGCGTCGAGCCGGCGCTTCGACCATTCGGAGTTGACGACCGCCTCGGCGATGCCCGGCACGAGCGGATAGTTCGCCCAGCGCACCTTGCGCACCACGTTGTGGCCGTACTTGCCGTCGTACTCCATGTGGCAGCTCTGGCAGGTGGGCGCGGTCTGCCCGCCCTTGGCGATCGCATCCTTCAGCGGCACGTTCCAGTTCCAGCCCGAGCCGAGCATCGTGTACTGGGTACCGTGCTTGGAGAGCAGATAGGCCTCGATGTTGTTGTGGTCGATGCCGCTGTGACAGGTGCCACAGGCTTCGGGCTTGCGCGCTTCGACAAGCGAGAACGAATGCCGCGTATGGCACGTGTCGCACTTGTTCTGGTTCATGTGGCACGCGGTACAACCCTCGGCGATCTCCCTTTGCGGCATGCCGGCCCAGATCCCCGTCTCCACGTTGTCCTGGTAGTCCAGCGCGTGCGACGGCCGCCCCTTGGTTCTCTCGACGCCCTGGGGCCACACGGCGGTGTCGCGCTCGCTTTCGCGTTCGGCGAACTCGGTCAGGTGGCAGGCCGCGCAGACATCGGCGGTGGGCATGCGCAGATCCTTGCGGTGATCTGCCTTGGTGGCGCGATTGATGTCGACGTGACAGTCGATGCAGCCGACCTCCTTCAGGCTGGCGTTCGCGGCGAGCTTGCCGAGCGAGCGCAGATTGCGCTCGACCTCTTCCAGTTTCGCCTTCTGGTAGTAGCGCGCATCCGATGGCTTCAACGCGCGGATCCTGGCCAGATTGGCGTGCGCGCTCTGCCGCCATTGATGCACCCAGCCGGGCGATTCCTTTTCATGGCAGTCGATGCAATCCTTGCGTCCCGCGATCTCGGCCACCGTGCCCGGCGGCTCGTAAAAGCTTTGCGGATCGAAGTACTTGCTGAATGGAATCGGTTGCCACAGGTCGGCGAACTTGCCTTTGCCGGCCCCCTGGGCCGGATCCCGATAGCGCTTGACGAGTGCGTCGTACAACTCCTTCGGCGCCGCGTCGGGCCGGATTCCGAGGCCCTCGTAGAGTTCCTTCGGAATGTCGGCCGCCGCAGCGGCGGCGAACATCGCGCCGAAGACGAACACGAACGCCCGCAGCAACTGCTGCAGGCGCCTGCGACAGTGAACTGGATGCATGTCGATCTCCCACACCGGTCGGCCACGGCATTCGAACGCCCGTGTCGCGCGCCGCTCTCGCGTCGGGCCTGCGCACGACAAGGACATGTTTGTCCGCCCGCATCGCGACGTAAAGTGCCGGGCGGACCGTGGATCGTGGTGCCATTGATGCCGCGCACGGGGTGGAAATGAGACCGTCGGATCGCCGCGGGGCTGTTCGTCGCCGCGATCCACATGATGGGGCTCGTCACGCTCACGCACACGCCGAACCCGATAAGCTTCCCGCGCGAGTTGCTCGGCCGCGGCACGAACGAGAAGGCGGTGCGGGTGATGCCGGTCGGGTATCCGCGCCCCGACGCGAAAGTGCCCGACCTGCAGCGGGTGCCGCGTGCCCCTCAGGCCGCGGCCCGATCCAGCGCGAACGACAGCATCCCGATCGAGCCCAGCTCGATCCCTTCGGTCAGGATCGCCGCCCGGTCGTCCGGGCGGCGCGCGCCGAGAACGACCAGCATCGGCAGGTAGTGCTCCGGCGTAGGCACCGCGAGCCGCGCCGCCTCGCCGAATCCCTCGTAGTTAATCAGCGGCGCGACGTCGTCGCGCAGCACGCAGTCGCGCACCCGCGCCTCGAACGCGAGCGCCCAGTCGTGCGGCGGCGCGTCGGCGCGGCGCGCCAGTAGCCCGAGGTGGTGCACCGCGTTGCCGCTGCCGACGATCCGCACGCCCTCGTCGCGAAGCACGCCGAGCCTGCGGCCCAGTTCATGGTGGAACGCCGCGTCGCGCCGCGCATCCAGGCTCAGCTGGACCACCGGCACGTCGGCATCCGGGTAGACGTGCGCCAGCACCGACCAGGTGCCGTGGTCCAGGCCCCAGTCGTGGTCGGCGCGCACCGGCAGCGGCGCCAGCAACGCGCGCACCCGCTCGGCCAGTGCGGGATCGCCCGGCGCCGGATAGTCGAAGGCATGCAGCGCGGCGGGGAACCCGTAGAAGTCGTGGATCGTGCGCGGGCGGGCCATCGCGGTCACCGCGGTTTCGCCGACGTACCAGTGCGCCGAGATCGCGAGGATCGCGCGCGGCCGCGGGCCTGCGGCGCCGCTGCGCCGCCACGCCTCGGTGGCCGGTTCGGCTCGAGCGTGTTCATCGGGCTGCCGTGGCCGTAGAAGATGGCCGGCTGTGTCGCGGTGGAAGGCGCGCTCATCGTCGCTCCTCGAGGTTGCGCACCAGCACCAGCGCCTCGCCGTCGACCAGCAAGGCGCCGCCGACATCGCGCACCGTGCTGCGCAGGTTCACCAGCTGCTTGTCGGGACGCACCCGCACGACCTCGACCATCGCGTGCAGCGACTGGCCGGGATGCGCTGGCTTCGGGAAGCGCAGCGACTGCTTCATCCATCCGGTGCCGCGCCCGGGCAGCCTCGTGCCGAGCAGGTCGGAGAACATGCCCGCGAGCAGCGGCCCCGGAACCACGCGCGCAGGCAACCCGGCGCGGCGCGCCGCGGCCGTATCGACGACCAGCGGGTTGGCGTCGCCGCACAGGTTCGCGTACTCGTCGAGGTCGCCGGCGTCGAAGCGTCGCGCCGCCTTCGCGCGTTGGCCGGGCTCCAGGCCGAACAGCGACGCTTGCGGGGCGTCGCGCGCCGCGAGCGCGGCCGGTTCGATCGAGCCGGCGCGTTCGGCCAGCCGAACGGTGTCGGGCCCCGTTCCCAGCGGCAAGGTGTCGGGTTCGCCGTCGTCGCTCACCGATCCGCCGGCGCGAGCGTCCGCCTCTCCGGCGCGCATCACGATGGCTTCCCCGATCGCAGTGTCGGTCATCCGCCCGTCGCGCTCGACCGCGATGCCCACGTCGAACGCCTGCCCGGATTCGCGCGCGCCCAGCCGCACGGTGACCGGGTCGCCGGCGAACGTCGGCGCCGGAAACATCAGCGTCTGCGCGACCGGCCACCGGGGAGTCGCGAGGCGATGCGTGAGCGCGCCGCAGATCAGCCCGTAGAGGAACATCCCGTGCGCGACGGTGGCGCCGAAGTGCGTGCCGCGCGCGAACGCCGCGTCGCAATGAATCGGGTTGTCGTCGTGCGACAGCGCCGCGAAGCGGTCGAAGTCGCGCTGGGTGACCACGCGCATCAGGTCGCCCCCGCGTAGCGCTGCCGCAGCGCCGGCTTCTCGACCTTTCCGGCCGGCGTTCGCGGCAGCGCGTCGATGAAGCGCACGTGCCGCGGCACCTTGTATCCCGCCAGCCGCTCGCGGCAATACGCCTGCACCGAGGCCTCGTCGAGCCATGCGCCCGGCTCGAGCACGATCACCGCGAGGCCGACCTCGACCCACTTCGGATCGGGCACGCCGATCACCGCGGATTCAGCCACGCCCGGCATCCGGTACAGCAGGTTCTCGATCTCGGCCGGATAGACGTTCTCGCCGCCCGAAATGAACATGTCCTTCAGCCGGTCGACGATCCAGTAGTCGCCGTCGTCGTCGAAGTACGCGACGTCGCCGGTGTGCAGCCAGCCGTCGCGGATCGCCGCCCGCGTCGCCCCGGCGTTGTTCCAGTAGCCCGGCGTGACGCCCGGGCCCTTGACCAGCAGCTCGCCGCGCTCGTTGGGCGCGCAGTCGCGGCCCTGCGCGTCGACCACGCGGGTGAGCATCGTGCCCACCGGCTTGCCGACGCTGCCCGGCTTGGCGCGCGCGGTCGCCTCGTCGGGAATGAACACCGTGGGCCCGGTCTCGGTCATGCCGAAGCCGAAGCAGATCGTGACGCCCTTCTTCGCCCAGGTCTCCAGCAGCGCCAGCGGCATCGGCGAGCCGCCCGCCGACCAGTGGCGCATCTTCGCGAAGCGCGCGTCGGCAAACCGTGGATGCTGGGCAATGAACAGGTAGACCGCCGGCACGCCGAGGAACTGCGTGATCCCGGTCTCGAGCCAGCGCAGCGCCTCGCCGGCGTCGAACTGGCGCATCACCACCACCGTGCCGCCCGCGAACAGGATCGGGTTCGCATACAGGTTCAGGCCGCCGGTGTGGAAGAACGGCAGCGCGGCCAGCAGCACGTCGTCGCCCGAGAGCTTCGTGGCGAGCATCGCGTGCACCGCGTTGAAGAACGCCATGCCGTAAGTCTGGATCACGCCCTTCGGCTTGCCGGTGGTGCCCGAGGTGTAGAGCAGGTACCAGGCCTCGTCCATCGGCCTGCACGGCATCTCGACGATGCAACCGCTGGAGGATTCGAGCGCCGCTTCGTAGTCGGGCCAGGCCGACAGCTCGCGATGCCGCCCCGGCGGCGTGCCCGGGGCCGGACGCGCCTCCTTCGCACCCGGCGCGCCGCGCACGACCAGGCCCGGCAGCGGCGCGCGTCCCGCGAGCACGGTCGCGGCCACCGCGAGAAACTCCTCGCCGCAGACGAAGGCCGACGGCTGCGCATCGTCGACGATCGGCGCCAGTTCGCCGGCCGGCAGCCGCCAGTTCAGGCAGACCATGACCACGCCCGCCTTCGCGCAGCCGTAGAGCATCTCGAGGTAGTCGGCCGAGTTGCCGGCGAGCACCGCCACTCTGGCGCCCGGCGCCAGCCGCCAGCGCGCGACGAGCAGTTCGGCGAAGCGGCTGGCGCGCTCGTTCACCTGCCGGTAGCTGCGCGCCTCGCCGCTGGTGCTGTCGACCAGCGCGGGCTTGTCCGGATGGTGTTGCGCCTGCTTGTGCAACCAGTCGACGACGTACATGGCTCGCTCGCTGACCGATTCGACTGCCGTCAGGCGCGTTGCGCCACGGCCTCGTCGGGATAGCCGGTGAAGCTGCGCAGGAAGCGCGCGACGCCCTCGCGCGCCTCGGCGCCGCCGATCGCGGCGACGAAGCGCTGCCGCTCGGCTTCGAGCGAGCGCTCGACCGCGTCGAGGTCACCGGCCAGCAGCCGCTTGCCCTCGCGCATCGTCGCGACCGGTGCCGCCGCGATGCGCCGGGCCGCCTCGCGAGCCACCGATGCCACCTGCTCTCGGGGCGCGAGCTGCGTGACCATGCCCCAGGCCTGCGCCTCGACCGCGCTCACCGTGCGGTTCAGCAGCACGCAGGCCGCCGCACGCCGGCGCCCCACCAGCGCCGGCAGCAGCGCGGTCCAGCCGCCGTCGGGGGTGAACCCGGCGCTCGCGTAGTGCGCCTTGAAGGCTGCGTCTTCGGCCGCGATGACGACGTCGCTGGCCAGCACCAGGCCGATCGAGCCGCCGGTGACCAGGCCGTGCATCGCCGCGACCACCGGCTGCGGCAGCCTGAGCATCGACAGGATCGACTGGTTCAGCAACCCGACCAGCTCGGCCGCGTAGGTTTCGAGCGCGCCGCCCTTCATCTCGCGGGCGAAGCGGCGCATGTCGCCGCCGATGGAGAACGCGTCGCCGTCGGCGGCAAGGATCACCGCGCGCGTGTCGCTGCGTCGCGCGGTCTCCTCGAGCGCCACGCACAGGTCGAGCAGCAGGTCGGGCACCAGCGCGTTGCGCATCGCCGGCCGCGCCAGCGTCAGCGTGGCCACCGCACCGGCGTGCGAAACCCGCACCAGCGGCCGGCGCGCGCTCACGGCCGTCCCCGCACGAGCGCGCGCGCCCGCAGCTTGCCGACGACGCCCGTCGGGAAGTAGTAGACCGACAGCACGAACAGCACGCCCAGCCACAGCAGCCAGCGATCGGGCGAGAACAGCGCGGCGGCGAGCGGCACGCCGTCGAAGCCGGCCGAGATCCAGCCCATCAGGTCCTGCAGGTAGCTCTGCGCGAAGACGAACAGCGCGCTGCCGATCACCGCGCCGTACATCGTGCCCATGCCGCCGATCACCACGATCAGCAGCGTGTCGAGCATGATCTCGAAGGACAGCGTGGTGTCCGGGCCGTTGTAGCGCAGCCAGATCGCCAGAAGCGCCCCGGCCATCGTCGCGAACACGGCCGCCAGCACCGTGGAGAGCGTGCGGTACACCACGGTGCGATAACCGAGCGCCTCGGCGCGGAAGTCGTTCTCGCGAATCGCCTGCAGCACGCGCCCGAACGGCGAGTTGACGATGCGCAGCAGCACCAGGAACAGCGCCAGCACCACGAAGAACAGCAGGTAGTACGACAGCAGGCGGCCGTCGATCGACACGCCAAGCACCGTGTCCTCGAACAGCTCGAACGAGGGCTGCAGCAGCTCGGGCGCCTTGAAGGTGAGGCCGTCCTCGCCGCCGGTGAACTCCGACAGCTGCGAGGCCAGCGTCTGGAACGCCGCGGCCACCGCCAGCGTGATCATCGCGAAGAAGATCGCCTTCACGCGCAGGCTGAACAACCCGATCACCAGCGCGAGCAGCGCGGACAGCGGCAGCGCGCAGGCCGGGCCCAGCGCCACCGCGTCCCAGCCCGGCCCCATCCGCGTGCTCGCGATCGCCACGCCGTAGGCGCCGATGCCGAAGAACATCGTGTGCGCGAACGACACGATGCCGGTGTAGCCGAGCAGCAGGTCGTAGCTGGCCACGAGCAGGATGAAGACCAGGATCTTCGCGGCCACCGCGAGCGAGCGGGCGCCGGGGAACAGGAACGGCGCCAGCGCGAGCGCGACCACGATCGCCAGCAGGATCGCGGCGACCAGGCGGCTGCGCGGATAGTCGGCCGACAGCAGGCTGCGGATCATCGCTTCGCCACCGGATACAGGCCCTGAGGGCGCCACAGGAGGATCGCCACCATCAGCAGGATGTTCGAGAACAGCGCCACCTTCGGCGCGAGAAAGCCGGTGTAGTTCGCCATCAGTCCGACCAGCAGCGCGCCGACGAAGCAACCGCCGGCCGAGCCGAGGCCGCCGATGATGATGACGATGAAGATCAGGATGTTGACCTGCGCGCCCATCTGCGGGATGACGTTCTGCTGGTACAGCCCCCACATCACGCCACCCAGGCCCGCGAGCGCCGAGCCCGCGACGAACACGCCGACGAAGAGCCGGCGGATCCGGTAGCCGAGGCTCTCGACCATCTCGCGGTCCTGCACGCCGGCACGGATCAGCAGGCCGATCTTGGTGCGGTTCAGCACGAACAGCATCGCGAGAAACACCGCGAGGCCCACCACCACCGCGATGACCCGGTACTTTTCCACCGCGGCCTCGCCGAACAGGTACGAGCCGCGCAAACCTTCGGGCAGCGGCAGCGGAATCTGGTCCGGCCCCCAGATCACCTTGATCAGTTCCTCGCCGATGATCATGCCGCCCATCGTGATCAGGATCTGCTTCAGGTGCTGGCCGTAGACCGGGCGCACGATCAGCCGCTCGAAGAGGTAGCCGACCGCGCCGGCCACCGCCATTGCGACCAGCATCGCCGCGCCGACCGCGACCAGGTTCGCCGCCATCGACGCCGAGCCGGTGAGATCCCCCATCGGCGCGAGCACCGACACCGCGACGAACGCGCCCAGCGCGATGAACACGCCGTGACCGAAGTTCAGCACGTCCATCAGGCCGAACACGAGCGTGAGACCCGACGCGATGATGAAGACGATCATTCCCATCGCCAGCCCGGCGACAGTCAGCGTGACCCAGGTCGGCATGCTGCCCACCAGCGGCAGCGCCGCGAGCGCGAGCACGGGCACCAGCAGCAGCGGCCGGCGATCGGACGCGATCATTGGTGCGCTCCGAGCGACAGGCCGAGCAGGCGCGCCTGCAGCGCTTCGTCTTCGGCGAGCTCGGCCATCGCGCCGCGGTGCACGATGCGCCCGTCGTCCATCACCGCGACCGCATCGCCCAGCGCGCGCGCGAACGCGAAGTTCTGCTCGACCAGCAGGATCGTCGCGCCGGCCGCCTTCAGCTGCCGGAACGCCGACAGCATGTTGCGCACGATCGACGGCGCCAGCCCCTTGGTCGGCTCGTCGACGAGAATCAGCTTGCGCGGCTCGACGATCGCGCGCGAGACCGCGAGCATCTGCTTCTGCCCACCCGAGAGCAGCCCCGCCGGATGGTTCCAGAACTTCTTCATCGCCGGGAACAGCTCGAAGATCCAGCGCAGCCGCTCGGGGTCGATCGCATCGGCGTCGCGCGCGCCGCGCGCCGCGAGCACCATGTTCTCGCGCACCGTCAGGTCGGCGAAGATGCCCATGTTCTCGGGCACGTAGGCGATGCCGGCCTGCGCGATCCCGGGCGTGGCGCGCTTCGTGATGTCCTGTCCGTCGAAGCGCACCTGGCCGGCCGTCGCGGTCCACAGGCCCATGATCGTGCGCAGCGTCGTCGTCTTGCCGGCGCCGTTGCGGCCCAGCAGCATCGTGGTGCGGCCTGCCGGCACGTCGAGGTCGACGCCGTGCAGGATGTGATACGCGCCGATGTGCGTGTGCACGCCGGTGAGCGTGAGAAGCGGCGAGCCGGCATCGCGCACGCCGGCCGCCGTCGACGGGACGCCGCGCGCATCGCTCACGCCGCCGTCTCCGCCTCTTCGTCGTCGGCCGACAGGCCCAGGTAGGCCTGCTGCACCACCGGCGACGCGATCACCTCGGCCGGCGCGCCGTCGGCCGCCAGCTTGCCGTTGTGCAGCACGATGATGCGGTCCGACAGCTCGCGCACCACGTCCATCTTGTGCTCGACCAGCAGGATCGTCCTGCTCGTGTCGCGCCTGATTTCGCGGATCAGATCGAGGATCACCGGCACCTCGTCGACGCTCATCCCTGCCGTAGGCTCGTCGAACATGAACACCGTCGGCTCGAGGGCGAGCAGGATGCCGACTTCGAGCTTGCGCTGGTCGCCGTGCGGCAGGCTGCTCGCCGGCGCGTCGCGTCGCGCGGCCAGCGCGATCCGCTCCAGGATCGCCTCGGCCTCGGCGACGAGCGCGCGGTGGTTCGACCAGATCGACCACAGGTTCAACCCCAGCCCGCGCCGCGCCCTCGGATCGCCAGCCGCACGTTCTCGAGCACGCTCAGGTTCGGGAACAGGTTGGTGAGCTGGAAAGCGCGCCCCAGCCCGCGTCGCGTGCGCTCCGGCGCCGGCAGCGACGTGACCTCGTCGCCGCCGACGAACACCTGCCCGGCCGTGGCCTTCAGCTGGCCGGAGATCAGGTTGAAGTAGGTCGTCTTGCCGGCGCCGTTCGGGCCGACGATCGCGGTCAGCGTGCCGGGCCGGAACGCGCACGACACGGCATCGACGGCCACGTGGCCGCCGAACCGGATCGTCAACTCCCGCGTTTCGAGCGATGGGGTCATCGTTGCGTGCGATGGTCTGGGCGTGACGCCGAGTCGGCGACGCGGGCCGGTGCGCTTCGCGAATGGGCCGAGGGGCGGGCCCGCGGCCCCGTCGGCGTGCCACGAAGCCGGCCTTCGGCTCCCCTGCGCTGCTCGCCGCCGCGGGCGGCTGCGCAACTCGCCCTCGCCGCGGCGGCCCTGCGGGCCTTGCGGCTCGGAGCTCGAACAGTGCTCGCCGACCCCTCCCGCGGCGGCTGCGCTGCTCGGCGGCTTCGAGGCACGCCGGCGGGGCCGCGGGCCCACCCCTCGGCCCATTCGCGAAGCGCACCGGCCCGCGTCGCCGACTCGGTGTCCTGCACCGTCGCGGCGTGCGATGGAGAACCCATCGTCGCAACGGCTCCCGTCAGCCGGGTTGGATGCGGTGTCGGCGCCATGCGCACGCTCTCCATGCTCGTATGCCGTCCGGTTCGTACCATCGCTCTTCAGCCCCACTCACTACACGCCGATGCGCGGCGCCGCTGGGCGAGCGGGGGCGTTGGGCCTGCGGCCGATGGGGGTGGCCCCGGTCGGCGCGGGCCTCGAAGCCGCCGAGCAGCGCAGCCGTCGCGGGAGGGGTCGGCGAGCACTGTTCGAGCTCCGAGCCGCAAGGCCCGCAGGGCCGCCGCGGCGAGGGCGAGTGCGCAGCCGCCCGCGGCGGCGAGCAGCGCAGGGCAGCCGAAGGCCGGCTTCGTGGCCCGCGCCGACCGGGGCCACCCCCATCGGCCGCCGGCCCAACGCCCCCGCTCGCCCAGCGGCGCCGCGCATCGGCGTCGCGCTTCACCGTTTGTTGCGGATCGGGATCTGCATCTCCTCCGGCTTGATCTCGCGCACCAGCTCGGGAACGCCCCAGGCGAAGGCCGGGTCGTTCTTGATGCGGAAGTGGTACATCGACTGCATCGCCTGGTGGTCTTCCTTGCGGAAAGTCATCTTGCCCTTCGGCGTGTCGAAGCTCATCCCTTCCATCGTCTTGATCAGCGTCTCGGTCTTCGTGTCGCCGCCGGTCTTCTTCAGCGCCTCGACCACCGCCATCGCCGCCGCCATGCCGCCTGCGGTGAAGAAATCGGGCGGCGACTTGAAGCGCTTGTAGTGCTCGGTGATCAGCCAGTTGTTGGCGGCGTTCTTCGGAATGTCGAAGTAGTAGTAGGTGGCGCCTTCCATGCCGGGGAAGGCCTTGTAGGCGGCCATCGCCGGCAGGATGTTCCCGCCGGTGGCGATCTCGATGCCGTAGCGTTTCGGATCGAGGTCGGCGATCTTGAACGGGTTGCCCGCGCCGGCCCAGATGATGAAGATCACCTTGCGGCCCGGCTTGTCCTTCAGCGCGTCGAACAGCCGCTGGGCGCCGGCGGTGAAGTCGGTGGTGTTGGTGGGCAGGTATTCCTCGTGGACGATCTTCGCCTTCTTCAGCGCGTCCTTGAACGCCTTCACGCCGTCACGACCGAACGCATAGTCCTGCGCCAGCGTCGCGATCGACACGCCCTCCTTGTCGAGCGCCACCGCGTTGGAAATCGCGTCCTGCGACGAGTTGCGGCCGGTGCGGAAGATGTAGCGGTTCCACTTGTCGCCGGTGATCGAATCGGCCACTGCCGGCTCGACCAGCAGGATCTTCTTGTACTCCTCGGCCACCGGCAGCAGCGCGAGCGCCACCCCCGACGAGGTCGGGCCGATCGCGAGATCGACCTTGTCGTCGGCATAAGCGGCCTGCAGCAGCGCCTTGCCCACGTCGGGCTTGCCCTGGTCGTCCTTCTCGATCAGCACGATCTTGCGGCCGTTGACCGTCATCGTGCCGCCGGTCGCGTAGTCGAAGCCCAGCATCAGGCCGGTCTGCGTCTGCGCGCCGTAGGCCTGCAGCGCGCCAGTCTTCGAGTAGACGTGGGCGATCCTGATGTCCTTCGCGACGGCCGCGCCGGCCAGTATCGCGCCGGCCACCAGCGGCAGCGCGTAGCGGCTGGCGCGCTTCAGAAGCGGGAAAAGCTGCATGGAGTCTCTCCTCTTAAGTGTCTGGGAGCCCGCCTGCGGGCGAGAGCTGCCATGGGAGCGAGCAAGTGCCGTGCCAGCGAGGCAGGCTCCGGCAAGTGCCTGACGGGGAAGGGAACGCGTGAGCACGCTGAGGTCGCACAAGCGGTATTCGTCCGACAGTCGGACAGGCGAGGAGCGCGCTATGTCCAAATATCGGTCAACCAATCGTTTTCAGCGCGGTTCGAGCAACAGAGCATGACGACGTCGAGACGATGAACATTGAAACGAGCCATGAAATAGCTCGATTTGCTCGATCGATCGCCTTCTTGTCTGGATCTCGAGCAGCCAAGGGCGCGACTGCCGCGCACCGTCCCGCGCTCGCGACCCGCGCAGTACGGCTTGCTCAGACCAGCTTCATCACGCCGAGTATCAGCGCCGTCTGGGCCGTGAGCGCCGCGAGCATCCACTTCACGAGATCGACTTTCGTCTCGGCAATGCGCGATTGCAGGCCGGCAATGCTGGCGCCGTTCGCGGCGATATCGCGCGTCAACCGGACCTCGAAGTTCGGCGATGCTGCGGACCGTTTCAGTTTGCAGCGCGGCGACGTCGCGCTTGGTGGCCAGAACCTCGGCATGCAGGCTGTAACGCTCGTCGATCGAACGATCGAGCAGATCGACGACCGCCCGGGCACGCTCGGTGGACACCCCGGCCGACACCAAGGCTTCGAGGAGAGCGATCGAAAACGATCCCATGCATGGCAGCTTAGCAGCGGCCGGCCTGCATCTCAATCGACCGACATCGACCGCGCGGCCGAGCCGCCGCGAAGAAGCCGGGGGCCGGCGGCGCCTTACAGTTGCATCTCGCAGCGCTCGACCTCGATCACCAGCGCCCCGCGCGCCCACGGAAACACGGCCTTCGCGCGCGCCGCAAGCTCGCCTTCGACCTGCACGCTGCCCTTGCCGTGGATGACGCCGCCCTGTCCGGGCCCGCGCGATCCGCGCACCGCGCGCGACGCCGCCATCAACTGAATCCGGCTGTCACGCTTCAGGTTTTCCTCGGTGCGTTCGTAGTGGCCCGCAGGAAAGACAATGCGCCCTTCGTCGATGCCGATCCGCCGCGCATAGTCGCACCAGTTGCCGACCAGATGCGGGCCGTCCGGCCCCCTGCGTGACGATGGCGACGAACTCGGCCTTCTCGGGGAGTTCGCGGGCGGTGGGGTCGAGAGCAGTCATGGCGTTTTCCTGACGTTTTTCGTTCGGAGGAACCGTTGAGGATCGCGCCGGGCCGGCAAGAGCCCAATGATGTGGCTCAATCCGATGGCGCGGCGCAGGCGGACAACGCCGCAAACCGGCAGGCGACGCCGTGAACCGGCGGATCACGCCGGAATCAAGGCGCAGCTGCCCGGGATCGATGCCGAGATGCACGCGCGCGCCCGGCGCGAAACCCGCATCGCCCAGTACGTGCGGCTGGTCGGCCACCACTTCGACGTCACCGGTGCGCACGCGGTAGCGGACGAACTCGCCCAGGAACTCGCGCTCGGCCACGGTGGCTTCGATCCAGTGCCGCGACGCGTTGCCCGGCGCAGTACCCAGCGCCACGCTGTGCGGGCGAAACGCGATCTCCACGCGTCCCGGAGGCCGCGCGCCCCGATGCCGGCAGCGCCATCCTGCCCAGCGCCGACGAGACGGCGCCCGCCGACGCCTCGCCCGGCACCAGGTTGATCGTGCCGACGAAGCCGGCCACGAAGCGGTTCACCGGGTCGTCGTACAACTCGCCGGGCGCACCCACCTGCTGGATCACCCCCTGGTGCATCACCGCGATCCGGTCGGCGGTCGTCATCGCTTCCTCCTGGTCGTGCGTGACGAAGATCGTGGTGATCGCCAGTTGCTTCTGCATTGCCACCAGCTCGCGGCGCATGTGGTGGCGCAGCTTCGCGTCGAGGTTCGACAACGGTTCGTCGAGCAGCAGCACGCGCGGCTCGATCGCCAGCGTGCGCGCCAGCGCCACGCGCTGCTGCTGGCCGCCCGAGAGCTGGCCCGGGCGCCGACCCGCGTGATCGGCAAGGCCCACCAGATCGAGGGCCCGCGCCACCTTCTCGCGGACCGTGGCGCGCGGCAGCCGCCGCTCTTCCAGCCCGAACGCGACGTTCTCGCCCACGGTCATGTGCGGCCACAGCGCGTAGCTCTGGAACACCATGCCGACGTTGCGCTTCCACGGCGGCACCGCGGTCACGTCCTCGCCGTCGATCAGGATCGCCCCGCGCTGCGCGCTCGCGAAACCGGCGATCAGCCTGAGCAGCGTCGACTTGCCGCACCCCGACGGCCCGAGCAGGGCGAAGAACTCGCCGGGCTCGACGCTCACGTCGATGTCGCGCAGCACGAGGTTGCTGCCGTACGCGAGGTTCACGCCGCGCGCTTCGACTCTCACCGGCCCGTTCAAGTCTCTCTCCTCGCGATGTCGTGCGCCTGCCGTGACGCGACGAAGTGGTGCGACGCATAGGTGCCCAACGCCACCACCGCGACCGCGATCACACCCAGCGCCGCCCCCGGTCCGCGCCCGACGATCGACTGCATGTACAGGTAGATGCCGTAGGACATCGGCGCCAGGCTCTCGCGGCTGGTGAGCAGGATCGTCTCGGAGATCTCCACCGCCGCGGTGACGAAGCTGGTGACGAACCCGGCCAGGATGCCGCCGGCCATCAGCGGCACCACGATGCGCCGGATCGCGCGGCCGCGCGGCGCGCCGAGGTTCTGCGCGGCCTCCTCCATCGAGATGTGCACCTGCTGCAGCGCCGCCATGCACGAGCGCAGCGCATACGGCAGCCGCCGCACCGAATACGCCAGCACGAAGATCAGCCAGCTCGAGGTGAGCAGCGTGCCGCTGAACGGCAACTCCACTTCCCTGAAGGTGCGCAGATAGCCGATGCCCAGCACCACGCCGGGCATCGCCAGCGCCACCGTGGCCATGTGGTCGAGAAGCTGCCTGCCCGGCAGGCGCGTGCGCAGCACCAGGTAGGCGATGGCGGTGCCGATCACCACGTCGATCAACGCCGCCGCGCCACAGTAGAGGATCGTGTTCCAGATCATCCGCGTCGAGTCGGCGAACACGGTGGCGTAATTGTCCAGCGTGTACACGTCGGGCAGCACGCTGTAACTCCAGACCTTCGAGAACGACAGCAGCAGCACGCCGACATGCGGCGAGAGCACCAGCAGCAGGATCCCGCCGATCCACGCATAGGCGAGCGCCGACTGCCACGGATGCAGGCGGCGGCGCAGCAGCGAGCTGCCGCCGCGCTGCAGCGTCGCGAAGTCGCGCCCGCGCAGGAACATCGTCGATCCGGCCATCGCGACCACCGAGAAGCACACCAGGATGAAGCAGATCACGTAGCCGATCGGGTCTTCGAGGCCGATCGAGGTAACACGCAGGTAGGCCTGCGGCGCGAGCATGTTGGTCACGTTGAGCACCAGCGGCGTGCCCAGGTCGTCGAACACCTTGATGAACACCAGCGAAGCGCCCGCCACGTAACCCGGCAGCGCCAGCGGGAAGACGATGCGACGGAACAGGCGCAGCCCCGAGGCCCCCATGTTCTGCGCCGCCTCCTCCATCGCGGTGTCGATGTTGTTCAGCGCCACCGAGAGGTTCAGCAGGATGAACGGGAAGTAATGCAGCGTCTCGACGAAGATCACGCCGTTCAGCCCTTCCATCACCGGGATGGTCAGGTCGAACCACTCGCCCAGCAGCAGGTTCACCGAACCCGATCGCCCGAACAGCAACTGCAGCGCGGCCGCGCCGACGAAGGCCGGCATGATCAGCGGCAGCACGCCCAGCGTCTGCACCAGGATCGCGCCCCGGAACTGGAAGCGCACGGTGAAGTAGGCCAGCGGCACCGCGACGATCGTCGCGAACAGCACCGTCATCGCCGCCACGTACAGGCTGTTGGCGAACGACTCGCGCATCAGCGACAGCGAGAAGAACCCCGCCAGGTGCGCGAGCGTGAAGCCGCCCTGCGGGGTGGAAAAAGCCACCCAGACGACGGTGACGACCGGGGCGATCAGGAAGACGACGAGGAAGGCGGCGATCGCCAGCGCCACCGCCGCGATCGCCAGGCCGAAGCGCGGCACCGGCGCGACCCCCTTGCCGAAGTCGCTGAGCCTCCTACCGCGCCGCAGCCGCCGCTTTCGTCGCCAGCTCGGCGGCGCGCTCGTAGTTGCGGCGCGCCTCGTTGCCCCAGTGCTCCTCGAGCGCGGTCATCTGCTTCTGCTTGGCCGCGTCGCGCTTGGTGTCGCGGAATACCGCCACGAAGCCGTCGTCCTTCATCTTCGCCTCGTCGACCACCGGCATGAACGCGAGCGCGCGCGCCTCGGCGAGCAGCTTCTCGCCCTCGGCGTTGGGCTTGCGCGCGAGGCGCGCGGCGGCCTCGTCGATCGCCTTCGTCGCCGCGACCAGTTCCTTGTGGCGGAAGGTGATCGTCTGGTCGAACAGCGACGACACCAGGTAGTAGCGTCGCTCGGACGCGTTCGAGTCGAAGTTGACCTTGGCCCTGATCTTGCCGCCGTACGGGTCGGGGAAGCCGACCGGGGCCTTGCGATAGGTGTCGGGCAGCACGGGCAAGCGGCTGATCTTCGGATCGAGCAGCAACTCCTGCCCGGCCGGCGACAGCGTGAACTGGATGAAGCGCTTGCCCATCTCGGGTGACTTCGCGCCGGCCACCAGTCCGATGTTGGCCGGCACGATCGCGGTGACCGACGGGTAGACGAAGCCCACCGGAAAGCCCGAGGCCTGCGCCGCCAGCCCGAAGAAGTCGATCACCAGCCCGATTCCGTACTGGCCGTTGGTCACGCCCTCGGGCACGCCGAAGCTGCGCTCGGTGATCGCCGCGCAGTTGCCCGCGATCTGCAGGATCTGCGACCAGCCCTTCACCCAGCCCTCGCCCTGCAGGATCGTCTCCACCGTGAGATGCGTGGTGCCCGAGCGCGACGGCGACGAAATGGCGACGTGCCCGAAATAGACCGGCTTGGCCAGGTCGGCCCACTCGCGCGGTTCGGGCAGCTTGTGCGCCTTCATGTAGCGCGTGTTCCACATCATCCCGTAGCCCGCCAGCGCCCGGCCGCGGTAGTAGCCCTGCGGGTCGTTGACCGGGTAGTTGCCGATCTTGTCGGGGATACCCTTCACGCCGGGGTCGTATTTCTCCAGCAGCCCGTCTTTGGCCAGCACCTCGAAGGCGTCGGGTGCGGAGGCCCAGAACACGTCGGGGCGGCTCCCGGCCGGCGCCTCGCGCGTGTAGGCAACGCCCGCCGAGGTGCCCTTGTTCAGGATCTCGACCTTCGCACCCGGATTGGCCTTTTCGAAGGCGGCCTTGTAGGCGGCGGTGAGCTCCTTCGGGAACGAAGTGACCACGGTGACGGTCTGGGCCCAGGCCGGCCCGGTCCCCAGCGCCGCGCAGCCCAGCGCGAATGCAAGCGAGGTGCGAATTCGTGCCACAAGCATCTTGTTCATCTTCTGATCCCCTCCGGTGCGCCTCGGGCACCCGTTCGCCTTGCGCGCCCGGTCGATGCGAGCCACGGCAGCGTAGCCACCGGTCGTCGACTGGTCAATCGGGGAGAGTCCTCCCCGCACAGACGGCCCAAGGGCACGGCGTAACATGAAGCGCTGGCGCCGAACCCGACCCGACCGACCGCGCACGATGATCGAGATCGACGGCTCCACCGGCGAAGGCGGCGGCCAGCTGCTGCGCACTGCCGTCGCGTTGTCGGCGATCACCGGCCGGCGGCTTCGCGTCGTCCGGATTCGCGCGCGTCGCCAACCTGCCCGCGCACATCGCGCAGCGGATGGTGTCGGCCGCGCCGCAGGGAGTCGCCCGGCCATGACGCCGCTTCACGAACTGCTGTCGCGGATCCGCTGGGATCCGCAATTCGGCCAGGGCGAGTTCGCGCTCGGCTACCGGGACCGTGTCCTGGGCCGCATCGTCGTCGTCCCCTTGCGCGAGGTCGCGCTCGACCCGCACGACCATTTCGCGTTCGAGGTCACCGACGACGAAGGCACCGTCCATCGCGTGCCGTTCCACCGCGTGCGGCAGGTATTCCGCAACGGCGTACCGATCTGGGAGCGCCCCGAGCGCGCCTAACGGAAGTAGGCCTTCCTCACGTACTGGTCGACCATCCGCTCGGTGTTGAAGAACGAGCCGTTCAGCGCGATCGCGTGGCGCATCACGTCGATGTAGCGATCCTGGTCGCGGTAGAACATCGGCAGGATCACCGTCTCGAGCTTGTTGTACAGCGATTCCGCGTCGAACGCGCGTTCGTCGATGCCCCCGCCGTTCCCCGTGTTGCCGTCGCCGATCGCCCAGCCGGTCACGTTCTCGATGCAGCCTTCGATCCACCAGCCGTCGAGCACCGACAGCTGCGGCACCCCGTTCATCGCCGCCTTCATCCCGCTCGTGCCCGAAGCCTCCAGGGGCGGCTGCGGCGTGTTCAGCCACAGGTCGACGCCGGCGACCATGCGCCGCGCCGCCGCGATATCGTAGTCCTCCACGTAGGCGACCGTGAGCTGGCCCTTCAGCTTCGCGATCTGCGCGAAGATCTGCCGGATCAGGTCCTTGCCGCTCCCGTCGCGCGGATGCGCCTTGCCGCCGTAGACGACCTGGATCGGCCCGGCGCTGCGGTGCAGCGCGAGCAGCCGCTGCAGGTCGTGGAACAGCAGGTCGGCCCGCTTGTACGGCGTCGCACGACGGGCGAAGCCGATCGTGAAGGCGTTCGAGAACAGGCTGGCGCCCGTGCGCTGGTTGACCCAGGCGACCAGGTCCTGCTTCGCCGCCCGGTGGGCCGCCCACAGCTCGTGCCGCGGGATGCCCAGCGCGTAGCGCAGGCTCGCGTTGTCCTCGCGCCAGGCCGCGATGTGCCGGTCGATCACCGCCCGGATCTGCGGCGAGATCCAGGTGCCCGCGTGCACGCCGTTGGTGATCGAGTCGACCTTGTACTGTCCGAACATCTGGCGCGAGATCTCGCCGTGCTTCTTGGCCACGCCGTTGACGTAGTGGCTGTTGTCGAGCGCGAGGTAGGTCATGTTCAGCACGTTGTCGAGGCAGAACTCGACCGCGCGCTGGTTGTATGCGTCGCCGTAGTCGGTGAGCACCCTGCGCAGCATCGACAGCGGAAACTGGTCGTGCCCGGCAGGAACCGGTGTGTGGGTCGTGAAGACGCACATCGGCTTGACCGCCACCGCGACCTCGCGGGTCACCTCGTCGAGCCCGCGCCGCTTCATCTCCTCCGAACCCGAGTTCGAGCACGAGCAGCGCCGCGTGCCCTTCGTTCATGTGGAAGCGGCGGATGCTGTCGTAGCCCAGCGCGCGCAGCATGCGCACGCCGCCGATGCCGAGCACGATCTCCTGGCAAAGCCGGTAGCGCTCGTCGCCGCCGTACAGGTAGTCGGTGAGGCGCCGGTCGGACTCGGCGTTCACGGGGAGGTCGCTGTCGAGCAGCAGCACCGGCAGCGTCACGCCGCCGGCGCCGCGCACGTCGTAGCGCCACGCGCGCAGCGCGACCTCGCGGCCTTCGATGCTCACCGTCGCGCGGGCGGGCATCTCGGTCAGCAGCGCCTCGGGCGACCACGGCTGCGGCTCTTCGGTCTGCCCGCCGGCGGCGTCGAGCCGCTGGCGAAAGTAGCCCTTGCGATGCACCAGCGTGACCGCGACCATCGGCACGTCGCCGTCGGCCGCCGAGCGCACCGTGTCGCCGGCGAGCACGCCCAGGCCACCGCTGTAGGTCGGCATCGCCTCGTCGAGGCCGATCTCCATCGAGAAATACGCGATCGTGTCGGAGCCGGGCATGGTGCGCTGGGGGCCGTGAAAGAGTTGGCCGCAGGCATGAGGGTACGTCAGGATGGGCCTCCGGCCCCGCGCCGGTCTTGCGCACCGTCAATCGCCCGATTCGTGCCCCGGTGGCCCGCGATGCTACGATTGGCGCTCGCCATGCGACCGGGCTCCTACGACTCCGTTTCGCGCCGCCGCTTCGCGTGGCTGCTCTGGCTCGCCTTGCTGATGCCGCTCGCGCAGGCCGCTGCCGCGTGGCACGTGGTCGCGCACGAGAGCGCGCGGGCGGGCAGCGACGACGGCAAGCACGGACCCGCGCATGCCCAGTGCGAACTGTGCCTCGCTGCGGCCGCGCTGGGTAGCGGCGCCCCGCCGGCCAAGCCTGCCGCGGCACCGTGCCCCGCCTGCGTCCAGGAAATGCCCAGCGCCGATTCCGGCGCAGTCGCGCTCGCGCCGACCTCGAGCGCCTACCGGAGCCGCGCACCCCCCTCCGTCCGGCCCTGACCGTTGCAGCGTCGCGCCCGGCCCGCGTTGTCCGCTGGCCGGGTCATCCAACGTCATTCGCTGGAGCCGGATTCCCATGCACAAGCTGTTGCGGGCGAGCATCGCACTCGCCCTGGCCGCGCCACTCGGCGCGATGGCCGACACACCGTCCGAGATCAGGGCGCTTCGACAGGAACTCGAAGCGATGCGCAGCGCCTACGAGGCGCGGCTGCAGGCGATGGAGCAGCGCCTGAAGGCTGCCGAGGCGGCCGCCGCGGCCGCCACATCGTCGGCGAGCGGCGCTGCAGCCGCCGCCGCAGCGCAGCCGCCGGTGGCGCCATCGCCTGCGCCCGTCGCGCAGGCGCCTGCCGCCGCGCCCCCCGCCGGTGCCAACGCCTTCAACCCGGCGCTGTCGCTGATCCTGTCGGGCACCTACACGCGCACCTCGCAGGATCCGGCGCGCTACGCGATCACCGGCTTTCCGCTGCCGGCCGATGCCGAGATCGGCCCGGGCACGCGCGGCTTCGGCCTCGCCGAGTCCGAGCTGCGCTTCTCGGCGAGCATCGATCCGTGGCTGCGGGGCGCGGCGAGCGTCGCGCTGCATCCCGACGACAGCGTGTCGGTCGAGGAGGCCTGGTTCCAGACCACGCGCCCGGGCCACGGCTTCTCGCTGAAGGCGGGGCGGTTCTTCTCCGGCATCGGCTACCTGAACCCGAAGCACGCGCATACCGGGACTTCGTCGACAGTCCGCTCGCCTACCAGGCGATGCTCGGCCGCCAGTACGGCGACGACGGCGTGCAGGTGAACTGGGTCGCGCCCACCGATCTGTTCATCGAGCTCGGCGCCGAGCTCGGCCGGGGCCGCAGCTTTCCGGGCGGCGGCGACGCATCGCGCAACGGCGCGGGGATGCGCGCGCTCGCCGCGCACGTCGGCGGCGACGTCGGCGACAGCCACAGCTGGCGCGCCGGGCTGTCGATGCTCGACGCGAAGGCGCGCGACCAGGACCTCGTCGCGACGGATCCGGCGGGCAATCCGGTGGACAGCGCGTTCAGCGGCGACACGCGCGTCTGGATCGCCGACGCGGTCTGGAAGTGGGCACCCCACGGCGACGCCACGCGCACGAGCTTCACGCTGCAGGGCGAATACCTGCGCAGCGCGCGAGACGGCAACCTCGTCTACGACGTGGGCGGCGCCGGCAGCGCCGGCGCCTACGGCGTCGTCCAATCGGGCTGGTACCTGCAGGGGGTCTACAAGTTCATGCCGCGCTGGCGCGTCGGCCTGCGCACCGAGCGGCTCGACCCCGGCACGCCCGACTACGGCGTCAACGCCGCAGCCCTAACGGCCCCCGACTACCGTCCGCGCAAGAACAGCCTGATGCTCGACTACAGCCCGAGCGAATTCTCGCGGGTGCGCCTGCAGTTCGCGCAGGACCGCGCGCGCCAGGGCTTCGTCGACAACCAGCTCTTCCTCCAGTACCAGATGAGCCTCGGCGCGCACGGCGCGCACGACTACTGAATCCCGCGAAGGAGCCGACGATGAACCGCAAGACCTTCGCCGCACTGGCGGCCGCGGCACTGGCCCTGTTCACGCTGCCTGCGCACGCGGCACTGCGCGTCCTTGCCTGCGAGCCGGAATGGGCGGCCCTCGCGAAGGAACTCGGCGGCGACCTGATCGACGCGACGTCGGCCACCAGCGCATTGCAGGATCCACACCGCATCCAGGCCCGGCCGAGCCTGATCGCGCGCGTGCGCAATGCCGACCTGGTGGTGTGCACCGGCGCCGAGCTCGAGATCGGGTGGCTGCCCGCGCTGCTGCAGCAATCCGGCAACGACCGCGTGCAGCCCGGCCAGCCCGGCAACTTCGCCAGCGCCGACTTCGTGCGCAAGCTCGACGTGCCCGCGCGGGTCGACCGCTCGCAGGGCGACGTGCACGCCGCCGGCAACCCGCACATCCAGACCGACCCGCGCAACATCGCCCTGGTCGCCACGGCGCTGTCCGCGCGCCTGCGGCAGCTCGACCCCGCGCACGCGGCCGAGTACGCGCGGCGCGAGGCGGACTTCTCGCAGCGCTGGCAGCAGGCAATCACGCGATGGACCGCGCAGGCCGCGCCGCTCAGGGGCACACCGGTCGTGTCGCAGCACAAGGCCTTCGTCTACCTGTACGACTGGCTCGGCATGAAGGAGCTCGCGGTGCTCGAGCCGAAGCCCGGCGTCGAACCGACGGTCTCGCACCTGCAGTCGGTGCTCTCGTCGCTGAAGGCGACGCCGGCGCGCATGGTGCTGTACGCGGCCTACCAGGATCCGCGGCCGTCCGAGTGGCTGCAGCGAAATGCCGGTGTCGCCGCCGTGAAGCTGCCGTTCACCGTCGGCGGAACCGACGGCGCGAAGGACCTGTTCGGCCTCTTCGACGACACCGTCGCGCGCCTGCTGGCCGCCGGAGCCGCGAAGTGAACTGGACGGCGCTCGACTGGGGCATCCTCGGCCTGCCGCTGCTCGCCGGGCTGCTGGTGCTGGCCACGCACGTGCCGCTGGGCAGGCAGGTGCTCGACCGCGGCATCGTCTTCGCCGACCTCGCGATCGCGCAGATTGCCGGGCTCGGCGTCATCGCCGCCGATGCGCTCGGCCTGCCCGACGGCGGGCTCGCGGTGCAGGCCGCAGCGGTGTCGGCCGCGCTGCTGGGCGCGCTGCTGCTCACCTGGACCGAGCGGCGCGCACCGCAGCAGCAGGAGGCATTGATCGGCGTGATCTTCGTGCTGGCCGCCTGCGCCGGGTTGCTGCTGCTTGCCGGCAACCCGCACGGCGGCGAGCACCTGAAGGACCTGCTGGTCGGGCAGATCCTGTGGGTCGATGCCCGGCAACTGGCGTGGCTCGCAGTCGTGTCGGCGCTGCTGGTGGCCGCGATGTCGCTCGGCTGGGTGCAGCGCGCGGGCCGCTTCGGCTTCTATGGCGCGTTCGCGCTCGCCGTCACGGCATCCGTGCAACTCGTCGGCGTGTACCGGTGTTCTCGAGCCTGATCATCCCGGCGCTCGCGACGCAACGGCATCGCGGCGCGAGGCGGCATGCCTTCGCCTACGGGATCGGCGCGGCCGGCTACGCGCTGGGCCTGGCGCTGTCCGCGCTGCTCGATGCGCCGTCGGGCGCCGTGATCGTCTGGGCGCTGGCCGGCTGTGCGATCGCCGGCGCCGCGGCCCTGCGCCCGGGGACTGCGGACACCTGACGGGTTGCGGGCACCTGATATCTTCGCGGGCCATGGAAGCCCTGCTCGTCTCGACCTCGGTCGTCGCGCTCGCCGAGATCGGCGACAAGACCCAGCTGCTCGCGTTCATTCTCGCCGCGCGATTCCGCAAGCCGGTGCCGATCGTCGCGGGCATCCTTTGCGCCACGCTGGTCAATCACGGGCTCGCCGGCGCGCTGGGCGCGTGGATCACCTCGGTGCTCGGCCCCGAAGTCCTGCGCTGGGTGCTGGGCCTGTCGTTCCTCGCGATGGCCGTCTGGACGCTGATCCCCGACGAGATCGAGGAGGACGAAACGAAGGTGGCGCAGCACCTCGGCGTCTTCGGCGCGACGCTGGTCACGTTCTTCCTCGCCGAGATGGGCGACAAGACCCAGATCGCCACGATCGCGATGGCGGCGCACTACGCGAACCCGCTCCTGGTCGTGATCGGCACGACGCTCGGCATGCTGATCGCCGACGTGCCGGCGGTGTTCGTCGGCGACCGCTTCGCCGCGAAGATGCCGATGAGGCTGGTCCACTCGATCGCGGCCGCGATCTTCGCGGTGATGGGCCTGCTGGTGCTGTTCCGCGTCGACGCGGCGCTCTAGGAATCCGCCGGAGACGCCGACGGACTTCCAGCGCCCGGCCGCGCCGCCGCGGAGCTCGAAGCGCTGCTCGTTCACCTCGGTGCCCCACTGCCGGCCGCGCTGCTGCTGCGCGAGCCTGAAGCCCGCCTTCTCGTAGAGGTGTCGCGCGGCGTCGAGCCCTTCGAAGGTCCACAGGTAGACGCGCTCGTCACCGCGCGCGCGGCAGAACGCCATCGCCGCATCGAGCAGCCCGCGGCCGGCGACGTAGCGCTCGCAGAAGTCGGCCAGCTCGCGCGCAACCTTGCTCTCGAACGCGAGGCCGAAGCCGGCGGTGCGGTGGTAGTACGACGCATGCAGTTCGGCGATGCGGCCGATGCAGCCGGGAACGTAGCCTTCGCGGATCGTCGTGCTCATCGGCCGCCGAGCCGACACGACGGTGCTCATGGATCGCTGCGCTCTTTCGGCGCGCCCCGTGCGGACGCCCCGCCCGAGGCCGAGGCCTGCTCGCAGGCGCGGACCCGTTCCTGCAGGTGCTCGCGCTCGCGCGTGTTGCGCGCCAGCGCCGCGGCGCGCGCGAACTCGTCGCGCGCCTCGTCGTGACGGTCGAGCTTCGCGAGCAGGTCGCCGCGCACGCTCGGCAGCCACTGGTAGCCGCGCAGCGAGGGCTCGTCGCGGATCGCGTCGGCGATCTCGAGCGCCGCGGCCGGCCCGAGCGCCATGCCGACGGCCACCGCGCGGTTCAGTTCGACCACCGGCGACGGCGCCGCCTGCGCGAGCGCGTCGTACAGCGCAGCGATGCGCGACCAGTCGGTGTCGTCGGCGCGCGTGGCCCGGGCATGGCAGGCGGCGATCGCCGCCTGCAGCGCGTAGGGCCCGAGCGCGCCGCCGATCGACTCGGCGTGCCCGAGCGCCTGCAGCCCGCGGCGGATCAGCAGCCGGTCCCAGCGGCTGCGGTCCTGGTCGGGCAGCAGCACCGGCCTGCCCTGCACGTCCACGCGCGCGGCGCTGCGTGAGGCCTGCAGTTCCATCAGCGCGAGCAGGCCGTGCACCTCGGGCTCGCGCGGCGCCAGAGCCGACGAGGACGCGGCCGAGCCTGAGCGCCTCGTCGCACAGCGCGGGCCGCATCCAGTCGTCGCCGGCGGTGGCCGTGTAGCCTTCGTTGAAGATCAGGTAGACGACCTGCAGCACCGAGGCGAGCCGCGTCGCCAGCTCCGGCCCGGGCGGCAACTCGAACGGCACGCGGGCCTCGGCGAGCGTGCGCTTGGCGCGCACGATGCGCTGCGCGATCGTCGGCTCCGGCACCAGGAACGCTCGCGCGATCTCCGCGGTCGGCAGGCCGCCGAGCAACTTCAGCGTCAGCGCCACGCGCGCCTGCGGCGACAGCACCGGATGGCAGGCCGTGAAGATCAGCCGCAGCAGGTCGTCGCCGATCGCGTCGGCGCGCGCCGCATCGAGGTCGTCGACGAAGTCCGGCACGATCGCCGCCTCCTGCGCCTCGAGGTCGCGCCCGATTTCCTGGTGCTTGGTCGCCAGCATCCGCTCGCGCCGCAGGTGGTCCAGCGCGCGGTGCTTGGCCGTCGCGGTAAGCCACGCGCCCGGGTTGTCCGGCACGCCCGATGCGGGCCAGTGCTCGAGCGCCGCGACCAGCGCGTCCTGCGCCAGTTCCTCGGCCAGCCCGACATCGCGCACCATCCGCGCGACCGTGGCGACGACCTTCGCGCACTCGATGCGCCAGACCGCCTCGATCGCGCGGTGGACCGTCGAAGTCACGGCCGCTCGGCGATGGCCTTCAGGTTCGCGAGCCCGGCCTCGAAATCGCGCCCGATCATCCGGTCCATGTCCATGAACACGCCGACCAGCCGCGCGACGAACGGGCTCGGTCCGCGCATCGACCAGGTCACCTCGGTCGCCTCGCCGCGCGGCGCCAGCGTGAACTCGACCAGGTTGTGCGCCTCGAACGGTGCGAGCATGTCGAGCTTCATCGCCACGCGCGTCGGCGGCGCCGACTCGACGATCTCGATGCTGCCCTTGCCGACGTCCTTGTTGCCCTCGAAGTCGTAGCCCGCGCCCGGGCCGCTCGGCGCGCCGCGGTAACGCCCCTTCAGGTCCGGATCCTTCTTTTCGTACGGATTCCACGTGTTGAACTGGCGCAGGTCGGCGATCAGCGGATGGATCTTCGCGGCCGGCGCGCGGATGCTGGCCATGCGCTCGACGCGGAACGTGTCGGGGCGGGTTGTCGCGTAAAGCAGCACCGCGGCCACCGCCAGGACCGCGAGCAGGACGATGGCCCGGATCATGACGCCCTCGCCGGCTTGCCGATGCCGATTTCGCGAAAGCGCTCGACCGGGACGTCGGGCTCGAAATCCTCGAGCTCGTACAGCTGCCTGACCTCGATCTCGCCGGTCGCGAACTCGCCGTGCGGCGCCGGGAAGCGCCGGCTCCATTCGAGCGCCTCTTCGCGCGAGCGCGCCCTGGATCAGCGTATAGCCGGCGACGAGTTCCTTGGTCTCGGCGAACGGGCCGTCGATCACGGTGCGCCCGCCGCCCTCGTAGCGGATCCGCCAGCCCTTCGAGCTCGGCTGCAGGCCGGACGCGTCGAGCAGCGCCCCCGCCCTGGCCAGCTCCTCGTGGAACTCGGCCATCGCCGCGAACAGCTTCTCCTTGTCTTCCGGGAAGACGCCGGCTTCGGTTTGCGGCGTCGCCTTCACGATGATCATGAATCGCATGGTCGGTTCTCCTTCGTGCGAAGCCGGACCGGCTTCCATGGGCACGACGAGCGGGGCGACGCGATTTCGACGCGCGCCGGACCAGGGGAAAACCCCCAGCCGGGCGCGCCCGCCCGGGCTCAGGCCGAGTCTTCGTAGCAGGGAGCGAGCGCCCGCACCTCCACGGTGCACCACTCGGCCGCCGGGCAACGGCGCGCGATCGCGATCGCCTGCTCCCGGCTGTCGCAATCGAGCAGGAAGAAGCCGCCGACCATCTCCTTCGCCTCGGCGAACGGGCCGTCGAGCACCTGGGCGCGACCGTCGCGCACCGTGACACGCGCGGCGCCGGCGTGCGATTCGAGCGACTCGCTGGCCCGCAGCAGGCCCTGCGCCTTCAGTTCTTCGCCGAAGCGCAGCATGCGCGCGTACAACTCGCGGCCCTCGTCCTCGGTGCGGGTGCGCCGCTGGCCGGGCGGCTCGATCATCAGCAGCATGTACGGCATCACGGTCCTCCGGATCGCGCGCTGATGCGACGATCTTACGCCGGCGAGCGCACCGGGGGCGGCGGATCGGCGATCATCGGGTCCGATGGACACCCCGGTCATCCTGTTCGGCGCCTTCGACCGGCACAACCTGGGCGACATGCTGTTCCCGCATGTCGCCGCGGCGTTGCTGCCCGGGCGCAGGCACGTCTTCGCCGGGCTCGCGCAGCGTGACCTGCGGCCCTGGGGCGGCCACGCGGTCGAGGCGCTGCCCGCGGTCGCGGCCGCGCTCGGCGAGCGCCCGGCGACGCTGATCCACGTCGGCGGCGAGATCCTCACCTGCGACGCATGGCAGGCGGCCGTCATGCTGACGCCGCCGGACGAGGCGCGGCGGCTCGTCGCCCGCCTCGACGCGCGTCCGCGCGAGCAGCGCGAATGGGCGCGCCGCATCCTCGGCAGCGCCGTGCGCGCGCCGTATGCAGCGGCGCGCGAGATGTTTCGGGGACCGCTGCGGATCGCCTACAGCGCGGTCGGCGGCGTCGAGTTGCAGGCGAGCGACCCGGCACTGCGGCGCGAGGTGCTCGCCAGGCTCGCCGATGCCGACTACCTGAGCGTTCGCGACCGGCAGACCTAGGCGCACCTGCAGGACGCCGGCACCGCGGCGCGCCTCGCGCCCGATCCCGCCGTCATGGTCGCGGAGCTGTTTGGCGAGCAGGTGCGTGCCCGCGCGGACCGGGGCGAAGTCGCACGGCTGCGCGAAGCGTTCCCGAGCGGCTATCTGGCCGTGCAGTTCAGCGCCGACTTCGGCGACGACGAGACGCTGACTCGCCCGGCCGCGCAGCTCGACCGCGCCTGCGAATCGACCGGGCTGGGCGTCGCGCTCTTTCGCGCCGGCGCGGCGCCCTGGCACGACGAGCTCGACGCCCTGCAGCGCGTCGCGGCGCGGATGCGCAGCGGCACGGCCAAGGTCTTCGCTTCGCTCGACCTCTGGGAGATCTGCGCGCTCGTCGCCGCCGCCCGCGGCTATTGCGGCAGCAGCCTGCACGGCCGGATCGTCGCGATGGCGTTCGCGCTGCCGCGCGTGAACCTTCGCCATCCGTCGGCACGCGCGCGCACCGGCAAGCAGGCCGCATTCGCCTCGGCGTGGGATCTCGCGCAAATGCCTGCAGTCGTCGACATCGACGACGCCGCGGCCGCGATCGGGCAGGCGCTCGCGGCGGACCCCGCGCGGCTCGCGCCCGCACAACTGGCCGCGCGTTTTCGCGAAGAGTTCGCCGCGATGCGCGACCGTCTCGCGTGAGCAGCCCGCCCGCGAGCGAATCCGGCCGGGATGCCCGCCGCGCGACCGTCAGCGCGCGAACATCGTCCCCGGCAGCCACAGCGCGAGCTGTGGCCAGATCATGACGACCGCCAGCACCGCGATCATCAGCAGCACGTAGGGCGCCGAGCCGCGGACGATCTCCCCGATCGGCGCGCGCGTGATCGCCTTGATCGTGAACAGGTTCATCCCCACCGGCGGCGTGATCTGCGCGAGCTCCAGGTTGATGACCAGCAGCACGCCGTACCAGATCGAATCGATGCCCAGGTGCGCCATCGCCGGCATGATCACCGGCGTCGTGATCAGGATGATCGCGATCGACTCGAGGAACATCCCGAGCACGAATATCAGCGCCATCATCACGATCAGGAACCCGGTCACGCCGATGTCGGCGGCGATGATCGCCTCCACGATCTGCTGCGGAATGCGCAGCTTGGTCAGCACGTGGCCGAACACCGAGGCACCCGCCAGGATCATGAACAGCATCGCCGACACGCGGCAGGCATCGACGGCCGATCCCCAGATGTCGCGCAAGCCGATCGTCCGGTAGACGAGGAAAGCGATCAGCAGCGCCAGCCAGGCGCCGGCCGCGGCCGCCTCGGTCGCCGTGAACAGGCCCGCGTACATGCCGCCCAGCACGAACACCGGCAGCGAGAGCGCCCACAGCGACCGGCGGATCGCACCCAGCGCCTCGGCGAGGCTGGCACGCGGCTCGCGCCGCAGGTGCCGGTGCCTGAGCGCCGTGCTCGCCATGCTCCAGACCACGAAGACGCCGGCCATCAGCAGGCCCGGCACGACGCCGGCCATGAACAGGCCGCCGATCGACGTGTCGGTCGTCACCCCGTAGAGCACCATCGGCCCGGACGGCGGAATCAGGATGCCCAGCGTGCCGCCGGCGGCGACCAGGCCGTACGCGAACCGCGGCTCGTAGCCGAAGCGGATCATCTGCGGGATCGCCACCGCGCCGATCGTCAACGCGGTCGCGACGCTCGAGCCCGAGATCGCCGCGAAGATCGTGCAGGCGACGATGGTCGCGACGCCCAGCCCGCCGGGAAGATGACGGGTCAGCGTGTACGCGGTCTCGTACAGGTCGTCGACGATCCGCCCGCGAATCATCACGTGAGCCATGAACGCGAACAGCGGGATCGCGACCAGCAGGTAGCGGTTGACCTCGCCGAAAATGACCTCGGTCACCGATCCCAGGTCGCCCTGCGTGACCAGCAGCAGCGCGCCGCCGTACAGCGCCAGCCCCGCGAAGATCGGCAGGCCGGTGAACAGCAGCGCGAGCAGGCCGGCGAAGATCAGCGCGATCGTCACGTGGCATCCCCGTCGTGCGCGCCCGACGCGGCGTGCACCGGCGGCGCGCCGGCCGCCGCGCGCCAGAATGCCTCGATCGACGCCAGCAGCAGCAGCACGCCGCCGACCGGCATCAGCAGCATCAGGCACCAGGTCGGCCATTCGAGCGAGCCTTCGGTGACGAGACCGAGCGTCCTCGCCAGCATCGCCGTGCCCCAGCCGTTGACGATCAGCACGACCGAGAACGCCGCCGCGGCCAGCGCGGACCACAGGTGGACCCAGCGCCGCCGTTGCGGAGAGAGTCGATCGATCAGCAGGTCGACGCCGATGTGCTCGCCGTCGCGCAGCGCCTGCGCCGCCGAGAGCATCACGACGGCCACCAGCGCGAAGCCGACGACCTCGTCGACCCAGATCGGCGCCGCGTTGAACGCGTAACGCTGCACCACCGCCCAGCCGATCAGCGCGAGCGAAGCCAGCAACGCGAGCGCGGCGAGCGCCATTGCCGCGCCGGCCGCCGCGCGCACCGCGCGGCCCAGCACGCGCAGCGCCGGGCCCCTCGGGCGAGGCCATGCCCTCGCGCGAGGCCGGTGCCGCGTCTCCGCTCGCCACGGCCGGCCGCGCGTCAGAGCCGGTCGATCAGCTCGAGCAGGCGCACGCCGTCGGGCGCGGTCGCGCGCAGGAACTCCTTCTTGACTGCCGGCTGCATCGCATCGGCCATCGCCTTCTCCTGCGCCTTCGTGAGCGCGACTGCCTGCATGCCCTTTTCGACGAGCACCTTGATGTCCTCGGGCGGAACGCCGTCGGTGGCGCGGATCGAGCGCTTCACCGCCCGGTCGGCCGCCGCCTGGATCGCGGTGCGCAGCTCGGCGGGCAGCCCGCTCCACCACGCCGGGTTCACGACGAGGTTGTCGAACGCCAGGATGATGTTCGACGCCGCGCCGTACTTCTGGATCTCGTAGTACTTGCGGCTGTAGGCGGCCTTCACTCCGGTGAGGCCCGCGTCGAGCACGCCGGTCTGCAGCGCCCGGTAGACCTCCGAGCCCGGCATCGCCGATGGCGAGGCGCCCATCGCTTCCCGGCCCGCGTCGAACAGCTTGTTCAGGCCGCGGATTTTCAGCCCGGCGAAGTCCGCCGGCGCGACCAGCAGCTTCTTGCCCGACGTGAAGATGCCGTCGTTGGTGTCGACGATCCACGCGATGTTCTTCACCCCGCGCGCCGCCATCTTCGCGTCGAGCAGCTTCGACGCCTCCGAGCCGATGAACGCCTTCTGCTTGGCCACCGAAGTCATCAGGTACGGGATCACCGAGACGCTCATCTCGGGAATCGTCCCGCCCCACTGGAAGCTCAGGATCACCGCGGCCTCGATCTTGCCGCTGGCCACCGCCGGGTGGTTCTGGTTCGGCTTGAACAGCTGTGCGGCGCCAAAGGTCTGCACTTCGACCCGACCCTTCGTGGCTTCCTTCACCTCCTTCGCGAACTGCTCGAGGTTGACCGCCGTGTGGTGTGTCGGCGGGAACTGGTGGCTGATGCGCATCGTGTACTCGGCAGCGTAGGCGCTGCCGCAAACGCTGAAAGCGGCGATGGACAGCGCGGCGCACCTCAGTGCGAACTGGCGACGGTCGATCATCGTGGTCTCCTCGGTTGTGCTTGGTTGTGCTCGGTCGTGCTTCGGGTCGGCCGATCGGGGTCGGGCGATTGTGGGTCAGGCCACCGCACGCAGCGCGCGCAGCGCGTCGATCTCGGCACGAGCATAGCCGAGACCCTCCAGCAGAGCCTGCGCGTGCTCGCCGAAGCGCGGCGGATCCAGCCGCACCGGCAGGCGCGCGCCCTGCATCGTGATCGGGAACAGCGTCGTCTTGACGGTCTGGCCGGCCTTCTCGCCGTCGGGCACGACGACGTCGGCCAGCCCGCCGGTAGCCAGCAGGTGCGGGTCCTCATAGAGATCCTCGGGCCTGCGGATCGGCGCGAACGGCAGTCCGGCCTGCTCGAACAGCGCGGCCAGTTCGGCGGCCGAACGCCGCGCGAGCCGCTCGCGCAGCGCCGGCAGCAGCGTGGGGCGCGCACGCACGCGGTCGTTGTTGGTCGCGTAGCGCGAATCGGTCTTCAGGTCGTCGAAGCCGAGCACGTCGCAGAAGGTCGCGAACTGCGCGTCGCTGACCGCGGCGAGGAAGATCTGCTCGCCGTCCTTCACCGTGAACACGTCGTAGACCGCCCACGGACTGTCGCGCGCCGGCATCGGCGACGCGGGCCGGCCGGTCAGCGCGTACTGCAGCATGTGCTGGCCCATCAGGAACACGTTGTTCTCGAACAGCGCCGACTGCACCTCCATGCCCTTGCCGGTGATGCCGCGCTGGACCAGCGCGCCGAGCGCGCCGATCGCGCCGAACAGCCCGCCCATGATGTCGTTGACGCTGGTGCCGGCGCGCAGCGGATCGCCCGGCCGGCCGGTCATGTAGGCCAGTCCGCCCATCATCTGCACGACCTCGTCGAGCGCGGTGCGGTGCTCGTAGGGCCCGGGCAGGAAGCCCTTGTGGCTCACGTAGATCAGGCGCTCGTCGCGAGTGGCCAGCGACGGGTAGTCGAGGCCGTACTTGACCAGCGCGCCGGGCTTGAAGTTCTCGATCACGACGTCCGCGGTCGCGGCCAGCCGCCTGGCTGCCTCTGCCCCTTCGGGCCGGCGCAGGTCGATGCCGATGCTCTTCTTGTTGCGGTTGAACATCGGGAAGAAGCCGGCGCCGGCGCCGAGCAGCCTGCGGGTGTTCTCGCCGTCGATCGGCTCGACCTTGATCACCTCGGCGCCCATGTCGGCGAGCACCATCCCGCAGGTCGGGCCCATGACCATGTGGGTGAACTCGACTACGCGCAGCCCGTTCAGCGGCTGGGGGACGGCGGGGTCGGTACGGTGCCCGCTCATCGGCGAAGGCCCTCGTTGCAGGCGCCGGGGGCGCTCATGCCGGCGCGCGCATCGTCTTCGGCAGGCCGGTGCGCCACAGCGTGCCGTGCAGCGTCTCGCCTTCGAGCCACTGTGCGACCCTGGCGCGCAGGGCCAGCAGCGCGCCGACGTCCAGCCCGGCCGGCTCGCCCATGCTGGCGAACAGCCAGGCGACGTCCTCGGTCGCGACGTTGCCGCTCGCGCCCGGCGCGTGCGGGCAGCCGCCGATGCCGGCCAGGCACGCGTCGAAGCGGCGCACGCCGACCTGCCACGCGGCGAACACGTTGGCCATGCCGAGCCCGCGCGTGTCGTGGAAGTGCCCGCAGGCGAGCTTGTCGCCGGCGATCGCGAAGCCGCGCTCGAACAGATCGCGCACCGCCTTCGGGTCGGCAAAGCCGACCGTGTCGGCCAGCCCGACGCGGTCGACGCCGATGTCGAGCACCGCGCGCAGCAGCCGCAGCACCTCGTCCGGCTCGACGCGGCCCCGGATCGTGCAGCCGAATGCGGTGCTGATGCCGACCTCGAGCAGGCACGACGAGCCGGCCGCGTCGCGTTCGGCCCGGATCGCGGCGATCTCGGCGACCACCTCGTCCGGCGTCTTGCGCAGGTTGGCGAGGCTGTGCGCGCGGCTCGCCGAGAGCGGCAGCAGCATCGAGTGCGCGCCGCTTTCGATCGCGCGCTGCGCGCCCTTCAGGTTGGGCACCAGCACCGAGACGACCAGGCCCGGCAGCGTCTTCGCATACGCGACCAGTTCGGCGGTGTCGGCCAGCTGCGGCAACAGACGCGGCGGCACGTACGAGCCGACCTCGATCTCGCGCAGGCCGGCCGCGTGCGCGTCGCGGATCCAGGCGAGCTTGTGCGCGGTCGGCAGCGTGCGGGCGATGCTCTGCAGGCCGTCGCGCAGCCCGACCTCGCGGATCACCACCGGACGATTCGGTGCGGTCATCGCGCGATTCTAGGAATTCCCGTCGGGATCGACGATGATTTTTCGGAACCTCATTCGTTCCCTTCCGTCATGCCAAAATCAGGGCCCGCCCGGCCCTCGCCCGGAATGCCACCATGCACCGCCACTTCGACCCCGTGACGCTTCGCGTGTTCGTCGCCGTCTGCGAGGAGCGCAACATCGCGCGCGCCGCCGCCCGCGATTCGCTGGTCGCGTCGGCAGTCAGCAAGCGGATCGCGGCGATCGAGCGCGAGATCGGCGCCACGCTGCTGGTGCGCGGACGCCGGGGGATCGAGCCCACCGCCGCCGGCGAGGTGCTGTTGCGCCAGGCGCGCGAGGTGCTCGGCGCGATGGAGCGCATGCGCGCGGAGATCAGCGAGTTCGCCACCGGTGTTCACGGCAGCGTGCGCGTGATGGCGAGCGTCTCGGCGCTTGCCGAACGGCTTCCCAACGACATCGCGAGCTTTCTCGCGCGCTACGGGTCGAGTGCGCGTGAGCCTCGACGAGGGCGTCAGCAGCGAGATCGTGCGCGCGCTGCGCGAAGGCACGACCGACCTCGGCGTGCTGTGGGACGCGGGCGCGCTGGCGGGCCTGCACACCGTGCCGTACCGCTCCGACCGCCTGTGCGCGGTGGTGCACGCGGCGCATCCGCTCGCGCGGCGCGAGCGGATGCGCTACGAGCAGACCCTCGACTATCCGGCGATCGGCGTCGCGCCGGGCGGCATGGTCGAGGCGATGCTGCGGCGGCAGGCTGCGCTGCTGGGTCGTGCGCCGGCCAACCGCATCCAGGTGTCGGGGCTGGACGCGGCCTGCCGGATCGTCGCGGCCGGGCTGGGGCTGGCGATCCTGCCGCGCGAGGCGATCACGCCGACTGCCGCCGCGACCGGCCTCGTGATCGTCCCGCTCGCCGACCGCTGGGCAGTGCGGCGCTTCGTCATCGGCTCGCGGGGCGACGCCACGCTGTCGGCGACCGCCCGGCTGCTGGTCGAGCACCTCCGCGAGCAGGCCGTGCAAGCCGAGCCGTGAGCCGCGTCGCGCGGCGACCGACCCGGACCCGCCGCGGCCCCCTCACGCCCACCGGAACCCTGCCGACGCGTATCCGGCTGTGCCGCCGAAGGCCATAATCCGGAACACCTCGTCGGCCCGTGAGGAGAACGCGATGAATCCGACGCTGCAGGGCTGGCTGCGCTTTCGCGACTACCTGTCCGAGGACCTTTTCGGCGGGCCCCGCACGTTGAAGGCCGCGTGGGTGATCAACGCGCAGAAGGTCGGCACCCTGCCGTTCGTGCTCGCGCTGATGTGGGCCTACGACTGCTGGACCCCGACCGCGTGGCTCTACGCGGCGCTGCACGGCGGCTACGGGCTGTGCTGGATGGTCAAGCACTGCACGTGCCCCGACCCGGCCTGGGAGAAGCGGATCACCTGGGGCGGCGCTGCAGTCGTCTGGCTGCTGGTGCTCGGCCTCTACTGGATTGCGCCGGTGCTGGTCGTCACGCAGCGCCTCGAGGCCGCGCCGTGGGCGATGGGCGCGGCGACCCTTCTCGTCGTGGTCGGCGTCGTGACGATGATGGGCAGCGACGCGCAGAAGTACTACACGCTGAAGTCCAGGCGCGGCTTGATCACCGACGGCTTCTTCGCGCGCGTGCGGCACCCGAACTACCTGGGCGAGATGCTGCTGTACGCCGGATTCGCGCTGCTGGCCGGCCATTGGGCGCCGTGGGCGGTGCTCGCCTGGGTGTGGATCGGCGTCTTCGCGCCGAACGTGCTGCGCAAGGAAGCGAGCATGTCGCGCTACCCGGAGTGGCAGGCGTACAAGGCGCGAACCGGATACCTGCTGCCGCGGCTGCGCCGCCCGGTCGTGCCGGCCCCGCTGCCGGCGCAGCCACCGGGTCCGACAGGCTAGCGTCGCGCCACTCGCTTGACATCGCTCCCGTTGTCGCCGCAGACTGAGCTAGTTGACTGACTTGTGAACAGATGCCCCGCAGTCCGGAAGCCGCAGCAAGCCGACGCGACAAGCTGGTGAAGGCCGCCACCCAGGTCATCCATTGGCAGGGGTTCGCGCGCACCACGCTCGCCGACATCGCGAAAGCTGCCGACGTCGCGCTCGGCAGCGTCTACTACTACTTCAAGACCAAGGAAGACATCGCAGTCGCGATCAACGACCGGCGGATGGAGTTCCTGCGCCGCATCCTGGTCGAGGCGACCGAGGCGGCCGACCCGAAGGAGCGGCTCGAAGCGCTGATCCAGCTCTGGATCCGCGACAAGGAGGTCGACGCGCTCTACGGTTGCCCGATCGGCAGCCTGTGCTACGAACTGTCGAAGCAGC
Organism: Burkholderiaceae bacterium; assembly: GCA_027493945.1. Taxonomy (GTDB): domain Bacteria; phylum Pseudomonadota; class Gammaproteobacteria; order Burkholderiales; family Burkholderiaceae_E; genus Zeimonas. The sequence continues at coordinate 2,462,365 of JAOSJU010000001.1, read as the reverse complement.
GCGGCACGCTCGGCGACGAAGCGGCACGCCCGCTGCGGTTCCTGCTGCAGTGGGCCGAGGCGCAGTTCCGCGAGCTCGGCAAGGGCGACGAATCGCCCGGCCTGGCCCTGCACATGGTCACGACGCTGCAGGGCGCGAGCCTCGTCGCCAACGCCTTCAACGACCCGGCAGTGATCGTGCGCGAGACCGACCGGCTCGCGGACTGGCTGAAGGGCCTGGTCCGCGCACGCCCGGCGCGCACGCGCAGCAGGCCTGCCGCGGGCAGCCGCTAGCCGACCGCTTTTGCCCACCGCCGGGGGATACCGGCGGAATCCACCCATCGAGTCGGAGACGACATGAGAACCGCAGTAGCCATCACCACCTTTGCGATCGTGAGCGGCCTGGCCCAGCCCGCGCTGGCCGAGGCCTTCGCGCCGTACGGAACCGCGAAGGTGGACATGCACAAGATGCCGGTGGAGAACACCGTTTTCGACGTCAACTACGAGGACCCGCAGAAGCTCAACGTCCTCTACAACTTCGTCAAGAACACGAAGAAGACGACCGGCGGCAAGGTGGTCGTCGTGACCCACGGCCCCGAGCTGCGCGCGTTCGCGAAGGAGAACTACGAGAAGTACCAGGGCATCGTCGACAAGATGGCCGAGCTCAGCAAGGAGGGCGTCGAGTTCAAGATGTGCAACAACGCGATGCTCGCCGCGGGCTTCAAGGCCGAGGACATGCACGGCTTCGTCACGGTCGTGCCGGCCGGCTTTCCGGAGGTCGCCTACTGGCAGGGCCTACATTCCGCACTTCGATTCGCGCAATAGCGGTGAATTAGCAGCCCCTGGAGGCACCGACGGTTAGCTGGCTCGACGGTAGGCGCGAGCGGGCACGCCGAGCAGTTCGAGTACCGTGAGTTGGAGTTCGGTGAGTTCGGGCTCGAAGACCTTCAGGGTGGCGCCGTTGGCGCGCAGGGTGTGGCGCTCGGCGAGGCTGAACAGGCGCAGGATGTGTTCGGTCGTGGGCCGACGACAGGCGCGGCTCTCCGGATACAGCGGCAGTGCGTCGATCTTGTGGCGCTTCATCGCGAGGCGCAGTTCGCGCTCGATGAGCGCTTGCACGACGAGGGCGAGGAAGTAGACAGTGAACAGCGCCTCGATGCGCGATTCGTTCTTCAGGAACACCGGCGCGATCTCATGCACGGATTTGAGCTGCTCGAAGCGCCGCTCGATGCAAGGTTGGCCCTTGTGGGCGATGAGGACCTGCGCGCCCGACAGGCTGCGGTCGTTGGTCATCAACGGGTACATGCCGTCGGACTTCTGGTCGTAGGCGATGGCCTCGGTGTCGAGCGTCCACTCGATGTCGTAGCGCCGCTTGGTGATCTTGCGGTAGGCGGTGTCGGGCCCGGGCCTGCCGCGGCGCGCCTGGCGAAAGACGTGCTCCTCGCGCACGACGCGGCTGACCTTCAGGTATCGGCCGGCCTGATAGCGGGCGAGGACCTCGTCGACCTCTTGATCGATTTGCGCAGCCCCGCGCAGACGGGCGCGGGCCGCACCGAGCCTGCGCTTGATGTCCACGAGGTGATCGATGGCGGCGGCCACGTTCCTCTGGCGCCGGTAGCCCTGGCTGAGCGTGAGCAAGGTGCTCCAGACCCAGACGATGGGGTAGGCCTCGGCCGAAGGCACCTCGGGGCAAAAGACGTACCACTCGTCGCGCGGGCCCTCGGCGTTTCTCGGGTTGGGTCGCTGCCAGACGAGTTCCCAGTGCGGCGTATGCGTCTGGATCCAGTGCCGGAACTGGGCATCCTCCTCGGCGGTTGCGCGGCATCACCGTCACGAAGCGCCCGCCGTGGCGCGCGATGTAGTCCATGTTCGGGCGCGAGCACAGCTTGCTGTCGGCGACGTAGAGGAAATCCGCGCGCCCGGCGATCTCGCGCAGCGTGTTCCAGGTGTCGATGTGGGTGACGGCATCGGCGACGTTGCCGCTGGCGCACCGAAAGTGCACCGGCACGCCATCGTCGCCGTCGATGGTCAGGATGAACAGCAACTGCTTCAGATCGGGCCGGTGGTCTTTGCTGTAGCCGTAGGTGATCGCAGGTGCCCGACGAGCGCGAACGCTGCGTCCCGAGGCTGCGCGGTACTGCCCGCAAAAGGAGACCGAAGTCGAGTCGTTGTGCAGCCGATCGAAGCGCACGCCGAAGCGTCGCGCAAGCGTGACGACGACCTCGGTCAGCAATGCCGCCCGGTCCACGTCGAACAAGCGCTCGAGCGCCCGTCCGATGCGGTCGTCGGTGAGGTGCGACAGGTCGGCGGTGCTCAGGCCGAACAGGCCGCCGGCGAACGACACCGCGGTCTCCTGCTGGCGGTAGACCGGCTCGCGCTCGACGACGATCGAGCGCAGCAGCACGCCCAGCGCCTGCGTGTGAGAAACGGCGGAGCGGTGCGAGCGCGCATCGCCATCGACGTGCTTCTCGAGGATCTCGAGCACGCCGCTGCGATCGAGGAAGTGGTTGAGCAGGGGTAGCGGGCCCAGTCGCTCGGTCAGCAGATCGAGCTGCGCGTCGGGGGAGGGTTGCTCTGCCATTGCTCTTACGATATCTTATGCGTAAGACCGCCGTCGAATCAAGCCCACCGCTGCCGAAGAATGCATCCTCCGTGGTGAAAAAACCCTCGACCAGGCAAGTCGACGCGGCGCGCCAGCGCATCGCAAAGCTGCGCGCAAGGCTCGGCGAGATCGAATTGCTGTGCTCCGGTTCGCTCAGCGAGCGGATGATGAAGTGCGGCAAACCGAACTGCCGGTGCGCGACTGACCCTTCAGCGCGGCACGGCCCGTACTACGAGTGGGGTCGCATGCGCGCCGGCAAGATCGCGCATCGCTACGTCACGCCCGAACAGGCGAAGTTGCTGCGTCAAGCGATCGACAACTATCGCTTGGTGAAAAAAACTGCTCAGGGCCTGGGAGGCCGATTCCGAACGACTCATCGACGCAGCACATCCGGCCAAGCCCTGATCCGCCCAAATTGCACGCGCAATTGCGATCTAATACGCCATTCGAAGTGCGGAATGGGGGGGGGGGGAAGGAAACCCCCACAACAAACCGCTGCCGCTGCCGGTGAAGGACATCCGCTACATCGACCAGCCGGGCCTGAAGAAGTGAGTCAGGGCGGCCGGCGCGTGGGCAGGCGACCCGGATGGCTGGTCTGCCTGCTGCTGCTCGCGCCGCTGCCGCCCCAGGCGCAGACGAACGCGCCCTGGGGCGGCGCACAGGAGGTGCCGGCCCGCTACGCGCCCGCAAGGGTGCTCTACGACGTCGACAACGGCGGCGCCGAAGCGCTGGGCAACATCCTCGACCGCGTCAGCTACCTCAACAAGCTGTACGAGGCCGACCCGTTCGAGTCGGCCATCGTGGTCGTCGTGCACGGCGACGCGATCCCGCTGTTCGGCATCCGCGACTTCCCGAAGTACCGCGCGCTGATGCAGCGCGCGCAGAGCCTGACCCGGAGCGGCAACATCGAGTTCCGCCTGTGCCGCGCCGCCGCCGGCGTGCTCGGCTACGCGCCGTCCGACATCCACGGCTTCGTGCGGATGGTGCCGATGGCCGACGCGGAGATCGTGCGGCTGCAGCGGGAGGGTTACGCGTACATGCGCTGATCGCTACGGCCGGCGCGCGCTGATCGTCCGCCCGTCGGCTGCGTGCAGCACCAGCGCTCCCGTCGCGTCGATCGTGAACCGGCGCGCCTGCGCCAGCATGGCGAGGAACAGCCGCTCCTGCTCCATCAGCGACGGCGCGCACGCCATCATCGTCGACGCCGGCTTCGAGATCGTCAGGCCTTCGCCGGTCAGCGAATACGCCGCCGTGTAGCGATTGCACGACGCGCCGCCGGCGACGCGCCCGTCGGCGCCGAAGTTCAGCGTCATGCGCGAACGGTCGACGATGCCGCCGCCGCGCAGGTCTTCGACCACCCACTCGGCGCCGTGCAGCAGCGTCGCCGGGTCGCCGCCACAGCCGCTCAGCGCGCGGCCGCCGAAAGCGACCGTCACCGCGTTCGGATACGGCATGCCGGTCATCGAGTCGGTGCAGCGCCGATCGAAGATCGTCGCGACGAGCCCCACGCCAGCGGCCGGCGCCCGGAAGCGGGTGAAGCCCTCGCCCGGTTCGGCGACCGGCGTCGGCGCCTCGATGCGCGTGCGGCCGTCGTCGGCCAGCAGCGACATCGCCTGTTCGGTGATGTCGAGCCGCCAGCCGGGCTCGTTGCCGGTGGCGCGGAACGGCAGTCCCGGCGCGCGCCCGGTCACGCATTCCGGCCATGGCTGGCCGCGCACGACGACGGATGCGCGGTCACCCTTCGACCAGAACGTCGTCGACGGGTCGCCGACCGCCTCGTAACGTGCCCCCGAGGCCGAGCGCACGGGGCGCAGGTCGAAGCTCTCGCCACCGGCTTCCATCCGCATCGCGTTGCCGACGTGGCCGATCGTGACGCTGCGGTCGCCGCACTGCAAGGTGCTCGCAAACGCCAGCGGCTGCACGCGGACGAGCCGCAGCAGGCCGACGTCCGCCGGCGGCGCGGACGGGTCGATGGCCACCGGCTCGGTCGCCCAGGCCGCGCGTCCGCCCACCAGGATCGCGCCGCGCAGCGCGTGGCGCGCGCCGCCGGTGAGCTTTGCGCGATCGACGCTCAGCTCGAACGCGACCGGCACCTGCCGGCCCTTCAGCACGGCCCGCCACTCGGCCAGCACGCGCCCGCCGGTGCCGGAGCTGGCGCGTAGTTCGACGACGGCGACCGCGTCGGGCGGCAACGCGATGCGCTCGCGGTAGGCCATCGTTCCCTTGATCGTGAGCACCTGCGGGCGCTCGTCGCGTTCCGGCGCGCCACCCGGAGGGGCGCCGGTACCGACCGAGGTGGCGCAGCCGCCGAGCAAGAGCGCCGATGCGATCGCGATGGCGAGCCTGGTGTTCATGAATGCGCTCCGCGAGCCGCCTCACTTCACCGGAATGGGCATCGCGCGATCCACCGGCACCGCGGTCACCGAATTCTGCGGCGAACCCTCGATCAGCCGCTCCGCGTAAGTCAGGTAGACCAGCGTGTTGCGCTTGCGATCGACCATGCGCACGATGCGCAGCTTCTTGAAGACCAGGCTGATGCGCTCGCTGAAGACCTCTTCCTGCTCCGGCAGCGGCTTCGCGAACGAGATCGGGCCCACCTGGCGGCAGGCGATCGCCGCCTCCGAGCGGTCTTCGGCCACGCCGAGCGCGCCCTTGATGCCGCCGGTCTTCGCACGCGACGTATAGCAGGTGATGCCCTGAACCTTCGGGTCGTCGTGCGCCTCGACGACGATCTTGTGGTCGGGGCCGATCCATTTGAAGACGGTGTCGACTTCGCCGATGGGCTCGGCCTGGGCGGTGGCGAAGGAGGCCAGAAGCAGGGGGAGAAGGATTCGTCGCATCGGATGCCTGCGCGGGTCAGCGGCTCGCCGCGACTATAGCGCCTTCAGTCCCACGCCTCGGCGTTGCCTTGGCAGGGTGATAGATTCGCCCGACGCGCCGGCCAATGCGGCCGCGCCTCGCCAGGAGTCGAAGATGGGCTGGTTCTCGAAGAAGGACGACGATTTCTTCCTCGCCACCGTCGTGCCGAACGACGACGGCGCGAAAGTCGCGAAGTACCTCGGCGTGGTCAACGGCGAGGCGATCATCGGCGCGAACATCTTCCGCGACCTGTTCTCGTCGGTGCGCGACGTGGTGGGCGGGCGGGCGGGCGGCTACGAGCGGGCGCTCGCTGGCGCACGTGACGCGGCGCTCGGGGAGATGGTCGCCACGGCGAAGGAACTTGGCGCTGATGGCGTGGTCGGCATCGACTTCGACTACGAGGTGCTCGGCGAGGCGAACGGGATGATGATGGTGTCGGTGAGCGGAACGGCGGTGAAGATGGCGGCGGGCTGAGCGATATGTGTTGCAGTATCCTGCGCCGGATCGAGCCCCTGGTCGATGGAAGTTCGTCAATTGCCGGAGGCGCGGGCGGTGGCGACGGCGGACCCGCCGCCCTGCCACCTCGCGGCCTATCGCGTGCGCAACGAAATGATGCGTTTTCGCTCGTGGAACTCGTTCCACGGGCGAAAACGCATCCGTACGTAGCGGCGAATCCCAGGAAGCTATGCGCTGGATATTGGAACCGATCCTCGATCAGCTTCTGGCGCTGCTCGTCCACCGACTGGCCGGGCAGGCGTAGCGGCTTGTCCTTGATGGGTGAGCGGGACTCGTCGGTCATTGGTCGGTCGAAGACTGCCCGAGGTCGTCCGCAATCAGCCTGAACTGCTCCAGCGCCGCCTCCAGATCATCGACGATCTCGCGCGCGATGACGTTCGGTGGCGGAAGGTTGTCGGAGTCGGCCGGGCTTTCGTCCCTCAGCCAGAAGATGTCGAGGCTGGCCTTGTCGCGGCCAATCAGATCGTCGTAGTCGTAGGCGCGCCATCGGCCCTCGGGCCCTGCGCCGGATTTCGAGTCCGGTGTCTCGGACCAGGTCGACTTGCGGTCGTGCCGGTTGGCCGGGTTGTACAGGGTCACGAACTCGTCGAGATCTTCGCGCTTCAGCGGATTGGTCTTCAGCGTGAAGTGCTTGTTGGTGCGCAGGTCATAGATCCAGAGCTTCTTCGTCCACGGCGTTTCGCTGGCCGGCTTCCTGTCGAAGAAGAGCACGTTCGCCTTCACGCCCTGCGCATAGAAGAGACCCGTGGGCAGGCGCAGCAGCGTGTGCACGTCGCACTCGTGCATCAGCTTGCGGCGGATGGTCTCGCCGGCGCCGCCTTCGAACAGCACGTTGTCGGGCACCACCACCGCGGCGCAGCCGTTGATCTTCAGCAGCGTCTTGATGTGCTGGACGAAGTTCAGCTGCTTGTTCGATGTCGTGGCCCAGAAGTCGTCGCGCTCGACGATGTCCTTCTCGGTCGAGGCGCGGCCGTCCTCGCCGACTATCATCGTGCTGCTCTTCTTGCCGAAGGGCGGATTGGCCAGCACCACCCCGAAACGCTGGCCCGGGTCGGCGGCCAGTGCATCGGCCACCTTCACCGGCACGCTCTTCTCGGAACCGATGCCGTGCAGCATCAGGTTCATCGCGCAGACCCGGGCGGTCGCCTGCACCAGTTCCCAGCCGACGAAGGCGCCCTCCTTCAGGTGGCGCTTCTCGTCCTTGGTCAGGTTCGGATAGTGGCGAACGATGTAGTTGTGGGCGGTGAACAGGAAGCCGCCGGTGCCGCAGGCCGGATCGCAGATCGTCTCGCCGGGTCTGGGCGCGATCGCGTCGACCATCGCCTGGATCAGCGGGCGCGGGGTGAAGTACTGGCCGGCGCCCGACTTGGTGTCCTGCGCGTTCTTCTCGAGCAGACCCTCGTAGGCGTCGCCCTTCACGTCGGCGTCGAGCGTGGACCAGTTTTCCCTGTCGATCAGGTCGACGATCACCCGGCGCAGCTTGGCCGGGTCCTGGAACTTGTTCTGCGCCTTGGCGAAGATCAGCCCGAGCGTGCCCTTCTCGTTGCCCAGCGCGTCGAGCGCGTGGCGATAGTGGTCGAACAGTTCGTCGCCGTCGCGGCTCAGCAGGGTCGGCCAGGCATAGGCCCCGGGGATCGGGCTCGGCTGCTTCCACGGCGGGCGCGAGCGCTCGTCCGCCATCTTCAGGAAGAGCAGGTAGGTGAGCTGCTCGACGTAGTCGCCGTAGCTCATCCCGTCGTCGCGCAGGACGTTGCAGTAGTTCCAGAGCTTCTGGACGAGGGTGGAGGCGTTCAAGGCGGGGCGGGAATAGGAGTGGAATTGGAGTGAATGGGAGTCAATGGGAGTGGATCTGGAGCAAACAATGCGGGTGCTTGATTGTCAGCGCCCACTTGCCGCGGAATGCCCGATTACGTTAACACTGGAGACTCGTATGTTGGGAGCTTGCGTTCTTATGTTGGAACCTCGCCCCCTTTCACAGCGCCCACCTCTCCCGCCGCATGAGACCGAGCAGACTGATGCACGGAACCCCGAGCTCTCGACAGACGTCGGGAATGAAGTGCGTTCGCCGTGGCCGGTTCTTCTCGGCCGCGGGAGTCTCCTGAGTGACGACGATGCCGTCGCGCAACCGAGCCAGCGAAATGACGTAGGCGTCCGCCTCCTCGTGCTCCGCCTTCGGATCGCGCAAGCCGGGAAACTGGTTCTGTATTGCCAGTGCGCCGGCGAGGAGATCCTTCGTGGGCACGAAGATTCCGGCGTTCGACTTGGCCCAACCGACGAGTTCCGGAGTGCCGACGGCGTCGAGTTCTTCACGAACCAGGGCCGCGGCCTGAAGCTGGCCCGAGTCCACCAGATCCGCCATGCGCACGACGAGGCCCTTGAAGACGTCCGTCGGGTAGAACCGGGCCTGCCAGTCCATGAGGGCGTTGGTGTCGATCGAGTAGATGACCTGACCCGCCCCGTCAGACATCGCCCGTCGTTCCCTCGCCCGGACCACGCAGCAGCATGCGCAACTGATCGAAATGCTGGAACTTCAGATCGAGGAAGCGTGCCGCATCCACCGATGTGATGCGGTTGGTCTCCATGGCTTCCAGGACCAGCCGCACGAAGGGCCGTCCGGCTCGGCCCATTGTCTTCTCCGCAGGCGTTGCGAATCCCCCGCCGCGCTTTGGCAACGTCGCGACAAACTCGGTCCACTTGCCTCGCCAGTCGTGATAACGCTCCCATGACATGAACCCCGACTCGCGCAGGCGCGTCGCCATTGCAAGCGGGGAGATCCGGAAACGGCGCGCCATACGCTGAACCTCGACGATGGTCCGGGCTCGATCGAGCGCTTGGACTTGGTCGACTGCTTCCGAGAGCGCGTTTTCGGGAACCAGTGCATGGCTGGCGGCAGCCTCGGCGAAGCGCTCGACAGCCGACCATTCGGCCGCGTCCCGCTTCTCGAGCAAGGCCGGCTGTTCCTCATGGCCCCGCACGAGCGTCAGGTGAACCAGCTCATGCATCAAGGTAAAGACCTGGGCCTCTGGCACCCGCTCCTTGCCGTTAACGCCTACCACCGGCAGAGGCCAATGCAGTAACGACAGCCCTCGCACCTCTTCGAGCGGCACCTTCGCGAACCGGAACACCAGAACGCCAGCCGCTTCAGCCGCTCCCCGCCAGGCGCGCCAGGCTTGCCACTCGTTCACCCAGCCGAGTTGCGCGTCGATCGACACGCCCAGCCTCTCGCGCAGCCGCGTCCCGACTGCCGCCGGCCCCGCATCGAATCGCGCAACCAGGTCGAACATTCGTGCGTTTTCGCCCAGCTCTTGCAGCAGGTCGAGCGCGAGTGCGCGCCGGTTCAGCATCTGCCGGATTGCCAGACGCAGCGCAGGCGACTCGGCACCGACCTCTACTCCCGGAAGACGTCGATACTCGGCCCCTAGCGGCGGTAGGTCAGGGGGGGTCGACTGGAAGAAAACGCTGAGCGGTCGGTGAAAAAAGCGCGCCAGCTTTTCGACCTGGCGGAATGTCGGATTACGCTCGCCCCGCTCCCAGGCCACGATGCGTTCGGGCTTCACGTTCAGGGTCTTCGCGACCTGCTCCGGGCGCCATCCACCCTCGGTGCGCGCCCAAGCGAGCACCTTCGGATTGACCGGAGCGAATTCGGTGGCAGACATGGCAAGCGGCTGTCAGGCCGATGATGGTACAGCCTCCTGCGCGCCAGCGAACGCGCTCGCCAGCGCCGCCTGCCGCAAGGCCTGTGCGCGCTTCAGGTTCGCCACGACTTCCGCTTCGACCTCGCGGACGATTGACAGGCGGCGATCGACTTCGGCGATGATGCGCTCGCGCTCCGAAGCGAGGGAAGTGGCACGGTGATCGACGCGACCTGAGGCTGGGAGATCTTGTAGATGCCGGCAGTCGTCTTCACTCGCCGCTCGATCTGACGCCGCACGAGCCGACTTGGCCAAAGCATTTCAACCCATTCCCTGACCGAGGGGTCGGCGAAGCGCAGGCGCATCATCGTATCCGGAAAGATCACCGGAAATGGCGGTATCTGGGCAATCGTCCCGCGACCGACGAGGGCGAGGCTGCCGTTCCCGCGTGACACGAAGAAGTCACCGTTGCGAACGACGATGTCTTCAACGGTTTGTGGATCGACCGGTAGATACCGGTGATCGGCGTAGTTAAGTCCAGAGTCTGACATGGCACTCAACCGCAATGCGCGAACCGCGGTCGGTGTGGGACTCTCTTTCACCGATAGTCCGTTGACAATCGGCTCACTGAAGAGGTCGGAAAGCCTGCAATCTGGCCAGCGACCATAGGGCGATCGCGCTGCCTCGGAGAGGGCCGACGCCCGATACCGAGAGAGCGCTCCCTTGACACGCTCGAGGCTGGCGGCAGCTTCATCGAGCCGCGAGAACTGCTTTTCGATTTCGGCGATCGTGCGATCTTGGCACTCAAGGTCCGCCAGTGGTATTTCGAGGTGGCGAAGCGTCTCGCCGGAAATGGCCTTAAACGTCGTGCCGGTCCCGAGGTTTTCAATGGCACCCTCCATCGTACGGAATGCATAGAGAAGCCACTTGCTTCTATACCCGGGTCTAGCCCGAATCGCTGCCAGCCCACGACCGATGCAGCATCGGTCAATCGCGAGATTCGTTGGCCCGACAGGCGCCCTCACCGAGATAAGCACGTCGCCTGGTTCGGCGATCTTCGTCGGCGCGGAACACCACTTGACTGGGGTTGGATGCATTGATCCAAACTCTGCTTTGCCTTGGAAAAAGGGCAACCCGATGCCGTCGGTGTTGTATGCCGACGATGGCGGCGACTGCCCCATGATGACTGTCGCGATGTCCTCTAGCGACGCCTTGCGCCGAAGGCCGCCAAGCGTTTCGCCAACGCTCACGCCACCAACTCCCGATTCATCGACTCAATCACCTTCGGTAACTCCGCGCCGAAGAGCTGATACACCTTCCCCAACCCCCCGCGCTGGTTGAACGGCGACAGCTCGAAGTCCTCCGTCTCGAGCCCGAGGTTGGACGCAACGTGCTCGGCCATCCTCTCGAGCCACCAGCGCTGCTCGTCGGTGAACGTCTTGCTCCCTGCTTGCTGCTGCGCCATCCACGCCTTGAAGTTGGCGGCCACGCGCTCGGGGTACGGCACCAACTCGTTGTCCTGGTGCATCGCGAAGCGCACCAGCGACACGAGGTCGGTGAGAATGCGCCGCGTGCTCGCGCCCTTCACCTTCGTCTGGTCCAGCGCGGCATAAGCCTGCCAGAGCGCCGATTCGCTGATCAGATGCGGCGGCGCGTGCAGCGCGTCGGCCAGTGACTTCAGGTCCTCGTACTTCAGCGGGGCCTTCGTCGGACGGCTGTAGAGGATCTGCAGCGCGGTGATCTCGTCCTTGTGCCGTTCGATGAACTGCTCGAAGCTGCCGACGATCTTGCGCGCGCGCTCGCGGGCGGCTTCGGAGAAGCCGGCTTCGAGCACCTGGTCCTGGGTCACGTCGTCGATGACCTGTTCGTTCTGGCGCTTGAGCGTCACGATCAGTTCGCGCAGCGCCGGGTCGGAGAAGGGCCTGGCGGCGGCCAGCACCGCGGCAGCGGCCGCGTCGGGCGGCTGGTCCGGCGCCATCGCGTTCACCAGCCCGCGCGTCAGGTCCTTCAGCGTGAGGCCACCGGCCGCCCGGGCGATGCGCGCCTGTGCCTCCGCGGGCAGATCCTTCTCGAGCCGGGCCAGGCGCGCGGCCACCGACGACAGCACCTCGGGCTCGGTGTTGCCCAGCGCCACGGCCTGCAGCAGCTTCTCCAGCGACACGGACTTCTTCTGGTCCATGGGGCGGGAGTCGGTCATGTCCTGCTCGCACACGCCCACGCAGTCCACGATCACGAAGTGGTCCTTGGTCCGGGCGTCCGGGGTCACGCTCTGCAGGTCGGCCGGGTCGATCACGCGCACGCCGCGGCCCTTCATCTGCTCGAAAAAGGTGCGGCTCTTCACCGCACGCATGAACACCACGATCTCCAGCGGCTTGATGTCGGTGCCGGTGGCGATCATGTCCACCGTCACCGCGATGCGCGGGTGGTAGCTGTTGCGGAAGGCGGCGATCAGGCGCTCGGGCGTTTCGCCGGTGGTGCGATAGGTGATCTTCTGCGCGAACTCGTTGCCCTTGCCGAACTCCTCGCGCACGATCTCCACGATCTTCTCGGCGTGGTTGTCGTCCTTCGCGAAGATCAGCGTCTTGGGCACCTCGGTACGGCCGGGAAAAATCTCGGTGAACAGCTTGTCGCGGAAGGTGCGCACCAGCGTGCGGATCTGGTCCGGCGTCTGCACGTCGCGGTCGAGCTGCTCGGGGTCGTAGGCGAAGTCCTCGTCGAGCTGCTCCCAGCGCAGCTTGCGGGTGAGCTTGTCGCGGTAGCCCAGGTAGTAGCCGGCGTCCACCCTGGCGCCGGCCTCGCTCACTTCGGTGCGAATGCGATAGACGTCGTAGTTGACGTTCACGCCGTCGGCCACCGCCTGCTCGTGGCCGTACTCCATCACCAGGTTCTGGTTGAAGAAGCCGAAGGTCTGCTTGCCGGGCGTGGCCGTGAGCCCGATCAGGTACGCGTCGAAGTACTCGAGCACCTGCCGCCACAGGTTGTAGATCGAACGATGTGCCTCGTCGGTGACGATGATGTCGAAGGTCTCGATCGGGAACTTCGGGTTGTAGTCGAGCGGCTCCTGCTCGCGAAAGAGCCCTTCGATCTCGGCGGTGGAATGTTCGTCGACCTCCTCGGCCAGCTCGCGGCCCTTGAGCATGCTGTACATGCGCTGGATCGTGCTGATCGTTACCCGCGCCGTGGTGTCGAGCTGGTTGCTCGCCAGGTGCTGGACGATGTACTCCTCGCCGAACTTGAAGTTGTTGTACGGTGAGACGTACTGGTCGAACTCCTTTTTCGTCTGCCGGCCGAGGTTGCCGCGATCGACCAGGAACAGCACCCGCCGCGCGCCGCCGAACTTGATCAGCCGGTAGATGAAGCTGATCGCGGTAAAGGTCTTGCCGCTGCCGGTAGCCATCTGGATCAGCGCACGCGGCTTGCTGGCGGCGAGCGACTTCTCCAGGTTCGCGATGGCCTTGATCTGCGCCGGCCAGAGCCGGCGAGTCTGAGCGCCGTCGGCCCATTCGGTGATGAGCGGCGGCAGCGCCTGCATCCGTGCGAGAAAGGTCGGCGACAGGCCTTCGTCAATCACGAAGGGCGGCGGATCGCCGCTGCCAGTCGTCATGCCTGCGAAGCCTGCGGCGGGGGCCACCCAGCTCGCGAGCGTCTCGGGGCGGTGAAACGCGAAGGTGTTCCGGGCGCGCGGCACGGGGTCGAGGCCGTTGGTGAAGTGGGTCTCGACGCCGGTGCTTTCGTAGACGAAGGGCAACGGCCGGCGCCAGGCCGGCAGCGCTGCCGGCAGACCCTGCGCGTAACGGCCCGACTGGACCTCGACGCCGGTGAGCGTGGCGCCCTGCTTCTTCGCCTCGATGACGCCGGCGGCCTTGCCGTCGACGTAGAGCAGGTAGTCGGCGAAGCCGAAGCCGCTGGCCAGCGGGAACTCGCGGATCGCCACGCCGTGCGCCGCGTGCAGGTTGGCCGCGGCCACGTCGCACACGTGCCAGCCTGCCGCGGTCAGCAGCCGGTCGATTTCTGCTCGGGCGAGTTCCTCGGGGGTGGGCACCGGGGGCGGGCACCTGTTTCGGGCCAGGTTTTCGGGTCGTGGCGGGAGTGTAGCCCGCAGGTCGCGGCAGGTCGACAAACCGCACCATCGAGCCAGCCCATGCCTCGGCGGGCTCGCCGGATGAGCCTCGGTCAGGCCGCCTTGTCCGACCCCGACCCCGCCACCGCCAGCTCCGGAAACTCCGCCAGCTTCTGGTACAGCGTCGCGCGCGCAATCCCGAGGCGGCGCGCAGCCTGCAGGCGATTGCCGCCGGTGGCGTGCAGCGCCTCGCGGATCGCCGCGCGCTCGAGCGCGGCGATCCGCTCGGGCAGCGTCGCGGCGCCCTCTTGCGGCTCGTCGATCGCCGGGGCCTCCGTCGTTGCGCCTCGGCACGACCCGCAACCCCGCAGCCTCCTGCCGCGCCGCCACCGCATCGATCTCCGGCACCACCTCGCGGAACGCCTCCAGCGTCAGCCGCATCCCGTCCCACAGCGAGCACGCGCGCTCGAGCACGTTGCGCAGCTCGCGCACGTTGCCGGGCCACGGCATGGCCGCGAGCGCGTCGAGCGCGTCGCGGTCGATCTCCTTGGGCAGCATTTCGTGCTCGAGCGCCAGTTGCTCGAGCAGGTGCTCGCACAGCCCCTCGAGGTCTTCGGGGCGCTCGCGCAGCGGCGGCAGCCGGATCGGCAGCACGTTGAGCCGGTAGTAGAGGTCGCTGCGAAAGCGTCCGTCGGCCACCAGTGTCGCGAGATCGACGCTGCTGGCCGCGATCACGCGCACGTCGACGCGCGAGACCGCGTTCGAGCCCAGCGGCTCGACTTCGCGCTCCTGCAGCGCGCGCAGCAGCTTGGCCTGCAGCGCCAGCGGCATGTCGCCGATCTCGTCGAGGAACAGCGTGCCGCCGTCGGCAGCCTTGAACTTGCCGTCGCGGCCGCGCCGGTCGGCGCCGGTGTAGGCACCGGGGGCCACGCCGAAAAACTCGGCCTCGAGCAGCGTCTCGGGAATCGCGGCCACGTTCACCGCGATGAACGGATGGCGCGCGCGCGTCGACGCGGCATGGATCGCCTGCGCGAGCAGTTCCTTGCCGGTGCCGGTCTCGCCGAGCAGCAACACCGTGGTGTTCAGCACCGCAGCGCGGCGCGCGCGGCTCTTCACTTCGAGCGCGCGCTCGCTGTTGCCGACGAAGTTCGAGAAGGTGTAGCGGGTGCGGCGCTGGCGCGCGAGTTCCTTCTGCGCCTGCGCGAGTTCGCTCTGCAGCCGCCCCATCTTTCCGAACAGCGGCTTCAGGGTCTCGATCCGGTCGTACAGGATGAGGCCCACCGCGCCGATCACCTGCCCCGAGTCGTCGTGCAGCGGGAAGCGCGACACCGGTAGGTGCCCGCCTTGTTCTCGAGGATGTCGAGCAGGATCGGCTTGCCGGTCTCGACCACGTGGCGCATCAGCGTGTTGGGCACCACCTCCTCGACCGGCCTGCCGATGATCTCGTCGGCGTTCGAGAAGCCGAGGCTGGCGATGTTGCGCTGCCAGCGGTCGTTCACCCAGACGATGCGCGCCGACTTGTCGACCACGAGGATGCCTTCACACATCTCCGACAGGTGGTCGAAGAAGGTCTCGGCCGCGAGCCGCAGCACGCGGTCCGAGTCGTGGAAGGCGTCGAGCGAGCGCGGCATCGGACGATCATAGCCCATGGAATGGCTCGCGGCCTGCCGCGAGGCGCGCGGCCGGCGCCGCGCCGCGACTCCGGCTATGCTGTGCCGGAACGCGCGAAGGGGGCCCGGCGATGAAGCCGATGAAGAAGAAGGAATTCGAGGCGGAGCTCGAGCCGCTGCAGCTCGAACTGAACGACCTCGCGCACTGGCTCGCTCACACCGGCACACGGATGATGGTGCTGCTCGAAGGCCGCGACACCGCCGGCAAGGGCGGCGTGATCCACACGATCGCCGAGTACCTGAATCCGCGCCAGGTGCGCATCGCCGCGCTGCCCAGGCCCACCGAGCGCGAGAGCACCCAGTGGTACTTCCAGCGCTACGCCGCGCACCTGCCGGCCGCCGGCGAGCTGGTGCTGTTCGACCGCAGCTGGTACAACCGCGCCGGTGTCGAGAAGGTGATGGGCTTTTGCACCGACGAGCAGTACCGGCTGTTCCTGAAGCAGGTGCCGGTGTTCGAGAAGCTGCTGGTCGACGACGGCATCCTGCTCTACAAGTACTGGCTGGCGGTCGACCAGGCGCACCAGGAAGAACGCTTCGCCGAGCGCGCCGAAGACCCGCTCAAGCGCTGGAAGCTCTCGCCGATCGACCTGAAGTCGCGCGAGCTCTACGCGGAGTACGGGCGCGCGCGCGACGCCATGTTCGAGGCCACGCACACGAAGCACGCGCCGTGGTTCGTCGTGAACTTCGACGACCAGCGCCGCGCTCGCCTGAACCTGATCCGCCACCTGCTCGACCAGGTGCCGGATCGCCAGGTGCCGATCGAGCCGTTCGAGTTGCCGCCGATGAAGGGCAAGCCGGGCGCGGAGCGCTTCACCGGACCGGTGAAGCCGATCAGGGAGAAATACTGATGCGCTCGCGCATCGCCGCCTCGCTCGACGGCGCGCCGATCCGGGTCGTCAACGCACGTTGAGGACGCGCATGCCCTGCAGGGTGCCGCCCGCGCGGTCGAGCACGCGAATCGTCACCTGGCGCGCTGCGAACCCCGCCGGCAGCGGCAGGCTGCCGCGCAGGTGCTGATAGCCGGCGAGCGACACCTCGACCGGCCCGAGGTCGATCGTCTCGTTGCGGCCGGCGCGCTCGCCGGCCACCACCAGGACCATCGCCCCCGCCAACGGCTTGCCGCCCTTGCGCTCGCGGGTGAGCAGCACGTGGTAGGCGAGCCGGCCGTCGTCGTTGGAGAATTTCGCCGCGCGCACCGACACTGCGCCTCCACGCGGGTCGGGCGGCAGCACCTCGTCGAACAGCGCGAGGTCGGCGCGCAGTCGCTCGACCAACTGCCGCGCATCGGCCAGCTCGGCGGCCAGCCGCTCGCCGCCGCCCTGCGCGGCCTTCGCTTCGGCAATCGCCTTGTCGAGCGCAGCCTGCAAACGCTGCCGCTCGGCGTCGAGCTCGCCGACGCGGGTCTGCAGGCGCTGCGACTCCGCCGGCGTGAGCCGCGGCGGCAGGTATTCCTCCTGCACATAGAAGAGGCCGCCGGCGCCGACGACGATGCCCGCCACCAGCCAGAGCACCCAGCGCGGCACGCTGCGCGACCTGCGCCTGCCAAAGGCATGGCGCTCGAAGACCACCGGCCCGTCTCGTCTGAACAGTCCCATCGTCGCTCGGTTCCGTTGAAGGCTGAAGGAAGGCGCACCGCCGAAAGGATAGACGATGCCGGCGCTCAGCCCGGCTGCGCGCGCCTCTGCCCCAGCATTTCCCGCAGGCCGGCGAGTTTCGCCCTGGCCGCCTCGACACCGACCGTCGCCGCAGCGTTCGGCCGCGCGTCGAGCTGCATCTCGGCAAGAAAGCGCGACGGCAGCTGCGCGGTACTTCTCCCGCCCTCGCTTGCGCTCGCGGCACCAGGTGAGCGTGAGGCTGCGTTGCGCGCGGGTGACCGCGACGTACATCAGCCGGCGCTCTTCCTCGATGCGCGCCGCCGCGGCGTCCACCGTCGCCGCCTTGCCGTCGCTCGCCTCGTCATCCCCCGCGTCGCTCGCCGCGGCCGCGGCGCCGCCATGGTGCGGCAGCAGCCCTTCTTCGCAGCCGACCACGAACACGTGCGGAAACTCCAGCCCCTTCGATGCGTGGATCGTCGTCAGCCGCACCGCGTCGGCCTCGCCGTCCTTGCGATCGAGCTGCGACAGCAGCGACACCGTCTGCGCGAGCTGCAGCAGCGTGGCGCCGTCGTCCTCGGCGCGCTTCTTCAGCCAGTCGACGAAATCGGACACGTTCTGCCAGCACGTCGCCGCGACCTTGTCGTCGGCGGTCGCGAACAGGTGCGAGCGGTAGTCGATCGCGTTCAGCAGGTCGTCGAGCACCTGCGCGGCCGGCTCGCGCGCGGCACGCCAGCCGATGCGATTGACGAAGTTGCCGAACTCGCGCAGCGGCTCGAGCTGGCGCGGCGCGATGCGCTGCTCGGCGCCGGTCTCGAACAGCGCCGCGAACATCGAGACGTGCCGCTCGCCCGCGTAGGTGCCCAGCGCCTGCAGCGTCGTCGTGCCGACGCCGCGCTTCGGCGTGGTGACCGCGCGGATGAACGCCGGATCGTCGTCGTCGTTGGCGAGCAGGCGCAGCCAGGCCATCAGGTCGCGGATCTCGGCGCGCTCGAAGAACGACTGGCCGCCCGAGAGCACATAGGGAATCTTTTCCTTGCGCAGCACCTGCTCGAACACGCGCGCCTGGTGGTTGCCGCGGTACAGGATCGCGTAGTCGGAGAACTTCGTACGGCGCTCGAAGCGATGCGCCTGCAGCCGCATCGCCACCGATTCGGCCTCGGCCTCGTCGTGCTCGCACGGCACCACCTGCACCGGGTCGCCGATGCCGTGCTCGGACCACAGCTTCTTCTCGTGCAGCTTCGGGTTGTGCGCGATCAGCCGGTTCGCCGCGGTCAGGATGCTGACGCTCGAGCGGTAGTTCTGCTCGAGCTTGACGACCTTCAGGCCCGAATAGTCGGTCGACAGCCGGTTCAGGTTCTCCAGCGTCGCACCGCGCCAGCCGTAGATCGACTGGTCGTCGTCGCCCACCGCGGTGAAGGCCGCGCGCGGGCCCACGAGAAGCTTCAGCAACTCGTACTGGCAGGCGTTGGTGTCCTGGTATTCGTCGACCAGCAGGTAGCGCAATTTCTCGCGCCAGGCCTGCGCCACGTCGGGATGCTCGCGCAGCAGGCGCACCGGCAGGCCGATCAGGTCGTCGAAGTCCACCGACTGGTAGGCGGCCAGCGTCGCGGCGTAGTCTCGATACGCGCGTGCGATGCCGTGCCCGAGGCTGTCTTGCGCTTCGGCGGCCGCCCGGTCGGGATCGACCAGCGCGTTCTTCCACAGAGAGATACGGTGCTGCGCGGCACGCGCCACCTTGCGGTCGGTGGTGCCCAGCGCCTGCTGCAGGATGTTGGCCGCGTCGTCGGCGTCGAGGATCGAGAAGTTGCGCTTCAGGCCCAGCGACTGGCCGTCGCGGCGCAGCATCTGCACGCCCAGCGAATGGAAAGTGCTCACCAGCGGGCGCCGCCCTCCGGGCCATTTCAGCATCTTGCCGAGCCGCTCGGCCATCTCCTGCGCGGCCTTGTTGGTGAAGGTGATCGCGCCGATCGCCTGGGGGTCGAAGCCCGAGGCGACCAGGTGCGCGATCTTCCGCGTAATGACGCGCGTCTTGCCGCTGCCGGCGCCGGCGATGACGAGGCAGGGACCGTCGAGATAGCGGATCGCTTCGCGCTGCGCGGGATTGAGCTGTTCGGACATCGGGGTGCTGCCGGGGCGGACCCGGATTCTAGCAACCCCGCTACCTTCCCAGGCCGGTGTCCTTGCCGCACTTCGCGTCGCGCAGGAACGCGATCAGGTCGGCCCGCTCCTGTGGGTCGGCAACGCCCGCATAACCCATCGTCGTGCCCGGCACGGTGCCCAGCGGATCGGCGATGAACCGGTCGAGCGTCGCCGTGTTCCACACGATGCCCGATCGCTTCATCGCCGGCGAGTAGTCGAAGCCGGGCACGCTTCCCGCCCTCCGGCCGAACAGCCCGCAGTGCCGCGGGCCGGTCCGGTCGTACTGCAGCGCGTGGCAGGCCTGGCAGCGCGACCAGATCTGCTCGCCGCGCACCGCGGACGCTGCCGCCATAGCCGCCGGTGCCGCGGCCAGCCAGACGCCGACCGCGATTGCCGCCGCGCCCAGCCCGCTCGCGCGCTTCACGACACGAACGCGGCGGGCACCGGCGCCTCGCCCACCGCATTGCGCAGCACCGCCCAGTGCATCGCCTCGTCGCCGAGGATGCTGGCCGCGGCTTTCGCCAGGTCGCGATTGCCGAACACCGGCACGGCGCCCAGGTAGGCGCTGACCGCGCCTTTCTCCAGCGTGGCCGCGAAGCGCAGCACGTCGGCCTGCGCCTTCAGCGTCTCGGTCGGGAAGACGTACTTGTCCTTCGGCGACACCGCGTGGCCGCCGAGCTTCGCCACGGTCTTGGCCAATACGTCGGCGTGCTCCTTGTGGTGACCCTGGAAGGTCAGGGCGAGTTCGCGCACCGGTTTTTGCAGCAGGCCGCTGTCGGCCGCCAGCTGATAGGCGGCGACGGCTTCGAGTTCGGCGCCGAGCGCGGTGTTCAGGATGCGCACGTCCTGCGCGGTCGCGTCGTTGCTGCCGGCGGCCAGCGCTTGGCAGCCCGCGAGCAGCGCGACCGCCGCGCCGGAGAGCAGGCGCACCGACTGGCCGATCAGCGCACGGCGACCGGCGGGAACGACGAGACCTTCGGTTCGAACGATGAATGACATGGCTTTGCTCCGTTTCGTTGGACAAGAGGAGGGCTTTGGCCCGCTCGAAGGGGCCGTGGCGGCGCAATGCGCCGGATTCGGGGGATCGGGCCGTCGCCGGCCCGCGGTCGTCAGCCGCCGTCGAGCCGCGCGAGCACGCGCGCACTGATGCGGTCGCAGCGCGCGCCGGCGAACGAGAACGCATCGGCCACCGCCAGGTCGATCTCGCGCGCCAGCGCGTCGCGCAGCATCGCGCGGGCGCGGAAGTGACGGGTACGCACCGTGGCCTCGGGCAAGCCCAGGCACGCGGCGACTTCGTCGACGCTCATGTCCTGCACCGCGCGCAGCACGAACACCGAGCGGAACGCCTCGGGCAGGCCGTCGATGCGCTCTTCGAGAATGCGCCGCAGTTCGCCGCGCTCGGCCACCGATTCGGGCCGCTCGGATTCGGGCTGCTGCATGTTCGCCTCCGCGGCGAAAGGCTCGACGCCCTCGCCGGTGGTATCGAGGGGGATCACGTCGGCGCTTCGACGCGCGACGCGCAGGCGGCCCAGCGATTCGTTGACCGCGATGCGCACCAGCCGCGTCGACAGCTTCGCCTCGGAGCGGAAATCGCCCATCGCGTGCCGGGCATGCAGCCACGCGTCCTGGACGGCGTCCTCGGCGTCCGCTTCGTTCCTCAGAATGCTGCGCGCGGTGCGAAACAGCAACTGGTTGTAGCGCTTCATCAGCACGGCGAGCGCGCGCCGATCGCCGGCCGCGACGGCCCGCGCCAGCGCGGCGTCGGAATCCTGCGGCTGGTCTGGGGCGAAAACCGCTGCGAGTGTCATCGGTGCTCCCTCGGTCTGGCGGTGCGTGGACACCGGTTCTCGCACATTGGATGCATCGCACCCCCGCCGCGTTCCCGGGGGCAAACGGATTTGACCCCGGTCGGCGCCCGTCTTAGCCTTGCGGCGATGGAGTTCCGTGATTATTACCAGAGCCTCGGTGTCGCGCGCGGCGCGTCGGCCGACGAGATCAAGAAGGCGTACCGCAAGCTGGCGCGCAAGTACCATCCCGACGTCAGCAAGGAGGCCGACGCCGAGGCGCGCATGCGCGAGGTCAACGAGGCCTACGCGGTGCTGTCCGACCCCGAAAAGCGCACCGCCTACGACGAACTCGGCAATCGCTACGGCGCCGGACAGGAATTCCAGCCGCCGCCCGACTGGGGCACGGGCTTCGAGTTCTCCGGTCGCGGCGGGCCGGAGACGCACGACGAGGCCTTCAGCGACTTCTTCTCGAGCCTGTTCGGCCGCGCCGGCCAGGCCCGGGGCCCGGGCCGCGCCGGCGCGCACCGGATGCGCGGCGGCGACCACCACGCGCGGATCATGATCGACCTGGCCGACGTGTACGAGGGCGCCACCCGCGCGATCACACTGCGCGGCGCACGGCTCGACAAGGCCGGCCAGGTGGTCGCCGAGGAGCGCGTGCTCAACGTGCGCATCCCCAAAGGGCTCGCCGAGGGCCAGCAGATCCGCCTCGCCGGACAGGGCGCGCCGGGCATCGGCGGCGGCCCCGCGGGCGATCTGTATCTCGAAGTGCAGTTCCGCCCCGATCCGCGTTACCGCATCCAGGGACGCGACGTCTACGCGACGCTGCCGGTGGCGCCCCGGGAGGCCGCGCTCGGCGCGACGATCGAAGCGCCGACGCCGTCGGGCCGGGTGCAGGTGAGCGTGCCGGCCGGCTCGCAGGCGGGACGAAAGCTGCGCCTGAAGGGGCGCGGCATTCCGGGCGATCCGCCCGGCTCGCTGTATCTGGAGCTCGCGGTCGTGCTGCCGCCGGCCGACAACGACAAGGCGCGCAGGCTCTACGAGCAGATGGCGCGCGAACTCGCCTTCGATCCGCGCCGCGGCTGAACCCGAGCGGAGCCCGAACCATGACATCCGACGACATCCTGAGCGGGGCCGTGATCGACGAGGCGATGCTCACCCTCGACGAACTGGCCCGCGCCTGCGCGGTCGAACCGCGCTGGATCGAGATGCGCGTGCAGGCCGGCCTTCTCGAATGCGGATCGGGCGTCGCGAGCGAATGGCGCTTCGCCAGCGCGCAACTGGTGCGCGCGCGGCGCATGGCCGCACTCGAACGCGACTTCGATGCCAACGAGGAACTCGCGGCCCTGGTCGCCGACCTGATCGAGGAAGTCCAGCGCTTGCGCGCGACGCTGCGCGCGGCCGGGCTGACGGCCGAGCCGGCGCCGCGCTCGAGCTGAACCGCTCGGCCGCGACGCCAGCCTTCACCACCTTCGCACAGCACCCGTTGCGCCCGGCTGAGTGCAGCCTGGCGCTGGCCCGCGCCAGGGCTTGACATGCAACATCTGTTTCAGCGTTAATACGTTCTGGAACATCCGTTCCAGAACGCTCCGAAGTGCCGGGCGACAACGGCACAGGAGGCGCATTGCACCGTCAAGCCGGAGGAGGCCTGGTCCGATGAAGCTGCGCGAGCTGATCCTCGCTGCGTACGACGATCTCTTGCCTTCCGAGCGCAAGCTGGCCGACGCTGTCATGCAGCGCCAGTCCAGGCTCGCCTCGTACTCGGCGACCGAACTGGCGGAATTCGCCGGTGTCTCGAAGGCCACCGCGGCGCGCTTCTTCCGCCGCATCGGCTACCGGGACTTCAACCATTTCCGCGACGATGTCCGCGCCAATGCCCCCGCCGAATCGCCGCTCGTGGGGCTCGAGGGCGTGGCGAAGCTGGGCGGCAGCGCATCGGCACTCGCGCGCCATGTGTCGATCGACGCGCAGAACCCGGCCACCACGCTCCAGAACCTCGGCAGCGAGGAAGTCCGGTCCGCGATCTCGGCACTCGGCAGCGCCCAGCGAATATGGGTCGTCGGCTTTCGCAACGGCTATGCGACCGCCTTCTATGCGCACGCGTTGTTCTCGCATGCCAAGCCGAACGTCTCGCTGCTGAACAATTCCGCGGCCAAGATCGCCGACGTGCTGGCCGACGTCGGCAGCAAGGACACGCTGTTCGTCGTCGACTTCCGGCGCCGGCTCAGGTTGCTCGGGCAGATCGTCAGCGTGGCAAGGCAGGCGAACGCACGCGTGGTGCTGCTGACCGATTCGCCGGTGTCCGAGCTCGCCCGGCAAGCCGACGTCGTGCTCGGCTGCACGACCACCGGGTCGGCGATCTTCCATTCGTACGTCGCGCCGATGAGCCCGGTGAACTACCTCGGTGCATCGCTCGTGGCCGCAATGCGCCCGAACGCCCGCAAGCGGATGGAGCGCATCGAACTCATCCATGACTACCTGTCCGACCTCGAGGAATGATTCCGTGACCGAAGACGTATCGATGGCCGACCCGATCGACCGCCGCCCGCTGCCCGCGGTGCCCGTCGACCTGTTCCTCAATCCCCGCGTCGACCGCGTGGGCAGCTACGGGGCCGAGCGCACGCGCATTCTCGGCGGCAAGGCACTCGAAGCGGCGCGGCGCGAGATCACTTCCTGGCCGGGATACGCGGTCACACCGCTTCACGACCTGCGCGGGCTTGCCGGCGCACTGGGCATCGGCCAGCTCCACTTCAAGGACGAAGGCGGACGTTTCGGACTCGGCAGTTTCAAGGCGCTGGGCGGCGCCTATGCGGTTGGCCGCCTGCTGGCAGGGCTGATCGAACGCGAAACCGGCACGAAGGTCGGCACGCGCGAACTGGCCGCCGGCGCCTTCCGGGATCGGGTTCGCGACGTGACCGTCACGTGCGCCACCGACGGCAACCACGGGCGCTCGGTCGCCTGGGGTGCCCGGATGTTCGGCTGCAAGTGCGTGATCTACATCCACGAGAACGTCAGCGAGGGCCGCAAGGCGGCCATCGAGAGCTTCGGAGCCGAGGTCGTCCGCACGCCCGGCAACTACGACGACGCGGTGCGCCAGGCCGACGCGGATGCGCGCCAGCTCGGTCGTCACGTGATCTCCGACACCTCGTACGAGGGGTACATGGACATCCCCGCGACGTGATGCAGGGCTATGGACTGATGGCCGAGGAAGCCCTCGAACAGATGGGCGGAACGATGCCGACCCACGTCTTCCTGCAGGGCGGCGTCGGCGGCATGGCCGCCGCGGTGTGCAGCTACTTCTGGGAGCGCGCCGACGGCAGGCGGCCGATCACGGTCGTGGTCGAGCCGACCCGGGCCGACTGCCTGCTGCGCAGCGCGCGTGCGGGCGCGCCGGTCGCCGTACACGGAGAACTGGACACGATCATGGCCGGCCTGGCGTGCGGCGAAGTGTCGCTGCTCGCCTGGGAGATCCTTCGCGACGGCGCCGACGCCTTCGTCGCCGTGCCCGACCAGGCCGCGATCGACTGCATGCGCCTGCTCGCCACCGCGCCATTCTCGGACCCGCGCGTCGTCGCCGGCGAGTCGGCGGTGGCCGGTCTGGCCGGCCTGATCGGTGCCGCGGGGTCCGCGGCGCATCGCGAAGCGCTGCAGCTCGATGCGACGAGCCGCGTGCTGCTCTTCGGCACGGAGGGCGACACCGACCCCGTCCTGTATTGCCAACTGGTCGGCGCCAGCGCGGACGAGGTCCGCAGCGGAGCGCCGCGGTGAGCCTGCCCGAGATCGACGGCGAGCGCCTGCTGTCGGCGCTGGCGCAACTCGGGCGAATCGGAGGTCTCGACGGAGGCGGCGTGTGCCGCCCGGCGCTGACCGACGAGGACAAGGCCGGCCGCGACTGGGTCGTGGGCCGGATGCGCGAGATCGGCATGCAGGTGACCGTGGACGGGATCGGCAACGTGGTGGGCGTCTACGCCGGACGCGAAGACCTGCCGCCGGTGATGACCGGCTCGCACATCGACACCGTGCGCACCGGCGGTCTCTACGACGGCAACTACGGCGTGCTGGCCGGGCTCGAGGCAGTGCGGGTGCTTCGCGAGGCCGGGATTCGCACGCGCCGGCCTCTTGCGGTCGCGTTCTTCACCAACGAGGAGGGCGCGCGCTTCGCGCCCGACATGATGGGCAGCCTGGTGTTCCAGGGCGACCTGTCGCTCGATGCGGCGCTGGCGACGCGCGGCATCGACGGCACGACGGTGGCCGAGAACCTGGAGCGCATCGGCTACCGCGGCCATGCGCCGGTCGGCGCCGCAAGGGTGGGGAGCTTCGTCGAGCTGCATATCGAGCAGGGGCCGGTGCTCGACCTCGAAAGCGTCACCATCGGCGCCGTCGAGGGGGTGCAGGGAATCTCCTGGACCGAATTCACGCTGTCCGGCACTTCGAACCATGCCGGCACGACCCCAATGCGCTTTCGCCACGATGCCGGCCTCGTCGCGGCGCGCATTTCCTGTTTCGCGCGCGAGATGGCGCGCGAGATGGGTGGCGACCAGGTCGCGACGGTGGGCGCCCTGAACCTGTTCCCCAACCTCGTCAACGTCATCCCGAGCCGCGTGGTGTTCACGGTCGACCTGCGCAATACCGTCGGCGCGATGCTCGAAGACGCCGAGCAGCGCCTGTGGGCCTTCGCCGACGAGGCGTCGGCGGCCGAGGGCGTCACGCTGTCGCGGCGCTCGCTGGCCCGCTTCGATCCCGTGAAGTTCGATCCCGCGCTGATCGGGCTCGTCGAAGCCACCGCGCGCGAGCTGGGCTACAGCGTGCGCAGGCTGCCCAGCGGCGCCGGGCACGACGCCCAGATCCTCGCGCGGATGTGTCCGGCCGCGATGATCTTCGTCCCGAGTGTCGCCGGCCTGAGCCACAACGTGCGCGAACACACCGAACCCGCCGACCTGGTTGCGGGCGCGCGAGTGCTGCTGCGCGTGCTCATGCAGCTCGCCGACCGGCAACCAGATCAGTAACCCCACCAGGAGACTCCGTGGCACGGTTTGTGAACGTCGCGGTCGGCCAGCTCGGCCCGATCGCCGGGAACGAGACGCGTACGGAGGTCGTCGCGAGGCTCCAGGCGCTGATGCGCCGCGCGCATGCGATGGGATGCCATCTCATCGTCTACCCCGAGCTCGCACTCACGACCTTCTTCCCCCGCTGGTACTTCGAAGACCAGGCCGAGATCGATCGCTACTTCGAGCGCGAGATGCCGGGTCCCGAGACGCGCCCGCTGTTC
This sequence comes from Burkholderiaceae bacterium, assembly GCA_027493945.1. Classification (GTDB taxonomy): domain Bacteria; phylum Pseudomonadota; class Gammaproteobacteria; order Burkholderiales; family Burkholderiaceae_E; genus Zeimonas. The sequence continues at coordinate 2,436,258 of JAOSJU010000001.1, read as the reverse complement.
GAGCTTTCGAAGCAGCTGGGCGTGGGATTCTGCCTGGGCTACGCGGAACTGACGGTCGAGGACGACCGGCCGCACCGCTACAACACTTCGATACTGGTCGACCGCACCGGCACGATCGTGTCGCGGTATCGCAAGGTGCACCTGCCCGGTCACGCCGAGCATGAGCCGTGGCGCCGCTTCCAGCACCTGGAGAAGCGCTATTTCGAGCCGGGTCCCGGCTTTGACGTCGCAGACGCCTTCGGCGGCATCATCGGCATGGCGATCTGCAACGACCGGCGCTGGCCCGAAACCTATCGCGTCATGGGCCTGCAGGGCGTCGAGATGGTGCTCATCGGCTACAACACGCCGGTCCACAACCCGCCGGCTCCCGAGCACGACGACCTGTCGCTGTTCCATAACCAGCTGGTCATGCAGGCGGGCGCCTACCAGAACGGCACCTGGGTGGTCGGCGTCGCGAAGGCCGGCATCGAGGAAGGCGTCGACCAGATCGGCGGCAGCTGCATCGTCGCGCCCTCCGGGGAGATCGTCGCCTCGTGCACGACCAAGGGCGACGAGATCGCGGTGACCAGTTGCGACCTGGATCTCTGCAATTCGTACAAGCGCACCACGTTCAACTTCGACGTGCACCGGCAGCCGCATGCGTACGACCTGATCGTCGAACGCAAGGGTCAACGCCTGATGGCCGACGGCACCCCGATTTCGACCACGACTCACAACCAAGGAGCGAGACCATGAGACGGAGATTCCTGAACCGGGTCGGGCGTGCAGTGCCGGCAGCGATGCTGCTGGTCGCCGCGCTCGGATCCATGTCGATGGCGCAGGCCAGCACCGAGGCCCGGGTCGTCAGGATGATTCCCGGTGGCGACCTGAAGATCCTCGACCCGATCCAGAACCCCTCGTACATCACCCGCAACCACGGGTACATGATCTACGACACGCTGTTCTCGCATGACTCGAAAGGCAACATCAGGCCGCAGATGGTCGACACGTACACCGTGTCGGCCGACAGGATGACGTACACCTTCCGGCTGCGGCCGGGCCTCGAGTGGCACGACGGCGCGCCGGTCACCGCGGCCGATTGCGTGGCGTCGATCCGCCGCTGGGGCGCCCGGGACGTGTCGGGGCGCCTGCTGATGGCGGCCACCGCGTCGCTCGACGTCGTCGATGCACGCACGTTCACGCTGAAACTGAAAGAGCCCTTCGGGCTGGTGCTCGAGTCGCTCGGCAAGCCGTCGTCGAACGTGCCCTTCATGATGCCCGAGCGCGTCGCGAAGACGGACCCCAACCAGCAGATCACCGACACCACCGGGTCGGGCCCGTTCGTCTTCAAGAAAGACGAGTGGGTGCCGGGCAACAAGGTCGTCTACCTGAAGAACGCGCGCTACGAGCCGCGCAAGGAGCCCGCTGACGGCCCGGCCGGGGGCAAGCAGGTCAAGGTCGATCGGGTCGAGTGGATCTACATCCCCGATCAGAACACCGCCCTGGCCGCGTTCAGGAACGGCGAGGTCGACATTTTCGAGCTGCCGCAGGCCGACTTCATCGCGACGCTGGAGAAGACGCCGAACGTCAAGCTGGCAGCCGACCCGCTCGGCAGCCAGGGCTGGCTGCGCCCGAACCACCTGCACCCGCCCTTCGACAACCCGAAAGCGCGACAGGCGCTGATCTACATGGTCGACCAGGAGGAGTACCTCGCGGCGGCCGGCTTCCCCGAAAAGTACCGGATGAAGCGCTGCGCGGCCTACTTCATGTGCGGCGCACCGCACGCCACCGATGCCGGAGGCGAGGCGGTCAAGGCAGGCCAGAACCTCGAGAAGGCCCGCCAGCTGATGAAGGAGGCCGGCTACAAGGGCGAGAAGATCGTCGTGCTGACGCCGAGCGACCCGCCGGTGCAGGCCGCTGCTGCGATGGTGACGGTACAGAACCTCAAGAAGATCGGCCTGAACGTCGAGGCCCAGGCGATGGACTGGAGCACGCTCCTGGGTCGCCGTGCGAAAAAGGAAGCCCCGGACAAGGGCGGATGGCACATCTTCCACACCTATTCGGTCGGCTTCGACGTGGTGTCGCCGGTGGTCAACGCCTACATCCGGGGGATCGTGCGCGGCGGCGCCTGCAGGTTGGCCCTGTGACGAGCAGCTGGAAAAGATGCGCATGGACTGGGCCCGGGAGACCGACGACGCGAAGCGCAGGCAACTGACCGACGCTATCCAGAAGCGCGCCTACGAGTTCGTGCCGTACGTGAACTTCGGGCAGTTCTTCCAGCCGATGGCGTATCGCGCAAACCTGAAGGGACTGATCAGCATCGGCATTCCGGTGATGTGGAACGTCGAGAAATAGGCGCGCGACAAGAAGTCCGACCATGCAGTACGTCATCAAGCGAATCCTCGCGGCGATCCCCGTGCTGGCGATCGTCGCGGTGATCGTGTTCCTGCTGCTGCACCTGAGCCCCGGCGATCCGGCCGCGATCATCGCCGGCGACACCGCGACCAGCGACGACATCGAGCGGATTCGCAGGCAACTGGGCCTCGACCGGCCCCTGCACGAGCAATTCGCCGGCTGGCTCTGGCGCGTACTGCATGGTGACTTCGGCGTCTCGGTGTTCACCGGCCTGCCGGTCGCGACGATGATTGCGCAACGGATCGAACCGACGTTGTGGATCACGTTCCTCACGATCGGCTTCGCGGTCGTGCTCGCGGTGCCGATGGGCGTCGTGGCGGCCTGGAAGGTCGGCACCTGGGTGGATCGGGCCATCATGGCGCTGGCCGTGCTCGCGTTCTCGCTGCCGGTGTTCCTGATCGGCTACCTGTTCATGTTCGGCTTCGCCATCGAGTGGCCGATTCTCCCGGTGCAGGGATTCAGGAGCCTGTCGGAAGGCTTCGGGCCGTTCATCCGGCACCTCGTGTTGCCGACCCTGAGCGGCGGTCTCATCTATACCGCCCTGATCGCGCGCATGACGCGGGCCACCATGCTCGAAGTGCTCGGGGAGGACTACATCCGCACCGCCCGCGCCAAGGGAGTGGGGAACCTTCGGCTGCTGCTGCGCCATGGGCTGAAGAACGCCGCCGTCCCGGTGGTGACCACGATCGGTCTCGGCATCGCGTTGCTGCTCGGCGGCGTCATCGTGACCGAAAGCGTCTTCGCGATCCCGGGTATCGGCCGCCTGACTGTCGACTCGGTCTTGCGGCGCGACTACCCGGTGATCCAGGGAATCGTCCTCGTCACTTCGGCGGTCTACGTGATCGTGAACCTCGTGATCGACCTGCTCTATACGCTGTTCGATCCGCGCATCCGCTACTGAGCGCCCGCGATGGATACCACCCTCGAACGACTGTCGGCGCGCCTGGCCTCGGCCGACCGCAGGCCATGGCTTGCGTTCGCGCGCCGCCATCCGCTCCTGGTGGCGGGTGCATGCCTGCTGGCGCTCATGGCTGCCTTTTCACTGGCCGCACCGTGGCTTGCGCCCTACGACCCGACGGACATGAACGCGCTGCAGCGACTGAAGCCGCCGTCGGCGCGGCACTGGTTCGGAACCGATGCGCTCGGCCGCGACGTGTTCTCGCGCACGCTCTGGGGCGGGCGCGTGTCGCTGGTGGTGGGCATCAGCGTCGCCGGGCTCGCGACCGCGATCGGGGTGCTGATCGGCATGATCGCCGGATTCAACCGCTGGGCCGACGCGATCGCGATGCGCTTCATGGACGGCATGATGGCCATCCCGGGCATCCTGCTCGCGGTGGCCCTGATGACGCTCACGAAGGCCAGCATCGGCACCGTCATCGTGGCGATCGCGGTTCCGGAGATCCCGCGCGTCGTGCGCCTGGTGCGCGCGCTGGTCCTCACGATCCGCGAGCAGCCGTACGTGCAGGCGGCCGAGGCGGTCGGCACGCGCTTTCACTGGATCCTGCTGCGGCACGTACTGCCGAACACGGTCACGCCGCTGATCGTCCAGGCGACGTTCATCTGCGCCTCGGCCGTGATCTTCGAGGCATACCTGAGCTTCCTCGGCGCCGGGACGCCTCCCGAGATTCCGAGCTGGGGGAACATGATGGCCGAAGGCCGCTCGGTGGTGCAGCTCGCCTTCGGCATCATCCTGTTCCCCGGCATCTTCCTCGGCCTGACCGTGCTGTCGATCAACCTGCTCGGCGACGGCCTGCGCGACATGCTCGATCCCCGGATCGCCCGGCGACTTTGAGGCCAGATCGATGAGCATGGATCCGAATCGCCCCGCCGCCCGGGAACCGGTTCTCGAAATCGAGAACCTGGAGGTCTGCTTCGCCAGTCGCGACGGCATCGTGCGTGCCGTCGACGGCGTGTCGTACTCGCTGCACGCGGGCGAAACGCTCGGAGTCGTCGGAGAATCCGGCTGCGGCAAGAGCGTCACTGCGATGTCGGTGCTGCGGCTGCTCCCGTCTCCGCCGGCGGTCGTGGCCGGCGGCGAAATCCGCTACCGCGGCACGAACCTGCTCGCCGTCGACGAGCAGCGCATGCGCAGCATCCGCGGCAACGAAATCTCGATGATCTTCCAGGACCCGATGACTTCGCTCAATCCGGTGCTGACGATCGGCGACCAGATCGCCGAAGCGGTGCTGCTGCACCAGGGCGTGGGCAGGCGCGCGGCGCGCAGGCGCGCGATCGACATGCTGCACCTGGTCAACATCCCGGAGCCGGCGCGCCGCGCGAACGAGTATCCGCACCAGTTCTCCGGCGGCATGCGCCAGCGCGCCATGATCGCGCTTGCGCTCGCATGCAACCCGAAAGTGCTGATCGCTGACGAGCCGACAACGGCTCTCGACGTCACGATCCGGGCCCAGATCATCGAGCTGATGCAGAAACTGAAGCGGGACCTGGGGACGGCGATCGTCATGATCACCCACGACCTCGGCGTGGTCGCCGAAGTCTGCGAACGGGTCGTCGTGATGTACGCCGGGCGCAAGGTGGAGGAAGCCCCGGTGGAGCGCCTGTTCGAGTCGCCGCTGCATCCATACACCCGCGGCCTGATGGCATCGATGCCTGTGCTCGACACCGCGGGCGGGGCGCATCGTTCGCCGCGCCATCGGCTGGCCGAGATCCCCGGCATGGTGCCGTCGCTGAAAACCCGGATGCGCGGGTGCAGCTTCGCCCCGCGCTGCGCGCGCGCGACGCCGGTATGCCGCGAGCAGACGCCGGCGCTCGCGCACGGCGGTGACGGACACTCGGTGGCGTGCTGGCACGCCGGGGAGGGCAGCTGATGCAACAGGCGAATGCCGCAGCCGCGGCGCCGGGCAGCCCGGCGCCCCTGCTCGAGGTACGCGACCTCAGGAAGCACTATCCGGTGCGCGGCGGATTCTTCGGTCGCGCCGGCAGGCGCGTGCATGCCGTCGACGGTGTCTCGTTCACGCTCGGCCACGGCGAGACGCTGGGAATCGTCGGCGAATCGGGCTGCGGGAAGTCCACCGCCGCCAAGACCGTGATGCGCCTGATCGAACCCACCGGCGGGCAGGTGCTGTTCGACGGCGTCGACATCACCGCAATGTCGAAAGCCGGGTTCCGGCCATATCGCAAGCAGATACAGATCGTCTTCCAGGATCCGTATGCCTCCCTCGATCCGCGGATGAGGGCAGGCGCCATCGTGGGCGAGCCGCTGCTCAATTACGGCGTGCCGCGCACCGAGCGCGAAGTGCGCGTTCGCGAGCTGTTCGAGCGGGTTGGCCTGCATCGCGAGGCGATGCAGAAGTTCCCGCACGAGTTCTCCGGCGGACAACGCCAGCGCCCGGGCATCGCGCGGGCGCTGGCGCTGAAGCCCAGGCTCATCGTCTGCGACGAGCCGGTGTCGGCGCTCGATGTCTCGATCCAGGCACAGGTAATCAACCTGCTGATTGACCTGCGGAAGGAACTGGGCATTTCGTACCTTTTCGTCGCCCACGACCTGGCGGTGGTCCAGCACATCAGCGACCGGGTCGCCGTCATGTATCTGGGCCGGGTCGTCGAGATCGGCGAGGCCGGCCAGTTGTTCTCGAATCCGCGGCACCCCTACACCCGCGCGCTGCTGTCGGCCGTCCCCAGGCCGAGGCCCGGCGCTGACAAGGATCGCATCGTCCTGAAGGGCGATGTGCCGAGCCCGCTATCGCCGCCTGCGGGTTGCCATTTCCATACGCGCTGTCCGCACGCATCGGCGCGCTGCAGCACCGAGGCTCCGCTGCTGCGCGACCTGGGCAACGGCCAGCGGTTCGCCTGTCACTTCGACCTGGACTGACACTGCGACGCGCGGGCCCATTCGGGCAGGCGCGGTGTCAGATCTCCAGCGGATCGACGTCGAGCTGCCAGCGCACCTGGGAGCGCAGCTCGCGCAGCGCCGCGAGCCAGTCGCGCAGGAACGCATGCAGCGGCGGGCGCGCGTTCGCTTCGACGAGCAACTGCGCGCGCTCGCGGCCCGCGAGCCGGCTCATCGCCATCGGCACCGGATCGAGCAGCGCGACCGCGTCGTCGCGCAGCGCGCCGGCCGAAGCGCGCGCAAGCCCACGCGGCGTCGCCTGCGATTGCAGCGCCTCGCCGATCTCGCGCGCCCGGGCGAGGAACGCCAGCGCCTCGGCCTGCGTCGTCGCCTCCGCTCGCAGCAACGCCTGGAAGCGGTACGGCGGCAGGCCGACCTCGCGGCGCTCGGCCAGTTGCGAGTCGGCGAAGCCCGCGTAATCGTGGCGCGCCAGGTATTCGAACAGCGGATGATCGGGAAAGCGCGTCTGCACAATGACGCGGCCGGGCGGCGCAGCGCGATCGCGCCCGGCGCGGCCCGCGACCTGCATCAGCGTCGCGAACATCCGCTCGGGCGCGCGGAAGTCGGACGAGAACAGCCCGCCGTCGCTGTCGACCGCGACGACCACCGTCAGGCGGCGGAAGTCGTGCCCCTTGGCGAGCATCTGCGTGCCCACCAGGATGTCGACGTCGCCGGCATGCGCGGCGTCGATCACCTTCTGCGCCGCGCCGCGCGTGCGCGCCACGTCGCGATCGAGGCGCGCGATCCGCCGATCCGGGAACAGTTCGGCGAGGCCCTCCTCCAGCCGCTGCGTTCCGCGGCCGAGCGCCGACAGGTCGACGTTGCCGCAATCGGGGCAGGTTCGGGGCACCGGCTGTTCGGCGCTGCAGTGGTGGCAAACGAGCCGGTAGCGCGCCGACCGCGAAGTGCGCATCGGGGCGACGCGATGCAGCACCCGGTAGGCGGAGCATTCGCTGCAGCGGCTCAGCCATCCGCAGCTCTCGCAGGCGAGCACCGGCGCATAGCCGCGCCGGTTGATGAAGACCAGCGCCTGTTCGCCGCGCGCGAGTGCGGCCTCGATGGCGTCGATCGACTCGGGCGCAAGCTGGTGGCGCAGCGTGCGGCCGCGCAGGTCGATGCGCTCGAGCCCCGGGAGCTGCGCGCCGCCGACGCGCTCGGGCAGCGCCAGCAGACCGTAGCGGCCGCGGCGCGCCGCATGCCAGCTCTCCAGCGACGGCGTGGCCGAACCGAGCACGATCGGCACCTTGCGCTGAGACGCGGCGACGATCGCGAGGTCGCGCGCCGAATAGCGCACGCCCTCCTGCTGCTTGTACGAGGCGTCGTGCTCCTCGTCGACGACGATCGCCGCGAGCGCCGGCAAGGGCGCGAGCACCGCGAGGCGCGTGCCGATCACCATCCGCGCGCGGCCCTCCACCGCCGCGAGCCAGTGCGCCGCGCGCTCGCCGTCGGCAGGTCGCTGTGCAACACCGCGAGCCGGTGCGCGGGAAAGCGCGCCGCCACCTGCGCGGCCAGCTGCGGCGTCAGCGCGATCTCGGGCACGAGCAACAGCACCTGCCCGCGATCGTCGCGCGCCAGCACCCGCTCGAGCCAATGCAGGTAGACCTCGGTCTTGCCGCTGCCGGTGATGCCGTGCAGCAGGTGCACCGCAAACCCCGCGACGGCGCCCAGCGCTTCGAGCGCGGCACGCTGCGCGTCGTTGAGCGGCGGCGGCTGCGAGGCCAAGCGCGCGCCCGGTTGCTCGTCCGGCCGCGCCCCCGGCCGCGCCCCCGGTCGTTCCTCCGGTTGCGCCGGGGCCGGCGGCGCAAAACGGTCGCGCGCACGCGCGAATGCCGAACCGCGCGCGCGCGCGGCGGGCGGTGTGCGCAGCAACTTCGGGATCGCCGGCAGCGCCACTTCGCCGAGCCCGCGGTGATAGTAGTCGGCGCAAAAGCGCAGCAATTCGAACCAGGACGGCGGCAGCGCGGGCGCATCGCCGAGCACGGTCGACAGCGACTTGACCCGCGCCGCATCGATCTGGCTGTGCTCGGCCAGCTCGGCCACGAGGCCGACCCGGCGGCTACGTCCCCACGGCACCACGACCCAGCTGCCGACCGCGACGACGGTCGCCAGTTCGGAGGGCACGCGGTAGTCGAACAGCGGGGCGCCCAGCTGCGTCAGGGGCACGTCGAGTGCGATGCGCACGAAGCGATCGGAAGGGGTGTCGGGCACCGAAAATGCCTCGTCCGGGAGGTCGATCCTGACGGCCAGTGCATGGTCCGAAAGGCCGAGATTCATGAGACTTTGCTTTAAGTTGCGACCCTAAGGTTGGGCGTTCAAAGCGCTTTTACGAGTCGTTCACAAAAGCTGTGGATAAAACTGTGGACAAGGAGTCCACATCCGGCGCAAGTGCCCGTCAGATCACGGCCTGCGGTCGTTTGCCCGTTTTTTGGTCATGGCCAATGTCTTATGAATCAACGACTTAGAGGATTCGGGCAAATTTCAGCGAAAACCCCGCGATTCGGCGGGTATCGACCGGCCGACTGTGCATAAGTCAGCGGTCGCCCCCGTTCCGAACCACATTTTTTTCGGGTTTGCAAGCCGCGCCGATATTGCCTGCGGCTTAAAGTGAGGACGCGCTCGCGCCGCCCCCGCGCAGCCGCCGGCCATGGTCGTGGACCGTCTCGACCAGTACCGCCACGTTGTCGGGCGGCGTGAACTGCGAGATCCCGTGGCCGAGGTTGAACACGTGCCCAGCGCCGGCCTTGGGCGCCCCGAAATCGTCCAGCACCCTGATCGCCTCGGCGCGCACCTGCTCGGGGCCGGCCATCAGCGCCATCGGGTCGAGGTTGCCCTGCAGCGCGACGCGGTCGCCGACCCGCGCCCTCGCCCGGCCGAGGTTCACCGTCCAGTCGACGCCGATCGCGTCGCAGCCGATGCCGGCCATTTCTTCGAGCCAGCCCCCGCCGCCCTTGGTGAAAACGATCAGCGGCTCGTCGACGCGTCGCTTCAGCGACGCGATCACGCGCCGCATCGGCTCGAGCGAGAAGCGCTGGTAGGCGCCATCGGCCAGCGCGCCGCCCCACGAGTCGAAGATCATCAGCGCCTGCGCGCCGGCCTCGATCTGCGCGTCGAGGTAAGCCGCGACCGCAGCCGCATTCACGTCGAGGATGCGCCCGAGCAGGTCGGGGCGCCGGTACAGCATCGTCTTGATTTCGCGGAAGTCGTCGCTGGCCCCGCCTTCGACCATGTAGCAGGCCAGCGTCCACGGACTGCCCGAGAAGCCGATCAGCGGCACGCTGCCGGCCAGCGCGCCGCGGATCGTGCGCACCGCGTCGGTCACGTAGCGCAATTCGCCCGAAGGGTCGGGCACCGCGAGTTGCCTGACTGCCGCCTCGTCGCGCACCGGGCGCTCGAACTTCGGGCCCTCGCCTTCGGCGAAATACAGTCCGAGCCCCATCGCGTCGGGAACCGTGAGGATGTCGGAAAAGAGAATTGCCGCGTCGAGCCGATAGCGTTCGAGCGGCTGCAGCGTGACTTCGCAGGCGAGGTCGGGCGTCTTGCACAGCGCGAGGAAGCTGCCTGCGCGCTTGCGCGTCGCGTTGTATTCGGGCAGGTAACGGCCGGCCTGGCGCATCAGCCAGATCGGCGTGTACTCGGTGGGTTCGCGGCGCAGCGCGCGAAGAAAGGTGTCGTTGGCGAGCGTGTTCACCCGGGCGATTCTACCCGCTCGATTAGGGCGTGTTCACACTACGATCGCCCCCGCGTGAGTCCGAAAAAAGCGCGCAATCAAGGCGCAAAGCGCAGCCGTGGAGGGGCCACGGCGAGCATTTGCAACGCGGAGTGCGCGCTTTTTTCGCACTCACCCTCCGGGCCGGGGTCTGCCGGGCCGCCACACTTCGTTGCCGGCTCCTTGCGTGGCACCGCCACGCGCGTCGCCGGCGCCTCGTTTGGCGGCCCGGCAGACCCCGGCGCGGGGCGATCGTAGTGTGAACACGCCCTACTCCGATCCGGACGCCGTCGCCTGGTTGCGCGTGTGCGCCCAGGCCTTCGGCGTAGCGCCGGTGCGCGTGGCGAACACCCTGCCAAGCGCTGCGGGACTGGCGTAGCCGACTTCGCCCGCCACCTCTTTCACCGGGCGCCCCTGCTGCAGCAGATGCTGCGCGAGACTGATGCGCCAGCGGGTGAGGTATTCGCCGGGCGCGATGCCGACCACCTGCTTGAAGCGCGCAGCAAAACGCGCGCGCGACATGCCGGCGCGCGCGGCGAGGTCTTCGAGGCGCCAGTCGCGCTGCGGCTGGTCGTGCAGCAGCGTGAGCGCCTTGCACAGCCGCGCATCGGCGAGGCCGGCCAGCATGCCGCTGTTGGCGAGCGAACGGTCGATCACGTGCCGCAGCACCTGCACCAGCAGCAGATCGCACAGCCGGTCGAGCGCGATGCTGCGGCCGCAGCGCGCTGCATCGGCCTCGTCGAACAGCTGACCGAGCGTGGCGCGCGCGTCGGTGAGCGCCTCCAGCGGCAGCACCAGCAGCGGCGGCAACGCCGCCGCGAGCGGGCTGACCGAACCTCCATCGAAGCGGATCGCCGCGCTGACGAAGCTGACCGCCGGCCCCGGCTCGGGCTGCAGCCGGTGAGGAAACGGCCGCGGATAGAACAACAGGCTCGGCCGCGACAGCTTCAGCGGCGTCCAGCCCTCGTGCAGCACCTGGGCCGATCCGCTGCGCAACAGGTGCAGGCGTCCCGTATCGCGGGCCTCGTCGAACGAGGCTGCCTGCTGCAGCACGCCGCTGCGATCCACGTGCGCAGCGACGCTGAAACGGGTGAGCAGGTTCGACAGGCGATCCGGCATGTTGAGACGATCCGTGGCTGATTCCGCATTCTATGCCACAGGGCTGCTCATGCGCCGCGCTGATTCGTTGACCGCGCCGCAAGTTCAACTGCAGCGCAAATGCCGCTCGCGCACGATCCGCAGCACCTCGTCCGGATCGCGCTGCCACCACCGGGTCGACAGGATCTCCACCTCATGAAAGCCGCGATAGCCGCTCCCCTCCAGCCGCGCACGTAGCGCCGGCAGGTCGATCACGCCGTCGCCCATCATGCCGCGATCGAGCAGCAGGTCGGTGGTGGGCACCAGCCAGTCGCAGATGTGATACGCGAGCAGCCGCTCGGGGCGCGCGCGTTCGAGCGCGCGCGGCAGGTTCGGATCCCACCAGACATGATAGGCGTCGACCGCGACGCCGATCGCGCCCGACGGTGACGCGCCCGGCGGCGCCGGATCGAGCGCGTCGCAGATGTCGAGCGCTTGGTCGAGCGTGTTCACGCAGGCGCGGTCGGCGCAGTACATCGGGTGCAGCGGCTCGATCGCCAGCGGCACGCGGCTCGCGCGCGCGTGATCGAGCACCGCCGCGATGCCGTCGATCACCATCTGGCGCGCGCCGGCGAGGTCTTTCGAGCCGGCGGGGATGCCGCCCACCACCAGCACCAGGCAGCGCGCGCCGATCGTCGCCGCGTCGTCGATCGCGCGCCAGTTGTCGTCGATTGCCGCGCGACGGCCGGCGGCGTCGGCCGCCGGAAACATGCCGCCGCGGCACAGGCCGGTGACGGCGAGCTCGTGCTGGCGGATCAGCCGTGCGGCCTCGGCCGCGCCGAGTTCGCCGAGCTTGTCGCGCCAAGGCGAGATGCCGCGGATGCCGTGGCGCGCGCAGCCCTCGATCATCTGGCGCAGGTTCCACTGCTCGCGCACCGTCGCGGTGTTCAGCGACAGCAGTTCGGCGCGCGGCGGCGCAATCACTTCGTCACCCGCGCGTCGATGCCCTGCGTGGCCAGCAGCTGCGCCATCCGCGCGCAGGCGCGATCGGAATCTTCGAGCAGGCCGGCCGCGTCGGCGAGCCGGAACAGCTCCGCCAGGTGGCGGATGTTTCGCGTCGACTGCTGGCCGCCCACCATCACGAAGTGATCCTGGTGGCCGTTGAGCCACGCCATGAAGACCACGCCGGTCTTGTAGAAGCGCGTCGGCGCGCAGAAGATGTGGCGCGACAGCGGCACCGTCGGCCCGAGGATCTCGTGAAAGCGCGCGAGCGCGCCGGCGGCGAGCGCGCTGAGCGCCGCCGAGGCCGCCGGCGCGATCGCATCGAAGATGCCGAGCAGCGCGTCCGAATGGCCGTGCTCGTCGCCCGCGATCAATTCCGCGAAGTTGAAGTCGTCGCCGGTGTACATGCGGATGCCGGGCGCGAGGCGCCTGCGCATCGCGATTTCCTTGTCCTTGTCGAGCAGCGAGATCTTCACGCCGTCGACGCGAGAGGCGTTGCGGTTCAGGATGTCGACTGCGACGTCCATCGCCGACAGCGGATCGGCGTGGCCCCAGTAACCGGCCAGCGCCGGGTCGAACATGTCGCCCAGCCAGTGAATGATCACCGGCTCGCGCACCTGCGACAGCAGCCGGTCGTAGACGCGGCCGTAGTCGTCGGGCGATTTCGCGCAGGCGGCGAGCGCGCGGCTCGCCATCAGGATCAGCCGTCCGCCGAGCGCCTCGATCGCCTCCATCTGCTGTTCGTAGGCGGCGACGACCGCGTCGATCGACATCGACGGATTCGGGGCCACATGGTCGGTGCCGCAGCCCGAGGCGACCCGCGCGCCCGGGTGGTCGCGCGCCGCGTCGATCGAGCGGCGGATCAGTTCGAGCGAAGTGGGCCAGTCGAGCCCCATGCCGCGTTGCGCGGTGTCCATCGCCTCGGCCACGCCCAGGCCCAGCGACCACAGGCGCTTGCGATACGCGATCGTCGTGTCCCAGTCGATCGCGCAGCCGATCCACGGATCGACCGGAGACAGCGGATCGGCGACCACGTGCGCCGCCGAATAGGCGACGCGATCGAACGCGCCAGCCGCGCGCTGCGGGTAGCCCTTCGGCGCGGACAGCGTGAACCGCGCGAGCGAGCCGTCGGCGGCGGGCAGGACCAGCGTGGGCATCGGCGCCCCCTGTCACGCAGGCAGCGCGCCGAGGTCGACCCAGCGGCGCTCGCGCCACGACTGCAGCCCGGCCTCGACCAATTGCACGCCCTTGGCGCCCTCGCGCAGGTTCCACGGGAACGGCGCGTCTTCGACCACGTGGCGAATGAACAGCTCCCACTGCGCCTTGAACGCGTTGTCGAAGGCGACGCTGTCGGGCACTTCCTGCCAGCCTGCGAAGAAGTCGATCGGCTGCGGCAGGTCGGGATTCCAGACCGGCTTGGGCGTGTTCACGCGCGGCTGCGTGCGGCATTCGCGCAGGCCCGCGACGGCCGATCCGTGCGTGCCGTCGACCTGCAGCGTGAGCAGGTCGTCGCGGCGCACGCGCACGCACCACGAACTGTTGAAGTGCGCGATCACGCCCTGGTCGGTGACGAAGGTGGCGTAGGCCGCGTCGTCGGCGGTGGCCGCATACGGCTTGCCGTTTTCGTCCCGGCGCTGCGGGATGTGGGTAGCGCCCAGGCACGAGACGCTCTTCACTTCGCCGAACAGGCTGTCGACCACGTAGCGCCAGTGACACAGCATGTCGAGGATGATGCCGCCGCCGTCTTCCCGGCGGTAGTTCCACGACGGGCGCTGCGCCGGCTGCAGGTCTCCTTCGAACACCCAGTAGCCGAACTCGCCGCGCACCGACAGGATGCGGCCGAAGTAGCCCGAGTCGATCAGCATCTTCAGCTTCAGCAGCCCCGGCAGCCACAGTTTGTCCTGCACCACGCCGTGCTTCACGCCGGCCTTGCGCGCAGCCTCGTAGATCTCCATCGCCTCGGCGAGGTTGGTCGCCGAAGGCTTCTCGCAATAGACGTGCTTGCCGGCGGCGATCGCCTTCTTCACCAGCGCCGGGCGCATCTGCGTGGTGGCGGCATCGAAGAACACCGTGTCCTGCGGGTCGGCCAGCGCGCGGTCGAGATCGGTACTCCAGCGCAGTCCGCCGTGCGCCTTCGCCAGCGCCTCCATGCGCTCGGCGCCGCGCCCGACGAGAATCGGGTCGGGCATCACCCGATCGCCGTTGGCGAGCTTCACGCCGCCCTGCTCGCGGATCGCCCTGATCGAGCGGATCAGGTGCTGGTTCATTCCCATGCGGCCAGTGACGCCGTGCATCACGATGCCGAGTCGTTGCGTGCCCATTGGCGCAGCCCGTTTTGTAACTCGTTGGTTAACTAGTCTACGACCCCGGCCCGTGCAGCGTCAAGAGAACTTGAAGCGTGCCGGGGGCCGCGATACCATCGATTTCTCACCATCTGGTTAACATAGCTCAGCAGCGGGGCCACACCCATGCCCGGGATCAAGACCACCGTCGTCGGCTCCTATCCGGTGCCCGACTGGCTCGTCGCGAGCCCCTCCGAACAGGCGCTGCTCGACGCCACGCGCGTGGTGATCGGCATCCAGGAGCGGGTCGGCGTCGACCCGGTCTGCGACGGCGAGCTGTACCGTTTCGACATCGATCATCCCGAGACCAACGGGATGATCGAATACTTCGTTCGCCCGATGGACGGCATCACGCAGCGCTTCTCGTTCGACGACCTGATCGCGTGGCGATCGGACAGCGACATGAAGTTCCGCACCCGCCCGCCGGGCACCGTGGTGGGTCCGCTCGGCCACGGCAGCCTCGACCTGCCGCTCGCCTGCGCGCGCGCGAAGGCCCTCGCCACCCGGCCGTTCAAGTTCACCGTCACCGGCCCGCACATGCTGGCCAAGACGCTGATCGACCGGCACTACCGCGACACCGCCGAGCTCGCGCACGCGCTCGCCGACGTGCTGGCCTTGCAGGTGCGCCACCTCGACGCCGACGTGGTGCAGATCGACGAGGCGAACCTGCCCGGCCACCCCGAAGAATGGGAATGGGCGGCCTCCGCGATCAACCGCGTGCTCGACGCGGTGCCCGGCACGCCAGCGGTTCACCTGTGCTTCGGCAACTACGGCGGACAGACGGTGCAGAAGGGCGGCTGGGACAAGCTCGTGCGCTACCTGAACGCGCTGCACGCCGATCACGTGGTGCTCGAATGCGCGCACCGGCCGCCCGAAGAACTCGCGGTGTTCGCCGACCTCGACCCGCGCATCGGCTTCGGGCTGGGCGTGGTGGACATCAAGGTGACCGACGTCGAGAGCGCCGACGACGTGGCCCGCGCGATCGAGCGCGCCGAGAAGACGCTCGGCACCGGCCGCGTGCGATACATCCACCCCGATTGCGGCTTCTGGATGCTCGGGCGCTCGATTGCCGACGCCAAGATCCGCGCGCTGCGCGCCGGCCGCGACCGGTTCGAAGGCATCGCGGCCCGCGACACGAGGTAACTGGAGACCGACATGTCCGCCCTGCCGAAGCGCTTCGACGACGTCGAGGCGCTCGAAACCTTCATGAGCGAACCCTCCCCGGCGCTGGTCGCCGACCTCGCGAAGGTCGACGGCGACATCATGGTGCTCGGCGTCGGCGGCAAGATGGGGCCGACGCTGGCGCGCATGGCGCGCCGCGCCGCGCCCGGGCGCCGCGTGATCGGCGTCGCGCGCTTCTCCGACCCGACGCTGGTCGCCTCGCTCGAGCGCCACGGCGTCGAATGCATCGCCTGCGACCTGCTCGACCGTTCCGCGCTCGAGCGCCTGCCCAACGTGGGCGACGGCGTGCGCAACCTGGTCTTCATGGCCGGGCACAAGTTCGGCGCCGCCGACAACGCATCGCTCACCTGGATGATGAACGTCGGCGTGCCGATGATGGTGGCCGATACGTTCCGCGAGATGCGCATCGTCGCGTTCTCCACCGCCTGCGTGTATCCGTTCGTGCCTGTGGACGGCCCGGGCGCCGACGAGCGCACGCCGGCCATGCCGCCGGCAGGCGACTATGCGAACTCCTGCGTCGGCCGCGAGCGGATGTTCGAGTACGGCTCGTACAGGTACGGCACGCCGGGCCGGCTGGTGCGGCTCTCCTATGCGATCGACACGCGCTATGGCGTGCTCTTCGACGTCGCCTCCGCGGTGTTCGGCGGCACGCCGCTCGACATCACGATGGGCCACGCCGACGTGATCTGGCAGGGCGACGCGAACGAACAGTCGCTGCGACTGCTCGCGCACTGCACGACGCCCACGTCGCCGATCAACATCACCGGGCCCCGGCACACCCGCATCCGCTGGCTCGCCGGCGAGTTCGGCAGGCGCTTCGGGCGCAAGCCGGTGCTGGTGGGCGAGGAAGCGCCCACCGCGTGGCTGGAAGACACCACCGAATCGCAGTGCCTGTTCGGCAAGCCGCGCGTGCCGATCGACGCGATGATCGACTGGATCGCCGACTGGATCGAGCGCGGCCAGCCGAGCCTGGGAAAGCCAACGCACTTCTCGACCCGAGATGGCAAGTACTGAGGTCGCGCGGCTGGCTGTGGCCGACCTCGTCGACGCGGTCGCGCTGTCGGCCTCGGCATCGTGGAACCAGAACGAAGCCGACTGGCGCCTGATGCTCACGCTGGGGCGCGCCCGGGGCATTCGCGCCGCCGATGCCTCGGGCACCGAACGACTCGCCGCGTCGGCGGCCGCGCTGCCCTACGGCAGCGAGTTCGCGTGGGTGAGCATGGTGCTGGTGCTGCCCGAGTTCCGCGGGCGCGGCTATGCGACGCGGCTGCTCGCCCACGCGCTCGACGAACTGGCGTGGCGCGGCATCGCGGCGATCCTCGACGCCACGCCCGCCGGCCGCCCGATCTACCTGCCGCTGGGGTTCGTCGACTGCTGGCGATTCAGCCGCTATCGGCGCGAGGCGCCGGCCGCCGCATCCGGGTCGCGCAGCCCCGGCACCGCCGAGGTCTCCGAAGCCATCGCCGTGCGCCCACCACGCGACGCCGACTGGCCCGCAATCCTGCGCATCGATCGCCCGGCCTTCGGCGCCGACCGCGAAGCGCTGCTGCGCTCGCTCGCCGCGCGCCTGCCGAACGCCGCCCGCGTAGCCGAACGCGACGGCCGCATCACCGGCTTCGTCTTCGGCCGCGACGGCCGCGAGGCGACCCAACTCGGTCCCCTGCTCGCCCCCGACACCGCGACCGCCCGCGCGCTCCTCGAAGCCGCCCTCTCCAGCATCGACGGCCCGGTCTACCTCGACCTCACCGACCGCCACGCCGACCTGCTCCCCTGGCTCCAATCCCGCGGCTTCGCCTTCCAGCGCCCCTTCACCCGAATGATCCGCGGCCTGCGCAAAGTCCCCGGCGACCCCGCCCCCATCGTCCTCGTCGCCGGCCCCGAACTGGGCTGACCCGGGCAACCGCCGGCTGACGCCCCCCTTCAGCGGATCGGAGCCTCGTTCGGCGTTTGCGTCCCGACGGGCCGTGCGCGGGCAGCCTCGGGGACGGCTTCGGGTCTCGGCGCTGCGAGGGGGCGCTGCCCGGCGGCGGGGCGTAGCGCTCGGGTGCGCCCCGGGGCGCTGTGCGGCTCGGCATGCGCCGGGCCTGTGCAAGCCGAGCGCTTCCGAAAGGAATTCCGCGGGACCCGTCGCCGTCACGCGCGCAGCGCGTGTCGGCCGCGGGTGCGGAATTCCGAGGGAGGCGAGGGAAGCCCCGCGAAGCGGGGCCGCAGCACCGGCCCGGCGCATGCCGAGCCGCACAGCGCCCCGGGGCGCACCCGAGCGCTACGCTCCGCCGCCGGGCAGCGCCCCCTCGCAGCGCCGAGACCCGAAGCCGTTCCCGAAGCGGCGCCCGCGCACGGCCCGTCGGGACGCAAACGCCGCCGCCGCAGCGGAGATCACTTTGGCATCTTGATCGAGCGATCGAGGAACTCGTTCGTGTACACCGCCTTCACATCGAACGGCTTGTCCAGCCCGATGTACTCCTTCACCAGCTCGTAGTCCGCCTTCATCCGCCCGTCTTCGTGGATGCCCAGCGCCATCTCGCGGGAGAACTTGTCGCTCATCAGCACTTCGACCAGCTTCCAGTTGGTGAACTCGTTGTCGAACTTCAGCGCCCCGTTGGCGTCGACCAGCGCCTGCACGCAGGGTTCGGGTTCCTTCACGCAGGCGGCGAAGGCGCGCTGCGTGACCTTGACGAACTTGTCGATCGTCGCGCGGTTGCCTTCGAGGAACTTCGCGTTGACGATGATCGAGTTGCCGTACGGGTTCAGGCCCGCGTCGCGCCAGGCGAGGAAGCCCATGTCGTCGCCGAGTTCGCGCTGGAAGACGTGGTGGATGTTGTAGAACGAGGTCGTCACGTCGATCGACTTCGCCTTCAGCGCCGCCAGTTTCGCGTTGGCGTCGATGTTCACCCAGGTGACCGACTTCGGGTCGATGCCGTTGGCCTTGGCGAGCGCCGGCCACATCACGCGCGCGCCGTCGGCCGCCGGGTTGCCGATCTTCTTGCCGACGAAGTCTTTCACGCCCTTGATGCCCGAGCTCTTCAGCCAGTACATCCCTTGCGGTGAGTTGGCATAGACGTTGAAGACCGCGACCGTGTCGGCGCCCTTGCCTTTCGCGACCAGCACGCCGGCCATGTCGGCCAGGCCGATCGGATTCGCGCCCGCGCCGACCTTCTGCGTGGCCAGTGCCGAGCCCTTGCCGGGCTCGATGTTCAGGTCGATGCCCTCCTTGGCATACCAGCCGAGCTTCTTCGCGTAGTAGTACGGCGCGTGGTCGCCGCCCGGCACCCAGTTGAGGATGAAGTCGAGCTTCTGCTGGGCCAGCGCGGGTGCCGAGGCAAAGGCGATGGCCGCGGCAGCGGCTCCGAGGATCGTTCGCGCGAACATGGTGTCTCCTCGGTGTTTCGGTCGCGGCAGGGTGATCGATGTCATCGACGTGCTCGAAACATCGTCAAGGCGCCGCAATCGTTGACGATAAAGGGCCGCTGCGTTAGAGTAAATTAACTGTCTGGTTACATCGCCGCCAAGTATAGCCGAGCCGACGGCTCGAAATGAATTAGCGTCATGTCCCTTCACCGGTCGGACCTGCCCGCCGAGGTGCTGGCGCTGCTTCGGCGCGGCACCGTCATTCCCGCGCATCCGCTCGCTCTCGACGCCTCGCGCAGGCTCGACCCGGTGCGCCAGCGCGCGCTCACCCGCTATTACGTCGACGCCGGCTCCGGCGGGCTGGCGGTGGGCGTGCATTCCACCCAGTTCGCGATCCGCGAGGTCGGGCTGTACGAACCGGTGCTCGCACTCGCCGCGCGCACCGCCCGCGAAGCCACCGACCGGCCGCTGGTGATGATCGCCGGGCTCGCCGGTCGCACCGCGCAGGCCTGCGCCGAGGCGCAGGTGGCGCTCGGCCACGGCTACCACGCCGGCCTGTTGTCGCTTGCGGCCATGAAAGGCGCGTCGCTCGACGAGCTGATCGCGCATTGCGAGGCGGTGGCCCGCGTCATCCCGCTGACGGGCTTCTACCTGCAGACCGCGGTGGGCGGCATCGCGCTGCCGGCCGAGTTCTGGCGCCGCTTCGCGTCGATCGACAACGTCGTCGCGATCAAGATGGCGCCCTTCGACCGCTATCGCACGCTCGACGTGGTGCGCGGCGTGGTCGCGGCGGGCGCGGAAGACCGGGTGACGCTCTACACCGGCAACGACGACCACATCGTCCTCGACCTGCTGGCGCCGTTCGCGGTGCGCCGCGGCGACGAGCAGGTCACGGTGCGCATCCGCGGCGGCCTGCTCGGGCACTGGAGCGTGTGGACGAAGAGCGCGGTGGCGCTGCTCGATCGCATCCACGGGGCGATCGACGCCGGGCGCATCGACGCGGAACTGCTCGCGCTCGACTCGCGCGTCACCGACTGCAACAGCGCGTTCTTCGACGTCGCGCACGACTTCGCCGGCTGCATCCCCGGCTGCCACGAGGTGCTGCGCCGCCAGGGCCTGATGGCCGGCACCTGGTGCCTCGACCCGGCCGAAGTGCTGTCGCCCGGCCAGGCCGAGGAGATCGACCGCGTCTGCCGCGAGCATGCCGACCTGTCGGACGACGCGTTCGTCGCCGCCAACCTGTCGAAGTGGCTCGCCTGACGGAGTCCCGCACGATGGATCGGCTCAAACCCTCGCTCGGCCGCTATGCGCTCGCGGTGCTGGCCCACCTCGGGCTGCTCGTCATCTGGTACCTGTTCGTGCGCCCGGGCGACGTGCCGAAGTTCGTGATGCCGTCGCCGGGCGCCACCTTCGAGGCGCTGCTGTCGCCGAACTACGACTGGTGGGCCAACGTGGCCGTCACCGCCACCGAGATCTTCGGCGGATACTTCCTGGCGCTGGTGATCGGTGTGCTGCTCGCGCTCGTCTTCACCTGGTCGAAGACGCTCGAATCGCTGTTCATGCCGCTTCTCGTCACGCTGAACATGATCCCGAAGGTCGCGCTCGGGCCGCTGATCATCGTCTGGTTCAAGTACGGCGTCTTCCCGAACACGATCATGGCGTTCTCGATCGCGGTGTTTCCGATCCTGCTCACCACCGCACGCGGCCTGCGCGAGATCGAGCCCGACCTGCTCGACCTGGTGCGCTCGCTGCGCGGCTCGCGCTGGCAGCTGTTCGTCAAGATCCAGCTGCCCGGGTCGCTGCCCTATATTTTCGCCGGCATGAAAGTCGCCGCGATCCTCGCGGTCGCGGGCGCGATCGTCGGCGAGTTCCTCGGCTCGGACAAGGGGTTGGGCTACCTGATGCTGCAGGTGCAGGTCACGCTCGACACGCCGGCGATGTTCATGGCGGTGATGCTGATCACGCTGCTCGGCATGATTCTCTACGGGGTGGTGCTCGGCATGGAGCGCCTGCTGGTGCCGAAGGACGCGCGCGTCGGATGAGCGTCGAACCCTTCATTCATCTCTCGGGCGTCACCAAGGTCTACCGCACCGGGCGCAAGGAGCACCTGGCGATCTCCGACGCCAGCTTCGACGTGATGCCCGGCGAGCTGGTCTCGCTGGTGGGCCCGTCGGGCTGCGGCAAGTCCACGCTGCTGAAGATCCTCGCCGGACTGCACCCGCACGACGGCGGCGAGGTGCGCATCGGGTCGTCCACGCACCCGTTCGACCCGGCGCGCGACATCGGCATGGTGTTCCGGGCGCCGCTGCTGCTGAAGTGGCGGCGCATCCTCGACAACGTGCTGCTGCCGGCCGAGCTTCTCGGACTGCCGATGGCCGCGGCGCGCGAGCGCGGCCGCGAGCTGCTCGCGCTGGTCGGCCTCGCGGGCTACGAAGGCAAGTACCCGTACGAACTGTCGGGCGGCATGCAGCAGCGCGCGGCGATCGCGCGCGCGCTGGTGCACGACCCGAAGCTGGTGCTGATGGACGAGCCGTTCGGGGCGCTCGACGCGCTCACGCGCGAGAAGATGAACCTCGAGCTGCTGCGCATCTGGAAGGAATCGGGCAAGACGATCATCTTCGTCACGCACGGCATCTCCGAGGCGGTGTTCCTCGGCACCCGCGTGGTCGTCTTCACCGCCGGTCCGGCGCGCATGGCCGACAACTTCGAGATCGACCTGCCGCATCCGCGCACGCTCGACATGAAGACCGGCGAGAAATTCGGCGCCTACACGCGGCGCATCTACAAGCTGCTCGGCATGGACTGAGGCGGCCCCACGGCGGTTCAGTCGCGCACCAGGTAGCCGAGCACCGGGTCGGTCATGTGCGACAGCCGCTCCACCCGCGACTTCGGCGTCATCAGGTCGCGGTCGAAGATGGTCGACAGCGTGTAGCGGTTGCTCAGGTAGAAGTACGCCAGCCCGGCGATCGAGATGTACAGCTGCACCGGGTCGACGCCGGCGCGGAACACTCCCGCCTTGCGGCCGCGCTCGAGCACCTCGGCGATCATCGCGACGAACGGAGAGTGCCAGTGCGCACTCTCGACGACTTCTTCAGGTGCCCGGCGCAATACAGGTTCTCGGTGTTCAGCAGCGTGATGAACTCCGGATGCGCGATGTAGTAGTCCCAGGTGAACGCCACCAGCCGGCGGATCGCCTCGGTGGGTTCGACCTGCGTGAGGTTCAGCTTGTGCTCTTCCTCGCGGATGCGTTGATACGCGCCCTCGAGCACCGCCAGGAACAAGCCTTCCTTCTGGCCGAAGTAGTAGTACAGCATCCGCTTGTTGACACCGGCGCGCTCGGCGATGCGGTCGACGCGCGCGCCGGCGAGCCCGTGCTGGGCGAACTCGTCGGTGGCTGCGGAAAGAATGGCCTCGCGGGTGGCCTCGGGATCGCGGCTGACCGTACGTTCCCTCGCAGGGGCGGGCTTGACCATGTGCCCGATCGTACCCGATCCCTCCGGCCCGTCCAGTAGACTGCGGAATTCATCACTGGCGAGGCACGCGACATGGACGACGACTCCGACGATCGACCCTTCAGTCGCTCCGACTGGCGTCGACTGCTGCGCAGCCTGCACGAAGACCCCGACCGCCCGGGCCTGCGCGAAACGCCCGCGCGGGTCGAACGCGCCTGGGCGCACTGGACGTCCGGCTACGGACAGGACCCGGCCGAGATCCTCAAGGTGTTCGAGGACGGCGCCGAGAAGTACAACGAGCTGATCGTGGTGCGCAACATCCCCGTCTACAGTCATTGCGAGCACCACCTCGCCCCGTTCTTCGGCACGGCCACCGTCGGCTACGTGCCCAAGGGCGCGATCGTCGGGCTGTCCAAGCTCACGC
This sequence comes from Burkholderiaceae bacterium, assembly GCA_027493945.1. GTDB lineage: Bacteria > Pseudomonadota > Gammaproteobacteria > Burkholderiales > Burkholderiaceae_E > Zeimonas. Next base: position 2,413,481 of record JAOSJU010000001.1, on the reverse strand, counting down.
GCCTTGTCGACTGCTTCGCCAAGCGGCTGCAGGTGCAGGAGCGCATGACGCGCCAGATCGCCGACGCGCTGATGACGCACCTCGATCCCGCCGCGGTGGGCGTGGTGGTGCGCTGCCGGCACATGTGCATGGAGAGCCGCGGCATCCGCGCGATCGGCGAAGAGACGGTCACCTCGGCGATGCTCGGCGAACTGCTCACCAACCTCGGGATGCGCACCGAGCTGCTGTCGCTGGAGCGCGGCCGCTGAAGCGGCAACCGAGGCGGCAACTGAGGCAGCGACCGGCGCGGCGACCGATCCCGCGATGAGCGCCCCGCACGCCGAGAACCAGGACATCGCGCAGCGCCTTCGCGAAGGCGCCGACCTGCTCGAGGCTCAGGGCGCGAACCCGTTTCGCGTCGGCGCCTACCGAAAGGCCGCCGACACCATCGCCGCGCTGCCGGAAGACCTGCGCGCGGTCTTCGAGGCGCGCGGCCTGTCGGGGCTCGACGCGATCCCGAACGTCGGCCCCGGCATCGCCGGTGCGATCGCCGAGATGCTCACGAGCGGAACCTGGAGCCAGCTCGACCGCTTGCGCGGCACGATCGACGCGGTGCGGCTGTTCCGGACGATTCCGGGCGTGGGCGCGCAGCTCGCCGAGCGGCTGCACGAGCACCTCGGCGTCGACACGCTCGAGGCACTGGAGGTCGCCGGCCACGAAGGCAGGCTCGCGGCGGTTCCCGGCGTCGGCCCGCGGCGCGCCGCCGCGATTCGCGATTCGCTTACCGCGATGCTCGACCGATCACGCCGCCGGCGCCGCGGACCGGCGCCACCGTCCGGCGTCGAGCCGCCGGTGAGCCTGCTGCTCGACGTCGATCGCCGCTATCGTGCCGACGCCGCGGCCGGAAGGCTGCCGACGATCGCGCCGAAGCGCTTCAACCCCGACGGCAAGGCCTGGCTGCCGGTGCTGCACGCGACCGTGGACGACTGGCACGTCACCGCGCTGTATTCGAACACCGCGCGCGCGCACGAGCTCGACCGCGTGTTCGACTGGGTCGTGATCTACTTTCACCGCGACGCGGAACCCGAACTGCAGCGAACGGTCGTCACGGAAACGCGCGGCGCGCTGGCCGGACATCGCGTGGTGCGCGGCCGCGAGGCCGAGTGCCGCGCCGGGCACGCCGGCGCGGCCATCGGCTGATTCAGCCAGCCGCAGGCGCGGCGATGAAGCCCTCGCGCATCAGCGCTTCGGTGGCGCCGCGCGCCGCGGCGATCGTCGCAGCGGCGCCGTCGAGCAACTGCTCGCGCGACTTGCACAGCCGCGCCACCCCTCCGACTGCGCCGCCAGCGCCGTGGCCGCCGCGACCCTCGGATAGAGATCGGGCTCGTCCATCCGCGGCACGATGCGTTCGTCGGACAGGCCTGCATCGCGGGCGACCGCGGCCAGCTCGCGCGCGGCGGCGATCGCCATTGCATCGGTGATCGTGCGCGCGCGCACGTCGAGCACGCCGCGAAAGATCGCGGGAAAGCACAGCGAGTTGTTGACCTGGTTCGGGAAGTCGCTGCGTCCGGTGGCGACGATGCGCGCGCCCGCCTCGCGGGCCGCCCACGGCCAGATCTCGGGGGTCGGGTTGGCGCAGACGAACACGATCGCGTCGCGCGCCATCGTCGCGACCCACGCAGGCTCGATCGTGCCCGGCCCGGGCGCCGAAAACGCGAGGCAGACGTCGGCGCCGCGCAGCGCATCGGCGACGCCGCCGGCGATCGCGTCGGCGTTCGACTCGGTGCAGATTGCCCACTTCTGCGCGAACTCGCCTTGTTGCGCCTCGATGTCGGCGCGTCCGCGGTGCAGCGTGCCGCGCGAATCGCAGGCGACGACCTGGCCGGGCGCGACGCCGGCCGCCTTCAGCAGCCGGTAGGTGGCGCTGTTGGCCGCGCCGATGCCGACCATCGCGATGCGCACCCGATCGAGCCGCTTGCCGACGACCTCGAGCGCATTGACCAGCCCGGCGAGCGCGACCACCGCGGTGCCCTGCTGGTCGTCGTGCCAGACCGGGATCTTCATCCGCGCGCGAAGCGCATCGAGAATGCGAAAGCATTTCGGCTGCGCGATGTCCTCGAGGTTGATCGCCCCGAACGAAGGTTCGAGCATCTCGACCGCGCGGACGAACTCGTCTTCGCTGCCGCTGCGCAGGCACAGGGCCACCGCGTCGACGCCGCCCGGTACTTGAACAGCAGCGCCTTGCCCTCCATGACCGGCAACCCGGCCTCGGGGCCGATGTCGCCGAGCCCCAGCACGCGGCTGCCGTCCGAAACCACCGCGACCAGAGTTGGCACGATTGGTGTGCTCGAACGACAGCTCCGGGTCGCGCTCGATCGCCCTGCACGGCGCCGCAACACCGGGCGTGTACCAGACCGCGAAGTCGGCGAACGAGCGGATCGCGCACTTGGGCAGCGTCTGCATCTTGCCGCGATAGAACGGGTGCAGCCGCATTGCCTCTGCGGCCGGCTGGCTCGCCTTCGCGAGTTTCTGGTCCTCGTCGCTCACCGTGCAGTTTTAACCCGATGGCCGCCGCCAGGCAACTGGACGAAGGGCGGCGCTTCAACCGCCCAGCAGGATCGTCGAGACGGTCGCCGCGACGATCCCGAGGGGCGCGACATAGCGCAGCGAGAAGCGCATCGCGCGCGCGCCGAGCGGGCCGAGCCGGAGTTCGTCGGCGAGCATCCGTTGCGGCGCCGCCCAGCCCGCGAACAGCGCGATCGCCAGCCCGCCGAGCGGCAGCATCAGGTTCGAGGTCAACTGGTCGAGCAGGTCGAAGAAGGTGGCGGTCGATGCGATGCCCGGGCTCGTCAGCGGACGCCAATCGGCCCAGGCGTCGAACGACAGCACGGTGGCGATGCCGGCCACGAAGCAGGTCGAAGCGGCGATCGCGACAGCCGCCTTGCGGTGCCACTTCATCCGCCGCATCAGCAGCGAGACGACCAGTTCGAGCAGCGAGATCGCCGAGGCGAGCGCAGCCACGCACAGCAGCAGGAAGAACGCGATCGCCGCCGTCGTGCCCAAGGGCATGCCCGCGAACGCCAGCGGCAGCGTCACGAACACCAGCCCCGGTCCGCTCGCCGGATCCAGCCCGTGCGCGAAGACGATCGGGAACACCGCGAGCCCCGCGAGCAGCGAGATCACGGTATCGGCCACCACCGACGCCACCGCCACCTGCTTCAGGCTGATCTCGGCGCCGCTGTAGGCCGCGTAGGTGATCATCATCCCGAGGCCGACGCCGATCGAGAAGAAGCCCAGGCCGAGCGCCTCGAGCGCGGTGCGAGCGCTCAGGTGCCGCAGATCGGGCTCGAGCAGGAAGCGCAGCGTCGCGGCGAGATCGCCCTCGACGATCGAGTAGGCCGCCAGCAGCAGCATCAGCGCCACCAGCAGCGGCATCAGCACCTTCGCGGCCGTCTCGATGCCCTTCTCGACGCCGCGCGCGACCACCACCGCGGCGGCGGCCATGAACAGCGCATGCCAGCCGAGCATCTGCCACGGCGAAGCGAGGAACGCATCGAAGCGCGCGGCGACCGCCTGCGGGTCGGCACCGGGCAAGCCGTATAGCGCGGTTTCGACTGCGTAGCCGAGCGTCCAGCCGCCGATCACCGAGTAGAAGCTCAGGATCAGGTAACCGGTGAGCACGCCGAGGACACCGGCGGCGGCCCATCGCCGGCTCGAGCCGGCCGCCCGCGCCACCGCGGCGATACTGCCCGACGGGTCGGCGCGTCCGCGCCGCCCGATCGCGAACTCGGCCAGCATCAGCGGCACGACGACCAGCACCAGACCGATCACGTAGAGCAGCACGAACGTGCTGCCGCCGTTGGCGCCGACCTCGTACGGAAACTTCCAGATGCTGCCGATGCCGACGGCCGACCCGATCGTGGCGAGGATGAAACCGATCCGCCCGGACCACTTCTCGGGTTGCGCAGTCATGCCGTCCCAGTCCGCAATGCAGACCGGGACTCTACCCCAGGAGTCCGGCGATCAGCTACGCCAGTAGTTGTTCGCTGCCGCGACAGTCTGGAAGTTGACCGCGATCACCTGCGATGCCGCGGTGAGGCTGTCGGCGTTCTCGGCGTACTCGGGGCGCAGCTTGTCGCGCACCTCGCCCGAGGGTTGCGTGTACTTCACGCCCATCCGCGAAAGCTTGATGGCGAGTTCGAAACCCTCCTGGGGGCCGCTGGTGATCAGGCTGGTCAGCCACTTGTCCGACATGTCGTCTCCCGGTTGCCAGCGGCGAGTCTAAGGTGCCGCGAATGCGCGCGCCCGATAACACGCATCCGCGAGAGTGGTTTCGGATCGCGGCGTGGTTTCTCAGGTCGCCAGCTCGGCGTCCAGCGTGATCGCGACGCTGCCGCGCAGCGCGTTCGAGACCTTGCACTGTTTCTCGGCTTCCTCGGCCATGCGCCGGAAGTCGGCGTCGCCGAGCCCGGGCACCCGGGCACGGGTTCGCAGGTGCATGCGGGCGATCACGCCGTTGTCGAGCGACAGCGTGGCCTCGGTGACGATCGACTCGGGCACGTGGCCCTGCTGGCTCAGGTGATGCGCGAAGGCCATGCTGTAGCAGGCGGCGTTGGCCGCCGCGATCAGCTCCTCCGGGTTAGGGCGCTCTCGAAGCGGGTCATGAAGGTGTACGGGGTGCCCGCCAGGACGCCGCTGGTGCTGTCGATCCGGCCGGCGCCGGCCTTCAGGTCGCCTCGCCAGGTTGCCGATGCCGTGCGCTGGATCACTGCCATGATGCGCTCCTCGTATCGTCGAACAAAACCTGGGCCGCCGCTCCGGATCTCCGGGGTGCGGCCTCCGGGGTGCGGCTCTCCTCGGCAGGTTACGCCGCAGCAACGGCCGCTCGCAAAGCTTGACCTCTTCGGCGTCGCGGATTCATCCGCTATCGTTCGCTGCGATGCGCAGCGACACAGACGAAACATCCGGGGCGGCGGGCGGCGAGTGAGCCCCCTGCGCGCCCTTCGCCTGCTCGGCCGCCAGGCGCGCCGGGCGCTGCCGGCCGGCGTCTTCGCCGGCATCGCGTCGCCCGCGCGCCCGGCCGGCCATGCGGTGTTCCGTCGTGCCGGCGTCACCAGCGCCTACAGCGCCGCGCTGATGCGCGGCAATCGCAACATGGGCCTGGTGCTGGTCGTCACCGCCGGCACCGCGGGCGAGGCGTTCTCGCTGTACGTGGGCATCGCGCAGATCCCGATGTACTTCGCGCCGCTGTTGCTCGCGCCGTTCCTCAGGCGCAGCCTGCGTTAGGTGGCCGCGGCAGCCCGTCGGACTTCGGCAAGGGCCCGCGCGGCGCACTTCGCAAGCCGCCGACGGTGCCGCTGGCGCCGCTCGTCGGCACCCGTTGCTGGCACCCGTCGAAAACCCGTGCGCACCGTTGGCGCCCACGCGCCGCCTGCATACCATCTGGAAAAGCGATCCACCCGAACCTATGCGAACTCCGGCTTCGTCGCGCCTGCCTTCCCGCATTCGCTTGCCTGTCGAGCAACTCGAGCTCGGGATGTTCGTCGCCGAGCTTGATCGGCCCTGGCTCGACACGTCGTTCCTGCTCGAAGCCCTGCTCGTGCGCACCAACGCCGAGCTGCAGACGCTGCGCAACTCGTGCCGATACGTCGTCGTCGATGTCGGGCGCTCCACCACGGCGGTGGCCAGCCGGCTGCGCGACGAGCTCGCGCGGCGCGCAGCGGGTCGACGCGGCGGACGCGCCTTGGTGGGGCGGCTGTTCGAGGCCCTGCTCGGCCGTGGCAAACGACGAACTCGCGCGGCCGACGACGCCAGCCGCCCGCAAGGCTCCGCCGACGCCCTGTGCCTGCCGCAGGGGACGACGCTTCGCCCCTATCGCGAGCCCGCGCCGCTCGAGGCGGAACTTCCGCGCGCGCGCGAATCCTGGGAGCGCGGGGCCGAAACGCTGCAAACACTGCTCGAAGATTTGCGCAATGGCGCCCGAAGCGACCTGCGCGTCGTCGAGAAGGCCGCGAACGACCTCGTCGAGAGCATGATCGAGACGCCCGACGCGGTCATGTGGGTGGCGAGGCTTCGCGACCAGGACAAGGACGCCTACCAGCATTCGCTGAAGGTCGCGATCCACCTGATTGCGCTCGGCCGCCACATCGGCTTTCCGCGCGAAGACTTGGCGCGGCTCAGCCAGATCGGCATGCTCGCCGACGTCGGCAAGATCCGGCTGCCGCGGGCGCTGCTCGAAAAGCCCGGATTGCTGACGCCGGCCGAGCAGGCTGTGGTCAGGCGCCACGTCCGCTTCGGCATCGAGGCCCTGCGCGAGAGCATGAAGCTCGACCCGATGATCGAACAGGGCATCCTGCAGCACCACGAGCGACTCGACGGCTCCGGTTATCCGATGGGGCTGCGCGGCATGGACATCGGCATCTTCGGGCGCATGGCCGGAATCGCGGATTGTTTCGCCGCGCTGATCTCCGACCGGCCGTATGCGAAGGCCGCCGCGCCGCAGGATGCGCTGATGCAGATGTACGGCTGGTGCGGCACTTCGTTTCACGAGCCGCTTGTCGAGCAGTTCGTTCAGGCCATCGGCGTCTTCCCGGTAGGCAGCCTGGTCGAACTGTCGAACGACGAGGCGGCAATCGTGATCGCCCACAACCGGGTGCGCCGCCTGGAGCCGCGCGTGCTCGTGTTGGCGGGCGCCGACCACGTGCCGCTGGCGGCGCCGTTCGAGCGCGACCTGATCAGGGGGCCCGTCGATGGCGACGGAAAGCCGATTCGCATTGCCCGCGGACTTCCGGCCGGAGCCTACGGACTGCAGCCGCACGACTACTATGCCGACGCGAGCGCGCCGCCCGACGGACACGTCCTTGCAGCGGCATGAACGCGCGCCGGGGCGCCTGGCGCCCGCCGACCTGCTGCGACTGCTCGAACAACGACTGGCGCGCGGCAGCGGCGCGCGGACCGCGCTGCTCGCCGTCGCACTGAGCCCGTCGGACCGGCGGCTGGCGATCGGCCGCGGTGCCGCCGTGCGAACGGTGCTCGGCGAAGTCGCGCGCCGGGTCGAAACCCTGCTGCGAAGCGACGATCGGTACGCGTTCGCATCGCGCGAGGAGCTCTGGGTGCTGCTCGCCGACCTGCCCAGCGAACCGCTGGCCGAACTCGCCGCCCGAACCCTGCTCGATCGACTCCGTCGGCCGATCGCCGTGCCGACCGGATCCGCCGGCGCCGAACCGATCCATCTGCAGCCGTCGATCGGCGTCGCGTGGACGTCGGGGACCGCAGGTCTCGACGCGGCGTCGATGCTTGCGGCCGTGACCGGGGCCGCGGCTTCGGGCCAGGGAATCCGGCTGCGCCGGCTGCGCGGCGCGCGCGACCATGCGCCGAACCAGGCGCAACTCGAGCAGGAGCTGCTCGAGGCGCTCGACGGCAACGAGCTGGAGCTCCACTTCCAGCCGCAACTCGACCTGCGCAGCAGCCGCTGCAGCTCGGCCGAAGCCCTGATTCGCTGGCGCCGCGCCGACGGCAGCGCCGCGAATCCGGAGGCGATCGTGGCGATCTGCGAGCGCCGCGAGCTGATCGTGCAGCTGACCCGGTTCACGCTGAACACCGCCCTGCGCCGCATGACCGAGTGGTCCGCCCTCGGCCTGGACATGACGGTCGCGGTCAACCTGTCGGCCGCAACGCTGTCGGATCCGACGCTGCCGTTGATGGTGTCCCAGGCGCTCGACACCGGGGCGTGCCGGCAACCCGGCTCACGCTCGAACTGACCGAAAGTGCGCTGATCCGGAACCAGCGGACCGCAGCCGAGGCGATGAAGCAGATTCACGGCCTCGGTTGCCGGTTGTCGATCGACGATTTCGGGACCGGATATTCGCCGTACACCTACCTGCGCCAGTTCTCGTTCCACGAGCTGAAGATCGACCGCTCGTTCGTTCGGCGCATCCACTCCGACGACGGCGACCGGCGCATCGTGCGCTCGCTGGTCGAACTCGCGCATGCGTTCGGCATGCACGCAGTCGCCGAAGGCGTCGAAGACAAGGAGTCGCTCGGCGCGCTACGCGCGCTGGGCTGCGATCTCGCGCAGGGCTGGCACGTCTCGGCCGCGCTGGCGCCCGACGACTTCGCGAGGTGGTGCCTCGCGCGCCGCGATGCGGCAACGAAGCGGCGTACTGCGACGGCGCAGCCCTGAGCGAGCGCTCCGATCGGACCTACTTCGCGGCCGGGCCCGGCACCGCGATCTGGTAGATGCCGTGGCAGGCGTTGCACTTGCCGAGCATCTCGCCGACCTGGCCCATCGTGTGCTTCGGATCGCCCAGCGACTCGGCGTCGAGCGCAATGGTGTCGAAGCTGGTGTGCACCGCGCCCGCCAGTTGCTTGAATGTGTCGGGCAACTTCGCCACCGTCTCGGGCGGAATCTCGTTGGCGGCACCGCTGCCCATCTTCCGTGCCGCGGCGGCCACCGACTTCATGTCCTCGTCGGGCAGCGCTTCGCTGATCGTCTGCAGCACTGCGAGGAAGTTGCGCATTTCCTCCAGGACCAGGTGTCGCTCGGCATCGCTGAGCACCAGCGCCGCGCGGGCGTCGACCCCCGCCTGCGGCGATGACGACTGCGCCGGCCCGGCAACCGGCGCGAGCAGCACGGCGAGCAGTGCGCCGAAGGCGATCAGCGCGAGGGATCGGATCAAATGTCTCACGAGGCTGCTTCCCTTGCTCATCCGATGGTTGCTTCGGCGCGATCGCGCTCGCCCCGGTTGTCCTCCCACTCGACGACCGGGCGGTCGCCCGCCTTCGCGCCGCGCACCCGGAACCCGAGCAACGGGTTCCGCGAGATGGCCGGTCCCCACTGCGCGTCCACGACCGGCCGGCCGTTGATCGTTGCGGTGACGGTCTGGATGAAATGCGCCGGGAAGGTCTTGCCGGTGGCCGGATCCTTGCGCTGCCCCGTTTCCATCGGGTGCATGATCAGCACAGCGACGTGTGCCGATCCGTCGACGATCCGCGCACGGATCTTCATGCTCGATGCCATTTGCTGCTCCTTGCTGCCATGAATCGATCAGCCGCCGCAGCCGCCGATCGTGACCTTCACCTCGCGGCTCGCGAACCAGGTCTTGCCGCCGGCCCTGACCACGGCCTTCACCGTCGAGGTCTGGCCCGCCTTGAAACGGGTGTTGATGTAGGGCTCCGCGCCGTTGGAGAGGTCGAAGTGCGCAAGCAGCGGGAACGGGTTCTTCTCGACCAGCAGGGAGATCGACTGGGCCCCGGGGATCGTGGTGCTCACCTCGATCGGGATCAGCACGCCGTTCTCGGCAATCTCGGGCGTGGTGATCACGATGTCCGCGCTCTGGACCGCATCGGCCGCGCCGATGCCGGCGAGCGCGGCGCCGGGCGACTTCGCGGCAAAGCCTTCCGCATGGCGCGGGGCCGCCGATGCGTCCTGCCAGTGCATCAGGCCGGACGCCGCGGCGAGCGCCAGCGCGCTGCCGGCCCCGCATTCCTTCAGTAACGTTCTGCGAAACTGGTCCACTCGATTCGACTCCTTCTGCGAAACGGCCCGCGTCAACGGGCCGAGGGCACCGATACCGGATACCCGTTGGAAAGCACGGTCATGAACACTTCGAGGTCGACGTAGGCCGGATCGCCCGGGGGGAGCGCTTGGGTGCGCATCTGCCCGTGACAGCGCGCGAAGCGCTGCTGGAGCGATTCGAGCATGCTCACCGGCGTGCGATAGGTCGGGTAATGCGCCGCATCCGCGAAGGGCGTGGTCGGCGTCTCGCCGCGCAGCTTGTGGCCCAGGATGCTGCCGGGCACGTGGCACGAGGCGCAGGCGAAGTTGAGCTGCCCGGTCTTCGCGTAGAACAGATCCTCGCCGCGCCGGTACGCGGCCATCAGGCGCGCGTCGCCGATGTCCACCCGGATCGGCGTGCCCGCCGACAGCGATTTGAACCAGACCGAGATCTCGTTGTTGGCCACCGAGCCCTGCGGCACTTTCTCACCCGGCGCGGCGGCGGCGCAACTCTCGATGCGGTCCTCGACCGTCACCACGCGGCCCAGCGCTGCGTCGTATTTCGGATAGCCGGCCGCAAGACCGGCGAGCTTCTCGCTGCCCTCGCCGAGGCACGCCAGAAAACGCCGGTCGCGCTTCGCCAGCGCGGCGGCGCGCGCCTCGCCGGTCTCGACCGCGAAGTGCCCCGGATGCAGGTCGATGCGATCGAGGTCCATGAACTTCCAGTTGAGCTTCCACTGCTGCTGCGGGTCGCCCACCCAGCCGGCGTGGCGCTGCAGCGCCTGTTCGGTTCTCCAGTACTGGATCGTGTCGGTGAAGCCGACGTCGCCCTCGAAGCCGCGCGCCGGGTCGATCGGCGCGCGCGGATACGTTTCGCGGTACGGCTCGCCGGCCGCCGAGGCAGTGCCGGCCGCGACGCCGGCGGCCAGCGCGACACAGCCCGCGACGCGAACAAGGCGGGTTCGATTCATCGCGAAGCCTGCAGGTAAGCAACCACGTCGCGGATCTCCTGGTCGTCGAGAACGCCGTTGGTGCCGAACGGCGGCATCAGCGTTTCCGGGGTGCGCGCGCGCATGTCGTAGACCGCCGCGAAGGTGTCGGCGTCGCTGCGCCCCGTGCTGCCGTAGTGCGAGAGGTCCGGCCCGCGGCTACCCGGCTGCGTGCCGCCCTTCATCACGTGGCAGGCGAGGCAGTTGCCCTTGTCGCGCGCGTGCGCGATCCGCATGCCGCGCGCGGCGTCCCCCGCGAGCGGGCCCTCCAGCGACTTCGCCACCGGCTTGCGCGTGGCCGCCTTGCCGCACGGCAGCGTATAGCTCAGGCAGGGAAACGCGGCGAATTTGGCGCCGGGCGACGCCCCGGGCCGGGCGGCCGGAGGCGGTGCGCCGATTGGCGCCGTCGCGGCCGGCGCCATCGCGGCAGGAGGTGCCGCGGTGGTCGCTGGCGCCGCCGTAGTTGGCGCCTGCGCGCATCCGGCCAGCGCAGCGAGTGCGAGCGTGGCGACGCACGCCGCGGCGAGGCGCTTCATCGCAACTCCTCCGTCAGAAGGTGTAGGTCAGCTGCACGCCGAGGCGCGCACCCACCGCATCGGAGACGATGCGCGCGTTGCTGGTCTGGATCGCGCGCAGCGCGGGCGTGCCGCCGAGGTAGACATCGTTGGGCGCCTTGACGTCGCGAAGCTCCAGGTTCACCGTCAGCCGCGTCTTCGGATTGAGCCGGTAGTTCGCGCCGAAGGTCAGGCCCTTGATCTTGCGGTAGTCGGCGCGGTTCCAGGTGGGCGTGCCCAGCGTGCGGTACAGCTCGTCGTTCAGCGAGTAGCGCACGGAGAAGTCCCAGGTCTGATTCAGGTAGTAGCCGTAGTCGAGCGTGAGGCCGCGCGCCTTGTTGCCCTTCTCGGCGGCGACCTGGAGCTGCCCGCCGAAGGCCTCGTCGATCACGTTGCCGGTCGGCGTGTAGAAGACCATGCCGTTGGCATACATCAGTTCGGCGCCGAGCCGGTGCTTGCCGCGGCCGGCGCCGAAGATCTCGCCGAGCGCCTTGACGCCGAAGCCATGGCGGGTGAAGTCGAAGTCGTCGCTGAGCTTGCCGTCCGGCGTGATCTCGAAGTTGCGCGTGCCGCGCTGGTGGTAGCCGTAGACCTTCACCCCGTGCTTGTTCGGCCCCATGCCGCCGGGCAGGTCGTACTCGGACGAGAAGTACAGGTTCAGGTCCTTCGAGCTGTTGTAGTCGCTCAGGTCGTGCACGCCGCTGCCCTGCCCGATCATCGCGGCGTAGGTGTGGGTCCACTTGTCCCGCTTGAACGCGTCGAAGAACTGGATGCCCCAGTCGCGACCGATGTCGCTGTCGTAGCCGCCGAACGAAGCGGTGCCGTCGCTCTGGCCCGGAATCGGGCGGGTCCCCTTCGTGTTGGTACGCACGAAGCGCTCGACCTGCACGCGCGCGATGAAGTCGGTGGGCCAGATGTAGTTGACCGCGTCCAGCCCCTGATAGAGCTCCTCGGGGCCGGGCTTCTTCATCAGGCCGACCCGCACGCGCACGCCGGGGACGTAGCTGAAGGTCATCGTGGCGTCGGTCACGCTGAGCAGCCGCGCCCGGTCGGTGTCCAGCGGATCGTAGGTCGAGCCGTTCATGCCGGCGTTGACCATCGTGAAGTAGTTGATGCGGCCCGGGATCAGGTTGCCGCGCAGGCCGATGGCGAGGTTGTCGAGGTTGAAGTCCGACTGCTTGTCGCGCAATTCCGGGCCGACCCGGCAGTTGCCGTTGTAGCTGCCGTTGAGCAGCGAGAACGCGTTGGGCCCGACGTCTCGCAGGCCCTCGAGCTTGTCGCAGCCGAAGAAGTTCGTGTACGAGGCCTGCACCACGCCGAACACCCGGTGCGTGGTCGTCGGCGGCTCCATCGCCTGCAGCATCACCCAATCGGCCGCAAGCGCCGCTGCGGAGCCCGACGACAGCGCCACGGCTGCGGCGGTGCGACAGGCTGCCTTCTTCAGATCGATGTTCATTCGTGTCTCCCCCTTTGCGCGATCGTCGTCGCGCTGAATCGAGCGTTCATCAAGGCGCGCGCACTCGCGGCGACGTGCCCGGCTGTCCCCTGAAATGCGCGTGGCAGGCCACGCAACCCGAGGTCACCGTCCCGAAGTGCTGCGCCGCCGCGACCATGTCGCCTTTCTCGGCGGCGTCGGCGAGCTGTCGCGCCCCGCCCTCGACCGCTTCCTCCATCGCCGGCAGCACCGACAGCGCCTGGTTCGTCACCTTGTCCAGCGACAGGTACGGCAACATGCCGCCGCGCGGCAGGCGGTGGTTGGCGATGCGCCGCGCGGCATCCGCCGCCAGCTCGCCGTTGTCCACCGCGAGCGCCCCGGCCACCGCCCGGTAGTCGGCGAGGATCTCCTGCATGACCTGCCGCAGCGTCAGGCGGTCGCTCTGGCGCGGATGCTTCAGCGCCACCTTCATCAGGAACTGCTTGATCTGCGGCGACAACGCGTTGGCCTTCTCCACCAACTCGGGCGTCATGACCGCCATCTGCTTCTGCATCAGCTCCATGCCGCGCCGCATTTCGGCCATCTCCGGGGTCGGCGCCGGCGCCTGCGCGCGCGCCTGCGACAGGGCCCCCGGCGCCAGGCCGGCGAGCGCAACGGCAGCGCACAGGGCGGCCTTGCGCGGGATCAGGAAACGCATCTTCATCGTCGTGCCTCCTCGCAGGAGTGGAATCAGTCGTCGACCGCGACGGTGACGCTCATCAGGCCGATGAGATCGCCCGCCTCGAGTCCGTCTTTCGCGTAGCCGAGCATGTCGGGTTCGCCCTTGGGCTTGCCGTGGCAGGGCAGGCACGGCTCCATCAGACTCTCGAGGAACAGGTACTCCGGGTGGCCGCCCTTCGCGCGCATGCCGATCGGATCGGCCGCCGCCGAGCCTGCCGCAAAGATGATCGAAATCAGGAGAATCGCGCGTGCGCTCATTGGTCCCTCCGGTTTTTCGAGTGGTCCTGGCACAGACTAGGTGCGACCGGTTTCCGGCGTGTTGCCGACGGCCCGCGTTTGTTACGAGTTGTTTCAGGGGGCAGCGCCATGGCCCGCACCCGCGGCCGCATACTGGTGGTGGACGACGACGAGGGTTTGCGCGAATTGCTCATGCGCTACCTCGCCGACAACGGCTACGACGTCGCCGGCGTAGCCGAAGGCGTGGCGATGAAGCGCCATCTCGCGACCCACCCGGTCGACCTGATCCTGCTCGACGTGATGCTGCCCGGCGAGAACGGCCTGTCGCTGGCGCGCGCACTGGGCGCCGAGGGCTCGCCGCCGATCATCATGCTGTCGGCGCGCGGCGAGGAGATCGACCGGGTCGTCGGACTCGAGATCGGCGCCGACGACTACCTGCCGAAGCCGTTCAGCCACCGCGAGTTGCTGGCGCGCATCGCGGCGGTGCTGCGGCGCCGGGCCGTGCCGGCGCCCGCGGGCCGGCTGCGCCGCTTCGGCCCCTTCGAGGTCGACCTGGAAGCCCGCCGGCTCACCCGCAACGGCCAGGAGGTCGAGATCTCGGGCGCGGAATTCAAACTGCTCGAAGTGCTGCTCGAGCATCCCGATCGCGTGCTCAGCCGCGACGCGCTGGTCGAGTTGCTCAAGGGCTACGAGCGAACGCCGTTCGACCGCATGGTCGACGTGCGCGTCACCCGGCTGCGCCGCAGGATCGAGCCCGATCCCGCGCGCCCCATCTACTTGCGCACCGTCTGGGGCGAGGGCTACCTGTTCTCGCCGGGCGCCAGGCCCTGATGCGCCCGCTCACCCTGTTCGGTCGCGCCACGCTGGTGATCGCGCTGGTGTCGTTCGCGTTCCAGGTGTTCACCATCGCGGTGATCACCTGGTTCGCGCTGATGCCGCTGGGCCGCCACGCGACCAGCGACCTCGCGGCGCTGATGATCGACACCGGCGGCTCATGGGTGTCGGAGCCCGCCGACGAGCGCGTCTGGCTGCAGGAGCGGATCTTCCGCGTGCACCGTCTTCAGGTGCAGGACCCGCGCGGCCCGGCAGGCGCCTTCCCGCGGCAGCTTCCCTACTTCCGGTTGCTCGAAACCGCGCTCGGTGCCCGGCTCGGCCAGCGCATCGAGTTGCTCGCCAGCCGCGCCAGCGACGGCGAGCAGTGGTACTGGGCCGACCTGCCGATCGACGGCGACATCGTGCGCGTCGGCTTTCCGGCCAGCCGGGTCGACGTGCAGCCCTGGCTGGCGATGATGCTGATCCTGACGGTCGGCACGGTGGTTGCGCTGATCACTTCGGGATGGCTGGCGCAATGGCTGATCGCGCCGCTGTCGCAGCTGGCGCTGGCCGCGCAGCGCGTGGGCCAGGGCCGGCGCCCCGATCCCCTGCCGGAGTCCGGGCCGGCCGAACTGGCCGCGCTGGCGCGCGAGTTCAACCGGATGGGAGAACAGGTGCAGGAGCTGCTCGCCAACCGGACCACCCTGCTGGCCGGCATCTCGCACGACCTGCGCACGCCGCTCGCGCGCATCTCGCTCGCGCTGGGCATGATGTCGGAGAAGCCCGATCGCGACCTGCTCGATCGCGTGATGCGCGACGTCGACGGCATGAACGAGCTGATCGCGCGCTGCCCGGAAGTGAGCCGCGATTTCGCCGAGCAGGAGTCGACCGAGTTCGACCTGTGCGACCTGCTCGCCGAAGTCGCCGGCGAGCGCGCGCACCAGGGCACCGAGATACGCGGGCGCAAGGGGCCCGACTGCCGGGTACGCGCCAAGCCGCTGGCGCTCAAGCGCATCATGGCGAACCTGGTCGACAACGCGCTGCGCTACAGCGGCGGGCAGCCGATCGACATCGAATATCGTCTCGTCGACGGCCGCGTCGACATCTGCGTGCTCGACCGCGGGCCGGGCATTCCCGAATCGGAGCGCGAGTCGGTGTTCCGGCCGTTCCACCGGCTCGAGCCCTCGCGCAGCAGCGCCACCGGCGGCAGCGGCCTGGGCCTGGCCATCGTCCGCCAGCTCGCCGGTGCCAACGGGTGGAGCGTCGACCTCGCGGCGCGCGATGGCGGCGGCACGATGGCGTGCGTGCGCGTTCCGCTCGGCGAGCACTCACACGATCGCCCCCCGGATGACGCGGTCGCGCCGCGCGGCGATCAGGCCCGGCGGTGGCGCGCGACCTTCTGCAGCAACTCGATCAGGATGCCGCGCTCGGCCTCGCTCAGGTGGCGCAGCACGTCGTGCTCCATCGTCCGCGACACTTCGATCGCCTTGCGCGCCAGCGCAGCGCCCTTGCGCGTGAGGTGGATCACCTGCGAGCGCCGGTCGGTCTGGCTGCGCACCCGCGTGAGCAGGTCGCGCTGCTCGAGCCGGTCGAGCAGCGTGGTGATGTTCGGCGCCGACACCGCCAGCGCCTGAGACAGCTGCTTCTGCGTGACGCCGCGGTTGTGCGCCACGAGCGACAGCACGGTGAACTCGACCGTGCCCAGTTGCAGCGGCTCGCCGATGTTCTTCAGGAACGACTTGCGGATCGGGATGTTCGCCTGCGCCAGCTGGTAGCCGAGCAGGTGCTGCAGGCACGACTGGTCGAGCCCCTGCTTCGCGTCGGACGCGTCGGCGAGCGCGGGATGCGCGTGGCTCACGCGTGCCCCCGGCGCAGTTGCCCGGCGCCGGCGAGCAGGCCGGCGGCGAGCAGCGCGGTTTTCATGCCTCGTCTACCTCCATGTTGCGGGCCTTCGGGCCCTTCGTGGTTCATTCGACCCGCGGCAGCAGAACCTCGTCGTCCGCCGGCGAGCCGCGGTACAGCTTCTCGACCAGCGCAGTGCGGTTGCGCAGCACGGCCGCCTGGTTGATCGAGCCCTTGTCGGTCAGTTCGTCGCGGTCGATCGATGGCGGCTCGGCCATCACGTGCGCGCGCGCGATGCGGCTCGCGCTGCCGGTGCCGTCGCGCCACATCCGGTCGACCAGTGCCTGGAAGAGCACGCGCACTGTCGGGTGCCGCAGCACGCCTGCCGCCCCGACCTCCTCGCCGAGCCCGGCGAGCCTGCGGCACTCGTCCAGTCTCGGAAACACCAGCATCCCGAGGTCGTCCCGATCGATGCCGGTGATCACCGCGTCCTGCACGCACGGCGCGCCGGCCGCGATGATGCGCGCGCGCAGCGGCCCGACGCTGACGAAGGTGCCGGTCGAGAGCTTGAAGTCCTCGGCGATGCGCCCGTCGAACATCAGTCCCTTCTGCGGATCCTGCGGGTCGATCCACTTCGCCGCATCGCCGGTCCGGTAGAAGCCCTCCTCGTCGAACGCGTGCGCGCTGGCCTCCGGCAGCCGCCAGTAGCCGGGCATCACGTTCGGGCCGCGGAAGCGGATCTCGGTCTTGCCGTCGATCGGCACCAGCTTCACTTCGACGTCCGGGCAGGGCAGGCCGATGTGGCCCGAGCGCACGTCGCCGGCGCGCAATGCGAAGGTGCACGACGGCGCGGTCTCGGTCATCCCCAGCCCGGTGATCATCGGGATGCGCTCGCCCACCGTCTCCTCGGCGAGCCGGTCGAGCTCGTCCCAGACCGGCTGCGAAAGGCCGGCGCCGGCGAACATGAGCGCCTGCACGCGCGCGAACAGCGACCGGCGCAGCACCTCGTCGGCGCGCATCGCCGCCGCGATCTCCTCGAAGCCCTTGGGCACGTTGAAGTAGACCGTCGGCGAGATCTCGCGCAGGTTGCGCAGCGTCTCGCCGATGCCCTGCGCGGTCGGCTTGCCGTCGTCGATGTACAGCGTGCCGCCGTTGTAGATCGCGATGCCGGTATTGTGATTGCCGCCGAACGTGTGGTTCCACGGCAACCAGTCGACCAGCACCGGCGGTTCGTCGGCGAGGAAGGCCATCGCCTGGCACAGCATCTGCTGGTTCGCGCACAGCATCCGGTGCGTGTTGACGACACCCTTGGGCACCCGGGTCGAGCCCGAGGTGAACAGGAACTTGGCGATCGTGTTTGGCCCGACATGGGCGTGCGCGGCGCCGACGCCCGTGCCCGGCGCGGTGGCGAGCAGGGCATCGAAAGGCGTGAGTTTGCGGCCCTGGATGCGACCCTCGGCCAGCACCAGTTCGATGTCGGGGTCGACCGCCGCGTGGATCGCCTTCGCATATTGCGGGCCCGAGGCGAACACCAGCCCCGGCGTCACCGAGCCGAGAATGTGGCGCAGCTTGCCGAAATCCTGCGAGATCAGCGAGTAGGCCGGCGAGATCGGTGCATAGGGGATGCCGGCCCACATCGCGCCGAGCGCGAGCGTCAGGTGCTCGAGGTCGTTGCACGACAGGATCGCGACCGGGCGCTCGGCCGACAGCCCGCGATCGACCAATGCCTGGCCGACCGCGCGGGCGCGCTCGAGCATTTCCGCGTAGCCGATGCGCCGCCAATCGCCGCCGCGATCGCGCCGCGCCGCGAGCGTGCGCGCGGGCGCCTCGCGCGCCCATTGCTCGAGCCGGTCGGTGAGCCGCTCCGGGTAAGGCAGCAGCGCCTCGGTCGAGCGCAGCCGCTCGACGCCGTCGGCATCGCGCCGATACACGGCGCTCAGGCAGGCGCCGACGCGGGCGCCCCGATAGCGCGTCACGCCTTGCCCACCTTTCGCGCCCTGCCTTCGAGGAACGCGCGCATGCGGTCCTTGGCCGCGGGCTCGGCCTGCGCGATCGCAGCCATCAGCGACTCGACGAACAGGCCGTCGGACTGGCTCATGTCGGCGATGCGCGGCAGCGCGTGCATCACCGCGAAATTGGACATCGGCGCGTTCTCGGCGATGCGCCGCGCCAGCTCCATCGCTTTCGCCATGCCCTGCCCTTCGGCGACCCGGTACTGCGACAGCCCCGCCAGCTGGCCCTCGTTGGCGTCGAGCACCCGGCCGGTGAGCATCATGTCGGCCATGCGCGAGAAGCCGACCAGCCGCGGCAGCCGCGCCGATCCGCCGCCGCCGACGAACAGGCCGCGCTGGCCCTCGGGAAGCGCGTAGATCGTGCTGTCTTCGGCCACGCGAACGTGCGCCGCGCTGGCGAGCTCGAGCCCGCCGCCCACGACGGCGCCGCGCAGCGCCGCCACGACCGGCGCGCGGCCGAACTGGATCTGGTCGAACGCGGCGTGCCAGAAGCGCGAATGCGCGATGCCGCCGGCCACGCTGTGGCCGGACAGCTCGGAAAGGTCGAGCCCGGCGCAGAAATGCTCGCCTTCGCCGCTGAGCACGATCGCGCGCACGCTGTCGGGCAGGTTCAGGAAACAGCTCTGCAGCTGCGCGATCAGCGGGTCGCTGAGCGCGTTGCGCTTGGCGGGCCGGTTCAGCCGCACCGACGCGATCGCGCCGTCGATCTCGATCTTCAGCAGGTCGAGGCGCTGCGAGGGTTCGAAGTGATCGGGTTTCGCTGCACGCATGGACGGGGCGCGCAAGGGCGCGGCCGGAAAGGTTGGCCGAGTATCGGCGAAATTCACTTATGAGTATTAACTAATTTTTCGGAACCAGAACTGGGGTTTTCCCGAGCCCCGTACGGCTGGCGGGCACACCAGCGCTGGTTGCGGTGCATCATCGGGGCATTCCGGCGCGAGCCGGCCGCATGCCCGCCAGATAGTTATTCTTCGTAATCATTTGCCGCCGCGCTCCCGGCGGCCTGGAGCCTGCCGTGAACACCGCCGACCTGGTCGCGATCGACATTCATACGCATGCCGAAGTCTCGTGCTGGAACCCGTTCGATGCCTATGGCGAGGAGTACGACCGCGCGGCCGACAAGTACTTCCGCTCGAACCGCCGCCCGACCATCGAAGAGACGATCGCCTGGTACCGGGAGCGCAAGGTCGGGCTGGTGATGTTCACCGTCGATGCCGAGTCGCACCTGGGGCGCCGCCGGATCCCGAACGAGGAGATCGCCGAGGCGGCCAGGCGCAACGCCGACATGATGATCGCGTTCGCCAGCGTCGATCCGCACAAGGGAAAGATGGGCGCGCGCGAGGCGCGGCGCCTGGTGGCCGAGCACGGCGTGCGCGGCTTCAAGTTCCACCCGACCGTGCAGGGCTTTCACCCGAACGACCGGATGGCCTGGCCGATCTACGAGGTCGTCGCCGAGCACCGCCTGCCGGCGATCTTCCACAGCGGGCATTCGGGCATCGGCTCGGGCATGCGCTGCGGCGGCGGGCTGCGGCTGGAGTACTCCAACCCGATGCACCTGGACGACGTGGCGATCGCGTTTCCCGACATGCAGATCGTGATCGCGCACCCGTCGTGGCCGTGGCAGGACGAAGCGCTGTCGGTGGCGATGCACAAGCCGAACGTCTGGATCGACCTGTCCGGCTGGAGCCCGAAGTACTTCCCGCCGCAACTCGTGCAGTACGCGAACACGCTTCTGAAGGACCGGATGCTGTTCGGCTCCGACTTCCCGCTGATCACGCCCGAGCGCTGGATGAAGGACTTCGACGAGGCGGGGTTTCGCGACGAAGTAAAGCCGCTGATCCTCAAGCGCAACGCGATGCGCCTGCTGGGGCTCTCCTGAGTCGCCGCGACGGGCAGCCTCAGCTCGCGGCGTTCGCGGCCGGCCGGCCGCGCAGCAGCAGTATCAGCGGCAGCGCCGCGAGCGTGACCCGGGTCATCATCCGGAAATCCTGCAGGTAGGCGAGCGTCGCCGCCTGCCGCGTGACTTCCGCGTCGAGCAGCGACAGGCCGAGCGGCGTGGCGGGGTCGATCACGCCGCTCGCGGCGGCGGCGCGCAGCGCGAAGCTGAACGGCTCGATGAATTGCGCGAGCCCCGCATGATTGGCCTGCGTGTTGCTCGACAGCATCGTGATCACCACCGAGACGCCGATGCTCATGCCGATGTTGCGCACCGGGCTGAACAGCGCCGTTCCCTCGGTGCGCAGCCGCGGCGCCAGCGTCGAGAACGCGACCGTCGACAGCGGCACGAACAGGAAGCCGAGCCCCAGTCCCTGCACGATGCCGGTGCGCACCACGTCCCAGCCGCTGATGTCGAGATCGAACTGCGTCATCTCCCATTGCGAGAACGCCGCGAGCAGCAGCCCGACCAGCAGCATCAGCCGCGCGTCGACGCGCCCGGAAAGGCGCCCGACCACGAACATCGAGAACATCGTGCCGACGCCGCGCGGCGCGAGCAGCAGGCCCACGTCGACCACCGGGTAACCCATCAGGTTCTGCAGGAACGGCGGCAGCAGCGTCATCGTGGTGAGCAGGATCATCCCGACCACGAAGATGAACAGCAGCCCCACGCTGAAGTTGCGGTCGCGAAACAGCGCCGGCTCGATGAACGGGTGTTCGTGCGTGAAGATGTGCACGACGAACAGGTACAAGCCCAGCCCCGCGAGCATCGCCTCGACGACGATCTCGGCGCTCGCGAACCAGTCGAGCGTGCCGCCGCGATCGAGCATCATCTGCAGCGCGCCCACGCCCAGGCTCAGCATCGCGAAGCCCGTCAGGTCGAAGCGCCGTCGTGGGTCGAGATCGGTCTCGCGCACGTACAGCCCCAGCCCGAACCACGCGAGCAGCCCGAACGGCAGGTTGATGTAGAACACCCAGCGCCAGTTGTAGTACTCGGTGAGCCAGCCGCCCAGCGTCGGGCCGAGGATCGGGCCGACCATCACGCCGAGCCCCCACAGCGCCATCGCCGGGCCGTGGCGCTCGCGCGGATAGGTGTCGAGCAGCACCGCCTGCGACAGCGGCACGAGGCTCGCGCCGAACACGCCCTGCATCAGGCGGAACAGCACGATCTGGGTGAGGTTCATCGCCGCGCCGCAGAGCATCGAGGTGATCGTGAACCCGACGATCGACGCCATGAAGATGCGCTTGCGCCCGAAGCGCGCCGACAGGAATCCGGTGAGCGGCATCGCGATCGCGGCCGCGACGATGTACGAGGTCAGCACCCACGAGATCTGGTCGTAGGTGGCGCCGAGCGAGCCCTGCATGTGGGGCAGCGCGACGTTGGCGATCGTCGTGTCGAGCGCCTGCATGATCGTGGCCAGCATCACCGAGACGGTGATCGGCCCGCGATGAACCGGCGCGTGCGCGGCGGCGCCGGACGATGCGACGGCGCTCATGCGGGAGTTCTCAGTTCAGCGACAGGCCGAACAGGCTCCGGCGGTGGCCGGTGTCGACGCGCACGACCGCGCTCAGCCCGGCGCGCAGCCGCGGCACGTCGGGCTGCGGATCGAGCCGGACCCGCAGCGGCACGCGCTGCGCGATCTTCACCCAGTTGCCGGTGGCGTTCTGCGCAGGGATCAGCGAGAACTCCGCGCCGGTGGCCGGGCTCAGGCTCTCGACCTCGCCGCGCCAGACGCGGCCCGGGTAGGTGTCGATGCGCACCTCGGCGCGCTGGCCCGGATGCACCCAGGTGAGGTCGGTCTCGGGGAAGTTGGCTTCGATCCACGGCGCCTCGTCGGCCACCAGCGCGGCGGCCGTGGCCCCGGCCGCCACGTACTGGCCCGGCTTGGGCAGCCGGCTCACGGTGCCGGACAGCGATGCGCGAACCTCGACTCGGGACAGGTCGAGCTCGGCCTGGCGCAACTCGGCCAGCGCGCCGAGATACGCCGGGTGGCGCTCGACCGGCACACCGGGGCCGCCGCCCAGCGCGGTCGCGATCCGCGCGAGATCCTGCTCGTCGGCGACCACCTGGTCGGCCGCGAGCTGCCGGCTCTGGCGCGCGTCGTCGAGCTTCGAGGCCGAGATGAAGTTGCGCGAAGCCAGGTCCGCCTGGCGCTGCTGTTCCTTCTCGGCGAAGACCAGCTTCGTTCGTGCGAGCGCGATCTGCGCCTGCTGCTCCCGGTAGCTCGCCTTCATCGCGGCAAGGTCGGTGCGCGCCTGCGCGAGCTTCGCCTGCGCCTTCGCGACGGCCACGCGAAACGGCGCCGGATCGAGCCGGAACAGCGGCTGTCCGGCCGCCACCGACTGGTTCTCCTGGACCATCACCCCGGCCACCGCGCCGGAGACTTCGGCGCTGACCGGCACCTTGTCCGCCTTCACGTAGGCGTTGTCGGTTTCGACGAAGCGTCCGCCGGTGAGCCAGACGACCGCGACCACGAGCGCGGCGATCGACGGGACGACGACGAGCAGCAGGATCCGCAAGGTGCGGCGCCGGCGGTTCGCATCGCGCGGACCGGGCGTCGACGCCGGCGCCGGCGGCGCCTCGGGCACGCGATCGGGGACGTCGCTCATGGCGCTGCGGCGCGCGTCGCGTCGCCTGCGTTGGTCGCGAGGTTGTCGCGCATGCGCGCGAGCGTGGCCGACAAGGCCGCCGCCTGCGCGGGGTCGATCTCGCGCAGCGCGTCGGCGCGCACCGCGGCGCCCACGGCACGGATCGTCTGCAGGTGCGGTCTGGCCGCCGGGCGCAGGAACAGCCGGTACGCGCGGCGATCGTCCGGATCGACGCGCCGCTCGACCAGTCCGCGCGCGTCGAGCTGGTCGACCAACCGCCCCAGCGTGATCGGCTGCACTTCGAGCAGGCTCGCCAGCTCGACCTGGCGCAGGCCCTCGCTACGCGCCAGGTAGACCAGTGCCCGCGCCTGGGCGAAGGTGAGCGACGAGGCGCCCGCGTCCATGCGCCGGGCGAACTCGTGCCGAATCAGCCGCGAGACGTCGGCGAGCAGGAAGCCGAGTCCGTCGCTGCCCGGGGTCAACGCAGCCCGCTACGGAAATCGATAAGCATTGCTTATCATACCGCCGGGCGGCAGCCGACCGCCGTTCGGCATGTCCGGCGCGATCCGGTCCTCCGCGCGCCCCGCAGCGCATTCGACAATGGACGCATCTTCCCTGTGGAGCCAGTTTCATGAAACGCCTGCTCGTCGCCTCGGCCCTGGCCGCACTGGCCGCACTGGCCGCTCCGGCGCTCGCCGCCGATGTCGGTGTCTCGGTAAGCATCGGCCAGCCGGGCTTCTACGGACAGATCGACATCGGCAACTATCCTCGCCCGCAGGTGGTCTACGCCGAGCCGATGGTGATCCAGTCGGTGCCGGTCGGCGTCGTGCGCCAGCCCCTTTACCTGCGGGTGCCGCCGGGACACGCGAAGCACTGGGGCAAGCACTGCCACGAGTACGGTGCCTGCGCGCGACCGGTCTACTTCGTCCAGGAACGCTGGTACAACGACGTCTATGTGCCACGCCAGTCGGGCGCACGGGTCGTCTATCGCGAAGACGCACGGCGCGGCGACTGGGACGACGACCGCGGCCGCCGCGGCGACGACCAAGGCCGCGGCCGGGGCAACGGGCGCGGCAAGCACCGCGACTGAGCGCGGGCCGCGCCCGCTCGTTGCGGCCCGCTCAGTGCGGTCCGTTCAGTGCGGTCCGTTCATCGCGGCCCGCCGGCCGGGTCGTCCCCGCGCGACGGCGGGGCCGCTTCCCGGTGCAGGCGCCGCACTCGCCACAGCAGCGCTGCAGCGCTCCAGCCCGCGAGCGCCGCGAGCGGCCAGGCCAGAACCCTCGGCCAGAGCACGGCAAGCACCGCGACGACGGCCAACCCGATGCCGGCGGACACCATCGTCTTCGCTTCCGCGGCGCCGAGCACGCGCCGGTTGGCGATCGCCGCCCCGAACGTGTTGCCGACGCGCATCGCTCCCGTCGCCAGCTGCCCGGCGCTGCCGCGCGAGCCTCGCACGCCCGAGGCGCCGCCGGACCCACCGCGCCGTCGGCGCACAGGCTCGCCGTCGAGTCCTGCGCAGCGCACGCGGTTGTGCTCGACGAGCAGGATCTCGGTGGACCGTTCGAGGTCGGCGAGATAGGCGTCCTGCATGCACGCGGCGAACCTCGCGTCCTCGGTGGCGATGTCCAGTTCCCAGTTGCCGAGCAAGCTCGCTACATTCAGGTTGCTCGACCCAACCCGCGCCCAGCGGTCGTCGGCTACCGCCGTCTTCGCGTGCAGCATGGGCTCGTTCCACTCGAACACCCGCACGCCGGCCTCGAGCAGCGGGCGGTAGCCGCTGCGCGTGATCGGCGAGATGATCGGCACGTCGCTCGCGCCCGGAACGAGCAGGCGAACGTCCACGCCGTCCATCGCGGCCTCGCGCAGCGCCTGCACGTAGCTCGCCGTGCCGACGAAATAGGCGTCGGTCAGCCACAGGCGCTCGCGCGCGAGCGCAGCGATCAGCTGGTCCAGCCGGTACAGGCCCGCGACCGCCGGTATCGTCGCGAGCACCCGGAGTTCCACGTCGCCCGCGGCCGCGATCGCCGCCGCGACGGGCAGTTCGTCGACGGGAATCGACCCGCCCGTTTCGGCCCACGCGCGCGCGAACGCCTGCGCGACGTCGGCGACCGCGGGGCCGCGCACCTCGACGCCGGTGTCGCGCCACGGCGCGATGCCGCGCTGCGGGTCGCCCACCCAGCGCTGACCGACGCACAGGCCGCTGACGAACGCGACGCGATCGTCGACGCACAGCGACTTGCGATGATTGCGACTCACCCAACCGAGCGGACTGTCGAAGCGCGGCGGATTGAACGCGCGCACCTCCGCGCCGGCGTCACGCAGCCGGTTCCAGAATGCGCGCGAGGCCGTGCCCAGGCAGCCGAACCAGTCGTAGATCACCCGCACGCGCACGCCCTCGCGCGCCCTCGCCGCCAGCGCGTCGGCGAAGCGACGACCCACGGCGTCGTCGTGCACGATGTAGTTCTCGAACAGCACGGAATGTCGCGCCGATTCGATCGCATCGAGCCAGGCGGGATAGTTCTCGCCGGCATCCCTGAGGAGGCGGATCGCATTGCCGCCCACCAGGGGCGCGCCGGCGGTCCGGGAGAACGCCTGCTCGGCAACGGTACGCAGCGCCAGGTGATCGGGGCGAACGCGGGACATGGCAGCAGCCGCAAGAACGGGTGTCGATCGGAACGATAGCCCAGGGCGCGCCGGCCCGGATCGGGTATGCTGCGGCGCCGCCCCCTCCGCAAGCCTCCCGTGTCTTACCTCGCGAACCTGTTTGCGCGCAGCCGCCGGCTGTTCATCGCGCTGGTCAAGGTCATGCTGCCCGTGATGATCGCGGTCAGGGTGGGCGAGGAGTTCGGCTGGATCGACGCACTGGGCCGCACGATCGCGCCGGCGATGTCCTGGATCGGCCTGCCGGCCGAAGCGGGCATGATCTGGATCACCGGCGTGTTCGTCGGCGTCTACGGCGCGATCGCGGCGCTGATCGGCCTCGCGCACGGACTCGAGATGACCGCGGGCCAGTTCAGCGCGCTGTGCTCGATGATCCTTTTCGCGCACGCGCTGCCGGTCGAGCAGGCGATCGTGCGTCGCGCCGGCGCCAGCTTCTGGGCGACTGCCGCGCTGCGGCTCGGCGTTGCGCTGGCCTACGGCGCCGCGATTGCCCGGGGCAGCCGGCTCACCGGCGTGCTGGCCGGGCCGATCGCGTTCGACTGGCTGCAGGGCTCCGCGCTGCCCGGCGACGCCTCCAGTGCCGGACTGCTCGGCTGGGTACAGGGCACCGCCTTTTCGCTGGCGCTCACCTTCGCGATCATCGCCGCGCTGCTGGTCGTGCTCGACCTGCTGGAGCGCACCGGGCTCACGCGGCGGATCACCGGGGCGCTGGCGCCGCTGCTGCGCGTCTCGGGGTTGGACGCGAGCGCCGCGCCGGTCACCACGGTGGGCGTGTTGCTCGGGCTCACCTACGGTGGCGCGCTGATCATCGAGGAAGCCGAGCGCCAGAGCTTCCCGGCGCGCACGCGCTTTCTCGCGCTCGCGTGGCTGTCGCTGTCGCACGCGCTGATCGAGGACACGCTCCTGCTGGTGGCGCTGGGTGCCGACGTCTGGGTGGTGCTGGTCGGTCGCGTGGCCGTCACGCTCGCCGTGGTCGCGCTGCTGGCGCGGATGCTCGATCCGGGCGATCGCGCCGAAGCAGGCTGGCATCCGCAGCCGAGGTGAGCCGAGCGCCGCGGCTCGCAGGTCCTACAATGCCCCGATTGTCCACAAACGCATCAGGGGTACGCATGCCTGCATTTCCCGTCCCGACGATCGTCGGCGCCATCCTGCTGGCGAGCATCGTCGCCGCGGCCCAGGCGCAGCCGGTGCGCTACGTCGTCGAGCCGAAGCACACTTTCGTGACCTTCGAAGTCAGGCACTTCAACACGTCCACCGTGCGGGCGCGATTCGATCGCACCGAGGGCCACGTCGTGCTCGACCGTGCCGCGCGCACCGGACAGGTCGACATCACCATCGACACCGCGTCGGTCAGCTCCGGCATCGCGGACTTCGACAAGCACCTGCGCAACCCCGACTTCTTCGACAGCGCCCGCGTGCCGAAGGCCCGGTTCGTCGGCACGCATATCGACTTCGACGGCGACAAGGTGGCCGCGGTCACCGGCAACCTGACGCTGCTCGACAAGACCTTGCCGGTCACGCTGAAGGCGACGAACTTCAACTGCTATGACTCGCCGATCCTGAAGGCGCGCGTCTGCGGCGGCGACTTCGACACCGTCATCGAGCGCAGTCGCTGGGGAATGAGCTGGGGCGTCGACAAGGGCGTCCCCGACCGCGTGCGGCTGCTGATCCAGATCGAGGCCGTGCAGCAGTAACGCCACGGCGCGGATCGCCGCGGGGCGTTCGCGGGCGCGCGCCGAGCCCGGCCGCGGCGCGTCAGTGCGCCGCGGCCTCACCGCCGATGTGTGCGAGGGCCTGTTCACACTACGATCGTCCCCGCGCCGGGGCCTGCCGGGCCGCCAAACGAGGCGCCGGCGACGCGCGTGGCGGTGCCACGCAAGGAGCCGGCAACGAAGTGTGGCGGCCCGGCAGGCCCCGGCCCGGAGGGTGAGTGCGAAAAAAGCGCGCACTCCGCGTTGCAAATGCTCGCCGTGGCCCCGCCACGGCTGCGCTTTGCGCCTTGATTGCGCGCTTTTTTCGGACTCACGCGGGGACGATCGTAGTGTGAACAGGCCCTCTAGCGCGCTGGTGTCGAGCGCACCGAAGCCTGCACGGCACGCGGCCTGGAACTGGCCGCGCACCAGCGATGCGATCGGCGCCGGGCGGTCGACCTGCTGCGCCAGTGCGAGGAAGTAGCGCAGGTCCTTGTCCATCAATGCGAGCTGGAACTGCGCGGAGAAGTCGCGCCCCAGCATCTTCGGCAGCTTGCTGCGCAACAGCCGCGAGGCGACCGGCCCCTCGGAGAGAATCGCCTGCGCCGCCTGCGGGTCGACGCCCGCCGCCTGCGCGATCGACACGGCCTCGGCGAGCGCCGCGGTCATCGTGCCCGAAAGCATGTTGTTCACCAGCTTGATCGTCGCGCCGGCGCCGCTCGCGCCGACGTGCAGGGCCATGCGCCCCATCGCGTCGAGCAGCGGACGCGCCGCCTCGAAGGCCGCGGCGTCGCCGCCGGCCATGAAGACCAGTTCGCGATTGCGCGACTGCGGCACGCTGCCCGACACCGGCGCGTCGAGATAGGCGAGGCCGCGCGCGGCGGCGGCCTGCGCCACTTCGCGCGCCATCGCGGGCGTGTTGGTGCTCGAGTCGACGACGATCGTGGCGGGCGCGGCACTTGCGACCACGCCGCCATCGGCGCGCCCATCGCGCCGAGGCCGATGAAGGCAACGGTGTCGGGCATCGGAATCTCCGTTCGTGATCCGCAGCGCCGATTCCAAGGCGCTGCGCTGCACGGCCGGATGCGCCCGTGCGCATCGCGAAGCGGATCACGGCGTCAGTTGCGCACGTACTTCGCCGCCCGGGTGCTGGGCGCTATGCACGTTCACGTACAGCTTTCCGGCCTTGAAGGCGGCGTACTGCGCCTCGTCGAATTTCGTTCCGGCCGGCACCAGCCACTTGCCGTCGCCGTCCGAGACGAGCGGAATCGCCACGCGTCCGTTGACGCCCGCCGCGCCTTCGTGAATGTGAGCCATCGTGCCCTTCATGCCGGTCGTGGTCACCGAGCCAGTGACCGATCGGTCGGCGCCTACGGTGATCTTGCCGGTGCCGGCTGCGGAAGTCGTCACCGGCGGCACTTCCGCGGCGCCGCCCAGCTTCAGGTTCACCTCCTGCGCGAGCGCGCCGGTGGCAAGCGACAGCGCTGCGGTCACAGCGAGAACGGTCGGCAATCCGGATCTGCGGGATTTCGCATGCGCAATCATGGCGGACACCTCATCTGATCGAGATTGATCGGACGACCGCCGGCGCGGACGAGGCTGCGTCGGCGGCCGGTCCCACATTGTGTGCCCCTTCGCACAATGGGGTCGGCAGCGGCGGAATCGCCGGAGAACCCCGGCTGGCGGGCATCCTGACTCCCCGCACCCGGTGCTATCCTCCCCGGACCTTCGACCGACCGCCGCGACAGCCGCGACGCGGCGCTCGCGACTCGACACGGAACCCGGCACGATGCGCATTCGCGCCCTTCGCACGCTGCGCCCCGCCCGATGATTCCTTACCTGCTCAAGCGCGTCGCCACCTTCGCGGCGACGCTCGCGGTCGCGTCGCTGCTGGTGTTCGCGGTGCTCGAGCTGCTGCCCGGCAACGTGGCGCAGGTGATCCTCGGCGAGACCGCCACGCCCGAGTCGCTGGCCGCGCTCGAGCAGAAACTGGGCCTCGACCGCCCCGCGGCCGAACGCTATCTCGCTTGGGTCGGCGGGCTGCTGCGCGGCCAGACCGCGCTCAGCCAGGCCTACGACACCCCCACCGCCGAGCTGATCGCCGAGCGCCTGCAAGTCACGTTGCCGCTGGCGACGATGGCGATGGCGCTGACGGTCGCGCTGGCGCTCGCGCTCGGCATCCACGCCGCGGCGCATCACGGGCGCGCGGGCGACGTCGGAGTGATGGCGGCGAGCCAGGTGGGCATCGCGATTCCGAACTTCTGGCTGGCGATCCTGCTGATCCTGCTGTTCGCGGTGAAGCTGCAGTGGGTGAGCGCCGGAGGCTTTCCCGGCTGGCGCGAGGACGAAGGCGGCGGACTCGTCGCCGGCCTCGTCGCGCTGCTGCTGCCCGCGGTATCGCTCGCCGCGGTGCAGGCCGCGATCCTCGCGCGGATGACGCGCTCGGCGGTGCTCGAGGCAATGCGCGAGGATTTCGTGCGCACCGCGCGCGCCAAGGGCCTCACTCGCGGCGCCACGCTGCGCCGGCACGTGCTGCGCAACGCGATGATTCCCGTGCTCACCGTGATGGGGTTGCAGCTGGCCAACCTGGTTGCCGGAACCATCGTGGTCGA
Source organism: Burkholderiaceae bacterium (assembly GCA_027493945.1). Lineage (GTDB taxonomy): Bacteria > Pseudomonadota > Gammaproteobacteria > Burkholderiales > Burkholderiaceae_E > Zeimonas. The sequence continues at coordinate 2,383,916 of JAOSJU010000001.1, read as the reverse complement.
GAACGTGTTCGTGCTGCCGGGTATCGGCCGGTTGGTGTTCCGGGCGATCGCCAACCGCGACCTGGTGGTGGTGCGCGACGTGGTGATGTTCTCGGTGGCGCTGGTGGTGGCGATCAATTTCGCGGTCGACCTGCTCTACGCGCTGGTCGATCCGCGCCTGCGGCCGAGCGACGCATGAGTCGCAGCGGCGACTTCCGGCGCCGCGCGCGCGGCCATCCCGGCTTCGTCGTCGGAGCGACGCTCAGTGGCCTGCTCGGGCTGGCCGCTCTCGTGTCGCTGTTCTGGCAGCCGTGGCCTCCCGCCGAAATCGACATTCCCAACCGGCTGCAATCGCCGGGCGCCGCGCACTGGCTCGGCACCGACAGCCCGGGCCGCGATATCGCCTCGCAATTGCTGGTGGGCGCGCAGAGCAGCATCGTCGTCGGCGTGCTCGCGGTGGCCATCGGCCTGGTCGCCGGCGTCGCGCTGGGCGCGCTGGCCTCGGCGCGCCGCGGCTGGGTCGAGGAACTGGTGATGCGCTTCTCCGACTTCGCGTTCGCGTTTCCCGCGCTACTGTCGGCGATCATGCTGGGGGCGATCGTGGGCCCGGGCCTTCTCACCGGCATCGTGGCGATCGGCATCTTCAACATTCCGGTGTTCGCGCGCCTGACGCGCGGCGCGGCCAATGCGGTGTGGGGACGCGAATACGTGCTCGCCGCGCGCGCCGCCGGCAAGGGCCCATGGCGCATCACGATCGATCACGTGCTGCCCAACATCGCCAACGTGCTGATCGTGCAGGCCACCGTGGCCTTCGCCACCGCGATTCTCGCGGAGGCGGCCCTGTCGTACCTCGGACTGGGCACCCAGCCACCGCTGCCCAGCTGGGGGCGCATGCTCAACGAGGCGCAGGCGCAGATGTTCCGGGCGCCACTGCTGGCGGTATGGCCGGGGCTGGCGATCGTGCTGGCGGTGCTGGGGCTGAACCTGATGGGCGACGGGCTGCGCGACCTGCTCGACCCGAAGCTCGCGCGCAGCCGCTGAACGCGCAGGGCACCGATGAACGCCGACGTGCCGCTGCTTCGTGTTCGCGACTTGCGCGTTACGCTGCGCACGCCGCGCGGGCTGGCGGATGCGCTGCGCGGCGTGTCTTTCACGATGCGCCGCGGCGACACCGTCGGGCTGATCGGCGAATCGGGGTCCGGCAAGTCGATCACCGGCCTTGCGCTGATCGGGCTGCTCCCCGAGGACGCGCAGGCCGCGGGTTCGATGCGGTTCGAGGGCCGCGAACTCGTCGGGCTGGCCGAGCCCGAATGGTGCCGGCTGCGCGGCGATCGGATCGCGATGATCTTCCAGGAGCCGATGACCGCGCTGAACCCGTTGCACCGGGTAGGCCGGCAGATCGGCGAGTCGTTGCGACTGCACCGGGGCTGGACGCGCGCGCTGCACGCGCCGAGGCGCTGCGGCTGCTCGAGCGGGTGCGCATGCCGCAGGCGGCGGGCCGGCTCGACGCCTGGCCGCATCAACTCTCGGGCGGCCAGCGCCAGCGCGTGCTGATCGCGCTCGCGCTCGCCTGCAAGCCCGACCTGCTGATCGCCGACGAGCCGACCACCGCGCTGGACGCGACGCTGCAGCGCGAGGTGCTGCAGTTGATCGCGACGCTGGTGCGCGAAGACGGCATGGCGCTGCTGCTGGTGAGCCACGACCTCGGCCTGATGAGCGAGAACGTGCAACGCACGATGGTGATGTACGGCGGCACCGTCGTGGACAGCGGCCCGACCGCGAGCGTGTTCCGCCGCCTTGCGCACCCGTATACCCGCGGCCTGTTCGCCGCGCGCCCCCGGATCGGGCTGCCGCGCGGCACGCGGCTGCCGACCATCCCGGGGCGGGTGCCCGAACTGGTCGACCTGCCCGCCGGCTGTCCGTTCGCCGACCGCTGCGACCGCGTGACCGACGCCTGCCGCGCCGCGCCGCCCCCGCCGGTGCCGGTGGCGGGCGACGACGATCACGTCGCGCGCTGCATCCACCTCGAGGCGGCCGCATGACTCCGCTGCACCCCTGCGAGGCTGCCGCATGACGCCGCTGCTGCAGGTCGAAGGGCTGGCCAGGCAGTATCGACTGCCGCGCCAGCGGCTGTTCGGCCCGCCGCAGCGGGTGCAGGCGCTGCAAGGCGTGAGCTTCACGCTCGAAGCCGGCCGCAGCCTCGGCGTGGTCGGCGAATCGGGTTCGGGCAAGAGCACATTGGCGCGACTGGTGATGGCGCTGGAAGCGCCCACCGCCGGCACCGTGCGGTTCGAGGGCCGCGACCTGCACGCGCTGCCGGCCGGCGAGTTGCGGCGCGCGCGCGCCGGCTTCCAGATGGTGTTCCAGGATCCGTTCGGCTCGCTCGACCCGCGGCAGCCGGTCGCGCGCGTCGTCGCCGAGCCGCTCGAAGCGCAGCACCTCGGCACGACCGCCGAGCGCCGCGAGCGTGCCGGCGAGATGCTCGCGGCGGTCGGCCTGCGAAGCGCCGACCTCGACAAGTACCCGCACGAATTCAGCGGCGGCCAGCGCCAGCGCATCGCGATCGCGCGCGCGCTGGTCACCCGGCCGAAGCTGATCGTCGCCGACGAGCCGGTGAGCGCGCTCGACGTCAGCGTGCAGGCGCAGGTGCTCAACCTGATGCAGGACCTGCAGGATCGCTTCGGCCTGAGCTACCTGCTGATCAGCCACGACCTCGCGGTGGTGGATCTGGTCTGCGACGAGGTCATCGTGCTGCACCAGGGGTGCGTGGTGGAGAGCGGCCCGGCCGGGCGGTTGTTCCGCAGCCCCGAACATGAATACACTCGTCGTCTGCTCGCCGCCGCCACCGGCACCGAACCGCCGTTTCACGACGGCGGCGACGCGCCGCGCGCCGCCGCCACCGATCGAAGCGCCTCGCCCCGGGAGAGTCCACCATGACCACGATCGATCGCCGTTCCGTCCTGTTGCTGCCGGCCGCATTCGGCGCCACGCTTGCCGCCGGACCGCTGCTGGCGCAGGCGCAGGCCGGCAAGTCCAACGCCGTGCTCGCGCAGGTGCTCGAGCCGCCGAGCCTCGACCCGACCGTCGCAGCGGCCGCCGCGATCGGCGAGGTGGTGCACTACAGCATCCTCGAAGGCCTGACGAAGATCAACTCCGACGGCTCGGTCACGCCGCTGCTGGCCGAGAGCTGGTCAGTGGCCCCCGACGGCAAGAGCTACATCTTCCGGCTGCGCCGCGGCGTGACGTTCAGCGACGGCGAGGCCTTCGACGCGGCGGCCGTGAAGTTCAGCTTCGAGCGCGCGAAGGCCGAGGGCAGCACCAACAAGGCGAAGAAGGCGGTGTTCGACAACATCAGCAGCATTGCCATGCCCGACGCGCACACGGTCATCCTCACGCTCGACCACGCGGACGGCAACTTCCTGTTCCGCATGGGCGAGAACACCGCGGTCATCCTGCACCCGAAGACCGCAGCGCAGGCGGCCACCCGGCCGGTTGGCACCGGCCCGTACCTGCTGCAGGACTGGCGCAAGGGTTCGTCGATCACGCTGGCGGCGTGGCCGGGTGCGCGCGTGCAGCCGAAGCTGAAGAGAGTGACGTTCCGCTTCATCAGCGACCCGGCCGCGCGCGTGGCCGCGCTGCTCGCCGGCGACGTCGACGCGCTGCCGCGGCTCGACGCGCCGCAGTCGGTGAAGCAGTTGCAGGCCGACAGGCGCTTCGTGGTGGAGACCGGCGCCACCTCGGGCAAGGGGATCATGACGATCAACAACCGCCGCAAGCCGTTCGACGACGCACGCGTGCGGCGCGCGCTCACGCACGCGATCGACCGCAAGGCGTTCATCGACGGCGTTCTCGACGGCTACGGTCGCCCGATCGGCAGCCACTTCGCGCCCACCGATGCCGGCTACATCGACCTGACCGGCATGTACCCGTACGACCCGGACAAGGCGCGCGCGCTGCTGAAGGAAGCCGGGGTCGCCACGCCGCTGAACGTGACGCTGACGCTGCCACCGCCGCAATACGCGCGCAAGGGCGGCGAGGTGATCGCGGCGATGCTGGCCGGGGTCGGCGTGATCGCGAGGATCGAGAACGTCGAGTGGGCGCAGTGGCTCAGCGGCGCGTTCAAGGGCAACTTCGACCTGACGATCATCAATCACGTCGAGCCGCTCGACTACATGCAGTACGCGAACCCCTCGTACTACTGGGGCTACGACAGCAAGGCCTTCCGGGATCTGGCGGCCAGGCACGCCGCGGAGACCAACCCGAAGGAGCGCAGCCGGCTGTTCGCCGAATTGCAGCGGATGCTGGCCACCGACTGCGTGAACGTCTACCTGTTCAACCCCGCTCAGGTCGCGGTGGCGAAGAAGGGATTCACGGGGCTGTGGGCGAACCTGCCGATCCTGGCCAACGACCTGGCGGGGATGGGGTGGAAGTGAGCGCGCCGGCGCCCTACTTCCGCTGCCGAAACTTCCTCAACGCCGCGATCTGCGCGATCGCCGCCGCCAGCTCGGCCTGCGCCTTCGCGTAGTCGATCGCGCCGGTGCGGTTGGTCAACGCCTCTTCGGCGGCGCGCTTGGCCTCCTCGGCCTTCGCCTCGTCGAGGTCGCGCCCGCGGATGGCGGTATCGGCCAGCACCGTCACGCGGTTCGGCTGCACCTCGAGGATGCCGCCGGCCACGAACACGAACTCTTCCTCGGCCCGGCCGGCGACCTTGATGCGCACCGCGCCCGGCTTGATGCGGGTGATCAGCGGCGTGTGCTGCGGGTAGATGCCCAGCTCGCCCGCCTCGCCGGGCAGCGCGACGAACTCGGCCTTGCCCTCGAAGATCGAGCGCTCCGCGCTCACCACGTCGACGTGAATCGTATGCATGTCTTCCCCGAAAGGATCCGCCGGACCGCGAGCCAAGGGGTTCTCCCCTTCTCCCTTCCCCCTTCCCCCTTCCTTCCCTACTGCAGCGTCTTCGCCTTCTCGATCGCTTCCTCGATCGCGCCGACCATGTAGAACGCCTGCTCGGGCAGGTGGTCGCATTCGCCGTTGACGATCATCTGGAAGCCGCGGATCGTGTCCTTCAGCGGGACGATCTTGCCCGGGGTGCCGGTGAACACCTCGGCCACGTTGAACGGCTGCGACAGGAAGCGCTGGATCTTGCGCGCGCGCGCCACCGCCAGCTTGTCTTCCGGCGACAGCTCGTCCATGCCGAGAATCGCGATGATGTCGCGCAGTTCCTTGTAGCGCTGCAGCGTCGCCTGCACCTTGCGCGTGGTGTTGTAGTGCTCCTCGCCGATCACGTGGGGGTCGAGCTGGCGCGAGGTGGAGTCGAGCGGGTCGACCGCCGGGTAGATGCCCAGCGCGGCGATGTCGCGCGACAGCACGACGGTGGCGTCGAGGTGGCCGAAGGTGGTCGCCGGCGACGGGTCGGTCAGGTCGTCCGCGGGCACGTAGACGGCCTGGATCGACGTGATCGAGCCCGTCTTGGTCGAGGTGATGCGCTCCTGCAGGCGGCCCATCTCCTCGGCCAGCGTCGGCTGGTAGCCCACCGCCGACGGCATCCGGCCGAGCAGCGCCGAGACCTCGGTGCCGGCCAGCGTGTAGCGGTAGATGTTGTCGATGAACAGCAGGATGTCGCGGCCCTCGTCGCGGAACTTCTCGGCCATCGTCAGGCCGGTGAGCGCGACGCGCAGCCGGTTGCCCGGGGGCTCGTTCATCTGGCCGAAGACCATCGCGACCTTGTCGAGCACCTTCGACTCTTCCATCTCGTGGTAGAAGTCGTTGCCCTCGCGGGTGCGCTCGCCCACGCCGGCGAACACCGAGTAGCCGCCGTAGCTCTTCGCGATGTTGTTGATCAGCTCCATCATGTTGACGGTCTTGCCGACGCCGGCGCCGCCGAACAGGCCGATCTTGCCGCCCTTGGCGAACGGGCAGATCAGGTCGATGACCTTGATGCCGGTGGGCAGCAGCTCGACCGAAGGCTTGAGCTCCTCGAAGCTCGGCGCCTTCTGGTGGATCGCGCGGCGCTCTTCGGTGGGGATCGGACCGGCCTCGTCGATCGGGCGGCCGAGCACGTCCATGATGCGGCCCAGCGTGGCGGTGCCCACCGGCACCGAGATCGGCGTACCGGTGTTGCCGACCTTCATGCCGCGGCGCAGGCCATCCGACGAGCCGAGCGCGATCGTGCGCACCACGCCGTCGCCCAGCTGCTGCTGCACCTCGAAGGTGAGGCCCTTCTCGGCCAGGCTGGTGCCGGTGTCTTCGAGCACCAGCGCGTCGTAGATCCGCGGCATCGATTCGCGCGGGAACTGGATGTCGACGACGGCGCCGATGCACTGAACGATTTGACCTTGTGCCATTGCTCGTATCCCTGTTTGCCTGATGTATTCCGCTTCGCTGTCGGATGTGCCGCCGTGCCGTCTAGACCGCCGCGGCGCCGCCGACGATCTCGGACAGCTCCTTGGTGATCGCGGCCTGGCGCGCCTTGTTGTACGACAGCTGGAGTTCGTCGATGACCTTCTTCGCGTTGTCGGACGCGGACTTCATCGCCACCATGCGCGCGCTCTGCTCGCTCGCCATGTTCTCGGCCACCGCCTGGTACACCAGCGACTCGATGTAGCGCAGCAACAGCTCGTCGAGCACGCTCTGCGCGTCGGGTTCGTAGAGGTAGTCCCAGGAGTACTCGCGCGAGTCTTCCTGCAGGCGCTCGGCCGACAGCGGCAGCAGCTGCTCGAGTACCGGCTCCTGCTTCATCGTGTTGATGAAGCGGGTGTAGGCGAGGTAGACCGCGTCGATTTCGCCGGCCGCATAGGCGTCGAGCTGGATCTTCACCGGGCCGATCAGCTTCTCGAGGTGCGGCGTGTCGCCGAGCTGCACCACGTGCGAGACGACCTTCGCGCCGATCCGCTGCAGGAAGCCGAAGCCCTTGTTGCCGATCGCGGTGGCCTGCACGCCGACGCCCGCCTTCTCCAGTTCGCGCAGCTTGTTGGTGACCGCGCGCAGCACGTTGGTGTTCAGGCCGCCGCACAGGCCCTTGTCGGTGGTGACGACGATCACGCCGGCGTTCTTCACCGACTCGCGCCCCACCAGGTACGGGTGGCGATACTCGGGGTTCGCGTCGGCCAGGTGCGCGGCGATGTTGCGCACCTTGTCGGCATACGGACGGGCGTGGCGCATCCGGTCCTGCGCCTTGCGCATCTTGGATGCGGCGACCATCTCCATCGCCTTGGTGATCTTGCGCGTGTTCTGCACGCTCTTGATCTTCGTCCGGATCTCTTTGCTTCCGGCCATGGACCTTCCTGGTTAGCCCTGATTCAACCGTTTAGACGATGAGAAAGCGTGAAGGAATCGTAGCGAGCGGCCCGAGGTCGCGCCGAGAAGCGCAGCCGTACGCGAGTACGGCGAGCATCGCAGGTGCGAGATCGGGTCGCGCAGTAGATTCATTCATGCTTTCTAGTAGGCGCCGGTCTTCTTGAAGTCTTTCAGCGCTTCGTGCAGCTGCGCCTCGACTTCCTTCGTGAGCTTCTTGTCGCGGTCGATCGTCTCGACCAGCGACGCGTACTTCGTCTTCACGAACTCGCGCAGCGCGCGCTCGGCGTCGAGCGCCTTGGTCACGTCGATGTCGTCGAAGTAGCCGTTGTTCACGCCGAACAGCGTGAGCGCCATCTCCCAGACCTGCAGCGGCTGGTACTGCGGCTGCTTCATCAGCTCGGTGACCAGGCGGCCGCGCTCGAGCTGCTTGCGGGTGGCCTCGTCGAGGTCGGAGGCGAACTGCGCGAAGGCCGCCAGCTCGCGGTATTGCGCGAGCGCGAGGCGCACGCCGCCGCCCAGCTTCTTGATGATGTCGGTCTGTGCCGCGCCGCCCACGCGCGACACCGAGATGCCGGCGTTGATCGCGGGCCGGATGCCGGCGTTGAACAGGTCGGTCTCGAGGAAGATCTGGCCGTCGGTGATCGAGATCACGTTGGTCGGCACGAAGGCGGACACGTCGCCGGCCTGCGTCTCGATGATCGGCAGCGCGGTGAGCGAGCCGGTCTTGCCCTTGACCTCGCCCCTGGTGAACTTCTCGACGTAGTCCTCGTTCACGCGCGCGGCGCGCTCGAGCAGGCGGCTGTGCAGGTAGAACACGTCGCCCGGGTAGGCTTCGCGGCCCGGCGGACGACGCAACAGCAGCGAGATCTGGCGATACGCCCACGCCTGCTTGGTGAGGTCGTCGTAGATGATCAGCGCGTCCTGGCCGCGGTCGCGGAAGTACTCGCCCATCGTGCAGCCCGAGTAGGCCGACAGGTACTGCATCGCGGCCGAATCGGATGCGGTGGCGGCGACCACGATGGTGTAGTCCATCGCGCCGGATTCCTCGAGCTTGCGCACCACGTTGGCGATCGTCGAGGCCTTCTGGCCGATCGCGACGTACACGCAGATGAGGTCCTTGCCCTTCTGGTTGATGATCGTGTCGACGGCCACCGCGGTCTTGCCGGTCTGGCGGTCGCCGATGATCAGCTCGCGCTGGCCGCGGCCGATCGGCACCATGGCGTCGACCGACTTCAGGCCCGTCTGCACCGGCTGCGACACCGACTTGCGCGCGATCACGCCAGGGGCGACCTTCTCGATGATGTCGGTCATCTTCGCGTTGATCGGGCCCTTGCCGTCGATCGGGTTGCCCAGCGCGTCGACCACGCGGCCGATCAGCTCGGGGCCGACCGGCACTTCGAGGATGCGGCCGGTGGACTTGACCGTCATGCCCTCGGAGATGTGCTCGTACGAGCCCAGCACCACCGCGCCGACCGAGTCGCGCTCGAGGTTCAGCGCCAACCCGAAGGTGTCGCCGGGGAACTCGATCATCTCGCCCTGCATCACGTCGGACAGGCCGTGGATGCGGCAGATGCCGTCGGTGACGGTGACGACCGTGCCCTGGTTGCGGGTGTCGGCCGTGACGTTCAGGTTCTGGATCTTGCTCTTCAGGAGTTCGCTGATCTCAGCCGGATTCAGTTGCATGGGGTTCCCCGTATTCCTTAAAGCTTCAACGCGCCGGCCATCTGGGCCAGCTTGCCGCGCACCGAGGCGTCAATCACCTCGTCGCCGATCCGGATCGACACGCCGCCGATGAGCTCGGCGTCGACGTGGACCGTGGCCTTGATCTGCTTGCCGTACTTCTGTTCCAGCGCCGCGACGATGCCGGCGGCCTGCTGCTCGTCGAGCGGATAGGCCGAGGCGATCTGCGCATCGAGCACGCCTTCGTGCGCGTTGCGCAGCGCGTCGAACAGCGTGGAGATCTCGGGCAGCACCGCGAGCCGCTCGTTGTCGGCCAGCACCTGCACGAAGTTCTTCTGCTCGGGCGCCAGCTGGCCGGCGGCGTCGGCGACGACCGCGGCGACCTGCGCGTTCGACAGCTGCGGAGTGCCGATCAGCTCGCGCGCAACCTCGGTGCCGGCCACGACGGCCAGCCGTGCCAGCGCGCCGGCCCACGACGCCAGCGCATTCTGCTCGAGCGCGATCTCGAGCGCGGCTTCGGCGTATGGCCGGGCGATCGTCAGCGACTCGGCCATGGCGTCACTTCAGCTCGTTCTTCAGGTTGGCCAGCAGGTCGGCATGCTTCGCCGCATCGACTTCCCGACGCAGGATGCGCTCGGGGGGGCGGCCCCGGGGGGGGGGGGGGGGGGGCGCCCGGCTGCTCGCGCGCCTTCTGCGCGGCGAGAACGGCCTCGTCTTCGGCCGACGTGCGCGCCGCGGCGATGATCGCAGCGGCCTCGGCGCGAGCCTTCTCGACGATGCCCGAGGCCTGCTTCTCGGCGCCCGAGCGCACTTCGGCTGCACCGGCGCGCGCCTGCTGCAGTTCCTGCTCGACGCGGCGTTCGGCCGCAACCAGGTCGGCCTTGGCCTTGTCGGCGGCGGCCAACCCGTCGGCGATCCGCTTCGAGCGATCGTCGAGCGCCCCGGTGACCGGCGGCCAGACGAACCGGGCCGTGAACCACCACAGCGCCAGGAACACGATGATCTGGACGATGAGCGTCGCGTTGAGATTCACGACGTCCCCCCTTCTGTCTGAGTGAACACGTAACTGGGCATGCCTGCCGGCCGCAGCGCGGCCGCGCGCGCGGAATCGGCCTCGCTCAGCCCTGGAAGGGGTTGGCGAACGCGAACATCATCGCGATACCGACGCCGATCAGGAACGCCGCGTCGATCAGGCCGGCCAGCAGGAACATCTTGGTCTGCAGCTTGTCCATCAGCTCGGGCTGGCGTGCGGCGCCCTCGATGTACTTGCCGCCCATCATGCCGATGCCGACGCAGGCGCCGAGGGCGCCCGGGCCGATGATCAAACCGCAGGCGATGGCGACGAGAGCAACGTTGGTCATTTCAGGGACTCCTGGTGAGAAAGTGCTCGAAGCGAGTTGTGAAGAATGAAAACGGCTGGAACGGAACTGCGATCAGTGATGCTCGAACGCCCGGCCGACATAGACCAGCGCGAGCATCATGAAGATGAAGGCCTGCAGCGTGATGATCAGGATGTGGAAGATCGCCCACGCCAGGCCGGTGAGGAAGTGCAGGCCGCTGCCCCACCAGGTGACGGTGGCGCCGAGCAGCGCGATCAGCAGGAACACGAGCTCGCCGGCGTACATGTTGCCGAACAACCGCATGCCCAGCGAGACGGTCTTGGCCAGGTACTCGATGACCTGCATCAGGAAGTTGATCGGCCACAGCAGCCAGTGCGAGCCGAACGGCGCGGTGAACAGCTCGTGCGCGAAGCCGCCGCCGCCCTTGGTCTTGATGCCGTAGTAGATCGACGCGCCGAGCACGACCATCGACAGCGACAGCGTGCCGTTCAGGTCGGCGGTGGGCACCGCGCGCATGTAGTGGATGCCGAACAGCTCGCCGATGCGCGGGAACAGGTCGACCGGAATGAGGTCGATCGCGTTCATCAGGAAGATCCAGATGAACGAAGCCAGCGCCAGCGGCGCGACGTAGCTGACGTCGCCCTTGACGATCGAGCGCGCCTGCTCGTGAACGAACTCGACCACCGACTCGATCGCTCCGACGAAGCGGTTCGGCACGCCGGCGCTGACCAGCCGCGCCGCGCGGCGCATCAGCCAGGCGGTGAGCGCCGCGGTGATCACCGAATAGAAAACGGTGTCCCAGTTGACGATCGAGAAATCGATGATGTTCTTCTGGGCCGCCCCGGAAGAGTTCAGGTGGGTCAGGTGATGGACGATGTACTCGGAAGCGGTCGGTGCGCTGGAGCCGGCTGCCATGGGTATCCCGATCGTGTCGCGGTTGCGGTGTTCGTTTCAGTGCTGCTTCAGAGGCGATTGCCCCTTCGCCGGCGGCAGGGAGCGCACGAACGCCAGTGCAAACAGCGGCGCCTTCAGCGCGACGATCAGCCCGATCAGCAGCGGTAGCCACCGGATGTCCGGCACCGACTTCACGATCCGGGCCAGCAGCCCGACCGTAAGGCCGATCTTGGCGAACTCGCCCAGGAAGAAGACCACCGGATAGGACTCCGGCGTTCGCTTCCTGTGCACCGCCAGGCGTAGCGCGAACAACGCGTTCGGGACGATCGCCACGGCGCCGCCCAGCAACAGGAACCGGGCGCTTTCCCAGCCTGTCGTCAACCCGGCAACGAGTGCCGGGACGGCGACGGCGGCGATCTGCAGTCCAACGGCAGCCAACATGTTTCGAGCGTATCGGCGGTGCCGCCAGCCCGCAATGGGCAAAGACGCGAGATTCTAGCGTCCGGTCAAGGGTGGGTCAAACAGTTCGTTGCGGCGCAACATCGACGGCAGCGCCGCGTGGCCGCCAGCGCTCAATCTTCGGGGGAACGCCGAGACGCTCGAGCAGGCCCTGGAACTGCTCATGGCTGGAGAACGAGATCGTGAGCTTCCCGCGACCCTTCGCGTCGGCGCGAATCGCCACCGGCGTAGCCAGCGCATCGGCGATGCGCTCCTGCAGGCGGACGAGGTCGCGTTGCTGCGCCGCACGACGCTCCGCCGGCGGCGTCGTGGCCTCGGCGGCGCTGCGTTGCACCAGCCGTTCGGTGTCGCGCACCGTCAGCCGCTTCTCGACGACGCGATGCGCCAGCATGATCTGCGTGGCGCGGTCCAGCGGCAGCAGCGCCCGCGCGTGCCCCATGTCGAGGTCGCCAGCCAGCAGCATCGTCTGCACCGGCTCGGCCAGGTTGAGCAACCGCAACAGGTTGGTCGTGGCGCTGCGCGAGCGACCGATCGCCTCGGCGGCGCGCTCGTGCGAATAGCCGAATTCGTCGATCAGGCGCCGGATCGCCTGCGCCTGCTCGAGCGGGTTGAGGTCTTCGCGCTGGATGTTCTCGATCAGCGCCAGCGCCAGCGCCTGCTCGTCGGGCACCTCGCGCACCACGACCGGAACCTCGGCGAGCCCGGCGAGCAGCGCCGCGCGATAGCGCCGCTCGCCGGCGATGATCTCCCAGCGACCGGGAGCGACCGGGCGCACCACCAGCGGCTGCATCACGCCCCAGGTGCGGATCGACGCGGCGAGGTCGCGCAGCGACGACTCGTCCATCCGGGTGCGCGGCTGGTAGCGGCCAGGTTGCAGGTCGGACAGCGGCAGCGCGGCGAGCGCCTCGCGTTCGCGCGCGGCGCGCTGCTCGTCGCTGCCGCCGAGCAGCACGTCCAAGCCGCGGCCGAGTCCTTTGGGGCGTGGCTTGATCATTGCGGTCGATCGTCCTCGGAATGCGGTCGGTGGGCGGCGCGGCGCGCCTCGTCGATCGCGCGCACGCGCTCGATCAGCTCGGCGCCGAAGTCCAGGTACGCGCGGGCGCCCTTGGCCTGGGGGTCGAAGACCAGGCCGGGCAGGCCGTAACTGGGCGCTTCGGCCAAGCGCACGTTGCGCGGGATGACGGTACGGAACACCTTGTCGCCGAAGTGCTGCTCGAGTTGCGCCGAGACCTGCTGGGCCAGCGTGACGCGCGGATCGAACATCACGCGCAGCAGGCCGATGATCTGCAGGTGAGTGTTGAAGTTGGCATGCACTTTCTTGATCGTGTTGACCAGGTCGGACAGGCCCTCGAGCGCGAAGTACTCGCACTGCATCGGGATGATCACGCCGTGCGCGGCGCAAAACCCGTTCAGCGTGAGCAGCGACAGCGAGGGCGGACAGTCGATCAGGATGAAGTCGTACTGCGCGTCGACCAGCTTCAGCGCGTCCTTCAGCCGGGTCTCGCGCTCCTCGAAGTCGACCAGCTCGACCTCGGCGCCGGCGAGCTCGCGGTTGGCCGGCAGTACCGCGTAGCGCCCGCCTTCGGACCACTGGGTCGCCTCGACCACGTCGGACAGGCCGATCAGCACCTGGTAGACCGAGCGCTGCAGCCTGCGCTTGTCGATGCCGCTGCCCATCGTGGCGTTGCCTTGCGGATCGAGGTCCACCAGCAGCGTGCGCTGGCCCAGGCGCGCGAGAGCGGCCGCCAGATTCACCGTGGTGGTGGTCTTGCCGACTCCGCCTTTCTGGTTCGCGACTACGAAGATCCTGGCCATGGGAATGGGGTGGGGTGCAGTGCGGGATGAGTCAGTGATTGCTCGCTCTAGCCGGCAGCGTTCCGGGGCGCGCCGGCGAGACGGCGCATCAGGACCAGATGGCGCGCCGCGTCGAGTTCCGGCACCCGCAGCGGCAGCGTCTCGGCCACCGACCAGCCAGGCGGCAGCGCCGCCAGCTCGTCGGTCGGAAGCGTCCCCTTCATGGCCGCGACCAGCGTGTCCGGGCCGGCGATCCGCTCGACCGCGACGGCGAAATCGGCGAGCGACGCGAACGCGCGGCAGACGATCAGGTCGGGGCGAGGCTCGGCATCGGCCGCGGCCAACGCTTCGACGCGGCCTGCCGAAACCTTGACATTGGCAAGCGCCAACTCCGCCTGGCACTGGCGCAGGAAGGCGGCTTTCTTGTCGACCGGCTCGACCAGCAGCACCTCGGCCTGCGGCCGGGCCAGGGCCAGCACGATGCCGGGCAGCCCGGCCCCGCTGCCGACATCGACCACCCGCCAGCGCGCGCCGGTCCCGGCGTGCAGGCGGGCCGCCAGCGGGCCGACGATCGACAGGCTGTCGAGCAGGTGCTGGCGCAGCATCGCGAGCGGATCGCGGATGGCGGTGAGGTTGTAGATGCGGCCCCACTTCGCGAGCAGCGCGAGGTAGTCGAGCAGGCGCTCGGCCGGCGCGACATCGAGGCCGAGTTCGCCCAGGCCGGCGAGCAGGCGCGCGCGCAGCGCATCGCGGTCGAATTCCGTCGCCGGGGCTGCACCGGGGCCGGCTCCGCTGGCGCCACGGCGCGGACGCGCAGCGCGGCCGGGCCGCGGCGCGGGCGAGTGGCCCGAGCGGTCGACGGCGACCGCGCCGCGAGCGGATCGTCGGGTCATCGGCGGCTCAGGCGGCACGCTGCCCATCGCCTCCGCCGGATGCGGCCGCGCCGCGCTTCTTCTTCAGGTAGACGAGCAGCAGCGAAATCGCCGCCGGCGTGACGCCGGACACCCGCGCGGCCTTGGCTCACAGTCTCGGGCCGCGACTGGGAGAGCCGCTGACGCACCTCGATCGACAAACCGCGCACCTGCGCGTAGTCGAAATCGGGCGGTATCGGCAGCGTCTCGTTGTGTTCGTGGCGCGCGATCTCGGCCTGCTGACGCGCAATGTAGCCAGCGTATTTGAGCTGGATCGCGACCTGTTCGCGCACCTGCGGGTCTTCCGGGGCCGGGCCGCCGATCTCGACGATCGCGGGGTAATCGACATCGGGGCGCCGCAGCAGGTCGGCCAGCGAATGCTCGCGGTCGATCGCCTGCCCGATCAGCGCTTCGGCGCGCTCCGGCGGCAAGCTGCGCGGATTGACCCAATGACTGCGCAATCGCTGCAGTTCGTGTTCGATCGCGTCGCGTTTGCGGCAGAACGCATCCCATCGCGCATCGTCGACGCAGCCGAGCTGGCGGCCGATCGGCGTCAGCCGCAGGTCGGCGTTGTCTTCGCGCAGACTCAGCCGGTACTCTGAGCGGCTGGTGAACATCCGGTACGGCTCCGAGACGCCGCGGGTGATCAGGTCGTCGACCAGCACGCCGATATAGGCCTCGTCGCGCCGCGGCGTCCAGGGATCGCGCCCCAGGACCTGCAGCGCCGCGTTGATGCCGGCGAGCAGCCCCTGGGCGGCAGCCTCCTCGTAGCCGGTGGTGCCGTTGATCTGGCCCGCGAAGAACAGCCCGGCAACGGCCCGTGTCTCGAGCGAACGTTTCAGCGCGCGCGGGTCGAAGTAGTCGTATTCGATCGCATAGCCCGGACGCAGGATGTGCGCCCGCTCCAGCCCCGGAATCGAATGGACCAGGTCGAGTTGCACGTCGAACGGCAGGCTGGTGGATACGCCGTTCGGATAGAACTCGTGGGTTGCCAGACCTTCGGGTTCGAGGAAGATCTGGTGCGAGGCCTTGTGGGCGAACCGGTGGATCTTGTCCTCGATCGACGGGCAATAGCGAGGGCCCACTCCTTCGATAATCCCCGAATATAGAGGGCTTCGGTCGAGGCCGGCAAGGATGATCTCGTGAGTGCGAGCCTGTGTATGGGTGATCCAGCACGACAGCTGGCGAGGATGCTGTTCGGGGCGACCGAGGAACGAGAACACCGGCACCGGGTCGAGGTCGCCCGGCTGCTCCTCGCAGCGCGAGAAGTCGATCGTGCGGCCGTCGATGCGCGGTGGCGTGCCGGTCTTCAGTCGTCCTTGCGGCAGCTTCATCTCGCGCAGGCGCTGTGCAAGCGACAGCGACGGCGGGTCGCCGGCGCGCCCCGCCGGGTAATGCGACAGCCCGACGTGGATCAGTCCGTTCAGGAAGGTGCCGGCGGTCAGCACCACCGTGCGGCCGTGAAAGCGGATCCCGAGCTGGGTCACCGCACCTGCGATGCGATCGCCGTCGAGAATCAGGTCGTCGACCGCCTGCTGGAAGATCGACAGGTTCGGCTGGTTCTCGAGCCGGGTGCGGATCGCCTGGCGGTAGAGTACGCGATCGGCCTGGGCGCGGGTGGCGCGCACCGCAGGCCCTTTGCTCGAGTTGAGGATCCGGAACTGGATGCCCGCCTCGTCGGTCGCCGCCGCCATCGCGCCGCCCAGCGCGTCGATCTCCTTGACGAGGTGTCCCTTGCCGATGCCGCCGATCGACGGATTGCAGGACATCTGGCCGAGGGTCTCGATGCTGTGGGTCAACAGCAGCGTCCGGCAGCCCATGCGCGCGGCCGCCAGAGCCGCCTCGGTGCCCGCATGGCCGCCGCCGACGACGATGACGTCGAACTGCTGCGGAAAGTCCATGCTTGCCATGGTATGCGTGATTCCGTCGGAATGCGCCGGGCCGGCCTCGACGCGGGTGCGGCCCGGATCCGGTTCGCACCGCGAAGACCGCGAAGTCAGGCGCGTGAGGGCGCCCTGCGGGAGCGCGGATTATAGGCTCAACAAAGGCGGAACTGAAGGGCGCTTCGGCAAGACCGTTCCACGTGGAACAATCCGAACGCTTGGGGCTCGCCCTCCGCCTGTTCACGCTACGATGATCCCCGAGCCCGAGCGCCGGCCGACCTCCGGGGTAGGCCTGAACGAAGACAGATCGATGACCGACACCGCCAGCCTGTTGCTTGCCGCGTACCCCGCGTTGAGCGGCGTTCCTTCGCCGCGCTTCGCCGAGACTGCCGCACGACTGCCGCTGATCAGCGTCGAGGCCGGCACCGCGCTGTTCGCCGAGGGCGAGAGCTGCCACGGATTTCCCTGCGTGATCTCCGGACAGGTACGGGTGGCCCGCGGCTCTCCGGATGGCCGCGAGCTGGAACTCTATCGGGTCGGTCCCGGGCAGGTCTGCGTGGTGTCCGCGGGATGCCTGTTCGAGGGGTTGCCGATGACGGCCCATGGGAGCGCGATGGTGCCAACCCGACTTGCCCTCGTCGATCTGGACACGATGCTCGAATGGACCGATGCGCGCCCCTGGCGACGGTTCCTGCTCGGCCTGATGGCCGAGCGGATGGCCGAACTGGCTGCACTGGTCGAGGCGGTCGCATTCCAGCAGCTGGATCAGCGGCTCGCGCGGAGCTTGCTGGCGCAGGGCCCAACCGTGCTCGCGACCCATCAGCGGCTCGCCGACGAACTGGGCACCTCCCGCGAAATTGTGTCACGCCTGCTCGGCCGGTTCGAAGACCAGGGAGCGGTTCGCCTCGGGCGCGAGCGCATCGACGTCCTCGATCCGGCCGCGTTGCGGCAACTGGAGGAAAGTCGGTAACCCAGGTCACAGACGGCAGCCGGCCGGCGGGGGTTCAATGTCGGTCGAGGCGGCATCGCCCACTCTCGAACGGAGGATCCCAATGAAAGTGAACGTTGGCGGACTCGATCGCGCGATACGCGTCATCGTCGGCCTGGTACTGATCGGACTGACCCTCACCGGCACGATCGGCGTCTGGGGCTGGCTCGGCGTGCTGCCGCTGGCGACCGGGCTGTTCCGGACGTGCCCGGCGTACACGCTGCTGGGCATGAACACCTGCCCGATGAAGAAGAACGCCTGACGATCGCGCGGCGCGCCGACTGCCCACTCATAGGGGCCGGCGCGCGCGACGGGCATGGCGGATTCGGTCACACCGATTCGTTCACGCCTTCTCCGGCAGGAAAGGCCACGCCAGCCTCAGCTGCCGATCGTTCTGGGGACTCCCGCGCTGGCGCCTGCAAGGTGCGGCGCCATCGGCATGTTCCACGTGGAACATCCCCGAACCCGCCGAACCGGTATCGGCCAGCCTGCACCGCGCCGCGATCAGCGCACCGCGTCGAGCTCGCGCCGGACCCGGGCGGCGATCGCCAGGCAGGCGGTCAGCCCCGGCGACTCGATCCCGAACAGGTTGACCAGCCCGGGCGCGCGGTGCACCGAAGCGCCGTCGATCCTGAAATCGGCTGCCGGCGCGCCGGGCCCGACCAGCTTCGGGCGGACTCCCGAATAGCTCGGCAGCAGCACCCCGTCGGGGAGTTCCGACCAATAACTGCGGATCTCCGCATAGAAGCCGTCCGCGCGGTGTGGGTCGGCGTGGTAGCCGATTTCGCCGATCCATTCGACATCCGGCCCGAAGCGCGCCTGCCCGCCCAGATCCAGCGTCAGGTGCACGCCGAGCCCGGCTTCGTTCGGAACCGGATAGATCAGCCGCGAAAATGGCGATCGCCCGGCGAGCGAGAAGTAGTTTCCCTTGGCCAGATACAGCGGCGGCACCTGCGCCGGCGCGAGCCCGTCGATCCGTGACGCGAGCCGCTGCGCGCCCAGCCCGGCGGCGTTGACGAGCTCGCGGCACGCCAGCCGCATCGATCCGTCCGCGCCGCTCACCTCCAGCTGGAAGCCGTCCGCGCGCACCGAGCCGGCGACCGCTTCGCCCAGCAGCGCGAGCATGGCGCCGTGGTCTTCCGCCTCGCCGAGCAGCGCCAGCATCAGCCCGTGGCTATCGACGATGCCGGTATCGGGCGAGAGCAGGGCCCGGTGGCAGCGCAGCGCCGGCTCCAGCGCGCGGGCTTCATCGCTGCCCAGCCAGCGCAGACTCTCCACCCCGGCGGCGCGCGCTCGCCGCTCGATTCGCTCGAGGCCGGCCGTTTCGGCCTCGCCGGCGGCCACGATCAGCTTCCCGCAGATGCGATGCGCAACCCCATGGTCGCGACAGAATTCGACCAGCTGCCCCCGGCCCTCGACACACAGCCGCGCTTTCAGCGAGCCCGGTTCGTAATAGATGCCTGCATGCAGCACCTCGCTATTGCGGGCGCTGGTGACGGTGCCGAACGCATTCTCGCGCTCCAGGATCACGACCTCGCGCCCCGCGAGCGCGAGTTCCCGCGCGATCGCCAGTCCGACGACGCCGGCCCCGATCACTACTGTCTGCACCGTTTCCATTGCGTGGATCCCGACTGTCGGAACGTCAAAGTGAATCTCGGACACCACGGGCGTCCGGCAAGGCGTGGGCGGCCATCGCGCCTACCGTTGGGGGCGATCGGCGAGGATCATCGCGGCGGCTTTCTCCGCGATCATCAGCGTGGGCGAGTTGGTGTTGCCCGAGGTGATCGTCGGCATGACCGACGCATCGACGATCCTCAGGCCCGGCACCCGGTGACAACGCAGCCGGGCATCGACCACGGCCATCGGATCGCTGGCCGGCCCCATCTTGCAGGTGCCGACTGGATGGAAGATCGTCGTGCCGATCTCGCCGGCAGCGCGTGCCAGCTCTTCCTCGGTGCGAAACGCATCGCCGGGCTTCACTTCCCGCGGCTCGAAGCGGCGCAACGCTTCCGCGCCCACGATGCGGCGCGTCAGTGCGAGCGCGCGCGCCGCAACCTTCCGGTCGCGATCGGTCGGCAGGTAGTTCGGCGCGATGCGCGGCGGCACGAGCGGATCGGGCGACGTGATGTGCACCTCGCCGCGAGACGAGGGGCGGAGGTGACAGACCGAAGCGGTGAAGGCCGGGAACCGGTGCAGCGGCTCGCCGAAGCGGTCGAGCGACAGCGGCTGAACGTGGTACTCGAGGTCGGGGCTCGGTTCGTCCTCGCGCGAACGCGCGAACGCGCCGAGCTGGCTCGGCGACATCGACATCGGTCCGCTGCGGAACAACAGGTATTCCAGCCCGATGCCCGCCTTGCCGAACAGGCTGTTGGCCTGCTGGTTCAGCGTCCGGACGTTGCGGACCTCGTAGATCATCCGCAGTTGCAGGTGATCCTGCAGGTTGGCGCCGACGCCCGACAACTCCGTCACCGGGGTGACGCCGGCCTCACGGAGCCGCGCGCCTGCGCCGATGCCGGCGCATTGAAGGATCTGCGGCGTGCCGATCGCACCGGCCGCGAGGATGACTTCTCCATCACATAGTGTGCGCTCGCTTTTGCCGTGAGCGCCGCCCAGCCGATATTCTACCCCCTCGACCCGCCCCGAGCCGTCGGTGCGCCGGATCAGCCCGACGACTTGGGCGCCGCTCGCCACCTTCAGATTCGAACGATGCCGCACCGGGCGCAGGAAGGCCTTCGACGCGTTCCAGCGCACGCCGCGCTTCTGGTTCACCTCGAAATAGCCGCAGCCGAAGTTGTCGCCGCGATTGAAGTCCTCGCTCGGCGGAATGCCGACCTGCGCCGCCGCGTCGCGGAACGCGTCGAGGATCTCCCAGGTGACGCGCGCGCGCTCGACGCGCCATTCGCCGCCGCGGCCGTGCAGCGGGTCGGCGCCGCCCGCGTCCAGCGCGTGATGGTCTTCGTGCTTCAGGAAGTACGGCAGCACTTCGTCCCAGCCCCAACCGGGGTTGCCGGCGGCTGCCCACCCGTCGTAATCGCCGCGCTGGCCGCGCATGTAGATCATCCCGTTGATCGACGACGAACCGCCGAGCACCTTGCCGCGCGGATAGCCGATCGACCGACCTCCGAGGCCAGGCTCCTCGGCCGTGCGGAACAGCCAATCGGTGCGCGGATTGCCGATGCAGTACAGGTAGCCGACCGGGATGTGAATCCACAGATAACGATCCTCGCCGCCGGCCTCGAGCAACAGCACGCGGTTCGAAGGGTCGGCCGACAGCCGGTTGGCGAGCAGGCAGCCGGCGGTGCCGGCGCCGACGACGATGTAGTCGAAGCGTTCCTCGCTCATCCATCCTCCGTGGCGAATGCGCCGCCGCGATTGCGGGGCCGGCGCGTCGGCAGGCAGCCCCGCGCAGCCCCCGCTCAAGCCATCATGACGACCTGCCGGATCGACTCGCCGCGAGCGAGCCGGTCGAGCGCCGGATTGATCTCGTCGAGCCCGATGCGCTCGGACAGCAGTTCGTTCACCGGCAGCGAGCCACGGCGATACATCGCGATGAAGCGAGGAATGTCGCGCGAAGGCACGCACGAGCCGACGTAGCTGCCCTTGATCGTGCGCTCCTCGGCGATCAGCGACACCGCCTGCAGCGGCCACACCGCCTGCGGATTCGGCAGCCCCGCAGTGACCGTCGTCCCGCCGCGAGCGGTGACGCGGTAGGCGAGCTCGAGTGCGCCGACGCTGCCGGCCATCTCGAACGCGTAATCGACGCCACCGCCGGTGGCCTCCTTCACCTTCGCGACCACCTCCGGGTCGGCCGCGTCGAAGCATTGCGTGGCGCCCAGCGCGCGCGCCTTCGCGAGCTTCGATTCGAGCATGTCGATCGCGACGATCTCGCGCGCGCCGATCGCGCGTGCCGCCAGCAGCGACGAGAAGCCGACGCCGCCCGGGCCCACCACCGCCACCTTCGAGCCCGCCTCGGCCTTGGCCGTGTTGAGTACCGCGCCCGCGCCCGTGATCACCGCGCAGCCGAACAAGGCTGCTTCGTCCCACGGCAACGCGGGATCGATCTTCACCGCCGAGCGCCGCGACACCGTCGCGTACTCGGCGAAGGCGGCGCAGCCTAGGTGGTGATGCAGCGGCGAGCCCGCCTTGCCGTCGATGCCGGATCCGGCCACCGCACGCAACCGCTTGTAGCCGCCGAGCAGCGAGCCGCTCGCGTTCGACGCGCCGCCCGGTTCGCACAACGCAGGCCGCCCTGTCGCGCAGCTCGGGCAGGTGCCGCAGCTCGGGCGGAAGATCAGCGCGACGTGATCGCCGATCGCGAGATCGTCGACCCCCTCGCCGAGCTCGACCACTTCGGCGGCCGCCTCATGGCCGACGACGATCGGCATCGGCCACGGCCGATCGCCGTTGATGGCCGAGAGATCGGAATGACACAGCCCCGCCGCGCGGATCCGCACCATGATCTCGCCGCGCCCAGACGACTCGAGCGCGACCTCCTCGATCGACAGCGGCCGGCTCTGCGCATACGGCGCCGGCAAGCCGATCTCGCGCAGCACCGCGGCGCGCATCGTTCTCGTCATCGCCCTCCTCCGCTGCGCCCGCGCGGGTCAGAGTCCCGCGAGGCACACGTACTTCACTTCCAGGTATTCGTCGATCCCGTACTTCGACCCCTCGCGACCGAGGCCCGACTGCTTGACGCCGCCGAACGGCGCCTCGGCCGTGGAGATCAGCCCGGTGTTCACCCCGATCATGCCCGATTCGAGGCCTTCGGCGGCGCGGAAGATGCGCCCGATGTCGCGCGAATAGAAGTACGCCGCGAGCCCGAACTCGGTGTCGTTGGCCATCGCGATCGCTTTCTCGTCGGTATGGAAGCGGAACAGCGGCGCCACCGGACCGAAGGTCTCTTCGCGCGCGACGCGCATCTGCGAGGTCACGTCGGTGAGGATGGTCGGCTCGAAGAACAGGCCGCCTCGCGCGTGCCGCTTGCCGCCGAGCATCAGCTTCGCACCCTTGGCCAGCGCGTCGGCCACGTGCTCTTCCACCTTGGCGATCGCCGCCGGCTCGATCAGCGGGCCGATCGTCACGCCCTCCTCGGTGCCCGCGCCCACGCGGAATTGGCCGACGCGCGCCGCAAGCTTCTTCGCGAATGCGTCGTAGACGCCGTCCTGCACATAGAGACGGTTCGCGCAGACGCAGGTCTGGCCCGCATTGCGGTACTTCGACGCGAGCGCGCCCTCGACCGCCGCGTCGAGGTCGGCGTCGTCGAACACGATGAACGGCGCGTTGCCGCCCAGTTCGAGCGACAGCTTCTTCACCGTGTCCGCGCACTGCCGCAGCAGGATGCGTCCGACCTCGGTGGATCCGGTGAACGACACCTTGCGCACCACCGGGTTCGTGCACATCTCCAGCCCGATCTCCGGCGACTTGTCGCCATTGCCGACGATGAGGTTGAACACGCCCGGCGGGAACCCCGCCTGCTCGGCGAGCACCATCAGCGCCAGCGCCGACAGCGGCGTGGCCTCCGCAGGCTTGGCGACCACCGTGCATCCGGCCGCGAATGCCGGCGCGACCTTGCGCGTGATCATCGCGATCGGGAAATTCCACGGCGTGATCGACGCGCACACGCCGATGCCCTGCTTGATTGCGAGCAGCCGGCGATCGGCGGCGATCGTCGGGATCACGTCGCCGTAGGCGCGCCGCCCTTCCTCGGCGAACCACTCGACGAACGACGCGCCATAGGCCACCTCGCCGCGCGCCTCGGCCAGCGGCTTGCCCTGCTCGGTGGTCATCAGCAGCGCCAGATCTTCGGCGTGCGCGAGGATCAGCTCGTACCACTTGCGCAGCACGGCGGCACGGTCCTTCGCCGGCTTCGCGCGCCAGCCCGGCAGCGCGCGCTGCGCCGCCTCGATCGCGCGACGCGTCTCGGCCGCGCCCATGTCGGCCACCTCGGCGACCGTCTCGCCGCTGGCCGGGTTCGTCACCGCGAAGCGGCCGCCGCCATCGGCGTCGACCCACTTGCCGTCGATGTGGCCCCTGTGGGCCAGCAATCGCATGTCCTTCAGTTGCAGCGCCATCACCTTCTCCCGATTCGAATACGACACGCCGGCATCACGATGCGTCGCCGGCGAACTTCAACCCCAACACGCCCAGCACGATCAGCGCGATGCAGCCCAGCCGCACCAGGCTCGCCGATTCGCCGAGCAACGCGATTCCCAGCAGCGCGGTGCCCGCCGCGCCAATGCCGGTCCACACCGCATACGCGGTGCCCACCGGCAGCGAACGCATCGCCAGCGCCAGCAGCCAGAAGCTCACCGCCGCCGCCACGACCACCACCACCGACGGCCCCAGCTTCGAGAACCCGTCGCTGTACTTCAACCCCAGCGCCCAGACGATCTCGAACAGCCCCGCCACCAACAGCACCGCCCAGGCCTGACCCACCGACAAGCTCATCGTCCGCTCCCCCATGGACCGGTTGCGCGCAGCGCGCGCCACACCAGCCATCGTCCGCATGCCCGATTCTCGCGCCGACACCGGCATGCTGCTCGCACTCCCTGATCCCAGCGGAGCGAAGGCAGGCATGGCGCGGCCGCCGAGGCGCCAGCGCGGCGCGCCCGGCGCAGGGCCGCAGTCGGGGCCATGCGGCCCGGGCGGGCGCAGCGCGTACGGCGGTGGCGTGCGCAGCGGGTCCGGCCGCGGCCCGGGCGCGCAGCGCGGTTGCGGCCCAGGCGGCGCCGGCCCGGCCCGCGGGGCGCGCGTAGGCGCTGGCGCGGGAGCGCAGCGAAGACCGGACGCGCGAAGCGCGAGTCGGCCCCTGTCTGAGGGCCCCCGAAGGGGGACCGAGTTGGGGCCGACGGTCCGGGCTTCGCGTCCGCGCGACCAAGCGTTTCCGTAGGACAGCGCCTTCGCGCGCCCCGCGGGCCGGGCCGGCGCCGCCTGGGCCGCAACCGCGCTGCGCGCCCGGGCCGCGGCCGCGGCCGCGGCCGGACCCGCTGCGCACGCAACCGCCGTACGCGCTGCGCCCGCCCGGGCCGCATGGCCCCGACTGCGGCCCCGCGCCGGGCGCGCTGCGCTGGCGCCTCGGCGGCCGCGCCATGCCTGCCTTCGCGGAGCTCACTTCATGGTGGGCATGACGAACTCGGCCCCCGCCCGAATCCCCGCCGGCCACCGCTGCGTCACAGCCTTCATCCGCGAATAGAACCGCACCCCCTCCGGCCCATGCATGTGGTGATCGCCGAACAGCGAGGCCTTCCACCCGCCGAACGAGTGGAACGCCATCGGCACCGGAATCGGCACGTTCACGCCGACCATGCCGACCTGCACCCGGTGAGCGAACTCGCGTGCCGCGTCGCCGTCGCGCGTGAAGATCGCGCACCCGTTGCCGTACTCGTGCTCGTTGACCAGTCGCAGCGCCGTCTCGAACGAATCGGCGCGCACGATCGACAGCACCGGCCCGAAGATTTCCTCGTTGTAGATCCGCATGCCCGGCTTCACGTCGTCGAACAGGCAGCCGCCCAGGAAGAAGCCTTCCCCGTGCCCTTCGACGTTCAGCCCGCGGCCGTCGACCACCAGCTTCGCGCCTTCGGCGACACCGGCATCGACATAGCCGCGCACCTTGTCGAGGTGCGCGCGCGTGACCAGCGGGCCCATCTCGGCTGCGCGATCCATGCCCTGCGCGACGCGGATCTTCGGCACTTGTTCGGCCAGGCGCGCGACCAGGCGGTCGGCGATGTCGCCGACCACCACCGCCACCGACACCGCCATGCAGCGCTCGCCGGCCGAGCCGTAGGCCGCGCCGATCAGCGCGTCGACCGCCTGGTCGAGATCGGCATCGGGCATCACCACCATGTGGTTCTTCGCGCCGCCCAGCGCCTGCACGCGCTTGCCGTGGCGCGACGCGGTCTCGTGGATGTATTTCGCGATCGGCGTGGAGCCGACGAAGCTCACTGCCGACACCGACGGATGGGTGAGCAGCGCGTCCACCGCCTCCTTGTCGCCCTGCACGACGTTGAAGACGCCGTCGGGAAGCCCCGCCTCGCGCAGCAGGCGCGCGATCAGCAGCGAGGCCGAAGGATCGCGCTCGGACGGCTTGAGCACGAAGCTGTTGCCGCAGGCCAGCGCGACCGGGAACATCCACATCGGCACCATCACCGGGAAGTTGAACGGGGTGATGCCCGCGCACACGCCCAGCGGCTGGCGGATCGAATACATGTCGACGCCGGTGCCGACCTGTTCGCTGAACTCGCCCTTGAGCAACTGCGGAATGCCGCAGGCGAACTCGACCACTTCCAGCCCGCGCGTGACCTCGCCCATCGCGTCGCTGAACACCTTGCCGTGCTCGGCGACGATGCATGCGGCCAGCTCGTCGGCGTGCTGCTCGACCAGTTCGCGGAACCGGAACATCACGCGCGCGCGCCGCAGCGGCGAGGTGGCCGCCCAGCCGGGGAAGGCCGCCGCCGCCGCGCGCACGGCCGCATCGACCTCCTGCGCCGAGGCCAGCCCGACCTGTCCGCTCACCGCACCGGTGGCCGGGTTGTACACCGGCGAGCGGCGGGCGCCCCCGGCCGGCGCGGCCGCCTGCCCGCCGATCCAGTGGCCGATCGACACGGGCCGGCCCGAGGGCGCGGACGAAGCGGTTTTCGTGGCGAGGGTCATTTCGATGTTGCCCACTTGCGCCTCCTGCATTCCTGATGGACAATGAGTCTGTTCAACCTGCTGAACGCTTGTTCATCAGCAGGAACACGAGTGTAGCCCACGACGCCGCGATGTCAACCCGATCCCCCTGCGCACCGGAACGCTCCGCGCCGGCGCCCCCGCTGGTACCGGCGGTCGAGCGCGCCGTGCGCCTGGTGGACCACCTCGCCGGGTTGCGCAGGCCGCAGCCGCTGGCCGAACTGTCGAAGGCGCTGGGCCTGCCCAAGAGCAGCCTGCACGGACTGCTGAACACGCTGGCCGCGCTCGGGCTGGCCACGCGCAACGAGCGCGGGATACGCTACGCGCTCGGTCCGAAGCCGGTGCAATGGGCCGGCGCCTTCGGCCAGCAATCGGGCGTGGTCGCGGCCTTCGACGCTGCCGCCGCCGGGCTTCCCGCGCTGCGTGAGGAGGCGATCATGCTCGCGGTGCTCGACGGCGCCGAGGTACTCTATCTTTCGTGCCGGCCGGGCACCCGGGCGCTGGCGGTGAACTTTCGCGTCGGCGGCCGTTTTCCGGCCAGTTGCACTTCGTCGGGCAAGGCGATGCTGGCGACGCTGCCGGCCGAGCGCGTCCGCGAGTTGTTCGGCGGCGTTGCGCTGCCGCGGCTCACGCGGCACGGCGTCGGCAGCGTGTCCGCGCTGTTGCGCCAGCTCGCGGAGTTCCGCGCGCAGGGCTACGCGGTCGACGACGAGGAAACCGCCGAGGGCATGCACTGTTTCGGCGCGCCGGTCTTCGCCGCCGGCCGCAGCGAGGCGGTGGCCGCGGTCGCGGTCAGCCTGATCAAGGCCTCGACCGGCGCGCGCCGCCGCGACGAAGTCGTAGCCGCGATCCGCGAGCTGGCCGCCCGCGTATCGCAGCGACTCGGTGCCTGACGACGAGGTCCGGATGCAGGACAGAACCGCTCGTGGCAACACCGCCGACGCCCCGCGCCGCGATCGGCGGCCGATCGCGATCACCATCGGCGACGCGTGCGGCATCGGCCCCGAGATCGTGCTCGCGGCCTGTGCCGACCGCTCGCTCGCGATGCCGCTGCGCGTGGTCGGCGATGCTGCGCTGCTCGCGCGCGAAGCCGCGCGCCTGGGCCTCCCGATGCCGGCGCAGGTCGATTCAGTCGTCCAGCTGCCCGCCGACCTCCCGGTCGGGCGCATCGACGCCCGCGCCGGCGATGCCGCCTGGCGCTTCATCGTCCACGCCGCAGGGCTGGCCCTGCGCGGCGACGTGCGAGCGATCGTCACCGCGCCGATCGCGAAGGAGGCCATGCATGCGGCCGGGCACCGCTTTCCGGGTCACACCGAGCTACTGGCCGAACTGGCCGGCGGCGTCGACGTGCGGATGATGCTGGCGAACCCCGAACTGCGCACCGTGCTCGTCTCGATCCATCTGTCGCTACGCGAGGCGCTCGACCGGGTGACGCGCGACAACGTGCTTCGGACGATAGTCATCACTCACACCGCTCTGCAGCGGGCCGGCATCGAACGCCCGCGGATCGCGGTGGCCGGGGTCAATCCGCACGCGGGCGAAGGCGGAATGTTCGGGCGCGAAGAGATCGAGACGATTGCACCGGCGATCGCCGCGGCGCGCGAGCTGGGCATCGAAGCAAGCGGCCCCTTCCCGCCGGACACCGTGTTCATGCGGGCCCGAGGCCTGCGCGACTTCGACGTCGTGGTCGCGATGTACCACGACCAGGGGCTGATCCCGGTGAAGTACCTGGGCATCGACGACGGCGTCAACGTCACGCTCGGCCTGCCCTTCGTGCGCACCAGTCCCGACCACGGTACCGCCTTCGATCTCGCCGGCCGCCCCGGACCCGACGGACGCGGGCTGGCCAGCGCGCGCAGCCTCGTGGCCGCCATTCGCCAGGCCGACGCGCTCAGCGCGGCCGCCTCGCGCCCTGATTGACGAAGCAGGCACCCACATGCCCGTAGAGGGCCTGCCGGCCCCAGTCGGTTGGCTCGCGATCCTGCTCGCAGCGCTGCTGATCGCGGATGCCGCGCGCCGCGCAGACTGGGCCGGCCCGGTTCGCGAACATGCTGTGTGGGCGCTCGCTACGGCCGGCATCTTCCTCGCCCGGCAGATGACGGTGACCATGCCCGGCGGCATGGCGCTGCAATACCTCGGCGCCGCCTGGCTCGCGCTGTTGCTCGGCTACCCGCGGGCAGTGCTGTCGATGGCGCTGATCCAGCTGGCGCACGCCGCGCAGTTCGACCTGCCGCTCGCCGACCACGCACTGCCGCTGCTGGTGCTCGGCGTGGCGCCGGCCTGGCTGATCTGGCTGATCACGCGCGGCTGCCGGCTCTGGCTGCCGCCGAACCTCTTCGTGTTCCTGCTGGGCTCCGGCTTCCTCGGCCTGTTCGTCGCCTACGCGCTGCCGCTGCTGGCCGCCGCCGGACTGGGCGCGTGGGCGCTGGCGGGGGCCACAGGGCCCCCGCTGCGTACGCAAGCGCTCGCTGACTACTGGTCGCTGATGCTGCCGTACGCGCTGCTGCTGGCCAGCGGCGAAGCGTGGCTGGAGGGCATGCTCACCACGCTGCTGGTGGTCTTCGCCCCGGGCAGCGTGCGCCTGTTCGACGAGCGCTACTACCTGCGGCGCCGCTGAGCACCCTCAGGCGGCGAGCCGCTTCTCCAGTTCCGCCTTCGTCAGGCTCAGCGCCCTGGGCAGTCGCGCCGCCAGCTTCTCGAACAGCTCGGCGTGCAGATCGAACTCCTTCTGCCAGGCCGCGCGGTCGATCGAGGTGATCTTCGCGTAATCGGCGGCGCTGAACGACAGGCCGTTCCAGTTCAGGTCTTCGTGGCGCGGCGACGTGCCGAACACGTGCTCGACGCCGTCGGCGCGGCCCTCGATGCGACCGAGCATCCACTCGAGCACCCGCATGTTCTCGCCGAAGCCCGGCCAGACGAACTTCCCGTTCTCGTCGGTGCGGAACCAGTTGACGCAGAAGATCTTCGGCAGCGTCGCGCCGCCGGCCTTCAGCCGGTGCCCGAGGTCGAGCCAGTGCGCGAAGTAATCGGCCATGTTGTAGCCGCAGAACGGCAGCATCGCGAACGGGTCGCGACGCACCACGCCCTGCTGGCCCGCGGCGGCGGCAGTGGTCTCCGAGCCCATCGTCGCCGCCATGTAGACGCCCTCGACCCAGTCGCGCGCCTCGGTCACCAGCGGCACCGTCGTCGAGCGTCGGCCGCCGAAGATGAACGCGTCGATCGGCACGCCGTCGACGCTGTCCCAGTGCGGATCGATCGACGGGCACTGGGCGATCGACACGGTGAAGCGCGAGTTCGGGTGCGCCGCCTTGCGCCCGGCCTTGCCGTCGGCCGGTGTCCAGTCGCGGCCCTGCCAGTCGATCAGGTGCGCCGGCGGTTCGGACAGCCCTTCCCACCAAACGTCGCCGTCGTCGGTGAGCGCGACGTTGGTGAAGATCGTGTTCTCGCGCAGCGTGGCGAGGCAGTTCGGGTTGGTCTTCTCGCTGGTGCCCGGTGCCACGCCGAAGAAGCCCGCCTCCGGGTTGATCGCGTAGAGCCGCCCGTCCGAGTGCGGCTTGATCCACGCGATGTCGTCGCCGATGGTGGTGACCTTCCAGCCCTCGAAGCCCTTCGGCGGCACCAGCATCGCGAAGTTGGTCTTGCCGCACGCCGACGGGAACGCGGCCGCGACGTGATACTTCTTCCCTTCGGGCGAGGTCACGCCGAGGATCAGCATGTGCTCGGCCAGCCAGCCGATGCCGCCGGCCTGCACGCCCTGGCGCCCCATGTTCGACGCGATGCGCAGCGCGAAGCACTTCTTGCCGAGCAGCGCGTTACCGCCGTAGCCCGAGCCGAATGACCAGATTTCGCGCGTCTCGGGATAGTGGACGATGTACTTGGTCGGGTTGCACGGCCACGGCACGTCGGCCTCGCCCGGCGCCAGCGGCTTGCCCACCGAATGCACGCAGGGCACGAAGCCGCCGTCTTCGCCCAGCACATCGAACACCGCGCGGCCCATGCGGGTCATGATGCGCATGCTCGCCGCCACGTAGGGGCTGTCGGTGATCTCGATGCCGATGTGCGCGATGTGGCTGCCGATCGGCCCCATCGAGAACGGCACGACGTACATCGTGCGTCCGCGCATGCAGCCGTCGAACAGCTGCTGCATCGTCGCGCGCATCTCTTCGGGATCGACCCAGTTGTTCGTCGGACCCGCGTCCTCGCGCTTCTCCGAGCAGATGAAAGTGCGGTCCTCGACGCGAGCCACGTCGGTCGGGTCGGACAGCGCGAGGAACGAGCCCGGCCGCCTGGCCGGATCGAGCTTGCGCAGCGTGCCCGTCGCGACCATCTGCTCGCACAGCCGGTCGTACTCCTGCTGCGAGCCGTCGCACCAGTAGACGCGATCGGGCCTGGCCAGCGCGGCGATCGAGCCGACCCAGTCGACCAGTCGGGGATGCCGCACCCAGTCGGGGACCTGCAGCGCAACCGCCGCGGAGATGTTCGTAGCAGCGCCACCGGTTGCGGTCATGGCCGCCTCGGCACGAGCGTGGGACATGGGAGGACCTCCGTGATTGCAAACCGGCTGCGTCGGCGCGGAACCGGCCGCGCTCTCGCCCGCTGCGCGCGGCAACGGGACTGCTGTTCGAATTGGTGCGACTGCTTCGGCATTTCAGGTCCGCCGGCCCCGGGTCGGTTCTCGCGACGCGGGCTGCTCGCCGGGCGCATGGGCCGGGGGGCACCGCTCGCTGCCAAGGCGGGGGGTCCGAGTGTACACCTTGCCCGGGCGGGCTGACCGTGAGAAAGGGCGTGCTCAGAGTTCGTGAACTTTTCGGCCGACACCGCGCGGGCGTCTGAACGGACCCGCCTAGGCAGGTGAAGCCGTCCGGCGTTTACACCAGCGATTCACCGGGGTCCGGAGCGCGTCCGGTGCCGCCCGAGTCGGGTTTTCGGTCATTTTCCTTCCTTTACGCGGTGCCCGGGCCGATCGCGCACGGAGCTTGGGTGTCCGAGAACATCTTCGGCATCAGCACAATGCTGCGCATCAGGTTGTGGGCCAGCGCGAACAGCAGCGCCACGCAGCGCACCTTCGCCTGTCCGCGCACCGGCAGACGCTGCAGGCCCCGGTTGCGCGCCTGCGCGTTGACGCATTCGGCCGTCGCCGCCCTGAGCCTGTAGAGGTCCTTGGCCTGGGGCGTGGCCATCCGCTCGCGCCACTGCGCGACGGCGTCGCTATCGTCGGGCTTGCGCTCATGATTGCCCGGGCATCCACCGCCGCCGCCTTGCTCGTCTTTGTCGCCTTTGTCGGCGCGTGCCTGCGGCACCGGCGCGTAGACCTCGGTCTTGCCGGCAACCGCCTCGATCTGCTCGTGCGCCGGGTACCCTCCATCGACCAACCACTGATCGGGCGTGGTGCCGAAGCGCTGCTCCAGTTGCTCGACCATGGGCTCGAGCTGCGCCATGTCCGAGCCGCTCGTGCTCACCTGCACCCCCCACCACCACGTGGCTGTCGCAGTCGCTGGCGAACTGCACGTTGTACGCCGGCCGGTACCCGCCGTCGGCCATCTTCATCACGCTCGCCTGCGCGTCGCTGCTCGAGGCGCGCGCCTGCTCGATCGGCTTGCCGTTGCGCTTCTTGATCGCCTCCATCTCCGGCAAACGCGCCAGCGCCGCTTCCAGACGCTGCTCGAGCTCGCGGCGCGCCCGCTGCTGCGCGGCCGCCTTGCGCCGGCTCTCGAGCCCGGGATCCGTCTCGAGTTGATCCTTCAGCCCACGTACTCGCTCGCGCGCCCGCTCCAGGTTCTCCTGCAGACTCGCTCGACGACGAAACGACGCCGCACCCGCGCTGGCGCGAACCCGAACCCCATCCTGCGCCACCGTCGCCAGCGTCACCGCCCCGGCGCTCATCAGCATCGCCACGCTCGCGCTGAGCATCTCGTCGAGCGCCTCACCGTGCCCGACGCGAAAGTCCGACAAGCTGTGGTGGTTCTCCTGCACCCCGCCACTGATCCAGCGGTACGCATCGTGCTCGAGAATCAGCCGTGACAGTTGCCGCGCACTGCCCACGCCTTCGAGCGTCGCATACAGCCACAGCGCAAACAGGATCTCCGGCGCAATCGCCGCGCGTCCCACCGTGCCCTCGCGCGCCTCGATGCGCTCGTACATCGCGCTCAGATCCTGTCGGCGCACCCACTCCCACACGAGCCGTGCACGATGCCCCGCCGGCAGCAGCGACTCCAGGTCCATCGGGCGCAACTCCACCTGCTCGCGATTGGGCATCAGCACGCGCGCTTTGCCGCGTGCTGATGCAACCAGCTTGCTCGGCGAGCGTTCGACAGGCGCCAGCGCCTCGAACAACTCGCGCTCCCGCGGCTCGGATTCTGCTTCGTGTCTCGTGTGCATGGACACTCAACGCTGCTCAGCTCGATTCGTGCACCTGCGCGGCGAAAAATTCACAGGCTCTCAGGCGGCGCGAGCGCCGCCGAAGAGGCGTTGCAGAGCCGCAGCAGGCAGGTGCCCCCGCAGTCCGATCGCGACGACCGCGGCGCCCCCCCGGGGCTCGTTCTGCGCCCGCCGCAACGAGCCCTGCCGACCGGCAAACTGGATTTCCGCCCACCCGTGCTCATCGGTCCTCACGAGTCCCTTCAGCCGGAGCACACCGGCGGGGCGCGATCGCAGCCAGTCGCGCAGTGCCTGCGCGGGCAGAATCCCGTTGGGGCGGCACGACCAGGTTTCGAACAGCGCGCCATGTGCCGGATCGCCGAGGCCGTGGCCTTCGCTGCCATGCCCATGCCCGTCATGGCCGCCATCGTGCCCGGGCAGCACCGGCATTGCGGCACCGCTGATCAGCGCCAGCGGCACTTTCGCCCGCGTGGTCATGAAGGTTGGCGCCTCCGGTACCACGCCGGTCACCCAGTCGCGCACCTCCCGGAGCCGACCCGCGTCCACCAGATCGACCTTGTTGATCACCACCAGGTCGGCCGCCTTCAGTTGACGTCGCAGCGAATCGGCCAGCAGCGGATCGGCGGCTTGCTCCAGCACGGCCGCCGCATCGACAATCACGATCACGCCATCGAGGGACAGGCCCGGATCGGCGAGTCCCACCGGGCGATGCGCCACGGATCCGAAACCCCGCTCGCTTCGATCACCACTGCGTCGAACGGAGTCGGCGCGGCCAGCACCCTGATCAGCGCATCGGTCAGATCATCACCGATCGAGCAGCAGGCGCACCCGTTCGTCAGCGCGATCATGTCGCCGTCGTTCGCAGCGACCAGTTCCGCGTCGATGTTCAGCGCGCCGAAATCATTGACCAGGACCGCGAGCCGCCGCCCCCTGACTCGCGCAGCATCCGCGCCAGCAGCGTGGTCTTGCCGGCGCCGAGAAAGCCGCCGATGACGGTCAGCGGCAACGGACCGCACCGCGCGCTCACGCCGTGCCGGGCAGCGGAAGAACGCGGCCGCCCAGGACAGTACCGGCGACCCGCACGTCCTTCAGCGCCTCAGGCGCAACGGCCAGCGGGTCGTCGCGCAACACGCAGAAGTCGGCGAACTTGCCGACCTCGATCGAGCCGATCCGATCGTCCATGCGCAGCGTGTAGGCCGCACCCATCGTGATCGCGTGCAGCGCCTGCGGCACGCCGATGCGTTCGTTCTCGCCGAGCACCCTCCCCGACGACGTTGTCCGGTTGACCGCGCACCATGCCGTGAACAGCGGCCCGAGCGGCGTGATCGGCGCGTCGGAGTGGATCGCCAGCGGCACGCCGTGGTCGAGCGCGCTGCCGCAGGCGTCCATCCGGCACGCGCGGTCGGGCCCCATTGTCAGCGTGTAGTGCGCGTCGCCCCAGTAGTAAAGGTGATTCGCAAACAGGTTCGCGCAGATCCCGAGCCGCGCCATGCGCCGGAACTGGGCGGCGCCGGCCATCTGGCAGTGCTGGAGGGTATGCCGATGATCGGGCCGCGGCCACTTCGCGAGTGCCGCCTCGATCGAGTCGATAGCGAGTTCGGTCGCTTCGTCCCCGTTGGTGTGGATGTGTAGCTGGAAGCCCTCGCGATGGAAGAACTCGATCGTCGCTCGCATCTCGTCCGGCGGCAGGATCCAGATTCCATTGTCGTGGCCGTTGAAGTAGCCGGGCCAGCGCAGGCGCGCAGAGAAACCCTGGATCGAGCCGTCGACCACCAGCTTGATCGCGCCGAAATGCAGCTTCCCGGAGTTCTCTGCCATCCGCGTGCGCACGCGCGCCGCGCCTGCCTCGCGCGGGATCGAACCATCTAGCGACACGTAGGCGGGCACGATCCGCACGGGGAAATCGGGCTCGGCGGTGAGCCGATGCAGCGTGGCCACGGCCTCGTCGGCCGGGTCGTTGACCAGATCGGTCGCGGTCGTCACGCCGGCGAACTGGGCGATCCGACCGAAATCGCGCAGCCCGGTCTCGCTGGTGCCCGCGAGGCGGAACACGTTCCCGGTGAAACGCATGATCGGGAACATCGCCGCGAACTCCTGCAGCTCGCCGGTCGGCGCGCCGCGGTGCGGACCGTCGCCAAACTTGACTACGCCCTCGGCCTCGGTGTCGCGATCGATGCCGGCACGCGCGAGCGCCGCCGAGTTCACGTTCATCAGGTGCTGACTGGCGTGCAGGATCACCACCGGCCGCGAGGCCGAGACCCGGTCGAGGTGCTCGATCGTCATCCGCTCGGCGCCGAAAAAGATCGGGTCGAAACCCCAGGCCAGCAACGGCTGCTGCGGGTCGGTCATCGTCGCTTCGACCGCAATCAACCGCTCGACGACTTCGCCGAAGCTGCGGCAACCCTGCCAGACGGTGCCGTCCGGAGCGGTGCGCGCGTGAAAGCCCACGAACGGGAACTGCCAGAGGCCGCCCGCCATCAGGTGCGAATGCCCTTCGACCAGGCCCGGCATCAGCACCTTTTCGGCGAAGCGGGCGTCCAGGTCGAACGAACCCCACTCGCGCATGCGCTCGAGCGATCCCACCGCGAGGATGCGACCGTCGCGCACCGCCACATGCGTCGCCTCGGGCTGCATCGGGTTCATCGTGATGATCTTGCGCGCCTGGAATACGGTGGTTCGCGCAACGTCGGCGTGATGGGACATCGGTTTCGCTCCGGAGGCTCGAGGAAAATGGGAGACGCGCGGGCCGTCCCTGCGACGCGGTCAGGCCGACTGCTGTTCGAGGATCGGCCGCGCGCGCCCGTCGACAACTTCGATGCGCCGGCAGCGCACCCAGTGCCCTGGCGTCACTTCGCGCAGCGGCGGCAACTCGGTGAGGCACGCCGGCTCGACGACCGGGCAGCGGCCCGCGAAGCGGCAGCCCGGAGGCGGCGCAATCGGGCTCGGCGGGTCGCCGCTCAGCCGGATGCGTTTCGCCGCGCGTGCGCGTCCGCCCTTCACCGTCGGCACCGCCGACATCAGCGCAACGCTGTAGGGATGCAGGGGTTCGGCGAAGAACGCGGCGCGAGGCGCGCGCTCGACGATCTGGCCGAGATACATCACCGCGATCTCGTCGCAGAGATGCTCGACCACTGCCATGTCGTGCGAAATGAACAGATAGGTGAGCCCGAGCTCGCGCTGCAGCCGCGCCAGCAGGTTCAGGATCTGCGCGCGGATCGCGACGTCGAGCGCCGAGACCGGCTCGTCGCAGACGACGAGGTCCGGTTGTGTCGCCAACGCGCGCGCGATGTTGATGCGCTGGCGCTGGCCGCCGGAGAACTGGTGCGGGAACAGCAGCTTCTGCTCGGGGCGCAACCCGACCTGCGTGAACAACTCGGCGACGCGCTCGGCCCGCTGGGCAGGCGTGCCGATGCCCATCAGGTCGAGCGGCGCGCGGACCGCGTCGCCGGCGCGCTGGCGCGGATTCAGCGAGGAGAACGGGTCCTGGAAGATCATCTGCAGCCGCCGGCGTGCCTGGCGCAGCGCCTCGCCTTCGAGCGTGCCGAGCTCGAGTTCGCCAAGCCGGATCGATCCCGCAGTGACCGGCCCCAGCCGCATCACGGCCAGGGCGCTCGTCGTCTTTCCCGAGCCCGATTCGCCGACCACGGCCAGGGTCGTGCCACGCGCGATCTCGAACGACACGCCGTCGACCGCCCTGACGACCTCGGGCGGCTCGAGCCAGCCTCGACTCGGGCGCGGGAAGTGAACCTTCAGGTCCTGCACCGACAGCAGCGCCGGGGGAAACCCGCCGTGGACGACGTGGCGCCGGCACTCATGCTGCGGTCTCCTCGCGCAACAGCCAGCAGGCCGCGCCATGCCCGCCACCGGCCTCGATCAACGGCGGGACTTCGCTCTCGCAGCGTGGCATCGCGTGCGCGCAGCGCTCGCGAAAGGCGCAGCCACTGCCCAACTCCCAGATCGACGGCACGACACCGGGAATCTCCGCGAGCTCGGGACGTCCGCCCAGCTGGCTGGTGCCGAGTTCGGGCAGGCACTCGATCAGCCCCTGCGTGTACGGATGCCGCGGCGCGCCGAGCACCTGGGCGGTCGTGCCCTGCTCGATCACACGTCCCGCGTACATCACGATGACCCGATCGGCCATCTCGGCGACCGCTCCCATGTCGTGGGTGATCAGCATGATCGCGGTGTTGTTCTCGCGCTGAAGCTCGCGCAGCAGATCGAAGATCTGCGCCTGCACGGTGACGTCGAGCGCAGTAGTCGGCTCGTCGGCGATCAGGATGTCCGGCCTGCAGGCCAGCGCCATCGCGATCATCACGCGCTGCCGCATCCCACCGGACAGCTGGTGCGGGTACTCGTCGACGCGCCGCTCCGGCGCGGGAATGCCGACCTGCCGGAGCATCTCGATCGAGCGCGCGCGCGCTTGCGCGGCGTCCATGCCGGCGTGAAGACGCAGCGACTCGCCGATCTGGTCGCCGACGGTGAACACCGGGTTCAGCGAAGTCATCGGCTCCTGGAAGATCATCGAGATCCGGTTGCCCCGCACGTCGCGCATCCGTGCCTCGGTGGCCTGCAGCAGGTCTTCGCCGAGGAACTTCACGCGTCCGCCACTGATGCGACCGGGCGGCGACGGAATCAGCCGCAAGAGCGCGAGGGCGGTCATGCTCTTGCCGCAACCCGATTCGCCGACCACGCACAGCGTCTCGCCAGGATCGATGCTGAAATCAACGCCATTGAGCACCATCGCCGCGCCGCGCCGCGTGCGGAACTCGACGCGCAGATCCTCGACCTGCAACAGCGGCTCGCCCATCAGCGCTCCCTCAGCTTCGGATTCAGCGCGTCGTTCAGCCCGTCGCCGATCAGGCTGACCGCGAGCACGGTGACGAAGATCGCAGCGCCGGGGAAGGTGACTGCCCACCAGCTGGTCAGCACGTACTGCCGGCTCGAGCCGATCATCAGCCCCCAACTCATCTGGTTCGGGTCGCCCAGCCCGAGAAACGACAACCCGGCCTCGAACAGGATCGCCGAACCGACTGCCAGCGTCGCCGAAACCACCAGCGGCGGAAACGCGTTGGG
This sequence comes from Burkholderiaceae bacterium, assembly GCA_027493945.1. GTDB lineage: Bacteria > Pseudomonadota > Gammaproteobacteria > Burkholderiales > Burkholderiaceae_E > Zeimonas. The sequence continues at coordinate 2,346,574 of JAOSJU010000001.1, read as the reverse complement.
CAGGATCACCTTCCAGATGATGCGTGCGTCGCCGGCGCCGATCGCGGACTCGGCGCGCACGAACTCGAGGCCGCGCACCTTCATGAACTCGGCGCGCGTCAGCCGCGCAGTACCCGGCCAGATCACGATGCCGATCGCGATCGTCACCGTCACCAGCGTCGGGGAGAACAGCGTGACTACAACCATCGCGAACAGCAGCGCGGGGAGCACCTGGAAGAATTCGGTGACACGCATCAGCAGCGCATCGACGCGCCCGCCGTAGTACCCCGCGATCGCGCCGATCGTGATGCCGATGATCACCGACAGCAGCGCGGCCACCGCGCCGACCAGCAGCGTCGCGCGGCCGCCATAGACCAGCGTGGTCAGCACGTCGCGACCGAGGTAGTCGGCGCCGAGCCAGGCTTCCTCGCTGAACGGCGGCGTCATCGGCGCAGCGCGAATCTCGAACGGATCGGCCACGTAGACCAGGGGACCGAAGATCGCGGTCACGAGCACGATGCCGAGAATCACCATGCCGGCAATCGCCGAAGGATTGCGCAGGAACATGCGCAGCGCCTCGACGGTCGGATGCTCGACGCGCGGCAGCTTCGCCGCCGCGGTGGTGGGAAGTGCCGCGCTCATGACACCTTGATCCTCGGATCGACCAATCGGTACGCGAAATCGGTCAGCTGGTTCATGATCACCACCACGATCGACGAGAACAGCAGCACCCCGAGGATGGTCGGATAGTCGCGCCTGAGCACCGACTCGAACGCCAGCCTGCCCAGGCCCGGCCAGTTGAAGACCGTCTCGACCAGGATCGCCCCGGCCATCACGTTGCCGAACTGCAGGCCGAGGATCGTGATGACCGGCAGCACCGCGTTGCGCAGCGCGTGCTTGTACAGCACCACTCGCTCGGCCAGGCCCTTGGCGCGCGCGGTGCGGACGAAGTCGCTGCCCAGCACGTCGAGCATGCTGGCGCGCGCCAGGCGGCTGTATTGCGCGAGATAGACGAGCGCCAGCGTGAGCGTCGGCAGCACCAGGTGGTGGAGCACGTCGACGAGGCCTGCGAGGCTGCCTGCGCCGGAGAGCGACTCCACGTCGCGCATGCCCGAGACCGGGAACAGCGGGACGACCGACGCGAACAGGATCACCAGCATGATGCCGGTCCAGAACACGGGCGCGGCGAACCCGATGAGCGAGAGCACCGTGATCGTCTGGGAGAGCCACCCGTTCGGCTTGCGCGAGGACAGCACCCCAAGCGCGGTGCCCGCCACGAACGCGACCAGCACCGAGGCCAGCACCAGCAGCAGGGTGGCGGGCACCCGCTCGGCGATCAGCCCGGACACGGGCACGTTGAAGAAGTACGAGTGGCCGAGGTCCCCGCGCACCACCTTGCCCAGGTAGACGCCGAGTTGCACCAGCAGCGGCTTGTCGAGGCCGTACTGCGTGCGGAGTTCGGCCTTGAGCTCCTCGGACATCCCGCCGCTGGCGCCGGCAATCGTCTCGACCGGATCGCCCGGCGCCGCGTGAACCATCACGAAGTTCAGCACGACGACGGCAACCACCAGGGCGAGGCCCTGCGCCAGGCGCGAGAACAGATAGCGGGTCATGGCCATGATCGCGCGCCCTGGCCGCCTACTTCAGGTAGACCTCGTCGTACGGCGACATCGGACCCCAGATCGTGGTCGGCACGTTACCCACCGCCTTCAGGGCCGCGGTGTGGTACGGAATCACGTTGATGTAGTCGATCGGGAGGTCGTCGGTGACGACCTTCTGGAACGTCGCGTAGTAGGCCTTGCGCTTGGTCGGATCGAGCACTCCGCCGGCGGTGTTCAGCAGTTCGTCGACCTTCGGGTTCCGGTACGACTGCGTGTTGGTCCAGACGATCGGGCGGATGTTCGTCGACAGGTACGTGCGGTGCACGCCGATGATCGGATCGCCCCAGTTGAACACGATGTCCATCGACATGTCGAAGTCGTGCGAGGCCAGCCGCTTGGCCCAGGCGGGGAAGTCGGCCGATGCGCGCACCTCGACCGCGATACCGATCTTCTTCAGCTGGCCGCGCACGTATTCGGCCACCGTCTTCTGCTGGTCGTCGGTATTCGGCAGGTAGTCGATCGTCAGCTTGAAGCGCTCGCCGTTCGCACCGACCTTGAACCCGGCCTCGTCGAGCAGCGCCGCCGACTTCTTCAGGTCGAACGGATACCGTACGAGGTCGGTCACCGCGAACGGGCTGCTGGGCACGAGCGGCCCGTCGGAGACCGTCGCGAAGCCGCCCATCAGCGCCTTCGTGACGAAGTTCTTGTCGATCGCGTGCGCGATCGCCTTGCGCACCCGGACGTCGGACAGCGGCTTGCGCTCGAGATTGAACGCCAGCCAGTTCAGCGGCCCTATGCCCTCGTAGCCGCGCGGCGTCAGCGTGAGCTTCGCGTTGTCCTTGAGGCGGCGCAGGTCGGTGGGCACCGAGGCAAACGGGATCATCTGGATGTCGCCGCGCTCGAGGCCGAGCATCAGGCTCGACGTGTCGGGCGTGATGTTCACGATCACCTTGTCGAGGTACGGCTTGCCCGGCAGGAAAAACTTGTCGAATCGCTCGAGCACGACCCGCTGGCCGGCATTGAACTCGACCAGCTTGAACGGCCCCGAACCGACCACATTGGCACTGTTGCGCGGATGGTTCTTCAAGTCCTGGCCGTCACCGTAGATGTGCTTGGGCAGGATCGGGCACAGCGCCGGCGACATCGCCAGCACGATCGCGGGATGCGGCACGCTCATGCGAATGATCGCCGTGTGCGGATCGGGCGTTTCCACCTTCTCGACCGGTCCCATCATCGTCGTGAACGGGTGGTTGGCCTTGATCGCCATGATCGAGAACGCCACGTCTTCGCTGGTGACCGGCTTGCCGTCGTGGAACACTGCGTTCTTGCGAAGGTTCAGCGTCAACGACTTGCCGTCCTCGGCGAGCTTCCACGACTCGGCCGGGTAGGGCTGCGGGTTCCACTTGTCGTCGAAGCGCAGCGGGCTGGCGAACAGTTGGGTCGACGGCACCGCGGTTGCGATTCCCGACTGCACGGCGCCGTTCAGGTGCCGCGGGGTCTGCGTGGTGCCGACCACCAGCGTGCCGCCGCGCTTGGGCTGCTCCTGCGCTGCGACAGGCATTGCCACGGCCGATGATGCAGCAAGGCAGGCGACCGTCAGAAGGGTTCGCCGGGAGCTAGAGAACTTGGACATTACGGTCTCCTCGTCGGGCTGCGCGTTCAGCGCTTGGTTGCACGATAGGGAACCTGCGCGACTCGCCATAGCACCAGAGCCCGGCGACCGATGGAACCAGGTCGCAATGCCCTGCGGCGCCTCGGGAAAACCCTAGCGCCCGGCAGCACGCCCTCCGGGCAGCGCTCCGACGCGGCGCTTCAACCACCATCCGTACGATGGTGGCCAGGTCCGGAAGTCGGGGTCGTGACCGAGCGCCAGCGCCGCATGCAGTGGCCAATGGGGATTGAATAATGCCTCCCTGCCGATGGCCACCAGGTCGGCACGTCCTTCCGTGACGACAGAGTCCGCGAAGGTGGGGTCGGTGATCAGCCCAACCGCCATCGTGCGCAACCCGGTCTCACGGCGAACGGTCTCGGCGAATGGCACCTGGAATCCCTGCGCGCGGCCGGGCGTCAACGTGCCGCGCTCGGCCAGCCCTCGCGACGAGCAATCGATGACATCGATTCCCCTGCGGCCGAGTTCGCGGGCGAGCGCGACGGTGTCGTCGAGCGACCACCCTCCGGGCAAGTCGTCGATGCACGACAGCCTGTAGAAGACCGGCAAGCCCGACGGCCACTCGGCGCGTACCGCCTCGGCCACCTCCGGGGCGAACCGCATTCGACCTTCGAAGCTCCCGCCGTAGTCGTCGTCGCGAACATTCGACAGCGGCGACAGGAAAGTGTGGATCAGGTAGCCATGCGCGGCGTGGATGTTCAGGGCCCGGAACCCTGCCTGCGCAGCCGCGCGCGCTGCGCGGCCGTAGCGGTCGACGATCCTCGCGATTTCGTCGCGCGACAACGGCTCGGGCCGCTGCCAGCCTGGGCTGGCCGGGATCGCCGACGGCGCCACCGTCGGCCAGGGCACGTCGCCGCGCACCTCGTCTGCAGTGCTCAGCGACTGATAACCCTCCCAGGGTCGCTGCACGCTGGCCTTGCGTCCGCCATGAAAGAGCTGTGCCCCGGGTGCGGCGCCCTGGCGGGCAATCGCCTCGACGACCGGCTTCAGCGCTTCGACCTGGGCCGCGTCCCAGATCCCGAGATCGGAGTATGTTGCCCGGCCGCGTGCCTCGATCGCCGGGGCTTCGGTGAACACGATGCCGGCCCCGCCCACGGCCAGTTTCGCCAGGTGGACGAGATGCCACTGGTTCGCCCTCCCGTCGGCCTGCGCCATGTACTGCTGCATCGGCGAAATGACGATCCGGTTCCTGCTGCGGAAGTCGCGCAGTTCGAACGGCGTAAACAAGCAAGGCGTGGAGTCGGTTCGGATCATCTCGATCCTCGTGTCGGACATGCCACGCGGCAAGGCGTGTCCTGTGTCAGGCAACGCGGTCCGCGACGCGGTAGTACCAGATCATCATCTGCACACCGAGCCGGCTGAACCGATGAAAGGGAAGCGGAGTCAGCGGAGTCACCGGATATCCGAACCCCGCCCCGCGCTCGTCGAGCGCCGCCGCCGCCAGTGCACGCCCCATCGCGCACGCGAGGGCCACGCCCCGTCCGTTGTAGCCGAGCGCTGCGGTCAGGCCGGGCGCGAGACGGTGCAGGTGCGGCAACGAATCGGCGGTCATCGCCACGCGGCCCGCCCACCGAAACGGGAATTGCACATCGGCGAGTTGCGGATAGAAGCGCCGGGCCATCGCGATCAGTCCGTCCACGTCGCGCGCAGCCACGTCATGCCGGAACGGGCCCCGCGACCCGATGATCAGCCGGCCTTGTGCATCGCGCCTGAAGTAGTGGACGAGGTGCCGCGCATCGGTCATCGTCTGCCCCTCGGGCAGGATCGGTGCCCCGACCCTCTCCGGCAACGGGTCGCTCGCAACCTGCATCGAGTAGACCGGCACGACAGACTCGCGCAATCCCGGCCATAGCGCGGTGGTGTATCCGTTGGTCGCGAGCACGACACGCTTCGCCCGCAGCTGCCCGCCCGGGGTCGTCACCAGCCATCGATCGCCCACGCGATCCAGCCTCGTCGCCGGGGAATCACGGAATACGCGCGCCCCCATCCGGATGGCGGCCAGCGCGAGGCCGCGGGCGTACTTCAACGGATGCACGCTACCGCCACGCGAAAGCATCCAGCCTGCACGGAACCAGTCGCTGCCGGACAAGGCCGCGACTGCAGCCGCATCCAGCCAGCGAATGCCGGCCCCCTGGCGCTGCCAGGCATCACTGCGCTGCCGGAGCGTTTCCTCGCTGACCCTGCTTCGCGCCCCCTGGATCCACCCGGTCTGCACGGCGTCGCAGTCGATGCCGTGACGAGCGATCAATTCGAAGACGAGGTCAGCCGATCGCACGACCATGTCGATCACGCCACGGCCGACCTCTTCCCCCAGATCCGCGATCAGGCTCTCGGGGCTGCGCTTGAATGCCGGAACGACCTGGCCACCGTTGCGTCCCGACGCGCCGAAGCCGGGTTCACGCGCATCGAGCACGATCACGTCCGCTCCGCGCCCGGCCATCTCGATCGCTGCCGTCAGCCCGGTATACCCGGCGCCGATGATCGCAACCTCGACCTCGGGGGAGCCGCCAAGGGCCGCCAGGCGCGGCGCGGACGTGGACGTTCGCGACCACAGCGAGGTCTCGAAACCCGCGGCAGCGCGCTCGGACCATCCGGCCGCGCGGGCGGCGCCGGGCGGTGCTGTCATTTCAGACATAGGATTCCCGGATATCCCGGTCGACCAGTCCGCGGTCGCGATCGGCCGCCGCGCCCCAGCCCCCACCGCCCGCGCTTTGCACGCGAATCACGTCGCCCTTGCGCGGTTTCAGGCCGATGGCCTTGGTCGATAGTGCGAACTCGCCGGTGCGCCCGGGATTCATGACCGCGCCGGCCGGCGCGCCTGCGCCTCCGCCCTGGGCGCCCCACGGCGCGGTTGCCGCGCCGGCCTGCTGCAGGAATACGCTGACGATCAGGTCGTCGGCGAGCATCTCGTAGTCCCGGCGCATCGCGAGCCCGCCGCGGTGGCGCCCGGTGCCACCCGACCCCTGCACCAGTTCGCTTCGCAGCACCCGCACGGGGCCGAGCGACTCGACGATCTCGGCCGACAGGACGCCGCAGTTGCCGCCGTGCGTGTCCACCGCATCGAGACCATCCGCGTTCGACGATCCGCCCATGCCGCCGCCGATGATGTCGTGCAGGATGAAGTAGCGTCTTGCGCCGCCGGCGGACTGCCGCGTATCGAAACCTCCCGCGCGCAATGCCGGGAACGAGATCTGGCAGCCCGCCGCGGAACGCTCGGGCATCGCGTCGACGAGAGCCTTCAGCACCGCGTCGGCGACGGCCTGCTGCGCGAAATGACGATTGCCGACCGCCGCCGGTCGCAAGGGATTGAGGAACGAGCCCTCGGGAACCGGGATCCGGACGGCGCGGTTGCCGCCTTCGTTGCGCGGTCCATCCGAAGCGACGAGCGCACGCACGGCGTAGAGCGCCATCGAGCAGGTCGACGACAACGGGCAGTTCAGCGCGTTGGCCCTCTGCGCGTCGCTGCCTGCGAAGTCGACCGTGATGCTGTCCTCGTCGACCCGCACCGACGCCACGATCCGCAACGGATCGCGTGCGCTGACATCGTCCTCGATCAGAACCTCGGACCGGTACTCGCGCCTCGGGATCGCCGCCAGCGCATTGCGCAGGTAGCGTTCGCCGTAATCGAGGCACTCGGCGGCAAGCTCGGCAAAACGCGCGACCCCGTAGCGATCAGCGAGCTCCAGCACACGTCGTTCGCCGGTGCGGCAGCCCGCGACCTGGGCCGAGAGATCGCCGATGCACGCCCGGGGGTTGCGGACGTTGCCCTCGATGAACCTGAAGATCGTCTCGTTGCGTACACCGCCATCGAGCAGCTTCATCGGCGGGAACAGCAGCCCTTCCGCGAAAACCTCGAGGTTGTCCGGCGCGGTCGTGCTCGGCAACTTGCCGCCGATATCGACGTGATGCGCGATCGTCGCCGTCACCGCGATCAGGCGGTCCTGCGCGAACACCGGGCTGAAGAGCACGATGTCCGGGGTATGCGTGCACCCGCGGTACGGATCGTTGCAGATGATCACGTCACCGGGACGCCAGGTCTCGAGCGGCAGTTCGCGCGTGACGCCCTCGAGCGCGTAACCCATGACGCCGAGCTGCGCCGGAATCGTCTCGGCCTGCGCGAGCATTTCGCCCTGCGCCGAGAACACGGCGCACGAATAGTCGAGCATGTCCCAGATGATCGGCGAGAAGGCCGAGCGCCTGATCGCAGCGGACATCTCTTCCGCCACTGCGCCGAGCTGGAACTGGAACACGTCGCGGTCGAGTATCGCTTCGACCCCACTCATTGCGCGGCCTCCGATTCGCGAATCTGCAGCACCCCGCCGCGGAGGACGGTCATGGATTGCGCCGGCAGCACGAGGATCGTCGTGTCGGGCTGGTTGATGATGGCCGGCCCCTGCACCACGTCGCCCTCCGCGAATTCTGCGCGCTGGACGACCACGGCGCGGACATGCCCGGCCCTGGGGCCGAGATAGACCGGCCGCGAGCCTTTGCCCACGCCATGGCGGTGCCCGGCGGGCACTCCAGCGTGCACGTCGGGGCGCCCGACGCGCCCGACCGCTTCCACGCGGAGGTTCACGATCTCGGCCGGGATCGACGCTTCGGCGAAACCGAACTCGTGTTCGTGGCGCGCGCGGAACGCTTCGAACACCTCGCCGGCCGACCACCAGTCCTCGAGCACCCCGTTCGGCATCATCAGCGTGAGTTCGTGCATCTGCCCCTGGTAGCGCAGGTCCGCCAGCGGCCGGACCTCGCGGTCCGGCTCGGCAATGCCGTCGCGCGCGAAAGCCTCGTCGACCTCGCGAAGCAGCGGGGCGTACGCGGCCCGCAGGTCCGTGGCGCGCACCGCTTCCAGCGGGCGGGAGAAAGGCCTCTGCAGCATGTAGCGGATGTCCGACTGGAGCAGACCGCACGCGGAGAAGACCCCCGGTCGCGTCGGCACGAGGATCTCGCGCATACCGAGGTCGCGTGCCAGAAACGGCGCGAAGATCGAACCCGCTCCTCCGAAGGGCAGCAGGGCGAATTTCCGGACGTCGTAGCCGCGTTCGACCGAAAGGCGGCGAATCGCCTGCGCCATTTGGGCGTTGGCGATCGCCAGCATCCCGAAGGCCGCGTCCTCGGCCCCGAGACCCAGGGGCCGCGCAACATGCTCCTCGATGGCCGCTTGCGCAGCCGCTGCGTCGAGCCGCATTTCGCCGCCCGGTACTCGTCGGGGTCGAGCATGCCGAGGATGAGTGCGGCGTCGGTGAGCGTAGGCTGCTTGCCCCCGCGACCGTAGCAGGCCGGGCCCGGCCGCGAGCCCGCCGAAGCCGGTCCGACCCGGATCGCCCCACCCAGATCGACCCATCCGAGCGATCCACCTCCGGCCGAGATCGTCTGGATGTCGAGCGCACCCACCCTGAGCGGCTCGCCCTCGATCATCCGCATGTTCGCCATGCGCGACTGTCCGCCGCTCACGAGCGAGAAATCCGCGGACGTGCCGCCCATGTCGAAGGTGATCAGCTCCGGCGCAGCGAGGCGCGCGCTGAGGTCCAGGCCGGCGATCACGCCGCCGGCGGGCCCCGAAAGCAGCATGCTCGCGGGGTTCTCCCGAGCCGCCTCCACCGTCGAAACGCCGCCGTCGCTACGCATGAGCAGGATGGGCGCGCGGACCCCGATCGACGGCAACGCACGCGCCAACTTCTCGACGTATGCATCGACGGCCGGCCCCACGTAGGCGGCGGTCACCGTCGTCAGCGTTCGGGGATACTCCTCGATCTGCGGATTGATCCGGCTGCTCAGGTAGACCGGCACGCCCGGCAGGCGGTGCCGCAGCGCATCGAGGAGGATCCGCTCATGCCGATCGTCGACATGGCTGAACAGCAGCGCGACCGCGACTGCTTCCGGATCGAGCGCGGCGATGGCCTCCGCGACGCGCACCGCCGCCTGCTCGGACAGCGCGGTCACCACGTGGCCAGTCGCGTCGATCCGCTCCGGTACCTCGACGATGCGCGATCGCGGCACCAGCGCAGGCGCGCGGCGCTGCACCAGCGAGTAGGTATCCGGGCGGCGCTGGCTGCCGATCTCCAGTACATCCCGGAAGCCGTCGGTGACTGCAAGCGCCACCCGCGCACCCGTACGGGTCAGCCATGCATTCGTGGCGATGGTGAACCCGTGCACAAAGCTGTCGATCGCGGACGGCTCGATGCCGGCCCGGGCGACCAGGCGGCCGACGCCCGCACAGATTGCGTCCGGCGAACCCGGCGTGCTGAGCACCTTGTCGGCGAAGCTCTCGCCGGTCGCGCCCACCGCCAGGACGAGATCGGTGAACGTCCCGCCGACATCAGCGGACAAGGTAATCATCGCGTCTTTCCCGGCGGCGGAAGGTGCCGCCGATGCGAGCGGAAACTCACTGCCATTTCATCCACCACGCATCGCACTCCGATATATAACGATCGATATGCGATACTCTGACGGCGTGCGTATCGTTCTGTCAAACCGACAACGTCATTTCCGGAACTATCGTGCGGCGACCCGCGCCCGCCTGAATCCCGGGGAGGGCTGCGGCAGCAATCCCGGGCGAAACGGCTCGACGTCCTTCGGCGGCGGCGGGGTCGTGCAGATCAGCCGTGCCGTCTCCATCAGCAGCGGGGCCAGTTCGGCGCCCATCCTCTCCAGCGTCCAGCGCGTGCTCGGGCCCGAGATGTTGATCGCGGCGATCGGCTGCCCCGCCGAGTCGAGGATGGGAACCCCGATTCCGAGATCGCCCTGGTAGTACTCGCCATTGGCGAGGCTGTAGCCGCGTGCCCGGGCCTGATGCAGCAGGTCGACGAGCGCGGGCATCTCGGTAACGGTCGTTGGCGTGAAGCGCCGTCGCTCGGAGCGCCTCAGCAACGCGACAGCCGTCGCTTCCGGCAATGCAGCCAGATAGGCACGGCCGGAAGCGGTGCAGAACATCGGCAGCCGCCGGCCGACGGGCATGTAAACCGGCATGTTGTGATAACTCGGGAAGCGCCCGACGAACACCATGTCGACGCCGTCGGGCTCGGCAATGTTGACCGTCTCCCGACACTTGCGGTTCAGCTCGAGCAGGTAGGGGCTCGCGCGTTCGAGGACCCGATCGACGAGAAGGTACCGGTAGCCGAGTTCGAGCATTCGCGGAGTGAGCGAGTAGCGCTTCGTGGACGGGTCCTTCACCAGGTATCCGAGACTCTCCAGCGTGAACGCGAAGCGCTGGGCGGCGCTCTTGCTGATACCGGCTGCGGAAGCAATCTCGGGCAGGTTCATGCTGGCGCGTTGCGAACCGAACGCAAGCAGCACTTCGAGGCCCTTGGCGAACGATTGGACGAACAGTCCGGCTGAAGGCGATTCATGGCGCATGGCCGTTCCACGTTCCTGTGATCGAGATCCGCCATTGTGCCCCGACGATCGAACGCGTCGGTTCACCGATGCCCGTCGCGCAGCGCACCGGTGCCGCCCGCCCGCCGGTCATCCCTGCTCGGCCTGGAACCGGGTTTCGCTCCATCCGCCATCGACCGCGATCACCTGGCCGGTGATGAAGCCGGCCGCGTCGGAGGCCAGGAACGCCGCGAGCGTCGCCACGTCGTCCGGCGTCCCGTAGCGGCGGATCGGTGTCGCGTCGATCATCACGCGCCGATACCAGGGCTTGGTATCCAGATTGCGTTGCGACATCGGGGTCAGGATGAAGCCCGGCGCGATGCCGTTGGCCGTGACACCGTCTTGCGCGTAGTCGATCGCGATCGAGCGCGTGAGCGCATCCAGCCCGGCCTTCGCCGCCGCATAGGCCGTCGTCCCCCTGAATCCCACCGACCCGAAGACCGACGAGATGTTGATCACGCGGCCATGCCGCGAAGCGGCCAGCGCCGGCAGCGCCGCCCTGGTGAGGCGGAAGCACGATCTCAGGTTGGTGTCGATCGTTCGGTCCCAGTCCTCGTCCGGCAACTCGGCGACCGGCCGGGAGCCCCCGATGCCGGCATTGTTGACGAGGATATCGATGCCGCCGAACCGCTCGGTCGACGCCGCGACGATCCGTGCGGGGCCGCTGTCGATGGTCACGTCGAGCGCCAACGTCGCGACGCGGACGTTTCGGCCGACCGACTCGTGCAGGCCCGCCACACGCTCGTCGGACAGGTCCACTGCCAACACGCTCGCGCCTTGCTGCAGGAAGCACCGGGTGACGGCAGCGCCGATGCCCCGGCTGCACCGGTGACCACGGCCACGCGCCCCTGCAATGGCAATGTCATGCCCGCCCCTCCCTGAGCACCGCCTCGCCTCGACGACACGGCCGCCGGATCTCGTCAATGAAACGCGCGACCGCCATCGACGGCCAGCGCGCTGCCCGTGATGTGCGCCGACTCGTCGCTGCTCAGGAACAGCGCCGCATGGGCCACGTCCGTCGGCTTGCCGACCCGCTTGATCGCGAACCGGTCCATGATCCTCTCCAGCTCCGCCGCGGGGTCGTCGGAGCTTTCGTAGCTGGCGCGGAACATCGGCGTATCGATGACGCCGGGGCAGACCGCGTTGACCCGGATCTCATGCCGCGCCAGCTCGAGGGCGAGCGCCTTGCTGAACATCACCAGCGCCGCCTTCGACGAGCAGTACGCGGTACGCCCTTCCAGCGGGCGCAGGCCGGCTCCGGAGGCGATGTTCACGATGGTGCCGCCGCCTGCCGCCCGCATCGCCGGCAATGCCGCGCGACACACCCGCACCGTGCCCAGCAGGTTGACCGACATGAGCCTGCCCCAGTCATCGGCCGACGTCTCGTCGAAGGGACGAACGAGGTCGACGCCGGCGGCATTCACGATTCCGTCGAGTCCGTCCAGCGCCGCGACGGCGCGATGCACCGCTCGTTCGACGGCGTGCTCGTCGGAGACGTCGGCAACGATCGTGGCCAACCCGGGGCCGCCATCGTGCGAGGCCGCGGCACGCAACAGGGCGGGCTCGTCGCGGTCCAGCGCAGCGACCCGGGCACCCTCGCGAACGAACAGTCCGACGGTGGCGCGTCCGATGCCGGACGCGCCGCCTGTCACCAGGATCCGGCGCCCGCGCAGCCTCATCGCCCCGACTCCCGCGTCAATTCGCCGACTTGTAGACCTTGTCCATCGGCTGCAATGGACCCCAGACGCTCTGGGGCACGTTGCCGATGCGGGCCGAATAGAGGGTGTGAAGCGGCTCCTCGTTCGTCCAGGTGAACGGCAGGTCCTCGCTCAGGATCTTCTGGACTTCCGAGTACAGCGCCTTGCGCTTCTGCAGATTCGTCTCGGATGCCGCTTGCTGAAGCAGCGCGTCCACGCGTTCGTTGCAGTAGCCCTCGGTGTTGCTCCAGATCACGCCTTTCTTCTGGTTGCTGCACAGGAAGGCGCGATGCATGCCGATCACCGGATCCGGATAGATCCAGATCGCGTTCATCGAGAGCTGATGCTCCCAGTTGCTGACGCGGCGTGCCCAGGTGGGGAAATCGGGCGACTGCCGCAGCTGGATGTCGATCCCCACCTTCTTGAACTGGGTGCGCAGGTACTGCGCCACCGTGCCCTGGCTGTCCGGGTGGACGTCGGGCAACCAGTCGAGCGTCAGCGAAAAGCGCATGCCGTCGGCGCCGCGCTTGTGCCCGGCCTCGTCGAGCAGCGCATTGGCCCTTTCGAGGTCCAACGGGTACTTCTTCAGCGCCGAATCGTCGAAGAACGGGCTCGAGTGGTGGAACGGGCCGTCCAGCCGCTTCGACAGGCCCACCTGAAGCGACTTGACGATGAAGTCGCGATCGATCGAGTAGGCGATCGCCTGGCGCACCCGCTTGTCGTCGAGCGGCGCGACGCGATGGTTGAACTCCAGATAGTTGGTCGGCCCGAGCGCTTCGTAGCCGCGCCGCGTCACCTTGACCTTCGAATTGCCCTCGAGCCGGACGATGTCGCGCACGCGCACCGGGGCGAACGGCAGATAGTCGATCTCGCCGCGCTCGATTCCCAGCGTCGCCGTCGTCGGGTCCTTGATGAACCGGAACACGATGCGATCGAGGTACGGAAGCCCCGGGCGGAAGTACTTGTCGTTGCGCTCCAGGATGAGGTGCTCGCCCTGCTTCAATTCGACGAACCGGAACGGCCCCGAACCCACCGGCGCGCTGTTCGCCGGGTGCGACTGGATCGCCTGCGTGCCGTAGACATGCTCCGGGATGACCGGCAGCAGCAGCGGCGACATGGCGGTCAGCAGGGCCGGATGCGGCTTCGAGAGCCTGATCACGACGGTCTGGGCGTCCGGAGTCTCGACGCGTTCGACGCTGCCGAACATCGCGGGCCCGAACGGGTGGTTCTCCTTGACGACCTTCAGGGAGAAGGCGACGTCCCCCGACGTGATCGGCTTGCCATCGTGGAACACGGCGCCCTCGACCAGCCTGAAGGTGTAGGTGCGCCCGTCTTCCGAAGCCGTCCAGGACTTCGCGAGATAGGGATGCGGCTGGAACTTCTCGTCCAGCTCGACGAGACCGGCGAACAATTGCGTACCCGGCACGCCGGTGGCCTGTCCGGCCTGGATGGCCGGGTTCAGGTGGCGCGGCGACTGCGCGCCGATCGTCAGTGTCCCCCGCGTACCGGCGTCTGGGCGTGCGACGGCGCGCCGACTGCGAGGCCGAGCACACATGCGGCGGCCAGATATCGAACTACTCTCATGTCCCTGTCTCCTTGGCGCAAGGCGGCGCCTGTCCCGCGGAAACGCTTCCGCATATATATCGCGGTCCGATACACTTGGATCGCGGTCCGATAGTATTGGCAGCTGAGAAAACCGCTGTCAACCCGTCACGCTGCTTTTCGGAACCGCGGCGATGCGCCTCGCGCCCGTGGGCACGCGAGGCTCGCGCATCGAGGACGTCAGGGGCGGCCGACCGGGTCGCGATGCGGCGCCCCGAGAACGATGAAAGGATTGATCGGTTCCCTGCGGACCGGCGCCGTGCACTGGTCGCGCCAGGCCGATGCGACTTCGCTCCCTGTCGCATACCAGACGCCGGGAAACTGGCGCGTGAAGGCGATGAACTCGCGCAGCAGCGCCAGCCTGGAGGGCCTGCCAATCGCCTGGGGATGCATGACGAGGTCGAACAGGCCGCCCCACCGATAGATCTCCTCGGAACTCGGCCTTCCAGATGCTCAGGATGTGCTCGTTGGTGAAGATCGGCCGCGGCGCCTTGATCGAGAACAGCAGGAACGGTGCATCGTCGAGGCTCCAGTGCCATGGCAGTTCGATCGGTCCCGGAGAACCGTCCTCGAACACGTGTCGGTAGGGGTTCACGTCGTCCATCAGCGAACTGTCGTAGAGGAAGCCGTGCCGGGAGAGCAACCGGATCAGGTTGGGACTGGTTTCACCGGCGGGAGACCGATACCCCTCCGGTACGACCCCCACCGTGCGCTCGAGGGCCTCCAGGCCGCGCACCAACTCTTCTTCCTCTCCGGCCGGATCGTCGGGATCCACCCAGAGGTGCAGGTAGCCGTGATGGCCGATCTCATGCCCCGCTGCCACGATCGCCTCGACGCGCTCGGTGCGATTCTCGGCAACCCAGCCGGGAACGAAGAAGGTCGCGCGCAGCCCCTCGTCCTTCAGCAGTTCGAGAAGCCTCGGGAACGCCGACCTTCGCACCATAGGTCCCCCGGGACAGCGTCCCCGGTCGCTTGATGTTCGCGGCATCGCGCGAGATCCAGTTGGTCTCGGCGTCGAAATCGAACGTGAGCATCACGCCGCATCGCGCGCCGTGCGGCCAGGCAATCCGGGACATCGAAGTCTCCTGTCGAGTCGTTCGCATCGTCGTGCGGAATCAGCCCCGAACGCCGGCGCGCGCCAGCATGGCGCGCAACAGCACCCGACAGCCGGCCGCCAGGTCCTGCGGTAACGCGCTTTCAGTTTCGTTGTGGCTGATCCCGCCGGCGCAAGGAACGAAGATCATTGCGGCCGGCGCCACCCGGGCGATCGCGATCGCGTCGTGCGCGGCGCCGCTGACCATGTCCAGGTGGGGCAGGTCTTCCGCGCGCGCCGCTTCACGGACCGCGCCGATGCATATGTCGTCGAACGGCGTCGCGGGCTGGTCCAGCACCATGTCCAACCGCGCCCGCAACCGCCCCTGTTCGGCGACGGCGGCGACTGCCTCGCGCACCGCAGCATCCATCTTCAGCAACTTTCGATCGTCGGGATGGCGAACCTCGACGCTCATCGACACCTCGCCCGGGATCACGTTGCGGCTGTCCGGCGACACCGACAGGTGGCCGACCGTCGCCACACCGCCCGGGGGATAGCCGGTTCCGATACGGTTCACCGCCTCGATCACCTGCGCCGCGCCGAGCAGCGCGTCGCGGCGCCTGTCCATCGGCGTGCTGCCGGCATGCGCCGCCTGCCCGGTGAGGACCAGGTCATACCAGCGCTGGCCCTGTCCGCCGGTCACCACGCCGATCACATGGCCCGTCTCCTCGAGCACCGGCCCCTGCTCGATATGGGCCTCGAAGTAGGCCCCGAAACGTCGCTCGCCGAGCCCCTCGCCTCGATAGCCGATCCGTTCGAGCTCGTCACCGAACGCGCGGCCTTGTGCGTCGCGGCTCTCCAGCACGGCCCCGATCGGCAGCAAGCCGGCGAACGCCATCGATCCCATCATCGACGGCGCGAAACGCGTGCCTTCCTCGTTGGTCCACGCAACCACTTCGATCGGCGCCTCGGGTCTGCGCGCCGGCGTCGTTCAGCGCGCGCACCACCTCGAGACCTGCCATCACGCCATAGGCACCGTCGAAACGCCCGCCGTTCGGCTGCGTGTCGAGATGGCTTCCGGTGACCACCGGAGGCAGCGAATCGTTTCGCCCGCTGCGCCTGGCGAACACGTTGCCGACCGCGTCGACCGAGACCGAGCAACCCGCCTCCCGGCACCAGCGCACGAACAGGTCCCTGCCCCGTCGGTCCTCGTCGCTGAGCGCCAGCCGGCACACGCCGCCATTGGCGATCGCGCCGACCTCGGCGAGCTCCACCAGCGAACGCCAGAGGCGCTCGCTGCGGATCGTCGCACCACTTTCTCTTGCCCCGCCTTGCACCATCGACACTCCCGGCGACGACCGGCGCGGCCCGCGTCGAACACCCGCGCGCCGCCGATCGAATCAAAGGAACTCGTCGCGCAGCCAGTACCAGCGATACAAGGCACGCTGCCCGAGGCGCCGGAACGGCGCGAACGCACGCGACTCGAGCGCACCGAACGCCATCGGGTAACGCAGCGGCGAATCATAGATCGGCAGATCGAACGCGCGGCTGCGCCTGCCGGCGATCCGCTCGGCCATGCGGCGGCCCGCGTGCGCGGAAAACGAAACGCCGTTGCCGCCGTAGCCGAGCGCATAGAACACCGCCTCGCGCGGATCGGGCTGCATCACCCGGGGCATCATGTCGTGGCTGACGTCGACCCAGCCCCACCAGGAATGGTCGATGCGGATGTCCTTCAGCGCCGGGAACTTGCGATGCAGTCCCTCGACGAGCACCGCCATGTGGCGCGGATTCGGCGCATCGGCACCGGTGATCGAGCTGCGGCTTCCAATCTGCACCCGATTGTCCGGCAGCCTGCGATAGTAGAAGCGCAGCGTGCGCGTGTCGGTGATGACCTGGGTCGTCACGAAATTGGTCGCCTCGATCTCCGCGTCGGTGAGCGGCCGCGTCACCGGGGAGTTCGAGAGGATCGGCATGATCTTCGCATCGAGGCTGCGATGCATGCCGTTGCTGGTGTAGCCGCCGGTGGCAAAGCCTACGGCACGCGCGCGAACCGTCCCTCCCGGGGTCCGGAGCAGATGCACGCCGTTGCGCGTCTCGAAGCCGGTGACCGGGCTCGCCGGGCGCACCTTCACGCCGAGTTCGCGCGCCTTCCTGAGGTAGCCCCAGGCCAGCTTCAGTGGATGAACGCCGATGCCGTCGGGCTCGTGCAGGGCGCCGAACGTCTCGGCATCCTTCACGTAGGCCCGATGCACCTCGTCGCGCCCGAGGATGCGCGCGTCGTAGCCGAAGACCTCGCGCATCACCTTTGCTTCGTTGCGAAGAAACTCCATCTTCTTGTCGCGGTGCGCGACGTACAGGTGGCCACCCGGCTGCGGATCGCAGTCGATCTCGGCCACCAGCGCCCTGAACGTCTCGAAGCCCTCGCGGATCTCGGCGTCGAGCCTGAGGGCGACCTCCTTGCCCCAGCGCCCGATCCACTGGGAGCGGTACAACCGCCCACTGGCGTTCTGACCCTGGCCGCCGTTGCGGCTGGTGCAGCCCAGGCGGTCCGGTTCGCCTCGAGAACGGTCGCGCGGATACCGTGTTCGCGGGCGAGGAACAGTGCAGTGGCCAGCCCGGTGAATCCCGAACCCACGATCGCCACGTCGACATCGACGTCGCCGGCGATCGGGCCGTCATCCGCGGGAGGTGCACCGGCAGTAGCCACCCAGTAGGTTGGAGCGTAATCGACTCCATGCCCCGGATGACGAGCGACCAGAGGATCGTAGCGTGGGTCGTAGACTGCGGGAATCGGGGCCCGCCCGGTGGTGATGTCCATCTTCGCGGCTCCGGCATCTCGAACACACAGCGGCTTGGGCAGCGTATGCGCCGCGCATGCGGCCCCGTAGCGCCAGATGCGGGCTTTCGATGAGGCCAGAACCGCGCTCAGCGCCCCTCGAGCATCCGAGTCAGCACACCGGCCAGCTCCCGGATACCAGCCTCGATCGACTGCGCCGGAATCGACTGATAACCGAGCCGGAAGCATGAGTGAGGGGTGGCCGCCATGAAGAACACGTCACCCGGCTCGATCAGCACTCCGCGCTCGGCAGCGCGCCGGGCAAGCTCGTTTGCGTCGACACCTGGTGGGAGCCGCACCCAGCAGGATCCTCCGCCGTCGATCGGCACCACCTCGCACCACGGCGCATGACGCCGGATCGATTCACGAACGATCGCGCAACGTTCGCTTTGCGCCTGCGCCAGCCGGCGCAGCTGGGCATCGTAATGCCCCAGCGACAGGAAAAGCGCGAACGCTCGCTGGATGAATGCCGACGGATGGCGCAGCATCAGTCGGCGCAACGCGCGCAGCTCCGCGATCAGCGCCGGAGCGGCCACGATGTAGCCGATGCGCAGGCCCGGCGCAAGGCTCTTCGACAGGCTCCCGACGTAGATCACGCGGCCGCTCCGATCGAGGCTCTTGAGTGCCGGAGTCGGCTCGCCATCGAAGCGGTTTTCGCTCTCGAAATCGTCCTCGATGACGATGAAGTCGTGCTCGTCGGCCAGGCGCAGCAGCGCTTCGCGCCGCGCCAGCGGCATCGTCACCCCGGTAGGGCACTGGTGGCTCGGCGTGGCGTAGACGTAGTCGACACCGTGCAAACGCTCGTCGACCGGCAGACCCTGGAGATCGACCGGAATCGGCCCGAGCCGCGAGGTGCGGCTCGAGAAGATATTGCGCGCGTCCGGATAGCCAGGCTCTTCCATGGCGACGCGGGTACCCTCGCGCATCAGCAGATCTGCGACAAGGTACAGCGCGTGCTGCGCACCGACCGTCACGATCAGCTCGTCGGCGGATGCCCAGACACCGCGCCGCGGCAGCACCCGGGTGCGTATCTGCTGCAACAGCGCCTCGTCGTCGCGCGAAATCTGGTCCGGTGCCCAGTCGCGCGTATCGAGAACGCTCAGCGTCTTGATGCAGCACTCGCGCCAGGCCGAGGTCGGGAAGAGCGTCGGATCGAACTGGCCGTACAGGAACGGGTACGGATACGACTGCCAGTCTGCCGGCTTGACAATCGACCGCTGGGCCGTAAAGCGCTCCCGAAAGCGGCTCAGCCAGTCGGGCTGCGTCCGCGCCGGCCTGAAGTTCGCGCTGCGGGCAGCCGTGCTGACGCGGCCCGACCGGTTCTCCCCGTTCACGAAATGGCCGCTGCGCTGACGCGACGCCAGGTAGCCCTCGTCGACCAGCTGCTGGTACGCCAGCACCACGGTATTGCGCGCCACCCCGAGCTGGTCGGCCATGTCGCGACTCGACGGCACCGGCATCCCTGCGGGCAGCTGTCCGTCGAGAATCGCCGAAACCAGCATCTCGCGGATCTGGCCCTGCAGATTCAGGTTCTCCCGCGCACAACGCTGGAACAGTTGCTTCCAGAGCGCAGCGTTCGGAATTTGCGGCATGCCACATCATCGCATCGACGCAGCCGCTTGTCGCCCGCTGCGCCATAATCGCCGCGATGCCCGAGCCGCTTTCCGCCGCGACGATGCTCGATGCCTGCGACCACGGCCGCAGCCTCGATCGCGCGCGTTTCGAGCCGCTCGAAAACCTGGCCGACGCCGAGGCGATCCAGACGAGCATCGCGATCGCGCGACTGGCCCGCGGCGAGCGGCAGGCGGGCTACAAGATCGGCTTCACGAACCGCTCGATCTGGCCGCTGTACGGGGTGTTCCACCCGATCTGGGCCCCGGTCTGGAATGCCACGCTGATTCGCGCCGCTGCAGCCGCCGGCGAACCGAACGCGGCACCGGTCGCGCTCGAGGCCGCCCGCTTCGCCGAACCGCGCATCGAGCCCGAGATCGTGGTCGGACTGCGCGCGGCGCCGGCCGCCGACACCCCGCAGGCCGTGCTCGAAGCCGCCGACTGGATCGCGCACGGACTGGAGATCGTGCACAGCCCGTACCCCGGATGGCGCTTCACCGCCGCCGAGGCCTTTGCCGCGCAGGGCCTGCACGGCGCGCTGGTGCTCGGCCCGCCGCTGCCGGTAGCCAGCCTCGGACAAGCGGCTGCGCAGGCGCTCGCGCGGCTTGCCGCGCTCGAAGTCGAACTGCTGTGCGATGGCCGCATGGTCGAGCGCGGTCGCGGCGCCAACGTGCTCGACGGCCCGATGCACGCGATCGCGCATCTGTCGCGCGAATTGCGCCGGCGCGGTCGCTCGATCGAGCCGGGCTCGCTGATCAGCACCGGCACGCTGACCGACGCCCGGCCGATCGGCGCGGGGCAGCGCTGGGAAACCCGCCTGCGCGGCATCGACCTGCCGGGCCCGGCGCTCGATATCCGCTGATCGTCCCGCCGCTGTTCCCGGCGCCTTCCCCGCCATGCGCACCCGATATCCCGTCGCTGTCCCGTTCCGGTGCACCGCTTGCCCCCCGGCTGTCCGGCGGATGTCCCGCGGCTGTCCCACGGTTGTCCACCGCTTTTCCATCGGGCGCGCGGCCGCGCCCGCTGTCCGATGTGGATCCCGCCCATGACCCAGCCCGATTCCGGTGATCCGGCCGCCTTTTTCCAGCCGTCGTACCGCGTCTCGCGCGAGCGCCTGCTCGACTCCGCGCACGCGCTGTCGGCGCGCCATCCGGTGCTGGTCGATTCCCGCTCGATCGCGCCGCGCGGGCCCGAAGGCGAAACGCTGGCGCTCGACTGGGTCTGCTTCGGCGCGCGGCGGCCACGCCATGCGCTGGTGCTCTCCAGCGGCACGCACGGCGTCGAGGGCTACACCGGCAGCGCGATCCAGCACCACGCGCTCGCGGAGGTGCTGCCGGGGCTGGCGCTCGCGACCGACACTGCGCTGGTGATTCAGCACGCGAACAATCCGTACGGCTTCGCCTGGCACCGGCGAGTCAACGAGGACAACGTCGATTTCAACCGCAACTTCCGCGAACGCTTCGATCCGACCCAGTGCTCGGCCGACTACGAAGCGCTGCACGATTGCCTGAACCCCGGAGACCTCGACCCGGAGCGCGAGGCGGCACGCTGGACCCGCATCGACGCCTTCATCGCCGAGCACGGGCTGCGCCGCTTCCAGCAGTCGGCCGTGGAGGGCCAATACCGCTACCCCGAGGGCATGCAGTTCGGCGGCCACGCGCAGGCTGCCGGAACGCGCCACCTGCTGGCCCTGGTGCGCGAGCACCTGCGCGACGCGCAGACCGTGATCTGGCTCGACTTCCACACCGGGCTGGGCGACTTCGGCGCCTGCGAGCTGATCACCGGAGCACCGCTCGACGATGCCGGCTACGCGTTCTCGCAGAAAGTGTGGGAGGCCGGCGTGAAATCGGCGGCCGGTGGCGAATCGGTATCCACGCCGCTCAACGGGCTGCTGGACCGGGGCCTCGCGGCCGCGCTGCCCGCCGGCGCGCGCTTCGCGTTCGCCTATCCGGAGTACGGCACCTGGGAACCGATGCGGGTGATCCGCGCGATGCGTGCCGACAACTGGCTCGCACATCACGGCGACCGCGGCGATGCCACCGGGCGCGCGATCGAGGCCGAAATGCTCGAAGCGTTCCGTCCCGACAGCCGCGACTGGGAACGCCGCGTCGTCGCATCGGGCGCCGCGCTGGTCGCGCAGGCGCTGGCGCGCCTGCCCGGCGCGAAGCGCTGACCGGCCATGGCGAAGCTGGTCGCAGTCAGCGTGGGGCGCGCCGCGCCGCTCGATGCGCGAGCCGGCGACGGGGGCGTGCGCCGGGTGATGAGCGCGATCCGCAAGACGCCGACGAGCCGCGCGGTCGCCGTCGGCGCGCTCGGGCTCGACGGCGACGAGCAGGTCGACCTTTCCTCGCACGGCGGCCTCGACAAGGCGGTCTACCTCTACCCGGCCGAGCACTATCCGTTCTGGGAGACGGTACGCGGCCAGGCCGGAGCGGCCGGCGCTCTGCCGCACGGCGCGCTCGGCGAGAACCTGACCGCCTCGGGGCTGCTCGAAGCGCAGGTCTGGGTGGGCGACCGGCTGCGCATCGGCGAGGTCGAGCTCGTCGTCACGCAGCCGCGCACGCCCTGCTACAAGTTCGACGCCCACTTCGGGTTTCGCTGGGCGTCGAAGATGATGGTGCAGTCCGGCTACACCGGTTTCTATTGCGCGGTCGTGCGTCCCGGCAGGCTCGCCGCGGGCGAACACATCGAACTCGTCGCCGGCGAGCGCGCGGTCAGCATCGAGCAGGCCCACCGACTGAAGACCCGAGGGCAGCATCGCGATTGTTTCTGGGGTAGATTAGTGCCATGTCCCAGCTCAGCCCAGCCCAGCGCACCGCCGGCACCGCGCGCATCGTGCTCACGGCGGGCATTCTGTTCGCCCTCGAGGCGCTCTGGCGCGGGTCGGTCACGCGCACGCTGATGGCGGCCGCCCTGGTGGTATTCGGCGGCGGGCTGCTCATCCTCGCCAAGCGGGCCGATTGAAAGAGGTCGAGTTCCTCGCGGTCGACGGCGTCCCGATCGACGAAGAGCTTCAGGACGCAGGCACGGTAGGCCCCGAGCTCGCTTATCTGGCGCGCTGCTATCGCTTCAGCCCGCGCGCGCTGGTATTCCGCAATCCGTCGTCCGACTGGCGGCTGTTCGTCGTGCAGCTGCCGCTGGCGTCGCGGCTGTCGCTGATGACCAATCCGATCTTCGCGCAGCTCACGCGCGCCTGGGGGCTGAACGTGCGCTTCCTCGGCGTCGACCGCGACCAGCTCGTTTACGACTTCCGCGCGCTGCTTTCCGACCGCACGCTCAAGCTGCTGGTCGACCTGCTCGCGCGAAGCGACGGCGCCGACGCCACGCTCGACCTGCTGTTCGATTCGCTCGCCGAAGAGATGCTCACCGTGCTCGATCGCCGGCGCGGCGACTGGCACCGCCATCTCGACCGCGAGCACCGGCTCGAGCCCGGCGCGCCGGCTTCGCTGTTCGATCGCGCCGCGCGCTGCCCGGACTTCCTCGCGCGGCTGCGCGGCGCGCTGCGCGACGAGATCGTCGGCGTCGAGTTCTACGGCCGGGCGCTGCGCTCGATCGACCTGCGCGAAGGCGCGATCGACGCGCGCATCGCCGCCATCGTCGAGGCGAGCCTCGATCCGATCACGCTCGCCAAGCTCGCGCGCAGCGGCGCCGGCAAGCACCTGGGCTGCTACAACTGGCTGCGCCTCGATCCGCGCCACGCGGCACCGCGCGCGCACCTGCTCGCGCGGCTGCCGGCATTGGCGACCTTCTTCGCCGAGACGCTGGTACCGCTCGACGCCTGGGCCGCGCCGCAAGGCGACGAAGATGCCGACACCGAGGCGCTCGACACGCCGGCCGACGCCGCGCTGCGGCGCGCGCAACGGCGCCAGCCGCCGACCTTCGACCTGCGCCCGCTCGCCGCGCGCCAGGACAGCGCGCACAGCCTGCGCTGGGCCGGCGTGCTCGAGCGCACGATCGACGCGGGGCAGGATCGCGCCGTCATCGAGGCGATCGCGCAGCGCTTCGCGGTGGGCGACAACGTCGTGCGGCGGCTCTGGCGCGAAAGGCCCGCCGCGCTCGGCCAGCCGCCCACGTGGCAGCTGGCGCAGATCCTGCGCCAGCTCGGCGAGCGCGGCGACCGCGACTGGCCCGCCGACGCGGCGGCCTGGGAATCGCTGATCGCGAGCGCGGTGCCGATCGAGGCCGCATAGGGCGCGCGACGCGCGGAGGGCTACGGTGGACATCGACCGCTTCATGCAGGGTTACAAGCAAGCCTGGGAGCAGCGCGACGAAGCGCAGTTCTGCGCGCTCTTCGCGCCCGACGGCGAATACCGCAACACGCCGTTCGCGGTGCAGCGCGGCCACGCGCAGCTTGCCGAATACTGGCGCCGCGTGAAGCTGCAGGAGGAGGTGCGCGTCGACTACGAGGTGCTGGCGCGCAGCGCCGCCGGCGGCATCGCGCACTGGCACGTCACCTACCGCGTGGCCTCCGAGGAGCTGTTCCGCATCTGGGCGAAGTCCACCGGAACGAATCTCGTCGAGCGCAAGCCCGGCGATCCGCTGCCACGGATGATTCTGGACGGAGTGCTGCAGGCGGAATTCGCCGACGGCAAGTGCCGGACCTGCCGGATCTGGTGGCACTCGCTGGCGCAGCCGGGCTGAGAACGCGGGCGTTCGGGCGCGCCGGATCAGAGCACGACGAGGTGCGCGGCGGTCGCACCTTCGACCGCGCCCAGCGGCGCCGCCCGGTCGAAGGTGACGAAGCGCCCGCCGTGGCGCACCGCCAGTGCAAGCAGGTACGCATCGGTGATCTGACGCGAGCCGAGAATCGACGTCCAGCGCAGGCCTTCGAAGGCCACGAGCGAGAAATCATCGGGCCAGAAGGCATGGTGCGGCGTGCGGGTCGCCATCAGAAGCCGATCGGCCACCTGTGCCGGCGCCAGCGCGGCCGGGTAAGCCGGCTGCGACATGATCCGTATGCAGCCGTTCTGCGTGATGGGACACGACGCCCAGCCCCGCCCGATGTTCCCGGCAAGCCAGGCGCGCGCCGCCGCATGATGCACGTGGCCCTGATCCAGCAGGGCGATCAGCACGTTCACGTCGAGAAGCGCACGCATCAGACGCCTTCCTGATCGCGAAGTCGATCGATCGTCTCGTTATCGACGACGACTCCCCGCGCCGGGAACGGCTGGAAACCATGAAACGACGGCACCGGCTCGCCGACCGCGAGCGGCGCCGCCCCGGCGACCAGCGCCCGGCGCGCGAGGTCGGAAAGGATTCGACCGATCGAGGCACCGCGACGCTGGGCCAGTTCGCGAGCAGCAGCGAGGACGTCGGGATCGATGTCGAGGGTGGTGCGCATGTCGGGCGGGGTGTTGCGCCGATAGGAATCGGGTGTGGTGTTATGATGCTACCGCACCATCGCATCATCGGCAAAGGAATTTCAGATCCCGACGTGGCCAGATGTCGCGGGCTCACCTGCTGAGCCTGTCGCATCCCAAGCATCTGCTTGTCGATCACCTGCGCGCCGTCGCACACCATGCCTCCCAAGCGTGCGCCGCATGGCAGTCCGCCCACTGGGGCCACCTGGCAGAAATCGACGGCGTCCGCCATGTCTGCCTCCGCCTGAGGCAGAAGCCTGGTCCTCATGGAGCGGCCCGGCGCACCCTCTCCTCCGAGGCGGGAGAGCGCCTCGTCCAGCGGCGCCGACTTCGTCAGCCCTGCGTCGTACTCGGCGATCCGCCGCAGCACCTCATCGCGCCACTCGCTACCGAGCCCCGTTCGATCCGGGCTCGCAACCAGGTGCTCGGCGAGTTCGGCGCGCTCCTCGGCCGATAGCTTCATGGCATCGGCTTCAATCGCCCTGAGTCGTGTGCTCATGCCCGCGTTGCCCATCTGGTGCCTTGAAGTGTAGCGCCCGCCGTCCACCGATGCCATGGAGCATACCGAGCTGATCCCGGTTTCCGCACTCCAGCATTGGGCCTACTGTCCTCGGCAGTGCGGCCTCATCCTTCTGGAGCAGGCTTTCGACGAGAACGTCTTCACGTTGCGCGGCCGTGCGGTGCATGCGCAGGTCGATCAGCCCGGGGTCGAACTCCGGAAGGGACTCCGCATCGACCCGTCGGCGCCGGGTAGTGCCGATCGTCCAGAGGCTGCGCGACAGCGTAGTCGAGCTCTCCGCCGACGTCGCGAAGATGCTTCGAAGCGAGCATCTTCCACCGCCAATCCCCGATCGGCGTCGATGCAGGTCCTGCTCGGTGCACGATAGATGCCAGCCCGAGTCGCCGCCAGTCGCGGATCACTCGGCCAACCCCGAATTCCGCTGCAGCTTGCCTTTCCTTCCTCGCCTGGACTAACCTGCGCAGCACCCCCGCCGCCCACCGACGCCCCGGAACCCGCCATCCGCAACATCGCCCGGCTTCGCTTCCAGCGCGACGTCCGGCGCAACATGCGCCGCGGCCTGCGCCAGCTCGGCCCCGGCCTGATCACCGGCGCGGCCGACGACGACCCGAGCGGCATCGCCACCTACTCGCAGGCCGGCGCGCAGTTCGGTTACTCGATGCTGTGGACTGTCGTGTTCACGCTGCCGCTGATGGCCGCGATCCAGGTGATCAGCGCGCGCATCGGCTACGTGACCGGCCGCGGCCTCGCCGCCAACATCCGCGAGCGGTTCCCGCGGCCGGTGCTGTACGCGACGGTCGGCATGCTGCTCGTGGCCAACACGCTGAACATCGCGGCCGACCTCGCTGCAATGGCCGAGGCGCTGTGGCTGATCCTCGGGGGTTCGACGCACGTCTACGCGGTCACCTTCGGCCTGCTGTGCCCGGTGCTGCAGGTGTTCCTGCCATACCGGCGCTACGTGCGCGTGCTGAAGTGGCTGACGCTGGCGCTGCTCGCCTACGTGGCGGTCGCCTTCTCGATCCGGATCGACTGGCTGCAGGTCGTGCGCGAAACCGCGTGGCCGAAGCTCACGCACACGCATGACGTACTGCTGATGGTCGTCGCGCTGTTCGGCACGACGATCAGCCCTTACCTGTTCTTCTGGCAGGCCAGCCAGGAAGTCGAGGACGCCGACGTCCGCGGCGGTCCGCCGCGCACGCCGGTGCAGGTGCGCCGGCACCTGCGCCGCATCAAGGTCGACACGATCGTGGGGATGGGGTTCTCGAACCTGATCGCCTTCTTCATCATCCTGAGCACCGCGGCGACGCTGCACGCCGCCGGCGTGCGCGACATCCAGACCTCGGCGCAGGCGGCCGAGGCGCTGCGCCCGCTCGCCGGCGAGTTCACCTTCCTGCTGTTCAGCTTCGGGATCATCGGCACCGGCATGCTCGCGGTGCCGGTGCTCGCCGGCTCGGCCGCGTACGCGGTGGCCGGCTCCGCGGGCTGGCGCGGCAGTCTCGGCCTGCGCCTCGAGCACGGCGAAGGCCGCGGCTTCTACGGCGTGATCGCGATCGCGACGGTGGGCGGCGTCGCGCTGTGCTTCGCGCCGCTCGATCCGGTGAAGGCGCTGTTCTGGGCGGCGGTGCTCAACGGCGTGACCGCGGTGCCGATCATGGCGGTGATGATGCTGCTCGCCAGCCGCCGCGACACGATGGGCGCCAACGCGATCGGGCCGCGGCTGCGCTGGCTCGGCTGGATCGCCACCGCGGCGATGGCCGCCACGGTGGGAGCGATGTTCGCCACGAGCTGAGCCGCCCGCGGCTCAGAACGTGTGAAGCAATCGGCCGCGCCCGGAAGGCACGCCAGGAAGCGCCCGGGCGAGGCGCAAAGCGCAGCCATATCGGCCGATATGGCGAGCATTTGCAACGAAGCACGGGCGCTTCCTCGGCGTGCAAGACGGGCGCGGCCGATTGCTTCACACGTTCTCAGCCGATCTGCAGCGACGTGTCGGACAGGAAGCGGTATTCCGGCACTTCCAGGTTGGTCGGTGCCGGCACGTTCTTCACCACGCGGCCCGCCAGGTCGAAGCGCGAGCCGTGGCACGGGCAGAAGAAACCTCCGGGCGCGTGCAACTCGGCATTCAGCGCGGCGTCGTCGAGCCGCAGCACCGGCGAGCAGCCGAGGTGGGTGCAGACGCCCACCACGACGAACAGGTCGGGGTGCACCGAGCGCGTGGGGTTCGCGCACGATGCCGGCTGCTCCGAGCGCTTCGAACCCGGATCGGCGAGCACCGGGTTGGGCTGCTCGAAGCGCGAGCACCATCGCGTCGGTGCGGCGCATCAGCCAGACCGGCTTGCCGCGCCAGGACACGACGCGCAGATGGCCGGGCGCGAGATCCGAAACATCGACAACTACCGGCCCGCCCACGGCCAGCGCCCGGGCCGACGGCTCCATGCTGTCGACCAGCGGCCAGGCCGTGGCGAGCAGCCCCACGCCGCCGACTACGCCGGTGGCGGCGACCAGCCACTGCCGGCGCGTGCTTCCCGGCCCGCCGTCGGCCGGGGGTGGGCCGACGACACCCTCGAACGTGCTCATGACGGCACCTCGCGTCGCGGCTCGGCGCCGCGTCAGCCGATCCGCACCGGCACGAAGATCCGGTTGCCGTCGCGCATGATCAGCAACGCCACCGACTTGCCGGACTTGGCCAGCACCGCGCGCACCTGCTCGACGCTCTTCACCGGCGTGCCGTCCACCGCCATCAGCACGTCGCCCGGCTGCACGCCAGCCATCGCCGCCGGCCCCCCGGCACCCTCGATCAGCAGGCCGCCGTCGACCCCGGCCTCGCGCCGCTCCTGCGGATCGAGCGGCCGCAACGCGAGTCCGACCCGGCCCTTGGCCGCCTTGTCGTCGGTCGTGGCGGCGCTCGCGGCCTTGTCGCTCGCGTCGCCGAGCCGGGCGGTGATCTCCTCGCGCTTGCCCTGGCGCCAGACCTCGAGAGCGACCTTGTCGCCCGGCGATGCTTCGCCGATCAGCGCAGGCAGGTCGCCGGAGGCCACGATCGGCCTGCCGTCGGCTTTGAGGATCACGTCGCCCGACTTCAGGCCGGCGCGGTCGGCCGGCCCGCCTTTCTCGACGTTGGCGACCAGCGCGCCCTCGGGTTTCTCGAGCCTGAACGAATCGGCCAGCGTCTGGTTCACCTCCTCGGACGGTGACGCCGAGCTTCGCATGGCGCACCGAGCCGTGCGCGACGATCTGGTCGCGCACGCGCGTGGCCACGTCGATCGGGATCGCGAACGACAACCCCTGGTAGCCGCCGGTGCGGCTGAAGATCTGGGAGTTGATGCCCACCACCTCGCCGCGCGCGTCGAACAGCGGCCCTCCGGAGTTGCCCGGGTTCACCGCCACGTCGGTCTGGATGAACGGCACGTAGCCATCGTCGGGCAGCGAGCGGCCCTTGGCGCTGACCACGCCGGCGGTCACCGAGTTCTCGAAGCCGAACGGCGAGCCGATCGCCAGCACCCATTCGCCGACCTTCAGGTCGCGCGCGCTGCCCAGCGGCACCACCGGCAGGTTCTTCGCGTCGATCTTCAGCACCGCGACGTCGGTCTTCGGATCCGAGCCCAGCACCTTTGCCCGGAACTCGCGGCGGTCGGTGAGCTTCACGGTGACGTCCTTCGCGTCGGCCACCACGTGCGCGTTGGTCAGGATGATGCCGTTGGGGTCGACGATGAAGCCCGAGCCCTCGCCGCGCACCGGCATCTCGCGCTCGCCCCGCCCGCCGGGCACCGCGAAGCGCTTGAAGAACTGATAGAACGGGTCGTCGGGATCCAGCCCGGGGGAAGGCCCTGCCCGGCCACCTTCTTCATGCCGCTCACGCTGATGTTGACGACCGCCGGCCCATAGCGCTGCACGACCTGCGTGAAGTCGGTCGGCGCGATCACGGGGGCGGGCGCTGCGACGGCGGATGCGCTGGATGCCGCAACCGGGGCCGCCGCGCGGGCGATCGATCCTGAAACGAAGGTGGCGCCCACGCCGCCGATCACTCCGGCGGCAGCCAGCGCAACGACGAGGCGGGAAGGCGTCATCGAACGATTGCTCATGTCTTCTTCTCCTGTGCAGGTACCCTGCTGGGTCGATGCACAGGACTGTCGACCCGCTGTCTTAGGCGGCTCTTAAGACCATTTCCCGAGGCTGTCTACGCGGCGCGCACCACCCGCAGCGCCCCGGGCAGTGCCCGAACGGAGAACTCGCGCGCCCCGGCCAGCGGCTCGCCGTCCGCCGCCAGCGGCAGATCGACGTCGCACTCGACGCGCAGCTGTGCGAAACGCACGGTGCGTACCTCGGGATGCCCGAGGTGCTGACCGGCGAGCAGGCGCGGCAACATCAGCAGCGCCCCGGCGCGCCCGAAGCGGCCCGCGACCAGCAGGTCGAGGCGCCCATCGTCGATGCGCGCACCGGGCACCGCCGGCATTCCGGCGCCGTACGTCGGCGTGTTCAGGCACGAGGCGAACAGCGTGTCTGCGTCGTGCGCGAGCGCGCCATCGACGAACACGCGCAATCGTCTTCGGCGCAGCGCAGCCAGCTCGCCCAGCGTGGCCCACAGGTAGCGCGGCAAGCCGCGCAGCCATTGCGGCCCCTCGCCCGCGCGCCGCGCGATCGCCGCGTCGAATCCGGCGGCGAGGCTCGAAGCGAACGGCAGCGCGCCGGCCGCGCTCGACAACTCGCCGAGGTCGCAGCGCGAGGCCGGCCCGTGCAGCGCGCGCGCCAGCGCGTCGTCCCAGGCCAGCCCGCGCAGCCCCAGCGCGCCGGCCAGGTCGTTACCGCTGCCCACCGGCACCAGGCCCAGCACCAGGCTTCGCGCAAGCAACTCCGGAAGCAGCCGGTGCACGGTGCCGTCGCCGCCCACCAGCACCACGCGCGACCCTTCGGAGCGGGCGTGCAACAACTCGCGCGCGCGCACGATGTCGTCGGCCAGCGCGAACACTGCCTCGGGCGCGCGTGTCTCCAGCCACTGCCGCACCGGATCGGCCAGGCGCCGCGCGCGCCCTCCGGCGGCGCGCGGATTCAGCAGCACCAACGCGACTATTTCTTCCGCCCGTACTTGCCGACCAGCGTCGCCCTGCCGATCGCGTTCGCGTTGACCATGAACCCGACCAGCGACGCGCTCGCTCCGTCCGGGATGTCGAGCTTGTCGACCTTCAGCGCATAGATCGTGAACACGTAGCGGTGCGCCTTGTCGCCCGCAGGCGGGCACGGCCCGCCCCAGCCCGGCGCGCCGAAGTCGGTCTTCTGCTGGGCCGAGCCCGCGGGAAGCTTGCTGCCGTCGGCCGAGCCGGCGCCTTGCGCCAGCGAAGCGGTGCCGGCAGGCAGGTTGTAGACGACCCAGTGCCACCAGCCCGCGCCGCCGGTGGGCGCGTCGGGATCGTGCACCAGCAGCGCGAAGCTCTTCGTGCCCGCGGGCGGCGCTTTCCATGCGAGCGCCGGCGAGACGTTCTCGCCTTCGCAGCCGAAGCCCTTGAAGACGAACTTGTTGCCGATCATCGCGCGCGGGCCGATGTCGGGACTGCTCAACTGGAACGCGAACGCGCTGCCGCAGGCCAGCGTGAGCGCGCCGGCGACGGCGGCCCTGGACAGGACGCTCATGGTCGTTCTCCGGTGAACACGGATCCGTCATGCTGGGCCGAACCGCCCCGCTTCGCAAGCGCCGCCCGCGACAGATCCACCCGCGACGATTGCAGTACGATGGCCCGGCGGCGAGTCCCTGCCGCCCCGCATTGCCCCGGAGACCCGAACTTGCCCGATTCCACCCGCTACGGACGCTTCGGCAGCGGCCAGGCCGTCCGGCGCATCGAGGACGCCACGCTGGTTGCCGGCCGCGGCGCGTTCGTCGACGACTTCGACGCCGACGGCCAGGCGCAGCTGTGCTTCCTGCGCTCGCCGCACGCGCACGCGCGCATCGTGTCGATCGACGCGTCGGCGGCGCGCGCCATCCCGGGCGTCGTCGCGATTCTGACCGGCGAGGACCTGGTGCGCGCCGGCGTGGGCGTCTTCCCCGGTCCGACGGGCTTCAAGCGACCCGACGGCTCGCAAGGCGCAGCGCCGCCGCGGCGCCCGCTCGCGCACGAGCGTGTGCGCTTCGTCGGCGAAGCGGTCGCCGCCATCGTCGCCGAGACGCAGCGGGCCGCGATCGATGCGCGCGACGCGATCCTGGTCGACTACGAAGACCTGCCCGCCGTGGCCGACCTCGACGACGCGATCGCTCCGGGCGCGCCGCGGGTGTGCGACGAGGCGCTCGGCAACCTCGCTGCCGCGATGCGCCACGGCGATGCCGCGGCCGCCGACGCCGCGTTTCGCGCCGCCACGCACGTGGTGTCGCTCGACCTCGTCAACCAGCGGCTCGCACCGTCGGCGATGGAGCCGCGCGCGGTGCTGGCCACCTGGGACTCGTCCGCCGCGCGCCTCACCCTGCGGATGAGCACGCAGATGCCATCGGGGGCGCGCGACACGCTCGCGCAAGACCTGTTGAAGATCCCGAAGGAGAGCGTGCGCGTCGTCGTGGGCGACGTCGGCGGCGGCTTCGGCATGAAGACCGGCCTGTATCCCGAGGACGCGGCGGTCGCGTTCGCCGCGCGCCACCTGCAGCGGCCCGTCAAGTGGTGCGCCGAGCGCAGCGACGAGTTCCTCGGCGCCACGCACGGCCGCGACGTTCGCAGCCGCGCCGAACTCGCGCTCGACGCGAGCGGGCGCATCCTCGCGATGCGCATCCGCGCGCTGGCCAACGTCGGCGCCTACGCCACGCCCACCGGCGTGGCGATCCAGCTGCTGATCGGCCCGTGGGTGCAGACCAGCGTCTACGACATCCCGGTGATCGACTTCGAGTTCAGCGCGATCCTCACGCACACCACGACCACCGGCGCGTATCGCGGCGCCGGCCGCCCCGAGGCGATCTACATCACCGAGCGGCTGATGGACGCCGCCGCACGCAAGCTCGGCATCGGCCAGGCCGAGCTGCGCCGGCGCAACATGATCCAGCCCGAGCAGATGCCGTACCGCAACCCGATGGGCCAGACCTACGACAGCGGGCGCTTCGAGTCGATCATGGACCAGGCGCTCGCGCTCGCCGATTGGGACGGCTTCGACGCGCGGCTGGCCGCATCGAAGGCGCGCGGGCGGCTGCGCGGCCGCGGCATCGCCACCTTCCTCGAATGGACCGGCGGCAACGCGTTCGAGGAGCGCGTCACCGTCGACGTCGCGGCCGACGGCTTCATCGAGATCTACTCGGCCACGCAGGCGATGGGACAGGGCATCGCGACCAGCTATGCGCAGCTGGCGGTCGACGTGTTCCAGGTGCCGATCGAGCGGATCCGCATCGTGCAGGGCGACACCGACCGCGGCAGCGGTTTCGGCAGCGCCGGGTCGCGCTCGCTGTTCACCGGCGGCTCGGCGGTGCGCGTGGCCTCCGAGCGCACGGTGCGCAAGGCGCAGGACCTCGCCGCCGACGCGCTCGAGGCCCCGCAGGCCGACATCGAATACGTCGACGGCGCCTTCCGCATCGTCGGCACCGATCGCTCGATCGGGCTGTTCGAGTTGGCCGCGCGCCAGCCCGAACGGCGCATCTGGATGGACTCGACCAGCTCGGTCGAGGGGTCGAGCTGGCCCAACGGCTGCCACGTCTGCGAAGTCGAGATCGACCCCGACACCGGCGCGATCGAGGTGCTCGGCTACGCGTCGGTCAACGACGTGGGCCGCGTGGTGAATCCCGACATCGTGCGCGGCCAGCTCGACGGCGGCGCGGTGCAGGGCATGGGCCGGGCGCTGTGCGAGCAGGTCATCCACGACCGGTCGAGCGGCCAATTGCTGTCGGCCAGCTTCCTCGACTATGCGATGCCGCGCGCCGATCTCGCGGGACGCTTCTTTCGCACCGAAATGGACCCGTCGATCCCGTGTCTCACCAACCCGCTTGGCGTCAAGGGCGTCGGCGAGCTGGGCACCATCGGCGCGACGCCCTGCGTGGTCAATGCGGTCGTCGACGCGCTGTGGCGCGCCGGCAAGGGCGAGCGCGCCCTGTCGGTGCAGATGCCGCTGACGCCCGAGCGCGTCTGGAGCGTTCTGCGCGACTGAGAACCCGGTTACGCCCGGTCGGCGGCTTTACATCTGCTTACCCGCTCGACGGTCCGGTTCTGTCGGCCCGGCGGCGCGGCCGGGCGTTCTCACGGACATGGCATACGCATCGAATGCGGGGTGGACGATGAAACGACGCGGCACGATCGCGTGGCTGGCCTGCGCGGCCGCGACGACGACGATGATGCTGGCGCCGACGGCACCGTCGCACGCGCAGGAACAGGTGTACGCATCCGCGCCGGCGCAGGCTCCGTACGCGCAGGAAGAGCTCGACCAGATGCTCGCCCCGATCGCGCTGTACCCGGACGCGCTGCTTGCGCAGGTGCTGATGGCGTCGACCTGGCCGCTCGACGTGGTCCAGGCCGACCGCTTCGTGCGCCAGAACCCCGGCCTGACCGGCGACGCGCTGGCCGATGCCGTGGAAGCCATGCCATGGGATCCGAGCGTGCGCGCATTGACGCAGTTTCCGTCGGTCCTGGCGATGATGAGCGAGCGGCTCGAATGGACCGAGCAGCTCGGCGACGCGCTCCTCGCGCAGCGCGACCAGATGATGGACACCGTCCAGTCGCTGCGCGCGCGCGCCTGGGCTGCCGGCACCCTGTACTCGACCGACCAGCAACAGGTGATCGTGCAGGACCGGATCATCGCGATCGAGCCCGCGCGGCCGGGCTACCTC
This sequence comes from Burkholderiaceae bacterium, assembly GCA_027493945.1. Lineage (GTDB taxonomy): Bacteria > Pseudomonadota > Gammaproteobacteria > Burkholderiales > Burkholderiaceae_E > Zeimonas. Next base: position 2,312,516 of record JAOSJU010000001.1, on the reverse strand, counting down.
TGGGTGCCGTACTACAACCCGGTCGTCGTGTTCGGCGCCTGGTGGTGGCCCGACCGGCCGCCCTTCTTCTGGGTGCCGCCGCCGGCCTACCGGCCGCCGCATTTCTCCGTCGTCTACGGGTCGGGATTCGCATGGAGCCCGTACGTGGCCGTGCGCCCGCGGCTCTGGCACGACCCGCGGCCGGTCTGGCGCAACCGGTACGTGGTGGTCGACAACCACCGGGTCAACAACGTGATCGTCACCCGGCCCGGTGCATCGGGCCCCGTCATCTGGCGGCACGACTCCGAGCGCCGGCGCGGCGGTGAATGGCAGGGCCGCGGCGGCGATTGGCAAGGCCGTGACCGCCAATGGCAGCAAATGCCCGGCCCCGGCCCGCGCGACTTCCGCAACGGCCGCGGCGCCGGCGACCGCGATTTCGGCCAGCGCCGCGACGACGCGACGCCGCGCAACCCGCCTCCGCAGCGCCGACCCGAATCGATTCCGCAGCGGGTGCAGAAGCCGATGCCGGTCCCGCGTGCCGAACCGCAAGGTGCGCGGATCGATCGGCCGCAACAGCCTTGGGCAAGCCGCGAACCGCCCCGCATGCAGACGCCTTCGCCGCGCGCAGAACCGCGGCCGCAAATGGCGACGCCGCCCCGGATGCAGCCCGAGCGGCCGGCCCGGCCGGCGCCCGGCCAACCCGAAGCGCGCGGTCCGCGCTTCGGCGATAGCCGTGGCCCGCACCCGGGCGAAGCGCGCGGCCCGCGCCCGGGCGAGGCCCGCGGCCGGCAACAAGGAGAGCGTCGCGAACGTTGACCGCCATCAATCGCGCGGGCCTGCAGGCATGAACCGGCCGCGCACCGCTGCGTTTCACTCTATCGACCGAATCCGCAGGAAGACTCCGATGAAATTCGCACGCCCGATCGCCTGGCTGGCCTGCGCCGCCACCGCGGCGGTCCTTGCCGTCGCCCCGGCCTCGCCCGCGCATGCGCAGGCATCGGCCGCCTGGCGCACGCAGGCGGCCTACACGCAGCAGGAACTCGACCAGATGCTGGCGCCGATCGCGCTGTATCCGGACGCGCTGATCGCGCAGGTGCTGATGGCCGCGACCTATCCGCTCGAGGTCGTGCAGGCCGCGCGCTTCGTCCAGCGCAATCCCGGCCTGGGCGGCACAGCGCTCGAGCGCGCGGTCGCCCCCATGGGCTGGGACCCCAGCGTCGCGGCGCTGACCCAGTTTCCGTCGGTGCTGGCGATGATGGGCGAGGAGCTCGACTGGACCCGGCGCCTCGGCGAAGCCTTTCTCGCGCAGCGCGAGCAACTGATGGACACGGTGCAGGCACTGCGGGCGAAGGCCTACGCGGCCGGCTCGTTGCGTTCGACCGAGCAGCAGCGCGTCATCGTGCAGGAGCGGGTCGTCCTGATCGAACCGTGGCAGCCGGGGCTGCTGTGGGTGCCGTACTACAACCCGCTGATCGTGTACGGCACTGGTGGTGGCCGGCGTACCCGCCGTTCCTGTGGGTGCCGCCGGTCGCCTACCGCCCGCCGTACTTTCCGGAGGTCTATTCGGTGGGCATCGTCTGGGGGCCGGTGACCGTCGTGCTGGGATCGTTGTGGCACGACCCGCGGCCGGTCTGGCGCAGCCGCCCGATCGTCGTCGACAACGCGCCCGTGTTCAACGTGATCGTCACCAACGCCTCGGCGCCGCGACCGCGGGTGTGGCATCACGATCCCGCGCACCGGCGCCGCATCGAGTACCGCACGCCGGTCGTGCGCGAGCGCTACCAGGCGCGGCCCCCGGCGCCCGGGCAGCGCGCGGCACCGACGCCGACACCGCGGGTCGCGCCCCCGCCGTCCCCGCGCGCCGCGCCGGCACCGACACCGCGGGCCACGCCGGCACCGCAGCGCGAACGCGTGACGCCGCCGCAGCGCGAGCAGCCGAGGCCGGCGCCGCGGCCCGAACAGGTCATGCCGGCGCCGCAGCGCCAGCCGGTCACACCGACACCGCGCCAGCCTTCGGTTGAGCCTGCCTCGCGCAATCGCGTGGCGCCGCCACAGGCGCGGCCGGTCGAACCGCAACCTCGGCAAGCAACACCGCCGCGGCAACCGCAACAACCGCGCGAGTCGCAACCGCAGCGCCAGTCGCAACCGCAACCGCAGCGCCAGTCGCAACCGCAACCGCAGCGCCAGTCGCAGCAGCCCCGCGAGCCACAGCAGCGCGGCCCGCAGTAGGGCGTGTTCACACTACGATCGTCCCCGCGCCGGGGCCTGCCGGGCCGCCAAACGAGGCGCCGGCGACGCGCGTGGCGGTGCCACGCAAGGAGCCGGCAACGAAGTGTGGCGGCCCGACAGGCCCCGGCCCGAAGGGTGAGTGCGAAAAAAAGCGCGCACTCCGCGTTGCAAATGCTCGCCGTGGCCCCGCCACGGCTGCGCTTTGCGCCTTGATTGCGCACTTTTTCGGACTCACGCGGGGACGATCGTAGTGTGAACACGCCCTACGCGAACCGCGTCGCCGCGCGGACGGGGCCCGCAGGATCAGGCGAATCCGGCTGCCTGCTCCGGAGACGGCCCGAGGCCTGCGCGCAGCGATGGGAACCCGCGCAGGAACGCCTCGCCGTCCTCGCAGCCCTGCCGCCAGGTCTGCTCGTACGCGTCCGGCGAGGTGTAGTCCCAGCTCGAAGCCACGACCTTGCGCGACGGCTGCACGTAGATGCGCCCTTCACGGATGAACACCGGCGCGTGCTGCGGATAGCGGCGCGTGGTGAGCACCAGCGTCGGCCCGCCGTCCGGATCGACCGCATCCACCGGCACGTTGTCGACCAGCCCGCCGTCCATCGTCGGCCGGCCGTCGCGGTATTCGATCGGCGTGAATGGAGGCGTGCAGCTCGACGCGATGATCAGCGACACCAGTTCGTCGTCGCTGCGGCAGTCCTGCACGCGCGCGATCTCGCTGCGAAAGCCCACCGCCCGGCCGAAGGACGGATGCAGCGAGCGTCGCACGTATTTCTCGACGTTGTAGCCGACGATGCCCAGCGTCACCGCGCTGCGCGGCCCCAGCCAGCGCGGGATGCGCGCGAACTGCACGCGGATCTCGGGCGCATTGCGCATCAGCTGCCCGAAGCGCTCGCCGCCGAGCAAGGCCCGCAGGGCGTTGCGGTAGATCTCGTTGTGCGGAAACACGCGCCGGCCGCGGCGCAGCAGGTTCATCGGGTAGACGTTGCGCGGATTGCACTTCAGCGCCTCGCGGTAGTACGCGAGCGCGGTGCGCGAATCGTTCGCGAACAGCAGGCAGGCGGTAGCGGCGCCGGCCGACACCCCGGCAATCACGCGCGGGCGCAGGTCGATCGCCGGTGCGACCACCTCCCAGAACCCCGCCTGCCACCAGCAGCGATGCCCGCCGCCGGCAAAGACCACTTGTTCGAACATCGCCGATGCGTCCCCCGAATGCCGACGCTACACTGCACGACGGTGCAGGCCATCGGCCCGCCCCCGGCGATCGCAGCGCCCTCTTCCAGAGATACCTTGCCATGAACCTGCGCATCCTCGCCACCGGCGGCACCTTCGACAAGCGCTATGACCCGACCACCGGCGCCTTGGGCTTCGGCGAGACGCACCTGCACGAGATCGTCGCCCGCGCGCGCGTGGCCGGCCCGCTGGAGATCGAGGTGCTGATGATGATCGACAGCCTCGAGATGGTCGACGAGCATCGACAGCGGGTGCTGGCAGCATGCCGCGCCGCATCCGAGACGGCGCTCGTCGTCGTCCACGGCACCGACACGATGGTCGAAACCGCCGCGGTGCTCGGCGCTGCGGCGCTGCCGAAGACGATCGTGCTCACCGGCGCGATGGTCCCCTTCGCGCTGGCCGACTCCGACGCGAGCTTCAACCTGGGCGCCGCGATCGGCTTCGCGCGCAGCCTTCCCGCAGGTGTCTGGGTCGCGATGAACGGCGTCGCCCGGCCGTGGTCGAACGCACGCAAGAACCGCGAACTCGGCGTATTCGAGCCGATCGGCGAGTGACCCGTCAGCGCGCCCGGCCAAGCAGCTTCGTCGCCGCTTCCACGATCCTCGCCGCCGTGATCCGCGCCTGCGCCTCCAGCGGCGGCGAATAGCCCACCGGTGCGCGCGGCGCGCCCAGCCGGGCCAGCTTCGCGTCGCAACGCTCGGCCAGCGTCGCGACGATCTCGGCGCCGAATCCGGCCACCTGCACCGCCTCGTGGACCACCAGCACGCGCCCGGTGCGCCGCGCCGAGGCCTCGACCGTCTCGCGATCCCGGGGCCAGATCGTGCGCAGGTCGATCACCTCGGCCTCGATGCCCTGCTCGGCCAGCGTGCGCGCCGCATCGAGCGCATCGTGCATCGTACGGCTCCATGCGACGATGGTGAGGTCGCACCCGGGCCGCGCGATGCGCGCGCGGCCGATCTCGACCGACTGCGACGCATCGACCTCGCCCTCGACGCCCCACAGTTCCTTGTGCTCGAAGTACGCCACCGGGTCGCCGCTGGCCACCGCCGCCTTCAGCAGCGAGTAGTTGTCCTGTGGCGTGGCCGGGCACACCACCGCCAGCCCGGGCACGTGCGCGAACCACGCCTCCAGCGACTGCGAATGCTGCGCGGCCGACGCGCTCCAGATGCCGATCGGCATGCGGATCACCAACGGCACGCGGCCTTGCCCGCCGAACATGAAGCGATTCTTCGCCGCCCGGTTCACGATCTCGTCCATCGCGCACAGCGCGAAGTCGACCACCCGCATCTCCACCACCGGCTTCAGGCCCGTGAGCGCCATGCCGACCGCGGAACCGGCGATCGTCGCTTCGGAGATCGGCGTGTCGATCACGCGCGCCGCGCCGAAGGCTTCCAGCAGCCCGCGATACTGGCCGAAGATGCCGCCGCGGCCGAGATCCTCGCCGAGCGCGACGACCGACTCGTCGGCGCGCATCAGCTCGTCGAGCGCCGCGGCGGCGGCGGCCGCGTAGCTCATCGTGCGCGTCAGCTGAACCATCGGCCGCTCCCGGTGTCCTGCACGTCCTCGAACGCCGCCTGCACCTGCGGCCACGCTGCGGCCTCGGCCGAGACCAGCGCCGCGGCGACCTCGTCGCGCGCCGCGCGCATCCGCGCCTCGATCGCGTCGTTCGCGACCCCGCGCTCGACCAGCCGGCGCTGCGCGAGCAGCAGCGGGTCGTCGTTCATCGCCGCCGCGAGCTCGCGCGGGTCGCGATACGCGGCCGGATCGACCGAGACGTGGCCCTTGAAGCGGTAGGTCTTCGCGTGCAGCAGCCGCGGCCCCTCGCCGGCGCGCACCTGCGCCACCAGCTCGCGCGCCGCCTGCCAGACCGCCTCGATGTCCATGCCGTCGACCTCGAGCGCCGGCACGCCGAAGCCGCGCGCGCGCGCGGCCGCACCCTCGCCGGCCGACATCGCCTCGGTGCGCGTCGTGGCCGACCAGCGGTTGTCCTCGCAGACGAACAGCACCGGCAGCTCGAACGCCGCCGCCCAGTTCAGGCTCTCGGCGAACGGGCCCCGGTTGAGCGCGCCGTCGCCGAAGAAAGTGGCGGCGATCGCGTCGCGGCCCTGCACGCGCATCGACTGCGCCGCGCCCACCGCGATCGGGATGCCCGCGGCGACCACGCCGTTGGCGCCGAGCATGCCCACCGAGAAGTCGGCGATGTGCATCGACCCGCCCTTGCCGCCGCAAAAACCGCTCGCGCGGCCGAACAGCTCGTGCATCATCCGCTCGAGGTTCGCGCCCTTGGCGATCGTGTGGCCGTGGCCGCGGTGGGTCGAGGTGAGCCAGTCGCCGGTACGCAGATGCGCACACACCCCGGTGGCCACTGCCTCCTGCCCGGTGGACAGGTGCAGCGGGCCGCGCACCCGCGCGCGCCCGCTGCCCGCCTGGCCGAACGCGGCCACGCCGCCGCGGCTGGCCTCCTCCGCCGCGTCCTCGAACGCGCGGATGCGGCACATCGTGTGATAGAGCCCGAGCAGCCGGTCGGCGTCGAGCAGGGTATCGTCGGTCATCGCGGGTCGGGAGTCCGTCAGCAGGAAGGGCCCCGGAATCCTACACGCAGCCGCTCGCTTGCTTCGGCTGCGCCGCGCAGACATCGCGTGCCTGTCCGCGAACGCGCACTTGCTCCATACTCGGCCACCGGAGGCCCCATTGACCGAGCACGAATCGCAGCACCCGCTGCGCCCTTTCCTGCGGAACTGGCTTTGGGAGCACGGGCGCATCGGCACCCGCTACCTGGACTGCACGACCGGCGCGCTCGGGTTCGACGAAGGCAAGAAGGCGCGATTCGCTGCCGAGAAGCACCTCTACGTCTCGCTGGACGGACCCACCGACGACAAGGCGCACCGGACGGGTCCGGCGGTCCACGAGGCAGGGCTTGCGCGCCTCCTGCGCGCCGCCCAGCTGGGCAGGCCGGAGGACGCAGGCTCCGCGGCGGACGTCCAGCGCGCGGTGCAGGACTGCATCGAGCTTGGCCTGTACTGCGCGTACCAGGCCGATGCGCAGAAGGCGTGGGCACGTTACGCGCTCGAACCGCTGTTCGAGGACGAGATCCGCGCAGCGGTCGCGAGCGACATCCGGCGCATGTATGCCGGAACGCGCGAGCAGTTGGCCCTGTATGACTTCACCGTGTTTCACGGCCTGCCCGAGCCGCTGCTGCTGAGCGAGTCGCCGTTCATCGACTGGCGGGTGCGGGCCCGCCCGCCGAAGCCTTTCGTGTCGATCCCTCTCGGTCCGTACAGCCTGTTGGTCGGGGCCCCGTCGAACAAGACCAGCCGCGCGGGGCCGGTGGCGTGGAAGAGCGTGGTCTCGATGGGTCCGTTCAAGGACCACAACCCCCACATCGTCGAGCGCGCGCGCCTCTGGCTGGTCGCCACGACCGATGACCAACTCGTCGCCGTGCAATCGCGCTATGCCAGGCCAACGGAATCAGTCGATCCGCCTGCGGGCACGAAACTCGAATAGTGCTCGTCTTCATTGCTCATGCGTGTACTCGAGACCGTCTCGGGTTCGGGCCAAAGGCCTTCGAGCCTGTAACAAGCCGAGCGCCTTGCCCGCAAACTAAAGGCTGCCTATCGCATGAGGCGGCCTTCAGCCCATGCGCACGGGCCATGGTGTTCGATTGGCCGGCGCGGCCCGCCCCCTTTTTGCGCGCGCAGATCCGGCGTAGACTGCACAGAATTCTGTAATTACACGCCGGAAGCCGATCATGGGATTCACCGCCAGCGACGTCGTGCCCTTCACGCAGGCCCGCGCCAACCTGTCGGAGCTCGCCGAGCAGGTGAAGGCCGGCGCCGAGAAGATCATCACGAAGAACGGCGAGAGCTACGTCGCGCTGATCGATTCCGACCGGCTCGACTACTACCACCGGCTGGAACGCGAGCGCATCCACCTGCTGTTGATCGAGGACGCGCGACGCGGCCCGGAAGACGTCGTGGCGGGCCGCGCGCAAGAGGCCGACGCAGCCATCGCGGCCCTGCAGAAGCGCCGCGCTGCCGCGAGGAAGTCGCCCGCCCGGGCCGCCAAGCGTGGCTGATCCGGCGTACCGGGTCGAGCTGACTGCGAGCTTCCTGGAGCGGCTGGAGTCCATCGAAGCCTTTCTGCGGGAAGCCGATGCGCCGCTGGCCTACGACGCACTGCTGGCGACGCTTCGGGATACGGTGATCCCCAATCTTCGGCGCTTTCCGCGCATAGGCCGCCGCTACCTGGACCAGCCTCCGCAGTCGGCCGAAGCGATCGCGATGCTCGGCCAGTTGCCCGCCGGCGCAGTCGATGGCCTGCGGGTACTCGGCAGCGGCGATTACTTGATCCTGTACACAGAGGATGCGAGCCGCGCCACCGTGTACCTGCTGTCGATCCGCCACCACCGGCAGCTGAGCTTTGATTTTGCGAGGCTGTGGCCGCGAGCCGGCGAATAGCGCTCAGGGTCCGACCAGGCACGGCCCGCCCACCAGGACACCGTCAAGGGGAAGCATCGGAATCGGGGTTCGATGCACAAGCGCGTGATTCGCGGCGCAGGCTTGTGAGCGTGCCGCAGCGCCCGCCGTTGATTTATCTTCGTATCCTAACCTCAAATAACGCCGGCCCTTGTTATAGGTTCCCCTCCCATGCACCGACCCGCTCCCGGCCGCTACGTCACGGTCACGACGGCCGGGGAGCCGTTCCGGGCCTTCGTGCCCACACCGCTGCCGCCAGAGCCACCGATCGTGTGGTCGGCCCCATTGCGCCGGCGCTTCGACGCGGCGCTGGTCGCGCTCGGGCGCTGGACGCGGTCACGTCGCTGCTGCCCAACGCAGCGCTGCTGCTCTACAGCTTCGTGCGCAAGGAGGCGGTGCTGTCCTCACAGATCGAGGGCACCCAGTCCTCACTCGCGGACCTGCTGCTGTACGAGATCGACGAGGTGCCAGGCGTCCCCTTGGACGATGCGCGCGAGGTGAGCCGCTGCGTGGCGGCGCTCGAGCGTGGCCTGAAGAAGTTGCGCGGCGGGTTGCCGTTGCGCACCCGCTTGCTGTGCGAGATGCACAAGGTGCTGCTGACGTACCCCGGCGGCCGGGGCAAAACACCCGGTGAAGTGCGCCGCACCCAGGTGTGGATCGGCGGCACGCGGCCCGGCAACGCCGTGTTCGTGCCGCCGCCGGCCGATGCGGTGCCGGATGGCCTGGCGTCGCTCGAGCGCTTCCTCAACGACGACCCCGAGCCCGTACCACCGTTGATCAAGGCGGCGCTCGCCCACGTGCAGTTCGAGACCATCCATCCGTTTCCCGACGGCAACGGGCGTATCGGGCGGCTGCTGATCGTGCTGCAGCTGGTGGCCGACGGCGTGCTGCGGGACCCGATGCTGTACCCGAGCCTGTTCTTCAAGAGGCATCGCGCGCTGTACTACGAACTCCTGAACGAGGTGCGCCTGCGCGGTGACTGGGAGCGCTGGCTCGACTTCTTCGCCGAGGGCATCGAGACGAGCGCGACGCAGGCCGTGGCAACGGCAAACGCCTTGCTCGCGCTGGTCAACGCGGATCGCGACCGCATCGCTGGCCTGGGACGAGCGGCCGCGTCGGCGCTCGCCGTGCACCACGCGCTGCAGCGCCAGCCCATTGCCACGTCCGCCGCACTGGTCAAGGCCACCGGACTCACGCCGGCCACGGTCAACAAGTCGCTCGCGCACCTGGAGCGCGTCGGCGTCGTAGGTGAACTCACGAATCGGCAGCGTGGCCGTGTGTTCAGCTATCGCAAGTACGTCGAGGAACTGGCGGCCGAACTGGAGGCGCTCTCATCCATGCCGTGAGTACCCCGCCCTCGAGCGGGCGGCGCTGTTGTCGGAGAGACAGGCGACGCCCTGACCTACCGATGCAGAAGCGAACGAATCGCGGCGAAGCCTTGTGAATCAAGCCTTGTCCCGATTCGTCGCTGCGAATGTGTACTCATGCGTGTACTCGAGATCGGCTCGTAATGCGTCATGCGGCTCGGGTTCACGCTGAGAAGGTCCGGAGCCTATAACAAGCCGGGCACATCACCTGCATAGTGAAGGCAGCCTGTCGCATGCGGCGGGCTTCACTGCGGTGTGCAATGCCGCCGCCAAGGCGCAATCGTCGGCACGGCAGCGTTCGCCGAGCCGGGGCGCACCGAGGCCGGACTGCACGACCGGCTGTCGCATCGCATTCCGGTGGAGGAGGTGCGAACCGCCGACGGGCGGGTGCTGGTGGTCCATGTGCCGGCACGACTTCCCGGCACGGCCTGGCAGATCGACGGGCGGTATCTCAAGCGTGCGGGTGACGAACTGACCGGGCTGAGCGATGCGGAACTGAAGGCGATGTTCGCCGAGACGGGGCCCGACTTCTCGGCGGAGGTCTGCCCAGGCGCGGGCATCGGCGACCTGTCGCCGGAAGCGATCGCGGCGTTTCGTGGCCGGTGGGCCACCAAGACGCGCGACGAGCGCAAGACGCGATGGACCGATGAGCAGACACTCGCCAACGCCGAGCTGCTGCTGGAGGGGCGCATCACCTACGCGGCACTGATCTTGTTCGGCACGCGGGCGGCGCTGGGGCGCTGGCTGGCGCAGGCGGAGCTCGTGTTCGAGTACCGGTCCTCCGAGGCGTCGGGCCCTGCGGCAGATCGCGAGGAGTACCGGGAAGGGTTCTTCCTCTGGCACGACGCCATCTGGAACAAGATCAACCTGCGCAACGACCGGCAGAGCTATCAGGACGGGTTGTTCCGCGTCGAACTGCCCACCTTCGACGAGGTGTCGGTGCGCGAAGCGCTGCTCAATGCCGTAGCGCATCGGGACTATCGGCTCGGCGGTTCGGTGTTCGTTCGGCAGCATCCCCAGCGGCTGGAGGTGGTGAGCCCCGGCGGCCTGCCAACGGGGATCACCCCGGCGAACATCCTCGACCAGCAGAACCCGCGAAATCGGCGGCTGGCCGAGGCGCTGGCCAAGTGCGGGCTGATCGAACGCTCGGGCCAGGGCATGAACCTGATGTTCGAAAGCGCGATCCGGCAGGGCAAGGCGCTGCCCAGCTTCGCAGGCACGTCGGCGCACGAGGTGCGGCTGACCCTGCATGGAACGATCGCCAGCCCGGCCTTCGTGCGTTTCATCGAGCGGCTGGGTGAGGAGAAAGTCAAGTCGTTCTCGACCTACGACTTCCTCGCGCTCGACTATCTCCGGCGCGAGCAACCGATGCCGGAGTACCTCAAGGCCCGTCTGCCGAGTCTGATCTCCGCCGGCGCGGTGGAGTCGATCGGGCGCGGTCGGGGAACCCGGTACATCCTGGCACGCGGGCTTTACGCCGCGCTGGGCAGCAAGGGCGTTTACACCCGCACGAAGGGGCTCGACCGAGGGACCAACAAGGCGCTGCTGTTGAAGCACATCCGGGACAACGCAGCGAGCGGCGCGCAGATGGAGGAGTTCCGGCAAGTCCTGCCGGCGCTGTCGCGAAGCCAGATTCAGGTCCTACTGCGTGAACTGCGCAAGGAAGGGGCGATCCACAGCGTCGGGCTCACGAAGGCTGCCCGCTGGTACCCGGGAGCCCGCCGCGGGGATTTGCAACCGTGAAGCGCAACCCGTGCATTTCGGCCAATCCGTGGGCCGCGTCCGTTCGCAAGAGACTGATCTACATGAGTTTTTCCGCGAGCGGTTTGCAACGAGCGGCGCGCAGGTTGCAATCACGGAGCAAATCGTCGCAATCGGCCGGTCCAGTGACGGTGATCCTGCCTTTCACATGGATTGCCGGGGGCGCCATGCTAAAGGCTGGCTATCGCAAGAAGAGCATCGACAAGTGAGTCAGTTCGCCTTCCTCCAGCACGAATGGGTCGCTGTCTTCGACGCGGCGGCCAGGGCGGAGACGGCCGCACACGCCGATCCACGCACGGCATGCTTCTACGCGCGACGCGCGCTCGAACTGGCGGTGAGCTGGGCCTACAAACACGATGCCTCGCTGAAGCTGCCGTACCAGGACAACCTCTCGGCGCTGATCCACGACCCCAGTTTCAAGGAAGCCGCGGGCGAGGCGGTGTTCAGCAAGGCGCGGGTCATCAACACGCTCGGCAACCGCGCCGTGCACGGCCATCGGACGATCCCGCTCGACGACGCTGTGGTCGCGGTGCGCGAGCTGTTCCACGTGACGTACTGGCTCGCCCGCACCTACGGTCGCGCGGCGCGCCCGGCGCCGGGCTTGACCTTCGACGCGGGCGCGCTGCCCAAGGTGATACCAGCGACACCGGTGCGCGGGCGGACCGCTGAGCAGCTGCAACAGCTCGAAGCGGGCCTGCGCGAGCGCGACGAGAAGCTCGCCGCCTTGCTGGCCGACAAGACCACGCTCGACGAGGAGCTGAAACGCCTGCGTGCCGAGGTAGCGGCGGCCAAGCAGGCCGCAGCCGCGCAACCCGACACGCACGACTACTCCGAGGCAGAGACCCGCGACTACTTCATCGACCTGCTGCTGAAGGAGGCTGGCTGGCCGCTCGACCAGCCGCGGGACCGCGAGTTCGAAGTCAGTGGCATGCCGAACAAGGAAGGCAAGGGCTTCGTCGATTACGTCCTGTGGGGCGACGACGGCAAGCCACTCGGGCTCGTGGAGGCCAAGCGCACCCGGCGCGATGCGCGCGTCGGCCAGCAGCAGGCCAAGCTGTACGCGGACTGCCTGGAGCGCCAGTTCGGCCAGCGCCCGCTGATCTTCTATTCCAACGGCTACGAGCACTGGATCTGGGACGACAGCCGCTACCCGCCGCGCGCGGTGCAGGGCTTCTACAAGAAGGCGGAGCTGGAGCTCGTGATCCAGCGGCGCAGTACGCGCAAGCCGCTGGCGGCAGGCGAGATCAATCCAGCCATCGTCGAGCGCTACTACCAGACGCGCGGCATCCGGCGCATCGCCGAGGCCTTCGAGCGCGACCACGACCGCAAAGCGCTGGTGGTGATGGCCACCGGCGCCGGCAAGACGCGCACGGTCATCGCGCTGTGCGACCTGCTGATGAAGAGCAATTGGGTCAAGCGCGTGCTGTTCCTCGCCGATCGCGTAGCGCTGGTCAACCAGGCGGTGAACGCCTTCAAGCGCCACTTGCCCGACGCGTCGCCGGTGAACCTGGTCACCGAGAAGGACGCCGAGGGGCGCGTCTTGGTCTCCACCTATCCGACGATGATGGGGCTCATCGACGAGACGCGGGATGGGCAGCGGCGCTGCGGCGCCGGCCACTTCGACCTCGTGATCATCGACGAGGCCCACCGGTCGGTGTTCCAGAAGTACCGCGCGATCTTCGACTACTTCGACTCGCTGCTGGTCGGGCTCACGGCCACGCCGAAGGACGAGGTGGACCGGAACACCTACAGCCTGTTCGACCTCGAGAACGGCGTACCGACCGACGCCTACGGACTCGACGAGGCGGTGCGCGACGGCTTCCTCGTGCCGCCGAAGGCCGTGTCGGTGCCACTGAAGTTCCAGCGCGAGGGGATCAGGTACGACGAGCTCTCCGAAGAGGACAAGGATCAGTGGGACGCGCTCGAATGGGAAGAAGATGGCAACGTCCCCAATCGCGTGGAGGCCGAGGCGGTCAACAAGTGGCTGTTCAACAAGGACACGGTGGACAAGGTCCTGGAACATCTCATGACGCGGGGCTTGACGGTGGCCGGCGGCGATCGGCTCGGCAAGACCATACTGTTCGCCAAGAACCAGCACCACGCCGAGTTCATCGCCGAGCGCTTCAACGCCAACTACCCACACTACAAGGGCGAGTTCGCGCGCGTGATCACGTTCAAGACCGAGTATGCGCAGAGCCTGATCGACAACTTCTCGGCCAAGGACAAAGCGCCGCACATCGCCATCTCGGTGGACATGCTCGACACTGGGATCGACATCCCCGAGGTCGTGAACCTGGTCTTCTTCAAGCTGGTGCGCTCGAAGACCAAGTTCTGGCAGATGCTCGGTCGGGGCACGCGCCTGTGTCCGGACCTGTTCGGACCGGCCAAGCACAAAGAGTACTTCTGCGTCTTCGACTACTGCCAGAACCTGGAGTACTTCAGCCAGAACCTCCCTGCCACCGAGGGCGCACTCGGCGAATCGCTCGGCAAGCGGCTATTCGATGCCCGGCTGGAGCTGATCGGCGAGCTGGACAAGAAGTTGACCGAAGCCGACCGCCAGACAGCGCGCGAGACACGGGCGCCGCCGCATGGGCACCCGGCATCGGATGACGAGGTGCGCGCGCAGGTCGCAGCGCTGCTGCAAAGGGAAGTGGCCAGCATGAACCTCGACAACTTCGTCGTGCGGCCGCGGCGCCGCATCGTCGAGCAGTACGCCAAGCCCGAGGCTTGGACTGTGCTGGCGCCGGAGGCGCTCTCGGAGCTATCGCACCAGATCGCGGGCCTGCCAACGGAACTCGACCCCGAGAACGAGGAGGCGAAGCGGTTCGACCTCCTGGTTCTGAACCTCCAGCTCGCGATCCTGCGGTCAGAGCCGGGCTTCGCTCGCCTGCGCGATCAGGTCAAGGAGCTCGCCGGACTGCTCGAAGAGAAGTCCGCCATCCCGATGGTTCGAGATCATATGGCGCTCATCCAGGATGTGCAGACCGACGAGTGGTGGAGCGACGTCACCGTCCCGATGCTCGAGGCGATGCGCCGGCGCCTGCGTGACCTCATCAAGCTCATCGAGAAGCAGAAGCGCAAGCCCATCTACACCGACTTCGAGGACGAGATGGGCGGCGAGACGGCGGTCGAGCTGCCCGGCTTTGGCCACGGCACCGACTACACGAAGTTCCGCGCCAAGGCCCAAGCCTTCCTGCGCTCGCATCAGGACCACATTGCAATTCACAAGCTGAGGATGAACAAGGCGTTGACCGCTGCTGACCTCGCTGAGCTTCAACGCATGCTTTCCGAAAGCGGCGTTGGCGCTGCGGACGAAATCCAGCGAGCTGCCGAGGAGTCGCAAGGGCTCGGACTCTTCGTGCGCTCATTGGTTGGACTTGATCGTCAGGCGGCCAAGGACGCGTTGGCCGGGTTTCTCGTCGGCAAGTCCCTCGGCGCCAACCAGATCGAGTTCGTGAACTTGATCGTGAACCACCTCACCGAGCACGGCATCATGGAAGCGGCGATGCTTTACGAGTCGCCATTCACGGACTTGACGCCGCGCGGACCGGATGGGCTATTCAGTTCGACGCAGGTGGATGAGTTGCTCGCGACGATCGAACAGGTGCGCAAGACGGCCATTGCGGCATGAGTGCGTTGGGGACCGCACCGCGTCGGAACCACAGTCACTTCCCGATACAAAACCTGCTGAAGATCACCCCCAGCAGATCATCCGCCGTGAACTCCCCGGTGATCTCGTTCAGCCGCTCCTGAGCCAGCCGAAGTTCCTCGGCGAAGAGATCCAGTTGCTGCGCCCGCTCGCGCGCGTGCCCCTCGGCCGCCTCGACGTGCGCCTGCGCCGCGCGCAGCGCGATCAGGTGCCGCTCGCGCGCGATGAAGGTCGATACGCCGCTCGCCTGCCATCCCGCCAACTCGAGCAGAAGCGTCCGCAGCAGGTCGATCCCCGCCCCCGTCTTCGCCGAGAGCCAGACCGACGACACTGATTGGCCACGTTCCGGCCAGCTTTCTTCGCCGATCGTCTCGCCTCCGGCCACCGCCCGATCGGCGACCGTACCGGCAATGTTCCCCCGCTCGACCCGCGGCCCCACCCCCGCCAGATCGATCTTGTTGTACACCCGCACCATCGGCACCGCCTCGGCCAGCCGATGATCGAGCTCGCGCTCGATCGCCAGCGCCGCGGCGGTGTCGGTCTCGCGAGCATCCAGCAGGTGCACGACCACGTCGGCCTGCGCCGCCTCCGCCAGGTGCGCGCGATCCCGAGCTGCTCCACCTGGTCGGAGGTTTCGCGCAGCCCGGCCGTATCGACGATGTTCAGCGGCACCCCTCGATCTGGATCGCCTGCGCGATCCGGTCGCGGGTCGTGCCCGGGATTTCGGTGACGATCGCCACTTCGGCGCCGGCCAGCGCGTTGAGCAGCGAGCTCTTGCCGACGTTCGGTTCGCCGAGCAGCACCACGTTCAGACCGTCGCGCAACAGCGCTCCGCGCCGCGCATTGGCCAACAAATGATGCAGATCGTCTCGAATCCGCGCCAGCCGCCCGCGTGCGTCGGACGCCTCCAGGAAATCGATCTCTTCCTCGGGAAAGTCGAGCGTCGCCTCGACCAGCGTGCGCAGCTCGATCAGCCGCTCGACCAGGCCGTGCACCGCCGCCGAGAACTCGCCCGACAGCGAGCGGGTGGCCGAGCGCGCCGCCTGCTCGGTGCTGGCGTCGATCAGGTCGGCGACCGCCTCCGCCTGTGCCAGGTCGAGCTTGTCGTTCAGGAACGCCCGCTGCGTGAATTCTCCGGGCTCGGCCAGCCGCAGGCCGATCTCGCGGCCGGCCTCCAGCACGCGCCGCAACAGCAACTGCAGCACCACCGGACCTCCGTGCCCCTGCAGTTCGAGCACGTCCTCGCCGGTATACGAGTGCGGCGCCGGGAAGTGGAGCGCGATGCCTTGGTCGATCGCCCCTCCGTCGGCCGCGAGAAACGGCCCATAAGTGGCATGCCGCGCCACGAGCGCCCGCCCGAGCACCGCCGCGACGATCGCCGACAGGTCACGCCCCGAGACCCGGACGACCCCGATGCCGCCCCGGCCCGGCGCCGTCGCGATCGCGGCGATCGCAGGAAGAGAAGGGGGAGGGAGAAGGGGGAGGGGGAAGTCCGGAGCCGGCGCTTTCTCTCCCCTTCTCCCTTCCCCCTTCCCCCTTCTCTGCACTCACCCCTTGGCCTTGGCCGCCGCCGTGCCCTGCGTGATCTTGCGCGTGATCACCCACTGCTGCGCGATCGAATAGATGTTGTTCACCAGCCAGTAAAGCACCAGCCCCGACGGGAAGAAGAAGAACATGACCGAGAACACCAGCGGCATGATCATCATCATCTTCGCCTGCATCGGGTCCGGCGGCGTCGGATTCAGCTTGACCTGGATGAACATCGTCCCCGCCATCACCAGCGGCAGGATGTAGAACGGGTCGGGTGCGGCCAGGTCGTGGATCCAGCCGATCCACGGCGCGTCGCGCATCTCCACCGACGCGAGCAGCACCCAGTACAGCGCGATGAACACCGGAATCTGCACCACGATCGGCAGGCAACCACCGAGCGGATTGATCTTCTCGGTCTTGTACAGCTCCATCATCGCCTGGTTCATCCTCACGCGATCGTTGCCGTAGCGCTCGCGCATCGCGGTGAGCCGCGGCGTGACCGCCTTCATTCGCGCCATCGACCGGTAGCTCGCCGCCTGCAGCGGGAAGAAGATCGTCTTGACCACGATCGTCAGCAGCACGATCGCCCAGCCCCAGTTGCCCACCAGCCCGTGCAGCTTCTGCAGCAGCCAGTGGATCGGCTGCGCGATCGCGGTCAGCCAGCCGTAGTCGACGGTCAGGTCGAGCCCGGGCGCGATGCTCTCGAGCATGCGCTGGTCCTGCGGACCCACCAGCAGCCGCGACTCGACCGTCGTGCCGGCCTGCGGCGCCAGTTCGGCCAGCGGCTCCTTGATGCCGACCGAGTACAGGTTCGCGTCGACCTTGCGCGTGTAGAACTCGCGGTTCACCTTCGCCGCCGGAATCCAGGCGGAGACGAAGTAGTGCTGGATGATTCCGACCCAGCCGTTGTCGGCGCTGGCCGAATGCGTCGCCTTGCCCTTCTCGATGTCGCTGAAGGCCACCTTCTGGAACTTGTCGGCGTCGGTGTAGACCACCGGCCCGGTGTAGGTGCTGTAGAACTTCGACTCCCCGGGCGGCGAGTTGCCGTCGCGCGTGAGCTGCATGTACAGCACCGGCCGCGCCGGCGTCGTCCCGACGTTGGTGATCTCGTCCTTCACCTGCACCACGTAGGCGCCGCGCGCCAGCGTGTAGGTGCGCACCAGCCGCACCCCGCCGCTTTCGGCGGCGAGCGAAAGCGTTGCCGCGTCGCTGCCCTGCGCGAGCACGTGCGGCGCCGTGCCGCCGTCGACCGGCGTCATCGGCGTGCGGTGGTTCGGGTAAGCGGCGCCATTGGGGGCGCCGACCAGCCCGCTTTGCGCGAGGTACCGCGCGCCCGGCTGGTTCTTCAGCAACGTGAGGTTGTGCTCGCGATCGTTCAGGTCGCGATAGGACAGCAGTTCGGCGCGCTCGATCTGCCCGCCCACCACGCTCACGTCGAGCGCGAGCACGTCGTTGGCCAGGCGGATCGACTGTCCGGAACCCGCGGCGGCCGGCTCGGCAGTGCCCGGCACCGGCTGTCCGGCCGCGGAGGCCGCGCGCCCGGCCTCGGGCGTCGCGACGCTCGATGGCGGGATGCTGGCGTCGGTGCGCGGCTCGCCGTTCCCGGAGGCCGCCGGCGCGGTCGCCTGCGGCACCGCTCCCCCGAACAGCGACGGATGGCCCTGGTGCTTCTGCCATGCATCCCAGAGGAACAGCAACGACATGGAGAACACGATCCAGAGGATCATTCGCTGGGTCTGCATGATCTATCGTTCGGTGGATTCGTCGCTGCGCAGCGCCGCCGGCCAGCGGCAGTTGCAGAGCCTGGGGATGCGGTCCGGCACTTCGTCCAGGCCGCCCGGATTGAAGGGATGGCAGCGCGCGACCCGCCTGATCGCCAGCCAGCCACCGCCAAGCGCGCCGTGGCGCTCGATCGCCTGCAGCGCGTAGTCGGAACAGGTGGGCAGGAAACGGCAGCGCGGCGTCATCATCGGGCTGATCGCCAGCCGATAGAAACGGATCAACGCCGACAGCACCCGCTTCACCAACGTTCCTCCTGTGTTCAACGGCCGGCCAGGCGCCCGCTCATGGCCCTGAATGCCGCGTCGAGTTCGGCCCGCACCAGCGCCTTGAGGTGCCGAGCGCCGCGCGCCGCCGGCAGCGCGGTCATGCGCAGCATCACGGCCACCGGCGCCTCGCCGACGCCTGCGGCACGCCAGGCCTCCCGTGCCACGCGTCGGACGGCGTTGCGATCGACCGCCCCGGCCAGCAGACGTTTGGGGATTGCCATGAACAATACGCCCGGAGGCGCCGCGAGCATCCTCCAGTGGAGGCTGAAATGCCCGCCGCGGACACCGGGCCGGGTGCGCAGCAGCGCCGCGACGCTGGCCCGCGGCAACCGCGGCGGGGAGCGTTGGCCGGGCGCCGGCCGCGAAGGTGCCTCACCGCGCGCCAAGCGCGGCTGCTCGTCAGACGGAAAGACGCTTGCGGCCCTTGGCGCGCCGCGCGCGGATCACGTCGCGACCGCCACGGGTCTTCATGCGTGCAAGAAAGCCGTGCGTGCGCTTTCGACGCACGACGGAGGGTTGATAGGTGCGTTTCATCGGGGAAATCCTCGGCCAGGGAGGGAAAAGCCTTTCATTACAGCGTATTAGCGGGCCATCTGTCAATTTCGGGATGGCGCGGGAGGTCGATCAAGGGGTAAAATGCACGGTTTCGTGCCTCGTCCTGAACCACCCGATCGACACCATGCTGGACCGTTGGCTCGCCTGCGTTGCTCGGCTCGAAAGCGAGATCCCCGCCCAGCAATTCAAGCCCTGGATCAAGCCGCTCGTCTTCCTCGGCTACGACGAAGGCGAACGCTTGCTGCGCCTCGGCGTGCCCAACCACTTCAAGCTGAACTGGGTCAAGTCGCAGTTCGAGTCGCGCATCGAGTCGATCGCCCGCGAGACGATCGAACCCGACCTGCGCGTGAGCTTCGAGATCCACCGCGCCGCCGCGAACGACGCCGCCTCGCCCGAGGGCTCGCGCCCGGCCGGCCCTGCGGCGCGCGCACTCGCCGGTCAGGCTTCGGAGGGCGAACTCGACGCGATCGGCTTCGACGCGATCGATGCCGGTGCCGCGCCGCCGCCGCCGGCCGCGCAGGCCGCGCCCGATGCCCAGACACGGCTGCGCCCGGAACTCACCTTCGACACCTTCGTCCACGGCAAGGCCAACCAGATCGCCTGGTCGGCGGCCCTGCAGGTGGTCGAGCGGCCGGGCACCGCCTACAACCCGCTGTTCCTCTACGGCGGCGTCGGGCTGGGCAAGACGCACCTGCTGCACGCGGTGGGCAACGCCATCCGCGAGCGCAAGCCCGACTCGCGCGTGCGCTACATCCACGCGCAAGACTACTTCGACGAGATGGTGCGCGGCATCCAGCGCAAGTCGCTGCACGAGTTCAAGAAGAAATACCAGTCGCTCGACCTGCTGCTGATCGACGACATCCAGTTCCTGGGCGGCAAGGAACGCACCCAGGAAGAGTTCTTCTACACCTTCGAGGCGCTGCTCACCGCGCGCAAGCAGCTGATCATCACCAGCGACACCTATCCGAAGGAGCTCTCCGCGTTCGAAGACCGCCCGGTGTCGCGTTTCGGCTCGGGCCTGATCGTCGAGATCGAGCCGCCCGAACTCGAGATGCGCGTAGCCATCCTGCTCAAGAAGGCCGAGCAGTCGGGCGAAAAGCTGCCCGAAGAAGTCGCGTTCTTCGTCGCGAAGAACCTGCGCTCGAACGTGCGCGAACTCGAAGGGGCGCTGCTGCGCGTCATCGCCTTCGCCCGCTTCCGAAGCAGGGCCGTCACCGCCGACCTCGCCAAGGAGGCACTGAAAGACCTGCTCGAGCTGAACCGGCCGCCGATCTCGATCGAGTCGATCCAGAAGACCGTCGCCGACTTCTTCAAGATCAAGGTCGCCGACATGTACAGCAAGCGCCGGCCCGCCCACATCGCACGCGCGCGCCAGGTGGCGATGTACTTCGCCAAGGAGCTCACGCAGAAGAGCTTTCCCGAGATCGGCGAGGCCTTCGGCGGCCGCGACCACACCACCGTCATGCACGCGGTCAAGCGCATCGCCGAACTGCGCCAGCACGACCAGGAGTGGAACCGCCAGCTGCACGTTCTCGACCAGACGCTGCGCGGATGAGGAGCGAGATGCGCGGCGTGGGCAAGGGCTGGACAACTCCGGGACCGATTGTGAACAAGCTGCCTCGTTTCCGGGCAGCCGCAGGTTGTTCCACCGGGTCCACAGGCCGAGGTGCGCGTCTTCCACAGGCCCCGAACCGCCGCACAGCCAGCACCGGCGCGGGGCGGGGCGCGTTGTCCACAGGGTTGCGCCTCGTACATCCAACAACAGCAACAGGAATCTGAAGCAATGCAGTTCATCAAAGCCAACCGCGATGCGATCCTGAAGCCCCTGCAAACCGTGGCCGGCATCGTCGAGCGCCGGCATACGCTGCCGATCCTGGCGAACGTGCTGTTGCGCAAGTCGGGCGACGACGTCTCGTTCCTCGCCACCGACGTCGAGATCCAGATCCAGACGACCGCGCAGCTGGGCGCCGGCAAGGAAGACGGCGGCACCACGGTATCGGCGCGCAAGCTGATCGACATCCTGCGTTCCCTGCCCGACGGCGCCGAAGTCGCGATCAAGGTCGAGAACAGGCGCGCCACCATCCAGGCGGGCAAGAGCCGCTTCGCGCTGCAGACGCTCGCCGCCGAGGAATACCCCACGGTCGCGGTGAACGAGCAGTTCAGCGCATCGTTCTCGCTGCCGCAGAAGCAGCTCAGGCACCTGTTCCAGATGGTGCACTTCGCGATGGCGCAGCAGGACATCCGCTACTACCTGAACGGCCTGCTGCTGGTCACCGACGGTGCAGAAGTCAAGGTGGTGGCCACCGACGGCCACCGGCTCGCGTTCTGCGAGGCCACGATCGAGGGCGCGCAGCTCGCCCGGCACGACGTGATCGTCCCGCGCAAGACGGTGCTCGAGCTGCAGCGGCTGCTCTCCGATGACGACGAGCCGGTGCTGATCGACGTCTCGGGCAACCAGGTGCGCTTCCGCTTCGGTGCGGTCGAGATGATCTCCAAGCTGGTCGAGGGCAAGTTTCCCGACTACCACCGCGTGATCCCGCAGGGCTACACGCGGCGCGCCACGATCGCGCGCGACGTGTTCGCAGCCTCGCTCGTGCGCGCCTCGATCCTCACCAGCGACAAGTTCAAGGGCGTGCGCCTGAGCCTGTCGCCGGGGCTGATGAAGATCCAGACCAGCAACGCCGAGCAGGAAGAGGCGGTGGAGGAAATCGAGGTCGACTACGAGGGCGACACCCTGGAGATCGGCTTCAACGTCGGCTACCTGCAGGACGTGCTGGGCAACCTGAAGAGCGAGGCCGTCTGCATCGACTTCGGCGATGCCAACACCAGCGCGCTGCTGACGGTGCCCGGCGACGAGCAGTTCAAGTACGTCGTGATGCCGATGCGCATCTGAGGAACGCAATGTCCGAAGCGGAAAAGCAGTACGACTCCTCCTCGATCCAGATCCTCGAGGGACTGGAGGCGGTTCGCAAGCGCCCCGGCATGTACATCGGGGACACCTCCGACGGCACCGGCTTGCACCACATGGTGTTCGAGGTGGTCGACAACTCGATCGACGAGGCGCTCGCCGGCCATTGCAACGAGATCATCGTCACGATCCACACCGACAACTCGATCTCGGTAGTCGACAACGGTCGCGGCATCCCCACCGGCATCAAGTGGGACGACAAGCACGAACCCAGGCGCAGCGCGGCCGAGATCGCGATGACCGAGCTGCACGCCGGAGGCAAGTTCGACCAGAACAGCTACAAGGTGTCCGGCGGCCTGCACGGCGTGGGCGTGTCCTGCGTGAATGCGCTGTCGAAGTGGCTGCGCCTCACCATCCGGCGCGACGGCAAGGTTCACTTCACCGAGTTCCGCCACGGCGCTGTGCACGAGCGCGTGGTCGAGACGCGCGACGGCGTCGAGGCCTCGCCGATGCGCGTCATCGGCGACACGCAGTTGCGCGGCACCGAAGTGCATTTCCTCGCCGACGAAGCAATCTTCGGCAACGTCGAGTTCCACTACGAGATCCTCAGCAAGCGGCTGCGCGAGTTGAGCTTCCTGAACAACGGCGTGCGCATCAAGCTGGTCGACCAGCGCCAGGGCAAGGAGGAAGACTTCGCCTTCTCGGGCGGGGTGCGCGGCTTCGTCGAGTACATCAACAAGACCAAGGCGACGATCCACCCGAACATCTTCCACGCCACCGGCGAACTCGAAGTCGAGGTCGGCGGCGAGCACAAGCGCGTGTTCGTCGAAGTCGCGATGCAGTGGAACGACGGCTACGCCGAGCAGGTGCTCTGCTTCACCAACAACATTCCGCAGAAGGACGGCGGCACGCACCTCACCGGGCTGCGCGCCGCGATGACGCGCGTCATCAACAAGTACATCGAGCACAACGAGCTCGCGAAGAAGGCCAAGGTCGAGACCGGCGGCGACGACATGCGCGAGGGTCTCGCCTGCGTGCTGTCGATCAAGATGGCCGACCCGAAGTTCTCGAGCCAGACCAAGGAGAAGCTGGTTTCCTCGGAGGCGCGCCCGGCGGTCGAGGAAGTGGTCGCGAAGGCGCTCGACGAGTACCTGCTCGAAAAGCCGATCGACGCGAAGATCATCTGCGGCAAGATCGTCGACGCCGCGCGCGCGCGCGAGGCCGCGCGCAAGGCGCGCGAGATGACGCGCCGCAAGGGCCTGCTCGACGGCGTCGGTCTGCCCGGCAAGCTCGCCGACTGCCAGGAGAAAGACCCGGCGCTCTCCGAGATCTTCATCGTCGAGGGCGACTCGGCCGGCGGCTCGGCCAAGCAGGGCCGCGACCGCAAGTTCCAGGCGATCCTGCCGCTGCGCGGCAAGGTGCTCAACGTCGAGAAAGCGCGCTTCGACAAGGTGATCTCGTCCGAGCAGATCGCCACGCTGATCACCGCGCTGGGCACCAACATCGGCCCCGATTACGACGTCGGAAAGCTGCGCTATCACCGCATCATCGTGATGACCGACGCCGACGTCGACGGCAGCCACATCCGCACGCTGCTGCTCACCTTCTTCTACCGGCAGATGCCCGACCTGGTCGAGCGTGGCCACGTCTACATCGCGCAACCGCCGCTGTACAAGGTCAAGCACGGCAAGGACGAGCGCTACCTGAAGGACGACCACGAGCTGAACCAGTACATGCTGCGGCACGCGCTCGACGGCGCGGCGCTGCTGCCGGCCGCGGGTGCCGAACCGATCCGCGGCGAGGCGCTGGGCGAGCTCGCTCGCAAGTATCTGCTGGCCGAGGCGGTGATCGAGCGGCTCGCGCGCATCATCGACGCCGACGCGCTGCGGGCGATCCTCGACGGCTGCGCGATCGACCTCTCCAACGAGCAGGCCGCGATGGCCTCGGCCGCGCGGCTCGCGCAGGCGATGGTCAAGTACGCGCCGCCCACCAACGGCGGCGCCCCGTCGGTGCGCCCGCGCTTCGACGACAAGCACGAGAAGTGGCTGCTGGTCATCGAGCGCAGGCACCACGGCAACGTGAAGGCCAGCGTGATCGACGCCGACTTCCTGGTGTCGGCCGACTACCGCGCGCTCACCGAATGCGCGCAGACGGTCTCGGGCCTGATCGGCGCAGGCGCCGAAATCCGCCGCGGCGAGGGCGAAAAGCAGAAGAGCCAACCGGTTGCCGACTTCCGCGGGGCGATGCGCTGGCTGCTCGCCGAGGCCGAGCGCGGCGTCGGCCGCCAGCGCTACAAGGGGCTGGGCGAGATGAACGCCGAGCAGCTGTGGGAGACCACGATGGACCCGGCGGCGCGCCGGCTGCTGAAGGTGCAGATCGAAGATGCGCTCGCGGCCGACCAGATCTTCGCGACGCTGATGGGCGACGAGGTCGAGCCGAGAAGGGCGTTCATCGAACAGAACGCGCTGGTGGCGCGCAACATCGACGTTTGAGTTGCGCGGACCATCCGGCGGCGTGGTTCCGAGAGGCTGCGATCGTGGAGTGGGGAGCTGCGGCGGCGGGTAGCTGGCGGTTCTGGCGGACTCCAAAGGACGACTTGGCCGGCCGTGGCCATGCTCTTCGACTCGCCAGATTCCCCGCTCGCAACGAGAGCCGGCAATCTTCTGCCTTGATCGTCCACATCCTCCCGTGCGGCGGCCATGCGGCCGTCCCCCGTCGTGCCGGCGTGGTAACCAGAGTCGGCGCAAACGCGAATGGGCCTTTGCCCGTCACCGGCTAATCATGCGGGCATCTAAGCGTGCGGATATCTTGACATCGCCTCGATGATCGATAAAAATTCTAATTTGCAGAACATATATTCCATAAACGAGATATTGGGTCGCAGCTGCTCACTGCTTGCGGCCGGTAGGTTCCCCTTGGCGATGATCAACCGAACAGCAGGGCGCGTGCCCTGATGACGGAGTCGGTGTTGTCAGCGTGCCGAAGAGTGCTCCGCCGATGGCTTGTCGCTCGCGAGTTCGGCCGTCACGGCCGCCGCCGCTTCGATGACAGCCGGGGCCAATGCGTTGAGCTGTGCCGCGCGCAGTCGCTCACTCGGCCCTGAAATGCCGATCGAAGCAATGACCGTACCGTGCGGTTCGAAGATCGGCGCTGCGAGTCCTCGAACGCCCTCGCGCCATGAACCGGCGCTGGTCGCGAAACCCTGCAGGCGGATTTTCGCCATTTCGCGCAGGAATTCCTGCTGGTCGGCGATTGTCGTCGACGTATGCCGCTGCAACCTCCGCGAAACGGACTCAAGGTGCGCCTGATTCTGCCATGCCAGGATTGCCTTTCCGGTCGCGACGGCGTAGGCCGGTGCCCTGCCGCCTATGCGGCTGAACGTCCGAACCGGCTGGGGACTATCAAACTTGTGCACATAGACGATCTCGTCGCCATCCAAGACCGCAAGCAGGACGTTCTCGCGTGTCCGTTCGAGCAGGTGCTGCATCGGCGCTTCCGCAAGGCGCCGCAGATCGAGGTTGGCGAGCACGGCGGAGCCCAACTCCCAGAGACGGATCGACGCGGTATAGCTGTGGGATGCAGGATCATGGCGCACGTAACCAAGCTCCACTAACGCCTGGAGCAGCCGATGAACGTTGCTCTTGCCGATCGCCAGTTGATTCGCGAGCGTCGTGACGCCGAGCGGGCGATCGGAGTGGGCAAGTGCTTCGAGCAGGGCGATACCCTTGACGAGGGTGTTGTTCATTGGTGGATGAGTCCCGGCAATGCGAGTTCGACCGAGCCTGGCGCAGACTTCGACCAAGGCGCATGGCCGGAGATTGTATTGGAGTAGTCTACTTTCACTGAAGGACCGAGATGAATTACGAAGAGCTGAGCCTCTATATCGACGGACAATTTCTTTCCGGAGATGGGCGTCAGGTGCGACCGGTGGTAGATCCCGCTTCGGGACAAGAAATCGGCATGCTGCCATTGGCCCGCGCCGAAGATCTCGACCGGGCGTTGTCGGCGGCCGGGCGCGCATTCGAGAGTTGGCGAGTGGTTTCACCCATGCAGCGTAGCCAGATCTTGCGAAGGGTCGGCGAGATGGCTCGCGAGCGCGCGCAATCAATCGGGCGCAACATCACGCTGGATCAGGGCAAGCCGCTCGCGGAGGCGGTCGGGGAAGTTCTGCGCTGCGCAGACCACTGCGACTGGCATGCCGAGGAATGTCGCCGAATCTACGGGCGCGTGATCCCGGCGCGACTACCCAATGTACGCCAGATGGTCCTTCGCGAACCGGTGGGGGTGTGTGTCGCGTTCACGCCCCGGAACTTCCCGTTCAACCAGGCGATTCGGAAGATTGCCGCGGCAATCGGGGCCGGATGCTCGATCATTCTGAAGGGTCCTGAGGATACGCCCAGCGCAGTCGTGGCCATTGCGCGGATGTTTCACGAGGCTGGCCTTCCACCGGGCGTACTCAACGTCATCTGGGGCGTCCCCGCAGAGGTGTCATCGCACCTGATCCAGGCGCCGATCGTTCGGAAGGTGTCTTTCACGGGATCGGTTCCGGTAGGCAAGCAGCTTGCTGCGCTTGCAGGTGCTCACATGAAACGCGTCACGATGGAACTGGGGGGCATTCGCCGGCGATTGTTTGCGACGACGCCGACATCGACCGGGCGGCTGACATACTATCGGCGCTGAAGTTCGTCAACGCCGGCCAGGTCTGCGTTTCGCCCAACCGCATCTTCGTGCATGAGAAGGCTTACGAGCGGTTCATCGCGCGCCTGCTCGAAAACGTCGGAAAGATAACGGTCGGCCCGGGCCTTGAGCCGGAAACCCGAATGGGACCGCTGGCTCATGCGCGCCGCCTCACTGCCATGGAGTCCCTCGTAGCCGATGCCGACGCGCGCGGCGCCCGGGTCGAGGCAGGTGGACGGCGCATCGGCGACCGGGGTTTCTTCTACGCCCCGACCATCTTGACCGAAGTGCCCGAGGACAGTCTGGTGATGACCAACGAGCCCTTTGGCCCGATCGCGCCGTGTGTGCGTTTCACCGATCTGGATGACGCGATACGTCGTGCAAACAGTCTCCCGTACGGTCTGGCTTCGTATGCCTTCACCCACTCCACGAAAAAGGCGCTGGCGCTGCAGAACGGATTGCAGGCGGGAATGGTGAATATCAACCACGTAGGACACGGCCTGCCCGAGACTCCATTCGGTGGCGTCAAGGAGAGTGGAATCGGCAGCGAGGGTGGAATCGAAACATTCGACGGCTACCTGGTCACCAAGTTCGTGACGCAACTCGACTAACCGCCGTCGTAAGCGCAGCAACGGTCGATTGTTGAACGGCCACCTTTGCGCAAGGTAGGCGTCAGCTCCGGCGGACTCGCGAGTCTCCGGTACAAGGGCGCCCACTGTCCCACGAAATCTTGTTGACTTCTGGCTCTCGCCGGTGGTAAAAATCCATCAGCTCGCATTTTATAGATTACCTGTTCCATTTGACAGAATCTCTTGCAGCCTGCTGTAGACCGAATCCGGCTCCGCAGGCAGAGGGCAGCGCATGACCGACTCGCACCGACAACAAGCCTTGCGCGACATTTCCAGCGTGTTCCACCCATACACGGACCTTGCCGCGCATGCGACGAACGGCCCCCTCATCATCGAAAGAGGCGAGGGGGTGTATGTCTTCGACGATAGGGGTCGCCGCTACCGGAGGGCATGTCGGGCCTGTGGAGTGTTTCGCTCGGCTTCTCGGAGCCCAGACTGGCAATGGCGGCTGCCCGGCAATTCGAGAGGCTGCCTTACTACCACCTCTTCAATTCCCGGTCCACGCAGCCGGCGATCGAGCTCGCGACGAGGCTGCTGGAGATTGCGCCAAGCAAGCTGGGCAAGGTGCTGTTCGCAAACTCGGGATCGGAAGCCAACGACGCTGCGGTGAAGCTGGTATGGTCGTACAACAATGCGAAGGGCAGGCCCCGGAAGAAGAAGATCATCTCGCGGATGCGCGCCTACCACGGCGTGACGATTGCCACGGCCAGTCTTACCGGCTTGCCGGCCAATCATGCCAACTTCGATCTGCCGATCGATCGGGTCCTTCACACAGACTGTCCGAGCCACTACCACGGTGCCCTCGATGGGGAAACCGAGGAGGCCTTCACCCGCCGGATCGTCGACAACCTGGAGCAGATGATCCTGCGCGAGGGGCCCGACACGATTGCTGCGTTCATCGCCGAGCCGATCAACGGCGCGGGCGGTGTCATCGTTCCCCCGGCCAACTACTTCGCGCAGATCCAGGCGCTCCTTGCCAAATACGACATCCTGTTCATCGTCGACGAAATCATCTGTGGATTCGGTCGAACCGGGAACATGTTTGGCTCGCAGACCTTTGACCTCCGGCCAGACATCATGACCGTGGCGAAGGCGCTGTCGTCTTCCTACCTGCCAATCTCGGCCACCCTCGTCAGCTCCGAGATCTACGAGGCCGTTGTCGAACAGACAAGTGGAAAAGGCGTCTTCGCTCACGGCGTCACCTATTCGGGCCATCCTGTCTGTGCAGCCGTCGCGCTCGAGACCCTGAACATCTACCAAGAGCGCGGCATCGTGGAGGAGGTGCGCAAGGTCGCGCCGCAATTCCAGGAACGGCTGCACGCACTCGAGAGCCACCCGTTGGTTGGCCAAGCGCGCGGCAGAGGACTGATCGGCGCCCTCGAAATCGCCAGGGACAAGGCTCGAAAGGAACCGTTCCAGTGCGCTCGACGACATCGCAAAGGTTGCTCAGATGGCGGCGGCCGAGCGCGGCGTCCTAGTTCGAGGTATCCGTAACGCGCTGGCAATCTGCCCGCCTTTGATCGTTACCGCCGATCAGATCGACGAACTGTTCGACGGCATCCGGCACGGGCTCGACGCAGCCCTTGCACATGCGCGCCAGCGGCGCTTGCTTTCGTGACAGGCCCCCCGAGCCCCTACACCGACAAACGACAGGAGACAGGAAGATGACGTCTGCAATCAATGATCCGCACCGGCGTGCACTGATCGGCGCCGCGGGTGCGCTGGCCCTTCTCGGCGGCCTGCCCGCCTCTGTGCGTGCGTCGGAAGCGAAGGTCGTCGCCGGGATCGGCCTCGATTCGTACTACGCGACCTACATCGTCGCGAAGGAACTGGGTCTCTGGAGCAAGGCGGGCATCGACTTCAGCTACCGCCAGTTCGACGACGGGTCGCTCGGATACGACGCGATCGCTACCGGCAACGCCGACATGGCATCGGCCACGATGTACTCGATGCTTCAGCGTGTCGACAAGGGCATCAAGCTCTATGCCGTCGCGGCCGTTGCCTCGAGCGGCACGCTCTTCAGCATCGTCGCACGACCCGAGGTCAAGAAGCCGGAAGATCTGGTCGGAAAGACCGTTGCCTACCCACGAGGCACGATCGCGCACTACCTATTCAATCAATATGTGACCAAGCGGCGACTTCCGCTTGATCAGATCAAGCAGAAAAACGTCCCGGCCCCCGAATCCGTTGCTGCCCTGACTCGCGGCGACATCGACGCATTCCTTCTCTGGGAGCCGTGGCCATCGCGGGCCCTCAACCTGGTTCAAGGGGCGCACAAACTCGCGAATCTGGGTGAAGACAATATCAATGTGGTGAACTGGCTATGCGTCGGACCGTCGCTCATCAACGACGAGCCGAAGCTTCTGGCAATCCTCCGGTGATGCGCGAGGCCAGTCGCTTCATGGAAGCCAACAAGGAGCAAACCATCCGGATTGTCTCCAAGGCGTTGCGCCTTCCGCAGGCGGACGCCGCGAATCAGGTCAACAACCTCGACTACAGCATGAATTTCGCACGTGCGCGCGTGATGCACGACTATGAAACACTTGGCGAATTCGCACTCGAGATCGGGCGGGTGAAATCGGTTCCGCCGGCAACCACGATCATCCGTCCGGAGTTCATCAAGAAGATAGATCCGACTTTGGCCGCCGGGTGGTGATGAACGCCGTGACGCCTCGCACCCGATCGGCACTTCCGGCCACCGATCGGCGCCGCCTCCTCGTCCTGTCGGAGGTCGAATATTCATATCCTCGTGCCCGCGGCCTGCAGTCTCCGCCGGTTCTCGCCGGAGTGAATCTGGAGGGTCGACGACGGCGAGTTCATCTGCATCCTCGGTCCGAGCGGCTGCGGCAAGACCTCCTTGCTCAATCTGGTCGCAGGTTTCCAGCTACCGTCGCGGGGACGGATCAGCCTCGACGGTTCGCCGATCACCGGTGCGAGTGCTGACCGGGGCGTTGTTTTTCAGGGCGACGATGCGTTGTTCCCCTGGTTGAACGGCAAGGACAACGTGGCTTTCGGCCTGAAGATGCGGGGCGTCCAGGCGCCCCGGCGCGAGACCATCGTCGACCACTATCTGAACCTGGTCCACTTGAGTGCGCACGCCGACAAGTATCCGGGTGAGATGTCCGGCGGCATGAAGCAGCGCATTCAGATCGCCCGGGTGCTCGCGAACGAACCAAAGGTCTTGCTAATGGACGAGCCCTTCGGCGCGCTCGACGCACAGACGCGAAGCAAGCTTCAGGACGACCTCGTCGAGATCTGGATGAAGACGCGCAAGACCATCATCTTCATCACGCATGACATTGCCGAGGCGATCATGTTGAGCGACCGCATCGTGTTGCTGAGCAAGGGACCCGGGTCGCGCGTATCGCATGTGGTCGACGTTGACCTGGAACGACCACGCAGACGCGGTGACCCGAGATTTGGGCAAATCTGGGAGACGATCAGCGAGTTGATCGAGGGCGAAGAGGTGCGCGCATGACCGGGCGTGCCCACGAGCTTCCCGGTGGTGCGGTGGCGGGAGGGAGCGGCGCCATGCGTGTGTTGCGGCGTTTGAAGCCTACGCGTCTCGTCTATTTCGCCTCGATCATCGGTTCACTGTCGTTGTGGCACTTCGTCGCGACCCGCTACTTCGAGCCGGCATTCTTCCCCGGCCCGCTCGCTGTTCTGGAGGCCGCACTCGAGCTCATCGCGAGCGGCGAGCTCGGTCAACACGTCTCGAGCAGCATGGCACGCATCGCCGCCGGGTTTCTTCTCGGTAGCGCAATCGCGATCCCTGTGGGCCTTCTGATGGGCTCGAATCGCTTCGTACGCGCGATGCTCGATCCCTACTCCGAGTTCTTCCGCTTCGTCCCGGCCATCGCCTGGTTGACACCTGTCGTTCTCTGGTTCGGCATCGGAGAGATCTCCAAGGTGCTGATCATCATCTACACCACCGTGTTCATCGTTCTCATCAACACAGTGGTGGGCGTTGCCAACATCTCGCCGAACAAGCTTCGCGCCGCAGCAAGCCTGGGGGCCACTCCGTTCAAGACCTTCGTACATGTGATCTGGCCTGCGACCGTTCCGTTCGTCTTGACGGGCATGAGGCTCGCGATGGGAAATTCGTTCGCAACCGTGGTTTCCGCGGAGATGATCGCCGCAGACAGCGGACTCGGATTCCTGATCTACAACTCGCGCCTGTGGATGGCAACCGACCACATCTTCGTGGGAATCATTTGCCTCGGCGCATTGGGGGTTCTCGCTGATCGGGTGTTCCGCTTCCTGATCACCCGGTTCGCACATCATTACGGCCCGGCAATCTGAATGAAACCGCAGGCCTCGTTCAAGAAACGAAATCAAACGGAGAACTGAAAGTGAGCAATGCAGCGGCGATGGAAATCGGTCAGAGACCCATGTGGCAGATGGTCGACTGGCGGCGAAATTTCAAACCGCGCAGATCGGCTCTTCTGGTTATCGACGCGCAGAACGATATCCTGAAGGAGAACGGCAACATGAGCTACTACGGCGTGTGGAAACGCGTCGATCGCAGCGTATCCGCAATCATCCGGGCGGTGAAAGCGGCGCATGAAGCCTCCGTACCGGTTTTCTGGATCCGCTTTCTCAGGCCGTCCGACGGCAAGGACGTCTTCCCGGGAACAATGGCGTCGGCACGCACCATCGAGTTGCGCAAACGCATTCCGGACATATTCAAGGACGGCTCATGGGACGTCGAGATCGTCGACGAACTCAAGGCCGTGATGCGACAGGAGGACTATGTTCTCGACAAGTCTGCATCAGGTTGCTTCGAGGGTACCAACCTCGACAAGTACCTGCGGCAACTCGGAGTGCAAGACTTGCTGATTTGCGGCTACCTCACCGACTTCTGCGTCGCGAATACGGCCCGCACATCGTACGACAAGGGCTATGGAACGATAGTGATCGGCGACGCCTGCGATACGCGCGACAACGGATTCCACGAAGAAACGCTCGAACAACATCGCTGGTATTTCGGCCCGGTCGTTGACTCCTCGGAAGTGGCAGGCCTGCTGGGCGGCGAGAGTCGATGACACGCCTCGGAGCGAGCAGTCGTGGTGCCGCGCGCCGAATGCGCAAGCGACCGGCGCGCCGCGTGCGTGTGTACCTGTGCATGGGAGCAGGACGGCCAAAATGAATTTCTGCAGGGTGGAGAGGGACGGGCATTTGTTGATCGTCACGATCGATCGCCCCGAAGTGATGAATGCGCTTTACGCCGACGCCCATCGGGAGCTGGCCGGCGTCTGGAGCAGCTTTCAGGAGGACGATGATCTCTGGGCTGCGATCCTCACGGGGGCGGGTGAGCGCGCCTTCTGCGCAGGCAATGACCTCAAGCGCCTTGCCGCCGGCGTTCCGCGCGAGCACGTCGCAGAGGGGTTTGGCGGACTGGCGGGTCGATTCGATATCGACAAGCCGATTATCGCGGCGGTCAACGGGGTTGCCATGGGTGGCGGCTTCGAACTGGCGTTGGCATGCGACCTGATCGTCGCGGCCGAGGATGCGGTGTTCGCGCTTCCGGAGCCATTGCGTGGGCTCGTGGCGCTTGGCGGCGGTATTCATCGGCTTCCGCGCCAGATCCCGCTGAAGCAGGCCATGGACATCCTGTTGACAGGTCGCAGGGTGTCGGCGGCCGAAGGGTTGCAGCTTGGCTTCGTCAATGAAGTCGTTCCAAAGGGTGAGGTGATCCCGGCAGCGCGACGGTGGGCGGGGAGAATCATGGCGGCATCGCCCAACTCGCTTCGGGTAACGAAGTCGGAGGTCGTGAGAGGGTTGGCAATACCTTCTCTCGAAACCGCATTCAAGACGCAGGAAGAGGTGCGCCTGCGCGTGCACCAGAGCCACGACGCGCGCGAGGGACCGAAGGCCTTTGCCGAGAAGCGCGCCCCGCAATGGAAGGGGGTGTTGACGTGGCTCCAACTCTGCCATCTTCCGGCGGCGCAGGAACGGCGAGCAGACCGTTGGGTGGATTGACGGTCATTGATCTCGGCCAGGCATATCAGGGGCCTTATGCCGGATTCTTGATGGCCAAGGCGGGAGCCGATGTCGTTCGTGTGGAGCCGCTTCACGGCGATTCGACCCGTCAGAGGGCGAAGGTTCGGCAGGGAGCGTTGCTGCCATACGCGATGCTCAACGCGAACAAGCGAGGCGTCACGCTCAACCTCAAGACCGACAGGGGCCGGGCTCTATTGATCGAGATGGCCAAGCGTGCCGATGTGCTGATCGAGAACTTCGCACCTGGCGTCATGGATCGACTGGGCGTTGGCTGGGAAACGCTGCAGAAGGAGAATCCGCGTCTGGTCTACGCCTCGGGAACCGGGTTCGGCTTGACCGGGCCGGATCGCGACCGGTTGGCGATGGACGTCATCGTTCAAGCCTACTCGGGCGTGATGAGCGTAACCGGATTCCCCGGCAGCCGGCCGGTGAAGGCGGGGATCGCCGTCGCTGATTTTCTAGGCGGAACCCATCTGTATGCCGCCATCCTCACTGCCCTTTACGAGCGCAATCGAACCGGCAAGGGGCGAATGGTGGAAGTGGCGATGCAGGAGGCCGTCTACCCGGCCTTGGCCTCGAGCCTCGGGCCTGATTCACGGCAACGACTCGGCATCGACCCGCACTGGCAATCACCACAGCGGATTGTCGGTCGCGCCGTGGTCCGTCTACGAGGCCGGCGATGGTCACGTGGCCATCGTTTGCGTCAAGGAAGACCATTGGCACCAGCTGACCTTGGCGATGGAGCAACCGGGACTCCAGTGCCGATCCCCGATTCCTGAGCAACGCCGATCGTTGCCGACACATGGACGTGCTGGACCGTATCGTCGAACAGTGGGCGCGCACCCAGACGCGAGAGCGGATCGTCGATCTGGCCAGGAAGTTTCGCTTTCCCGCGGCACCCGTGCGGACCTTGGCCGAAGTCCGAAACGACAGGGGAATGCACGAACGGGGCATGCTCGAACAGGTCATTCACCCAGAAATGGGTGAGGCGATTCTTCCCAACAGCCCGTTGCGCATCCACGGTACCGAGGTGCCCGTGACCACACCGAGTCCACGCCTGGGCGAGCACTGCGACGAAGTCTACGGGGAGTGGCTCGGGATTGATCCGGCCGAATTGCAGGATCTGCGCGAGCAAGGCGTGATCTGACAGGGGCAAGCCTGAAAGCGCCTAGTGCAGTGTTGCGTTCTGTTTGCCGCTTAAGCGCGAGTTCGCCCGAATGACCTTCTGCAGGATGTCTCGCGCGTTCTTCGTCCAGATAAACGGCTTGGGGTCGGTGTTGTGATGCGCAACGTACCCGTCGATCGCGTCCACCAACTCCGGCACGCTGGTGAACACGCCTCGGCGCAGCCGTTCGGTGGTCAGGTCGCGGAAGAACCGCTCGACCATGTTCAGCCACGACGCCGAGGTCGGCGTGAAGTGCATGGCGATGCGCGGATGCCGGGCGAGCCACTGCTGCACGGCCGGGTGCTTATGGGTGGCGTAGTTGTCGGCAATCAGATGCAAGGTCTTGTCCTTGGGTGTCTCGCGCTCGATCCTGCGCAGGAACTTCAGCCATTCGGCGTGGGTGTGTCGCTCGTGGCACTGGCCGATCACCTTTCCATCGAGCACGTTGAGCGCGGCGAACAGCGTCGTCGTGCCGTGACGCTTGTAGTCGTGCGTCATCGTCTGCGCGCGGCCCTTCTTCATCGGCAGCCCGGGCTGCGTGCGATCGAGCGCCTGGACCTGGCTCTTCTCGTCGCAGCACAGCACGATCGCGTGCTCGGGCGGGGACATGTACAGGCCGACGATGTCTTCGAGCTTCTCGACGAACTGCGGGTCGCGCGAGATCTTGAATCCGCGCACCAGGTGCGGCTTCAGGCCATGGGCCTGCCAGTGGCGCATCACCGTGCTGGGGGCCACGCCGAGCACCGCGGCCATCTTGCGCGTGCTCCAGTGCGTGGCCGCCTCGGGCGTCGTCTGCGTGGTCAGCTCGACCAGTCGCGCCGCATCCACCTTCACGGGCGGCGCGCCGCGCGGCAAGTCGCGCTCGATCCCCTCGAGCCCCGACGCCGGTAGCGCTGGCGCCAGCGCCCGGCGGTCATGCGGTCGATGCCCAACTGCTCGGCGATCTCGCGGTTCTGCAGCCCCTGCGCGGCCAGCAAGACGATGCGCGCACGCTCGGCCAATCGCACGCTGGTCGTCTTCGCGCGCGACAGGCGGGTCAGTTCGGCCTGCTCTTGCGCATTCAACTCGATCGCCGGGGCAACTCGCACGCTCTGACTCCTGTGGTTGCAGCAGTAGAGCATGAGCATCAGCACAATCCCTTAAGCTTTGTCAAGAATCGAACACTACACTAGTACATCAACCCGCAAATAACGGAACGTAATGCCGTCCCAGCTTCCGATCGGGATGCTCTCAAGAAAACGTTCTGTAAGTCATTGATTTTTCTTACGGAACACCGGGTCCAGATGCGGGCCTGAATTGCTCAGGACTCCCATTTTGAGCACCAGAATCCAGCCAGGCTGGATGCTTTGACAGACTCTTATGGGTACAGAGGGGAGGAAGAAGTGGCGAACGAACTGAAAGCGTGGTACGACCCTCTGACTCCACTGAGCTTTCTCGAGCGAATTGCGTCCGCGATGCCCGAAAGGGTGGCGGTGATCGACGGATCCAGACGCTGGAATTGGGGTGAGTTCTTCGGTCGGGTCAACCGCCTGAGCAACGCGCTCAAGGCCAGAGGCGTGGGTAGGGGCGAGAACGTTGCGTTCCTGTCGCGCAATTTTCCGCCGCTCCTTGAAGCGCACTATGGAATCCCTCTCACGGGGGCGATCGTGGCGATCAACTACCGGCTTAACGCCCACGAAATAGCCACAATCGTGAACCTGTGTGGCGCACGCATTCTGTTCGTCGATGCCGGGCTCGCCGAACGCGTGGACCGGTCTCTCATGCCGGGCGTCGAGTTGTACGTCGGCCTGTTCGATGCCCGCGATACCCATGGCGAGGCACCGAGCGTCGCTTTTGACTGCATCGACTACGAGGCGTTCATCTCCGCCGCCCCCGACACCTACGTGCCGCTCGATCTCGCAGACGAAAATGACGTCATTGCGATCGACTACACCAGCGGTACGACGGGTAAGCCCAAAGGATGCATCTACTCGCATCGCAGCGCCTATCTGCATGCGCTCGCCAAGATGATCGAGCATTCCGTGGACGCACGGTCGGTCTACCTCTGGACGTTGCCGATGTTCCACTGCAACGGATGGTGCTGGACCTGGGTGACTGCCGGCATGGGAGCCACCAATGTGTGCCTGCCCGCGCCCGAGCCGGACCTGATCTGGCAGGCGATCGAGCGCCACGGCGTCACTCACATGGCAGGGGCTCCGATCGTATTCCACCGTCTCGGCCAATACATGGACGAGCGTGGCATCCGCCGCTTTCCGCAAAAAGTGATTATGAACGTCGCCGCTGCACCCTCCGGCGACTGTTCTGCGATCGATGGAGGAGAGGGGTGGTGAGATCCGCCACGCTTACGGGCTCACCGAGACGTACGGCCCGTTCACGATATGTGAGTGGAACCCGGATTGGGATCGCCTGAGCCCGGAAGAACGGCTCGTGATGAAAATGCGACAAGGCATTCCGAACATCACGGCCGGTCAGGTCCGCGTCATCGATGCCGAGGGAAGGGACGTTCCGCGTGACGGCAAGACCATTGGTGAGATCGTGATGCGCGGCAACGACGTGGTCCGTGGCTACTACCAGGCACCCGAGGAGAACGCCGGGGCCTTCCGCGATGGCTGGTTTCACTCAGGCGACGGCGGAGTCATCCATCCGGACGGCTACGTCGAGGTCAAGGATCGGTTCAAGGATGTGATCATCAGCGGGGGGAGAACGTGATCGGCCTTGAAGTCGAGAACGTCATCTACCAGCACCCCGACGTGAACGAGGTGGTTTGCTTTGGCAAACCCGATGCGAAGTGGGGCGAGGTGGTGAAATGTCTGGTGGATCCGAAGCCCGGCACGTCCCCGACCAGCGAGGAGATCATCGCCTTCTGTCGGCAGAGCATGGCCCACTTCAAGTGTCCGAAAGAGGTCGAGTTTGGCGTGATTCCGCGCACCTCCGCAGGCAAGGTCCAGAAGTTCCTGCTGCGCGAAAGGGAACGAACCAGCCCAGGCCAGACGTGACGTGTCGAGTCGCGTCTCAACCATTAAAGACGACAAGGAAGATCCATGCGAAGAGTACTGACGAGCCTCGGGGAGGCTGCACGATTGGTGAAGGATGGTGACGTCATCACTACCGGTGGTGCGACATTCCATCGCGCACCCATGGAGATGCTGCGGGAACTGATACGCCAGGGGCGTAAGGAGCTCGTTCTGGTCGACCGTGAACCGGCGATCGATTTCGACATCCTCATTGGCGCTGGATGCGTCGCCAAGGTTCGTGCGGGATTGCTGGCCTTCGAACTCCTGGGCTTTGCGCCCAACTTCCGCAAGAAATCCCAGGCGCGCGAGATCGTCACCAAGGAGGGTGCGTGCCAACCCATCATGGCCGGATTCCGAGCCGCCGCCATGGGAGTCCCGTCGCTTACGGTGCGTGGCATGCTTGGTTCAGACCTGCTCGGCATCAGCGAGATGCTGGGGAGCCAGCGCGAAGTCGAAGATCCGTTCACCGGCGAGAAGCTGATCGCGGTTCGTGCGATCGAGCCGGACGTCGCGATTCTTCATGTCCACGAGGCGGACGCCTACGGGAATTGCCGCATCGAAGGCCCCCACTACGAAGACGTGATCAAGGCGAAGGCCGCCAGGAAGGTAGTCGTCAGCGCCGAGAAGATCGTTCCTACCGAAGAGTTCCAGAAACGTCCCGGAGAAACGACGATCCCGCACTTTCTCGTCGACGCGGTCGTCGAATGCCCGCGAGGTGCCTACCCTTGCTCGTGCCATGGCCGTTACGACGCAGACTATGACCACGTCCGCGTGTACATCGATGCCGCCAACAACGAGCGCTTCGGAGAGTACCTGGATCAGCATGTTTACGGGAGGGTTTCGGGATGAGTCGCACTGCCAGAGCTGACCTGATGATCTACGCGATGGCGCGCGAGATCGGCAATCACGACAACGTACTGCATGGCGTTTCGTCGCCACTCCCCATCCTGGCGATGAGCCCGGCACGCAAGACTCATGCGCCCGAGATGGCGTTCCTGTCGGGCGCCGAAGGCGTCGATCCGCAGGTCGAGCGCATCTACGCTTCGTCATTCGACCCGAGGCAGAACCGGGGTGCCGTAGGCTACTTCGGGCTGCATGAAGTGTTCGACCTCGCACAGCGCGGAGAACTCCACGTCATGTTTCTCGGCGCAGCCCAGATCGATCGTCGCGGGAACACGAACCTGAGCGTCATAGGCAGCGTCGAGAATCCGAAGGTGCAACTCCCTGGCGGCGCCGCGTCGGCCTTCCTCATGCCGATCACGCCGAAGGTGATCATCTGGACGACACGCCACACGACGCGCACCTTCGTTGGCGAGGTCGACTTCGTGACAGGCCGGGGCTATGACCATAGGTCTCCCGATCAGATGAAGAACGAGATGACCATCGTCTCGGATCTCGGAGTGATGAATTTCCGCAACGCCGAACGCGTCATGCAGATCCAGTCATATCACCCCGGTCACAGTATCGACGAGATCCGAAAGAACACCGGCTTCGAACTCGAGGTGGCAGCCGACGTCTGCGAGACCCCTATGCCGGGCCCGAACGTGCTTCGCCTGATCGCATCGATGGATCCCGACAACATCCGTGCCACGGAGTTCGGATAGTTGAACCCTGCTCGGAGCGCTCGATCGATATCCGTGTTGCGTCAGGAAATATGAACCATTACTAACGCAACCAGTATAGACGAATCCATGGGGTCCGGCGACGCCGACGTGAACGTCCGCTTGGCCGTGAGCCTCTTATTAGTGGGACTTCAGAATGAAGGAGGATGACATGAAGATCAGCCATCGCGGCAAGCTCAGACTGCTGGGCGGCGCAGGGGTCTATGTGGGCTTGGCCGGGTCGGGACTGCTGCCCGGAGCGGCGATAGCGTAGGGGTGCTCGGGCGACAGGACCTTCGTATGGTCGCAACTGTCAAAAGTAATCCTAAAAACGGGACGTTTCCGACGGATTCGCCCAGATTGTGCTCGACCGACCCGGTCGCGGCAACGCGCTTTCGGCGGACTTCGTCGACGAACTCTTCGATGTGATCCAGCGTGCGTGCGAAAACGCTACGGTTTACACGCTCGTCCTGCAGGCACAGGGGGGGACGAGACTTCTGTACGGGCTTCGACCTTTTCGACCTCGAGGGGCAGACCGACGCCGTCTTGCTGCATCGCTTTGTTCGCATTGAGGTGGTGCTCGATTCGCTATGGCGCGCGCCTTTGCGCACCGTCGCAATTGCGCAAGAGCGCGCGATTGGCGCCGGCGCCGATCTTTTCGCCGCCTGTGACTGCCGATTGCTTGCACTTGGTGCGCAGTTTCGGTTTCCGGTGTAGCCTTCGGTATCGTGTTGGGTACACGTAGGCTGGCAATGTGTGTCGGCCCGACAATCGCTCTACGCTGGGTGTCCGAAGCGGCGACGATCGATGCCTGTGCCGCGCTCGCTGCGGGTCTGACTAGCGCGGTCCTCGAAGGCGACGTTCCCAACGATCAGTTCACGACTGCAGCAGAGGCAACCGCCATACTGGACGCCTTGGCCTCGCCAGCGGTCGAGCGACACACTCTGGTAGTGCTACGTAGCGCTGCCGGCTACGAGGGCGCCGACAAAGACTCGGCTGCGCTTGTGCGCTCGGCGGCCCCCGGTCTCAAGGACCGCCTTCTCACGTATCGCAACCGACAGTTTGCGGTGCCTATCCACTCGACTCGAGAAACGACGTATCGGGCGAGCCTGATGCCGGTTGCGCAATTTCCGTCCTCCGAGGAGACGAAACCAGCCATGGAAAAAATTACGGTTAGAAATTTCGATGACGGCGTCACGCTGATCGCAATCAATCGTCCGGACCGTCGTAATGCCATCTGTGCACAGACAGCGATCGAACTGCAACAGGTCTTTGCAGCGTTCGATCGCTCCGATCAACAGCGGGTAGCGGTGCTCACTGGCACTGGTGACGAATCTTTTTCGGCTGGCGCCGACGTGACGAACCTCCCGGAACTCTGGCGTTGTGTGCCTACCGTAGGGATCGTCACGGATAAGCCAATTATCAGTGCGGTCGGCGGCTGGTGTGTCGGGGGCACTGGTCATCGCAATGATGTGCGACCTGATGATTGCCGCTGACAACGCAAAGTTCTCGTACCCCGAGGCAGGGCTCGGTTTCACTGGCGGAATGATCGCCGGGCTGGCTGGCCGGATTCCCCCACAAGGTTGCCATGGAAATCATGCTACTCGGCCGGGTCGTCGATGCCGAGCGCGCATATTCGATCGGCTTCGCTAATCAGGTTGTTCCGAAGGGTCAGCAAGTGGAAGCGGCGCTAGAGATGGCCCGGGAACTCACAGCGATGGCGCCGCTTGTGCTCCGAACGATCAAGAGTTTCGTCACGGAGTCGATCCTCAGGCAGGGGCCATCCGAGACAATGGGACGTACTCAGCGGGCACTCAGCGTAGTTCGCGAAAGCGCTGATATCAGGGAGGGAGCCGCAGCGCGTCGCGAGAAACGTACGCCGCGGTTTGTGGGGCTTTGAGAATCCGGCTGGCCCAACCAGGGTCCCTTGGGTGGGTCGGCCACAATTCGACGGATTCATCAGCTCACCGGTTCAGTCGGATATCATGAATTCGCGAGCATGAGCCGAACCTGCTTTGCGAGGCCATCGCGGATCCCCATTACTGCGTGTCAGCGCTCAAGCCAACGGGTGCGATTGTTTTCACGGGAGGTTCTTTCTCCATGTTAGTGGCTGCGAGGAAGCGCGGATATCTGCCGCGGAGTAGCGCGCTGATCTGAGCAAGGCCGGATTTCAGAACTGCGACTCGGTGTCGATGTGATCCAGCCGCAGTTGCCGTGGATCGTGACGGAGGGCCTGCTCGCGCAGCGCGGCCTGGATGTCGTTGCGGTGGAGCTGCCAGATCCTCGTCGCGCAGCGCATCGAGGAACTCGAACACGGCCAGTGCCTGCTCGGGAGTCAGGTTCAGCGACCCGAGGCTGCAGGCAGGCGCTCGTCGCCTCATCGCTTCTTGCCCGAGCGTCGCCGTTGCTGACGGGCGGCGCGCTCCCTGGCTTCCTTGAGCCGATAGGACTCGCCGTAACCGTCCGGTTCGTACCGTTGTCGACGGCGGCGAGTTGAAGCGCGAGGATCTCTGAGTGGTGGTCGCCGACGGGGTGTCCATCGTCTTGAAGGTGGACACCGTAACGGCGGAGAACACTCAGAGTGAGCCCGGCCTGGGCATGGTCAAGCGCCGAGTCGAAGTCGGCCATCGGCTTGAAGGCGCCGATGGCGGCGCGGCGCATGCGCCGCTCCATAGTCGGCCATGCGAAATTCATTCCGCCGCCGCAGCGGGTCCAAGGTTTTCGAAGTCCTCTCACCGGCGGCGCGCGGGCATGTGAAGGCCCTCGGTCGCGGTTGACCAGGCGGACTGGCTGTCATACGATTCACTGATCGATAAGGAATTCGTATGACAACAGTAACCGTTTCGGAGAAATTCCAGGTCGTGATCCCGAAAAGCGTTCGCGAAACACTCGCGATCCGGCCCGGCCAGAAGCTCGAAGTGATCGTGCACGAGGGGCGCGCCGAATTGGTGCCCGTTCACGAAATGAAGACGATGCGCGGCTTCCTGCGCGGCATCGACACTCGCGTGCCGCGCGACAAGGACCGCGTTTGAACGTCGTCGATTCGTCCGGCTGGCTCGAATTCTTCGCCGACGGGCCGAACGCGGCTTTCTTCTCGGCGGCAGTCTCCGATGTCGACCGCCTCGTAGTGCCGACGATCAGCCTGCTCGAGGTGTTCAAGCGGGTGCTTCAGCAGCGCGGCGAGAATGCGGCGCTCCAGGTGATCGCCCAGATGCGACAGGGGCGCGTCGTGGATCTCGACGCCGACCTCGCGCTGCAGGCGGCGAATCTCGGGTTGCTGCACAAGTTGCCGCTCGCCGACTCGGTGATGCTCGCGACCGCGCGAGCGCACGGCGCCACGCTATGGACGCAGGACGCCGACTTCGAGGGGCTGGACGGGGTGCGGTACGTCCGGCGCGTATCCCGCTGATTCAGTCACCGGCATTGTCCGGCGAGCCTTCCAGGCCCGCCAGCAGCTTGCGGCTGTTCCCCGGAATCACCATCGAGAACCTGTTGTCCACGAACGTGTAGTCGTAGTACCCCATCCGCGCGAGCGGCTGGATCTTCAGCACGTCGACCAGCCCGTGGGCATCGATCACCGCGTCGTCGATGTGCACCGCCACCACGCGGCCGAACACGACGTCGGCCGTGCCCATCGGCGGCACGCCGGGAAAGCGCAGCGTGTTCAGGTACACGCACTCGAAGTGGATCGGCGAGCCGGCCACGCGCGCCGGCTTCACCTTGCGCGACGGCAGTTTCGCGAGCCCCGCGCGCTCGAACTCGTCCACGCCGTGCGGCAACTCCTCCGCGGTGATGTTCACCGCCTCGCGCAGCGCGTAGGTCGCCATGTTCCAGACGAACTCGCCGGTCTCCTCGGCGTTGCGCACCGAGTCCTTGCGTTGGCCACCCGTGCCCTGGTTCGCCGAGAACATCACGATCGGCGGATTGAAGGTCACGTTCTGGAACTGGCTGAACGGCGCCAGGTTGTGCCGCCCCTGAGTATCGACGGTGGAGATCCAGCCGATCGGGCGCGGGATCACGCACGACTTGAACGGGTCGTGCGGCAGGCCGTGGGGGTTGACGCCGGGTTCGTAGTACATCGTCAGGCCTTGCGGTACCAGTCGATGCGATTCGCATCGGTTTCGACCACCGCCTCGCGGCGTGCCCGCAGGTAGTTCAGGTGCGCGATGCATTCGCCGGTGGCCATGCCGAGCAGGTGCGGGTCGGTGCGCACGTCGCGCGCGAACAGCGCGCCGAACAGGTCGACCACGCGCTTCGGCTGCGCGAGCGACTTGCGCAGCCGGTCGAGCCCGCGCTGATGCCCGTTGGCGAGCGACTGCAACCGCGAGTGCAGGCCCACGAACGGCTCGTTGTGCGACGGCAGCACCAGCACGTCGTCGGGCAGCAGTTGTTCGAGCTTTGCGAGCGAATCGATCCAGTCGCCGAGCGGATCGCCATCGGGCTCGGTGGGGAACACCGAGACGTTCGACGAGATGCGCGGCAGAACCTGGTCGCCCGAGACCAGCAGCTTCAGCGCCGGGCAGTGCAGGCAGGCGTGCTCCGGCGAATGGCCGTGGCCGACGACGACGGTCCAGTCGTGGCCGCCGATGCGGATCGTCTCGCCGTCGACGATCCGGCGATAGCTGTCGGGCA
Source organism: Burkholderiaceae bacterium (assembly GCA_027493945.1). Lineage (GTDB taxonomy): Bacteria > Pseudomonadota > Gammaproteobacteria > Burkholderiales > Burkholderiaceae_E > Zeimonas. Next base: position 2,269,061 of record JAOSJU010000001.1, on the reverse strand, counting down.
GCCGGTAGACGCCCTTGCCGAAAGCGCCGAAGCGCGCGCGGTATTGCTCGAAGCGCGGCGTCGTCCCAGCCGGCGCGGCGATAGAACTCGACGCCGTCTTCGGGCGCCTCGTGGCCGGTGTCGGCCACCAGCACGCGGCAGGTGAGGTACTCGAGGCGGGTCATCCAGAGCCGGCAATCGAACTTGCGCGTGAGCCAGCCGGCCATGCCGACGTGGTCGGGGTGCATGTGGGTGACCAGCACGCGCCGGATGGGGCGAGCGCCGAGCGCGCCGCCGAGCAGCTGCTGCCAGGCCGCCAGCGTCGCCTCGGTGCGCACGCCGGTGTCGACGATCGTCCAGCCGTCGCCGTCCTGCAGCGCATACAGGTTGATGTGGTTCAGCGCGAACGGCAGCGGCATGCGCATCCACAGCACGCCCGGACGGATCTCGCGCACGGTGCCGGTGTCGGGAACGCCTTCGAACGGGTACGCCGACGCCGGTGGGCGCGTCGCCGCGGGCGAAGCCGCGCCGTCGCGGGAGCCCGGCTCGCGGCCGCGCGCAGGGTGGGGCGCTTTCATGCGGACATGTTCTCACGGCCGGCCATCGCCGGCGACTGCGCGACGGGCGCGCCGCAGAACGCGAAGTCGACTTCCGGACGCCGTTCGGCGATCAGGTCGGCCAGCGCCCGGCCGCTGCCGCAGGCCTGCGTCCATCCGAGCGTTCCGTGGCCGGTGTTCAGGAACAGGTTTCCGAAGCGGGTCGCGCCGACGTAGGGCAGGTTCGAGGGTGTCGCGGGCCGCAGCCCGCTCCAGTACTCCACCCGCGATGCGTCTCCTGCGCCCGGGAACAACTGCTCGACGCGACGCAGGATCGCCGCGCAGCGCGTGCGATCGAGCGCGCGCCCGTAGCCGCCGAGCTCGGCCGTGCCGGCGATGCGCAGCCGCTCGCCGAGCCGCGAGAACACGAGCTTGTATTCGTCGTCGGTCAGCGAGACCTCGTGCGCGAGCGCGGCGTCGCGCACCGGCATCGTGAGCGAGTAGCCCCTGGCCGGATAGATGTCAAGCCGCAGCCCGAGCGGCGCCGCGAGCCGCGCGCTGTGGCTGCCCAGCGCAAGCACGTAGCGATCAGCCTCGATCCGCACGTAGCGCCCCTCGGCGTCGATCGCCTCGACGTGCTCGATGCGTCCGCCGGCCGCGCGCAGCGCGGTCGCCTGGTGCCCCATCAGGAAGCGCACGCCGCGCGCGCGGCACATCGCCGCGAGCTCGCGCGTGAACCGGCAGGCGTCGCCCGATTCGTCGGCCTCGGTATAGGTGCCGCCCACGAGCATCGGCCGCGCCTGGCGCAGTGCCGGCTCGATCGCCACCGCCTCGTCGGCCGAGACGATGCGCCGCGAGCAGCCCAGTTCGCTCATCAGCCGGGCAGGCGCCTGCGCGGCCTCGAACTCGGCCGCGCTGGTGTAGAAGTGCAGGATGCCGCGGGTGCGCTCGTCGTACGCGATGCCGGTCTCGCGGCGCAGTGCCTGCAGCGTCTCGCGGCTGTACAGCCCGAGCCGCACGAGTTGCACGATGTTGTGCCGCGCGCGCTCGCGCGTGCATTCGCGCAGGAACGCCAGTCCCCAGCGCCATTGCGCGGGATCGGGCTGCAGGCGAAACAGCAGCGGCGCGTCGCGTCGGCCGAGCCAGCGCAGGATCTTCATCGGCGCGGCCGGGTTGGCCCAGGGCTCGGCGTGGCTCACCGAGATCTGGCCGCCGTTGGCGAAGCTGGTTTCGGCGGCCGGCTCGTTCTGCCGGTCGACGACGCTCACCTCGAAGCCGAGCCGGTTCAGGAACCAGGCGCTGGCGACGCCGACCACGCCGGCGCCGAGCACGGCGACCTTCATCGCGGCGATCCGGCAGACTGGGTCGGAATCGACGCGGTCGCGCGGACGCGATCGCGGCGGCGGCTCATGTGAGCGCCCGGATCGCCGCCTCGTAGCGCTCGGCGGCTTCCTTGCGGTTCTGCGCGGTGACGCCGAGGTCGCGCAGCAGGCCGTTGTTCAGGCCGTAGATCCAGCCGTGCACCGACAGCGGCTGCCCGCGGTCCCGGGCATCGCGCACGATCGTCGACTGACAGACGTTGTGCACCTGCTCGATCACGTTCAACTCGCACAGCCGGTCGATCTGGTGCGACTCGTGGTACAGCGGCCGGATGCGCGCCTCGTGCCGCTCGTAGACGTCCTTCACGTGGCCGATCCAGTGGTCGGCCAGCCCGATGCGCTCGCCGCGCAGCGCCACGCGAACGCCCCCGCAGCCGTAGTGGCCCACGACCATCAGGTGCTCGACCTTCAGCATGTCGATCGCGAACTGCATCACCGACAGGCAGTTCAGGTCGGTGTGCACCACCACGTTGGCGACGTTGCGATGCACGAACACTTCGCCCGGCGGCAGCCCGATGATCTCGTTGGCCGGCACGCGACTGTCGGCACAGCCGATCCAGAGGTAGCGCGGCGACTGCTGTTGCGACAGGCGCTCGAAGAACCGGGGGTCGTCGCGGCGGACCCGCTCGGACCAGGCCTTGTTGCTGTCGAAGAGATGCTGGAGGACGCGCATGCCGGTATCCGGTGTGCCGGGCTCGCCGGGCCCAGTCGATGTGTCGGCGCGCGAATAATCATATCGAAATTGCCCGCATCGCTGCGCGCGACGCGGGAATCGGCCAGAATGGCGCGCTGCTCCAGAACGTTTCCCTCGGGAGGTCGATTATGCTCCGTTCGTTCCGCCGGTCCCTGGTCACCGGCCTGCTCCGCGCGCTGGTCGCAATCGGCGTGCCGCTTGCGCTCCTTCCTGCGGCCCATGCCCAGGACTTCCCCGGCGATCGTCCGATCCGTATCGTCGTTCCGTACACTGCCGGCGGTTCGTCGGACTTCGTCGCGCGCACGGTCGCGACGAAGCTCGCCGAGAACATGAAAGCGTCGGTGATCGTCGAGAACCGTCCCGGCGGCAACACCGTGATCGCCGCCGACCACGTCGCGAAGTCCGCGCCCGATGGCCATGTGCTGATGCTCATCGGCGAGCTCACGCACTCGTCGGTAGCGGCGCTGAACAAGCAGCTGCCGTTCGATCCGGTCGAGGATCTCGCGCCGGTCACCAACGCGATCGAGTCGCCGCTGGTGGTCGTGGTGAATCCCGCGGTTCCCGCGAAGACGCTGCAGGAGCTCGTCGCATACGCGAAGGCGCACCCGGGCGAAGTGCGCTACGGCTCGGCCGGCATCGGCAACACGCTGCACCTGGGCGGCGAGGTGTTCGCCTCAACCACCGGGACGAAGCTCACGCACGTGCCGTACAAGGGTGCCTCGCAAGCGGTGGTCGACCTCGTCGGCGGGCAGATCCAGGCGATGTTCGACCTGCCGCAGACGCCGCTTCCGCACATCCAGGCCGGGCGCCTGCGCGCGCTTGCGGTCACCGGCGCATCGCGACTGGCGATGCTGCCCGACGTCCCGACCACCGCGGAAGCGGGCGTGCCGGCCTATCGCTTCGCGACCCGCGTCGGCTTCGCCGCTCCCGGTCGTACGCCGCAGCCGATCCTCGAGCGCCTGCACGCGGAGATCGTCAAGGTGCTGGCGCAGCCCGACGTCAAGGAGGCGTTCGCGCAGCGTGCGATGTTCGTTTCGCCCAGCGAGTCTCCGGCGGCCTTCCGCAAGTCGATGCTCGCCGAGATGCAGCGCGTGAAGAAGCTGATCCGCGACGCCGGCATCGAGCCGCAGTGACCGCGCGATGAACAAGCGGGAGCGCTTCCTGGCGGCGGTGCAGGGACGGATCGTCGATCGTCCACCGGTCACCGCCTGGGTTCATTTCCTGTCCGATCACCTCGACGGAGAGCGCGTCGCCCGGCTGCACCTCGACTTCGTTCGCGCGTACGACTGGGACTTCGTCAAGGTGATGAACGACTATCGGTACCCCGTGCCGGCCGGCGTGCGCACGCTCGACGAACCCGCGAGCCTGCTGGCCCGGCAGCCGCTCGGACTGGACGAACCGTGCTTCGCCGAGCAGCTGCGCTGCCCGGAGAGGCTGCGTGCCGAACTCGGCCCGGAGACGCCGCTGCTGGAAACCGGCTTCGACCCCTTTCAGCAGATCATGCGCAACGTCGGCTTTGACCAGGCGGCCAACCTGGTGCGCCACGAGCGCGAGGCGCATCGGGCGCTGGCGGCGATCACCGAAACCCTGTGCAGCTACGTGCGCGCCGCGAAGGTGCGCGGCGCCGACGGCTTCTTCTTCTCGATCAATGGCGCGATCCGCGAAGGCTTCCCGCGCGGTGCGAGCGACGACGTGCACGCGCGGCTTCAGCGGCCCTACGATCTCGAGGTCCTGCGTGCAGCCGAAGGCATGGTGCGGGTACTGCACGTGCACGGCACCGGGCTCGACCTCGCGCGCATCGACGGCTATCCGTATGAGGTGCTCAGCGTTTCGGACCGTCTGTCGGGCAATCCGTCGTTGCGCGACTTGCGCGCATTCACCGATCGTTGCCTGATGGGCGGTATCGACGAAACCCGGGTGCAGGAGCACTCACTGCCCCTGGTGGCTGCGGAGATCGACGACGCGATCGCGCAGGCCGGCAGGGATCGCCTGATCCTGTCGCCGGGATGTACGATCCCTTCGTTCACCCCGAAGCGGACGCTCTCGTTCCTGCGCGAGTACACGCGCGCACTCTGACGCGGAGAATCGGGCGATGACGATGTTGATCCTCGGCTTGATCCTGTTCCTCGGCACCCACTCGGTGCGCATCGTCGCAGGCGGCTGGCGCGACGCGCGCGTGGCTGCGATGGGCGAGGGCGCCTGGAAGGGCCTGTACTCGCTCGCGTCGCTGGCCGGCCTCGTGCTGATCGTCTGGGGTTTCGGGCTCGCCCGCGCGATGCCGGTCGATCTCTGGCAAGCGCCGGCCTGGGGCCGCCATGCGGCGTCGCTGTTCACGCTGCTGTCGTTCGTGCTGATCGTCGCCGCCTACGTGCCGCGCAGCCGCATCCGCGCGCTGGTCGGGCACCCGATGGTCGCGGGCGTGAAGCTGTGGGCGTTCGCGCACCTGCTGTCCAACGGCCGGCTGGCCGACGTGGTGCTCTTCGGCGCCTTCCTCGCCTGGTCGGTCGTCGCCTATGCGGCGCTGCGGCGGCGCGACCGCGCGGCCGGCACGAAGCGCGGCGCCGGTGCACTCGGCAACGACCTCACTTCGGTGGTGGGCGGAGCGGTCGCCTGGTTCGTGTTCGCGCTGTACCTGCATGGCCCGCTGATCGGCGTGCGACCGTTTTGACCGCTGCCTACTCGGGTGTTACCTTATTGACACCTCGTTGCGACGGTCTCGTGCGTCATGTCCACCACCACGCTGAAACTTCCGGCCGATCTCAAGGCGCGGATTGCTCCGCTTGCTGCCGCGGCGGGCAAGACGCCGCACGCGTGGATGGTCGAGGCCTTGCAGGCGCAGGTGACGCTGGCCGACCTGCGGCAGGCATTCATCGGCGAAGCGCGCGGTAGCGCGGCAGACATCGACACCGGCGGCCCCGTCTTCGCCATGGACGAGGTCGCCGCGTATCTGCGCTTCGAGCCTTGCCGGCCGCCGGACGAAGCGTCCTGCGCCGGTGTCCGAAGCGGCCGCGAAACCCGGCAAGCGTACACGGCAGCCGCGAGGCTGATCCGGGGCTCATTCGGCACTGCCCCCATGGCACTGGTCGTGATGAGCGCTCGCGCGCTCGCCGATCTGGAGCGCATCGTCGACTTCCTGCGCGAGGCGCCATCCGGCGACGCCGATGCGGCGCTGGAAGCGATTCTCGACGCGCTGGCCGTGCTCGAGCGCCACCCGCAGATCGGTCGGCCGGTCGACGCGGCGCTGCGCGAGTTGGTCATCGGCCATGGCAGAAGCGGCTACGTCGCCCTCTATCGTCACCGGCGCGTGCCCGACCGTGTCGATGTACTGGCGGTGCGTCACCAGAAGGCGGCAGGCTTCGGCTGACGCCGGCGCCGGGCGCTGCCGCCAGCCGTTGCGTAATTCACCGCCGTCGGTGGCGGATTGCATTTTTCACTTGCCGCCCGACCGGGCACTCTTCGGCAAGCGATTGTTTCTCAAGGGGGTTTCCATGCTGGCACGTTGCCTGCTTGTTGACTTTCGTCGAATTGCGGAAAGCGAAGGGATGAGCCATGGGCTGGTTTGACCGCCTCCTGTGGAGGCGGCGCAGTCCCCCGGTTTCCGTGTTGCGGATGGTCGAACTGCCGGGCCGGGGCGTCGTGGCCGTCGCGCGGTCGATCGACTGTCTGGGCGAGATGTGCCCGCGCCCGCAACTGCTGACGGTGAAGGTCGTCGACGAGAGTGGTGTGGGGGAGGTCATCGAGGTGCTCACTGACAACGCGGCGGCCGCCGAGGGCTTTCCGGCGCTTGCGATGAAGCTCGACTGCGAGCACCGGGCGACTGTTCGCGAGACCGGGCACTGGCGCATCTACCTGCGCCGTGGCACCTGAGCGCGGACGGGCGCGGCATGCACATGCACTGGGAGAGGGCGGAGTGAACATGCAGACGGAGGCGGTCCGCCGCAGCGCGAATCGGCGGGCGCTCGGGGTGGTGGCGCTGGTGGTGCTCGGCTCGGTGTGGGCATTGTCGGTCGACACGCGCTTCGTCTACCTGCTCGTTTACGCGTGGTTCGGCCTCGCCTACGGGGCGCTGCTCCAGTACGGGCGCTTCTGCATGGCCTCGGCGGTGCGCGACCTGTTCGCGGTCGGCGTGCCGCGGATGGCCGTCGGAATGATGATCGCGGTCGCGCTGTACGCGACGGTCGCGGCGATCGTGACGCTCAGCGGGTTCAGCACCTTCCATCCGAACGTGCTCGGCTGGCACGTGCTTGTCGGCGGCGCGATCTTCGGCTTCGGGATCGTCTTCACCGGGGGTTGCGCGTCCGGGTCGCTGTACAAGGCCGGCGAAGGCAACATGAACGCGATGCTCGTGATCGTCGCGATCTCGTTCTCGCAGGCGATCGTGGTGAGCGCGAGCGGGTGGTGGGACGCGCTGGTGCCGTCTTCGTGGGTGGCGTCGGCCGCCGCGAAGGACATGCCGGCGGAACTGAGCGTGACCCGCGGCTGGTTCGACCTCTTCACCGCGGGCCACATCTGGGACCTGAAGGGCACGACCACCGCCGACGCGCTGGGCGTCGGGGGCACGCCGGCCGGCATCCTGCTGGCCAACATGCTGTTGACCGCGTTCATCCCGGTGACCGTGATTCTGCTCGCGCTCTACCTGCGCTACTACCGCAAGGGCTACATGCGACGCGCGAAAAGAACCGCGCCGTCGTTCGCCGACGAACTGGCCGGCCTCTGGTCGATGTTCACCTCGTCGAAGAACACCGCGATCGCGGGCATCGGGCTGGGCGTGCTCGCCGGCCTTCACATGTGGGTCACCGGCGCGCTGCGCAACCACTACGGCATCTTCAACTTTGGCGAGCTGCTCGCGGCGATGGGCTACACCAACGGCCTGTCGATTCAGGAAACGGTGTTCGACCCCGGCTATTGGTACATCACCACGCAGGAAGCGCAATGGGGCGGCTGGCTGCTGAACGAGCTCGGCCTGATGGGCACGGACAACATCTACTTCGGCCTCGACAACGGCTTGCCCAATCCGCTTCTGAACGCGCCCGGGTTCATGTCGATCGGCATCATCCTGGGGGCCGCGGCCATGGCGCTCGCGCGGCGCGAATTCAAGTGGAAATTCCCGAACCTCGAGTCGGCGATCTTCGCGCTGGTCGGCGGCACGCTGATGGGTATCGGCGCGCGGATCGGCATGGGCTGCAACATCGGCGCCTTCTTCGCCACGGTCACCAACGGCGACCCGAGCGGCTGGGTGTTCCTGCTCGGCATGGCCGCCGGCGCCTGGGTCGGGGTCAAGGCGTTTACCTGGTGGATGGAATGGAGCGCGGCCCGCAACGAGGCGTCGGCGCTCTGACGCCGCGCGGCTGCTGAACGAAAAGGGAGATCGGCGATGGCAATGACTTTCGACCGGGTCGGCGAGCATGAGTGGAAGCTCGACGTCTGCGGCTACACCTGTCCGCACCCGCAGATGTACACGAAGAAGGCCCTGCAGAAGATGGCGAGCGGCGACGTCCTCACGGTGCTGTTCGACAACCCATCGTCGGGCGAGTCGATCATGGCGATGTGCGAGACCGACGGCGACGAGCTGTTCGAGCGCCGCGAAGAAGGCGGTTCGTTCGCGTGGAAGATCCGCAAGGCCTGATCGATGCGGCTCGGAATCGTGATTACCGACGAGGCGTTTGCGGCGCACGCGAGCGGGCTGCTCGACGCCGCATTCGCGCGCGGCTGGCAGGTGCAGTGCTTCCTCACCGACACCGGCGTGAACCTGCTTGCCGACGCCGGGTTCCTGGGACGCGCGCGCGCACACCCGGACACGGTCACGGTCTGCGAGCACAGCGTCGAGCTCCACGCGGCGGGGCGCTTCGGACGCGAAGGGCTCGCGGGCCCCGTCGTGTTCGGTGGGCAGTATCAGAACGCGCAGCTCGCGCACGTCTGCGACCAGGTGCTGGTTCTCTGAAGGGCGGCTCATGACGGATCCGAAACGCATCCTGATGGTCGCGGCCCACAACAAGGGCGAGGCCATGCGAATGGCTGCCGGCCTCACGCTGCTGGACGACCGCATCGAAGTGGCCGTCTGGGGCGCGATGCCGATCGGCCCTGCGATCGACGAACAGATGCAGGCACTCGACTTCGCCGACGTGCCCGTCGCCGCCCTGAACGAGGCCGACCGCGTGGCGCAGCTCGCCGCGCGGATTCTCGACAGCGACGTGGTGTACTGGGTATGAACGCGGCGAAACGGGTGCTTCTGGTCAGGCCGGCGGGCGTGCCCGCGGTCGACGGTCTCGCCGCCGCCCTGCGCGATGCCGGGGCGCAGGTGCGCGAGTTCGAGCTCGCGCCCTCGGGCGATTGCGCAGCGCTGCTCGATGCGCTGGAAGAAGGATTCATGCCGGTCGTGCTCAAGGCGCCGGCAGATGGCTGATCGATCGGCCCCGGGGGCGGACGGCCGACGGACGAACTACGAGGAGGGACTCCGGATGAGGACGCGAACGATGACGAAGCTGGGCGGGGCGGCCGTGCTGGGCCTCGTGCTGGGCCTGCAGGGATGCGGTGGCGGTGGTGGCGAGGACACGAGCGCCGTGGCGACCAAGCTGACGGTCAACTCGCCGGCGCAGATTGCGCAGGAGTCCGCCGACAGCTACGACGACAACGTCAATGGCGTGATCTCGGGCGCGACGCTGAAGCGCTGGATCGACGACTGGCCCGCGAATCGGCCGGCGGGCCTCACCGGCAAGCTGGTGATCCTGCAGGTCACGGCGGGCCCGGCCGGCTACGAGTACCTGAAGTCCGACGGCAAGAACGTGTTCACCTACCTCGAGGGGGGTTGGACCCGGTACGCAACAACGGCGTGATCGAGACGATCCAGATGGTGCTCGACGGACCGGGCGTGGATGCATTGCTGAAGAAATACAACATCGACCCGCGCAACGACATGATCGTCTGTGCCCAGGGCGCATCGAGCCCGAGCAACGTGATGACCCAGGGCCGCTGCTGGTACACGCTGCGCTACTGGGGGTGTCGACAAGGCGAACCTGGCACTGCTCAACGGCAGCAACCAGTGGAACGGCACCGGCGGCGCGCTGCTGCCCGCCGCCAGCTACTTCCGGGCGGCCGCGGGCACCGCGCCAAACAGCGGCACGATCTCGGTGAAGCAGCTGCCGGTGGACAACACCCAGCTGCAGGCCACCTTCGCCGACATGCTGAAGATCCTGCCGGCCAGCGACCTGAACCAGCGTGCCGATGGCGTCTTCATCTGGGACGCGCGCGATGCCGGTCAGTTCAGCGCCGGCGAGTTCCTCGAAGGCGGCGACGTCAAGGACGCGAATTGCACCTCGCTCACCACAGGCGTGCCGTATTGCTCAGCGAACGTGTCGTTCAACTACATGTCGAAGTTCCAGAACAGCGGCTCGCGCCAGGGGCATCCGTGGGGTTCGCTGCAGCTGAACTACACCAACCTGCTCGACAGCACGAAGGGGAACAGCTGGAAGCCGAAGGCCGTGCTGAAGGCCTACCTCAACGGCGAGACGGACGCGAACGGCTACGGATTCATCGACGGAAGCTACCGGCTCGTCGGCCAGGGCAGCGCCTACCAGCCCGGTGATACGATCTACACCTATTGCGAGACCACCTTCCGCGCGATGATCACCGGCGTTGCCACCGCCGCGGTTCTCGGCCTGCCGACGCGCTTCTACGACGGCGCCATGGTCGAATGGAACTCTCTCTCGTACATCAAGGATCGCAACGGCACCTCCCTGTTGCCGGCCGACTCGCCATGGCGCACCGACGTCCGGTCGTTCTCCCGCGCAGCGAGCGACAGTTCGCTGGTGGCACCGCGCACCATCACCAACGCCTATGCCCGGTCGGCCGATGCGATCGTGCGAGCCGACTCGGCCTACAAGACGGGCGAGTCGCCGGTCGCCGGGCGCCCGGGCGGGTCGGGCAGCCCGACGAACCCTTGCGGCGGCTGACGCGCGCCGGCCGGTCGCAGTGAGGCGCCCGGCCCGCGTGCGGCGCGGCGCGCTGTCGCTGTTGCTCGTCGCAGCCGCGCTGTCGGCCGGCTGTGACCAGCGGCCAGCGGCGCCGCCACCGGTCGAGCTCTTCCTCGACCGGCACTGGGCGGAGCCCCTTCCTCCACAGGGGCCTCCGCCCGCCGGCTTTTCGGCCCTCGAAGCGTCGCTGTCGCCCCGGGCCTGCGGCCAGTGTCACGAGCAGCAATACGAAGCGTGGCGCAGCAGCCTGCACAGCCGCAGCGTCGGTCCGGGCCTGCTCTGGCAGCTCAGGCTCATGGACCAGGCGCAGGCGAATCGATGCTTTCGCTGCCACGCCCCATTGGCCGAACAGAAAGCGCTTCTTGCGATCGAGCACGAATGGCAGGCTGCGCCGCTGTTGCCGCCACCCGGCTACGTCGAAGCGGATCTCGGTCATCAGGGCCTGGTCTGCGCGGCCTGCCATGTGCGCGACCACCGGCGCTTCGGCCCACCGGCCCGGCCGGATGTGCAAAGCGGTACCGCGCACGGCGGCTTCACCGCGTCGGCGGCATTCCAGGACAGCAGCTTCTGCGCGCATTGCCACCAGTTCCCGCCGGACGGCCCGCGCGTCGAGGGCAAGCTCTTCGAGGACACCTGGAACCAGTGGGCCGCGAGCCCGATGGCACCGAACCGTACCTGCCAGTCGTGCCACATGCCGGAGCGACAGCATTCGTGGCGCGGCATTCACGACCCGGACACCACGCGCAGCGCGCTCGACCTCGGCCTCGAAGTGGTTGCGCCGGGCGAGGGCCGCTACGAAGCGCGCGCCCGGGTGCGCAACGTCGGCGCGGGCCACCACTTTCCGACGTACATGGTGCCGAAGGTCGAGCTCGAGTTCCTGCGTCGCGATCCCGACGGTTCGACACGGACGCTCGGGCGCCAGGTGATCGGCTGGACGGTCGACACGCAGCTCACTCGCGAGATCGAGGACACGCGCATTCCCGCGGGCGAGTCGCGCGAGTTCGCAGTGCCGTTCACGGCTCCCCGCGCCGGGGGCTGGAAAGTCGAACTCGTGGTGCGCGTGAAGCCCGGCGAACACTACGAGCGGATGTATCGCGAACATCTCGCGCGCGACGCGCAGTTGCCTGCACAGGCTGTTTCGCATCTTCGCCAGGCGCTCGCCGACGTGCTGTCGGCCGAGTACGACCTGACCCGCATCGTCGCTGCACCGCCGGCCGCCGCGCCCGTCGCTGCATCGATTGCAAATTGAAAGATTGCTTCGGCCAACCCGCGCGCTGCAATTCGGCGCGCGGCCGCAGCGTCCGATAAGCCATTGATTTGACGAGAGCCCGATCCTGGCACGGTGTGTGCGTTCAACAGGATCGGCACGGCGCTTCGTGCATTGCGGAACCATGACTTCGATTCGAGTCTCGTTCGTGCTCGCGTGGCTGCTCACGGCGGCGGTTGCCCAGGCGGCTGCCGATCCGCCGCGCCTGAAATACCGCTCGCGCGGGCCCGTTTGCGCCTGCGAATCGGGCCTGGGCGAGAACGAGATCCGCAAGGCGTGGGAAGCGCGCTTCGGATCCGGATCGCAGCAGCAGGCGGCCGACAAGCCCGCGCCGGGCGGCGAATCCGCCACGGCGAAGCCGGGCGCCGAACGACAGGATCAACAGAGGGAGGAGGGCAAATGAGACACGCGCACGACAAGGCAGGCTGGAGAACATGGGCCTGGCGCAGCGGGCTGCTGTCCGCGCTGGCGATCGGCATGGCGCTGCTGGCCGGCCCGGGCACCGGAAACCTCGACGAAGCGGATGCGCGCGCGTCCGCCGGCTGGGGCGCCGAGGCCGTATCGGCGCTGGCCGACAGCGCCTCGAAGGTGTCGCCGATTCCGCTGGCCAACGCGTGCGGCCTGGGTGCATCGAGCTGCTTCAAGTGCCACAACGGCACGCGCGCGAAAGCGCCCGACATGGATGCGAAGAAGTCGCCCTGGCACGCGCAGCACTCGAAGGTGAACAACTCGTGCGCCGGCTGTCACAAGGGCAACCCCAGGATCATGAAAGAGGACATCGCGCACGCGAAGATGGTCGCCAAACCGCGCGACGACACCGCCGGCTCGTGCGCCGGCTGCCATGCCAGCGACCTGTCGAAGGTCCAAGGCGCCTACGCCGCAACTGCCGGAGCGAAGTGAGATGAAGAAATCCACCAGGATGTCCGTCCGCGGCGCGTGCTGCGCCGCGCTCGTCGCCGGCGCACTGCCGCTGTCGGCTCTCGCCGGCCCCACGATCCAGTTCGGCGACCAGGGGTCGCTCACGATCAGCTATGCGCTGCAGGGCTGGATGCAGCACCGCAGCTTCACGTCGGACACGAACACGGGTTCGTCCACCGATGCGTTCCTGCGCCGCAACCGGCTCACCTTCTCCGGCCAGTACAACGACTACGTCGGCTTCTATGCGCAACTGGAAGCCGGCAACGACAGCCGCTACGGCCAGGACAACAAGAGCGTCTACTATCGCGACGCCTACGTCACTCTCGACTACCGGGACGACCTGCGCTTCATCGTCGGCCGGTTCAAGAACACGTTCTCGCGCGAGAACCTCGAGGCCTGTCTCGAGCCGCTCACGATGGACCGGGCCGAGGTGCTGTCGTACACGCCCTTCGGCGGCAGCCGCGACACCGGGCTCGCGATCTGGGGCAACCTGCTCGACGCCCGCCTGCAGTACCGCTTCATGGTGGCCGACGGTCGCGAGGGCACGTACGTGCCGAAGAAAGACCCGCGGCTGACCGCGCGCGTCCATTACAGCTTCTGGGACCCGGAGTCGGAACTACGGCTACCTCGGCACCTATCTGGGCACCGCGAAGGTGCTGACGATCGGCGCCGCCTACGACACGCAGTCGAGCGTCGCCTACGGCGACTGGCTGCTACGCCGCGACATCAAGGACTACAAGGCCTGGACGGTCGATGCGTTCATGGAGTACCCGGCGCGCAGCGGCGTCTACACCTTGTCGGGAGCCGCGTTCAAGTACGACACCGGCGACGCATACAACCAGTCGCCCGATCCCGATCTGCCGGTCAACAGCGACCTGAAGGGCTTCTACCTGAAGGGCGGCTACATGCTGCCCGGCAAGGTCGGTCCGGGCCGTCTGCAGTTCTTCGCGCGTCACGAGAACTCCGATTACGGAGTCAAGGTCGGCAACGCCGAGTACTACGACCAGAAGTGGAACAGCATCGGCGCGAACTGGTATCTCGACGGGCAGAAACTCAAGGTGAGCCTCGAGTATGCCAAGGTGAAGTTCGACACTCCCGACCCCTCGAACCGCTCGCTGCGCGACTATAATCAGCTGACTTTGGGGTTGCAGTTCATCTTCTGATTTCCGATCCTGCCCGGGGGCGCTCGCCGCCCCTGCGCCGGCCGGAATCGGGTCGCGAGGGGTCGGCATGGCATCGCTGCCGATCGCGGGCGCATCCGGTGGGACGGCGCCTGCGTTTCTCGCGCTTCGCGGCCGCTGGAGGCCGTTCGCCGGGGCGGCACTGTCCTCGCTCGCCTATGCGGTCGTCGGTGCGTTCTGGCACGACGACCGCTCCGCGTGGGCGATCGGCACGGCGCTCGCGGCCGCGGCGGGCTGGCTTCTGGCGTGGGTTGCGGCCGAACTGGCCGCGGTCAGGGAATTGGGGCGCGGCATCCGTCTCGCCTCCGAGGGCCGCTTCGAGCCCCTGCCGATCGGGCCCCACGCGGGCACCCTCACGGGCAGGCTCATCCCCGAGTACAACACGACGGTGTCGAGAGTCGGGCTCACGTTCCAGAGTGTGGTCGAGTGTCAGGGGCGCTTTCTCGACGAGCGCAACCGCATCAACACGATCCTGCAGAGCCTGCCGGTCGGTCTGCTGAGCATCGGCGACGACCTGCGCGTCAGCGTCGCCAACCGCCAGGCCGATGCACTGTTCGGCGTCGAGACCGGGCAGCTGGTCGGGGAGAACCTGTTCGACCTGCTCGACCTGCCCGAGCGCGACCGGGCGGTGCTGCGCGACGCCTTCCTCTACAAGTACGTGGTGCGCAACCATGAGGTGGGGCTCAGGCTGGGCGACAAGACACGCTACATCGCGCTGAACCTCGCGTTCTACAGCGATCTCGACAACGACATGGGCAGCGTGCTGACGCTGCAGGACATCACCGAGCACCGGGCGCTGATGGAAACCGTGACGATGCGCGAGAAGCTGGTCGCGATGGGGCAGCTGGCTGCCGGCGTCGCGCACGAGCTCAACACGCCGCTGGGCAACGTGCTCGGCTATGCGCAGCTGCTCGAACGCGGTGCCGAAGGCCAGCCCCGGCTGGCCGAGTACGCGCGCATCATCGCCGAGGAGACCCGCCGCTGCTCGCGGGTGGTGCATGAACTGCTCGGCTACGCGCGCAAGGACGGATGCAGCGACGAGACCTGCGACGTCAACCAGCTGGTGCGCGAACTGGTCGAGACCTTCGTCGAGTGCCGCCTCAGGCGCTACCAGATCGAGGCTCGCACGGATCTCGCCCCCGGCGAACTGGTCGCGGAGGGAGGGTGCGGCCAGCTCGACATCGTTCTCACCAACCTGATCGTCAACGCCATCCACGCGCTCGACAAAGTGCCCGATCCGCGGATCGTGGTGCGCACCTGGAGGGACGCTTCGAACGTGTGCATCAGCGTTTCCGACAACGGACCCGGCGTGCCCTCCGAGCTGCGCAGCCGGCTCTTCGATCCGTTCTTCACGACGAAGACCGTCGGACAGGGCACGGGGCTGGGGCTGCCGATCTCCAACGCGATCGTCACGCGGCGCGGCGGCTTCATTGCTTATGACGGCGACCATGCGGGCGGCGCCCGCTTCGTCGTGACGCTGCCCGCGGTCGATCTCGGTCGCGCCGGCGCATGACCGGGCAAGGCGCAGCGCCGGCGGCGACGGCCGCCACGCCGAGAATTCTCGTCGCCGAGGACGACCGGCGCATGCGCGAGCTGATCGTTGCCGTGCTGGACGAGATCGAGACGAAGGTCGAGATCGTCACCGCGGCCGACGCGCACGAGGCGATGGACCTCTTCGAGGCCGATCACGCGGCGGTCGTGGTCACCGACCTGCGAATGCCGGGCGCTGGCGGCCTCGACCTGCTGAAGTTCGTCCGGCAACGCGATCCGCAAACGCAGGTCGTGCTGGTGACCGGCCACGGCACCGTCGAATCGGCGGTCGCCGCGCTCAAGGAGGGCGCCTACGACTACGTCGAGAAGCCGTTCGACACGGTGAAGCTGCGTTGCGTCGTCGAGAACGCGCTGCGTCACTACCTGCTGGCCACCGAAAACGAGCGCCTGCGCCAGCAGCAGCGCAACTTCGAGCAGGGCGGCGAGATCATCGGCGCATCGCAGGCCCGGGAGCAGATCGAGCGCCTGATCACGGCGGCGGCCGCCTACGACTCGAGCGTGCTGGTGAGCGGCCCGAGCGGCAGCGGCAAGGAACTCGTGGCGCGCCAGATCCACCTGCGCAGCGCCCGCAAGGCCCGGCCCTTCGTGGTCATCAATTGCGCGGCGATACCCGAGACGCTGGTCGAAAGCGAACTGTTCGGCTACCGCAAGGGTGCGTTCACCGGCGCCGAGCGCAACAAGATCGGCCTGTTCGAGGCCGCCGACGGCGGCACGCTGTTCCTCGACGAAGTCAACAACGCGTCGATGGCGCTGCAGGCGAAGCTGTTGCGCGTGGCGCAGGACGGCGTCTTCTACCCGGTCGGCGCCACCGAGCCGGTCGGCGTCGACGTGCGCCTGGTCGCCGCGACCAACCAGCCGATCGGCGATCTGGTCGCGCAGGGCCGGTTTCGCGAGGACCTTTTCTACCGGCTCTCGGTAATCGAGATTCCGATCCCGCCGCTTCGCGAGCGCCGAGAGGACATCCCGCTGCTGGCGTACTACTTCCTGAACAAGCACTCGGTGCGCCTGGGCAAGCCCGTCGCCGGCTTCAAGACCGCGGTGCTGGGCGCGCTGATGCGCTACGACTGGCCGGGCAACGTGCGCGAGTTGGAAAACGTCGTGCAGCGGATGATCATCCTCAGCGAGACCGACCCGATCGGGACCGAAGTCGTGCCTCCGCGGCTCTCGGAAGGCAGCGGCGCGCAGGCGCGCGCGCTCGACCTGCTCTCGCCGCGCAGCCTCGACGAGATGGAGGCGTATTTCATCGCCAAGACGCTGCGCGAGACCAAGGGCGACCGCGGCCTGGCCGCGGAGATCCTCGGCATCGACAAGTCGACGCTGTGGCGCAAGGTCAAGCGCTACGGCATCGAGGAGTAGCGCCGGAAGCGGGCCCGAGGCTTCAGCCGAGCACCGCCGGCAGCCGCCGCGTGAGCGCCTGGCGCGTCGCGGGGGCGCCGCCCAGCAGCGCGAAGCCGAGCAGGTTCCCGCCCGCGTCGACGAAGGTGGCCTCCAGGCTGCCGTCGGCGCCTTCGTCGAAGCGCCAGCTGCCCTCGGCTGCTGCGGCCGGCGGCGAGACGGTGAGCGGCGCGGCCGGCGTCTTCACCACCACCGGCATCGCCGGATAGCGCACGTCGGTCGGTTCGCCCGCCAGCGTCTTCGCCAGTGCGCGCGCCGCATTCATCAGCGGCATCACGAACGGCAGCACCTGGCCTTCGACCTCGGCGCAGTCGCCGAGCGCGTAGACGTGGGGCGCGCTCGCGCGCAGCTGGCGGTCGACCACGATGCCGCGATTCGTCGCCAGCCCCGCGGCCTGCGCGAGTTGGGTGCGCGGGCGCAGCCCGATCGCCGAGAGCACCGCGTCGGTGTCAAGCGTGTTGCCGTCGGCGAGCTTCACGCGCAGGCTGCCGTCGCGTCGTTCGACCGCGGTGGCGGTCGTGCCCAGGCGCAGGTTCACCCCCGCTGCGCCCAGCTTCGCCGCCATCGCACGGCCGACGCGCTCGGGCACCAGCCGGCCCAGCGGCCACGGGGCCGGATCGATCACGTCGACCCGGCGGCCGCTGGCGAGCAGGTCGTTGGCGAACTCGCAGCCGATCAGGCCGGCGCCGAGGATCGTCACGTGCGCGGCGTTCTCGATCGCGTCGCGAAAGCGCGCGTAATCGCCGAGGTCGTTCACCTGCATCACCGTGTCGGCGGCGTCGCCTTCGAGCGGCACCCGGATCGGGTCGGCGCCGAGCGCGAGCACGAGCTGCGAGTATTCGAGCCGCTCGCCGTCGGCCAGCACGACCGCGCGCGCGGCGGTGTCGATCGACGCGACCTCGCGATGCGCGAGCACCGTCGCGTTCAGCTGGGCGGCCGCGCCTGCGGCGTCGGCGCTGGCCAGCGCGGCGGCGCTGCGGTTGCCCGCGAGCGCGTTCGACAGCATAGGCTTCGAATAGACCGCGCCGTCGTCACGAGTGACGACGACGAGCGGCGTCGCGGCGTCGAGCTTGCGGAACTCGCGGGCCACCGTGTAGCCCGCGAGTCCGCTGCCGAGAATCACGATCGGTGCCATGGGCCGTGCCGTCGCTCAGGCCGTGATCTCGACCATCTCGAAGTCGGCTTTCGCCACTCCGCAGTCGGGGCACGCCCAGTCCGCCGGAATGTCCTCCCAGCGGGTGCCGGGGGCGATGCCGTCCTCGGGCAGGCCCTTGGCCTCTTCGTAGATGAACCCGCAGACGATGCACTGGTAAGCCTTCATGTCGCTCATGTCCTTTTCTCCGTGTGTTGAAACTGGTCGGTTCGTGTTCGGCGCCATTGTGGCGAGTCAGGCCGCGTTCTTCATCATGGCGACGACGCGCGCAAGGGATTCCTTGTAGGCGTTGGCGTGCCGCTCCTCGACCTTCGTCAGCGCGGCGAAGCGCTTCGCGGCCTTCTCCAGCACCGCGCGGAACGCCTCAGCGTGCTCCTTCGACTCGGCGATCTGCTCGTCGAATTCGGCCACGGCCGCCTGGTTGCCCTCTTCCACCGCGAGGTGGCGGAACTTCGGGTACATCTCGGTGTACTCGTAGGTCTCGCCCTCGATCGCCAGCTCGAGCGCGCGCGCCGGGGTCAGCTTGTCCTTCGGGTACAGCAGGTCGAGGTGGCCGAACGCGTGCTGCACTTCCTGGTCGGCGGTGGCTTCGAAGTGGCGCGCGGTCTCCTCGTCGCCGGCGGCGCGGGCCACCTTCGCGAAGTAGCGGTACTTGATGTGCGCCATCGATTCGCCGGCGAAGGCGGCCTCGAGGTTCTGGATGGTGATCGACTTCTTGTCCATGTCGCAGCTCCTGGTTGCGGTTGACGATGGACGCAGTGTGCCGGTAGGGCTAAAATCGGTCCAACGAATTAAAATAATCAGTATGATCGAGAAAAGCGATAATCCGCCCAGGCGAATGCCGGCGGCGGCCGGGGCCGCGGCTGTCCGCCCCGCCCGGACGCGCGCCGCGCCGCGCTCCGCTGCGCGCGCACCGTTCGCGTCGGCCAGCGCACTGCCCTCGCTGCGCCAGCTGTCGTACCTGGTCGCCGTCGCCGAGCGGCTGAACTTCACGCAGGCGGCGCAAGACTGCTTCGTCACGCAGTCGACGCTGTCGTCGGGCCTGAAGGAGCTCGAGCGCACGCTGGGCGCGGCGCTGGTCGAGCGCGACCGCCAGCACGTGCTGCTCACGCCGCTCGGCCGCAAGGTGGTCGAGCGCAGCCGCGAACTGCTGGGCTCGGCGCGCGACCTGGTTGCCATCGTGCGCGCCGCCGCCGCGCCGATGACCGGGATGGTGAGGCTGGGCGCGATCCCGACGATCGCGCCGTTCATGCTGCCGCAGCTGGTGCGCGAGGCGCGCGTCCGCCACCCGGACCTGAAGCTCGCGCTGCGCGAAGACCGCACCGCCACGCTGCTCGAACGGCTGCGCGCCGCCGAACTCGACTTCGCGCTGATCGCGCTGCCGTACGACACCTCGGGCCTGCTGGTGCGCGAGCTCTTCGTCGAGGAGCTGTGGCTGATCACGCGGATGCCCGAGCGCCCCCACACGCCGCGGCGGCTGAAGATCAGCGGGCTCGATACCGATCGCCTGCTGCTGCTCGAGGAAGGCCATTGCCTGCGCGAGCACACGCTCGAGGCGTGCGGGCTCGCCGAGCGCGCCAACCCGTCGGGCATCGAGGCCACCAGCCTGGTGACGCTGGTGCAGATGGTCGAATCGGGCCTCGGCGATGCGCTGCTGCCGCAGATGGCGATCGGCTCCGGCTTCCTGGAGCGCGCGTCGGTGTTGCCGCAGCGCTTCGCGCCGCCGGCGCCCACGCGCACGATCGCGCTGGTGGCGCGGC
The DNA here is from genome assembly GCA_027493945.1 of Burkholderiaceae bacterium. GTDB lineage: Bacteria > Pseudomonadota > Gammaproteobacteria > Burkholderiales > Burkholderiaceae_E > Zeimonas. The sequence goes on along the minus strand of JAOSJU010000001.1, from coordinate 2,249,278 downwards.
AGACCACGACGCGCCTGGCCGAGTTCGAGTTCCTGGCCGAGCTGGCGTCCTGAGCGGCGCGGGCGTGCGTCGCGCCGGGTAACCGGGCCGCATCCGCCGGGGGGCCCGGCCCGGCCGCGCGCATCGCGTAAGATCGCAGCGCCATGTCGATCGAATCCCCGATCCGGCCGCCGACCCGGTGGCGCACCGTGCTGCGCGATGCGGGCACGGTCTATTCGGTCAACGGCCTGATCGGTTTCATCTTCGCCGCCACCGGTCCGGTGGCGGTGATCCTCGCGGTCGGCACGCGCGGGGGGCTGTCCGAATCCGACCTCGCGTCGTGGATCTTCGGCTCCTTCTTCCTCAACGGCCTGGTCACGCTGCTGTTCTGCTGGCTGTACCGGCAGCCGCTGGCGTTCTTCTGGACGATTCCGGGCACGGTGCTGGTGGGCCCGGCGCTTGGGCACCTGAGTTTCCCGCAGGTGATCGGCGCGTTCGTCGCCACCGGCGTGCTGATGCTGCTGCTCGGGCTGAGCGGCTGGGTGCGGCGCGCGATGGCCATGGTGCCGATGCCGATCGTGATGGGCATGGTGGCCGGCGTGTTCCTGCGCTTCGGGCTCGACCTGGTGCGCGCGCTGCACGAGGATGCGGTGATCGCGGTGCCGATGGTGCTCGCCTTCCTGCTGCTCAACGCCTGGCATGCGGCAGGGCGGCGCGTGCCGCCGATGCTGGGCGCATTGCTGATCGGCGCGATCGCGGTGGGGCTGTCGGGGCGCTTCGCGCCCGAACTTTCGGCGGCCAGCGTGCTCGCGCGTCCGAACCTGTACCTGCCGGAATGGTCGTTGCAGGCGATGATCGAACTGGTGCTGCCGCTGGCGATCACGGTGCTGGTGGTGCAGAACGGGCAGGGCGTCGCGGTGCTCAAGGCGGTCGGCCACGAGGCGCCGATCAACGCGGCCACCGTGGCCTGCGGCGTCGCGTCGATCGCGACCGCGTTCGTCGGCACCGTGTCCACCTGCCTCACCGGCCCGACCAACGCGATCATCTCCGCCTCCGGCGAGCGCGAGCGGCACTACACCGGCGGCTTGGTCGTCGGCGCGCTGGCGCTGGCGTTCGGGCTGCTGTCGCCGTTCTTCACGCGGCTGATGCTCGCGACGCCGCCCGCGTTCATCGCGACGCTGGCGGGCCTGGCGATGCTGCGCGTGCTGCAGACCGCGTTCGTCGCCTCCTTCGGCGGGCGCTTCACGCTGGGGGCACTGGTGACCTTCCCCGGTCACGGTGGCCGACATCGCGATCCTGAACGTGGGCGCCGCATTCTGGGGGCTGGTCGCGGGCTGCCCGGTGTCGTGGCTGCTGGAAAGGCCGGATTTCGGGACACTCGGCAAGGCGTAGCCGAAGCGGAGAACCGATGCCCCAGTCCGAAAGCGCGGGCCCCGTCGGCCGCGACGACCTCGATTTCGCCTCGCCCGACGATTGCCCGATCGACTACATCCGGCGCACGCGCGACTGGTACCTCGCGCTCGGCTACGACAATCCCTACGTCTACGCGCACTACCTCGACGTGCCGTTCCAGCCGCTTCGCAAGTCGCTGGCACAAGGCCGCGTGACGATCGTGACGACCGCCGCACCCTTCCAGCCCGACAAGGGGCCGCAGGGCAACGGCGCGCCGTACAACGCCGCGGCGAAGTTCTATCGGGTCTATTCCGGCGACACGTCACGCGACCATGACCTGCGCATCGCGCACGTCGGCATCGACCGCAGGCACGCCGACATGGACGACCCGGGCGCGTGGTTCCCGCTGCCTGCGCTGCGCGATGCAGCGCGCGCCGGGCGCGTGGGAGCGCTGGCAGCGCGCTTTCACGGCGCGCCCACGAACCGAAGCCAGCGCCACACGATCGACATCGATGCGCCGGAGATCCTCGCGCGCTGCAGGGAGGACGGCGTCGACGCCGCGATCCTGGTGCCGAACTGCCCGGTGTGCCACCAGACGCTGTCGCTGGTGGCGCGGCACCTCGAACGCAACGGCATCGCCACCGTCGTGATGGGGGCCGCGAAGGACATCGTCGAGCACTGCGGCGTGCCGCGCTTCCTGTTCAGCGACTTCCCGCTCGGCAACGCGGCCGGGCGGCCGCACGACCGGCAGTCGCAGGCCGCCACGCTCGAGTTCGCGCTGAGGCTGCTCGAATCGGCGCCGGGGCCGCGTACCACGATGCAGTCGCCGTTGCGCTGGCGCACCGACGCGAGCTGGAAGCGCGACTACCGCAACCTCGAAGGGCTGACCCCGGAAGACCTCGCGCGGCTGCGCGCCGAGAACGACCGCGAGAAGGAAATCGCGCAGGCGCTGCGCGACGCGGCGCTGGGGGCGGAGGACGCGCGATGAACGCCCGCGAATCGCTGCCGCTGGCCGGCGTGCGCGCGGTCGAGTTCTGCCAGGTCGCCGCCGGCCCGTTCTGCGGAATGCTGCTGGCCGACTTCGGCGCCGAAGTGATCAAGGTCGAGCCGCGCGACGGCGACGGGCTGCGCCAGTGGCCGCCGATCCGCAACGGCTTCTCCGAGAACTTCGCGTCGCTCAATCGCGGCAAGCGCTCGCTGGTGCTCGACCTGAAGGACCCCGCCGACCGCGACGTGGCCCGCGCGCTGGTGCTCGACGCCGACGTGCTGGTCGAGAACAACCGGCCGGGCGTGATGCAGCGGCTGGGCCTGGGCTGGGACTGGTTCGGCCCGCGCAAGCCGGGCCTCGTCTATTGCTCGATCTCGGCCTACGGCCAGAGCGGCCCGCGCGCGGGCGAGGGCGGCTTCGACCTCACGATCCAGGCCGCCGCCGGCGTGATGAGCGTGACCGGCGAGCCCGATGGGGCGCCGGTGAAGTGTGGCGTGCCGCTGGCCGACTTCACCGCGGGCCTGTACGGCGCGTTCTCGATCGCCGCCATGATCGCGCGCGTGCGCGCCGGCGGCCCCGGCGGCCAGCTCGACGTGCCGATGTTCGCGACCACGCTGGCGATCGCCGCGCTGCAGACGAGCGAGTACTTCGGCACCGGCCGCAATCCGCGCAAGCTGGGTTCCGCGCATCCGCGCAACGCACCCTACCAGCCCTACCGCGCGCGCGACGGCTGGTTCGCGATCGCCGCCGGCAACGACCGCCTGTGGCGCGCGGTGTGCGAGGTGGTGGCTATGCCCGAGCTGCTCGCCGACGAGCGATTCGCGTCGACGACGCTGCGCGCAGTGCACCAGGCCGAATTGAAGGACCTGCTCGAGGCGCGCTTCGCCGACGCGGATGCCGCCGACTGGCTGGCGCGCTTCGCGAAGGCCGGCGTACCGGGCGCGCCGATCAACGGCTACGCCGAGGCGCTGGCCGACCCGCAGGCGCAGCACCTCGCTCTCGTGCAGCCGATGACGATGCCGGGCGGCACCGACACGCGCACCGTGGTCTGCCCGGTGCGCATCGACGGCGCCGCAGTGCCGGTGGACACGCGCGCGCCGGCACTCGGCGAGCACGATCGCGAGTTGCGCGAGCGCGCGCGGCAGGTCGCGGGCGCCGCCGGCAAACGGGCCCACATCGAGGAGGACGACCGATGAGTGCACCCCAGGACCCGATCGCGCCGCTGCGCGACTTCGTCGTCGCAATGACGCGGCTCGTCGAAACCAGTGCCGACGAGGCGACACTGATCGTCGAGGGCCGGCGCCTGCTCGCGCAACTGGTCGCGCGCGACGACTGGCTGCCCGAACCGTTCACCCGCCCCGACCCGCAGTTCTACCGGCAGTTCCTGCTGCACGCCGACCCGCTCGAACGGTTCTCGGTGATGAGCTTCGTCTGGGGACCGGGCCAGCACACGCCGATCCACGACCACACGGTCTGGGGACTGATCGGCATGCTGCGCGGCGCCGAGCGCTGCCAGCGCTACCGGCGTGCCGACGACGGCCGCCTCGTGGCGCACGGCGGCGAGGAGATCCTGCAGCCCGGCGAGGTCGACGCGGTGTCGCCGACGATCGGCGACGTCCACGTCGTGGCCAACGCGCTGGCCGACGAGCCGTCGATCAGCATTCATGTCTACGGCGGCAACATCGGGGCGGTGCGGCGGCACGTGTTCGATCCGCAGACAGGCGAGGCGAAGGACTTCGTGTCGGGCTATTCGTCGGAGGTGGTGCCGAACCTGTGGGATCGGTCGGCGGTGGTGCGGGCGGGGATCGGGGGCGGCTGACGGCGAGCCGAATCGGCGCCCGCGGGGGCGTCGGTCTCGGCCGCGTGCGATGCCGCGCCGAGAACCAACCCGTCGAGCGGACTGGGCGTGCCCGCCGCACCGGACTCGAGCACGTGCGTGTAGATCATCGTCGTGCTGACGTCGCTGTGCCCGAGCAGCTCCTGCACCCGCCGGATATCGACGCCGGATTCCAGCAGGTGCGTCGCGAACGAGTGGCGAAGCGTATGCGCGGTCACACGCTTGCCGATGTCTGCAGCACCTGCGGCGCGCGCGATCGCGCGGCCGATCGTCTCCGGATACAGATGGTGACGACGGCGAATCCGGCTTCGCGGATCCGTCGACGGCGCGGCGGCCGGCCATACCCAGAACCAGTTCCATGACTCGGGCGCGCGCGGATACTTGATCGCGAGCGCGCCGGGCAGATCCACGCCGGGCGCTCCCGCGATGCGGTCGCGCTCCCAGAGCTTCCGGGCATCGGCGAGTTGCAGCTTCAACGATGCGCGCAACGCTTCGGGCAGCATCACCACGCGATCCTTGCCACCCTTTCCCTCGCGAACCACGATCACCGATCGGTCGAAGTCGACGTCCTTGGTCCGTAGCCGAAGGCATTCGAGCAGGCGCATGCCCGTGCCGTACAGGGTGCGCGCGATCACTCCATGGGCGCCGTCGATCGCGGCCAACAGGCGCGCGACCTCCTCGCGCGACAGTACCGTGGGTACACGTACCCTGGACTTCGGACGACCCAACTCCTGCATCCAGGGCAGCTCCTGGCCCAGAACTTCCCGATAGAGAAATAGCAGCGCGCACAAGGCCTGCTTGTGAGTCGAGACCGAAACGTGCCGTTCGTTGGCGAGGTGGGCGAGGAATCGCTCGACCTCGCCCTGCCCGAGGTCGCGCGGGTGGCGCATGCCGTGATACCTGACGAAGGCCCGAGCCCAGTGGACGTACGCCTGTTCGGTGCGAAGGCTGTAGTGCAGGTAGCGGATGCGCTCGCGCAGACGGGCGAACAGCCCGCGGGATCCCGGACCGCTGCCCGAGGAAGGTGGGGACGAAGTCGGTGGACTGCAGGCAATGGGGCGCATGGTGTCCATATATCTACACAGCATCCGGCCTTCGCGCATCGTCGGGCGGTACTACTGGTCACATGCCGAAGAACTATGCAAAATGGATTAAATCCGGGCTGGCTTGCGTCCTTTGCTGGCCGTTTATAGGTCGATTCGAAAGCCGAAAGTCCCCGGCGGCCGCGATCGCCGCGCGTCGCACGGGGGTGGGTGTCCAGGTTATCCGGCGGGGCCCTGGATTATTTCGGCCCGCAAACGAGGGGCGCGGAATCGGGGAGCGCCGGTAGCGCTACGGAGCCGAGATTGCCCTGGCGTTACGTCTGACGCGGAGGGGTGGTGGTGGAGAAAAGACCTGTCGCGACAAGCGCATACCGGCGCGGGTGTGGACGGGTTACGCCGGTGGGTCCAGATTTATCCGGCTGCGCGCTGCAAACCAAAACACGTTAGACCGCACCAAACGCCCGTCTTGCTTCGCCCGTATCCTATGTGATACAGTGCGCGCATGATCGAAGTCCGCCAGACGGCCGTCTACGCCGCGTGGTTCGCTGGCCTCAGAGATCGGCAAGCCAAGACGCGCATCGACATCCGCATCCGTCGCCTCTCCATTGGCAACGCTGGCGACGTCAAGCCAGTCGGGGAAGGTGTCTCCGAGCTTCGAGTCCCGTACGGTCCTGGCTACCGCGTGTACTTCTTACAGAAAGGCGAGCTGCTCGTGGTCCTGCTCGCCGGTGGGGACAAGTCCACGCAGGATCGGGACATACGGGTCGCCAGGGAACTGGCGCGCGACCTATAGGAGTTCAGACATGCCCAAGACCGTCACTACGCCGTGGGATCCCGCAGAACACCTCGACACCGAGGAAGACATGGCTGCCTACCTGGAAGCCGCCCTCGAAGACGGCGATCCGGCCCTGGTTGCCGCGGCACTTGGCGACATTGCACGTGCGAAGGGCATGACTCAGGTCGCGCGCGAGGCCGGCCTTGGTCGGGAAAGCTTGTACAAAGCCCTTTCACCGGCCGGCAATCCCGAGTTCGCAACCATCATGAAGGTTGTATCGGCTCTGGGTCTGAAGCTCCACGCCACCCCGGCTGGGGTGAAAAGTGCGGTCTAACCCCTCGGTCAAGCGGACCGTCAACGGCTTGGGCCGGCTACACCACCAGTGGTCATTGTGGTTCCGCCGGCCCAAGCCATTGGCGGCCGCTTACCTCGAACGTTATACGCCCGGGGGGTAGAGCCCGGTGCTTGCGATGACAAACGGCACACGCTGCGTTAGACTGTCAAGATGAAGCCGTTCCGCTGGAGCCCAGAGAAGAACGAGCAGCTTAAGCTCGAACGTGGCGTTTCTTTCGAGTCGGTGGTGGTCGCGGTCGAAGCAGATGGCTTGTTGGACATTCTGACGCACCCGAACCCCGCTCGATACCCTGGGCAGCGCGTTCTCGTAGTGGCCAGCGACGGATATGTGTATCTGGTGCCGTTCGTCGAGGAAAAGGATCATTTTTTCCTCAAGACGGTGATTCCGAGCCGCAAGGCCACACGAGACTATCTTGGCAGGGGTGAGCAAGATGCCGAGGATTGACGCCTACGAGTCCGAACTGCTATCTGCGTTCGAGAAAGGTGCGTTGAAGTCGGTTGCGACGAAGGCTGAGCTGTCCAGGTTCAAAGCGGCTGCACGTGCGACTGCGATCAAGGACAAACGGGTGAACATCCGCTTGTCGTCCGGTGACCTACAGGACATCCAGGTCAAGGCGCTCGAAGAGGGCATGCCCTATCAGACGCTCATCGCGAGCATTCTGCACAAGTATGTTGCGGGTCGGCTTTCTGAGCGAGGGGGCAAGCGTTCGCCAGCAGGGCCGAAACAAAAGAGGGCAGCGACTCGCCGCGCGGGCAAGGTCGACGTATAACCCTTCGCTGAACCGGACACGCCCCAGCCTACGGCCGGCGCGCGCCGGTTACCTCAAACGTTAGACCGCACCAAATGCCCGTCTTGCTTCGCCCGTATCCTATGTGATACAGTGCGCGCATGATCGAAGTCCGCCAGACGGCCGTCTACGCCGCGTGGTTCGCTGGCCTCAGAGATCGGCAAGCCAAGACGCGCATCGACATCCGCATCCGTCGCCTCTCCATTGGCAACGCTGGCGACGTCAAGCCAGTCGGGGAAGGTGTCTCCGAGCTTCGAGTCCCGTACGGTCCTGGCTACCGCGTGTACTTCTTACAGAAAGGCGAGCTGCTCGTGGTCCTGCTCGCCGGTGGGGACAAGTCCACGCAGGATCGGGACATACGGGTCGCCAGGGAACTGGCGCGCGACCTATAGGAGTTCAGACATGCCCAAGACCGTCACTACGACGTGGGATCCCGCAGAACACCTCGACACCGAGGCAGCCATGGCTGCCTACCTGGATGCCGCCCTCGAAGACGGCGATCCGGCCCTGGTTGCCGCGGCACTTGGCGACATTGCACGTGCGAAGGGCATGACTCAGGTCGCGCGCGAGGCCGGCCTTGGTCGGGAAAGCTTGTACAAAGCCCTTTCACCGGCCGGCAATCCCGAGTTCGCAACCATCATGAAGGTTGTATCGGCTCTGGGTCTGAAGCTCCACGCCACCCCAGCTGGGGTGAAAAGTGCGGTCTAACCCCTCGGTCAAGCGGACCGTCAACGGCTTGGGCCGGCTACACCACCAGTGGTCATTGTGGTTCCGCCGGCCCAAGCCATTGGCGGCCGCTTACCTCGAACGTTATGCCGCTGAAGTTGGCAGCCTCTTGTGCGAGCTACAGAATGTAGCTACAATGCGAGATGGAGTTCACCTGGCACGAACCGAAGCGTGCGAGTAACGTGCGCGAGCATGGCTTGGACTTCGTCGATGCCGAGAGCGTCTTCGAGGGACTGACCTTCACGTTCGAAGACGATCGGTTCGAGTACGGTGAGCGTCGTTTCGTCACGCTGGGACTCTTGGCAGGGGTGCCGGTGTCGATTGTTCACACCGAGACCGAGCATGAAATCCACATCATCTCCTTCCGCAAAGCGACAAGGCGTGAAGCGCAGCGGTACTTCGAAGAAGTCAGAGACTGATTGGTCTCGCCTGTTCGATCCTTCGGACAAGGCAAAGCCGACGACGGAGCATCCCGAGGCAGACCTTGGAAAGGTGGTACGCGGCATCGTTCGTCGCGGCTTGAAGCCTGCTCCCTCGAAGACTTTGATCTCGCTCCGATTGGACGAGGACGTGATCGAGTGGTTCAAGGCGCAAGGACCGGGGTACCAGACGCGGATCAATGCGGTGTTGAGAGCATTCCGTGACGCATCGGCATAACAGGTTGCTCAAGCGGACAGCGCACCTGCGGCGCGCCGCCGCTCAGCGCCGACGTTAGGCCGCACATTCATCGATTGACGCGACGCCCGCGCTTCCGCTTGCAGTTGCTCCACAGTTGCTGTACAGTAGCTTCACAGCAAAACAAGGAGCGCCCATGGAAACCGTCCCTGTCCCAATCCGCAAGGATGTCTTCGAGAAACTGCAGCAGCTAGCTGAACCGTTAGTCGATGACGCCAGTTCGGTGATAGCGCGCCTCATCGCGCACTGGGAACACGCAAAGCCGTCGTCGCGCTTCGCTGAGACTGTCGCAGCCACTTCCCGTCCGGCGACGGTTCCGCGCTACTGGACTTCAGCACGAGGCGAGAAGCTTCTCGTCGGAACGAAGCTCCGCGCAAAGTACTTGAAGCATCTCTTTGAGGCGGAAGTCACCGAGGACGGCATCCGATTCAACGAAACGACATACGACAACCCATCGTCTGCGGGCGTCGCTGCGAAAAACGCAGTCGGAACGACTGGTAAGGCAGCGAGCACGAACGGGTGGGAGTTCTGGGAGATGTTGGATCAGAACTCTAGGCGATGGGTGTCAATCGACGCGGCTCGGAAATAGAGTCAATACGCGAGCGGCGCACAGTGCGGCCTAACCCTTCGCTCGAGCGGACCCCTACCGGCAAGGCACTTGGGCCGCGAGGCGGCCAGCGTCATCATCCGCCTCGCGGCCCAAGTGCCTTGCCGGCGGGCGCCGCTCAACTCAAACGTTAGACCTCACGAGTCACGTCGAGGGCGTGCCCATGACGCAGTTCTCAGACAAGTTCATTGCGTACATTGACGTCCTCGGCTTCAAGAGCCTTGTCGCTGCGGCCGAGGACGGGTCTGGTTTGTCTCTCACCGAGCTTGTCGAGCTTCTCTCGCTGCTCGGCAAAGGCACGGAGCGAGCGCGTTTTGAGGCGCACGGACCATCAACCTGTCCTGAAGCGCCATACATCGAGCGACATCTCGACTTTCGCGTCACTCAGATATCCGACTGCGCAATCGTCTCCGCAGAGGTGTCCCCCGCCGGAGTAATCAATCTTGTCTCGCACTGTTGGGGTGCAGTGATTCAGCTTCTAGCCAAAGGCATCATGTGTCGCGGCTACATCAAGCGCGGCAGTGTCTTCCACACTGATAGGAACGTTATCGGGTCAGGCCACCAGGCGGCATTCGCAGCCGAATCGCAGGTGTCCGCCTTTGGTCGTGAAGCCAACGAGCGGGGTACGCCCTATGTCGAGGTCGATCCAGAGATCATCCAATACATCGAGTCCCAGCCTGACGCCTGCGTGAAGATGATGTTCGGTCGCATGGTCAAGAGTGATGGCACCGTAACTGTTCTGTTCCCGTTCCAGCAGCTGCACCATTCGTTCATCGTGGCGGGGGCACGGTCATAGGTTTGACGCGGCCGAAGAGCGTGGATCGAACCAGAACCTTCGCGTGATCATCGGTCGCATGAAGGAGCGAGTTCTTTCCTTTGTCGATACAGGCAACGCCAGCGCGATGACCAAGGCGAAGCACTACATTTCGGCGCTCGATTCCCAGTTGGAAGCGTGCAATACGACGGACGAAGTGATCAACAAGCTTGACTCACCGGCCTGGCGGGGGGAGCGAAGGTCGCCGTGAGGTCTAACCCTTCGTTGCACCCGACGTGCTACGGCTGGCTTCGCCAGCCTCCGCACGCGGGTGAACTCAAACGTTAGACCGCACCAAACGCCCGTCTTGCTTCGCCCGTATCCTATGTGATACAGTGCGCGCATGATCGAAGTCCGCCAGACGGCCGTCTACGCCGCGTGGTTCGCTGGCCTCAGAGATCGGCAAGCCAAGACGCGCATCGACATCCGCATCCGTCGCCTCTCCATTGGCAACGCTGGCGACGTCAAGCCAGTCGGGGAAGGTGTCTCCGAGCTTCGAGTCCCGTACGGTCCTGGCTACCGCGTGTACTTCTTACAGAAAGGCGAGCTGCTCGTGGGCCTGCTCGCCGGTGGGGACAAGTCCACGCAGGATCGGGACATACGGGTCGCCAGGGAACTGGCGCGCGACCTATAGGAGTTCAGACATGCCCAAGACCGTCACTACGCCGTGGGATCCCGCAGAACACCTCGACACCGAGGAAGACATGGCTGCCTACCCGGAAGCCGCCCTCGAAGACGGCGATCCGGCCCTCGGTTGCCGCGGCACTTGGCGACATTGCACGTGCGAAGGGCATGACTCAGGTCGCGCGCGAGGCCGGCCTTGGTCGGGAAAGCTTGTACAAAGCCCTTTCACCGGCCGGCAATCCCGAGTTCGCAACCATCATGAAGGTTGTATCGGCTCTGGGTCTGAAGCTCCACGCCACCCCGGCTGGGGTGAAAAGTGCGGTCTAACCCCTCGGTCAAGCGGACCGTCAACGGCTTGGGCCGGCTACACCACCAGTGGTCATTGTGGTTCCGCCGGCCCAAGCCATTGGCGGCCGCTTACCTCGAACGTTAGACATCAGAATCCCGACTTGACTCGGACGACAATTGTCCATACGCTAGCTCGATGCGATTCGAATGGGATCCCGGGAAGGCAGCGGCCAACCTGGTGGCCCACAAGGTCCGATTCTCCGAGGCGGCGACGGTTTTGCAGGACGACAATGCCTTGACACGCGAGGATCCTGACGTCGCCGGAGAACAACGTTTCGTGTCGCTGGGCATGAGCGCAGAAGGCGCGCTCCTGGTGGTCGTCTATACCCATCGAGAGCCGGATGCTTACCGGATCATTTCGGCCTGGAAGGCGAACAAGCGTCAGAGAGAGCAGTATGAAAAAGGTAGCCGCTGAGGCAGTTCGGGATATCGACTTCTCGCGGGCGCGACGCGGGCGAGTCGTGCCGCCCGAATCCGGCAAGACGAAGCTGTCCATCCGTCTGGATACCAAGGTCGTGGACTATTTCCGTGGCGCAGCGGACGAGGCGGGTGGCGGGAATTACCAGACCATGATCAATGACGCATTGGTCGCGTACATTCAGCAGCGCTCCATGCTCGCTGCGGTTCGGCAAGTTGTACGCGAAGAGCTGGCTACGCCACGCATCAAGACGCCTCGAAAGCGTGCACGAAGCAGCGCTGATGCCTAACCGGTTGCTCCAGCGGACGCCTGACCCCGGCGTGCGCCCTCTACCGCAGGCACCCGCCGGCGTCAGCCGCCGCTGAGCTCCAACGTTAGACCTCATACCCATCATCCTCACCGGCCCACCGTATGAAGATTCACAGGTCAATCGCCGAACCAATCCGCGAGTACGCGAAGTGGGACGAGCGCTGGAAAGCAGACGACGACGGGCTCATTGCGTGCTGGGAACGCGGACGCGAGAAGCGACTTGAAGACCCGACACTTGCCGCACAGGCCGCTGACGGGCAACTTGTCGTTTTGCCCTGGAAGGGCGGCGTTGAGAAGGCGATAAAGAAGAAGCAGAAGTACGGAACTCTCTTCTACCTCGCCATGTGGCAAGGCCTGCGAGGTGAGGACCTGGACATTGACTCATCCGAGGAGATTGCCCTGAACTGCACGGCTACTGGAATGACAGTCGTCTTCACCAACGACATGGCAAAGTACGCCGAGGCGTAGACCGCTCGGAGCACGAACGATGCAGTTTGTGGCCATTGACGTCGAGACCGCCAACGCGGACATGGGCTCCATCTGCCAGATCGGCCTAGCGAGGTTTGTCGATGGGAGTCTCGCCGACGAATGGTGCACGCTCGTTGATCCCGAAGACTACTTCGACGAGATGAACATCTCCGTTCACGGCATCGAACCGGGAATGGTTAGGGGCCAACCGAAGCTGCCCCAGATTGCGGACAGACTTCGTGCGACGCTGGAGAACACGGTAAGTGTTTGCCATACCCACTTTGACCGGATCGCGCTCGGTCGTGCCTACGGCAAGTACAACCTGAACCCAATCTCCACTACTTGGCTGGACTCTGCCCGAGTCGTGCGCCGCACTGGAAGGATCTCGCGTGGAAGGGCTACGGCCTCGCCAACGTTTGCAGCAGGATTGGCTACGAGTTCCGGCACCACGATGCCCTCGAAGATGCCAAGGCCGCGGGCTTTGTGTTGCTCGCTGCTCTGCGCGAGTCACAGCAAGACCTCGATCACTGGCGCCGCAGAGCAAATCAACCCATCGACCCCGAGAGCTCGTCATCCGGCGCCGCAATACAGAGAGACGGAAATCCCGAAGGCGATCTCTACGGGGAAGTCCTCGTCTTTACCGGGGCTCTCGAACTGCCGAGGAGTGAAGCGGCAGATCTTGCGGCCAGCGTGGGATGTCAGGTTGCTTCTGGTGTGACGAAGAAGACAACCATCTTGGTCGTTGGCGATCAGGACGTCACCAAGCTCGCAGGGCACGAGAAGAGCTCAAAGCATCGGAATGCGTATTTCGGCCCATCGTGACCGCCCGTTTCGGCAATGTGACCGCGCATTTCGGCCGAATGTGACCGCGCATTTCGGCGCATCGTGACCGGCCGTTTCGGCAACGTGACCGAACGTTTCGGCGATCGTGACCGGTGCCTCGGCGTCGGCTGTGGCATTGCGTAGAGATCTGGATCCTGGCCCGTACCCTCGGCGGTTTTGCCCGCAGGAGGAAGACGGTGCCGAAACCACGGATGGCTCTACGCATGATCAAGGACGTGATTCGATTGAAGTGGGAGGCGCAGCTCTCCCACGAGAGCATTGCCGCCGCGCTGGGCGTCTCGAAGGGCGCGGTGGCCAAGTACATGGGGTTGGCCAGCGCCGCCGGCTTTGGACTGGGAGACGGTGCGCGAGTGGGACGAGCGCCAGCTCGCCGCGCGGCTGCTGCCGCGCGCGCCGGCCACCTCGCCCTTCGTCGAGCCCGACTGGGGCCGGGTGCACCGCGAACTCGACCGCAAGGGCGTGACGCTGATGCTGCTGTGGGAGGAGTATGTTGCCGCCCACCCGCACGAGCGCACGTGGCGCTACACGCAGTTCTGCGAGCACTACAAGGCGTTCGCACGGCGCCTGAAGCGTTCGATGCGCCAGCACCGGCGCGCCGGAGAGAAGCTGTTCATCGACTTCGCCGGCCCCACCGTTGCGCTGCACGGCGGCGGGCGTGCCCAGGTGTTCGTCGCGGCGCTGGGCGCCTCGAGCTACACCTTCGCCTGCGCCACGGGCGCGCAGAAGCTCGAGGACTGGGTCGAGTGCATGGTGCGCGCGCTCGCCTTCTACGGCGGCGTGCCGCAGCTGATCGTGCCCGACAACGCGCGTGCGGTCATCGTCGATCCGAACCGCTACGAGCCACGCGCTGCCGACACCGTGCGCGACCTTGCCCGCCACTACGGCACCTCGGTCCTGCCGGCCAGCCCCGTTCGCCCAGGGGACAAGGCCACCGCGGAGAGCTCGGTGCAGGTGGTGACCCGCTGGATCCTTGCGCGCCTGCGCCACGAGCGCTTCGAGAGCGTCGCGCAGGCCGATGCGGCGATCGCGGCGCTGCTGCCGTCGCTGAACGATCGCCCGTTCCAGAAGCTGCCCGGCTCGCGCGCGAGCGTGTTCACTGAGCTCGATCGTCCGGCGCTCATGCCCCTGCCGCCCACCCGCTATGAGCTCGCCCGCTTCAAGACGGTGAAGGTGCACATCGACTACCACGTCGAGATCGACGGCCACCGCTACAGCGTGCCGCACGCGCTCGTGGGCCAGCAACTGGAAGCCCGCCTGACCCAGCGCGCCGTGGAGCTGCTGCTGCGCGGCAACCGCGTGGCCAGCCACGCGCGCTCGGCTCGCCGCGGCGGCTTCACGACCATCGAGGCGCACATGCCGGCGGCGCACCGCGCCCACCTCGAGTGGACCCCGCAGCGCCTGATCGAGTGGGGCCGGCGCATTGGCGTGGCGACCGGCGAGGTCGTCACGCGGCTGCTCGCGCACAACAAGCACCCCGAGCACGGCTACCGCGCCTGCCTGGGGCTGCTGGGGCTTGCCAAGCGCTACGGCAACGCGCGGCTCGAGGCGGCCTGCGAGCGCACGCTGGCGCTGGGCGCCTTCAAGTACCGCCACGTGCGCGACGTGCTCGCGAACAACCGCGACCGGCTCGACCCCCAAGGCACCGACTCCGGCTGGACGAGCCCGCTGCACGCCCACGTGCGCGGCCCCGGCTACTACCAATGACATCGAATCCACCGAGGACACCGACCATGCTCGATCACGCCACCGTCGCCAACCTGCGCACGCTCAAACTGACCGGCTTCGCCGAGGGGCTGCTCGAACAGATGGGCCAACCCGAGACGCTCGCCATGTAATTGTCCGGGAATCCCCGTTGCGCTCGATGTCGTCGATTCGACATAGAGTTCGCGGATGTGGATTTCGAGTTTCGAGATCGCGTCGCGCCGTCACGATGCGAGGTGCGGCGCACTACGTCGGCGGCATGCGCGCATCGCAGTGCAGGTTCCACTTCCCGGCTGCCGTTTCGCGCAGCTCCCAGTGCCCGACGGCACGGGGGTCGTCCGCGAACGGCGAGTGCTGACGCCGCGCGCTGAGCGCCTCGAACGCTTCGAGTGCGTCGATCGGCAGGACACCTTCGGCGAGCGCATTCCGAATCGTGTCTTCGAGAGCGGCCAGATGCTGCGGCTCGCCCCAGAAGCGCGACATCGTGTGCGCGTTCCAGATCAGGATGATCAACTCGAAGGTCTGCTCGCACAGTTGCCGGGAGGGTCCGGGCGGCAACTGCGCGATCAAGGGCAGGCCGAACTCAACGATGGTACTCGAGATCTTCGTGCCGACCCAAGGCTTCGGCGCGCCCTTGCGCCGCGCGCGCACCATCGGCGTCTACGCCGGCTGCGATGCAGGCAGCGGCGTCCAGTGAAACGGCAGCAGCTCCGCGAGCCGATCGGTGCGATGCCCGCCGATGCGGGCCAGCACGTCGCGCAGGTACGCGTAGGGATCGATACCGTTGAGCTTGCAACTCTCGATCAGGCTCAGGGCCGTTGCGGCCGCCTCGCCCCCGCGCTTCGATCCCGCAAAAAGCCAGGCCTTCCGACCCACCGCGACCGGGCGCATGCAACGCTCGACGAGGTTGGAGTCGGCCTCGAGCATTCCGACGCGGGTGAAACGCAGCAGCGCGCGCCAGTTCGAGAGCACGTAGCGCACGGCGATCGCCATCGGCCCGCGGGGCAACAGATCGCGCTCGATGCCGGTGAGCCACTGCCGGAACCGATCCAGCAGCGGCCGGGTGCGTTGCTGACGCTCGCGTTGTCGTTCGTCGGGCGGACGCCCTCGAATCTCGCGCTCGACGCGGTAGATCTGCCGGATCCAGTCCAGCGCCTGTTGTGCCAGTCCGGGCGTTGCGTCCTTGCGCGCGATGTCGAAAAACCCTCTCCGGGCATGCGCCCAGCATGCAGCGTGATAGACGCGCCTGCTGCGGAACAACCCGTGGTAGCCCGCGTAGTCGTCGGCCTGCAGGTAGCCGCGGTAGCGGGCGAGAAAGCGCTGCGGATGCTCGCCGCGCCGATCCTCGGTGAACTCGTAGAGCACCGCCTTGGGGTAGTCGACCCAGGCATCCGATTCGTTGCGTTGCCAGCCTGCACTGACGTAGCCCCACAGGCGCGCCGTCACGCTGCGGCCCCGGACCTCCTCGGTACGCAGTTTGAGCGTCGTGTCGTCGCTGAACACCACGGGCGCCCCGAGGATGTGCTGGTGCAGCGGTGCGCGCAGCCGTCCGAGCAACTCGCAGGCCGCCAGCACCCAGTCGCACAGCGTCTTGCGCGAGAGCACCGCGCCGTGCCGGGTGAAGATGCGCTCCTGGCGCGCCAGCGGCAGGCCGTCGCCGTACTTGGAGACGAGAACGTGCGCGAGCAGCCCCGGTCCGGCGTTGGATCGCGGCAGGGGCGACGGGTGCGCCGTGGCCGTGCGCACGGTGCTCGCGCCTTCGAAGTCCTCGCAGCGGTACTTCAGCCGGGCGTGCTTCGAGCACGACCAGGCGTGCCGGGGTGAATTCGAGCGTCTCGCTCGTCTCCTCGCCGATCGGCTGCACGCGGGCGAACTGCGCGCGCTCGACTTCCGAGAGTTCGTACTCGATGCGAACGCGCGGCAGATTCTCCGGCAACGCAGGCCGGCCACCGCCGCGGTGGCGACGCTCGTAGGTGATGGTGAGATTGTTCTCCGGGGGTAGCGGCAGCGCGACCTTCTCGTCGAACAGATCGGCCTGGCCCGCGATGCGCTCGGAGCGTACGCCGAACACCGTGCGACGCAGCGTCACCAGTTGCAGCTCGAGTCGTTCGATCGCGCCTCTGGCATCGAGCGCTGCGACCTGCGCGCGTTGCACCGTCTCGATCAGCAGGTCCTTCAACGCCTCGACATCATCGGGCAGCGAGGAGCGATCGGGCAGCGCGAGAAGCATGCCCGAATCGTATCGCATCCTCCATGCAATACGAAGCTCTTTACCGCATCACGTTGTACTGCGATGACGATCGTCGAGGTACGTGTTCTCCTTCATGCGACAAGGCGCGCCTTCACCTCTGCAAGTGTGCGAGTGCGGTGCGTATCGATGCCTTCGAGCCACGCGCTGAGCTCGCCCATCGCGATGCCGCGAAGAGCGATCGCCTGCGGATCGGGAAGACGGCCGCGTTCGATGCGCTTGTACAGGCACCAGAACCCGGTGCGATCCCACAGCAGGCACTTGACGCGGTCGCGCCGCCGCCCGATGAACACGAACACCTGGCCGGAGAACGGGTCGCACCCGAGCATCGGCCGCACGAGCGCTGCCAGTCCGTCGATCGACTTGCGCATGTCGATCGGCTCGGAGCACACGTAGGCGCGAATCGCCGACGACAGGATCATCGCTGCCCGGCGAGCTCTGACATCACGACCTGCATCACGCGCTCGGCCGTCTCACCGAACAGGCGAACGCGAGCGCCGCTTCGCGTGAGCACCTCGATTCGAGGGCACGCATCATGCGCGTTCACACTACTGCCGGAATCGTTCGGCGCGGGCACGATCGGCACCGGCAGAAAGCCCGCCGAACTCTCCGGGCGCCTTCGCCTCACGCGGCGAACTCGCCGTGCGCCCGGCACCTCGTCCTTGAAGCCGCGCACTCCAGCGCCGCAGCGTCGACAGCGCCAAGCCGTGCTGCTCGCAGTACTGCGAAATCGACAGCCCGCTCGCAGCGCGTCGACGTTCGTGCTCCTCCCAGAACGAGCGCGGATGACACAGCGTCTGCTTGCCCGTTCGCCAATCGATCCGCCTTCGCGGCGGCGGCGTCTCGGCCGGCGCCGGCTCGACTATCTCGGTTGCTTCTCCCATCGGTGCGCATCCTCGCTTCGTCCATCTTGCGTGCAAGGATCGTCGAAATGACGACGGCGCGATAGAACGGGGACTCTCGGACAGTTACCTCGCCATGAGCTTCGAGG
The DNA here is from genome assembly GCA_027493945.1 of Burkholderiaceae bacterium. Taxonomy (GTDB): domain Bacteria; phylum Pseudomonadota; class Gammaproteobacteria; order Burkholderiales; family Burkholderiaceae_E; genus Zeimonas. The sequence continues at coordinate 2,231,350 of JAOSJU010000001.1, read as the reverse complement.
AGCGGCTCGCCCTGCTCGTGGATCGCGAGCTCAACGCACGCAGCGATCGCAAGCGTGCGCGGCTGCTGCAGCGCGCGCAGCTGAAGTACCCCAACGCCACCGTCGAGGACGCCGCGTTCGGCGAGGTGCGCGGCATCGATCGCAAGACGCTCACGAGTCTGGCGCTCTCGGGTTGGGTCGAGCGCGGCGACACGGTCCTGTTCGGCGGCGCCACGGGCCTGGGCAAGACGTGGCTGGCCTGCGCGCTTGCGCAGTACGCCTGCCGGCGCGGGCACAGCGCGCTGTACCTGCGCGCACCGCGCCTGCCCGAGGAGCTGCGCGTGCTGCACGGCGCCGGGGGCTTCGGCAAGTGGCTCGCGCAGCTCGCCCGCACCGACGTGCTGATCCTCGACGACTGGGGCACCGGCAACATCGATGCGACGACGCGCAACGACCTGCTCGAGATCATCGACGACCGGGCCGGCCACCGGGCGACGATCATCGCCCACCAGTTGCCCGTGGAGCATTGGCACGGCTGGATCGGCGACGCCACCATCGCCGATGCGATCCTCGATCGGCTGATGCAGCGCGTTCATCGCTTCATCCTCGAGGGCGAGTCGCGCCGCACCGGTGCGACCCGCAAGCCCGCTGCCCGGGCCCGGGCGCAGGCCACTGGCCTGCGTTCGCCGATCCACACCCAGGAGGCCTCGATGTCCTGCCCCCGTCCAACCCGATACACTGCAAGCCTGCGCAATGCCGTCGCCGCTTCGCCGGTCACGATCGCCGAAACCCGCGGTCACGATGCCGAAACGCACGGTCACGTTGCTTCGTGATGCGCGGTCACGATCGACCGAAACGATCGGTCACGTTCGCCGAAATACGCAGGAAGGCGGAACAGCTAGTGGCTGAGGGCCGTCGAATCAGAATCATCCGCGAGTCTGATTTCAAGACCCTCGTACGAACCGCGCGAAATGAGGTCTAACCCGTCGCTCGAGCCGACCCGCTACGGCAGGCGCCGCTTGGCCGCTCCAAGCCATCGTGGTCATTGTCCTTCCACGGCCAAGCGGCACCTGCCTCCGCGGGCGGCTCAGCTCGAACGTTAGACCTCAGAATTCACGTCGTATGCCCATCGCACTAATCGACAACGCCACGGTTTCCAGCGTGCAACGCGCGCTGGGCAAAGCAAAGACTCGCGACGCCGCCTTACTCGATATCGAGCAAGCAGCCTTAGATCGATTTGTAGAAGCGATCCTTTTCTCCGAGCGAGTCATCGTTCCCGACAACTACAAAGAGCAGTTCACCCCGGCTAGAAAAGCCTTGTTGGCCTCGTTCAACGTTGAGTTCGCGCCCGTTGATGCCCCTGTCGATCAGTCACTCAACGAGGTCGCCAGTAGCCTGATAGGCCCGTGGACCGAGGCCTTCTCGGAAGGCTCTGACAAAGCGCTGTTCAACAAGTATCTACAGCAGGTCGAGGCATTCAGCACGTTCATCTGGGAGCATTCAAGCTCCGCATTCTTCTTGGTCTTTCGCGCTCATGGAATCGGGAAGGAGAGTCCGCTCATCGAAGCGCTCTTGGCAAGCCCCAAGGATGATGAACTGGGCCAGCGGCTGCGGATTGTCGCCAAGAATGGCCAAGAAGTGGCTTGGGAGAAGCTATCACGCCACGTTCAGCGAATGCTCAGTGTGATGGGATGGCTCGGTCACCAATACATCTGGTACCAAGCGTACGGCGCCCGCCACGACTTGACCTACTCACCACATCCGTTGCGCGAGTTCTTTGCGAACGATTTCATGAGCAGGGTGAAGTTCTCAGAAGGATCTGCCGGTAACTTTCGTGACGCATTTTCCGAGGGCTTGGCGCAATTCAAGTACCGATTGCAGGATGGGCTGCGCCGTCTCGGCGCCCATCCGAATACCTTCGAATTCAACACGCCCAATTTGCTTCCGGCCATAGTGCGCGAAAGTTCAAACCCCGATGATTTCATTCAGGTCGTGACGCAGCTTCGCCGCGATCAACACGTTACCGCCATCCGCGAACTACTCTCCGAGATCAGCCGCGACGCGGAGCAAGGCGACCATAGAAGGCGTGCTCATTTGCTCAACGATATGGAGAACATCGGCAAAGCCTTGGCGGCCGAGCTAGGAATCGAGCAGCGATTTCTTCGACTTAAACCGCCGACAACCGTTACGGGAATCTCGATCGAAGGCGACGATACGGGAATCAAGCTTCCGATATCCTCAGCCTTGTATCGCCAATACTTTCTGACTCGACGGTACCGAGTTTTCCTTCGCGATGTCATGGCTGACATTGCTCGTGCTGCACAGTACGGCGCACTCAAGACCAAGCTAAACGGGTGGGCTTGGCTAGATGAGAATGCCGAGTTCTCCGGCCACCGGTTCTATCTGAAAGACTATAAGTTCCCGTCAAAATTTCATCGCCCTCTTCTTCATGCCGACGAGGATTGAAGGCGGTGAGCTGAGGCCTAACCCCTCCTTCAAGCGGACGCCTGACGGCGCCGCTTAAGTCAAACGTTATGCCGCTGAAGTTGGCAGCCTCTTGTGCGAGCTACAGAATGTAGCTACAATGCGAGATGGAGTTCACCTGGCACGAACCGAAGCGTGCGAGTAACGTGCGCGAGCATGGCTTGGACTTCGTCGATGCCGAGAGCGTCTTCGAGGGACTGACCTTCACGTGCGAAGCCGATCGGTTCGAGTACGGTGAGCGTCGTTTCGTCACGCTGGGACTCTTGGCAGGGGTGCCGGTGTCGATTGTTCACACCGAGACCGAGCATGAAATCCACATCATCTCCTTCCGCAAAGCGACAAGGCGTGAAGCGCAGCGGTACTTCGAAGAAGTCAGAGACTGATTGGTCTCGCCTGTTCGATCCTTCCGGACAAGGCAAAGCCAACGACGGAGCATCCCGAGGCAGACCTTGGAAAGGTGGTACGCGGCATCGTTCGTCGCGGCTTGAAGCCTGCTCCCTCGAAGACTTTGATCTCGCTCCGATTGGACGAGGACGTGATCGAGTGGTTCAAGGCGCAAGGACCGGGGTACCAGACGCGGATCAATGCGGTGTTGAGAGCATTCCGTGACGCATCGGCATAACAGGTTGCTCAAGCGGACAGCGCACCTGCGGCGCGCCGCCGCTCAGCGCCGACGTTAGAGCGCAGAGGCCATAAGAGTGTATGGCAAAAACGCCATACCTATGCTATCGTAGTGCATGAGCAAAGCCACGTTCGACTGGGACGTTCGGACGAACAGGGAGAACGTCGAGAAGCACGGGGTTTCGTTCAACGAGGCTCAACGTGCGTTCGGGGATCCGAAGCGTGTCATCGCCGAGGACACCGCGCATAGCCAAAGCGAGAAGCGCTACTTCTGCTTCGGCGTTGTTGATGACGGCGTACTGACGGTTCGCTTTACCTGGAGGGCGAACGTCATAAGGATCATCGGCGCTGGATATTGGCGCAAGGGAAAGGTCATCTATGAGCGGGAAAATCAGATACAGCGATGAGCCTATCGGAGATCCGAAGGTCATTCGAGACTTCTTGCCATCGCCCGAGGATCTTGCCTTTCGTGAAGAGGACGTGAAGATCACGATTACTCTGAGCAAACGCAGCGTAGATTTCTTCAAGGGCAAGGCCGCGGAGAGCGACACGCAGTATCAGCGAATGATCAGAAGGCTGCTGGACGCTTACGTAGAAGCGCACGCTGACGCTCTAACTGGTCGCTCAACGCGGACGGCCCGCAAGCGGGCCGCCGGTTAGCTCGGACGTTAGACATCAGAATCCCGACTTGACTCGGACGACAATTGTCCATACGCTAGCTCGATGCGATTCGAATGGGATCCCGGGAAGGCAGCGGCCAACCTGGTGGCCCACAAGGTCCGATTCTCCGAGGCGGCGACGGTTTTGCAGGACGACAATGCCTTGACACGCGAGGATCCTGACGTCGCCGGAGAACAACGTTTCGTGTCGCTGGGCATGAGCGCAGAAGGCGCGCTCCTGGTGGTCGTCTATACCCATCGAGAGCCGGATGCTTACCGGATCATTTCGGCCTGGAAGGCGAACAAGCGTCAGAGAGAGCAGTATGAAAAAGGTAGCCGCTGAGGCAGTTCGGGATATCGACTTCTCGCGGGCGCGACGCGGGCGAGTCGTGCCGCCCGAATCCGGCAAGACGAAGCTGTCCATCCGTCTGGATACCAAGGTCGTGGACTATTTCCGTGGCGCAGCGGACGAGGCGGGTGGCGGGAATTACCAGACCATGATCAATGACGCATTGGTCGCGTACATTCAGCAGCGCTCCATGCTCGCTGCGGTTCGGCAAGTTGTACGCGAAGAGCTGGCTACGCCACGCATCAAGACGCCTCGAAAGCGTGCACGAAGCAGCGCTGATGCCTAACCGGTTGCTCCAGCGGACGCCTGACCCCGGCGTGCGCCCTCTACCGCAGGCACCCGCCGGCGTCAGCCGCCGCTGAGCTCCAACGTTATGCGGCAAGGGCGACCGCTCTTGCCGCTTGTACGTCAATGACGTATAGTCGCCGCAATGCTTTCGTTCATCGAAACGCCGCTCTTCACCCGGCTGGTTTACGACTACTTGTCTGACGAGGAGTACGCAGCGCTTCAGGCTCATCTGGCGCAGGACCCGGAGTGCGGAGAGGTCGTCCCGGGGTCGGGAGGCGTAAGAAAGCTGCGCTGGGGCGTCGCCGGACGGGGCAAGCGCGGCGGTGTGCGGGTGATTTACTTCACCCGAGCCGCCAAGGGTGTCATTTGGATGTTGACCATCTATGCGAAGAACGAGGCCGAGAGCATCCCGGCGCATGTTCTACGCAAGATCCGGCAGGAGTTCGGCGATGACGAAGACTGATCGCAACATCGGTGCGGAAATCCTGGAAGGGATTCGACAGATCAAGCGAGGCGAAGTCGGGCGTATCACGACCGTTCCCGCGGTAGCGAAGATCCGAGAGAAGACCGGTCTGTCGCAATCCGAGTTCGCCAGGTTGATCGGGGTGTCGGTACGTACCTTGCAGGAGTGGGAGCAGGGAAGGCGCGCGCCATCGGGGCCCGCGAGGACACTGCTGATGGTGGCGGACAAGAACCCCAAGGCATTGCTTGACGTTGCCGCATAACAGATTGCCCGAGCGGACAGCGCGCCTGCGACGCGCCGCCGCTCAGCGGCGACGTTGGGCGTCGCAAGCGGCCGTCGTCTCCCGTCCTCGTTCGCACTGGAGTACGATCGCCGTATGAAGCTCCTGGCTGGCACTGTAAAGGATGGCAAGGTTGTCCTTAGTGGCGCCTCTCTTCCTGAGGGCAGCGTGGTTGCGGTTTACGCGCCGGAACCGGCTGTGCGTCTCCCGGTGCACCTGCGGGCCGAGCTCGACGAGGCTATCGCCGAAGCTGACCGCGAAGAGGGCATTTCTGCCGAAGAGTTGTTTGCGCAGCTTGAGAAGTGCCGCTGACCTTGGCATTGCTCGTTCGCATCAAGCCGCGAGCGGTCGGCGAGATTCACCGGGCCGCTCAGTGGCGGGGCGAAAACCGGCCTTTGGCGCCTGGTGCCGTCGAGGCTGATCTCAGAGATGCACTCAAGCTGTTAGTGGAGCATCCCGGCATTGGGAGCAGGGTCGACAACTCGCGTGACCCCGAGACTCGTCGCTTTCTTCTCGACCGGACGCGGTATTTCGTCTACTACCGACCGAGAGGCCGGTTCCTTGAGGTGCTGGCCTTCTGGCACGCCTCACGCGATCACGAGCCGGACGTCTGAGCGGGCGATGCCCAACCCGTCGTTGCACCCGACATGTGTCAGCGACTTTAGCCAGCCGACACATGCGGGTGAACTCCAACGTTAGCCATCATGGAGATGCCGCGGCATGGTCGGAAACCTACGGCGCGTCAAGGTCAGTACTTGGCCTTCATCTACTACTACGCGAAGGTCAATCGTCGCGCGCCGGCAGAAGCGGATATTCAACGATACTTCTCTGTGTCGGCACCGACCGTACACCAGATGATCCTCAATCTCGAGGCAGCAGGATTCGTGGAACGCACTGCTGGTCGAGCGCGGTCACTTCGCGTTCTGCTGCCCGCAGATCAACTTCCACAACTCGAATGAAGACAGCCAGTCCAGGACCCCGCGCGTCGGAGGCCACCTCTTCAACACACGGCTTCACAACGATCTCGATACCAAAGTACGTGAGACTTCACGCGAAATCCAACCCCTGGGGCCAACACCAGAGAACTTGCTCAACTGCTTCAGGAATTGCTCGAAGCGAAGCGGGCCGGGGCCGTCTGCGAATGCGGTGAACCGATCTGGGTCATCGGTTCCGCGCAAGTCGGGCGTAGCTGCTTCACCTGCATAACGGGTGAAGCGATGCCCGACAACGACTACGAAGTGGTCGTCGACAATGACGGCTAACCTTTCGTTGCAACGGACGCTTGACCCGTCCCCGCGCCCGCTACCGCGGTCGCCCGGCCGCGTCAAGTGCCGCTGAGTTCTAACGTTAGACCGCTTGTTGCGTGATGCGCAACATGCTACACTTGTGATGTGATCAAGTCGTTTCGGCACAAGGGCCTGCGCAGGTTCTTTGAGACCGGCAGTGCGTCGGGCGTTCAGGCCAGCCATGCCAAGCGGCTCCGGATGCAACTTGCCGCGTTGGACACATCCCAAAGCATCTAGGACATGGATGTCCCGGGATTCCGGTTGCATCCTCTCAAAGGCGAAATGCGCGGGCGGTGGGCAATCTCGGTTAGCGGCAACTGGCGACTGACGTTCGAGTTCCGGGATGGGAACGCGTACGTCCCGGACTACGAGGACTATCACCAGTGACCATGCATAACCCTCCCCACCCCGGCGAGTTCATCACCGAGGTCTACCTCGAGCCCAACGGCGTCAGCGGTCGCGAGCTTGCGGAAAAGCTGGATGTCGCAGCTTCTACTCTCAGCCGAATCCTCAAGGGTGCCAGTCGAGTCACCCCGGAGATGGCTCTCCGACTTTCCAAGGCCATTGGTCGATCTCCCGAGAGTTGGCTGGCCATGCAGGACGCTCACGACCTTTGGGCGGCGAGGCAGCAGGTCGATCTGAAGCGAGTCGGCAAGCTCAAACTGGCCGCGGCCTAACGATTCATTCAGGCCGACGCCGCTTCGCGGCGCGGCTTGATTCGGACGTTAGCCATCAGCGAAGCGCGGTCGTCGCGTCAGCGCGGTTGAGAGTACTAGCACATTGTGATAGCATTGCCGCGTGAACTCCAAGCACAAGAAGACGCTGGTCGCCATCTTCGTGCGACCAACCTTGCCGTCGATCCTCTTTTCAGACATTGAGTCGCTGATCAAGGCGCTCGGCGGCAGTATCCAGGAGCGGGAAGGGTCCAGGGTCAAGCTGGTGCTCGACGGTCACGAATGGCGCTGCCATCGTCCCCACCCGGGCAAGGAGGCCAAGCGCTACCAGGTTGAAGAAGCGCGCGAGCTTCTCGAGCACGCAGGAGTCGAACCATGAACACGATGACCTTTCGAGGCTACACCGCTCGGGTCGAATACGACGAGCGCGACGACATCTTTATCGGCCGGGTGCTCGGGCTTCGCAGCATCATCAGCTTTCACGGAAAGACCGTCGCCGAACTGCGGCGCGAGTTCGCGGCGGCGATCAAGGACTATCTTGCAGACTGCGAAGAACAAGGTATCTCCCCCGAGAAACCGGCCTCAGGAAAGTTGCTCCTGCGCGTGCCGCCCGAGGTGCACAGTCGGGCGTTGATAAAGGCTCAGGCAATGGGCAAGAGCTTGAATCAGTGGGCTACCGAAGCACTCGAGCAGGCGGTGCGAGCTGATGGCTAACCGGCCCATGGAGCGGACAGTCAACCGGCTACGCCGGTTTCCTGCCGCTCATGTCGAACGTTATACCGCGTAGCCATGCCTTGACATACTAAGAAAAGTATAGGCATCATATGCTATGCGGCAGGTTCTCGAGCACCGTCGCGTCGATCGCCAGCTCCGCGACGCCCCACGCGAGGTCCTGGTTCGCTACGAGAAGTGGAAGGACATCGTGGCTATGTCGGGGCAGCGTGGGCTGCGTCTGATCAAGGGCTTCCATGACGAGGCGTTGTCAGGGCAATGGGCCGGGCACCGCTCCTCGCGACTCGGCATCCAGTGGCGCGTCATCTATCGCGTTGAGGCTGCCGAGATCCAGGTTCTGGTGGTAGCGGTAACGGCCCATGACTACCGGAGAGCGTAAATGAAGGAGTTCCACCCCGCGAAGAAACGCGTTGAGGTCTCCGTAGGAGAGTCGGTTCGCGTCCTGAGGGAGCTTCAAGAACTCAGTCAGAACGATCTTGCCGGGCTGACGGGTATCCCGCAGTCGACGATCTCGGCAATCGAGAACGATCGCGTTCGGCTTGGCGTCGAGCGTGCAAAGGTGCTTGCACGCGCGTTGAAGTGTCATCCCGGCGTGTTGGTGTTCCCCGGGTGGAACGTCGAACTTGCGAACGCGGCATAACAGGTCATTGCAGCGGGCCGCCTTCAGCGGCCGCTGAACTCCGACGTTGGGGCGCAGAACACAGTGCTTCTCCCACGTTCCGATGCCATGTGCTTCATCGACGGCTATAAGGCCGTCCTGCTGGAGGTTTGCAGCATGGCGGGAAGTAGACGCACCAAAGACGTGATCAACGACCTTGCCGATGCTCGGAGCTACGCGGCGATCAACGCGAAGGCTCTGGATTGCGCGATTGGCATGGTGAAAGATCGGGGCGAGTTGCTTTCGAGCGAGGTCGAGTCTGCCATACGCAGCTTGCGAGTCGGAAGGTGGTTCCATCTCCGTCATACGACGCGGTACGCATTGCTCCTGGACGAAGCAGTCGAAAACGCATATGCAATCAAGGCCCTGACGAACCCACTGCACGAAGTCGTCGGGGCAAATGCCGTGAGTTTCGAGGTTGGCGTCGTTGAGTACAAGAGCCAGTACGTGTGTGATGGCATCATCCTCAACCCGCTATACCTCGGCCCTGGCGTGCGAAAGTCGTTAAACGAAGCGTATGCGCGTATCAAGGGAGAAGGTCACTTCCGTACGAGCGTTGTGGCCTAACCGGTCCATTGAGCGGGCGGCCAACGGTCGGCTTCGCCGCCCGCTGTCCGCTGCTCATGTCCGATGTTAGCCGCCTCGGCACTCTCACCGCACTGCGCCGGCCTTGACTATATGCATGGCATATGCATAATGGCCCCGTGGAGATCGAGCTCGATCCGGTCAACGCCCGGGCAAACCTGGCCAAGCGCAGGGTCGATTTCGCACACGCCGAACAAGCACTTCATGATCCCTTCTCGGTCACCATCGAGGACCCCGACTCGGAAGGGGAGGCACGATACGTGACGCTCGGCATGGACGCTCTCGGCCGGATCCTTGTCATAGTCCGTACGACACGCGGCAACCGCATTCGGTTGATCTCCGCGCGCAAGTGCAGCAGAAGTGAAGCGGAGCAATACCATGCGTAAGGAATACGACTTCTCGAAGGGGGAAGCGGGGTCCCGTGCCCGCTTCGAAGGGCAAGACGAGGATCACCATCATGCTCGACGACGATGTCATCGAGTACTTCCGTGCCAGGGCAGAGGCACAAGGCACGGGATACCAGACGATGATCAACTCGGCGCTTCGTGCTGCAATCGAATCGTCCAAACGAAAGCCAGCTGACGAGCGGCCGCTGACGGTGGGAGCCCTCAGGGATGTATTGCGCGAGGAACTGGCTCCCTACAGGGCGAATGCGGCCAACCCATCGCCCAAGCGGACAGCCACCGGCAAGCCGGCGTCTGCCGCTTAGTTCGAACGTTAGGCACCAATGGCCATCTCAGCGCTCCTCGAGAATACTAAAAAGGGGAGCAGGTCACAGGTGTTTCCGAACGGCACCATGAAATGGGGCAAAGGCAACTTCCTCGTGCGAACACGCCAGCTTTTCGCAGATCAAGGTCTGCTGGTTGCTGTTGCCGACGCCCCGTCTGACCGGCAGGCGCATCCGTTCCTCAATGGTTTTCGACAAAGAGCTGAACATGCCGCCGATGCGAAAGCGGTCATCGGTTGGTTGAGAGAGAAATTCAAAGTGCCTGTGTGGCTCATAGGTACGAGCCGTGGTACTCAGTCGGTAGGCTTCCTAGCCACCGAGTTGAACGGCCCTGATGGTCCGGACGGGATCGTGCTGAGCGCGACCATCCTTGTTGACGACAAGAGTCGTCCCGTAACTGCGATGCCGCTACAGAAGATTCGTGTACCCGTGCTGGTCGTCCATCACGAACAGGATGGGTGCACGCACTGCCCTTATGCGGAAGTGCCCACGCTCATGGCCAGGCTTCGAAGCGCGCCCAGAAGTCAGTTGCTCTCCTTCAAGGGCGGCGAGAACACCGGCGATCCCTGTGACGCATTTGCATATCATGGCTTCAACGGCATCGAGCGAGACGTTGTACAGCAAACTGCATCCTGGATTCTGGCGAAGTAGCAGATGTCCGACCCATCGTTGCGGCGGACAGCCGGGAGCTGTGCTTTTGTCTGCCGCTGAACTCAAACGGTCAGGCGCCACGGGCCGCCTTCCGTAGTCACGCGCGCCCGGAGGATCGGAGCCGTACGCCACGATGAATCGACGATGAAGCTGATCGACACGCTCCAGGACGAACACGTGCTGATCGATCAGGCGCTCGGAGCCTTTCGCACGTACGTCGACGGACTCCTCGACGGGACTGCCGCTCCGGATGACGGCAGAAGGTTCGCCGCGTTCTTCACCGAGTTCGCCGGCCACTTCCATCACGATCGCGAGGAGCGAGTGCTCTTCGATGCGCTCGTGACGGAGGCGGAGCTACCGCGCGACCGCGGACCGGTGCACGCCCTCGCGCACCAGCACGCGCAGATGGAGGAGTGGCTGCGCGAGATGACGCCGTTTCTCGAACGGGGGCCGCAGTCCGATGACGATCGTGTTCGGCTTCGGGCCCTGGCAATCCGCTACTCGCACGCGCTCTGGCGTCATATCGACGCGGAGAGCTCCGTCCTGTTCCCGGAGAGTGCGGAGCGGCTTCGCCGGTGCGGCATACGCGAGTTGCCGGATCGGCCGATGAGCGAGGCAGAGGCGGCCGCGCGCGAGGGCGCCGCGGACCTGCCGGTCCGTTATCCGCCGGTGGAGGACGATGCGCTCGCGCGCGGCGACGGTTGCTTCATGTGTCCAGCCTACGGTGAGACCTGCGACGGACTCGAGGCCGAGTGGTGGACCGAGCTCGAGTGGGAAGACTTTTTTCAACAGGTGACGCAAGCGACTGTGAATCTGGAGAAGCGCACGCGAACGCTCCTCGTTGCCGAATTCATTGGCGGCGCAACAGCCGGCGGCTCGCCGGGATGTGATTCGGGCGTCAGGCAGCGTCGACACGTACAAGGGTGGATTCATGCCGAATCGAGTAAACGATGCAATCCAGGCGCACTACTCCCGCCCGGAAATTGGAGGTGTCATTCTGGCGGCCCTGGAAAAAGCAGGGAAAGACTCGAGCCGCCTCACGCTGGAGGACCTGGCGCCCATCGACGAGTTTCACATCCGCGGTCGGGCAGCAACGCTCGAGCTTGCCCGGGCCGCCGGACTCGATGCAAGCAAGCGCGTTCTCGATGTCGGTAGCGGAGTTGGCGGGACTTCGCGCTGTCTTGCAAAGGAATTCGGTTGCCGTGTCACCGGCATCGACCTCACGGACGAGTACTGCCGCGCCGCGGCAATGCTCTCCGCCAAGGTCGGTCTCACGGATCTGGTTGACTATCGCCGGGGTGACGCAACCGCCCTTCCGTTTGCCGACGGAGAGTTCGATGTCGTCTGGACGGAGCACGCGGCAATGAACATTCCGGATAAACCCCGGCTGTACAAGGAGATGCACCGGGTTCTGAAGCCCGGCGGCACGCTGGCCGTGTACGACGTACTGGCCGGTCCGTCTGGCCCGGTACTCTTCCCCCGTGCCGTGGGCGCGCACGCCGGATACGAGTTTCCTCGTGCAGCCGGGTGAGTTGCGCAGGCTTCTCGAGGACGCGGGACTCACAGTCTCGGACTGGTCGGACACAACGGAGGCGGCGCGCGCGTGGTTCGTAACCTTGGTCGAGAAGATCCGGAAAGAGGGCTTTCCACCCCTTGGATTCCACGTGCTGATGGGAGCCGATTTTCAAGCGATGGCGCAAAACCAGGGGCGGAACCTTCAGGAGGGGCGGATCGTTCTCGGACAAATCGTCGCGAGGAAATAGCCCCTGCCCGGCAATCGCGTGCAGCCGACGGCCGCCAGCGGGCGCGGCCGCCGCCGAACGTTAGCCCGCCTCAGGGGGACGTCAGGGAGGTTGACAGATGGAAAGGGCACTCCGATTCACCATTGTCCCGAAAGTCGCACACCCCTGGTTCGACGAAGTGGTCAAAGGTGCGCGCGCGCAGGCCACAGTCCTGGGTCGTGAACTCGGTGTCGACGCCGTGGTCGATTACATGCCGCCGCGGGTCGCCGATGTCGCCGAACAGAACGCGATCCTGGAGAGGGCCGCCGGGAGCCACCCGACCGGTATCGCCGTCGACCCGGTCGACGCACTCGGCCGCTTGGCGGCGATCAGCCGAATCAGGGATCAGGGGATTCCGCTTGTGATCTTCGACTCCCCGTCGCCGGATGCCGGCATCACCAGTGTCGGCAATGACTTCGCCCAGCAGGGGGTGATCGCGGCCGAGCGCCTCGTGAAGTTGATCGGGTATGTGGGCAAAGTGGCCGTGATGCGGGGATACCCCACGGCGCCGAACCACAAGCAGCGGTACGACGCCCAGGTGGGCATCCCGGGCAAGTATCCCGACATCACCGTCGTGGACGGGGGCGCCGACAACGACGACATCGAGACCGCCCGCCAGCAGGCGGCGACCCTTCTCGCAGCGCACCCCGACCTCAGTGGCTACCTGTGCTGCGACGCATCCGGCCCGATCGGCATCGCGATTGCGATCAAGGCGGCGGGGCGGGCCGGCCGGGTGAAGGTGGTCGGCATGGACGGGATCCGGCCCATTCTCGAGGCCATCAAGGAGGGGGTGATCGACTCCTCCGCCGCGACCATCCCGAGGGTCCGGGGTTCGATGTCGGTACTGATGTTGTGGCAGGCATCGCTGGGCGTTCGGCTGCCGCAGGCGATCGACACGGGGATCGACGTAATTACACAGGACAACGTCGATCGATATCTGGCTGATGCGCCCTGAAGGGGCGAGAATTGAAACGTTGGCGTATGACCCGTTGCCGGAGCGGACGGTAGAAAAATGGACTCCGTTGTTCACTTCGAGATGCCGTACGACGATCGGGCTCGAATCACCAGGTTCTACGAAGCCGCCTTCGGCTGGGTACTGCACGTGCGTGGGCCGTTCGGGGTCTCGCGTCATAGGTGTTCGAGCCCGGCGCCGAGTTGGTCGTCGTCAATCACGCCAGCCTGAGACATCTGGCCACCCATGAGTCCGCTTGCTGGCCTGCGTTGTCCCGACTCGCCAGAGCCGCCTGCGGCAGCTTCCGCGTGCGGGTGAACTCGAACGCCAGGCGGAGTGGGCGGAGTTTCACGATCGTGACGCAAGCGACTGAAACTCCGGGTGCGCCACGAAGGCCCAAGGAGATATTCGACAGTGGACATCCCGCGAATATTCAACATCACCGAAAGCGCTCACCGCATCCACGACCCTTTCACCCCCGAAAAGCTCGCCACGCTCGGCGCGGCGCTGCGTCTGGAAACGGGAACCCGAGTGCTCGACCTCGGCAGCGGTTCGGGGGAGATGCTGTGCACCTGGGCACGCGATCACGGAGTCATCGGCACCGGCATCGACCTGAGCCGGTTGTTCACCGAGCAAGCGAAACTCCGCGCTGAAGAACTCGGGGTCGCCGATCGAGTCGAATTCATCCATGGCGATGCTGCCGGCTTCGTCTCCGAAGAGAAGGCCGGTGTGGCAGCCTGTCTCGGTGCCACGTGGATCGGTGGGGGAGTGGCCGGCACCATCGAACTTCTGGCGCGGAGCCTGCGCCCCGGAGGGATCATCCTCATCGGCGAGCCGTACTGGCGGCAGTTGCCGCCGACGGAAGACGTTGCAAGGGGGTGTCTTGCCGGCTCGATCTCCGACTTTCTGTTGCTTCCGGAACTTCTCGCGTCCTTCGGCCGCCTCGGCTACGACGTCGTGGAAATGGTACTGGCAGACCAGGACAGCTGGGACCGATACGAGGCGGCCAAGTGGCTCACCATGCGCCGATGGCTCGAAGCCAATCCCGACGACGAGTTCGCGAAAGACGTTCGAGCCACACTGACCTCGGAACCCGAGCGCTACGCTGCGTGCACGCGCGAATACCTGGGCTGGGGCGTGTTCGCGCTGATGGCGCGGTGATGAGGGGATGACCGGGCGACTCGGAACGAGCGGAAAATCCAGATCACTCCTTCACCGCGCCGGAGGGACTTCTCGCAGTCTCCGAGCGCGCGGAGCCAATCCATGAAGCGCATCAAGGTTTCACTTCTGGCAATACTGCTCTTGCTCACTGCACTATGGCTTGCCGCCGATACGCTGGCGCTGCGTCCGAAATGGCTGGAATTGCATCTGGACGGCCTCGACAAGATGTATCGCCTGCACAAGTGGCTGGGCGTCACCGCACTGGCAGTTTCCGTCGTTCACAATGGCGAACGTATCCGCGCCGCCGTGCCGGAATGGCGATCAGCCAGCATCTGGTTTTGTGGTCCGCCGCGTTCCGGCGAGCCGCTGCCCCGGACGAACATCGGCAAGGTCCTGCGCCGGGAGCTTCGCGATAGCGCCTTGGGCGGGGCCGGCAAGGCGGTCGCGCCGCCGCAACCCGCTGCCGGCGCCTGACGTGGCCTCCGTCCGCGCCCGCTCGCGTTACCGTCCGCGCCGCATCCGCCTGCGCGACGGCCGTGAAGTGACGCTGCGCGAGATCGAGGAGGGCGATGCGAGCAAGATCGTCGCCGCCTTCGAGCGGCTGTCGGCTGAATCGCGCTACTCGCGCTTCATGCAGCACAAGAAGCAACTGGATGCCGGCGCGCTCGAACGCGGTGTGCACCCGCGCCCAGGGCTCGATTACGTGCTGGTCGCGACGGTTCCGGCGCCCGACGGAATCGACATCGTCGGCGCCGCGCAATACGTGCGTGCGCAGACGGGCGATGACACGGCTGGGGGCCATACCGGCATCCATCATCCGCCGGCGCGCGCAACTTCCGCCTCCCGTTCCGGGGCAACCCGGACCGTTCAGCCTGGGCGGCCCCGGCGTGCTCGAACGCATTTTCCGTGAAGCCGGATTTGCCGACGCCGAGGTTCGCGCCGTGCCGGTGCCCCACAGGATGTCCAGTGCCGCCGAGTACGTGCGGGTCGCCCGGGAAGCATTCGGCGGATTCAACGCCATGATGGCTCACCTGCCCGCCGAAGAACGCGAGTCGGTCTGGAACGAAGTGGAAGGCTCGATGCGCAGCTTCGAATCGCCGGGTGGGTTCGAGGTGCCGGGAGAGTGCCTGGTCGGCGCGGCCACGAAGTGATCGTGCGCAGCGCGATCCATGTACACCGCGAGACCGTACTTCCGTGAAGCCGGCTCGGGCCCAGGAGTGGTCTGCATTCACTCGAACGCCAGCAGCTCGGCGCAGTGGCGTGGCCTGATGGACCTCCTGTCCCCGCGCTATCGAGTCCTCGCTCCTGACTCGTACGGGTCGGGGAAGGGCCCGGACTGGCGATGGCCGGCACGCCGTGCACGCTGGCGGGCCACTCGTACGGAGCGGCGGTGGGCTTGATCGCCGCCCTCGCCAGTCCGGGCCGCGTTCGTGCACTGGCGCTGTACGAGCCTACGCTGTTCTCGGTGATCGACGCCCAGTCGCCTCCGCCGAACGGCGCCGACGGAATCCGCAATGCCGTCGCTGCCGCTGCCGCCGCACTGGACGCCGGAGACCGGGATGCAGCTGCCCGACGCTTCATCGACTTCTGGATGCGGCCCGGCAGCTGGGGCGCCACGCCGCCGCAGCGCAAGGCGGCCATTGCCGACTCGGTCGCCAACGTTCGACGGTGGTCGCACGCGCTCTTCACGGAGGCAACGCCGGCGGGCGCCTTCGCGAGCCTGGACATCCCGGTGCTGTACATGCTCGGCAGCGAATCGCCCGAGTCGGCGCACGCGGTGGCGCGGATCCCGGTGCCTGCCTTGCCTCGCGTCAGGGTTGTCGAGTTCCCGGGTCTCGGGCACATGGCTCCGGTCACGCATCCTGAGCCCATCAACGCAGGGGTCGCCAGGTTCCTGAGCGAGACCCGACCCGCTGGGGCCGACGCGTAACGGCATGGCACTTGGCCGGCGGGGCGCCGTACCTCATCATGTGTTGGGGAAGCCGCGCGCGAGGCCTTCGCGCGCGGCTCGACGCGAACGTCGGGTCGCACGGGAGGCACACTCGAATGGCTGAAGCCGCACTGAGCACGAGTCAGATCGTCGTGCAGGTCTGCCTGTTCGTCGTCGCAGCCATCGCCATGTTCGGCGGGGCGCTCCAGATATTCCTCGGCCAACCCGACACGTCTCCGAGACTGGACAACGTTCACCGGTTCATGGCCGGGGTGTACTTCTCGACCGGTCTCATCTCGCTCTGGGCGGCGCTCACGATTCGCCAGCAAGGCTTCCTGGTCTATCTGCTGGCTCTGGGTGTGCTGCTCGCGGGCGTGGGCAGGCTCGTGTCGATCGCCAAGGTGGGTCTCCCCGAGCCGGCTGCGGTCTGGCTCGGATACCTCGTTCCCGAGCTCGTGCTCCCCGTCGTCATCGCGGTAGCGCAATACGCTTCCGCCTAGGAGGGACCGGATCATGGCAGACGGGATTCGCGAAGTCACTACAGAGGTTCTGCAAGCCTTCGCCGATGCGTGGAACCGACACGACGTCGATGCCCTCATGTCGTTCATGACCGAGGATTGTGTCTTCGAGGCCTCTGCAGGCCCCGAGGTCTGCGGCACCCGGTATTCGGGTCGCGAGGCCGTGCGAGCCGGCTTCGAGGACGTGTGGGCGACCTTCCCCGATGCCCACTGGAGCGGCGCCCGGCATCTCGTCCACGGCGACCGCGGAGTATCGGAATGGACGTTTACCGGAACACGCGCCGACGGCACTCGGGTCGAGGTTCGCGGTTGCGATCTGTTCACGTTTCGGGACGGAAAGATCGCCCTGAAGAACTCGTATCGCAAGAACCGTCCGCCGTTGGGCACGCCGAAGGGCTGAGTCCCACGCAGGTGATCGGCATGACGCCCAACCCGTCGTTGCGCCGGATCCGCTCCGCCGTCCGGTTCGAGGCATTCAAGCTCGTGGCGATCGGGGAGTTGGGCGGCACCTCCCCGATCAATTCCGTCTATGCCGGGCGAACGACCACGAGGTACTGGTATTCCTCCGCGGCCAGGGCAATCGTCAGGTCGGTGCGCCACAATCCGTACCTGGGCACGGAGACGGTCGAGCTGGTGACGTTCGACCTTCGCCCATAGCGCACCGTCGAGCGCGAGCGTCAGCCGGCAGAAAGCGCCACGGCGTGCTTCGGGAATGCCTTCAGGAGCCTGGCGTCCATCGTGACGAGCTTCACCCCGAGCGTCATCGCCAGCGCCACGAACTCGCAGTCGTAAGCCGAGCAATCGCTGTCGCGCACGAGCTCGAGCACCAGGCGCGAGTCGACCTCGTGCTCGACCCCAGCCATCAGGCTCTCTGCCTCCAACTGGACGTCGCGCGCCGCCTCGAACGTGAGCGTCTTGCGACGCATGTAGCCGGCCAGGATGTTGCGAAACTCGCTTCGCCACAGCAGCGGTGCAGCCCAGTCCGCGTCGTGCTCCAGCAAGGCCTCCGCCTTCCCGGTGAAGTCGCCCGGCAGGTACAGGTATGCGATGACGTTGCTGTCCACGACGATCACTGCCGGCCCTCGCGCTTGTAGGCGTCGATGTCCTTGGCCCGGAACTTCGCCTTCGGAAGCGCGGTGCGCAGCGCCCGAGCTCTGGCCAGCCGCTCGCTGACGGCAATTCGCCCCGGAATCAACACCGACTCCAGGCACACGATGGCCTCGCTGTTCAGGCTTCGTCGGTGAGCCTGCGCGGACGCCTTGAGCCGCTCGTACACCTCGTCTGGAATGTTCTTCAGGGTCAGGGTCGTCGGCATGGCTGCACCTCGTTGAAGGTTGCAGTATGGTTCCATAATGGTTCTCCGTCAAGTGGTGTGGCGGCGACCCGCTTGGCCCCCGCGCCGATGTAGTTCATCATCCGTCGCATCGGTCACGCGCCTGCCCGGCCGCCGCCCCCGGCTCGAACGTCAGGCGCACCTTCCACCCCGACGACCACCATGGCCAACCGATGAACGAAGCGCTCGAGCGCATCAAGCGCTTCGGGGCTGCGGCGGTGGGCAATCTGCCGAAGCTCCTCGGGGCCAGGTTCAAATAGCCGACCAGGAGCAACGGGAGACCTTCGTGCGCATTGAACTCTGGCTCGCATTCGTGGCCGCGTCGGCGGTGCTGCTCGTCATCCCGGGCCCCACGATCCTCACGGTCATCAGCTACTCGGTCGCGCATGGCCCCAAGGCCAGGGTACCGTTGGTCGCCGCCGTCGCCCTGGGCGATTGCACGGCGCTCGCCCTGTCGCTGGTCGGCCTCGGCAGCCTTCTCGCCGCGTCGGCGTTCTGGTTCACGGTCGTCAAGTGGGTCGGCGGCTCGTACCTCCTCTACCGGGCTTCAAGCTGCTTCGCGCCGGCGTGGCCGACAGCGGGCCAGCGACCGTCGCGGCGCCCGACTCGCCCGCCCGGCTGTTCGTCAACACCTACCGGGTGACCGCGCTCAATCCAAAAGGCATCGTCTTCTTCATCGCCTTTCTTCCGCAGTTCCTCGCGCCGGGCGCTCCCGTCGCGCCGCAGCTCTGGTTGCTCGCGAGCACGTTCGTCGTCCTGGCAACGCTGAACGCGACGCTGTATGCGGTCTTCGCCGGTGCCGCGCGGCGCATGCTGGAGTCGCGTCGCGCGCAGCGCGGCTTCAATCTCGTCGGCGGTTCGCTGCTCGGCGGGGCGGGCCTGTGGGCGCTCGCGGCGCGGCTGCGCTGACCACCTGGGAGATTCGCGATGTTCCCGACCACCGTCGCCGGCAGCCTGCCGAAACCGGGCTGGCTCGCCGAAACCGACAAGCTCTGGCCCGCGTGGAAGCAGCAGGGCGAGGCGCTCGCCGAAGCCAAGCGCGATGCCACGGTGCTGTGGCTGAAAGAGCAGGAGCAGGCGGGGCTCGACATCGTCACCGACGGCGAGCAGAGCCGCCAGCACTTCGTGCACGGATTTCTCGCGGCAGTCGAGGGGATCGACTTCGAGCACAAAGTCAAGATGGGCATCCGCGACAACCGCTACGAAGCGATGGTGCCGCAGGTTACGGGCCCGCTGCGGCTGAAGGGCCGCGTGCACGCGAGCGAGGCCCGGATCGCGCGCGCCTACACGACGAAGAAGCTCGAGTTCACGCTGCCGGGGCCGATGACGATCGTCGACACGGTCGCCGATGCGCACTACGGCAGTCGCGCGAAGCTGGCGATGGCCTTCGCCGAGCTGCTGAACCAGGAGGCGCGCGCGCTGCAGGCCGACGGCGTCGACGTGATCCAGTTCGACGAGCCTGCGTTCAACGTCTTCATGGACGACGTGAAGGCCTGGGGCATCGCCGCGCTGCACCGCGCGATCGAGGGGCTGTCGTGCACGAAGGCAAGGACGTGCTGGTCGGCGTCATCGACGTGGCCACCGACGCGGTCGAGACGCCCGAGGAAGTCGCCGACACGATCGGACGCGCGCTGCGCTACGTGCCGGTGAACCGGCTCTTTCCGTGCACCAACTGCGGCATGGCGCCGATGAAGCGCGACGTGGCGCTGGCCAAGTTGCGGGCGCTCGCGGCGGGCGCTGCGCTCGCGCGCGGGCAATACGCCCGTTAGCGCGACGGCTGTCGGCTCAGCGCAGTGAGCGACCGCCCTCGTCCGCCGGGCCGAGACGCGCACCGATCATGGCGACACCGACTGCGGGCAGGGCCAGCAGCACGAACAGGGTCGACCCGGTCGGCAGGAAGCCGCGTCCGAGCGCCGCGATCGAATGCATCGCGGCCTGCGCGAGGATCACCGCGAGCCCCCAGCGCCAGGCTCGCTCGGGATACCGGTAGCCCAGGAAGCCCGCGACCGCGACCGACAGCGGATAGGCAAGAACCCAGTAGAAGCCCGAAGACCAGGCTTCGCGCCCGCTGCCGACGGCGCCGGCAAGCAGCCAGAGCAGCGCGCCGGCGCCGATCGCAGGCAGGTACGGCGACCGGATCCATGCCGCATTCCGGACGGCAAGCCGGGCCGCGCCGAACGGCGCGATCGGGTTCGGCTTCAGGGTGGTCATCCGGCTCGTCTTCATCTCGCCGCCCCCGGTGGTTTGTCTCCCGTCCTTATCCCTTGCGCGGCGATGCAGGTGGAATCGGCCGCGACGAACGGCGGCTCGCGGCCTACAGGCGGCGGCTTGGCCCAGCGCTCGTCGTTCGGCCTGTTCCGCAAGCCTCGTCGACCGACAGCACGCGCGCGAACAGGCCGTCGGGCAGAAGACTCAGCCTCGCAGCGGCAACGCGACCCCGATCGCCACGAACAGGCCGCCGCAGGCCTGGTTGAAGCGGCGGCCGACACGGCGCAGCCATGGGCTGATGCGATGCGCCATGCTCGCGATGAGCGTCTCGGTGATCATCTCGGTGGCCGCGAAGGTGCCGGCCATCACCAGGAACTGCACGAAGAGGCTGCGCGTCGGGTCGATGAATTGCGGCAGGAATGCGGCGAAGAAGAGGATCCCCTTGGGGTTGGTCACCGCGGACAGCAGCCCCTGCCGGAACAGCGACCAGCGCGCGCGCGGCGCGGCCGGGCCGGGCGCCTCGATGCCGATCGGCGGCGATCGCCAGACCTGGATGCCGAGCCATGCGAGGTAGGCACCGCCCACCCACTTCATCACCGTCAGCCAGCCGAGCGAGGCCTGCAGCAGCGCGCCGATTCCGAACATCGACAGCGCGATCACGGCGACGAAGCCCAGTGCGCCGCCGCAGATCGTGTACATCGTCCTGCGCCGGCCGTGCAGTGCGCCGTGCGTCAACGCCAGCAGGCCGTTGGGGCCGGGCGACAGCGACAGCCCGATCGCCGTGAGCAGGTAGAGCAACCAGAGGTGGAAGTCCATGAGGTGCGATGCTCGCCTTCGCGATCCGGCGGGTCAAGAGGAGGGCTGTCGAGGCTGCTCGCCTTCGACCCAGGGAAGCGTGCGCTTCGCGAAGCCGCCCTGGCCCGTAAGCAGCAGCACCCACAGCGCGAGGAACCATGCCGGATACTGGTAGGCGCAGGAGGCGGGCGTTGCATCCCGCAAGCCCTGCTGTCGCACGAAGTTCAGGTTGGCCGCCATGCGATCTTCCCGCGATGAGCAAGTGCAAAGACTACTCCTGCCCGATGTCTTCGTTCCAGACTTCCGGGTTGTGCCGGACGTAGTCCGCCAGCAGGTCCACGCACTCCTTCGATGCCAGGTCGATGACTTCGATGCCGTTCTCGCGAAGCCAGTCGATCCCTCCGGCGAAGTTGACCGATTCGCCTACCACCACCGTGCCGATCCCGAACTGGCGCACCAGCCCGCTGCAGTACCAGCAGGGTGCGAGCGTCGTGACCATCACCTTGTCGCGGTAGCTGCGCTGCCGACCCGCCTTGCGAAAGGCATCAGTCTCCGCATGAACCGACGGGTCGTTCTCCTGCACCCGCCGGTTGTGGCCGGCGCCGAGCAGGCTTCCGTCGCGGCCGAAGATCGCCGCGCCGATCGGGATGCCGCCTTCGGCCAGGCCGCGGCGTGCCTCGTCGACGGCGACGCGCAGCATCGCCTCGTAGTCGGGGTCTTGCTTCATCGTCGCTCCTTTCGGCCACATGGGTTCGCCTTTCGAACGGACTATCATGCTGGCTGCCAGCCGATCGCCATTCTCCCCCTCTCCGCGACAATGCAAGATCAACCGGACGCCGCCGACCCGCTGCGCGAACTCGCGCAGGCGCTGCGCCGCTTCGCCGACGAGCGCGACTGGGACCAGTTCCACGCGCCGAAGAACCTCGTAATGGCGCTGTCGGTCGAGGCGGCCGAACTGCTCGAGCACTTCCAGTGGATGGGCGAGGAGCAGTCGCGCAGGCTGCCGCCCGAGACGCTCGCGAAGGTCGGCGAGGAGATGGCCGACGTGCTGCTCTACCTGGTGCGGCTCGCCGACAAGCTCGACGTCGACCTGGTGCAGGCGGCGAAGCGCAAGATGCAGCTCAATGCGCAGAAGTACCCGGCCGAGCGCGCCCGCGGCACGAGCCGCAAGTACACCGAGCTGTAGCCGCCTGGACACCATGGTCGCCCGCAATGACGCGGGCGACCATGGTGTCTAGACCACCTCGATCCCGAGCGCGGTGCTCCGGGCGCCCCGAGCCGTGCAGCCGACCGGCGAGTGCGAATCCGCCCAGGACACGATGTCCCGCAGCTGCTCGGGGCTGGCGCCCGCGGCACCGATCTGGACGTGCAAGTGCATGCCGTCCAGCCCCGCAGAGATTTTCTCGTCCGTCCCAAGCAGCCCCCGGACGTCGGACTCGCTCGACACCGAGACCTTCAGCGTGTCCAGCGTGACGCCGAGCTGCGCGGCGTGCATGGCGATGACGGTGGCGGTGCACGATGCGAGCGCGCGGTCCAGACTTCGGTCAGCCGGTGCCCGGGGCCTTGGCCTGCCCGCGAAAGAAGGCATCGAGCTCGCGGCCCGACGCGGCGTTCGCGAAGCCGTCGAAGCGTCCCTGCTCGACGATCGAGCGTGCGGCGGTCATCAGGCCCGCCCAGGCGGCGCGGGCCAGCGCGCCGCCGACGCTCACGCGCCGCACGCCGAGCCCGGCGATGTCGCGCATCGTGAGCTCGCTCGCCGTGCCGACCAGCAGGTTGACCGGCTTCGGCGCGACCGCGGCGATGACCGCGGCAATCTGTTCGCGGGTGCGGATGCCGGGGGCATAGAGGCAGTCGGCGCCGGCATTCGCGTAGGCCTTCAGGCGGGCGATCGTCTCGTCGAGATCCGGATGGCCGACGATGAAGCATTCTGCCCGCCCGACCAGCAGCACGTCGCCGCCGGCTCGATCGATCGCGCCGCGCGCCGCGCGGACCCGGGCGACCGCCTCGTCGAGGTCGCGCAGCGGCCGCGCCGGATCGCCGGTCGAGTCCTCGATCGACAGGCCCGCGATGCCGGTCTGCACCGCCAGTCGCACGCTTTCCGCGACGCCGGCCGAATCGGGCGCGAAGCCGCTCTCGAAGTCGGCGTTCACCGGCAGGTCGGTCGCGGCGACGAGTGCCGAAAGGTGCTCGAGGACCGCGTCGCGCGGCATCGACCCGTCTGCGCGTCCCTGGCTCCACGCGAAGCCGGAACTCGTGGTCGCGAGCGCGCTGAACCCGAGCCCCTGCAGGTAGAGCGCGCTGCCGATGTCCCAGGGATTCGGAATGACGAAACAGCCGGAGTCGTGCAGCTGGCGGAAGCTGCGCCGCTTGTCGGCGATGTTGGGGCGAATCGGGGCCATTTAAGTGCGCTTCGACGGGAAGCGCGACTCTCTCGCGATCGTACAGACCTGGATGCTGTACTCGCTGTAGAACGCCTCGCGGCCCCTCTTCCTGGCCGCGACGTGTTCGGCGTTCATCGACCAGTGGCGCTGCGTCTCTTCGGACTCGAACTCGACGATCGTCACGCGCTCGCCGTCCTCAGCGACGAAGGTCTTGTGCGACAGGTAGCCCGGCATCGACCTCGCGAGCTCGGCCATTCTCGGAGCCATGGCCATGTATTCGTCGCGGGCTTCGGGATTGAGCCGCGAGCGAAAGACGGTGACGATCATTGCGATCTCCGGTGGACCCACGCGAAACCGAGGAACAGCGCGAGCCACACGGCCGTGCGCAGGATCATCGCGCGCACGCTCTCGACGGCGACCGCGCCGCCATTCGAATACAGCCATGCGATCGCGGCCAGCACGGCCAGGTTGAGCACGAAGATCGCAAGCGCCGCGCGCTTGCCCCAGCCGAGGCTGCGCCACGCGACGATGCCCGCGGCGATGTACGTGAACCCCATCGCGACGTTGTAGACGAGCAGCGGCTCGAACACGACGTATCCCGGGTCGGAGCCCACCAGGACCCGCGCGCCCGCGACGAGCGTCGCGAGGCCGAAGAAGAGCGCAACGAACACGAGCGCGAGGCGGAGGATTCGCATCGATCGGGGCCGCAGCATTCCGACAGCTTCGGCCGCCGGCAGCGACGAGTCAATCGAAACCCTGCCGACGGCCGAGGCGTTCGTCGCGCCGCCCGGCACCGCGCGCCGTCCGGCATCGCTGTCTAGCCCGCCGCCAGCGCCCGGTCCAAGTCCTCGATCAGGTCGTCGATGTGCTCGATGCCGATCGACAGCCGCAGCATGTCCTCGCTGACCCCCGCCTTGGCGAGCTCCTCGGGCGAGAGCTGCCGGTGCGTGGTGGAGGCCGGATGCGTGGCCAGCGACTTCGCGTCGCCGATGTTCACCAGCCGCGTGAACAGCTGCAGCGCATCGAGCACGCGCGCGCCGGCCTCGCGCCCGCCCTGCTTCAGGCCGAAGGACAGGATGCCGGACGCTCTCCCGCCCATGTACTTCTTCACCAGCGCGTGGTCGGGGTGCTCGGGCAGTCCGGCGTATTGCACCCAACCCACCTTCGGATGCTTCTGCAGGTGCTTCGCGATCGCCAGCGTGTTCTCGCAGATGCGCTCCATGCGCAGCGGCAACGTCTCGATGCCCTGCAGGATCAGGAACGCGTTGAACGGCGAGATCGCCCCGCCGGTGTTGCGCAGCGGCACGACGCGCGCGCGCCCGATGTAGGCGGCCGGCCCCAGCGCCTCGGTGTAGACCACGCCGTGGTAGCTGACGTCGGGCTCGTTCAGCCGCTTGAAGCGCGCCTTGTGCTCCGCCCACGGGAACTTGCCGCTGTCGACGATCGCGCCGGCGAGGCTGTTGCCGTGGCCGCCGAGGTACTTGGTGAGCGCGTGCACCACGATGTCGGCGCCGTGCTCGAACGGTCGGCAAAGGTACGGGCTGGGCACGGTGTTGTCGACCACCAGCGGAATGCCGTGCGCGTGCGCGACCTCGGCCAGCGCGCCGATGTCGGCGACGTTACCGAGCGGGTTGCCGATCGATTCGCAGAAGATCAGCTTGGTGCGCGCGTCGATCAGTGCGGCGAAGTTCTCCGGCTTGCGCGCATCGGCGAAGCGCACTTCGATGCCTTGCTGCGGGAAGGTGTGCGCGAACAGGTTGTAGGTGCCGCCGTACAACTGGCTGGCCGAAACGATGTTGTCGCCGGCTTCGGTGATCGTCTGGATCGCGTAGGTGATCGCGGCCATGCCCGAGGCCAGCGCCAGCGCCCCGACGCCGCCCTCGAGCGCGGCGACGCGCTTCTCCAGCACGTCCTCGGTGGGGTTCATGATCCGCGTGTAGATGTTGCCCGGCACCTTCAGGTCGAACAGGTCGGCGCCGTGCTGGGCGCTGTCGAAGGCGTAGGCGACGGTCTGGTAGATCGGCACCGCCACCGCCTTCGTGGTCGGTTCGGGGGTGTAGCCGGCGTGGACGGCGAGGGTCTCGAGGCGCATCGGAGGATTCCGGTCGGGGTGGATCAGGAGTGCGCGGCCTGGCCGGCCGCGCGTCGTGCGAACCGCGCATTCTGACACCGGTGCGAACCTGCCGGGCGGTACGTGCGCGCTGCGCATGAGCTCATGCGGCGGCTCCTGTGCCTGCGCCGGCGCGATGCGCCTACCAGTTGCCGCCGGTCGCCTTGATCAGCGCCACCGTCGCGGTCAGGCGGCGGCCGCGCAGGTCGAGCACGGCGCGCTCGGTCTGCAGCACGGCGGCTTGCACGACGATCACGTTCAGGTAGGAGACGGTGCCGGCCTTGTACTGCAGCGTCACGATCTCCAGCGAGGTGCGCGCGGCGGCCAGCGCCTCGCGCTGCACGCGCTCCTGGTCGGCCAGCACCGACAGCGCGACCAGGTTGTCCTCGACCTCGCCGAGGGCGCCGAGCACGGCCTGCCGGTAGGCGGCGACGGTCGCGTCGTAGGCGGCCTCGGCCTGCGCGCTGGCCGCCGCGCGCGCGCCGCCGTCGAACAGCGTCGCGGCCAGTGACGGGCCCAGCGACCAGAAGCGGTTCGGCAGCGACAGCAGCTCGCCCAGACGGTTCGACCGGAAGCCGCCGTCGGCCGACAGATTGAGCGACGGGAAGTACGCGGCGCGTGCCACGCCGATCTGCGCGTTGGCCGCGGCGACGCGGCGTTCGGCCGCGGCCACGTCGGGGCGCCGCTCGAGTAGCTGCGAGGGCAGGCTGGCCGGCACCGCCGGCACTTCGGCAGGAAGCGGCATCTCGCCGAGCGCCAGCGCGGCCGGCGCACGGCCGGTGAGCAGCGCGATCGCATGCTCGAGCTGGGCGCGCGCGATGCCGGCCTCGAGCCGTTGCGCCTCGGCGCTCTTGAGCTGCAGCTCGGCCTGCGCGACGTCGGCGCGCGTGACCACGCCGGCGGCCAGCCGGTTGCGCGTGAGTTCGAGCGAGCGCCGGTACGACTCGACGGTGTCGCCGAGCAGCTTGCGCTGCGCGTCGGCGATGTGCAGCTGAAGGTAGCTCTGCGCGAGCTGCGCCTGCAGCGACAGGCGCGCTGCCGCGAGGTCGGCCTCGCTCGCGCTCGCGGCGGCCTCGGCGGCGGCAACGCCGCTGCGCACCCGGCCCCAGAGGTCGAGCTCCCAGCCCGCGGCGACGTCGAGGCTGTAGGCATCGAAGCTCGCGCCTGCCCGGTGGACGCGGCTCGCGGCCGCGCCGCCCGAGATCGACGGATACAGGCTCGAACGCGCGGCGTCGGAGGCGGCGCGCGCCTGGCGCAGCACGGCCTCGGCGCGGCGCAGGTCCTGGTTGCCGGCGTCCAGGTCGGCGATCAGCGCATCGAGTTGTGCATCGCCGAACACGCGCCACCAGGGGCCGCGCTGCAGATCGGACGGGCGCGCCGCCTGCCAGCCGTCGGGGGGCTGCTCCTTGTAGGCGGCGGGAACGGCGACCTCGGGGCGCACGTACGCGGGCGGGCCAGCGCAGCCGGTGAGCAGCGCACACAGCGACGCGACCAGCAGCGCATGGGGGCGCATTCTGGCTTGCAGGGCGGGCATGGAGGGTTCGTTCACACGTTCTCGGAAGTCGGGGGCCGCATGGCGCCGGAGGACGGGCGGCGCAGGCGCCGCACGCGCGCGGCGAGCCGGTCGAGGTACAGGTAGACGACCGGCGTCGTGTAGAGCGTGAGCAGCTGGCTCAGCGCCAGCCCGCCGACGATCGTGATGCCGAGCGGCTGGCGCAGCTCGGCGCCGTTGCCGGTGCCGATCGCGAGCGGCACCGCGCCCAGCATCGCCGCCGTCGTCGTCATCAGGATCGGGCGCACGCGCAGCCGGCACGCGCGGTGGATCGCCTCGCGCGGCGCGAGGCCCAGTTCGCGCTCGGCGGCGATCGCGAAGTCGATCATGATGATCGCGTTCTTCTTCACGATGCCGATCAGCAGCAGCACGCCGATCAGCGCGATGATGCTGAACTCGGTGCCGGTGGCCATCAGCGCGAGCAGCGCGCCGACGCCCGCCGAGGGCAGCGTCGACAGAATCGTGATCGGGTGCACCGGGCTCTCGTAGAGGATGCCGAGTACCGGTAGACGGTGATCAGCGCGGCCAGGATCAGCAGCGGCTGGCTCTCGAGCGAGCGCTGGAACGCGCCGGCGGTGCCCGCGAAGCTGCCGTACAGGCTCGTGGGCACGGCCAGGCGCGCCACCGCGTCCTCGATCGCGGCGGTGGCCTCCGACAACGACGCGCCTTCGGGCAGGCTGAACGAGATCGTCGAGGCGGCGAACTGGCCCTGGTGGCTCACGCCCAGCGGCGCCGGCGTCGTCGTCCAGCTGGCGAACTGCGACAGCGGCACCGCGACGCCGGCCGCGTTGGGCACGCTGAAGCTGCCCAGGTCTTCGGGGCTGTCGCGGAACTCCGGGCCCACTTCGAGCACCACGTGATACTGGTTCAGCGGCTGGTAGATCGTCGATACCTGCCGCTGTCCGTAGGCGTCGTTGAGCAGGCTGGTGACGAGCCGGGTCGGGATGCCGAGCCGCGCGGCCGCGTCGCGGTCGATGGCGAGCGACACCTGCCGGCCCTTGTCTTCCTGGTCGGTGTCGATGTCGGTGAGCTGCGGCAAGCGGCTGAGCGCGTTGCGGATGCGCGGCTCCCAGGTGCGCAGCACCTCGAGGTCGTCGGTGAGCAGCGTGTACTGGAACTCCGAGCTGCTCTCGCGCCCGCCGATGCGGATCTCGCGCGCCGGCACGATGAAGACCCGTGCGCCCGGCACGCGCGAGGTGGCGACCCGCAGCCGCGCGACCACCTGCTCGGCACTCTCCCTGCGCTCGCCGAGCGGCTTCAACGTGACGAAGCCCCAGCCGCTGTTCACGCGCGAGCCGCCGGTGAAGCCGGTGACGATCGTGACCGCGGGGTCGGCGCGGACGATCTCGATGAAGTCGGCGAGCTTCTTCTGCATCGCCCGGAACGAGATGCTCTGGTCGCCGCGGACCGACATGAACAGGCGCCCGGTGTCCTGCGCCGGGAAGAAGCCCTTGGGCACGACGGTGTAGAGCCAGACGTTGAGCGCGATCGTCGCCGCGAGCAGCCCGAGCATCAGCCAGCCGTGGTCGAGCGCCCAGCCGACGCTGCGCGAGTAGCCGTCGACGACGCGCTCGAGCGCGTGGCGCCCGAAGCGGGCAAGCCGGCTCTCGGCGGCGCGAGCATCGCCGGCGTCCATGCCCGTGCTCGCGCTGCCGCCGGATACGCCCGCTAAATGCCCGCCGCCGCGCCGCCCGCCGAGGAAGCGCGCGCACAGCATCGGCGTCGTGGTCAGCGACACCAGCAGCGAGATCAGGATCGCCACCGACAGCACGACCGCGAACTCGCGAAACAGCCGCCCGACGACGCCACCCATCGCGAGGATCGGGATGAACACCGCGATCAGCGACAGGCTGATCGCGACCACCGTGAAGCTCACCTCTCGCGCGCCGGCGATCGCCGCGGCCAGCGGCGCCTCGCCCGCCTCGCGGCGGCGCGCGATGTTCTCCAGCACCACGATCGCGTCGTCGACCACGAAGCCGGTGGCGATGGTGAGCGCCATCAGCGACAGGTTGTCCAGGCTGTAGCCGGCGAGGTACATCACGCCGAAGGTGCCCACCAGCGAGGCCGGCACCGCCACGGCCGGCACCAGCGTGGCGGCCGCGCTGCGCAGGAACAGGAACACGACCATCACCACGAGGGCGACCGAGATCAGCAGCGTGCGCTCGATCTCGCGCAGCGACGCGCGGATCGTCGGCGTGCGGTCGAGCACCACCTGAAGGTCGATCGCCGCCGGCGCCAGCGCGCGCAGCCCCGGCATCAGCTCGTAGATGCGATCGACCGTCTCGATGATGTTCGCCCCGGGCTGCCGGTAGACCACCAGCAGCACCGAGGGCTTGCCGTTGGACGAGCCGGCGTTGCGCTCGTCCTCGACCGACTCGCGCACCTCGGCCACGTCGGACAGCCGCACCGCCGCGCCGTTGCGATAGCTGACCACCAGCGGCACGTAGTCGGCGACGTCGCGCGACTGGTCGTTGGCGCCCACCTGCCAGTGGCGCGCTTCATCGGACACCGAGCCCTTGGGGCGGTTGGCGTTCGCGCCGGCGATCGCCAGCCGCACCTGCTCCAGGCCGATGCCGTAGCGATCGAGCTGCAGCGGGTTGACCTGCACGCGCACCGCCGGCAGCGAGCTGCCGCCGATCGTGACCTGGCCCACGCCGCGCACCTGCGACAGCTTCTGCGCGAGTACCGTCGCCGCGACGTCGTACATCTGCCCGCGCGTCATCGATGCGGAAGTGAGCGCGATGATGAACACCGGCGAGTCGGCCGGGTTCACCTTGCGGTAGGTGGGGTTGCGCACCAGGCCGCTGGGCAGCGAGCCGCGCGCCGCGTTGATCGCCGCCTGCACGTCGTTGGCGGCGCTCTCGATCGAGCGGTCGAGGTCGAACTGCAGCACCACGCGCGTCTGCCCGAGCGAGCTGTTCGAGGTCATCTCGGTGACGCCGGCGATGCGCCCGAGCGCGCGCTCGAGCGGCGTGGCCACGGTGGCGGCCATGATCTCGGGACTCGCGCCGGGCAGCGACGCCGACACCGAGATCGTCGGGTACTCGATCTGCGGCAGCGGCGCCACCGGCAGCAGCCGGAACGCGGCCAGCCCGGAGAGCACGATGCCCAGCGTGATCAGCGTGGTCGCCACCGGCCGGCGGATGAACACCTCGGAGAAGTTCATCGCTGCATCTTCATCGTCGTGCCAGCCGGTCGAAAGCCAGGTAGACGACCGGCGTGGTGAACAGCGTGAGCACCTGGCTCACCAGCAGGCCGCCCACCATCGTCACGCCGAGCGGGTGGCGCAGCTCCGAGCCCACGCCGGTGCCCAGCATCAGCGGCAGCGCGCTCAGCAGCGCCGCCATCGTGGTCATCAGGATCGGCCTGAAGCGCAGCAGGCAGGCCTGGTAGATCGCCTCGCGCGGCGACTTGCCCTCGTTGCGCTCGGCGTCGAGCGCGAAGTCGATCATCATGATCGCGTTCTTCTTCACGATGCCGATCAGCAGCACGATGCCGATCACCGCGACGATGCCCAGGTCGCTGCCGGCCAGCATCAGCGCGAGCAGCGCCCCGACGCCGGCCGAGGGCAGCGTCGACAGGATCGTGACCGGGTGGATGTAGCTCTCGTAGAGCACGCCGAGCACGATGTACATCATGACCAGCGCGGCGAGGATCAGCCACAGCGTGCTGTCGAGCGAAGCCTGGAACGCCAGCGCGGCGCCCTGGAAGCGCGTCTGGATGCTCGCCGGCAGGCCGAGCTCGCGCTCGGCCGCGTGGATCGCGTCGACCGCCTCGCCGAGCGACGCGCCCGGCGCGAGGTTGAACGAGATCGTCGCCGCGGGGAACTGGCCGAGGTGGTTGATCACCAGCGCGGTCGGCCGCTCGACCACGTGCGCGATGCTCGACAACGGCACCAGCTGGCCGGCGCTGCCGCTCACGTGGATCGCCTCGAGCGAGCCCGGGTTCGCCTGGAACTGCGGCGCCACCTCGAGCACCACGCGGTACTGGTTGGCCTGCGTGAAGATCGTCGACACCTGCCGCTGGCCGAACGCGCTGTACAGCGCGTTGTCGATCGCGTTCATCGACAGTCCGAGCCGGCCGGCGGCGTCGCGGTCGATCTCCAGGTACGCCTGCAGGCCGCGGTCCTGCAGGTCGCTGGCGACGTCGGCCAGGGCGGGAATCGCCTGCATCCGCTCGACCATCCGCGGCACCCACAGCGAGAGTCGTTCGGGGTCGGGGTCTTCCAGGCTGAACTGGTACTGCGTGCGGCTGATGCGGTCCTCGACGGTGAGATCCTGCACCGGCTGCATGTACAGCGTGATGCCGGGCAGCTGCGCGAGCCGCGGCTGCAGCCGGCGGATCACGGCGGACGCGTCGGCGTCGCGCTCGGCCAGCGGCTTCAGGTTCACCAGCATCCGGCCGGTGTTCAGCGTCGGGTTCACGCCGTCGACGCCGATGAACGAGCTCAGGCTCTCGACCGCGGGGTCCTTCAGGATCTCGCGCGCCAGCGCCTGCTGGCGCTCGGCCATCGCGGCGAACGAGACCGACTGCCCGGCCTCGGAGATGCCCTGGATCACGCCGGTGTCCTGCACCGGGAAGAAGCCCTTGGGCACGACGACGTACAGCGCGACGGTGAGCGCGAGCGTGAGCACCGCGACCGCGAGCGTCGCCGGCTGGTGATCGAGCACCTTGTCGAGCAGGCGCCCGTAGACCGCGATCAGGCGCTCGAACGCCGCGCCGCTGGCGCGCTGCCAGCGCCCCTCGCGCTCGGGCGGCACGTGCCGCAGCAGCCGCGCGCACATCATCGGCGTGAGCGTGAGCGAGACGACCGCCGAGATCAGGATCGCCACCGCCAGCGTGATCGCGAACTCGCGAAACAGCCGGCCCACCACGTCGGCCATGAACAGCAGCGGAATCAGCACCGCGATCAGGGACACGGTGAGCGAGATGATCGTGAAGGCGATCTGCTTCGAGCCCTTCAGCGCGGCCTCGAGCGGCGAATCGCCCCGCTCGAGATAGCGCGCGATGTTCTCGATCATCACGATCGCGTCGTCGACCACGAAGCCGGTGGCGATGGTGAGCGCCATCAGCGTGAGGTTGTTCAGCGAGAAGCCGGCCAGCACCATCACGCCGAAGGTGCCCACGAGCGACAGCGGCACCGCGACGCTCGGAATCACCGTGGCCGACAGGTTGCGCAGGAACAGGAAGATCACCATCACCACCAGCGCGACCGCCAGCGCCAGTTCGCGCTGCACGTCGCGCACCGATGCGCGGATCGTCGTGGTGCGGTCGGTGAGCACCGTGACCTCGACCGCGCCCGGCAGCGATGCGCGCAGCGTGGGCAGCAGCTCCTTGACCCGGTCGACGACCTCGATCACGTTCGATCCCGGCTGGCGCTGGATGTTCAGCACGATCGCCGGCGCTTCGTTGGCCCAGGCGGCCAGCCGGTCGTTCTCGGCGCCCTCGGTGATCTCCGCGACGTCGGCAAGCCGCAGCGGCGCGCCGCCGCGATACGCGAGGACCAGGTCGCGATAGCCCGAGACCGCGCGGATCTGGTCGTTGGCGTCGATCGTGGCCGCGCGGGTCGGCCCGTCGAAGCTGCCCTTGGCCTGGTTCGCGTTGGCGTTGACGATGGCAGTGCGCACGTCCTCGATGCCGAGCCCCGTCGAGGCGAGCGCCTTCGGGTCGACGCGCACGCGCATCGCCGGGCGCTGCCCGCCGGCGATCGAGACCAGCCCGACGCCGGGCAGTTGCGCGATCTTCTGCGCCACGCGCGTCTCGACGAGATCGCGAACCCGCGGCAGCGGGATGGTGCGCGAGGCCACGCCGATCGTGAGCACCGGCGCGTCGGCCGGGTTGACCTTGCTGTAGATCGGCGGCACCGGCAGGTCGTTGGGCAGCGTCGTGCCGGCCGCGTTGATCGCCGCCTGCACCTGCTGCTCGGCCACGTCCAGCGGCAGCGTGAGCTCGAACTGCAGCGTGATCACCGAGGCGCCGCCCGAGCTGGCCGACGACATCTGCTTCAGGCCCGGCATCTGGCCGAACTGGCGCTCGAAGCGGCGCGGTGACCGACGAGGTCATCACGTCGGGGCTCGCGCCCGGATACAGCGTGGTGACCTGGATCGTCGGATAGTCGACTTCGGGCAGCGCCGACAGCGGCAGCAGTCGGTAGCCGAGCAGCCCCGCCAGCAGGATCGCCACCATCAGCAGCGAGGTCGCCACCGGCCGCAGGATGAACAGCCGCGACGGGTTCATCGGGCGCGCGCTCCGCGCGCTGTGTTCGGGCTCACGTGGGGACGACCGTTGGGTGGATGGCTGCCTAGCGCTGGCGCGACTGCGGGCGCCGGCGCTGCGCGCCCGGTTGCGCGGCGGCGCGCTCGGCTTCGGCCTTGTCGATCGCCTCGACCCGCGCGCCGTCGCGCAGGTTGTCGACGCCGTCGATCACCACCCGGTCGCCGGGTTCGAGGCCGCGCTTGACCGCGGTGCGCTCGCCGTCGACCGGTCCGGTCTCGATGCGGCGCAGCGCCACGGTGCCGTCGGACTGCGCCGGTAGACGTAGGTGCCCGGCGCGCCGCGCTGGATCGCGGCATTGGGCACGACGGTGGCGCCGGCGAGCACGTCGATTCTCAGCCGCGCGTTGACGAACTGGTTCGGGAACAGCGCGCCGTCGGCATTGGCGAACTCGGCCTTCATCTTCAGCGTGCCGGTGGCCACGTCGATCTGGTTGTCGAGCGTGGTGAGGCGGCCGGTGGCCAGCACCTCGCGCTGGTCGCGGTCGAGCGCCTGCACCGTCATCGGCCTGCTTTCGCGGTAGCGCGCGAGCACCGGCGCGAGGTCTTTCTCGGGCAGCGAGAAGGTGACGCCGATCGGCTGCACCTGCGTGATGGTGACCAGGCCGTTCGCGTCGCCCGCGCGCACCAGGTTTCCCGCGTCGACGAGGCGCAGGCCGAGCCGGCCGGAAAACGGTGCGGTGATCCGCGCGTAGACGAGCTGCAGCCGCGCATTGTCGACCTGGCCCTGGTCGGACTTCACCGCGCCCTCGTACTGGCGCACCAGCGCCTGCTGGGTGTCGAGCTGCTGCGCGCTCGCGGCCTCCTGCGCGACCAGCGTGCGGTAGCGCTCGAGGTCGAGTCGCGCGTTCTCCAGCAGCGCGCGGTCGCGCGCCAGCTGTCCCCGCGCCTGCTCGAGCTGCACCTGGAAGGGCCGCGGGTCGATTTCGGCCAGCAGGGCGCCGGCCTCGACCATCTGTCCTTCGCGGAAGTTCACCCGCAACAACTGGCCATCGACGCGCGAGCGCACGGTGACCGTGCGCAGCGACGTGACCGTGCCCAGTGCGTTGAGCACCACCGGCACGTCGGCGCGGCCGACGGCGGCGACGGTGACTGGAATCGCGCGCTCGCCGCCAGCGGCCCCGCGCCCGCCGGCCCGGCCGGCACCCGCACCCGCACCCGCACCCGCGCCCGCGCCCGCACCCGCACCCGCACCCGCACCCGCGCCCGCACCCGCACCCGCACCCGCACCCGCACTAGGCCCCGGCGTGCCGGCAGCTTGCCCGTCCGCCTCCACCGCCCGTCGCTTGGCAAAGTCGATCGCCCAGTAGCCGCCCGCGACGAGCGCGATCGCCAACAGCCAGAACCAGGGGCGCCGCAGAAGCGATCGCTTTGGGGGCGTGGAATTCTTGCGCTCGGCGACGTCGGGCGAGTCGTGCATGGCAGAATCAATGGTACCGGCTCGCACGGGAGATGACGATGAACCTTGCGCATTGGCTGGAGCGCAGCGCGGCCGTCTTCGGCGATCGGCCCGCGATCGCGCGCGGTCGCGCCGCGGTCTGCAGCTACCGCGAGTTCGCGGCCAGCGCCGCGCGCGCCGCCGCCTGGCTGCACGGCCAGGGGCTCGTGCCGGGCGACCGCGTCGGCTTGTTCTTCGGCAACCAGCCCGACTACCTGCGACTGCTCTGGGGCGTGTGGTGGGGCGGCATGGTCGCGGTGCCGATCAACGCCCGGCTGCACGGCCGCGAGGCCGCGTTCATCCTGTCCGACTGCGCCGCCACGCTGTGCTTCACCGATGTCAGCCACGCCGACCGGCTGGCCGGCCACGTGCCCGGCGCCTGCCGGATCCTCGATCGGCATCCGTTCCTCGATGACGGCGCCGGCCCGGCGGCGCCGATCGCCGCTCGCGACGAAGACGACGACGCCTGGCTCTTCTACACCAGCGGCACCACCGGCAGGCCCAAGGGGGTGCGGCTCACCGCGCGCAACCTGCGCTGGATGACGCTCGCCTACCTGGCCGAGGTGCAGCCGGTGGCGCCCGGCGACACGATGCTGCATCCGGCGCCGCTGTCGCACGGCAGCGGCATGTACCACTTTCCGTACGTGCTCGAGGGCGGCGTCAACGTGCTCCCCGAGTCCGGAGGGTTCGACGGCGCCGAGATCGCGGCGCTGGCCGCGCACTGGGGCAACGCGTCGCTGTTCGCAGCCCCGACGATGGTGCGCCGGCTGGTCGACTGGGCGCGCGGGCAGCCGCGGCCGCTGCCGGGGCTGGCCACGGTCGTCTACGGCGGCGGGCCCATGTACCTGGCCGACGTCGAGGACGCCTGCGAGGTGCTCGGCCCGCACCTGGCGCAGATCTACGGGCAGGGCGAAAGTCCGATGACGATCACGGTGCTGCCCCGGCACGTCATCGAGGACCGCTCGCATCCTCGCCATCGCGAGCGGCTGGCCTCGGTCGGGTATCCGCAGCCGATGGTCGAGGTCTCGATCCGTGCCGTCGACGGCACGCCGTTGCCGGTGGGCGAGCCGGGCGAGGTCTGCGTGCGCGGCGAAGTCGTGATGAAGGGCTACTGGAACCAGCCGCACGCGACCGAGCAGGTGCTGCGCGACGGCTGGCTGCGCACCGGCGACATCGGCCGGCTCGACGCCGACGGGTTCCTCACGCTGCTCGATCGCGAGCGCGACCTGATCATCAGCGGGGGCAGCAACGTCTATCCGCGCGAAGTCGAGGAGGCGCTGCTGCGGCACCCGGCGGTGTCGGAAGTCAGCGTGATCGGCGCGCCCGACGCCGAATGGGGCGAGATCGTCGTCGCCTACGTGGTGACGCACGCGCCGGTCGGCGAAAACGAGCTCGATGCGCACTGCCTCGGGCAGATCGCGCGCTTCAAGCGGCCGCGGCGCTATCGCTTCGTCGAGGCGCTGCCGAAGAGCGGCTACGGCAAGGTGCTGAAGACCGAGTTGCGCGACAAGGAGCGCGCGAGCGGCGCGCGCTGAGAACGCGCCGGCCTGCGCGTCATCCGACCTGCTTGGCCAGGAACTCCAGCGTGCGCGTGCGCGCGAGCCTGGACGACTGCGCGTCGTAGGAGCCGCGCTGGTCGCAGTTGAAGCCGTGGCCGGCGTCGTAGAAGTGCGCGGCGACCTCCGGGTGCCTGGCCAGCAGCGCACGCGCCTGCGCCGGCGACGGCGACTTGTCGCGCTCGCCGAAGTGGCACAGCACCGGGCACTTCGGCGATTCGTCCATGTAGTTGGGCATGCCGCCGCCGTAATACGGCACCGCGGCGGCCAGCCCCGGCAGGCGCGACGCCGCGAGCCAGGCGACGGTGCCGCCCCAGCAATAGCCGACGATCGCCACGCGCCCGGCGGATTTCGCGTGCGCGATTGCCGCCGCCACGTCGTTCAGCGCGTCGTCGAAGTCGATGCGCTGCATGATCGCGACGCCGGCCCGGATCTCGTCGGGGGCGTAGCCGGTCTCGTAGTTGCGCTGCACGCGGTCGAACAGCGCCGGCGCGATCGTCAGGTAGCCATCGGCGGCGTAGCCGTCGGCCACGCCGCGGATGTGGCTGTTGACGCCGAAGATCTCGGGCGCGATGACCACGGCGCCGCGCGCCGTGCCCTGCGGCGCCGCCTGCCAGGCGGCGAAGCGATGTCCGTCGGCAGCGGCGAGTTCGATGAAGCTGCCCATGACCTTGCCCCTTTCAGAAGAGCACCGAACTGAGCCGGCGCCGCCACTCGGAGACGAGCTCGGGTTGCGCCGAGGCGAGTCCAAACACCTCGATCATCGTCTTGCGGCCCACGTCGTCGCCGAAGGCGCGGTCGCGCCGCACGATCTCGAGCAGCTGCTTCGAGCGCGGGCGACCAGGCCTTCTGGTCGATATAGTGCCGGGCGAGGTCGAGCCGCGCCTGCAGGTCGTCGGGCTTGTCGGCGACGCGCTCGAGCAGCCCGGGCGGCGGCGGTACGGCACCCTCGGCCAGCTGCCGGCGCGCCTGCCCGAGCAATTCCTGCACCTGCGGATCCTGCAGCGACTCGGGCGACAGGAACGCGAGCTGCGCCTGCGCCGCGCCGGCGTCGTTGTCCTGCAGCAGCAGCTGCGCGTAGACGAGCCGCGCGTGGTCGTTGGCCGGATCGCTGGCGATCGCCTTCTGCAGATGTTCGACCGCGGCGGGGTGATCGCCGCGCTCGATCGCCTGCATCGCCTGCTCGACCTCGATGTCGCCCGGGTTCGGCAGCAGGCGGTCGATGAACTCGCGCACCTGGCTCTCGGGCAGCGCGCCCTGGAACTGGTCGACGGGTTGGCCGTTGACGATGCCGAAGACGGTGGGAATCGAGCGGATGCGGAAATGCTGCGCGAGCTCGGGCTGCGCGTCGGTGTCCACCTTCACCAGCCGGAAGCGGCCGCCGTATTGCTGTTCGAGCTTCTCGAGCATCGGGCCGAGCGTCTTGCACGGCCCGCACCACGGCGCCCAGAAGTCGAGCACCACCGGAGTCTGCATCGACGCATCGATGACGTCGTCCTTGAAGCGTTCGAGGGTCGTGTCGATCATGATCTATTGCGATACGCGGGTCGTGCCGCGAGCCGGATCGGTGAGGATGCGCACCCGCTGGCCGGGGGCGAACGACTCGCCGCCGGCCTCCTGGACCACCGCGAAGGTGCGGCCGGCGTCGGTGCGCACCGTGATCTCGAGCGCCGGGCGATCGCTGAGCGACTGCTCGGCGTGGCTGCCGACCACGCCGCCAGCCACAGCGCCGAGCACCGAGCCGATGATCGACCCCTTGCCGCCGCCGACATTCGATCCGGCCACCCCGCCGACCACGGCACCGGCAGCGGTGCCCACGCCCGTCTGCGGGCTGCGTTCCAGGCGGACTTCGCGGATCGCCTGGATGACGCCGATCTCCACCTGCATCGGCCGGCGCGCTTCGCTGGTCGTGTAGGTGTGGCCCGATTTCGACGGCGCCGCGCAACCGGCCAGCGAGGCGGCGGCGCACAGGGCCAACATCGGGAGGGTCTTGCTGTGAATCATGAACGGTACTCCTGCGGGGGCATGACAACGCCCTAACCGTTCATTATCGCAGCTACGCCGCTCAGGGGACCGAGGCTGCGGCCAGCACGCTGGCGGGTTCGGGCGCGGCGACGAGCAGCATCGCCACGACCAGCCCGATCGGGGCGGCGACCTTCAGGAGCGCGAACAGGAGTTGATCCCGCTTTTCGCGGGTGCGGAGGAACGCAAGGAGGATCGAATCGACCAGGTGCCTTGCGTTGCCTCCGCGCAGCAGAGCGCGGATTGACATGGGGACACCTTTGTTGAGCAGGTATCACCGCTTGTGCGATGATGTTGCAATCATACCACAAGACAGGTGCTTCCAGGAGTCCGGTGTGTGGTCGGTGCCTTTGTCGGTGAGCATCCTCGCGCTCGATGCGAGCGGCACGCCACGCCGCTGGATCGGCTTCGAGGAGGCCGTCGGCTACTACTACAAGCAGCAAGTGGCCCGGGACCTCGGCGACCATGCCTTCACGCTGCATGGCGGGACCTGCCGCGCCACGGGCGAGCGCTCGTCGCTCACGCTGCGCTCGATCGTCGCGGTGCGCGGCGATTCGTCGCGGCGCGCGCGCTTCGAGCACACGCCGGCGCTCACCCGCGAGATGCTGTTCGCGCGCGACCGCTTCATTTGTGCCTACTGCGGCACGCGGCATCGCGCCTCCGATCTCACCGCCGAGCACGTGCAACCGCAAAGCCGCGGCGGCCGCGACACCTGGACCAATCTCGTCAGCGCCTGCAAGCCCTGCAACCTGCGCAAGGGCGACCGCACGCCCGAGCAGGCGCGCATGCCGCTGCTCTACGTGCCGTACGTGCCCAGCCTGTACGAGGCGTTCATCCTGCGCAATCGGCGCATCCTCGCCGACCAGATGGAATTCCTGATGGCCGGCGTGCCGGCGAACTCCCGGCTGCACGTGGCGGACAGCGCGTTGCCGGCCTGACCGGCCTGGCCGATTTCGCCGTGAGTCGCCCGGACTCCGGGCTGCGCCACGGCCGCGCTCAGGCGGCGGCCGTCTCGCGCCTGCGGCGCTCGGCGGCCAGCAGTCGCCGGGCGATGCGCTCGAGGCGCGCGTCGCGCACCCCGCGCGCCTCGAGGGCGCGCCGGTGTTGATCGCGTAGTCGCGATTGGCGCCGCGCTGGCCGGCGCAGCATCCGATTCGCTCGAGGATCTCGTCGTCGTCGAGCCGCTGGTAGGCCGGGCGGTCGCGGTCCGCGGCGAAGGTCAGCGCGTCGACGCGCGTGCCGCAGGGCAGGCGCGCCTCGACCACGACCGGCAGGTAGACCCGCTCGCTCCAGTCGGGGATCTCGCGCTCGTAGAGATGACGGATCGCGTCCGTGCGCCGGGCCGCGGCGAGCCGGTAGGCGACCCCGACGCAACTGCCGCCGCGATCGAGCCCGAGCACCAGCCCGGGTTGCTCCGGAGTGCCCCGGTAGCGGGTCGAGCGGATGCAGAACGCGCGGTGATAGCCGTGCACGCGCGCGACTTCGGCGCGCTCGTAATCGATTTCGGGATTCCAGATGAGCGAGCCGTAGCCGAAGACCCAGTCGACCGCCACGGACGCGGGATGCATGCACACCATGGCCGCAAGAATACCGTTGCCGCGCGAAAAGGGTGGCGCGCGCCGCCGCGCGGCGTTGCGCGGCGGCGATTCGGCGGGGGGTCAGCGCACGACCACGTCGAGCGCGCCCAGCCCGGCAATCTCCCCGTGCATGCGGTCGCCGCGCACCACCGCGGCCACGCCCTCGGGCGTGCCGGTCATGATCAGGTCGCCGGGCGCGAGCACCCAGGCCGTGGACAGGTGTGCGATCACCTCGTTGACGCTCCAGATCAGCATCGACACGTCGCTCGCCTGGCGCGCCGCGCCGTTGACCGTGAGCGAGATCGCGCCCTTCGTGAGCTCCCCGCATTGCGCGATCGGCGTCACCGGGCCGATCGGCGCCGATTGCTCGAAAGCCTTGCCGATGCACCACGGCCGGCCCTGCTTCTTCATCTCGCCCTGCAGGTCGCGCCGCGTCATGTCCAGCCCGACCGCATAGCCGTAGATGTGGCTCGCCGCGTCGGCCACCGCGATGTCGCGCCCGCCCGTGCCGATGGCCACAACGAGTTCGATCTCGTGGTGCAGGTCTTTCGTGAGCGACGGATACGCGATCTCGCCGACGCTGCCCGCCGGCACCGGCACGACGGCCTCGGCTGGCTTCAGGAAGAAGAACGGCGGCTCGCGCCCGGTGAAGCCCATCTCCTTCGCGTGCGCCTCGTAGTTGCGGCCGACGCAGAAGACGCGGCGCACCGGGAAGCGGTCGGCGCTGCCGCTGACCGGCAGCGATACGATTTCGGGGGCGGCGACGACGTAGGCCAACGAAGTTCTCCTGGATGGGGTTGCGCGGGGGGCCCCGGCGCGGCAGCGATCAGCCGAGCCGCTCCTCGCGCAGCATGCCGAGCGCGGCGTGGATCGGGCGGTCCGAGAAGCTGAACAGTATCGCATCGTCGCTCGCCGACAGCCGGCAGCGGTGC
The DNA here is from genome assembly GCA_027493945.1 of Burkholderiaceae bacterium. GTDB lineage: Bacteria > Pseudomonadota > Gammaproteobacteria > Burkholderiales > Burkholderiaceae_E > Zeimonas. Next base: position 2,190,396 of record JAOSJU010000001.1, on the reverse strand, counting down.
CACGAAGGCACGACGAAGTGGTCGCGCGGCCCGAACTCGAAGACCGTGCGCTCGACCTCCCCGCCGCCCTTGCCGCCGCCCTTGCCGCCGCTCGTGCCGTCGACCTCGCGCTCGACGATCGCGCGGCCCCTGCCTTCGACGACGCTGAACACCGTGCCGTCGGTCTGCCGCCAGGCCTTGCCGTCGAAACCGGCCGGCAGCATCTGCAGGAAAGCCGCGATCGTCGGCATCGGCCAGCCGCCGGTGGCGGGATTCAGGTAGCGCAGCTTCACGCCGTCCAGGGATCGACCGGCGCGTCGCGCCGCAGCCGCGCGAGTGCGTCGCGCGAGCGCTCGTACGGCCAGGCGAACAGCGGCGACGTCGGCCCGTGCGGATCGGCCTGCGGGTCATGCGCCATCGGCGCCATGTTCGCGCCGAAGCGGGCGAAGTTGCTGCCCTCGCTGCGCAACACCGGTTGCTGCGCGGCCGGATAGTTCTCGGCGAAGCCGGCGTCGAGCATGCGCACCGTCGGAATGTCGAGTCCGTCGAGCCAGATCACCGGGTGGGCCGACTCGTTGCCGTGGTCGTGCCAGGTCCAGCTCGGCGTGATGATGAAGTCGCCCGGGTGCATCGTCGTGCGCTCGCCGTTCACCGCGGTGAACGCGCCCGAACCTTCGACGACGAAGCGCAGCGCGGTCTGCACGTGGCGATGGCTCGGCGCGACCTCGCCGGGCAGGATCAGCTGCAGGCCGGCGTACAGCGACTGCGTGACCGCCGCCTGCCCGCGCAGGCCCGGGTTCTCGAGGATGAGCACGCGGCGCACCGCTTCCCCGGCGGTGATCAGCTCGCCCGCGCGCATCAGGAACGGGCGCACCTCGTCGTAGCGCCACAGCGCCGGCCGGCACGGCGAGCGCGGCCGTGCCGGCACCAGCGCGTGCAGCGACTCCCACAGCGGCGCGAGGTTCGCCGGATCCATCTCCGCGTAGAGGCGCGCGCGTTCTTTGGCGAGGCGGGTCATGGCCGTCGTCCTTCGCTGAAGCTCAGGCGAACACCGAGTTCGGGTCGACGCCTTCGTAGAGCCACTTCAGTCCCGCGAAGCCGGCGCTCTCGGTGCCCGACTGGAACAACTGGTTGCGCAGTTCGCGCGTGACGCCCGAGGCGTGATAGATGTCGCCGTAGAAGCGCGAGGTGAGCTGCACGCGGGCGGTGCGCAGGCAGCGCACGCGCTGGTATTCGAGAAACGCGCCGGCGAAGTCGCCGTGGGCGCGCTCGAGCGCAGCGCCCAGCACCACCGCGTCTTCGATCGCCATGCAGGCGCCCTGCGCGAGGTACTGCAGCATCGGATGCGCGGCGTCGCCCAGCAGCGTGACGCGTCCCTGCGACCAGTTCTTCACCGGCTCGCGGTCGCACAGCACCCACATCTTCCAGGTCTCGATCTTGCCGAGCAGCTCGCGCACCGGGCCCACCGCGTCGGCGAAGCGCTCGTGCAGTTCGTGCGGATCGCCGAAGACGTTCCAGCCCTCTTCGTAGAGGCTGCTGTGGAAGACCGCCACCAGGTTGAACAGCTCGCCGCGGCGCAGCGGGTAGTGCACCAGGTGGGTCTTCTCGCCGCCCCAGAGCACGACGTCGGGACTGAACAGGTGCTTCGGCACCTCGCTCGCCGGCAGCACCGCGCGATAGGCGACGTGGCCGGAGACGCGCGGCGCGCCGTCGGCGACGATCTCCTGCCGCACCGCGCTCCACAGGCCGTCGGCGCCGATCAGCGCCGCGCCCTGGAACTTGCGGCCGTCGGCCAGCGTGACGGTGACGCCGTCGCCGTCCTGCGCGAAGCGCTCGAGCTTCGCGTGCGTGTACAGCCCCACCGACGGTTGCGCCGCGCAGGCCTCGAGCAGCACCGAGTGCAGGTCGACCCGGTAGATCACGCCGTACGGGTAGCCGTAGGTGCCCTGCGCGGTGGCCGAGACCGGCACCCGCGTGACGACCTCGCCGGTGCGCACGTCGCGCATGCACAGGTTGCCCGGGTAGTACGCGACATGGTCGATCGCGCGGGTCAGGCCGAGGTGCTCGAACATGCGGAACGCGTTCGGGCCGATCTGGATTCCGGCGCCGATCTCCCTGAACGCGTCGGATTGCTCGAACACCTCGACGCGGTAGCCCTGGCGCGCGAGCACGAGTGCGGCGGCCAGTCCGCCGATGCCGCCGCCGCAGATCAGGACCGTTTGTTCTTTCATGGGATTCGCCGCCTCCAGGTTGTGTTGTCGGTGGGATGCCCGCTTGCCGGCGCGGCGCCGCTGGCGCTCGCCGGGGCGCCCTCGCGATGCCGGCCGCCAGGCGCCGCAGGCGCGCGCGACAGCGCGTTGTTCGATTCGACCAGTTGCGCGAGCAGCCGCATGAAGGTCTTGCGCTCGCCGGCGCTCAGTGGCGCGACGATGCGCTGCTGGGCGCGCTGCACCGGCGCCTCGGCCTTGCGCTGCAGCGCGCGACCGGCATCGCTCAGCCGCAGCAGCTTGATGCGCCGGTCTTCCCGGCTTTCTTCCCGCACGACGAGTGCCTTCGCCTCCAGGCGCTCGAGCACGCTTCCGGTGGTCGAGCGGTCGAGCGCGATGAGCTGCGAGAGCCGCGTCGCGTCGATGCCGGGCTGCACGCCGATTGCGGTGAGCGCCGCGTATTGCATCGGAGTGAGGTCGAGCTCGGCGCACTCTTCCATGAAGACCGCCACCGCGATCTGCTGCGCGCGGCGAATCAGGTGGCCAGGCTTCTGCTCGAGTTGTTCGAGGGGCACGGCGTCGACGGGGGAGAAGGGGTGCGGGCTTCGGCCCGCCACCGCGCGCGGCCGCAATCGGCCAGCGGACGAAAAGCTCAGTGTACGGTCGAATCTGTCGGCTGTAAACGAGCGAAGGCGTGCCGCGATCGGCTCCCGTAGCCCGTTCGCTGCAACAGGTCGGCCCCCGCAACCCGCTCGTTGCGATCGCTTCAAAACCGTGCGTTTTTCTTCGTGGAACGCGTTCCACGCGAGAAAACGCAACGTTTTGTTGTGCCTGGTTTGTGCCGGCTGCCCGCGCCGACCCGCGCCGGCCAGCGCCGACCCGTGCCGGTCGCCCGGCGGATCAGGCTTTGGGTGTTCTGGAGCCGCGCGCGGTGGAGGATTTCGCCGCTGCAGCCTTGCCGGTCGCGCGCTTGCGCGGGGCCGCGGTCTTCGATGCGCCGGTCTTCGTCGCGGCCGTCTTCGCCACGGAAGTCTTCGTCGTTGCGGCCTTCGCCACGGCCGTCCTCACCACCACGGCCTTCTTCGACGCGGCGCGCGCACCCCTCGCCCGGGGGCTTGCCGGAGCCCGCGCCGGGGCCTTCGATGCGGCGCCCTTCGCCGGAGCCGCCTTCTTCGCCACCGCCTTCTTCGCCGGAGGGCTCGCCGGCTCGCCCGCCGTGGCCTGCGCCGCCGGCGCTGCGGCAGCGGCGCCCTTGGGTGCGCGCGCCGGGCGCGGCTCGAATTCGAAACCGATCTTGCCGTCGGCGCCGCGCACCAGGAACGCCTTGAAGCCCCGCCGGGTGCGCGACGAAACGAAGCCCGGCAGCAGGTCGGTGCGGCCTTCAGCCAGCAGCTTGCTCATCTGCTCGCGCGTCACTTCCTGCTGCAGGATGATCTTGCCGCTGCGGAAGTCGCAGCTGCGCGCCGGCCCGACCGATTTCTCGCAGACGTAGCTCATGCCGTGCTCGTAGACGCCGGCGCCGCATTTCGGGCAGCGGCCCACCGGCTGCTGGTCGCCGAAGTCGACCGGCTCGGCGGCGCCGTCGCCGCCCTCCTGGCCGAAATCGAATTCGAGCTTGTGCTCCGCGGTGAGCTTCAGGATGGCCGCGAACGGTCGCCCGAGCCGGCTGCGAAAGCCCTGCAGCGGTCCGATCGTGCCCTCGCGCAGCAGCTGTTCGGCCTCGGCCACTTCGAGCTGGCGCGCGCCGGGAATCTTGGTGATCGAGAAGTCGCACTTCGTGCAGGCGAAGCGCTTGTAGTTCTCCTGGACCACGCCGCCGCACTTCGGGCACGGCGCGCTGAGCGTCGCGTAGTCGCCCGGGACGCTGTCAAGCTGGTAATTCTTCGCGCGCTCGACGATCTGCCGCGTCATCGCGGCGATCTCGCGCATGAACTCGTCGCGCTTCGAGCCGCCCGCGCTCGATCTGCGACAGCTTGTATTCCCATTCGCCGGTGAGCTCGGGGGCGGTGAGCTCGGCCACACCCAGCCCGCGCAGCAGCGTGAGAAGCTGGAACGCCTTGGTCGTGGGCACCAGCTCGCGGCCCTCGCGCACCAGGTAGTTCTCGGTGATCAGGCCTTCGATGATCGCGGCGCGCGTGGCCGGCGTGCCCAGCCCCTTTTCGGCCATCGCCTCGCGCAGCTCGTCATCGTCGATCAGCTTGCCCGCACCCTCCATGGCCGCCAGCAGCGTCGCCTCGTTGTAGCGCGCCGGCGGCTTGGTGGCCAGCGCCTGCAGCTCGATCTCGCGAGTGAGCACCCGCTCATCGGGTTTCACAGGCGCTAGCGTGGCGTCGGCCGTGCCTTCGCGGCCGTAGATCGCCAGCCAGCCGGGGTTGACCAGCACCTTGCCCTCGGTCTTGAACGACTCGCCCTCGACCGTGGTGATGCGGGTGGTAACCAGGTATTCGGCCGCCGGGAAGAAGACCGACAGGAAGCGGCGCACGACCAGGTCGTAGACCTTCTGCTCGGCCTCCGTCAGGCCGTTCGCCTTCTGGGTCTGCAGCGTCGGGATGATCGCGAAGTGGTCCGACACCTTCGAGTTGTCGAACACCCGCTTGTTCGGTCGCACCCAGTCGCTGCCGAGGATCTGCTTCGCGAAGGCGCCGTAGGCGCGCGTGTCCTTCAGCGTGCCCAGCGTCTGCCTGACCGTGGGCAGGTAGTCTTCGGGCAGCGCGCGCGAGTCGGTTCGCGGATAGGTGAGCAGCTTGTGCCGCTCGTACAGCGCCCGGGCGATCGACAGCGTGGTACGCGCCGAGAAGCCGAAGCGCGAGTTGGCCTCGCGCTGCAGGCTGGTGAGGTCGAACAGCGCTGGCGAGAGCTGGGAGCTGGGCCGCGATTCCTCGCTGACCCGGCCCGGCTTGTCGCGGCATCGATCGACGATCGCCTTGGCCGCGCTCGCGCTGCCAGAGTCGCTCGGCGCGGCCATCGGGCTCGGCGTCGGAGCGCTTGAACGCCGGGTCGAACCACCGCGCTTCGTAAGTGCCCGCTTCGGCGGAAAACGTTGCCTTGACTTCGAAGTAGTCGCGCGGCACGAAGCGCTTGATGCGCTCTTCGCGTTCGACCACGATCGTCAGCGTCGGCGTCTGCACGCGCCCGACGGTGGTCTTGTAGAAGCCACCGTCGCGCGAATTGAACGCGGTCATCGCGCGTGTGCCGTTGATGCCGACCAGCCAGTCGGCCTCCGAGCGGCTGCGCGCCGCATCGGCCAGCGGCAGCATCTGCGCGTCGTCGCGCAGCCTGTCGAATCCCTCGCGGATGGCTGCCGGGGTCATCGACTGCAGCCACAGCCGCTGCACCGGCTGGCGGGCTTTCGCGTACTGGACGATCAGCCGGAAGATGAGCTCGCCCTCGCGGCCGGCGTCGCAGGCGTTGATCAGGCGGGTGACATCCTTGCGCTTGATCAGCCGGCCGAGCAGCTTCAGGCGATCCTCGGTGCGCTCGATCGGGTGCAGGTCGAAATGCGGCGGGATCACCGGCAGGTGAGCAAACGACCACTTGCCGCGCTTGACCTCGTATTGCTCGGGCGCGGCGATCTCCACCAGGTGGCCGATCGCCGACGACAGCAGATAGTCGTCGCTCTCGAAATAATCGCCCTGCCGGGTGAAGCCGCCCAGCGCGCGCGCGATGTCGGCCGCGACGGACGGTTTCTCGGCAATGATCAGGGCCTTGCTCATGGGTCTCCCGGATGGGGGCCGCGCGGGCGGCACGGGGAACGGAGCCGCTGGAAAGGGCGCCAATCATAAGTGCGGGCCGCTGCCGGAAGCAAGCCGTTGGCCGGATGGCGGCCTCGGCCGAAGGGCTTAAGACTGCCCTGGCGGGGCTTGCGTGGCGCGCGGCAACACGCCCGGCCGGCGTGCCTTTCAGCGACCCGAGCGCACGTAGCGCCCGTCGATCCAGCGCTCCACCAGCCCGGCCAGCTCCAGTTCGAGCAGGCCGGCCGCGACCGCGCCGATCGGCTGGCCGGTGCGTTCGGCGAGCGCGTCGGCGTCGGCCGGATCCCAGCCCAGCGCGGCGAACAGGGAAGCGGACGCGGCGCTGGGTGCGCTCGCCTCCCGCGTGCCCGCCAGCCCCCGGGCGCTCGCCGCCGGCCCGCCCGCCGCCCGGGCGCTCGCCCCTCCCATCTGCGCCCTCAGCTCCACCAGCACGTCCTCGGCCGATTCGACCAGCTTCGCGCCCTCGCGGATCAGCTGGTGGCAGCCCTTGGAGACGGGGGAATGGATCGAGCCCGGAATCGCCATGACCTCGCGCCCGAACTCCGCGGCCTGCCGTGCGGTGATCAGCGAGCCCGAGTGCCGCGCCGCCTCGACCACCAGCACCCCGAGCGACAGGCCGGCGATCAGCCGGTTGCGCCGTGGAAAGTTGGCGCGCTGAACCTGCGTGCCCAGCGGCAGCTCGGAAACCAGCGCGCCGCGCCCGGCGATCGCGTCGGCCAGCGCGGCATGGGCCGCCGGATAGACCCGGTCGATCCCGGTGCCGATCACCGCGATGGTGCCCGCGCGACCGGCCAGGGCGCCGCGATGCGCCGCCGCGTCGACGCCCTGCGCCAGCCCGCTGCAGACCTGCAGGCCGCTGTCGGCGAGCGCGCGGGCGAAAGCCTGCGCGTGGCCCAGCCCGGCACGCGTGGCGTGACGGCTGCCGACGATCGCGATCGTCGGCAGCGACAGCGCATCGGCGTTGCCGCGCACGAAGAGCACCGGCGGCGGATCGCCGATGGCGAGCAGCCGCGGCGGATAGCGCGGATCGCCGAGCGTGAGCAGGTGGTGGTGCTCGTCTTCGGCCCAGCGCAGCGAGGCCTCGATCTGTGCGTCGCGCGCGTCGTCGTGCGCCAGCAGCGCTTGCGCGCGCGCGGCGTCGAGCACCGCCGCCAGCTTCGCGCGGCCGGCGACGAAGACGTCTTCGGGCAGCCCGAACGCTTCGAGCAGGCGGCGCGCCGCAACCGGGCCGATGCCCGGCGTGAGGACGAGACGAAGCCAGACGGCGCGCTCTTCGCGCGCCTCGGCAGGAAGGGGCATGCGGGATCGCTGCTACGGGTTCGAGACTGCGTCGCCCACCGCGATGGGCTGCGACGCGTTCATCACCAGACCGTATGCGATCTTATCGAAGACACGGAAAACCAGAAGATGGCCGACCGGCTCATCCGGAAGGCGGACCTGCTCGGGGCGGCCCGCCTCGCGGTCGGTGACCGTGCGGCCGCGCTGCTGGATCGCGAGCACGTTGCCGACCTCGAGGCCGGCGCTCTTGCCGACGTTGAGCGCGACGACGTTGTTGCGGCCCACCTGGGTGACGCCCCGGTGCACCGACACGATGCGCCCGTTGACCTGCCCCTCGGGCGGACGCGGCGCATAGTTGATCGGCATCGCGCGCTCGGCCGGCATCAGCCGGTCGCCAATGCCGATTTCCTCGTTGCTGGCCGTGATGCGCAGCGTGGCCGGGTCGCCGCCGCGCTTCGAGCTTCGCCGAGCCGACGAACATCGCCTCCCGGGCGATCGGTTTGCGCGTGTCCGGGTCGAGCAGCGGCTTGGCCGAGCGGTAGATATGCCAGTCGGTGACCGTGGAGTCGCCGATGCCGCGCACGTAGGCGAGCTCGCCGCGGCTCAGATTCACCCGGCCCTCCTGCGTGCCCACGATGCGCGGGTGCGTTTTCAGGCCGGCTTCATCGACGATCAGCGGGCGGTTCAGGAATGCCTCGATGTCGGTCGAGCTGATTGTCGGGATCGCCTCGCGCTTCGAGCGGCTGCGCGCGTACCCTCGGCTGCAGCCGCTCGGCGGGCAGGCCGGCGCCGCCCGCGGCGTCGGCGCTGCTGCCGCTGCCCACCTTGCGGCTCAACCGCAGCCGCGGCGAGTCGCCGCTGCGATCGAGAAAAACCACGTCGCCCGGATAGATCCAGTGCGGATCCTTGATCGCCTCCCGATTGAGCTGCCAGATCTCGGGCCAGCGCCAGGGCTTCTGCAGGAAGCGGCCGGAGATGTCCCAGAGCGTGTCGCCCTTGACCACGACGTAGCGGTCGGGGGCGTCCCTGGAGATCTCCAGCGGAGGCGTCGGTTGCGCCATCGCGACCGCGCCCAGCGTTGCGGCCAGCGACACGGCAAGCGCGAGAATCTGCGTGCTAAACTTTTTCATGAGGTGACGCGCCGTTCAGCCGTGTGGTTATCCGGTGACTTGATTCGGGCGAAGCAGGCCCTCACATAAGCCCTGCAAGTCGCTCCGGATTCTGCCGCCGATGGATGGTGGCTGCAAGCAAGCTTGCCCGCGCGACCCTACGGACGGTAGATATCCCCCGATGGCCGTACTGAACATTCTTCGCTATCCCGATCCGCGCCTGCACCGCGTCGCCGAGCCCGTTCGCGAGGTCGACGACCGCATCCGGCAACTGGTGCGCGACATGGCCGAAACCATGTACGCGGCGCCCGGCATCGGGCTGGCAGCCACGCAGGTCGACGTGCATCTGCGCGTGATCGTGATCGACGTGTCCGAAGCGCGCGACCAGCTGCGCGTGTTCGTCAACCCCGAAATCGTCGAGCGCAGCGACGACACCAAAGTCTACGAAGAGGGCTGCCTGTCGGTGCCCGGCATCTACGACGAAGTCGAGCGGCCCGATCGCGTCACGGTGCGTGCGCTCGACGAAAACGGCGAGCCGTTCACGCTGCAGGCCGACGCACTGCTCGCGGTGTGCGTGCAGCACGAGATCGACCACCTGAACGGCCGCGTCTTCGTGCAATACCTGTCGCGGCTCAAGCAGTCGCGCATCAAGTCCCGCCTGCTGAAGGCCGAGCGCGCCGTCGCCTGACGGCGGGCACGCCCCGGGGGGCTGTCGCGCATGAACCGGGCACGCGGGCTGCGCATCGTCTTCGCCGGCACGCCGGAATTCGCCGCGGCGGCGCTCGCGGCGATCGCCGCTGCCGGCCATGAAATCGTGCTGGTGCTCACCCGGGTCGACAAGCCCGCGGGGCGCGGGCGCGCGCTGCACGAGAGCCCGGTGAAGCGACTCGCGCGCGAGCGCGGCTTCGCCGTCGAGCAGCCGCGCAGTCTGCGCGACGCGGCCCTGCAGGCGAAGCTGCGCGCGCTCGACGCCGACGCGATGGTGGTGGCTGCCTACGGGCTGATCCTGCCCGCCGAGGTGCTGGCGATTCCGCGCCACGGCTGCCTGAACATCCACGCGTCGCTGTTGCCGCGCTGGCGCGGCGCGGCACCGATCCAGCGCGCGATCGAGGCCGGCGACGCGCAGACCGGCATCACCATCATGCAGATGGACGAGGGGCTCGACACCGGGCCGATGCTGCTGGCCGAGCGCGAGCCGATCCTCCCCGGCGACACCGGCGGCAGCCTGCACGACCGGCTCGCCGCGCTCGGGGCGCGCACGATCGTCGCCGCGCTGGCGCGGCTGAGCGAGGGCACGCTGCGGCCGCAGCCGCAGCCCGCCGAAGGCGTCACCTACGCGCACAAGCTCACCCGCGCCGACGCGCTGATCCACTGGACCGAACCGGCGCGCCGCATCGTCGACCGGGTGCGCGCCTTCGACCCGGTGCCCGGCGCGGTCGCGCTGCTCGAGCGCATGCCCGACGCGCCGATCAAGGTCTGGTCGGTGCAGTCCGCGCAGGCCCGCGCCCCGCGGCCGGGCACCGTGCTGCTCTCCGCGCCGGGGCGGCTGCTGGTCGCCTGCGGCGACGGGGCCGTGGAGCTGCGCGAACTGCAGCGGCCCGGCGGCCGCCGGCTGCCCGCGGCCGACTTCCTGCGGGGCTGCCCGGTCGAGCCCGGCGAAAGGTTCTTGATGCCTGCCGCGACGTAGCGCCTGCCGCGGTGCCCTTGCAGCGCCGGGCGATCGCCCCGATATCCGGCACACTGGTGTCTCGAGGACACGCACGAGGAGCACGAACGAATGTTCAACTGGATGAAGACTGCGATCCTGATGGCCGGGATCATGGCGCTGTTCGGCGCCGTGGGCTCGGTGATCGGCGGGCGCCAGGGGAATGCTGATGGCGCTTGCGTTCGGCGCAATCGGCAACTTCTTCGCCTACTGGTTCTCCGACAAGATGGTCCTGCGCATGTACAACGCGCAGGAAGTCGACGAAACCAGCGCGCCGCAGTTCTACAACATGGTGAAGGAGCTGGCCGCGCGCGCCGAACTGCCGATGCCGCGCGTCTACCTGATCGAGGAAAACGCCCCCAACGCGTTCGCCACCGGTCGCAACCCCGAGCACGCGGCGGTGGCGGCGACCACTGGCATCCTGCGCGTGCTGAGCGCGAGCGAACTGCGCGGCGTGATGGCGCACGAGCTCACGCACGTGAAGCACCGCGACATCCTGATCTCCACGATCTCCGCCACGATGGCCGGCGCGATCTCGGCGCTGGCCAACTTCGCGATGTTCTTCGGCGGGCGCGACGAGAACGGCCGCCCGGCCAACCCGATCGCGACGATCGCGGTCGCGCTGCTCGCGCCGCTGGCCGCGATGCTGATCCAGATGGCGATCTCGCGGGCCCGCGAGTTCGAGGCCGATCGCGGCGGTGCCGAGATCTCGGGCGACCCGCGCGCGCTCGCCTCGGCGCTTGACAAGATCCACCGCTACGCGCAGGGCATCCCGCTCGAGACCACCGAGCGGCACCCCGAAACCGCGCAGATGATGATCATGAACCCGCTGTCCGGCGGCGGGCTGCGCGGGCTGTTCTCCACGCACCCGTCCACCGAGGAGCGCGTGCAGCGGCTGCTGGCGATGGCCGGCGCTCGCGGCTGAACGCTTGGGCGCCCGCGCGCCGCTGTCGGTCGAGATCGCCTGCGCCGCGCAGGCGATCGCCGCGCTGGCCGCCGGACGCTCGCTGCAGCCCGCGATCGAGGCCGCGATCGCGGGCGGCTGCGGCGGGCGCCCCGCCGGCGCAGGCTCGGGCGAATCCGTCGACGCCTCGGGTGAAGACGCCGCCGGGCGGCTCGACCCGGCTTCGCGCGCCGCGATCCGCGACATCGCCTATGACACCTGTCGCAAGCTCGGGCTGGCGCGCGAACTCGCGCGGCTGCTCGTCAGCCGGCCGCCGCCGCCGGCGCTTGCCGCATTGCAGTGGGTGGCGCTTGCGCAGCTGATCGATCCGCTGCGCGCCGAGGCGGTGATCGTCGACCAGGCCGTCGCGGCCGCGCGGCTCATGCCCGGCGGCGCCGCGGTGGCCGGTTTTCTGAACGCGACGCTGCGTCGCTTCCTGCGTGAGCGTGAGCCGCTGCTCGCCACCGCGCGCCGCAAGGACGAGGCGCGCTGGAACTTCCCGCACTGGTGGATCGCGCAGTTGCGCGCCGAGCAGCCGCAGGCCTGGCGCGCGATCCTCGACGCGGGCAATGCGCCGCCGCCGATGACGCTGCGCGTGAACCGGCGCCGCACGGGCGTCCACGACTACCTCGCGCAGCTCGCTGCCGCCGGGCGCGGCGCGCGCCGCATCGGCCCGCAGGCGGTGCTGCTCGACGAGCCCTGCGCGGTCGAGGCGCTGCCCGGGTGGGGCGAGGGTCTGGTCACGGTGCAGGACGCCGGCGCGCAACTGGCCGTGCCGCTGCTCGATCCGCAGCCCGGCGAGCGCGTGCTCGACGCCTGCGCCGCGCCGGGCGGCAAGACCACCCACCTGCTCGAACTGGCCGACTGCCGCGTCACCGCGCTCGATGTCGGCGAGCCGCGCCTGCGCCTGGTGCGCGAGAACCTCGCCCGGCTCGGGTTCGAGCGGCACGGCGGCGTCGCTGCACCGCCCCGGGTTCTGGGCGGCGACGCGCGGCGCCCGGCCGACTGGTGGGACGGCGAGCCCTTCGACCGGATCCTCGTCGATGCGCCGTGCACCGCCTCGGGCATCGTGCGCCGCCATCCGGACATCCGCTGGCTGCGTCGCCGTAGCGATCCTGCGACACTTTCGGGCCAGCAGTCGGAAATCCTCGCGGCGCTTTGGCCCCTGCTCCGACCGGATGGTAAATTGCTTTTTGCCACCTGCTCGGTGTTCCGGGCAGAGGGTGAGTCAGTGGTTGATCACTTTCTCGCTTCACGGCGCGATGCAAGGCGGCTGGAATTGTCTTGGCGCTTCGATGCGGGCGCCGCCGAGCCGGTTTCGCAATTGCTGCCGGTCGCGACGGCCACGCGCAACCACGACGGATTCTTCTACGCGCTGCTGGAAAGACGCCCTTGATCGCCCGCTTTGCCTTGGCGCTGGCGCTGGCGGCCACGCTGTGGGGGCAGATGCCGGCAGCGAGGGCCGCCGAGCCGGCTGAATCGTCCGCACCGCCCCGGCTCGAACTCGATGCCGGCGGCGACAGCTGGATGCTGTCGGCCCAATTCGAGGTGCCGCTCACCCGGCCGTTCGAAGACGCGGTGCGCCGCGGCGTGCCGCTGTACTTCGTGCTCGAGTTCGAACTGATCCGCCCGCGCTGGTGGTGGCTCGACGAACGCGTGGCCGAGCGCTCGATCGTCTACCGGCTCGCCTATCACGCGCTGACGCGCCAGTTCCGGCTCGGCTTCGACGGGCTGACGCAGGTCTTCGATTCGCTCGACGAGGCCACGCGCACGATGGCGAGCGTGCGCAACTGGCGCGTGGTCGACGCCTCGCGCCTCACCCCCGGAACCGAGTACGAGGCTCAGGTACGCTTGAGGCTCGATACCTCGCAGCTGCCCAAGCCGTTCCAGGTCAACGCGATCACCAATCGGGACTGGAACCCGCAGTCTGAATGGAAGCGTTTTACGTTCACGCCGCCGACGCCGAAAAGCGCGCAGTAGGGCGCTTGCTGCGCTTCGCGCTGATCGGTTCGGTCGTGCTGGCCGTGATCCTGCTGCTGCTGCTGGCGGTCGCGAGCGCCAACACGGAGCTGTTCGAGAGCCAGTACCCGATGCTGCTGTGGCTCACCGTCGGGCTGGCGGTGGCGCTGTTCCTGCTGGTGCTCGAGCTGCTGCGCCGGCTGGTGCTGCGCTACCGGCGCGGGCTGTTCGGCACGCGGCTCATGGTGCGCATGGCGGTGTCGTTCACGCTGATGACCGTGATCCCGGTGGCGCTGATCTACCTCGTCTCGGTGCAGTTCATCGGTCGCTCGATCGAGTCGTGGTTCGCGGTGCCGGTGGAGCGCGCGCTCGACGCCGGCCTGAACCTCGGCCGCACCGCGCTCGATTCGCTGCTGGTCGACCTGACGCAGAAGGCGCGCGGCGTGGCCGGCGAACTCGCCGACACGCCGGAATACGAGTGGCCCTCGGCGCTGAACCGGCTGCGCGACCGGATCGGCGCGCAGGACGCGATGATCGCCTCGGGCACCGGGCGCATCATCACCACCAGCGGCAGCCGCTACGGCATGCTGGTGCCCGACCTGCCCTCGTCCACCGCGCTGCGCCAGGCGCGCATCACGCGGCAGTACGCGGCGGTCGAGCCGGCCGAAGGCGAGGCCAACGCGCTGAAGCTGCGCGTCATCGTCGCGATCAGCGCCAGCGGGCAGCGCGCCGACGACAACCGCTACCTGCAGCTCACCCAGGCGGTGCCGTCGGCGATGACCGAGAACGCCGAGGCGGTCGAGCGCGGCCGGCGCGACTTCCAGCAGCTGTCGCTGTCGCGCGGCGGGCTCAAGCGCATCTTCAGCATCACGCTCACGCTGATCTTCCTGCTCACCGTGTTCTCGGCGGTCGCCGCCTCGTTCCTGCTCTCGGGATGGCTCACCGGCCCGCTGTCGATGCTGGCAGCCGGCACGCGCGCCGTGGCCGAGGGCGACTACCGGCCGGTGAAAGACTATTCGGGGCGCGACGAGCTCGGCCTGCTCACCCAGTCGTTCAACGTGATGACGCGCCAGCTCGAAGACGCGCGGATGCAGGTCGAGCGCAACCAGCGCGAGCTCGAACGCGTCAACGCGCGGCTCGAAAGCGTGCTGGCCAACCTCACCGCCGGCGTGCTGGTGCTCGATTCCGACTTCCGGCTCTCGCTGGCCAACGCCGGCGCCGAGCGCATCCTTGGGCTGTCGCTGATCGAGCACCTCGACAAGCCGATCGCCGAGGTGCCGCGGCTGGAAGCGGTGGCCGCGCAGATCCGCGCCGCGTTCAACGAACAGGCCGCCGCCGGCGCGGCCAGCTGGCAGCGCCAGTTCGTGCTGCCGCGCCCGGCCGCGACCGGCGAAGCGGGCGCGGGGCCGCAGGCCGAATCGGGGCGCGCGCCGGCCGGCGCCCCCGGCTCGGGTGCCGAGCAGACGATCCTCGCGCGCGGCTCGATCCTGCCCGAGCGGCGCGTGGGCTACGTGATCGTCTTCGACGACATCACCGAGGTGATCTCGGCGCAGCGCGCGGTGGCCTGGGCCGAAGTCGCGCGGCGTCTTGCGCACGAGATCAAGAACCCGCTCACGCCGATCCAGCTGGCGGCCGAGCGGATGCAGCGCAAGCTCGCCGACAAGCTGCCGGCGGCCGACGCCGAACTGCTGGCGAAGAATTCGCAGACGATCGTCAACCAGGTCTCGGCGCTCAAGCTGATGGTCGACGAGTTCCGCGACTACGCGCGGCTGCCGGCCGCGCAGCTGGGGCCGCTCGATCTCAACGCGCTCGCCGACGACGTTCTGCGCCTGTACGCCGCCGCGGGCGGGCGCTTCGCGATTCGCGCGCTGCTCGAGCCGCGCCTGCCGGCCGTGATGGGCGACCGCACGCAGCTGCGCCAGCTGATCCACAACCTGGTGAAGAACGCGGTGGAGGCCACCGAGAAGGTCGAGCACCCCGAGGTCGAAGTGCTGACCGAGGCGCTGACGCTGCCCGACGGCGCGGGCGCGGTGCGCGTGCTGGTGCGCGACAATGGCGGCGGCTTCGCGCCGTCGGTGCTGGCGCGGGCCTTCGAGCCCTACGTGACCAACAAGCCGCGCGGCACCGGGCTGGGCCCGGCGATCGTGAAGAAGATCGTCGACGAGCACGGCGCGCGCATCGACGTGGCCAACTGGGCCGACGCCTCGGGCAAGCCCGCCGGCGCGCAGATTTCCGTGCTATTTACCAAACTGGCGAAAAGCGGGGACAATCCTCGCCTGATCGCCTCGGATTCACAGACATCAGCAGGGACGCATGGCGGAAATCCTCGTAGTGGATGACGAAATCGGCATCCGGGAACTGCTCTCCGAGATCCTCGGAGACGAAGGCCATACGGTGATGCTCGCCGAGAGCGCGCAGCAGGCGCGCCAGGTGCGCGAAGCCAACCGGCTCGATCTGGTGCTGCTCGACATCTGGATGCCCGACACCGACGGCGTCACGCTGCTCAAGGAATGGGCCAGCGGCGGCAAGCTGACGATGCCGGTCATCATGATGTCGGGCCACGCGACGATCGACACCGCCGTCGAGGCCACGCGCATCGGCGCGCTCGACTTCCTCGAAAAGCCGATCACGCTGCAGAAGCTGCTCAAGGCGGTCGAGACCGGCCTGCAGCGCGCCCGCCCGGGCGGCGCCGAGCAGGCGCCGGGCACGCCGGCCGCGGCCGCGAGCCTGCGCAGCAGCGCCGGCGGCTTCCGGGCCACCACGCAAGTGGGCGCGATTCCCGTCATCGGTGCGCGCGCGCATTTGCAGGGCCTGGCCGGCGAGGCCGCCGGCGGCGCCGAGGTGGCGGCCCCGGGCGCCGCGCTCGCCGGCGGCGGCGCGCAACCGGTCGCGCTGCACCCGGCCGCGGCTGTCGCCAGCGTGGCGCTGCGCGAGCTGCCGCTCGACCTGCCGCTGCGCGAGGCGCGCGACGCCTTCGAGCGCGCCTACTTCGAGCACCACCTGTCGCGCGAGCACGGCAGCATGACGCGGGTGGCCGAGAAGACCGGCCTCGAGCGCACCCACCTCTACCGCAAGCTCAAGCAGCTCGGCATCGACCTGTCGCGCGGCGCGTATCGCAAGCAGGTTTCTTGAAGATCATCATCCTCGGCGCCGGACGGGTCGGGGCATCGGTCGCCGAAAGCCTCGTTTCCGAGCGCAACGACATCACCGTCGTCGACACCGACGTGGCGCAACTCGCGCAGCTGCAGGACAAGCTCGACTTGCGCACCGTCGCCGGCAACGGCACGCATCCGCCGGTGCTCGAACAGGCCGGCGCCGCCGACGCCGACATGGTGATCGCCACCGCCGCGCGCGACGAGACCAACCTGGTCGCCTGCCAGCTCGCGGCACGCCTGTTCAACGTGCCCAGGCGCATCGCGCGCATCCGCGCCCCCGAGTTCCAGGACCACCCGGAGATCACCGGCGACGGCGGCTTCTACGTCGACCACCTGATCTGCCCCGAGCAGACGGTCACCGACTACGTGCTCAAGCTGATCCGCTTCCCCGAGGCGCTGCAGGTGCTCGAGTTCGCCGACGGGCACGCCGGCCTTGGTCGCGGTGCGCTCGTATGCCGGCGGACCTCTCGTGGGCCGGCACATCCGCGACCTGCGCGCCGAGCATCCGAACATCGACATGCGCATCGTCGCGGTGTTCCGCAACGACCGCTCGATCCGCCCCGACGGCGACACGATGATCGAGCCCGGCGACGAGGTGTTCCTGCTGGCGGCCACGGAGCACATCCGCACCGCGCTCTCCGACCTGCGCCGCATGGACAAGCCGGTGCGCCGCGTGATGATCGCAGGCGGCGGCAACATCGGCCTGCGGCTGGCGCGCGCGCTGGGCTCGCAGTACCGGTGAAGGTGATCGAGACCAGCCGCGCGCGCTGCAACTACCTGTCCACGCAGCTGCCGTCGTCCACGCTGGTGCTCAACGGAGACTCCACCGACGAGGACCTGCTCGCCGACGAGGCGGTGGCCGACATGGACCTCTTCGTCGCGCTCACCTCCGACGACGAGAACAACATCATGTCGTGCATGCTCGCCAAGCGGATGGGCGCGCGGCGCACGATCGCGCTGATCAACCGCCGGGCCTACGCTGATCTCGTGGAGGGCAACCGCATCGACATCGCGATCGTTCCGTCGCAGACCACGATCGGCAAGCTGCTCGCTCACGTGCGCCGCGGCGACGTGGTGGCGGTGCACTCGCTGCGCCGCGGCGCGGCCGAGGCGCTCGAGGCGATCGCGCACGGAGACCCGAAGTCTTCGCGGGTGGTGGGCCGGCGCATCGAGCAGATCGACCTGCCGCGCGGCGCGACCATCGGCGCGATCGTCCGCTCCACCGAAACCGGACCGCTCGGCGGGCGGCGCGACGCGGCGCGCTTCGAGGTGATCATGGCGCACCACGACACCGTGATCCAGTCGGAAGACCACGTCATCGTCTTCGTCGAGAACAAGCGCACGATTCCCCAGGTCGAGAAGCTGTTCCAGGTCGGCGTCGGCTTCTTCTGAACGGCCGTCTTTCGCGATGCGAGATGCGCCCGATGCGGGTAAACCCGCGCGGGTATCGCGGTTCCGGTGACAAGGCCCGCGGCGGCCGCTACGATGCGTGCTTCGTCTCTCCGCCACGTCGGCCGGGCGACCCTCGGCTTTCCCGTCTTCCCCGAACGATTTCCCACAAGGAGGCTTCGTATGAACGAACAGACCCGCACCCGCCGCAAGTTCCTCGGCGGCGCCGCCGCCGCAGGTGCCGGCACGCTCGCGTTCCCGATGATCGCCAAGGCCCAGGGCCCGATCTCGATGCGCTGGCAGAGCACGTGGCCGTCGAAAGACATCTTCCACGAGTACGCGCTCGACTTCGCCAGGAAGGTCAACGACATGACCGGCGGCGACATGAAGATCGAGGTGCTGCCGGCCGGCGCGGTAGTGCCGGCGTTCAACCTGCTCGACGCGGTGTCCAAGGGCACGCTCGACGGCGGCCACGGCGTGGTCGTCTACCACTACGGCAAGAACAACGCGCTGGCGCTGTGGGGCTCGGGCCCGGGCTTCGGCATGGACGCCAACATGCTGCTCGCGTGGCACAAGTACGGCGGCGGCAAGGCGTTCCTCGAGAAGCTCTACCAGTCGATCGGCGCGAACGTGAAGTCGTACGTCTACGGCCCGATGGCCTCGCAGCCGCTGGGCTGGTTCAAGAAGCCGATCACCAAGGCCGCCGACATGAAGGGCCTGAAGTTCCGCACGGTGGGCCTGTCGATCGACGTGTTCACCGCGATGGGCGTGGCGGTCAACGCGCTGCCCGGCGGCGAGATCGTGCCTGCGCTCGACCGCGGCCTGCTCGACGGCGCCGAGTTCAACAACGCCAGCTCCGACCGGCTGCTCGGCTTCCCCGACGTCTCCAAGGTGTGCATGCTGCAGAGCTACCACCAGAACGCCGAGCAGTTCGAGATCCTGTTCAACAAGACCAAGTACGACGCGCTGCCCGAGAAGCTGCGCGCGATCCTCGACAACGCGGTCGAGGCGGCGTCGGCCGACATGTCGTGGAAGGCGATCGACCGCTACTCGAAAGACTACGAGGAAATGCAGAAGAAGGACGGCGTCAAGTTCTACAAGACGCCCGACGCGATCCTGCAGCAGCAGCTGACGATCTACGACGGCGTGGTCGACAAGATGTCCAGGTCGAATGCGCTGTTCAAGGAGATCCTCGACTCGCAGCGCGCATTCGCCGCGCGCACGGTGAAGTGGGACATGGACACCAACACCAACCGTCGCATGGCCTACAACCACTACTTCGGCCCGAAGCAGGCGAAGAAGTCCTGATCTAGGGCCTGTTCACACTACGATCGTCCCCGCGTGAGCCCGGAAAAAGCGCGCAATCAAGACGCAAAGCGCAGCCGTGGCGGGGCCACGGCGAGCATTTGCAACGCGGAGTGCGCGCTTTTTCCGGGCTCACCCTTCGCCGGGGCCTGCCGGGCCGCCACACTTCGTTGCCGGCTCCTTGCGTGGCACCGCCACGCGCGTCGCCGGCGCCTCGTTTGGCGGCCCGGCAGGCCCCGGCGCGGGGACGATCGTAGTGTGAACAGGCCCTCGTATGGTCGCAACTGTCAAGAGTAATCAGGTCCTGGGTTTGCAGATCGATGGGGTGATGCGACTCGGACGATGCAGCGACGATGAATCAGACTCGTATGCGTGGGTTGGGTACCACATTTCACCGATTCGTCGCGTGGGCTGCCTCGGTCTAGCATCGCGGGTCAGTCTTTGCAGAGTGCCGCTATAGGGCGGGCGAGGGTTTCCACGATCGTGGTCCGGATCGCATCGCCGCATCGATCTACGTGGTTCATGTCGTGTCCTCCTGTATCACTGAGGCTGGGCGCCGCTGGCTTGCGCAATCGCCCAGACGAAGCCGGCGAGTTCGCGCGCCACCGCCACGCACACCTTGTTGTGGTGTACGCCCCTGCCGTTCAATCGTGCGTAGCGCCCGCTCAGCCGCAGCTGTGCCTTCCAGGCGATGGACTTGATCGGTTCGGCCAGGCTCTCCTGGCGCGCCTGCGCGGCGCGTCCGATGCGCGGGGTAAACCGATAGTTCCACGCTGCCTCGGTGAGCAATCGTCGTGCATGCGCGTTGCCGGTCTTGGTGATCGAGCCCTTGCGGACACGATCCCCGCTGGATTGTTCCGAGGGCACCAACCCCGGTAGGCCATCAGCTTGCGCGGGTGATCGAAGCGCGCGATGTCTCCGATCTCGGCCACCAACCCGATCGCCGAGACCACGTCGATGCCGCGCAGCGCCTGCAACGCCTGCACCACCGACTCGAAGCGCCAACCCGCCACCGAGGCGCTCAGTGCCTTGGTCAGCCGCTGCAGGCGCTGGTCGGCCGCCTGCACCGCGAGGTGGTACTCGGTGAACGCCACCTGGCTGCTCGCATCGCCGAAGTTCAATTCTCCGAGCCAACGGTAGAACGACCTCGTCCAGGCGGTCTTGCCGTTGTAGCGGGTCTCGTGGCGCAACAGGAACGCCTTGAGCTGGTGACGGGCCTGCGTGCGCGCGTTCACCGCGTCTTCGCGCGCCCGCGACAGGTCGCGGATCGCTTCGTCGCCTCGGTCCGGAATCCACACCGCGCGCAACTCGCCCGCACGCGAGAGCTCGGCCGGGCGCAGGCAGTCACGCCGGTCGGTCTTGACACGATCGCCCGCGCGCCGCGGGATCAGCGACGGGGCGATGACCTCGCAGCGGTAGCCCTGGCCGAGAGCGCGCGCTGCAGCCCGTAACCGGTCGGCCCCGCCTCGTAGACCACGTGCACCGTATCGGGTGCACCCAGCCGCGCCAGCGCCTTGAGCAGCTTGGGCACGTCGTGGGCGATCTGCCCGATCAGCCGCCCCGGGCTTCGGCCCGCTTCAGCCACCGCGATGGCGATCGAATCCTTGTGCACGTCCAGTCCGACGTAAACCTTGATAACCTGTTCCATGGCCGGTCTCCGTTACGTTTGCCGATGACTCGTTCTCGACATGTAGCTCGGCGCGGCTCGCCGCGCAACCTACGACTCAGGAGACCGGCCGCCCGCAATGACGCGGGCGACCATGGTGTCTAGCGCAGCACCGGCGCGGGGCAAGCGGGCCCCGCGCCCCGTCCTTCCGGCTCCGGGCCGGTCGCCGCCTTCGGCGCGGCGCCATACCATGCCCCGGCGCAGCCGCGCACCGAAAGACGCAGGCCCATCATGCAGAAGCTCTTCCTGGCGGTCGACCGGTTCAATACCCGGATCGGCCACTTCTTCGCGTGGCTGATCGTCGCGCTCACCGCCCTTATCACCTGGGAAGTGTTCTCGCGCTACGTGCTGAACGCGCCGCACCCGTGGGCGTTCGACGCGCAGATCATGCTCTACGGCACGCTGTTCATGATGGCCGGCGCCTACACGCTGTCGGCCAACGGGCACGTGCGCGGCGACATCCTGTACGGCTTCTTCTCGCCGCGCGCGCAGGCGTTCTTCGACCTGCTGCTCTACATCGTGTTCTTCATCCCCGGCATCGTCGCGCTGGTCTGGGCCGGCTACCAGTACGCCGGCGAGTCGTTCGCGATCCGCGAGCACTCGTCGATCACCGCCGAGGGGCCGCCGATCTATCCGTTCAAGGCGGTGATCCCGGTGGCCGGCGCGCTGCTGCTGGTTCAGGGCGTGGTGGAGATCCTGCGCTGCATCGTCTGCCTGAAGGACGGCGAGTGGCCGAAGCGCCAGGAGGACGTCGAGGAGGTCGACGTCGACAAGCTCAAGGCGATGGTCAAGCACCACGAAGAAGACATCGGGGCGCACTCGCGCTGAAGGGAACGATCGATGCGCAAGGAACTGGTTTTCGGAGTCTCGATCCTGGGGCTCATCGTCGCCGCGGTGGCGTTCCTCATGCCGTGGGGCGCGCTCACCAGCGGGCACCTCGGCCTGCTGATGCTGGCGCTGATCGTCGCGGCGATCATGCTCGGCTTCCCGACCGCGTTCACGCTGATGGGCATGGGCGTGATGTTCGCATTCTTCGCCTACATCGACCGCACCGGCAGCACCGAGCAGGCGATCCAGCAGACGCTCGACCTGATGGTGCAGCGCGCCTACGCGGTGATGGCCAACGACGTGCTGATCGCGGTGCCGCTGTTCGTCTTCATGGGCTACCTGGTCGAGCGCGCGAACCTGATCGAGCGGCTGTTCAAGTCGCTGCACCTGGCGATGGCGAGGCTGCCCGGCTCGCTCGCGGTGGCCACCATCTTCACCTGTGCGGTGTTCGCCACCGCCACCGGCATCGTCGGCGCGGTGGTCACGCTGATGGGCCTGCTCGCGCTGCCGTCGATGCTCAAGGCCGGCTACGACACGAAGATCTCGGCGGGCTCGATCACCGCCGGCGGCTGCCTGGGCATCCTGATCCCGCCCTCGGTGCTGCTGATCGTCTACGGCGCGACCGCCGGCGTGTCGGTGGTGCAGCTCTACGCGGGCGCGTTCTTCCCCGGCCTGATGCTGGCCGGCCTGTACATCCTGTACGTGATCGTGCTGGCCAGGCTCAAGCCGAAGCTGATGCCGCCGCTGCCCGAGTCCGAGCGGCACGTGCCGCTGCCGGCCGAGATCGAGCGCGTGCGCGAGCGCTTCGGCAACCGCGCGCTGCCCGCGCTGGTGCGAGCGGTGAAGGCGCCCTCGAGCGTCGGGGTGTCCCAGTCGCGCCTGCTGCGCGAGCTGTTCGTCACCGCACTGCCGGCGCTCGCGGTGGCGCTGGTGATCGGCCTGGCCTGGAACTCGGCGACCGCGCCGAAGATGGCGGTCGACGTCGGCGGGCTCGAGCAGCTGGGCAGCGCGGGCAGCGGCGCATCGGCCGACGAGGGCGGGCTCGCCGAGCCCGGGGGTTGGCCGAGCCGGAGGCAATCGACGAACCGGCGGGCGAGGCCGGGGGCGAGCTGGCCGAGCCGTCCGCCGAGCCCGAAGCCGCCGCCGAGACGCAGGCCGATGGCGCAGCCGGCGCCGCGACGACCGATTCCGCGGCAAAAGCCGCTGACGGTGCCGCGCCGGCCGGCACCGCCGCGCCCGCTGCGCAGGCGTCCGCCTCCGCTGCGGCGGTGCCGGCCTCGGTTCTGGTACGTGCTCGGCGCCGGCGCCGCGCTGCTGGCCGCCTACTACGCGATGCTGAACTTCGCGCGGCTGCAGATCTTCCGCATGCTGATGTCGTCGTTCTTCCCGCTGGCGATCCTCATCCTCGCGGTGCTCGGCGCGATCGTGTTCGGGCTGGCCACGCCCAGCGAGGCCGCGGCGGTCGGCTCGTTCGGCGGCTTCGTGCTGGCGATCGCCTACCGGGCGCTCAACCGCGACGTGATGAAGGAGTCGGTGTTCCTCACCGCGAAGACCAGCGCGATGGTGTGCTGGCTGTTCGTCGGTTCGTCGATCTTCTCGGCGGCGTTCGCGCTGCTGGGCGGCCAGGAGATCATCGAGCGCTGGGTGCTGTCGCTCGGCCTGACCAAGATCCAGTTCCTGCTGCTGTCGCAGGTGATCATCTTCCTGCTCGGCTGGCCGCTGGAATGGACCGAGATCATCGTGATCTTCATGCCGATCTTCATTCCGCTGCTGGTGCACTTCGACGTGAACCCGCTGTTCTTCGGATTGCTGGTCGCGCTGAACCTGCAGACCGCGTTCCTGTCGCCGCCGGTGGCCATGGCCGCGTTCTACCTGAAGGGGGTGGCACCACCGCACGTCACGCTGGGGCAGATCTTCATGGGCATGATGCCGTTCATGGGCATCCAGATCCTCGCGATCTTCCTGCTCTACGTGTTCCCGGCGATCGGCCTGTGGCTGCCGGAGGTGCTGTATCGCTGAGTTGACCGCGGCCGAGGCCGCCCGCGAAATCGCCGCGGGCCGTCTCGCGGCCGAAGACTACGCGCGCGCGCTCGTCGCGCGCATCGACGAGCGCGAACCCGAGGTGCAGGCCTGGGCCTGGCTCGACGCCGAGCACGCGCTGGCCCAGGCGCGGCAGCTCGACGAAGCGCGCCGCAGCGGCCCCCGCTTCAGCCACGCCCCGCTGGCCGGCGTGCCGGTGGGCGTGAAGGACATCATCGACGTGCAGGGCATGCCCACCGAAGACGGCACCGTGCTGCACGCCGGGCGCATCGCGCAGGCCGACGCGGCGCTCGTCGCGCGGCTGCGCGCCGCAGGCGGCTGGCCGATCGGCAAGTCGGTAACCACCGAGCTGGCCACCTATGCGCCCGGCAAGACGCGCAACCCGCACGATGCGCGCCACACGCCCGGCGGCTCGTCGAGCGGATCGGCCGCGGCGGTCGCGGCCGGCATGGTGCCGCTGGCGATCGGCACGCAGACCAACGGTTCGGTGATCCGGCCCGCGTCGTTCTGCGGCGTGGTGGGCTACAAGCCGAGCTTCGGCGCGATCGGCCGCAGCGGGGTGCTCTCGCAGTCGCCGCCGCTCGACCAGGTGGGCGTGTTCGCGCGCACCGTCGAAGACGCGGCGCTGCTCGCCGAGGCGCTCTGGGGCCACGATCCGGGCGACCCGGCGACGCGGCCGCTGCCGGTGCCGCCGCTCTCGCGCGTGGCCGCGAGCGAACCGGCCCGCCCGCCGCGTTTCGGCTGGGCGCGCATGCCCTGGTGGGACCGCGTCGCGCCCGACGCGCAGGCCGCCTTCGGCGCACTGCTCGACAGGCTCGGCGACCTGCAGGGCGCGGTCGAACTTCCCCCCGCCGCAGCCGATGCGATCGCCTGGCACCGCACCGTGATGGAAGCCGACATCGCGGGCTCGTTCGAGCGCGAGTACGAGCGCGGGCGCGCGCAGCTCTCCGCGTCGCTGGTCGGCCAGATCGAGCGCGGCCGCCGCGTCACCGCGGTCGACTACCGCAAGGCGCTGGCGCAGGCCGCGCCGCTGGCGGCCGCTTTCGCGCCGCTCTTCGAACGTTTCGACGCGATTCTCGCGCCCGCCACGCTGGGCACCGCACCGCTGGCCGCCGACGGCACCGGCGACCCGATCGCCTGCACGCTGTGGACCTTCTGCGGCATGCCCGCGATCACCCTGCCGCTGCTCGCCGGTGCCAACGGGCTGCCGCTGGGCGTGCAACTGGTGGCCGCGCGCGGCGACGACGCGCGGCTGCTGCGCACCGCGCGCTGGCTGATGCGGCATATTCCCGCCCCCGCGCGATCCTGAACGGCGTAGCATTGCGCCCTATGTCGTCGATGCATGAGATCGTGCGCCGGCTCGCGTTGGGCGGAGATCCCGCCGTGCTTCGCGAGGACACCGTCTTCATCAAGACGCGCATCGGCCGCGACGAAGCGCGCCGCACCGATTGCTCCATCCCGCGGCGGCTGCGCACCCTGCTGGCGCTCATCGACGGGCGCCGCAGCGTCGGCGAGTTGCGCGCGGCCATCCACAGCTATCGGGGGCTCGACGATGCGCTCGACATGCTGCGCAAGATGGGCTTCATCGAGCCGCTGCCCGAGCGCTGGGACCTCGGCTGACCGGCGTTCCCGGACAATCGCTTGAACCGTCTGCTGGTGATCGCCCACGTGCTGGGCGGGCTTCTGATGGTCTTCGCGGCCACCTTCGCGCTGCCGCTGGCCCGGTCGCTGGCGGTGGACGACGGCGCGCACGCCGGCTTCTTCGTCTCGGGGCTGGGCTGCCTCGCGGCCGGCGCGCTGATGTGGGCCGCCACGCGCCGCTACCGGCGCGAGCTCGAGCCGCGCGACGGCGCGCTGCTGGTGGTGCTCGGCTGGCTGCTGATGTCGCTGGTCGCGAGCGGGCCGCTGCTGCTGGAGATTCCGGGCATCAGCGTCACCGACGCCTGTTTCGAGGCGATCGCCGGTCTCACCACCACCGGCGCCACCGTGCTGAGCGGCATCGAGCACCTGCCGCAGTCGGTGAACGTCTGGCGCCACGCGCTGCAGTGGTACGGCGGCATGGGCATCATCGTGATGGCGGTGGCGATCCTGCCGATGCTGGGCGTGGGCGGCATGCAGCTGTTCAAGGCCGAGATGCCCGGCCCGATGAAGGAGCGCAAGCTCACGCCGCGCATCACCCAGACCGCCAAGGCACTGTGGCTCATCTACATCGGGCTCACCGTGGCCTGCATCTTCGCGCTGCGCTGGGCCGGGCTCGACTGGTTCGAGTCCGTCTGCCACGCGTTCTCGGCGCTGGCGCTGGGCGGCTTCTCCACCCGCGACGCCAGCGTCGGGGGCTTCGAGTCGCCGACGGTCGAGGCGGTGCTCTGCGGCTTCATGCTGCTGGCGGTGCTGAACTTCTCGACGCACTTCCTCGCGCTGCGCGAGCGCTCGCTGCGCGTGTACCTGCGCGACGTCGAGGCGCGCTCGGTGCTGATGCTGATCCTCGGCAGCTCGCTGGTGCTCGCTGCCTACCTGTACTACAACGGCCAGTACCCGACCTTCGCCGAGGCGCTGCGCCGCGCGGCGTTCAACACCATCTCGGTGAGCACCTCCACCGGATTCGCCACGCAGGACTACGCGTCCTGGCCGGTGTTCGCGCCGCTGTGGATGCTGTTCCTCGCCTGCGTCGGCTCGTCGGCCGGCTCCACCGGCGGCGGCATCAAGATGATCCGCGCGCTGGTGCTGTTCAAGCAGACGCGCCGCGAGCTGAACCGTCTGGTGCACCCGCGCGCCATCGCGCCGCTCACGATCAACGGCCACGTGGTCGAGAACCGGGTCATCTTCGCGGTGCTCGGCTACATGCTGCTGTGGGGCGTCACCCACATCGTGCTCACCTTCGTGATGCTGGCCACCGGCCTCGACTTCATGTCGGCGTTCTCGGTGGTGGTGGCCTCGGTGAACAACCTCGGACCGGCGCTCGGGCAGTTCGGTCCGACCGGCAACTACGCGCCGCTGTCCGACTTCCAGACCTGGCTGCTCGCGATCGCGATGGTCGCCGGCCGGCTGGAGCTGCTCACTTTCTTCGTCGTGCTGATGCCGGCGTTCTGGCGCCGTTGAAGCTGCCGGTCGCCATCGTTGCGGGGTTCGCCGGCGCCGGCAAGAGCGCGCTGATCGAGCGCTGGCTGCGCGAGCGGCCGGTGGGCGAGCGCTGGGCGCTGCTCGGCAACGCACCGGCGGCCGGGGCGTCCGGCGGCGCCGGCACCCCGGGGATGGCCGACGGTCCGGCGATGGCCGACGGCCCGACGGGCACCACCGCCGGCACCCTCGGTTTTTATCGCGTTGCCGGTGGCTGCGCCTGCTGTACCGCGCAAGCGAGCGCCCGCTCCGCGCTGGTCGCATTGCTGCGTGCCGGCCCTTGGCACCGGCTGGTCGTGGAACTGGACGGCGCCGCGCGCCCGCAGGCTCTGATCGACCTGCTGCGCAGCCCGCCGTTCGACGCGCTGCTCGAAGTCGACGACATCGTCAGTGTGGTCGACGCGACCCGCCCTGCGCCGTTCGAAGCCGAGCCGATGCACCCGCTGGCGCAGGCACAGGTGGAAGTGGCCACTCGCATCGAACTGAATCAGGCTGACCGGCTCCCCGAGCCGCGGCGAGCGGCCCTCGTGCGCAGACTGGCCTCCGCCCCGCCGTTCGGCCGGGCCGTAGAGATGCCCGGCACGGCGACCAGCGAAGCTTCGGGCGCGGGGCTGTCGCCTCGCGCCGCAGCGCCGCCGGCCGCCGTGGTGCCGCCCGCTGCCGCAGAGCCGCCCGCTGCCTGTTGGCGCCGCCCTGCCGACCAGGTCTTCGACCGCGCCCGCCTGCAGGCGCTCGCCGCCGGCTGGCCGTCCCGCCACCGGCTGGTGCAGGGGACCGGGGTTTTCCGCACTGCCCGCGACTGGTACCTGTGGCGCTTCGATGACGCCGTCTCCGCCTGGGAAGCATGCGCTTACCGACTGGAAAACCGCCTGCAACTGGCCGTTCCCGCCGACACCCCCGCCGAAGCGGCCGCCGCTGCCTTGGCGTCGATCGCCGCCGACCTGGAGCAGGCGGTCAACCGCGATCGGGATGAAGCGTAAACGAGACAGGGGCATCCGCCCGTCGGCCGCCCCGGCGGCGTCGGCACTATTGCCTTGAAACCCGGCGCGCACGGCACAAACTCGGAGCCATGAGAGAGGTGCCCGGATGGACATGATCTACAACAGCCCGAGCTACTGTGTGGTCGAGTTCAAGGATCCCGAAGGCCGGGTTGGCGGCTTCGAGATCATGGACAAGCTGAGCCGTCGCGAGATCTACATCGGCGGCGACCTGGCGAACCATTTCCGCAGCGGCGTGCAGGAACTGATCCGCTCCGAGCCTACCGAGGAGCAGGTCGATGACTATCTGCGCCGCTTCGAAGGCCTGATGCACCAGCCGATGGTGATGCACTGACGGCACCCGGGCGGCGGCCGCAACCGCCGCCTGCGGGTCAGAACTGTTCCCAGGGAAGCCCGTCGTAGCGCCAGCCGTTGAGCTTGCCGCGCTGGCGCTCGGCGTTCAGGTCGCCCTCGAAGCCGTGCAGCACGTTGCACACCTTCTGAAAGCCGGCCTTCTCCAGCGCCAGCCCCGCCTCCACCGAGCGCTTGCCGCTGCGGCAGATCAGCACGATCGGCCGCTGCATCGAATGGCCGGCCAGCTTCTTCACGTCGGCGACGAACTCGGGGTTCACTTCCCAGTCGGGGGCGTCGACCCACGGCACGTGCATCGAGCCCAGCGCGTGGCCGACGAAGAAATACTCGGCGTCGCTGCGGCAGTCGATGAACAGCGCGTCGGGATCCTTCTGCACGAACTCGTGCGCCTGCTTCGGTAACAGGTGTTCCATGCGCGCATGCTAACGCGACGCCGCGCTGGTTGTGCGCTTATGCGCATGCGCAGCATGCACATGCATCTACCGTATGTCGTGATGCAGCAGGTGCTGGACGTCGCGCAGCGCTGAAGGAGACCAGATCAGGCGTGGCATTCGGGCGGCTCGACATCCGCGCCTGACTCGAGTTTCTGGAGCCAATCGTCGGTTTCCCTGGCTGTCAGGTGTTCACCGGTTGCGCGATACGCGTTCCATGCACGGATGCCGTCCTGCCGAAACGCTTCGCGCTTCTCTTCGCGCTCGACGTACTGTCGGATCGCCTCGCGCATCAGACAGTGCGTGCTGCGCCGGCGGGCATCGGCCAACCGCTTCACTCGCTCCTTGATGTCCGGGTCGATCTTGATCGCCACGGGGCGCACGACCGTTGTACTCATCGGAATGCATTTCGTAGCGTTAAGCAATACCGCGCGATACCAGGAGCCGGGTTCTGCTTCAGCCTCGTCACGGCCGCGCTGCCGTGGCGTCGGCCAGGAAACCGGCGAGCAGGTCCACGTACTGTTGCGGCGCCTCCACGAACGGAATGTGCGCCAACTCCCACTGCACGTGGCGCGCGCGGGGAATCGCCGCCGCGATCGCCTCGCCCATCGCCGCCGGCGTCGACGGGTCGTCGCGGCAGGTGACCACCAGCGTCGGCGCCGCGATCCGCGGCAGCAGCGGGCGCAGGTCCATGTCGCGCAGCGCCGCGCAGCAGCCCGTGTAGCCGATGGGGTCCACCTGCAGCAGCGTGGTGCGCACGCTGTGGTAGCGCGCGTCGGCGCGCGCGACGAAGTCGGGCGTGAAGAAGCGCCCGAGCACCGTGTCGGCGATCGCCGCGATGCCGCCTGCGCGGATCAGCCGGATGCGCTCGACGAAGCCCTCGGGCGCGAGCTTTGCCGAGGTGTTCGACAGCACCAGTCGGTCGATGCGCTCGGGCGCATGCGCCGCCACCCAGATGCCGATCATGGCGCCGATCGACACGCCGCACAGGTGCGCGCGCCGCACGCCGGCCGCGTCCATCACCGCCAGCACGTCGTGGCCGAGTTGCGCGATCGAGTACTCGCCGTCGCGTGCGTCGGACGCGCCGTGCCCCGGCTTGTCGGTGCGCAGCACGCGAAAATTCTCGAGCAGCCCCGGCATCAGCGGCTCCCACAGCGAATGATCGGTGCCGAGCGAGTTCAGCAGCACCAACGGCGGGCGATCCGGGTGCCCGTCGATGCGCCAGTACAGGCGCGCGCCTTCACGATGGACGAACGGCATGGCGTCTCCTTGCATTCGGTGGGCGGTCAGACGAGAGTGTGCCGTGTGCAGCTGCGGGCGGGCTACGCCGTCCGGGCCCGGGTTGCGCCACCGTGTCGTGCGTAAACTGCGCCTCCTGCGTCGTGCGTAAACTGCGCCTCCTGCGTCGTGCGTAAACTGCGCCTCCTGCGTCGTGCGTAAACTGCGCCTCCTGCGTCGTGCGTAAACTGCGCCCATCCTGAGCGTTGAAAGCCCGCCGCAACAAAATGTTGCGTTTTCGGCGGTGAAACGCGTTCCACGAGCAAAAATGCAACATTCCGTTGCGGCGGCGCCAGCGATGGTCGTTCCGTTGCGGCGGCGCCGGCGGCGGACTCGCAAGGGGGGAAACATGATCTTCTCGAGCGCAAAGATCCCGGCGCAACCCGCCGAGCAGGCGCCGGACGGCTCCGAGGTGCGGCCGCTGCTGTCGCTCGCCGGCGGCAGCATGGCCCACTTCCGTCTCGCCGCGGGCGCCGCGTCGAAGGCGGTCTGTCATCGAAGCGTCGACGAACTGTGGTTCATCGTCGCGGGCCGGGGCGAGATGTGGCGCAGGCAAGGCGAGCGCGAGGAGGTGATCGCGCTCGAGCCCGGCTTGTGCCTGTCGATTCCCGCAGGCACCCATTTCCAGTTTCGCGCCGGCGGTTCCGAGGATTTGGCGGCAGTAGCGGTCACGATGCCGCCATGGCCGGGAGCACACGAGGCGGTGTTCGTGACGGGGCCCTCGGTGAGCCGATGCGGCATCACCTCCTGGGCGCGCTCCGCTCGACAACCATCGACGCGGCTTCCAGTTCCGGCCAGCCCTGGCGCAGCGCATGCGCGCCACGCCGGAACCGCGACTGCCATCCTCGGCCGCGCGACAGCAGATCGTCCAGCGCGTCGGTGAGCGATTCGCGGCGCCACAGCCAGAGCACCGCGAGAAGGTGTGCCGCCTGGGCCAGGTCCTTGCGTGCCTTCACCCGGAAGGCGCCCCCGCGTTCGCCGGCAATCAGCACCTTGTGCAATGCGTAGCGCGCCGGATCGGGCAGGTTCACCAGTACCGCACCTTCGGCGCTCGGCAGCACCGCCTGCTCCACGGCCTGCAGCGAGTACTCCATGAACGGCAACGGCTGCAGCGTCACGCCCAGCTGCGGATGCGCGAAGGGTTTGTCGGCGCCGCGGTGCCGCGGCGTGAGGAAGTCGAGCCTGAACTCCGGTTCGTTCGGGATCAGCCATGCGCCGCCGGTCTTTCCGGCCAGGCCCGAAACCGGGAGGAAACCCATTCCGAGCGACGTGATCGCGTCGCCGGCCTTCGCTTCGATCGTGCCGGGCAGAAGCAGCGAGACTGCCTTCCCCGCATGGGCGAAATCGATGTCCTGCGTGCGCTCGGAGCTGCCCCAGCGCACCCCGAGCATGTTCCCGTAGGCGAGAAACGCGTGAGTCCCGATCAGCAGCCCGCCGGCCTGGAAGAAGCCATAGTCCGCCAGTCGGCGCAAGACCCGATAGTGACGCGGCAGCACGGCCGCGCAGCCCAGCGCCAGCGAAGCGCGGGCGAGCGGGACGAGTGCCGCCGACGCGCCGGGGTCGCCCTTGCGCTCCATGAGCCGATGCACCTCCGCGGTGTCCGGACCGACATAGATCTGGCGAAGCTTTCCGGAGGGCTCGGTGAACTGGAAATACCAGTACCTGCGTCCCTTCACCGTCTTCGCATTGAAGGAACCCGACAGGTCGGCGACTGACCGCAGATGCTCGGCGCCGAGCGACGCTTCGAGCAACTGCGCATAGGCGGTCTGCGCCGACAGCGGGAGTTCGGTGAAGAAAGGCTTCACGGCTTGGTTATACTATCAATCTGTATCGGCTAGTATAACAGTCGGGCTCCGAAGAACCGCGTCCACCCCCACCATGCCCCTCACCGCCCTGCTGCTGATCGCCGTCGCCGCGTTCATCCACGCGTGGTGGAACCTGCTGATGAAGCGCGCCGGCGCGGGCGGGCTGGTCTTCGTCTGGGGCATCACCGCCGCCACGTCGCTCGTCTATGCGGTGCCGGTGCTCGCGGTGATGCGCGACGACCTGGCCGCGGTCGGCGCGCCGATCGCGCTGGCGGTGCTGGTGAGCGCCGCGGTGCACACGCTGTACCTCTGGGTGCTGCAGCGCGGCTACGCGGCCGGCGACCTGTCGGTGGTCTACCCGGTGGCGCGCGGCGTGGGGCCGGCGCTGGCGTGGGTGGGCGCGATCGCCTTGCTGGGCGAGGCGGTGACTCCGGCGTCTATCGCGGGGCTGGCGCTGATCGTCGCCGGCACCTTTACCATCGCCGGCGGCTGGGCGATGCTGCGCGCGGACGGCGGTGCGGCAACGGGAGCGCGCACAACCGCGGGCGCGCCCGCGCCCGCCGGAGCCGCCGCGCGGCTCGGCCCCGGCATCGCCCGGGGCGCGGCCATCGGCGTGACGATCGCCGTCTACACCGTGAACGACGGGCGCGCGGTGCGGCTGCTGCGCGCCGATCCGGTGGTGTTCTACTGGCTGGTGAACGTGGTGCAGGCAGTCGCGCTCGCGCCGTGGGTGGCGCGCCGCGCCGCCGAGGCCCGCGCAATCGTCGGGCGGCACGCGCGCACGCTGCTCGCCGTGGGCGTGCTCTCGCCGCTGGGCTACATGCTCGCGCTGCAGGCGATGAAGTACGCGCCGGTGAGCCACGTGGCGCCGGCGCGCGAGCTCTCGATGCTGATCGCCGCGTTCCTCGGCGTGCGCATGCTGGGAGAAGGCGAGTTGTGGCGCCGCGTGGCCGGCGCCGCGCTCATCGCGGCGGGCGTGGCCTGCCTGGCGTTGGCCGGAGGGGGTGGATGAATCCGCACAAGAGCAAGTCGGGCCTCGCCAGGATCTGGCGCGCACTCCTGTACTCGCGCAAGGGCCTGCGCGACGCGTGGCGGCACGAGCACGCGTTTCGCCAGGAACTGATCCTGGTGCTGTGTCTCGCGCCGGTGATCGTCTTCGCGCCGGTGAGCCTGCCCGAGCGCGCCGCGCTCGCCGCGAGCCTGCTGCTGGTGCTGATCGTGGAGCTGCTGAACTCGGCCATCGAGGCGGTGGTCGATCGCGTCTCGCTCGACGAGCACGAACTGTCGGGTCGCGCCAAGGACATGGGCAGCGCCGCGGTACTGTTCGCGCTCGTGCTGGCCGGCGTCGTCTGGGTCGCGATCCTGTTTCCGGTGGCCCGCGCGTTGCTTGGCTGAGCGACGTTCGTCGGCCGGGCGGTTCCCGTGACGCGCATCGCTGGGTACACTGCCCGCGTGTTCGCAGCGTCGCGGCTTCGCGATCCCGCCATGAACGACTCCGGACAACTCCGCCCCGTCGCAATGCCCGAAGGCCCGCGCGAGGCCGACCGCACCGCGCGCCGCGCGCTGCTCGGCCTGCTCGGCGCCTCGTCGATCCTGTCGGCCTGCTCCACGCTGCCGCCGGGCGGCATCCGGTCTCTGCCCGACGATGGGGGCGGCGCAGCCGACGCCGACGCCGGCCCGTCGGGGCGCGTCCCCGAAGATCTCGCCCGCGAAGTGAGCTTCCTCGCGCTGAGCCCTGGTCGACACCCCCGTACCGCTACGGCGGCAACACGCCGCAAGGCGGTTTCGACTGCAGCGGGCTGATCGTCTACGTGTATCGCAACGCCGCGGGGGTCGGGCTGCCGCGCACGGTGGCGCAGCTCGCGCAGGTGGGCCAGCCGGTACGCGCCGGCGCGATGCGCAGCGGCGACCTGGTGCTGTTCGACACCGCGGGGCGCTTCTCGCACGCCGGCATCTACGTGGGCGGCGGGCGCTTCGTGCACGCGCCTTCCCGCGGCGGCGTGGTGCGCCTCGACGGCGTGTACGCGAGCTACTGGAGGCCGCGCTTCTCGGGCGTACGGCGCGTCTGAAGATTGTTTGTGCGCCGCAGGGCCATCGGGAATCAGTAGTGGTAACGCCCCTGCAGGAACTCGATCCGATCGGCCTTCACCAGATAGACGCAGCGGTGCTCCTGCGTGATGCGTCGTGACCAGACATCGGAGCCCAGGTATTTCAGCGGCTCGGGGTTGCCGATACCCTCGAACGGATCGCGCAGCGTTGCCTTCACGAGCTCGATCAGACGCTTCGCCGTGCGGCGCTCCGTTTCGACCCACCAGCCCAGATCTTCCGGGAACTCCGGTTGAAACACCGCCACCCGCCGGGTGTCAGGCTTCGAGCCCAAAGAGCTTCTCCAGGGCATCGACAGGGCTCGGTGCCACTTCGCCGGCCCGTGCCCGTGCCAGCGCCGCCAGCAATCGCTGTGCATTTTTCGGCGAGCGCAACAGATGCGCGGTTTCCATCAGGCTCTGCAACTCGTCGGCAGCGATGATCGCGACCGCATCGCCCGAGCGGCGGCGCACGAGGATGACTTCCCGGTCGTCGACTGCACGATCCATCAGCGATTTGAGCTGTTCGCGGGCCTGGCTGTAGGTGGTTTCGATGGTCATGGCGGCTGCATCTGAGTTGTACAAATTGATTGTACAATTTTCCACCGTGAGCGTCGACGGCCCTGTTCCCGTGACGACAGCTCAGCGGCCTGCGAACGGATCGAGCGTCCGCACGCCGAACGGCGCGAAGTCGCCGACGTTTCTCGTCACGACGACCAGCCGGTGCACCATTGCCGTTGCGGCGATCATCGCGTCTTCGTACAGCGTGTCGGAACGGTGGTGCATCAGCCGGGCCCACACGCGAAAGGTCGCGCCGTCCATCGGCAGCACGTTGTAGGCCATCGCGACGAGATTCGCCCACGCCTCGATCTCGTCGGCCTTGTGGGGATCGGAGTCGCGCGTGAGCTCGATGCCGGCCTGTATCTCGCCGAGGGTGACCGCCGAGAGGTGCAGTTCGTCGTCGGGCACCGCTTCGAGCCAGGAAACCACGGCTGCGTGAGGCCGGCGCCTGCGAAGCTCCGAAACGACGTTGGTGTCGAGCAGAAACACCGCTTACTGCAGCGACGGCAGCCTGCGGCGCCGCGCCTTGCCGCGAGCGGGCACGAGGAAGTCGGTTCTCGCTTCGTTCGACAGCAGCAATTCCTTCAGCGACGGCTTCGCCGCATGCGACAGGCGCCGCCACTCGTCGATGGAAACGAGAACGGCTGTTTTGGCGCCCCTTTTCGTGACCACTTGTGGGCCGTCTTCCAGGCACGCGTCGAGAAACTCGCTGAAGCGCGCCTTCGCGTCCTGCACCGCCCAATGCTTCATGAGTCTCCCCATCTGACTATCTAGCTGACTAGTCTAATCTCGCCGCCGAAGCAAGGCAATCGGGCATCGGGATCAGCCGTTCGGCCGAGGGGATCGGGGCAATCGGGTTCCGGAGACTCCGGCCGAACGGCCGCTCCGCCGGGGCGTTTTCGCCACAGTTTGCGCACTTGGGCCGCCGTTGCAGGCGCTTTCGCCGCTGTCTTGCACTAAGATCGGGCGCATCTGCCCTATTCCTTTCGAACGAACCTGTCGGCAAATCGATTGTCGGCAGCGCCCGCCGCAGGAGACCGCCGCATGACGTCCGAAGCCTTCACCCCGCCGCAGTACCTCGAGCGCGCGCCCATCCTGCGCCCGCTCGCACTCGTCGCCGTCACGCTCGCGCTGGCGGCCTGCGGAGGCGGCGGCGGCGACAGCGACCCGCTGCCGCCCCCGGGCGGCGGTACCGGGCCGGTGCAGGCGCAGTCGATTTCGGGCACGGTCATCGACGGCTACATTGCCGGCGCCACGGTGAACTGCCGCAAGGCCGGCGCGCTGGTGGCCACCACCACGACCAGCGTCTCCGGCGCCTACGCCTTCAACCTGCCCTCCGGCCAGAGCTGCGACACGATCGAGGCCTCGGGCGGGATCGACGTGGGTCTCACGCCGAACGACCCGTCCGACGACGTCGCCGCGCCCCATGGCTCGATGCGCGTGCCGGTGCCCACCGGCAACGCCGCGGTCGCGGGCCTGGTCGCGTCGCCGCTGTCCACGCTGGTGCAGGCGCTCGTCGATGCCGGCAGCACGCCCGAGGCCGCGCAGGCGCAGGTGAAGACCAGTCTCGGCCTGCCGTCGGCGCTCGACCTGCTGCACACCGACCCGGCCGGCGACGCCGCGCTCTACAAGGCGAACAACGTGGCGGGCCAACTGATCGACCAGCTGGTCGATGCGCTGGCCGCCGCCGGCGGCATCGGCAGTGCGTCGGGCCTGGCCGCGCTCGCCGACGCCGCCACCGACGCGCTGGCCGCGAAGCTCTCCACGCTCACGCTCGCCGGCCTCACGCAGGCGCCCGACGCCCCTCACCCCTGCTTCGCCGTTGTTCGAACTGGTGAAGCAGGCGGCCACCAACGCGAAGGCCGAGCCCGCCGTGGCCACCGCGCTGCAGAACCTCAACCCGGCCACTTTCGCCGCGCTCGCCACGCCGATCGTCGCGTCGGCCACCGCCGACGTGAACGCAGCCACCAGCGCGGCCGACGTGGTCGCACGCGTGAACGGCATCGACGACCGCGACCGCGCCGCGACGATGCTCGCCGCGCTGAAGGGCCTGGTCGACAACACTGCCACCGACCCGCAGGCGGTACTCGACCAGGTGGCCGCGGCGCTCGCCGCCGCCGACGGCGGCACCGACGAGCCGGTCTCGATCACGATCGGCGCCGAAACGGCGAACGCCACCGCGGCCGGCGGCCTGTCGAACTTCGCGCAGCTGTTGAACGACCAGGTCACGCTGCACGGCCCGTCGGGCACGACCACCGCCACGCTGGCCGACTTCCGAGTCGTCCGCCGGCGTGACCGTGCCGCAGGAACTGCAGAGCATCAGCTTCGCGCTGCAGAAGTCGGCCATCAACGCGCAGCTATCGTCCACGCCGATGGAGGCGCCGCTGGCGATGGAAGTGACCGACAGCACCCGCGTCTTCCGGGCGATCATCGACCGCGTGTCGCTCAGCGTGGACGGCACCGGCAAGGTGGTGGCCAGCCTGCCCTCGGGCGCCAAGCTCTGGGTCTACGGCAAGACCGCCACCACCGAGACGACGTCGCCGCTGATCACGACGCTGTCGGGCCCCGGCCTGCAGATCGTCTCGAGCGCCGCGGGCACGATCTCGTACAGCTTCGACCAGCTGTTCGCGGTGATCGACTCGGTCGCCACGGCCGGCAGCGCGCTCGAGTTGCTGGCCCAGAACCGCGTGAGCAACGGCAGCTTCAGCGTGACGATGGCGCTCGGCACGCTGCGCACGGCGCGGAAGACCTCGCCCACCGACGCGACGCCCGTCCTGGCCGCGCTGCAGGCGGTGACGCTGCGCGCCGGCAGCCAGTCGGTGACCGGGCACGGCTACAAGGGCAAGGTGGTCGTCACGCCGTGAGTAGGCGCCTGCGCACCGAGCGCGCACGCGCGCGGGGCCTCGCGACCGCACTCGCGCCGGGCCTCGCGGCCACACTCGCGCTGGGCCTCGCGGCCGCACGCGCGCGGGGCCTCGCGACCGCACTCGCGCGGGCCTGCGCGGCGGTGCTCGCGCTGGGGGTTGTTGCCGCGCTGGGCGTCGCGCCCGCCCCGGCGGCGGCCGCGCCCTTCGATTACGCGCTCACTGCCCGGCCCGAGCAGGCCGGCGCGCGGCAGTTCGAGGTGGCCGTCGACGCGATGAACGACACGCTCGACGTGTTCGACATCCGCGGTCGCGACCCGGTTTACGGCGGCACCAACGTGGGCGACTACACCGGCGCGCACCTGCGCGGCGGCTGGAAGCTCGCCGAACGCTGGTGGATCGACGCCGCGCTGTGGCGCCGCAAGATCGAATACCGCAACGACAGCGGCAGCCTCACCAGCTGGCAGCTGGCCGCACAGTACCGCTTCGCGGGCGACGCGGGCGACGTCGGCGGCGGCTCGTCCGGCGCCACGGCCACGGCCGCCGGCCCGACCGGCGGCGCCACCGCCTGGGCGCTGCGCGGCAGCGTCTGGGGCAACCGCTCGGGCACGCTCGACAAGCGCTCGCCCACCGCGCTGGCCGGCTACACGATGGACAGCGTCGCCATCGACAGCCCGCGCGACCTGCAGTGGCAGTTCGACGTGATCGCCACGCGCGGCGGGGCCGACGCGTCGGTGAGCGGCTTCGTGGGCATCCAGCGCGGCAAGGTCGATTACTCGCGCCTCTCGGGCACGGCCACGGCCGGAACCTGCCCGTACGCGGTGGCGTTCGGCGACAGCACCACGGTGCTCACGCAGACCGCCGACTGCACCGGCAGCGGCGGCACGCTGGCCGCCGGCACGCAGGTGACCGTGGACAACTCCGCGCTGGGGCTGAACCCGCGCGACGCGCTGGCCTATACCGCGACCGTGCTGCGCGCGGGCGTGAACGCGCACAAGCGCTGGGGCGCCTGGCAGCTGCGCGGCGGGCTCGCTTACGAGCACCACGACCGGGGCAACGCGCTCGAGGATGCGGCGCAGAGCCTGTCGGGCACCTACGAGTCGGGCAACCTGAGCGCGGCGCTCGAACTCGGCTACCGCTTCACGCCCACGCTCACCGGGTTCGTGCGCGGCACCGCGTGGCAGCACCAGCTGATGGGCGAGGTGCCGTTCCTGTACAACGCGGTGACGGCGAGGCGCTCGGACCGGCGCTACGGGATCGTTTCGGTCGGGGTATCGGCGAGCTTCTGACCTGGGGCTTGGCACCGCTCCGGCGGACGCCGCCGGGCAGTCCCGCACCCAGGGAACTCGGCGACCATGCCCGCAACCGGATGTTGCGTTTCCGCTCGTGGAACGCATTCCACGACCGAAAACGCATCATTTCGTTGCGGGCGAACCACCCGCCCGCGCCTCAGTCCGAAAACACCTCATCGAGCGAGCCGGCATCGAGCACCCGTTCACCCCGGGTTCTCGATCTGGGCCGCAGAGGCCGAAGCGATGCGCTCGACGATCGCCGAGGGCAGGGGGCCGAAGCGCTTGCCGAGCAGCCGCTGAAGCAGCAGCGCCTCGCCTTCCTTGCGCCCCTCTTTCCGCCCCTCTTTCCGCCCCTCCTTCCGGGCCTCCGCCCGGTCTTCCTGCCTCCAGATCTTCAGCGTCTCCCTGAGCCCCATGTCCGTCTCCTGCAGGTCGAGGTTCGCGCCGTCGGCCAGCGCCGGGCTGTCGGCGAACATCGCACGAATCCATTCCGAGAATACCCGCTCCAGTTCCGGCGTTTCAGTCACCCAGCGGCGCAGATCGGCGACGGCATCGAGCAATGCCGCGCGCCCCGATGGGCGCCCGCTATTGCATCGACGCATCGACGCATCGGCCGTTGCGCCGTGTTGCGCGTGCCCGCTACTTCTTGCGCCGCTTCGGCAACGCTTCCGGTGACCAGACGGGAATTGCACGCCGCATGAATTCGTCGAACATCGGCACCGTGAACGCGGTGTCGCCGTGTGCGGGGCTCCAGATCATCCCTTTGCGGATCAGTGCGCTTCGCAACGGGCCCACGTTTTCCACCGAACTCCGAAGCGCTTCGGCGATTGCGCCGGAACGATGCGGACCAGAGCCCAAGCTCGGCCATCGAGCGCAAGTAGTCCTGCTCGCGCGACGTCAATCGATCGAATCGCACCCGGAAAAAACTCTTGTCGAGAGCCTCGGTAGCCGAGGCGCTGGCTGCGTCTACGTCGGCGACCGAAATGGGCGATCTGTCGGCGATGTTCCAGGAGTGTTTGCCCCACTCCTGCAGGAAGTACGGATACCCGTGAGTGACGGCGACGATTCGATCGAGCGCTTCGTCTTCGATGTCGGCGCCTTCATCGAGCACTGGCTCGCGAACGGCCCGGCGGGCGGCTTCGTTGGTGAGTGCTCCAACCTCTGGATAGTCGAAGAGGCGCTCTGCGTACGATTTCGCCTCGCCGGCCAAGGCGGCCACTTGCGGCAAGCCTGCCCCGAACATGATGAGCGGCAGGCCTCTCTGGCTCGTTCTGTGAAGCGCAACTATGAGCGCCCGCAGATCCTCCTCCGATAGGTGTTGGACCTCATCGACAAGCAGCGCAACGCACGAGTCAGCGGCCTTGGCTGCCTGTCCGACCGCGAGGAGAAGTTCGGGGAGATCGACTTCCGGGTTTCCGCTGTCCGCAGTCGGCGGTTCCGTCACCTCGATGGAGACTTCGCCGATAGACACCCGGAATGCAGCGGCGAAACCGCGTAGCGCCCCGATCGCGCGCGACGTTACGTTTTTCGCCTTTTCGACTCGACTGAGTTTCAGCAGTACGCCTTTCAGCGCGGGTGCGAGGAATTCGGCCAGACGTTGACCTTCCGGCGCCTCGAGCATCACGACGTGGTAGTCCAGTTCTTCCGTGATTTCACTGATCCTGTTGAGCAGGACCGTCTTTCCGACACCACGAGGCCCAAGGAGCATCTGGCTTTTTTCCGGTCGCCCTCGTTTCACCCTATGCAGCGCGATGGTGGTGTTCTCAATGATGTTTTCCCTCCCGGCGAGTTCCGGGGGTGGTGCGCCGGCGCCAGGAGCAAATGGGTTGCGGAGAGGGTCCATGTCTATCGACTTGGTGGAATTAAGATTATCTTACCAATCTATCGCATACCAGCGAAACCTTCATAACTTGCGAAGACATGCGCCAATCGTATGGCGAGCGCCGCTTCCAGGAGTGGTCGAAGCGTTCCGGAGCGCCGGGAGCGGCTGGCAGACGCGTATCAACGACGCTTTGCGCGACTGGCCCGAGCGTCAGCCTCGACGCAGGGCGTGACGTGTACCCGAGACTGGGTGGACTTGTCACCTTTCGCGATACGGTTGCCCACGCGCAACGCTCCTGGAAAGAAGCTGGAGTTGCGAGTTTCATAGCGGATGGCGCCGAACGCGACCCTGGCCCGCGTGGACGCCGCCGGGCATTTCGGCACCCAGAGAACCCGATGGCCGGCGACAATCAGCCCGACCGGCCAGGTAGTCGACGCCGCGCACGGCGATCACGCCCGCAACCCAACGTTGCGTTTCCACTCGTGGAACGCATTCCACGCCCGAAAACGCAACATCCGGTTGCAACACAGCCTCCCGCCGCCGCCGACAAGTCGGCATATCCGCAACACCCACCCCCAATCAGTTCACCCGCTGAACGCATGCTGCTAGCATCGGTTCAATGGCTGAACATATTTGCACCGAAGCACAAGCCGCGAGCCCGACGCCCGGCCCCCGGGGCTGGCACGTGGTCTACACGAAGCCGCGCCAGGAGCGGCTGGCCGAGCAGAACCTCGTTCGCCAGCGCTACGAAACCTGGCTGCCCACGATCGGCAAGTGGACGCGCCGCGCCGCGGGCTGGGCCTGCGAGGCGCAGCCGATGTTCCCGCGCTATCTCTTCCTGCGCACCACCGACGCGCAGCAAAGCTTGGCCCCGGTGCGCTCCACGCTCGGGGCCGTGGGACTGGTGCGCTTCGGCGAGCGCGCGCCGCTGCTGGCCGACGAGATCGTCGGCGCGCTGCGCCGCCTGGCCGCGCAAACCCGCGAGCCCGAGCACCCGCTGCGCCCCGGCGCGCGCGTGCGCGTGGTGGCCGGCCCCTTCGCCGGGCTGCAAGCGCTGGTGACGGCCAGCGCCGCGCGCCGGGTGGAGATTTTCCTGAGCCTGCTGGGCCGCGATACGCGCGTGAGCGTGCATCCGGAGCAGCTGGAGCCGCTTCCGGCCTGATTGCCGCGCGGGCGAAGCCGCCGGGCTTGGCCGCCGCTCCCCGAGCGGGCAAGCAGCGGCGCGGGTCGACCAGGGCAAGCAGCGGCGCGGGTCGACCAGGGCAGGCAGCGGCGCGGGTCGACCAGGGCAGGCAGCGGCGCGGGTCGACCAGGCAGGCAGCGGCGCGGGGCGGCGAACCGGGTAGCGGCGCAAGGCGGCCAACCAGTTCGTGATCGCCTGCGGCGATGGATTCACGTGGCCTGCCGCGTGGGCGCGTGGTTGCGCCCCCCGCAGCGGCTGTCAGTCGCAGGCGACGCCCGCCGCCGGGTGGGGACAAAGCTTTGCGGTCATGCCCGCAACCGATTGTTGCGTTTTCGCGCGTGGAACGCATTCCACGAACAGAAACGCAACATTCGGTTGCACGCCAACGGCTCGTTTAGGCGCGTCGGTGCCGCGCCGGGCCCGCGCCGGTGCCGCGCCGGGCCCGCCCCCGCCCCCGCCCCCGCGCGCTTGCCCCCAAATCGGCATATCCGCAACACCCCCACCCTCGCCAGTGCACCCGCTGAACGTATCCTGCTAGCATGAGTTCACTGAGTGAACGCGTCTGCGCGCACTCAAACCGGCCAGTTCCGCTTCCGACCTGATTCGCGCGCCAGTGAAGCCACCCCGGCTCCGCAACCGCGGCCCGAACCGCAGCCCGAACCGCGGCCCGAACCGCGGCCCGAACCGCGGCCCGAACCGCGGCCCGAACCAGCCGCTGGAAGCGTCCGCAGCGTGCGGCCTCGAACGAGGCGCGCACTGCGGTGGCAATCTCCAACCGCAAGCAAACCATGCCCCAGCTACCCACCGTAGGCACCGCGAGAATCGCCGTAATCGGCCTCGGCTACGTAGGCCTCCCGCTCGCCGTCGAATTCGGCAAGAAGTACGACACCCTCGGCTTCGACATCCGCCTCGCCCGCATCGAAGAACTCCACGCCGGCCGCGACACCACCCTCGAAGTCACCCCCGAAGAGCTCGCCGCCGCCACGCACCTGCGCTGCACCGCCGACCGCGAAGCGCTGCGCGGCCGCAACGTCTACATCGTCACCGTGCCCACGCCGATCGACGCCGCCAAGCGGCCCGACCTCGCGCCGCTCATCGCCGCGAGCGAAACCGTGGGCAGCGTGCTGGCCCCGGGCGACGTGGTGATCTACGAGTCCACCGTCTACCCGGGCTGCACCGAAGAAGCCTGCGTGCCGATCCTCGAGCGCGCGAGCGGCCTGCAGTTCAACCGCGACTTCTTCTGCGGCTACAGCCCCGAGCGCATCAACCCGGGCGACCGCGAGCACCGCGTCTCCACGATCCGCAAGGTCACCTCCGGCTCCACGCCCGAGACGGCGGACTTCGTCGATGCGCTCTACGCGAGCATCGTCACCGCCGGCACCCACCGCGCGAGCAGCATCCGCGTGGCCGAGGCGGCCAAGGTGATCGAGAACACCCAGCGCGACGTGAACATCGCGCTGGTGAACGAGCTGGCGATTCTCTTCAACCGCCCGGGCATCGACACGCTCGAGGTGCTCGAGGCGGCCGGCACCAAGTGGAACTTCCTGCCCTTCCGCCCGGGGCTCGTGGGCGGGCACTGCATCGGCGTCGACCCCTACTACCTCACCCACAAGGCGCAGGAGGTGGGCCATCACCCCGAGGTGATTCTCGCCGGCCGGCGCATCAACGACGCCATGGGCCGCTACGTGGCCGGGCAGGTGGTGCGCCACATGGCCGAAAAGGCGATCAGCCCGGTGGGCGCGCGGGTGCTGGTGCTCGGGCTGGCCTTCAAGGAGAACTGCCCCGACGTGCGCAACACCCGGGTGATCGACATCGTGAACGAGCTGCGCCACTACCGCGCGCAGATCGACATACACGACCCCTGGGTCGACCCCGACGAGACCGAGCACGAATACGGCCTGCGCCCGATCGACGAGCCGCAGCCCGGCGCCTACGACGCGATCGTGCTGGCAGTAGGCCACCGGCAGTTCACCGACCTGGGCGCCGCGGGCATCCGCCGCTGGGGCCGGCCGCTGCACCTGCTCTTCGACGTGAAATCGGTGCTGCCGCGCGACGCGGTGGACGCGAGGTTGTGATGATGAAAGTGCTGGTTACCGGCACAGCCGGTTTCATCGGTTCGGCCGTGGCGCTGAAGCTGCTCGAACGCGGCGACCAGGTGGTGGGCATCGACAACCTGAACGACTACTACGACGTCAACCTGAAGAAGGCGCGGCTCGCACGCTTTCAGGACCACCCGAACTACACCCACATCACTGCCGACCTCGCCGACCGCGCCGCTGTCGAGCGCGCCTTCGCCGAACACAAGCCGCAGCGCGCGATCAACCTCGCCGCGCAGGCTGGCGTGCGCTACGCCGCCGAGAACCCGCACGTGTACGTGAGCACCAACGTGACGGGCTTCCTGCACGTGCTGGAAGGCTGCCGCCACCACGGCGTGGAGCACCTGGTGTTCGCTTCCACGAGTTCGGTCTACGGCGCGAACACGAACATGCCGTTCTCGGAGCACCAGCACACCGAGCACCCGCTCACGCTGTACGCGGCCAGCAAGAAGGCCAACGAACAGATGGCGCACGCCTATGCGCACCTGTTCGGGCTGCCGTGCACCGGGCTGCGCTTCTTCACGGTGTACGGCCCCTGGGGCCGGCCCGACATGGCGCTGTTTCTCTTCACGAAGGCGATCCTGGCCGGCGAGCCGATCAGGGTGTTCAACCACGGACGGCACAAGCGCAGCTTCACCTACATCGACGACATCGTCGAA
The DNA here is from genome assembly GCA_027493945.1 of Burkholderiaceae bacterium. GTDB lineage: Bacteria > Pseudomonadota > Gammaproteobacteria > Burkholderiales > Burkholderiaceae_E > Zeimonas. Next base: position 2,146,540 of record JAOSJU010000001.1, on the reverse strand, counting down.
GGGGTGGTGCGCACGCTCGACCGCGTGCCGGCCAAAAACGGCGCCTGGAACAGCCGCGCCCCCGACCCGGCCACCAGCGGCGCGGGCCCCTACCGGCTCTACAACATCGGCAGCCGGCAGACCGTGGAGCTGCTGCGCTACATCGAGGTGCTCGAGCAGTGCCTGGGCCGCAAGGCCCAAATGCAGATGCTGCCGCTGCAGCCGGGAGACGTGCCCGACACCGAGGCCGCCTGCGACGACCTGGCGCAAGACGTCGGCTACGAGCCCAGAGTGAGCGTGGAGGAGGGCGTGGCCGAGTTCGTGCGCTGGTACCTGCGCTACCACCAGCCCGGCGAGCCCGGAGCCTGACCACGCCGGTGCTCCCGCCCAGCGGCCGAGGTGCTGCCCGACTTGGTCGAAGCGTTCCGGAGCACCGGCAGTAGCTGGCAAACGCGCATCAACGACGCTTTGCGAGACTGGCTCGGGCGTCGACCTCGACCCAGGGCGCCACGCGTCGATACGGGGGGCGCCGCAGGGCATTCCGACGCGCCCGTCGAGCACACCCGCAACCAAATGTTGCGTTACTGCTCGTGGAACGCATTCCACGCGCGAAAACGCAACATTTGGTTGCAGGGCAGCCTCGACCCCTCGCGCCAGTTGTCGTTCGGAGGCGTGCCTTACCACCTGCAGCCGGACGAGTAGCTCCGACTTCGGTGCACCAGTGACAACATTTCGATGAATCACCCCAAACAGCTCAATATCTGACAATATTTCGATTACGCTGAATTTTCTTCGAGCATCGGAGACGCTCCGTGCCCAAGGTGGGTTACGCATCGCTCGTCGAGACGCTGCGTCTTCGCGTGTCGCCACCTGCCCGGCCGGCCTTTGTCGATACCTCGGTGAACCGCCGGGTCGATACGGCGGATCGCATCCTGTTTCCCACCGGCGTTGCCCTTGCGGACACGCCCCTGGGGCATCTGGAGTTTGCGCTGCGGCACGAGGGCATCGACCTGGCCATCATTGCCGGCGCCCTCCCGGCGATTGGCGCCGCCCCGATCGTCGAGCGGCTGCGCCAGAGCCCCAATGGAGAATACATCCGGCGGGCGGCGTTTCTCTGGGAGTGGCTGGGCGGGTCTGCGCTCGATGCGGGGGTCAGCGTCGCAGGGTCTTACGTCGACCTGTTCGATGCCGCGGAATACGTCGTTGCCGATCATTCGCTGCGCGCACCGGCCTGGCGGGTCAACAACAATGCCCTGGGCACCGCATTCTTCTGCCCCACGGTCCGTCGGTCGGTGTGTCCGGCGCCGGGTTGGCTCGACAGCATGATGGCGCACGCCGGCGAACTCGCCGAAAGCTCCCGGCACTCGGGGCTTTACGATCGCGCCATCCAGTATCTGTACCTCTCCGAAACCCGGAGCAGCTTCGCCATCGAGCACGAGGCTCCCAGCGCAAGCAAGGAAGAACGCTTCGTCCAGATCCTGCGCCGCTCGGGTGAGCTCTCCGTCATCTCGGAAGACTCGTTGGTGGCCATCCAGAATGCCGTAGTCCGCGACGATTTTTCCAGGGAGGCGAGCTATCGGACGCGTCAGAACTGGCTCGAAGACCGACTCGGCCGGATAGCCTTCCTGCCGCATCCGGTGCACGGGCTGCGCGAGACGATGGCCGGCTGGGAAGCCTTCGTCAACGATCGCGAGCGTGGTATCGATCCACTGGTCAAGGCGGCCTGCGGCGCGTTCGGCTTCGTCTATCTGCACCCGTTCATGGACGGAAACGGGCGTTTGCACCGCTTCATGATTCACCACCTGCTGGCGCAAAGCGGCCTGATACCCGGAGGAATGGTCATTCCGGTTTCGGCTGTCATCATGAAGCACATACCGGAGTACCGGGACGTGCTCGATGCGTTTTCCGCTCCGGTCACGCGCCTCTGGAGCTATCGCCGGACCGACGAAGAGCCCGTCATCATCGAAGCGCCCGGCGCAGCGCCGTACCGCTTCTTCGACGCGAGCCGCGAAGTGGCGTTTCTGGGCCGGATGATCGCCGAAGCCGTGGAGCAGGAAATTCCACGCGAACTGGCCTGGCTCACCGGCTACGACCGGGCCCTGGAACGGATCGAAGCCGCTTTCGACCTGCCCGCACGGGACATCGGCAAGCTGATCCGCATGATCGCGGGCAACAACGGCCAGCTCGCCAAGGGAAAGCGCAAGCAGTTCGCGTACCTGCCGGACGACGTGCTCGAGGGCATCGAGGCAATGGTTCGGGAATCGTTCGCCAGTTGAACGCACCCGCCAGCCTGTCGCAGTCCGGAGGTGTCGTGCCGGGACAGCAGGTTCGCACTGCCCCGTCATGTCGTAACCACCCCCGCAACCAAATGTTGCGTTTCCGCTCGTGGAACGTCTTCCACGCACGAAAACGCATCATTCGGTTGCAGGGCAGCCTCGACTGAACCGCCCCGTCTTTGCGTCACGGCCGATTTTGACTCCGGCGCGCGCGCTGTTCTTGCCCTTACTCATGCCGATCTCCCGGAGATGCTTGACTGAAGAAGCCGGAAGGCAGGGCTGTCTCTCCGAGGTCTTTCCGACGCGATGGACGGCTTCGTTACGGCGCAGGCTATCGGCAAGTACGAGCGCGGCGAGAGCATTCCAAGCTCCGGCGTACTGATGGCGCTTGCGAAGGCGCTCGATGTTTCGCTGACGTACCTTCTCGACACGCAGCACGTTTCGCTTGCGGGTGTGGAGTTTCGAACGAAGGCGAATACGACCGCACGAGACCGCGCCAACGTGGAGACGGCGGTGCTGGAGTGGGTCGAGCGTTACCTGCAGGTCGAGGCAATTCTCGAACTCGACAGCGCCCGGTGGCATTCGCCGCTTGCGGGAACGCGCAAGCTGAAGAGCATTGCCGAGGCTGAAGCGCTCGCCGACGAGGTTCGCGCGGTCTGGCAACTCGGGATCGATCCGATTCCGAACATGACCGAACTGTTCGAGAGAAGGGTCTCAAGGTCCTCACGGTCACGCTGCCCGAGCGCGTCTCGGGTTTCACCTGCCTCGTGCAGCGCCCGAACGGCCGGGCGCCCCTGCCGGTGATCGTGGTCAACGATCGGTACAGCCTGGAGCGGCGGCGGCTGACGCTCGCTCATGAGTTGGCGCACCGACTCATCGACACGGACAGTCTCGACGACAAGGATGAAGAGAAGGCCGCGAACCGGTTCGCCGGTGCCTTCCTGATGACTGCCGAGCACTTGCTCGACGAGATCGGAAAGCGTCGTAACGCGCTTGGCTACGCGGAAATTATCAACCTCAAGCGGCTATACCGGGTCAGCGGCGCTGCGCTGCTTATGCGGTTGCGTCAGCTCGACGTGATTTCCGAGTCAACGCTGATCTACGCATACCAGACCGTGGCCAGAGGGTGGCGCACGAAGGAGCCAGAACCGCTAGAGGGCCCGGAAGAGTCGGGTCAGCGTGAGCGTGCGCTGCGTTTTGAACGCCTTTGCTACCGCGCGCTCGCCGAGGGCCTGATCTCGCTGAGCAAGGCGGCTGAGCTATTGCGCATACCGCTGGCAGAGGTCGAAAGGGGCCTCAAGGGGCCGCGCCTGGATCATGCGTCCGGTTACCGTACGCGCTTCTGATTGATGAGCAGCCGATGTAGCCCGTCAGCTCCCGCGCCTTTCAGTGAATGACGGTTTCGCGTTTTCGCTTGCGGAGCGGAATATCGGCTCCATCCTCCTGACCGGAGACGGCGCGTTGCGCAGTTTCGCAGCCTCTCGCGGAATCGATGTTCGCGGGGTGCTCTGGGTGATCGATGAGCTGTACATCCATCAGATCGTTCCGGCGCCGATCCTCGTCGATGCGATTGCACTGTTTGCCGCCGACGATACGGTTCGACTTCCGGCACGGGAACTTGCGGCTTATCTGCGGCGGTATCAGTCGCGCAGGTAGTCGAAGGAGCCGTTACCAAGCTTCTCAAAATTGTTTTGAATGAGGATGCCGTCGCTTGTTGCCTGTCCCCGCTCGAGAATCTTCACGGGACCGATGAGAGTTTCCTCACGCTTGCCATCCTTGAACTCAAAGTGGGACAGGTGGTAAAGCGTCTGGAACGAATAGTCGTTCCAGTTGCCGTCGTCGTGTCGATACGCGTGCGCGGCTTCACTACATGAAACTGGATTCGCTTCAATCGTACCTCCCGTCCCTAACCCGCCAGGACGACCGCAGGATCGAGCTCGAAGCCCGGATAGTTGAACGCACCCGCCAGCCTGTCGCAGTCCGGAGGTGTCGTGCCGTGTTGTCGCAAGACGGTGTGCCAGCGCGCCGCGACTACCTGTTGGACGTCATCGACGATTGCAGTGGCTCGCTCGAGTGAAAGCTTGAACTGACCGTGCTGGGACAGCAGGTTGGTGCGGTTCGCGTAGCGGTTGTGGATGCCGCAGGTCATCGCGAGGTCTCGCTTCTCTACGCTGGTCAAGGGGTTGGGCGTCAGGTCGTAGGCCGGAGACAGCTCCCACTCGGATGCCGCAGCGATCAAGGCGTGGTTGCGCGGGTGATCATCGGTGTTCGAGATCAGTGCGTTGAACACCATGCGCCGGAACAGTTCTTCCAGATCCTGGACCGGGCGTGCGCTGCGCCGCCGCAGTTCATCGGCAAGCAGCAGGTAGGACCATTTGGCACGGTCTCCGTGGGAGTCCTCGGCACCCAGCGCGGTCAGTCCGCTGATCATGCGATGGCGCAGATAGCCTTCGGCCGTGAGCGTGCGATCGAAGCGCTGTACGAGCAGCACGTCCTTGTTCGCCACGGTCTCGATGCGATGGCGAGCTGCACGAATTCCGCATTCCTGCGCGAGCGCAAGCATGGCGCCCTCGACGCGCGCGTTGCTCCACTTGTCGCCCTTCTCCGGGAACTTGGCCAGCCACAGGCCTTCCCCGTCTTCGACCACGTTCTTCGGCCGTGCGCCACCTATGGAACTGCCAGGCCGGAGAAGCTCGAACACCTGTTCCGGAATGCCGGGCTGGCCTGCGGCCTCGTCGTCCATGAATTTCTCGGCGGCGGCGAGCAGTGCGTCCAGTTGAATGATCTGGTTGAACTTGCGCACCGGTGCGGGCGGCGCCTTGCCGCGGCCGAAGGACAGGGCGCCTGCGCGGTCCTCGGGCGAATGCAGCAGGTAGTCGACCTCGGTGAGGTCGATGCGCCCGGTGTGCTTTTCGATGATGCGTCGTCCCCAGGCGTCGGGCGAGGCGTCGCGCAGAACACCGAAGATGCCCTCGAGCTTGACGGTCTGCGCGCGGCGCGGGGTCAGCGGCAACTCGTACGGTTCCAGCGGCACGGCGTCGCTGCGCTCCGGTAGGCGGGGTTGTAAACGAACGAGCCTGTGGTCACGCCTTGTCGGACATCCAGTTCGTAGAAGCCTGCAGTGACCACCTCCAGCGACCGAGGCAACTGGAGATAGACGTAGGCGCGTTGGTCAGAACTCGCCATCGAGGTGCTCCTTGCGATGACGAACCCGCTCTGGCAGGCGCGTGAGTTCCAGTTGCTTGCCTTCTTCGTCGCGTTCGGGGTCGGCGATGGCCTCGATCTCGGACTCGAGCCCCATGGCCCACAACATGGCCGGTACGCGCCGAGGCCTGTTTGCAGATTGCCGGTTTCGACCGCCCGTGCCGTGTCGTAGCTGATGCCTGCCTTGGCTGCCAGCTCGCGCAGCGTCAGCCGGCGACGCTTGCGGGCCAAGGCCACGCGCTCACCGATGCGCCGGGTGCCGGTGCGGACGGCCAGGGGTGCGGTGTCGTTGAGCTGGAGGGGGCGAGGCATGACGAAAGCAATCAAAAGTTTCTTTAGATTGGTTTCAGCGTACCTTAAGAAGCTCGAGAGATCAAACATCAGATGGTTGAAGGCATCCCAAACAGTCATAGGAACCGTTGCAGCAGGCATAGTCACGTGCAGATATGCTACATAATTGACAAACGAGACATAAGAGAATAGAGTGACTTCGCCTCAGTTTTACCTGCGAGAAATGGCCATGCCCAAGACCCTCGAGTTCATCGCCGAGCACTTGCCCCGGGTGACGGTGGACGACGTGCGCCGCTTCACCGACGTCGTCGATATCCGGGACGCCCGAGCCTTCGCCGCCGAACTGCAGGCGTTCGTCCACGAGCGCGTGGAGGCGGTGGAGCTTCCCTCGCCTCTGGAAGAGGAGACGGTGGAGCGGTCCATTGCACGCAAGGCGGCCGCGCTACGCGCCGGCACCCGCTGGAAGCCGGGCAAGACCGACATCCAGCGAGGGCGCGCCGCACTGCTGGCGGCGTTTGCGCAGCCGCACAACCTCCCGCTCGCCGACTTTGCCGCCTTGGCGAACAAATCGCGCCAGCAGATCTATCGGGACATCGAGGCCCGACGGCTGCTTGCGCTGAACGTGGGAGGGCGCGGCTCGAGGCTGCCCGACTGGCAGCTCGATCCGGTGAAGCGGCAGTTGACGGGGGCCGTCCTGCAGGGGGCGACCGGAGTCGATGGCTGGACGCTGTACCACGCCCTGTCCGGAGCCGCTCGAAGGACTGGCGGGGCGCTCGCCGGTCGAGGCGGTGACTGTCGATTCGGTCGATGAGGTCGCCAAGGCGGTGTTCAACGTGCTGGGTATCCATTGACGGGGAGCCAAGGGTGGGTATCGAGCTGCCATCACTATGCATCGGCGCAGGAGAACTGCTCCAGCATGTGAGCCGCGTGGTCTACCGCGGCCAGCCGCTCTACTACGGCCGCGAGGGCACCAACCGCTACGACGCACCGGCGCGGGACTACGGCGTGCTCTATCCAGGCCGTAACCTCGCCACGGCACTGATGGAATCGGTGTTCCACAAACATCGGTGGGACCGCGACACCGTGCGCTCGATCGCGCTGGCGGAAGTTCAGAGTCGGTTCCTGCGCCTACTGCGGCTGCGGAAGCGTCACCACTGAGGCCTACTCACGCGAGCTGCAGATTCATCGCTCGAAGCGGATTGCAGAGGGGCTTCTTCGCTCCCGATGCCAAGGGTGCGATTCGGTTTTCGAAACGGAAGAGCAATACCGGCACAATTTCGAGATTGAATCGCGCATCCGGGACAGCGTTGCGTTGATGACACCTGCCATGATTCGGGAGCTGCGGCTGGCATACGGTCTCTCCCAAAGAGAAGCGGGCGACCTGTTTGGAGGCGGGCCAATCGCATTTGCAAAGTACGAAGGAGGAGGAGTCACTCCTTCCGCAGCGATGATGCGACTACTGAGGATCGCATACGAAGAACCTCAGTTTATGGAGAGGTTGGCCACTCTTGTCGGTGTTCCCCTTGGATCTCCGAGAGCCGAGGCCATGACATCGGCCGAGCTGGTTCCATAGCCCGCACGCAACCCTCCGATGAGCCCGCACCGGCCACGGTAACCACCCCCGCAACAAAATGTTGCGTTTCCGCCCGTAGAACCCTTTCCACGCACGAAAACGCAACATTCGGTTGCGGCCCAGCGACCCTCGGGCGGGCGCGCCGTTCTTGCCCTTACTCATACCGATCTCCTGGAGATGCTTGACTGAAGAAGTAAATCAGTTTACAAGAAATATTAAAATTATAAAATGACAACCGCAGATGAGCAGGAGTACGGCATGCTGGCGGATCGCCTGAAACTGGCACGTCGGAAGGCAGGGCTGTCTCTCCGAGGTCTTTCCGACGCGATGGACGGCTTCGTTACGGCGCAGGCTATCGGCAAGTACGAGCGCGGCGAGAGCATTCCAAGCTCCGGCGTACTGATGGCGCTTGCGAAGGCGCTCGATGTTTCGCTGACGTACCTTCTCGACACGCAGCACGTTTCGCTTGCGGGTGTGGAGTTTCGAACGAAGGCGAATACGACCGCACGAGACCGCGCCAACGTGGAGACGGCGGTGCTGGAGTGGGTCGAGCGTTACCTGCAGGTCGAGGCAATTCTCGAACTCGACAGCGCCCGGTGGCATTCGCCGCTTGCGGGAACGCGCAAGCTGAAGAGCATTGCCGAGGCTGAAGCGCTCGCCGACGAGGTTCGCGCGGTCTGGCAACTCGGGATCGATCCGATTCCGAACATGACCGAACTGTTCGAGGAGAAGGGTCTCAAGGTCCTCACGGTCACGCTGCCCGAGCGCGTCTCGGGTTTCACCTGCCTCGTGCAGCGCCCGAACGGCCAGGCGCCCCTGCCGGTGATCGTGGTCAACGATCGGTACAGCCTGGAGCGGCGGCGGCTGACGCTCGCTCATGAGTTGGCGCACCGACTCATCGACACGGACAGTCTCGACGACAAGGATGAAGAGAAGGCCGCGAACCGGTTCGCCGGTGCCTTCCTGATGACTGCCGAGCACTTGCTCGACGAGATCGGAAAGCGTCGTAACGCGCTTGGCTACGCGGAAATTATCAACCTCAAGCGGCTATACCGGGTCAGCGGCGCTGCGCTGCTTATGCGGTTGCGTCAGCTCGACGTGATTTCCGAGTCAACGCTGATCTACGCATACCAGACCGTGGCCAGAGGGTGGCGCACGAAGGAGCCAGAACCGCTAGAGGGCCCGGAAGAGTCGGGTCAGCGTGAGCGTGCGCTGCGTTTTGAACGCCTTTGCTACCGCGCGCTCGCCGAGGGCCTGATCTCGCTGAGCAAGGCGGCTGAGCTATTGCGCATACCGCTGGCAGAGGTCGAAAGGGGCCTCAAGGGGCCGCGCCTGCATGATGCAGATCGTCGTCAGTGACAGTAGCTGTCTCATCGATCTGCGCAAGGCTTCGCTTCTCGAAGCCTTTGTCCGGTTACCGTACGAGCTTCTGATCCCCAACACGCTGTTCGACGACGAACTGATCAAGTTCACGCCAGCGCAGAAGCGGGCGCTTGTGCGGGGTGGCTTGCAGGTGATCGACCTGCCGGGAGACGCGGTCTTGCGAGCAGCCGATGTAGCCCGTCAGCTCCCGCGCCTTTCAGTGAATGACGGTTTCGCGTTTTCGCTTGCAGAGCGGAATATCGGCTCCATCCTCCTGACCGGCGACGGCGCGTTGCGCAGTTTTGCAGCCTCTCGCGGAATCGATGTTCGCGGGGTGCTCTGGGTGATCGATGAGCTGTACATCCATCAGATCGTTCCGGCGCCGATCCTCGTCGATGCGATCGCACTGTTTCTTGCCGACGATACGGTTCGACTTCCGGCACGGGAACTTGCGGCTTATCTGCGGCGGTATCAGTCGCGTAGGTAGGGGAAATTCAAGAATGAGCGAAACAAGAGATCTGAATCAGGCTGTCGAAGCCGATCCACTGGGGCCAGCCGAACGTGCGCGCTCTAACTTCATTCGCGACATAGTGCAGTGCCGTAACGGCTCGACGCTTGCCTCGACGACGTTGTCCAGTCCGATTCCGAAGCGCATCGTGCAGTTTTGGAACGATCTTCGGCATTTGCCAGGAGATGTCAAAGCCTGCATGGACTCGTGGAAACGACTCGAGCGGTTCGGGTTTGAGTTAGAGGTGTTCGATGAGAGTTCCGCGAGAGCGTTCATCCGAAGTCGTTTAGGGGATCGCCATGAGAAAGCCTTTGACAGGTGCTACCACCCATCAATGATGTCGGACTACTTTCGCTACTCGTACGTGTTCGTGGAAGGGGGCTTTTACATCGATGCCGACGATGTCTACCATGGCACCCCGATTGACCAACTGTTCGCGGACGGCCGGCTGAAGCTGCAGCCATTCTGCTACGACGTTGCAACGTCTCAAATGGTGGCGCCGTCGATTTTTACGGAGCCAGGGGCTAACCAGCCAGGTTGGATCTTCTACTTCAACACCACGCCTCTGATCGCGTCGCGCCATCATCCTATCGTTGAACGAGCGTTGTTGAACGCCACCTTATCCCTTGAGATGGAGCAAGCGAGAGGGTTGCCCGAAGTCCAGGCTACGACCGGCCCTGGCAACCTCACCCGGTCAGTGTTCGAAGTGCTCAACGAAGGATGCTCGCCCGATGCGATGATGGTTGCGCACGATTGGGAACTGACATCCACGAGCCAATGGTCACTTAGCTACCGCAACGACTCGAGGAACTGGAGGCTATCCAATCAGCAGGCGTACCGTGCATCTTCGCTTTTGGGCGCCCAGTGAATTTGTCACGTCCACCCCTGGCCGCTCTTCGTCTGGTGATACGCCTGGTGCACGCTCTTCGGAAAATGCTTCCGGCGCAAACGTCGCAAGCATTCGGTGCTCAACGAACGTCGAACGGCCAGACGATTGAAAAGATCTACGTAATCAACCTCGACCGCGAGCCAGCCCGTTGGTCCAGCGTCAGGCAGGAGCTTGGACGTATACGGGATGGGTCTGGCAACGATCTTCTCAGCCTTACGGAGCGGCATGCCGCTGTGGATGCGAGGGATTTTTCACAGGATCCGTCCAAAGACGCTGACGTTGACCCTTATTACACGCTGGCAGATCAGCTTTTTGTGGAACCTCAACCGCGGACACTTCCGACGCGGTACGAGCTTGATGCACCGATCCGAATGAGCAGGGCCGAGGTGGCAATCGCTAAATCGCATATTGACGTCTGGAGGCGAGTTGCTCAGGGTGAGCAAGAGTATGCGCTCATCCTCGAGGATGACGTTTGGTTTCATCCCAGTCTTGCTCGTCATCTGGACCAAGCCCGGAAGGATGTTGCGGTCGAAAGCGGAGACTGCGAAAGCTTCGACGTCCTTTATGTGTCGTACATGGAGGCGACGCATGGTGCTCCGAAGACGTTCGTGTCGCGCCATGTGTTCCGACCTGTGCGCGGGTTGTGGTACTTGTCCGGGTACATACTCTCCAGACAAGGCGCACAAAAACTTCTTCGTTTACTCCCTTGTCGCGGCCCGATTGATCTTTGGATCAACCACCAGTTCAGCGTACTGAACGTGCAAGCAATCAGGCGGCCACTTGTCCTTCAGAGAAGAGACGCCCCATCTACAAACTCGTACTCGATTCTTCCCGCGCTCTCCACGATTGGCGCGATCAACAGCGAGGGCGCTGCACTGTTCAACATCCGTCCGACTCAGCTACCTGTTTTTGCGTTTGGGCCAGAAAACTCGGGCCAATCTTCCCTCGCAATGGCGTTGTCGATGCTCGGGTACCGCTGCTGCAGCGATCTGAACACGCTGCCATCGCTGGAGTTGAAGCAGCTCCGCAAGGGAAGTGTCGACCGGGTCTTCAATGCGTACGTTAACGTGGGATGTCTGGAATCGATGGTCGGGGACCTGCGACGCAGCTATCCTCGAGCTAAGTTCATCGTGACAGCCCCTCCGGGCGATGCCCGTACCCTAGGCGCCTGGAGCCCTCCAGCCGACCTAGAGGGCGCGGATTTCGTCGTCCTGGATTCGAGCAACGTCGATTCTTGGCGGATCCTTTGTGAACACCTTAGGTGTGCGCCACCTTCATGTTCGTTCCCAAAGTTGAGCGACTTAGGGCAACGACATACCCTTGAGGGAGACCTGCAGCCTGACCTTGTTCCCAAGCGCGCAGCGCCTGAGCGGGATCGGTCCCCGTGGGTCGTGGAGTCTGATCACCGCAGCTGGTTAGGTGTTCGCGTCGTACCCGTGGCCTATGAGAGCGAGGGACAGTGGGTCGACTTCGAAGATCGCTTGGAGCGCCTCGACCCACTGCGCTGGTTTGCAAGGACCGATACCTTCACGGGCAATATGGCGTTGTTCCGTCCGCTGAACGTCGAGTTCGACAGTGTCGAGGGCGCAAAATTTCATGTTCGAAGAGAAGCACTTGGCGTTCGCCAGTACAGCGCAGGCGCCCTAAGCAGTCATGCCCAGTATCTTTTCGGAAGGTTCGAGTCAACCTTCCAGGCGTCTAGCGTACCAGGGGTAATCACTGGGTTCTTTCTCCACCGCAACTTGCCGCATCAGGAGATTGACATCGAAATTGCCGGCAACATGCCGACCCGCCTCCTCGTCAATGTCTTCTACAACCCGGGCAATGAAGGCGCTCAGTTCGACTACGGCTACAGAGGCGCCCCAAGCCATATCGAGTTGGGTTTCGACGCTTCGAAGGGTATGCATCGATATGTCATCGAATGGACCCCGTACGAGATCCGATGGTGGGTAGATGACCGGCTTGTCCATCGGCGTGTACTTTGGGATCCAACCCCGATTCCACACTTGCCGATGAAACTGCATGTCAACACTTGGCCCTCTCGATCCACTCAGCTTGCAGGGCGGCTTAGTACCCGCCGGCTCCCGGCCACGACCCATGTGCAGTCGATTCACGTGAGGGCGCATGGCCCATTGTTGCTGGAGCATCAAGGCGGGGTTCGTTCCACCCCGGAGAGGTCAGTTACCAGCGAAGTTGCAGCATGAAGATACTCTCTTACAACCCTGGGCACGACGGCGCATTTGCGTACGTGGAGGACGGCCGTTTGGTGTTTTCCATTGAGGCCGAGAAGAGTTCGAGGTACCGGCATTCATCGCTAACTGTCCCCGATGCCTTCGACGCACTCGCCGAACTTCAGGCCGTTCCTGACGTCCTGTGCAGAGGGGGTTGGTGGCCCGGTGACTCTCCGCGCGGGCAGCACGCTGTGGCTGACTACCGTGGCGGCCATAACGATCACATAGTTGTCAGCAAGAAGCTCTTGTTGGGCAAGACCGTCGACTTCTTCTCATCGTCCCACGAACGCTCGCACCTCCTATGCGCGTTCGGGATGTCGAACCTGCCAAAGGGAACTCCTTGTTACGCGCTGCTTTGGGAGGGCGTCATCGGAGCGTTCTACGAGATCGATTCGGAACTGAACGTGACTAAGATCGGCGATGTCATGCCGGAGCCAGGCCATCGCTACGCCATGCTCTATGCATTGGCAGATCCGACTTTCGACAAAAGTACCGCCGAGTTCTCCCGGCTTTCTGATGCTGGAAAATTGATGGCGCTCGCTTCGTTTTCGAAGAGAAGCCAGCCATCGGACGAGGAAGAGAGGATCATTTCCTTCTTACTACAGGATTGCCAACATCTTAAGCCCAGCCAGTGTGAAGCGTTGAAAGAGTTGAGGCACTACAACGTGGGGCTGGACGATCCAGAGTTCCGAAACTTCGCAGGCATCTTCAGCGACCGCCTGTTCGATCGCTTTCATCGGTTCGCTAGGGAGAATTTGGAACGGCACATGCCGCTGCTGATAGCAGGGGGATGCGGTCTCAATTGCGACTGGAATACGAAGTGGAGAGAGTCAGGACTCTTTTCTGACGTGTTCGTTCCTCCAGTCGCCAACGATTCAGGGTCAGCGATTGGTACCGCCATCGACGCACAGTTCCATTTCACCGGCCATCCCAAAGTCGCGTGGGATATTTACTCCGGGCTACATTTTTCGGCCACCGATGCCGTGGATGCCGCTCACTTCGACGAGTGGGAGCCGAACGTGGCGACCGTTGCCGACATGTTGGCCAGTGACTTGATCTTGGGGTGGGCGAACGGCCAGTATGAGATCGGACCACGCGCTCTTGGCAATCGCTCCATCTTGGCCGCGCCCTTTAAAGTTCGCACCAGAGAGCGGCTGAACGTCATCAAGCAGCGAGAGCAGTTCCGTCCGATCGCTCCCGTATGCCTGGAGGAGGATGCCGGAAAGTGGTTTGGATGCAGGCTCCCAAGCCCGTTCATGCTTTACACCTATCGGGTCACCACAGATGCTCTGGCAGCGGTGACCCATGTGAACCGGACTGCACGCATTCAAACGGTGTCCGCGCTGACCAACCGTCCGTTGTTTGAGTTGCTGACTGCGTTCAAGGCGCTAACGGGCTATGGAGTCTTGTGCAATACATCTCTGAATTTCAAGAGCAAAGGCTTCATCAACACGATGTCTGATCTTTCTGCTTACACGTTGCAGCATCAACTTGACGGGTTTGTGGTTGGCGGACGAATCTACATGCTGAAGTCGTCAATGGGGTACCAGAAGTACCTGCGTGACAACAAGAGCGCCTTGTCAAAGTGTTGATCAGTGCTTAGCGAGTGTCTCGTCCCGTTTATAACTTCGCATAGCGGCTCGATTTTGGCGAGGATCAATTCAGCGGCAGTGGCCCACACGAAGGGTTTGGGATGCTGCCTGTAGTGCTGCACGAACTGATCAACCTTGCGCTTGAGGTCGGCCACCGAGTCAAACGATCCGCGGCGTATAGCCTGTGTCGTGATCAGCGCGAACCAGCGCTCGACCTGATTCAGCGACGAACTGTAGGTCGGTGTGAAGTGCAGATGAAAGCGTGGCCGACGTGCCAGCCATGCCTTCACCCGGGCGTTTGTGAGTTCCGTAGTTGTCGCAGATCAGATGTACTTCCAGGTGCTCGGGCACGTTCGCCTCGATGTATCTGAGGAACGTCAGGAAGTCCTGATGACAGTGCCGGGGCTTGCACTGTGTAAGCGCGGTGCCGTTCGGTGGCCACGTCCAGCGTCGCGAACAACGTCTTGGTGCCGTGGCACGCGTAGTCGTGGGCCTGCAACCCTCCGATGAGCCCGCACCGGCCACGGTAACCACCCCCGCAACAAAATGTTGCGTTTCCCCTCGTAGAGCCCCTTCCACGCACGAAAACGCAACATTTGGTTGCGCCCCGGCGCCCCAGCGACCCAGCGGCCCGGCGACCCAGCGGCCCGGCGACCCAGCGGCCCGGCGACCCAGCGGCCCGGCGACCCAGCGGCCCGGCGACCCAGCGGCCCGGCGACCCAGCGGCCCGGCGACCCAGCGGCCCGGCGACCCAGCGGCCCGGCGACCCAGCGGCCCGGCGACCCAGCGGCCCGGCGACCCAGCGGCCCGGCGACCCAGCGGCCCGGCGACCCAGCGGCCCGGCGACCCAGCGGCCCGGCGACCCAGCGGCCCGGCGACCCAGCGGCCCGGCGACCCAGCGGCCCGGCGACCCAGCCACCCAGCTACCCACCCCCCAACCACCCCCCAGCCCCCCACCCAGTCGGCATATCCGCAACGCTCCACCCCTCGCCAGTTCACCTCCTGAACACATGCTGCTAGCATGAGTTCAATGAGTGAACGTCCATCCGTCGGCTCGCGATCCGCAAGCACGGCACCCGGCCCCGACGCGCGCGTGAGCGTGCGCCGGGAGCAGCCCGAGCCGCTTCCGGCCTGATTCGCCCGAGCGCGCGAAGCCGCCGGCTTCGCCGCACGAACCAGGGACGGAAGCCACCGCCGCGTGCGGCCTCGAACGAGGCGCGCATTGCGGTAGCAATTCCCGATGAACGAACGACCCACCCCCGAACCCGCGCAGGAGGAGACGCTCTTCCACGTCTTGCGCACGCTCGAAGCCAACCCGCGCACCAGCCAGCGCGAACTGGCGGACTCGATGGGCATGAGCCCGGGCAAGGCGAACTACTGCCTGAAGGCGCTGCTCGACAAGGGCCTGATCAAGATGCAGAACTTCAGGAACAGCCGCAACAAGCTGGCCTACGCGTACCTGCTCACGCCGGCGGGCGTGGCGGCGAAGACGAGCCTCACGGCGCGGTTCCTGAAGCGGAAGATGGCCGAGTACGAGGCGTTGAGGGCGGAGATCGAGGAGTTGAGGCGGGAGGTGGGGGAGTGACGTTCGTCGGATCGGATTGAAACGAAGAGAGACCTGGACTACGATGGAACCCTCATCCGCCCTTGGCAGTAAGCCTTCCCTCATCGATTCAGGGATTGCCGAACCCCGGGGCTCATCTTTTTCCGGCCCCGGAACGGGCGATCTGCTGCGCCACGTCACTCCGATCGTCACGGCGGTGATGGTCGATGCCGGGTTCTTCCTCAAGCGCGCACGCCACGTGTTCGGGTCGTTGTCGCCGGAGGCTGCCGCCAAGAAGCTCCACCGGCTGGCGCTCGACCACCTCAACGACAACAAGGGGCGCCAGCGGACAGCCAGGCTGTACCGAATCTTCGTTTACGACGCCCCGCCCGTCGCCTGGAAGGGACACACGCCGCTGGGCAAGAAATCGCTCGATCTCGGCAAGTCGGATCCGGCACTGTGGCGCCACAAGTTTCACGACACGCTGCGAGGCCAGCGCAAAGTGGCGTTGCGCATGGGGGAGATTCCCACCAGTCAGGTGCGCTGGCAGCTCGAGCCGGACGCACTCAAGGACCTGACCAACGGCAAGCGCCGTTGGGATGAACTCACCGACGACGATTTCCGGCTGGATTTCCGCCAGAAGGGCGTCGATATGCGCCTCGGGCTGGACATCGCCTCGCTTTCATACAAGCGGCAGGTCAACCAGATTGTCTTGATCTCCGGGGACGCAGACTTCGTGCCAGCTGCCAAGCTCGCACGCCGAGAAGGCATCGACTTCATCCTCGATCCGATGTGGGCCACGATCCGGCCCGACCTGTTCGAGCACATCGATGGTTTGCGAAGTGTCTGCCCGAAACCGGTGAAGAAGGCCAAAGACGGCCCCGCCGCCAACCCCGCATGAGCCACCGGCCCTTCACAACACATCGCGCAAGCACCGACACCCCACCCATGAAAAACTTCGCCCTAATCGGAGCCGCCGGCTACGTCGCACCCCGTCACATGCAGGCGATCAAGGCCACCGGCAACCAACTCGTTGCCGCACTCGACCCGAGCGATTCGGTGGGCATCATCGACAGCCACTTCCCCGAAGCTGATTTCTTCACCGAGTTCGAGCGCTTCGACCGCCACATCGACAAGCTGCGGCGGGCGAACGACGACAGGCGGGTGGACTACGTGTCGATCTGCTCGCCCAACTACCTGCACGACTCGCACATGCGCTTTGCGCTGCGCTCGGGCGCCGAGGCGATCTGCGAGAAGCCGCTGGTGCTTAACCCGTGGAACATCGACGGCCTGCTCGAGATCGAGAAGGATTCGGGCCGCAAGGTGAACACCATCCTGCAGTTGCGACTGCACCCTTCGATCGTCGATCTGCGCGCAACCGTGCAGGCCGGGCGGCGCGACACCAAGCACGACGTCGACCTCACCTACATCACCTCGCGCGGTCACTGGTATCTGCAGAGCTGGAAGGGCGACCTGAAGAAATCGGGCGGCATCGCCACGAACATCGGCGTGCATTTCTTCGACATGCTGCACTTCGTCTTCGGCGGCCTGCAACAGAACGTCGTGCACCTTTCCACCGACACCAAGGCCGCGGGCTATCTCGAATACGAGCATGCGCGAGTGCGCTGGTTCCTGTCGGTGGACGTCGAGGACGTACCGCCTGCGGTGCGCGGGAAGGGCCAGCGCACCTACCGGTCGATCACGCTCGACGGCGAGGAGATCGAGTTTTCGGGGGGCTTCGCCGATCTGCACACGCGCAGCTACGAGGAAATTCTCGCCGGCCGCGGCTTCGGGCTCGAAGAGAACCGCATCGCGATTGAGACGGTGTCGACGATCCGCACTGCACAGCCCAATCGACTGCAGGGCGACGTCCATCCGTACCTGAAGAAATACGCGGCCGAAGCGGCATGAGCTATTACCAGCACCCCAGCGCCATCGTCGACGAAGGCGCGCAGATCGGCGAGGGCTCTCGCATCTGGCACTTCGTGCACGTGTGCGGCGGCGCGCGGATCGGCGAGGGTGTTTCACTCGGCCAGAACGCCTTCGTCGGCAACCGGGTGGTGATCGGCGACCGTTGCAAGATCCAGAACAACGTCTCGGTCTACGACAACGTGACGCTCGAAGACGGCGTGTTCTGCGGGCCGAGCATGGTGTTCACCAACGTCCATAACCCGCGCGCGCTCGTCGAACGAAAGAACGAGTATCGCGACACGCTCGTGAAGCGCGGCGCCACGCTCGGCGCCAACTGCACGATCGTCTGCGGCGTGACGATCGGCGAGTTCCGCATTCGTCGGCGCGGGCGCGGTCGTCACGAAGGACGTGAAGCCCTATGCGCTGATGGTCGGCGTGCCGGCGAGGCAGATAGGCTGGATGAGCGAGCACGGAGAGCAACTCGACCTGCCGCTGAAAGGCAAGGGCGAAACCAACTGTCCGCACAGCAGTGCGCGCTACCTGCTCGACGGCGACGCCGTACGCAAGATGGAGCGTGCACCGGATGATTGAATTCTGCGACCTGAAGGCGCAGCAGGCCCGCATCAAGGACCGGATCGACGCAGCCATCCAGCGGGTGCTGGCGCACAGCCAATACATCCTCGGCCCCGAAGTCGCCGAGCTCGAGGAAAGGCTCGCCCACTACACCGGCGCCCGACACTGCATCACCTGCGCCAACGGAACCGACGCATTGCAGATCGTGCAGATGGCGCTCGGCATCGGCCCCGGCGACGAGGTGATCACGCCCGGCTTCACCTATATCGCCACCGCCGAGACGGTGGCTCTACTTCGTGCGAAGCCGGTGTACGTGGACATCGACCCGCGCACCTACAACCTGGACCCGTCGCTGCTCGAGGCGGCAATTACGCCGCGCACGAAGGCGATCATTCCGGTGTCGCTGTACGGTCAGTGCGCCGATTTCGACGCGATCAACGCGATCGCCGAAAGGCATGGCATTCCGGTGATCGAGGATGCGGCGCAGAGCTTCGGTGCGACCTACAAAGGTCGGAAGTCGTGCAACCTGAGCACGATCGCCTGCACGAGTTTCTTTCCGAGCAAGCCGCTGGGCTGCTACGGCGATGGCGGCGCGATCTTGACCAACGACGATGAACTCGCGCGAGCGATCCGCCAGATCGCACGCCATGGGCAGGACCGACGCTACCACCACGTTCGGGTGGGCGTGAACAGTCGGCTCGACACGCTGCAGGCGGCCGTACTGCTGGCAAAGCTCGAGATCCTTCCAGACGAGATCGAGCGCCGTCAGCAGGTTGCCGCGAACTACGACCGCCTCTTCGGCGAGACCGGCATCGACACAACTCCTTGCGTCGCGCCGCACAATGTCAGCGCCTGGGCGCAATACACGATCAGGGTGGGCGAACGCGACGCCCTGCAGGAGAAACTCAAGGCTGCCGGCATTCCGACCGCGGTGCACTATCCGATTCCGCTGAACCGGCAGCCGGCGGTGGCGGATGCTTCGGCGGCGCTTCCTGTCGGAGATGCTGCCGCAGTTGAAGTAGTCAGCCTGCCCATGCATCCGTATCTGCCCGAGCCGGATCAGCAGAGAATCGTCGCCGCGGTTGCAGGGATTTCACTCGGCCGACTGCCATCAAAGGCCGATCGTTGATTGCGGCCCTTCGCCTGAAGCTTGGGGCGCTGATGCGTGACCGGGTCGTGCGCGGGGTCGGCGTGCTCGTCGGAGGCACCACGGTCGCGCAAGCACTGGCAGTGTTGGCGCTACCGCTAATCACCCGACTATATACGCCGGACGATTTCAGTCTTCTCGCTGTATACAGTTCCCTACTCGGCATCATCGCGGCATTGGCGTGCCTGAGGCTCGAGATCGCGATACCGATCCCCGAGAGCGATGAGGATGCTGCGAGCTTGTTGAGACTGGCCCTTGCAAGCGCCACCCTCGTGGCGCTGTCGACCGGCTTCGCCCTAGTGGCATTCGGGGAGGATCTCGTCAAATTCATCCAGCGCCCCGAGTTCCGACCCTACCTGTGGCTGCTCCCGATTGGGGTCTGGCTGAGTGGCACCTATGCAGCTCTTCAATACTGGTCATCGCGAACGAAGCGGTTTCCAGCCATTGCACGAACACGCGTTGCGCAAGCAATTGGCGGGGTTTGTGTGCAGACAGGGTTCGGTCTGACCTCAGCCGGGCCGCTCGGCCTGTTGCTGGGCCAAGTAGTCAGCAGCGGCGCGGGTATTGCTGGTCTGGCAGGAAGCGTCATCCGGCGGGATCGGGAAGCGTTGCGGACAATCGGCCTCCGACGCATGCTCTCGACGCTGCGGAAGTATGACCGTTTCCCAAGATATTCAACGCTGGAAGCATTTGCCGATACTGGCGGCACTCAGATTCCGATCATCATCATTGCTGCTGCGGCGGCTGGCCCTGAAGCGGGCTTGGTCCTATTGGCCACGCGTGTCATGTCCGCCCCTATGGGGCTCATCGGGGGCGCTGTATCCCAAGTCTATCTTTCGACGGCTCCTGCGGAGAGTCGTGCTGGCAGGCTCGGTCATTTCACTACAAGAATAATTGGAGGGCTTCTCAAGGCAGGTGTCGGGCCGCTATTGTTCGCCGGAATCGTGTCTCCGTTTGCCTTTTCGCTGATCTTCGGTGAACAGTGGAGAAGAGCGGGGGAAATTGTCACTTATATGACGCCCTGGTTCGTCATGCGGTTCGTGACCTCTCCCGTTTCGATGGCCTTACATGTTCTCGATCACCAAGTTGTGGCATGTTTTCTGCAGATCTTCGGCCTTCTATTGCGAGTGGGCGCGGTGGTTATGGCGGCCTACTTCGCTGAGGCGCAGCTCGTCGAAATATATGCCGCTTCGGAATTTGTCTACTACCTCGTCTATTTTCTGGTTGTGGGTCGAGTCACTGGCCTCAAGTTCGCAGATTTGCTTCAAGAATGTAGATCTGCCCTACGCTACTCGGGAGTCTGGCTTTTGCGGCCCTTCTTGTTGCCATTGCTCTGGCGATGTTGCCAGAGACCCATCCGGGGTGAGACAACCGCGACGTTTGCTGCGTCAGGGTGCCCTCGACTAATTTTTCCGATCCGATCTCTGGTCGACATGGCATGCACATCACTCTGATTCATGGACCGTTCGACCCGATTCTGAGGAGTCCTTCCCGCCCTCGGTCGCGGTGGGTTAGCGCGTTGTGCGCTTTGCACTCGGAATTGGAACTGAATTAGACACATGTGCGGCATAGCCGGAGGGTGGTGGCGTAATCCAAGGCAGGCGGAGGCACGTCTGTCCAGAGCGCTACAGAGGATGCATCATCGTGGGCCAGATAACAGCGACGCCGAGTTATACGCCACGGGCGAGAACCTGGTCGGCTTGGGGCATACGCGCCTGTCCATCATCGACTTGAGCGCCGCCGCGCACCAACCGATGCACTCGCGCGACGCGCGCTGGAGCGTGGTGCTCAATGGCGAGATTTTCAACTACCGCGAACTGCGCACCGAACTGCAAGCCCTCGGCCATCGCTTTGCGTCTGATTCGGATACCGAAGTGCTGCTGGCCGCGTGGGCGCAATGGGGCGCTGACTGTCTGCCACACCTAGCGGGTATGTTTGCCTTTGTGGTGCTCGACAAAGCGGCCGAAACACTAACCTGCGTGCGCGATGCCTTTGGCATCAAACCGTTTTTCTATGCTGCAGGCGATGATGGCTTTTGCTTTGCCTCTGAACTGCCCGCCCTGCTGGAACTGCTGCCTGGCGACGCGCGCCTGAACGTGCAGCGCGCTTACGACTATCTGGCGCACGGTGACTACGACAGCACGCCCGACACCTTTTTTGAAGGTGTGCAGCATTTGCCGCCGGGGCATTGTCTCGCGCTCGACTTGGGCACGGGCGAGAGTGCTGGGGCCGTGCGCTGGTGGAAGCCGCGCATTGAACAGCGCGAAGGCTGGCGCTTTGGCGATGCGGTGGAGCAGGTGCGTGAGCAATTCCTGCAAAACATCCGCCTGCATTTGCGCAGCGATATGCCGCTGGGCGCCGCCTTGTCAGGTGGCATCGACTCCTCGGCCGTGGTTTGTGCCATGCACCACGTGGAGCCGGCTTTGCCTATCCACACTTTTAGCTTCATTGCCGTCGGCAGTGATCTGAACGAAGAACAATGGGTGGACAGGATCAACGCCCAGGTGGGCGCAATTGCCCACAAAGTGCACGTCACCCCGCTGGAACTGGCGCGCGACCTGGACGACATGATTCGCACCCAGGGCGAGCCCTTTGGCAGTACCAGCATCTATGCACAATACCGGGTATTTCAACTCGCGCGAGAATCAGGCATTACCGTCACCCTTGACGGACAGGGTGCTGACGAAATGCTCGCGGGCTATAACGGCTACCCCGGGCCACGGTTGCGCAGCTTGGTGGAAACAGGGCGGTTAGGCGATGCGTGGCAGTTCTGGACTGCGTGGGCTCAATGGCCGGGACGTACCCGGACGCATGGGGCGAAGGCGTTGGTGCGGCAACTTCTCGAGGGCGACCTTCGCGATACCTTGCGCGCATTCAGAGGTGGGGGCTTGGTACCCGATTGGCTCAATCGCCAAGCTTTGGAGGAGAACCATGTAGTTTGCCGCTTTCCTCGCCATACGGCAGAACCGACACTACATGGTCGCCGACTTATGGCGGAGTTGGCCCAAAACCTCACCAACCGCGGTTTGACGGCACTGCTGCGCCACGGCGACCGTAACTCCATGCGTTTTTCGATTGAAAGCCGTGTCCCTTTCTTGACTCTGGACATGGCAAATCTGCTCCTCTCTATGCCTGAGGACTACCTCGTCTCTCCCCAAGGCGAAACCAAGCGTGTTTTCCGGGCGGCTATGCGTGGCATAGTGCCCAGCGATGTACTGGACAGGCGCGACAAGATTGGCTTTGCCACGCCAGAGCAGGCATGGCTCTTGTCCATGGCGGGTACGGTTCGCGAATGGCTGCGCGTGGACTTGGGCTTGTCTTTTCTCAATCAGACAAAGGTATTGCAGGAATTTCACCTCTTCGCCACAGCCAAGAAGCCGTTTTCTTGGCAGATCTGGCGTTGGATCAATTTCAGCCGCTGGTACCAGCACTACTTCTGACTCATCGTCCTGCTTCGATGACAAGAACAGCCTCAAGGTTCGACCAGCACGTTTGGAAAATGGCAGCGACATGCTTGGTCATATACGGTCTTTGGCAACTCGCCGCCGTCTTGTATGGCGTTCTTCCATTTCATTTTGCAAAATACTTCGTGATTGTCGCCGCAGTATCCGGCGTCTTTCACTTTTGCCTGCGGAGGATCAACAGTACGCTCAGCCATCGAGAGCTGTTGACGATCTTGTTGCTGTTTACTATCGTTCTGGCGATCACTTTCCAGCTTCTGTTCATACCGGACGTTTTTGAAACGTCGGGTAGATCGGCTCAGTATTATCTTGTTGCGGCAACGGCCTTCAATTTCTTCTGGTTGCTCTGGGGCTACGCCCTACAACTAGTTGGTTCTGTTCGCAAATCGAATGTTATCGCGTTAGCCCTTGTTCTCGTGGTCGCTGCCCTAATTCTCGGAGCTCTGGACGGAAGCGTGGTCCTTCAGTACCGACGCTTTTCCGACAACATTGCCGGAGAATTCGATCTAAGTCATCTGACAATCGGGGAATCGACCTATTTGCTTCTCGTCGCGTCATATGCGCTCGCTTCAGGCTGGGCACAACCGCTGATATTTTGCGTGACACTGCCAATTCTGTTCGCACTTGGCGGCAGGGCGGACGTTGGAATTTATGTCGTGTCCATAGTGAGTTACGAATGGCTCCGCGGCGCACATGGCTCGAAACTGATACACGTTATGATCGCCTTGGCCTTGGCGATCGGCGTATTCGCAAGTCTGCCTTCGTCAGTTCTGGAGGACGCGGGCATTGCCCGCATGATCTTCGTGGGCGGCCTCGGGGAAGACACTTCATATGCAGCCCGTCACACATTCCTGATCGAAGACATTACATCTCTTCCGGGGCAGGTGCCGGCTGGAGACGTAACGCAATTGGTGAGATACCGCGGCGGTGTCGGCACGTATATTCACAATCTGCTTAGCGCATGGCAGTTCTACGGGCTGCCTGCATTTGCCCTGATCGTGTACCTGTTGCTTTCGAACATGGGCCGTATACGGCGTTTGGCGCGAAACGCAATGGATGCCTTGGGTCCGTTCGGTGTGTTGGTGTTCCTTTCCGCGATAGTGGGCGCGATTGTCGCGAAATCGGTAACCCATCATATTCTATGGCTGGCCTTGGGATACTGCGCGGGCAGCGTTCCATTCCGCGAGGCCGCCGATCGTGCCCGATATGTACGAAACGTTGTCCCGGGCGGAACCGCTTGATTACCGTTGGGGCCCTAGTGACACCGATTAGTTGTCGGCATGCCGCCCTGGGGTATTACCAGATGCTTGTGGGCGAACCCCCCCATTCGCACGCGGTCGAAATCATGCGTCTCTGCATGCGGAAATTGGCAAGATGCTAATCGGCAAAGTCGCATAGCAGACGCACTCCGAACAGAATTCTGAAAAAGCGATTGGCATAGCCGGGACCGTCCTCAGCAAGGCAACGCGTTCTGAGCTCCATCCGCGAACGGTCTCGAAGCACTGGGATTGGGTCGCGGCGGCACTCATTTTGAAGGCTGGTGCACGCAATTCATAGACCGCACTACGAAGGTCGTTCTAAAGCTCCGTGCTTTCGGAACAGTGTACGTTCGGCGCCAATTCTCTTTCACTATTCGAGCTGCAATCAATTTCCAGTATTCCGCGCTCGCTCGCCAACTACCAATGTCTCCAGTCTCAAGCGCCCATGTCTGCAAGTTTCGAGCTGCAACGGCTTCCCGGGTTCGGGCGCAATTGGCCCGCGACGAGGGCGTGGTGCTTGATCTCGAACACTCGTTCCGGTGGAGCAGCAAACATTCTTCAGAGTGTTTGTCGTTTTCGGCGGTATATCGTCTTGCCAGGAGCGATGATTGCCGAGTGATGATCTTTCACATGCAGTCGAGTCTCCCCTATCTATTGACTGCTCTGGTCGGACGAAAGCTGTCGCGGTCAAAGGTGACGTTCGTCTATGATATTCACGACCTGAACGAATTCTCCATGGGAAAGTCCAAGTACGAGATGCTCCGCTTCGGTTGTATGTTTGCGCTTGAGTGGGTTGTCTTCAAGTGCGGCGTTCGTTTGCTGACTGTCTCGCGGGGGCTTGCGAACGTGTATCGGTTGCGTTATGGACGGCGACCGTTGGTGGTAAGAAACATTCCAGAAAAGGTGCAGTTGGAAGGATATTCTGATCTGAGGCGGCGCGTCGACGGCTTCGTCTATTTTGGACTTGTGGACCGAATTCGCTTGCCTGAGGAATTCTTGGCGCGTTTGGAGTCCGAAAGGGTTACTTTGGATATATACGGCACTGTCAGGGAGCGATCGGCGTCGTATCGCAGAAAGCTGGAAGAACTAGAGAATAGGGGTGTTCTTCGTTTTCTAGGTGAATATGACCCCGGGGATCTAAGGTTTCTGGCTAAATATCGCGCGTCTGTTCTTCCATTTGAGGTTTGCAGGATCAATCTCCGATACAGCCTTCCAAACAAGCTTTTTCAAGCGCTCGGCTATCGCGTTCCTTGTTTGATTTCGGAAGGGCTCATCGAAGCGAAACGTCTCTTTCGGCAATGGCCGCATGCGGTTGTGCCGTTAAAGTCTGTTGTTGATCTTGGGGCTTTTCTTCGCGCGGGCCCGGGCCCCTCCGTCACCGAGTGGGCACAAATAGAGGCTTTCTTGGATAGGTTGCGGGCAGAAGACGGGAAATGTTACACAAGTGCTTTGGGCTAGAATATAAAAACCCCGTTTGCATTATCAGAAGCTTGGTGGCGTGGCTGCTATTTGACCCGCGCACCTGCCGCTGCAATCAGTTGCTTCCTGCAGAGAACGCCTACTTCCGAAGGTGGAGTTGGGTACGCTGCTGGTCGATGCGCGTCTGCTCACGCAGTTGCCGTCGCTCCTTTCGCCGTTGCTCCGGAATCCGGGCAAGGTTCTTGTGACGGAGGTGCGGGCGAGCGGTTGCTGCCGTGCGCGATTGGCGGCAGGGGAAAGTCGAGGTTCGGGATCCCAGCCGGGCGATGGATGGCCGGGGCAAGGGTCGGCGCCGAAGCCACCGACAACGGGTGCTGGGCGAGTGAAGTTGCTGAGGTCTACCGAGGCCTCCGCGAGCTCAGCGCAGCGTCGCATCGGTACCTGTGAAATGAGGGTTCGATTGCTACAAAGGCGTCCCGTCATCCTCGTGTTCACCCGCCACTATCTTCCTGGATTCCGCGCGGGGGGGCCAATCCGCTCGATCGCCAACATGGTCGAACGACTGGGGGATGAGTTCGAGTTCCGCATCGTCACGTCCGATCACGACATGGGTGATGCAGGAAAGTATGCCGGGGTGACAGGAAGAGAGTGGTCGCGAGTCGGCAAGGCCTACGTTTGGTATGTCAATCCTCAAGAACTCTCGCTCTCGGCCCTTCGGCGCCTCGTTGGGCAGACGCCCCATGATTTGATTTATCTGAACAGTTTTTTCGATCCTTGGTTCACCATTCGAATCTTGCTCAATCGCGTGTGGGGCAGAACACAGGGTGCGCCGATAGTGATTGCCCCGAGGGGCGAATTCTCCGCCGGTGCGCTCGCCCTTGGGCGCGCCAAAAAGTCTGTCTATCTTGGCATCACGCGAGCAATCGGCCTGTACGCGGGGCTGCACTGGCATGCCTCGACCGAGCATGAAAAAGAGGAGATCCGGCAGGCTTTGGGGCGCACTGCCGAAGGGCGCATCCGTGTAGCGAGGAACCTTTCGCAAGCTGTCGGAGACGAGTGCATGAGATGGTTGGGGCGTCCGACACAATCCCCCATTCGAATCTGTTTTCTTTCGCGCATCGCACCCAAGAAGAATCTCGACTTCTGCCTTAGGGTGCTGTCGCGAGTCCGCGCTCCAGTTAACTTCGCGATCTACGGGCCTGTGGAATCTGCTTCCTATTGGAACGAGTGTCAGGCGTTGATCTCCGCGTTGCCGGAGCATATTCGGGTCATCTATGAAGGCGAAGTGCGGCCGGCAGACGTTCTTTCCATCCTCTCGCGCCATGATCTGTTCTTCTTCCCGACGCGCGGCGAAAACTTCGGTCATGTAATTCACGAGGCTCTGAGGGCGGGCCTCCCGCCGCTGATAAGTGATCAAACGCCCTGGCGGGATCTCGCGACGCAGGGAGTTGGATGGGCGATCTCACTGCAAGATGTGCAGGGGTATGTGGACGCTATCGAGGAGGTTGCCGACTGGAGTACTGAGCAAAGCAGGCAATGTTCCGAAAGGGCTCGGCGTTACGCGAAGAGTCTCGACCAGGATGATGAACTTGTTTCGTCGAATCGCAGACTCTTCCTGGGCGCACTCCGGGAGTGCGCATGACCGATGCGTACGAAGGCCGATGCAGCCTGCGGCGAAGCGAGTCAGTTTCAGAATGCCACAATAGACATGGCCAGAACTGACTGGGTCAAATTGGCGCGC
This sequence comes from Burkholderiaceae bacterium, assembly GCA_027493945.1. Classification (GTDB taxonomy): domain Bacteria; phylum Pseudomonadota; class Gammaproteobacteria; order Burkholderiales; family Burkholderiaceae_E; genus Zeimonas. The sequence continues at coordinate 2,119,581 of JAOSJU010000001.1, read as the reverse complement.
TTCGCTCGCATATATGGGCCACGGCGCGCGCTCGTGAAAGCACTTGGGCGGCTACGTATCGGTCGTCGCCTTACATGGCCCGCGAAGCGATCTCGACCCGGTATCGCCGTGATCGGCTGTGGACAGTTCGGGTTTTCTACCATTGCCCACTTTGCAGGCGAACGGGCTCGCATTGTCAGTTGCTACGACACTGATGCCTCCTCGGCGGTGACCCTGTCGCGAATGTACGGGGCACGAGCAGTCTCGACAGTCGCGACAGAGATGTTCTCCGACCCGGAGATCGATTGTGTCTATATCGCGTCGAACCACGCGAGTCACTCCGACTATGCGATTGCTGCGCTCGCCGCTGGCAAGCGTGTCTATATTGAAAAACCAGTGGTGGTATCTCATGAACAACTTGCGAACCTGGTTGCCGCCGAACGTGCGCTGGGCGGCCAAGTCTTCGCCGGTTACAACAGGCCGTTTTCCGGAGCCATACGTGAATTACATGCTTGCCTGGTGAAGCCGATCGGACCACTGACCCTTTCATGTTTCGTTTCCGGCCATAGGCTTCCCCCGAACATTGGTATCGCCGTCCGGAAGAAGGTACGCGGATTTGCGGAAATGTCGGGCACTGGCTGGATCTGGCAGTGCACATGCTGTCCTGGAGACACTTGCCGGATCGCTGGCAGATATCCTTGGCCTGGAGCGACTCCGCAGCGAGGGATGATGATCTAGTAGTCAATCTTGTGAGTGAAGCCGGCGACCTGGTGAATATTGTTCTGACCGCCCGTTGCGAGCCATTTGAAGGCATCAACGAGACGATCAATCTTCAATGGGGCAACGTGATCGCAAAGATCGACGACTTCCGACGCCTTGATGTTTGGAGGGACGCAGAACTGATTCGGCGCCGATACTGGCCGAAGGATGTTGGCCACCGACGCGCGATTCTGCAGCCGTTCGACGAAAAGCGCAGGGATTGGCAAGAGGTCGTATCGTCATCTCTGTTCATGCTTCGGATTGCGCAGATGGTGATAGACGCGCGCAAGACCTCCGAGTTCTCGTTTGCCGCAGAGCAGTCAGCCGTGGACGCGATGGCGCGCGGTCAGCCCCTTAAGCTTTGCGGCAGATGAAACAGATCCTCCAGAATCTTGGGACGGGTGCCACCGAACTCGCGGAGATCCCGGTACCTGCAACTGCTGGCGAGCAGCTACTGATGCGCACCTCAATGTCCCTCGTCTCCGCCGGCACCGAGCGCATGCTCGTCGAGTTCGGCCGCGGCGGCCTGCTGTCCAAGGTTCGCCAGCAGCCCGACAAGGTCCGCCAGGTGCTCGAAAAGGTCCGCACCGACGGCCTCTTCGCCACCCTCGAGGCGGTGCGCAGCAAGCTCGACCAGCCGCTGCCGCTCGGCTACTGCAACGTCGGCCGGGTAATGGCGCTTGGCGCCGGCGTCGATGGCTTCGAGGTTGGCGATCGCGTCGTCAGCAACGGCAAGCACGCCGAAGTCGTCGTCGTGCCGCGCAACCTGTGCGCGCGCATCCCCGATTCGGTCGACGACGAGTCAGCCGCTTTCACCGTGCTCGCCGCCATCGGACTGCAGGGAGTGCGCCTGGCCGCTCCCACGCTGGGCGAGTCGGTGGTGGTCACCGGTCTCGGTCTCATCGGCCTGATCACGGTGCAACTGCTGCGCGCCAACGGCTGCCGCGTGCTCGGCATCGACTTGAACCCGATGCGGCTCGCGCTTGCCCGCCGCTTCGGTGCCGAGGTGGTCGACCTGTCGAGCGGCGAAGATCCCCTCGCAGCAGCCGAGGCATTTTCGCGCGGCCGCGGCGTCGATGCGGTGTTGCTCACAGCGTCCACCGCCAGCAGCGAGCCGGTGTCGCAGGCCGCGAAGATGTGCCGCAAGCGCGGGCGCATCGTGCTGGTCGGCGTCACCGGGCTCGAGCTGTCGCGCGCGGACTTCTACGAGAAGGAGCTGAGCTTCCGGTGTCGTGCTCGTACGGCCCCGGCCGCTACGATCCCGACTACGAGGAGAAGGGGCACGACTATCCGGTGGGCTTCGTGCGCTGGACCGAGCAGCGCAACTTCGAGGCCGCGCTCGACCTGATGGCCAGCGGCGCGCTCGACCTCCGGCCGCTGGTTTCGCACCGCTTCGACATCGACGAAGCGGCGAAGGCCTACGACCTGTTGGCTTCCAATGAGCCTTCGCTCGGCATCCTGATCCGCTATCCGTCGGGCCAGGGCGACGAAGTGCCCGAGCGGCTCGCGGCCCGTGTCGTGCGTCTGGCCGATGCGCGTCCGGAGCAGCCGGCGCGCGCCGCACCCGCCGAGCCCGCGCTGGCGGTGATCGGCGCCGGCAACTACGCCGGCCGCGTGCTGATTCCGGGGCTGCGCAAGGCCGGCGCCACGGTGCGTACGGTGGTCAGCGGCAGCGGCGTCACCGCCGTGCACCATGGGCGGCGCGCCGAAGCCGAGTTCGCCGCCACCGACGCGCAGGCGGCGATCGACGATCCCGCCGTGAACGCCGTCGTCGTGGCCACGCGCCACGACAGCCACGCGCGCTACGTGCTCACCGCGCTGCGTGCCGGCAAGCACGTGTTCGTCGAAAAGCCGCTGTGCCTCACGCTCGACGAGCTCGCCGAAATCGAGGCGCAGCTCGCGGCCTCGCCGGGCCTGCTCCTGATGGTCGGCTTCAACCGTCGCTTCGCGCCGCAGGTGCGCAAGGCGAAGAGCCTGCTCGCCGGCGTGGCCGAGCCGAAGAGCTTCGTGATGACGGTGAACGCCGGCGCGATCCCGCCCGATCACTGGACACAGGACCGCGAAGTGGGCGGCGGCCGCATCGTCGGCGAGGCCTGCCACTTCGTCGACCTGCTGCGCCACCTGGCCGGCGCCCCCATCGTGCGCCACTCGGCGCTGGCGCTCGGCCGGCATCCGTCGCTGGCCGTGCGCAGCGACAAGTCCACGCTCACGCTCGAGTTCGCCGACGGCTCGGTCGGCACCGTCCACTACCTGGCCAACGGCCACAAGGGCTTTCCGAAGGAGCGGCTCGAGGTGTTCTGCGCCGGGCGCGTGCTGCAGCTCGACAACTTCCGCAGGCTGCGCGGGTGGGGCTGGCCGGGGTTTTCGAGGATGAATCTTTGGCGGCAGGACAAGGGCGTTGCGCAATGCCTGGAGGCGTTCGTCGACGCTATTCGCGACGGTGGCCCTGGGCCGATTCCTCTGGAGGAAACCCTCGAGGTCAGCCGAGTCTCGATCGAACTCGAGGCGTCGCTCGTATGAGCGGACTGGTCGCGACGATCGATCGGGCGCTCTATCCGGCGTTCGACAGGAATTGGGATGACGCGCTCTTTCGCGAGAGGATTCTTGCAAGGATCGACCGGAACTCGGTCGTCCTCGATCTCGGCGCAGGCGCAGGCATCGTTCGCGAGATGTACTTCAAGGGTCACGCGAGCAAGGTGTGTGGCGTCGACCTGGACGAGCGCGTCGAGACGAATCCGATGCTCGACGAGGGCAAGGTCTCCGACGCTGGCCGCATTCCCTACCCGGACGAAACCTTCGACATCGTGTTCGCCGACAACGTCATGGAACACATTGCGGAGCCCTTGGCCGTGCTGGCCGAAGTCCGCAGAGTGCTGAAGCCAGGCGGCGTGTTCCTGTTCAAGACACCGAACAAGACACATTACATGCCGACCATCGCGCGGCTGACGCCTCATCGGTTCCATCAGCTCGTCAATCGGCTTCGTGGTCGCGCCGCGGTCGACACGTTTCCCACTTTGTATCGGGCGAACACGAAGCGCGCGGTTCAGCGGCTGGCGGCATCGACGGGGTTTACGGTCGAGAAGATCGACCGCATCGAAGGCCGGCCGGAGTACTTGCGGATCAGTTGGCCGACCTACCTGTTGGGCGCGGCCTATGAGCGGCTGGTGAACGGGACGGAGTTGCTGGCCGCGTTCCGGATCCTTCTCGTTGCGGAACTCAGGAAGCAGTAGCCGCAGCGCTGGTTCACCTCTGCGTTACTCATGCTGATCGACATTATCGCCGGCGCCCGCCCGAACTTCATGAAGATCGCGCCGATCATCCGCGCGATCGAGGCTCATGCTGCTGCCGGTGGCTTGCTGCGCTACCGGCTGGTGCACGAGGTGATCGGCACGCCTCCTTACGTCTTAGTCAATTCGTCCAATCAAGAAAATTATTGACACTTTTGCGTGTTTCTCGCAAAATACTCTGCCATTTCAGAGAAATGAGCATCATGCTGCTCGAATTTCGAGTCTGCAACTTCTGCTCCATCCGTGATCGGCAAGCGCTCAGCTTCGTTGCTTCGAGCGACCGCGCTATGGCGCGTACGAATCTGATGGCTACGGGCCTGAAGTCGCCCTCGCATGCCGTCCGTGTGGCAGTCGTTTACGGGCCTAACGCAAGCGGTAAGTCCACGCTCTTGCGGGCGTTGAACTACGCTCGGGCCGTCGTCGCGGAATCCGCAACGGTCATCCAACCGGGGCAGACATATAACGTGCGGCCGTTCCGACTCGACGCGTCTTGCGCAGAGCAGCCGACCGAGTTCGAACTGAGCTTCATGGTCGATGGTGTTCGGCATCAGTATTCGTTCGCGATGACAGCCCAGCGAATCGTGCGTGAAGCCCTTCTGGTGTATCGCAGCGTCAAGCCGACTCGCCTCTTCGAGCGCCGTCTAAAGGACGACGGGGAGACCTACGGTTTCGAGTTCAGTTCCTACCTTACTGGGCCACGCAAACTCTGGCAGGAAAGCACACGCGCCAATGCACTGTTTCTGTCGACGGCGGCCCAGTTGAACAGCGATGTGCTCAATCCGGTCTTCCGGAGCATCGTTAGAGACATCATCTTCCTGCCGGCCGGCGCCATGTTCGATCCTGATACGACGACAGCTATGCTGGCTACGGTAGAGGGCCGCACAGCGATACGCGATTTCCTTTCGGCTGCCGATGTAGGCATCACCGATGTTCAGGTCGTTTCGCGCAAGGGCATTCGCAGTGAAGTGTCGGTGCGTCCGGATGGCGCTGCCCAGGTAAATCACCAGGAGGGCGAGCACCTCGTTCCGGTGTTCGAGCACAAGAGTGGTTCTGGGACTGCGCTTTTCGAGCTTCACGAGGAATCCGGAGGGACGCAGCGCTTGTACGGCATGGCCGCAGCGGTCCTCGCCGTACTCCGCGACGGGCGGGCGCTGATCGTCGACGAACTCGACACGAGCATGCACACGCTGCTGGTTCGTCGACTCGTATCGATGTTTCACGACCCGGAGCTCAACAAGGCGGGTGCGCAGTTGATCTTCAGCACACACGACACAACCTTGCTCGATTACACGCTCTTTCGTCGAGACCAGATCTGGTTCACGGAAAAGGGCGCCGATCACGCGACCCGCGTCTATCCGTTGACAGACTTCAGCCCGCGCAAGAACGAGGCGTGGGAGAAGGGTTACCTGAGCGGGCGATACGGCGCAGTTCCGTTCTTCGAAGACTGGCCGCGCACCCTCGAGCGCATCCCGCCCGTCGAGACGCGAGCGCGGCAGCGGCGCACCGATCCGACGACGGCTTGATCGGTCGCGTCGGCCAATGGGGAAAGACGATCAGCCGAAACATCGCCAGCACGCGCGGGATCTGCGTCGGCGCGCAGCTACGAGGGCGCCGATCGATCGACTTCTGATCGTCTGCGAGGGCGCGAAGAGCGAGCCGCTCTATTTCAACGAGATTCGCGTCCAGTGCAGGTTGCCGACGGCGAATGTGCAGGTCCTTCCCGGCGCGTTGGGCACACAACCTCTGCAGATCGTGCAGTATGCCGAGACACTCTTGCGTCACGGCGATCGCGCGCACGGTATCGAACCGCGCTCGTTCGACCGCGTATTCGTGGTTTTCGACCGGGACGAACACCCGACGTATTCCCGGGCTCTGGACAAGGCGGCGGCGCTCGACCGAAAAATTCGTAACGACGAGAGGCGGCCCGTTCCGTTCACTGCGATCGCGTCGGTGCCGTGCTTCGAGTTGTGGCTGCTCTTGCACTTCGAGGACGTACACGCGCCCATCGATCGCGCGGCCGCGTACGAACGCCTACGAGTCCATCTCCCCGGCTACGAGAAAGGTGGCGGAGGCTGCTGGCCCGCGACCCGCGATCGCCTGAGTGAGGCAACCGATCGAGCGCGTGCTCGTGCGAGAGTGACTAACGCCTATGATGGGAACGAACCGTTTACCGGGTTGCATGAGTTGGTTGATGTACTCGTGCATTTGAAGGGCTGAACACGGTGCTTCGCCGCAAGCTCAGCAGTGGCGAAGCATGAGCGCATGGCTACGTGGCGGAGCAGCTTACGGATCATCAGAGACAACGGACGCATGACCACAGTTCCGCTTGATCGCCGGTTCTACGAATGGCGCGAAGATGCCGATGGCCTTGCCCATTCGTGGTACCGCGCAGCCGCCGGCCTTTCGGATGGCATGCTTGAATGGTCCGACCTGCTCGCAAAGCGCCGTGTCGTCATCCTGGCGGAAGCTGGCAGTGGCAAAACCGAAGAGCTGACAGAGCAGTCGCGCCTGCAAACGGCGGCAGGCAAATTCGCCTTCTACGCGACCGTTCAGGATGTTGGCCGTGACGGGCTCGACACAGCCATCCGGCCTGCCGACCGGCTACGGCTGGATGCCCGGCGCAAGAGCAGTGAGTCGGGATGGTTCTTCATCGACTCCATCGACGAAGCGAAACTCGACAACGTCCGCCTGGCACGAGCACTCCGGCAAATCGCGGAGGGTATCGCTGGCAACGAAGGCCGTGCCCATATCGTGCTCTCGGGTCGACACACGGACTGGGAGTTCGCACGCGACGCGCGCCGGGTGAACGAGGAGTTGCCACTGCCGCGTGACCTCATGGCCGAGCCGGTCCCACCGCTCGAAACGCTGATCCAGCGTGTGTTACGCCACGAAAGGCCGCCGGAACCGACACCAGCAGAGACGCCATTGATCGTCGTGATGGCCCCGCTCGATGCTGACAGGGTCCGGACATATGCGGCCGCCAGGAATTCTCCAGAGCTGGACGGCCTCATCAATGCGATCGAGGCGGCGAACATGTGGGAGTTCGCGCGACGGCCGTTGGATCTTGACTGGATCGTGCGTTACTGGCGCGACCATGGGCGTCTCGGCAGTTTCGCAGAGATGATCGAGGCCAGCCTGCGTGAGCGCGTCCAAGAGACGGATCCAGACCGTGCACGCCGGGATCGCTTGGACGCTGTACGCGCACAAAACGGGCTGGAGCGAATCGGCGCAGCACTTGTTTTTGGCCGGCAGACAACCATCGCGATACCGGATAAGGATGCGCCCGTCGAAGACGCGCGAGCAGCGGTCAAGATCGAAGACGTGTTGCCGGACTGGTCAAACGAAGATCGACTACAACTGCTGACGCGTCCGGCATTCGACCCTGCCACCTTTGGTCGTGCGAGGTTACACAACGACAACGAGGGCGTGGTACGAGCCTATCTCGCTGCGCGCTGGCTGCAAAGACTGCGGCAAGCCAATCTGCCGCGGCGCCGCTTGCACGATCTGCTGTTTTCTCGGACCTATGAGATAGAGCTGGTCAAGCCTTCCATGCTCGAAACAGCAGCTTGGCTGAGCCTTTGGGACGAGAGCGTAGCGACCGAGGTTGTTCGCCGAGCGCCCTTTCTGCTCTTCACCGCGGGTGACCCGGCAAGCCTACCTCCGCCGACGCGTCAGGCCGTATTGACGGCTCTGATCGAGCGGATGCGTCGGGATGAGGAAATTCCGCTGCTGGACCTTGGTAGCTTGGCAAGGTTTTCCAAGCCGGACATCGCGCCCGCACTGCGCGCTATCTGGGAGGCCGACAAGGACAATGCTGAGATTCGCCTGTTCGTTCTCAGGTTGATCTGGCTAGGCAAACTCAGGGAATGCGCTGACTTGGTTGAAGCCGCATCGTTCGGCCGGTACGAGGACCTCTATACCGCGGTCACAGCAGGCCGGGCACTGGTCGCTGCTGGCGACGATCGTCAGCAGCGGGCCTACGCCGACTACATCAAGCAAAACTGCGCATCGATCCCCACGACGGTTGTCTGGGGAAGCGGTCGATGAGCTGTTTCCGCGAATGATTGACACCAATGAACTGCTCGCCATCCTGGCAAAAATTCATCTTGGCGACAGTGAAGGTGGCGGGTTCAACCTGGACTGGAACGGTGCGAAATTAGCAGCAAGGCTACAGAGTGTCGCCGACCTGACTCGTTTGATCGAAGGGTTATTGAGTCATCTCGAAGCGGAACCGCGCGACCCCCGACAGCGATGACGGTTCATCGAAAGGTGCGCAGTATGCAACGACGCTGGCAGCAGCCGCGGAGCATTTGCTCGAACTGTCGCCTTCTAGTGTCGCGCCCGTTGCAGCAATCGACGCAGTGGTGCGTATTGGCGGCCGTCACTTCGATAGGACACAGCGTCGGATCCAGAGAGGCACCACCGCTATAGAGCAGCTACACCGTACACCAGAGCGTCGGCGCACAGCCTTCTGGCGAGCTGCTGACCGTCTCGACAACCACGAAATACGCACTGGCAGGCCGCTGCTCCACATCTTCCAGATGCAGCACCTTGGCTGGCCGCCTGGACTGGTTCTCGACGACATCGACTGGCTACTCGCCGATGCGCCTGGCAGGGACCGCGTTGCAGAACGACAATTGGCAATCAATGCGGCACTCAACCTGTGGCTCAACGAAGGCCGACAAGACGAGACGCTGAAAGCACGAATTGCCGCTGTTGCCGCTACCGATAGTGACATGCAGGCGGCTTACACCGAGTGGATGACGCCGCGCGTTAAATCTGCAGAGGAAATCGAGAGCGAGGAGAAGCTGGCTGAGTCCGAGCGCAACCGCGAACGTGCCCAGGCCGAGCGAGAGCAGTCCTGGGTTGATTTCGTCACTGAGATGCGTGCCGATCCGGTGAAGCTGCAGAAGCTGTTGCCCACGACACCAAATGCGGTTGACAGTCGAATCTATGATCTATGGCAACTGCTGCGTCAGGCTGTACGAAGTAGTTCGCACTACGCCATCGATACCGTCGCTCCTATCGCCGAAATCGCTGGACAGGAAGTCGCAGCAGCGTTTGCCGACAGACTCGCCGAAATTTGGCGAAGCTGGAAGCCGAAGCTGCACAGCGAACGCCCTCCGAACGAGCGCAACCAGATCGGCATGATCGATTGCATGTGCCTCGCCGGCGTCTCGATCGAAGCGGCATCGCGGCCGAACTGGGCGTCGCAGTTGACAGAGGAACAGGCCATTCGCGCCGCCGAGTACGCGACGCTGGAGATCAATGGCTTTCCTGACTGGGTCGAAGCGCTGACGGTGGCATGGCCCAAGGCCGTGGAACAGGTGCTGACCCGAGAGGCGGTGAGCGATCTCGACAATCCAACCGCGGGTGCTCACTACCAGACTTTGGAGTACATCTACCGCGGTCCGGAACGCCTCACTCGGTTGATGTCTCCCGCCTTGTGGCGCGAGCTGCAGGCCAGGCCAGATTTGAACCAGCTTGGCCTGCGGTCGTTATTGCCCATCCTCGTGCGCGGTATGCCCGAAGTCGACAAGGGGAACCTCTACACGGTTGTCCTCGATAGATTTCAGAACACCGACGATCCACAGATCAGCGCGCAGTATCTTGGCGCGGCCTACGCCATCAACGCACACGGTGCCACGGACGCCCTGGTTGCGAGGCTTGATCGGCTCGGCGAGGCCGAGAAGACAGCTCTCGTCGAACGTGTCCTCCCCCAGTTATTCGGCTCGCGTTGGTCGCGCTCAGAACAATCGGCTGCAGCCTTCGACCTTGCCACATTGGAACGTCTCGTGCTGCTTGCCTATCGCATCGTGCGGATAGAGGGAGATCGTGATCGCGCCAACAAGGGAGTGTACTCGCCAGACGAACGGGACGACGCCCAAGATGCGCGATCGGCTGCGTTCAAGACGTTGGTCAGCATGCCAGGGGCGGCGACGTTCGAGGCGATCCTGCGATTGATCGACACGCCCGGGTTCCCGATACCAGCATCGCGCCTGCGCGCCTTGGCATACGACCGTGCGGCGGAAGATGCCGAGCACACCGCATGGGCAGCGGGTGAAGCACGCCAGGTTGAAGAACAGTTTGAGCGGCCACCGGGGACGGGAAGGGAGCTGCAGCTCGTCGCGCTGCAGCGCTTGGAAGACCTGCAGCACGACTTACTCCACGGCGATTTTCGGCAGGGCACCACCTTGAGCGCACTACCTGACGAGTCAGCAGTCCAGAACTGGCTGGCGGATCGCCTTCGGCAGATGCAGGGGAATGCATATTCGATCGAGCGCGAACCGCGCGTTGCCGAGGAGAAGGAACCAGATCTACGTTTCAGAGGTAAGGCCAGTGACGCTAGCGTCGCCACTGAGATCAAGATTGCCGAGAGCTGGACGCTGCCACAGTTGGAAGACGCTCTGGCCAAACAACTGTGTGGTCAGTATCTGCGAGCTCAAGGTGGTCGCGAAGGCCTTCTACTACTCGTACACCAGGCACCGCGGCAGAAAGGGTGGAAATCGCCTGACGGTGCCTACCGGACTTCCCGGCGGTTGTGCAGAGACTTCCGGGATCTGGCCTCTACCATTCGTCGCGAATCGTCGACGGGACCACAGCCGGAGATATGCGTCGTTGACGTTTCGAGTTGCGCCAAACAATCTGGACGTAGAAGGCCGGCGTCGAAGAAGAGCCCGTAGGCGAAGATATGGAACGATCGGCGCCAGTGTAAGCCGCCGCCCAAGCGGTTCGCTCGAGTCGGCATGCAACGAAATATTATGATTCGCGACGTGGAAGGCATTCCACGCGCGACAACGCAACGTTTGATTGCACGGAAGCGAGTCTGCTGCAGGCGTTGCCCTCGCCGCCGGGAGACCGGCATGGAGTAAGTGGTGCAAGTCCACCGCAATGAAGGAGTAGCGATCCACATTGGCCCCGAGCCGTGCGCAGGCATCCGTGAGGGTGTTGGCGAAGCGTCGGTAGGGGAACGTGCAGGCCAGCCATTGAGCCACGAAAGAGTTGCTGATCCGGGCGCCGACGCTGTTCAGGAAGCGGAAGGCGACACGTTGTGGTGCGCCATCGCAAGCACCTCGACGGTCCGGCGGGGTCGAAGAACCTGGCATGCATGCACGCTCCATGTTCGGGAACCGGGAGATCTCCGGCTTGGCCCTTCGCCGTACGGAAGGGTCCGCATCGGGAAGGCGAGGAGCCGAAGCCGATGATGCACGGGCCGGAGAAGTCAGACTCCTCCATAGTAGCTACGAAGCCGACGAACAAACTCGGGCGACCGGGCGCGGAGCCGGTGGAGCCAAGGGAGGGGACCGAGGGAAACGCGGGCAAGCCTCGCACGCGCCGGACGCAGAGCCGGGTAAGTGTGTCCCATGGGCGAGACCGTGTACGTCAAGCAGCAAGGCAAAGAAGGGAGGAACGGTTCACAGCCGTGCTCCACCACGTCACAGTCGATCTGCTCAGGGATGCCTACTCGTGGCTCGAGCCGGACGCGGCGCCTGGAGTGGATGGCCTGACCTGGCAGGCGTACGGGCAGAACCTCGAAGCCAACCTGGTCGACTTGCATGGGCGAGTTCACCGAGGCGGATACCGAGCGCGGCCATCGCGGCGCCGGTACATCGCCAAACCGGACGGACGGCAGCGTCCTCTGGGGCTCGCTGCGCTGGAGGACAAAATCGTCCAGCGCGCGGTGGTGGAGATCCTCAATGCGATCTACGAGGAAGACTTCCTGGGGTTCTCCTACGGGTTCCGTCCCGGACGCGGTCAGCACGACGCGCTGGACGCGCTGGCCGTGGGGATCGGGCGCCGGCGAGTGAACTGGATTTTGGACGCCGACATCGCGACGTCCTTGGATCGGTCAGCCATGACTGGCTGATCCGCTTCCTGGAACATCGCCTCGGCGACGCGCGGATGATTCGCTTGATCCGCAAGTGGCTTCGGGCCGGAGTAATGGAAGACGGCGTGGTCACCCCCACGCCCGCAGGTACGCCGCAAGGGGCTGTCGTTTCGCCCCTGTTGGCGAACATCTATCTGCACTACGTCTTCGATCTGTGGGCTAATCGGTGGCGACACCACCGGGCTCGCGGTCAGGTCATCATCGTGCGCTATGCCGACGACATCGTCGTTGGTTTCGAGCACAAGGCCGAGGCCGAGCGGTTTCTGGCGGATCTGCGCGAACGGATGGCGAAGTTCGCATTGACGCTACACCCGGAGAAGACCCGTTTGATCGAGTTCGGCCGCTTTGCGGCAGCGAATCGAGCCCGACGCGGTCTTGGAAAACCGGAGACGTTCACCTTCCTTGGGTTCACCCATATCTGTGGCCGCTCGGCTCGGGGACGCTTCGTGCTGATGCGCAAGAGTCGTCGCGATCGGATGCGCGTCACGTTGCGGGCGATCAAGGTGGCGTTGTGGCGGCGAATGCATCTACCCATTCCGATGGTCGGCGAATGGCTCGGTCAGGTGGTCCGCGGTTACTTCAACTACCACGCGGTGCCCACCAACACCGAGAGTCTGTCGGCGTTTCGATTCCATGTGACGAACCTCTGGCGTTGTGCGCTACGGCGGAGAAGCCAGAAGGATCTGACGACGTGGGAGCGCATGACTCGGCTTGCAGCCGACTATCTGCCGCCTGTCCGTGTTCTGCATCCTTGGCCCGACGCGCGCTTCGACGTCAAGTACCCGAGGTAGGAGCCCAGTGCGTGAATTGCGCACGCTGGGATCTGTGCGGGGGCGCTCAGCAATGGGCGTCCCTACCGCGATCGCGGGGGGGCCGGCCAGCAGCACAGGGGGCGCCAGTTTGTGCGGTGGCGCGGTGCCGCCGCGGTGGGACGGGCGCTCGGCACGATTCACCACCCGGCCAGCGGCCACAAGAAGGAGCGGCTCGAGGTGTTCTGCGCGGGGCGCGTGCTGCAGCTCGACAACTTCCGCAGGCTGCGCGGGTGGGGGGTGGCCGGGGTTTTCGAGGATGAACCTTTGGCGGCGGGACAAGGGGCAGGCGGTGGGCGCGCGGGCTTTCGTGGAGGCGGTGCGCAGCGGAGGGGCGGCCGATTGCGGCGGATGGGTATTCGCCATTGCCGGGCTCCGATGTCGCGACTCCATCATGAACGCAGCACAAAGCCCCTTCGGCCTCGCCACCCGGAAGGTAGCTTCGCTATAGCTTGGTGTATAGTTGGCGGCCCTGTGGTTGATAAATGGTCTGATCGTGGTTGAAACGTGTACGTTCCGGGCGTAACACACCTCGAACGACAGTGAGGTTGCGATGCCAGGTATAGGGCTCTTCGATTCAGTGCCGAACGATTACCTCCAGTTCGGCCGAGGCTCCTCGTTCGATCCCAAACGGGTTCCGAAAGTGCTCGGCCTCAACAAGGAAGACGTCTCTCGCGTCGCGTCGGTTTCCGTGAAGTCGGTTCGATATGACGACGCCATTCCTGAGCAGGTTCGCGACCGACTCGAGGAAATTGCGAACACGATCAACATGGTGGCGGAGGCTTTCGACGGAGACATCGAGAAAACCGTCGCCTGGTTTCGCGCTCGTAACCCGATGCTGGGCGACGTGTCGCCCAGGGACATGATCCGACTCGGGCGATATGAACGGCTGCGCAAGTTCATTATCCATGCGATGTCCGATCGGGTCGCAGCACAACAGCAGATGAATATCACCGCGAAGATGCACTGAATCGGCGGCGTCATGCCCAAGCGCGCGCGAGCGGGGCGGGTTCATCGTCAAGCGACAGGTCCGCGCCAGCCATTAGGCATCCTCGAACTCGAGCGTTTCACGACGCAAGCGCTCAGTCGCTGGAAGGCGCTGTCTCAGGATCTCGATGAGCTTCAGGCGGCGCTGCACTTCGGCGTACTGCCGGAGCAGCGCCGCCTGCGACGAGAACTGATCGACGCCTTGCAGCAGACGCCCAGGACGGAATTCGTTCTGGATGGCTGGGTGCGAATCGTCGGTTACCGTTACTCCATGGAGCCGCTGTCAGCAGCAGGCAGCCTTCACGAACTCGGCGGCCGCTTCAATGCAGGTGCTGATCTGGATCCTGGGACGCTCGATCCCCGGCCAGCGCTGTATATCGCCGAGGACCAGGAGACGGCATTTCGTGAAAAATTTCAGATTCCCTCGACTGAAACGGTCGACGGCTTGTCGCCGCAGGAACTCGCCCTGGCACATTTCACCAGCTACAGCACAGTCTTCCTGAACGGAAAGCTGCACGACCTGTTCGACATGACTTCGCCATCGTCATTGGAGGCGGTCGCGAAAGTATTAGGCAAGATCAGGATGCCGGCGAAAGCACGGCTCCTCCAAAGGAAGCTGCACATTTCAGCCACTGAACTCAGGATGATAAAAACGGGGCGGCAGCTTCATGGCGATGTGTTGACGAGCAATTGGCGAACTTTGCCCGTACAGTTCGGCCTCCCTGCGTCCGGGCACGTGCTGGCCGAACTGATACGCGCCGCTGGTTTTGAGGCGATTCTTTATCGTTCGACAAAGGGACCAGCGCGCTGCGTGGCGGTGTTCCCGGACATGCTGAATTCTGATTCCTTTATCGAGCTGACGGGTCAAGCACCGGTTTCGGTCAAACATACCCGGCTCGATATCGATTCTGGAGAGGAATTGTCAGGCTGGGAGACCTTGCCCATGAAGCGACGACGTCGGTGAGGCGGGACTGCAAGCGGTGACCACCGAAATGAACGCTCACTCGCCCATGCTGATCGACATCATCGCCGGCGCCCGCCCGAACTTCATGAAGATCGCGCCGATCGTCCGCGCGATCGAGTCCCGCGCCGCCGCCGGCGGCCCGCTGCGCTACCGGTTGGTGCACACCGGCCAGCACTACGACGCCCGCATGTCGGGCGACTTCTTCGAGCAGCTCGGCATTCCCGAGCCGCACGCGAACCTCGAGGTCGGCTCCGGCACCCAGGCCGAGCAGACCGCGGCGATCATGGTCCGCTACGAGCAGTTGCTGCTCGATGCGCCCAGCGCGCTGTGCCCGGTGGTGGGCGACGTGACCTCGACGATGGCCTGCGCGATCGCCGCGCAGAAGCTGCGCGTGCCGGTGGCGCACGTGGAGGGCGGAATCCGCTCGGGCGACTGGACGATGCCCGAGGAGATCAACCGGATGGTGACCGACTCGATCACCAACTGGTTCTTCACCACCAGCGAGGTCGCCAACGGGAACCTTCGCCGTGCCGGCGTCGCCGACGACCGCATCTTCTTCGTCGGCAACACGATGATCGACACGCTGCTGGCGAACCTCGATCGGTTGAAGCCTCCGCCGTTCTGGGAGGAGCTCGGTCTGAAGCCGGGCCAATACTTCGTGACCACGCTGCATCGGCCCGCCAACGTCGATGCCGGCGACGCGTTTCTGCGCCTGCTTGCGGCGATCGGCGAGGGCACCCGCGGCATGCCGGTGGTGTTTCCGGTGCATCCGCGCACCGCGAAAACGCTGCGCGAGCTGGGAAGCGGCGAGGGCTCCGGCGGTTCCGGCAGCGGCTCTCGCGGTTCCGAGGGCCACTCGCGTGGTTCCGACCGCGGTTCCGCGTTGCCGGCCAACCTCTGCCTGGTCGACCCGCAGCCCTACCTCGAGTTCAACTGGCTGGTGAAGCACGCGCGCGCGGTGATCACCGACTCCGGCGGCATCACCGAAGAGACCACCGTCATGGGCGTGCCCTGCCTCACGCTGCGCGACACCACCGAACGGCCCGAGACCATCACGATCGGCACGAACGAGTTGATCGGCACCGATCCGTCCAGGCTGAAGCCCGCGCTCGATCGGCTGTTCGCGGGCCAGTGGAAGAAGGGCGCGGTGCCGCCGCTGTGGGATGGGCGCACTGGCGAGCGGATCGTGGCGGCGCTGGAGGGGCTGTTGGTGGGAACTCGGCCGAACGGATAGGCAACCGCGCAACCACACACGACAGCCCAGCCGCGTAGCCGCGCAACCGCGCAACGGAATGTTGCGATTCGGGAGGTGGAAGGCGTTCCACGAGCGGAAACGCAACGGATGGTTGCACGGAAGCGGACCTCCTGCAGGCTTCGCCACCGCCACCGCCACCGCCACCGCCCAGCAGCACAGCGTGCGCCCAGCCATGCGTTTATTGCATTTATTGCGTATATCCGCTAAAATCGCGGCCCGAAGTCAGGAGAGCGGCGATGCAAACGAAAGATCCAATCCGGAAGCTCGAACCGCCGAAGATGTCCGCCCGGGAGCTGGAAATGGCCCGGGTTGCACAGCGCTGCATCATGGAGGCGCTCGATCGTTCCAATGCGGTCTCGATCGTGCTCACGAGCAACGGGGACGAGCAGCCGTCGGTGGCAGTCCCGCCGGCGGCGTTGAAACTCATCGGGCAGCTTCTGGGCGCCATGAGCGAAGGCCGTCCGGTGGTTCTCGTGCCCGAGAAGCAGGAATTGACGACCGTCGAAGCCGCGAATTTCCTGAATGTTTCGCGTCCGTTCGTGATCAAGGAGATCGAGGCGGGCCGGCTGCCCCACCGGATGGTGGGCAGGCACCGAAGGATCGCCTTCGAGGATCTCGTGGCATACGAGCGAAAGATGCGCGAGAAGCAGCGCGCGGCTCTGGAGCGGATGGCGGAAAACGAGCGCGAACTCGGGCTCGATTACTGAGATGGCGGGTAACGCGCGCTATACGGCATTGCTCGACGCGTGCGTGCTCTATCCGATCGCTGTTGCCGACGCTCTGATGAGCCTGGCGACCGAAGGCTTGTTCGCTACGAAATGGACGACCCTTATCGAGATCGAGTGGATGCGATCGCTGCAGGCCGACCGGCCGGACCTCGAGGGAAGGCTGGGAACGCGCCGGGACAGCATGCGGGATGCGGTACCCGACTGGGAGGTTCCGGAGGTCGCCCGGAAGGCGCTTGCGAAGTCCCTGCAACTTCCCGACCCGGACGATGTCCACGTGCTTGCTGCGGCAATCGCCGGGCATGCGGATTGCATCGTCACTGCGAATACGCGGGACTTCCCGAAGGAAGTGATCTCGCCGTACGGCATCGAAGTCGTCGATCCGGACACCTTTCTGGTGAACCAGTGGGACCTCGAGCCCCTCGTCGCCATCGCCGCCTTCAAGCGCATGCGAGCTCGTCGCCAGAAACCGGAATCGACTCCCGAGGATTTCGCCGATGCTCTGGAACGAAACGGCCTCATCGTCACGGCGGAACGACTCAGATCGGCGATCGAGCTGATCTGACCGGAATTCATCCGCAACCGGGCCACAAGTGCGAGCGGATCGTGGCGGTGCTGGAACGGCTGTTCGCGGCGGATCGGTCGAACGGATCCCGCTTGCAGCATTGAGCAACATACGCAGGCGCGCACGCGCGCACTCCCGTACCCGCGTACCCGCGTACCCGCGTACCCGCGTACCCGCGCAACAAAATGTTGCGATTCACGGCGTGAAACGCATTCCACGAACGGAAACGCAACCGGCGGTTGCACGGACCTGCAGACTTCGTCGTCGGCACCGCCCAGCAGTGCCGCATGCGCCCGTTCGAGCGGTGGCCTAGGGTGCCGCAGCTGTGGGGCGGGCGCACGGGCAAGCGGGGTCGTGGCCATGAGGAACGGCCGTTCGCGCGAACTCGGCCGAACGGATGAGTGCCGGAGGGGGCCACACCAGCTAGAGTCTACGAACCGATGGCCGGCTCGCGCCAGCATCCCAAAAATGCGATATGATTCGCTGGCGGTTCCGAACCTATGTCAGTTCCTCCGGGCGCAACGACGTTCAGGATTGCGTCGATGCGCTCGAGGTCGACGCCCAGGTCAAGTTCGCTGTCGAATTGAAGTACCTGGCCGTTTCGCTGCCATCGGAATGGCATGAGCCGCGCGCACGGAAGCTCAGGGGTCACGAGGGTCTGTTCGAGATCAGGTTCAAGGCGGGCAAGGTCCAGCAGCGCCCGATCGGCTTCTTCGGCCCGGGTCCTGCGGAGTTCACCATCCTCGTTTGGGCAACTCACAAGCAGAATGTCTACCAGCCTGCAAAAGCGCTCGCTACTGCCGACGCCCGGCGCAAAGCCGTCCTCGGCGGCACGGCGCTCACTGCCCCTCTCACGATCGATGGAGAAGACGTTCCGCCGGATGAAGAATCCGAAAGCGCGTCAGGCCTACGTTGAAGCGGAGGTGGCGTCGGGCCTGGCGCACCAGATCCGCGCTCTTCGCACGCAGCGCGGTTGGACGCAGAAGGATCTCGCCGACAAGCTGGGCACGACGCAGGCGGCCATCTCGCGGCTCGAAGATCCCTCCTACGGTCGGCCCAGCATCAAGACCCTGCTCGACGTCGGCGCCGCGTTCGACGTTGCCCTTCAGGTGCGCTTCGTCTCCTTCGTGCGCCTGCTTCAGGAGACCCGGAGCGTTTCTCGTGAGCAACTCGAAGTCGAGCCGTTCGAGGTCGAGGCGGAAAAGGTCCGGTTCCGTGATGACACGGCGCTGGCTCTCGGCAAGGAGTGAACCAGCCTACTGCCGCCGAGGAACTGCGACACCGCCCTTTCGTTTGATGCCGGCTTCGACCCTGAAGATGTCCGGCACGTTGATCTTGCCGTTCGCGCGCTCCTCCACGACCGCTATGTCTTTCATGGCGGCAAGCAACTGCGACAGCGCATCGGGCCCGTCGATCAGGTCTACCGGCGCCTGAGAAATCCCCTTGCTCTCGTTCTCGAGGATCTTCGCGACAACACGCTGTACGGCCCAGATGTCGAATAGTTCCTGCCTCGTGATCGGCACGAACTGGCCTCGAAGCGCGCCGAGCGCTTCATCTATCCACCGGTAGTCTTCCCGGAGTTCGTTCAGGCGCGCCGCGGATGCGCGGCGTACCCCTTCGATGAGGCCCAGGTGATCGACCACGCGGTCGCTTGGCGCGGGATCCTGCCGGGCGGCTTCCCGCCATGCGGTCAGGAATGTTCGAGGCGAGCAGCTGTTTCGGGCGTCCGACAGATGCAGCGGGATCCACGTGTACACCCGACCGCGTCTTGCGTCGGAACCCATGAACGGTCCCGCCAGGGCATTGACGATGTCGATCTGTTGTTGCTGCGCGCGCCGGCTTCGCAAGCCTTCGGGGCTCAGCGCAGCTTCCGCGTCCAGACTCGATGCAAGGCGGAACATCGCGGTGTGAGCGCCTGGATCGCGCAGGGTCTCGAAGAAGAGCAGGCCATACAGTTCATGCGGCTGCCAGGAGAGGTCGACATGATCGTTCTTCAGCTTGGAGCCGTCCGGAAATCGAAAGATCTCCGGATCGGAAAACTGATCCGGGCGGATGAATATCTTCGCCCGGAACGAGGCGAAAGACCTAAGTCCGAGGGCCCGTTTCATGAGGCTCGAGGTCAGCGCCCGGATGCTTCGCCAGTTGTCAGCCAAGCGATCCAGGGCATCGAACAGGATGAGCACTTTGCGTTCTTCGGCGCGCAGCCTGTCGTCTGCGCCGAGGAGCGTATTTTCGAAGAGTTCGGGCGCGGCGCGCAGGCGCTCGAGTGACGATTCGAATCGGACCTCTTCACTGCTCCCGCAGACATCGCGGATTGCACGGAAGACGACTGCTCGCCAGATCTCTTCCTCGCTGAAACCGTGTTCGATTGCGCGACCGATGGCTTCGTGGGTGGGCGCCACGGACGACGGCTTGTCGGCGCCGTTGAAACCGATAACGACGTCGGTGCGCGCCAGAGCGGGTTGCCTGTAGATGTCGGAAACGCTCTGCCGCACTTCACGGTTGCTCAGAGCGTGAGCCCAGAGGCTCTTGCCCATTCCACGATTGCCTACGATCAGTTGCCTGCCGGGGTCGAGAACGGCCCGGTGGCTTTCGGGCGTGAACACGCGATCCAGAGAAATCGTCTCGTTGGGCTGAACGCTAGATGCCGGCGGCAACGCGGCCATCGCCTCCCGCAGGATGTCGAAGTCGTGAAAAGGCGGAGGCGTCATCGCGATGGTTGTTCGGGGTTCTTCAGGTACTCTGAGATCAGGCGGTCGAGTTGATCGAGAAAGGGTCGAAAGGTCTGTTCGTAAAACGGCTTCGCGAGATGGTCGTGATGTACGAGCGGGTCGAAATCGATGAAATGCGAGCTGAACGGGAGCACCAGCGGCGCGTGCGGCGCATCCGGATCGTCTGGGAGGAAGCTGATCGAGTTCGCGGGGGCATAAGGACCATCGAACGAATCGTACAGCCCCTCTGCGAATACGTCGTAGAGGTCTGCGCGGTGTCTGTCGCTCACTTCGGGGTCGAGGCTCGCCTTTGCGTAGACGGGTTTGATCAGCAGGCGCCAGTCGGCAGATCGTCCAGCGGCGAGGTCGCGCGTCGCAAGAAGGTTGAGCGCGGCGAAGAGTGTCCTGTAACCTGAAATGGTCTGGCGTTGGGCAGTGCCGAAGAGCAACACCAGGGCGCCGAGGCCGAGAACCGCGGAAGCGGCAAGCTCGGCCAGGCCTGCGCGGCTGTCGATCAATACGACGTCATATTGAGACAAGCCCGATACGCGCGCGATCATCGCCGAGATCTGGTCGCTGACAGGAACTCGATCTCCTTGCATAGAAATGTCGTCGATCATGGCCCGGGAGATTTTTGCCATGACGTTCGCAGGGTTCGCCGCGGATACCGAGCCGAGCGCGGGCATCACGTCGACGCGCCCGCCCTCGCCGTGGGTAAGGGCACTGGTGCCGACAAAGTCATGGAGACGGTTGTCCGAAATCCCCCCTATTCCGTTTTCCACCAGGTAGTCGACGACTCCGAAGCGAGGCATGCGCTCTTCTGTCAGCAGGAACTCGCCGATTCCCGGCGCTTCGAGATCGAGATCGACAGCGAGCACGTTGCACCCTCTGTTCGCCAGATCGGATGCGGTGATCGCGAGAGCGGTCGAGCGACCGACGCCGCCCTTGAGGCTGGCAAAAACGACTCTGGGGGCACCGGCGGCACGGTCGCGGGGTTCGCCGAGCCAAGCCGAGCCGACAATGCGTCGATCGATCACTCTGCACTGGTACTCACCGGCCTTGATGAACAGTGGACCGGCATCGTTCAGCAGTCGCGTGGCGCCGGGATCGTCGGCAAATGCAACGGGCCGATCCGTTCGGGCATATGCGCCGAGAGATCTGGAGACACTCGCGGCGATTTCCGCGCGAGCGCCCTCCGAAGGAGCAGGGTCCGGGCTGACGAATGTGAGAAAGCCGGATGCATCGCGCAGAACGACGCCTCTCCTCCAAGGCGTCTTCGCCGAGCTGCTCGACAATGATTTTCGCCAGTGCTGCGAGCGAATCGTCGAAGAAGATGGTCGACATCGCAAAATCCTATATGTCCATCCGTCCAACGAGTTCCTCGGCTTGTTCCCTCCATCTGTTCGTGTGGACAGGGTCGATGGTGTCGGTTGGTGCGTATCGCATTTCGATGGTCCAATACTGGAAGAGTTCGGACCGGGATGCAATTGAACGCAAGTCGCTGTCTAGCCTGCCCGAGGCCTGATCGAGAAGCAGCGTCTTGAGATGGGGAAATGCGCGTAGAACGGGTCGTCCCGCCGCTCGCCCTCAGGAAGCGGGCGCATGCCACTGCGGCGCATCATCTGCTTCAAGGCGAGTTCTCCGGCAAGTCCGTAAAGATACCCTGCGATGGCCTTGCTCCCCGGAGATCGGCCAGGCTTCTTGTCCTCATGCAGGTATCTTCCCGCATCCAGGTGACGACGTGCAGAACCCGCAAGGTCTTGTTTCGACGCCATGTTCTCCTTTTCGCCAGGACTGCTGAGACGTTTGATGCCTCGAAAACCAGTAAACCCAGTCGCGCGAGTCTAGCAGCTGGCGTTTTGGGGGCGAATGTGTTGAATGGGTGCATCGAAAGTGCACGCCGTGCCCGGTGCCTGAAGACCCTGGCGACCTCGATCGTTCGCTGCGATTCGTATTGAGCCCGTTCTTTCCATACTGGCACACGCTGCGCTGGCTGAAGCCGGTGCAGCTCTGGGGCCGCGCGTGGTTCCGCTTGCACCGTCCGCGGCCCGACACCCGGCCGGCGCCGCCGACCCGGCCGGCGCGGGGTGCGTGGTTGCCGTGCCGGCGCGCACCCTCGATGACCGGCCCCGCGCGCTTTCGGTTCCTTTCGGTCGAGCGCGAGCTCGCAGCGCCCGGCGACTGGGACCGCGCCGACTGGCCCCGCCTGTGGCGCTACAACCTCCACTATTTCGACGACCTGGCGGCGCACGACGCGGCCGACCGCGAGTCGTGGCACCGCGCGCTGATCGAGCGTTGGATCGCCGACAACCCGCCGGGGCGCGGCACCGGATGGGAGCCCTACCCGGTGTCGCTTCGGATCGTGAACTGGATCAAGTGGGCCCTGGCCGGCGGCGCTACCGACGATGGCGTCGCGCCGCGCCTGTCGGCGGCGGCGGTGCAAAGCCTCGCCGTGCAGGCCCGCTGGCTGCGGCAGCGGCTGGAGATCCATCTGCTCGGCAACCACCTGTGGGCGAACGCGAAGGCGCTGGTGTTCGCGGGTGCCTTCTTCGACGGCGCTGAAGCGAGCGGCTGGCGCGAGACGGGTCTCGCGCTGCTGCGCCGGGAGTTGCGCGAGCAGATCCTGCCCGATGGCGGACACTTCGAGCGCAGCCCGATGTACCACGCGACGCTGCTCGAAGACCTGCTCGACCTGCTGCAGTTGGGCGACCGCTATGCGGGCGCGATTCCAGCCGCCGACCTGGACGCCTGGCGCGAGACGTCAGGCCGCATGCTGCGCTGGCTGCGCGTGATGACGCACCCCCGACGGCGGCATCGCGTTCTTCAACGACGCGGCCTTCGAAGTCGCGCCGGAACTGGCCGCGCTTGAAGACTACGCCGCGAGCGGATGCGGGCTCACACTAGCGAGCGGGACCTCCTTCGACGATCCGCAGTCGTCGATGGCGGCCTTGCCCGACGCGGGCTACGCGATCGTCGCCTTGCCAGATTCGGGCTACGTTCGATTGCAGGCCGGCCCGGCGGTGCTGATCGCCGACGTCGGCGCAATCGGCCCCGACTATCTGCCCGGCCACGCGCATGCCGACACGCTCGCCTTCGAGCTTTCGCTGCGCGGGCAGCGCGCAATCGTCAACAGCGGCACCTCCACCTACGAAGCCGATGCCATGCGGCTACGCCAGCGCGGCACGGCGGCGCACAACACGGTGGTCGTCGACGATGCCGATTCCTCGGAGGTCTGGAGCAGCTTCCGCGTGGCCCGGCGCGCGCGCCCGATGAACGTGGAGTGGGGCACTGAGCCCGACGGCACGCTGTGGCTGCGCGCCGCGCACGACGGCTACCTGCGCTTGCCCGGCCGCGTCGTGCATCGACGCGAATGGCGCTTGACGGCGCAGGGCCTGCGCATCGTCGATCGGCTCGAGGGCCGGCCGCGCAGCGCGCAGGCGCGCTTTCACCTTCACCCCACCGTCGATCCGGCCGACGTCGGCGCCGACCTGGCCGCGATGCGCGTCGAGCCGTCGACCTGGCATCCGCAGTTCGGCATCGAGGTCGGCAACCGGGTGCTCGTCGCCGACTTCGCTGGTCGCAACACACTGGAAACAACATTCCGCTGGCCATGAGCGGCTGGCACTGAGCGGCCGGCACTGAGCGTCTGGCACTGAGCGTCTGGCACTGAGCACATGCGAATCCTCTTTCTCTCCGACAACTTTCCGCCCGAGACCAACGCGCCGGCCACGCGGCTGCACGAGCACGCGACGCGTTGGGTGCGCGCCGGGCACGACGTCACGGTGATCACCTGCGCGCCGAATTTCCCCGAGGGCAAGCTCTTCGCCGGCTACGAGAACCGCTGGAGGCAGGTCGAGACGATCGATGGCATCCGTGTGGTGCGCGTGAAGACCTACATCACCGCCAACGAAGGTTTCGTGCGGCGCACGCTCGACTACATGAGCTTCATGGTCACCGGCTTCGTGGCAGGACTCTTCGAGAAGCGCCCCGACGTGGTCGTGTCGACCTCGCCGCAGTTCTTCTGCGCGCTCGGCACGTGGGCGCTGTCGGGCGTGCGCCGCCTGCCGTGGGTGTTCGAGCTGCGCGACCTGTGGCCCGCATCGATCGTCGCGGTCGGCGCGATGGAACGCAGCCCGGTGATCCGCATGCTCGAGAAGCTCGAGCTCTTCATGTACCGCCGCGCCGATGCGATCGTGTCGGTCACCGAGTCGTTCCGCGAGGACCTCGCTTCGCGCGGCATCGACCGCGCGAAGATCCACGTGGTCATCAACGGCGTCGACCTCGACCGCTACGCGCCGCGTCCGCGCGACCAGGCGCTCGCCCGTCGGTTCGGCCTCGAAGGCAAGTTCGTGCTCGGCTACATGGGCACGCACGGCATGGCGCACGCGCTCGAGCGCGTGCTCGACGCCGCCGAGCTGCTGCGCGACCGCGACGACATCGCGTTCTTCTTCGCCGGCGCGGGGGCGGAGCGCGCCAATGTCGAGCGGCGCGTTGCGGAGCGCGGCCTCGTCAACGTGAAGATGATCCCGCGCCAGCCCAAGGAAGCGATGCCCGCCCTGTGGAGCCTGTGCGACCTCGCACTGATCCCGCTGCGCAACACCCCGGTGTTCTCCACCGTGATCCCGTCGAAGTTGTTCGAGGCGATGGGCATGGGCGTGCCGGTGCTGATGTCGCTGCCCGAGGGCGAGGCGACCGGCATCGTGCGGCGGACGGGGTGCGGGGTGTGCGTCGCGCCGGAGGATCCGCGGGCGATGGCGGATGCGGTGGTCGCGTTGGCGGGTGATGGCGAGCGGATGGCGGCGTTGCGCAGCGCCTCGGCGGCGGCTGCGCCGGAGTATTCGCGGGATCGGCAGGCGGGGAGGATGGTGGAGGTGCTGGGGCGGGTGGCTGGGGTGGCGGGCCATGGGGCGGCAGCGGCTTGATTCGACGAGGTGTGCACCCTTGCCACGTAGGCTGCCGTGTTGCGCCGCGGGTCGACGCACGCGAGAAACTACCGACTCTGATCCGAAGGCATCCGCCGCCGCCGTCCAATGCACGACGGCTCTTCTGCCGAAGCCTCATGCAGTGCATGATGCTGCAGCAGAGCGAGCCCGAGGACTTCGTCATCGCCACCGGCGCGCAGTACAGCGTGCGCGAGTTCGTCCGGTGGTCGGCGCAGGAGCTCGGCATCGCGCTGCGCTTCGAGGGCGGGGGCAAGGACGAGCGCGGCGTCGTCGAGTCGGTCTCCGGCGACAAGGCGCCGGCGGTGAAGCCCGGCGACGTGCTCGTGCGCGTCGACCCCCGCTACTTCCGCCCCGCCGAGGTCGAGACGCTGCTCGGCGACCCCACCAAGGCGCGAGAGAAGCTCGGCTGGGTGCCCGAGATCGGCACCCGCGAGATGTGCGCCGAGATGGTCGCGCACGACCTCGACCAGGCGAGGCGGCATGCGCTGCTCAAGCGCCATGGGTACGAGGTGGCGGTGAGCAGCGAGTAAGGGTGCGCGCCCACGCGCCCACGCAGTCGCGCAACAGAATGTTGCGATTTGCGGTGTGGAATGCGTTCCACGCTCGGAAACGCAACATTCGGTTGCATCGAAGCGAACCGCCTGCGGGCTTCGTCGTCGCCGCCGGCCAGCAGCACAGCGTGCGCCGCTCGAGCGGCGTGGCTATGAGTTGGCAGCGAGTAGCGAGTGATCGCACCGAGCCGACTTCGGCATCGGCCCGATGGCCGAGTGCGCGGCGGATCGAGGCGATGCAGAATGTATTCTTTCCCGGTCAGGAGGTTCCTGTGTCCAGCCTCGTCGAAGAATTGTCTCGCAAAGCTCGCTCCCTCTCGCCCGAGGAGCGCGTGCGGTTCGCCGACGAGTTGCTGGCCACGGTCCAGGAGACCGACGCTGCGACGGAAGCGGCCTCGAGCTCGAGCGGATCGGGTTCGATCCGGTCGACTACGGCTACGAAGCCGAACCTTCCTATTTGGTTGCATGGGCCTGCAAGCTCCGTTGCTCCGGCCCGGGTATGAGGTATCGCGGCCGACCTCGTTGGATATTCTGACGCACCCGAACCCCCGCTCGATACCCTGGGCAGCGCGTTCTCGTAGTGGCCAGCGACGGATATGTGTATCTGGTGACCTCAAACGTCAGGCAGCAGCGCCTGCAGCCCGGTTCTTGTGAATGGTACCAAAATACGGTACTATATGTTCGTGAAACGAAAGAGCCAGAGAACGCTGCAGCTGGTGTTTGCGCATCCCACGAGCGCCAACGTGCCCTGGCGAGATATCGAGTCGCTCTTCGTCGACCTCGGTGCGGAAGTCACTGAACGCGAAGGAAGTCGAGTTGCCGTCGTCCTTTTCGGCGAAGTGCGCGTTTTTCATCGGCCGCATCCATCTCCGGGCACGGACAAGGGGGCGGTTGCGAGTGTGCGCAAGTGGCTGGAGCAGCACGGGGTAGTTCCATGAGCATCATGATTGTTGACGGTTATCAGGCCAGGATCGAGTACGACCCGGACCTCGACCAGTTCCGGGGCGAGATCCTCGGGCTTGAATGGCGGCGCCGACTTCTACGGCAAGAACCCCAGGGAGTTGCGCTCGGAGTTCAAGAAGTCGCTCCGGACTTTCCTCGAGGTGTGTGCGGAGAAGGGAATAGAGCCGCGGCGTAGCTATTCGGGAAAGTTCAACTTGCGCATCCCGCCCGAGCTTCACGAGCGGCTGGCTATTGTTGCCCAGGCCGAGGGCAAGAGCATCAATCTGGTAGCGCAAGAGGCGCTTCAGAAGAGAGTCGCAGCGTGAGCTGCTGTCTGGCAGGTTGTTCGAGCGGCACCCGCCTCTTCGTCTTCGGCCGGAAAAGTGCGCACCGGTGATTCGGCCGCTGAGCCACGCAACCAAATGTTGCGATTTGCTGTGTGGAAGGCCTTCTACGCGCGGAAACTGGTACTGCTGTAGTCGGAAGGATGTCTACCGGCCCGTTCCGTCAGGTTGCCCCTGACGCGGGGGGGCTTGGCCCACGGCAGTTCGACAACTTCCTGCGTTCGCTTCATTCGTTGCATTTATTGCATATATCCGCTAGGGTAGCAATCCGAAGACAGGAGAGCGGCGATGCAGACGAAAGATCCGATCCGCAAGCTCGAACCGCCGAAGATGTCCGCCCGCGAGCTGGAAATGGCCCGGCTCGCGCAGCGCTGCATCATGGAGGCGCTCGATCATTCCAGGGCCGTGTCGATCACGCTCACGAGCGACGGAGGCGAGCAGCCGTCGGTGGCAGTGCCGCCGGCGGCGCTGAAACTCATCGGGCAGCTTCTGGGCGCCATGAGCGAAGGCCGTCCGGTGGTTCTCGTGCCGGGAAAGCAGGAATTGACGACCGTCGAAGCCGCGAATTTCCTGAATGTTTCGCGCCCGTTCGTGATCAAGGAAATCGAAGCCGGCCGGCTGCCCCACCGGATGGTGGGCAGGCACCGAAGGATCGCCTTCGAGGATCTCGCGGCATACGAGCGAAAGATGCGCGAGAAGCAGCGCGCGGCCCTGGAGCGGATGGCGGAAGACGAGCGCGAACTCGGGCTCGATTACTGAGATGGCGGGCAACGCACGCTATACGGCATCGAAGTCGTCGATCCGGACACCTTTCTGGTGAACCAGTGGGACCTCGAGCCCCTCGTCGCGATCGCCGCCTTCAAGCGCATGCGAGCTCGTCGCCAGAAACCGGAATCTACTCCGGAGGATTTCGCCGATGCTCTGGAACGAAACGGCCTCATCGTCACGGCGGAACGACTCAGATCGGCGATCGAGCTTATCTGAGCGGAATTCATCGGCAACCGGGCGTACCCGCGTACCCGCGCAACAGAATGTTGCGATTCGCGACGTGGAATGCGTTCCACGGGCGGAAACGCAACCGGCGGTCGCACGGAGCTGCAGACTTCGTCGTCGAAGATCCGTCCTGCGGTCTTTCTTCGTGAGCCGCACGCGATTGAGTTCCGTGTTAGTATCCATTCGGATACATCGGATCGTATGAACGTCTTTCATCGCTCCGATGTTCTTGACACTTGGCTCGCTGCGTTGAAAGACTCTCGGCGAGGAGTGAAGCATGACCAGATTCCGTCCCTTCGACGCTGTCGACTACCTCGACGATGAAGAGACCATTGCCGAGTACATCACCGCTGCACTCGATGATCCCGACCCCGACGTGTTCCTGGCTGCCGTGCGTGACGTGGCGCGCGCGCGCGGAATCACGCAGGTGGCCAGGGATGCCGGCCTCGGGCGCGAGAGCCTTTACAAGGCACTGGCGCCCGGTGCGAAGCCGCGCTACGACACGATGCTCAGACTGCTTCATGCGCTCGGCATAAAGCTTTCGGCTACTCCCGTCCGTTCGTGAACGACATCGGGGAGCCGACTGCCTGCGGCCACGGAGTTACGCAACAAAATGTTGGATGTGCCGCGTGGAACGCATTCCACGCGCGGAAACGCAACATTTGGTTGCACCGAAGCGAACCTCCTGCGGGCTTCGTCGTCGCCGCCGGCCAGCAGCACAGCGTGCGCCGCTCGAGCGGCGTGGCTTCATCGGGCTGCGACGCTGCGCGCGGCACGTGATGGTGTCGCGCTCAACGAAGTCGTGGTTCGAGCTTTGACGACCTGTCTGTTGAGCATCCTGACCGTACCGGATTGACTTCGGCATCGGCCGGATGGCCGAGGGTGCGGTGGATCGGAGCGGCGCACAATGCAGCACCTGTCTGTCAAGAAAAACACGTTGCCTGCGGTTAGCATTTGTGCTAACCTGCGCCCACGCGACCTGCCGTGTTCGAGATCGAGTACTTCCACGAGCGGGTGCTTGCCGAGATCCAGTCGTGGCCAGTCGATGTCCTGGCCGATTACGCGCGTCTGGTCGAGCTGCTCGCCGACCACGGCCCCCACCTTCGGCTCCCGCACTCGCGTCCTCTCGGCGAAGGACTCTTCGAACTGCGTCCGCGTGGTCGTTCGGGTATCGGTCGCGCGTTCTACTGTTTCGTCGTCGCCCGCCGAGTCGTGGTTGTGCACGCGTTCATCAAGAAGTCACAGCAAACCCCGGACAAGGAGTTGAAGCTGGCGCGCAAGCGTGCCAGGGAGACCTTCGATGGCTGACCTGAAATACTCTCCCGTCAAGCATGATCACCAGCGCTTTCTCGCGAAGGCGCGCGCCCGCAAGGGATTCAGTGAGGCCTACGATGCACTGGAATTCGAGTACCGCGTAGCTGATCAGTTGCTCGAAGCCAGAGCCCGCGCGGGGCTGACTCAAGATGTCGTAGCGGAGCGCATGGGCACCACCAAAAGCGCCGTCTCCCGGTTGGAGGCGGCCGGCAAGCACACGCCGTCGCTTGCAACGCTGCGGCGCTACGCAAAGGCGGTCGGTTGCGAGCTGCAGGTCACGCTCGTGCCGCAGAAGTGAACGGCGTAGCTGAACGACTTCCGCCGCTCGAGCCAGTCGTGTAGTGCCTGGTTCATGCGGGTCTGCCAACCGGGCGAGACTACGCCAACGAGATGCAGCACGTCGCGTGAGCAGCACGCCGAGCGTCGCTCGTCAACGCCAGCAGGTGCAGCCTGGCGACTACCAGGCCTCCGCTTCCCGCTACGCGATTGGGGCTACGCGGCCACGCAGTCACGCAGTCACGCAGTCACGCAACGAAGTGCGGCTGGGGCCACGAAGTCACACTACGAGATGTTGCGAATTGCGGTGTGGAACGCATTCCACGCGCGGAAACGCAACATTCGGTTGCGCGACAAGCGTTGCATGGCATTTTCGGAAGCATCCAATTGACCAGGAAAGCCCTCATCACCGGCATCACCGGCCAGGACGGCTCCTACCTCGCCGAGTTCCTGCTCGACAAGGGTTACGAAGTGCACGGCATCATCCTCTTCAACCACGAGTCGCCGCGCCGCGGCGAAACCTTCAGTGATTCGGCCGGAAGAGTCCGCACCGGTGATTCGGCCGCTGAGCCGTGCAACCAAATGTTGCGATTTGCTGCGTGGAAGGCGTTCCACGCGCGGAAACGCAACGCTTGGTTGCATGGGGCTGCAGGCTCCGTTGCTCCGGGGGCGATCTGAACAGTGTGACACCGGAGTAATCGTCAGCACGTCGAAACCATAAGCTTGCTTCAGCGCTTCTACCCCCGCCTGATCCGACCTTCGGCCATCAGGCTGAGACCAATGCAGGTGTCTGAAACATCCCGCCTGACGTACGATCTGTTCGTCGTCGGCTGATGAAGGCCCTCGGATGTCCCGGAAGGCGATCTGATGCATCTGGTGGTTCCTTGCGGAACCGCATGAATCGGCAGCTCGGATCTGCAAGGCCGTTCGCCACAAATCGTTCCTGGGTGCCGCCGCTGTAAACTGGTACTGCTGTAGCCGGAGATTGTGATGTCCACCTTGGTCGAAGAGTTGTCCGCCCGCGCCAGAACCCTGCCCGCCGAGGATCGCGCACGCCTCGCGGAAGAACTGCTCGACTCCCTGGAAGGCGAGTCTGATGTCGAGGCCGACGCAGCCTGGGAGCGCGAAATCGAGCGCCGGGTCGCCGAGATCGAGTCTGGAGCAGTTACTCCCATCACCTCCGAGGAAGTTCACGCCGAAGCGCGCCGTCTCATCCGCCGGTGAGAGCTGTCCGGTATCACCCGGAGGCTCGCGAAGAGTTTCTGCGTCAGGTGCTCTACTACGCTGGCGTCAGCACTCGGCTCGCAGAGCGCTACGACAAGGCGGTTCGCAAAGCCGAAGTGGGGGCTGCCGAGGCCCCGGAACTGTGGCCGCCTTACAAGTTCAAGACGCGTCGCGTCATCGACCGGACGTTCAAGTTTTCCTTGGTTTACCTTCACAACGAAATCGAGATCCTCATCGTGGCCTTGGCGCCCATGAGGCGCAAACCCGCCTGCTGGAAGGCGAGGCTCAGTGACGAATAACGCTTACGCGAGCAACCACCCCGACACCCCGACACGCAACCAAATGTTGCGATTTGCGGCGTGGAATGCGTTTCACGCGCGGAAACGCAACGTTCGGTTGCACGGACCTGCAAGCTCCTGACCATGCAGAATCGATCGGACCCGGCCGGAATCGGTCCGTACCGAATGGTCTTGGTCGCACAAGACCTCGAGTTGCGTCGCAACCTATCGAAGGTGCTGTATCCGGAGGTCCCCATGCCATCGCGATTCGCAACGATTGAAGCCGAAGCGCTGAAGCTCTCGCCGGTGGAGCGGGTGTCTCTTGCAGACCACCTGCTTGCCAGCGTAGGCCCGAAGGGCGAAGTGGAAGACGCCCGGAGCGCGGAGATCGATCGTCGCTTGGCCGACGTTGAGGCCGGTCGTACCGTACTGGTCCCGGTGGAAGAGGCGATTCAGCGCGCCAGGCGCGCGCTCTCGTGAATCCGGGCAAGACCGGAACAGTGACGGTCGCCGGAAAGCCGAGCGTGGAAGTCCCGCCCGGGACACTGAGCAACATACTCAGGCAGGCGGGCTTGAAGAGGTGAGGTCCAGGATGCAGTATCTCGTCGTCATCGAACGCGGACCGAAAAGCTACGGAGCGTACGTGCCTGACTTGCCCGGATGCGTTGCGGTTGGTGAATCGCGCGAAGAGGTGGAAACGCTGATTCAGGAAGCGATCGAGTTCCACATCGAAGGCTTGCGCGCACACGGAGAGTCCGCCCCCGAACCCAGGTCTACAAGTCAGTTCGTCAGCGTCGACGCCTGACCGTGCGTGCTTCGATACGACAACGAGCGCGGCAAGGGCGATCATCGTCACTTCGGCCGGGACGAATCGCGCTACGCTTTTTCAACGCCAGGTCAATTGATGCTGGATTTCAGTGCAGATGTAGAGAGGTGGAACGATGAGCACGGTTGTTCTTGAAATGCGCAGTCTGGCCAGTACGCTGGCCGATGCATCGCGCGCCATGAACTCCGGGCGACGAAACGCGGAGGCCCGTATCGGCTTTGCAACGCCTGAACTGCTCTGGCAGGTACTGACCGCGAAGCGATGGGAGCTGCTCGAGGCGATGTGCGGTGCGGGGCCCATGTCCATTCGCGAGGCAGCCAGGCGAGTGGGGCGTGACGTCAAAGCAGCGCATGGCGACATCACTGCGTTGCTGAACGCAGGTGGAACCCGAAGACTTCGTTATCCCGTCACCGTCGAATGAGCTACAACCCGGATGACTCTCGAGCCTGATTCCCGCATTTGGGTCGCCGGCCATCGCGGCCTTGTCGGCTCGGCGATCGTCCGGCGCCTCGAGGCCGCAGGCGTATCGAACCTGCTGCTGCGCACGCACGCGCAACTCGACCTCACCGACCAGCACGCCGTCGGCGACTTCGTCGCGGGCGAGAAGCCCGAGTACGTTTTCCTCGCGGCCGCGAAGGTGGGCGGCATCCACGCCAACGACGCGTACCCGGCCGAATTCCTGCGCGACAACCTGGCGATCCAGACCAACGTGATTCATTCGGCCTGGCGGCACGGCACGAAAAAGCTGTGCTTCCTCGGCTCGTCGTGCATCTACCCGAAGCTCGCGCCGCAGCCGCTGCGCGAGGAGTACCTGCTCACCGGTCCGCTCGAGCCCACCAACGAGTGGTATGCGGTGGCCAAGATCGCCGGCATAAAAATGTGCCAGGCTTACCGCCGTCAGTATCGTTTCGACGCGATTTCGCTGATGCCCACCAACCTGTACGGGCCCGGCGACAACTTCCACCCCGACAACTCGCACGTGCTGCCGGCGCTCATCCGGCGGTTCCATGAGGCGAAGGAGCGTGGCGACGCCAGCGTCACGATCTGGGGCACCGGCACGCCGCGGCGCGAGTTCCTCCATGTAGACGATCTGGCGGACGCGGCGTTGTTTTTGATGCAGAACTACTCGGGCGAGCAGTTCGTCAACGTCGGCACCGGCACCGACCTGACCATCCTCGAACTGGCGCAACTGGTCGCCGGGGTGGTGGGGTTCAAGGGCTCGGTCGTCACCGATCCGTCGAAGCCCGACGGCACGCCGCGCAAGCTGCTCGACGTGAGCCGCCTCGAGGCGATGGGCTGGAAGGCGCGCATCGGGCTGCGCGAGGGGGTGGCGGGCGCGTACGCCTGGTATCTCGAGAACGCGGGGATGGCGCGCGGGTGAGGGCGTGCGGGTGAGGGCGCGCGGGTATAGGCGCGCGGGTGAGGGCGCGCAGGTATAGGCGCGCAGGCGCCGGCGACATTTGCGGCGGCTCGCCCGGGAGGGCGCCGGGTAGCCCCTCGTTCGTGGCACCCGCAACGGGATGTTGCGTTTTTCGTCGTGAAATCCGTTCCACGGCCGAAAACGCAACGTTCCGTTGCGGCCCGGAATCCTATGCGGGGGCCGGGGTGGGTGCCGCGGGTGCCATCTGTGCGGGCGCCGCGCGTGCATGTCCGTGCCGCGCGCGCCCGTGGCCATGCGCCCTGGGCTCCTGTGGCCGCTACCGGGCTCGGTGCGGGCGTGTTTGGGCGCGTTCCGGCAAGGCACCACGCAGTTGCGAGGTCGACAGACGGCGGTCGGCCAATACCAGCGCCATGGCGCGCAGCTCGTCGTCGTTCAGCACATGCAAGCGTTCAGGCAGCACCGGCGCGTCGTCCGCCGCAGGGGCCTTTGCGCGCTCTCCGGTGGCCGCCCGCATCGCCCTCCATGCGTTCGTCCGGTGACGGCACACGTGTCGTGCGAGTTCGGGCGGCCGATAACGGGTCCAGCGCGCGGCCGACAGCAGGAACAGCCGGCGCTCGGCGGGGCCGAACTCGGCAGGGGCCACCGCTGCGCTTCGCAGCACGAGCACGACAGCCGTCGCGAGCGCGTCGATCGACGCGTCCTTCGGGTCGTCCGCGAGAAACGGCCGCGGATCGGCCAGCGGGCTCGCATCGCGCACCGACGTATCGGACGCGACGTAATTGTGCAGCCATTCGGCGCACGACCTGGAGTGGCATCCCATCGCGCGCGCCCATCGCGAGCGATCGACGCACGGGCGCGCAACGGCCCCCACCCAGTCGCGATGCGTGCTCCACTCCCATTCGAGCGGGTTGCCGCAAAGGTCGTCGCGGCTCGGATTCAGATGGATGTAGCGAACCGTCCGCGCGATGTGCCGTTTGTCGTGCTGCACTTTCTCCGGGCGGGGAAGCGGCTCCCACTCGAACTCGATGGGCGCCGTGCGTCGCGCGCGCATGCGCCGGCGGAACGCGGAGAGCACGCGAGCGAAAGCCTTCGTCGCGGCGTCGCGCTCGAAGTTGCGCGAGCACGTGCACGTGATTCGGCATCAGCACGCACGCGACGAGGTCGAACGTCTGCCCAAGCCGCGCCCACAGATCGGCGCAAGCGACGCGGTGCTCGAAGGGACGGGCGCCGGCAGCGGCACGCGCGACGAGGTGAAGGAGCTCGGGCTTCGCCATGCATCGATCATGCGCGGGTGTGCTTGCGCGCGCACTCGAACGGGCAGCCTAAGTCGGGCGTAGTGCGGGCGTAGGCTCATGCCCGGGCGCAGGCGCAGGCGCAGGCGCAGGCGCAGGCCCCAGGTCCAGGCCTCCGTTGGCACCAATCGAGTCCCGGCCCCGCTACCGAATGATGCGTTCTTGCCCGTGGAATGCGTTCCACGCGCGAAAATGCATCATCCGGTTGCGGCCGCGGCGCGCTAGTTGCGCGGCGCGTGCGTCCGCCGCCCGTTGCGCGGCGCGTGCGTCCGCCGCCCGTTGCGCGGCGCGTGCGTCCGCCGCCCGTTGCGCGGCGCATGCGTCCGCCGCCCGTTGCGCCGCGCGGGCGTTCAACACCAACACCATCAGCCGGAACCGACCAACTCCCGACCCTCCGCATCCGCTGCAAGGCAATGCTCGAACAGCCGGAAGCCGACCCGGCCGTCCTCGCTCGCGGAGGCAAGCCAGCGCGTGATCAGCCAGCGCGTGATCAGCCAGCGCGTGATCATCGCCCCTCGTACGCCGCCTTCACCGCCTCTTCCCCGTACTTCCGCTCCAGCCGCCTGATCGCGAAATGCCCCCGGCTCATCGCCTGGAAGTGCTCCATGAACAGCCAGTTGATCGTGGCGCCGCCGGCCGCCCCCACGATCGGGATCGCCATCGCGGCGGCCTTCTGCGAGACCTGGATCTTGAACCGCGTGGCCACGAGCGACACCAGCCGCACCAGCGCCGGCGCGCCGGCATCGGCGGCATGACGGGTCGCGAGGTACTCGGCGGCCTCGGACACCGCGCGCGACAGCGCCGCCCGCATCGCGAAGTAGGCGGTCTCCGAGGCGTCGTCGGCCGGCGTTTCTCCGCCGAACGCGAACACCTCGATGCAGGCCAGCCGCGCTTCGGGAAGCGCGAGGTCTTCGCCGTGCGCGCGCGCGATGTCGGCGATCGAGCGGCAGATGATCGTGGTCGACACCGGAAGCTCGACGGCCAGCGACGCGAGGCCGAAGGCGCCGCCCGCGGCCCCGGTCGCGGTGGCGGCCAGCTTGTGCAGCCGTGGGCGCGCCGCGGCTTGGCCCTTGCCCATCGACGCGATCGCCGCGCCGAGCGCGGCGTTCAGCGCGTCGCGGGTGATCGTGCTCACCTTGTCGCGCCAGCGCGCCGGCAGCATCTCGAAGCCCTTCTCGATTGGCTTGCCGACGACGTTGGTAAGCTTCACCGCCAGCCCCGGGTTCTCGAAGCAGCGCCCGGGCCTCGGCGATCGCCAGCAGGTCTTCTTCGGAAATCGGCATGGGCGTCGTCGTCTTTCTGGTGGGCCGAGTATCGCCGATGCCGGCCGGCGGGCCTATGGAGACGCCATGCGAGTGCTGCCTCGAGGTTTCGCGCATCCCCATCCGCGCATGCGCTTCGCATGTGCTTCGGCATCGCCCTCGCGCTGGTGCTGGCCGTGTCGTTGTGGCCGATGCCCGAACCGCCGCCGATCAACACCGGCTGGGACAAGACCGACCACGTGGCCGCCTTCGTCGTGCTGGGGCTGCTCGGCCTGCCGTCCTGGCCGAGCCATCGCGTGCGCGTGCTGGTCGGCCTGCTCCTCTACGGCGGGCTGATCGAGGTGCTGCAGGGGTTCACCGTCTATCGGCAGGCCGACTGGCGCGATTGGGTCGCCGATGCCGTCGGGGTCGCGCTCGCGATGCTGATTTTCGGGATTTGGCGTCGGAAGCGGAACCAGGCGTGACCGAGGCGCCGGACGCCGTCCGCGAGGTCGGACCGTATGGGTCGGCCGTCCGGCGGAGTGCGGGGATGCGCGCGGCGGCGTAGCCTCCTTGAGCGATTTCCGATCCGGCGCGCGGAGCCGGGCGTGCGGAGCCGGGCGCGCGAAATCCTTATCTGGGCGGTACGCGCCTGCTATCATTGATGAATGCAAAATGCCTGCATCTGCTGACTGCATGCCGAATCTCAGTGTCCGTGGCGTCGATCCCTCCACGCTCGCTGCCCTCAAGGCCGTCGCCGGCAAGGAGGGCGTGAGTGTCAATACCCTCGTGCTTCGCCTGATCGATCAGGCGCTGGGCAAGGGGCCCGCGACGCCGACAAGGCGGCGCCACGATGACCTCGACGGGCTCGTCGGGGCATGGAGCGCCGAAGAAGCCGCCGAATTCGAGGCGGCCACCGCCGCGTTGCGCGAAATCGACTCCGAGCTCTGGAGATGAACCGGTGCGCCCCATCCTGGTCGACACGAACGCCTATGTCGCCCTGCTGCGTGGTGATGAAGACGTCGCCGAAGTCGTCGGATACGCCGATCGGCTCTACCTGAACAGCGTGGTGCTCGGCGAGCTGCTTGCTGGCTTCGCAGTGGGCAATCGCGAGGCCAGGAACCGCATGGAGCTCACGCGCTTCCTCGAGTCTCCGCGTGTCGCCGTCGTGCCGGTTACCGCGGAGACGGCAGACAGTTACGCGCTGGTCTATGCCGGCCTGCGTCGAAAGGGGCAGCCGATTCCGGCCAACGACTTGTGGATCGCGGCCAGCGCACTGGAACACGGCCTGGCGCTGCTGAGCCTCGACGCCCACTTCGCGCAGGTAGACGGCCTGCGACTGGGCCGGCGGGTGGCAGACTTCCTCCCTGACCCCTCAGCGCCGCTCGCCCCCGTACCCGTACTTCCCGCGGTAGTACCCGTACCGCGCGCCGTATCCGTAGCGGATGCGCGACGGCCTGAAGCAGTTGAAGACGAAGCCGGTCGGTTCGGTGCCGCTCAGCCGGAACTGCTGCACCGCGTCCACCACGTCGGCCAGCGCGGTGCGCTTGTGGCGCACCACGAAGCCGGTCACGTCGGCGAAGCGGCCGAGCACCACCGCGTCGGACACCGGCAGGATCGGCGGCGCGTCGACCACGATCGCGTCGTAGCGCGCCTTGGCCCATTCGAACAGGACGTGCAGCCGCGGCTCGGTGAGCAGGTCGCCGGGGTTGTCCACGCCGGGGCCCGCCGGCAGCAGCGAGAGGTTCGGCGCCACGTCGGCCTTCACGAACGCGGTCGGGTCGAGCCCCTCGCGCAGGATGTCCGACAGCCCGCGGCCGGCGCCGGCCGGCAGGTAGCGATCGATCGACGAGCGCCGGATGTCGGCGTCGATCAGCAGCACGCGCTGGCCGGCGCTCGCCATCAGCGACGCGAGGTTGGTCGCGATGAAGCTCTTGCCCTGGCCGGGCACCGCCGAGGTGAGCAGGATCGTGCGCCCGCCTTCGGTCTCGGCCAGCGCCAGTTGCAGGTTCAGCCGCAGCGTGCGCAGCGCCTCGATCGCGGGCGCCGTCGGCTGCACGCGCGCCAGCAGGTAGGGCGGATGCGCGCGGCGGCGGTCCACTGCCGCCTGCTCGGGCGAGATCGGCACCGTGGCCGAGACGTGCACGCCGGTGGCGTTTTCCAGTTCGTGCGGGTCGCGCACCGGATCGCGCAGCGCGGCGAGCAGCTGCGCGAGCAGGAAGCCGCCGGCCAGTCCGCCCAGCAGGCCCACCGCGACCACCAGCGCGCGGCGCGGCTTGGTCGGTCTGTCGGGCGCCACGGCCCGGTCGACGATCGACACGTTGGCGATCGTGCCGGCGCGCGCCACGCGCAGCTGCTGCGCGTTGTTCAGCAGGCTCACGTACAGCTGCGAGTTCACCTCCACGTCGCGCGCCAGGCGCAGGTAGTCCTGCTGCGTCTGCGGCAGCGCGCGGATGCGCTCGTTCACGCGTTTTTGCTGCGTGCCGATGCTCGCGGCCTGCTCGCGCAGCGCGCGCATCACCGGGTGCGCCGGCTCGTAGCGTCCGGCGCCTTCCTTCAGCTTCAGCTCGAGTTCGAGCCGGGTCTTCTCCAGCTCCACCGCCTGCGACAGCAGCCCGGTGATCTCGCCCGGAATGTCGATCGTCTGCTGCCGGTTGCGGAACGTGTTCAGCTCGCCTTCGGCGGCCTCGACCTGCTTGCGCAGCTGCGGCAGCTGCTCTTCGAGGAACTGCAGGCTCTTCTCGGCTTCGGCCGCGCGGCGCTGCACGTTCTGCTGCACGTAGGCGTCGGCGATCGCGTTGACCAGCCGCGCCGCGGCCAGCGGGTCGCTGTCGAGGTATTCGACGCGCATGATGCCCGACTGGCGCTTGGTCTCGCTCACGCGCAGGTCGGTGCGGATCTGCTCGGCGCGCGCCGTCGTGGAGTAACGCCGCAGCGTGAAGCGCGTGCCCGGCCGCGCGACCAGTTCGGCGATGCGCAGCGCGTAGCCCAAAGCCGGCGTTCTCGCTGCGCGTGCCGCTTCGTCCCTGCAGCACCAGCTCGCCGTCCGGGTCGAGCAGTGTCCAGGCGCCATCTGCGCCGATCGCGAGCAGGTGCGGTTTGCCGTACTGCTGCTGCGGCGTCTCGAACTCGGCCAGCAGCAGCCGCTCGCCGCCCCAGGCCCAGTTCGCCGGATCGACCATCGGCAGCGCGGGCGCGATCGCCAGGCCGTTGTCGTCGCGCCCGAGCCGTCGCGCGAGCCAGTCGCCCACCAGCGGCAGCCGGTTCTCGACCTCGACTTCGCTCTGCAGCCGCAGCGCCTCCACCGCGCGCGTCACGTTGGTGCGCGAGCGCAGGATCTCGATCTCGCCTTCCACCGGCGAGCTGCTCACGTCGAGCGCCTGCGCGACCGACGCCAGCGCGCCGAGCCCGCCGCCCTTCTTGTCTTCCACCGGATCAGCGAGTCGACCGTGTAGATCGGCGTGGCGAGCAGCGCGTAGGCGGCCGCGGCCAGCGTGCACAGCGCGGCGACGATCGCGAACAGCCACCGGTGGTCGATCAGGTTCTCGAGGATGTCGGCGATCGAGATCGTGTCGTCGTCGTCGAAGGACGACGCGGAGCGCGACGGCAGTCGGGACGACGATTGCGACGACGAGCCGCTCGACGACCCGTTCGCGCGGCGCGAGGAGCGGGAGCTGGGAGAGGCGTTCTCGGGCATGGACTGGGCCGCCGCGCGCTTCACTCGGCGATCTGCTGCGACTGCCTGGCGCCCTGCAGCCACGGCAGCAGTTGCGCCAGCACGCGGCCGGCGCGCGCCAGTTGCGTCGGGTCGATGTAGACCACGTCGCGCGGTCGCAGCGCGAAGCGGTCGGCGAGAATCAGCGCCTCGGGCGAGCGCGCGTCCAGGTGGTAGATCAGCGGCTTGTCGTCGGCGCCTGCGCGCAGCACGTAGACCTGGCCGGCGTGCGCCGACAGCGGGTTCGGGCCGCCCGCGTCCGACAAGGCCTCGGCCAGCGAAGTGCGGCCGCGCTGCAGCAGGTACGACTTCGGCTGCATCACTTCGCCCAGCACGAAGATCTTGCGCTGCCGGCGATCGGGCACGGTGACCACGTCGCCGTGCCGCAGCGCCATGTTCAGCGACAGGTCGCCCTCGTAGAAGAGCCGCTCGAGGTCCACCGTGTACGTCCTGTCGCCGCGTGCGACCGTGACCGCCGACAGGTCGGCGTTCGGCGTGGTGCCGCCGGCCTGGCCGATCGCATCGGCGATCGGCATCGGCACGTCGGTGATCGTGAGGTTGCCCGGAGTCTTCAGCTCGCCCACCATGAACACGCGCTGGCTGCGGTAGGCGGCGATCTCCACCTCGACCTGCGGATCCTTCACGAAGCGCGACAGTTGCCGCGCGACCTGGCTGCGCAGCTCGGGCACCGTGCGCCCGACCGCGGGCACCCTGCCGGCGAGCGGCAGGTAAATCGCGCCGTCGCGATCGACCACGCGATACGGCACCACGTTGCTGGCCACCGCGGCGCTGCCGCTGGTGACCGTGGACGGCGTCACCGCGAGGTTCGGCGCCATGTTCAGGTCGGGGTGGTTCCAGACGGTGACGCGGATTGCGTCGCCGGGACCGATGCGGTAGGCGCCCGCCTCGCCGGTGGGTACCTGCGGCACCGGCGCGCGCGCGATCGTGTCGAGTTCGTGGATCAGGCCCCAGTCGATCGCCACCGGCACGACCGTCTCGGCCTCGCGCTGCTGCGCACTGCGTTCGGGCGCCCGGCGGCCGAGCCAGAACCCGGGCGCGAACGAGCACCCGGCGAGCGCGGCGGCGAGCGCGGCAGCGGCCATCAAGCGCACCGTCATTGCAGGAGGCCCGCTCGCGACAGCCGATCGAGCCACTGTTGCACGCACTGCATCATCGATTCCAGGCATTCGCGGTGCTCATGTGCCGGCCCGCCCACCGGGTCGGCGATCTCCACGTCCTGCCAATGGCCCAGCAGCCGCAGCCGTCCCGCGGTTTCGGGCGCGCGTGCCAGCACCAGACTGCGGTGCCGCCGCTCCATGCACAGCACCAGGTCGGCCTTGCGCACCATCAGCGACGAGATCTGCCGGCTGCGATGCGTCGACAGGTCGCCCAGGCCAGCCTGCGCGACCGCCTCGATCGACAGCGGGTGCGCCGGCTCGTCCGCCAGCGCGTCGATGCCCGCCGAGCCGACCTGCGGTTGCAGCCCGCGAGCCGCCAGCGCATGGCGCATCGCCGCTTCGGCCATCGGGCTGCGGCAGACGTTGGCGGTGCAGACGACCAGGAATCTCAAGACGGCGAGCCTCGTTGGCGGGCAGATGCGGGGGCCGATGCGCGGGCCGCATCATACCGACGATTCGGAGCGCACCGGCTCGGCGCGCCGCGCGGCGCGTGCACGGTCGGGAGCCGCGACCGCCGGTACGGGCATCGGTATCGTCGGCGGGTCTTCGAACGACGCGATCGTCGGATCGGCCACCGGCGCCGCCAGCGTCTCGGTCACCGGCACGGCCGCGGCCGCGGCCACGGTCGCCGTCTCGGTCACCGTCACGATCGCCGTCTCGCGGGCCTGCATGCGCCGCCAGCCGATCCGGCTGGCCTGGTGCCAGGCCAGTCCGACGCCGACGAAGCTCGCGAACATGATCCAGTCGGCCACGCCGAGCCGCCATCCGGCCACGCCGGCCAGGCCCGTCGACGCGGCGATGGCCGCTTCTGCGAGCACCGCCTTGCCGACCGACAGGCCGTGCGCCCGCAGCAGGTGGTGCAGGTGGTCGCGCCCGGCGGCCATCGGCGGGCGCCCGTCGCGGATGCGCTGCACCGTGACCGACAGCGTATCGAGGATCGGCAGCGCGCAGATCCACAGGGCGGTTACCGGGGGATGCCCGGCGCGCGCTGCGTGGCGTCGATCGCCGCGATCGCGAGCAGATAGCCGAGCAGCATGCTGCCGGTGTCGCCCATGAACAGCAGCGCCCGGGGGCGCCCCGGAAAGCGCGCGTTGAACAGCAGGAACGCAAAGATCGCGCCGATGATCGCGAGGTTGCTGGTGAGCCGCGCCATGCCGCCGACCATCCACATGCACGTCGCGAGCCAGCCGAAGGCCGACAGCATCACCTTGCCGGCCGGGCCGTCGAGCCCGTCGATCATGTTCACCGCGTTGATCAGGCCGAGCACCGCGAACACCGTGAACGGCAGCGCGAGCGCCCCCAGCCGAACGTCCACGCCCGGCAGCAGCGGGCCCAGCGTGCGCAGCAGGTCGCCGTCGAAGAACACCGCGATCGCGACCACCGCCGCCTGCGCGGCGAACTTGCGGCGCGCGGGCAGGCCGTGCCGGTCGTCCCACAGGCCGAT
Source organism: Burkholderiaceae bacterium (assembly GCA_027493945.1). GTDB lineage: Bacteria > Pseudomonadota > Gammaproteobacteria > Burkholderiales > Burkholderiaceae_E > Zeimonas. The sequence continues at coordinate 2,077,710 of JAOSJU010000001.1, read as the reverse complement.
GACGACCAGCCCGAACGCGCCCAGCGCGACCGGCATGCCGGGCTCGCTCATGCCGGCGGCCATCCAGGTGACGAAGATTCCGGTCGCCATGCCAATGCCGCCGACCACCGGCGTGGGCAGGTCGTGGGTGCGGTGGCCGTGCGGTCGCTCGATCAGGCCGAGGTCCGGCGCAAGCCACTTCATGAGATCAGGGCGACCAGTGTGGTCGCCAGGCACACGAGTGCGGGCAGGAGCATTTGGGGGAAGGCGAAAGGATCTGCAGCGACAGATTCCGTATATCTTCATCGCCGGACCTGCGCAAGGCTGGCAACGTCTCCCGACGGCCAAAGTGTCGCACATTTGCCTAATACCTTTGTTCTATTGAATTCAGTCCGTTAGCCCGATCTCTTCGATTCGTTTCTCGAGCCGGTCCGGCCGGTCGCTCCGACCGGTGGCCGCCGCCGCCCGTTCGGGCGGGCGCCGGCACCTGCGCCGGCAGGGATTTGTTCACGCATTGGCGGCCGGCCGCCGCTATACTGGCCATCCCACTCGCGTCCCACGGATCCCACCGGATCCCACTTCTCATGAGCCCGACCGAAGCCCGCCTGCGCGAACTGCTCGAACGCCGCATCCTGATCCTCGACGGCGCGATGGGCACGATGATCCAGCAGCGCCGGCTCGACGAGGCGGGCTATCGCGGCGAGCGCTTCGCCGACCTCGCGCACGACGTGAAGGGCAACAACGAGCTGCTGTCGCTGTCGCGCCCGGAGATCGTGCGCGAGATCCACGAGCAGTTTCTCGCGGCCGGCGCCGACATCGTCGAGACCAACACTTTCGGCGCGAGCGCGATCGCGCTGGCCGACTACCGGCTGTCGCACCTGGCGCGCGAGATGAACCTCGCGTCGGCGCGGCTCGCGCGCGAGGCCTGCGACCGCTTCAGCACGCCGGAGCGTCCGCGCTTTGTGGCAGGCGCAGTCGGCCCGCAGCCGCGCACCGCGTCGATCTCGCCCGACGTGAACGACCCCGGCGCGCGCAACGTCACCTTCGACGAGCTGCGCGCCGCCTACGACGAGCAGGTGCGCGCGCTGGTCGACGGCGGCGCCGACCTGCTGCTGGTCGAGACGATCTTCGACACGCTGAACGCCAAGGCGGCGGTGTTCGCGATCGACGCGATCATGGCCGAGCGCGAGGCCGCCGGCCTGCCGCGGCTGCCGATCATGATCTCGGGCACGGTCACCGACGCGTCGGGGCGCATCCTGTCGGGGCAGACGGTCGAGGCATTCTGGAATTCATTGCGGCACGCGCGCCCGCTCACCGTGGGCCTGAACTGCGCGCTCGGCGCGGCGCTGATGCGCCCGTACGTCGAGGAGCTGTCGAACAAGGCCGACACCTTCGTCTGCGTCTACCCCAACGCCGGGCTGCCGAACCCGATGTCCGACACCGGCTTCGACGAGACGCCCGAGGTCACCGCCCGGCTGCTGGGCGAATTCGCGCAGGCCGGCTTCGTGAACGTGGCCGGCGGCTGCTGCGGCACCACGCCCGAGCACATTGCCGCGATCGCGCAGGCGGTGCACGGCGTCGCGCCCCGGCGCGTGCCCGAGCGCCCGCGCGCGATGCGGTTGTCGGGTCTGGAGGCGTTCACCGTCGACGATTCGTCGCTGTTCGTGAACGTGGGCGAGCGCACCAACGTCACCGGCTCCAAGGCCTTCGCGCGGCTGATCCTCGGCGGGCAGTTCGACGAGGCGCTCGCGGTGGCGCGCCAGCAAGTGGAGAACGGCGCGCAGGTCATCGACGTGAACATGGACGAGGCGATGCTCGATTCGGCGGCGGCGATGACCCGCTTCCTGAACCTGCTCGCCTCGGAGCCCGACATCGCGCGCGTGCCGGTGATGATCGACAGCTCGAAGTGGGCGGTGATCGAAGCGGGCCTGAAGTGCGTGCAGGGCAAGCCGATCGTCAACTCGATCTCGCTGAAGGAAGGCGAAGAAGAGTTCCTGCGCCAGAGCCACGCTGTGCCGCCGCTACGGCGCGGCGGTGGTCGTGATGGCCTTCGACGAGCAGGGGCAGGCCGACACGTTCGAGCGCAAGACGCGGATCTGCGAGCGCGCCTACCGGCTGCTGGTCGATCGCGTGAGCTTTCCGCCCGAGGACATCGTCTTCGATCCGAACATCTTCGCGATCGCCACCGGCATCGAGGAGCACGACCACTACGCGGTCGACTTCATCGAGGCCACGCGCTGGATCCGCGCGAACCTGCCGTTCGCGAAGGTCTCGGGCGGCGTCTCCAACGTCTCGTTCAGCTTCCGCGGCAACGACCCGGCGCGCGAGGCGATCCACACGGTGTTCCTCTATCACGCGATCCGCGCGGGCCTCACGATGGGCATCGTCAACGCCGGCATGATGGGCGTGTACGACGAGCTCGACGCCGAGCTGCGCGAGCGCGTCGAAGACGTGGTGCTCGACCGCAGGCCGCGGCTTCCCGCCGGCCACCCCGACGAAGGCAAGAGCGCCACCGAGCGGATGATCGAGTTCGCCGCGACGCTGAAGGCCGGCGGCGCGAAGAAGGAAGAGAACCTCGAGTGGCGCAACCAGCCGGTGGAGCAGCGGCTCGCGCACGCGCTGGTCAACGGCATTACCACGTTCGTGGTGGAAGACACGGAAGAAGTGCGCGCGAAGATCGCGGCGCGCGGCGGCCGCCCGATCGAGGTAATCGAAGGGCCGCTGATGGACGGCATGAACATCGTCGGCGACCTGTTCGGCGCGGGCAAGATGTTCCTGCCGCAGGTGGTGAAGTCGGCGCGGGTGATGAAGCAGGCGGTCGCGCACCTGGTGCCCTTCATCGAGGAGGAAAAGCGCCAGCTGGAGGCTTCCGGCGCCGACGTGTCGTCGCGCGGGCGCGTGGTGGTCGCCACGGTGAAGGGCGACGTGCACGACATCGGCAAGAACATCGTCACCGTCGTGCTCCAGTGCAACAACTTCGAGGTGGTGAACATGGGCGTGATGGTGCCCTGTTCGGAGATCCTCGCGCGCGCGAAGGAGGAGAACGCCGACATGGTCGGGCTGTCGGGGCTGATCACGCCGTCGCTGGAAGAAATGGCCCACGTCGCGAAGGAGATGGAGCGCGACGACTATTTCCGCGACAGGAAGATTCCGCTGCTCATTGGCGGCGCGACCACTTCGCGCGTGCACACCGCGGTGAAGGTCGCGCCGAACTACTCGGGGCCGGTGGTCTACGTGCCCGATGCGTCGCGCTCGGTGCCGGTGGTGCAGAGCCTGATGTCGGCCGAGCAGCGCGGCGACTTCCTCGCGGGGCTGGCCGCCGACTACGAGCGCGTGCGCGCGCAGCACGCGTCGAAGAAGGCGCCGAACCTGGTGCCGCTGGCGCAGGCGCGCGCCAACCGCCTGCCCTTCGACTGGCTGCACGCCGGCCCCGACGGCGGGCCGTACCGGCCGCCGAAGCCCAAGTTCATCGGCCGGCGCGAGTTCCGCAACTTCGACCTGTCCGAAATCGCCGCGTTCATCGATTGGGGGCCGTTCTTCCAGACCTGGGACCTGCACGGCGCCTACCCGGCGCTGCTCAACGACGACGTGGTCGGCGAATCGGCGCGCCGCGTGTTCTCCGACGGCAGGTCGATGCTCGAAGCGGGTGCTCTACGGCCGCTGGCTCACCGCCAACGGCGTGGTGGGCTTCCTGCCGGCCAACACGGTGAACGACGACGACATCGAGGTCTACACCGACGAGACGCGCACCGAAGTGGCCTTCACCTGGCGCAACCTGCGCCAGCAGACCGCCAAGCGCGACGGCGTGGGCAACAAGTGCCTGGCCGACTTCATCGCGCCGAAGTTCATCGACGGCAAGCCCTCGGGCATCGCGGACTACATCGGCATGTTCGCGGTCACCGCCGGCCTGGGCATCGAGAAGAAGCTCGCGGACTTCACCAAGCTGCTCGACGACTACTCGGCGATCATGCTGAAGGCGATCGCCGACCGGCTCGCCGAGTCCTTCGCCGAATGCCTGCACGCGCGCGTGCGCCGCGACCTCTGGGGCTATGCGGCCGACGAGGCGCTGTCGAACGACGAGCTGATCGCCGAGAAGTACCGCGGCATCCGGCCGGCGCCCGGCTATCCGGCCTGCCCCGAGCATACGGTGAAGCGGGCGCTGTTCGACACGCTGCGCGCGCAAGACATCGGCATGGGCCTCACCGAGCACTTCGCGATGATGCCGGCCTCGAGCGTGAGCGGCTTCTATTTCTCGCATCCGCTGGCCGACTACTTCGCGGTAGGCCGCATCGGAGAAGACCAGCTGAAGGATTACGCGGCGCGCGCCGCGCGCGACGAGGAAGAGCTGCGGCGGGTGCTGGCGCCGGTGCTGTAGCCGCGGGATCGACGCCTTCAGTCCCTCGCGTACTGCACCGCGGCCCGTCCGACCCGTTCGCGCGCGATGATCAGTTTCATGATCTGCGCGGTGCCGTCGCCGATCTCGAGGCCCATCACGTCGCGCAGCCGCTGCTGGTGCGGCGTGTCCATCGTGTAGCCGTAGTGGCCGAAGGTGAGCAGGCACTGGTGGATCACGTCGAACGCCGTCTTCGGGCCGAGCCACTTGCACATCGCCGCTTCGGCGGTGTGCGGCTTGCCGGCGTCGCGCAGCCCGAGCGTCAGGTAGCACAGCGAGCGCGTTGCCGCGAGCAGCGTGTCGGCCTCGGCCAGCGGGAACGTGACGCCCTGGTAGTTGGCCAGCGGCGCGCCGAAGGCCTCGCGCTCGGTGGTGTAGGCCCAGGCCTCGTCGACCGACGCCTGCGCGGCGGCCACGCACTGCAGCCCGATCAGCGCGCGGCTGAAGTCGAAGCCCTGCATCACCTGCGAGAAGCCCTTGTTCTCGTCGCCCAGGCGCATGTCGGCGGCGACTTCGACGCCGTCGAAGAACATCGAGCCGCGCCCGACCGCCTTGTGGCCGACGTCGTTGAAGTTGGTGCGCGTCAGGCCCTTCGCGTCGGCTTCGACGAAGAACGCCGACACGCCGCGTGCGCCTGCGTCGGCCGCGCCGGTGCGCGCGAAGACGACGAACGCGTCGCTCTGCGTCGCGCAGCTGGCCGACGTCTTCTCGCCGGTCAGCACGTAGCGGTCGCCGCGCCGCTCGGCGCGCAGCGCCAGGTTGGCGGCGTCGGAGCCGCCGCGCGGCTCGGTGAGGCCGAGCCCGATCATCGCGTCGCCGGCGACGACGCGCGGGATCCACTTCGCGGCCAGCGCAGGCGATCCGTGGCGCTCGACGATGCTGCCCATCAGCGACGCGAGCAGCTGCACGTAGGCGACGTTGAAGTCGCCGTACGCCAGCTGCTCGATGATGATGCCGGCGGTGGCGCTGCCCAGGCCCATGCCGCCGTGGCGCTCCGACAGGTCGACGCCGATCAGGCCGAGCGAACCCATCTCGCGCATCAGCCCGCGGTCGATCGACTCGCCGGCCTCGCGCTTCTGGTAGTCGGGCGCCAGCCGCTCGCGCGCAAAGCGCGCCGCCGCGTCCTGCATCGCCTGTTGTTCGGGAGAGATCAGGTAGGAAGGCATCGTCGTCACCCCGCCATCGTCTTGGTGAAGGCGACGATGCCGCCCTTGCACGCCGCGTAGACCGCCTCGCCCGAGGAGCCGACCCGGGCGGCGTCGGAGGCGACGTTGATCACCTTGCCGTGCTTGCGTTCCACCATCCCCGGCAGGATCGCGTGGTGCATGTGCAGCGGGCCGTAGAGGTTGATCGCAACGATCTTCTGCCACAGCGCGAAGTCGGTGTTCAGGAACGGCATCGCGCGGTCCCAGCCGGCGTTGTTCACGAGCACGTCGACCGGGCCGGCCGCGCGTTCGAACTCCGCGAGCGCGCCGGCGATGCGGGCCGGGTCGCTGATGTCGACCGCCCAGGACCAGGCACGCCTCCCCGCGGCGGTGATCGCATCCCGGGTCGCCGCGCCGCCTTCCGCGCTCAGGTCGAAGATGCCGACCAGGCAGCCTTCCTCGGCGAGCCGGACCGCGATGGCGCGGCCGATCCCGCTGCCGGCGCCGGTGACGATCGCGACCTTGTTCCCGAGTCCGCGCATGGGGTTCCTCCTGTCGGGTTGCACCGCGGCCTGCCGGTTTCGCGGCCGCGGATGCCACCCTATCACCGTGCGCGACACCGCGGCGATCGAGCTCGCGCAATCGCCATGTCGGCGCAGGTTCTTTGGTAGCCAGCCCGATTGCGCGCGGCTATCCTTCGGCCACGTCGGGGCGCAGAATATCCAGCTGTCGCCACCCGGCGCATATCGAACTTGCGCCCGACACGATCGGGCGTGGAGCGACGACGATGAACGAGCACGCCAAGCCGCTGCGCCTGCACGTGCCCGAGCCCACCGGGCGGCCGGGCCATCCCACCGATTTCTCCTATCTGCGCCTGGCGCCCGCCGGCGAGGCGCGCCGGCCGCCGATCCAGGCGCGCGCGGCCGACACCGCCGAGCTCGCCGCTTCGCTGGTGCGCGTGCTCGACGACGAAGGCCGCGCGGTGGGGCCGTGGGCGCCGCAGCTCGCCCCCGAGCGGCTGCGCGCCGGGCTGCGCGCGATGCTCGTCACGCGCATCTTCGACGCGCGGATGCTGATCGCGCAGCGCCAGAAGAAGCTGTCGTTCTACATGCAGTGCCTGGGCGAGGAGGCGATCGCCGTCGCGCACGCGATGGCGCTGCGCGGCGGCGACATGTGCTTCGCCAGCTACCGCCAGCCGGGGCTGCTGATTGCCCGGCAGGTGCCACTGTCGGAGCTGATCTGTCAGCTGCTGTCGAATGAATGCGACCCGCTGAAAGGCCGCCAGTTGCCGGTGCTGTACTCGCGGCGCAAGGATGGCTTCTTCTCCGTTTCGGGCAACCTGGCCACGCAATTCATCCAGGCGGTGGGCTGGGCAATGGCCTCGGCGATCAAGGGCGACACGAAGATCGCCTCGGGCTGGATCGGCGACGGCTCCACCGCCGAGCCCGACTTCCACAACGCGCTCACCTTCGCCCACGTCTATCGCGCGCCGGTCATCCTGAACGTGGTCAACAACCAGTGGGCGATCTCCACTTTCCAGGCGATCGCCGGCGGCGAGCGCGCCACCTTCGCGTCGCGCGGCGTGGGCGCCGGTATCGCGTCGCTGCGCGTGGACGGCAACGACTTCCTCGCGGTGTCCGCCGCCTCGCAGTGGGCGGCCGAGCGCGCGCGCCACAACCTGGGCCCCACGCTGATCGAATGGGTCACCTATCGCGCGGGCGCGCACTCCACCTCCGACGATCCGTCGAAATACCGGCCCGCCGACGACTGGCAGCGCTTTCCACTCGGCGATCCGGTGGCGCGGCTCGAAGCGCCACCTGGAGACGCTCGGCGAATGGTCGGCGCAGCAGGGCGAGCAGCTGCGCAAGGAGATCGAGGCCGAAGTGGTCGCCGCGCAGAAGGAGGCCGAGCGCCATGGCTCGCTGCTCGACGGACGCGTGCCGTCGGCCGACACCATCTTCGAGGACGTCTACGCGCAGATGCCCGCGCACCTGCGCCGGCAGCGCGAACAGATGAGGAGCGACTCATGAGCACGCCAGCGGCAGCGACGTCCACCGCACCGGCTGCGGGGACGCGCACCCGGATGACGATGATCCAGGCGCTGCGCTCGGCGATGGACCTGATGCTCGCGCGCGACCCCAACGTGGTCATCTACGGCGAGGACGTCGGATACTTCGGCGGCGTGTTTCGCGTTACCGAGGGGCTGCAGGCGAAGCATGGGCGCACGCGTGTGTTCGATGCGCCGATCTCCGAGGGCGGCATCGTCGGTACCGCGATCGGCATGGCCGCGTACGGGCTGCGTCCGGTGGTCGAGATCCAGTTCGCCGACTACTCGTATCCGGCCTACGACCAGATCGTCTCCGAGGCGGCGCGGCTGCGCTACCGATCGGCCGGCGACTTCACCGCGCCGATCACGATCCGCATGCCCTGCGGCGGCGGCATCTACGGCGGCCAGACCCACAGCCAGAGCCCCGAGGTGCTGTATACGCACGTCTGCGGCCTGCGCACGGTGATGCCGTCGAACCCGTACGACGCCAAGGGGCTGCTGATCTCCGCGATCGAGTGCGAGGATCCGGTGATCTTCCTCGAGCCCAAGCGGCTCTACAACGGGCCGTTCGACGGCCACCACGACCGGCCGGTGGTGCCGTGGTCGAAGCATCCGCGCGGCGAAGTGCCCGAGGGCTACTACACCGTGCCGCTCGAATCGGCGGCGGTGCAGCGCCCGGGCAGCGAGCTCACCGTGCTCGCCTACGGCACGATGGTCTACGTCGCCGAGGCGGCTGCCGCCGAAACCGGCATCGACGCCGAGATCATCGACCTGCGCAGCCTGTGGCCGCTCGACCTCGACACGATCGTCGAGTCGGTGAAGAAGACCGGCCGATGCGTGGTGGTGCACGAGGCCACGCGCAGCAGCGGCTTCGGCGCCGAGCTGGTGGCGCTGGTGCAGGAGCACTGCTTCTTCCACCTCGAGGCGCCGATCGAGCGCGTCACCGGCTGGGACACGCCGTATCCGCACGCGCAGGAGTGGGCCTACTTTCCGGGGCCGAAGCGGGTCGGTGCGGCGATGCGCCGCGCGATGGAGTCCTGACCGTGGCTGCCCGCGTGATCAAGGTGCCCGATATCGGCGAGGGCATCGCCGAGGTCGAGCTGGTCGAGTGGCTGGTGAAGGTCGGCGACGCGGTCGCCGAAGACCAGTCGCTCGCGATCGTGATGACCGACAAGGCGAGCGTGGAGATCCCGTCGCCGGTGGCGGGCACGGTGCTCGCGCGGGCCGGCCAGGCGGGGCAGATGCTTGCGGTGGGTGCGGAACTGATCCACATCGAGCCGGCGGTGGAGAGTGCAAGTGCGGCGGCGACGGGTAAAGCCGTCGCCGTGCCGGACGGCATCGGAGCGACGGCGGGCGGCGCCGGCGTCGAAAAGCCGCTCGCGTCGCCGTCGGTGCGCCGCCACGCGCGCGATCGCGGCGTCGACCTGCGGCAGGTGCCCGGCAGCGGGCCGGGCGGGCGCATCCGGCATGAAGACGTCGAGCGTTTCGCCGCGCGGGCTGCTGCAGCCGCAACCGCGGTCGCGCGCGCGCCCGCCGGGCCGCGCTACGCCGAGCGCCACGACGAGCACGCGGTGCCGGTCATCGGCCTGCGGCGGCGCATCGCCGAGAAGATGCAGGAGGCCAAGCGCCATATCCCGCACTTCAGTTACGTCGAAGAGGTCGACGTCACCGAACTCGAGGCGCTGCGCGCGCAACTGAACGCGAAGCGCGCCGCCGAGCGCGGGCGGCTCACGCTGCTGCCGTTCGTGCTGCGCGCGATCGTGCTGGCGGTGCGCGAGTTCCCGCAGATCAACGCGCGCTACGACGACGAGGCCAACGTGGTCACGCGCTTCGGGGCGGTGCACGCGGGCATCGCCACGCAGTCCGACGCCGGGCTGATGGTGCCGGTGCTGCGCCACGCCGAGGCGCTCGACCTGTGGGCCACGGCGGCGGAAATCGCGCGGCTCGCGCAGGCCGCGCGCAGCGGCAAGGCGCTGCGCGAAGAGTTGTCGGGCTCGACGATCACCGTCACCAGCCTGGGCCCGCTCGGCGGCATCGCGTCCACCCCGGTGATCAACCATCCGGAAGTGGCGATCGTCGGCGTCAATCGCATCGTCGAGCGGCCGGTGATCCTCGGCGGCGCGGTGGTGGCGCGCAAGATGATGAACCTGTCGTCGTCGTTCGACCATCGCGTGGTCGACGGCATGCACGGCGCCGAGTTCGTGCAGGCACTGCGCGGCTATCTCGAGTGTCCGGCGACGATGTTCGTCGAATGATTCGCGCATTGCGGCCGCCGGCATGAGCGAACCGCCGTCGCAACGCAGGCCGGCCGCGCGGCGGCGCACGCCGGTCGAGCCGGTGGCGGTCGAACCGCATCGTTGCACGCCCGCCGAGCAAAGGCGGCTGCTCGGTGCGTCGCCGTTCTTCGCGGGCCTGTCCGGCGCCGAGCTGGCGCAGGCGGCCGCGTCGTTTCACCAGGCCAACTACCGGGCCGGTGAAGTCATCCATCGCGCGGGCGATCCGGCGGCGCGACTGTCGATCGTGGTCGCCGGGCAGGTGAAGATCGCGCGCCCGACTCCGGGCGGGCAGGACGTGCTGCTCGCGATCGTCGGGCCCGACGAGCATTTCGGCAGCCTGCTCGAACTGGGCGACGCGGTCTATCGCGACGACGCCAGCGCGCACACCGACTGCTGCGTGTTGTGGACCAGCTCGGAGGCCTTCCGTGCGCTGCTGCTTCGCTACCCGGCGGCGGCGATGGCCACGCTCGCGCTGGTCGCGGCGCGGCTGCGCGCCGCGCACGAGACGATCGAGCAATTGAGCGCGTATCCGGTCGATCGCCGCGTGGCGGCCACGCTGCTCGCGCTGGCCGATCGCATGGGGCGCGAGGAAGACGGCGCGATCCTGATCGACACCGTGCTCTCGCGCCAGGATCTCGCCGACATGACCGGGGCCACGGTGGAGACGGTGAGCCGCGTGCTCAGCGACTTTCGCCGCGCGGGCCTCGTCGACAGCGGCCGGCGCTGGATCGCGGTGCGCGATCGCGCGCGGCTGGCGGCGCTGGCCAGCCGCGGCTCCTGAGAAGGGCGCCCCCGGGCCGGCGTCCGCGCGTGCCGGCCGCCCTCGTGCGGCAAATTGCGCCAGGTCATTCATCGAACGCAGCCGGCCCGCTACCTTGTAGTCATCGGCCCGCCGGGCCGCATGCAACAGGGAGCCGAAGATCATGACCGCGACATCGAAGAAGACCATCCTGCGCAGCGAGGAGATGAGCTGCCCGTCCTGCGTGAAGAAGATCGAAGGGGCGCTGTCCGCGCTCGACGGCGTGAGCCGCGCGCAGGTGTTCTTCAACACCGGCCGCATCGAGGTCGAGCACGACCCCGACGCGGTGGCGCCGGCGCGACTGGTCGAGGAGGTGGCGAAGGCGGGCTACGCGGCGAAGGTGTCGCCGCTGTGACCGGCCTGCTGAAGCGGCAGTGGCGCGACCACGCGTCGCGCCGCCGGCTGGTGATGCTGGTCTCCGGCGCGCTGCTGCTGCTCGGCCTCGTCGCCGGCGAGCTCGCCGCCACCGAGGCGCTTCGCCAGCCGCTGCTGGTCGCCGCCACGCTGGTGGCCGGCGCGGACATCGCGCGCCGCGCCTTCGATGGCCTGCGCCGTCGCCAGTTCACGATCGACCTGCTGGTGACGATCGCCGCGGTCGGCGCGCTGATCATCGGCGAGGCCTGGGAGGCTGCGGCGGTCACCTTCCTGTTCGTCTTCGGCGCCTGGCTGGAGGCGCGCACGCTCGGGCGCACGCGCCAGGCGCTGTCGAGCCTGCTCGAGCTCGCGCCGCTGACCGCGCTGGTGATGCGCGGCGGCGAGCCGGTCGAAGTCGATCCGTCCGAGGTGCGCGTCGGCGAGACCGTGCTGGTGCGCCCGGGTGCGCGCATCCCGGTCGACGGCATCGTGCGCGAGGGCCGTGCGGCCGTCGACGAGAGCGCAATCACAGGCGAGCCGATGCCCGCGGAAAAGGGCAGCGGCGACGCGGTCTACGCGGGCACGGTGAGCCGCGACGGCATGCTGCTGCTCGAGGCCACCGGGGTCGGCGCCGACACCACGCTGGCGCGCATCGTGCACCGCGTCGAGGAGGCGCAGGAAGCGAGGGCGCCGGTGCAGCGCACGATCGAACGCTTCGCCACCTGGTACACGCCATCGATCGTCGTGCTCGCGGTGCTGGGCGGCGCGCTCACCGGCCGGGTCGAGCTCGCGCTCACGCTGCTGGTGATCGGCTGCCCCGGCGCGATGGTGATCGCCACGCCGGTGGCGATCGTCGCCGGCATCGGCCGGGCCGCGGGGCGCGGCATCCTGGTCAAAGGGGGCGAATACCTCGAAACCATCGGCCGGGTCGGCATCGTCGCGTTCGACAAGACCGGTACGCTCACGCGCGGCAAGCCGGTGCTCACCGACGTGGTCGCGCTGCGGCCCGCGCTGGTCGCGGCCGGCGATGCGGTGGGCGCGGCGGCGGCGGTCGGCGCGGCAGCGGTCGGCACGGCAGCCGGCGATGAGGGCGGCGAATTCGTCTCCCCGGGTCCGGCCGAAGACGCGGTGCTGCGCTGGGCCGCGATCGCGGAGGTGGGGTCGGCGCACCCGCTGGCGCGCCCGATCGTCGAAGCGGCCCGCGCGGTGCTCGACGAGCCGATTCCGCATCCCGATCACGGCGAAGCGGTGCCCGGCCAGGGCATCCGCGCGCGCTGGCAGGGCCACGCGATCGAGGTGGGCACGCCGGCATTGCTCGACGGCCTGGGAATCGCGCTCGACGCCGACGCACGCACGCGCCCGGCCAGCCTGCAGGATGCGGGCAAGACCGCGATGCTGGTGGCGGTGGACGGCGAAGCGATCGGCCTGCTCGGCGTCACCGACGTGCCGCGCACGAACGCTGCCGAAGTGACGGCGGAATTGCGCCGTATCGGCGTGCGCCGGCTGGCGATGCTCAGCGGCGACAACCCGCGCACCGCCGCGACCGTCGCGCAAGCGGTGGGCATCGACGAAGTGCACGCGGGCATCCTGCCCGAGGGCAAGCTCGAATGGATCCGCGCCCGCCGGGCCGAGGGCGAGGTGGTCGCGATGGTCGGCGACGGCATCAACGACGCGCCGGCACTGGCCGCGGCCGACGTCGGCATCGCGATGGGTGCCGCCGGCAGCGACATCGCGCTCGAGACCGCGGACGTCGCGCTGATGGCCGATCAGCTCGAAGCGCATCCCCGAGGCGCTGCGCATCTCGCGCGCGACGGTGCGGGTCATCCGCCAGAACCTGGTCATCGCGCTGCTCACCGTCGCCGCGCTGCTCGCCGGCGTGTTCGCCGGCCACGTGGACATGGCCGGCGGCATGCTGGTGCACCAGGGTTCGGTGCTGGTGGTGATCCTGAACGCGATGCGGCTGATGCGCGCCTGAGCGCGCATCAGCGCACGACTCAGAACGTGTGAACGAATCGGCCGTGCCCGCAAGGCCTGCGTCGGCCCCCCGTTACCCAAGGGCCCTGGGCGGCCTCCGCTGCGCCGGTGCGCCCGAGTGCCGGCGCGGACGCGCTGTCCTACGGAAACGCTTGGTCGCTCACGCGGAGCCCGGACCGTCGGCCCCAACTCGGTCGCTTCGCTCCCTCAGACAGGGGCCGACTCGCGCTGCGCGCGTCCGGTCTCCGCTTCGCTCCCGCGCCAGCGCCTACGCGCCGGCACTCGGGCGCACCGGCGCAGCGGAGGCCGCCCAGGGCCCTTGGGTAACGGGGGGCCGACGCAGGCCTTGCGGGCACGGCCGATTCGTTCACACGTTCTCAGCCGGCGTAACGGTAGATGGCCGCCAGCCCGGTGATCGCCGGCATGCGCGCCGCGGGCACGATCACCACCTCGCCGCCGGTCGCGATCACGCGCTCGCCGATGTCGTCGAGCAGGTCGTCGACCTCGGGGTCGGAGAGCCTGCCCTCGACCACGCTGCCGTCGGACGGGTCGAAGCGGCCCGGAACGATGCGGTCGGCCTCGATCAGCAGCGTGGCCACCTGGCCGGCTGCGGCCGCTTTCGCCACCTCGCGCAGGTCGTCGCTGCCCGTCTGTTTCGCCCGGGCCGCCTCGAATGCCTCCACCAGCTTCGCGAGTCGCGCCAGGTACCGGGGCTCGACGAGTGCCCAGGCGCGCGCGCGCAACTGATCGATCGACAGGTCGTCCGGATGCACGTCGATCGCCCCGGCGGCCAGCAGCGGATTGCGGCTGATGCTGCGGAACAGATGATGGTGCTCGGGCAGCGCCGCCAGCAGCAGCGGCATTCCGGTGGGGCGCGAGTAGTGCTCGAGCACGTCGGCGTCGATGCCGCGGAAGAAGCGCTCGGCTTCCTTGTCGCGCATCGCCTGCTTCACGTCGGTGCCGTGCCGCGTGGTCGCGCCCAGCGCGCCCGAGCCGTAGACGCGCGTCGCGCGCTCACGCACGGCGGGCGGCGCCGCCTCGGCGTCGATGGCCAGGTCGACCTCGTCGAGCGCGTCGCGATTGCCTTCGAACAGCCTGGCCTCGTGCCGATTCAGACCGAGCACGTGGTAGCGCTCGGCCGACTGCAGGATGCGCATCAGCGGCTTGGTGTGAAAGCTGTCGGCCACCACGGTCAGCTCCGCGACCGGTCGCTGCAGGCGCCACGCGCGGAAGAACCCCGGCGCCGCGAGCACGGCCAGTCCGTCGAGCGTGTGGTTCCAGAACTCGCGATCGGCGGCCAGTGCCTCGAACGGCGCCAGCAGCGGCGCGGCGTCGCGCGCCGGGTACTTGCGCAGCAGCGAGTCGGCCAGCGCCTTCACCAGGTTGCGGAAGCGGATCGGGTCCTGTTGATTGTCGGGGTGCATGCGGTGCGTCGGCTGGTACAGCGACAGGCACGGCGGTTCGTGCTGCCCGGAAAGCAGGCGAGGGTAATCTTCGGCCAGTGAAGGCATGGCGCAACTCCTTGAAACAAATACAAAAAGCGGGGCCCCGCTCCACGCCGCAAGGGTAACAGGATGCGAAGTCGCCGCGGTTCGGCGGCCCGCGGCCGGGCGGCGCCGCTTCAGCGATTCGCGTCCGGCGAGGGTGGCGACGGGGGTGGCAACGCGGGTGTCGGCGCGGGTATCTCGCGCGTGACCGTCTCGCGGTAGATGCCGCCCGCTTCGACGCTGCCGCGCGTGGTGCCGCCGCCGCGCACACGGTATTCGCAATCGGCACGCTCTTCGAGCGGCAACGGCTCGCAGCGACGCAGCGCGTTCCCGAGATAGCGGATCGGGTCGTCGGGCCCGGTGCCCAGCCGGCCGCGCCGCGCCTCGGCGCGCGCCGCCGCCGCTTCGCGCAGGCAGGTGGCGCGCGCGTCGGGCGACTCGATGCGCTCGCAGTGCGCGCGCTCCTGGCGGTAGCGCTCCCCGGGGCCGCTTGCGCCGTTCGCAGCGTTGGTCGCGCCCGCCCGCTGCGCCGCGGCCGCGATCGGCAACGCGCCCGCGACGATCAGCGCGATGGCCGCTACGGCAATTCGGGCGGCCACACCCGGCGCGGCCGCATTCGGCGCAGCCGCGATGCGGGCCTCATTCGAGCGTGAACCCGACATTGATCGTCACTTGCCAGTGCGCGACCTTGCCCTCGACCACGTGGCCGCGCGTCTCGACGACGCGGAACCACTGGACGTTGCGCACCGTTTCGTGCGCCTTCGCGAGCGCGTTGCGGATCGCGTCGTCGCTGCCCGTCTTCGACGAGCCGGTGAGCTCGATGTGCTTGTAGACGTGGTTCCGTCATGATCGGCCTCCTCGGGATTTGCGTCGGGGTAGCTCATTGTGCGCCCAGGTTTCGGCGCCCGCGTCGCGGATGGAGTACGAGAACGGATTACGCACGCGCACGCCGTCGATGAGTGCACCATCTTGCAGGTCTTCGGTGAGCAGCACCGGGCAGCCCTGCTCACGTGCCGCGGCGACGACGAGCGCATCCCACCACGAGAGTCGGTGCCGTGCCCGGATGGTGCGCGCGCGTTGCATCGTTGCGAGGTCGACGGGTTGCGGCTGCCATTGCATCAATGCTTCGACATCGTCCCAGGCCTGCTCTTCGGACAGACCCGGCTTCAACTTGCGAGTGACGGTGACGTAGTACTCGGAGAGCACTTGCGTGCCGGTGCGGCCAAGTTGCTCGGCCCACAGCCATTCGAGCCACGCCTGGGCGAGCGGCTGGCGCCGCAGGTCGCCCGCGTCGCGCGCGTACACCAGCACGTTCGCGTCAACGAAGACCGGAGCGCTCATGAAGCTCCTCGCGCGTCGGCAGCTTCGATCCCGCCACGTTGATGCGCGTCGGCTGGCGATCGAGGAAGCGGCGCATCGCGTTGGCATAGTCGCGCGATTCGCGCATGCGCTTTTCGAGCATCTCGGCGATGTAGCGGGAGACGCTCTTGTCTTCGCGCGCCGCCGCCACGCGCACCCAGGCGGCGGTCTTCTCGTCGAGCGTGATGGTGACGTTCTTCATGGCACAAAGTCAGTGTAACACGAATTTCGTGTCAGCCCGCTCCGCCTTGCCACGGCGCCGCGCCTTCGACCAGCTTCGCCAGCACTTCCGGCGGCGCCTGCACCGCGCTGCGCTGGTGATAGAAGCCGAGCGCGCGCAACCCGCCGAGTTCCTCGCCGCCGCCGGCGCGGCCCGGGCCGCCGTGCAGCGACATCGGCATCACGTTGCCGTGGCCGGTGTGGGTCTTGCCTACCGCCGGCGTGATCACGTGCAGGCGACCGTGCGCGTGCGCCATCTCGGTGGCGGCGCGCGCGATGAAGTCGACGTCGTCGCTGAACACCGACGCGACCAGCGAGCCGAAGCCGCGGCGCGCGAGCGCGCAGGCGTGGTCGGCGTCGCGATACGGCACCACGGTGGCCGCCGGTCCGAAGACTTCGACATCGTGCACGAGCTTCGCTGCGTCGCCGTCATCGACCTTCAGCAGGTGCGGCATCACGCAGGCGGCGACCTTCGGGTCGGCGTCGACCAGGTCGGCCTCGTTGCCGGCCCAGGCGAGTTGCGCCTCGCGCCCGAGCGCGGCGAGCCCTTCGCGCACCGCCGCGAGCTGCGCGCGGCTGGCCAGCGCGCCCATGCGCACCGATTCGTTGCGCGGGTTGCCGACCTTCACCGCAGCGAGCGCAGCCGCGATCGCTTCGGTGGCGGCCGCCGCGTGCGCCTGCGGCACCAGCACGCGGCGAATCGCGGTGCACTTCTGTCCCGACTTGACCGTCATCTCGCGGACGACTTCCTTCACCATCAGCGAAAACGCGTCGCTGCCGGGCGTCGCGTCGGGCCCCAGCAGCGCGCTGTTCAGGCTGTCGGTCTCGGCGTTCACGCGGATCGAATAGCGCAGCACGTTGTCGTGCGCGCAGATTGCGCGCGCGGTGTCGGCCGAGCCGGTGAACGAGACCAGGTCGAACGGCTCGAGCGCCTCGATCAGCCCGTCCGAGCGGCCGCAGACGATCGACAGCGCGCCGGGGGGCAATACGCCGGCCTCGATCACGTCGGCCACCATCTGCTGCGTGAGCCATGCAGTGGCGGTGGCCGGTTTCACCACCACCGGCACGCCCGACAGCAGCGCCGGCGCGGCCTTCTCCCAAAGACCCCACGCGGGGAAGTTGAATGCGTTGATGAACAGCGCGATGCCGCGCTGCGGCACGAGGATGTGGCCGCTCTGGAAGCTGCCGTCCTTGCCGAGCTTCACCGGCTCGCCGTCGGCCAGCCAGCGCGCCGCGCCGAGCTTCGCGCCCCAGCGCGCGTATTGCCCGAGCGTGTAGATCGCGCCGTCGATGTCCACCGCCGAGTCGTTGCGAGTGGTGCCGGAGTTCTGCAGCGCAATGTCGTAGTAGGCGTCGCGCCTTCCTTGCAGCACCTCGGCGATGCGCGCAAGCTGTGCCGAGCGCTCCGCGTAGCCGAGCGCACGCAACGCGGGCCCGCCCCGGGTGCGCGCGAACGCGTAGCCCTCGGCGAGGTCGAGCCCGGCGCCCGAGACGCGCACGAGCTCCGTGCCCAGCACCGGGTCGAACAGCGGCACGCCGGCGCCGCTTCCTGCCTGCCAGCGGCCGGCCAGATGGTTGTCGAGCAGTCGAGTCATGTCCGGATCCTCACGAAGAAATGTCCCTGCGAAATGCAGCGCGGGGGCGGCGCGGGGGGTTGACGCCGCCGCCAACATGCATCATTATGCATTGACACATATCAATTCGGCAATATAGTTCATCTTCTCGATACGAGGAGCATCGCATGAGCGGATCCCCAGGGTCGACTACCAGACCGACCCGTCGAAATACCGTCACCTGAAGCTCGCCTTCGACGGCCCCGTCGCCACGCTGTCGATCGACATCGACGAAGACGCCGGCATCCGGCCGGGCTACAAGCTGAAGCTCAATTCCTACGACCTGGGCGTCGACATCGAGTTGCACGATGCGCTGCAGCGCATCCGCTTCGAGCACCCCGAGGTGCGCACCGTGGTCGTCACCAGCGGCAAGGATCGCATCTTCTGCTCCGGAGCCAACATCTTCATGCTGGGGCTGTCGAGCCACGCGTGGAAAGTGAACTTCTGCAAGTTCACCAACGAAACCCGCAACGGCATCGAGGATTCCAGCAAGCACTCGGGGCTGAAGTTCCTGGCCGCGCTGAACGGCGCCTGTGCCGGCGGCGGCTACGAACTCGCGCTCGCCTGCGACGACATCGTCCTGGTCGACGACCGCTCGTCGTCGGTGTCGCTGCCCGAGGTGCCGCTGCTCGGCGTGCTGCCGGGCACCGGGGGTCTTACCCGCGTCACCGACAAGCGCAAGGTGCGCCACGACCGCGCCGACATCTTCTGCACCACCACCGAGGGGGTGCGCGGCGCGCGCGCGAAAGCGTGGCGGCTGGTCGACGAAGTGGTCAGGCCGCAGGACTTCGCGCGCGTGGTGAAGGAGCGCGCGCTGTCGCTGGCCGCGCAAAGCGACCGGCCCGCCGACGCGAAGGGCGTCGCGCTGGTGCCGCTCGAGCGCACGATCGACGACGCCGGCTACCACTATCGCCACGTCGACGTGCGGATCGACCGCGCGAAACGCACCGCCACTTTCGTCGTCAAGGGGCCGACCGGCGCACAGCCTTCGGGCGTGGACGCGATCGTCGCCGCCGGCGCGAACTGGTGGCCGCTGCAGATGGCGCGCGAGCTCGACGACGCGATCCTGTCGCTGCGCACCAACGAGCTCGATCTCGGCGTCTGGCTGATGAAGACCGAAGGCGACCTGACCGCGGTGCAGGCCGCCGACGCCACGCTGCTCGCGCATCGCGAGCACTGGTTCGTGCGCGAGACGATCGGCATGCTCCGCCGGGCGCTCGCGCGGCTCGACGTGAGCGCGCGCACGATGTTCGCGCTGATCGAGCCGGGATCGTGCTTTGCCGGCACGCTGGCCGAGATCGCATTCGCCGCGGATCGCAGCTACATGCTCGCGCTGCCCGACGAGCCCGCGAAGGCGCCGCGCATCGCGCTCACCGAAATGAACTTCGGCACCTACCCGATGGTGAACGGCCAGTCGCGGCTCGCGCGCCGCTTCTACGAGGAAGAGGTGCCGCTGGCGGCCGCGCGCGCGGCGATCGGCGAAGCGCTCGACGGCGAGCGCGCCGAGGCGCTGGGCCTGGTCACCGCCGCGCCCGACGACATCGACTGGGCCGACGAGATCCGCATCGCGGTGGAAGAACGCTCGTCGATGTCGCCCGACGCGCTCACCGGTCTCGAAGCGAACCTGCGCTTCGCCGGCAGGGAAACCATGGAGACGCGCATCTTCGGCCGGCTCACCGCCTGGCAGAACTGGATCTTCATCCGCCCGAACGCCGTCGGCGACAAGGGCGCGCTGAAGGTCTACGGCAAGGGCCAGAAAGCGGCCTTCGACTGGAACCGGGTCTGATTTTCAGGAGCATCCGATGAGCACCGTGAACTACAGCGAGAAGATCCCCAACAACGTCAACCTGTCGGAAGACCGCACGCTGCAGCGCGCGCTCGAGCACTGGCAGCCCGGCTTCCTGAACTGGTGGCAGGACATGGGCCCCGACGGCTCCACCGCCTACGACGTCTACCTGCGCACCGCGGTGAGCGTCGACCCGAGCGGCTGGGCGCAGTTCGGCTACGTGAAGATGCCCGACTACCGCTGGGGCATCTTCCTGAACCCGGCCGACAAGGACCGCAAGATCCACTTCGGCGACCACCTCGGCGAGCCCGCCTGGCAGGACGTGCCCGGCGAGCACCGCGCGAACCTGCGCCGCATCATCGTCACGCAGGGCGACACCGAGCCGGCCTCGGTCGAGCAGCAGCGCCACCTGGGCCTCACCGCGCCCAGCCTGTACGACATGAGGAACCTCTTCCAGGTGAACGTCGAGGAAGGCCGTCACCTGTGGGCGATGGTCTACCTGCTGCACCGCTACTTCGGCCGCGACGGCCGCGAGGAAGCCGAAGCGCTGCTCGAGCGCCGCTCGGGCGACGCGAACAACCCGCGCATCCTCGCCGCGTTCAACGAGAAGACGCCCGACTGGCTGTCGTTCTTCATGTTCACCTACTTCACCGACCGCGACGGCAAGTTCCAGCTGTGCGCGCTCGCCGAGTCGGGTTTCGATCCGCTGGCGCGCACCACGAAGTTCATGCTCACCGAGGAAGCGCACCACATGTTCGTCGGCGAGTCGGGCATCTCGCGGATCGTGCAGCGCACCTGCGAGGTGATGAACCAGATCAAGAGCGACGCGCCCGACAAGGTGCGCGCGGCCGGCGCGATCGACCTGCCGACGATCCAGCGCTACCTGAACTTCCACTTCAGCGTCACGATCGACCTGTTCGGCGCCGACCAGTCGTCGAACGCGGCCATCTTCTACAGCTCGGGCCTGAAGGGACGCTTCGAGGAGGGCAAGCGCACCGACGACCACCTGCTCGCGGGCGCCACCTACAAGCTGCTCGACGTCTCGCACGGCGCGCTGGTGGAGAAGGAAGTGCCGATGCTCAACGCGCTGAACGAAGTGCTGCGCGACGACTACATCAAGGACTCGGTCGCCGGCGTGCAGCGCTGGAACAGGGTGATCGAGAAGGCGGGCATCCCGTTCCGGCTGAAGGTGCCGCACAAGGCGTTCCACCGGCAGATCGGCACGCTGGCCGGCGTGAAGGTCTCGCCCGAGGGCAACGTGGTCTCGGAAGCCGAATGGAACGCGCGCAGGAATGACTGGCTGCCGAGCGACGAAGACCGCGCCTACGTCGCCTCGCTGATGGGACGCGTCATCGAGCCGGGCAAGTTCGCGCACTGGATCGCGCCGCCGGCGATGGGCATCAATCGCCAGCCGGTCGACTTCGAGTACGTCCGCTTCAATTGATCGACTGACTGGACCAGGCCATGGGCGCCGCGCCGGAAGTGCTGAAGCAGCACCTGATCGACCCCGAGATCTGCATCCGCTGCAACACCTGCGAGGAGGCGTGCCCGGTCAACGCGATCACGCACGACTCGCGCAACTACGTGGTCGATCCGGCGATCTGCAAGCAGTGCATGGCCTGCGTGCCGCCCTGCCCGACCGGCGCGATCGACAACTGGCGGATGATGCTGAAGAGCGCCGCCTGGCCGCTCGCCGCGCAGTTCGAGTGGGACGAGTTGCCGCCCGAGGTGCCGCTGCCCGAAGGGGTCGCGGCGCAGGCGGCGGCGGTGATCGAGGAGGCGGCCGCGCCGGCCGTTGCGGCGCCCGATGCACAGGGCTTCGAGACCGCGGTGACCGCCACCTCGTTCGGCGCGACGGCGCCGCCGTGGTCGGCCGCGCACGCGTACACGAACCTGTACGGCCCGAAGAACCCGACCGTCGCGACGGTGGTCGGCAATTACCGCGTCACCGACGCCGGCACCGAGAGCCGACACGCACCACATCGTGCTCGACTTCGGGCCGATGCCGTTCCCGGTGCTCGAGGGCCAGTCGATCGGCATCCTGCCGCCGGGCGTGGACGAGCGCGGCAAGCCGCACGTGGCGCGACAGTACTCGATCGCCAGTCCGCGCAACGGCGAGCGGCCCGGCTACAACAACCTGTCGCTCACGGTGAAGCGCGTCACCGTCGATTACGGCGGCCAGCCGGTGCGCGGCGTCTGCTCGAACTACCTGTGCGATCTGAAGAAGGGCGACACCGTGAAGGTGATCGGCCCGTTCGGCGCGTCGTTCCTGATGCCGAACCATCCGCGCTCGAACATCGTGATGATTTGCACCGGCACCGGCAGCGCGCCGATGCGTGCGATGACCGAGTACCGCCGCCGTCTGCGCGGCAAGTTCGAAGGCGGCAAGCTGATGCTGTTCTTCGGCGCGCGCACGCAGAAGGAGCTGCCATACTTCGGCCCGCTGATGAACCTGCCGCGCGACTTCATCGACGTGAACTTCGCGTTCTCGCGCGCGCCCGATTCACCGAAGCGCTACGTGCAGGACCTGATGCGCGAGCGCGCCGCCGACCTGGCCGCGCTGCTGAAGGACGGCGACAGCTTCGTCTACGTCTGCGGCCTGAAGAGCATGGAAGAAGGCGTGCTCGCCGCGCTGCGCGACGTCGCCACGCAGGCCGGCGTGCAGTGGGAGGAGCTCGCCGGACGCCTGAAGCGCGAAGGCCGGCTGCACCGGAGACTTACTGAGAACGACCTATTGCTCGGCCACGGCGCCGGGCCTATAATTGTTCTTACTTCAGTCTTACCGGCGCTGCTCGGGCAGCGATGCCTGTCATGGAAACCACCCGTCTGTCCTCGAAAGGGCAGATCGTCGTACCCAAGTCGGTGCGCGATGCGCGCAACTGGCCTCCGGGCACCGAATTCCTGGTCGAGGAAGTCGACGAGGGCATCCTGCTGCGGCCGGTGAACCCGTTCAAGCCCACGAAAGTCGAGGATGTGATCGGCTGCACGCGTTACGCCGGGCCGCCGAAGTCGCTCGACGACATGGAGGATGCGATAGCGCGTGGCGCAAAGGAGCGGCGTGCTCGCGGTCGATACTAACGTCGTCGTGCGCCTGCTCACCAACGACGACCCGGCGCAGGCACGGCGCGCGGCGGCGGTCTTCGTCGGCGACGACATCTTCATTCCCGTCACCGTGCTGCTCGAAACCGAGTGGGTCCTGCGCTATGCCTACGGCCTCGACCGCTTCGCCATCTTGCGTGGTTTGCGCGGCGTGCTGGGTCTGCCGCAGGTGCGACCGCAGGATCCCGTGCGAATCGCGATCGCGCTCGATTGGTACGAGCATGGGTTGGACTTCGGCGACGCCTTGCATCTTGCGGCCAGCCGGCACGCCGAACGGTTCGTCACCTTCGACCTGAAGTTCGCCAGGCGGGCAAAGGCGCTGGCGGCGCCGGAGGTCGTGGTTGCCTGACAGCGCGGCCTCGCCGCGTCACCGCCCATCCCGACCCTCGGCTTGTGCCGCCCCGGCATGGTCGCGTCGGCCGCGCTGCCGCAGCGTCATCACCCCGGCCGCCGCGGGCAGCAGCGCGAGCGCGGCGTAGGCCCCCGCATAGCTGGCGCCGTGCCGGATCGACTCGGCGAACACGATCGGGCCGGCCATGCTGCCGCTGAAAGTGAAGAACTGCGAGGCGCCGGCCATCGCGGCGAACTCGCCGGGCTTCGACAGGCGTGCGAGCTCGGCGAAGTAGACGCCGTTCCAGCCCATCACGGTTGCGGCGCAGGCGACCGCCGCCAGCACGATCGCCGTATCGCCGGCCGATGTGGGCAGCAGTGCGAGCCCGAGGCACGAGGCGCCCATCGCCAGGCCGATGCCGCCGAGCAGCACGGCCGGATCGACCCAGCGGTCGGCAACGATGCCCCACGCGATCCGCGCGGCGGTGCTGATCACCTGCGCGCCGGCCAGGATGCCGGCCGCCAGCGCCAGCGAGCGTCCGAGCGACAACTTGAGGTAGGAGACGAGGAAGGTCACGAAGCACAACTGCGTGAACGCGAACGCGAACGACATCATGCTCAGCCGAAGCACCGCCCGGTTGCGCGTCACAGCCTTCAGGCCGGGGGTCGGCGCGGCGGCGCCGGCTCCGGGCGGTTGCGGCGCGGCGGCGCTTCGCTCGCGTGGTCGTCGCCCGAAGCGCGGCTCCAGTCGTGCGATCGCCGGCCAAAGCGCCAGCGCGAGCAGCACGCAGGCGGCGCCCGCGCCCACGGTCGAGAGCTGCCAGCCGAGCGCGTGCAATCCCAGGGCATCGCCAGCCCCGACAGGGCCACGCCGAGCGGCACGCCGGTCTGCTTGAGCGAGAAGAACAGCCCGCGATTCGACAGCGGTGCGTGCTGGCCCAGCAGGCTGGTCGACGACGGATTGATCATCCCGTAGCCGGTGCCGACCAGCACCGCGGCGAGCGCCAGCGGCAGCGGACTGCCCGCGATCGCGACGAACGCGCCGAAGGCGCAGGCGGCCATCGCCGCCCGGCTCACCGCCACCGCGCCGACGCGCGCGACCCAGCCGCCGCTCGCCAGGCCCGAGAGCATCGCCGCGAAGTAGGCGATGCCGACGAACAGCCCCACGCGGTCGGCGCCCAGGCCGAGCGAGGGCGCGACGGCGGGAGCGATCACCGAGGGGATGGTCAGCACCATGCTGCCGAGCGTCTGCACGGACAGCGTGGCGGCGAGGGCGAGGAGCGGGCGAGTGACGGGGTTCACCGTCACCGAGTCTACGCGACGCGCGACGCACGATGCGCCACGCGGGCGAATGTGCGCTACGCTTTCCGCCCGGTGCTTCGATGAGGGACCGCATGTTCGCTGACCGACGACTGGCCGCGCCGCCTGCCGCGAGCCCGCTCGCGGCCGCGCGAGCCCCAGCGCGGCGGCAGTGGTGGCGCGCAGCGCTCGAGCGGCCGCAGCGGTGGTTCGCAATGCTCGCGCTCGCCGCGTTCGCCGGTTGCGCGCCACTGGGGCTCGCGAGCGATCCGTATCCGCCGGTGATCTTCGTGCACGGCCCGGGCGACTCGGCCGCATCGTGGCAGACGATGATCTGGCGCTTCGAGTCGAACGGCTGGCCGCGCCAGCGCCTGTTCGCGATCGACGTGCCGTATCCGCCCGCGGGTGGCGACGATCCGATGCAGCACCTGTCCGACGAGGTCGATCGCGTGCTCGCGCGCACCCGGGCGGCCAAGGCATTGGTAGTGGGCAGTTCGAGCGGCGGCCACGTGGTTCGCAGGGCGGTGAAAGACGGCGCCGCGGCGAAGGCGGCCCTGCGTGCGGCGCTCGTCGGCGGCGCGCGCGACGATTACGTGCCGCGCAGCCCGTTCAACGATTCGCGCGTCTTCGAGCGCACCTGGCAATTCGCCGCCGGCGAGCCGCCACGGCGGCTGGCGATCGTCGCCGAATCGGCGCCGCTGCTCGACGGGCGCATCGAGCAACCCGGCAGCCATCGGCCGATGGCCGGCGTGAAGGTGGAGGTCTACGAGGTCGTGCCGCGCACCGGCGAGCGGCTCGGCGTGCCGGTGCATGCAGGCACCACCGGCGCCGACGGGCGCTGGGGCCCGATGGCGGCGCGCTCGGACGCGCCCTATGAATTCGTGCTCGCGGTGCCCGGCTTCGCGGTCACGCACGTGTATCGTTCGGCGTTTCCGCGTTCGTCGAACATCGTCGGCATGCAGCCGATGCGCCTCACCGCGGCTGAGCGCGCAGCGGGCAGCGTGGTGGTCATGAGCCGGCCGCGCGGCGACTTCGACCCGCGCCGCGACCGCGCGAGCCTCGACGGCGCCGACTTGCCCGGAGTGCCGCCCGGCGCGATCGGCATCTCGGAGTCGAAGCTGTTGCTCCCGCCGGGCCCGGTTCGCACCGTGATCGCCGAGTGCGACGGCGAGCGCATCGCGGCGCGCAGCTGGCCGGCGAGCGAGAACCAGGCAGTGGTCGTCGAGCTGCACTACTAAGCCATGTCCCGTTTCTGGAGCGCGATCGTCGCGGACCTGAGCCCCTACGTGCCCGGCGAGCAGCCGAAGATCGCCGGGCTGGTGAAGCTCAACACCAACGAGAACCCGTATCCGCCGTCGCCGGCGGTCGCGGAGGCGATTCGCGGCGAACTCGGCGCGGATGGCGAGGCGCTGCGCCTGTATCCCGACCCGCAGTCGGCGGCGCTGTGCGCCGCGATCGCGCGGCGCGAGGGGCTCGCGCCCGAACAGGTGTTCGTCGGCAACGGTTCGGACGAAGTGCTCGCCTTCGCGTTCCAGGGCCTGCTCGCGCAGCCGCGGCCGCTGCGCTTCCCCGATGTGACCTACAGCTTCTATCCGACCTGGTGTCGCCTGTACGGCATCGGCTTCGAGACGGTGCCGCTCGCCGACGGCTTCGCGCTGCGCGTGGACGACTACGCCGGCGGTGGCCCGGTGATCCTGCCGAACCCGAACGCCCCGACGGGTCGCGCGATCACGCGGGCGGAGGTTGCGCGGCTGGCCTCGGCGAACGCCGACTGGCCGGTGGTGATCGACGAGGCCTACGTCGAGTTCGGCGCCGACACCGCGGCGCCGCTGGTGGCTTCGCATCCGAACCTGCTGGTGGTGCGTACGCTGTCGAAGTCGCACGCGCTGGCGGGCCTGCGCGTGGGCTACGCGCTCGGGCAGGCGCCGCTGGTCGAGGCGCTGGTGCGGCTGAAGGACAGCTTCAACTCGTATCCGCTCGACCGGCTGGCGCAGGCGGGCGCGGCGGCAGCGCTGCGCGACGAGGCGTGGTTCGCGCGTTCGCGCGACGCGGTGATCGCAAGCCGCGGGCAACTGAGCGGCGATCTCGCGGCGCTCGGCTTCGAGGTGCTGCCGTCGCTGGCGAACTTCGTGTTCGCGCGCCATCCGGCGCACGACGGCGCGGCGCTGGCGCGCGCGCTGCGCGAGCGCGGCATCGTGGTGCGGCACTTCGCCAAACCGCGCATCGACCAGTGGCTGCGCATCACGGTGGGCACGCCGCCGCAGTGCGCGACGCTGGTGGCGGCGGCGCGCGAGATCGTCGGCGGGTAATCGGGCGGCGGACACGGCGCGCCCGGCTCAGCGCGACGCCGGCGCCTCCCGCGCGTCGACCAGCATCCGCGCCAGCTCGGCGAAGCCCGCGCCGCAGCGCGATCGCGTGATCCAGGCCGGCAGCGCGTCGAGCCGGTCGCGGAAGTCGAGCACGTTGGCCACGCCGACCGCATTCGGGAAGTACGCGAACATCGGCGCGTCGTTCGGCGAGTCGCCGACGAACACGCAGCGCGCGCGCTCGGCGTCGAGGTCGAGACCGAAGCGTTCGCGCATCATCAGCCGCGTGGTGGCCAGCTTGTCCCAGTCGCCGAACCAGCCGTTCACGTGGATCGAACTGACCTTCGCGCTCATGCTGGCCTCGCGCATCAGGGCCACGATGCGGTCGATGTCCGCGCGCGCGAGCGGCGCGACGTCCTCGCGAAAGTCGATCGCCAGGTCGTAGAGCCGGCAGAACTGGTCGGAAGCCGGCGCGCAGCCGGGCACCTCGCGCAGGATGCGCTCGCGCACCGCGGCGAGCCGTCCCGCGAGCTCGGCGCGCTGCGCCTCGTCGAGCAGGTGGCGCGCGCGCAGCTTGGCGGCGCTCGCGTCGTGCCACATCCAGAACGCGCCGTTCTCGCCGATCACCGCATCGACCGGCCACATCCGCGCGATGTGGTCGCACCAGCCGGCCGGCCGCCCGGTGACCGGCACCACCCGCAGCCCGGCCTCGCGCAGCGCCTCGAGCGCCGAATAGGCGTGGGCGGTGAGGCGGCCGTCGGTGGCGAGCGTGTCGTCGATGTCCACGAGCACGGTGTGCACCGACGCGGCGACCGCGCGCGGGAAGTCGGCGATCGGTGCCGGATCCGCAGCCACCGTGCCGCGCCTCAGGCCAGTTCCACCAGCAGCGGCTGGTGGTCGGACGCCTGCGTGTCGCCGTCGACCTTCACCGCGCGCAGCCGCGGCGCGAGGTCGTCGCTGACGAAGACGAAGTCGCAGGTATAGGGTGCCGGCCATTGCACGCGGTCGTGCACCCCGTTGGTGTGCGGATGCGCTGCGTGCGGGTGCAGTGCCTGCCATGCGTCGACCAGCGAGCTCGATCCTTCGCCGAGCGCAGCCTGCAGCCGGCCGTGCAGCGGGTCGTCAGGGCGGAAATTGAAGTCGCCGGTGAGGATCGCCGAGCGGGTCTGCGGCATCGCGCGGAATGGCCCCTCGGAGCGGTCGGGTTCGCGATCGACGCGGGCGTGCCCGCAGGCCTCGGCGTGGCGCGCGCGAATCGCCTCGACCTGCGCGATGCGCTGCAGCCCCGAGTAGTACTCGAGGTGCGTGGTCATCACCCGGATCGGGCCCAGCGGCGTCTCGACCGTGGCTTCGAGCAGCACGCGCGGCATGCTGGAGGCATTCGGGTCGCTCGGCCACGGCAGCTGGATGCGCAGCACCTGCAGCACCGGGTAGCGGCTCAAAATCAGGTTGCCGAACGCGCGCCGCGCCCCGCCCGGCGCGACCGTGTCGACCGCGGCGGCCGGGATCGGCGTGTAGTCGGGCAGGCGCCGCGCGAGCAGCTCGAACTGGTTTTCGCCGCGGCTGCCGGCGAGCCCCGGAAAATTGGCGGCGACCTCCTGAAGGCACAGGACGTCGAAATCGGCCAGCGCGCGCGCATGCGCCACGATGCGCGCGGGGTCGACGCGGCCGTCGCAGCCGCGGCACCACTGGACGTTCCATGTGATCAGCTTCATCGTCGATGTCCGCGCAGCCGACTCACGCGATTGTCGCAGGACGATGGCGTTGCCTGTCGAACCAGTGCGCGAACCCGGCGCGCTGCGCGACGTTCATGTGCAGCCCCGCCTTGGTGCGGCGCCACAGCACGTCGTCGGCGCACGCGGCCCATTCGCGCTCGACGCACCAGGCGACTTCGCGCTCGGTGAGCCCGCCGCCGAAGTCGCGGCCGAGGTCGGCCGGCGAGCGCGCGTCGCCGAGCAGCTCGTCGGCGAGCGCGCCGTGGCGCCGGAACAGCGCCTCGAGCAGCGGTCGCGGCAGCGCGGGGCGGCGCGCGCGCAGCAGGTCGGCGGCGATCGCGGGATCGGGCACCGCGCCCGGCAGCGGCTCGCCGTGCGTCCAGTTCCCGCGGCGGTGGCGCAGCCACGGCTGCAGCCGGTCGAGCGCGGTTTCGGCCAGCCGCCGATAGGTGGTGATCTTGCCGCCGAACACCGACAGCTGCGCGACGCCGTCGCGATCGTCGACCGTCAGCGTGTAGTCGCGCGTGGTCTCCGACGGGTTGTTCGAGCCGTCGTCGTACAGCGGGCGCACGCCGGTGTAGCTCCAGACGATGTCGCGCGTGAAGAGCGGGTGCGCGAGATAGCGGTTGACCGCGTCGAGCAGGTAGCGGGTTTCCTCGGTGCCGATCGCGCGCGCCTCGTCGAGGCTCGCCACCGCGACGTCGGTGGTGCCGATCAGCGTGAAGCGCTGCTCGTAGGGGATCATGAACACGATGCGGCGGTCGCTGTTCTGCAGGATCAGGGCATGATCGCCGACATACGCGCGCGGCACCACGACGTGGCTGCCCTTCACCAGTTGCACGCGTGCCGGCTCCCGGCCCCCGCCGGCGGCGTCGAGCACCGACGTCACCCACGGCCCGGCAGCGTTCACCAGCACGCGCGCGCAGTTCGCGGCGCCCGCCGCCGTGGGTGGGCTCGACCGAGGCCTGCCAGGCGCCGTCGAGGCGCTGCGCGCCGACGAAGCGGGTGCGCGGCATCAGCACCGCGCCGTGCGCCTGCGCCGAGCGCAGGTTGAGGATCACCAGCCGCGCATCGTCGACCCAGGCGTCCGAATACGCGAAACCTCTGGCCGGGCGCGGGTCGAGGCCCGCGCCGTAGCGATCGGGCGCGAGCCGCACCGCGCACGACTTCGGCAGGCTGGTGCGCCCGCCGAGGCGGTCGTAGAGCCACAGGCCGGTGCGGATCATCCAGGCCGGCCGCAGTCCGGCCACCTGCGGCATCACGAAGCGCAGCGGCCGCGCGATGTGCGAGGCGATCCGCAGCAGCACTTCGCGCTCGGCCAAAGCCTCGGCCACGAGCCGGAACTCGTAGTGCTCGAGGTAGCGCAAGCCGCCGTGGATCAGCTTGGTGCTGGCCGACGAGGTGGCGCCGGCGAAGTCGGCCTGCTCGACCAGCGCCACGCGCAGGCCGCGGCCGGCCGCGTCGCGCGCGATGCCCGCGCCGTTGATGCCGCCGCCGACGACCAGCAGGTCGTATTCGTCGGCCGGCCGGTTCACGCGCTTCTCCCGGTGCGCACCCGGTCGGCGAGCAGCAGGCGCGCGGTCGGCTCGTCGACGATCAGCGTGTTGACGAAGCCTCCGGCGAGCGCGGCGCGCAGGCCTTCGACCTTGCCGGTGCCGCTGGCCACGCAGATCGAGTGCGGCGCGCGCCGGAACAGCGCGAGATCGGGGCCGCTGGCGCGCGCATTCAGCGCGATGTCGGCGTAGCTGCCGTCGGCGCGAAAGAACATGGTGGCGATGTCGCCGGCCACGCGGTCGCGGCGCAGGCTTCGCAGGTCGGCCGGTTCGAGGAAGCCGCCGCTGTGCACGTGGCTGGGCACCCGACCGGAAAACGCGCCGACGCTGTAGACGAGGATGCGCGCGCGCTTTTGCAGGTCGAGCAGGCGGCGCACGCTGCGCTCGCGCCACAGCGCGGTGCGCGTCTCGGCGTAGTCGAAGAACGCGGGAACCGGGAACGCGTGCGGGCGCGCGCCGTAGTTGGCGGCGAAGCGCGTGAC
The DNA here is from genome assembly GCA_027493945.1 of Burkholderiaceae bacterium. Taxonomy (GTDB): domain Bacteria; phylum Pseudomonadota; class Gammaproteobacteria; order Burkholderiales; family Burkholderiaceae_E; genus Zeimonas. Next base: position 2,047,495 of record JAOSJU010000001.1, on the reverse strand, counting down.
GATGTCGCTGCTGAAGGTGCTGTCGATCTCCTGCGCGGTGCCCGACCCATTCAGCGCGACGACGTCCGCGTTCGCGACCGGCTTCGGGGAGAGCTTCGACGCCACTTTGCGCAGCGTCGTCCCCCACGCGATGCCCACCACCGCGTCGGTGTCGATCACCGTGTTCAGGTAGCCGGCGGCGAAGGCCGCCACGCGCTCGAGCCAGTCGTGCTCGTCGGCCGTCTCGGGCACCGACACGACGCGGGCCACGCGCAGGCCGAAGCGCTCGCGCAGCCGCGACTCGATGCCCTGTGGATGCTGCGCCGGGTCGTGGATGCGGATCTCGACCAGCCCGCGCTCGCGCGCGCGCGTGAGCAGACGCGACACCGTCGAGCGCGAGGTGCCGAGTTCGTCGGCGATCTGCGCGGTCGTGAGGTGCTCGTAGTAGTAAAGGCGTGCGACGCGGATCGACAGCGCGTCCTGTTCGTTCGGCGGCATGAACGGATTTTCAGCAATGCTGCACGAATGTGCAAGCGCGCCGCGGCCTCGCGCGGCCAGCGGCCAGCGTGCGAGACTGCGCGCAGGCTCGCAGCGACGGTGACCCCCATGCATTCGATGTCCAGGCGCTTCCTGAACACCTTCGTCACCGGCCTGCTGGCTGCGCTGCCGCTGGCCGCGACGCTGCTGGTCTTCCTGTGGGCGGTGCGCCTGCTGGTCGATTACCTCGGGCCGGGAAGCTTGATTGGACGCATGCTCGGGGTGCTGGGCCTAGGCATCGCCGGCTCCGAAGTGGCCAGCTACCTGGTCGGGGCCGGTGCCGTCGTCGCGGCGATCTTCCTGCTGGGGGCGCTGGTGCAGACGCGCCTTCGGGGCATGCTCGCCGCGGCGACCGATGCGGTGATGATGCGCATCCCGGTGGTGCGCAACGTCTACGAAATGGCCAACAAGTTCGTCGGGCTGCTCGCGCAACGCGATCCGCAGGGGATGCGCTCGATGAGCCCGGTGTGGCTGCACTTCGGCGGCGTGGGCGGCGCCGCCGTGCTCGGCCTGTTGTCGACGCCCGAGCCGGTGCGCGTGGGCGAGCTCGACTATCTCGCGGTGCTGGTGCCGACGGCGCCGGTACCGGTGGGCGGCGGCCTGATCTACGTGCCCAGCGACTGGGTGCAGCCGGCCGACGTGGGCATCGACGGCCTGACCAGCATCTACGTGTCGATGGGGATCACTTCGAAGCAGCACATCGGCGCGGCCGCTACACCCCCCGGTGACGTCCTTGCCCGCTTTGTGCGCGGCTTCGAGCATCTCGATGAACGGGAAGGCGCGCTGCGCGAGCGACACCGGGTAGGCATCTTCGCCGGCGGACTCTTCCGGCGCGCCCGCCGCCCCGCCGCCCGCTTCCTCGGCGAGCGTCGCGCGCTCCTCGTCGATCGCCTTGCGCAGCGCGGCGATCGCTGCCGGCATCTGCCCGACGGTGACGATGCCGGTGGCGCCGGGCTCCTTGCCGACGATCTTCAGGATCCACTCGGCCACCGGCTTCGTCATGATGACCGAGCCCGTGGCGCGCGACTTGAATTGGTAGATCATGCGCTGCCTCCGCTGCGGGTTCCGCCCGATTGTTACCATTATCGAATGAACCCCAGATCCAGGTTGCGCCGGCGGCGCGTGCCGCTGGCCGCTGCCGCTTGCGTGCTCTTGCTGGCCGCCTGTGCTCCCGACTACAACTGGCGCGAGATCCGGCCGCCCGGTACCGGGTACCTCGTCATGCTACCCGGCAAACCGGCGTCGATGTCGCGCCCGATCCATCTGGACGACCTGGCCGTGACAATGGCGATGAGCGGGGCGCGGGTGGGCGAGCAGTCGTTCACCGTCGGCATGGTCGAGTTGCCCGACTCGCAGGCGTCCACGCGCGAGAGGGCCGGCGCGGCGATGCGCACGGCGATGGTGCGCAACATCGGAGGCCGCGAGACCGAGGCCGTCGAGGCGGCGGTGCCGGTCGTCGACCCGGCCGGCCGCGCGACGGCGATGCAACCCGGCGTGCGCATCGAAGCGTCGGGGCGGCTCGGCGATCGCCCGATGCATCTGTCGGCGCTGTTCGTCGCGCGCGGCAGCCGGGCCTGGCAGGCGGTCATGATCGGGCCCGTGCCCGATGCGGAGCACACCGGGGTCTTCCTCGATTCGTTCGGGATCCCGGAGTGAGGCGATGAGCGCCGCCGCCAGCCCCGTGCTTGCGCCCGCGCTGGCGATCCGCGTGTTCGCCGCGTTCGCGAGCGGATACTTCATGTCGTACGCGCTGCGCTCGGTCAACGCGGTGATCGCTCCCGACCTGATCGCCGAGTTCGGCTTGTCGAACTCGCAGCTCGGCTCGCTGTCGTCGGCCTATTTCTTCGCGTTCGCGGCGATGCAGATGCCGCTGGGCATCTGGCTCGACCGCTTCGGCTCGCGGCGCGTCGACGCGGCGCTGCTGCTGGTGGCCGCCGCCGGCTGCGCGGTGTTCGCGCTGGCGCACAGCGTCACCGTGCTCTGGCTTGGGCGCGCGCTGATCGGCGTCGGCGTGTCGGGCGCGTTGATGGCCTCGCTGCGCGCGTTCCGTTTCTGGTACGTCGACGCGCGCCAGCAGCAGCTGGCCGCATGGATGCTGGTGGCCGGCACGCTGGGCGCGCTGGTCACGACGGTGCCGGTGCAGCTGGCGCTGCCGCTGATCGGATGGCGCGGCGTGTTCTGGGTGGCGGCGGCGCTGCTGTGCGCGGCCAGCGCGGCGATCGCGCTGCAGTTGCCCGGCGAGCCCGCGGGCACCGCGCACCAGGACGAGGCGCCATGGGCGGCCTACCGGCAGGTGTTCGGCGAGCCGTACTTCTGGCGCTTCGGCCTCACTTCGCTCACCGTGCAGTCGAGCTTCATCGCGTTCCAGGGGCTGTGGATCGGCCCGTGGCTGCGCAAGGTGCTCGACATGGACGCCGACAGCGCCGCGCAGGCGCTGTTCGTGTTCAACCCGGTGTTGATGCTGGGCTACCTGGCGCTGGGCTGGGCGGTGCCGTCGCTGGTGCGTCGCGGCTGGACGACCTTGCGGCTCGTCGCCAGCGGCGTCGCGGTGATGCTGGCGCTGGAGCTGGGGATCGCCGTGGCGCACGGCAGCGCCGCATGGCTGCTTTGGCTGCCGCTGGCGCTCGCGGCCACGGTGAACGCGCTGTCGCAGACGCACGTGAGCCTGTCGTTTCCCGAGAAGCTCACCGGACGCGCCTTCACCGCCTACAACCTGGTGACGATGACCGGGATGTTCCTCGCGCAGTGGTTGTTCGGCGTCACGGTCGACCTGCTCGGCGACGGCGTCGAGCACAGCGAGCAGGGCTTTCGCAGTGCGATGCTGGCGTGGGTCGCGATACAGGGGGTCGCGCTGTGGGTGCTGGTCTTCTGGCGGGTGCGCCCGCCCAGGGCGATGGTGGCATGAGCGACGCCAATCCGCCGCAGCCGCCGTCGGAGCCGGCCGCGCCGGTATCGGTGCGCATGCCGCGGTGGCTGAACGTGCGCTGCAAGAGCCGCCGCGGGGTGCGCCTGCACATCCGGCCGCTGCGCGCCGACGATGCGGCGCACGAGCGCGCGTTCATCGACGGCCTGTCGGCGGCCTCGCTCGGCCAGCGGCTTCTGGGCACGATCAGCGAAGTCACCGACGAGCAGGTCGCGGAACTCGTGCGGCCCGACTGGCCGCGCCGCCTCGCGCTGGCCGCGTTCGGCGGCGACGCGGCCACCGGCGACGGGATCATCGGCGTGGCGCGCTTCGATCTCTCCGAGCGGCCCGGCGTGGCCGAGTTCGCGATCGTCGTCACCGATCTCTGGCAGCGCCGCGGCGTGGGCTACGCGCTGTTCGACCGGCTGGTGCGCGCCGCGCGCGTGGTCGGCTACCGCGAACTGGTCGGCACCACCTTCGCGGTCAACCACCACATGATCGAGCTGGCCCGCTCGCACGGCTTCGAGGTCGGGCCCGAGGAGGGCGAGCCGAGCCTGCGCCGGCTGACGCTGCGGTTGTAGCGCCTATCCCTCGCCCAGGTCGCGGTCGAAGCGGATCGTTTCGGCCGGTTGCGCGAACGGTTCACCGCGATACAGGCCGTTGGCGAGGTTGTGCGGATGCCGCGCGGCTTCGGCGAAATCGAGCACCGGCGACAGGCAGGCGTCGTACGCCGCCGCCGCCTGCGCCCAGTCGTCGCGGCCGCGCGTGGCGAAGCGCGCGGCGAAGCGCTCGATCGTCGCCGGCCAGCTCGACGGCCGATACTGGTCGCGCGGGTCGATCTCGCCGTCGAGCCCGGTGACCGCCAGCAGCTGCGCGTAGAACTTCGGCTCGAGCGCCCCGGCTGCGACGAAACGGCCGTCGGCGCAGCGGTAGACGCGGTAGAACGGCAGCGCGCCGTCGAGGATGTTGTTCGCGCGCTCGAGGTTCCAGAGGCCTCCGGCCATCAGGCCGTAGACCATCGGCGTGAGCCCCACCGTACCGGCGAGGATGCTGGTTTCGACGACGCCGCCGCGCTGCGTGATCGAGCGCTGCACCAGCCTGGCGAGCACACCGACCACGAGGTGCATCGCGCCGCCGCCGAAGTCGGCCACCAGGTTCAGCGGCGGCACCGGCGCCTCGCGCGCGCCGATCGCCTCGAGCACGCCCGACAGCGCGAGGTAGTTGATGTCGTGGCCGGCACGCGCCGACAGCTCGCCGTCGCGACCCCAGCCGGACAGGCGGCCGACGACCAGCCGCGGATGCGCGTCGAGCAGCGCGGCGGGCGCAAGGCCGAGCCGCTTCGAGCACGCCGGGGCGAAAGCCTTCGAGCAGCACGTCGGCGTTCGCGAGTTCGCGGCGCAGCGCGGCGAGCCCGTCGGGCCGCTTCAGGTCGACCGACAGCGCGTCCTTGCCGACGTTGAGCAGGTCGTACTCGGGCTTCACGCCGATGCCCAGGCCGGGGTCGCTGGGCGGCGAGACGCGCACGACGCGGGCGCCGAGCGAGCGCAACAGCTGGCCGGCGAAAGGCACCGGGCCGATCGCATGCAGTTCGACCACTTTCAGGCCGGAGAGGGGAGGTGGAGTTGACATGCGCGAGTCCGTCGGCGAAGGGGGAAGTGGGAAGGGAGATCATCGCATTTCGTTGGCCGGGGCGGGGTGGGGGGCGTCGAGCGCGCGGCGGTAGGCGACCGCTTCGGCGGCGTGTTGCGCGCCGATCGAGTCTTCGCCGTTCAGGTCGGCGATCGTGCGCGCCAGCTTGTGCGCGCGATGCAGCGCTCGCGACGACCAGTGCTGGCGGTGCGCGACCTGGCGCAGCAGGGCGGCGGCATCGTCGCGCAGCGGGCAGTGGCGGTCGATCTCCGGCGGTGCGAGGTGCGCGTTCGGCTTGCCTTGCCGCGCGAGCTGGCGTTCGCGCGCGCGGCCCACGCGCGCGGCGATCGCGGCGCTCGGCTCGCCGTCTGCGTGTCGCATCAGCGTCGACTCGTCGACCGGCCGCACCCGAGCAGCATGTCGATGCGGTCGAGCAGCGGCCCCGACAGCTTGGTCTGATAGCGGCGCACCTGCTCGGGCGTGCAGCGGCAGCGCTCGTCGCCCAGGTAACCGCAGGGGCAGGGGTTCATCGCCGCCACCAGCTGGAAGCGCGCCGGGAACTCGACTTGCCGCGCTGCGCGTGCGACGCCGATGCGGCCGGTTTCGAGCGGCTCGCGCAGCGCTTCGAGCACCGCGCGCGAGAACTCGGGCAACTCGTCGAGGAACAGCACGCCGTGATGCGCGAGGCTGGCTTCGCCGGGCCGCGGGTTCGCGCCTCCGCCGACGATCGCGGCGGCCGAAGCGCCGTGGTGCGGCGCGCGAAACGGGCGGCGTCCCCAGTCGGCGGGCGCGAAGCGGCCCGCCAGGCTCGCCAGCGCGGCGGTTTCGAGCGCCTCGTCGCGTGACAGCGGAGGCTGGATCGTGGGCAGCCGCTGCGCGAGCAGCGATTTTCCGGCGCCGGGCGGCCCGACCATCAACAGGTTGTGTGCGCCAGCAGCGGCAATCTCCAGCGCCCGCTTGGCGCCGGCCTGCCCCTTCACGTCGGCGAAATCGCCGTCGGCGGCCGGCGCGGGCGCGCGCGGCGCCGGCGAGATCCGCTCCAACGGGCTGGTACCAACGAGGTGAGCAGCCACTCCGATCAGGTCGACCGCGCCGAGCAGGCGCGCGTCGTCGACCAGCGCGGCTTCCGCGCCGTTGGTCGCCGGCAGCACCAGCGTGCGCGGCCGCTCGGCGCGCGCCACCGCCAGCGCCATCGCGAGCGCGCCGCGGATCGGCCGGATTGCGCCGGTAAGTGAAAGCTCACCCACCAGTTCCAGCTCTTCCAGCGGCCCGTCCGGCAGCTGCCCGCTGGCCATGAGGATGCCGATCGCGATCGGCAGGTCGAAGCGGCCGGACTCCTTCGGCAGGTCGGCCGGCGCGAGGTTGACGGTGAGCCGCCGGTTCGGGAAATCGAAGCCCGCATGCAGCAGCGCCGCGCGCACCCGGTCGCGGCTCTCGCGGACCTCGGCCTCGGGCAGCCCGACGATGTGGAACGCCGGCAGGCCGTTGCCGACGTGCACCTCGACACGCACCTCCGGCGCATCGAGCCCGAGGAGGGCGCGCGAGCGGACGACGGCGACGGACATCGGGGAAGCGCGTGGGCGGCGAGGGGTGTTGAGGCGGCCCTCCGAGTCTAGGCTGCGCGCGCCGTCGCCGGCCGCGCGCCGGCTAAGCCAATGGCTCGGCCGATCTGCCGAAGCGTGACCGTTGCGCCCGACGTCGGGTTTATCGCCACCGGAGTCTTGACATTTATTTTACTTAGCCTAAACTTAATCGAACTACAGCGCCGCTCCGAGGACCCACGCCATGCCACCCCGGCCGTACAACAGCGAAACCCGCCGCCGCAAGCAGGCCGAGCTGCGCGAGCGCATCGCAGCGGCGGCAGCCGAGCTTCACGCGCAGCAAGGCGCCGTCGCCACCAGCAACGCCGACATCGCGCGGCAGGCCGGCGTTTCGCTGCCCACCGTCTACAGCCACTTCCCGAGCCTGGAAGACCTGCTCGGCGCCTGCACCGCGCATGTGGCGAGCCGGGCGCCGCAGGCGCCGGTCGAACAGATCCTGGGCGCGCCCGACTTGCGCGCCGCGACCGAGCGCATGGTCGAAGCGGCCGACGCGCTCAACGCGCACTTCGCGCCCTGGAAGGCCTGGCGGGAGGATCGCGTGATCCCGTTCCTCGCCCGGATGAGCGACGCCGCCCGTGCGCAGCAGACGGCGCTGATCGCGCAACTGCTCGAACGTCACCTCGGCGCCGGCGATCACCGCGAGGTCGCCGCGGCCTGGGAAACCCTGTTGTCGTTCGATCCCTGGCACCGGATGGTGCTCGAACACGGCCTGCCGCGCCCCGCGGTGCGCAGGCGACTGGTCCAGATGCTGCTGGCTGTCGTCGGACCGCAGCCCGCAGCACGATCGCACTCGCGTCCGAGGAGCACCAAACCATGACGCCGAACCTGAAGTCCACCATCGACGAGATCGCCCCGGACACGTGGCGAATCAGCGTGGCGATGCCGCCCGATTTCATCCCCGGCGGCTTCTCCTTCAACCAGTACCTGATCGTCGACGAGCGTCCGCTGCTGTTCCACACCGGCCCGAAGAAGCTGTTCGGCCTCGTGAGCGCGCAGATCGGAAAGGTGATGCCCGTCGCCGACCTGCGCTACGTCGCGTTCTCGCACGTCGAGGCCGACGAGTGCGGCGCCCTCCCCGAGTTCCTCGCGGCGGCCCCGCTCGCTCGCCCCGTGTGCAGCGAGGTGGCGGCGATGGTTTCGGTCCGGGACCTGGTCGACGTGGAACCGATCGGAATGGCCGACGGACAGGTGCTCGACCTCGGGCGCCACCGCGTCCAGTGGCAGTACACGCCGCACGTGCCGCACGGCTGGGACGCCGGCTACCTGTTCGACCCGACGACGCAGACGCTGTTCAACGGCGACCTGTTCACGCAGCCGGGAACCGGTGACAAGCCGCTGGTCAGCGACGACCTGGTCGGCCCGAGCGAGGCCTTCCGGCGCCAGATGGACTACTTCGCGCACGGGGCCAACACGCAGGCGATGATCGAGAAGCTGGCGAGCCTGCGCCCCGAGACGCTGGCGTGCATGCACGGCAGCGCGTGGACCGGCGACGGCGCGGCGATGCTGCGCCGATTGGGCAAGTCGCTGCTGCACTGAACGGGAAGGCGCGGCCGCGCACCGGGCACGCGAGGGTCGGCGCCGAATCCGGCGCCGGCGCTCGACGCGCGGGCTAACCCGCGCGCTCGGCCAGCAGTTTCTCGAGCTGCTCGACCCGCTGCTGCAGCCGCGCCAGCCGCTCGAGCTGGGCGTCGAACTCGTCGCGGGTGACCAGGTCGGCGCGTTGGAACGCCTGCGCGAGCAGTGCCTTCATGTTGCGTTCGACGTCGGCGGCCGGACCGTTGCGCAGCAGTTCGGCGAGCCGCGCCTGCAGGTCGGCGAGCAGCGGAGGGGGCGTGGCGTTCATCGTGAATCGAGTCTAGCACGCGCATCTGCGCGCTTCGGGAGTCGCGCACCAGGCCTGTGCGTATTCGCGCGAGTGCACCGGGACGCGTCGTGCAGGTGCGCCCGAACGCGCCTGGCCGGCGCACCGCGCTGGCGCAGCACGCACACTTGAAGGGCCTCGGCCGCGTGTTGCGGCCGCCCGTCGGCGCGGATGCGCCCGCTGGCACGGTCCATGCAAGTGAAAGCTCGACGACTGGCGCGTCCCGCGCCGTCGAATCGCCGAGGAACGTTTCGATGACGAAGAGAGCCCTTCTGTCCGCCGCGTTCACCTGCGCGGCCTGCAGCAGTTTCACCGGCTTCGCGGTCGCGCAGTCCGAGACGGCGCAGCCGCAGCAAGCATTCACCGGCAACATCGGCCTGGCAAGCGAATACCGCTATCGCGGCATCGCGCAGACCGACGGCAGGCCCGCGCTGCAGGGCGGCTTCGACTACGCGCACGCAAGCGGCCTGTACGTCGGCACCTGGGCCAGCAACGTGAGCTGGCTGTCCGACGCCGACGCCGGCATCAGCAACAGCCTCGAGTGGGATCTGTACGGCGGCCTCGAGCGCAGCTCGGGCGACTTCGCCTACGAGGCCGGCCTGCTCTACTACGCCTACCCCGGCCGCTATCCGTCGGGCTTCAATTCCCCGGACTCGCTCGAGCTCTACCGGCCGGCAGCTGGAAAACGCTGACGCTGAAGTATTCGCACGCGCTCACCGACCTGTTCGGCTTCGTCGACAGCAAGGGTGCGGGCTATCTCGATCTCGGCGGCAGCCTCGATCTCGCGGAAGGCGTCGCGCTGCTGGCCCACGTCGGCCACCAGTGGATACCGGCGGGCTCGATCGCAGGCCTGCGAGTGCGTTCGGCCGGCGACTGCTCCTACACGGACTGGAAGCTCGGCCTGTCCGCCCAGGCGATCGGCCTGAACTGGGGCCTGGCCTGGGTCGGCACCGATGCCCGCGGCGGCGCGGGCCAGTGCTATCGCAACGTTTTCGGGCGCGACCTCGGCAAGGCCGCGCTGGTGTTGTCGGTCGGCAAGACTTTCTGAACGGGAGGCACGCATGAAACTGATCACCGCAGTCATCAAGCCCTTCAAGCTCGACGAGGTCCGCGAGGCCTTGTCCACGATCGGCGTGCAGGGCATGACGGTGGCCGAGGTCAAGGGCTTCGGCCGGCAGAAGGGCCACACCGAGCTGTATCGCGGCGCCGAGTACGTGATCGACTTCATGCCGAAGATGAAGATCGACGTGGCGGTTCCGGACGAGCTGGTCGATCGCGCAATCGAGGCGATCGAGACCTCGGCGCGCACCGGAAAGATCGGCGACGGCAAGGTCTTCGTCTTCGACCTCCAGCACGTGCTGCGCATCCGCACCGGCGAGACCGGCGACGGGGCGTTGTGAGCATGCGGCCCGGGCAGATGGAGAGACCGTTCATGACATCGAGACTCGAAGTTCTACGCGCGGCACGCCGCGCCGGCCTGCGCGCTGATGCTCGCGCCGCTCGCGGCGCAGGCCGGCGCACCCGTTCCCGACAAGGCCGACGTCGCCTGGATGAGCGTCGCGACCCTGCTGGTGACGATGATGACGATTCCCGGCCTGGCGCTGTTCTACGGCGGGATGGTGCGCGCCAAGAACATGCTCTCGATCCTGATGCAGGTGCTGGTCGTGTTCGCGGTCGTCGTGGTGCTGTGGGCGGCCTATGGGTATTCGCTGGCCTTCGGCGGCGACGGGGCGTTCTTCGGCAACCTGTCGAAGATTTTCCTGCGCGGCGTCACCGCCGAATCGACCGCGGCCACCTTCAGCAAGGGGGTCGTGATCCCGGAGCTGTCGTTCGTGGCCTTCCAGGCCACGTTCGCCGCGATCACCTGCGCGCTCGTCGTCGGCGCTTTCGCCGAGCGGGTGCGATTCCCGGCAGTGCTGCTGTTCTCGGTGCTGTGGTTCAGCTTCGGCTACCTGCCGATCGCGCACGCGGTCTGGTACTGGGCGGGACCCGACGCGATCACCGACGCGAAGTCGCTCGAGGCGGTCGTGGCCGGGGCGGGGTTCATGTGGGCGCGAGGCGCGCTCGATTTCGCCGGCGGCACCGTGGTGCACATCAACGCGGGAGTGGCGGGGCTGGTGGGCGCCTGGGTCATCGGCAGGCGGATCGGCTACGGCCGCGAGTCGATGGCGCCCCATTCGCTGGTGATGACGATGATCGGCGCGTCGCTGCTGTGGGTGGGCTGGTTCGGCTTCAACGCGGGCTCCAGCCTCGAAGCCAACGGCGTGGCCGCGCTCGCCTTCGCGAACACGCTGCTGGCGGCGGCGGCCGCGACCGTCTCGTGGACGCTGGGCGAATGGGTCGGCAAGGGCCGTCCGTCGATGCTGGGTGCGGCTTCGGGCGCGGTGTCGGGGCTGGTGGCGATCACGCCTGCCTGCGGCTTCGTCGGCCCGATGGGCGCGCTGGTGATCGGACTGGTGGCAGGCGTGTCCTGCCTGTGGGGGGTCAACGGCCTGAAGCGGCTGCTCGGCGCCGACGATTCGCTGGACGTGTTCGGCGTGCACGGCGTGGGCGGCATCGCGGGCGCGCTGCTCACCGGCGTGTTCGCCGCGCCGTCGCTGGGCGGCACCGGCGTCTTCGACTACGTCGCCAACGCGGTCGCGCCGGACTACTCGATCGGCGCGCAGGTCTGGGTGCAGCTGCAGGGCGTGCTGCTGACCGTCGTCTGGTCGGCGGTGGTGGCCTTCGTCGCCTTCAGGCTGGTCGACCTGATGGTCGGGCTGCGCGTGCCCGAGGAAGAGGAACGCCAGGGACTGGACATCAGCGCCCACGGCGAGACCGCCTATCACGTCTGAGCCGCGCGGCATGCCGGGCGGCCCGGGGCGCGGCGCTACAATTCCGGCATCGCCCCCGCGCCGCCGCCATGACCCCCCCTCTCGTCACCGCGATGTCCGCCCCGTTGCAGGACTTCGAGCGCCGCATCCTCGACGCGACGCCGCGGATCGAGCGCTGGTTCCGCATGGAGTGGCAGGACCACACGCCGCCGTTCTACGCGTCGGTCGACCTGCGCAACGCCGGCTTCAAGCTCGCGCCGGTCGACACCAACCTGTTCCCGGGCGGCTTCAACAACCTGTCGCCGCAGATGATGCCGCTGGCGGTGCAGGCGGCGATGGCCGCGATCGAGAAGTACTGCCCCGAGGCGCGCAACCTGCTGCTGATTCCCGAGAGCCACACGCGCAACACCTACTACTTGCAGAATGTCCAGCGCCTCTCGACGATCCTGCGCCAGACCGGGCTGAACGTGCGCTACGGCACGCTGAACCCGGAGATCCGCACGCCCACGAAGATCGAGTTGCCCGACGGCCAGTCGATGACGGTCGAGCCGCTGGTGCGCCGCGGGCTGCGCGTGGGGCTCGAAGACTTCGACCCCTGCTCGATCCTGCTGAACAACGATCTCTCCTCGGGCATCCCCGAGGTGCTGAAAGACCTGCACGAGCAGGTGCTGCTGCCGCCGCTGCACGCCGGATGGGCGGTGCGGCGCAAGTCGCAGCATTTCGCGGCCTTCGCCGAAGTGGCGAAGCGCTTCGCCCGGCAGTTCGACATGGACCCGTGGCTGATCAACCCGTACTTCGCGCGTTGCGGCAAGATCGACTTCCACGAGCGTGCCGGCGAGGATTGCCTGGCCACCAACGTCGACGCACTGTTGAAGCAGATCCGCGCGAAGTATCGCGAATACCGCATCGACGAGAAGCCCTTCGTGGTGGTCAAGGCCGACGCCGGCACCTACGGCATGGGCGTGATGTCGGTGCGCGACGCCGCCGAGGTGCGCGAGCTCAACCGCAAGCAGCGCAACAAGATGGCGGTGGTCAAGGAGGGCCTCGAAGTGCACGAGGTGATCCTGCAGGAAGGCGTGCACAGCTTCGAGACGGTGAACGACGGCGTCGCCGAGCCGGTGGTCTACATGATCGACCGCTACGTGGTGGGCGGCTTCTACCGGGTGCACACCGGGCGCGGCAAGGACGAGAACCTGAACGCGCCGGGCATGCACTTCGTGCCTCTGCCGTTCGCCGCCAGCTGCAACCTGCCCGACTGCAACGCCTCGCTCGAGCATGCGCCGAACCGCTTTTATGTCTACGGCGTGGTGGCGCGGCTGGCGCTGCTGGCCGCCTCGATCGAGCTCGAGCAGACCGACCCCGACCCGTCGCGCTACGGCTGAGCGCGGCCTTCGCCCAACCCCTGCCGGGAGCCCGCGCCGATGCGCCTGCTGGTGATCCTCGATCCGCTGCCGTCGATCAAGACGTACAAGGACTCCACCTACGCGATGATGGTCGAGGCCGCCGCGCGCGGCCACGAGCTGTTCGTCTGCGAGCAGCACGCGTTGTCGCTCGCGCGCGGTCGCACGATGGCGCACGCCGCGCCGCTGCGCATCACCGACACCACCGGCAGCGGCGCGCCCCGGTACGAAGAGGGCGAAGCGCGCAGCGAGCCGGTGGCCGCTTTCGGCGCGGTGCTGATGCGCAAGGACCCGCCGTTCGACATGGAGTACGTGTTCTCCACCTACCTGCTCGAGCACGCGGTGCGCGAGGGCGCGCGGGTGTTCAACGACCCGCTGGCGATCCGCAGCCACAACGAGAAGCTGGCGATCGCCGAGTTCGCGCAGTTCACGCCGCCGACGCTGGTCACGCGCTCGGCCGACGAGTTGCGCGCGTTCGTCGACGAGCACGGCGAGGCAGTGTTCAAGCTGCTCGACGGCATGGGCGGCACCTCGATCTTCCGCGCCAAGAAGGGCGATCCCAACATCTCCGTCATCATCGAGACGCTGAACCAGTTCGGCGCGCGCTCGGTGATGGCGCAGCGCTTCCTCCCCGAGATCCGCGACGGCGACAAGCGCGTGCTGCTGATCGGCGGGCAGGTGGTGCCGTACTGCCTGGCGCGCATCCCGAAGGACGGCGAGTTCCGCGGCAACCTCGCCGCCGGCGGGCGCGGCGTGGCGCGGCCGCTGTCGGCGCGCGACCGCGAGGTCGCGCAGGCGCTCGCGCCGCTACTGGCCGCGCGCGGGCTGCTGCTGGTGGGCCTCGACCTGATCGGCGACTACATCACCGAGATCAACGTCACCAGCCCCACCTGCTTCCAGGAGATCCGCCAGCAGACCGGCTACGACGTGGCGAAGCTGTTCGTCGACGCGCTCGAGGCGGCCTGCGCGCGATGATCGGCATCCTGGTCGTCTCGCACGAGCCGCTGGGCACCGCGCTCGTGCACTGCACGCGCCATGTCTACGGGCAGCTGCCACTGCAGCTGGCCGCGCTCGACGTGATCCCCGACGAGGATCCGCAGGCGGCGCTGGTCGCGGCGCGCGAGCTGCTCGCGCGGATCAACGACGGCAGCGGCGCGCTGGTGCTCACCGACGTCTACGGCGCGACGCCGTCGCGGGTCGCGATCGAGCTGGCGGTGCCAGGACGCGTCCGGGTGCTGGCGGGCGTGAACCTGCCGATGCTGCTCAAGGCGATCGCGAACCGGCGCATGCCGGTCGACGCGTTGTGCGAACTGCTCGTCGACAGTGCCCGCAAGGCGATCCGGCCTGCGGATTGCGAGCCCGATGCTCAGGGCTGAAGCGGTCGTGGCGAACCGGCTCGGGTTGCACGCCAGGCCGTCGGCCCGGCTGACCGCGGCGGCCTCGAAGTTCAAGTGCGAGGTCTGGCTGTCGAAGGGCTCGCGCCGGATCAACGCCAAGAGCATCATGGGGGTGATGATGCTCGCGGCGGCGAAGGGAAGCACATTGCTCATCGAGACCGACGGCCCCGACGAGGCCGAGGCGCTCGAAGCGATGAAGGAACTGATCGGCAGCGGATTCGGGGAGAACTGAACGATGGCATCGACCGACGCATTTCTGGCCGCGCGCGACCTGCTGTTCGATGCGCGCACCGACTACGAGCGGGCGTGCCGCGAGTTCGCCTGGCCCGACATGCCCGAGTTCAACTGGGCGCTCGACTTCTTCGACGTGCAGGCCGCCGCAGCGCCCGAGCGGCTCGCGCTGTGGCTGGTGCAGGAAGACGGCGCCGAGCAGCGCGTGACCTATGCGCAGATGCGCGAACGCTCGGACCGCGTCGCCAATTTCCTGCGCGCACTGGGCGTGGCCCGCGGCGACCGCCTGCTGGTGATGCTGCCCAACGTGGCGCCGCTGTGGGAGGTGACGCTGGCGGCGATCAAGCTGGGCGCGGTGCTCTGCCCGACCACCACGCTGCTGTCCACCGCCGACCTCGGCGACCGGCTCGAGCGCGGCCGCATCCGCTGCGTGATCACCGACGCCGACGGCACCGCGAAGTTCGACGGCCTCGCGCAGCAGTGCATCCGCGTGACCGTCAGCGGCCAGCGCGAGGGCTGGACGCCCTACGCGCAGGCCGACGCGACGCCGGCCGCGTTCGCGGCCGACGGTGCCACCCGCCGCGAAGACCCGCTGCTGCTCTACTTCACCTCGGGCACCACCGCCAAGCCGAAGATGGTGCTGCACACCCAGCAGAGCTACCCGGTCGGCCACCTGTCGACGATGTACTGGATCGGCCTGAAGCCCGGCGGCGTGCACTGGAACATCAGCTCGGCCGGCTGGGCCAAGCACGCGTGGAGCTGCGTGTTCGCGCCGTGGAACGCCGGCGCCACCGTCTTCGTCTTCAACCAGGCGCGCTTCGACGCGCGGCGCACGCTCGACGCGCTGGTGCGCCACAAGGTCACCACGCTGTGCGCGCCGCCCACCGTCTGGCGCGCGCTGATCCTCGAAGACCTGAAGGCCTGGCCGGTGGCGCTCGAAGAGGCGCTGAGCGCCGGCGAGCCGCTGAACCCCGAAGTGATCGAGCGCGTGCGCCATGCCCGGGGCCTGACGATCCGCGACGGCTACGGCCAGACCGAGACCACCTGCATCGTCGCCAACTCGCCGGGCCAGCCGGTGAAGGCGGGGTCGATGGGACGCCCGATGCCCGGCTACCACGTGATGCTGCTCGACCCCGAAGGTCGCGAGGCCGAGACCGGCGAGGTGGCACTCGCGCTGCGCCCGCGGCCGCTCGGCCTGATGGCCGGCTACGCGGGCGACGAGGCGCGCAATCGCGAGGTGCTGGGCGGCAGCCACTATCGCACCTCCGACGTCGCCAGCCGCGACGAGAACGGCTACCTCTGGTACATCGGCCGCGCCGACGACGTGTTCAAGAGCTCCGACTACCGGATCAGCCCGTTCGAGCTCGAAAGCGTGCTGATCGAGCACGAGGCGGTCGCCGAGGCGGCAGTGGTGCCCAGCCCCGACGCGCGGCGGCTGGCGGTGCCCAAGGCCTTCGTGATCCTGCGCCCGGGTTTCAAGCCGGGGCCCGAGCTGGCGCGCTCGATCCTCGCGTTCGTCGCGCAGCGCGTGGCGCCATACCAGAAGATCCGCCGCATCGAGTTCGCCGACTTGCCGAAGACGATCTCGGGCAAGATCCGGCGCGTCGAGCTGCGCGCGCTCGAAGGCGAGCCGGCCGAGCGCCCGCGCCGCGCCGACGAGTACCGCGAAGAAGACCTCTGAGCAATTCAGGCCCGCATATGGACCCGGTGTTCCGTAAGAAAAATCAATGACTTACAGAACGTTTTCTTGAGAGCCGCATGTTCAGCATCCACGGCACCGGCATCGGCGGCGGCATCGCCATCGGCCGCGCCAGGGTGCTCGAATCGCGGCAGCGCGACGTGCCGCGCTACCGGCTGCGCGCCGAGCAACTCGACGCCGAACTGTTGCGGCTGGAAACCGCGATCGAGGTGGTCCGGGCCGAGCTGGGCGCACTGGGCGAGCACTGGCCGAGGACGCGCCGGCCGAGGCGCGCGCGCTGCTCGACGTGCACGTGATGATCCTCGACGACCCGCTGCTCGCCCAGGCCGCGCGCGACGCGATGCGCGAGCACCTGTGGAACGCCGAGTGGGCGTTCTCGGCGCAGGCCGGGCACCCGGCCGCGCAGTTCGAGGAGATCGACGACGAATACCTGCGCGAGCGCGGCCGCGACGTGCAGCAGGTCGCCGATCGCGTGATCCGCGTGCTCTCGGGCTCCACCGCGGAGGCCACCGTGGCTGCCGAGCCGGTGATCTTCGTCGCCGCCGACATCTCGCCCGCCGACATGCTGTCGCTGCGCGCGGCGATCGGCTTCGGCATCGACCTGGGCGGCGCCACTTCGCACACCGCGATCCTCGCGCGCAGCATGAACGTGCCGGCGGTGGTCGGCCTGGGCTTGGCCAGCCAGCTGATCGCCGACGACGACTGGCTGATCCTCGACGGCGAGGCGGGGGTGCTGATCGTCGCCGCCGACGAGACGGCGCTCGCCGGCTACCGGCGCCGTCAGGCGGCCGAGCTGCTTTCGAGCGCGAGCGCCGCAAGTGGCTGATCCACCTGCCCACCGTCACGGCCGACGGCGTCGCGGTGCAGCTGCAGGCGAACATCGAGCGGCCCGAGGAGGCGGCGCGCGCGCTCGCGGCCGGCGCATCGGGCGTGGGCCTGTTCCGCACCGAGTTCCTGTTCATGAACCGGCGCGACCTGCCCGGCGAGGACGAGCAGTTCGAAGCGTATCGCGAGGCCGTGGCCGGGATGGACGGCCGGCCGGTCACGATCCGCACGCTCGACGTGGGCGCCGACAAGTCGGTGCCGGCGCTGCGCGGCTCGACGCCGCAGAACCCGGCGCTGGGCCAGCGCGCGATCCGCTACTGCCTGGCCGAACCCGAGGTGTTCCTCGAACAGCTGCGCGCGATCCTGCGCGCTTCGGCGTTCGGCAGCGCGCGCCTGCTGCTGCCGATGCTCGCGCACAGCCACGAGATCGACCAGGCGCTGCGGCTGGTCGAGCTGGCCCGCGAGCAGCTGCGCAAGCGCGGCCAGTCGTTCGACGCCGCGATCGCGATCGGCGGCATGGTCGAAGTGCCGGCGGCCGCGCTCACCGCGGGCCTGTTCGTGCGCAAGCTCGACTTCCTGTCGATCGGCACCAACGACCTGATCCAGTACACGCTGGCGATCGACCGCTCCGACCACGACGTCGCGTCGCTGTACGAGCCGTTCCACCCCGCGGTGCTGCGGCTGATCGGCATGACGATCCGCACCGCGCGCAAGGCCGGCAAGCCGGTGGCGGTGTGCGGCGAGATGGCCGGCGACTGGGCCGCCACGCACCTGCTGCTCGGCATGGGGCTGACCGAGTTCTCGATGCACCCGGCGAGCCTGTTGCGCGTGAAGCAGGAGATCCTGCGCGCCGACACCTCGCGGCTCGCGCCACGGGTAACGCGGCTGCTGGCCGCCGACGACCCGCTGCAGGTGCGCGCGCTGCTGGCGCGACTGGTCGAGGATCACTGAGACCGGGTGTCCGCGGGTCGGGGATTCTTCGGCCCCTGAGGCCGATCACCATCCGCCGCCGCCGCCACCACCCCCGCCGCCGCCCGATCCGCCGCCGCCGCCGAAGCCCGACGAGGACGACGAGGGCGCCGGCGTCGCGCTGGCGAACGACGCTTCGGCGGCCGCCACCGCGCCCGCGACCGAGCTGCCGAAGCCACGGCCCGACCAGCGCGTGCCGCCGTGCCATGCGGGCCGGTAGGCATCCCGCAGGTCCTCGCCCGGATGCGCGCGGGCGAACGCGGCTTCGAACGCCTCGGACCACGGTTCTTCGGCCTCCAGCGCGATCGCATACGGCAGCAACCGCTCGAAGTGCGCGGTGGTGAGTTCGGGCGCGCCCGCCATGTTCATCCGCGCGCTCTCGGCGGTGCGCAGGTACAGCTCGAGCCCCTCGATCTGGTCCATCAGCGGACGACCCGCCGCAGTGGGCGCGCGCAGCAGGTAGTAGAACAGGCCGTTGAGCAGCGCGAAGCCGCCGACCAGCGCGAGCGGAAAGCCTTTCTCGACCAGCGCGTCGAGAACGGTGCGACGGAAGCCGTCGAGCGAGGCGCCGAACTCGGCCAGCAGGGTCGCGATCATCGCGCCGACGAAGACGATCACCGCGACGTGAATCGCGGCCGGGATGATGGTGCGCAGGCTGCGCGCCTTCAGCAGCGAGCGCACCGTCCCCACGAGGAAGCCGCCGACGAAGACGCCGGCCACCACCGCGCCGACCAGCAGGCCGATCTCGTCGTCGTCGACGTAGCCGAACTTGAAGGTGGCTGCCACCGCCAGCGCGGTGAGCGCGATGCCGGCCGCGAACCAGCCGAGATTGCGCCGGAAGAACCGGTTGCGGTTGTCCTTCTCGATCGCCGTCCTGAAATTGGCGAGCGCGGCTACCGGGCTCTTGCCGTTGGAGCTCTTCACGCGTGCGGTGCCGCCGTGCCCGTCGATCGAGGAGAGCAGCGCGCGCTCGCCGGCGGGCAGCGTCGATGCAGCGTCGACGCTCGCGCCGGAGCTTGCAGCCCCGGCGGTAGTGCGCTGGGCATCGGCGCCGCGGGCGGCGCGCTTCAGCGTCAGCGTGTCGTTGCGATCGTCGAACACCACCAGCCCCTTGACTGCGAGCGACACCGCGGCGGCGGTGAATTCGCGCCAGCCGGCTTTCCAGCCCCAGTTGCGGATGTAGGCGGCGAGCGCCGGCGAGATGCCCTCGGGCGGATGGAATTGCGGAATGACCGTGCCCTTCGGCGGATCGCGGCCCACCGCGCGCCACGCGATCAGGTAGAAGGCGAGTACGCCGAGCCCGCCCAGCCCCGCGAGCAGGTAGCGGCGGTAGTCGAGCAACGCATAGCCCAGCTGCTGCGCCTGGCTGGGGGCGGCCACCGCGCCGGCCGGAAGCTCGGCCACCACGGTCAGGCCCTCGCCGGCCTGCAGCGTGCGCGTGCTCGCGAAGCCGAGCGCGCCGCCGGGCTGCAGCGCGGCGCGAAAGTCGCCGCCGCGCTCGCCGAAGCGGCCGGTGTATCCGGTCCAGCGCACCGGCGCGGCGTTGCCGGGCAGCCGGATCGTCGCGCTGGCCTCGCGGATCGGGAACGCCCACTCGTTGCCGGTCACGTTCCAGTAGAGCTCGACGTGGTCAGGGAAGTGGCGCAGCTGCCGGCTGGTGACGTAGCTGAAGCGGTAGGCGTGGCGGCCCGCCGGCAGCAGCATGTCTTCGCTGCCGGCGTAGATGCGCACGCCGCGATCGTTGCGCCGCGTGAAGTGCGGCTCGGGGCGGCCGTCGCGCATGACCTCGACCAGCTCGAACCCGACCTCGCGCAGTCGTCCCTCGGCATCGCGAAAGCGCAGCGGGAAGTCGCGATAGATGCCGCGGCGGATCTGCAGGCCTTCGGCGTGCACGACGATCGTTTCGGTGACGGCGAGATCGCCGTTGGCGCGCACCTCGATCGTCGAGTCGAAGCGCTCGATCGCCTCCTCGGCGCGTGCCGGGGCCGCCAGCGTGGCGACGGCGACCAGCGCGGCCAATGAAGCCGGGCAGACCGAGGCGAGCACGGCGCGCAGCGCCGCCAGCGCGGCGCACCGCAGCGACCGCGGTGCCGATGCCATCGCGCGGCCCCCGGGCGGCTACCCGGGGAACGACACTTTCGGCACCGCGCGCGATTCCTCGTCGGTCTCGAAGAACGCGCGCTTCACGAAGCCCGTGGCCCCGGCGACCAGGTTGCTCGGGAACGACTCGACCATCACGTTCAGGTCG
Organism: Burkholderiaceae bacterium; assembly: GCA_027493945.1. Lineage (GTDB taxonomy): Bacteria > Pseudomonadota > Gammaproteobacteria > Burkholderiales > Burkholderiaceae_E > Zeimonas. Next base: position 2,027,404 of record JAOSJU010000001.1, on the reverse strand, counting down.
CGCGCCGCGCCGTTGTAGTAGCGGCGCGCCATCTGGACCTCGTTCTCGATCGTCGCCAGTTGCTCCTGCAGCTGCAGGAAGTTCTGGTTCGCCTTCAGGTCCGGGTAGTTCTCGACGATCGCCAGCAGTCGGCCGATCGCGCCCGAGAGCAGCCCTTCGACCTGCGCGCGCCCGGCCACGTCGTCGGGCGGCACCGCTCGCGCCTGGTTGCGCAGCTCGGTGACGCGCTGCAGCAGCTCGCGCTCGTGCGTCGCGTAGCCCTGCACCGTCTCGACCAGGTTGGGCAGCAGGTCGGCGCGCCGCTTCAGCTGCACGTCGATGCCGCTCCAGCCTTCCTCGGCCATCTGGCGGCCGCGGACCAGCCGGTTGTAGAGGGCGATGCCGTAGCCGACGACGGCGAGGACGATCAGTACGACGATCCATGCCATGTTGCGCTCCGTTTGCGTCGCGCGCGACGCGGATGGTGGGCGGGCCGCGACATCATAATCGGCGCGGCCGCGGGCTCAAACACCCGTCATCGCGGAGCGCAGGCCCAGGTGCGCGACGAACGGGTCGAAGTCGCGGTCGCTGTAGAGCAGCGCATGGCCGTCGGCGATGCAGCGCGTCGCGATCAGCGTGTCGATCGTCTTGCGCGCAGTGACGCCCAGCCGGCGCAGCGCGCGGAGGTTCTTCGCTGCGCCGATGGCGATCTCCCGACTGCCGATGTCGGCGATGTCGAGCGGATCCAGCAGACGGCGCGCCTGGTCGAAGTCGCGATCGTCGTCGAAGCCCTGCAGCACTTCGGCGAGCATGAGGTCGCCGGTGGCCAGCGGCTCGCTGCCGAGCAGCGCGTCGAGTCGATCGGTCTGCGGCGTGACGGTGCCGCGAAAGTAGTCGATCCAGACGCTGGAGTCGGCCAGGATCAACGATCGGCCCTCATCGCCTCGAGGTCGCCCTCCCGGGGAGCCTGCCGCGGAACCGCCGGATTTCCTGCTGGCGCCGCAGCCGCAGCAGCGTGCGCAGGCCGAGTTCGACCGCTTCGCGCTTGGTCTTCAGGCCGGTGGCCCGGAGCGTCTGCTTCATCAGTTCGTCGAGCATGGCAGAATGATTTTCGCAACCCCAGCGCCGCGGGGCGGTCATGTCGAAGCGACTCGGGGCCGGGATACGCCTGCCGACAATCCAATGAGCCCGCGTGCCCGGATCGATCCCCGCCGTCGCGTGCTCCGCGCGGCGCTGCGCCCGGTGCGGCGCGCGCTGGCGCGGCTCGATGCGCCTTGGCGCCACCTCGTGGTCGCCGCCATCACCGGCGTGCTGGGCGCGCTCGCCGTGCACGCCTTCCGGCTCGCGCTGTTCGGCCTGGAGGCGATCTTCGTCGGCGCGCGCGACGGGCACCTCGTGGCGGCCGCGCGCCACCTCGCGCCCGAGGTTCGCGTCCTGGCGCCGGCGCTGGGCGCGTTCGCCGCCGGCCTGCTGCTGTGGGTGAGCGAGCGCGGGCGCGCGCCTGATCCGGCCCGGCACCGGGGCGACTACATCGAGGCGGTCGTGATCGGCGACGGCCGGCTCGATGTCCGCGCCGGGCTGCTGAAGGCGGCGGCGTCGCTGCTGGTCGTAAGCACCGGGGGTGCCGTCGGCCGCGAGGGCGCGATGGTGCTGCTGGCCGCGCTGCTTGCCTCGGCGCTCGGACGCGGACTCGGGCGCACGGTCGACCTGCGGCTCGTCGTCAGTTGCGGCGCCGCTGCGGGCCTCGCCGCCGCCTACCAGGCCCCCCTCGCCGGCGCGGTGTTCGTCGCCGAGATCCTGCTCGGATCGCTGGCGCTCGCCCAACTGGGGCCCGTGGTGGTCGCCGCCGTCATGTCCTACGGCGTGACCGTCGCGATGGGCGAGCGCTCGGTGCTGTTCGCGGTGCCCGCGGCGGCGGCGCCGCAGGCGCTGCAGGTCGCGGCGATGATGGCGCTCGCGTTGCTCGGCGGCGTCGCCGGCGCGGCGCTGCTGTCCTGGCTGCAGGCGGCGCGCGCGGCGTTCGTGCGCTCGCGCCTGCCGCTGCACGCAGCGTTCGCTCTCGGCGGCCTCGTCGTGGGCCTGCTCTCGCTGTGGCGACCCGAGGTGTGGGGCAACGGCTACAGCAGCATCGAGTTGCAGCTCACCGCACCGGCGGCCTGGATGGCGGTGGCGATCGTGCTGGCGCTCAAGCTCCACGGCCATCGGCGCCACCACCGGTTCGGGCGCGCCCGGCGGCGTGTTCACGCCGACGCTCTTCGTGGGCGCGGCGGCGGGCGCGCTGGCCGCCCGCGCTGGGAGTGTCGTCGGTCGCCGAGCCGGTCTACGCGCTTGTGGGCATGGCGATCGTGCTGGCCGCGACGACGCGTGCTCCGGTGATGTCGGCGCTGATGGTCGTCGAGATGACCGGACAGTACGTGCTGTTGCCGGTGCTGCTGCCGGCCACCGTGCTGGCGACGCTGGTTTCGCAACGGCTGCATCCACAGTCGGTCTACGGCCTGGGGCGCGACGCGCGCGAGCCCGGGGCGATGACGTCGGCTCGATGACGCCGTCACGGCGCAGCGCACGATTGCCTGCGGCCGTCGAGGGTCCTATCCTGTCCGGATCATGCAGATCGAGGCAGGACGGCGGCCACTCAGCCTGGCCAAGCTGACCGCGCCGCAGCCGAACCGGGCATGGCCGCGACGGCGCTTGTTCGAGCGCCTCGACGCCGCACGCCGCAACGGCAACATCGTCTGGATCGCCGCACCGGCCGGCTCGGGGAAGACGACGCTGGTCGCGAGCTACCTGCAGGCACGCAAGCTGCGCGCTGCCCGGTACCGCATCGACGCGGCCGACGCCGACCCGGCGTCGTTCTTCCACTATCTCGCGCAGGCGGTCGGGCCGGGCCGGGGCCGCGACGCCGGCGCGCTGCCCGCGTTCACCGCCGAGTACCTTGCCGGGCTCGCGGTGTTCGCGCGCAACTGGTTCCGCCGCTTCTTCGCGCGCCTGCATGGCGTGCCGCTGCTGGTGCTCGACGACTACCACCAGCTCCCCGCCGACTCGCCGGTGCACGTGGCGCTGCGCGAGGGCCTGGCCGAGGTGCCGCCCGGCGTGTCGGTGATCACGACCAGCCGCGGCGAGCCCCCGCCGCTGCTCACGCGGCTGCGCACGCTCGAGAACTTCACGCTGTTCGACCGCGAGGCGCTACGCCTGTCCGCCGATGAATGCGTCGGGGTCGCGCGCCAGCGGCTCGCCGGCGACGCGCCCGCCGACGCGGTGCTGCACACCCTGCACGAGCGCACGCAGGGCTGGGTCGCGGGGCTGGTGCTGATGCTCGAGCGCGGCCCGGCCTCCACGCCCGGCGAGGCCGGATCGCCGGTCGATCCGCTGGTGTTCGACTATTTCGCCGGTGAGCTGCTGGCGCAGGCCGAGCCGCGGCTGCAGCGCTTCCTGCTGCGCACCGCGCTGCTGCCGCGCTTCACCGCCGCCTCGGCCGCGGCGCTCACCGGGCAGGACGACGCGGCAGCGCTGCTCGCCGAGATCGACCGGCGCAACTTCTTCGTCGCGCGCCATGCGGGCGCGGGGCAGGGCGACGCCTCGGGAATACCACCCGCTGTTTCGCGAGTTCCTGCTCGAGCGCGGCCGCGCGCAACTCGATGCGGACGAGCTCGCCCGGCTGCGCAGCGAGGCGGCCGATCTGCTGGCCGCCGAGGGCGACGCGCAGGCCAGCGTGGCGCTGCTGCGCGAGGCCGGCGACTGGCTGCGCCTGGTGTCGCAGGTGCTCGACCAGGCACCGGCGCTGCTCAGGAGCGGACGCTTCCAGACGCTCGCCGAATGGATCCTCGACATCCCGCAGCCGCTGCGCGCCGGTACCCCCTGGCTCGACTACTTCCTCGGCCTGTGCCGGCTGCCCTACGACCCGGCGCAGGCGCGCGAGCTGCTGTCGAGCGCCTACGCGGGCTTTCGCGCCGCCGGCCACGCCACCGGCGAATACCTGTCGTGGGCCGGCGTCGTGGACACCTTCATCTACGCGTGGAGCGACTTCGTGCCGTCCGATCCGTGGATCGACGAGTTCGACGCGCTGCGCGAGCGGCATCCGGAGTTTCCGTCGCGCGAAGTCGAGGTGCGCGCGGTCGCCGCGATCTTCGCGATCCTGATGTACCGGCGCCCGCAGCATCCGGAGCTGCCACGCTGGACGCGGCACCTCGACGCGCTGGTGGCGCAGGACGACGTCGAACCGGCGCTGCGCATGACCGCGGCCGCGCACCTGCTGCTCTACTACGAATGGTGGGCCGGCAACCTGGCGCGCGCCGACGAACTGGTCCGGCGCATCGAGCCGTTCGCGAGCGCGCGCACCGTCGGCCCGTTCGTGCGCCCGGCCCGGGAGGGGCATCCTCGCGATCTCGCACTGGATGAACGCCGACAACGACGCCGCGTTCGCCGCGGTCAGGCGCGGGCTGGCGCTGGCCGACGAGACCGGCGCGCACGTCTGGGACTTCATGCTGGTGGCGCAGGGCGCCGTCGCCGCGGGCACCTCGGGCGACGCCGAACAGGCGCGCGCGTTCCTCGCGCGGCTGGGCGCGCGCGCGCCCGGCGAGCGCCGGCTCGACAGTGTCCAGTACCACTACTTCTCGTTCCAGGAAGCGATGCGCCGCGACGATCGCGCCGCGATGCTCGCTCACGGCCACGCGGGCCCGGCCAGCGCGGTGGAAGCGGGCGTGTCCTGGGGCGAGGTCTACACGCGCCCGGCCCTCGCGCATGCGCTGTTCCTGGCCGGCGACGAAGCGGGCGCCCGGCGCGAACTCGAACTCGCCACGCAGGTCGCCTCGGCGATCGGCTGCACCAACGCGTTCTACTACATGCACGAGCTCGAGGCGCAATTCGCCGAGGCGCGCGGCGAGCACGTCGCGCAGCGCGAGTCGATCGCGCGGATGTTCCAGGTGATGCGCGAGCAGGGCTTCACGAACTCCGCCTGGTGGCGCGACGACCTGATGGCGCGCTGGTGCCGCATCGCGCTCGAGCACTCGATCGAGACCGACTTCGTGCGCGCACTGATCCGGCGACGCGGCCTGCGGCCCGACGGCCCGGCGGCGCGGGTCGAACACTGGCCGTGGCCGGTGCGCGTGCGCACGCTCGGCGAGTTCGCGATCGAGCTCGACGGCGAGCCGCTGCGCTCTTCCGGCAAGGTGCAGAAGCGGCCGCTCGCGCTGCTGAAGGCGCTGGTCGCTTTCGGCTGCACCGGCGTCCCCGAGGCGCAGCTCGCCGAGGCGCTCTGGCCCGACGCCGACGGCGACGACGCGCACAACGCGTTCGTCACCACCTTGCAGCGGCTGCGCAAGCTGCTCGGCCAGCGCGACGCGCTGCTGCTGCAGGAGGGGCGACTCGGCCTGAACCCGCAACTGTGCCGGGTCGACACGCTGGCGTTCGAGTCGGTCGATCCCGACGACGACGATCCGGCGATCGCCGACGACCGCGAGCGCGCGCTGCGGCTATACCGTGGCGCGTTCCTCGCGCAGGAAGACGCGGCGTGGGCGATCGCGCCGCGCGAACGGCTGCGGGCGCGATTCGTGCGCCTGGGCGGCGCCGACGCGCGCCACCACGTCGACGGCGCCGACTGGGAAGGCGCGGTCGCCTGCCTCGAGCGCCTGCTGCAGGCCGACGCCACCGTCGAGCCGTTCTACCAGCAGCTGATGCGCGCCCAGCACCGGCTCGGCCGCAGCGCCGAGGTGCTGGCCACCTATCGGCGCTGCCGCGACGTGCTCGGCGCGACGCTTCACCTGCCGCCCTCGGCCTCGACCGAAGCCCTGCTGAGAGAGCTGGGGGCCAGCGGCCGCGCCGCGTAGAAGGCGATCGCCGCCGCGAGCAGCGCCGCCGCGATGCAGCCCATCGCGACCACGGCCCAGTCCATCGGCCGAAGCACGCCGAGCGCGACGGCCAGCGCGAACAGCAGCGGCTCCAGCTGCTGGCCGAAGCTCGCGAGCGGTTCGCTGCGCGCGCGCTCCAGTGCCGGCGTGAGCGGATCGGCGTCGCGCGTGCCGGCGAGCAGCCGGCGCATCCGCTTCGCGTGCGGGTGCGTCACCGCGTTGGCCCAGGCGGACTGGAACACGAAGACCCCGGCCATGCCGGCGAGCCACGGAATCCGCACGAAGGCCCAGCCGCCGTAGTAGCTCGCCACCAGCCGGGCGCCGGACACCGCGAGCAGCAGCACGCCGGGCATCAGCACGCGCTTGCCGAGCGCGTCGGCGCGCCGGCCCGCGCGGCTGATCGTTCCGCAATCGCTCGCGCGACGGATCCGCTCGTCGACGAGCCAAAGCGCGACGATCGCCGCGCCGAGCAGGGCCGCGCCCAGCAGGTGCGCGGCCAGCAGCCATCCGTAGCTCATTGCGCGCTCCCGGTCCGGTGGATCCGCGCCGAGGCCTGGCGCATCGCCGGGGCCGGCGCATTCCACAGCGCGACGTTGAACGCGTGCGTCAGCGAGTCGGCCGGCGTGCCGGTGGCGATGGGCGCGGCGGCCGGGGCGCGCGGCGCGAGCATCCGTTCGAAGGCGGCGGCGGGCGATTCGGGGGCGGACGACGCCGCGGCCGACGCGATGGCCGCGCGGGCTTCGGCGCTGTCGGCCGCGGCATCCGGGGCGGCAGCGGCCGCGCGCAGCGCGAGCAGGGCGACACAGGCCAGGGCAACGGGAAGGGCGATCGGTTTCATGATGCGGTCCTCGAATGAAAAAGCGGGAAGAGGTTTCGCTTCGTCCGGGCCATCGGACCGGGCGCTGCGGAACGAATCCTGGGCCGCGAGAACTAACGGATCGCTAACGGATCGGCCTTCGTTTACGAATCCTTGCGCGAAGGTCACGGTTCTTTACGTCGCGGGCGGGCACAATCCGGGTGCCATGACCCCCAGCCTCCCCGCCTCCGCCCGGTGCGCCGTCGTCGCGAGCCTGCTCGCCGCGCTCGCCGGCTGTGCTGCTCCGCCGGTGCGCGACGGTGCGCTGCCCGCGGTCGCGGTGCCGGCCGCCCGGTCGGAACCGGCGGTCGACGCGGCGCCGGCGGTCGGCCCGGCATCGGCCGCGTCTTCGTCGGTCGCTCCTGCCTCGCCGGCCACCGACCCGGCCGACCTCGCCCGCTGGTGGCAGCGCTTCGACGACCCGCAGCTCGCCGCACTGGTGGCGCAGGCGCTCGACGCCAACGCCAGTCTGCGCAGCGCCCGCGCCGCGCTGGAGCGGGCGCGCGCGCTGCGCGACGTGCAGGCGGCCGGCCTGCTGCCGAGTCTCGACGGCTCCGCGTCGGCGCAACGCGCGCGGCCCGCGGGTGGCGACACCTCGAACCGCTTCCAGGTCGGACTCGACGCCGGATGGGAGCTCGACGTGTTCGGCGGCCGGCGCAGCGCGGTGCAGGCGGCCGAGGCCGATGCGCGCGCCGCGCAGGAAGGCTTGGCCGCCGCACAGGTGTCGCTCGCCGCAGAGGTAGGGCTCACTTATCTCGAGATGCGCGGGCTGCAGACGCGGCTCGCGATCGCGCGCAGCAATCTCGCCGCACAGGTCGAGACCCTGCAGCTTGCCGACTGGCGCGTGCAGGCGGGCCTGGCGAGCTCGGTCGACCTGGAGCAGGCGCGCGCGGCCACCGGGCAGACCGCGGCGCAGATCCCGGCGCTCAAGGCCGGGATCGAGCAGGCGCAGCACGCGCTCGCCGCGCTTACCGGCCGCGCCCCGCGCGCACTGAGCCCGGTGCTGGCCGAGGCCCGCCCAGTGCCGCAGCCGACCGGGGGCTCGCGCTCGCGATTCCGGCCGACACGCTGCGCCAGCGCCCCGACGTGCGCCGCGCCGAGCAGCAGGTCGCAGCGGAGCTCGCGCGCGTCTCGCAGGCCGACGCGGCGCGCTATCCGGGCTTCCGGCTGGGAGGCACGCTCGGCCTGAGCGCGCGGACGCTGGGCGGGCTGAACAGCGGGGCGGCGGTGTTCGACTCGCTGCTGGCCGGCGTCGCGGTGCCGCTGTTCGACGGCGGAGCCGCCCGCGCGCAGGTGCGCGCGCAGGAGGCGTCGCTCGAGCAGGCGCGCGCCGGCTACGAGACGGTGATGCTCGCGGCGTTGCAGGAGGTGGAGGACGCGCTGGTCGCGCTGGGCAAGGACCGCGAGCGCCTGGCGCGCCTGCGCGAGGCGGCCGATGCCGCCGCCAACGCCGCGCTGCTCGCCCAGCAGCGCTACGCCAGCGGCCTGATCGATTTCCAGGTCGTTCTCGATACCCAGCGCACGCTGTACGCCACGCAGGAAAGCGTGGCGATCACCGGCGCGAACGTCGGCGCCGATCACGTGCGCCTTTACAAGGCGCTCGGCGGAGGATGGGAGTAGATGAACGCCAAAGTGGAAACCCTGCTCGCGGGCACGGCCCGGCGCTGGTGGCGGCGCCCCGCGCTCTGGATCACGCTGGCGGCGCTGGCGCTCGCGGCCGGCGGCGCCTGGTACTGGGCCGGCCGGCAGGAGGCCGCGGCGGCGCCGCGCTACCTCACCGAGGAGGCGCGCCTGGGCGACCTCACGCTCACCGTCACCGCCAACGGCAAGCTGCAGGCCACGCGCACGGTGAACATCGGCAGCGAACTGTCGGGCACCGTGCGCAGCGTGCTGGTCGACGTGAACGACAAGGTGAAGAAGGGCCAGGTGCTGGTCGAGCTCGACACGGCCAAGCTCGCCGCGCAGGTGGCGCGCTCGCGCGCGTCGCTGGCGGCCGCGCAGGCCAAGCTCGCGCAGACGGTCGCCACGGTGAGCGAGGCGCAGGCGAGCCTCGCGCGGCTGCAGGCGGTGTCGCGCCTGTCCGGCGGCAAGGTGCCGTCGGCCGCCGAACTCGACGCCGCGGGCGCGGCGGTCGCGCGCGCCCGCGCCGACGAGAACAGCGCGCGCGCCAACGTCGAGGACGCGCGCGCGGCACTGTCGAACGACGAGACCAACCTGTCCAAGGCCTCGATCCGCTCGCCGATCGACGGCGTGGTGCTGTCGCGCTCGGTCGAGCCCGGCAACGCGGTGGCCGCCACGCTGCAGGCGGTCACGCTGATGAGCCTGGCCGAAGACCTCACGCACCTGCTGGTCGAGGTGAGCGTCGACGAGGCCGACGTCGGCGCCGTGAAGGTCGGCCAGAAGGCGAGCTTCACCGTCAGCGCCTGGCCGCAGCGCCGCTACCCGGCCACCGTCACGCGCGTGGCCTACGGCTCGACGCTCACCGAGAACGTGGTCACCTACGCAACGCGGCTCGAAGTGGACAACAGCGACCTCAGCCTGCGGCCCGGCATGACGGTGTCGGCCTCGATCGTCGCGGCCGAACGCAAGAACGCGCTGCTGGTGCCGAACACCGCATTGCGCTTCGCGCCGGCTCAGGCGGCGGCGAACAACGCGGGAAGGCCGAGCTCGGGCGGCAGCATCGTCTCGCGGCTCGTGCCGCGACCGCCGCCCCAGGCAGCCAAGACCGCGCGGCCCGGCGCGCCCACCGCCGGTACGGGCCACCTGTGGGTGCTGCGCGACGGCGCTGCGCAGGCGCTGACGGTGCAGGCCGGCATCAGCGACGGCCGGATGACCGAAATCGTCGGCGGCGAACTGCAGCCCGGCATGGCGGTGATCGTCGACCAGCTGTCGAGCGGGGCGGCGCGATGACCGTCGGCGCGAGCGCGGGCGCGAGCGCAAGCGCGATCGAAGCCGCGGGCGCGGCCGAGGCGCCGCTCATCCGGCTGCGCGGCATCACCAAGGTCTACGGCCAGGGGCCGACCGCGCTGCAGGCGCTGCGCGGCGTCGACCTCGACGTGAATCGCCGCGAATTCGTCGCGATCATGGGCCCCAGCGGCTCGGGCAAGTCGACCGCGATGAACCTGATCGGCTGCCTCGACCGCCCGACCGCGGGCGAGTACCTGTTCATGGGCGCGCACGTCGAGGCGCTCACGCGCGACCAGCGCGCGCAACTGCGGCGGCACTACTTCGGCTTCGTCTTCCGGGGCTTCAACCTGCTCGCGCGCACTTCGGCGCAGGAGAACGTCGAGCTGCCGCTGCTGTATCGCGGCGAGCCGGCCGCGGCGCGCCACGCGGCCGCGGCGCGCGCGCTCGACTCGGTCGGCCTGAAGGGTTGGGAGCACCACACGCCGGCCGAGCTGTCGGGCGGCCAGCAGCAGCGCGTCGCGATCGCGCGCGCGGTCGTCACCGAGCCGGCGGTGCTGCTGGCCGACGAGCCTACCGGCAACCTCGACACGCAGCGCGGCCGCGAGATCATGGAACTGCTGTGGCGGCTCAACGTCGATCGCGGCATCACGATCCTGATGGTCACGCACGAGCCCGACATGGCGGCCTGGGCGCGGCGCGTGGTGCGCTTCGTCGACGGCGTGGTCGCGAGCGACACGCCGAACGAGCAGCCGGCCGGGCTCGTGGCCGACGCGCAGCGGGCAAGCGGCGGCGCGACGGCAGCCGCCCCCGCCGGGGCCGCCTGATGCTGCTGAACACGCTGCTGCTCGCGTTGCGCTCGATCCGGCGCAACCTGATGCGCTCGTTCCTCACGATCCTCGGCATCGTGATCGGCGTGGCGGCGGTGATCACCATGGTCACCGTCGGCAACGGCGCCACGCTCGCGGTGCAGAACCAGATCTCCAGCCTGGGCACCAACCTGCTGATGATCCGCCCCGGCCAGCGACTCGGCCCGGGCATGGGCGGGATCACCGCGCCGGCATTCAGGGAGAGCGACGCCGAGGCGATCGCCACGCAGATCGGCGGCGCGCAGGCGGTGGCGCCCGAAGCGCGCGCCAGCGCCACCGTCGTGGCCGGCGGCAAGAACTGGACGACCACCGTCACCGGCAGCACCAACCTGTGGCTCGAAACCGGCAACTGGCGCATCGCCGCCGGCCGCGAATTCACGCCGGAGGAGCTGCGCGGGGGCGCGGCGGTGTGCGTCATCGGCGAGACGATCCACCGCGAACTGTTCGGCGGGCGCCCGCCGCTGGGCGAGCCGCTGCGCGTGAAGGACTTCTCCTGCCAGGTGATCGGGCTGCTGGCGTCCAAGGGCCAGGGCATGATGGGCAACGACCAGGACGACCTCGTGCTGGTGCCGCTCGCCACGCTGCAGCGGCGCGTGACCGGCAACACGCGGGTGTCGGTGCTGCTCGTGTCGATGCGCGACGGCAGCGACCCGGCGCGCGTCAAGGCCGGCTTGCGCGAACTGCTGCGCGAGCGCCGCAAGCTCTCGGCCATCGACGAAGACAACTTCAACATCCTCGACACGCAGCAGCTGGCCGACACGCTGTCAGGCACCACGAAAGTGATGACGATGCTGCTCGGCGCGGTGGCCGCGGTGAGCCTGCTGGTGGGCGGCATCGGCATCATGAACATCATGCTGGTGAGCGTCACCGAGCGCACCCGCGAGATCGGCCTACGCCTGGCGATCGGCGCGCTGGAGCGCGAAGTGCTGCTGCAGTTCCTGATCGAGGCGGTGGTGCTCGCTGCCTTCGGCGGGCTGGTGGGCGTGGTGCTGGCCGCGGCCGCGTCGATCGGGCTGGCGCGGCTGATGGACGTGCCGTTTCTCTTCAACCCGACGGTGAACCTGGTGTCGTTCGTGTTCTCGGCCGCGATCGGCGTGATGTTCGGCTACTTCCCGGCGCGCCGCGCCGCGCGGATGGACCCGATCGAGGCGCTGCGGCACGAGTGAGCGGCGGGCCTGCAGGCGCTCAGTTCGGCGTGAGAAGCGTGACCGTCGGGAAGTACCTCCGATAGCTGCGCGGGTCGCGCGTCAACAACGGCATGTTCGCAACGGCGGCGTGCGCGCCGATCAGGAAATCGGGCAGGACGCCGGACTTCGCGCCGCCTGCCTGGCGGTACCTGACGAAAGCCTTTCCCGCCAGGAAGAGGGCCGGGCGCGGGATGTCGAGCACGACCAGACCGAGTGCGGCCACCGCGGCGTCGAGCTCCTCCAAGCGGGCGAAGGCTGCCGCGAGTTCGGCGTACACGATGCCGTTGATTGCCAGTTCGTGGATCTGCGACTGCGCCCTGAGCTGCCCCACGGACCAGTCGGCCCAGGCTGCGTCGTCTTCGAACACGTCGACGAGGACGTTGGTGTCGACCAGCAGCATCAGTCGTCGTCACGCAGCAGGCGCATCAGGTCTTCGGTGCGCCACCGGACAGTCGCCTTGCCGCGCGCCGCCTCGAAGCGGTCTTTGGCGCGTCGCGGCCGCGCCGCACGCGCGGGCTGGATCACCACCCGGCCGTGCGCATCGATCGCGAATTCGACCGTGCTGCCGGGTTCGAGCCGCAACGCCTCGCGGATGTGCTTGGGGATGGTGACTTGCCCCTTCGAAGTGAGGGTCGTAGACATGCGGCCGCCTTGCAGTATTACCAGTAAAGGGATGGTAATACCAGATGCTCCGCGGTACAAGCCCGGGTCCTGCGGCCCGGGCCGCGTCACTCGAGCGGCAGCGCCGCTCAGCCCCGAGGCGGCTGTGGCGGCGCCTGCCGCGGCGGTTGAGACGGCACTTGCGGGGGCACTTGCACCGGAGGCTGCGGCAGCCACGCGAACGCCGCGGCGCCGGCGGCCAGCATCGCCGCGATCGCGCCCATCACCACTGCGTAGGTGGGCACGTGCCAGCCCGATGCGGCCGACGCGGCCGCGCCGGTCGCCCACTGCATCAGCGCCACGCCGAGGAACATCGCCATCGTGAAGAGCGCGAGCGCACGCCCGATCATCGAAGCCGGATAGGCGGCGCGCACGTCGGAGTACTGGTAGACGATGAAGCCGGTGAGCAGCGAATAGGCGATCGACACCCCGATGTCGATGGCCGCGCCCGCGCCGAGCGCCAGCAGCACGAAGAGCGCCGCGCAGCCGAGCGTGAACTGCACGAGGCGGCGCCGTCGCGTGCCGGCGCCCGGATCGAAGCGCCCGAAGACCGGCAGCGCGACCATTCCGGCGAGCGAGACCGCGATCGCCACGTTGCCCGCCTGCACAAGCGACATGTCGTAGCGCTCGATCAGCATCGGGCCGAGCCACAGCCCGCGCAGCGTCACGAACGCCGCGTAGGTGACCGCTCCGAGCGCGACGATGCCCCAGGTGTGCGGCAGCGCGAACAGCGCGACGAAGCCGCGCAGCGCATCGCCGAGCGTCTCGCGCGGAATCTCGCGAGCCGCGGCACCACCCTCGCGCAGGCCCTCGCCCGGCGCGCCTGCGCGTTCGCCCGGCTCGCGCACCAGCCACCAGATCACCAGCCACGCCAGCACCGACAACGCGCCCAGCACGACGAAGCCGCCGCGCCAGGAACTCGCCTCGATCACCCACGCCAGCGGCGTGCCGGTGATCAGCATGCCCACCCCGCCCAGTGCGAGCACGATGCCCGAGACCGACGCGAACTGCTCCGGCGGAAAGTGCCGCGCGATGAACACGCTGCACACCAGGAACGCCGGCGCGCAACCGATGCCGATCAGCGCCTGCCCGAGAAGCAGCAGCGAGAAGTCGTGCGTCAGCGCCGACAGCGCCGCACCGGCCACGGTGAGCGGAAACGCCGCCAGTACCGTGCGGCGCACGCCGTGCAGGTCGATGCCCACGCCCATCAGCAGCTGCAGCGCGCCGAACGCGAAGTGGAAGATGCCGGCGAACAGGCCGAGCTGCTGCGCCGACAGCGCGAAGTCGCGCTGCAGCGCCGGCGCCATGATCGCCGCGATCGTGCGCCACGAAGTGCTCAGCGTGAAGCCGCCGGTGAGCGCGAGCAGCATCAGCCAGTCGGCGCGGCTGGCGGCGGGCGGGGCGGGCGGGCGAGGGTCGGGGAGCGAGGGCATGAGACGAAGCGCCGGCGCCGCTGCAGCGCGGGCCGACCACGCGACTATACCTTTGGGCGAATGGCGGCGACGCGGTTGGTGGGGGAGACTGCGCTGGTCTCTCACCCTCCCCTGTGCCAGCATGTACACATACGCGCACACGGGAACGGAGCCTGCAAATGACCACGACGATGACGATCCGGCTGGAGCCGGAAATCAAGGAGCGACTGGATCTTCTGGCCGCCGCGACGCAGCGCAGCAAATCCTTTCTCGCCGCCGAGGCGATCCGCCAGTACGTCGAACTGAACGAGTGGCAGGTTGCAGAAATCCGTGCGGCCCTGGCGGAGGCGGATGCCGGCGACTTCGCCAGCGACGAAGAGGTCGATGCCGTCGCCGCGAGGTGGGGCGTGAATGCGCGTTAGATGGCTTCGCAAGGCGCTGGTCGATCTCGACGAAGAGGCTGCGTTCATTGCCAGCGAAGACCCCGCCGCTGCACGCATGGTCGTGCAACGCATCGTGCTGGCCGTGGACGACCTGGGCGAGCATCCCGGTATCGGCCGTCCGGGTCGCGTGCCCGGCACTCGTGAATTGGTGGTCCCGCGCACGCGCTACGTCGTCCCCTATCGCGTGCGCGGTGGTGCGGTCGAGATCCTGCGGGTGTTCCATACGTCGAGGCGCCCGCCGGGGCGCTGGTAGGCTGGGGCCACAGTCGACGTAGCACGAATGTGCTACATTTCCCCGAAGTTGCGCGCCGAGCCGGAGCCTGCCATGTCGACCACCACCATCCGCTTGTCCGAGGACCTGAAGGAGCGCGTCGCGCGAGCGGCCAGGCGCGCAGGCACCACCTCGCACAATTTCATCCTCGAAGCCATTGCGGAGAAGGCCGACGAGGCCGAGCGACGCGCGGACTTCCGGGACGAGGCCGAGCGGCGCCATGCGGCCATCGTCGCCTCGGGCAAGACCATCGCATGGAGCGAGATGCGCCGCTATCTCGAGGACCGGGTCGTCGGCAGGACAGTCGCGCGCCCGGCACCGAGGAAACTGGCGCGCTGAACATGTCGGCGATCGAGCTGGCGCCCGAGCTCGCCGAGGACTTCGAGCGCATCCTGGAGCACCTGGCCGCCAACGCAGCCGAAGACGCGGCCTCGCGGATCGTGGACATCGTCCGGGCCATCGACGTGCTGGAGCGCAACCCGCTGATCGGGCGGCCTGCCGGCGGCAACCTGCGTGAGCTGGTGATCGGACGCCGATCGCGCGGCTACGTTGCGTTGTACCGTTACGTCGACGAGATCGACACCGTTTTCGTGCTCGCGCTGCGTAGCCAGCGCGAAGCGGGGTACGCCAGATGACGGACGAACACACCCTTCGCCAAGCCATCGACGACGCGCGCGCCCGCGCGCTGGCGATGTCGGACAACGCAGCGCTGATCGAGACCGAGCTGCCCGAGCTCGGGCTGCCGGCGGCGCTCGAGGCGCGCACACGCGAGGTCTGCGACGAACTCGACGGCACGAAGCACGACGTGTTCGCCGAGCTGGTGCGCATCGAGCGCCTGCTGGCCGAAGGCGGCGCGTCCGGCGAAGCGGTTGTGGGACGACGAGCAAGGTCGATAGGGCCATTGGTGCGACACTTGCACTTTTTGAGTGCGGCGCCTATCATGTGCATCATCACGAGGAAGAGAAATGTCGGCCAACATCACGCTGCGCCCGGACGAGAAGACCCTGCGCCGGATCAGGCATCTCGCCGTCGATCAGCAGACTTCCGTTTCGGCATGGGTCGGAAACCTGGTGACGCGCACTGTCGCCGAACTCGACAGTTTCGAGCCTGCTCGTCGTCGCGCCCTTCGCGCCCTGAAGCAGCCGGTGCCGGTCCGGGAGGGGCCGCTCAGTCGCGAGCAGGCCCATGAGCGTTGAGGTGTTCGTCGACACCAACCTGCTGTACTACGCCAACACCGAGTCGCCGGATCCGCGCCACGCCCGCGCGCGCCAGCTCATCGAACCCTTGTGGAGCGAGCCGGGCAAGGCGGCGATCAGCGTGCAGGTGCTCCAGGAACTGCACGTCAACCTGATCCGCAAAGGCGGGCTCGATCCGGCTACCTCATGGCGGCGGGTCAGCGACTACCTGGCCTGGAAGGTGATCGACAACGACCGCCTGCTGCTTGCGGCGGCATTCGACGTGCAGACGCGCTGGAAGCTGAGCTATTGGGATAGCCTGATCGTCGCCGCCGCGCAGCGCTCGGGCGCCCCGCTGCTATGGTCCGAAGACCTCGCCGAAGGGCAGCGCTACGACGACCTGCGAGCCCTCAACCCGCTCCGCACGTAGCCAGACCGCCGAGGCCCTCGCGATGAAGATGCGCGACATCCCGTTCGGCACCACCGACTGGTCCACCGTCGAAGCCACCGAGCACCCGGGCGACACCGGCGTCGCGCGCTGGCGCACGCGTCACTTCGGCCCCGCCGACGACCCGATCCGCGTGCGCATGGTCGAGTACTCGCCCGGCTACAGCGCCGACCACTGGTGCCGCAAGGGGCATGTGCTGCTGTGCCCGGCGGGCGAACTCGAAACGCTGCTGGAAGACGGTCGCCGCTTCGTGCTGCAGCCCGGAATGAGCTACCAGGTGGCCGATGGCGCGGAGGCGCACCGGTCTTCGACGGAAAGCGGGGCGACGCTGTTCATCGTCGATTGAGGCGGGTTCGCGGGTCGGCGATCATGCCCGGGATGGCCGTGCGCCTGTCGAAGGCCGCGCCACGATCTCGACATCCCGTGGTGACAAAAGGCACACACGACGGTACACTCGCCGTGTGAAGCCTTTCCGGTGGAGCACGGACAAGAACCGCAAGTTGCTCGCGGAGCGCGGGGGTCTCGTTCGAGCAAGTCGTGGTTGCCATTGAAAGCGGTGGCCTTCTCGACATCCTGGCGCACCCGAACACCGGGAAGTACCCGAAGCAGCGGTTGCTGGTTGTCACATGGGACGGCTACGCCTACCGGTCCCGTACATCGAACAGGCGGAGTACTTCTTCCTGAAGTCGGTTATTCCCAGCCGGAAGGCGACACGCGACTACCTCGAGCCCGGAGAGCCAGATGACGCAGCCTGATCCCTTCGACGTCGAGATCCTCGAGGCCTACGAAGCAGGCAAGCTGAAGTCCGTGGCCTCCAGGACCGAGATCGCCCGGTTGAAGGCCGCAGCACGTGCCACGGCCATCAAAGACCGGCGGGTCAACATTCGGCTCTCGGCTGGCGATCTGCAAGACATTCAAGTCAGGGCTCTGGCCGAAGGCATGCCCTATCAGACGCTGATCGCCAGCATCCTCCACAAATACGTCGCCGGGCGGCTCGGAGGAGCGCAAACCCGGTGGCGCGGCGCCTGCGCCAAAGGCCAAGACTCCTGCTCGTCGCTCGACGCGCAGCGATGCCTGACCCGTCGCTCAGACGATAGGCGGCAGAGCGGGCGACTGCGGCTGCGCCCCGGGCTCACCCCCTGAGCCCCGCCCCCGCGATCATCCGGCCTGCGCCACACGCCGGAGCCGTGCCCCTCGCCGCCCCCATCCCCGTCTCCGCCGACCCCACCCCCTCATCGCCCACGTTCTGATCCGCGCCCACTTCGCACGCGCGGCTGCGCGGCGAGACGCTGCTCACCCTCGACGCCGACTTTCTCACGACCGACCTGCCGGTCGTGCTGCACCGAAGCGGCGCGCGCGCCGCAACGTAGCGCCATCGACGGGGCCCTCATCATGAAAATGCGCGACATCCCGTTCGGCACCACCGACTGGTCCACCGTCGAAGCCACCGAGCACGCGGGCGACACCGGCGTCGCGCGCTGGCGCACGCGTCACTTCGGCCCCGCCGACGACCCGATCCGCGTGCGCATGGTCGAGTACTCGCCGGGCTACAGCGCCAACCACTGGTGCAGCAAGGGCCACGTGCTGCTGTGCCCGGCCGGCGAGCTCGAGACGCTGCTGGAAGATGGTCGCCGCTTCGTGCTCAAGCCGGGGATGAGCTACCAGGTGGCCGACGGCGCGGAGGCGCACCGGTCTTCGACGGCGACCGGGGCGACGCTGTTCATCGTCGATTGAGGCGGGTTCGCGGGTGCCGGCCTCACTCGTAGTGCGACCACATGCGCAGCACGCGCACGGTACGCAGTTCCGGGAAGACCTCGTAGACCAGCCGGTGCTGGATGTTGATCCGGCGCGAGTGCGCGCCCGCGAGATCGCCGACCAGCTTCTCGCAGGCAGGCGGGTTCCTGAAGGGGTCTTCGGCGAGCATGGCCAGCAGTTCCTGCGCCTTCGGCTTCAGGCCGGCTGCGGCGAGCTTGCGGGCGTCCTTTATCGCATGCTTCGCGAAGACGACCTTCCAACTCACCAGTCGAGGTCCTCGGCGCTCTGGTCGAGGGGCTCCGCCATCCCTTCCTTGATCGACTCACGCATGCCGGGCACGGACAGCAGGAACAAGGTCTCCTGGATCGCCTGCCAGTCTTCTGCGGCGATGAGCACGGCGCTCGTGCGCTTGCCGGTGATGTGAATCGGCTGGTGCGACTCCGCCGCCTCGTCGATCAGGCGATAGAGGTTGGCGCGCGCTTCGCTCGCAGTCAGGGTGGGCATGCCGGTCTCCGGAGGGCTTGTAGCGTACGCAATGACGTACGTCTTGTCAACGTCCGTCTCGCCGCCTCGAACGACCGGCGCTCACGCCTTCACCAGCGTGATTCGCAACTGCTTGCCCACCGCCCCCGCTGCCTTCACCAGCGTCTGCAGCGTCGTCGACGGATTGTCGGGGTCGAGCAGGCGGTCGAGTTGCGCGCGGGTCGTGCGCATGCGCTGCGCCATCTCGGTCTTGGTGAGGCGATCCTTGCGCATGGTCTGCTCGAGCTGGAAGGTGAGCGCGCGCTTGACGGCGATCGCCTGCACGGCGTCGTAGCTGCCGTCTGCCCGCAGGAAGTCGTCGAGGGTCGACCCGACGTGGGGATTTCGTTTCATGCGTTCACCGATAGGGCGTGCGGTATTGTATCTATTCTGATACGTCCCAGGAATCCGGTCCCACAGAAGATCGTGGGGACCACCACGCATCAGCCACCGCTCCGAGGCCAATCGGCCTACTTGCGACGCGCCCGGGTCCCGCGGGCTGTGCCACGCTCTGGACGCCCGACCAAACACCTGCACGCCGTCTGCCCCGGAGCAGTCCTGTGCCCCTTTGGCTGGTTGCCGAAGGGCGCTGTGTCGACATAGCAGATGTGCTATATACTGAATGGCCTGGAAACTCGAGTTTCACATTGAGCGCCTGAAGCGCGAGCTCGCAGCGTTGCCGCCCGGACTCCTGGCCCACCTGTTCAGGTAAGCGGAGCGGCTCGAGGTATTCGGGCCGGACCCGGGCATGCCGCATACGAGGGCGATGGGCGACGGCCTGTTCGAACTGCGGATCAAGGCCGCCGAGGGAACTCGCCGTGGCGGTCCGGCGGATGAAAGAGGTGAGGCATGAGTAGCCCTCTGCAGAGGTTCAAGGCGCGGGCCTTCAAGCGCCCGGAGGTGAAGAGCGCGTACGAGGCGCTCGCGGACGAGTTCGCCTTCATCGACGAACTCCTGAAGGCGCGCGCGAGCGCCGGCCTCACGCAGGCGCAACTCGCCGAGCGGATCGGCACCACCCAATCGGCCGTGGCCCGACTCCGAATCGGGCAACGCCGCGCACTCACCGTCGATCGCGACGTTGCAGCGTTACGCCCGGGCACTTGGCTGCCGGGTGGAAGTGAGGTTCGTGAAGATCGCGGCGCGACCCGGGCGGTCGACACGCAGCACCCGCACAGGGCGCCGTGCCGGGGGTGGCGCCAGCTGACGCGCCTCAGTTGACCGCCACTGACAACCGCCCCGTCTGCCGCCTCGACGGCCGGACCGCGATCTCGACGTCGTAACCCGGGCGGGTCAGGCAGTCCATCAGCTTGCGCTCGGAGACGTTGGCGAAGTCGCCGCGCACGATGCTCGACACCTTTGGTTGGGTCAGCCCCATGCGCTGCGCTGCGGCTTCCTGCGTGAGCCCGAGCCGACGGATCGCACGAATGATCTCGATCACCAGGTCGGACTTGACCTTGAGCTTGTCGGCATTCGGAAGGCCGAGATCGGCAAAGACATTGTCCGAGCCGCGCAGCACTTCAACGCCACCGATGACCTCTTTCTTCATACGGCGCATCTCATCCTCTCCGCGAATACACCTCGGCAATCTTCAGGCGGGCGCGTATCAGCGCCATGTCCTCGTTCGGCGTCTCCACGCCACGCCGACTCTTCTTCTGGAACACATGCAGAACGAAGACCGTTGCCCGGAACCTCACGGTATAGACCGCCCGGAACGTGCCGCCGGCTTCGTCCTTGATGATCTCGAGGACCCCCGCTCCTCCGAAGCCCCGCAGAACTTTCGCCGACTCGTGTCGCTCCCCCTGTTGCGCGCGCCCGAGTGCGTGCCCGAAGAAATGGCGGACCGGCTCGGGCATCGACATCAAGTCGCGATAGCTGCTGCCAAGCCAGATCAGGGGCTTCTCGGTCGCCGGCAGTCTCGGGTAGGGCATTATACCAGTTCAGGCATGAGTCGCCGCACGCTTCCGGCGAGCCAGTCCACGATAGGCGGCAAGTCCGGCATCGATAAGACTGCGAACTGCCGACCCGGATGGACTACGCGGGCGACCGCAGCTGCGCAACCTTCCGGGCTCACCCCCTGAGCCCCGCCCCCGCGATCATCCGGCCTACCCCACCCGCCGGAGCCGCCCCATGTCCATCGCCGCGCACCTCCCGACTGACCCCACCCCCTCACCGCCCACGCCCTGATCCGCGCCCGCCAGCGCGGCATCGACCTCGAAGCGCTCGCCTGCCTGCTCGGCTACGGCCGCCGCCACCACGACCACCGCGGCGCCGAGATCGTCACCTTCGACCGCGCGGCGCTCGACCAGGTCGCCCGCCGCGAGCCGCGCGCGACCTGGCGCAAGGCGGTCGAGGCGTCGACCCTCTACGCGGTGCTCGGCCCCGACGGCCGCGTGATCACCACCGGCCACCGCTGGCGCCGCGTGATCCGCGACCGCAGCCTCGCGTCGCTACGCCCCGGGCGCAGCCGCCGCCCGCGCGACGTGCGCTTCGTCACGCAAGCGGGCTTTCCCGCCTGATTCCGGCGGCTCCAAAAAACCGGGACCGGATTGCGACGAAAACGGAACAGGCGGCAAAATGACGTACGTGCATCGCTTATCGCGTCGATACGTCATTTCGGGTGTGCTGATCCGACCGTCTACATCGTTCATCACATGAAGAAGCTGTCGGTCCAGGAGGTCAGGACAATCAGGGATCTGGGCGAACGTGCCCGGGTCTGCCAGACCCTGCCAGAGCTTCAGGGCGTGATGTACGAGGGCATCAACAGACTGGTTGGTTGCGACAGCGGTGTCTGCTTCGACAGCACCAACACGCCGTTTGGCTGGCGCTTCGTCCGCGGGCAGGCATTCGGTGTCAGGGATTCCGACCTTCGAAGGTGGAGCCAGGACTACCAGGCACGCGATCCCTTCGTTCTTCAACTCTCGCGCCTGTTCAAGTGCGGCGGCGAACGCATCTTCACCTCGTCCGATATCAGGGCGCGCGTGAGCTATGAGGACGATGCGTTCTGCAACGAGTTCCTGAAGCCGCAGTCGATTTACCACGTGATGACGATCGGACTCGACAAGGCGAACCTGCCGGACGGTGTTCCGGGCGGAATGATCGGGTTGCATCGTTCGAAGCGATGCGCCCCGTTTACGGAAGCGGATGTCGTCCGGGTCGCTACCCTGCTGCCCTACTATGCACAGGCCATGCAGCGGGTGCAGATCAAGGACATGGCGACCGAGCGGCAGTCGATCATCGAGGTTCTTTCCAGTGAGCCGCCGCTATTGGGGATCATGATTCTCGACCACGATTGCGTACCGACGTACGTCGACGAGGAGGTGTCCGATCTTCTCGGGTTTCCCGAACCGATGAACAGCGATGCGCCGGAGACGCTGTCCCATGAAGTCACCCGGGAAATTCAGTCGATCTGCAGGGATATGCTCGATCGGCACGAGACCGACGACCGGGCGCCGAGCTATCGAATAGTTCGGTTCTCCACCCGATTCCGGAGGGAAGTCACCTGTCGCATTCATGCCTGTGTCGAAGAAGCGGGCAGGGCGCAATTCATCATGTGCCTCCTGCGTGACGGCCACGACGTGAATCAGTCTGCTGTGAAACGCCTCAATCTGACCATGCGAGAGATCGAGGTTGCGCACCTGGTGGCCAAGGGGATGACCAACCCCCAGATCGCGAGAGTCCTGGGCATCAGCGTGCGTACCGTCCAGAACCATCTCCGCGCGATGTACAGCAAAGCCGACGTCCACAATCGGACCGGCCTTGCCGCGATGCTTCTCCGTTTTGCGCCGAGCCCCGACCCTGGTCGGCACGACGGTTGTCGGTGCGCGCGGAGGTAAATGTCCCCTGCAGCAGGCTTGGGGCAGCTTTTCGCGCGACGTCCTTCTAGGCCAATTACGCTATTGTTCGGCTGAAACCGGCTGTGTAGCCTCCGCCCGACGGACATCGATTCCGTGCGGGGAGGGACAGGTCGGTGAGAGCGGACCATCTTGCAGAGCCTCGGGTGCGACACTCGCACCCTGGCGCCTCGTTGGCGCCGGTTCAGTGCACGCATCTTCGCTAGCGGGCGTATCCGGATGAGCGCCCCGACGAGGCAGACTGTTGTCCTGTTCTCCGGCCTTCCCTACACGGGGAAGACCGCGATCATCCACCGGCTGCAAGACGTCCTGCCGGGCGAGGCGATCCACGTCGACGTCCATTTCAGGGACATCGTTGCCGAAGACGAGGTCTGCCTGAAACGCTGGCTCGAGGAAAACCCGCGCCTGGTCGATCGGATCATCGAACACATGCGATCCGTCCCTGCCGATCGCTACTACGTCGAAATCGGCATCATGCGCAAGAAGCATCGGCGCCACCTGATCGAGTGGTCCCGAAGCGTCGGCTACGATGTCCTGCCCGTCTTGCTGGAGTGCCACTCCCGGGAAGCGATCGCCGCGCGCCAGGAGGCCCGGATGCAGGCTCTGGCTTTGTCACCGGAGAAGCAGAAGATCGCCATCGATCTGGATGAACTGTACGGGCCGATCGCCAGTGCGTTCGAGAAGATCGAGGCCTCCGAGGGATATCACGTCGTCGACACGAGCAAGCCGATCGATGTTTGCGTGAACAGGATAGTGGAACTCATCGGCGCGAACGGCGCGTCCGGTGAGACGGATCGCGGGACAACCGAAATTCAGGCGGGGTGAAGCTCGACATGGCTCTGGAAGACGGCACGCTCTGGGAAATGTATCGCCGGATGATTCTGGTGCGGTTCATGGAAGAAACGCACCAGGGACTCGCCAGGGAAGGGCGAATTCACGTCAATCCACATCTGGGTACCGGGCAAGAGGCGGTTGCCATCGGCGTGACGGGGCCGCTGCGCAAGAGCGACATCCTGTTCGGCACGCACCGGGGCGTTGGGGAATACATCGGCAAGGGTATGACGCCGAAGGACATCTGGACCGAATACCGGAGAAACGAACCGGCCTCTGCAAGGGCAAGGCGACCCAGCATCTGGCTGATCGCGGCAACAACATCCCCGGCCTGGCTGCGTGCTTGGGCTCGGACTTTTCCATGGCCGTGGGTACCGCCTTGGCTTCGAAAATGCGCAAGCTCGACCAGGTAACGATGTTCTATGTGGGCGAAGGCAGCTGCAACGAGGGCGATGCCAATCCCTCGATGTGCATGGCCGCCCTCTGGAAGCTGCCGGTCGTCTTCGCGATCTGCAACAACCAGTATTGCGAAATGAGCCACATGAGCGAGCACTTCCCGACCGGAGACGTCGCGCCGCGCGCGGCGGGCTACGACATTCCGTTCGAAATCGTCGACGGGCAGGACATCGAGACGACCTATGAGGCGACCCAGCGCGCCATTGCTCACGCACGCGCCGCCAAGGGGCCCTACGTCGTCGAATACAAGACCTTCCGCATGGCGCCGCACTACTCCGCGGACTCGGCGAAGTACGTTCCGAAGGAAGACCTGGCAGCTTGGGCAAAGCGCGATCCGATCGATCTTGCCCGAACGAAGATCCTCGGACGGCGGATTCTGACCGAGCCAGAAGACGAGGAGCTGCGTCAACGGGTTCGTGACGAGGTCGCCGCAGCCCCGGAGGCAGCGTTCGCCGAGCCCGATCCAGGCATCGGGGATCTGTTCGACGACGTCTACGCGTGATTCGGGGTAAGCAGGTGGGACACAAAATTTCGTTTCTGAAGGCACTGAACGAGGCGATGGCCGAGGAGATGCGGCGCGACCCAAGCGTATTCGTATTGGGCGAAGACGTCCGGATCGGCGTCTTCGGCCAGACGCGCGGCCTCGTCGCGGAATTTGGCGAGAAGCGGGTCTTGAACACGCCTATTGCGGAGAACGCCCTCGTCGGAACGGCCATCGGCGCCGCGATGAACGGAATGCGCCCCATCCTCGGAGCTGATGTTCGGCGACTTCCTGCTGATGACGATGGATCAGGTCTGCAACAACCTCGCCCAGTGGCGCTATATCACCGGTGCGCAATACGAGATGCCGGTGGTGATCCGTGCCGCAATGGGTGGTGGTTCGCGCAGTGCGTATGGTCATTCCCAGTGCGTCGAGTCGCAGTTGATCCAGACGCCCGGTTTGATCGTTGCGATTCCCTCCACGCCGCATGATGCAAAGGGCCTTTTGAAGACCGCCATCCGCAGCAACGATCCGGTTGTTTTCGTCGAACACAAGAGACTGATTCTGAGTCCGGTGAAGCAGGAAGTGCCGGACGAAGACTTCACGGTTCAGTTCGGCAAGGCTGCGGTTCGTCGGGAGGGCTCGGACGTCACGGTCGTCGCCGTGGGCTTCATGGTCACCAAGGCGCTGAGCGCCGCAGAAAAGCTGGCCCGCGAAGGCATCGAGGTCGAAGTAATCGACCCTCGCACCATCGTGCCGCTCGATACCGACACGATCTTTGATTCCGTGGAGAAGACCGGGCGTCTGGTGACGGTTGAAGAAAGCCGTATCCGTGGAGGCATCGGCGCGGAGATCGCGGCCCCCGGCATGCAGCGAATACTTCTCCTACCTCAAGGCGCCCGTGCGCCGGGTTGCAGCGCCGATGGTGCCGGTACCGGGTGGCCCCATCCTGGAAGACCTCTATTTGCCCAACGAAGACTCGATTGTCCGTGCGGTGCGACAGGTCGTTTAGCCGGGTGATCGGCGCGACCCGCGCATAGCCGACCGAATTGAACGAGGGATCGAAGGCTCATGATTACTGCGGCGTATGTCCCGAAACTCGGGATGGCCGAGGACGACATCAGCGTGACCGAATGGCTCCGCTCGCATGGCGACAGAGTAGAACAGGGCGAGCCGATCGTGGTGATCGAAACCGCCAAGGCGTCGTCGGAAGTCGAGGCGCCCGCATCCGGGCTTCTGTTCCATCTCCGTCAGCCTGATGACATGGTCAAAGTGGGCGACGTGCTGGGGGTGATCGCCGACAGCCCGGAGGAGTTCGAGGAGTTCAAGGCCGGCAACCGCGGAACACGCGGGGCGGGTACCGGGACGTCAACCGCCGGCGAAGACGATGCCACCGGTGCGGGCAGCACACGCGCCTCGCTGACCGGGAAGCCTGGCGCGCCCACGCCACCGAGTGCAGCGGAAGACCGGCGTGAGCCGCTAGCCGGCATGCGGCTTGCCATCGCCCGCAACATGTTGGCCAGCCTCCAGACCGCTGCGCAGATGACTGTATTTGCGGAGGCCGATCTGACTGAACTCGATCGGTTCCGCAAGGAATTGCTGCTGGACAACTCGGCACAGAAGATCACCTATGTCGATCTGTTCTGCAAGCTGACCGCCACGGTACTGAGGGAATTCCCGGTCGTGAATTCCAGCCTCATCGACAACGAGATCGTCTATTGGGGCCACTGCAACGTGGGTTTCGCCGTCGCACTGGAGCGCGGTCTCGTGGTCCCGGTGGTGAAGGATGCAGACCGGAAGAGCCTCTCCGCGATTTCTCGTGAAATCTCGAAACTCTCCCGGAAGGCGCGCGAGAACCGACTCGATGCCGGGGATTGCGAGGGCGGCACTTTCACCGTGACGAGCGGCGGTCGCAACGAGGTGGAGTTCATGACGCCGATCATCAATCCCCCGCAATGCGCCATCCTCGGGCTGGGCAAGATCGGACCGAAGCCGGCCATTCACAGGGGCGAGTTGGCGATCCGCACGATGACGCACCTCTGCCTGACTCACGATCACCGCGTCATCGATGGCGTGATGGCCGGCGAATTCGTCGGACGGTTGAAGGAGTTGGCCCAGAGCCGGGAGCAGTTCGAGAGGATCTTGCGCTAGCGGCTTCGGATGGAAACTTCAGAGGTCGCCGTTCGTCAAGTTGGCACGAATGGAGTGAGCGTCAGGAGTGCATGGCAGTACCAGGCGGGTAGGGCCGCGAGAGCGGCTTACCCGAAGAACAACCCACTGAAAGGAGGGAATGCCGCAAAGAGTGCGTGATTCGAATCGCCGAGGTTCGAGTTGCCACACGGGAGGCGTTCGCATGGAGACTGTATGAACAGGAAAGAATTTCTACGAAGTCTGTCCGCGGGCCTCGCAGCAGGTGCTTTTGTGCTGCCGAACAAGGTTCTGGCACAAGGCAAGACAAGAACGATCCGCATTGGTTTTCTTGCTGCGCTGACCGGGTTTGCATCGAGTTCCGAGCGGATCCACCTGCAGGGTGGAGAGCTTGCTCGAGACTGGATCAACAGTCGCGGGGGAATAAAGATCAAGGGCGAGACCTATATGGTCGAGCTGGTGCCCGAAGACCATAAGTCGACTGCCGAGGGAGCGGTTTCCGGCGCGACCAGGCTTGTTCATGACAAGGGCGTGAAGTACGTTGCCGGCACGATCATGCCGTTCACTGTCGCAGCGGTCACTACCGTGACCGAACCGGCCGGAGTCCTCCGGTCGGTCGGTTACAACGCCGGAACTCCGCAGGAATTCAGTGCCAAGACCCCCTACACGTTCCTCTCTCAGAACGGAACGGTCGGCGCGGTCATTTCAGGCATGCGCTGGTTGAAGGGAAATTCCCCGAGACCAAAACCGTGTCGGTGCTCATTCCCGATGACGGGTCGATCCAGCACCTGGCGCCGCATGTCCGGAAGTGGGCCGAGGCAAATGGAATGTCGATCAAGGGCGACATCGTTGGCTGGCCACTCGACACTGTCGACTTCACTCCCTTCGCCTTGAAAGCGGCGAATCTCGGCCCCGATGCCGTGGCGATGGTGAACGGTTGGCCGGGAATGGTTGGCGGCGTCCTGAAAGCTCTCCGGAAATCCGGTTTTGCAAAACCGGTGATCGGAATGCACTACCTGCAGGTGGAGGACGTGCTGGAAGTCGCCGGCCCGGAAGCCTCGACCAACTACTACGTGCACGGCTTGATGCTGAACGACCCCGAACTTCCGGAAAAGATCAAGTGGATCCTCGAGACCGGCATGAAGAAGTACGGGCACAAGGGGCTGGCCTTCTGGGTCGAAGGGTTCGATCCGGTCTACACGATCGCGCAGGCAATCGAGAAGGCGCAGAGCCTCGATCCCGACGCCATTCGCAAGGCCTGGGAGCAGATGGACACGATCGACACGGCCTACGGCACGTCGAAAATCGGGGGTCGGGAGACCTACGGTCTGCGCCATGCTGTCGTCGGCTCACGGTCGATCGCGGGTCTGGAGCGTGGCAAGCCCACGGCAATGGGCTGGATCCGGGATATCGTCGTTCCCTGAGGGGCCGCCCGACGGGGGCCACCGCCCGTCGGGCACCTGCCGGCAAGTGATGGAACCGCTATTCGAAATCCTCGTGAGCGCCGTCCTGCTGTCGTCGATGTACGTTCTCGCGGCGGCCGGATTCGCGCTGATTCTCAGCATCATGAACATCCTGAATTTCGCGCACGGTGCCATTTACATGGTCGGCGGCTTCCTGTGCTACGAGCTCTCGGTCGGATACGGCCTGAACCAGTGGCTGGCGCTCGTCCTTTCGGCAGGGTTGATGGCGCTTTTCGGGTTGTTCCTGGAGCGCTTTTTGTT
This sequence comes from Burkholderiaceae bacterium, assembly GCA_027493945.1. Classification (GTDB taxonomy): domain Bacteria; phylum Pseudomonadota; class Gammaproteobacteria; order Burkholderiales; family Burkholderiaceae_E; genus Zeimonas. Next base: position 1,999,589 of record JAOSJU010000001.1, on the reverse strand, counting down.
TCGCCGCTTCTATGGAGATTTCTTCAGCTCGGTCATCGTCTCGATTGCCATCATCTTCGTACTGCAAACGACGATCAATCTGACGGTTGCAGTGAACGTGCGCGCGCTGCCCAGCTTCGCACCGGGCATGCTGCACCTGGGGAGCGCCATGATCAGCATGGAGCGCCTGGTCACGGCTGTGATCGGTGTGGCACTGCTTGCCGCCATGGTGGTCTTCGTCCGGGTGAGCAGGACGGGTCAGCAGATGCTGGCAGTTGCACAGGATGCCGAAGGCGCGGCACTGCAAGGAATCCGGATACACCGCCTGGCTGCGATTGCCATGGCTGCAGGGTGCGCAATGGCGGCCATTGCCGGTTCGTTCATGGGGGCTGTATTCGACCTGAACAGCACCATGGGGGATCTCATTCTCGTCAAGGTGATACAGGTGGTCATCCTGAGCGGCATCGGAAGCATGGGAGGAATACTGATCGGTGGGCTGGTGATCGGTTCGGTCGACTCCATCCTGCCGCTATTCACCACGCCTGCGATGACGCAGACGGTGGGAGTCGCGATCGTCATCGCCCTGCTTCTCGTGAAGCCGCAGGGTCTTTTCGGGCGCGAAATGGGTTAGGCGGCCAGGACGATGCCGGCACGGCGCCCTGCACGCATGACGAACACGAACCGGGCAATCCTTTGCGCCTGCGTGGTCGTCGTTCTGGCGGTCGTGCCACTCCTCATTGAGTCCCCGTACACGTTCCGCCTGTTCATCCTCACTTTCGTCTACGTGACGGCGGCAGCGAGCCTCAGGACGCTGGCCCTTTCCGGACAGGTGTCAATGGGACACGCCGCGTTCATGAGCATCGGCGCCTACACGTCGGCGCTTCTCGCACGCCACGGCGATCTCTCGCCGTGGCTGACAATGCCTTTGGGTGGGCTGGCTGCGATGATCGTCGCGGTCCTGGTCGGCTTCCCGTTCGCACGAGTGCGAACCATCTACTTTTCGATGGTCAGTCTTTTTTCGGCATCGGCGTGCTGTCGGTCTATTCGATCTTCGGCAAATACACGGGTCATATCAACGGACTGATCGGAATCCCCCGCTTTTTGCCGGCGCGCGGCTGCCTTACTACTACTACTTCCTCGCGCTGATGGTCGCCTGCCTTGCGATGCTCTGGCGCTTCGAGAAATGCCGGATCGGAACCTGTCTGCAGGCCATCAACCAGTCTCACGTCGTCGCGGCGAGCGTCGGCATCAGCGAGGTGAAATTCCGGGTGTTGGCCCCGGCGATGAGTTGCTTCGTCGTGGGGCTCGTGGGGGCAGGCTACGCGCACTACAACATGGTGATTTCCTATAGCGCCTTCGACCTTCCCGCGAGCATCAACCTGCTCGTCTACATGCTGATCGGCGGCATTTCGAGCTTTGCCGGCCCTGTTATCGGAGCAGCGGTCCTCTTCATGGTGCCCGAGCTGTTCCGGGACCTGAAGGAATACACCCCCTATCTCTATGCCGGAATCCTGCTGCTCGTGGTCTTCGTGATGCCCGAGGGACTGGTCGGCATTCCCGACCGGCTCGGGTCGTGGCTGAAGAACCGGCGTCGATAGAGGGCGCCACGGTGTTGCGAATACGGGACCTGAGCAAGGACTTCGGCGGCCTTCGCGCGATCTCGGGCGTATCCATTGCAGTCGGTGAAGGAGAGATGGTCGGGATCATAGGGCCGAACGGCGCGGGGAAATCGACGCTCTTCAACCTGATTACGGGCAACCTCCGTCCCACCGCGGGTCGGATCGAGTTCATGGGCAGCAGCATAGTGGGCAAGAAGCCCCATGCAATCGCCGGGATCGGCATTGGCCGGACGTTTCAGCTCAACCCGCTGTTTGCCGAATTCACGGTCCTGGAAAATGTGCAGGCGTCGTTCTTCCTGAAACCGAAGTCGAGCCTGATCGCCACTTTCTTCGGTCTTCCTTCGTACCGGCGCAACGAAGCGATCGTGACCAGGAAGGCGCAGGAAATTCTTGAGCTGCTGGGGCTGGACGACGTGAAGGACGAGCCCGCGAAGAGCCTGCCACAGGGGCACCAGAAGCTTCTCGGAATCGCCCGGGCGCTGGCAACCCAGCCCCGGCTCTTGCTGCTCGACGAGCCCCTCGGCGGGCTGAGCCGCACGGAGATCGATTCCACCATGCAAGTGCTGCAAGAGCTCAGGACCAGAGGCATGACGATCCTGCTGGTCGAGCACAACATGATCGTCATGGACATCGTCGATCGCATCCACGTGCTCGATTTCGGATGTCAGATCGCCTCGGGCACCATGGCAGAACTGCGACGCAACCCGGCCGTGATCGAAGCGTATTTCGGGGCGGGTTGACATGCAGTTGCAGCTCGAGAGAATCACGGTCAAGTACGGCAATGCAGTTGCAGTCGAAGACATTTCGCTGCGCGTCGAAATGGGCAGCGCAGTCTGCCTCGTCGGAGCCAACGGTTCCGGCAAGTCGACGATCCTCAGGGCGATTTCGGGCCTTGTCCCGCTCGCGGGCGGCCAGATCGGTTTCGATGGCGAACGGATCGACCGCCTCGAGTCCCACGAAATCGTCGGCCGCGGCGTGGTTCACGTGCCCGAGGGGCGCAGGCTCTTCCCCCATCTTCCGGTCATCAACAATCTCCGGCTCGGCGCGACCCTGCGCAACGACCGGGACGGAATCGGGCGTGACCTCGACCAGGTCTTCCGCTACTTCCCGAAGCTTTGGGAGCGGCGCAATCAGAAGGCCGGAACGCTGAGCGGTGGCGAACAGCAGATGGTGGCGATCGGCCGGGGGCTGATGGCTGCTCCGAGGCTCCTGATTCTCGACGAGCCTTCGCTGGGCTTGGCCCCGGCCATTGTGGCCGGGCTCATCCCGGTAATCCGCGACATCAATCGCAAGGGGGTGAGTGTGCTACTGGCCGAACAGAACATGTCTCTGGCGCTCGGGGTGGCGGATCGGGGCTATGCTTTGCAGATAGGCAAGGTCGTGCTCAAGGCCGGGATTGCCGAATTCCGGGAGAGCGATCTGGTCCGGAAAGCCTATCTGGGAGGATGACTGCCGCCGTAGCCTCTCCGGCCGGTCGAATCGCTGATGGGGCAACGATCTCACGGATCGAGGCGTCAGACTGTCGGCGTCGAAGCGCACCGGGGTGGTGTGGATTGGCATAGTCGCAGACGAGAGCCCGACGAGGAGGCAACCCCGGAGACCGGCGCCACGGTGAGCACACACTCGCCCGCCAACCCGCAGCGCGGCACACCACAAGGTCGGCCGCGCCGTCCGCCCGGCCTGTCGAAGTCGCGCCTGCTCGACTACCTCCAGTGCCCCAAGCGCCTGTGGTTGCAGGCGTACCGCCCCGAGGCCCGCGAGCAATCGACCGCGATGCAACTCGCCTTCGCCAACGGCTACGAGGTGGGCGAGGCGGCGCGCGCGCTGGTGCCCGGCGGCGTGCTGATCGACCCGCCCGGCAACGACCTCGCCGAGGCGCTGCGGCTCACCCGCGAGCAACTCGCCGCCCGGCCGCCGCGGCCGCTCTTCGAGGCCACCTTCGAGCGCGACGGCCTGCTGGTGCGCGCCGACATCCTGCTGCCCGGCCCCGACGGCTGGACGCTGGCCGAGGTGAAGTCGTCGGGCGCGGTGAAGGACTACCACCGGACCGACGTCGCGATCCAGCGCTGGGCGATCGAGGCCGCGAGCGGGCCATCGGGCCGCGGCCCCGGCGAAGCCGCGGGCCTCACCGTCGCGCGCACCGAGCTCTGGCGCATCGACACCGGCTTCACCTACGCGGGCGACGGCCGCTACGAAGGCCTGCTGGTGCACGAAGACCTGGGCGAAGCCGTCGACGCGCGCATCGCGCAGGTGCCCGACTGGCTGCGCGGCGCGAAAGATGTGCTCGCCGGCTCCGAGCCCGCGATCGCGATTGGCGAGCAATGCACGTCGCCGTTCGACTGCCCGTTCCAGGCCTGGTGCGCCGCGCAGGCCGGCCCGCAGCCCGAGTACCCGGTGACGCTGCTGCCGAACAACAAGGGCAAGAAGCTCGCCGCCGAGCTGCTCGCCGAGGGCTACGCCGACCTGCGCGAGGTGCCGCCCGAACGCATCGACGACGACGAACTCGCGATGATCGCGCGCGTGACCCGCGAAGGCCGCCCGCGCCTCGACCCCGAGGCCGCGCGCATCGTGCGCGCGCTGCCGTACCCGCGCAGCTACCTCGACTTCGAGACGATCGGTTTCGCGGTGCCGCGCTGGGCGGGCACGCGGCCGTACCAGCAGGTGCCGTTCCAGTGGACCTGCATCGTCGAGCACGAAAGCGGCGACGCCGCGCGCGGCCGGCTCGAGCAGCGCGAGTTCCTCGACCTGTCGGGCGACGACCCGAGCCGCCCCTGCGCCGAAGCGCTCGTGCGCGAGCTGCCGGCCGAGGGCCCGGTGATCGCCTGGAACGCGCAGTTCGAGCGCGGCGTGATCGAGCGGCTCGCGAACCGGTATCCCGACCTCGCGCAGCCGCTACGCAGCATCGCCGCGCGCCTGTTCGACCTGCTGCCGGTGGTGCGCGCGCACTACTACCACCCGGACATGCGCGGCTCGCGCTCGATCAAGGCGGTGCTGCCGACGATCGGCGCGGGGATGGATCACGCGGAGCTGGGCGAGGTGCAGGACGGGACCGCGGCGCAGGCGGCTTACCCGGAGGCGGTGAGCGAGGGGACGGGGGAGGAGAGGAAGAAGGAGTTGGGGGAGGGGTTGAGGAGGTATTGCGGGATGGATGTGAGGGGGATGGTGGAGTTGGCGGGGTTTTTGGCCAATGCCGGCGAGGATGTCCGGCGCTCTGTGCACGGGACTCCCGGTTGATTATCCGCGACCGAGACCGCGTACTTCCTCGAGAAAGCCCCTGAGCGTCATCAGCCCCGGCCTCACGGCCACTGGATAGGCCTCATGAAGCGCCTTGGGCACCACGAGCTTGACGCCCGCGTCCGTCATCTCACGGAACTGGCTCTCCGAGACTCCCTCCTGCAGCGTCAGAAGGTGCTTTGTTGGCACGCGATCGGCCTCGTTGAGGATCTGTCGCCAGCGATCCTTGCAGGTCGTCTTCGCGGCCAGCATCCGCAGTGAAGACGACGGGAACGACGGATTCCTGTACGCGTCAGCCGAAGGAAAGAGAAAGTCGGGCCGCCTGCCGGGGTCGGACTCCGGGCCATGAGAGAAGGCACACCCTTCTTCGAGGCCCTCCTCCAGCAGGATCTCGCGCGTGTGCAGCTCGAGCGAGCGCCCAGCGCGCGTCTTGCGCCGTTGCAGCACGGTCTGGGCGCGGGCGACGAACTCGTCGATGCTGGTGAATCCCTCGGTGATGCGGGGCAGCTCGACCGCAGCCTCGACGCTGCGGAAAATCTCGTACTCGCACTCGCGTCGCCGCAGGAGTCGAGCGTCGACCGCGAGTTCCCTCGCCGGCCGCAGCTCGATCGCCTTGCGGATGAGCTCCGCGCCCGACGGAAAGCTCGCCAACCACTGGGCGGGAATCTCCGCGGATGAGAGGCTGCAGTCAGTGCGCGCCGGGATTCCCGCGGGGAGCAGGTTCAGTCGCAGCTGAGGTGAGGGCGACCAAACGACCCAACGGCCGGGTTCGACGGGGCCAACCCGATCCTCGATCAGTTCTTCTTCGTCGGAGCTACGCGCAACCCACACCCGCGCTGAAGGCTCCGCCCCGCCGGTCATGAATGCGAAGACTGCGATCGATCCTGTGCTTTGCGGATCAAGGAGCGCCGAGGAGTGCCCGCCGAAATTCGTCAGTCGCGCCTCGTTGCGCGTGCCGCCAAACAGCTTGTTGTTGTACCAGATGGCCCTGACCAGGGTTTGTTCGCCGTGCGAGTCGACTCCAAGCCTGAAGCGGACGTCCGGATTCTTCACCTCCGGCCGATTGAGGGCCGGAAGCACCCCGAACAGAAAGTCCTTCGGTATGTAGGGGCCGGCTCCGTGCGCTTTCGTAGCCTGCGTGTCGTTTGCGGCGAGACGCTTGACGTACCAGACTGCATCCTCACGGCTGCAGCTGTCCAGCCAGGCGCCGACGTCAGCCAGTGCCATCAGGTTCTCCCGCGGATTTCGCCGTGCGGACGGCGCGACGTAATCCACCTGGCGGTTCGACGCACCGTCTCCTCAATGCCAACGCTGTCCGGACCGCGGAAGGCGCACTCCCAGATTGCCAGTTGTCGCCACCCGAGTTGGGCGAGCAGCCGCGTGACCTCCGCATCGCGTTCGACGTTTCGTCTGATCTTGGCACGCCAGAACTGGCGGTGGGTGCCCGGCAGGCGAAACAGCGAGCAGTCGTGCCCGTGCCAAAAACACCCGTGAACGAAGAGCGCCGCGCTGTAGCGCGGCAGGATGAGATCCGGCCGGCCCGGGACGTCTGCCGGGTGCAGGCGGAACCTGAACCCGAGTCGGTGAAGCGCACTACGGATCAACCGCTCGGGCTCGGTGTCACGACCGCGGATCCCGCTCATCATGCGGCTCCGCGTCGTCCTGTCGACGACGTCGACCACTATGCGACCTGGACCAGCAGTTCCGGCTGCACCAGCACCTGTTCTGCGAGGAAGGGCTTTATCGCTCGCGCCACTTCGCGAATCACCGGCACCACGACCGAGTTCCCGAACTGCTGGTAGGCGCGGGTGTCGGAGACGCTCACGGGGATTCGGAACGTGTCGGGGAAACCCATCAATCGTGCGCACTCCCGTGGAGTCAGTCGTCGCGGTGGGCGGCGGCTGCCCTGGTTGACGAGAATCTCAGAGCCGTCCTTGTAGTAGCGCGCCGACAGCGTGCGGGCGACGTCATCCGGTCCGACAAGTCCGAAGCCGAAGCCGTTGCCCTTGTCCCGGTGTTTCTTTTTGTATGCCTGAAGATATCGCCAAAGATGCGGCGTCAGCGTATAGCGCGCGAGCGGTCGCTTCTTACTGCGGTCGAAGTAGCGCCCAGCATCCCACGACAGTACCGGTTCGGTGCCGTCCGTCCTGTGCAGGACGTCCCGCATCGTGTGGTGCCGGGTCTCCTGCAGACGCAGGATGTTCCAGTCGAATCCGACGGGTTCGCGGAAGCCGACGATGATGATCCGCTCGCGGTGCTGCGGAACGAAGTGGGCGCCGTTGATGACCCGATGGCTTACGTGATAGCCGAGCTCATTCTTCAGCGTTCTGCTGATGACATCGAACGTTCGCCCTCGATCGTGCGCCAGCAGATTCTTCACGTTCTCGAGCACGAATGCGCGGGGGCGCTTTCGCTGGATGATGCGGGCGACGTCGAAGAAGAGCGTGCCCTGCGTCTCGTCGGCGAAGCCGTGCTTTCGGCCCAGCGCGTTCTTCTTTGAGACTCCGGCAATCGAAAAGGGCTGGCAGGGGAAACCGGCCAGAAGAACATCGTGGTCGGGAACGTCGTCGGCCTCGACCCCGGTGATGTCGCCGTGAATCGAATGAGCCGCGCCGAAGTTTTCGACGTAGGTCCTGTTGGCGTAGGCATCCCACTCGCTTGTGAAGACGCATCGTCCGCCGATGTCGTCGAACGGCAGGCGCAGCCCGCCGATGCCGGCAAAGAGGTCGATGAATGTGAAGTCGCCCGCCCGCTGAAGCGGCATCTGGAAGGGAAGGAGCTGCTGCAAGGCATGGACGAGGTACGGCGGGGGTTCCGTCTCGCGTGTCTCCCACCGGCGCACGGTGCGAACGGTTACGCCGAGCTGGCGGGCAATCGACCCTTGCGTATGGTGGATGCGAGCCGCGGCAAGGTAGTCCACTGCCCGAGTGGGCGTCGCAATCGTGAAGGCTGTATGCATATACACCCACTGGAGGAAATGCGGACATTATGCCTTCTTTGCTTCCGATGGCAAGTCCGCGATATGCGGGCCGCGATGTGCAGCCCATCTCGAGAGAGTGCCCACCGTCCAGGCGAGCGCTGCGTGAGGCCGCGGCACCCTCAGTTGCGAAAGGTCACAGCATTGACCACGCGTTAACGAAGATCGGCCGCTCGGCCGAAGGTTCGCGGAGCATGTTTGTTTCTCTACGAGCATTGTGAGGCCGGGGCGGGCCCGGCTTTTGCGCCATGTCTCGGGGAGGCACCAATGTCGCGAGCGCGAACGCGTAGTGTTTTCGACGAACTCACTGAACTGGTTGCGACGCTTCCCTGATGGGCCGGCGTCGGCCTCGCGATCGGCACATACGTGGTGCTGGGGACGTTCGCGGAGCCGGGCCAGACATCACAGACCATCCGGCCAGCCGACGCAGTATTTCGGGGGCTCGCTACGGCGGGCCGGTACCTTGCGCCCTTTATCTGTCTTCTGGGCGCGGCGCTCTCCGTATGGCGCCGCACGCAGAGAAGGAACCTCGCCCGCGAAGTCACGAAGAGCGGCGCTGTTCACGCGCTCAATGGCATGTCGTGGCGGGAGTTCGAAATGCTGGTGGGCGAAGCCTTTCGACTGCAGGGGTTTCGCGTTGTGGAGACGGGAGGCGGTGGTGCCGACGGCGGCGTCGATCTGAAACTGACCAGGCGCGGTGAGACCTTTCTCGTGCAGTGCAAGCACTGGAAGGCATTCAAGGTCGGTGTCGATGTGGTCCGCGAACTGTACGGCGTGATGGCGGCCAACGGCGCAGCGGGCGGTTTCGTGGTGACATCGGGGCGCTTCACCGACGAGGCGAAGTCGTTCGCGAAGGGGCGAAACCTGCGGTTGGTTGACGGTGCGCACCTCGAGGGGATGCTCGAGCAGGTTCGATCGGAGAAGCAGGCGGTCGATTTGTGCGGTCAGCCCCCGCCTCGCGACGCGAAAACGCTCGTCGGGTCGCCTCCGTGTCCGACGTGCGGTGCAGCGATGACCCTGCGCACTGCGAAGCGGGGCTCCATGACCGGCAGCAAGTTCTGGGGCTGCTCGACTTATCCCGCCTGCAGGGGGACGCGCTCCCTCACTCAAACCGCTCTCTGAGCCCTCTCCGGGCTTCGTCGATCCGTAACTGGTGCGGATGAAGCGGCGGGTGTACCGCTACGCGTCATATGGTCTTTCTCCTCGATGCACCCGCCCCTTGAATCTCGCGCATCCGTCCCAATTGAAACTTCGCCCGCGATGCACGAGTCACCACGGGATGATCAACTACAAGGAGAAGATCATCATGAGAATGCAACTGCTCTCGATCGCATGCGCTGCCGCTCTCGGGCTCGGGTTCACCGTCACGACACCGGTCGCCATGGCGCAGACGACTGTCGCCGCAGCTCCGGCCACGGCGCCGGCCGCACCGAATCTTCACGCCGCGATGCGCTCGCTCTGGCACGGCCACATCGTGACTACGCGCGATTACGCACTGGCCGTATTTGCCGGCAACAAGACCGCGGCGAACAAATCGGCCGATTCGGTCGTGGCGAACGCTAAACAGATCGCCAATGCGGTAGCAGGGTTTTACGGCAAGGACGCCGGCGACGGCCTGCTGAAGTTGCTGGCTGGTCACTGGGGCGCCGTCAAGGCGCTGACCGATTCAGCGAGGAGCAAGAGCGTCGCCGGTGAAGACAAGGCGATGAACGATCTCGGCATGAACGCCGGCGCGATCGCGAAGTTCCTGGCCGGTGCCAACCCCAACTGGAAGGAGAGCGACCTCGATTCGGCGCTGTTGATGCACGGCGGCGATCACCGCAAACAGGTCGATCTGATGATGTCCAGGGCGCCGAAGAGCGAACAGGGTGCGGCGTGGACCGAAATGCAGCGCCACATGGACATGATCGCCGACGCGCTCGCCGATGGCATCGCGAAGCAGTTCCCCAACAAGGCGAACTGAGCCGAGCAAGACCGCCCGCGCGCATCGGCCTCACCGATGCGCCGGCAGCGGCCGGGTGATCCAGATAAACCCGCACAGCAGCACGAACAGCACCGCCGAGCCGTAGAAGAGGTCGTTGGCCGACAGCGTGTAGGCCTGCTGTTCGGCCATCTGCTCGATCGCCTCCAGCGCCTGGGCGGGCGACAGGCCGAGCGCTTCCAGCCGGGCGAACGCGTCGGCGGCACCGATGCCGTCGCGCGCGACCGCTTCGGCGAGGTGCGCATGGTGCATCGACGCGCGGTGGTCCCACAGCGTGGTGGAGATCGAAGTGCCGAACGAGCCGGCCAGGATGCGGAAGAAGTTGCTCAGGCCCGAGGCGGCGGCGATGCGCTCGGGCGGCAGGCCCGAGAGCACGATCGCCACCAGCGGCACGAAGAAGAACGCCACCGCCACGCCCTGCACGATGGTCGGAATCACGATCGAGACGAAGTCGGCCTGGGTGTCGAAGAGCGAGCGCAGCCACAGCACCAGCGCGAAGACCACGAAGGAGATCGTGGCGAGCAGGCGCGCGTCCCACTGGCCGATCTTGCGGCCGACGATCGGCGTGAACACCGCCGCCAGCAGCCCCACCGGCGCCAGCGCCATGCCGGCCTGGGTGGCGGTGTAGCCGAGGTATTGCTGCAGCCACAGCGGCAGGATCACCACGTTTCCGAAGAACAGCGCGTAGGCGATCGCGAGCGCCGCCACGCCGGCCGAGAAGTTGCGCCCCCGAAAGAGCGACAGGTCGATCACTGGGTGCTCCTCGGTAAGCTCCCAGACGAGGAAGACCACCAGCCCGACGAGCGCCACCAGGCCCAGCACGACGATGGTGCCCGAGGCGAACCAGTCGAGCTCCTTGCCCTTGTCGAGCATGATCTGCAGCGCGCCTACCCAGAGCACCAGCAGCGACAGGCCGACCACGTCCACCGGCAATTTGCGGCGCGGCGTCTCGCGGTGGCGGTAGATCGCCAGCGTGAGCGCCGCGGCGAACAGCCCCACGGGAATGTTGATGTAGAAGATCCACGGCCACGAGATGTTGTCGGTGATCCAGCCGCCGAGCAGCGGACCGGCCACCGGCGCGATCAGCGTCGTCATCGACCACATCGCCAGCGCGGTGCCGGAGCGGCTTCGCGGGTAGCTCGCCAGCAGCAGCGTCTGCGACAGCGGCACCATCGGTCCCGCCACCGCGCCCTGGAAGACGCGAAACGCAACCAGCCACTCGATCGACGGCGCCAGACCGCACAGCCACGAGGCGAGCACGAACAGCAGCACGCTCGCCACGAACAGGCGCACGGTGCCGATGCGCTGCGTGAGCCAGCCGCTGAGCGGCACCGAGATCGCGTTGGCCACGCCGAAGCTGGTGATCACCCAGGTACCCTGGCTCACGCTCACGCCCAGGTCGCCCGAGATCGCCGGAATCGAGACGTTGGCGATCGAGGTGTCGAGCACGTTCATGAACGTGGCGAGCGACAGCGCGAAAGTGCCCAGCACCAGCGCGCCGCCGGTGAGCGGCGGCGGCGTGCCGTTGCCGCCGGCCGCGCGCGCGTCAGCGGCCGGAGGCAGCGCGTCGGCCAAGATTGGCCTCGATGATTTCGCGGATCATCGCGTCGGCTGCGTGAGCTGTGCTGGCCGCGCCGCCTGCCTGCGCCGGGCCGGCATCGGCCTGCGCCAGCGCGGGCGGCTGCGTGCGCGGCGCTTCGGCCAGCAGCGGGCCGCTCTGGTCGTGCAGGTCGATCTTCACCAGCATCGACAGCCCGACGCGCAGCGGGTGCTCGCGCAACTGCGCGGCGTCGAGCGCGATTCGCACCGGCACGCGCTGCACCACCTTGATCCAGTTGCCGGTGGCGTTCTGCGGCGGCAGCAGCGCGAAGGCCGCGCCGGTGCCCGCGGCCAGCCCCGTCACCCGGCCGTCGAACTCGACCTTGCCGCCGTAGAGATCGGCGGTGAGCTTCACCGGCTGGCCGATGCGCACGCCGCGCAGTTGCACTTCCTTGAAGTTGGCCTCGACCCACACCTGGTCGAGCGGAATCACCGCCATCAGCGGCGTGCCTGCCTGCACGCGCTGGCCCACCTGCACGCTGCGGCGCGCCACGTAGCCTGAAACCGGCGCAGGCAGCGTGGTGCGCTCGAGCGCGAGCCAGGCTTCGCGCACCGCCGCGGCCGCGCGCAGCACGTTCGGATGCTCGCGCACCGGCGTGCTGCCGGTGAGCGCCTGGTTCGCCTCGAACTGTCGGCGCGCGACGACGACCGCCGCGCGCGCTGCGCTGGCCGCCGCGGCGGCCCCGTCGATCGCGCGGCGCGCATGACCGAGCTCCTCGCCGCTCACCGCACCGCTGGCGCCGAGGTGCTGGCGCCGCTGCAGGTCTTCGCGCGCGCGCTCGAGCTCGATGCGCGCCTTCGCCTCGTCGGCTTCGCGCTGCTCGATGCCGGCGCGCAGCGTGGCGTTGGCCGCGTCGAGCGAGGCCGCTTCGCGCACCGCCTGCGCGAGCTGCGCCTGCGCCTGCGCGAGTGCCACGCGCGCGTCGGCCGGGTCGAGCAGCACCAGCGGCTGGCCCGCTTCGACGCGGTCGGTGTCCTCCACGTTGATCGCCAGCACGGTGCCCGCGATCTGCGGCGTGATCTGCACCAGGTGCCCCTGCACGTAGGCGTTGTCGGTGTCGGCGTAGTGCTGGCCGACGAGCGTCCACCAGGCGCCGTAGGCCGCGGCTGCGAGCAGCACGACCAGCGCCACCAGCGCCAAGCCGATGCGGCGCCGGCGTCCGGCCTTGCGGGGCGCCGCGGGCGCGGTGCTGCCGGTCTCGTCACTCACGATGGGTCTCCGATCGATCGCTGCGTTCGATGCTGCGTTCATGGTCGTCGCTGCGGTAGCCGCCGCCCAGCGCGCGCACCAGCGCGAGGTCGAGATCGACGCCGCGCGCGGCCAGTTCGACGCCGTTGCGTCGCTCGGCGAGCACGCCCGATTGCGCCGACAGCACGCTGAGGTAGTTGGTCAGCCCGGCGCGGTAGCGCTGCAATGCGAGTGCATCGGCGGCTTCCGCGGCGGCGCGTGCGGCCTGCTGCTGCGCGCGCTGGCGCTCGAGCGAGCGCAGCGACGCAAGCTGGTCGCCCACTTCGCGCACCGCGCCGGCCACCGCGGCGTTGTAGCTGGCCACCGCCGCATCGAGGTCGGCCGTCTTGCCGCGCAGGTTCGCGCGCAGCCGCCCGGCGTCGAACACCGGCAGGCGCAGTGCCGGGCCCACGCCCCAGACGCGGCTGCTGCCTTCGAGCCAGTGCGCGAAACCGAGGCTCGAGAAACCGGCGAAGGCGGCCAGGTTCACGTCAGGGTAGAACTCCGTGATCGCCGCATCGCGATCGCGCAGCGCCGCCTCGATGCGCCAGCGTGCCGCGACGATGTCGGCGCGCCGCCCGAGCAGGTCGGCGCCGATCGGCCCGGAGAACGCCTCGCGCGCCGCAACCGGCATCGACGGCGAGAGGTCGGCGAGCGCGTCAGCCGGCTGCAGCGCCAGTGCGGCCAGTGCGTTGCGCGCGAGCACGGCCTGCTCGTCGAGTGCCTCGGCCTGCCCGGCTGCCTCGGCCACCGCGCCTTCGCCCTGGCGCAGTTCCACTGCGGTGTCCAGGCCCGCGCGCACGCGCTGCGCCACCAGTTCGCGCAATTGCGTGCGCTGGCGCAGCGTGTCGGCGGCCAGCGCGCGCAGCGCCACGATCCGCGCGAGCTGGAACCAGGTGCGCGCCACCTCGGTGGAGAGCAGCACGCGGGCCGCCTGCAGGTCCGCCTGCGCGGCGCGCGCCTGGCCGAGTGCGGCGTCGAGCAGCGCGCGGTTGCGCCCGAACAGATCGAGTTCCCACGCGGCGTCGAGCCGCACCGAGTTGCTGGTGAGCACGCTGCCGGCGATCGGCGGTGGAAAGAGGTCGTCCTCCGAATAGCGCTGGCGGGTCGACTCGAGCGAGCCCGAGACCTGCGGCAGACGCTCGGCGTCCACCGCCTGCGCGACGCTGCGCGCCCGCGCGAGGCGGGCCTTCGACACCGCGAGCGTCGGGTTGTCGGCGAGCGCGCGCTCGACGAGCGCATCGAGCCGCGCATCGCCGAAGCGCTCCCACCAGCGCTCGCCGGGCCAGTCGAGCCGCGTCGTGTCGGCAGGCGCCACACCCAGGCTTTGCACGTCGATCGGCGCGGCGGCCGGCTCGATGCCAGCGTGGCTCGCACAGCCGGCCAACACGAGCAACGCCGCGGCTGCGGCGCATCCGCGCATGGGAGTCATGATTCGCGCTTCGGCGTTTCCGCGGCGGCGCGCTCGCGCCGGCCGTTGTCGATCATCCGCGCCAGATAGCCGCGCAACTGCTCGAATTCTTCGCGGTCGAACCCGGCCAGGTGCACGTTGTTCGCGTACGCAAGCCCGGCCGGCACCTGGGCGACCGCCCGCTCCCCGGCCGGCGTGAGCTCGAAGCGTCCAGACGCGCCGGTCTTCGCGCGAGCGCGTGCGGCGGATCAGGCCCTTGGCCTGCAGCCGGTCGAGCGTGCGCGTCATCGCGCCGGCGTCGAGATCGAGCGCCTGCGCAAGCGCGGCGGCGGTGCGCGCCCGGCCGCGGGCGATCAGCAGCAGCGGCCCCCACTGCGCGTCGGTGAGGTCGTAGCGCGCCATCGTGCGGTCGACGCAGTGCGTGAGCGACATCCGCAGCTGACGCACCAGGAAACCGATGCTCTCGCCCACCGGATAGTCGGCGGCATCGTAGAAGGGCTTGGCGGGGGCCATACGGCAATCTACTTGCCTAGGCAGTTATCGTCAACCGGGTTGCGATCCCGGGCGTCGTTCCCGCGGGGCTTCGATCCCCTGCATGGGCAACCGGTTTCGTTCCCGGCCTGCCGCCTGCGCGGCACGTTCGCTTCATAATTGCCCGATTCCGGGACGCATCGCCGCATTGCCGCGAGCGATTCCCGGCACGACTCCCGGAGCATCGACGTGACCCGCTCGCAAGAACTTCCTGCTCCATCGGCCGCCTTCACCGCGCACGAAGCCCGCACCTTTCGCTCGAGCGCCCTCACCCGCGGCCCCTGGGACCCCAACCACCAGCACGCCGGCCCCCCGATCGCTCTTGTCTGCCGCGCCGTCGAACAAGCCGCCCACGAGCACGGCCTCACCCACATCGCCCGCCTCACCGCCAACCTGCTGCGCCCCGTCCCGATCGGCGAGCTCATCGTCGAAGTCATGACCGACTACGTCGGCCGCAACGCGGCGCACTTCTCGGCTCACCTGATGGCCGGCAACAAGGACGTGGCGCGCGTCACCGCGCTCGCGCAACGCGAGTCGCCCTGCGAGTTGCCGGCGGAACTCCCCGGACATCCGTTGCCGATGGCGCCGCTCGCCCCCGAGGCTTCGCCGCCGGCGACCTTCCCGTTCGCGGGCCGGCAGGTCGGCTACGCCGACCTGGTCGAGACGCGCGTCGCGCAGGGAACTTTCTGGAACGGCCCCTGCGCGATCTGGTTCCGCCTGCGCCATCCGCTGCTGGAGGGCGAGGCGCCCAGCCCCTATCAGCGGGTCGCGGTCGCCGCCGACTCCGGCAACGGCATCAGCGCCGTCCTCGACTACCAGCGCTACAGCTTCGTGAACTCCGACCTGACCATCAACCTGCTGCGGCGCCCGGTCGGCGAGTGGATCTGTCTCGATGCGCGCACCGCGCTGGGGCCCGACGGCGGCGGCCTCGCCGAATCGGCGCTCTACGATGCGCAGGGTCTGATCGGGCGCGCGACGCAGAGCCTGGCGGTGCGCCTGCGATCGTCGTGAGCCCTTCTCGAGGATGCCGGAAGCGCTCCAGCCTATAGCCGGCTGGCGGTGGTTGAGGGCAGGGCTTCCCTGATCCCTTCTCGGCGCGACCGGAAGCCGGGTCCGAGACTTCAGGCCGGTGCGTCGGACGAAATGATCCAGAGCACTTTCGAGTTGGTCGCCGCGAGGTTTCGGAACCAGTGCGGCTGACTGCTATCGAATTGGAAGCTGTCACCCTG
The DNA here is from genome assembly GCA_027493945.1 of Burkholderiaceae bacterium. Taxonomy (GTDB): domain Bacteria; phylum Pseudomonadota; class Gammaproteobacteria; order Burkholderiales; family Burkholderiaceae_E; genus Zeimonas. The sequence continues at coordinate 1,983,801 of JAOSJU010000001.1, read as the reverse complement.
TTCAAGGGTGCAGATGCGCTCGCCGACCGTCAGCTCGAAACGCCCTTCGAGAACGAGGCCGGCTTTCTCGCCGTTGCGCGTCCAGGGCTCGGCTCCCGAGCCGCCGCCCGGTTCGATCACCAGCATGATGACTTCCGGGCATGAGTGCCCGGGTGGTGACAAGAGCTCCTTGACGAGCCCCAGCTTCTCGAACTGAAGCCGTGACCGCTGGTTGGCACGGACGACGAGATCGTCCCTGCTGCTTCGCGCCTCGCCGCGAACGAAGAAGCTCGCCAGTGGCACGCCCAATGCAATGCGAAGGCGTTCCAGCGTTTTCAGTGAAGGAGATGTCTGTCCGCGCTCGATGTGGCTGAGCATCGCGACCGAGACCTGTGAAAGCAGCGACAGCTCGGCGAGCGTCATTGCCTTTTCGCTCCGAAGCTCCCGCAAGCGGGAGCCAAGATCATCGAGCGCAAGTGAATCGCCCGCGTCATCCGCCTTCATTCGTTGGATCTGCTTTCAGAGATAGTGGACTGGCCGAGGGTTGGCGAGTAGAACGGCGACGCTTTCCGATTGTACCGATCAGGCTAAGGGATTTCACTAACAATGAAATGAAGGGGGCCGGTGCGGCTATTTACAGCCCGGAATTTCAATGCGATGATAAATCAATGTGAAGGTTCGTCATCATCGACGGGGCTTGCAATCAGATGACGGCACGTCGTCATCGCGAAATGGGGGAGCGATGACGCACATCCACCGACTCGAGTCGGGCAAGCGACTCAGTGAGGTTCTCGTTCACGACGGGCGAGCGTTTGTGAGCGGGCAGACTGCGGACGACTCCAGCCAATGCATCCGCGGCCAGACCCGCCAAGTCCTGGGGGCCATCGACCGTCTGCTTGAACTGGCCGGCACCGATCGGACGAGGGTGCTCTTCGCCAACATCTGGTTGCGTGATCTGGGCGACTTCGACGCAATGAACGAGGTCTGGGAGGGATGGATTCCCGAGGGTTGCGCGCCGGCGCGGGCGACCGTCGCCGCGGGCATCCTGGGTGGCGATGACGTCAGGATCGAGATCGCCCTGCAGGCGGCGGTCTGACGAAATACTGAGGAGGTGGGAAATGAGGGTAGTGCGAGGATTCCGCCGGCTCGCCCGGCTTCTGGGGTGCGCGGCGATCGTCGCGATCGTTGCGCCGCTGTCGATCGCGAACGCTCAGCAGCGCGGAGGAACGCTGATCATCACGACCACGCCGGAACCAGCGGTCATCACGAATGCCTTCAGTTCGGCCCCGGTGACCAACGAGGTTGGCACGAAGATTTTTGACGGCCTGCTCGAGTACGACGCGGACCTGAAACCGATTCCGTCACTCGCGGAATCGTGGACGGTCAGCCCGGACGGCAAGACGGTGACCTTCCGCCTGCGCAAGGGCGTTTCCTGGCACGACGGCAAACCCTTCACCAGTGCAGACGTCCAGTTCTCGCTGCTCAAGGTGGTGCGGGAATATCATCCGCGCGGGCCTGGAAACCTCGGCGCGATCGTCGCGATCGACACACCGGATGCACACACCGCGGTCGTCCGCCTCGCACATCCGTATCCGCCGATGATGAAGGGGCTGTCGAGCCTCGAAGTGCCGATTCTTCCGAAACATGTCTACGACGGCACCGACTTTCGCAACAACCCGGCAATGAACGCCCCGATTGGAACCGGGCCGTTCAAGTTCTCGAAATGGGAGAAGGGGAGCTTCATCCAGCTCGAGCGCAACGACAAGTACTGGCGCGAAGGGCGCCCTTATCTCGACCGGCTGATCTTCCGCTTCATCGCCGACGCCTCGACCCGCGCAGCGGCCATCGAAAAGGGCGAAGTGCACGTCGCAACGTTCGGAACCATCAATCCTGTGGAGATGCGGCGCCTGGAGAAACTGCCGCATCTCGAGATTGCTGCGGGTGGCTACGAAGCGCTGGCTCCCGTGATGCTGATCGAGCTCAACACCATCCGTGCACCGCTCAACGACAAGCGTGTTCGCCAGGCCATCGCCTACGCAATCGACCGGAAGTTCATCCTGGAGAACATCTGGTATGGCTTCGGGAAGCCGGCAATCGGCCCGATTTCGTCGGTCTACTCGGGTGCAGGTCTGTACACCGCGGAAGGCGTGCGACGGTACGACGTCAAGGATCGCCTCGACATCGCCAACCGGCTGCTTGACGAGGCGGGCTACAAGCGCGGCGCCGACGGTATCCGCTTCAAGATGGTCCACGACGTCGGCCCCTTCGGGGAGGACTGGCGGCGGATGGGCGAATACATCAAGCAAGCCCTGGCTCGCGTGGGAATCGATGTTGCGATTCGCAGTAACGACTCGCCTACCTACATGCGGCAGGTCTTCACCGATCACGACTTCTTCATGGCCTCCGGATGGTTCATTGGCATGGCAGATCCGACGCTGGGCGTCCAGCGCCAGTACTGGTCCAAGAACATCAAGCCCGGAACGCCGTTCAACAACACCACCCGTTACAGCAATCCCGGAAGTCGACAGGACTGTGGGAGGCGGCCCAGACCGAACTCGATCCGGAGCGACGCGCCAGGATCTTCCATGACATCCAGCGCCAGATCGTCGGCGACAGCCCTGTGATCTGGCTCATCGAGATGGCGCTCGTGGCGGTTCAGAACACCAAGGTTCAGAACCTGATTACCACGCCGCTTGGAATCCGCGGCGGACTTTACGAAACCTGGCTCAAGCCCTAGCGCGGGTTTGCTGGCGCCCGGGGCACTCCAGTTCGCGCCCCGGGCACCGAATGCTGGAGATCGCTCATGTGGAAGGCCCGCGCCAGGTACATCTTTGGGCGCCTGCTCCACGGCGTCCCGATCGTGCTCGCGATCGTCGTTGCCAACTTCTTCCTGATTCGCCTTGCGCCCGGCGATGCAGCTCAAGTCCTGGCCGGGGAGGCGGGCGCGGCGACTGAACAGTACATGCAGCAGATCCGCAGCCAGTTCGGCCTCGATCGCCCGCTGGCCGTGCAGTTCTTCAGCTACATGAAGAACATTCTCGTCTTCGATCTCGGGTACTCGTTTCGCCACGGCCGCACCGTGGCGAGCTTGATCCTCGATCGCCTCGGTGCGACAGCTCTGCTGATGTTCGTCTCGATGGCTCTGTCTCTCGGGATGGGGATTCTTCTCGGCACGATCGCGGCACGTCGAAATCGGAGCCCGGCGGCCGCCTTGATCATGCTGGTTGCCATCGTGTCGTACGCGACACCGCTGTTCTGGGTCGGGCTGATGTTGATCATTCTCTTCTCGATCAATCTCGGATGGTTTCCCACGAGCGGAATGTCGACAGTCGGCCTGGATGCCACGGGCCTGGCCTATGCTCTGGACGTCGCTTATCACCTGGTGCTGCCGGCAATCACCCTGTCGTTCTTCTACATGGCGCTGTACACGCGACTGATGCGTGCGTCGATGCTGGAGACCTTGCGGCTCGATTTTGTACGAACCGCGCGGGCCAAGGGGATATCCGAACGCAAGATCGTGCGTCGGCACGTGATTCGAAACGCGATCCTGCCAGTGTTCACGATGGCCGGAGTCGAGGTTTCGGGGATGCTTGGCGGATCGGTGATCGTCGAATCGGTTTTCGGGTGGCCGGGCCTGGGCTTGCTCGCATTTGAGGCGTTGTTTGCACGAGATCTCAACCTGTTGCTCGGCATCTTCTTCCTGAGTTCGATTCTCGTCGTGATCACCAATTCAATCGTCGATCTGGCCTACACGATGATCGACCCGAGGATCGAACTGGTACGAGGTCGAAGCAATGCCTGAGCCGCACGATCCTGCAAGCGCAGCCTGGGGTCGTTTCCGGCGCAACCCTGGCGCCCTGGTCGGCATGACGATCCTCGGCTGCGTCATCTTCCTTGCCGTGGCTGCGCCTGTTCTGTATCCCGACGATCCCTTCCAGATGGTCGGAAGGCCGTTCGCCAGGCCGTTCGATGAATTCCTGTTCGGCACCGACATGCTCGGGCGAGACATCGCAGCGGGCATTGCGCATGGTGCACGCATCTCGCTGTTGGTTGGCGTGGTGGCAACGCTGGTAATTGTCACGCTCGGAACCCTGATCGGCGGCGTTGCGGGCTACTACGGCGGGCGCATCGACACGCTTCTGATGCGCTTGACCGAGTTCTTCCAGACGATACCCACCTTCATTGGCGCAATCGTCATCGTTGCCGTGCTCCAACCGACACTTGCCAACGTCATCGGGGCAATTGCAGCGGTGTCGTGGGCGCCCCTTGCGCGACTCGTGCGCGGCGAGGTGATCGGCGTCAAGAACCGCGAATTCGTTCAGTCGTGTGTCGCGCTTGGAATGAGCGACTCGAAGATCTTCGTCGTACAGATATTGCCCAACGTGCTGTCGACTATCGTGGTGGCCGGGTCGTTGATGGTTGCTACCGCAATCCTGTTCGAGTCCGGGCTCTCGTTTCTCGGACTGGGTGATCCAAACGTAATGACCTGGGGATTCATGATCGGGGCTGGGCGCTCGGCGATGAGGACCGCTTGGTGGATGGTGACAATCCCGGGCATTGCGATCCTGCTCACTGTGCTCGCCATCAATCTGGTCGGCGACGCCCTCAACGAGGCCTTCAATCCGAGGCTGAAGGCGTGAACGGGACAAGCAGCGTACTCAGCATCCGGAAGCTGAGGACCGAGTTTCGATCCGAGGCCGGGCACTGGTTCCCGGTTGTCCGCGACATCGATCTCGAACTGGCGGCGGGAGAAACGCTTGCGGTGGTGGGCGAATCAGGCTGCGGGAAGAGCATGCTCGCATACTCGATGATGCGGCTCGTGCCTCAGCCCGCCGGAAGAATCGGTGGCGGCCAGGTCTGGCTCGCCGGGCAGGACCTGCTGTCACTGTCCGAGCGGGACATGCGCGCCATCCGTGGGCGCGAAATGTCCATGATCTTCCAGGAGCCCATGACCAGCCTGAATCCGCTGATGACCGTCGGGCGGCAGGTGGTCGAGAGCATCGTCGAACATGAGCGTTGCCGGCCGGCGCAGGCCACGCGCCGCGCCCTCGAACTGCTGGACCTGGTGGGCATCCCCGAGCCAGGCAAGCGGTACGAACAGTACCCGCATCATCTTTCGGGCGGAATGCGCCAGAGAGTCATGATCGCGATCGCGCTGGCGTGCAAGCCGAAGGTGCTCATCGCCGACGAACCGACAACTGCGCTGGACGTGACGATCCGGGCCCGGGTCCTTGCCCTGATCGATCGCCTCAAGCGGGACCTCGGAATGGGCGTGATCCTGATCACGCATGACCTCGGCATCGTCGCAGAGTGGTCGCAGCGGGTGATGGTCATGTATGCCGGAAGAAAGGTCGAGGAGGCCGACGTCGAATCGTTCTTTCTGGCGCCGATACACCCGTACAGCCGTGCACTGATGGAGAGCGTCCCGCAGCCCGAGCTTGCTGCAGCAGGGCAGAGTCCCGAACTCGCTGAAATCCCTGGCGCCGTTCCGGCGCTCGACAAGATGGGCCCGGGCTGCGCATTTGCCACGCGCTGTTCCTACGCGCGCGACTCATGCTTGCCGGCGGAGCCCGCGCTCCGCGATCTGGGCGCTGGCCGCGTGGTCGCGTGCGTGCGCGCCGAGGAATTCGCGTCGTGAGCACCGCTCGCGAGTTGCTGTCGGTCACGGGGCTGGTCAAGTACCATCACACCGCGGGCGGAATGGTGCGCGCGGTCGATTCGGTTTCGTTTGGCGTCGCAACCGGAGAGACGCTCGGACTGGTGGGCGAATCGGGGTGCGGGAAGTCGACGCTCGGCCGAACACTCATCAGGCTTCATGAACCGGACGAAGGTGCCATTGTCTTCGACGGCACGGACATCACGCACCTCGGCAGACGCGCCCTGCGACCGGTGCGGCGTCACCTGCAGATGATCTTTCAGGACCCGTATGCATCATTGAATCCGCGCCGCAGCGTCGAACAGATCCTTTCCGAGCCGTTCGAGGTTCACGGAGTTGGCGATCGCTTCGATCGGCTCGAACGGGTTGGCAGCCTTCTCGCACGGGTGGGCCTGCGTTCGGACCATGCGGGGCGCTATCCGCATGAGTTCTCGGGCGGACAGAGACAGAGAATCGCCATCGCGCGAGCGATCGCGCTGGAGCCCAAACTTGTCGTCTGCGACGAGCCAGTCTCTGCGCTGGACGTTTCGATCCGGGCACAGATCATCAATCTGCTTCGCAGGCTCCAGACCGAAAGCGGAATATCGTACGTCTTCATTTCGCATGACCTATCCGTGATCGGCCATCTGGCAGATCGGATTGCAGTCATGTATCTCGGCGAGATCGTCGAGATTGCTTCGAGATCAGCCCTGTGGCATGAGCCCCTGCATCCCTATTCGCAGGTGCTGTTCTCGGCCATCCCGATCCCTGCCGCGCCGAGCCAGGCGCGGCGGCGCCGCGTCGCCATGACCGGTGAGCCGCCGAGCCCGATCGACCCGCCTCCAGGCTGCCGGTTTCACACGCGCTGCCCGCACGCGATGCCGAGGTGCCGTGAGGACGCACCGCGTCTGGGCGTCGTCGCCAGGGGCACGGGCGGGCAGAGAAGGGTTGCCTGTCACCTGTATGAGGCCCAGTGAATGACGAGCCCGGACATCGGTTCTTCTCGCCACGGCATCGGCCAGTCGGTTCGCAGGCGCGAGGACATGCGCTTCGTCCGAGGGGAAGGTCGATATGTCGACGATCTCGGACAACCGGATGACCTGCGTGCATGGTTCGTACGCAGCATGCACGCGCACGCGCGAATCGTGTCGATCGACGTTTCCGCCGCAGCCGCGGCCCCCGGCGTGCGGGCCGTGTTCACCGGCAAGGACCTCCTTGCAGCGGGCGTCGGAAGCATCCCATGTGGCTGGACGGTGCGAAACCGTGATGGGACCCCGATGGTCGAGCCGCCACATCATCCGCTGTGCGTCGATCGTGTCAGGTACGTTGGCGACCCGGTCGCGCTCGTATTGGCCGACAGTCTGCTCGACGCGAAGGACGCAGGCGAACTGGTCGAGATCGACTACGAGCCGCTCCCCGCCGTCGTATCCACGGGCCGAGCTCCGGAACCCGGCGCTGCTCTGGTGTGGGAGGAGGCGCCCAGGAACCTGTGTGCTGACTGGGAGCTTGGCGATCGATCGGCGGTGGACGCCGCGTTCGGGCGCGCTACGCATGTCGTCGAGATCGATCTCGTCAATAACCGCCTGATCGCCAATCCGATGGAGCCGCGCGCGGCGCGTGCCCATCGGGACCCGGCAACCGGGCGATATACGCTTTACACGACGAGTCAGAATCCGCACACCATCAAGTCGATGCTGTGTGGCAGTGTCCTGAGGATTCCCGACGACCAGCTTCGCGTGGTCGCTCCGGACGTTGGCGGGGGCTTCGGCACGAAGATCTTCCTCTACCCCGAGGAAGTGGCGATCACTTGGGCGGCCGGGCGTGTCGACAGGGCGATTCGCTGGAGCGCCGAGCGCAGCGAGGGTTTCCTGACCGACGCGCAAGGCCGGGATCACGTCACGCGGGCTCGGCTCGCGCTCGATGGCGAAGGGCGCTTCCTGGGCTTGCAGGTTCAGACGGTGGCGAATGTCGGCGCTTATCTGTCCCAGGGAGCCGCTGCGATTCCGACGTTCTACTACGCGCAACTCCTGTCCGGCGTATATCAGATTCCTGCGATCCACTGCAACGTGCAGCTCGTCTTCACCAATTCCGCGCCGGTGGACGCATATCGCGGTGCGGGCAGACCGGAGGCCAGCTATGTCCTCGAAAGGCTTGTAGACGAGGCGGCGGTTGTCACCGGCATTGATCGCGTGGCCCTGCGTCGCCTGAACTTCATTCCTTCGGATGCGTTCCCATACGAAACGCCGCTGGGCCTGACCTATGATTCGGGCGATCATCACGCGACGCTCGAAATTGCACTCGACGCAATCGGCCATGAACGCTTTGCGAGTCGGCGGGCCGAATCCGGGCGCCGGGGCAAGCTGCGTGGGCTGGGCATATCGACGTATGTCGAGATCGCCGGCGGTGTTCCCTCCAAGGTGGTCGCCGAGCTCGGCGCCCGGGGCCCGCGTTTCGAGGCCGCCGAGGTCCGAGTGCATCCGTCGGGTGCCGTGACCGTCTATTGCGGAACGCACAGCCAGGGACAAGGCCACGAGACCACTTTTGCGCAGATCGTCAGCGACAAGCTTGGCATCGACTACGACAGCGTGACCCTGGTCCAGGGCGATACGGATCAGGTTCGTTATGGCCGTGGGACGGCTGCGTCGCGCTCCCTGGTCGTGGGTGGCTCGGCAGTAATCAAGGCGCTCGACAAGATCGTCGCCAAGGGCAAGCGGATCGCCGCTCATGTCCTGGAAACGCATCACACCGATATCGAGTTCCGCGACGGTTCATTCGGGGTTGTCGGAACTGATCGGCGGATCGGGTTCGCCGAAGTGGCGCGGCGAGCCTACACGGCGGCCGACTTCCCGGCCGACGAGATCGAGCCGGGTCTCAATGAGACTGCTTTCTATGATCCCGCCAACTGGAGTTACCCGGGCGGTTGCCATGTCTGTGAGCTCGAGATTGATCCTGAGACGGGCGTGGTGACGCTCGATCGAATCATCGCGGTAGATGACGTGGGCACGGTGATCAACCCGATGATCGTCGAAGGCCAGATCCGGGGCGGCCTCGCACAGGCTGTGGGGCAGGCGCTCATGGAGAACTGCGTCTACGATGAAGGATCAGGGCAACTGCTGACTGGCTCGTTCATGGACTACGCGATGCCGCGCGCAGCGGATCTTCCGGCTCTCGAGGTGATGACGCATGAGACGCCGTGCACGCATAATCCGCTCGGCGCGAAAGGTTGCGCCGAGGTCGGTTCCGTTGGCCTCCCGCCGGCGATCATGAATGCGGTGCTCGATGCGTTGCGGCCATTGGGCGTGCGCAGGCTGGACATGCCGGCGACTTCGGAACGAGTCTGGCAGGCCATCAGGGAGGCAACTCCGGGGAGTTAGGGTGGCTCGCGCCGGTCCTTGGTACACCGCCGATCGGACCGATTCGCGGTCGTGCCGCCGCTGCCGGGCCGTGGTGGATGGATTCTTCGCGTAGGCGCTTGAGCCCGATCGCGCTACTTGCGTGATGGTCCGACTGAGCTGAAGGACAAGTGGTTGCCGCAGCACGGCGTCGACAACACGTTCCAGACGACGAAGCAGTTGCGGGTCGGGTCCCGGTACAACGCCGATCCGTCGGACTCGCAATCGTGCTGCCGCCTGCAGACCGTGGCCACCGAGTTCTCGTCGCAGGGGCTCGAGCTCGACTGCGCGCTGCTCGCGTGGGGGCCCGACCTGCTGTGGAGCGGCGACGCGTGGTCGATCGGGTTCGCGGGGACGAACCGGCCGCCGCTGAAGGATCCGCTCACGGTGCGGAAGAACGTCTACCGCGTGCTGCTGACGCGCGGGCGGGACGGGACGGTGGTGTTCGTGCCGCCCGATGCCAGGATGGATGGGACGTACGAGCGGCTGGTCGCGGCGGGGGTGCGGGAGCTTCGGGGGAACGGGGGTGACGCACACGGCCCGGCCCTCGGCCGAGTGGTCTCGAACGTGATGCCTACTGCCCGGTGCGCGTCGGGAGTGCTAGAGTCCTCAGGACGTTGGAGGATGCGATGGCGGTCACGGCGAAGTCGCTGGGAATCGACAAGCTCGATGTGGACGACAGATTGGCACTCGTCGAGGAAATCTGGGCGAGCATCTGCGCTGACGCCGAGCGGTTCCCCCTTAGTGAGTCCCAGAGGGCGGAACTCGATCGACGCGTTGCCGACGATGACGAATTTCCGGACGACGTCGTCCCATGGGATGAGGTCAAGGCATCGGTTCGAGCCTGTCTCGGACGATGACCTCTCGCGTCGTATTTCGACGCGCCGCATCTACTTTCGCGTCCGCGGCGAGGCTGTGGTCGTGCTTGCCGTGTTCCACGGACGGCGCGACCCGAGTGTGTGGCAGCGACGCTCATGACATGAGCGTGCTGCCGACTCGCAGCGCTGGATAGTCTCGAGATTGCCTCAACGTGGACCTCCGGCCCATATATTGCTAGTATGCAATATACGTCGGCCGTGCCGCTCGCATCGATACAAGAGCCGCCCGTACTACGGCTTGTCGGGTGAGTGTCGAGCGCGATACGCCAACCAAGGCGGCAAGGGTGATCACATTTCCGATCCGACGTCGAGCGTTGGAGGTGACCATGAAGGCGATCATCGAGGTGTCTCGCCGGGGCTCGGTGTTCCGTTCGGCGGCGCAGCAGGTCAGGGCCGCGCGTCACGGCGGGTCGACTGACTTCCGGCTCGGTTTCGAATCGGCACGATCGCTGTTCGCCGAGTTGACGCCTGCGCGACTCGACTTGCTCGCGACTTTGCGAGGCCTCGGGCCCTGCAGCGTCTACGCGCTCGCCAAGGCGGCGGAGCGCAACTATTCGAATGTCCATACGGACGTCTCGCGCCTCGAGGAACTGGGCCTGGTGGTGCGTTCGGACGACGGCAGCGTGTCGGTGCCGTTCGAGTCGGTGGAGATTCGGGTTCCGCTCGCGCAGGTGGCGTAGCGTGATCTGGCGCCCAGTACGCTGAACAGTATCCTGACGCAGGTTGGTCTCGAGTGAGGTCCTATGCGCTACGCCGTCGTCGTTGAAAGGGCCGAAGGCAACTACTCGGCATATGTGCCAGACCTTCCTGGCTGTATCGCGACGGGCGCCACAGTCTCTGAAGTCGAAGCGGAGATACGGGAGGCAATCGCCCTTCACGTCGAGGGCCTTCGCGCGGACGGCTCGCCTGTGCCGGCCCCGTCGAGTCAAGTGGCGTACGTCGAGATTCCCGCGTAACGGCACTGTGCACCGATACGCATCGCCGGTCGCGCGCATGCGGGCGCATGCATTTTCCCAGAAGGCCCTCGTCGAGGGCGGGTAGACGGCCAATCAAAGCGATCTGAATCGCCAAACGGCTCGTCCATCGGTGCAATGGTTCACACGGGTTGCGCCCAGTAGCATCAATTCACTACCGCCCGCGATGGCGGCGTCGAACCCGCAGGTGTCGGCCGAACACGGGCCGCCCCAGTTGTTATCTATGCCACTAAGTGGCACAATCACCCGGCCCGATGAGGAGAGTCTTCAAGACCCGCTTCTTTGGTCGATGAGCCCGAAAGTCAGGCCTGTCGGATCGTGCGCTGTGTCGCGCGCTGCAAGAGATGGCCAGCGGCCTGATCGATGCCGACCTCGGGGGCGGTCTCGTCAAGAAGCGGATCCAACTGGCCGGGCGCGGCAAGCGGGGCGGGGGCAGGACGCTCGTGGCTACCGACAAGGCCTGTCGCTGGTTCTTCCTGTTCGGATTCGGCAAGAACGAGCGGTCGGACGTGAGCAGCGACGAGCTCGAAGCGCTGCGCGAACTCGCTACCGATCTGCTGGCCAGGACCGCAACGCAGCTCGATGAAGCGGTCGCTGATGGGGCCTTGCAGGAAATATGCCGTGGTGACCACGCCAAAACCGAAGAGCCGGATACTCGAGGCGGTTCATGAAACCGCCAGCGACCTGCATCGCCCGGGTTTCATCGACAAGCGCAAGATGCAGGCGTACGACGCGCTGTGCCTGTCGCCGGTGCCCGAATACGATGCAGCCAGGATCCGCGAGCTGCGCGAGAGCCTGCGCCTGAGTCAGTCCGTTCTGGCGGCAGTGCTCAACACCAGCGTCTCCACGGTTCGCAAATGGGAGGTCGGCGACAAGAAGCCGAGCGGACCTTCGTCGAAGCTGCTCGATCTCATCGAGCGCAAGGGGCTGGAAGCGGTGCTGTGAAGTGGCCGATCAACCGCAGTGGCCGCCGCTGCAGCAGTTCCCGGCGTCGGGGTGCACCTCGATGATCGACGATCCGGTCCAGCGCGCCAGCTCGGCACGCGTGGGATAGCGTCCCGCGAGCGCCTGTTTGCCGTCGATCAGGACCAGCGGCAGCGCATCGGCACCCTCGGTGTCGATGTAGGCCTTGACCTGGGGATCGCGCAGGAACTCGGGACCGTCGCTCGCGAATTCGTAGTGCTCGATGTCGGCGCCCTGCTCGCGGGCGCGCGCGATGTCCGCCATCGCCTCGAGACGGTTCCGGGCATTGCGGCCTGCTTCCGAACGTGCCGATTCGAAGATCTGGATCCGGGTCATCGAGGTGCTTCCTGGAGGGTGCAAGAGGCTCGATTATCCGCTCACGCCGGAGGTGGAGTGGAAGGCCCCGGCCGGTCCGCCAGCGGTCAGGCCTGATTCGCTGCGCGCTTGACCCGTCTGTTCACGTAGTCCTTCAGCACGCGATCCAGCCGTGCTTGCCAGCCCGGGCCGGTCGCCCTGAACCACGCGAGCACCTCGGGGCTGTAGCGGATCGAGACGAGCTGCTTCCGGTTCGGCGAGGGCGGGCGCCCGCGAAGCGCGCGGATAGGCACCATCGCCTCGAGCTGCTTCCGCGTCAGCGGCTGGGCGTCGGGATCGGACTTCGCGGCAGCCGTGATTGCCCGATCTTCCTCAACCGTCGGCATCACGACGGTCTTGCGTCTGGTTCGTCCGGACATAGTGATTCACTTCTCGCCGATTGGCGCGTCTCAGGCTGATGATCCGCCGAACGCACCCTCGGTCGACAAATGCCGTGTAGTAGAGGCTCGATCTTCAATTTAATGTAGCTGCAAGAATTAGATCGGTCAAGGATGCGATGCACGCCCGTCATCGCATGGACGACTCTAACCATCCGGATGCGGCATGTATGCCGGCCGTTCGGTCGATTCGATCGGCCATTCGTACGACAGACACCGCGCTTCGCCGTCTGTAGCCTTCTGCTGCGTCGAGGGGGCAGCCAAGGCAAGGCAGGGCAAGGACGTCGTCCGTCGACCGGGCAGGCGCCCTGCGATGCGTTAACATATTGGTGTTAAAGCACCAATGTGAGACTGTCCATGAGTCGCCTGACCATCACCCTTTCCGAGGCCCGCTACCGGGCGCTCAAGGAAGCTGCCGTGCAGCGCGACAAGACCATCGGCCAACTGATCGACGAAAGCCTGGAGTTCTACGGCATCAAGACCCGCGAGGATGCGCGCGACCTGGTGCGCCGCGCCCGGGCGCACAGCAAGCTGACCGAGGAGCAGGCGCTCGCCGTTGCCCAGGAGCAGGTTCGGGCGGTGCGGCGCAAGTCGTGAAGCGCCCGGTAGTCATCGTCGACACGAACGTCGTCGTCGCGGGCCTGCTTGCCGCCGACGATGCCTCGCCGGTCGCGCGCATCCTGGACGGCATGCTTGCGGCGGCCTTTCCGTTCGTGTTGTCCGAGGCCCTGCTGGCCGAGTACCGGACGGTGCTCTTGCGGCCGCGCATCCGCAAGCTGCACGGCCTGACTGTCGCCGAGGTCGAGGCCCTGCTCGTCGAGATCGCCCAGCACGCGATCGTGCTGGCGCCCGTGGCGGCTTCCGCGGCGCCCGATCCGGGCGACCAGCTGCTGTGGGAATTGCTCGCGGCCAGGTCAGACTTGCTGTTGGTTACCGGCGACAAGCTGCTGCGGCGCGACGCGCGCATGCGAGCGCGTGTGGTATCCCCGAAGGTCTTCGTCGAAGTTGCGTAGGCCAATTGAAGCGACGTGAATCCAATATGCGCGGATGCGTAGTACCCTAGCCCGTATCTACACCGGACTCCCTCGCATCTCATCCCGAAGCCGCTTGCCGTGCCGACCGATCCAGAACGCTTTCGCCCTCACTTCTTCGTCGACGAGCGCATGCGGATCCGGATCTGGCCCGAGGCCACGGCGCGCGCGCTGGGCATCCCGGAGACTCGTGCCACGGGCCGTTCGTGCTGGGAAGTGGTCGGCGGCGCCGGCTGCCGAGCCTGTCGCAGCGATGCGCGCGACGTTTCGCCGGCGAGCCGATGCGCCCGCCTGCCCGCCACGGTGGGGGAGGGCGGCTGGCTGGCGTGGTTGCCGCCGGCGCGGATCGCCGGTGGTTTTCCCGGCAGCGCGTTGCATGAGTCGCTGCTGTTGCGTGGCGTGCTGGCCGAGTCACTGGCGCAGCACTCGCTCGACGACACGCTGGAGGCGATCCGCGGGGCTTGCGCCGCCGACGACTGCGAACTGTTCCAGCTCGAGCCCGAAGGGGAGGACGTCGTCCTTCGCGGCTGCGTGGGCCAGGACCGCACGGCGTTCCTGGAGCGCACGCGCATGCCGCTCGGGACCGGCTACCCGGGATGGATCACTGCCACCGGCAAGCCCCTGACCACCAACGAGTTCCAGGAAGACCACCGGTTCCAGCGCGAATCGGTCAAGCGCAGCGGCATCCGCACCTTCATCGGGGTTCCGCTGGTCGATCATGAGCGGGCGATGGGCTATCTGGGGCTCGCCCGGAAGGACGAAGGCATTCCGGTCGATTGGGGCCTGCATCTGCTCGAGGCCGCGCACCCGATCGCGGTCGCTGCTGCCCGCCCGGCACGCGGCGTGTCGCGGCTGTCCGCGCCGCGCGCGCCCACGATCCGCTGCCTGGGGCCGTTCGCGATCGTCGGCCAGGCCCGGACGCTGGGTGTCGCGGCGTTTCCGCGGCGCAAGGCGCTCGACCTGCTGCGCCACCTGATCCTGGCGCGGGGCACCGCGATGTCGCGCGACGCGTTGATCGAGCATCTGTGGCCGGGCATCGACCCGGAAAGCGGTGCCAACCGCCTGCACGTGGCCCTGCATGCCTTGCGCAGTGTCCTTCGGGAGGCGCTGCCCGGCACGGGCGAACGCCTGGTCCAGCACCGGCATGCCCACTACCGGATCGATGTCGAGACGCTGGGACCGGTGGACGCCTTCCTGTTCGCCGACGCGCTCGACGAGGCACGGCGCCGCGCACGCGAAGGCGATCCGGACGGCGCGCTCGACTGCCTGGAGCTGGCGCTGCCGCTGTACCTGGGCGAGCTGTTCGCCGATGCGGAGGACGTGGCCTTCGAAGCGCCGCGACAGCGATTCCGCGACCGCTATCGCGAGGCGCTGCACCTGCTGGTCGATCTGCACCTGAACCGGGGCCGGTCCGACGCCGCACTCGAAGCGCTGGCCCGTCAGCGCGAGTTCACGGTCTTCGACAGCGACTGGTACGACGCACTGGTGCGCAAGGTCGTCGAACACGGCCGATCACGAACGTAACGCCGCGCTGCGGCGCAGCCGCTGTGGCCGGAACGCCGCCAGCGCCGCCGCCAGCGCGACCAGCGCCGGCGTGACCAGCAGCAGCATGCCCCAGTCGAGCCGCAGCGCGCCGGTGCGCGGATCGAAGTCGATGCAGCGCAGCGCCGGGGCGTTGTCGGTCTCGTAATACGGCACGACGCGTCCTCGCAGTTCCCAGACCAGCTCGCGCAGGCGCTGGGTTTGCCCCGGTCCCCCGCTCAGTGCGCGAATCACGCGGCCGTCGCGGATGGCCACCAGCAGCGACCCGTGGTCGAACTGCTCCGAATCGGGCTGGCGTCGATACCAGAACTCCAGCGCGCCAGCGATCCGCGCAAGCGAGTCGCGCCCGGTCACCGCGAAGTGCCAGTCGGGATTCTCCGACAACCCGAAGGTGCGCGCCTGCGCCTGCAGGTCGGCGACCGTGTCGGCGTCGTCGAAGCTCAGGGCCAGCACCCGATAGTCGCTGCCGATGCCGCCGACCTCGGTGGTGGCCTGGTCGATCCACTGCAGGAACGGCGTGCACACACCGGCGCAGCGCCGATAGAAGAACGTCACCAGCAGCGCCCGGTCGCGGCCCAGCTCGGAGAGCATCCGTTCCCGGCCGCCGGCCAGGCGCAACGCGATGTCCGGCACCGCGCGGCCTTCGATGCGCGCCTCGGCGCGGGTCGACGGCAGCAGCGGCGACTGCGCCACCGCGGGGGTAGCGGCCAGCACCGGCAGCGCAACGAGCAGCGCCGCGGCGTGCCCGCGCAGGCTCATCCTGCGACGACCGCCCGCCACCAGCGACGCCCGGTCTCGCCGAGGTACAGCAGGAAGCCGAGCAGGAACAGCAGCGCGAACAGCATGCCCCAGAATGCGTAGCCGGCGCCGTGCGCCAGCTCGGCCGGGTACAGCGCGAAGCGGCGCGGGATCGAGTAGGCGCCGGCGAGGTAGAACATCAGGAATACGCCATAGGCGCCGAAAGTCATCGTCAGTGCCGAGGCGCGCTGAAGAAGGGGGTTCTCGGGCAGCCCCGTGGCGTTCTGGCAGACGTGGTGGAAGTAGGCGAGCACCAGGAATGCCAGTCCGGCCAGGTTGTAGGTGTGGAAGTGCGCCGGCACCCACAGCGTGTTGTGCAGGCGCACGTTGACGCTGATCACCGAGTCGATCAGTGCGCCGATGCCGCCGATGGCCCAGCCGGCCGGGCCCAGGAACAGCAGGATCGAGGTCATGTTCCAGCGCATGCGCGCGTGGAATACCAGCAGGAGCGCGCCGAACAGCGTGACCACCGACGACGGGATCGCGCTGGCGTACGAGGCGATCTGTCCGATGTACTGCAGCGCCCCGGGCTGCACGAAGTCCATGTACAGGTGGTGGAAGTAGGCGAACAGCACGATCAGCAGCACCGCATTCCACGCGATCGCGACGATCCGGTTGGTCTTCCAGGGTCGCCCCGCGTAGTGCGGCAGGATCTCGTAGGCGGCGGCCACGCCCGGTACATGGCGAGGTTGATGATGGTGTGGCCGAAGAAGAAGGTGAGGTTCTTCATCAGCAGCGGATCGTTGGCCACGCCGGCGAACATCTCGGCGAAGAACAGCACCATCAGGATGACGGCCGACACCAGCGCCGCCACCCCCGAGATCAGGCTGACGGTGGCGATCAGCACGGCCGGCGGCACCGCCGGTTCGCTGCGCCCGGCGATGTAGTGCCAGCCCAGCGCCTGCGCCAGCGGGTAGCGGCGGGCAATCGCCCGCAACAGGTCCAGCGTCCAGACCAGCCATGCCGCGCCGAGCACCGTCAGCGAGAGCAGGAAGACGACGTTCGACCAGGCCGGCCACTCGCCCTTGAACGGCAGCGGGTAGAGGAAGTACCAGCCGGCCGCGTACCGCCCGATGAACACGCTGACCAGCAGCAGTACCACGCCGATCACCGTGCCCCACAGTGCGAAGCTGGAGACCGCCGGCGAGGGCTGCACGTAGCGGGTGAGCAGGTCGGCCACGATGGCCATCGAGGCCACGTACCAGACGCCGACCATGCCGACGCCGTGCAGGGTCATCGCCGGATAGAACCAGGCTTCGAGGTTCGACAGCACGCCGCCCTGCACCGAGCGCATGAAGGCGCCGAGCAGGATCAGGATCGGGAACAGCACGAATACCACCGGTATCCAGCGCAGGGTCTGGCGGTTGGCCGCTTGCATGGTCTGCGTCTCCTGTTTCATGGCGCTCGCCGGACCGTGAGGCTGCTGCGCATGCGGTGGTGGCCCGCGGCGCAATACTCGAGGCACAGCACGGGGTACTCGCCGGGCGCATCGAGCCGCACCCTCAGGCGGTTGACATAGCCGGGCATGGCCTGGGTCTGCGCCACGATCTGGCGCTGCGGCCCGTACAGCCCGAAGCCATGCGTGACGTCGAGGCTGGTGACGCGGAACTCCACGGTCGTGCCGGTGGCGAGTTCCACCTGGTGCAGGCGCGGCACGCGGCCGACGTCTTCCGCGCTGACGATCGGCTCGTCGGACCAGATGAACTCGAACTGGCGCCCCGCCACGTAGATGATGCGATCGACTCCGGCGGCGGCGGCGCTGGCGTCGGCGGCGTAGGGTGTCCTGGGCAAGGTCGTCGCCAGCACGCCGATGGCCGCGACCATCGCCGACAGGAACAGCGCCTTGCGCAGCCCGTAGGCGCGCGCGACGCTGACCTCGCGCGGGCGGGCCGTGCTCAGGGCGACGGCGGCAAACACCAGCACGATCACCGCGCTGATCAGCAGGAACACGTGCCAGACTCGCGCCTGCGACGGCATCATCTCGGGTTTGGCGTAGACCACCGCGGGCGCCGCCGGCGCGACGGTGCCCGCGTCGATGCCGCGCAGGTGGGCCACGATCGCCTCGACCTGACCCGCTTCGAGCCCGAGCCTGGGCATGACGATGCCCTTGTAGCGCTCGACGAGTTGGGTCACCACCGGATCGCCCTCGGCGATCAGCGCATCCGGCTCGCCGATCATCCGCTTCAGCCACGTCTCGTCGCGGCGCTGGGTGACGCCGGCCGGTCGGGGCCGACGCGGTCGCCGCCGCCGACGGTGTGGCAGGACACGCACATCTGCTCGAACAGCGCGCGTCCCTGGTCGGCAGGCGTCTGCGCGGAAGCCGCGGCAGCCAGCACCAGGCACGCGAGGATGCCGAAGAACCGGTTCAGGTGACGGGTCAGCACGCGTAATCCCTCATGTCGGTCGATCCGCGCAAAGTCTCGCGGAACGCACTTACCGGGGAATTACAGACCGACTGTCCTGCCCTGGACCATGGCGGGCTCCGAGCCCGGGGTCGTGAGCGGTCTTGCAACCACGAAATCGATCTCGCCTTCGCGATAGCGCAGCTTCAGGAACTCGGCTCCCTCTTCGTAATCCGGATCGTCGAGGGCGGCGATATCGGACAACCTCGGCGACAGGTAACCCGGTACTGCGGATCGCGCACGAAAATGTCGATGTCCTTGCTGAAGCGGTGTGCGTGCCGCAAGGCCAGCACGGTCCCGCCCCGAAAGTCCATGGGAACGCTCGACCGTACCGTGCGCCTGCGTCGTCGACGATGCGAAGCATCCGTGCGAAGAGCAGATCGGAGGGAAAGTCGAGGCGAAAGGTCTTCACGACACGTCGATTCCGAGCTTGGAGCGAAGGCGCCTTGCTGCAGCATCGACTCGATCCGGATTGCCCGCGAGCTTCCTCACCTGGTTGATCAATCCAGCGAGATTCTCCGGGGACAGATCCTCGAGCGCTGTCTGCACGTGCCCCTCCTTGCCGGGTGGAATGTTCCCGGTCACCAGCGTCTGGACCAGTTCGTCGGCGTACAGGCGATCGCGCAGGCTGATGTTGGCCGTACCGACAGCGCGGCGGATGAAGTCGGGGCGCCGCGTTCTCGAAGCCGGGCGTGCGACGAGTTCGCCGCCGACGAGTTCGAGCAACGCCTGAAGCTTCTTCACGCCGATGTCGTTGCACGCGCCGTTCTCCACTCGACCGACGGTTTCGCGGGCGATCCCGGCCAACTGGGCGAGTTGCGCCTGGGTCAGACCTGCGGCGACCCGAAGCCGTTTCAACTCGCGACCGATTTCGATGAGGAGCATGGCGAGAATGTGATACATATATCACTTTTCGTCAAGCTGCCCGCCTGATGGTTCGAATTCGGACTCGCCATCATCGGCGTTTGGTGCGCGCGCCGTTCACGGCGCGCGCAAAGTCAACGCGCGCGGCGGTGCGCGAAAGGTTCGTTCCGAATGGCCGAAGTCCAGGATCTGGCCGCATCCGCTTTCGCGAGCCACCTTGCCCGGGGAGGCAGGTTGGCAGGGAGATATAAATAGATCGGTCAAGGATGCGATGCGCGCGGATGCGATGCGCGCATGCGGGGGCGTGTGATGTCCCCGAACGTCTTCGTCGAGGGCGTGTAGACAGCCCATCGAAGCGATGTGAATCGCCAAACGGGTCGTCCGACGGTGCAATGGTCGCGACGAGGCAGGGTCCGTAACATCTGTCGGTGGTATCGCACGCCCAGTCCCGGATGCTTGCATCTGTATTCAATAGTGCTATCATCCACACATGAACAGCAGGCAGCGTCGCACGCTGGATGCCATCTGGTCGGATCCGGTCAGTGGCAGCATCGAGTGGGCACGAATCGAATCGCCGCTCGTCTCGCTCGGGTGCCGAATCGTCGAGGGACCCGGTTCCTCGGTCACGTTCGAATGGCAAGGAGCACGAGCGACCTTCCACCGTCCGCACCCCGGAAAAGAGGCTCTCCGATACCGGGTCAGAGCCGTACGCGAGTTCCTGCTTCGGATGGGAGTCAAGCCATGACCAACACGATGAGCTACCGAGGCTACGTCGCCAGCATGATCTTCGACGCCGAGGACAAGGTCATTGTCGGCCGCGTTCTCGACGTCGAAGACGTCATCACTTTCCACGGAGAGTCCGTCGCGGACTTCGAAGCGAAATTCCACCTGGTCGCCGACGACTACATCGCCGCCTGCGAGAGCCTCGGCGGCGCTCCCGAGAAGCCCGCCAGCGGGAAGCTGATGCTGCGAGTTTCGCCCGATGTTCACGCCGCCGCCTTGAAGGCTGCGGCGCGCAGCGGCATCAGTCTCAACAAGTGGGCCGAGGAAGTGCTGAGCGTTGCGAGCCGACGCAGCGCAACGGCATCGACGGCGCTCGTGCAACCCGACCGAACGCGGAGGCGGACGCGCGCCGGCTCCCGGTCTTCGCGCGCTGCCTGATCGGATAAATGGCGTCTCATTCGACCTGTCATAGCGAGAGCGATGCAGACGCGAGACAGGCAGCCCGCTCCATGTGGAAGCAAACCGCGCAGCACTGGTGGTCCATCACCCGCGAGGCCATCCGGCTCTGGCTCGACAGCAACGCGTTCTGCCACGCCGGCGCGCTCGCCTTCTACACGCTGTTCTCGCTCGCGCCGGTCGTGATCATCGCGGTGACGGTGATCGGCCTGGTGCTGGGCGAGGAGGCGGCGCAGGGCCACATCGTCGGCCAGCTGCAGGACGTCATGGGCCGCCAGGCCGCGGTCGCGGTCGAGCAGGCGGTCGCGCGCTCGCGTATCGAGGAATCGGGGCTGCTGCCCACGCTGCTCGGCGCGGCTGCGCTGATCGCCGGCGCGACCACGGTGTTCGGCCAGATGCAGTCGGCGCTCAATGCGATCTGGGGCGTGGCCGCGCGGCCAAACCGCAACAACCTGCTCGCGATCGTGAAGAGCCGGCTGCTGTCGCTGACCGTCGTGCTGGCGATCGGCTTCGTGCTGCTGGTGTCGCTGCTGCTCGGCGTGGTACTGCGCGCGGTGTTCGAGTTCACCGACCGCTTCGCGCCGACGATCGCGGCGCTGCTGAGCGGCAGCGAGGTGCTCGTCTCGCTGCTGTCGGGGGCGCTGCTGTTCGCCGCGGTCTTCAAGGTGCTGCCCGACGTGGTGCTGCGCTGGCGCGACGTGGTCGTCGGCGCGCTGGTCACCGCCGTGCTGTTCTCGGCGGGGCGCTGGGGCATCGCCGCGTATCTGACCCACACCGCGACGGCCTCCACCTATGGCGCGGCGGGGTCGGTGGTGCTGATCCTGCTCTGGGTCTACTACTCGTCGCTGATCCTGCTGTTCGGCGCCGCGTTCACGAAGGCGCACCTGCTCGCGCGCGGGCGCGCGGTGATGCCGCGCAATACGGCGGTGCTGGTGCGGCGCGAGCTGGTCACCGAATCGTCGGGGTAGACGCGCCGCGTCCGCGATCGTCGTCGGTGCAGCCCGCGCCGGGCCGCGCTCAACGCATCGCCTTGCCCACCATCTGCAGGATGTCGTCGAGTTGCATGATGAGCTTGCCTCCCTATTGGTCGAACATTCCCTCGAAGAGCACCGAGCTCAGGTAGCGCTCACCCGAGTCGGGCAGGATCGCGACGATGGTCTTGCCGGCGTTCTCGGGCTTGCGCGCATAGCGCACCGCCACTGCGGCGGCCGCGCCGCACGAGATTCCCGACAGGATGCCCTCTTCGCGGGTGAGGCGGCGCGCGTACTCGATCGCCTCCTCGTTCGACACCTGCTCGATGGCGTCGACCAGCGACATGTCGAGCACCTTCGGAACGAAGCCTGCGCCGAGGCCCTGGATCTTGTGCGGCCCCGGGGTGAGCGGCTCGCCGCGGCGCGCCTGCGTGAGCACCGGGCTCGCGCTCGGCTCGACCGCGACCGACTGGATCTTCTTGCCGCGCGTGTTCTTGATGTAGCGCGAGATGCCGGTGATCGTGCCGCCGGTGCCGATGCCGCTCACCGGGATATCGATCGCGCCGTCGGTGTCGTTCCAGATCTCGGGGCCGGTGGTGGCCTCGACGATCTCCTTGCCGGGGCCGAGCAGGCCGCGTTTCTCGGCGTCCCAGATCATCGCGGCCCCGATCCGGCACTTGACCGAGTAGGCCGGGTTGCGGCCCTCGACTTTGGCCAGCACCGTGGCCTTCGCGCCGTCGGTGATGCGGTTCAGGCGCACGAGCGGCGTGCGGCCGATGGACATTGCGTTGTCGGTGAACCAGGCGGGCATGAGGGTTCCCTCCTTTCGCAGCCGGAGGGCCATTATCCTCCCGCCGCGGCGGAAGCGTTGTGCACCGGTCGGCCGCTGCGACGACGCCGGCGCGCGCCGATCACCCGCCGCGCGCGAGCAGCGAGTCGGCACCGCGCGCGACGCAGCGCCGGTGGCGTTCGTCGACGCGGTTCGCGAACCATTCGGTGGTGAGCTTGCGCGTGATCTTCGGGCTCTTCAGCGCGATGCGCGGCACCAGCGCGCGCGGCAGCCGGCGTCCCGCCGACGCGTCGGCGAGCTCGAACACGCGTTTGTACAGCGTCCTGCGCTCGAACTCGGGGCGCTCGCCCTGTTCGAGCGCGTCGCGAACCGTCGCGTCGCCCATGCCGAGGCGCTTGCCGAGCGCGCGCACCGCGAGTTCGGTGGCGCCCGGCTCGGCGGAATCGCCGCCGTGGCGGATCAGGTCGCCGTCGAGCTCCAGGCGAATTCCCGACGCGACCGCGACCGCGTTCTGGAACGCCGCGTTGCGGCTCGCGTAGCGGCCCGCGTTGAAGTCGGCGAAGCGGTACAGCGGACGGTCGTAGGAGGCCGGATAGTCGAGCAGGTGCGCGATGCCGAAGTACAGGCCGCCGCGGCGCGTGAACACTTCGTGGCGGATCGAGTCGTTCGTGCCGTAGGGATAAGCGCGCTGGCGCGCGTGCCGCTCGGCGAAGTCGATGCCCACCTGCATCGGGCCGCCGGTGCGCACCGGGTTGAAGCCCGCGAACAGGCGCCGACCCATCGGCACCATGCCGACGAAGTCTTCGTAGATCTCGCTCAACTCGCGCTCGGTGCGCACCGCGTCGATGCGCGCGGCGTAGGTTCGGCCGTCGGGCGACCCGAGCCCGAGCGCCGCGCGCACCGCGAACTCGGGCACCCCGACGCGCGCGGCGCGGCGCTCGATCTCCTCGCGCGCGATGCGCGCGAGCCCCGGCACCGCGGGATCCGCACGGTAGCTCGACTCCTGTTCGACGACGGCCAGCGCCGCGCACAGGTTCGGCAGGGTCGGCGCGATCTCGAGCGCGACGAACGCCGCATGCACGTCGGCCGCCCATCCCTTGCGATCGCGCAGGCTCTCCGGCAGGAGACGGTCGGCAATCTGCGCGCGGATCACCTCGGGCGGCGGCGGCGCCGGCTCGCCGAGGCGGCCGTCGATCGCGCAGCCGGCGAGCGCGGCCAGGCCCAGGACGGCCAGTGCGGCGCGGGCCCGGCGCAACGGGAAAAAGGGCGCGGACCCGCTCAACCGTCAGCGTCCGGTCTTGCGTGTCTCGTGCTCGCGCTGGCAGTCGATGCAGCGCTTGGCCGTGGGGTAGGCGAGCAGCCGTTCGTAGGCGATGTCGGCGCCGCAGTCGGTGCACTCGCCGTACTTGCCGGCGGCGATGCGCTGGCGCGCGGCCGCGATGTCGCGCACGTCCTGCAGGTTCTGGCGGATGAGCGGGTCGTCCACCGCCGACAGCTTGACGAGCAGCGCGTCGTCGGTGGCCTCGTCGACGCCCTCGCCGAGCGTGACCTGCTGCCGGTCCTCGTCCGTCGCGGAGAACAGCGAGCGGATCTCGCGGAACTCCCGGGCCCACCTCTCGTCCATCATCGCCGCGAGGTGGTCGATCTGCTTCTGCTCCAGTCCGGGCATGTCCGCTTTCCTCCGAATGTCCGTGCCGCGCGGCTGCGCGGCTTCACGCCATGCTAACCTCGGCCGATTCTATCCCGCCGACGCGCGGCTCCTGCGGGTGCTCCACTGCCGCGGTCGACGCCACGGCACGCCAGCTGGGGAAAGCCGATGGTCGAACTCCTGGTGCCGGTCGATGGCTCGAAGCCGGCGCTGCGCGCGGTCAGGCACGCGATCAGGCTGGCCGAGGGCGGTTTGCGGGCCCGGGTGCTGCTGCTGAACGTACAGCCCGAGCTGCCGCGCTCGCGTTCGCGCGCCGAGAAGCGCAGCGACATGCTGCGGCAGCTCGAAGCCGCTGACGAAGCGGTGCAGCCCGCGGCCGCGCTGCTCGAACGGGCCGGTGTCGCGCACGAGCGCTGCCTGCGCAGCGGCGCCGCGGCCGAGACGATCCTGGAGCTTGCCCGCGAGAAGCATTGCGCAGCGATCGTCATGGGCACGCGCGGCCTTGGGCGCCGTGGCCGGGCTGGTGCTCGGCTCGGTCGCGGCAAAGATCGTCCAGCTCGCTCCGGTGCCGGTCACGCTGGTGAAGTAGCGACTGCGTGTCGATCCGCGACCTCGAATTCCTGCTGCGGCCGCGATCGGTTGCGGTGATCGGCGCTTCCGATCGCGAGCGCAGCGTCGGTGCGGCGCTGATGCGCAACCTGCTGCGCGGCGGGTTCCGCGGCGCGGTGTGGCCGGTGAACCCGAAGCGCGCTTCGGTCGCAGGCCTGCGCGCGTATCCCGACGTGGCGGCGCTCCCCGAGACGCCCGACCTCGCGATTCTCGCTTCGCCCGCGTCGACGTTGCCGGGCATCGTGTGCGCGCTCGGCGAGCGCGGCACGCGAGCGGCGGTGGTGATCACCAGCGTGCCGCAGCGGCCGCAGGACGCCGCGGCGCTGCGCCGCTCGCTGCTGGGCGAGGCCCGCCCGCACTCGATGCGCATCCCCGGGCCCGAACAGCATGGGTCTCGTCGTTCCGTCGATCGGGCTCGACGCGAGCTTTGCCGCCGCGCCGGCGCTGCGCGGCGGCATCGCGTTCGTCTCGCAGTCGGGTGCGCTGACTTCGGCGGCGCTCGACTGGGCCGTCTCGCGCAACATCGGCTTCTCCTGCGTCGTCTCGCTCGGCGAGGCGGTCGACGTCGACGCCGCCGACATCATCGATTACCGGGAAGCGATCCGGCAACGCGCGCGGTGCTGCTTTATCTCGAATCGGTGCAGAACGGGCGCAAGTTCCTGTCGGCGGCACGCGCGGCTTCGCGCGGCAAGCCGGTGATCGTGCTGAAGTCGGGGCGCACCCGCGCCGGCGCGCAGGCCGCGATGCGCCACACCGGCGGCGATCCGGGCGACGACGCGGTGTTCGACGCGGCGGTGCGCAGGGCCGGCATGCTGCGGGTGGGCACCGTTGCCGATCTGTTTGCCGCGGCGGAGACCCTGACGCGGGCGCGCTCGCTCGAAGGCGACAGGCTGGTGATCCTGACCAACGCGGGCGGGCCGGGCGTGATTGCCGCCGACGCGCTTGCGGCAGCCGGCGGCGAGCTCGCGGCGCTCGATGCGCCGACCCGCGCGCGCCTGCGCGCGCTGCTGCCGCAATCGTCGATGCCGGCCAATCCGGTCGACCCGGGCGGCGATGCCGACGCGCGGCGCTACAGTACGGGCCTGCAGGCGCTGCTGGAGGCCCCCGGGCGCGACACGGCGCTTGTGATCCACGCCCCGAGCGGGGCAGCGGACGCGCGCGAAGTCGCCGAGGCCTGCGCGGCAGCGGCGCGTGATCGCGCGCACAACCTGCTGGCCTGCTGGATGGGCGGGGACGGCGCGTCCGTTGCGGCGCAGCCGCTGCGCGATGCCGGCATCGCGGTGTACGAGACGCCCGAGGCTGCGGTGCGCGCGTTCCTGCACACGGTCGAACATCGGCGCAACCAGGAGGCGTTGCAGGAGGCGCCCGCTACGCTGGCGGCCGACTTCGCTCCCGAGCGGGCGGCGGCGCGCAGCCTGCTGCGGCAGGCGCTCGCGCAGCGCCGCGAGCAGCTGGAGCGCGAGCAAGCGCGCGCGTTGCTGGCGTCCTATGGCATCGCGACGGCTGCTCGCGTGCACGATGGCGCGCTGGCGCTGGCGCTGCGCGTGGCGCCAGACCCGGTGTTTGGCCTGGTCGCACGGCTCGGCAGGGCCGGCGGCGGCGCGCGCACCGCAGCGATCGGCCTGCTCCCGCTCAATCACGCGCTCGCCGCCGAGATGGTCGCGCGCGCCGGCCTGCCGACGGTGCCCGCGGCTGCGGCCGACAGCGCGCAGGCCAGCCGCGACGCGCTGGCGGCCTTGCTGGCGCGGGTGTCGCAGCTGATGGTCGATCAGGACGAATTGCACGAACTGGAGATCGACCCGCTCGTCGTCGACGCGCACGGCGCGGCCGCCGTGCGGGCGCGCGTGCGCGTCGCGCCGCCGTCGGCCTGGGGCGGCGAGCGTCTCGCGATCCGCCCGTATCCGAAGGAACTCGAGCAGGCGATCGAGCTGGACGGCCGCCCGATGGTGCTGCGGCCGATCAAGCCCGAAGACGCCGGCGCCTACGCGCGTTTCATCGCCGCCACGCAGGCGCCCGACTTCCGGCTGCGCTTCTTCACGCTGGTGCGCAGCCTGCCGGCCCGCGACCTCGCGCGCCACACGCAGATCGACTACCACCGAGAAATGGCCTTCGTCGCGACGACGCCGGACGGGCCCGACGCGGGCGAGATCGCCGGCGAAGTGCGCGCCTTCGTCTATCCGGGTGGCACCACCGCCGAGTTCGCGATCCTCGTGCGCAGCGACCTGAAGCGCCGCGGCCTTGGGCCGCGCGCTGCTCGCGAAAATGATCGACTACTGCCGGGCGAGCGGGCTGGCCGAGCTGATCGGCCAGATCCTGCCCGAGAACGACGCGATGATCGCGCTCGCGCGCCGCTGCGGCATGCAGGTCGAGATCGCGCCGGGCGCGAGCGTGGCGGTGGCGCACATCGATCTGCGCTCCGGAGAAACGGCGAAGTAGCGTTCAGTCTCGATTCACCTTGCTGCGCGAAGAATGGCGGCAACGGGCTTTCACGCCCTCGTCGTTTCGGAGCGCAGATGATGTCGCGCAGTCTTTCGTCCGGGTGCCGGCAGGCATCGATCGCGGTTCTCGCCGCCACGCTGCTCGTCGCGGCCAATGCACGCGCAGCCGATACTTCCGCCGCACGGCAGCTCGAGCGCTGGAGCGCGGCCGCGGGCGCGGCGGGCGACGCGGAACGCGGGCGCAGCTTCTTCACCAGCCGGCACGGCGGCGAATGGTCGTGCGCGTCGTGTCACCGCGATGCGCCGCTCACCGTCGGCAAGCACGCGAAGACCGGCAAGGCGATCGACCCGATCGCGCCGGTTGCCAACGCCGCGGCCTTCACCGACACGGCCCGTGTCGACAAGTGGTTTCGCCGCAACTGCAAGGACGTGCTCGGCAGGGAGTGCAGCGCGGGCGAGAAAGCCGACGTGCTCGCGTACCTGCTCGGGCTCGGACGCTGACGGTCGGCTCGTTTCGGGATGCCTGCGATGAACACCTCGTTTCGCGATCGCCTCGCACGCTGCGTGGCCATGGCCTGTCTTCTCTCCGCCGCTGCCGTGGCGAACGCCGGCGGGCGCCGGGCGATGCCGGCCGATGCGCCCGACGCGTACCTGCAGGAATGCGGGTCGTGCCACACCGCGTATGCGCCGGGCGCGCTTCCGGCGGCGTCGTGGCGACGGATCATGGGCGGGCTCGACCGCCACTACGGAACCGACGCCGCACTCGACGCCGCCACCGGCGCGCGAATCGGCGCATGGCTGCAGCGACACGCCGGCACCTGGAAACGGGTGAGCGAGGCGCCGCCGCAGGACCGCATCACGCGATCGCGCTGGTTCGAGCGCAAGCACCGGAAAGTGGACGCCGCCGTCTGGCGCCACGACAGCGTGAAGAGCGCCGCGAACTGCGGGGCGTGCCACCCCGGCGCCGACAGTGGCCGCTTCGACGACGATGACCTGCGATTCCCGGCGGGCCTGGACGCGCGGTATCGGCGCGCCCGGAACGATTGAACCGACCGGATCGAACCGACCGAACCTGATTCACCGACGCGAGCAACGACATGCAATCCGTCTCGACCCTTCCCCGCGCCGTCGGCGCGGCGCAGCTTTCACCGGCAGGCCGTCGCGTGGTCGACGCGCCCGTGCGCGCTTTCCACTGGCTGTTCGCGGCGAGCTTCCTCGGCGCGTTCGTCACCGGCGACAGCGAATACTGGCGCGAGGTGCACGTCGCGCTCGGCTACCTCATGCCCGCCCTGCTCGGGTTCCGGCTGCTCTACGGGCTCGTCGGCCCGCGCCACGCCCGACTGGCACCGACGTGGCGCAAGCTCTCCAGCCTTCCCGCATGGCTCCGGTCGGTGCGACGCGGCCGCTGGCTCGCGGACGTCGACTGGCGGCACGGCGAGAACCTGCTGATCGCGCTGATGGTCGCGGCGATGATCGTCGCGGTCGTGCCCGTCGCGCTGAGCGGCTTCGTGGTCTACCAGGAGTGGGGCGGCGACTGGCTCGAGGAAGTCCACGAGTTCTTCGGCAATGCGTTCCTCGCGCTCGTGGGCGCGCACGTCGCCGCGCTCGTGATCTCGAGCGTGCTGCGCCGAAGGAATCGCGTGGTGCCGATGATCACCGGGCGCGCGAGCGGCTCGGGCCCGGATCTCGTGCGCAGCAACCGGGCCTGGCTCGCGGCGCTGCTGTGGATTGCCTCGATCGGCTTCGTCGCCCGGCAGCTGCTCTGACGCGCGGCGCCCGTCGCGCGGCCCGTCAGGACGGAATCTTCAGCCCTCGCGCCACGGCGGGGCGCTCGACGAACGCCGCGAGCGAGCGCGCCACTTCGCGGAAGTCGCCGAAGCCGACCAGGTCGCCCGCCTCGTAGAAGCCGACGAGGTTGCGCACCCGGGGGAAGATCGCGATGTCGGCGATCGTGTAGGCGTCGCCCATGATCCAGTTGCGGCCGGTCAGGCGCTTCTCCAGCACCCCGAGCAGGCGCCTCGATTCGGCGGCGTAGCGGTCGCGCGGGCGCTTGTCCTCGAACTCCTTGCCGGCGAACTTCGTGAAGAAGCCGAGCTGGCCGAACATCGGGCCGATGCCGCCCATCTGGAACATCAGCCACTGGATCGTCTCGTAGCGCTCGGCGGGGTCGGCCGGCACGAACGATTCGCGCCCTTCGCGCGCGCGCTTGTCCGACAGGTAGATCAGGATCGCGCCCGACTCGAACAGCCCCATCGGCTTGCCGCTCGGCCCGTCGGGATCGATGATCGCCGGGATCTTGTTGTTCGGGTTCAGCGACAGGAATTCCGGCGACATCTGGTCGTTCGCCCGGAAGCTCACGGGGTGCGCTTCGTAGGGCAGGCCGGTCTCCTCGAGCATGATCGAGGCCTTCACGCCATTCGGCGTGGGCCACGAGTAGAGCTGGATGCGGTCCGGATGCTTCGCGGGCCACTTCTTCGTGATGGGGAAAGCGGAGAGGTCGGTCATGGCGGGCTCTGCAGGGGGATACCGAAGGGTAGCAGCCTGCAGGCCCTCTACGACTCGAAGACCTTGCCGACGGGGGCCGAGATTCCGAACCGGGCCGAGATCCTGAAGCGGGCCGAGCCGCGCAAGGCGGCCTGACCCTGGACTCGACCCGCGGGGGCGCGGCGGGAAAGCGCTCAGCCGAGCTTGCCCAGCGTGCCGGTGGCTTCGGCGAGCAGGTAGTAGAACGTGACGCGGTGCTTGGTCCGGTCGCTCTTCATCTTTTCGACGACCGTCTTGATGCCGGCGTCGGCGGCCGCGGCGTCGAGCCCGAGCTTCTTGGCGGCGAAGCCGTCGCGCACGGTGGCCAGCTCTTTCGGATCGGTTGCCGAGACGAGCGACGAGTCGGCGTTGCGAAGCGCGATGCCGCAGTAGTTCACGATCGACTTGACCGCGGCTTCGTTGACGTTGGCGGTGTATTTCTTGATGTCGGCTGCGTAGTCGCTCATTCGGGTTCTCCAAAAAAGGGGTGCAGGCGATTCGATGATACTTCAATAGCCGAGCGCAGCAAGGAGCGCCCGGCAGCTCATGAATACCGGGATCAGCGAGCCGATCGTCCACAGCGCGGCACGCGTGTCGTGCGTGCGCGCGCCGAGGTATGCGGCGAAGTGCAGCAGTCGCGAGACCGCGTATGCGTAGAGCAGCAACTGGGCGAGCCACAGCGGCGGGCCGGTGAGCACGTAGAGAAAGCCGGCGACGAGGAAGAACGGGATGTTCTCCGGGTCGTTCATCTGGATGCGGCGGATGCGCTCGACCCGGTCGTTGGGTGCCAGCTGCCTCGGGTCGGGTGAGCGATTCAGCGGCGTCTTGCGCAGGTCTTCGGGAGACCGGAACCCGGCGTTCTCCGCCATCATCCGGTAGACGGTGAGCCACGACATGGCCACGACCTCGAGGATCATCAGCGTCGCGGCGACGACGTAGGTGGCGAACAGCGGGTTCTGCAGGCTGAGTGTCTCCATTCTCGTCTCCCGGGTCTGGCCTGCGCAACGGCCTGGAGAGCGCTATTTGGGGCCGACCTCGGCCCGTCAGTCAAGGCGCCGGGACGCCTCGGAATCGGGCGGCCACCGTCGGGTGGCGGTGGCGCCCATGAAGTCACCCAAGAGATTGCAGTCGCTGATCGACGCCGACTACGGGCACGAGATCTGGGATCTCTATCGGCGCGGCGCCCTGGATCCGGCGGTCGCCCTCACCGGCCGGTTCGAGCACGAGACCGGCGCGGTGGACGTGGGCAACGTGATGCGCGAGATCGACGACGCGCGCGACGAGGAAGCGGCGCGCCAGCTGCGGATGCGGGCCGTCGGTTGCTTCGAAGGCTGACACACAGTACCAACGGATGATCCGCAGATTGCTCGATGCGTACGTCGACGCGTACGAAGGTGTCCCGGCTCGTCGGGCTGCGCGGCCACGCGCCAAGGCGGGCGCGAGATAGGGGGACTTTCGTGCGCGGTCACGCGGGAGGCTGATCGTCCAGCCGCCAGGGCACCGCCCGGAGCGCCGACTACCTCGCAATCGACGTCGGCGCCTCGCCGTTCGATCACCGCGAAGTCGCCATCGTCCAGCGCCAGCAGCGGGTGGTGCCAGACTCCCCGGCGAAAGGCGACGCCGCAATCGCCGTCGACGCGGAACGCGGCGATCGTGTCGGGATCGGGTGAGTCGGCGCCGAGCGCCACCACCACCACAAACGGCCTCCCGCCGAGCGGCAGGAAAGTCTGGCTGCCGAGCCGGTGACGCTCGAGTTCGCGCACCTCGAACGGCAGACGCACCGCGCGGGCGCGAAACACGCTGAGAGACGGCCGCCCGCCATCGCCGAACACGTCGGGCTCGGGCATCTCGACGCGGACCGAAGTGCCGGCGTTGATGCTGCGGCCGTCGCGCCCGGCGCTCGTCACCAGGTCGCCGTAGGGTGCGAACGCCTCGGACGTGATCGGCCGCAGCACGAGCGCGCGCCCGCCGCTCAGAAGTTGATCCCCAGCCATTCGCGTACCTGCGCATGGAGGTCGCCGGCGAAGTCTTCGGGGCTGCCCTCGGCGGTGATCTCGCCCAGGCTCATCACGTAGATGTGGTCGGACATTGCCACGACACGGCGCACGTTGTGGTCGACCAGCAGGATACCCATGCCGGACTTCGCGAACGCGTCGATCCACTGAAAGACCTCGGCGGCGACCCGCGGCGACAACCCAACGCTCGGCTCGTCGATCAGGCAGACCTTCGGCTGCACCATGAACGCCTTCGCGAACTCGAGCGATTTCTGCTGGCCGCCCGAGAGGTCGCCCGCCCGGGCCGAGAGCTTCTCCTTCAGCACCGGGAATCGTTCGAGGGTGTCGGCATAGCGCTGCTCCAGCACCTCGCCGAACTGCGTGCGCCGGCCTTCGAGGGCGAGCCGCAGGTTCTCGGCCACCGTCATGTACGGGAACAGGCTCGACTCCTGCGGGATGTACCAGAGCCCGTCGTCGATCATCGTGTGCGGCGCCTTGCCGGAGATGTCGCGCCCGGCCAGCGTGACCCGGCCCGATTTCGGGCGCAGGAAGCCGCACAGGGTTTTCATCAGCGTCGACTTGCCGGCGCCGTTCAGGCCGATCAGGCCGCTGATGCGACCCGGGCGAACCGCGAGCGAGACCTTGCGCAGCACGTCGATGTCGCCGAGATAGCCGGCGGTGACGTCCTCCATCGCGAGCAGCGTGTCAGCCATGCTCGTGCCCCTCGTGCCCCGCGTGCGCGTCTTCGCCGAGGTAGGCCTCGATGACCGCCGAATCGTTGAGCACCTGCTGCGTGGGGCCGTCGGCCAGCACCTTGCCGGCGTTCATGCACACCGAGCGCGGGCACAGCTCGACCACCACCGGCATATCGTGGCTCACCAGGACGAAGGTCTGGCCGCTCTCGTTGCGGCGCCTGATGAACGCTGCCATGATCTCCTTCATCGTGGGGTGCACCGCGGCGAACGGCTCGTCGAGCAGGGCCACGCGCGGCGGCACCATGAAGCAGGCGCCGAATTCGAGCAGCTTCTTCTGGCCGCCCGAGAGTTGCCCGGCGTCGAGGTGCATCACGTGGGTGAGCTTCAGTTCGCCGAGCAGCTGCATCGCGCGCTCGCCGGCCTGCGCCTCGTCGAGGCCCATCGCCAGCCCGCAGACGATCAGGTTGTCGAAGGCGCTCACGCGGTTGAACACGCGCGTCATCTGGAACATGCGCAGCACGCCCAGCCGCGTGAGCTGGGTGGGGTTCAGGCCGAGCACGCTGCGGCCCTCGAGCAGTACCTGGCCGGCATCGGCGCGCATGTGGCCCGACAGCACGTTGAGCAGGGTCGTCTTGCCCGAGCCGTTGGGTCCGATCAGGCCGAGCAGCTCGCCCTCGGCGACGTCCATGCCGACGCCGTCGACGGCGCGCAGGCCACCGAAGCGCTTCGCGACGCCACGAATCTCGAGCAGCGCCATCATGCCCCCTTCGCTGCGCCCGGGGCGCCTGCGCGACGCCGCACGACGGCTTCGCGCGCCAGCCCCCACAGGCCTTCGCGGAAGAAGCGCGCGAAGACGATCACCAGCACCGCGAACACGATCATCTGGATGTTGCCGACGTCGCGCAACATCTCGGAGGCCACGTAGACCAGCACCGCGCCGATCAGCGGCCCTACCAGTGTGCCCATGCCGCCGATGACCACCATCGCGATCACGATGCCGGTCTGGGCGATCAAGCCGAGCTCGGGGCTCACCAGCTGCGCGAAGGTGCCGTAGAGGCCGCCGGCAAAGCCGCAGATCGCGCAGCTGACCAGGAACGCCAGCGTCTTCGCGCGCACCACGTCGATGCCGCGGCTCGCCGCGCCGATCTCGTCGTCGCGGATCGCCTGCAGGAAGCGGCCGGTGCGCGAGCGCAGCAGCAGGAACACGCCGACCGTTACTGCGGCAAGCGCACCGAGGAACAGGTAGTAGTTGCCGACGCGGCTGTCGATGAGCGCCGGCACGTTCAGCCCCTGGTCGCCGCGGGTGAAGTCGATCGAGTTGTAGATGACCAGCCGCACGATCTCGGCGAACGACAGTGTGGTGAGCGCGAGGTACGGGCCGGACAGCCGCAGCACGATGCGGCCGAGCAGCAGCCCGATGAGGCCGGGCACCACCGCCGACATCGGCAGGCCGATCGCCAGCGGCACCTTCCAGTGCCAGGCGAGCAGTGCGGTGGTGTAGCCGCCCAGCATCGCAAAGGCTGCCGGAGCGAGCGAGAACTGGCCGGTGTAGCCGGCGAGCAGGTTCCAGCCCACCGACAGCATCGCGAAGTACATGCTGACAATCAGCACGCCGAGCCAGTACGGCGACGAGACGACGATCGGCACGAGGGCCAGCGCCGCGAGCACCGCGAGCGACAGGCGCATCTCCTGCGTGAGCTTGCTGCGCAGGAAGTTCGGGTGACGGGGGGTTGCATCGGCTAGACCTCGCGCGCGCGCTCGCCGAACAGCCCCTGCGGGCGAAACAGCAGCACCGGGATCAGCAGCACCAGGCCGAAGGTATCGCGGTAGTCGTACGAGATGTAGACCGCGCCGAAGCTCTCCAGGACCCCGAGCGCGAGTGCCGCGACGATGCTGCCGGGGATCGAGCCCATGCCGCCGATCACGACGATCACGTACGACTTCACCGCGGGGAAGATGCCCACGTCGGGCGCCGGGTTGATGATGGGCGCGAGCAGCGCGCCCGCGAGCGCAGCCAGCACGCCCGAGGCCATGAAGATGATGCTGCTTGCGCGCGCGGTGTCGATGCCGGCGATCGAGGCGCCGAGCCGGTTCTGCGCCACGGCCTGCACCTGCCGGCCCCACAGCGAGCGCTTGATGAAGAGTGCCGGGCCCACGAGCAGCACGATCGCCAGGCCTGCGGTGATCAGCTTCTGGCCGCTGATCATGAAGGGTCCGAGCGCCATGCGCGACACCTCGGACAGCGCCGGGCCGCGCACCGGATAAGGGCCGACGACCTTGTCGACGAGGTTGATCAGCAGCAGCGACAGCCCGAAGGTGACCACCACCGCGTATTCGTCCTTCATCAGCGCCCACGAGCCGTAGCCGGCATAGAGCGGGCGCATCAGCCAGCGTTCGGTGGCCCAGCCGAGCAGCGCGCCGGAGGCGGCCGCCACCGGCAGCGCGAGCCACGGCGACACGCCGAGCGCGAGCGAGACCAGCGTGTAGGTGTAGGCGCCCACCATGTAGAACTCGCCGTGGGCGAAGTTCACGACCTTCAGGATGCCGAAGATCATGGTGAGGCCGACCGCCATCAGCGCGTAGAACAGGCCGATGATCAGCCCGTTGACGAACAGGTCGAGAGCGAGCAATCGAGTCTCCGCGTTGCGCCGCCGACGGCGCGAGTCGTGTCGCTGCCGGGGGCGCGCGGCCTGCGCGCGCCCCGGCTGGCCGTCACTTGGCCGGCTTCAGGACCTTGTCGATCTGCAGCGGCTGGCCGGAGGCCTGGATCAGCGTGGTCTTGCTGATCGGCTGGTTCACTTCGGTCAGCTGGTAGGTGACGAAGGGAATGTCGACCCACTGCTGGTACTTGTAGCCCGGCTCCTGCGAGAACGAGAACTTGCCGCGCGCGCCCTCGAACTGCATGCCCTGCAGCGCCTTGATGATCGCGGCGGCGTCGGTCGACTTCGCCTGCTCGATCGCGCGGGCGATCAGCAGCACCGAGTCGGCGGCCTGGAAGATCAGCCGGTTCGGTTCGGCCTTCGCCTGCTTCTGGTAGATCTCGCCGATCTCCTTGCCCAGCGCGGGCATCGGCATCGCCGGGTGGTACAGGCCGAAGGCCAGCATGTACTTGCCGGCTTCCTTCACGTTCTGCCAGAAGTCGGGATAGTCGGCGATGCCCGCTCCGTCGTAGAACGCGGTCTTCGCGCTCGGTGCCACGCCCTGCTCGTAGAGCTGGTTCATCAGGATGTAGGCGGCCGGCGGCAGCATGATGTTCACCACCAGTTCGGGCGGACTGGCGCGCAGCGGCAGCACCGCCGGCGTGAAGTCCTTGCCGGCGCGGTCGAGCGCGACGTATTTGTACTGCGTCTGCGGCGCGGTCTTCTTCAGGAAGTCGCCGAGCAGCTTCGCCTGGCCGATCCCGTAGTCGGTGTTCTCGGCGAAGGCGATGACGCTCTTGACCTTCAGCGCCGCGATCGTCTCGGCCATCGCCGAGGAGACGCGCGTGTTGTAGTTGCCCGGGTTGAAGACTTCCGGGTAGCCCTTGGCACGGACGTCGTCGGACCAGCAGTTGGTGTTGACGTACGGCGTCTTGTAGCGATGCGCGACCTCGATCTCGGCCAGGCACACCGAGCTCTGGTGGCCGCCCGTGACCGCGACCACCTTGTCGCGGGTGATCAGCTTCTCGGTGGCGGCGCGGCCCTTCTCGGGGATGCCCTGGTTGTCTTCGTAGACGACCTTGAGCGGACGCCCGAGCACCCCGCCCTTGTCGTTGAGCATCTTGACGACGATCTCGACGCCGTCCTTCACCTGCGTGCCCTGCACCACCGAGCCGGGGGGCGACTGGGCGATGCTCACGCCGACGACGATGGGCTCGGCCGCGTACGATGCGGTGGCAAGAGCGGTCGCCGAGGCGGCGAGCGCGATCCGGAACAGGTTTCTCACGGTTTCCTCCTTCAGTGGGTCTTCTCGAGCAGGTCTTCGAGTCGCGCGCCCACGTCGAGCACGCGCCAGTCGTCGCCGCGGCGGCCGGCGATCTGCACGCCGATCGGCAGGTCGTTGTCGCCGCGGCCGCAGGGCAGCGTGAGCGCGGGCATGCCGGTCAGGTTGAACGGCATCGTGAGCGCGGTGACGGCGGTATGCAAGGGGATGTCGCGGCCGGCGATGCGCGCCGAGCCGGCGCCGGAGCGGGGCGGCTCGATGCGCAGCGTCGGGGTGACCAGGACGTCGATTTCGCGCATCGCGGCGGCGAACATCGCCGCGAGCGCTGCGCGCCCGCGCTGCGCGCGCACGTACCAGGTGGCCGGCAGGAACTGGCCGACCTCGAGGCGCACCCGTACGTCGGCGCCGAGCGTTTCGGGGCGTTCGACGAGCCGTTGCCAGTGCAGCTCGGTGGCCTCGCTGCACAGCGTCACGAACTGCAGCGCGGCGCTGCGCTCGACGCCGGGCAGGTCGATCGGGACCAGCATGGCGCCGTCGTCGCGCATGCGCGCGAGTACCGCGCGCACCGCACGCGCCACGTCGTCGGCCAAGGGGTCGAAGAAGTAGTTGTTCGGCACGCCGACGCGCAGGCCGGCCAGCGGCGCGCGGCTGGCGGTGCGCGCCGGCTGTCCCGCCATGACCGAGTACATCAGCGCGGCGTCGGCGACGCTGGCCGCGATCGGGCCGATGTGGTCGAGGCTTGCGCCGAGCGTCTGTGCACCGTCGCGCGGGATCGCGTCGAAGCTGGGCTTGAAGCCCGCCACGCCGCAGCAGGAAGCCGGCAGGCGGATCGACCCGGCGGTGTCGGTGCCGATGGCGATCCGGACGATGCCGGCGGCGACCGCAGCGGCCGAGCCGCCGCTCGAGCCCCCGGGGGTGTATCCGGCCCGCCGCGGGTTGGCCACCCAGCCGTGGTGCGGGTTCTCGCTGGTGATGCCGTAGGCGAGCTCGTGCAGGTTCGTGGTGCCGACGACGAGCGCACCGGCCTCACGGAGCCGCGCCACGACCAGCGCATCGCTCGTTGCCGGCGCCGGCGCCGGCCCGCCGCTGCCGTTGGTCTGCGGGAAGCCGGCGACCTGCATCAGGTCTTTCGCCGCGACCGGCACGCCGATCAGCGGCATCGGCGCGCCGTCGCGCAGGCGCCGCGCGGCAGCCGAGGCGGCGGCGTCGAGTGCGGCAGGGTCGGCAAGCGTGATGAACGCGTTCAGGTCTTTTTCGCCGCAACGCTTCGGCAAGCGCTGCCTGCGCGGATGCTGCCGTGCGCCCGGACGCGACACGGCAGTCGCGCGCGATGGCGGCGATGCCGCCCGCATCCTCTGCGAGCGGCGCGCCGCCGTCGGCGACGCCGGCAGGCGCAGGGGGAGAGGTAACCGAGTTCGGGCTCGGGTTTCAGCGCCTCGAACGTGCTCAGTTCGGGCAGGTTGACGCGAAGACGGTCGAGCCAGGCCTGGTGCCGGTCAGCGTGCGGGTACCTGCCGAGTCGGGCGATGCCGTCGACGGCAAGCTCGAAGCGTTCGAGGAGGTCGTCCATGGGGCGGGCAGGCTGCTGAGTCGTAAGGTCGGCGCGCTCGACGCCGGTTTCGCGGGTTATAGTGCCTGCCGTCGAAGTGGTCGAACCGGTCAGACCAGCAGGCCCGCCATCGTGCCGATATGGCGGCGGCCTGTCAATCGGTGCAACCCCCGAATCGAGGACCCCAGGATGAACACCGTCGCGCAGGTCGCCAGGCAGCTGCAGGCCCGGATCCGCGGCAAGGACTGGAGCCGCGCGGGCAAGCTCCCGGGTCAGCGCGAGCTCGCCGGCCAACTCGGTGTGAGCCGGGCCTCGCTGCGCGAAGCGATCGCGATGCTCGAAAGCCTGGGGATGCTGCGCAGCGAGCCGGGGCGGGGGGTGTTCATCGTCCGCCATGACGAAGGTCGTCCCGCAAGGCCGGATGGACGCTGGCGCTTCCACGGGCGCTACGCCCTGCGCGACGTCTATCTGGTGCGCAACGAGCTCGAGGAGCTGGCGGCCGCGATGGCGGCCGGCGCCGTCACGCAGGCCGGGATCGCGCGGCTTCGAGCCACCATCGAGCGAATGCGCGCCGCCGCCGATGCCGGCAACCTGGTCGCGATGTCGGAGGCCGATCGGGCCTTCCACGCCCATATCTTCGAGATCGCAGGCAGCCCGATGCTGCGCGATATCGCGGAAGGCGTCGCCGATGTCGTCGAAAGCAGCCGGCAGATGGCCTTCGCGGATCCGGTGCGCGTGCGCGAGCCGATCGACGAGCACCTGCGGATCGTCGAGGCAATGGCCACGGGAAACCCGAAGGCGGCGCGCAAGGCGATGCGCGCGCATATACGCCGCGCTGCCGATCGCGCGGGTCTCGCGCTCGAGGTGCCGGGGGCGTGACCGGCTGTCATTGCCGGTTTCGCGGCTCGCCTGCCGTCGGCGCAACCGAGTGGCGGCCGCGGGACGGCCGACGCGGGCCGATCGTCACCGGACGGCCGGTGCTCTCCCGCCTGCCGTTTCGGCGAGCACGTAGCGCAGGCATTCCTCGATGCCGGCCGCCGACAGGGTCTCGCCCGGCCGCGGCATGAGCGCGAGTACCGTGGCGTCGCCGTCGCGCTGCGTGTCGCAGCCGCCGATCTTCGCGCATTCGCCGGACGGACAGGACCACCAGCCGGTGCTCCGGCAGCTACTCACCCTGTCGAAGACGCCTTGCTCGTCCTGGGTGGCGTCTGCGATCCGGATCAGCAGTTTGTCGCCCTGTCTTTCGATGCTGAAGTTCATGTCTCCTCCTTCGCGGCTGCGGCAGCTCCGCGCGCGGCATCGGGCTCACTTTATTCCCCTCCGGGAGTCTGTCAATGGTCCGGCCCGGCGACATGGGGAGGGCTGCGGGATGCGCGGTCCGGCCGCCGTCCCGCCTGTGTCGCCTGCACAGTCGAGCCCGGCGGCTATCATCGACGCCAAAACGGGCGGGCAGCAATGGAGACGGTAGCCGTCATCGACTTCGAGACCACCGGCATGTCGCCGGACGCCGGCGCGCGCGCGACCGAAATCGCCGCGGTGCTGCTGCGCGACGGTCGCGTGATCGATCGCTATCAGGGCCTGATGAATGCGGGCGCGTACGTGCCACCGTTCATCGAGCAGCTCACCGGCATCAGCAACGCGATGGTGCGCGCCGCGCCGCCCGCGGCGAAGGTGATGCGCGAAGTGGCCGATTTCGTCGGCGCGCATCCGCTGGTCGCCCACAACGCGTCGTTCGACTGCAGGTTCTGGGATGCGGAGCTCGCCCGTATCGGGAGGAGGCGGGTGCAGGCATTCGCCTGCACGATGTTGCTGGCGCGGCGGATCTACCCCGAGGCGCCGAACCACAAGCTGGGCACGCTGGTGGAATTCGCCGGCCTGCCCGTGGCGGGGCGCCACCACCGCGCGATGGCCGACGCGGAGATGGCGGCGAGCCTGCTGGCCAGGCTCGAGCGCGAACTGGAACGGCGCTTCGGGCTGGCGCCGGTCACGCACGAGATGCTGCGCGAGATGCAGTCTTCGCCCCGCCATGCGATGCCCGGCTGCATTGTCCGCCACGGGGGCCGTGCCAGAGCCGTGTAGCGGCGGCGGCCCTGTTCACGACGCGCGTCAGGTGGCCAGCACCAGGCGCAGCATGCTGGCGACATCTTCGGGGAGGTTCCGCGCAAGGCGCCGCGCCTCGCGCAGCGCAGTCCGATCGAAGGGATCGGAGCCCGAATCGCCGGCGAGCTCGACGACGAGCCAGGCCAGCAGCATGGCTACGTCGACCCCCTCGCGGTGCGAGGCGTCCTGCAGTCCGAAGACCCAGAGGTGGGGGCAACAACCGGGCGACGTCGGCGATGGCGTCGGGGAGCCGCGCATGGTCGCGCCACGACCGGTTGACGCGCTCCGCGAGTCGGCGTGTCGCCTCCTTGCGCACGGTTGCATCGATCGGGTACACGTAGTCGGGGAACCCGGTCTCGACGGTATCGTGGCTCGGGAGATCGACGTCGTCCGGAATGCAATACATGTCGGGACTCGCAGCACTGCGCCGGGAGAACCGCACCGTCGACTCCGCTACGAGCATGGACGCGGATGTCGCTACCGACCCCATGCCGCCCCAGCCCGCCGCGAGCATCTGCCTGACCTTCACGTTCTGCGGCAATGCGGCAGCGCGCTCCGCTGCGTCGCGCTCGAGGACCAGGGCCATCGAGGTGTCGGCGGTGACCAACTGGTAGCGCTCGGCGAACGCGCCGCGTTGCGGCTCGGGCAGTGCGGCGACCGCGAGACCCGCGGCCACGCGGGGCAGTGCATCGGCACCGGGCGCGTCGGGTTCGGGTGTGGCCACGACACGCTCGCGCGCCAGCGCGACGGCCTGCGAGCGCGACGCATCGTCGCGCCATGCGAGGGTGACCTCTCCGACGGGGCGCGCCGGAAAGCGCGCGAGGGCATGCAGCGTCTCGCCCGCGAACAGCGTGCCTGGTAGCGGCGCCTGCCAGTCGACCGGCGTCGGCCAGCGCACCGTGACCTCGGTGGCGCGCGGCTGGCGCAGTCGCGCGAAGAGCCGCATCAGCGCCGCCTCGATCGACTCGTTCGGCGTGACGAACTCGACCGATCCGCCGGTGGCCAGCGCCAGGTGCGCGAGCAGGCTTTCGGAAGGGCTGGCGCCGACTGCGACGATGAAGACCCTCTGGTCCTGCGCGCGCGCCCGGGCGATGATCGCGTCGCCAGCCCAGGTCTCGCCGTCGGTGATCATGAACACGTCGGCGTTGCGGCCCTGGGCGCCTCCCTGCTCGAACAGCGAGGCGAGCGCGGCCTCGATTTCGGTGCCGCCGAGATCGGCCTGCAGCGCATCGGCCCAGCCGAGGCAGGCTGCGCGGTGCGCGGCGCTGGCGTGGCGCAATCCCGATTCGGCGTGGACCACGCGGGAGCCGAACGCGCTGACCGAGATTCGGTCTTCGGGCCCAAGCCGCTCGACGAGGCGTGCGACGGCCGAGCGCGCCTGCGCGATGCTGTCGCCGGCCATCGAGCCGGAGCAGTCGACCAGCACTTTCAGCGTGAGCGGCGCGTCGTTCGCGTGCTCGAGCGCGGGCAGGAACGATGCGAGCGCGACCCAGCCGTCGCCGTCGCGCGCCAACGTGGACATCGGACGTCTGGCGAGGCCATCGACCACGACGACGAAGTCGCGGTCGAGGTGACCGTTTAGCGAGACGACGACCGATTCGGCGGTGCGCTGCATCTGTGCAGGGTGGCTCGGGCAGCTGACCGTACCTTCGGCCAGCGCGCCGGCGAGCTCCACCGAGAACCGCGCGGGGTAGGACACGTCGAGGTCGGCCTCGGGCACCGCATGCGGGGCAACGCCGGCCGCTGCCGCGCTGCCGTAGCGCGGCGCGACGGTCGTGGGGATTGCGATGCGCACCTGGCCCTGGACGAACGACAGCAGCTCGCCGTAGCGGATCTCGACCGTAGCCTCTTCGCCAGCCATCAGGTTGCCGACCGACACCGTGTAGAGGCCGTCGCTGGTGCGTTCGAGCAGCACGGCGGAATCGCCTTCGTCGATCGCTTCTTCGTAGGCCTGCTCGGCGGCCTTGCGCTCGGCCACCTTGCCGGCGAGGCGCCGCTCGCCCAGCGTGAATTCGAGCGCGAGCAGCACCGCCGAGTGGGGCAGCGGGAAAGTGTAGACCGCCTCGACGTTGCGTTCGCTGCGGTTGACGTAGCGCTGGCGAAGCGTGGTCTGCAGCAGCAGGCCGTCGGCGCGCGCGGTGCCGACGACTTCGACCAGCGGCACCGTCGTGCCGTCTTCGCTGCGCATCAATGCCGGTTCAGCCATGTTCATCTTGCCTGTTCCTCTTGTTATGCGATTCGTGCGCGTTGCCGCGTACCCGCTCGACCAGTTCGGTGACGCCGGCGAACAGCGCGCGCACCTGCTCGGGCGTGAGCCCGGCGCGCCCCGGCTCGATCGCGAGCTCGACGCCGTCGGCGACGACCAGGTGCGACCACACTTCGACGGTGCCCGGGCCACGCGGCCTGGGGGGCACGTCGGGCGGGGCGCCGTGCAGCAGCTCGCGGATGCGGTCGAGCGAAACCCCGGCCTGCGTCCACTTGCGGACCTGCAGCAACTGGTCGAGGTGCCGGCCCGTGTAGTAGGCCGCCCGGGTTTCGCCAATGGGTCGGTCGACGAGGCCGAGCTGGACGTAGTAGCGGACGGTGCGCCGCGGCAGCTCGGTCAGCGAGCAGAGCTCGTCGAAGGTGAATCGGCGGGGGTCGGGGCTGGCCATGCGTCATTTATATCAGTAGTACTGTCTCAGTCAAGTGACATAATGCACTCGACCGATGAGGGGCGCCCCCGGTCGCAGCGGTCAGTCCGCCCGCCGAAGCGGTCATACTCCCTGCCTATATCCAGCCGGAGGCAGATCATGTACGACCGAATCCTCGTCCCCATCGACGGCAGCCCCACCTCCGAGCGCGCGCTCGCCGAGGCCGCCGGGCTCGCCCGGCTGTGCGCCGCGAAGCTGCGGCTGCTGCACGTGATGGATCCGCTGATGCACATCACCGGCTACGAGCGGCCCGACGTGTTCGTGCGCGAGATCGAGCCGGCGCTGCGCAAGGCCGCCCAGGACCTGCTCGCGAAGGCGCGCGAAAGCGTCACCGACGAGCGGGTGCAGGTCGAGACGGCGCTGGTCGAGAGCCAGGGCGAGCGCGTGTCCGACATCATCATCGAGCAGGCGAAGGCCTGGCCGGCCGACCTCGTCGTGATCGGCACGCACGGCCGCCGCGGCGTCGATCGCGTGCTGATGGGCAGCGACGCCGAGCAGGTGGCGCGCCGCTCGCCGGTGCCGGTGCTGCTGGTGCGGATGAAGTAGGTCTTCCGGCACGGGCGGGGCCCGGCGGTCAGTGAACCATTCTGCGGGCCGTCCCGTGCGCTTGACCCAACGTTCAGACCAGTTCAGACTGGTCTGCATGAAGCCCACCCTGGTCGCCGCCGAACCCGTCAGTGCTTACGACGCGAAGACTCACCTGCCGAAGCTGCTCGAGCGCGCGGCGAAGGGCGAGCGTTTCGTGATCACGCGCCACGGCAAGCCGGTCGCGCAACTCATCCCGTTCGACGAAGCCGACGAAGCCGCGATCGGCCGCGCGTTCGAGAAGGTCGGAAAGATCCGCGCGCAGCTGGCGCGACAAGGGGTCACGCTCTCCGGCGCGCTCGCGCAAGGCGAAAGCGTGCGCGGGCTCGCGCATGCCGGGCATCGCTACTGACGGCCGGTCGATCCGCCGATGGCCTTCGTCATCGACGCTTCGGTGGTGCTCGCGTGGTTGCTGCCTGACGAGCGCAGCGACGCCGCGCAGGGTCTGCTGATGCGCGCCGTTCGCGAGCGACCGCGCGCGCCGTCGCTGCTGATGCTCGAAGTCGGCAACGCGCTGCTGCAGGCCGAGCGGCGTACTCGCCTGCGCCGGGCGACGCGGCTCGAATTGCTCGACGCGCTGACCGCCTTGCCGATCGCGCTCGAACCGATCGCCGCCGAGGCCATGTTGCGCGCCGGCGAACTCGCGGCGCGACACTCGCTGACCCTCTACGACGCCTGCTACCTCGAACTCGCGATCGCGCGCAGCTGCGCTCTCGCCACCTTCGACCGGGCGCTCTGCGATG
Source organism: Burkholderiaceae bacterium (assembly GCA_027493945.1). Lineage (GTDB taxonomy): Bacteria > Pseudomonadota > Gammaproteobacteria > Burkholderiales > Burkholderiaceae_E > Zeimonas. Next base: position 1,940,153 of record JAOSJU010000001.1, on the reverse strand, counting down.
CCGCGCGCAAGGAGGGAATTCTCCTGCTCGACGCTGGCGGGGCTTGAACCCCGGCCGCGCCGGAGGTTCCGCCCAAACGCTCAGCCGCTGCTGCCGCTGATGTAGTGCTGCAGCTGCTCGATGACGAACTTCTGCTCCGAGATGATGTCGCGCACGAGGTCGCGCATCGACAGCACGCCGACCAGCTTGCCGTTGTCGATCACCGCCGGTGGCGCAGCCGGTGCTCGGTCATCAGCGCCATGCAGTTCTCGTTGCTCTCCTGCAGGCTCACGTACATGACGGGCGCCGTCATCAGCGCGCTCACCGGCGTCTCGTGCGAATCGCGACCCATCAGCGCCCCCTTGCGGGCGTAGTCGCGCTCGGTGACGATGCCGACGATCCGCTCGCCCTCCGGGACCAGCAGCGCCCCGATGTCGTGGTAGGCCATCGCCTCCAGCGCCTCGCGCATCATCGTCGATGGCGCGATCGTGTGGATGACCTGGTCGGGCTTCGAACGAAGAATGGTCGATACGGGCTTCATGGGTTCCCTGTCGGCTTGGCGCCGTCGATGATCCACTGCATCAGCTTTTCGGCGGTCTCGGCCGACAACTGCTCGTGCGCGACGATGCGACGGAACGGCTCGCCGCGGCGCAGCTCTTGCGCCTCCTTCGCGGCCGCCCCGCTCTCTCCGCGATGCTTCGCGGCGTCCTCGGCCAGTTGCGCCATCGTCGGCGCGTCGTGGCGCGGATGCTTGCCGTGGCAGTTGTAGCAGCCCATCTGCAGCGCCAACGCACTGCCGGAGAGCTCCTCGTCGGCCAGCGCCGGGCTCGAGGGGAAGGCCGCCAGCAGGAGCAGCGTGGCCCATGGACGCCCCGCCGATCGTGTTCGCGGGATTCGCGCGCTGGTCATGGACGGATGCCTCCTTCAGCTTCGTGCTTCGATGCGCAGAGTCTGACTCGGCGGCCCGGTTGCCGCAAGCGCAGCGCGCGCACCGCGGGCGGCGCACGGCGGCGCGAACTGGCTGGCGCAAGGGATTCGCGTCATGATGCGCGCGCATGAACTGGATCTTCCTCGGCATCGTGCTTGCCGCCTTCGCCGTCGCCGGCTGGCGGCAGTTCGCGCACGTGCCGGTGGCAGGTGCGCCGTCGCCGATGGAGGCGCTGTCGACCGGGATGATCTCGTCGGCCGGCGGCGCCGTGGGGCTGGCGATCGGCCCGGTCGGTGTGATGGCGCTGTTCCTCGGGCTGATGAAGGTCGCCGAGGAAGGCGGGCTGCTCACCGTGATCGCGCGCCTGATCCGGCCGCTGATGACGCGGCTGTTCCGGGAGGTGCCGCCCGAGCACCCGGCGATGGGGGCGATGATCCTCAACCTCTCGGCCAATGCATTGGGCCTGGGCAACGCGGCGACGCCGTTCGGCATTCGCGCGATGCAGGAGCTCGACCGGCTCAATCCGCGGCCCGGTACCGCGACGAACTCGATGGCGTTGTTCCTCGCGATCAACACGTCGAGCGTCACGCTGCTGCCTACCGCGGTGATCGCGCTGCGCGCGGCTGCCGGCTCGTCGGACCCGGCGGGCATCCTGCCCACGACGCTGTTCGCGTCGATCTGCGGGACGATCGCGGCGGTGCTCTCGGCGATGTGGCTGGCGCGGTTCTTTCCCGTGGGCGCGCCCGGCGCTGCCGTGCCCGACGCCGCCGCGGCTGGCATCGACCGGCCCTGGACTCGCGACGACGCGCAGCGCGAGGCCGTGCCGGCGGATCCCGGAGCGTATCCGCTCTGGGCTTCGGCGCTCGCGATCGGCGGGCTCGTCGCGCTGATCCCGCTCACGATCGCCTGGGGCAAGGTGCTGTCGCCATGGATCGTTCCGGGTCTGATGGCCGGCTTCCTGCTGTTTGGCGCGCTGCGCGGCGTGCGCGTCTACGAGGCGTTCGTCGAAGGCGCGAAAGAGGGCTTCCGCGTCGCGGTGCGCATCATCCCGTACCTGGTTGCGATCCTGGTGGCGATCGGCATGCTTCGCGCGAGCGGCGCGCTCGACGCGACGGTGGATGCGATCGGCGGATACACCGAAAAGCTCGGGCTGCCGCCCGAGGCGCTGCCGATGGCCCTGCTGCGCTCGCTGTCGGGGTCGGGCGCGTACGGCGTGATGGCGTCGATCATCAACGACCCGGCGATCGGTCCCGACAGCTACACCGGCTACCTGGTGAGCACGCTGCAGGGCTCGAGCGAGACGACCTTCTACGTGCTGGCGGTGTACTTCGGCGCGGTGCAGGTGCGTCGCGTGCGCCACGCGCTGGCCGCCGCGCTGATCGCCGACCTGGTCGCGGTGATTGCGGCAGTGGCGATCTGCCGCTGGCTGTTTGCCTAGAGTCTCGCTTGCCGAAGCATCCGCTCGACTTCGGCGACCCACTGCGGATTGCGTCGCCTGAGCGGCGCGAGCGCGTCGCCTGCCGGCACGCCGACCCGGCCGAGCTGCTCGATGTCCGCGCGCGCGGCGTCGCGGTGTCCGAGCTTCTCGTGGCAGCAGGCCGCGGTTTCCAGCGCGGGGCGCCAGTCGGGCCGGATCTTCAGTGCGCGCGTCGCGCATTCGAGCGCCCGATCGGGGTTGCCCGAGAAGAAATGCGCCCACGCGAGAATCTCGTTCCAGACGAAATTCTGCGGATCGTGCGGATCGAGCCGCAGGCCCTGCTCGAGCGGGGCGACTGCGCCGGGTGCGTCGCCGGAATATGCGCCGGCCATACCCAGTACCAGGTGACCCAGCGCGAAACTGGGGCCGCACTCGATCGCTCTTTCGGCGGCCCGGATCGCCTGGTCGAACCGGTCGACGTAGACGCTGGCGATTGCCAACCCATAGTGCGCATAGGGGTTCTGTTCGTCGAGCTGGACGGCGCGCAGACCGGCATCGACGCCTTCGCGGAGGCTGGACGCCGCGTCGTCGCTCCAGCCGTAGGCGACGAGGCCCGCGCTCACGCGCGCGAGCCAGAGATGCGCCTCGGCCAGATCGGAGTCGACGCCCGCGGCCTCCCGGAACAGTTCGCGCGCCCGCAAGTGGGTCGGGCGCGTGATCTGGTGGAAGAGCCACGCGCCGCGATGGACCAGGTACCAGCCGGTCGGGTCGACGCGTCGATGCCGTCTCGCAGCCAGTGCCGATTCGGTCCGCAGCAGCTCGGGCTCGATCGCGCCGGCCACCTGTGCCGCGATGCGATCCTGCACCGCGAACATTTCTCCGAGATCGAAGTCGCCGCCGAAGTCGAACCGGTCGGCCCACAACTGGTTGGCGGTCGCGGCGTCGACCAGCCGCGCGGAAATCCGGATGCTGCGCGCGGACCTGCGGACGCTTCCCTCCGAGCACGTAGCGAACGCCGAGCGCGAGAGCCACCTCCCTCGCGCCGATCGGGCGTCCCTTGAACGCGAAACTCGAGTTGCGCGAGACGACCGCGAACCAGCGGAAGCGCGACAGCGCCGTGATGACGTCCTCGGAGATGCCGTCGGCGAAGTACTCCTGCGCCGGCTCGCCGTTCAGGTTGGCGAACGGCAGGACGGCGATCGAAGGCTTGCGCACCGGGTCGCCGGCGTGCGCGTCGGCTGGCTCGGGCCGTTCCGTCTCCGACACGGCCACGGATCCGGCGAAGCGATACCCCACCCGCGAGGCCGTCGCGATCCACTCGATGCCGGCGGGGCCGGCGCCCAGAAGCCTGCGCAACGCGGCGACCTGCACCGACAGGTTGCTTTCCTCGACGAAGGCGCCGGGCCACGCCGCATCCATGAGCCGCGACTTCGGCACCACCTGTCCGTCGGCTTCCAGCATCGTGCGCAGCAGCGCCATGGCGCGCTGCCCGATCGCGACCGGTACGCCGTCGCGCAAAAGCGTGCCCCGGCCGGGATCCAGCACGTAGGGCCCGAACACGAAGCGCTTCTCGAGCATCCGGAAATTCTATCGGTCTGTTCGGGCGATTTCGAAATATTTCGGCGAGGCTTCATGACCGCGCGGAAGGCCCGCGCGATGCTTCCTCGGGACACGGCGGCGGGTTCGCGCGCCGGGTCGATATCCCGCAAAGGAGGTGTGCGATGGATCAGTCGGTGCAACCACGAATCGGACGGGTCGTGCGCGGCGGACAGCCGTACCGCAGCGAACAGGGCGCGGTCTACGCGCCGGGGATCAGCGCCGAGACGGTCGGCGCGACCGCGGTGTTCCTCGGCGTCGTGACGCTGCCTCCCGGAGAGCGGACCCGGGCGCACGTCCACGAGCGCCACGAATCGGCTTTCTACCTGCTGAGCGGCGACGAAGTGGAGCTCTGGAGCGGCGAGCAGCTCAAGCACCGCGAGGTCGCGCGTCCGGGCGACTTCCTGTTCATTCCCGCGAACGTGCCGCACGTCGCGGTGAATCGCGGCGCGACGCCAGCCGTCTTCGTCGGCGTGCGCGACGAGCCCACCGCGCAGGAGAGCCTGTCGATGCGCCCGGGGCTCGACGCGCGGGTGCCTTAGTCGAGCCGCCCGATGGGATCCGGTAGACTCGATACCGCGCGCTGGCCTGTAGCGCGCATCCGCTGGGGGTGCCGTGCCGCAGATCCGTCTGCGGCGCAGCTGAGACCAAACCCTTCGAACCTGATCGGGATAATGCCCGCGCAGGGAAGCCGCCATGACGACGATCGCCCGCAACACCGCCCTGATTCCGCTGCCGGCCGCCGACCGGCTGTTCGGCTGGCGCGACCACGCCGCGCTGTGGCTCAGCCTCGGCGTGGGCTTGCTGGTGATGCAGGTGGGGGCCTACCTGGTGCCGGCGCTCGGCACGCAGGCCGCGCTCGCGGCCATCGTCGGCGGCTCGGTGATCGGCGCCGGGCTGCTCGGCTGGACCGCCAAGATCGGCTGCGACAGCGGGCTCTCCAGCGCCGGCCTGATGCACGCCACCTATGGCAGCAGCTTCGCGCGACTGCCGGTGGTGCTGAACATCGTCCAGCTGATCGGCTGGACCACCTTCGAGCTGGTGGTGATGCGCGACGGCGTGCTCGCGATCGCGCGACAGGCGGGCGCGCTCGCGCCGGCCGCGGCTCCTGCGGCGGCCGACGCGGCGACGTCGCTGCCGCTGTCCACGGTGCTGGTCACGCTGGCGTTCGGCGCGCTGCTGGTCGGGCTGCTCGCGGGGTCCATGGTCGGGCTGGTGCGCAAGTTCATCGGCCGCTTCGGCCTGCCGCTGGTGATCGTCTCGCTGCTGTGGCTGTCGTGGCAGTTCCTGGGCAAGGCGCAGGCGTTGGGCTGGTCGACGCTCTGGAACCGCGCCGGCGACGGCGGCATGAGCACGCTCGCGGCGCTCGACCCGGTGATCGCGATGCCGATCTCGTGGCTGCCGCTGGTGGCCGACTTCTCGCGGCACGGCCATGACGGGCGCAGCGCGCTGCGCGGCACCTGGCTCGGTTACGCGGTGGCCAACGCCTGGTGTTACGCGCTGGGGGTGCTGGTGGCGCTCACCACGCCGTCGGCCGACCTGGTCTCGGCGCTGCTGCTGGCGCAGGGCGGGCTGATCGCGCTCGGGCTGATCCTGATCGACGAGGTCGACAACGCCTACGGCGACCTGTACTCGGGCTCGGTGGCCGGCCACAGTCTCGCCCCCGGCTGGAGCACGCGCCGCTGGGGCGTGCAGCTCGCGGTGCTGTGCGCCGCACTGGCGCTGGTGCTGCCGATGCACAGCCTCGAGCCGTTCCTGCTGATGCTCAGTTCGGTGTTCGTGCCGCTGTACGGGGTGATTCTCGGGCGGCTCGGCGGACGCGCCGACGTGCCTTCGCTGGTGGGCGCCAGGCGCGTGGACCACAGCGCGGTCGCGATCTGGGTGCTCGGCGTGGGCGTGTTCCACCTGCTGCCGCAGTTCTCGACGCAGCTCGGTTCGGCGCTGCCGACGCTGGCCCTCACGTTCGTGCTGGCGCGCGCGTCGCGGTGAGCGGCATGCCGGCCGAGGCGCGGCGGCCGCGCCGGCGGCTACACTTCGGTCCATGATCCCGCTCTCCGTCCTCGACCTGGCTCCGATCCGCACGGGCGACACCGCGGCCGACGCGCTGCGCAACACGCTCGACCTCGCGCAGCACTGCGAGCGCTGGGGCTATCGCCGCTACTGGCTCGCCGAGCACCACAACATGACCGGCATCGCCAGCGCGGCGACCTCGGTGGCGATCGGCTACGTCGCGGGCGGCACGCGCACGATCCGCGTCGGCGCCGGCGGCGTGATGCTGCCGAACCACTCGCCGCTGGTGATCGCCGAGCAGTTCGGCACGCTCGAGTCGCTGTATCCGGGGCGCATCGACCTCGGCCTCGGCCGCGCGCCAGGCACCGACATGGTCACGTTGCGCGCGCTGCGCCGCGACCCGCATGCGGCCGAGGCCTTTCCCGACGACGTGCTCGAGCTGCAGGCGCTGTTCGGGCCGGTGCAGCCGGGGCAGGCTTACCGCGCAGTGCCGGGCGCCGGACTGAACGTTCCGTTGTGGATCCTCGGCTCGAGCCTCTACGGCGCGCAGCTGGCGGCGCACCTCGGCCTGCCGTACGCGTTCGCGTCGCACTTCGCGCCCGACGCGCTGACGCAGGCGCTCGCGATCTACCGCGAGCGGTTCCGGCCGTCGGCGCAGCTCGACCGGCCCCACGCGATGGTCGGCATCAACGTGGTCGCCGCCGACACCGACGACGAGGCGCGGCGGCTGTTCAGCACGATCCAGCAGCGCTTCACCGACATGATGCGCAATGCGCGCAGCCAGCTGTCTGCGCCGATCGACGACATCGAGTCGTACTGGACGCCGGCCGAGAAGGCGCAGGTCTCGCGCATGCTCGCCTGCTCGTTCGTGGGCTCGCCCGGCACGGTGCGGCGCGAGCTGGAACGCTTCGTCGAGACCACCGGCGCCGACGAGCTGATGGCAGCCAGCGCGATCTACGACCACGCGGCGCGGCTGCGATCGTACGAGTTGCTTGCCGAGGCGTGGCAGCACTGATCCCGCGCGGCGTTCGCAATCTTGAACCAGGCCCTCGAGCCACAGATCCTGTCGACGCCGCCGCCCGGCTCGGTGGGCTTCGTCACGCCGCAGCGGATGCGCTTCGAGCAGCCGCTGGCCTTGCGCAGCGGCGCCTCGATCGCCGGCTACGAGCTGGTCTACGAAACCTGCGGCACGCTGAACGCCGATCGCTCGAACGCGGTGCTGGTCTGCCACGCGCTGAACGCCGGCCATCACGTGGCCGGCGCGTACGCCGACGCGCCGGACGACCTCGGCTGGTGGGACAACATGGTGGGGCCGGGCAAGCCGGTCGGCACCGAGCGCTTCTTCGTCGTGGGCGTGAACAACCTCGGAAGCTGCTTCGGGTCGACCGGCCCGATGAGCGTCGATCCGGCCACCGGCAAGCCCTACGGCCCCGATTTCCCGGTGGTCACCGTCGAGGACTGGGTGCACGCGCAGGCGCGGCTCGCCGACGCGCTGGGCATCGAGCGCTTCGCCGCGGTGATGGGCGGCAGCCTGGGCGGCATGCAGGCGCTGGCGTGGACGACGCTGTACCCGCAGCGCGTCGCGCACTGCGTGGCGGTGGCCACCGCGCCGAAGCTGTCGGCGCAGAACATCGCGTTCAACGAGGTGGCGCGCCGCGCGATCATCACCGATCCCGAATTCCACGGCGGGCGCTTCTACGACCACGGCGTGGTGCCGGCGCGCGGGCTGCAGGTGGCGCGGATGATCGGCCACATCACCTATCTGTCCGACGACGTGATGGGCGAGAAGTTCGGCCGCGCGCTGCGCCACCACGTGACCGACACCGTTCTGCGCAACGACTACCGGTTCACCTTCGACGTCGAGTTCGAGATCGAGTCGTACCTGCGCTACCAGGGCGAGAAGTTCTCGGGCTACTTCGACGCGAACACCTACCTGCTGATCACGCGCGCGCTCGACTACTTCGACCCGGCGCTCGCGCACGGCGGCGACCTCGCGCGCGCACTGGCGCCGGCGCAGGCCGACTTCCTGCTGGTGTCGTTCACCACCGACTGGCGCTTCGCGCCCGAGCGCAGCCGCGAGATCGTGGAGGCGCTGCTCGCCAACGGGCGGCGCGTCACCTACGCCGAGGTCGATGCGCCGCACGGCCACGACGCGTTCCTGCTCGACGACCCGCAGTACATGGCGGTGATGCGCAGCTGGTTCGAGCGCGTCGACCGGTCGGTGCGCGCGTCGGGGGGCCCGCGATGACGAAGCTTTCGCTACCGCACTCGCCCGCCGGCCGGGGCAACGGCCTGCGCCCCGATCTTGCGCTGATCGCCGACTGGATCGCGCCGGGAGCGCACGTGCTCGACCTCGGCTGCGGCGACGGCGCGCTGCTGGCGCACCTGCAGTCGGCCAAGGGCTGCAGGGGCTACGGCGTCGAGATCAACGACGAGCAGCTGCTCGCCTGCATGCGCAAGGGCGTCGACGTGATCCAGCAGGACATCGAGGCCGGGCTGGGGATGTTCCACGCGCCGTCGTTCGACGTGGTCGTGCTGTCGATGGCGATCCAGATGACGCACCAGACCGAGCGCGTGCTGCGCGAGATGAGCGAGGTCGGCCGAGAAGGGATCGTGTCGCTGCCGAACTTCGGCCACTGGACCCACGCGTGGTCGCTCGTGCGCGGGCGCATGCCGGTGTCGCGCGAGCTACCCTACGAATGGTTCGACACGCCGAACCTGCACATGTCGACCGTGCGCGACTTCGAGGACTTCCTGCGCCGCCTCGGGCTGGCGATCACCGGCCGCGCCTTCCTGCGCGAAGGCGAGCCGGTGGGGTGGCTGCCGGCGCTGCGCTCGACCCAGGCGATCTACCGGTTCAGGCGGGGGTAAGTCAGGCGGCGAGCGGAACGACCGTTGCGCGGATCCGCTCGCCGGCGGCACGTTCGGCCAACTCGAGGTCGTACTGGGCTTGCAGATTCATCCAGAAGCTTGCCGAGGTTCCGAACAGGCGAGCCAGGCGCAACGCGATGTCTGCCGTCACCGCAGATTCGCCGCGGCAGATCAGGTCGATCCGCCGCTGCGGGATGCCGATATTCCGCGCCACCCGATAACGGGTGATGTTCATCGGCTCGATGAACTCCTTCAGCAGGACTTCGCCCGGGTGCACCGGCTTCAGCCGCCGGCCCGCCGACACGTCGCCGAAGTCGTGCCTGCCTATCCTCTCGCGCGGGATGCTCATGTCGCGTTGACCTCAGTGGTAGTCGACGATCGCGGCCTCGTGCGCATCTTTCCCGTCCCACGCGAAGCAGATTCTCCACTGGTGGTTGATGCGGATGCTGTATTGGCCCTTGCGCCTGCCGGCCAGCACCTCGAGGCGATTGCCGGGGGGAGTGCGCAGGTCGTCCAACGACGCGGCGGCATCCAGCATCTTCAGCTTCCTCCGCGCGGCGTCTTGCATGAACGATGGCAGCCCCCTGGCCCGGTGCCCGGCGAAGACGGCCGCGGTCTGTTTGTCGCCGAACGATCGAATCACGGTAGATAATACCCTGCCAAGTTAGTAACGTAAAGAGCTAGACACCATGGTCGCCCGCGTCATTGCGGGCGGCCGGTCTCCTGAGTCGTAGGTTGCGCGGCGAGCCGCGCCGAGCTACATGTCGAGAACGAGTCATCGGCAAACGTAACGGAGACCGGCCATGGAACAGGTTATCAAGGTTTACGTCGGACTGGCCGTGCACAAGGATTCGATCGCCATCGCGGTGGCTGAAGCGGGCCGAAGCCCGGGGCGGCTGATCGGGCAGATCGCCCACGACGTGCCCAAGCTGCTCAAGGCGCTGGCGCGGCTGGGTGCACCCGATACGGGGCACGTGGTCTACGAGGCGGGGCCGACCGGTTACGGGCTGCAGCGCGCGCTCTCGGCCAGGGGCTACCGCTGCGAGGTCATCGCCCCGTCGCTGATCCCGCGGCGCGCGGGCGATCGTGTCAAGACCGACCGGCGTGACTGCCTGCGCCTGGCCGAGCTCTCGCGTGCGGGCGAGTTGCGCGCGGTGTGGATTCCGGACCGAGGCGACGCAGCGATCCGCTCCCTGTCGCGGGAGCGCGAAGACGCGGTGAACGCTCGCACGCAGGCCCGTCACCAGCTCAAGGCGTTCCTGTTGCGCCACGAGACCCGCTACAACGGCAAGACCGCCTGGACGAGGTCGTTCTACCGTTGGCTCGGAGAATTGAACTTCGGCGATGCGAGCAGCCGGTGGCGTTCACCGAGTACCACCTCGCGGTGCAGGCGGCCGACCAGCGCCTGCAGCGTAATTGTCCGGGAATCCCCGTTGCGCTCGATGTCGTCGATTCGACATAGAGTTCGCGGATGTGGATTTCGAGTTTCGAGATCGCGTCGCGCCGTCACGATGCGAGGTGCGGCGCACTACGTCGGCGGCATGCGCGCATCGCAGTGCAGGTTCCACTTCCCGGCTGCCGTTTCGCGCAGCTCCCAGTGCCCGACGGCACGGGGGTCGTCCGCGAACGGCGAGTGCTGACGCCGCGCGCTGAGCGCCTCGAACGCTTCGAGTGCGTCGATCGGCAGGACACCTTCGGCGAGCGCATTCCGAATCGTGTCTTCGAGAGCGGCCAGATGCTGCGGCTCGCCCCAGAAGCGCGACATCGTGTGCGCGTTCCAGATCAGGATGATCAACTCGAAGGTCTGCTCGCACAGTTGCCGGGAGGGTCCAGGCGGCAACTGCGCGATCAAGGGCAGGCCGAACTCAACGATGGTACTCGAGATCTTCGTGCCGACCCAAGGCTTCGGCGCGCCCTTGCGCCGCGCGCGCACCATCGGCGTCTACGCCGGCTGCGATGCAGGCAGCGGCGGCCAGCGAAACGGCAGCAGCTCCGCGAGCCGATCGGTGCGATGCCCGCCGATGCGGGCCAGCACGTCGCGCAGGTACGCGTAGGGATCGATACCGTTGAGCTTGCAACTCTCGATCAGGCTCAGGGCCGTTGCGGCCGCCTCGCCCCCGCGCTTCGATCCCGCAAAAAGCCAGGCCTTCCGACCCACCGCGACCGGGCGCATGCAACGCTCGACGAGGTTGGAGTCGGCCTCGAGCATTCCGACGCGGGTGAAACGCAGCAGCGCGCGCCAGTTCGAGAGCACGTAGCGCACGGCGATCGCCATCGGCCCGCGGGGCAACAGATCGCGCTCGATGCCGGTGAGCCACTGCCGGAACCGATCCAGCAGCGGCCGGGTGCGTTGCTGACGCTCGCGTTGTCGTTCGTCGGGCGGACGCCCTCGAATCTCGCGCTCGACGCGGTAGATCTGCCGGATCCAGTCCAGCGCCTGTTGTGCCAGTCCGGGCGTTGCGTCCTTGCGCGCGATGTCGAAAACCCTCTCCGGGCATGCGCCCAGCATGCAGCGTGATAGACGCGCCTGCTGCGGAACAACCCGTGGTAGCCCGCGTAGTCGTCGGCCTGCAGGTAGCCGCGGTAGCGGGCGAGAAAGCGCTGCGGATGCTCGCCGCGCCGATCCTCGGTGAACTCGTAGAGCACCGCCTTGGGGTAGTCGACCCAGGCATCCGATTCGTTGCGTTGCCAGCCTGCACTGACGTAGCCCCACAGGCGCGCCGTCACGCTGCGGCCCCGGACCTCCTCGGTACGCAGTTTGAGCGTCGTGTCGTCGCTGAACACCACGGGCGCCCCGAGGATGTGCTGGTGCAGCGGTGCGCGCAGCCGTCCGAGCAACTCGCAGGCCGCCAGCACCCAGTCGCACAGCGTCTTGCGCGAGAGCACCGCGCCGTGCCGGGTGAAGATGCGCTCCTGGCGCGCCAGCGGCAGGCCGTCGCCGTACTTGGAGACGAGAACGTGCGCGAGCAGCCCCGGTCCGGCGTTGGATCGCGGCAGGGGCGACGGGTGCGCCGTGGCCGTGCGCACGGTGCTCGCGCCTTCGAAGTCCTCGCAGCGGTACTTCAGCCGGGCGTGCTTCGAGCACGACCAGGGCGTGCCGGGGTGAATTCGAGCGTCTCGCTCGTCTCCTCGCCGATCGGCTGCACGCGGGCGAACTGCGCGCGCTCGACTTCCGAGAGTTCGTACTCGATGCGAACGCGCGGCAGATTCTCCGGCAACGCAGGCCGGCCACCGCCGCGGTGGCGACGCTCGTAGGTGATGGTGAGATTGTTCTCCGGGGGTAGCGGCAGCGCGACCTTCTCGTCGAACAGATCGGCCTGGCCCGCGATGCGCTCGGAGCGTACGCCGAACACCGTGCGACGCAGCGTCACCAGTTGCAGCTCGAGTCGTTCGATCGCGCCTCTGGCATCGAGCGCTGCGACCTGCGCGCGTTGCACCGTCTCGATCAGCAGGTCCTTCAACGCCTCGACATCATCGGGCAGCGAGGAGCGATCGGGCAGCGCGAGAAGCATGCCCGAATCGTATCGCATCCTCCATGCAATACGAAGCTCTTTACCGCATCACGTTGTACTGCGATGACGATCGTCGAGGTACGTGTTCTCCTTCATGCGACAAGGCGCGCCTTCACCTCTGCAAGTGTGCGAGTGCGGTGCGTATCGATGCCTTCGAGCCACGCGCTGAGCTCGCCCATCGCGATGCCGCGAAGAGCGATCGCCTGCGGATCGGGAAGACGGCCGCGTTCGATGCGCTTGTACAGGCACCAGAACCCGGTGCGATCCCACAGCAGGCACTTGACGCGGTCGCGCCGCCGCCCGATGAACACGAACACCTGGCCGGAGAACGGGTCGCACCCGAGCATCGGCCGCACGAGCGCTGCCAGTCCGTCGATCGACTTGCGCATGTCGATCGGCTCGGAGCACACGTAGGCGCGAATCGCCGACGACAGGATCATCGCTGCCCGGCGAGCTCTGACATCACGACCTGCATCACGCGCTCGGCCGTCTCACCGAACAGGCGAACGCGAGCGCCGCTTCGCGTGAGCACCTCGATTCGAGGGCACGCATCATGCGCGTTCACACTACTGCCGGAATCGTTCGGCGCGGGCACGATCGGCACCGGCAGAAAGCCCGCCGAACTCCTGGGCGCCTTCGCCTCACGCGGCGAACTCGCCGTGCGCCTGGCACCTCGTCCTTGAAGCCGCGCACTCCAGCGCCGCAGCGTCGACAGCGCCAAGCCGTGCTGCTCGCAGTACTGCGAAATCGACAGCCCGCTCGCAGCGCGTCGACGTTCGTGCTCCTCCCAGAACGAGCGCGGATGACACAGCGTCTGCTTGCCCGTTCGCCAATCGATCCGCCTTCGCGGCGGCGGCGTCTCGGCCGGCGCCGGCTCGACTATCTCGGTTGCTTCTCCCATCGGTGCGCATCCTCGCTTCGTCCATCTTGCGTGCAAGGATCGTCGAAATGACGACGGCGCGATAGAACGGGGACTCTCGGACAGTTACCCTGCAGCGGCTGACCAAGGCACTGAGCGCCTCGGTGGCGGGTTGGCGCTTCGAGTCGGTGGTGCAGGCGTTGCAGGCGCTGCGCGGCATCGACGTGGTCTCGGCGATCGGGTTGGTGGCCGAGATCGGAGACATCGCGCGCTTCGATCACCCGCGCAAGCTGATGGCCTACCCGGGGTTGGTGCCCTCGGAACAATCCAGCGGGGATCGTGTCCGCAAGGGCTCGATCACCAAGACCGGCAACGCGCATGCACGACGATTGCTCACCGAGGCAGCGTGGAACTATCGGTTTACCCCGCGCATCGGACGCGCCGCGCAGGCGCGCCAGAGAGCCCGGCCGAACCGATCAAGTCCATCGCCCGGAAGGCACAGCTGCGGCTGAGCGGGCGCTACGCACGATTGAACGGCAGGGGCGTACACCACAACAAGGTGTGCGTGGCGGTGGCGCGCGAACTCGCCGGCTTCGTCTGGGCGATTGCGCAAGCCAGCGGCGCCCAGCCTCAGTGATACAGGAGGACACGACATGAACCACGTAGATCGATGCGGCGATGCGATCCGGACCACGATCGTGGAAACCCTCGCCCGCCCTATAGCGGCACTCTGCAAAGACTGACCCGCGATGCTAGACCGAGGCAGCCCACGCGACGAATCGGTGAAATGTGGTACCCAACCCACGCATACGAGTCTGATTCATCGTCGCTGCATCGTCCGAGTCGCATCACCCCATCGATCTGCAAACCCAGGACCTGATTACTCTTGACAGTTGCGACCATACGAGGGCGTGTTCACACTACGATCGTCCCCGCGCCGGAGCCTGCCGGGCCGCCAAACGAGGCGCCGGCGACGCGCGTGGTGGTGCCACGCAAGGAGCCGGCAACGAAGTGTGGCGGCCCGGCAGGCCCCGGCCCGGAGGGTGAGTGCGAAAAAAGCGCGCACTCCGCGTTGCAAATGCTCGCCGTGGCCCCGCCACGGCTGCGCTTTGCGCCTTGATTGCGCGCTTTTTTCGGACTCACGCGGGGACGATCGTAGTGTGAACACGCCCTCGTACACTGATTTGTTAGTACGCTGATTGCCCGCGCATGCGTCCACTGTAGGCGCAGCCGTACGCGCCCGGAATCATCCGGACGGCGGTCTTGACTTCGACGCTGGAGTGCGGGGCGCCTGGACGCCACGCCTGCCGAGGAGAGTGATCCGGAGCGGATCGCACCGCTCAGCGCACGTCGGCGTACTCGGGCGTGCGGGCGATCACCACGCGAACGTAAGAACAGGTCGGCACCAGCCGGATTCTCCCGGCGCGCGCCCATTGCACGACCGCGTCGACGAGCCGGCGCGCGAAGTTGCCCCCGCGCAGGGCCGGATCGACCCAGGTGTGGTCGACGACGGCGGCGCCGTCGCCGAGCGAGTAGGTGAGTTCGGCGATGCGCCGGCCGTCGCGTTCGATGAAGAACGCGCCGCGACGTCCATCGGACTGGTGCTGGATCGGATCTTCGACGGCAGGTTCGGTCATCTGCGCAAGGGAGGCGTGGAAAGGGTTCGGCCGCTCAGCCGGTCGGCGCGAGCCGCAGCAGCCGGCCGTCGGCCTCGTCGGTCAGAAGATACAGCAGGCCGTCGGGGCCCTGGCGCACGTCTCGCACCCGCTCGCCGAGGTCGCCCAGCAGCCGCTCCTCGCGCACGATCCTGTCGCCGTCGAGTTCGAGGCGCGACAGCAGGCGGAATTTCAGCGACCCGACGAACAGGCTGCCGCGCCAGCCGGGGTAGCGGTCGCTGGTGCAGAACGCCATGCCGGACGGCGCGATCGACGGCGTCCATTGCCAAAGCGGCGGCGTCACGTCGGCGCGCTCGGTGCCCTCGCCGATCCTGAGGCCGGTGACGTACTCGCGCCCGAAAGTGATCACCGGCCAGCCGTAGTTGGCGCCGGCGCTCTCGATGTTGACCTCGTCGCCGCCCTGCGGGCCGTGCTCGTGCGTCCACAGCTGCCCGGTCACCGGATGCAGGGCCGCGCCCTGCACGTTGCGGTGGCCGTACGAATGGATCTCGGGCAGCGCGCCCGCGCGATTCACGAACGGATTGTCCGGCGGCACGCTGCCGTCGGCGCGGATGCGGACGATCTTGCCGTAGTGGTTGTCGAGGGTCTGCGCGCGATCGCGTTCCGAATAACGGTCGCCAAGCGTGACGAACAGCGTGCCGTCGCGCGCGAAGACCAGCCGCGAGCCGAAGTGGTTGCCGCCGCCGGTGCGATCCTTCTGGCCGAAGATCACGTGCGCATCGCGCAGCACCGGGGCCGCGCCGTCGACGAATTCGGCGCGCGCGACCGCGGTGCGCGCGCCGACCGCTCCCGGCTCGCTGAACGAAAGGAAAACCGTGCGATCGCGCGCGAAGCCGGGGCCGAGCGCGACATCGAGCAGGCCGCCCTGGCCGCTGGCCTGCACGCGAGGAACGCCGGGCAGCGGCGCGGACAGCCGACCGTCGGGCATCACGATGCGCAAGCGCCCCGGGCGCTCGGTGACCAGCATGCGGCCATCGGACAGGAACGCGAGCGACCACGGATGCTCGAGGCCGCGCGCGACTTCGACGAGTTCGATCGGCCGCGTAGCGGCTGGCGCCGCGGTTGCGGCGGCTGCCTCGGCCGCCGGCGAAGGCCGTGCGGTGGCGCCGAGCGTGGGAGCGGCCGCCAGCGCGCGCAGCAGGCGACGACGGCGCAGGTCGGGGGCGGCGCCGCTGCTCATTTCGGCCGCCGCTTCTCGTCGAGCAACCGCGCCAGACGCGTGTGCAGTTCTTCGGATGCGAGGCTTTGACGGTACGCATCGGCCATCGACGCCATCGCAGCCCGTCCGGCCTCGCTGTCCAGGCCGGCCCGCGCCATCGCATGCAGGTGGCGCTTCATCTGCGCGACCACGGCGGGCGCGGTGCGCGAGACGTTGTCGAGATACGCGTCGACGCGCGTGCACAGCGCATCGCGCGGCACCAGGTCGGTGAGAAAGCCGATGCGCAGCATCTCGTCGGACTCGATCGTCATCGCGGTGAGCATCAGCTTGCTCGCTGCGGGCAGGCCGAGCCGCGTCAGGTAACGTCGCAGGCCGCCGGGGTAGTAGTGCAGGCCGAACTTCGCGGCCGGCATGAACATCTTCAGCCCGGGCGAGCCGATCCGGAAGTCGCAGCACAGCGCGAGGTCGGTCGCGCCGCCGTAGACGCTGCCGTTGAGCGCGGCGATCGTCGGGAACGGTAGTGCTTCGAGCACGTCGAGCATGCGCTCGAAGCGCGCGTCGAGCTCGTCGACGATCGCCTGCAGCGTGTAGCCCGAGCTGAAGGTCGTCTCGCCGGCGCCGGTGATCACCAGCGCGCGGGTGCGCCCTTCGGCGGCCAGCCGCTCGAACAGCGTGAGCAGCGCATCGACGTCGGCCGGATCGAGGCGGTTGTGCTCGGCAGGGCGGTTCAGCGTGAGCCGCAGCAGGTCTCCGGCGCGCTGGACCAGCGGGGCCCCGGCGTGCGCGGCGAGCGGCTCGGCGGCGATGCCGGCGAAGCGGTCAACCACGGCTTTCGTCTCCGGTGCGGATGAACGCGGCGACCTGCGGCGCGCGGCGCAGCGCGGCGATTTCCTGCGCATCGGGCAGTTGCGGGCGGTCGCGGTCCTTGTTGACCAGGCACAGGAAGCCGAGCGGCGAGTCGGTGCCGGCGCGGAACTGGTGCCAGGCAAGCGGCGGCACCGTGACCAGGTCGTGCGCCGCCACCGCATGCACCTGGTCGCCGACCAGGCAGTGGCCGCGTCCGCGCAGGATCATCACGGCGTGTGCATGCCGATGGCGCTCGAGCGTGGAATAGCCGCCGGGCGCGATCTCGAAGTAGCGCCATTCGCAGTGCAGTTCGTCTTCGTGGAACAGCACCTGCCGCGTGATGTCGCGAAACGGCGCGCTGCCTTCCTCCTTGTAGCGCGTGGTCTCGACGCGCTCCCAGCGGAAGCCGGGCTGTGCCTTGCGGATCGGGGAGTCGGCCATGGTCAGTGTTGCCGCGTTTCGAACGCGTGCGCCACCCGCGCGGCGAACGCGGCAGCGCGTGCCGGCATCGCGTCGCCGGCGGCGAGCAGGTTGCCGCCGATGAGCAGCATCGTATCGGGTCCGTAGTCGTCGAGCATCTCGCCGACCCGCTCCACGCTCATTCCGCCGGCGGGCACCGGCAGCGCCGGCGCGTGCTGACCCAGCGGCGCTCGGGCGGCGGCGGCGATCGCCAGGCAATCGTCGCGGGGGTAGCTGAAGCGGCCGCCCCAGTTGGGGAAGATCGTCGCGTCGGCGCCGAAGAGGCGGAACAGGCTTCCGAGCAGCAGCGGCGCGGCGATGCGCGCCTGCCCCGCGAGCGCCGGATGCGCGAGCAGCGGCACGCCGGCCTCGGCGCGCAGCTGTTCGGCGAAGACCGGCACGCCGAGGATCATCGGACACGCGAGCGCGGCCGCCACGCCTTCGTCGCGCACCAGCGAGAGCTGCGCCGCCAGTCGCCGCGGCCCCCCCGACAGGCTGGGCGCATAGACCGAGCGATGGCCGGCGAGCGCGCCGTCGGCCTGCGCCTTCTCGCGGTTGGCGCGCTCGATGGCGGCCTGCACCCGAGGCACGCGCTGAGCGAACGGCGCGGCCGCCTGGTCGGCGATGCCGTGGTCGTCCTTGATCACGTCGATGCCGGCGCGCGCGAAGGCGTAGGCGAGCGCGGCGAGCGCATCGGGCCCGAGGCCCTGCGGCTTGAGGGCGGTGCAGCTCAACGGCCGGCGCGCGCCTTGCGCATTCACTGCGGCGCGCCAGCCTTCGATGCCGAAGCGCGGCCCGGGCAGCGCGGCGAGCATCGACGGCGGCATCCGCAGGTCGAGCAGTTCGACGTCGGGCTGCAGCGAGCAGTTGCCGAACAGCATGTTCATCAGCTGGCCCGGCTCGTCGCCAGTCGTTTCGGCCGCGAGCGCGAGCACCGCGTCGAAGCTGCCGGGCGCATCGCGCGCCGGCTCGATCGACTGCACCTGGCCGGCGACGTCGCTGCGCACGCGCGCGTCGCGCACCGCCTCGGGCGGCATCTCGATCGACTGCTCGATCGCGAGCGCCTGCGCGCGCGCCTCGACCGCCCCGGAAGGGCACCGGATGCGATAGCGGACCGACATGCGCTCGGACGACATCCGTTAAGCATAGCGCGCGGGTCGGGCGGACTAGGACGTCGGTGGAATTGTGGCGGTGATGCGCGGCCGATAGCGTGGGCGCCATGGTCACGAACCCGATCCCCAGCAATCCGGCCCGGCCCATCGCGATCCGCCGCGCCGGCATCCTGTCCCGGCGCATCGCGGTTGCGACAGCCGGCTTCGGCGCGGCGATGGCGCCGGCGCTCTGCGCGGCGGCCATCGCGACGTGCTCGCCGGCCGGCGGCGCGCCTGCAGGCGCATCGGGCGCCGGCCTTTCGCTGGGCGGTGCGATCGGTCCCGGCGTCGGCGGCACCGGCGTCGATGCCTTCGTCTCGCGGCTCGCCGGCGATCCGGCCGCGCCTGCGCCTTCGGCCTGCGGGGCTCCGCCGCCGTCCACGGGCGCCCTCTCGCCGGCCGCGGCCGGTGGCGAGCCGGCCAGCCTGCCTGCGTCGGGGCTCCACCGGGCCGCCGGCAATCCGGTCGACGTGGTCACCGGCAACAAGTACCACCGCCAGGTCGACGTCGAACTGCCGCATCCCGAGTCGAGCGCGTTGTCGCCCGACGGCCCGGCTGCCGCCTTCGGCCTCGCGCAGCACGACTCGCTGCTGCTGCGCTTCGCGCGCCACTACAACAGCCGCAGCGATTTCGCACTGTCGCTCGGGCGCGGCTGGAGCCACAGTTTCGACACGCGGCTCGCGCGCGTGCGGCGTGACGGACGCGTCGAGCTGCAGCTCATCCAGGCCGACGGCCGGCGGCTCGTCTTCGCGCGTGCCGCCGACGGCGCCTGGGGCACCGGGCACATCGCCGACGGCCTGATCGACGAGAACCCCCGCCGATGCCGCGGCCGGCTTCGTCTGGCGCTGGCCGGGCGGGCGGCGCGTGGTCTTCGATGCGCAGGGCCGGCTCGCGTCGATCGTCGCCGCCGACCTCGACACGATCCGCCTGCGCCGCGACGACGCCGGGCGGCTGGTCGAGGCGAGCGACGACTCGGGCCGCGCACTCGGCTTCGAGTATTCGGGCACGCAACTGGTCGCGCTGCGACTGCCCGACGGGCAGCGCATCGAGTACGGCTACGACGAGCACGGCCAGCTGGTCGCGGTGCGCTTCCCGGACGGCCGCACGCAGCGCCATCACTACGAAGATCCGCGCGCCTTCCACCTGCTCACCGGCATCACCGACACCGATGGCCGTCGCAGCCGCTACGCGTACGACGACGCGCGCCGCGTGGTGATGTCGCAGGGCATCGGGCGGCCCGAGGCACAGGCGCTGCGCTTCGCGTACCGGCTGCCGTCGCGCGCCGGCGCGCCGGGCTCGACCACGGTCAGCGTCGGCAAGCGGGTCAGCCGGTTTCGATGGGTCGACCGGCCCGGTAGCGGCCCCGCGCTGCTCGCAAGCGAAGGCGACGGCTGCGAGCAATGCCCGCCGATGGGCTTGCGCGCTTCGCTCGATCGCGACGGTCGCACGGTGTCGATCGGATCGATGACGATCCGCCACGATGCGCTGGGCCGCGTGGTCGAGCGGCGAGTGGCCGTGGGGACGGAGGCGCCCGGCAAGGAAGCGGCCGGCTGGGTGGAGCGGCTGCACTACGCGGGGCCCGATGCGCTGGCCGCGCCGGCGCGCGTCGAGCGCTCCAGCGTCGTCGCGGGCCGCACGCTGGCGCTCGCGATCGGTTACACGCGCCGCGGGCAGGTCGCCGCGATCGACGTGGCCGGATTCGCGCCGGGGCGCGACGCGCCCGAGCCGATCTCGGCCTCGCTGCGGATGCAGTATGCCGAGTCCGGGCCGGCCGTCGGCAAGCTGGTGTCGATCGCGCGCGAAGGCGGTCGCGACGGCGTGGTGCGCACCGTCTTCGTTCACGATGTGCAGCGCCGGCTGGTGCGCATCGGCCACGCCGCGGTGCTCGCGCACACGATCGAGCGCGACGCGATCGGACGGGCGATCGTCGAGCGCCTGCCCGACGGCAGCCAGCACACCCGCGCGTTCGACGCCGGCTGGCGGCTGGCCTCGAGCAGCGTGCGCGGAAGCGGCCTGCGCTTCGAATACGACGATGCAGGGCGGCCGCGCGCGGTCGAATGGTCGGGCGGCGAGCGCTGGACCTTGCGGTTGCGCGGCGACGGCGTCGAGATCGAGTCCAACCACGGCTGGCGCCGCAAGTTCGGTGCCGGCGGGGCGCGCGCGGGCGCGGCCGTCGCCGCGCTTCCCGTGGCGATCGCGAGTGCCGGGTCGGGGCGGCAGGCGATCGTCGATGCCGCGGGCCGACGCACCGAATTCGTGTACGACGACCTCGGTCGGCTGGTCGAGGCGCGCTCGCCGCACGCGGGCTCGCGCCGGCAACGCTACGACGCGCACGGACGGCTCGTCCGCATCGAGCACGCCGACGGCCGCGTGGACCTGCGCCGGCACGACTTCGCCGGCCGCGTGATGCGTCGCGAGCAGGCGCTCGGCGACGAGCGCATCGTGACCCGCTTCGGCTACGAAGGCGCCCGGCTCGTCTCGATCGACCATCCGGTGCAGCGCTCGCTCGCGCGCCACGATGCGTTCGGTCGACTGGTCGAACTGACGCACCAGCGAAACGGCGCGACCTGGCGGCAGGTCTTCTCCTACGATCCGCGCGGCCGCCCGGCCACGCATGAGTTGCCCGACGGCTCGCGGCTGGTGTACGGCTACGACGCACACGGCCGCGACGATGCGCTCGGGCTGTCCGCACCGGGATCGGCCGACGTGCGCTGGCTCGCGAGGCGGGCAGCGCAGCGCGACGGCGGGCCGCTCGCGGTGGAACTCGGCAACGGCATCCGCTTCGAGCAGCAATCCGACGAGACGGGGCGGCCGATATCGATGCAATGGCTGCGCGCCGCGGCGGGCGCCGCAGCGGGGAGTCGATCGCGCGAGGCTGGGACGCGCTCCAGCCCGATACGCTGCCGTTTCGCCGATTCCGCTGGCACCGGCTCGGGTTGCCGCTGGCGATCGAACACGAGTTCGGCGAGGATCGCTACGCCTACGACCGCTTCGGGCGCCTGATCGCGCGCGAGCGCCACGCGCCGGGCGCGACGCCCGAGCACGTCGAATATTTCCTTCACGACGCGCTGGGCGACCGGCTCGCCGCGCGCAGACGCGACGGCAGCGACTGGCGCGCGCCCGATGGGCAGCCCGATGCGTCGGGTCGCCCCACGCGCCTGGGCGCGCTCGCGCTGCGCTACGGCGCGCAGGGCCGCCTCGTCGAGGCGCGCGGCGAGAAGGGCGCCACCCGTCATGCGTACGACGCGTTCGGCGTGCGGGCCGCGCGCAGCGGGCCGTCGGGCGAGCGCGGCTTCCTGCACCACGCGGGCGCGCTGGTGGCCGAAACCGACGCCGACGGGCGGCTCGCGCGCCAGTACCTGCGCTGGCACGGACGGCTGGTCGCGGTGCTCGACCATGCGCGCGCATCCGACGGACAGCGCGCCGCGACGGATTCGCTCGCCCGGATCCACGCCGATCATCTCGGCACGCCGATCGCCGCCACCGACGAATCCGGCCGCGTGGTCTGGCGCGGCGACCTCGACGCATTCGGGCGCCTGGCGCGCGAGCGCGGCGGTTTCGAGCAGCCGCTGCGCCTCGAAGGCCAGTACTTCGACCCCGACACCGGTTTGCACGACAACGTGCTGCGCACTTACGACCCCGATGCCGGCCGCTATCTCGAACCCGATCCGCTCAGGCTCGCCGCCGGGCTGAATCCGTTCGCGTACGTCGACGGCAACCCGCTCGTGGCGACCGATCCGCTCGGCCTGATCCTGTTCGCGTTCGACGGCACCGGCAACGGCGCCACCGGACAGAACGGCGAAGACGTCTCCAACGTGCGCAAGTTCTTCGAGCAATACGACGACCCGCACAAGTGGTACATGGCCGGGGTCGGCCGCGACGACGCCGGCAGCGGCATCGAGGGCGGCGCGCTCGACTTCATCGACGCGGGCAGTGCGCGCGCCCGCGTCGACTGGATGCTCGGCACGCTCGACGGCTTTCTCGGCGACGCCTGGATCGGCAAGTCGGTCCCGGTCGACGTGATCGGATTCTCGCGCGGCGCCGCGATGGCGCGCGACTTCGTCAATCGCGTCGCCACGCTGATCGACAACCGGCATTACTGGGCGCGCGGCATCTGCGTCGACCTGCGCTTTCTCGGGCTCTGGGACACCGTCGCGCAATTCGGGGTGCTGGGCGCGAGCAACGAGCGCTGGCAGCTCGGCATTCCGTCGGCGGTGCGCGCCACCTTCCATGCGGTGGCGCTCAACGAGCGCCGCGCGCTGTTCCCGCTCGAGTCGGCGCTCGGCGGCAGCGCCTTCGTGGTCGAGCGCGGCTTCGTCGGCGACCACTCCGACGTGGGCGGCGGCAACGCCGAGGGCGACCTGTCCGACGTGTCGCTCGCCCGGATGACGCAGATGGCGCGCTCGATGGGGGGTTCCCGCGAGCGAGCTGCAGCTGGCCGACCGCTACGTCACCGATCCGAGAATCCACGGCCGCAACTACAGCGGCATGGGCGATCGCCGCGTCCACCGGCGCGATGCGAGCGGCCGCATGATCGAACGCACCACCCAGCGCCGGGGCGCGATCGGCGGCGTGAGCCGGCGCGACACGGCGGCCTTCCTGGTGCCGTATGCGCGCCGCGGCATCGACGGGCGCGGCCAGCCGTCGATCGTCGGCACGGTGGACATGCGCGCCTACGCCGCCTGGCTGAAGGCCTCGTACGGCTTGGAGATCGGATACTGAGCGCCGGGCCGGCGAAGGCGTGTTCGTTCAGCCCGCTTCGGGACCGACGCCGCAGTAGCGCCCGCCCGCATAGACGAGCGGCCGCCGGCCTGCGGTGTGCACCCGTTCGACGCGCCCGATGAACAGCAGGTGGTCGCCCGCGACCTGCGTCGAATGCGTGCGGCACTCGATGTACGCCGCACAGCCTTCGATCAGCGGCGCGCCGGCCAGGCCGGCGTGCGTCGCGACCCCGTGGAACTTGTGGCGCGCCGGCGAGGCGAAGCGCCGCGAGATCGCGGCTTGGTCCTCTGCGAGGATGTTCACCGCGAAATGCCCTGCGGCCTCGAACGCGCGCCGGTTCGAGCTGCGCGTGCCCAGCGACCACAGGATGAGCGGCGGATCGAGCGACAGCGAGTTGAACGAGTTCACCGTCAGCCCGACGAACGCGCCGTCGGGATCCGGGGTCGTGATCACGGTCACGCCGGTCGGAAAACAGCCGAGCGCCCGGCGCAGCTCGGCGTGGTCGATAACGGGGAGGATACGCATCGTCGGAAGGATTTGCGGCCGATCCTATCCGAATCCCGCCACGGATCGGCGCCGCCGCCGCCCGGCGGAGGCCGCGAAGCCGGATAATTGACGTTAACGTAAACGTCAATTAACGTCACAGGTTCGCTCGCCTCGCATCGCCCGCCCCTGCGGGCGATACTGGCGAGGAGACGCTTTCAGCACGGGATCACCGCCATGACCGACCTGTCCGACCAGAAGAAGCTGGCCGCCTACCGGCTGAAGAACAAGGTGCGCTTCGTCACGGCCGCGTCGCTGTTCGACGGCCACGACGCGTCGATCAACATCATGCGGCGCATCCTGCAGAGCCGCGGCGCCGAGGTCATCCACCTCGGGCACAACCGCTCGGTGCGCGAAATCGTCGACTGCGCGCTGCAGGAAGACGCCCACGGCATCGCGGTGTCCTCCTACCAGGGCGGCCACGTCGAGTTCTTCAAGTACATGATCGACCTGCTGCGCGAGGCGGGCGCGGAGCACGTGAAGGTGTTCGGCGGCGGCGGCGGCGTGATCGTTCCGGCCGAGATCGAGGAGCTGCACGCCTACGGCGTGGCGCGCATCTACAGCCCCGAGGACGGCCAGCGCATGGGGCTGCAGGGGATGATCGCCGACATGCTCGCCCATTGCGACGTCGACCTGTCGCAGTACGCGCCGGTCGATCTCGACGCGCTCGTCGCGCCCGCGAAGGGGCCGCTGGCGGCTTCGCGCCGCGCGCTGGCGCAGGCGATTACCGCGCTCGAACTGGGTCACGTCGCGGGGCGGCTGGACGAGAGGGGCTTCGCCGCGTGGCGGCGCGCGCTGCACGAGCGCGCCGAGGCGATCGGCACGCCCACGCTGGGCATCACCGGCACCGGCGGGGCGGGCAAGAGCTCGCTCACCGACGAGCTGGTGCGCCGCTTCCGGCTCGACCACGACGACCGCCTGCGGCTCGCGATCGTCTCGGTCGACCCGACGCGCCGCAAGAGTGGCGGCGCGCTGCTGGGCGACCGCATCCGTATGAACGCGATCGACCATCCGAACGTCTACATGCGCTCGCTCGCCACCCGCGAGGCCGGCAGCGAGGTCAGCCGCGCACTGCCCGACGTGATCGCGGCCTGCAAGGTCGCGGGCTTCGACCTGATCATCGTCGAGACATCGGGCATCGGCCAGGGCGACGCGGCGATCGTGCCGCTGGTCGACGCCACGCTGTACGTGATGACGCCGGAGTTCGGTGCGGCGAGCCAGCTCGAGAAGATCGACATGCTCGACTTCGCCGACTTCGTCGCGATCAACAAGTTCGACCGCAAGGGCGCGATGGACGCGCTGCGCGACGTCTCCAGGCAGTACCAGCGCAACCGCGAAGCGTTCGGCAAGCGCCCCGACGAGATGCCGGTCTACGGCACGCAGGCTTCGCGCTTCAACGACGACGGCGTGACCGCGCTCTACCAGGGGATGCTGCCGCGGCTGGTCGAGCTGGGGCTGAAGATCCCGCCGCGCGCCGACGGCACGACCGCAGGCCGGCTGCCGAAGGCGGGCCTGCGGCATTCCTCCGGCCAGGTGGTGATCGTGCCGCCGCAGCGCGTGCGCTACCTCGCCGAGATCGCCGAGGCGGTGCGCGGCTACAAGCGGCACGCGCGCGAGCAGGCGCGCATCGCGCGCGAGGCGCAGCAGCTGCGCGAGTCGGCGCGGATGCTGCGCGAGGACGACGGCGAGAAGAGCGGCGCGCGCAACACGGTGGAGACGCTGGCGGAGAAGCGCGAGGAGCGGCTCGACGCGGCCTCGAAGAAGCTGCTCGCGATGTGGCCGGCGATGCGCAAGGCCTACGCGGGCGACGAATACGTGGTGAAGATCCGTGATCGCGAGATCCGCACGGCGCTCACCTGGACCTCGCTGTCGGGCACCAAGATCCGCAAGGTGGTGCTGCCGGACTACGAAGATCACGGCGAGCTGCTGAAGTGGCTGCTGCTCGAGAACGTTCCCGGATCGTTTCCCTACACCGCCGGCGTGTTCGCGTTCAAGCGCGAGAACGAGGACCCGACACGGATGTTCGCCGGCGAGGGCGATCCGTTCCGCACCAACCGGCGCTTCAAGCTGCTCTCCGAGGGCATGCCGGCCAAGCGCCTGTCCACCGCGTTCGACTCGGTGACGCTGTACGGCCACGACCCCGACCTGCGCCCCGACATCTACGGCAAGGTGGGCAACTCGGGCGTGAGCATCGCCACGCTCGACGACATGAAGGTGCTGTACTCGGGCTTCGATCTGTGCGATGCGGCCACCAGCGTGAGCATGACGATCAACGGGCCGGCGCCGACGATGCTCGCGATGTTCATGAACACCGCGATCGACCAGCAGATCGAGAAGTTCGAGAGCGAAAACGGCCGCGAGCCCACCGACGACGAACTCGCCAAGATCCGCGCGTGGACGCTGTCGACGGTGCGCGGCACGGTGCAGGCCGACATCCTGAAGGAAGACCAGGGGCAGAACACCTGCATCTTCTCCACCGAGTTCAGCCTGAAAGTGATGGGCGACATCGCCGAGCATTTCGTGCACCACGACGTGCGCAACTTCTACTCGGTGTCGATCAGCGGCTACCACATCGCCGAGGCAGGCGCGAACCCGATCAGCCAGCTCGCGTTCACGCTGTCCAACGGGTTCACCTTCGTGGAGGCCTACCTCGCGCGCGGCATGCACATCGACGACTTCGCGCCCAACCTGAGCTTCTTCTTCAGCAACGGCATGGACCCGGAGTACACGGTGATGGGGCGCGTGGCGCGCCGCATCTGGGCGGTGGCGATGCGCGAGCGCTACGGCGCCAACGAGCGCAGCCAGAAGCTGAAGTACCACTGCCAGACCAGCGGGCGCAGCCTGCACGCGCAGGAGATCGCGTTCAACGACATCCGCACCACGCTGCAGGCGCTGATCGCCACCTACGACAACGCCAACAGCCTGCACACCAACGCCTACGACGAGGCGATCACCACGCCCACCGAGGAGAGCGTGCGCCGCGCGATGGCGATCCAGCTGATCATCAACCGCGAGTGGGGGCTGGCGAAGAACGAGAACCCGAACCAGGGCAGCTTCATCGTCGACGAGCTCACCGAGCTGGTCGAGGAGGCGGTGCTGGCCGAGTTCGAGCGCATCGCCGAGCGCGGTGGCGTGCTCGGCGCGATGGAGACCGGCTACCAGCGCGGCCGCATCCGGGACGAGAGCCTGCACTACGAGACGCTCAAGCACACCGGCGAGTACCCGATCATCGGCGTGAACACCTTCCGCAACCCGCACGGCGACCCGATTCCGGCCAAGCTCGAGCTGGCGCGCTCCACCGAGGAGGAGAAGCGCTCGCAGCTGGCGCGGCTCGCCGACTTCCACGCGCGCCACGCCGCCGAGGCGCCGGCGGCGCTTCAGCGCCTGAAGGACACGGTGATCGCCAACGGCAACGTGTTCGAGGTGCTGATGGACGCGGTGCGCTGCTGCTCGCTCGGCCAGATCACGAACGCGCTGTTCGAGGTGGGCGGGCAGTACCGGCGCAACATGTGAAGACGATCGGCACGATCAGCGGCCTTTGACGGGATTGCGGACGTCGATGCCTTCGAACTGAAGGAAATCCGTGTCGGCAGAGTAGATCCGTCGCACGCCGTGTTCGCGCATGAGGGCGACGGTTCGGATGTCGAAGAAGAGATTGCCGCTCGGGCTGCGCAGTTCGGCAATCACTTCGGAGAGCACGGACCAGTGCCGTGGCCCCGCGGAGAGCACGGTAAAGCGGGTGCTGGTCAACATCGGGGCCAGGAACGAGACCGCGTCGCTCGCGGCCAAGGGCGCGGGGAACACGCGCGGGTGCGTGCTTGCCCGAAGGAACTCGTAGACGATTCCCTCGGTCAGATACCATGCTGCGCTCGATTTGCCGGCTTCGAGCAGGAACGAGAACGCGCGCTCATGCTGAGGAGCGTCGCGGTTGGCGGCATACAGAAGAACGTTGGTGTCGATGACCCCCGACATCAGGATTCCATCGCGGACTCCAGCGCGTCGCGATCGGCGACGTCGACGCGCGGGGCGCCCATCCGGAAGCGGGGCAGTTCGAAGCGGGCCGTCGCCTTCGAGCGTCTCTTCTGAAGACCCTCGGCGAGCAGTTCGTTGACGATCTCGGAGATCGAACGTCCTTCCCGGAGTGCCAGCTCGCGGACGGCCTGCATGCAGCCTTCTTCGAGGATCAGCGTCGTTCGTTTCATGCGCTCATTCTCGCCGATGCTGCATACGTATGCAAGGATATTGCATAAGTACTCTCGCCGTGCGCCGGCGCCCGCGGCCGCCGCGAGAGGGGCGCGGCGCCGCGCGCGCCCCGGGCTACCGGATTGCGCGCCGCTTCAGACGGCCGCCGCCTGCGGCTGGCCGCCCGGGTGCGCCGCGGCGATCGCTGCCGCAGCGGCAGGTCCCGTCTCGCCGGCGCCGGTGCGCGCCTCCAGCGAGGCCAGGAACCGCCAGACGAACAGCAGCGTCACCGCGAGCAGGCCGGGATAGCCGATGCCGGCGAGGATGTGCGGCAGGTACGAGCCGCCCGCGCGAACCGTCGGCAGGTTGAAGCTGAGCAGGCCGAGCGTGATGATCGCGCCGAAGATCCACATTGCCAGCAGCCAGGTGCCGGCCTCGAAGCCGCCGAGTTCGCGCGCCCAGCCGGCGGCCGGACGGGCCGCCGCGGCGCCCGCATGCGCGCCGACGGCCGTCGCGCCGGCGGCTGCCGCGGCCGGATGCGACGCGGCCGGATGCGCGGCGCGCGTGCCGAGCGTGAGCAGGTCGTAGACCACCACGATCGCGCCGACCGCGAAGACGAACCCGAACACCGGCACGAGGATCTGGTACGGCAGCATCGCGCGGCGCAGGTCGGCGCCGTACCAGTCGAGCCCGAGGATCCGCATCTCGTAGACCTGCACGGTTCCGCCGAGCGCGAACGCGAGCGACATGCCGAGCATGCCGAGGAACAGCAGCCAGAAGCCGAGCTTGCCCAGGCGCTGGTCGAACTTCTCGATGCCGCGCACCGCCGGAATCGCGAAGTAGGCCGCGGCCAAGCCGAGCATGCCGAAAGTGCCGAACAGCGCCAGGTGCGCGTGGCTCGGCGTCACCCAGGTGCCGTGCGACCACGCGTTGGTGAGCGCGAAGGTCATCGTGAAGCCGAGGATGCCCGCGCCCACCTGCTCGAGCACCACCGATCCGAGGATGAAGTAGAAGGCCGGCGCGTTGGCGAGCGGGCGCCGGTCGTGGTGCGCGTCGAGGTAGATGTGCCAGAAGCAGAACACCAGCGGCAGCGGTTCGAGCGCGCTGAACAGCGACCCCCAGAACTGCCAGAATTCGGGCGTGCCGATCCAGAAGTAGTGGTGCGCGTTGCCGAGCAGGCCGGAGAGCCAGACCAGCGTCACGCCCCAGAACACCGCGTAGCCGACGGCGCGCACGTTCGCGCCGAACATCAGCACGATCAGGAAGCCGATCAGGCTGATGTGGATCACCTCCCAGACGCCCTCGACCCAGTAGTGGACGACGAACCAGCGGAAGTATTCCTGGCCGTCGAGGCGCTCGACGAAGAACAGGCCGAATACCCAGACCGCGGTGAGCGCGCTCACGCCGATCGCCAGTCCCCAGTGGATCTCGTTCCACTGCTTCATCGCCGGGAAGGTGCGCAGCACGATCGTGGCCAGGATCGCGAAGCCGATCAGGATCACGATGTCGGCGCCGCGCCCGGCGTCGATGTACTCGAGCCCCTCCTGGAGCCACGGCTGCCCGGCCCACCAGCCCGCGATGCCGCGCTGCGCCAGCGTGAGCGTGAAGACGTTCCAGGCGACGACCGCGATCAGCGCGTAGAAGAGCACCTTCACCAGCCACGGTGCGGCGAGTTCGCGCTTCGACAGCAGCGGCCCGACGTAGAGGATCGTGCCGATGAAGCCCGACAGGATCCAGAGGATGCCGAGGTTGGTGTGCTCGCTGCGCGCGACGTTGAAGTTCAGCGTGCCCGAGAGCAGCGCCGGTTCGACTCGCTGCGCGCCGACGATGAGCCCGAACACGACCTGCACCGCGAACAGGACGAGCATCAGCATGAAGAAGCGGTGGCTCAGGCGCTGCGTCTGGTATTCGATGCGCATCATTTCCTCGCGAGGCTGCGGATGTAGGCCACGATCGCTTCGCGCTGCTCGTGCGTGGTGAGGGTTTCGTAGCTCGGCATGACGCCGCCGGCGAATCCGGCCGCGATGCGCGCGTCGGGTCGGACGATCGACTCCTCCGGTAGGCATCGTCGGCGGTCACCGCCGAGCCGTCGGCGAGCTTCGATTGCGAGCCGTACAGGCCGCCCCAGCCCGGGCCCACCTTGCGCTGCGTGTCGGTGGCGTGGCAGGCGAGACAGCCGAGATCCTGGACCAGCTTCGCGCCCTGCGCAGCGGGATCCGGCGCGCTTGCGCCCGCACCCGTTGCTGCGCCAGCGGGCGCAGGCGCTGCGACTGCGGTCGTCGCTGCGGGCGAGGTGGTCGCGGCGACGGCGGGCGCGCCCATGGCACCGACGGCCGCCGCGGCGCGCGCAGCGGGCAGCGGCGTCGGCGGCCAGCCCTCGGTGTTCATCTCGGAGGTGTACTTCAGGAACGCGATCAGCTCGCCGATCTCGTCGCGCGTGAACGGCAGGTTCGGCATGAAGGTGCTGCCGCCGCCGCGGCGCTCGATGCGCTCGCGCGCCGCCGGATAACGCTCGAGATAGGCGTCGAACGAATCGGTGCCGGCGGCCGCGGCGACGGCCGGGTTCTGCAGCTGCACCCGGATCGCGGCGGCCGTCGGCCAGGCGCCGGCCGACGGCAGGAACGCGGCCAGCCACGCCGGGCCGGCGCGACGGTACAGGTCGGTGAGATCGGGCCCGTAGTAGGCGCCGTTGCCGACGATCGTGTGGCAGCCCATGCAGTTGTACGCCTGGAAGACGCGCTTGCCCTCGACCGCCGAGTACCGGTCGAAGGACACTTGCTGGGGGAGCGCCTGCTTGCGCGGGCCGACGAAGGAGAGGACCGACAGCGCCGCGAACAGGACCGTCATGAGGCCCAGCACGGCCAGTGCGATGCGCCGCCTGCGCGGCTCGTCGTTGCACACGATCAGCGCTCCTCGTCGAATTCGTGCCCCGGCGCCTCGTGCTCGAACAGTTCGCGCAGGCTGCCGATGAAGACCTGGAAGACGTAGACCGCGAGTACGAAGCCGACCGCGAAGTACAGGTACCGGGCCAGCTGCGATTCCGGCCAGGCTTCGAAGTCGCGCCAGTAGGGCCAGGACAGCAGGAGGCTGATCGCGCTGGCCACGATCGAGATCAGGAGGTCCGTCGAACGCTGCGTCATGGGCAAGGCTCGCGACTGGTTGGGATGCGGCTCGCTGCCGGGCCGGGGGAATGGCTGCAAAAGATATATACAAAATATAGCAATTGCAACGGTGCGGGAATTCCGTTGTCGGCAAAGCCAGCTTTCGCTCAACGCAGAGGTGGGCTCCTCCGGTCAGCGGAGGGGCCGGCCCCTCTGCTCAGCGACGGGCGGTCTTGCGCGTGGAACGCCCGTTGGTCTTGCCGATCCCGAGCTGCCTGACAAACCCGGCGACCTTCGCCGCCGGATCGGCGCGATCGATCTCGCCATCGGTGAAGGCGAGCGACGCAGCAGCGGGGCCGCAAAGCGCCTCGAACTCGGCCAGCGCGCGGCGATCGCCGGAGCTGCCGCAGGTGCAGAAGAACGCGGCCTTGCCGAGCGCGGCGTGATGGCGGCGCAGCCAGGTGCGCACCGGGCTCGACAGGCTCCAGAACCACACCGGCGTGCCGACGATGACCAGGTCGTAGTCGGCAGGATCGAGCCGGGTCGGCCGCAGCAGCGTATCGAAGCGACTCACGGCCTCGAAGGCCGAACGCACCCAGCCGATCGGACCGCCGCGGCCGACCTCGTCGTGCAGTTCCTCGACGTCGCAGCCGCAGGCCGCTGCGATTCTCGACGCGATCGTGCGCGTGTAGCCGGTACGGGAATGGAAGACGAGCAGGGTCCTGGCCTTCATCGCGATCTCCCGGCAAGCCGCGAGCGAACGTCGCGGCTGCGCACAGGATGATCCACGCCCGAAGCCCGCAGCTTGATCGCGGTCATTCGGCGGCGAAGCCGTCGGCAACGGGCCTCGCATGGCCTGCACCATGCGCGAGGGTTGACGCCGGATTCGATCGGGAGGAAAGTAATTTCCTTTCCACCCCACCGTCCGATGGCGGTGCAGAAAGGGTGAGGCATGGCTGCGAAACCGCTCAGCATCATCGTCGTGTCGGGGTCGAGGGAGCGCCTGCAGATGGCCGCAATGGTCGCGGCGGTCGGGGCGGTCAGCGGCAACCCGGTCACGGTGTTCCTGTCGATGAACGCGCTGCAGTACTTCGTGAAGGGCGACCAGGCTGCGGCACCCGCCGAGGGCCCGTTCGGCAAGCTGCTCGAGACGAAGAACGCGCCGCCGTTCAGGACCATGTTCGAGCAGGCGGTCACGCTGGGCGACGCGAAGATCCATCCGTGCTCGATGGCCATGGACGTCATGGGGCTGGAGCCCGCTGCGCTCGAGCCGTGGCTGGCCGAACCGCTCGGCCTCACGAAGTTCCTCGGCGATTCGGCCGACGCGCAGGTCTGGTCGTTCTGAACATCCGCCGACGCACGCACGAGGGAGGAGCCATGGCCGAGAAGAAAGTGATCGATGCGCGCGGAAGCTTCTGCCCCGGTCCCCTGATGGAGCTGATCGCCGGCATGAAGATGGCGCAGGTCGGCGACGAGCTCGAAGTGCTCTCCAGCGACAAGGGCTCGGCCAACGACATTCCCGAGTGGCTGCACAAGGCCGGGCACGAGCACCTCGGCACGCGCGAGGAGGCCGGCGTCTGGCACATCCTGGTGAAGAAGGCGAAGTAGCAGAGGCAGGCTGAAGCGACGTTTCGATCACGAACGACCGGAGGACAAGAGATGCGCATCCTGATCATCGGCGGCGGCATGGGCGGCACGATCCTGGCGAACAATCTCGCGCGGCGGTTGGCGCCCGAGCTGAAGACGGGCAAGGCCAGGATCACGATGCTGTCGGCGTCCGAGCGGCATTTCTACCAGCCGGGGCTGCTCTACCTGGCGTTCGGGCGCGTCACGCCCGACGAGCTGTACCGCGACCAGGCGAGCCTGCTCGAGCCCGGCATCGAATTCTTCGTCGACCCCGCCGAGCAGTTCCTGCTCGACCAGAACCAGGTGAAGGCGAAGAGCGGGCGCACCTTCGACTACGACATCCTGGCGATCGCCACCGGCTCGCGCCCGGTGCCCGAGCTGATCCCCGGCCCGGCGGAGAACTCCGAAACCTTCTACACCGAGGAGACGGCGCTGAAGATGTTCCGGCGCCTGCGCGAATTCGACGGCGGCCGCGTCGTCGTGGCAGTGGGCGTGCCGCACAAGTGCCCGATGGCGCCGCTCGAGATCACCTTCATGCTGTACGACTACTTCAAGGACCGCGGCATCCTCGACAAGGTGAAGCTGCACTACACGTACCCGATCGGCCGCGTGCACAGCCTGGAGAACGTCGCGAAGTGGGCCGCGCCCGAAATGGCGCGGCTCGGCATCAGCTACGAGACGCTGTTCAACATCAAGGAAGTCGACGGCAAGGCGAAGGTGGTGCGCAGCGAGGAGGGTTCCGAAACGCCGTTCGACCTGCTGGTTTCGATTCCCGCGCACCGGGGCATGGAAGTGATCGAGAAGAACAACCTGGGCACCGGCGGCTTCATCCCCACCCATCGGCACCAGCTCAACATGGAGGGTCGCAAGAACGTCTACGTGCTGGGCGACACGACCAACCTGCCGATCAGCAAGGCCGGCTCCACCGCGCACTTCGAGGCCGAGGCGCTCGGCGAGAACATCGCCGCGATCGTGAAGCTCGGCGCGCCGGTGCGCGACTACGACGGCAAGGTGTTCTGCTTCATCGAGGCCGGGAAAGACCGCGCGACCTACGCGATGTTCGACTATCTCAATCCGCCCGACCCGAAGCCGCCGACGAAGGCCATCCACTGGTTCAAGATGGCCTACAACAAGCTGTACTGGACTTCCGCACGCGGCCTGCTCTGACCCCCGGGAGGACCGAAGATGGACACGCAGACCGGCGAATCGCGCGCCATCGACGGCGAGATCGAGCGCCTGGTGGCGGCCGCGCACGACGCGCTCACCGACGAGATGGTCGGGCGCCTCGCGGGCACCGCGGCCGACGCGGCCGACCTGATGGACCAGATCAACCGGGCAGGGCTCGCCCGGGCCATTCCGGCGCTCGCGCAGATGGCGCACAACGGCGACCTCGAGCGTCTCGGGCAGCTCGCGCGCGTCTACAGTTCGGCGCAGGACTCGCTCACCGACGAGATGGTCGGGCGGCTTTCGGCCACGATCGGCGACGGGCTGGCGCTGATGGACCAGGTGAACCGCGCCGGCCTCGACCGCGCGATTCCCGCGTTGGCCGAGATGGTGCACAACGGCGACCTGCAGCGGCTGGTGAAGCTCGCGCGCGTCTACGGCTCGGCCGAGGACGCGCTCACCGACGAGATGGTCGGGCGGCTCACCGAGACGGTGGGCAACGGCCTGTCGCTGCTCGACCGCTTCGCCCGCGGCGGCGCCGACCGGGTGATCGGCATCCTCGAGCGGCTGGAGAGCTCGGGCGCGCTGCAGAAGCTCTCGGAGACGCTGCCCGACCTGACCGAGCGGATGTCGCGCATCCAGTCGATGCTCGCGGCGATCGAGTCGGCGGCACAGCGCACGAGCCGGCTGCCGCCTTCGCGCGGAGGCCTGGGCGGGATGTGGGAACTGATGCGCGACCCCGAGGCCCAGGACACGCTGCGCTTCCTGCTCGCGGTGGGCAAGGAGTTGCGCGGCACGCTGACGCCGCGGGCGCGCTGACGCAGCTCAGGGCTTGCGCCGGTAGATCACCCAGTACACCAGCGCCACCAGCACGCTGCCGCCGACCAGGTTGCCGGCGATCACCGGCACCAGGTTCCCGGCCATCGCGAGCCACCCGACCGCGTCGGCCCCCGGCAGCGCGAGCAGCGCCGGGTCGCCGGCCAGCAGCAGGATCGCCAGCGGGAAGAAGAACATGTTGGCGATCGAGTGCTCGAAGCCGAGCGCCACGAAGGTGGCGATCGGCGGGACGATCGCCACCGCCTTGTCGACCACGCTGCGGCCTGCAGCGGCCATCCAGACCGCGAGGCAGACCAGCACGTTGCACAGCGCGCCGCGCGCGAAGGCGACATCCCAGGACAGCGCCGCCTTCGCCGCGGCGACCTCGACCGCCTTCTTCGCGACGAGGCCGTCGTTCAGCGAGCCGGTGTCGGCCAGCAGCACCAGCACCGCGAGACCGGCGGCACCGGCAAGGTTGCCAAGGCAGACGACGACCCAGTTGAACAGCAATTCGCGCGTGCCGAGCTTTCCTTCGGCCCAGGCCATCGCCAGCAGGTTGTTGCCGGTGAACAGCTCGGCGCCGGCAACCACGACCATGATCAGTCCGACCGAGAACACCACGCCGCCGAGCACCCGCGAGGTCGCGAACGACAGCGACGGGTCGCTCGCCACCAGCAGGAAGGCGATCGAGCCGAGCCCGATGAAGGCGCCGGCCAGCAGCGCCAGCATCGACATCGAGCGCAACGGCAACCGCGCCTTGGCCACCCCGATGGTTTCGATGCGCGCGGCGACCTCGTGCGGCGAGAACGCGTCGGAGCCGAAGATCTCGCCGGGCATCAGCGGAGATCCGGGCGGGCGGGCGGCGGGGACGGTGCGTGCGAACGGCGGCGCATCCGGCAAGCTTACGCGATCGACGCTGTCGCGCCGGCGGGTGATTGACGGCAACCCGGTGCCGGCGGAGAGTGAACGGTCTCCCGCCCTGTCACCGCAGTTCGTTCCGGCCGGCGTACAGGGACCGGCGCCGGCGCCCGGAAACCCCAGCGGCCCCACTTCGCGAGGAGTTCGATCATGGCGAAGTACATTGCTCTCGCAAGCTTCACCGACCAGGGCATTCGCAACGTGAAGGAAACCGTCAAGCGTGCCGACGCGGTCCGCGAGGCGGCGCGCAAGTACGGGTGCGAGATGTCGCAGATCTACTGGACGCTCGGCGCCTACGACCTGGTCACGATCATCGACGCGCAGGACGAGGCGTCCGCTACCGCGTTCGCGATGGCGATCGGCTCGGCCGGCAACGTGCGCACGCAGACGCTGCGGGCGTTTACGCGCGAAGACATGGCCGGCATCGTCGGCAAGCTCTAGGGGAGGCGGACCTGCCTCTCCTCGGCAGCGGCGATCGCGTGAAGCGCCTGCGGCTCGCGATCGTCGGCTTCGGCCGCCTCGGCCGCGCCTGCGCCGAGGCGGCTGTTCATGCGCACGACCTCGAGCTGGTCGGCGCGGCGTCATTGCGCCCGGGCGCGCATCGCTACTCGCTGTGGCCCTGAGCGCGTCACGGATCGAGCGCAAGAGGCGTTGATCGCGGGCAAGACCGATTGCCGGCAGCGCGCCTATGCTGGATTGCGGCGAAATGCGCAGGAACACATCCGGAGTGCGCAGGCGCTTCGCCGCGTCTGCAGGAGTTCGCCCCGATGAAGACGCAGCCAGGGCCGGGCAGGTCGGCGCACCGCGACGAGGTGCCTGCCGAGCAGGTCCACGATGCCTACAAGGTTCGCGAGAAGCTCCCCGAGCCCACCGTCTGCCCGGACTGCGGCGCGGTGCACCGGCAGGGCCGCTGGGTGTGGGCCAGTGCGCCCGAGGGCGCGCACCGCAGCCGCTGCCCGGCTTGCCGGCGCACGCAGGACCGCTATCCGGCCGGGCACGTGACGATCAGCGGCGGCTTCTTCGCGGAGCATCGCGAAGAGGTACTGAACTTCGTGAAGAACTGCGAGGCGCGCGCCAAGGCCGAGCACCCGATGGAACGGCTCATCGCCATCGAAGACCAGCCGGACGGAACGGTAGCTGACGACCACCACCTCCGCACGCCTCGCGCGCCGCATCGCCGACGGGCTGCACGACGCCCGGAGGGGCACGCTCGACCTGCACTACGACAAGCAGCAGGAACTCGTGCGCGCGCGCTGGACGCGCGAGCGCTGACGCTGCGCCCACGGAGAAGCCCATGCCACAGGTACCGCTGCAGCTCACCGTTCGCCACATGCCGCCTTCGGATGCGGTCGAGACGCTGGTGCGCGACAAGGTCGACAAGCTCGAGGAGTTCTACCCGGCGCTGATCAGCTGCCGGGTCGTGATCGAGAAGGAGGCGCTGCACCACCAGCAGGGGCAGCGCTTCAACGTGCGGCTCGACCTGCGCGTGCCCGGCCACGAGTTCGCGACCACCCGCGAGCACCACGAAGACTTCGACATCGCGATCCGCGAGGCTTTCGACGTCGCCAAGCGCTGGCTCGAGGACGTGGTGCGCCAGCAGCGCGGCAAGGTGAAGGTCCACGACACGCCGCAGCGCGGCACCGTCGTGCGCCCGGTGGCCGACGAGCGCTTCGGCTTCATCGAGAAAGCCGACGGCAGCGAGCTCTATTTCTCGGCCGACAACGTGGTCGATCCCGACTTCGACGCGCTCGAACCCGGCATGAAGGTCCAGTTCATCGAGGACTACGGCGCCGAAGAAGGGCCGCAGGCCAAGCGCGTATCGGTCGGCAGGCATTCCGCCGGCTGAACCCGGCGGCTGCGTCGCCTGATGCGGCGGCGCGATATGTGCGGTGCAATATTTCTTGAAAGATCGACAAAGCATCGATCTTTGATCCAGATCAAGGATCCCGGGGGCCTCGCGGCTCAATTATGTATTCCGGTACCGGAATGCGTATTTGACGCGAGGAGAGAGCGATGGCCACCGAATCCCCACACGTTCCCGAGAACGAACTCGACGAGATCCTCGAGTACTGCAACACCCTGCGTCAGGCGCCGGTGCCCGGCAACGATTCGCTGCCGGAGGGTTTCACCGGCACGATCGGGCACTTCCCGGTGTATTTCCCCGAGGAGATCGCTCATGCGGCGGGCCTGCTGCCGATGGGCCTTCTCGGCGGCGGCAACAAGCTCGAGCTGAAGCACGCCGATGCCCACATGGGCTCGTTCATCTGTTCCATTTGCCGCTCCACCACCGAGATGGGCCTGAACGGCGCGCTCGGCAACCTGTCGGGTTTCGTCACGCACCCGATCTGCGACGCGGCCAAGCACCTGGGCGGCATCTGGGCGCGCAACTTCCCGGAGCAGCTGTCGCAGATCCTGTACCTGCCGCAGAACGTCAACACCCCGGGCGCGGTGCGCTACATCGCCGCCGAGTACCAGCGGCTGCGCGCCGAGATGGAGAAGAAGGCCGGACGACCGACCGACGACGAGAGCCTGCGCGCGAGCATCCGCGCCTACAACCGCAACCGGCAGCTGCTGCGCGAGCTCTACGCGATCCGGCGCGACGAGCCGTGGAAGCTCAGCTGCACCGAGTCGTACCTGCTGGTGCGGGCGCGCACGCGCATCGCCTGCGAGGAGCACAACGCGCTGCTCGAACGGGCGATCGCGGGAATCCGCGCGCGCAACCGGCCGGCGCAGGACAAGCCGCGCGTGGTCTTCGTCGGCGGCTTCTGCGAGCAGCCGCCGCTCGAGATGCTCGAGGCGATCGACGACAACTGCTACGTGGTCGACGACGACCTCCTGATCGGGCTGCGCTGGCTCACCGCCGACGTGCCCGAAACCGGCGACCCGGTCTGGGCGCTCGCCGAGAGCTTCGTCGAGCGCTCGGCCGCGAGCCCGGTGCAGCACGACGAGCGCAAGACCAAGGAGGGCTACCTGATGGACATGCTCCGCACCTCGAAGGCCGACGCGGCGATCGTCACCGCGGCCAAGTTCTGCGAGCCGGGGCTGGACGAGCAGGTCGCCTGGTCCAAGCACCTCGACGAAGTGGGCGTGCAGTACCTGGTGCTCGAGTTCGAGGAAAAGATGACTTCCTTCGAGCAGATGGCGATGCAGCTCGAGACCTTCGCCGAGTCGCTGCTGTTCGCCACCGCCTGACCGGAGACACGAGATGACCACAGCCACCGTAGAGAAACCCGCCGCGACAGCAGCGGCCGCGCCCGCCAGCGGCGAGTTCAACGCGCACCTGGAAGGCCAGCAGATGATGAAGGCCTGGTACGCGAACCTCGGACTGGCGCGCGAGCGCGGCCAGAACGTCGCCAACGTCTTCGTGATGGGCAACGCGGTCGAGATCCTGCGCACCTTCGACTTCCAGCTGGTGTTCCCGGAGATCAACTCGCTGCAGACCGGCGTGCGCAAGGTCTCCGAGGAGTACCTGCGCGAGTCGGAAGACTACGGCTATTCGCCCGACGTCTGCTCGTACGTGAAGGCCGACGTCGGCCTGATCCTGCGCGAGCAGCAGCACCCCGCCGGCACGATCCCGAAGGCCGACATCGCGATCGCGTCCAACATGTGCAGCACCTTCATCAAGTGGGGCGAGATCTGGGAGCGCATGCTGAAGACCCCCACTTTCGTGCTCGACCTGCCGGGCCAGCGCGCGGGCAACTGGCAGGTGCGCCGCGGCGATGCGCAGCACATGGCCGACGCGCAGTGGGTCGAGGCGCAGTTCCGCCACCTGATCGAGCGCTGCGAGAAGATCACCGGCCGGCGCTTCGACTTCGACCGGCTGGCCGAGGTGCAGGATCGCGTCAACCGCATGGTGTTCCACTGGAACAACGTGATGGCGCTCAACCGCCTGTGCCCGGCCCCGTACAACGCGATGCTCGACGGGCTGACCTACATCGGCATCATGAACGTCTACCGCGGCACCGAGGAGGGCGTCGAGTACATGCGCCGCCTCGAGGAGCAGTTGCGCGCGAAGGTGGCGCGCGGCGAAGGCCGGGTCGCCGAGGAGCGCTTCCGCCTGCTGTTCTCGGGCACGCCCTGCTACGTGTCGATGCGCCGGCTGGTCGAATTGTTCGAGAGCTGGGGCGGCGTGTTCGCGTACTCCGACTACCTGACCTTCGCCGCCGGCGGCATGGATGCCGGCGAGATGGTCTACGACACCTCGCGTCCGCTCGAGAGCCTGGCCGAGATCACCGCGCTGGCCGCGCAGCGCGGGCTGTCGAACCAGTTCTTCGCGCATGAGCGGCTGGCCCAGCAGATCCGCGACTACGACGTCGACGGCATCGTGTTCCACGGCATCAAGAGCTGCCGCTTCGTGTCCTCGGGCATGGCCGACACGCGCAACTACCTGAACAAGCGCCTGAACATGCCGAGCCTGTACATCGAGTCGGACCTGATCGACCCGCGCTACTGGTCGGATGCGCAGATCAAGAACCGCGTCGACGCGTTCTTCGAGTCGCTGCAGCAGCGCGGCGGTGCGGCGCCCGCGGGCGGCAAGCACGCGTCCACCCCGAAGGAGAGCCAATCATGAGGTACGTCGGCGGCGTCGACGTCGGATCCACGCAGACCAAGGCGGTGATCCTCGACGAGAACGGCAAGGTGGTCGGGCGCGCGCTGCTCGACATGGAAACCAGCATGGTCACGATCGCGCAGGACGCGTTCAAGGCGGCGCTGAGCGACGCCGGCATCGAGGAGGCGCAGGTCGAGCGGGTGGCCAGCACCGGCTACGGGCGCTACAACGTGTCGTTCGGCCACGAGCAGGTGACCGAGATCAGCTGCCATGCGCGCGGCGCGGTGGCGCTGTTTCCGGACACTCGCACGGTGATCGACATCGGCGGGCAGGACACCAAGGCGATCGCGGTCAAGCCCGACGGACAGGTGGCCGACTTCACGATGAACGACAAGTGCGCCGCCGGCACCGGGCGCTTCCTCGGCGCGGCCTCGTACGCGCTCGAGATGTCGCTCGGCGAGCTCGGGCCGCTGGCGATGCAGTCGCAGAACCCGGTGCGCATCACGACCACCTGCACGGTGTTCGCCGAGTCCGAAATCATCAGCCACCTCTCCAAGGGAATCCTTCCGGAGGACGTGCTGATGGGCGTGCACCAGGCGATCACCAGCCGCTGCGTGTCGCTCGCGCGGCGCGTCGGCGTGCATTCGGAGGTCACCTTCACCGGTGGCGTGAGCCGCAACGTGGCGATGGTGAAGCTGATCGAGGAGGCGGTGGGCATGAAGATCAACGTGAGCCCCGACGCGCACTTCTGCGGCGCGCTCGGCGCGGCGCTGGTCGCCCGCGAGCACGCCTTCGGAACCACGCCCCTGCCGGCCGAAGCGCTGGCGTAGGAGGACCAAAATGCTCTACGTTGCTGGACTCGACATCGGATCGACCTACACCAAGGCGATCGCGCTCGACAGCGAGCGCAAGGTGGTGGGCACCGCGGTGCGCCGCACCGGCTTCAAGCTGGCGCAGGCCTCCGAGGCGGTCTTCGACGACCTGATGACGAACTGCGGGCTCGAGCGCTCGCAGGTCGTCTACGTGGGTGCCACCGGCTATGGCCGCTACACGGTGCCGTTTCGCCACGCGCAGATCACCGAGCTGACCGCGCACGCGCAGGCGGCGGTGCACCTGTTTCCCGACACGCGCACGATCCTCGACATCGGCGGCCAGGACATCAAGGCGATCAAGGTCGACGCCGAAGGGCGCGTGAAGGCGTTCCGCCTGAACGACAAGTGCGCCGCCGGCACCGGCGCGTTCCTCGAGAAGACCGCGCGCTATCTGGGGCTGACCACCGAGGACATCGGGCCCTACGCGATGCGCGCGAAGTCGCCCAAGGCGATCAGCAGCGTCTGCGCGGTGTTCGCGGAGTCCGAGGTGATCAACCACCTGTCCAACGGAATCGCGGCCGAGGACATCATGATGGGGGCGATGATCTCGCTGGGCGGGCGCGCGATCCAGCTGATGCGCCGCGTGGGCCTGGAACCCGGCTACATGCTCACCGGCGGCATGACGCGCAACGAGGCGATGGTCTCCGCGCTCGAGGCGGCGCTCGGCGAGCGCTTCCACGTGGCGCCGAACGGCCTGGGGCAGCTCAACGGCGCCTACGGCGCGGCCTACCTCGGGCTGCGGCGCGTCGAGAAACTGCTGGCCGAGGACAAGCCGATTCCGCCGACTGCCGCGCAGCAGGGGCAGGTGCAGGCCAAGGCGGTGCGCCGCTGGTCGGCGATGGCCGCCACCCGCAAGCGCTTCGAGCCCTGCAGCGACACGGGCGGATGCCCCGTCGTTGTCGTCAAGCGTCCGGTCGGCAAGCCCGAGCAGGCGGCCGCCTGACGGTCGCGCCGGCGCCAGGATCGACAGTACCCACTACGGAGGTTGCCATGACCTACGTCGTCACCGAAGCCTGCATCAACTGCAAGCACACCGACTGCGTCGAGGCGTGCCCGGTGGACGCGTTCCACGAAGGCCCGAACTTTCTCGTGATCGACGCCGACGCCTGCATCGACTGCGCCGCCTGCGTCGCCGAGTGCCCGGTCGAGGCCATTTACGCGGACGCCGACGTTCCGTCGGCCATGAAGAAGTTCATCCCGCTGAACGCCGAACTGGCCCGCGACTGGCCGGGCATCTCGAAGAAGCGCGACGCGCTGCCCGATGCCGGCCACTGGGCCACGGTGAAGGAAAAGTTCGACCAGCTCCGGCAGCCCTGAACGGGGCGCCAGACACCCACTCCGAGGAGACCCACGATGGAATCGATCACCGACTACATGCAGCAGGACCACGCCCTGATCGACGGCATCGCCGAGCGCGCCGCGGCCGCGGCCGCCGCCGGCGACCTGGCCGGCATGGAGCGCGACGGGACGCTGTTCCTGCAGCGGCTCGAGCGCCACATCGAGATGGAGGAGCACCTGCTGTTCCCCGCGTTCGAGGAACGCACCGGCATGACCGCGGCCGGCCCGAGCGTGCAGATGCGCGAAGAGCACGTGCAGATGCAGGGCGCGTTGCAGCAGATGCGCGAGGCGATCGAAGCCCGGGATCCCGCGGCGTACCAGCGTGGGTCGCAGGCGCTTTTCGAGATCCTCGTGCCGCACAACCTGAAGGAAGAGCAGATGATGTATCCGATGCTCGACGATGCGGTGGGGGCGGATGCGGAGGCGCTGCTGGCCGAAGTGAAGGCGATGGCGGCCTGAGCTCCTTCCGGCCTCGCCGCATGGGCGGCAGGGCGCGGCGGGCCGGGGCCTGCGCAGGCAGCGCGTTGGGGGGCGTAGCGGCGCGGCGCGTGGCGGGGGCGCGTGGCTTTGCGCGGCGTGGCGTCAGCGGGCCACGCCGCAGCGGGCGGGGCTGCGCAGCGCCGGACCGGGCGCTGGCCGCAGCGGTCGGTGCTTCGCACCGACTTCCCTGCGCGGCTCGCCCCGGGGTCGTGCGGCGCAACTCACTTCGCTCGCTGCGCTCGCTTCGTTCAAACAGGGCGCCGCAAGTCAGAAGTACGAAGCGCGCTTCGCGCGCCGACCCCGAGGCTGCGCTGCTCGGCGCTGCAGACAGCGCCCGGTCCGGCGCCGCGCAGCCCCGCCCGCTGCGGCGTGGCCCGCTGACGCCACGCCGCGCAAAGCCACGCGCCCCCGCCACGCGCCG
Source organism: Burkholderiaceae bacterium (assembly GCA_027493945.1). Classification (GTDB taxonomy): domain Bacteria; phylum Pseudomonadota; class Gammaproteobacteria; order Burkholderiales; family Burkholderiaceae_E; genus Zeimonas. Next base: position 1,896,958 of record JAOSJU010000001.1, on the reverse strand, counting down.
CGCCGCTACGCCCCCCAACGCGCTGCCTGCGCAGGCCCCGGCCCGCCGCGCCGTGGCGCCCATGCGGCGAGGCCGGAAGGAGAACTGGCACGCGGTGAAAGGCAGGCGTGCGGGCCAGGCGGGCGCCGTTCGCGCCCGATACGGGTATGCTCGCGCGGGTCGGTATTTCGCGAACCGCGATGAAGGACGGGGTCACCGAGAGGCTTTCGAATCGGGTGGTGCTCGGGCTGCTGCTGGGCGGCCTGCTGCTGCTCACCTACGCGGTGGTGCGCCCGTTCGTGGTGCCGGTCGCGTGGGCGATCATCCTCGCCTACACCACCTGGCCGTTGCTGGCGTGGATCCGGAGCGTGCTCGGCGGGCGTCGCACGCTGGCCGCTGCACTGATGACCGCGCTGCTCACCGCGGCGTTCGCGCTGCCGGCGTTGTGGCTCGCGATGCTGCTGCGCGCGGAGATGGCCGATGCCTATGCGGCGGTTGCCGCGCTGCTGGCGAAGGGGCCTTACCGGCTGCCCGACGTGATTGCCGGGATGCCCGTGCTCGGCGGGTGGCTGCAGGGGCTGCTCGACCAGTTCACCGGGGATCCCGACGCAATCCGCCACCAGCTCGCTCGCTGGGTGGAGACGCGCGCGGCCGAGTTGCTGGCGATCATCGGCGGACTGGGCCGCAACGCGGCGAAGCTGGGCTTCGCGCTGATCACGGTGTTCTTCCTGTACCGCGACGGCGAGCTCGTGCTCGCGCAGGCGCAGCGCGTGCTGCGCCGTTTCCTCGGTGCCCGCGTCGACCGCTACCTGGCGGCGGTGGGCAGCATGACGATGGCAGTGGTCTGGGGGCTGGTGGCCACCGCACTCGCCCAGGGGCTTGTCGCGGGAATCGGCTACTGGTGGTTCGGCCTGGAGGCGCCGGTGCTGCTGGGCGCGATCACCACCGTCATCGCGCTGCTGCCGTTCGGCACGCCGTTCGTCTGGGGAAGCGTCGGCGCCTGGCTGATCGCCAACGGCCAGACCTTCGACGGCATCGGCCTGCTGCTCTGGGGCACGCTGGTGGTGAGCTGGGTCGACAACCTGGTGCGCCCGATGGTGATCAGCAGCGCCACGCGCGTCTCGTTCCTGCTGGTGATGTTCGGCGTGCTCGGCGGGCTGGCGGCGTTCGGGCTGGTCGGCCTGTTCATCGGACCGGTGATCCTCGCGGTGCTGATGGCGGTCTGGCGCGAGTGGATCGAGGAGTCGACCGACCTCGACGCGCAGCGCGCGAGCCTGCCGCAACGGTGACCGGCGCGTGCCGGCGCGTTCAGCCGCGCGCCAGCAGCAGTGCAGCCGCCACCGACAGCCCGTAGAGGTGGGCCGCGGCGATCGTGGCGCCGATCGCCGGGAGCAGTCGCGGGTCCGGCGCGCCCTCGCCCTTCAGCGCCAGCTGGCGCGCCGCGAACAGCGACGCCGGCGCGCCGAGCAGGCCGGCGAGGGCGGCTGCCGGAAGCACGCCGCTGACCGTGGCGGCGACCAGCACGAGGTAGGCCGCAGCGACGAGCGCCAGGTAGGCGCGCGCGGCGGCTCGCGGGCCGAGCTGCACGACGAGGGTGTGCTTGCCCGCTGCCGCATCGGCATTGCGATCGGGGAAGCCGTTGGCGAGCAGGATCGCCGCGATCAGCAGCGCCATCGGCGCGCCGGCCGCCACTGGAACGATCGACCAGCTGCCGCGTTGCCCGATGTCGGAGCCGACCGTGACCAGCAGCCAGGCGGCGGCGATCACCGGTTCGCCGACGCCGCGGGCCGACAGGCGCAGCGGCGGCGCCGAGTAGGCGATCGCCAGCGCCAGGCCGAGCGCACCGATCCACCAGAGTTGCGGGCGCGCCTCCAGCGCGAGCCCGACGCCCAGCGCGGCCGCCACCGCGAGCAGCGCGTAGCCGTAGAGCGCGACCGCGCGCGCCTGCATCAGGCCGTCCTGGATCATGCGGCTGCCGCCGGTGAACGGAGTCAGTCGCTCGTCGTTGGCCGCGTCGGCGTCGCGATCGTGGAAGTCGTTGACCAGGTTGGCGCCGGCGTGCACCAGCAGCGCGCCCGCCAGCGTGGCCGCGCCGATGCCCCAGTGTGGCGGCACGCCGCCGCCCGCGGCGCCGGCCAGGCCGACCAGCACCGAGACGATGGTGACGCTCAGGAACTGCGGCCGGGTGGCCGCGAGCCAGATCGCCGGCGAGCGCGCGGCGCCCAAGCGGCCCTCAGGCCGTCGCGGCGCCCTCGGTTTCGGGCACGCCCTGCCAGAGCATGTCGTAGCCGAGTTCCTTGCTGTCGCTGCACATCGCCCCCACCGCCGAGAACTTGGCCTTGAAGACCGCGTCGGCATGCGAGCGCTCGTGCTCGTCGTACGAGCGCCAGTAGGTGACGATCGCCACGTCGTGGTCGGAGTCGCGGGCGCTGCCCATCGACCCTTCCTCGGAGGCGAAGCCGGAGAAGCGGAACACCTGGCCGCCGATGAAGCCGCCCTTGTCGCCGCCGTAAGTCTCCTTGACGACATTGCACATTTCGCCGACCGCGAGCTCGACGTCGTCGATGGTCACCCCCGGCTTGAGCTTGACGGCGTTGAACATCATTTTCGCGCCGAAGGGGATGGTGATGGGTCCGTACATGGGGAGTCTCCTTCCTGAATGCTTGCGGGCGGGCAATCCGGGGCGCGGCGCCGGGGTTCGACCCCGGGACGCACGCGAGCCAAGCCGCTCGATGGCGGCTCGCCGAATACCCGGGGGCAGTATATGTCGGGCTCGAAAACCCTGTTCCCCGGTGGGTCGAAGGGGCGCATGGCACCGGCCATGCAACTCACGACACTAGCCGATCACGTCGTAAAGCGCCTGTCTGATCGGAGCCGGCAGGTGGCCGGACAAGGGTTCGGCCCCGCTGATGCGACGGCGCGGTCCCAGGCGGCCGTGGTACACGAGCATGCCGTCTTCGGCGATGCTCACGACGAGACGCCTTGCGTTGGAGCCGGTCCACTCGAACGCGAGCAGGCCCCGGTCATCCGCGGTCGGGGCGGGCACGGCCACGCTGACCGGGAGCAGCCGCGCGAACTCGCGCGCGTAGTGGATCAACCTGAGTGCCGCCGGCGAGCCGGACAAGCACTCGAAGAGCGTCCGTTCCGCAGCCCAGGCGAACTCCCCGAGCGCCGTATCGAGCTCGTGCAGGCCTTTCTCGACCAGCCGCGCGCGGGCGCCGGCGGCCTGGCGGGACATGCGCAGCGAGTCGCTGCCGACGCCGATCGCGCCGGTGGCCGGCACGGCACGATGCGCCACGATGGCGATCTTCATCGATATGTCTCCGCCAGACGCTCGGTGATCATCCCGAAGAACGCCCGGTTCTTGATTTCGTGCAACTGGTGCAGCGCTTCGCGCAAGCGCTCGACGATCCTGTCGTCGGCGACGAGCGGGCTGTTCTTGCCCACGTCGATGTCGATGATCAGGGGTATCTCGCTTTCGCTGCGACCTTTCGCATCGGTGGCCTGCATCACGTCGACCGTGGTGTCGTCGATGCCGCTGGGCAGCCGCAGATGCGTCAGGAAATCGAAATATGCCTGTGGAAACCCCTTGGGCGTGCGCGGCGCGGCGGTCAGGTAGTCGTCGAAGTCGAACGACGGTGTGACCGGCAGGCGGATGTCGTTGACGTAACGCAGGCCGATGCGCTCGATCTCGGCCGGGGCGACCACGCGCCGCCAGGTTTCGAAGAGCGCCAGGTAGCGCGCCGAGAACGGATCCCAACCCTCGTAGTCGCCGACCCCGGCCATCGACAGCCCGTCGGTCCAGACCACGACCACGTCGCGTCCGTCGGCGCTCTCGCAGCGCCAGCCGACCTGCGCGGCCGCCGCACTGAAGTCGATTCGGCTTCGTCGCTCGTCGGGCAGTCCCAGCGCCTCGGACGCAAGGCGAAACGGCTGCGAGCGCGGGAACTCCGCGGCGATCGAGTCACGCCATTCGGTCACGCGCGACAGCGTGCAGCGAGCCGACCGGATTTCGATGATCGCCTCGCGGATCGGGGGTGCGCCAACGGTCGGATGACGGTCATGAAGTCGCGAAAATCGACATCCCAAAATTCATTCTAGTATCAGGTTAAGAAAAATTACTATCCTGTTGTTTTTCAAAGACAATTCTTACGGATCATAGCTGCAGTGCAGCAAACGCGGGGCCGCTGCAGGCGGGATCAGCGGAACCGGTAGTCCTGCGCGCGATGCAGTCGCCAGCTGCCGCTGCCGGTCAGCTCGAGCACCTGTCGGTGGAACTTCAGCAGCGCGGGGTGGTGGCTGACGCTGACCGGCGTCGTCGCGGTCGCCGCGAGCTCGCGATAGAGGAGCTCCTCGTTGCCGGCGTCCAGTGCGCTGGTCGCTTCGTCGAGCATCACGAATCGGGGCCGGCGCAGCAGCACGCGCGCGAAGGCCAGGCGCTGCTGCTCGCCGATCGACAGCACCTTGCCCCAGTCGAGTTCGGCGTCCAGGCCGCCGAAGCGCCCGGCCAGGTCGCCGAGATTCACGCGCTCGAGCAGCCCCAGCAGCTCCTGGTCGGGCACGCGACGATCGTGGTCGGGGTAGAGCAGCTGGCTGCGCAGGCTGCCCAGCACCATGTACGGCTGTTGCGGCAGGAACATCGTCTCGTCGACACCCGGGCGCACGATTCGGCCCGCGCCTGCGGTCCACAGCCCGGCGATCGCGCGCAGCAGCGAGCTCTTGCCGCCGCCGCTGTCGCCCACGATCATCAGGCCCTCGCCCGGCTCGGCGGACACCGACAGGTCGATGATCAGCGTGCGCTCGCGGCCCGGCGTGAGCAGCGTGAGATGCTCGAGCGCGAAGTGGGGGCCCCAGACGGACTCGATGCGTCCCGCGGAGTCGGGCTTGCCGCCTTCCTTGCCGGCGAGCACCTTGGAGAACGAGCCCAGGCGGTCGATGCCGGCCGCGAAGCGGCTGAGCCCCTCGAAATGGTCGACGATCACCGCCACCGCGCCCAGGATCGCCGCGAACGCGCCGGCCGCCTGGACCGCGCGGCCGACTTCGAGCTCGCCCGAGATGACGCGCGACGCGATGATCGCGCTCGGCAGGACGATCGTGAGGAAGCTGTACGCGTACTGGAACACGTTGAGGTTCAGCTGCGCCCTGAGCAGCTTGCGGTAGTTGGCGAACGCGGCGCCGAAGAACTGCTTCGCCTGCAACGACTCCTGCTCCTCGCCGCGGTGCAGCGCAATGGCTTCGGCGTGCTCGCGAATGCGCACCAGGCTGAAGCGGAAGTCGGCCTCGCGCCTCAGTTGCAGGAAGTTGATGCCGATCAGCACCCGGCCGAAGACGACCACCGTCACCACGGTGCCGAGGATCGCGTAGACCACCAGGAAGTAGACCAGCTCGCGGGAAATCGACCACAGCACGCCGGTGAACGCGGCCAGCTGGATGAGCGCACCGAGCGCAATCATCAGGAAGTACAGCGACTGCTGGGTGAACGCGTTGATGTCCTCGGAGATCCGCTGGTCGGGGTTGTCGATCGTGCCGGCGGCGTTGAGCTCGTAGTACGCGTGATCGGCGAAGTAGCGGTCGAGGAAGCGGTTGGTGAGCCAGCGGCGCCAGAAGATGCCCAGCGTGTCGCGCACGTAGTAGTAGAGCGCGTAGGCCGGCACCGCGAGCACGACGATGGCCACCGACTGCCGGATCGAGGCCCAGAAGCGGTCGGCGTCGCGGGCAGCCAGCGCCGAGGTGAACTCGCCGGTCTGCTCGTTGAGCAGCACGTTGAAGGCGGTCTGGCCGAGCAGCAGCAGCACCGCGAGCGCGAGCAGGCCGCGTGCCTTCCACTTCTCCTCGGACAGCCAGTATGGCCTGGCGATGACGGCGAACCGCCGCCAGACATGATGTCCGCCGTTCTTCGCTACTGCCATTCTTCGCGGACTCCGCCCAGCCCCCATCGCGCCTGACGCGCAAGTGTACCGGCGCGTCGGCCGCCGGGGCAGGCCGCGGGAGGCTCGCGCGGGTGGTTTGCGCCAGGCTTCGTGCTTTCCGTCGCGCATGCCAGGGAACACGTCATGACCGCCCGCACCACCCCACCCTTCCGCGCCGACCACGTCGGCAGCTTCCTTCGCCCGCGCTACCTGCTCGATGCCCGCGACCAGGCCGCCAGGGGCGAGATCACGCCGGCGCAGCTGCGCGCGGTCGAGGACAAGGCGATCGCCGAGATCGTGAAGTTCCAGGAGGACGTGGGCCTGAAGAGCATCACCGACGGCGAGTTCCGGCGCACCTACTTCCACATCGACTTCCTGCAGCAGCTGGGCGGCGTGAAGACCGACATCCCGGTCACGGTGCGCAAGCCCGACGGCACCGAGGAGCTCGCGCCGCCGGTGATCCGCGTAGTCGACAAGGTGCGCCACGCGAAGGACATCCAGCGCGCCGACTTCGAGTACCTGAAGAGCCGGGTATCGGCCGGGCGGACCCCGAAGGTGACGATCCCGTCGCCGACGATGCTGCATTTCCGCGGCGGTCGCGCCGGCATCAGCCGCGAGCACTATCCCGAGCTCGAGCCCGACTTCTACGAGGACGTGGCGCGCGCCTACGGCGACGAGCTGCGCTCGCTGCACGAGGCGGGCTGCCGCTACGTGCAGATGGACGACACGAACCTCGCCTACCTGTGCGACGACAAGATGCGCGAGGCGGCGCGCCAGCGCGGCGACGACCCGGACGAGCTGCCGCACCGTTACGCGAAGTTCATCAACCGCGTCGCCGCTTTCAAGCCGGCGGGCATGACGCTGGCGATCCACCTGTGCCGCGGCAACTTCAAGAGCACCTGGGCCGCGCAGGGCGGCTACGAGCCGGTGGCGCAGGCGCTGCTTTCCGAGATGGACGTCGACGCCTACTTCCTCGAGTACGACGACGCGCGCTCGGGCGACTTCGCGCCGCTGCGCTTCCTGCCGAAGAACAAAATCGTCGTGCTCGGCCTGGTGACCACCAAGCTGGGCGAGCTCGAGAAGAAGGACGACCTGAAGCGGCGCATCGACGAGGCGGCGCGCTACGCGCCGCTCGACCAGCTGTGCCTGTCGCCGCAGTGCGGCTTCTCGTCGACCGTTCACGGCAACGCGATCCGGGTCGACGCGCAGCGCGCGAAGCTGGCGCTGGTGATCGAGACCGCGCGCGAGGTCTGGGGCGACGCCTGACGGGTGCGCGGCCGCAGGCGCGGCCACGTTCAGCTTCGGTTCAGCCCTCCGGGCGCAGGCTGCGGTTCATCTGCACCGACCCGGGGGACCGATCATGGCGAACGCTGCGACGATGGGTGGGCCCGCGCGCTTCTCGCGCTGGCAGATCCGCCTGCACTGGCTGACGCTGCTGCTGGTCGCGATCGCCTACGGCGCGATCGAGGCCAAGGGCCTCGTGCCCAAGGGGGCGCCCGCCCGCGACCTGCTGAAGCTCGTGCACTTCAACGCCGGCGCGCTGGTGGGGGCCCTGATGCTGCTTCGGCTCGGCCTGAGAGCCTGTGAATTTTTCGCCGCGCAGGTGCACGAATCGAGCTGAGCAGCGTTGAGTGTCCATGCACACGAGACACGAAGCAGAATCCGAGCCGCGGGAGCGCGAGTTGTTCGAGGCGCTGGCGCCTGTCGAACGCTCGCCGAGCAAGCTGGTTGCATCAGCACGCGGCAAAGCGCGCGTGCTGATGCCCAATCGCGAGCAGGTGGAGTTGCGCCCGATGGACCTGGAGTCGCTGCTGCCGGCGGGGCATCGTGCACGGCTCGTGTGGGAGTGGGTGCGCCGACAGGATCTGAGCGCGATGTACGAGCGCATCGAGGCGCGCGAGGGCACGGGGGGACGCGCGGCGATTGCGCCGGAGATCCTGTTTGCGCTGTGGCTGTATGCGACGCTCGAAGGCGTGGGCAGTGCGCGGCAACTGTCACGGCTGATTCTCGAGCACGATGCGTACCGCTGGATCAGTGGCGGGGTGCAGGTGAACCACCACAGCTTGTCGGACTTTCGCGTCGGGCACGGTGAGGCGCTCGACGAGATGCTCAGCGCGAGCGTGGCGATGCTGATGAGCGCCGGGGCGGTGAAGCTGGCGACGGTGGCGCAGGATGGGGTTCGGGTTCGCGCCAGCGCGGGTGCGGCGTCGTTTCGTCGTCGAGCGAGTCTGCAGGAGAACCTGGAGCGGGCGCGCGAGCGAGTACGTGGGCTGAAGGATCAACTCGAGACGGATCCCGGGCTCGAGAGCCGGCGCAAGGCGGCCGCGCAGCAGCGGGCGCGCCGCGAGCCCGAGCAGCGTCTGGAAGCGGCGCTGGCGCGTTTGCCGGAGATGGAGGCGATCAAGAAGCGCAACGGCAAGCCGATCGAGCAGGCGCGCGCCTCGAGCAGCGACGCGCAGGCGAGCGTGATGAAGATGGCCGACGGCGGGTACCGGCCGGCGTACAACGTGCAGTTCGCCAGCGACTGCGACAGCCACGTGGTGGTGGGGGTGCAGGTGAGCACGAGCGGCTCGGACATGGCGCAGCTCGAGCCCATGGTCGAGCAACTGGAGCAGCGCTTCGGCACCACGCCCGATCAGTGGTTGGTCGATGGAGGGTACCCGGCGCACGAGCAGATCGAGGCGGTTGCCGGCAAGACCGAGGTCTACGCGCCGAAAGCCGCAGGCACGCGCCGACAAAGGCGACAAAGACGAGCAAGGCGGCGGCGGTGGATGCCCGGGCAATCATGAGCGCAAGCCCGACGATAGCGACGCCGTCGCGCAGTGGCGCGAGCGGATGGCCACGCCCCGAGCCAAGGACCTCTACAGGCTCAGGGCGGCGACGGCCGAATGCGTCAACGCGCAGGCGCGCAACCGGGGCCTGCAGCGTCTGCCGGTGCGCGGACAGGCGAAGGTGCGCTGCGTGGCGCTGCTGTTCGCGCTGGCCCACAACCTGATGCGCAGCATTGTGCTGATGCCGAAGATGTTCTCGGACACCCAAGCTCCGTGCGCGATCGGCCCAGGCACCGCGTAAAGGAAGGAAAATGACCGAAAACCCGACTCGGGCGGCACCGGACGCGCTCCGGACCCCGGTGAATCGCTGGTGTAAACGCCGGACGGCTTCACCTGCCTAGGCGGGTCCGTTCAGACGCCCGCGCGGTGTCGGCCGAAAAGTTCACGAACTCTGAGGCTGCGGCGGCTGGATCCCGCGATCGTGCCGGCGCCGCCGCACTGGCAGGAGGCCGCGGCGCGAATCGCGCATCGCCTGCTCTACGCCACCTTCCTCGCGCTGCCGGTGCTGGGCGTGCTGGCGCTGGCTTACGGAGGCAAGCAGTGGTCGCTGCTCGGACTGCCGGTGCACGACCTGGTGGCGCCCGACAAGGCCGTCGGGCGCACGCTGAAGGAGATTCACGAGACCTGGGCCAAGGCCGGCTACTTCATCGTGGGCCTGCACGCGGCGGCCGCGCTGTTCCATCACTACGTGCGCCACGACAGCGCGCTGGCCGGCATGTTGCCGCGCGCATGAGCCGGCGCAGGGTCGCGCGCCTACGCCACGGGCCCGGTCAGTGGCGGATGCAGATCTTGCCGAACTGCGCGCCGCTCTTCAGCCGTTCGAACGCCGGCACCAGTTCGTCGAAGGCGAACACCCGGTCGACGACCGGCGCGACGCCGTGCTGCGCGATCGCGCGGCACATCTGCTCGAAGTCGTCGCGGGTGCCCACCGTGACGCCCTGCAGCCGCACCTGGCGCGTCACGACGTGGCCGAGCGAGGCCTGCATCGCGGCGCCCGAGAGCACGCCGATCATCGAGATCGTGCCGCCCGGGCGGATGCAGCGCAGCGATTGCGGCAGCGTCTTCTCGCCGCCGACCTCGACGATCTGGTCGTAGCCGCGCCCGCCGGTGATCTCGCGCGTGGCGCGCGCCCAGTCGGGCGTGCGCGAGTAGTTGACGGTGGCGTCGGCGCCCATCGCGACCAGGCCCTTGATCTTCTCGTCGCTCGACGAGATGACGGTGACGTGCGCGCCGAACAGCCTGGCGAACTGCAGCGCGAACAGTGCCACGCCGCCCGAGCCCTGGATCAGCACCTGCTCGCCGGGTCGCGTCGTGGAGAGCACCGCCAGCGCGCGCCAAGCGGTCAGGCCGGCGCAGGGCAGGCAGGCCGCCTGCTCGTGGTCGAGCGCGGCCGGCACGCGCGCCACGCCGGTTTCGGGCAGCACCATGAACTCGCTCATCGTGCCGTCGAGCGGTCCGCCCAGCGACTGGGTGAGCCGCGACAGGTCGGGCTCGCCGGCGATCCAGCCGGGAAAGAACATCGGGCAGACGCGATCGCCTGCCGCGACGCGCTCGACCCCGGCGCCCACCGCGACGACCTCGCCGACGCCGTCGGACAGCGGCACCAGCGGCAGCGTGCCGGTGAAGTTGCCGTAACCGCGCCCGAGCACCACCAGGTCGCGGTAGTTCAGCGACGAGGCGAGCATCTTCAGCAGCACCTGGCCCGGCCCGGGCGCGGGGTCGGGGCGGGCCGCCATGCGCAGGTGCTCGATGCCCCAGTCGCCTTCGATCTGGTGGACGCGCACGATGGTCTCCTCGGTTGGCAGCGGATCGCGTGACTTTACGTCAATGCGGCCAGGCGCCGGGCGCCCCCGCCCGAGTTGACAGGCGCCCGGCCGGTTCATAAGATATACAGAATATCGATCTTCATTCCGGCCCTCCGGTTCCCTCCTTTTTCGCCCAACCCTCACGCCATGACCCACGTCGTCGGCGAAGCCTGCATCAAGTGCAAGTACACGGACTGCGTCGACGTGTGCCCGGTCGACGCGTTCCGCGCGGGCAAGAACATGCTCGTCATCGACCCGGACGAGTGCATCGACTGCGGGGTCTGCATCCCCGAGTGTCCGGTCAACGCGATCACCACCGAGGAAGACGTGCCGCAGTCGCAACTCGAATACATCGGGTTGAACGCGGAACTGGCGAAGAAGTGGCCGACGATCACGAAGACCAAGGCCGCGCTGCCCGACGCCGACGAATGGGCGAAGGTCGAAGACAAGAAAGAACTGCTCGACGAGAGAGGAGAAAACGATGAGTCCTGAGCGGAATCCGGCCTCGCGCTGCGGGCCGCGCTGATGGACAGCGCGATCCTGAGCCTGCTCGGGGCCTTCCTGCTGTCGATCCTCGGGCTGTTCGCCTTCATCTGGTCGCTGCGCAAGGGCTTGCTGGTCGAGAACCCGGCAGGGGCGGGCGTCATCTTCGCGCGCGGCGAGATCGGCCAGGTCGACGATCCGGCGCTCACCCACGAGGCGCGCCACGCGATGCAGGACGCGGCCACCGCGCAGCTGGGCGCGCCCCGGGGTGCCGACGCCGGCGAGGTGCACGACCGCATCGAGTCCGACCGTTCGAGCGCGTTCCCGGTGTTCATGTTCGTGGCCTTCGCCTGTCTGTGGCTGCTCGTCGGGTCGGCCGCCGGGCTGACCGCGTCGATCAAGCTGCACGCGCCCGACTGGCTTACCGACGACGCCTGGCTCACCTTCGGCCGCCTGCGCGCGGTGCACACGAATGCCGTGTTCTACGGCTGGGTCTCCAACGCCTGTATCGCGGTCATCCTGTGGCTGTTGCCGCGGCTGCTGCGCACGCGGCTGGCCGGCGCCGGCTGGGCGATGCTCGGCGGCACCTTCCTGAACGCCGGCGTGGCCGCCGGCATCGGCGCGATCGCCTCGGGCTGGTCCGACGGCATGGAGTTTCTCGAGATCCCGTGGCAGATCGACGTCTTCATCTTCGGGGGTTTCGCGCTGGTCATCCTTCCTGCGCTCTACACGCTGGCCAACCGCAAGGTCGAGCACCTGTACGTCAGCGTCTGGTACTTCGTCGCGTCGCTGCTGTGGGTCGCGGTGCTGTTCCTGGTGGCCAACCTGCCCGGCGTGCACGTGGGGGTGCAGCAGGCGACCACCAACTGGTGGTTCGGCCACAACGTGCTGGGGCTGTGGTTCACGCCGGTGAGCGTGGGCGCGATCTACTACTTCCTGCCCAAGGTACTCGGCAGGCCGGTGGTCTCGTACAACCTGTCGCTGCTCGGGTTCTGGACGCTCGCCTTCTTCTACCCGCAGGTCGGCGGCCACCACCTGATCGGCGGGCCGGTGCCCGGCTGGCTCACCACGCTGTCGATCGTCCAGAGCGTGATGATGGTGATCCCGGTGGTGGCGTTCAGCATCAACCAGGGCGGAACCCTCTGGGGGCGAATGCGCCTGGCGATCTACTCGCCGACACTGCGCTTCATGATGTTCGGCGGCCTGATGTACTTCGCGTCTTCGGTCGAGGGCTCGATCGAGGCGCTGCGCAGCGTGAACCAGGTCGCGCACTTCACGCATTTCACGGTCGCACACGCCCACCTCGGCGCGTACTCGTTCGTCACGATGGTGATGTTCGGCGCGATCTATTTCATGCTGCCGCGCGTGCTCGCCTGGGAATGGCCGTACCCGCGGCTGATCACCGCGCATTTCTGGCTGGCCGCGATCGGCGGCCTCGTCTACGTGATCCCGCTGTCGATCGGAGGCTGGCTGCAGGGGCTGGCCATGCTCGATGGCGCGCGCCCGTTCATCGACTCGGTGACGGTGACGATCCCGTATCTCGAATGGCGCAGCGTCGGAGGCACGATGCTCACGCTCGGCCACCTGGTATTCGTCGGCCACTTCTTCGCGATGGCGCTGCGCTTCGGACCGCACCGCGCCGGAGCGGCGCTGTTCTGGAACGCGTCCGACGGGGCGATCGCGCATGGAAAATGAACTCGAGCTGGGCGGGGGCGCGCTCGCCTCGCTCGGCATCGCCACCGCGGCGCTCGTGGTGCTGCCGTACCTGCAGGTGCGCGACCTCGAGCCCGCCAAAGGCCTGAAGCCGTATACCGAGCAGCAGTTGCGCGGCCGGCAGCTGTACATCGCCAACGGCTGCGTCTACTGCCACAGCCAGCAGCCGCGCGACCGCAACTTCGGGCCCGACTTCGAGCGCGGCTGGGGCCGCGCGTCGGTGCCCGCCGACTATTTCCACGACAACCCGCACCTGCTCGGCACGATGCGCACCGGCCCCGACCTGCTCAACATCGGAGCGCGCCAGCCGAGTCAGGACTGGCATCTCGGCCACCTCTACCAGCCGCGCGCCTACGTGCAGGGATCGAACATGCCCTCCTACCGGTACCTGTTCGTGCACAAGGAGGCGGCCGAGGAGGGCGACCACGTCGTGAACCTGCCGCCGGGCTACGGAGTCCCGGGCAAAGTCACGGTCGCCACCCGCGAGGCCCTCGACCTGGTCAGGTACCTGCAGTCGCTGGACCGGACCTACCCGGCGCTGCCCGCGGCAGCCGCGGCGCGATGAGCCGCCCGCCCGTGCCCCCGCGCCACGCATCCGGAGGAAGCCGATGCTGAACGATCCGGGCGCCTCCACCGGCGCGCAGCGGCGCGAGAACGCCGAGCCGTCCGAATACATTCGCCCGATACCATTGGCGGCCGTCGCGGTGACGCTGGCGATGGTGCTGGTCGGCGTGGTCTACCTGCTGCTGTCCGAGTCGTTCGGCAGCCCCGAGCTGGGCGACCGGCGTACGGTGGCCGATCTTGCCGGTGCGCCGGGGGCTTCGGCGAAGGGCGCCGACGGCAAGGCGCTGTACGCCGCGCACTGCGCGGCCTGCCACCAGCCGACCGGCAAGGGCTTGCCCGGCGTGTTTCCGCCGCTCGACGGATCGGAATGGGTGATTGGCGACGAACGCGTCGTTTCGAATATCCTGTTGCACGGTGTCACCGGCGAGATCGAGGTGGCGGGAGCGAAGTACAGCGGCGCGATGCCGGCATTCGACAGGCTGGCCGACGCGGAACTGGCGGCGATCGCGAGCTGGGTTCGCAGCCAGTGGTCGAACAAGGCGCCGGCGATCGACGCCGCGTCTTTCGAACGCGAGCGCAAGGCGGGCGCGCGCAGCACGCCCTTCGCCGGCGGCGCCGAGCTGAAGGCGCTGGCTTCGCAATCGCGCTAGCTGGCACCCCGCGACAGGAGAATCGAGATGCGCCTGACCATGATGACCGACTACGCGATGCGGCTGCTGATGTACGTGGCGCAGCATCCCGACCGCCTGTGCACCATCGCCGAGGTCGCGCGCGTCTACGACGTTTCCGGAGGCCCACCTGATGAAGGTGACGCACCAGCTGGGGCTCAACGGCTGGATCGAGACGGTGCGCGGCAAGGGCGGCGGCATGCGCTTGGCGCATCCGCCCGACAAGATCAACCTGGGCGCGGTGGTGCGCAGCATGGAGTCCGACTTCCAGCTGACCGAGTGCTTCGGCACCGGCAACCAGTGCTCGCTCACCGGCAGCTGCAGGCTCACCGGCGTCATGCAGGAGGCGCTGCAGGGCTTCCTGAAGGTGTTCGACTCGCACACGCTCGCCGACATCGTCCCGCCGGGCAGCGGAAGCGAGGCCGGCACTCTTCGCGCGCGCCCGCTGACCCGCGTGGGCAAGGCGCGCGCCGCCTGATCGCGCAGGCCGTGTGATGCTGCGCACGGCTGCGGCGAGCGCCGCCATTGCGTTGCTCGTCGTCGCGTCGGGGGCGTGGCTGACGCACGGTTTTCGCACCTTCACCGAGGAAGGCGCGCGGCGCCACGAGGTCGCGCGCGAGCCGGTGCCGGCGCCGGCGGTCGCGATGCTCGTGCCGCGGCTCGGCGCGCGCGCGCTGCCCGAACTGCTGGCCGTTGACGGCACCGCCACCATCGTCGATTTCATCTACACCGATTGCCGGTCGGCCTGCGCCGCGCTCGGCACCGCGTTCCAGCAACTGCAGGAACGCGTCCGCGCGGAGCGCAAGCGCGGCGCCGACGACGCGCGCGGGCAGGTGCGGCTGCTGTCGATCAGTTTCGATCCGGCGCGCGACGACCTGCCCACGCTCGCGCGCTACGCGGCCACGATGAAGGCGCGCGACGACACCTGGCGCTTCGCCACGGTGGCCGACACGCGCGAGCTGGCGTCGTTGCTGCGACAGTTCCGCGTGGTCGTCATCCCCGACGGCCTGGGCGGCTACGAACACAACGCCGCGCTGCTGGTGGTCGATGCGCGCGGCCGGCTGGTGAGGATCTTCGACTACGACCGCATCGACGAGGCGCTCGGCTTCGCTCGCGCGCTCGCGGCGGGAGATGCGCATGGGTGAGCCGCTCGTCGCGCATCGAACGCCGCGCCTGCAGGCGATGGCTGGCGCGGCGACGATCGCGCTGCTCGCGCTGCCCGCGGTGCGCGGGCCGATGGAGGCGGGAATGGCCACGCACATGCTGGCGCAGTTCCCGTTGCTGGTGGCTGCCGGCGCGTTGCTCGCGGCAGCGCTCCCGTCCAGGCTGCGCAGCCTCATCGCGCGCTGGAACGCGCTGGGCATCGCCGGACTGGTGGCGACCGCCGGAGTGCTCGGGCTGTCGATGATTCCGCGGCTGCTCGACCTGGCGCTCGCCGACCAGCGCATCGACGCGACGAAATGGCTCGCGCTGCTGCTGTGCGGCGCCGCGCTGCGGCTGTCGTGGCGCCCCGCGGGGCTGGTGGTGCAGGGCTTCTTCCTCGGCAACGTGTTGCCGATGACGGCCGTGGCCGGGGTCCTCTACCAGGAGGCTTCGGCGCGGCTGTGCAACAGCTATCGGCTCGACGAACAGGAGCTCGTGGGCCGGGCGCTCGTCGGGCTGGCCGGGGCGGTCGCCGCGGCCTGGCTCGCCCGGGCGGCGTGGCGTTCGATGCGCGACGAGCGCGCGAGCCTGCGCGAGCGGGCGGGCGCCTGAGCGGGCATGTTCAGCTATCGTCACGCCTTCCATGCCGGCAATCACGCCGACGTGCTCAAGCACGTCGTGCTGGTGCAGTTGCTGCGCCACCTCAGGCTGAAGGACACGCCGTTCTGGGTCATCGACACGCACGCCGGAGCCGGCCTCTATTCGCTCGAGGGCGCATGGGCCGCGAAGCGCAGCGAGTTCGCCAACGGCATCGGGCGGCTGTGGCCGCGCAGCGACGCCCCCCCGCCGGTCGCGCAATACCCGGAGGCGGTGCGGGCGGCGAACGCCGACGGCGTGCTGCGGCACTATCCGGGGTCGCCATTCATCGCGCTCGGGGCGCTGCGCGCGAACGACCGGCTCAGGCTCTTCGAGATGCATCCGACCGAGAGCCGCGTGCTCGCCGGCAACATTGCCGAGGCAGGCCGCGAGGCGGCCCGGCGCACGCTGGTGCAGGCCGGCGACGGGTTCGATGGCCTGAAGGCGCTGTTGCCGCCGCCGCCGCGGCGCGCACTGGTGCTGCTCGACCCGTCTTACGAGGACAAGCGCGACTACGCACGCGTGGTCGCGACGCTGCGCGACGCGCTCGGGCGCTTCGCCACCGGCTGCTACGCGATCTGGTATCCGCAGGTGCAGCGGCGCGAGTCGACCGAGCTGGCGCGCAAGCTCGAGCGAATGCCGGGCCTGCGCTGGCTGCACGCGACGCTGACGGTGCGCGCTCCGTCACCCGACGGACTGGGCCTGCACGGCAGCGGCATGTTCGTGGTCAATCCGCCTTGGACGCTCCAGCCCGCGTTGCGCGAGGCGCTGCCGTGGTTGGCCGACGCGCTGGCGCAGGACGCCGCGGCGGGGTGGTCGATCGACGCCTTGGGCGAGGCTTCGCCGCAGTCGCCCGGCAAGCCGCGCGCCCCACCTCCGCGCCGGCTTCAGTTCCGCCCGAGGTAGTCGGACTTGCCGATTTCCAGGCCGTTGTGCCGCAGCAGCGCGTAGGCGGTGGTCACGTGGAAGAAGAAGTTCGGCAGCGACCAGTGCAGCAGGAACGCCTGGCCCTTGAACTCCAGCTTGCGGTCGCGCAACGGCACGACGACGTCGCGGTTTTCCTGGCCATCGACGCTCTCGCGCGGCACGCTGCCGATGAAGTCGAGCGTCTTCGCGATGCGCTCGCGCAGTTCGGCGATCGTCTGCTCGTTGTCTTCGTACTTCGGCGCCTCCAGGCCGGTGATGCGCGCGACGCCGAGCTTCGCGGTGTCGCAGGCGATGCGCACCTGGGAAACCAGCGGAAGCATGTCCGGGAACAGGCGCGCCTGCCCGAGCACCTTCGGGTCGATCTTGCGCGCCTGCGCGTACGCTTCGGCCTTCGCGAGGACCTTGTCGAGCGCGCCCAGCATCTGCGTATAGACGGGCACGCTGGCGTCGTACATCGAGATCGGCATGGCGGAATTCCTCGGCGGGATCGGGGGAATCATGATGCCCGATAATCGGGGCGACCGAGCCCGAGAGGAGACGATCGATGGACGTGCGTGCCGCAGTCAGCTACGAAGCCGGCCAGCCGCTGGCGATCGAAACCGTGCAGCTCGACGGGCCACGCGCCTTCGAGGTGCTGGTCGAGATCCGGGCCACCGGCGTGTGCCACACCGACGAGTTCACCCGGTCGGGCGCCGACCCCGAGGGGCTCTTCCCGGCGATCTTCGGGCACGAGGGCGCGGGAGTCGTCGTCGACGTCGGTCCCGGGGTCACGTCGGTGAAGAAGGGCGACCACGTGATTCCGCTGTACACACCCGAGTGCCGGCAGTGCAAGTCGTGCCTGTCGCGCAAGACGAACCTGTGCACCGCGATTCGCGCCACGCAGGGCAAGGGAGTGATGCCCGACGGCACCAGCCGCTTCTCGATCGGCGGAAAGAAGATCCACCACTACATGGGCTGCTCCACGTTTGCGAACTACACGGTGCTGCCCGAGATCGCGGTCGCGAAGATCCGCGAGGACGCGCCGTTCGACAAGGTCTGCTACATCGGCTGCGGCGTCACCACCGGGCTGGGTGCGGTGATCAACACCGCGAAGGTCGAGCCGGGCGCCAATGTCGTCGTGTTCGGCCTGGGCGGCATCGGGCTCAACGTGGTGCAGGGCGCGCGGATGGTCGGCGCGGGCCGGATCATCGGCGTCGACCTGAACCCGCGGCGCGAGGCGCTGGCGCGCAGGTTCGGGCTCACGCACTTCGTGAATCCGAAGGATGTACGGGGAGACCTGGTCGCGCACCTGGTCGAACTCACCGACGGCGGCGCCGACTACAGCTTCGAGTGCGTGGGCAACGTGCAGCTGATGCGCCAGGCGCTCGAGTGCTGCCACCGCGGCTGGGGCGTGTCGGTGATCGTCGGCGTGGCCGGCGCCGGGCAGGAGATCTCCACGCGGCCGTTCCAGCTGGTGACGGGCAGGGTCTGGAAGGGCACCGCGTTCGGTGGCGCGCGCGGCCGCACCGACGTGCCGAAGATCGTCGACTGGTACATGGAAGGGAAGATCGACATCGACAGCCTGATCACGCACACGATGCCGCTGGAGAAGATCAACGACGCGTTCGACCTGATGCACCGCGGCGAGTCGATCCGCAGCGTGGTGGTCTATTGATGGCGAATGGTGACGAGTTTCGCGTGATCGCCGAGCATGGCTGCTTCGGCGGGGTGCAGGGCTTCTATGCGCATGCCTCGAGCGTCTGCCACGCGCCGATGCGCTTCTCGGTCTATCGGCCCCCGCAGGCCTCGAGCGGCCGAGTGCCGGTGCTGTATTACCTGGCGGGGCTGACCTGCACCGAGGAGACCTTCATGATCAAGGCGGGCGCGCAGCGCGTGGCCGCCGAACTGGGGTTGATGCTGGTCGCCCCCGACACCAGCCCGCGCGTGCGCCTGCCGGGCGACGACGCACACTGGGACTTCGGGCTGGGCGCCGGGTTCTACGTCGATGCCACCTTCGCGCCGTGGTCGAAGCACTACCACCTGTACAGCTGGGTGACGCAGGAGCTGCCGGCGCTGGTCGCGCAGCGATTTCCCGCATCGGACGCGCAGGGCATCTTCGGCCATTCGATGGGCGGGCACGGGGCGCTGGTGTGCGCGATGCGCAATCCGGAGCGCTATCGGTCGGTCTCGGCATTCGCGCCGATCGCCGCGCCCACACAGTGCCCATGGGGGCAGAAGGCGTTCGGCGGCTATCTCGGCGAAGACCGCGCCGAGTGGGCGCAGTACGACGCGACCGAGCTCGCCGCGCGGCGCGGCTTCGGCACGACGATCCTGGTCGACCAGGGGACCGCGGACGAGTACCTGGACGTGCAACTGCTGCCGGATCGGCTGGTCGAGGCTTGCCGCGCGTCGGGAACGCCGCTCAGGCTGAACATGCGCGAAGGCTACGGGCACGGCTACTGGTTCGTGCAGAGCTTCGTCGAGGACCACCTGCGGCATCACGCTGCGCTGCTGGGCCGGTAGCGGCGCGCCGCGAACCCGGGCTCGACCGGTGGCGCGGAGGGTAGTGGATGCATATCCAGCAGATCCACTAAACTGCCGGGAATGCTCGCCGAATCCTCTGTCGCGCCTGCCGCGCCTGACACCCCCATGCGTGCCGACGGCCAGGCCGGCGCCCTCCGGCGGGGCCCGCTCGACTCGCTGAATCCCGAGCAGCGCGCCGCCGCCGGCTTCGGCGAGCGGGGCCCCGACGGCCGCTTCGACTCGCCACCGCTGCTGATCGTTGCCGGAGCGGGCACCGGCAAGACGGCCACGCTCGCGCATCGCGTCGCGCACCTGGTGATGCAGGGCGTCGACCCGATGCGGATCCTTCTGCTCACGTTCAGCCGGCGCGCGGCGCAGGAGATGACCGGGCGCGCCGAGCGGCTGATGGCCGCGGCGCGCCCCGGCCCGGTTCGCCTGCCGTGGGCCGGCACCTTCCACTCGATCGGCGCGCGCCTGCTGCGCGAGTACGCCGACCGCGTCGGCCTCGATGCGTCGTTCGGCATCCTCGATCGCGGCGATGCGGCCGACCTCGTCGACGTGGTGCGCCACGAGCTCGGCCTGTCGGCCACGCGCCAGCGCTTCCCGCGCAAGGACACCTGCCCGGCGATCTACTCGCAGCGGGTCAACAGCGGCTGGCCGCTCGAGCGCGTGCTGCAGGAAGTGTTCCCGTGGTGCTCCGAATGGCGCGACGAGCTGTCGGCGCTGTTCCGCGGCTACGTCGAACGCAAGCAGGCCAACGGCGTGCTCGACTACGACGACCTGCTGCTGTGGTGGCACGCGGCGATGTCGGATCCGTTGCTGGCCGCCGAAGTCGGCGCGCGCTTCGATCACGTGCTGGTCGACGAATACCAGGACACCAACGCGCTGCAGGCGCAGATCCTGCTGGCGATGAAGCCCGACGGCCGCGGGCTTGCGGTGGTCGGCGACGACGCGCAGTCGATCTACGCGTTCCGCGCCGCCGACGTCGGCAACATCCTCGACTTCCCGGCGAAGTTCGCGCCGCCGGCGCGGCGCATCACGCTCGAAACGAACTACCGGTCGGTGCAGCCGGTGCTCGACGCCGCCAACACGCTGATCGCGCAGGCGACGCGGCAGCATCCGAAAGTGCTGCACGCGCAGCGCGGCGGCGGCGCGCGCCCGCAGCTGGTCACCGTCGTCGACGAGCGCGCGCAGGCCGACTGGGTCGTCGACGCGGTGCTGCGCCACCGCGAGGCGGCGGTGCCGCTGAAGCGCCAGGCCGTGCTGTTTCGCAGCTCGCATCATGGCGCGACGCTGGAGATCGAGCTCGCGCGGCGCAACATTCCGTTCGTCAAGCACGGCGGGCTGAAGTTCCTCGAAGCGGCGCATATCAAGGACCTGCTCTCGGTGCTGCGCTGGGCCGAGAACCCGCGCAACGCGATCGCCGGCTTTCGCGCGCTGCAGTTGATGAGCGGCGTCGGCCCGGCCACCGCGCAGCGCTGCCTCGACGCGATCGGCGGCGCGCCGTCGCGCCTGCCCGAGGTGCTGCGCGGCTACGCGGCGCCGGCTGCAGCGCGCGAAGAGTGGAGCGGCTTCGTCGAAGTGATGACGATCCTGCTCGACCCGGTGGCGCGCTGGCCGGCGCAACTCGAGCCGGTGCGCCGCTGGTACCGGCCACTGCTCGAGCGCCGCCACGACGACGCGGCGGTGCGCGCCGCCGACCTCGACGTGCTGCAGTCGATTGCCGCGGGCTTCGGCACGCGCGAGCGGTTTCTCACCGAGCTGGCGCTCGATCCGCCGCAGGCCAGCGGCGACCTCGCCGGCGACCCGCTGCGCGACGAAGACTACCTGGTGCTGTCCACCGTGCATTCGGCGAAGGGACAGGAGTGGGACGCGGTGTTCGTCATCAACGTGAACGACGGCAATTTCCCGAACGAGTACGCGACCGGGCGCGCCGAGTCGATCGACGAGGAACGCCGGCTGCTCTACGTGGCGATCACGCGCGCGCGCGATGCGCTGTACCTGATCGAGCCGCAACGCTACTTCGTGACGCAGCAGCCGCGCCATGGAGACGGCTACGTGCACGGGGCGCGCAGCCGCTTCCTCACCGATGCGTTGCTCGGGCGCTTCGAGTGTGTGGGGCCGACTGCGGCGCACTGGCCGGCCGGCGCCGCGGACGGTACGGCATGCGCGCCCGCGATCGACGTCGGCGCGCGGCTGCGCGACATGTGGTAGTGGGCCCTGCGAAATTCAGCCTGCTGCTGATCCCTTACCCGTCGGCGACAGCGTCGCCGACACGATGAGCGGCCGCTGCAGCGCTACCGGGCAGACGACGAAAAAAGCCTGCTCGATGCGCCCGCGATGGATGGCCTCGACTCCCGGGTTGTCTGCGTCAGCCCCGCGATAGCCCCGATCGACGACGACCTCTCTTGACCTTGTCCTGTTCCTCGTTCGAGCGCCGATTGCGTTCGGTTCGTCGGCCATCAGCCACGCTGTCAAGCATCGTTTCGTGCAGGTGGCCGGATGCTGCTCTGCAGATTGACAATGAACATATCAGGGGTTAATTTCCATAAAACGTTATCAAATTCCGTTTTTCGGATTGTCCAGGCGGCACGCTTCAAGAGGAAGTCCTCGTGCGCAATCAGCGGCTGAACTCACTTCACGCGCGCGACGTGGCCTATCACGTCCATCCGTCGACGGATCTCGCGCAGCTGGCAGAGAAAGGACCGCACGTCTTCCATCGCGGCCAAGGCATCCACGTCTTTGACGACGAGGGCAAGCGCTACATCGAGGGCATGTCAGGGTTGTGGTGCGCGTCGCTGGGATTCAGCGAGAGGCGACTCGTCGAGGCGGCAAGGATCCAGCTCGAGACGCTGCCCTTCTATCACAACTTCGCTTGCAAGGCGGTCGAGCCGGCGATCGAACTGGCCGAGCGGCTGATCGAGAGCTCGCCGCTGCCGATGTCGAAGGTCTTCTTCACCGGTTCCGGGTCCGAAGCCAACGACACGCAGGTAAAGCTGGTCTGGTACTACAACAACATCCTTGGCCGCCCGGAGAAGAAGAAAATCATCTCGCGGCGCGGCGCGTACCATGGAATCACTGTGGCCTCCGGGAGCTTGACCGGGCTGCAGGCGAACCACCGGGACTTCGACCTGCCGATCGCGCGCTTCCTGCACACGGACTGCCCGCATTTCTATCACTTCGGCCAGGAGGGCGAGACCGAAGAGCAGTTCGCGGCGCGCCCGGCCGGCAACCTCGAGAAGCTGATCCTCGCGGAAGGGCCGGACACTGTCGCAGCGTTCATTGCGGAGCCGTTCCTCGGCGCCGGAGGTGTGATTCCGCCACCGCAGGGCTATTTCGAGAAGATCCAGCCCATCCTCAGGCGCTACGACATCCTGTTTATCGTCGATGAGGTGATCAGCGGCTTCTACCGCACCGGCAACATGTTCGGCACCGAGACCTACGCGCTCCAGCCGGATCTGATCACCCTGGCGAAAGCCATGTCGGCAGCCTACCAGCCGATTGGCGCGGTCATGATGAGCGAGCGCATCTACGCGGCGCTGGCCGAGGGAAGCCGCAGGCACGGGATCTTCGCCACGGGGTTCACCTATTCGGGGCATCCGGTTCCCGCGGCGGTCGCCCTCGCGACGCTGAAGATCTACGACAGCGACCGGATCGGCGAACACGTGCAGGCAGTGGCGCCGTGTTTTCAGCGGCGCCTGCACGCCCTGGCCGGACATCCGCTGGTTGGCGAGGCGCGCGGCATCGGCCTGATCGGCGCCGTGGAGCTGGTCAGGGACAAGCGAACCAGGCAGAACTTCGATCCGACCCTGAAGCTCGGAGCCTGGGCCGCCAACAAGGCGCTCGAGCACGGATTGATCGTGCGCGCGCTGGCGAACGACACCATTGCCCTGTGCCCGCCGTTGATCATCGACCAGACCCAGGTCGACGAAATGTTCGACCGACTGGGACGCGCGCTCGATGACACGCAGCGCCATCTCGACGCGCTGTGAGCCGATTTCCCTGTTTCACTGGACTGGTGCCATGCCGAACCGTTGGCAGGTAGGGATCGACATCGGCGGTACTTTCACCGACATCGTCGCCCACAGGCCGGCCGATGGATCCGTGCGCACCGCCAAGGTCGCGACCACGACCGGCGACAGGGTAGAGGGTCTGATGGCGGCGCTCGGGGCGGTAGGTCTGCAGTGGCAGGACGTCGCCGACCTGATCCACGGCACGACCATGGTGACCAACGCCATCGTCGAGAATGATCTGGCCGAGGTAGCGCTCATCGCGACGCAGGGCTTTTCCGATACCCTCGGCGATCGGCCGTCAGAATCGACGCCATCTGTACCGCCTGGATCTGCCCCCAAGCCGAAGCTCCGGTACCCGCGGAACGCCGTTTTCCGGTTGCCGAGCGACTCGACCAGCATGGCCGGGTGCTCGAAGAACTTTCGCCGGACTCGATTGCCGAGGTGGTGGAGAAGGCAGCGGCCAGCGGGGCGAAGGCCGTGGCGGTATCGTTGCTGCACGCCTACGCCAATCCGTCGCACGAGGAGGAACTCGGCGAGCGCCTGCGTGAGCGGTTCGACTTCGTCGCGCTGTCCAATCGCGTCAACCCCGAGGCACGCGAGTACGAGAGGACCGCCACGACGGTTCTGAGCGCCAGCGTGATGCCGCTGGTCGCGGGATATCTCGACCGCCTCGAGCGGGTGCGGCCGGCCAACTCGCGCCTGCATCTGTTCCATTCCGCTGGCGGGATGGCATCGCCCGAGGCGCTGCGCGAATTTCCACTGGGTCTTGCATTGTCGGGGCCCGCGGCCGGCGTGGCGGCGGCGAGTCGTGTCGCGCAGGCACTCGATATCGGTCGCGCGATCAGCTTCGACATGGGCGGGACCACCACCGATGTTTGCCTGATTATCGACGGGCAAGCCCAGATAGCGAGCGAGCGCTCGCTTGCCGAGCGTCCGCTGCGCCAACCCATGGTGGCGGTGGAGTCGATCGGCGCGGGTGGCGGTTCGATCGCCCGGTTCGACCACGGTGCATTGTGCGTGGGTCCGGAAAGTGCCGGCGCCGAACCGGGGCCGGCCTGCTATCGGCGCGGCGGCAGCTTGCCCACGGTCACCGATGCGAACCTGGTGCTCGGCTACATGGACCCTGCGCGCGCCATCGGCGGCAGCCTCACGCTCGACATTGGCGCCGCACGCCGGGCGCTGGCACCGCTGGCCGCGAGCATGGACATGAGCATCGAGGCGGCGGCGCTCGGCGTCGTCAAGGTCGTGAATTCGGCCATGGTCAGGGCGTTGCGGCGCATCACCGTCGAGCGCGGCATCGACGGCCGGCAGTGCGCGTTGCTCGCATTCGGTGGCGCGGGCCCAATGCACGCGGTCGAGGTGGCACGCGCTTTCGGCATCGCCAGGATCGTGGTGCCGAACTGCTCCAGCGCGTTCTCCGCGCTCGGCTGCGCGAGCGCCCGCATGAGCTATTCGCAGCAGCGCACCGTGCGCATGGCGGTCCAGGACTGGGACGCGCAGCGCCTGAATGCGGTGCGTGAATTCCTGCAATCCCGGCTTTGTGCGCCTCTGCAGGCGGCGGGATACCGGCCGGGGGAGGTCTCGGTCGAGGAGGTCGCGGCGATCCGCTACCGGGGGCAGAGCTACGCGATCGAGATCGCAAACCCGTCCTTCGACGATCCCGGGCAGCTTGGACGGGCGTTCTTCGACGAGCACGAACGGCTCTACGGTTTCGCCACCGACGAGCCCCGGGAGCTGGTGGCGATCCGGCAGCGTGCGTCGATTGCCAGTGCGTCCGACGCGCCGCGCCAGGTGGCCGCAGGCAGCGCCCGGGCGACACCGAAGAAGACCAGTTCCTGCGTCTTCGACACCGCGGGTGCGGTGCCGACGCCGCGCCATGCGCGCTCCGGGCTGGGCGCAGGACATCGCCTTTCCGGGCCTGCGATCGTCGAGGATGAGTGGTCGACGGTGATCGTGCCACCCGGCGCTTCGCTGACCGTCGACGGATTCGGTCACCTGCACATCGAGGCGGGAACGAGATCGTGAGCGTTGCGGTCGATCCGGTCACCATCGAAGTCATCCGCAACGCGCTGAACGCGACCGCGGAGGAGATGTCGCTGGTCGTGATGCGTTCGGCACGCTCGCCCCTGCTGCGCGAGGCTGGCGACTTGTCATCCGCGCTCACCGATGCCGAGGGCCGCCTGATCGCGCAGGGGCGCGACATCCCGATGCACGTGGGCGTGATGAGCTTCACGGTCGCGAAGTTCCTCGAGCGCGTGCCCAAGGCGCGGCTTGCCCCGGGCGACGTCTGGTTTCTCAACCTGCCCGAAGTCGGCGGCAATCACCTGCCCGACGTGAAGGCGATTCGTCCGGTGTTCGTCGACGGCATCGTCCGCGCCTTCGCGGTCAGCCTCGCGCACTGGGCGGACACCGGCGGCGCGGTCCCGGGCAGTTACGTGGCCAACGCGGCCGACGCCTGGCAGGAGGGGTTGCGCATTCCGCCGTTTCGCCTCTTCAGCGCCGGCGGGCCCGACCGCGAGAAGCTCGACATGGTGCTCGCGAACGTGCGCGGAGCCCCGGAGCGCGAAGGCGACATCCTCGCCCAGATGGCAGCGACGCGCGCCGCCGAGGAGCGTCTTCACCAGTTGTTTGCCGAGCACGGTACGCAGACGGTGATCGACGCGATCGAGGCGATCCACGACCGCGCCGAAGCGCAGATGCGCGCGGCGTTGCGGGCCATTCCCGACGGCATCTACGCGGGCGAGGACTGGCTGGACGACGATGGTGCCGGCAGCGACCCGATCGCGATTCGCGTGCGCGTGACGATCAATGGGGACGAGGCCACCTTCGATTTCTCGGAGACCGCTGATGCAGCGCGTGGGCCCGTGAATACCACGCCCTTCATTGCCGCCGCGTCCGTGTTCTATGTAGTCAAGACGCTTTTCGGGCCAGACATCCAGCCCAGCGGGGGCTGTTACCGACCCCTCAGGATCGTCACGCGCCCCGGCTCCCTGCTCGAGCCGGGCATCGACAAGCCGGTGGTCGGCGGCAACCACGAAACCTCGCAGCGGATCGCCGATGCGGTGTTCAAGGCGCTCGAACCCACCGGACCCGAGCGTTTGAGCGCCGGCGGTCCGACGACCTCCGGTCTGATGCTGTTCGGCGGGCGGCGCGCCGACGGCGTGTGGACGACCTTGTACGAAACCCACGGCGGCGGAGAAGGCGCACGCCACGACCGCGATGGCGAATCAGTCATCCGCGTGCACATGTCGAACGTGATGAACACGCCAGCGGAAGTCATCGAGGCCGAGTATTCGATTCGCGTGGAGTGCCAGCGCTTGCGCGAAGGTTCCGGAGGCGCCGGCAGGCATCGGGGTGGCGACGGCCTGCACCGCGAATATCGCGTGCTGTGCGACGACATGTCCGTGACCTCCATGTTCGAGCGGCGGGTGATTCCGCCCTACGGCCTGCAATCCGGCGAGCCCGGCGCCGCGTTCAGGGTCACGGTCGTGGAGAAATCCGGGCGTGCGTTCGAGCTTCCGGGCAAGGCCAACGTCCGGCTTGGCGACGGCGACCTGGTGGTCGTCGAAAGTTGCGGCGGCGGCGGCTATGGGGCGCGCGAAGACGGAAGCTAGGCCGGCAGGTTCAACCATCAAGGGGAGTTGCCCGATGAAGCTCGAGAACAGGAAAGCCATTGTCACCGGTGCCGCGAAGGGTATGGGTGCAGAAATCTCCACGATGCTGGCGTGCGAGGGCGCCGACCTGGTCATGACCGCGCGCGACGTGGCGGCGTTGGAGGAAGTCGCGCAGAGGGTCAGGGCGCTCGGACGCCGGGCGCACGTCGTCGCCTGTGACGTCACCGACGAGGCGCAGGTGAAGGCGATGGTCGCGTCGACCCTGCAGGCGTTCGGCGGGCGCATCGACATTCTCGTCAATGTCGCCGGCGTGACCGGACCCATCGAGACGCCGGTCCAGGACATCGAACTCGAGGAATTCGACTACGTGATCACCGCCAACGAAATCGGCACGTTCCTGCCGATCAAGCACGTGGTGCCGACGATGATTGCGCAAAGGAGCGGCAAGATCGTCAATATCGGCGGCACGTCGGGACTCAGGGGCTACCCGATGCGCACGGCCTACAGCGCCTCGAAGTGGGCGGTGCGCGGCATCACGCGGACGGTGGCGCTCGAACTCGGGAAATACAACATCAATGTCAATGCCGTGTGCCCTGGCATCGTCGAGACTCCGCGCATGATGAAGCTCTGCGAAGGCAAGGCCAACGTACGTGGCTGGACGGTCCAGCAGGTCTATGACGAGTACGTCCAGGACATGGCGCTGAAGCGCGTCACGACCGGCCGGGATGTCGCCAATGCGGTCCTGTTCATGGTCAGTGAGGACAGCCGGCAGATCACCGGGCAGCATCTCGCCGTCGATGGTGGCTGGGACGTATAGACAGACAGGCAGATCGAACGCAGGGGAGAACGTCCCATGGATGCATTGGCACAAGTGCGGGGGATGCAGCTGAAGCTGCCCCGGGGAATGTACATTGGCGGGCGGTACGTCGAGGCTGCGGGCGGGCGGCGGATGGAAACGATCGATCCCGCAACCGGCAGGGCGTTTTCCGATTTCCCGGCCGCGGGCGCAGACGACGTCGATCGCGCCGTGGCCGACTCCAGGAAGGCTCTCGGCGGAACCCGGCGGCGGACGCCTCCGGTGGAACGCGCGAGGATCCTCGCGCGGGTCGCGGCGCTGCTGCGCCGCGATGCGGAGCCGCTGTCGATCATGGAGACGCTGGACAGCGGCAAGCCCCTCGCCGAATCGAGGCGCGACGTCGAAACGTCCGCGGCCTACTTCGAGTACTACGCGGGCATCGCCGACAAGCTGCAGGGCGACACCATTCCGCTCGGCCCGGACTACATCTCGCTGACCTTGCACGAGCCGGTTGGTGTCACCGCTCACATCATCCCCTGGAATTTCCCGCTGATGACGACGGCACGGGGCGTCGCACCTGCCCCGGCAGCCGGCAACACCGCGGTGGTCAAGCCGGCGGCGCAGACGCCGCTGACCGCGATGGCGCTGGGCGCCTTGATGCAGGAGGCCGGTTTGCCCGACGGTGTCTATAACGTGGTGACCGGGCGCGGCAGCGAGATCGGCGATGCGCTGACGAGTCATCCTGGTGTGGATCACGTTACGTTCACCGGTTCCGTGCCCACGGGCATCGGCGTGATGAAAGCGGCTGCCGAGCGCGTCACGTCCGTGACGCTGGAGCTGGGCGGCAAGTCACCGGTCGTCGTGCTCGCCGACGCGGACCTCGATGCCGCCGTCGAGGGAACGCTCAAGGCGATCTACTCGAACGCCGGACAAGTCTGCTCTGCCGGCTCCCGTCTGGTCATCGAACGCACGGTGCACGCGGCGATGATGGAGAAGCTGGTCGCGCGCACCGGGTCGCTGAGCATCGGCCGCGGCCTGGATGACCCGCAGCTGGGTCCGTTGATCTCGGGCGAGCACCGCGCTGCGGTGGCACGTTACGTCGATGGCGCGAGAGCGCGCGGCATTGCGGTGGCCACCGGCGGCAGGCAGGTCAGCGTCAAGGGATGCGAGGGGGGATATTTCTACGCGCCGACGATCCTGGACGAGGTGCCAGGCGACGACGTCGTGATCCGGGAGGAGATCTTCGGCCCGGTGCTCTGCGTGCAGCTGGTCGACTCTCCCGAAGAGGCCGTCGCAGTCGCTAACGGCACGCCGTTCGGCCTTGGTTGCAGGCATCTACACGAGGGACATCGCCCGCGCCTTGCGTTTTGCCCGCGACGTCGATGCCGGACAGGTCTTCATCAACCAGTATTTCGCCGGGGGGTGGCCACCCCCTTCGGTGGCACCAAGCTCAGCGGATTCGGGCGCGAGAAGGGACTTGCCGCGCTGGCGTCCTACTACCAGGTCAAGTGCGTGACGGCGCGCATCTAGCGCCGGCTGGGGGAATGCAGATGAACGTGGATTTCGCGCTTCAGGCGCCAGACGATCTCGCAGGTGCGCTCGACATGCTCGCACAGGGCGGCGCCGGGGTCGCCCTACTCGCCGGTGGCACCAACCTGATCGTGGACATGCGTGCCGGACGCCATCGACCCGAGGGCGTGATCGCACTCGAGCGCGTGCAGGAGCTGCGCGGCATCGACTGCAATGGCGCGCGGATCTCCGTCGGCGGACGGGCGACCGTCACCGATCTGCTTCACTCCCCCGGGATCGCGGCCGCGGCCCCGTCGCTTGTCGATGCCGCAAGGTGCTTTGCCGGGCAGATGGTCCGCAACGCCGCCACGGTTGCCGGCAACATCGCGTGCGGCTCGCCCGCCGCTGACCTGGTGCCACCGCTGATGTCGCTCGACGCGACCGTCACGCTTGCCAGCAAGGCAGGCGAGCGCAGCGTGCCGCTCGACCAGTACTTCCTGGGCTACAGGCATGACGTGCGCCGTCGCGACGAGCTGATCACCCGCGTCTTGTGGCCGCGGCTGCCCGCGCGTTCCCACAATGTCTTCTACAAGCTCGCGCGCCGCCGCGGCGACGCGATCACCGTCACCGGAGTCGCTGTGACGCTTTGCATGGCGAACGGCGTCTGCGACAAAGCGCGAATTGCGCTCGGTGCGGTGGCGCCCACGGTCGTGCGGGCGAAGAAGGCCGAGGCGCTGCTCACCGGCACGAGGCTGACGCCCGCGGTCATCGACGCCGCGGCACGTCAGGCAGTCGAGGAATGCAGTCCCATCGACGACATCCGCGCCAGCGCGGACTACCGCAGACACGCGGTGGAGGTCCTGACGCGTCGCCTGGTCTCGCAGGCATGGGAACAGCTCACGCACAGGCAAGGATGAGGAAATGTCCACGTACAGGCCGGTAGTACTGACGATCAACGGACGCAGCGAGACGGCGAGCCTTCCGGCGCATCGCACGCTGCTCGAGGCGCTGCGCGAACTCGGGCACGTCGAAGTGAAATGCGGTTGCGAAAAAGGCGACTGCGGCGCCTGCGCGGTGCTGCTCGACGGCGTCGCGGTCGACAGCTGTCTGACGCTGGCCTGGATGGCCGAAGGCCGCCAGATCACCACCGTGTCCGGGCTCGGCAGCGCCGACGCTTTGCATCCGCTGCAGAAGGCATTCGCGGACTCGGGCGCGGCGCAGTGCGGCTACTGCACGCCAGGAGTGATCATTGCCGCGAAATCGATGATCGACCGGAACCCGGACCCGTCCGACGAGGACATCCGGATCGCGCTGAGCGGCAACCTGTGCCGCTGTACGGGCTACGTCAAGATCGTCGAGGCGGTGCACGATGCGGCTGCCGTCATGCGCACGCTGGGGGACGGGAAATGACGCGCCCACTGATGCCGGATCCGTCCGGTCCAAACGTCCGGTTCAAACAGCTGGGCCAGCCGCTGCGGCGTACGGACGCGCCGGGCAAGGTATCGGGCAAGACGATGTACGCGGGCGACTTCGCGATGCCCGGAATGCTGCATGCGAAGGTGGTCAGGGCCAACCTCGCGAGCGCCCGCCTGCGTCGGCTCGACGTGTCGAAGGCGAGTGCCCTCGAAGGGGTCGCTTGCGTTCTGACCGCAGCCGACATGCCCGACCGGCTTGCGGCGACGGACATCCCCGGCCAGACCGGTCAGAAGCGACTGAAAACCGACAGCCAGATCCTGGTGAAGGAACGCGTGCGCTATTTCGGCGAGCCGATCGCGCTGATCGCTGCCATCAGCCGCGACATCGCGGAACGCGCCGCCGCACTCGTTGAATTCGACCTCGAACCATTGCCGGGTGTCTACGATCCGGAAGAAGCGCTGGAGCCGGGAGCGCCGCTCGTCCAGGGCACCGACAACTGCGTCGCGGAGCACAAGATCCGCAAAGGCGACCTCGAAGAAGGGTTTGCCCGGGCCGACTTCATCGTCGAGAATACCTTCAGGACGCCCTTCCAGGAGCACGCTTTTCTCGAGCCTGAGGTCGGGCTTGCCCGGGTCGACGAGAACGAGGTCGTCAACATCAGGGTGTCGACGCAGGTCATCGAGCATTTCAGGTCGATCGCGGAGGCGATCGGCGTGCCGCACAACAAGGTGCGCATCCCGGGGGCGCTGGTCGGCGGCGGCTTCGGCGGCAAGGAAGACCTGACCGTCGAGGTTTATCTTGCGCTCCTCGCCCGCCACACCCGCCGTCCGGTGCGGCTCGGTATTCGCGCGAGGATTCCTTCGTCGGCCACGGCAAGCGGCACCCGTTCAAGCTGACCTATCGAACCGGCGTCACCAAGGATGGCAAGATCACTGCCCTCGACGTGCGGGCGATCGCCGACGCCGGCGCATACGTCTATCTCAGCCCCTATGTGCTGCTCTACTGTGCGGTTGCCGCGCCAGGACCGTACCGCGTGGACAACCTGAACGTGCACATGCGCGCGGCGGCGACCAACAACATGTTCACCAGCGCGTTCCGCGGTTTCGGCGGGATGCAGGCCTGCGCCGCCTACGAGCAGCAGATGGACGAAATCGCGAAGCGGATCGGCATGGATCGCCTGGAGTTGCGGCGCCGCAACCTGCTCGAGACCGGCGAGCCGATCTCGACGGGTTTCGTTCCGCCGAGCGCCATCTGGACCGACCGGTGCCTCGAGCAGGCGTGGGCCGCGCTCGGCGAACCGACGCCGTCGCACGGATCGCTTCGGATCGGTCGCGGCGTTGCCGTCTATCAGCAGAGTTACGGCCGACTGACCTTTCTGCACGACAGCTCCGAGGCGTGGGTGGGCGTCGAAGTTGACGGTACGGTGGTGGTCCGCTCCGGAGTGACCGACATCGGCGCTGGGCAGGCCTCGGCACTCGGGCAGATCGTCGCCGAAGTGCTGGGCGTCAGCCTCGACAACGTGGTCATCTACAACAGCGACTCGGCGGTCACGCCGCTGGCCGGAACGACGACGGCGACGCGCGGGCTCTACATGACCGGCAATGCTGCGAAGAAGGCGGCGGAGGCCGTTCGCGCGCGGCTGGTGGCGCGTGCCGCGCAGGCGCTCGACGCCGGGATCGCAGAGGTCGAGCTTGCCTTCGACAAGGCCTTCCTGGTCGACGCCCCGGAGCGCTCAATATCGTTCGTGGATCTGGTAAAGCTGTGCGCATCGGAAGGCATCCATCGATCGGAACTGGCGATGTTCCGGGCGCCATTCACCGATTTCCTCGATCCCGAAACCGGTCAGGGCCAGGCTCATCCGGACTACACGTTTGGCGCCCACGCCGTCGAGGTATCCGTAGACGTCGAGACGGGTGAAGTCAGGGTGCTGAAGAGCGTCGGCGCCCACGACGTCGGGCAATGCGTCAACCGTGCGGCAGTCGAGGGTCAGATCGAAGGCGGCGCGCAGAACGGCCAGGGCTATGCGCTCAGCGAGGAGATGCTGTACCGCGAAGGTCGCCTCGTCACGCCCTCGTTCAGCGAGTACCTGACGCCGACCTCGATGGACATGCCCAGGGTGCAATGCATCATCCTGGAGTCCCGCAGCGGCATCGGGCCGTTCGGCGCGAAAGGCGTTGGCGAGCCGGCGCTCACCGCGGTTGCACCGGCCATCGCGAACGCGGTGGCGGACGCGATCGGCGTACGGGTGTTCGAGATGCCGATTACGCCGGAAAGAGTGGTCAGGGCATTGCGAGGCAGGTAGGGACGGCGACGGCGCAGGGTTCGGCAATGTTGGAGCAGCCTTAGATGATCGAAAACCTTCTCACCGGTTTTGCGCTCTCCCTCTCGGCATCGAATCTCCTCTACTGCTTCATGGGCGTCACCATCGGAACCGTGGTCGGACTGCTCCCCGGCCTCGGGCCGGTGTCTTCCATCGCTCTTCTGCTGCCTCTCACCTACAAGATGGAGGTCCTGCCGGCCGTCATCATGCTCGCTGGCATTTACTACGGTGTTCAGTACGGCGGGACGATCACCTCTGTACTGGTCAATATCCCGGGTGAGGCCTCCACCGTGGTCACCTGTCTCGACGGGCACCAGATGGCCAAGAAAGGCCGCGCGGGGGCTGCTCTCGGGATCGCGGCGTTCGGCTCCTTCATTGCCGGCACCTTCGGGATCCTCATGATCTCGCTGATGGCGCCTCTGCTGGCCAAAGTGGCCCTGGCCATGGGGCCTCCCGAGTATGTCGCACTGATGCTTGCCGGGCTGTGCCTCGTCACCTTTCTTTCAGGGAAGTCGATGCTCAAGTCCCTGATGATGGCCGCCCTGGGCCTTCTCCTTTGCACGGTGGGAATCGACAGCGTGTCGGGCCAGACACGGTTTACCTTCGGTGTCACCCCCTGCTGGACGGCATTGATCTCGCCCTCATGGCTATGGGGATCTTTGGTCTCGGCGAAGTCCTGACGATGCTCGAAGGGGGCGAAGCAAAGAAGGAGTCCCTTCGATTGAAAGCCGGGATAAGAGACCTTCTCCCCGACCGTAACGACTGGAAAACCTCTTCGATGCCCATTGCCAGGGGATCGGTGCTCGGGTTCTTCCTGGGACTCATTCCTGGCGGCGGGGCTGTGCTGGCCTCTTTCATTTCCTATGCTGTCGAAAAGAGATACTCGAAGAGGAAGGAGGAATTCGGCAGCGGGGTCATCGAAGGGGTGGCCGGGCCGGAATCCGCCAACAACTCCGCAGCCATCGGGGCATTCGTTCCGCTCCTCTCCCTCGGGATTCCCGCCAATCCGGTGATGGCGCTGCTTTTTGCAGCATTGATGATCCATGGCCTCGAGCCGGGCCCCCTGCTCGTCCGGGACAATCCCGGTTTCTTCTGGGGCGTCCTGACGAGCATGTACATCGGGAATGTCCTGCTGCTCATCCTGAATGTCCCTCTTATCGGTCTTCTCGTAAAAGTGCTCAGGGTGCCTGACTACATCATGGCGCCGACCATCACCATCGTGTGCCTGACCGGCGCATACAGCCTCAATAACGATCCGTCCAGCATTCTCATCGTGAGCATCTTCGGATTGATCGGCTATCTCATGCGGAAATACGAGTATGACCCTGCGCCCCTGGTCCCGGCCTTCGTGCTCGGCCCGGTCATGGAAAACAGCTTGCGCCAGTCGCTCAAGATGTTCCAGGGAGATGTTTTCCAGATGATTTCGAGACCTGTCGTGATGGTGATACTGCTTTCGATAGTGCTTCTCTTCGTATCGCCGGTGGTTACGAAGCAGGTCACGAAGGTGTGGCGCCGCAGGTATTCCTATTCGAACTAGAGGAGATTGTGAGATGAAAAGGGGCCTGTTTTACGTCGTCTCGGGTCTGGTTGTCGCGGGTTTCTCTTCCGTGGGGATTCCTTTGGCCTCGGCCCAGCAGGACAAATATCCTTCCAGGGCCGTGGAAATCATCATTCCCTATGATCCGGGAGGCCCGACGGACAGGGTGATGCGCGTCATCGGCGAACAGCTTCCCGAGGCGCTGAAGGCGAGCATTGTCCAGATCAACAGGCCGGGAGGGGGCGGCATAGCCGGCGCCGTGTTCGTCAAGCAGCAGAAGCCTGATGGCTACACGCTGCTGGCGCACGCTTCGGGTTTTCAGATCACCCCTCTTCTCGATCGTAATTGCCCCTACAAACTGGAGGAATTCAAGCCGCTGGCGCGGTTTACTCAAGGGCCCCTGGTTCTTGCCGTGAAGAAAGACTCACCGTGGAAGAGTGTCGAGGACTTCCTCGCCGCAGCCAAGGCAGCCCCTGGAAAAGTGACGGTCGGCATTCCGGGAGTGGGCACCATCCAGGACTTCGTTGTCCGCCTCATGGAACGTTCCTCGCATAACGAATTGAACCCCATCGTCCTCAAAGGCGACGGCCCTAACGCCACGGCCCTGCTGGGGGCACATCCAGGCATCAGTTGCCGGGATTACCGCGCTGGCGCCCCATCTCAAGTCCGGGGAATTGAGGGGATTGGCCATTACCACTGCGGAGAGGTACGAGGGCTTCAACGATATTCCCACCTTCAGGGAGAAGGGGCTGGATGAGGCGACCATCCGGGCCTGGGTGGGGATTTTCGCGCCGGCGAATATTCCGGACGATGTCTTCAAGGTCCTCGATGCGGCCCTCCAAAAGGCGGCAACCAGTCCGACGGCGATCGAGACGCTGAAGAAGATGGGGAGCGTCCCCGGGTATCTGAATGCGTCGGATTTCGACAAGTCGATCAAGAGTGAAGTGGAGAGATTCAAGACGGTGATCAAGCCGGAAGACGTCAAGTAGCCGGCTTGCCGCTTGAATGAATGGACGTCGAAATCGGAGTAAATAGGTCGATGAGGTGAGGGATGGAAACGATCAAGACAGATGTGCTCGTCATCGGTGGGGGAATCGCGGGTTGCTTCGCGGCGATTCGGGCCAGGGAAATGGGGAACTCGGTCCTCATCCTCGAGAAGTCTTCCCTGCGAAGAGGCGGGGGAGTCGGTCCCGGGATGGATCACATCAATATGGGGATCTGGCCCAAGGGCTTGCTGAACCCCGAGACCGCCAGGCAGAAGGCTATCCTCAGCAAGAAAGACCTGCTCGATCCCAACGTGGTCTTCGCCATGGACAAGGGTGCCTATGCGCGACTGCTCGACCTGGAGAAGTTCGGAGTCCTGATCCGCGAGGACGACGGGAGCTACAGGGTTTGGGAGATCCCTGAGAGGCGCTACAGCTTCGTCTCGTACCGGGGTCGCCAGACGAAGGTGAAACTCGCCGCGGCCGTGGCGGCGACCGGCGCGAAGGTCCTGGAGAGGACTATGGCCGTCGACCTGCTGACGCAGGACGGGAAGGTCATCGGCGCCGTGGGGTTCGATGTGCGCGAAGGCACCCTGACGGCCTGCCTAGCCAAGGCGACGATCGTCTGCACCGGCGATTCCGGCAGGCAGTATCTGGAACCCGACGGCCTCTTCATGACCTACCAGCCCACGACAAATACGGGTGACGCGCAGGCCGTGGGATACCGCGCCGGTGCCAAGTGCACCAACATGGAATACATTTACATGGACTACGTCAGCCTGAGAACGGGGGCGGCGTTGCCGGGATCAAGCCATTCGAGAAGATGGGCACCTTGGTGAATCGCCATGGCGAGAAGGTCCTTCGCGACAAGCGCGACAGTTCGCAGCGCGCCTTTCTCATGGCCAAGGAAATCGCCGAAGGCAGGGGGCCTCTGTACTGGGACTTCCGAGCGCTGTCCGAAGAAACCATCCAGGCGTACGAACGGGAGATGGATCACGAATATCCAGTCACCAAGCAGTGGCTGAACCAGAAGGGACTGGATTTCAGGAAAGACCTGATTCCCATGCAATTGGTTCCGGCGGCGATCAACGGGGCGCTGTTGACCGACGAGACCTTTCGGACCTCGTTGCCCGGGCTGTACGCTGCGGGCTCTTCCTGCGCGTATCTTCTCGGCCTGTCACAGGCCATGGTTTCCGGACACATCGCCGGAGAGCAAGCGTCCGAAGACGCAAAGCGCTTTCCAGACCCGGTTCCCGAGGCAGGCCAGCTCGCGCAGGTTCAGAAACTGGTGAAGCGGTATACGAAGAAGACGGACGGAGTGAACCCCACCGATCTCGAGACGGCGATTCGAACTATCCCCACGGACTACGTAGGCTACTTCAAGGATGGGGACCTGATGAAGAAGGGCCTGGAGCGGCTGGCCGAACTCAGGACACAATCCCTGCCCAAGCTCTTTGCGAAGAACCCTCACGAGACGATGCGATGCCTCGAAGTGCGCAACATCTTCGACATGGTGGAGATGCACATCAGGGCCTCACTGATGCGCACCGAGACGCGACTGGCCAAGAACGGCCTGTGGCCCCACTTCCGGCTGGACTATCCGCATATGGATCCTCAATGGGAGAAACTGGTCGTCGTTAGTAAAGTCAATGAGCAGATGACACTGACGACCGAACCGATTCCCGACCTCAAGGAGTGTGTCTGACATGCCATTCAAGATCGATTTCCACAAATGCGACGGGTGCGGCGCCTGCTATCGGACGTGTCCGGCCGACGTGATCGGCTGGGACAAGGAGACCGCAATGCCGTTCATGGCCTATCCGCAGGAATGCTGGCATTGCGGCGTCTGCTGGATGGAGTGCAACGACACGGGGGCGATGGC
Source organism: Burkholderiaceae bacterium (assembly GCA_027493945.1). Lineage (GTDB taxonomy): Bacteria > Pseudomonadota > Gammaproteobacteria > Burkholderiales > Burkholderiaceae_E > Zeimonas. The sequence continues at coordinate 1,859,728 of JAOSJU010000001.1, read as the reverse complement.
CATCACTCCAGCGCTTCCACCACAATGCCTGTCGGAGAGGAACCCCAGGTTCCTCAGCCTCCCGACTGGGGCCGAGCTCAGCAGGGACAACATCGGGATGATCTGAGGCCATTGGACGATGCCGGAACCCGTGCCGACAAGGCGTTTCTCTCGCGGGCACTGAACACCACGCAGGGGCAGGACATCCATGGAAAAAAGGGACATCGCGAGCAGTCTGTTCCTGTTGGCTCTGGGGATCTTCTTCGTCTCCGGTTCCTTCGCGCACTCCATCTGGAGCAGGTACGGCCCCGGGCCAGGTTTCTTCCCCCTGCTCTTCGGTATCGTGCTCGCCCTGCTCAGTGTCCTCCTGTTCGTAGACAGAACGAGGAGAGTCCATAAGGAAAGGGACAAGACCGGGAGCGACGCACAGCGCTTCGTCAATTCCCACAAGATAGTGGCATACCTCTTTTGCTGCGGGTGCGTCTATCTGGCGATGAGACCACTTGGCTTCCTCATAACCGTTTTCCTGTTCCCCGGTCGTGACCCTCCCTCTGGCCGGGCAGAAATCATTCAGTGCCGGGTTGGCGGTGGCGGCTGTCGCATCGGTTTCGATATTCCTACTTTTTCTCGGGCTGAACGTGCCTCTGCCGTTCGGGCCTCTGCGCCCGCTGGCAAGCCTCTGGGGCACCTGATCGATCCTGCAAACACCTTGCATTTCGATAGGACAGCAAATGAAGTGGGCTCGGGCCCAATGACCATGACCGGGTCCGCACGAATGACGGGCGGGCAGGCGCTTGCCCGCCAGCTTGTCCTGGAAGGGATTACCGACGTGTTCGGCATCCCTGGCGTCCAGCTCGACTGGGCCACGGATGGACTGTATGAGGTGCGCGACCGGGTGCGTTTCTGGGTGCCGCGCCATGAGCAGACCGCGGCGTACATGGCCGACGGCTACGCGCGTACCACCGGACGCATCGGCGCCTGTCTGGTGGTGCCGGGGCCTGGTCTGCTCAACGCAGCAGCAGGCCTCGCCACTGCGTGGGCGTGCAATTCGCGGGTACTTGCCATCGCCGGTCAGGTACCGTCGATCGCGATCGGCAAGGAGTACGGGTTGCTGCACGAGATCGCTGGCCAGACGCAGATCCTCGGCTCGCTTACCAAATGGCACGCGGTGGCGCGCTCACCGATGGACGTGCCCCGGCTCGTTCGCGAAGCGGTGCGCCAGCTTCGCTGTGGCCGTCCGCGCCCGGTCGGGATCGAGATCCCCCCCGACATCCTCTCCGCGAACGCCGAGGTGAGGCTGGTGGATCCGCCGCAGCATGAGGACGAGCGCGCCGTTCCAGACGGGCGCCTGATCGAGCAGGCCGCGACGCTGCTCCAGGGGGCGCACTTCCCGGTGATATTCGCGGGCGGCGGTGCCTTGGCGGCCGGTGCATCCGAGGATCTGGAGCGTGTCGCCGACCGGTTGCAGGCACCGGTGGTGATGAGCGACAACGGTCGTGGCGTGCTCTCCGACCGCCATCCTCTGGCGACCAACATGCTGGGAGGGCGTGCGGTGTTTCCGCACGCGGACGCGGTCCTGGTGGTCGGCAGTCGCTTCACGGACACCGCAAGCCCCGGTCCGGCCTGGCCACAGGATAAAGCGAAGTTTATCTTCGTCGATAGCGATCCCGGCGCCTGGTTGCCGCCGCAACAGCCGACCCTTGCGATCCACGGCGACGCAAAACTCGCGCTTGCCGCGCTGGCCGACGCGCTTCCCGGCGGCAGGCCGTCGCGCGCAGCGGACATGGACGCGGTACGCGCCTGGTGCGAACTGCAGGCACGCAAGGTGGAGCCACAATGGGCGTGGACGCGCGCACTGCGCGCGGCGTTGCCGGAGGATGGTGTACTGGTGCAGGATCTCACACAGGTCTGCTATTTCTCACGCTCGTTCCTGCCGCTGTACCGGCCATACACCAGCATCACTCCCGGCCGGCAGGGAACGCTCGGATTCTCCTTTCCGACCGCACTCGGCGTTGCCGCCGGAAATCCGGAGCGCCCGGTGGTGTGCCTGAGCGGCGACGGGGGCTTCGGTTACGGCCTGGCGGAACTGGCAACCGCTGCGAAGTACCAGTTGCCGGTCGTTGCCATCGTGTTCAACGACCGGCAATTCGCCAACATCAGGCTCCTGCACACGCGAACCTTCGGGCGCGCTATGGGACATGAGTTGAACAATCCGGATTTTGCCAAACTTGCTGATGCGTTTTCGGTGAACGGCGCGTTGATCCGCTCGCCCGATGACCTGGCAGGGCTGCTGCCGCGCGCCATCGCCAGTCGCGAGCCGTGGTTGATCGAGGCGCAGGTCGGCGACATGGCTGATCCATGGCACCTGGTGCGGCTGCGGCCGGGAGGTGTGGCGCCGGGCGGACACACCGCACCGCCGAATCCCCTTGGAGAGCCGTCGGCGTGATTGCCAGACTGGTTCGCTGACGGTTCCGGTGTGGGCATCATGGTCATGAGGCACGGATGCAGGATGTGAAAAAAACCGTGCGTACACGCGGCGCGAGCCCGCTGAGTCGTTATGTACAGATTCTCGAAGCGGTTGCGGCTGCGCGTTCCGGCTTGACGCTGACCGAAATCAGCCAGCAGCTCGATTTGCGTACACCCACCGTGCATCGGCTCGTTGGCAGCCTGAAATCGCTTGATTTGCTGACCAACAACGATGGCTCGGGGAGCTACGCGCTCGGCCACCGCATGCTGTTGCTGCTGCATGCGACGCTGTCGCTAGCCGATTACTCGCATCTGACGACCTCGATTCTCCGCGACCCTGGTCGACGAACTCGGCGAGACGGTTCATCTGGCGCGGTTGAACGGCACGATCGCCGAATCGGTACTGATGGTTCAACCGGAGGGATCGAATCGGTCCTTCGTGCAGCCGGGGCGTGAGCTGCCGTTGTATGCGGCGGCTTCGGGCAAGGCGATTCTCGCTTTCCAGAGCCCGGACTTCATCAAGCGCTACCTCGCCCAGCCGCGGGCCCCCTTCACCGAGAACACCAAGCTGAGCGACAAGGAACTGCGCGCCGAACTCGCCCTGATACGCGCGAGCGGAATTGCGGTCTGCGACAACGAACTGGATGCGGGTGTCCTCAGCTACGGCCACCCGGTGCGGGTCAAGGGGGGTTACGTCATGTACTCGATTGGTGTGACCGGCCTGGCCCACCGCTTCCGTAGCACGCCGAAAGACTTCGTCCGCGAAAAACTGTCGCACGCCGCAGCCCTGCTCAGCGAGAAGTTCGGAGACGGCAAGCAGCCGACGATGCGGGAATGAACTCGCCAGCGCCACGCCTCACCGGGCCGCGCGGTTACGGTGATGGGCTCGAAGGAGCCGTGTCGACGAGTCCGGGCGACTCAGTCGTTCTCGACGCACCCGACATCACCCTTGATGCGCGTCGCATCTTCGGCATCGACGTCGATTTCGAAATTCCCGCTTTTTCGCGCCGTACCGATCACGTGCCGGCCATCGACGAAGCCTACCGCTTCAACCGGGAGACGACGCTTGCGATTCTCGCCGGTTTCGTCCACGGCCGCCGTGTTCTCTTGCAGGGTCATCACGGCACCGGCAAGTCGACGCACATCGAGCAGGTGGCAGCGCGGCTCAACTGGCCCTGCATTCGTGTCAATCTCGACAGTCAGGTGAGCCGCGCCGATCTCATCGGCAAGGATGCGATCGTTCTGAGTGATGGCAAGCAGGTCACGGCGTTCCGTGAAGGCATTCTTCCCTGGGCGCTGCAGCGTCCCTGCGCGCTGACTTTCGACGAATACGATGCGGGTCGCGCGGACGTCATGTTCGTCATCCAGCAGGTGCTCGAAGCAGAGGGAAAATTGACGCTGCTCGACTGCAATCGCGTCATCCATCCGCATCCCGCGTTCCGTCTGTTTGCCACCGCCAACACCGTCGGCCCGGGTGACAGCTCCGGCCTGTACCACGGCACGCAACTGGTCAACCAGGGCCAGATGGATCGCTGGAACATCGTCGCAACGCTCAATTATCTGCCGCACGACGAGGAGGTCGGGATCGTGCTCGCGAAGTGCCCTGGATGGACCGGGCCGGAAGCTGCCAGGCAGGTCTCCGCGATGGTCGCCCTCGCGGACCTGACACGCGCCGGTTATGCCGCGGGCGACCTGTCCACGGTCATGAGTCCGCGTACTGTCATCAGTTGGGCGGAGAATGCACGCATCTTCAACGACATCGGCTTCGCGTTCCGCGTCTCGTTCCTCAACAAATGCGACGAGGAGGAGCGCGCAGCGGTGGCGGAATACTACCAGCGCTGCTTCGGGGTCGAACTGGACGCGGGGTCGGCCGCGGTCACGCTGCGCTGACGTGGTCGGCAGGCTGCTGCGTGTCCCCGACGAAAGACCGCATGGACGTCATCGGCGCGCAGAGCGACGAGCGGATCGAGGCGTTTCGCACGGTCACGGCGGCGGCGATACGGGCACTCGCGCATCGCCCCGGCCTGCAGTTGGTATTCTCGCGTGAAGCTGCGGGCCTGAGCGGCGACCTCGTCCGGCTGCCACCGCCGTCGGGCGACGCGTCGGAGGACGGCCTCGCGGTCATCCGCGGCGAAGCGGACGCGATCAGCCTCAGACTGCGCTTCCACGACCCGGCGTTGCACCACCAATGGAGTCCGACGGGCGCGATGACGCGTCCGATCTTCGATGCCCTCGAACAGGCACGCTGCGAGGCCTTGGGATCGTCGCGAATGCACGGCGTGGCGCGCAATCTTGCCGCTGCGATCGAGGAACGCTGCCGAACGGGCGGCTCCGTCGAAAGGCCGGCGCCCGGAGTCCTGTCGATGGCTGAGGCCGTGGGCTTGCTCGCGCGACAGGCGTTCACCGGACGGACCTTGCCGGACTCCGCAGGCCGGATGGTGGCCCCCCTTCGGTCGTGGATCGAGTCGAAAGCGCGTGACGGTTTTCTTCGTCTCGCTGGGCTCGCCCACGACCAGGGTGCATTTGCCGTGCTGGCGCGACGGCTGGCCGAGGATCTGGGGCGCGGCGAAGAGCGCCTCCCCGAGAACGCTGCAGGCGATGATCACGCGGGAAGCCAGCGGCAGGAATCGTTTCGGTCGAGCGACGGCGACGCGGAGGTCTCAGGCAACGCAACGCCCGGGAACGATTGCGCCGGCCCGGTTGAGGGGGATGCCGCGAGCGGACCTCCCGTAGACACTCGTACGGGAAGGCAGTCGCAAGCGGATGCGCGCATACCCAGGCGCGCTCGGCGGCCTGGCCACGCCACGCCGCATTACAGGGTCTTCACCACCGAGTTCGACGAAGTGGTCGAAGCAGACTCGCTCTGCAGCGCCGCGGAGTTGACGCGGCTGCGCCTGGAACTCGATGCCCAGCTCGGGCCTTTCGAGTCGGCGGTCGCGCGGCTCGCCAACCGCCTGCGGCACAAGGTGCTGTCGCGGCAGATGCGCGCCCGGGAGTTCGATCAGGACGATGGTACGCTCGACGGGGCGCGGCTCTCGCGCGTCGTCGTCGACCCGCTGCATCCGCTGTTGCACAGGCGTGAACGCGAGGGCGCTTTCCGCGACACGGTCGTGCAGTTGCTGATCGACAACTCTGGCTCGATGCGCGGGCAACATATCGCCATTGCCGCGATGTCGGCGGACATCATCTCGCGCACGCTCGAGCGCTGTGGCGTCAAGGTCGAGATTCTCGGCTTCACGACCATTGCATGGAAGGGTGGAAAGAGCCGCGAGCGCTGGCTCGCCGCGGGTCGACCCCCTGCACCCGGGCGCCTGAATGATCTGCGTCACATCGTCTACAAGTCCGCCGATGTACCCTGGCGCCGGGCGCGTCGTGCGCTGGGCCTGATGCTTCGCGACGGCCTTCTGAAGGAGAACATCGATGGCGAGGCGCTGTTGTGGGCGCACGCACGCCTGCTCAGGCGCGCCGAACAGCGCAGGATCCTGATGGTGATTTCCGACGGCGTTCCGGTCGACGACTCGACCCTGGCGGCGAATCCCGGCAACTGCCTGGAGCAGCATCTGCGCGATGTAATCGAGAACATCGAGCAGCGCTCCCCGGTGGAACTCGTGGCGATCGGCATCGGCCACGATGTCTCGCGCTATTACCGGCGCGCGGTGACCCTCGTCGATGCCCGGCAACTTGGCGGTGCGATGCTGGAGAAGCTCGCCGACCTGTTCCGTGCGCACGCTGCGCCCGCACGGAATGAATTCCGGCGGCGCGGGGCACGCGCTGCCGGGGGAAGTGACGGCTGGCGACGCGTTTCGCGTGATCGCCGAGCATGCGTGTGTCGACGTCGTGCAGGGCTTCTACGAGCGCGCTTCGGTTGTCTGCTACCGAGCGCCGATGCGCTTTTCGGTGTGCCGGCCGCCGCAGGCGGCGGGCGGCCGTGTGCCGGTGCTGTACCTCGCAGGGCTGACCTGCACCGAGGAGAGCTTCATGGTCAAGGCTGGCGCGCAGCGCGTGGTGGCCGAGCTGAGGCTGATGCTGGTCGTGCCCGCCACCAACCCACGGGTGCGCTTGCGGGGCGACGATGCGAAGGGGGCAAAGGGATTCTCGTGGGTTTCGCGGGAGCGAGAGTGTCGAAGATCGACGAAGCGTTGAAGGCGATTCAACAGATGGTCAACAAGTCGGAGTCAGCCTTCAACGAGTGATGGAGTGCCCGGCGGCGAGCCGCAACTCGACTTCGACGACCAGTCCGCCGCCGGCGCGGTTGCGCGCCACGATGCGGCCACCGTGCGCCTCGATCGCGCGCCGGGCGATCGCAAGGCCCAGCCCGAACCCGCCCTTGGCAGCGCCGTTGCGCGCGCGATGGAACGGCTCGAAGATCGCCTCGAGGTCGGCCACCGGCACGCCCGGGCCCCGGTCGGCCACCGTGAGCGCGAAGGCCTCGCCGCTGGCCGTCGGCGCCGCCGCGACTTCGACGACGCTGCCCTCGTCCGTGTACCTGACCGCGTTGCGGATCACGTTTTCGAATGCCCGGTGCAGCAGCTCCGCGCGGGCGTTCGCGACCGCCGGGCCGGCGCCCGCGAACGCGACGTCGCGCCCGCTGGCGCGCGCCTCGAAGCGCGCGTCGTCGACGATCGCCGCCACCGGGTCGACCGGGTCGACCGACTGCGGTTCGGGAAGCGCCCGGCCGGCTTCGAGCCGCGCCAGCGTGAGCAACTCGCCGACCAGCCCGTCGAGCCGGCTCGCCTCGCGCTCGATGCGCTCGAGCATCGCCGGCACCCGGTCGGGGTTCTGCCGGGCCAGCCCCACCGCGGCCTGCAGGCGCGCCAGCGGCGAGCGCAGTTCGTGCGAGACGTCGTGCAGCAGCCGGCGCTGCGAGGCGAGCAACTGCTGCAACCGCTGCGCCATCTGGTCGAAGTCGCGCCCCAATTCGGCGAGCTCGTCGGCGCGCCTTCCCACCAGCGGCGCGACGCGAGTCTCCAGTCGTCCTTCGGACACCGCGGCGACGGCGCGACGCAGATGGCGGATCGGCCGGGTCAGCGACCATGCGAGCAGCGCGCTGAACGCGACGCTGGCGATCAGGCCGATCGCCGCGAGCAGCAGCGGCGGGAACCGTTCCGGCGCCCGGGCGAGCCGGGCGGGGCGCGGCATCGGCCGGATCGTGCCGTCGGCCGCGAAGGGCACGAACAGCAGCAACCCGCTCGCTTCGTCGACGCGCACGACCCGAGCCGCCCGCGGTGTCGCGGGCCCGGCGGCGAGCCGGCGCGCCCGCTCCAGCGCATCGGCCGGCACCGCGCGGCCGAGCGCGTCGTGGCCCTCTCGGTCGACCGCGTAGACGATGGTCGCGTTCCACGGCGGCGCGGTGTCGTCGAGCAGCGCGCGCAGCGCGGGCACGCCGCCGTGGCGCAGCGTCGCCGCCGCCGCCTGCAGCGCGAGCGCCGCGCGCGGACCGGCGGCCAGCACCGGCTCCTCGCGTACGCTGCGCTGCTGGTGCAGCCAGACGAGCGTGCCGACCGCGGCCCCGGCCAGCAGCAGCGCGAGCCAGAACGCGAGGAAGAACTTCCAGAACAGCCGGCCCATGGGTCAGTCCAGCAGGAACTGGTAGCCGCGCCCGCGCACGGTTTCGATCCATGAGCGTCCGTCGTCGCGCTGGCCGAGCTTCTGGCGCAGGCTGCTGACGTGGACGTCGATGCTGCGATCGAAGCGCGCCAGCGGCCGCCCGAGCGCCTGCTCGGAGAGTTCGGCCTTGCCGACGACACGACCGGCCTGGCGCGCGAGCGCCTCGAGCAGGCTGAACTCGGTGCTGGTCAGCGCCAGCGCTTCGCCGTGCCAGTGCGCGAGGCGTCGGCCGGGCCACAGCGACAGCGGCCCGGCGGACAGCGGCTCGTCGGCGACACCGGTCTCGCCGGCCGAACGCGCGCGGCGCAGGATCGCGCGCAGCCGGGCGGCGAGTTCGCGCGGCGTGCACGGCTTGGGCACGTAGTCGTCGGCGCCCAGCTCGAGCCCGACGATGCGGTCGACGTCGTCGCCCCTGGCGGTGAGCATCAGCACCGGCACGCGGCTCGACGTGCGGATCCGGCGCAGCGCCTCGACGCCGTCGAGCCCCGGCATCATGACGTCGAGCACCACGATGTCGAAGCTGCCGTCGAGCGCACGCGCGACCCCCGACTCGCCGTCGTGCACGGCGTCGGTGTCGAAGCCCTCGCGCTGCAGGTACTCGCGCAGCAGCTCGGTCAGCTCGACGTCGTCGTCGACCAGGAGGACTTTCGGCATTTCAGGCTGGCATTGCGGGCCGGATTCGTGCGCATCGGCCCGATCATATCGGCGCGATATCCGCGCCGAAACCTGCGGCGCGCGAAGCGATGCGCTTCTTTACCAACGTTTACACCGGCCAACGACGGTTAACGCGCGGCACGCGCATCCTGCGTGCGTGCCGAGGCAGTTCCCGGCCAGCCGGGCGCCGCCCGGCCGATCCACCGACCATCCGGGCCGAGGCCCGATCGAAGGAGTTCACGATGAAGAAAGCACGAATCGCCGCTCTCGTCGCCGCAGCCGGCGTCGCGCTCGCCGTCCCGTTCGTCGTATCGGCGCAGGGCGCGCCGGGCGGGGACGGCCCGGGCATGCGGGCCGGCGGCTTCCACCCTGCACACGCGCGGCACGGCGGTTTCGGCGAGCGCGGGATGATGGGCGGTGCGTTCCTGCGCGGGCTCGATCTCACCGAAGCGCAGCGCGACAAGATCTTCGCGGTGCGCCACGCCAGCGAGCCGGCGATGCGCGAGCAGGGCAAGATCCTGCGCGCCACGCGGGTCGAGCTGTCGAAGCTCGCGCTGTCGAACGACTACGACGAGGCCAGGGCCAAGGCGCTCACCGATCGCAGCGCGCAGGCGACGAGCACGATGGCGCAGCTGCGGGCGCGCGGGATGAACGAGATCTTCCGCGTGCTCACCCCCGAGCAGCAGGCCAAGGTGATCGAGCGCCAGGCGCGCTGGGAGCAGCGCGGGCCGCGTGGCGACCGCTCCTTCGGCCCGGGCGGCGAAGGGCGCCGCGGCGGCCCGGGGCCCGATCGCACGCCGGGCGCCGCGCGCAGCTGACCCGGCGGCCCACGGCAGGCGCGGCGCTCTTCGGGGCGCCGCGCTTTTCGCGGCGCCGCGCCGCGGGCGATGCAGGCGGGCGCGACTCGGCGCCCGCGATTCGGCGCCCGCGATTCCCTCCGGTACAGTGCCGCATGGCACTCAGGGCAACGATCTACAAGGCCGAGCTGTCGGTCGCCGACATCGACCGCGGCCGTTACGGCAATCACTCGCTGACGATCGCGAAGCACCCGTCCGAGACCGAGGAGCGGATGATGATTCGCATCCTCGCGTTCGCGCTGCGCGCCGACGAGGCGCTCGCGTTCGGCCGCGGGTTGTCCACCGACGACGATCCCGACCTGCTGCGCACCGACCTGACCGGGGCGATCGACACGTGGATCGACGTCGGCTGGCCCGACGAGCGGCGGCTGCGGCGCGCCTGCTCGCGGGCGCGAGAGGTGCTGGTCGTGACCTACGGTGGCGCGAAGGCCGAGGCCTGGTGGCGGCAGGTCGGGCCGGCGCTCGCGCGCTGCGACAATCTCGAAGTGCTCGAAGTGCCGGCCGATGCGGCGGCCGGGCTCGCGGCGCTCGCGCGGCGCGCGATGCAGCTGCACTGCTCGATCCAGGAGCGCCAGGTGCTGTTCGGCTCCGACGACGGCCAGGTCGCGTTCGAGCCGGTCGTGCTGCGCGCGTAAGATCGCGGCATGATCACCGATACCGCCACCGGGCCCGAGCGCGCCCCGCTCGCCGAAGCCGATTTCGACCGCCTCGATCGCCTGCTCGGCGAGCTCGACAACGACGACGCGATGATCGTCGAGGAACTCGACGGGTTTCTGGCGGCGCTCGCCTGCGCGCCCGAGCCGGTGGGCGCCGACGACTACCTTCCGGTGGTTTTCGGGCTCGAGCGCGGCGCCGTGGAGCCACCGCGCGGCAAGGCGGCGCCCGACGAACTGGCGTTGCTGGTGCGGCGCCACGCGCTGGCCGTGGCCGCGGCGCTCGCCGCGGGCGAGTTCGCGCCGGTGCTGGCCCACGACGAGCAGGGCGCGCCCGACGGCAGCGCCTGGGCCGTGGGCTTCCTGCGCGCGGTCGAGACGGCGCCGGAAAGCTGGGACGCGATGCTGGCCGAGAAGGAGTTCGGCGACGCGCTCGACGCGATCGACGCGCTGGCCGCGACCCTCGACGACAAGCCTCGGCGTCCGGCCCTTGCCGCGGCGCGAGCGGGAGACCCTGATCGACGCGATGATCGCCGACGTCGGCGACATCCACGAGTTCTTCCGTCCGTACCGGCAGGCGGGCACGACTCCGAAGGCGCTGCGCGTGGCCACGGTTCGTCGCGAGAAGCCGAAGGTCGGCCGAAACGGGCCCTGCCCCTGCGGCAGTGGCCGCAAGTACAAGGTCTGCTGCGGGGCCTAGCTAATCGTGTTGGTGCTGATCACCAGCACCAACGCGGCCAGCACGACCGAGACGAACAGCGCGGTTCCGAGCACGCAGCCCGTGAAGGCCAGCCATTCGCGCCAGTCGAAGCGCGGCACGGCGTCGGCTGCGGGAAGCGGTTCGGTGGCGAGGTTGCGGGACATCTGCGCCTTCTCCTGTGCAGCTGCGGCAGCACGCCGCGACAGGATCGATTGCACGCTGCCGGGCGGGTCGCGGCGGGGGCGCGAATCGGGCCGAAGCCGGCGCGATTCGGGCATTTCGCCGACACGGATTGCGGGCCTCCCGGGATGCACAGGCCTTTGCGCTACATTGCGCGCATGAGCCGACGCATCGCCATCGTCGAGGATGAACCCGCCATTCGCGAGAACCTTCGCGATGCGCTGGTTCGCCAGGGCTTCGAAGTCCAGGGCTTCGCCGAGCGGCGCGAGGCGCAGGCAGCGTTCGGATCGCGGCTGCCCGACATGGCGATCATCGACATCGGGCTGGGCGACGAGCCCGACGGCGGCTTCGAGCTGTGCCGCTGGCTTCGCGAGCGTGCTCCCGCGTTGCCGATCCTGATCCTGTCGGCGCGCGACTCCGAGATCGACATCGTCTCGGGGCTGCGGCTGGGCGCCGACGACTACCTGACGAAGAACGTGAGCCTGCCGCACCTGCTGGCGCGCGTCACCGCGCTGTTTCGCCGCGTCGATGCGCTCGCGCAGCCCCAGGGGGCGGCCGAGCAGCTGGTGCGCGGCGCGTTGCGGCTCGACGTTCCGCGCTTCGAGGCGCGTTGGCGCGAGCACCCGATCGAGCTGACGGTGACCGAGTTCTGGATGCTGCACGCGCTGGCGCGGCATCCGGGCCACGTGAAGGACCGCGACGCGCTGATGCGCGAGGCCAACCTGACGGTCGACGACCAGACGGTCACCTCCTACGTCAAGCGGATCCGGCGCAAGTTCGAGGCGGTCGATCCCGCCTTCGACGCAATCGAAACCGTCTACGGACTGGGGTATCGCTTCGTCGAGCGCAATGGCGCGGCCGCGGCGTAGCGCGCGCCGCTGGCGGCTGCCGCTGGGTCTGCGGCTCACGCTCGCGCTCGCGATGTTGCCGATGCTGGCGCTGCCGCTGGTCGGCCTGCGCTTCGCCGAGGTGATGACCGAACTCGCGCGCAACGAGCGGCTGGAGAACCAGGCACAGGCGGCGCGCAACCTCGCGGCCTCGCTGCACGAGCGTCGCGAGCTGTTCGAGGCCGGACCGCCCGGCGCCGATCGCCGCGCCGGCGCCGAACCGCTTCCGGTGGAATTGCTCGCCGACGTGGTCGTCGACCAGCACGCAGGCGAGTGGCTCGAAGTGCCCGGCCGCGCGCTGCCGATGCGCGCGCCCGACGGCACGGTCGCGTCGGTGCTGCGGGTGCGCCTGGCGGCAGCCCGTTCGCAGGAGCAGCCAGGCAAGTTCTTCCTGCTTGTCGACGCCGACGACGAGCGGCTGGTGGTGCCCGAGATCCGCGACGGCGTCAGCCTGCCGGGCGACGAATTGCTGGTGGACTACGGCTCCGGTCCGGGGGCGATGCAGACGCGGCGCGTGCAGCCGGTCGAGCGGCGGGGCGGCTGGATCGCGGAGATCGGCTTCGACACCGAACCGGCGCTGCTGCGGGTCCGGATCACCGACGTCGACTACCTCGGCTCGCGCCGCATCGAAGGCGAGGCCGATTCGGGCCTGCTCGCGCCGGTGCGTCCGTTCGCGGCAGCGACCCGCCGGGATCGTCGCCCGGCGCTGTGGGCCGATGCGGTGCGCGGCTTGGCGCGCGCCAGCGGGCGCGTCTCGGTGTTCGACGCGAGCGGCGCGCTGCTGGCCCAGTCGGGCAACGTGTCGGCCGGGCCGCCGCCGGCCGAGGACTGGAAGTCGCGCCTCGCGCGCCGGTTGCTGGCGGCCACGCTGAGCCTGCGCCCCGAGCGCTTCCTGGACGAATCTCCCGTCGGCGGCGTGTCTCCGATCCCCCCGCTCACCCGCGCGCTGTCCGGCGTGGCGGCCCAGCAGTCCGAGCGCATCGCGATCCAGGCGGGGCTGCCGGTCTGGATGCTCACGAGCGCGCAGCCGCTGTGGGTCGGCGACCGGGTTGTGGGCGCGCTGGTGCTCGGGGAGAACACCGGCACGCGGCTCGGGGTGGCGCGCGAGGCGATCGAGCAGCTCGCGCTGCTCACCGCGGCGGCGATGGCGGCCAGTGCGCTGGCCCTGCTGGCGGTCGGATCGGTGACCGTGGCGCGAGTCGTCCGGCTGCGCCGCCAGGCCGAGCAGGCGATCGATTCGCGCGGGCGCGTGGTGGGCGGCATCCGCGCGCCGCTGATCCACGACGAGATCGGCGCGCTCGCCGAGAGCCACGCCAACGTGCTCGAGCGCTTGCGCCAGCACCAGCAATACGTGGGCAACCTGCGCGGGCGCCTGGTCCACGAGTTGCGCACGCCGATCATGGTGGTGCGCTCGTCGCTGGACAACCTGGCCGCGGAGTCGGACCCCGGCGATCGCGAGGCTTACCTCGGGCGCGCGCGCGACGGCGCACAGCGCCTGGAGCGCATCGTCGCGAGCATGGGCGAGGCGTCGAGCCTGGAGGCGATGCTCGCGCAGAGCAGGCTCGAAACGGTGGACCTGGCCGCGCTGCTCGAAGCCTGCGCCGACGGCTATCGCAGCGCCTTCGCAACCCGCGAGTTCGCGGTCGATTGCGCGGCCGGCACCGCGCCCTGCCCGGTCGTTCCCGAAGCGATCGTGCAGGCGCTCGACAAGCTGGTCTCCAACGCGGTCGATTTCGCCTCGCCGGGCGCGCCGATCGTGCTGTCTCTGCGGCACGACGACGACGCCGACGGGGAACCGGACGGGCGATGGGTGTTCTCGGTGCGCAATCAGGGCCCGTCGCTGCCGAGCGCGATGCGCGACAACCTGTTCGACTCGATGGTGTCGATTCGCGAGCGGCGCGGCGCCGGCGAGGCGCACCTGGGCCTGGGGCTGTACCTGGTGCGGCTCGTGGCCGAGTTCCACGGAGGCCAGGCGTTCGCCCGCGACATCCCCGGCGGCGTGGAGGTCGGCTTCACCGTGGCCTCGCCGACACGCCTGGCCTGACCGGCGGGCACGCGCGGCCCGCCACCCGTCGGCCCCCCTCTGGGCGGTGCAGTCGTCCGGTCCTGTACTGCAGGGTGAGCCCAATCCCGACCATCCACGAAGCAGCTGCGCAAAGTGGCCTACGCACCGCTCGAACTGCTGGCGAAGAACGCACCGGAGACGCGCCTGCGCGAGGAGCGCTCGCTGCGCCAGTTGCTGCTGAAGTACGAGACGATCCTCGAGAACGCCTCGATCGGCATCGCGTTCACCCGCGACCAGCGCTTCGAGCATGCCAATCCGCGCTTCGAGGAGTTGCTCGGCTGGCCGAGCGGGGCACTCGCCGGCCAGCAGGGCCACGTTGTCTGGAGTTCGCGCCGGGAGCACGCGGCGATCGGCGCCTTCGTCGGGCCGCTGCTGGCGCGCGGCCAGCCGGCGGACTTCGAGCATGAGATCGCGCGCCGCGACGGCAGCACTTTCCTTGCGCGCATCCGCGCGAAGTCGGCCGACCCCACGCATCCCACGCGTGGCGGCACGATCTGGATCGTCGAGGACATCACCGAGGAGCGGCGATCGGTCGAGGCGCTGCGCCGCGCGCACGACGAGCTGGAGATCCGGGTGCGCACGAGCAACGAGGCGCTGGCGGAAGCCAACGCGCGACTGCGCGACGAGATCGCCGAGCGCGAGAGTGCCGAGCGCCGGATCCGGCACCTCGCGCACCACGACGTGCTCACCGGGCTGCCGAACCGGCGGCTGCTGCACAAGCGGCTCGAGCAGGCGGTGGCCTCGGCGCGCGAGGGCGGGCGAGGCACCGCGGTCATCCTGATCGACCTCGACCGGTTCAAGACGATCAACGATTCGCTCGGGCATGCCGTCGGCGACGCCCTGCTGCGCGCGGTGGCGCTGCGCCTGAGCGACGCGCTCGGCCCCGCGGACACCGTGGCGCGCATCGGCGGCGACGAGTTCGTGGTGGTGCCGGGCGACGCGACGGGCGCCGACGAGGCGACCGCGGTGTCGTGCCGGCTGCTCGAGTGCCTGTCGCAGCCGTACGAGATCACCGGCTACTCGTTGCGCGTGACGCCGTCGATCGGCATCAGCGTCCATCCGCGCGACGGCGAGGACGCGGAGACGCTGCTCAGCCGCGCCGACGCGGCGATGTATCACGCCAAGGCCGAAGGACGTCAGTGCTTCCGGTTCTTCACGGAACGGGTGGAGCGCGCATCGACGCAGAGCCTTCAGCTCGAGAACGAGCTGCATGCAGCGGTGACGCGCGGCGAGCTGGTGCTGCATTACCAGCCGCGTTTCGAGCTGTCTCGCCGCGGCTTCGTCGCGGTCGAGGCGCTGGTGCGCTGGCAGCATCCCGGGCGCGGCATGATCGGGCCGGCCGAGTTCATTCCGCTGGCCGAAGAGACCGGCCTGATCCATCCGATCGGCGAATGGGTGCTCGGCGAGGCCTGCCGCCAGCAGCGGCTTTGGCGCGAGCGCGGCTTCGTTCCCGGATCGATCGCGGTGAACCTGTCGGCGCGGCAGTTCCGCAGCCCCGAACTGGCCGATACGGTGAGGAGGGTCGTGGAAGATGCGGGCGTCGATCCGCGCACGATCGAGATCGAGATCACCGAGTCGACGCTGATGCACGACGGCGGCCGGGCGCTGGCGACGCTTCAGGCGCTCGCCGCGCTGGGCATCCGCATCTCGATCGACGATTTCGGAACCGGCTACTCGAGCCTGTCGTACCTCAAGCGGTTTCCGGTGCACCTGCTCAAGATCGACCGCTCGTTCGTGCGCGAACTGCCCGCCAACGCCGACGACGCGACGATTGTCCGTGCGATCGCCGGACTCGCGGCGAGCCCGGGACTGCGCGTGGTCGCCGAAGGCATCGAAACCGAAGACCAGTTGCGCTTTCTGCAGGGCGTCGGCTGCGACGAGGGGCAGGGCTTCCTGTTCGCGCCGCCGATGCCGGCCGGCGAACTCGAGCGACGCTTCGCGCATCGCGGGGCGGTGCGCGAAGCCTGCCCCGGCTAGAGCGTGTTCACACTAGCGCTTCTCCGTCGTATGCGCGGTGCCGGCTGCCGCTCCCGGGATGGCGCGAAACGGCATCACCACCGGCCCAGGCTGCCGGCGCGTGCCTGCGCTGTCGGACCATTGCCCCGGCGCATGCTCGTCGGCTTCCCCGGTCCGGCGCGCCTCGATCGACCAGGCCGTCGCCGTGGTCATCAACAGGGCGCGCACGATCGGTCGGTGGCTTGGCATGGCTCGCCCTCCCTCATCCGAGTCGCACGGGCACGAAGATTCGCACTTCGCCGCGCTGCACGAGCAGCGCGAGTTGGCGCGCGTCGCCGTTGACCAGGCCGCGCAATTGCTCGACGGTCGCGACCGGCTTGCCGTTCACCGACAGGATCACGTCGCCGGGCTCGATTCCGGCCCGCTGTGCAGGGCCCGAGACGTCCTCGACCACCAGCCCCGCGTTCAGCCGCGTGGCCTGCCGCTCCTGCGCCGCCAGCGGCCGCACGGCGACGCCGAGCCGCCGCTCGCTGCGATCGGGCGACTGCGGCGGCACGATCTCGGTGCTGGTCGGAAGCTCGGCGAGCACCGCGGTGAGCGATTCGCGCTTTCCCTGGCGCACCACGTCGAGCGTCACGCGGTCGCCCGGCTTCGAGCGGCCCACGATCGCGGCGAGGTCGCCGGAGCGCTCGATGCGCTCGCCATCGAGCGCGAGCACCACGTCGCCGGCGCGCAGTCCGGCGTTTTCCGCTGCGCTGCCCGGCGCCACGCCGGCCACGAGCGCTCCGCGCGGACTGTCGAGCTTGAACGACTCGGCCAGGCCCTGGTTCAGCTCCTGCACCGTGACGCCGAGCCGCGCGTGCCGCACGCTCCCGGTGGCGAGGATCTGGTCCTTGACGCGAACCGCCACGTCGATCGGGATCGCGAAGGAAAGGCCCTGGTAGCCGCCGGTGCGCGAATAGATCTGCGAGTTGATGCCGATCACGCGGCCGCGCGCGTCGAACAGCGGCCCGCCCGAGTTGCCCGGATTGACCGCGACGTCGGTCTGGATGAAGGGCACGTAGGTGTCGCCCGGCAGCGAGCGTCCCTTCGCGCTGACGATGCCGGAAGTCGCGCTCTGCTCGAAGCCGAACGGCGAGCCGATCGCCAGCACGTAATCGCCGACGGCGAGTTGCGACGGGTCGCCCAGCTGCACCACCGGCAGGTCGCGGGCCGAGATGCGCAGCACCGCGACGTCGGTGGCCGGATCGACGCCGAGCACTTTGGCCTCGAATTCGCGGCGGTCGGCCAGCTTCACCGACACGCTGCTCGCGTCGCGCACCACGTGCGCATTGGTGAGGATCAGGCCGTCGTCGCTGACGATGAATCCCGATCCCTGGCCGTACATCGGCGCGTCGCCGCGCTGCGAAGGCGGAATCGGCAGCCCGCGATAGAAGCGGAAGAACGGATCGTTGTCGAGATCGGGGGCGCGCTGGCGCGCAGCGGGGACCGTGCCCTCGACGGTGATCCCGACCACGGCCGGGCCGAAACGCTGGAAGATCGTCCGGTAATCGGGCGCGCTGATCGGCGCGACGAGGCCGGGGGCCGCGCTGCCGGCGGGCGCCGTCGATGCGGACTGGGCCGGCGCGGAGGTTCGCGCGAACCAGTCGGCCGGGTTCAGGCTCCAGCCCCAGGCGGTGCCGGCGCTGGCCAGGCCAGCAGCGGCCAGTGCTGCAATCAGCGAGTGTCGATTCATCCGCGGAGTTCCGGCGTGCGAGGCGGGCAGCGCCCGTTTGCCGCACGATAGGGGGCCTGTCTTAGGTCATCCTTAAGCGGTCGCGCCGGCGGCCCGTGGCAGATGCACTGCCACGCGCAGCCCGCCGAGAGCGGACTGGGCGAGTTCGATGTGGCCGTCGTGGCGCTCGACCACTGCCTTGACGATCGCCAGGCCGAGCCCGCTGCCCGCATCGTCGCCGGCGTTGCGGCCGTAGAAGCGATCGAAGACGCGCTCGCGTTCCTCCACCGGAATGCCGGGCCCGTCGTCGTCGACGCTCAGGCACACCGCGTCGCCGTCGGCCGCCACCTCGACCTCGATGCGACTGCCGCCGGGGGTGTGCCTGAGCGCGTTGTCGATCAGGTTGCGCGCCGGGCTCTGCAGCGCTTTCTCGTCGCCGCGGACGGCGGCCGGCTGCGCCGCCGAGAACCCGATCCGCGATTCGCGCGCCTGCGCCAGCGGCAGCATTTCGGCGACCGCGTTGCCCGCGACGCGGGCCAGGTCGATGCTCGCCCCGGCGGCGGCGAGCGCCTCGGGCTCGCTGCGCGCCAGCGTCAGCAGCTGGTCGATCAGGTGGGCGGAGCGGTCGATGCCCGCGTTCAGCTCGCCCAGCGCCGCACTGCGCGAAGCGTCGTCGCGCGCGCGCGCCACCAGCCCGGCCTGCAGCTTCAGCGCCGCAATCGGCGTGCGCAGTTCGTGCGCGGCGTCGGCGACAAATGCACGTTGCGCGGCGAAGGCGCGGCGCAGCCGCTCGAGCAGGCCGTTCAGCGAGCGCACCATCGGCTCGACTTCGGTCGGCAGCTGCTCTTCGGGGACGGGGTCGAGGCGCTGCGCATCGCGCCGGCGCAACTCGGTCGCGATGCGCTCGATCGGCCGCAGCGAGTGGCCGACCAGCCACCAGATCGCCAGCGCCACCACCGGCGCGAAGATCAGCAGCGGGGTCAGGCTGCGCAGTGCCGCTGCCGCCGCGATGCGCTCGCGAACTTCGAACGGCTGGCCGACCTGTATCACGCGCCCGCCCGCCAGCGTGCTGTAGACGCGCCAGCGCTCGCCGTCGGCGACCACGTCGGCGAAACCGAGCGTCGCGCGTTCCGGCAGCCGCGCGCGCGAGCGCGTGTGCGACAGGTAGATCTTCGAACCGTCGGCACTCCAGATCTGCACCACGAAATCGAACTGCTCGCGGTCTTCGGGCGGCCCGGGCGGCGGCAGCACGGCGCCCTGGTCGCGCAGCGACAGCGCCATCTGGCGCAGGTGGTAGTCGAACAGTTCGTGGCTCTCGCGCAGCACGTATCGATAGCTGACCGTGCCGATCACGGCCTCGGCGAGGATGAACAGCGGCAGCAGCGACAGCAGGAGTCGGGCGCGGATCGACGGTGCGCTCATCCCGTGCCCTGCGATTCGTCCTTGGGAACGAAGTATCCGACGCCGCGCACGTTCTGCACGAAGTCGTGGCCGAGCTTGCGGCGCAGGCCATGGATGTAGACCTCGACCGCGTTGCTCTCGACCGACTCGCCCCAGCCGTAGAGACGGTCTTCGAGCTGCGCGCGCGACAGCACTGCGCCGGGGCGCAGCACCAGCGCCTCCGAGCACGGCGAACTCGCGCGGCGACAGCGTGACCGACTCGCCGTCGCGCGTGACTTCGCGCGTGGCCGGGTCGATGCGCACGCCGCGATGCTCGAACACCGACTCGCCGCGGCCGGCACTGCGACGCAGCAGCGCGCGCATCCGCGCGCCGAGTTCGTCGAGGTCGAAGGGCTTGACGAGGTAGTCGTCGGCGCCGGCGTCCAGCCCGCCCACGCGGTCCTGAACCTCGTCGCGCGCAGTGACGATCAGCACCGGCGTCGCGTCGTGGCGCCCGCGCATCGCTCGCAGCAGCGAGACTCCGTCGCGCCCCGGCAGGCCCAGGTCGAGCAGCACCAGGTCGAAGCTCGCGGTGGTGAGCGCGGTATCGGCGGATTCGGCGTCGCGCACCCAGTCGGCCGCATAGCCGTCCTGCCGCAGCGCGGTCTGCACCGCCTGCCCGATCATCCGGTCATCCTCGACGAGAAGCACTCTCATGGCCACAGCACTCAGACCGCGAGGATAGCGCGTCGGGGTCCGCAACCTCGGCCGCGGCGGCGCCTCGGCGCGCCGCCGCGCGACCTCAGGCCGACAGCGGCCGGAAGCGCAGCCGCTCGGGGCGGTCGGCCTCGTCGCCGAGCCGCCGGCGGCGATCGGCGAGGTAATCGGCGTAGTTGCCCTCGAACCAGACCACCCGGCTGTCGCCCTCGAACGCCAGCATGTGCGTGGCGATGCGGTCGAGGAACCAGCGGTCGTGCGAGATCACCACCGCGCAGCCGGGAAAATCGAGCAGCGCCTGTTCGAGCGCGCGCAACGTCTCGACGTCGAGGTCGTTGGTCGGCTCGTCGAGCAGCAGCAGGTTGCCGCCGGCGCGCAGCACCTTGGCCAGGTGCACGCGGTTGCGCTCGCCGCCGGAGAGCTCGCCGATCGGCTTCTGCTGGTCGCCGCCCTTGAAGTTGAAGCGCGCGACGTAGGCGCGGCTCGGCGTCGAGTAGCTGCCGACCTGGATCACGTCCTGGCCGTCGGAGATCTCCTCCCAGACGGTCTTCTTCGCATCGAGCGCATCGCGGCTCTGGTCGACGTACGCCGCCTTGACGGTGTCGCCGATGCGCAGCGTGCCCGCGTCGGGCTGCTCGCGGCCCATCAGCATCCGGAACAGCGTGGTCTTGCCGGCGCCGTTGGGGCCGATCACGCCGACGATGCCGCCGGGGGGCAGGTCGAACGACAGCCCGTCGAACAGCAGCCGCTCGCCGAAGGCCTTGCGCAGCCCGTCGGCCTGCACCACGAGGTCGCCCAGTCGCGGGCCCGGCGGGATGTAGATCTCGTTGGTCTCGTTGCGCTTCTGCGTCTCCGTGGAGGCCAGTTCCTCGAAGCGCGCCAGCCGTGCCTTGCTCTTGGCCTGGCGCGCCTTCGGGTTGGCGCGCACCCATTCGAGCTCGACCTGCATCGCCTTGATGCGCGCGGATTCCTGCTTCGCCTCGATCCCGAGTCGCTGCTCCTTCTGCCCGAGCCACGACGAGTAGTTGCCCTGCCACGGGATGCCGTGGCCGCGGTCGAGCTCGAGGATCCAGCCGGCGACGTTGTCGAGGAAGTAGCGATCGTGCGTGACCGCGATCACCGTGCCGGGGAAGCGCTCGAGGAACTGCTCGAGCCACTGCACCGACAGCGCGTCGAGGTGGTTGGTCGGCTCGTCGAGCAGCAGCATGTCGGGCTCGGACAGCAGCAGCCGGCACAGCGCGACGCGGCGCCGTTCTCCGCCCGAGAGCTTCGTCACGTCGGCGTCCCAAGGCGGCAGCCGCAGCGCGTCGGCGGCCACCTCGAGCTTGCGCCCGATCTCCCAGCCGCCGGTCGCGTCGATGCGTCCCTGCAGCTCGCCCTGGCGCTCGAAAGCAGCCGGTTCATCTCGTCGTCGTCCATCGGCTCGGCGAAGCGCTCGCTGATCTCGTTGAACTCCTTCACCAGCGCCAGCGTCTCGCCGAGCCCCTCCTCGACGTTGCCGCGCACGTCCTTGGCCGGGTCGAGCTGCGGTTCCTGCGGCAGGAAGCCGATGCGCAGGCCGGGCATCGGCGTGGCCTCGCCTTCGTATTCGCGGTCGACGCCGGCCATGATGCGCAGCAGCGTCGACTTGCCCGAGCCGTTCAGGCCGAGCACGCCGATCTTGGCGCCGGGAAAGAAGCTGAGCGAGACGTCCTTCAGGATCACCCGCTTGGGGGGCACGATCTTGCCCACCCGGTTCATCGTGTAGACGTACTGGGCCATGAGAAAACGTTGCGGAACGATCGGGAGGCAGGAGCCGGGCCCCGATTATGCCTGCCGCGTGCGCCGCTTGATTCAGATCAAGCGAGTTTGGGCGGGGTAGCCCGAAAGGGGGTCGCGCACCCCTTGCGGGCCGCGAGTCGATAATGGTAAAACGGTACCGAAATACCGGAGTCGCGGCATGGTCATGCACATCGTGGTCTGCGTCAAGCAGGTGCCCGATTCGAGCCAGATACGGGTCCACCCCGTCACCAACACGATCATGCGGCAGGGCGTGCCGGCGGTCGTCAATCCGTACGACCTCGTGTCGCTCGAGGAGGCGCTGCGCATCAAGGACCGCTTCGGCGCGCGGGTCACCGTGCTCAGCATGGGCCCGAAGATGGCGGTCGAGGCGCTGAAGAAGTGCATCTCGTTCGGCGCCGACGATGCGATCCTGATCACCGACCGCGTGTTCGCCGGTTCGGACACGCTCGCGACCTCGTATGCGCTGTCGTCGGCGATCCGCACGATCGGCGCCGGGCAGCCGGTCGACATGGTGTTCTGCGGCAAGCAGACGATCGACGGCGACACCGCGCAGGTCGGCCCGGGCATCGCGCGCCGGCTCGGGCTGCAGCAGCTCACCTACGTGTCGCGCATCGAGCATCTCGACCCGCAGGCGCGCGAGATCGTGGTGCACCGGCGCGCCGAGGGCGGGGTGCAGGTGATGAAGACGAAGCTGCCGTGCCTGGTCACGATGATGGAGGGCGCCAACACGATCCGCTTCGCCGACATGGACGCGATGTTCCGCGCCGCGCGCTACCAGCCGATCGAGTGGGACCACAAGGCGGCCGGCATCCCCGAGGTGGCGCGCTGCGGGCTCGAGGGCTCGCCCACCGTCGTCAAGAAGGTGTTCGCTCCGCCGCCGCGCGCCAACAAGGCCGAGGTGGTCGACGCACGCGACAAGCCGGCGCGCGAGGCCGTCGACGCGCTGCTGGCGAAGGTGTTCACGAAGCATCCGCAACTCGAAGAGGAGATCGGCCGATGAGCGGCGACGATCAGGCCGCGGCGCCTTCGGCCGCCGCTCCGCGACGCGCCGACGGCGGCGACCTCGGCGCCTGGCGTGGCGTGTGGGTGTTCGTCGAGCTCGAGCGCGGCCGCGTGCATCCGGTGTCCTGGGAGCTGCTTGGCGAAGGGCGCAAGCTGGCCGACCACCTGGGCGTGCCGCTGTCGGGCGTGGTCATGGGGCCCGACGACCCGGCGACCGCGCAGGCCTGTGCCGAGGCGTTTCGCCACGGCGCCGACGCGGTGCACGTCGTGCGCGATGCGGTGCTCGCGCACTATCGCACCGATCCGTACACCCGGGCGCTCACCGAACTGGTCGAGCGCAACAAGCCCGAGATCCTGCTGCTGGGGGCGACCACGCTGGGCCGCGACCTCGCGGGCGCCGTGGCCACCACGCTGCGCACCGGGCTCACGGCCGACTGTACCGAGCTGCGCATCGACGACGAGACGCGCAGCCTCGCCGCCACGCGCCCGACCTTCGGCGGCACGCTGCTGTGCACGATCCACACGCTCGAGTATCGGCCGCAGATGGCCACGGTGCGTCCGCGCGTGATGGCGATGCCGAAGCGCGACCCGCAGCGCACCGGCCGGCTGGTCGAGGAGCGCGTCGCGCTCGCCGAGGACGACGTGATCACGAAGATCCTGTCGTACATCCCCGACGCCGACGCCGACAAGGCGCAGCTGGCCTACGCCGACGTGGTCGTTGCCGGCGGCCGCGGCCTGGGCAAGCCCGAGAACTTCCGGCTGGTGCGCGAGCTGGCCGAGCTGCTGGGCGGCGACTACGGCGGCTCGCGGCCGGTGGCGCAGGCCGGCTGGGTGAGCGCCGATCGGCAGATCGGCCAGACCGGCAAGACGATCCGCCCGAAGCTGTACATCGCGGCCGGCATTTCCGGGGCGATCCAGCATCGGGTGGGCGTCGAGGGCTCGGACGTGATCGTCGCGATCAACAGCGACCCGAACGCGCCGATCATGGACTTCGCCACCTATGCGGTGATTGGCGACGCGCTGCAGATCCTGCCGGCGCTCACCGAGGCGCTGCGCGAGCGGCTCGGCCGCCGCGTGGCCGCCTGACGAAAAGGAGCGACCGATGGCCGAGAAATTCGACGCGATCGTGGTGGGCGCGGGGCCTTCGGGCAACACCGCCGCCTACCTGATGGCCAAGGCCGGAATGAGCGTGCTGCAGCTCGAGCGCGGCGAGTATCCGGGCTCGAAGAACGTGCAGGGCGCGATCATGTACGCCGAGGCGCTCGAGGCGGTGATCCCGAACTGCCGCCGCCAGGCGCCGTTCGAGCGCGCGGTGCTCGAGCAGCGGATGTGGCTGATGGACGAGCGCTCGCACGTCGGGTCGCACTTCCGCGGCACGGCCGATGCCGACGAGCAGCCGACCCGCTACACGGTGATCCGCGCCAACATGGACAAGTGGCTGTCGGGCAAGGCGCAGGACGCCGGCGCGCTGCTGATCTGCGAGACCACCGTGGTCGACCTGCTGAAGAACGGCGAGCGGGTCGTCGGCGTGCGCACCGATCGCGCCAACGGCGACATCTTCGCCGACGTGGTGGTGCTGGCCGACGGCGTGAATTCGCTGGTCGCGACGAAGGCGGGCCTGAGGCCGCGGGTGAAGGCGCATGACGTCGCGCTGGCGGTCAAGGAAATGCACTTCCTGCCGAAGCAGACGATCGAGGAGCGCTTCAACATCTCGGGCAACGACGGCGTGGTGATCGAGATGTTCGGCAAGATCACCCGGGGCATGGTCGGCACCGGGTTCCTGTACACGAACAAGGAGTCGGTTTCGCTGGGCATCGGCTGCATGGTCGAGGACTTCAAGTCGACCGGGGTGAGTCCCTATCAGCTGCTCGGGGAGCTGAAGAGCCACCCGTCGATCAGACCGTTGATCGCCGGATCGGAGGTCAAGGAATACTCGGCGCACCTGATTCCCGAGGGTGGCTACAACGCGATCCCGACGGTGCACGGCGACGGATGGGTGATCTGCGGCGACTCGGGCGGGTTCGTCAACTCGGTGCACCGCGAAGGCTCGAACCCGGCGATGACCACCGGGAAAATGGCGGCCGAGACGATCATCCGGCTGCGCGACGAAGGCAAGGCCTGCACCGCGGCGAACCTGAAGAGCTACCGCAGCGCGCTCGAGCAGAGCTTCGTGATGAAGGACCTGAAGAAATACCGCGACGTGCCCGAGATCCTGCACGGCAACCGGCAGTTCCTCACCACCTATCCGGAGCTGCTCACGCGCGCCGCGCACACGATGCTGAAGGTCGACGGCGTCGACAAGCTCACCAAGGAAAAAGAGATCAAGCGCGACTTCGTGGCGGGGCGCTCGCGCTTCGGCTTTGGTCGGCGACGCGATCAAGCTGATGAGGGCATTGCGATGACGGTCAAGGTCGAAGAGAAGCTGTTCGAGAACCGCTACCGGGTCGACGAGGGCCGCGCGCACATCGCGATCAAAACGCCGGAGATCTGCCGCGACAAGTGCGAGACCCCGTCGTGCACCTGGTGCTGCCCGGCCGGCTGCTACACGAAGACCGAGGACGGCAGCGTGGTCCTGTCCACCGACGGCTGCCTCGAATGCGGCACCTGCCGGCTGCTTTGCAGCGAGTTCGACAACGTCGAATGGTCGTATCCGCGCGGCGGCTACGGGGTGCTGTACAAGTTCGGCTGACCGACCCGAGCCGCCCGCCGGGGCGGCTCAGGCCGCCCGCTGCAGCGCGATCGCCGGGTCGACGAACGGCAGGCCCAGCGCCTGCGCCACCATCGAGTGGGTGACATGTCCGGCCCGCACGTTGAGCCCGGCGCGCAGCGTCGGGTCCGACCGCAGCGCGTCGATTCCCCGGTCTGCCAGCGCCAGCCCGTAGGGCAGCGTCGCCAGGTTCAGCGCGTGGCTCGAAGTGCGCGGCACCGCGCCCGGCATGTTCGCGACGCAATAGTGAACGATGCCGTCGACCTCGTAGGTCGGCTCGGCATGCGTGGTCGGGCGCGAGGTCTCGAAGCAGCCGCCCTGGTCGATCGACACGTCGACCATCACCGAGCGCGGCTTCATCGTGCGCAGCATCGCGCGCGTGACCAGGCGCGGCGTGCTCGCGCCGGCGACCAGCACCGCGCCGATCACCACGTCGGCGGCGGCGATCTCCTCCTCGATCGCGGCGCGCGTGGACGGCCGCGTGCGGATGCGCCCGGGCAATTGCGCGTCGAGCGCGCGCAGCTTCGCGAGCGAACGATCGACCACGCTCACCTCGGCCCCGGCGCCCGCGGCCATCCGCGCGGCCTGCACGCCGACCACGCCGGCGCCGAGCACCAGCACGCGTGCCGGCGTGACGCCGGTGACGCCGCCCAGCAGCAGTCCGGGGCCGCCGGCGTCGCGCATCAGCAGCTGGCCGGCGACCGTGATCGACAGCCGCCCGGCGACTTCGCTCATCGGCGCGAGCAGCGGCAGCGTGCCGTCGCTCTCGGCCACGGTCTCGTAGGCGATCGCGGTGCAGCCCGATTCGAGCAGGCCGCGGGCCAGCTGCGGATCGGGCGCGAGATGAAGGTAGGCGAACAGCAGGTGCCGCGGCCGCAGCATCGCGATCTCGGCCGCCTGCGGCTCCTTCACCTTGACGATCAGCTCGGCGGCGTCGTAGATCGCGCGCGCGTCGGCCAGCACCGTCGCGCCGGCCTGCCGGTAGGCGTCGTCGCCGGCGCCGATCGCCGCGCCGGCGAGGGTCTCCACCAGGGCTTCGTGGCCATGGTGCACGTATTCGCGCACCGACTCGGGCGTCAGGCCGACGCGATACTCGTGGACCTTGATCTCCTTCGGCACCCCTACCTTCATGGCTCGCTCCGGCTACGTGGGCGGATTCTAGCTGCGAGCGAGGCCGGCAGCCCGCGCGACGCACGGGGCCCGCGCCCGCGCACGGGGCCCCGTTGGCGAAGCCCGCCGCCAGCGCCTCCGGTTGGCGGCGCGAAGGCGCTGTCCTACGGAAACGCTTGGTCGCTCACGCGGAGCCCGGAGCGTCGGCCCCAACTCGGTCGCTTCGCTCCCTCAGACAGGGGCCGACTCGCGCTGCGCGCGTCCGGTCTCCGCTTCGCTCCCGCGCCAACGCCTACGCGCCGCCAACCGGAGGCGCTGGCGGCGGGCTTCGCCAACGGGGCCCCGTGCGCGGGCGCGGGCCCCGTGCGTCGCGCGGGCCGCCGGCCTCGCTCGCAGCTAGAATCCGCCGATGCCCGACCACGAAGCGCCCTTCGCGCGGCTCACTCCCGACTGCCTGCTCGATGCGCTGGAGTCGGTCGGCTTGCGCGGCGATGGGCGCTTCCTCGCGCTGAACAGCTACGAGAACCGCGTCTACCAGGTGAGCCTGGAGGACGAGCGCACGGTGGTGGCGAAGTTCTACCGGCCGGGGCGCTGGAGCGTGCCGCAGATCCTCGAGGAGCACGAGTTTGTCGCCGAGCTCGCCGAGCGCGAGATTCCGGTGGTCGCGCCGCTGCTGCTCGGCGACTCGCGTGCGACGCTGGCCGAGTACGACGGCTATCGCTTCGCGGTCTATCCGCGACGCGGCGGGCGCGCGCCCGAGCTCGACGACCCGGCCACGCTGGAGCGGATCGGCCGCTTCATCGGCCGCATTCACGCGGTCGGAGCGGTGGCGTGCTTCGCGCACCGGCCGGCACTCGACGCCGAGAGCTTCGGCGTCGAGCCGCGCGACTGGCTTCTCGCGCACCGGCTCGTGCCGCCCGACCTGCTGCCGGCGTGGACCAGCATCGTCGACCGGGCGATCGACGCGGTGCGCCGGGCCTTCGATCGCGCAGCCGGGGTGCGCATCCAGAAGCTGCATGGCGACTGTCACGCGGGCAACGTGCTGTGGACCGACGACGGCCCGCACTTCGTCGACTTCGACGACGCGCGCAACGGACCGGCGGTGCAGGACCTGTGGATGCTGCTGTCGGGCGACCGCGCGTCGATGACGCGGCAGCTCTGCGACGCGCTGGCGGGCTACGAGGACTTCGCCGAACTCGACCGGCGCGAGCTGCCGCTGATCGAGCCGTTG
The DNA here is from genome assembly GCA_027493945.1 of Burkholderiaceae bacterium. GTDB lineage: Bacteria > Pseudomonadota > Gammaproteobacteria > Burkholderiales > Burkholderiaceae_E > Zeimonas. The sequence goes on along the minus strand of JAOSJU010000001.1, from coordinate 1,832,081 downwards.
CGCACGCTGCGGCTGATCCACTACTCGGCGTGGATCGCGCGGCGCTGGGACGATCCGGCGTTCCCGGCGGCGTTTCCGTGGTTCGGCACGCAGCGCTACTGGCAGGACCGGGTGCTCGAGCTTCGCGAGCAGGTGGCGGCGATGCAGGAGCCGGCGCTCGTCGCGTGAACGGGCCCCAGGCGTGCGCCGCCGATCCCGATGCGGCGCAGGCGCCGACCCTCGCCGCGGATGCGCACTAGAATCGACCCGACCCGACCCGACCCGGCAGGGAGCAGGGTCGTCCACTTCACCGCTCTACGAGGAGATGGGATGACCGGGACACGACGATTGCCAGCCTTCGTTCTTGCGCTCCTGATGCTCATGCTCATGCAGGCCGTTCAGGCGCGCGAAATGGTCAGCATCGCCCGTCCCGACGTCAATCTGCGCTCCGGTCCCGGCACCCGGCACGAGGTCGCCCGGATCCTGGGGCTCGGCTATCCGCTCGAAGTGCTGGCGCGCAAGGGGCAGTGGCTGCGGGTGCGCGACTTCGAGAGCGACGAGGGCTGGGTCCACCGTTCGCTGACCGACCGCAAGCCCCACGTGGTCGTGAAGGCGAAGGTCGCCAACATCCGCAGCGCGCCCGGCACGCGCAGCCGCGTCGTCGGCAAGGCCGGCTACGGCGAGGTGTTGCGCACGCTCGGGCGTCGCGGCGACTGGATCCGGATCCGCAGCGAGAGCGGCCTGGTCGGCTGGATGGCGCGGCGCCTGACCTGGGGCTGGTAGGCCGCGCTAGAGAATGCGGTTGAACCAGAGCATCGACAGCAGCGCCGCAAGCACGGCCGCCAGCGCGGCCGCGGCGGAGAACAGCGCGGTGATCTCGCTCTCGCGCTTCTCGAGCACCATCTTCGAGCTCATCGTCGCGTAGATGTTCTTCAGTTCGGCCGCGGTGCCGGCGTAGAAATAGTCGCCGCGCGTTACCAGCGCGATGTCCTGCAGCGCCTCCTCGTCCAGGCGCACGCGCATCGACCAGCCGTCGCCCACCAGGATCTCGCCGTTCGGCGTGCCGATCCCCACCGTGTAGATGCGCACGCCGCGCTCGGCGGCCAGCCGCGCCGCATCGATCGGATCGGGGCCGGTGGTGGTCTGCCCGTCCGACAGCAGCACGATGACCGCCGACGCGTACGAGCCCGCCTCGGAAGACTCCTGCGATGCAGGTGCGGCAGTGCCCCGCTTCGCCTCGCCCGACGCGCTGCGGCGCGCGCGTTGCGCACCCTGCGCGGGCAGCTCGAACTCCTGGCCGGGAAAGATCGTCTTCAGCGAGACCAGGATGCCGTTGCCCACCGCGGTGCCGCGCTGCAGTTCGAAGCGATCGATCGCGGCGACGACGTCGTCGCGGCTGTGCGTCGGCGGCTGCACCAGCGTCGCACTGCCGCCGAAGGCGACCACGCCGATGCGCGCGCTGCCGGGCTGCTCGGCGACGAATGCGCGCGCTGCGGCCTGCGCCGCGGCCAGCCGCGTCGGCTCGACGTCGGTCGCGCGCATGCTGCCCGATACGTCCATGGCCAGGATCACCGTCTCGTACTGCGCCGGCAGCGTCACCACCGCGGTCGGCCGCGCGATCGCGACGAGCATCGCGGTGAGAGCGAGCAGGAACAGCGCCGGCGGCAGGTGGCGCCGCACGGCCTGGCCGGGGCCGATCGCCTCGCGCACGATCGCCAGGCCCGGATAGCGCAGCGCCGTGCGCTTGCGCCGGCGCAGCAGCCACGCGTAGGCGGCGACCAGCAGCGGCACTGCGAGCAGCAGCCAGAGCATCGTCGGCCAGAGGAACTTCACCGCATTTCCCCGGCGTGCGCCGGCGACCCGCCCGTGGCGAGACGGCTGCGCCGCGCGCGCAGCTCGGCAAATCGCAGGATCGCGTCGACCATGTCTTCGTCGGTGGACAGCTCGAGCGCATCCACGCCCGCCCGCGAGAAGCTCGCGCGCAGCGCCTGCTCGCGGCGCGCGATCGCCTGCCCGAAGCGTCGCCGCAACGCGTGGTCGTGCGTGTCGACGAACAGCTGCTCGCCGGTCTCGGCGTCCTGCATCACCAGCAGCCCGAGCTCGGGCAACGCGCGCTCGAGCGGATCGACCAGCCGCACCGCGACGATTTCGTGGCGCTGCGCGAGCCGGCCCAGCGGCGGCTCCCATCCCGGCAGGCTCAGGAAATCGGAGACGAGGAAGCCGAGCGAGCGTCGCGCCATCACGCGCTGCGCGGCCATGAGCAGCGCGCCCAGGTCGGTGCCCGGCGATCGCGGCGCGGGCGGCCGGGTCGCGATCCGGTGCAGGATCTGCAGCACCTGGGCGCGACCGCTGCGCGCCGGGATCACCGCCTCGACTCCGGCACCGTAGAAGATGGCGCCCACGCGGTTGCCGCGACGCGTGAGCAGCCGCGCGAGCACCGCGCACAAGTCGCGCGCGAGCATCTGCTTGGTGACCTCTTGCGATCCGAAGTCGACCGAGCCGCTCAGGTCGAGCAGCAGCCAGGCGGCGACCTCGCGCGCCTCGGTGTACTCGCGCACGTACGGCGTCTGCAGCCGCGCGGTCACGTTCCAGTCGATGTAGCGCACGTCGTCGTGGTGCTGGTATTCGCGCAGGTCAGCGAGGTCGAGCCCGCTGCCGCGGAACAGCGTCCGGTAGTCGCCCTGCAGCAGCCCGTCGAGCCGGCGCAGCACGGTCCACTCGAGCCGGCGCAGCAGCGCGTCGGCTCCGGCGGGCTCAGGCGTTCGCGGCAAGCTCGCCATGGTTGCGCAGCGGCGCTTCCGGTGCGGGCACCGCTTCCATGATTCGCTGGATCAGCCGATCGGCGCCGATCGATTCGGCGAGCGCCTCGTACGAGAGGACGAGCCGGTGGCGCAGCACGTCGGGGGCCACGTCGGCCAGGGTCTTCGGGCAGCGCGTAGCGCCTGCCGCGCAGGCAGGCCAGCGCCCGCGCGCCCTCGACCAGGTGGATCGTCGCGCGCGGGCTCGCGCCGAAGGTGACGAAACGCGACAACTCGGCCAGGCCGCAACGCGCCGGATCCCGGGTCGCGGACACCAGCCGCACCGCGTACTGCATGAGCGATGGGTCGACGTACACCGAGCGGCACTCGCGCTGCAGCGCCTGCAGCTGCGCGGTGGTGGCGACCGCGGCAACCGGCGCCTGCGGCCCGGTGACGCGCTCGACGATGACGAATTCCTCCTCCTCGCTCGGGTAGTCGACCATCACCTTCATCATGAAGCGGTCGACCTGCGCCTCGGGAAGCGGATAGGTGCCCTCGGTCTCGATCGGGTTCTGCGTGGCCATCACCAGGAAAGGCTCGGGCACCGGGTGCGTCTCGCCGGCGATCGTCACCTGCCGCTCCTGCATGACCTCGAGCAGCGCGCTCTGCACCTTGGCGGGCGCGCGGTTGATCTCGTCGGCGAGCAGCAGGTGGGTGAAGACCGGCCCCAGCGAGGTGGTGAATTCGCCGGTCTTCTGGTTGTAGATGCGCGTGCCCACCAGGTCGGCCGGCACCAGGTCGGGCGTGAACTGGATGCGCCGGAAGCTGCCGCGAATCGTGCGCGCCAGCGTCTTCACCGTGAGTGTCTTCGCGAGGCCGGGCACGCCTTCGACGAGCAGGTGGCCCTGCGCCAGCATCGCCACCAGCACGCGCTCGAGGAAGCGGTCCTGGCCGACGACCACGCGCTTGACTTCGTAGAGGATGCGCTGCATCAGCGCGGCCACGTCGGGGGTGCCGTCGAAGGGGGGCTCATGCCTGCGTTGTCCATGCGTGGCTTCCGGTTGCGCGGGGCGTCAGAACGGCGAGATGCCGGCCGAGCGGGCCGCCGTCTCGATCGGCACCGCGAAGCCGATGCCGATGAAGACGCGCTGGTCGGTCGGATTCATGATGGCGGTGACGATGCCGACCACTTCGCCGTCGGCAGTCACCAGCGGCCCCCCGAGTTGCCGGGATTGGCCGCCGCGTCGAACTGGATCAGGTCGGTGAGCAGCTGCTCGCCCTCGGGGGAGCGGAACTCGCGGCGCAGGCCCGAGACGACGCCGGCGCTCGCCGAGGGCCGATGCCGAACGGAAAGCCGACGGCTACCACGTGGTCGCCGACCGCGAGGTCGCGCGTCGAGCGCATCGTGGCCGCGGCGAGGTCGTCGGGGATCGACTTCGCCTTCAGCACTGCGAGGTCCTGGTCGGGCTCGAGCGCGACGATCGATGCGTCGGACTCCAGGCCGTCGGCGAATTCCACGCGAACGCGCGGCGCGTCGGCCACCACGTGCAGGTTGGTGAGGATCGTGCCGGTGTCGACGATCACCACGCCGGTGCCGACGCTGCGCTCGACCTCGGCGTGGCCCGCCCGCGGCGCTTCGAGCGCGCGCACGCGCACCACCGCGGGCCGGATGATCTCGTAGGCGCGCACCGCGGGCGAGGGCAGCGGCGCAGTCTGCAGCGACTGGAGCACCGCGGCGTCGATGTCTTCCTGGGCGATGCGCGCCGGCCAGTGGGGAGCGGCCAGACGCAGCGCGACCGATGCCGCGGCAGCCAGTGCGGCGGCAGCCAGCAGCGCGCGGCGATGGCGCGCTGCCGTCGCGAGCAGCGCCGCGCCGCGCCGCGGCTGCGCCCGTGTGGCGGCCGGGTGGCCCGCGCCGGGCGCCGGCGACGCGTTCGCCGGCGCAGCCGCGGATTCGCCGGGCGCAGGCGTTGCGCCGGGCGAACCGGGGAGGCCGGATCGGCCCGAACTGCTGTAGAGCGGCACTCGTCGCATGTGCGGCCCCGATGGGCAATGCGTCTGCGACAACTTAGCACGCAGCGGGTCGGTGTGCGCGCCGCGACACCGGACGACCGGGGAACGCGCGCCCTTCGCGATCAGCCGCGAGTCGCTCCGATGCCGGCGGGCTCGTCGCAGATCAGCGCGCGATATGCGTGCCAGGTCGCGTGGCCCACCAGCGGGGCGGTGAGGATCAGCAGGCCGAGCCACAGCACGAGGCTCGTGCCGACCAGCGCCACGATCAGCAGGGCCCACAGGAAGGCCGGGCCCGGGTGCGTGGCCAGCGCGCGGGCGCTCGAGAAGGCGGCCACCATCGTGTCGGCGCGGCGGTCGAGCATCAACGGCACCGACACCACCGAGATCGCGAACACCAGCGACGCGAAGACGAAGCCGACCGCGGTCCACAGCGCGAGGAATTCGAGGTTCGCCAGCGACACGATCTGCCCGAGCATGCCGCGTACGGTCGGGAATTCGGTGGTCGAGGCGAGCGCGAACAGCACCACCGAGACGCGCGCCCAGATGATCATCGCGAAAGTGAGGATCGCCGCGAAGAACGCGATCGCGCCGGGATTGCGCCGCCAGCAGACCAGCGACTTCGCCAGGCTGGCGGGCTCGCCGCGCTCGCGCTGGCGCGACAGCTCGTACAGGCCGGCACAGACGAACGGTCCGAGCAGGAAGAAGCCCGCGGTCAGCCCCATCGTCAGCTGCCACTGCGTCTCGTAGATCGCGCGGATCGCGGTACCCATCAGCGCGAACAGCACGCCATAGAAGAGCCCGCGGAACTTCGTCGCGCGCAGGTCTTCCCAGCCGAGCGCCAGCCAGCGCAGCGGCGCCCAGGGCGATACCTGCGCGGCCACCGGCGCGAGGCCGGGGCGCGCCGGCGAGGGGCTTTCGGGAGTCATCGGTTCGGTTGTCGCGTCGGATCGCAGCGGCGCATTATGCCGACAGCGTCGCGACCTTGCGCGTGCGGCGCGAACCCGCCCGGAGACCGACATGGACGCGCCCGTCTTGCGATTCGCCGACATCGAGTCCGCCGCCCGGCGCCTCGCAGGCCAGGTGCAGGACACGCCCTGCCCGGCTTCGCGCACGCTGTCGCAGATCACGGGCGCCGAAGTGTTCCTGAAGTTCGAGAACCTCCAGTTCACCGCCTCGTTCAAGGAGCGCGGCGCGCTGAACCGGTTGGCGCTCCTCGGCGCCGACGAGCGCACGCGCGGCGTCGTCGCGGTCTCGGCGGGCAATCACGCACAGGGCGTGGCCTGGCACGCGAGCCGGCTCGGCATTCCGGCGACGATCGTGATGCCGCGCTTCACGCCATCGGTGAAGGTCGAGCGCACCCGCGAGTTCGGTGCCGAGGTGGTGCTGCACGGCGAGCGTTTCGACCAGGCGCGCGCGCGCGGACTGGTGCTGGCCGCGGAGCGCGGGCTGACGATGATCGACCCCTTCGACGACGACGCGGTGATGGCCGGCCAGGGGACGATCGGCATCGAGATGCTGGCTGCCCAGCCCGACCTGGACGACCTGGTGGTGCCGATCGGCGGAGGCGGCCTCATCGCCGGGATCGCCACCGCCGCGAAGCACCTGAAGCCCGGCATCCGGGTCACCGGCGTGCAGGTCGAGCGCTTCGCGCTGGTGCACGACGCGATCGAGGGCGGGCAGCATCCGCTGGGTGCCGGCTCGATCGCCGAAGGCATCGCCGTCGACCGGCTGGGCGAGCGCACGCTGCCGGTGATCCGCAAGCGCGTCGACAGAGTGCTGCTGGTCGACGAAGGCGACGTCGAGCGAGCGGTGCTGATGCTGCTCGAGATCGAAAAGACCGTGGCCGAAGGGGCCGGCGCGGTGCCGTTGGCGGCGCTGCTGCGGCATCCGGAGCACTTTCGCGGCCGGCGCGTCGGCCTGGTGCTGTCGGGGGGCAACATCGACCCGCTGCTGCTCGCCTCGATCATCGAGCGCGGCATGGCCCGCTCGGGCCGGCTGGCGCGGCTCTACGTCGACATTCGCGACGTTCCGGGCGCGCTCGCGCAAGTCACCGCGCTGCTGGCCGACGAACAGGCCAACATCGAGGAGATCCGGCACGAGCGCGCGTTCGGCAGCATCGGCGCGCAGCGCGTCGAGGTCGAGATCGTCGTCCAGGCGCGCGGCCCCGGGCACGTGTCGGCGCTTCTCGCCCGGTTGGCCGGCGCGGGGTTTTCGGCCCGCACCGGCTGAGCCGGCACTCGAAGCCTCGGCGCTGCGTGCCGGCCCGATAGAATGCCGGCTTTCGCGGAAGCTTCGAGGACTGCAGCCATGACCATCCAGACCGTGGGAATCATCGGCGCCGGCACGATGGGCAACGGCATTGCCCAGGCCTGCGCCGCATCCGGCATCGACGCCGTGATGCAGGACGTCAGCGAGGCCGCGCTCGAGCGCGGCCTGAAGACGGTGTCGGGTTCGCTCGACCGCCTGGTGAAGAAGGGCTCGATCGACGAGGCGCGCAAGCTCGAGATCCTGTCGCGGATCCGCACCACTGCCCGTTCCGAGGATCTCGCCGTGGCCGACCTGGTCATCGAGGCGGCCACCGAGAACGAGGAACTGAAGATCCGGATCCTGAAGAACCTCGAAGGCATCGTGAAGCCGTCGACGATCGTCGCGACGAACACCTCGTCGATCTCGATCACGCGGCTGGCCGCCTCGACGCATCGGCCCGAACATTTCGTCGGCATGCATTTCTTCAACCCGGTGCCGGTGATGGCGCTGGTCGAGATCATTCGCGGGCTGCGCACTTCGGAAGAGACGGTGGCGGCGGTCACCGAACTGGCGCAGCGGCTCGGCAAGACCCCGATCGGCGTGAAGAACAGCGCCGGCTTCGTCGTCAACCGGATCCTCTGCCCGATGATCAACGAGGCGATCTTCGCGCTGCAGGAGGGGCTGGCGAGCGCCGAGGAGATCGACGCCGGCATGAAGCTCGGCTGCAACCATCCGATCGGCCCGCTCGCGCTGTGCGACCTGATCGGGCTGGACGTGCAGCTGGCGGTGATGGAAGTGCTCTACGGCGGCTTCAACGACCCGAAGTACCGGCCGGCCCCGCTGCTGCGCGAAATGGTCGACGCCGGCCTGCTCGGCCGCAAGACCGGCCGCGGCTTCTACCGCTACGACAAGTGAGCACGCCCGCGGCGCAGCCGGCCGGCCCGACGCTCGCCTTCTGGCAGCAGCGCTTCGAGTCGCAGCGCACGCCCCCGGGACCGCGGGACGGTCAATCCGGCGCTCGCGCCACTGGTGGCGAGCGGGGTGCTCGCGCCGGGGGCGCGGGTGCTGGTGCCCGGCTGCGGTGCCGGCTACGAAGTGCTGCAGCTCGCGGCGAGCGGGCTGCGCGCGGTGGGGGTCGATTACGCGCCGGCGGCGGTCGAGCTCACGCGCGCGCGCCTGGCGCAGGCGGGGCTCGTCGCCGAGGTGGCCCAGGCCGACCTGCTCGACTGGACGCCGGCCGCGCCGTTCGACGCGATCTGGGACCAGGCCTGCCTGTGCGCGTTGCACCCCGACCTGTGGGTCGCCTACGCCCGGCGCCTGGCCACATGGCTGCGGCCCGCGGGCACGTTGATCCTGCTGGCGGTGCAGGTCGAACGCGAGGGTCGGCTCGAGGGGCGCATCGAAGGTCCGCCGTATCACTGCGACGTCAACGCGGTGCGCGCGCTGTTTCCGGGCGAGCTCTGGCAATGGCCACGGCCGCCGTATCCGCGGCACGCGCACCCGGCAGGGTTCGCCGAGCTGCAGGTGGTGCTCGCGCGCCGGGCGGATCAGTCTTCGAGCTCGCGCAGCCCGTCGACCGACAGCACGGTCACGCCGCCGTAGTCGACCTTCAGCAGGCCGATGCCCTCCAGGCGGCGCAACGCCTGGTTCACGCGCTGGCGCGACAGGCCGGTGAGGTATCCGATCTCGCCCTGCGAGATCTGCAGCTTGCGCCCCAGCCCGGGATACAGCAGCGGGTTGAACAGCTGGGCCAGGCAGCGCGCCACCCGCGCATCGGGGCCGAGCAGCCGGTCGATCTCCACGGTGCCGATGAACTGGCCGAGCCGCTCGTTCAACTGGATCAGCAGGTAGCGGTTGAACGCGATGCTGGTGTCGAGCAGCCACTGGAAAGTGGCGCGCGGCAAATACGCGATGCGACTGTCGCGCAGCGCCACGCCATCGTAGCGGCGCGGCTCGTCCTTGAGCATCGAGCCTTCGCCGAACCAGCCGCCGGGCGCGATGCCGGTGAAGGTGACCGCCTTGCCGACGGCCGAGACGTTGCTGATCTTGACCAGGCCCTCGATGACGCCGATCCAGTGCTCGACCGGCTCGCCCTTGCGGCAGACGAAGCCGCCGCAGGCGACGCGGCGTTCGGCGAGATCCTCGCGCATTCGCGCATGTTGCGCCGCGTCAAGCGCGCGCATCCACGGCGACAGTTCGAGCATGTCGTCGAAGGCGCTCAATGGTCGGATCCCCCTGTTTTCCCTGAGTTTGTCGGACGGACGACAACTATACTGCGCAGGCGGCCTTAGACTGCCCGGTGCGGCGCAGTACCGGTGCAACGGCGCGCGCGCGATGCAGGCCGCGACGACGGTTCGGGAGGCAGACACTTGCAGGGCGAAGGAACTCCGATACTCGAAGCGAAGGCCATCTCGCTGCAGTTCGGCGGCGTGAAGGCGCTGAGCGACGTGAGCTTTCACGTGCGCCAGGGCGAGCTGTTCTCCATCATCGGACCGAACGGCGCCGGCAAGACCTCGATGCTCAACTGCATCTCGGGCCGCTACTCGCCCACCGCCGGCCAGGTCTTCTTCAAAGGCCGCGACATCACGCGCCTCACGCCGAACCAGCGCGCGCCGCTCGGCCTGGGACGCACCTTCCAGAACCTCGCGCTGTTCAGCCACATGACCGTGCTCGACAACATCATGGTCGGGCGGCATCACCTGCTGAAGAACAACTTCCTCAACGGCGCGCTGTACTGGTTCGGCGGCGCGCAGAAGGAAGAACTCGAGCACCGGCGCCACGTCGAGGACATCATCGACTTTCTCGAGATCAGCCACATCCGCAAGGCGGTGGCCGGCACGCTCTCCTACGGCCTGCGCAAGCGCGTCGAGCTGGCGCGCGCGATCGCGGTCAAGCCCGACCTGATCCTGCTCGACGAGCCGATGGCCGGCATGAACCTCGAAGAAAAGGAGGACATGGCCCGCTACGTCGCCGACCTCAACGAGGAATGGGGGATGACGGTGATCATGATCGAGCACGACATGGGCGTAGTCATGGACATCTCTCATCGCGTGATGGTGCTCGACTTCGGGCGGGTCATCGCCGACGGCCTGCCGCACGAGATCATGGGCAACGAGCACGTCAAGCGCGCCTACCTCGGCGTCGAGGACGAAGCGGGAGCCGCCTGAATGCAGCCCGAGTACGGCGACGTCGTCCTGCACGACACCTTCCCGAAGCTGCTGGTGCACAACGCGACGCACTGGCCCGGCGAAGTCGCGCTGCGCGAAAAGGAATTCGGCATCTGGAACGAGTTCACCTGGTCCGACTACCTGGCCCGGGTGAAGGAAATCGCGCTCGGCCTGCACGGGCTCGGCGTGCGGCGCGGCGAGGCGGTGAGCCTCATCGGCAAGAACCGGCCCGAGATGCTCTGGGGCGAGATCGCGGCGCACGCGATCGGCTGCATGACGCTGGGCATCTACCACGATGCGCTGAACCAGGAAGTCGCCTACCTGCTCGACCACGCGCAGGTGCGCATCGTGCTGGCCGAAGACGAAGAGCAGGTCGACAAGCTGCTCGAAGTCGCCGAAACCTCGACCACGAAGATCGAGCGCATCATCTACTTCGACCCGCGCGGCATGCGCAAGTACGACGATCCGCGGCTGATGAGCTGGGACGAGCTCAAGTCGGTGGCGGCGAAGGTCGAGGCCGCCGATCCGGGGCGCTTCGCGGTCGAGGTTGCGCTGGGCAAGGGCGAGGACGTCGCCGTGCTCTGCACCACCTCCGGCACCGTCTCGAACCCGAAGATGGCGATGCTGCAGTCGGGGCCGTTCCTCGCGCACTGCCTGTCGTACCTGCGCGCCGACCCGAAGCTGCCCACCGACAACTACGTGTCGATGTTGCCGCTGCCGTGGATCATGGAGCAGGTCTACGCGGTGGCGCAGGCGCTGATCTCGCGCATCACGGTGAACTTCGTCGAGGAGCCCGAGACGCAGATGGCCGACCTGCGCGAGATCGGGCCCACCTTCGTACTGCTCGCGCCGCGCGTCTGGGAGCAGATCGCCGCCGACGTGCGCGCCCGCGTGATGGACGCCACGCCGTTCAAGCAGAAGATGTTCGCGTGGGGCATGAAGCTCGGGCTGGCCGCGCTCGACCGGCGCCGCCGCTCGAAGCTCGCCGACTTCATCCTGTTCAAGGCGCTGCGCGACCGGCTCGGCTTCACTTACCTGAAGTCGGCGGCCACCGGCGGCGCGGCGCTCGGTCCCGACACCTTCCGCTTCTTCCAGGGCGATGGGCGTGCCGCTGCGCCAGATCTACGGGCAAACCGAGCTGTCGGGCGCGTACACGATCCACCGGGCCGACGACGTCGACTTCGACACCGTGGGCGTGGCGTTCGACACCTCCGAAGTGCGCATCGACAACCCCGACGCCAACGGCGTCGGCGAGATCGTCGCGCGCAGTGCCGGCACCTTCCTCGGCTTCTACGGGAACGAGGAGGCCACCCGCGCCGACCTGCGCGACGGCTGGATGCACACTGGCGACGCCGGCTACATCAAGAAGGAAAACGGCCACCTGGTGGTCATCGACCGCATCAAGGACCTCGCCATCACGTCCACCGGCACGCGTTTCTCGCCGATGTTCATCGAGAACAAGCTCAAGTTCTCGCCGTTCATCGCCGAGGCGGTGATCCTCGGCCACGACAAGCCCTACCTCACCGCGATCATCTGCATCCGCTACTCGATCGTCTCCAAGTGGGCCGAGCAGCGCGGCATCGCGTTCACCAACTACACGAGCCTTGCGGCGCAGCCGCGCGTCTACCAGATGCTGCGCGAGGAAGTCGAGAAGGTCAACGCGTCGCTGCCCGAGCCGCAGCGCATCCACAAGCTGGTGCTGCTCTACAAGGAGCTCGACGCCGACGACGGGGAGCTCACGCGCACCCGCAAGGTGCGCCGCGGCGTCATCAACGAGAAGTACGCCGACATCATCGACGCGATCTACTCCGACCGTTCGACGGTGCACGTCGACACGACGATCACTTTCCAGGACGGCACCACGTCGCGGATCCGCACCGACCTGGTGCTCGAAACCCTGATCGAGCCGCCGCCTTCGAAGCCGGCGCCGGCCGAGCCCGCGGAACTGGAGGTGCGATGAACACCGACCTGCTGGTCCAGCTGATCGTCAACGGCCTCATCATCGGCACGCTGTACGGCGTGGTGGCGATGTGCTTCGTGCTGATCTACAAGTCGACCCAGATCGTCAACTTCGCGCAGGGCGAGTTCCTGCTGATCGGCGCCTGGGTCTGCTGGTGGATGCTCACCTACTGGCAGCTGCCGTTCTGGATCGGCTTTCCGATCACGCTCGCGTTCATGATGGTGTTCGGCGTGTTGCTGCAGGTGATCGTTCTCAGGCCGATGATCGGCGAGCCGATCATCTCGGTGATCATGGTCACGATCGGCCTGTCGATCTTCTTCTCGGCGATGATGAAGTGGATCTTCGGCGTCTGGGCCAAGCCCTATCCGGAGGTGTTCGGCACCAAGGCGGTCAACATCCTCGGGCTGAACGTGCAGACGCCATACGTGATGTCGATGGTGATCTCGCTGCTGATCATGGTGGGCTTCGCCTGGTTCTTCAAGTTCTCGCGGCTCGGCCTGGCGATGCGCGCCACCGCGTTCAACCAGCAGGTCGCGCAGAGCCTGGGCATCTCGGTGAAGTCGGTGTTCGCGATGGCCTGGGCGATCTCGGCGATGGTTTCGGCGCTGGCCGGCGTGGTCGTGGGCATGGTCAACGGCGTGTCCTCGGCGCTGTCGTTCTTCGGCATCAAGGTGTTCCCGGTCGTCATCCTGGGCGGGCTCGACTCGATCGTCGGCGCGATCCTGGGCGGGCTGATCATCGGCGTGCTCGAAAACGTCGCCGAGTTCGTCGACAGCCAGTACCTGAACGTGGGCAACCTGTACACCGTCGCGCCGTTCTACGCGCTGATCATCATCCTGATGATCAAGCCGTACGGCCTGTTCGGCACGAAACAGATCGAAAGGGTTTGAGTTGGCCACAACGTCCTCCGCACTGATTCCCTGCGGCCAGTACAAGACCGCGTACCGCAAGGACACCACGATCTTCCCGACGCCCGCGACCCGGGCGGTGGTGATCGTCGCGGTGGTGCTGCTGTGCCTGGCGCCGCTGAAGATCGGCGGCTTCGAGCTGCTCAGCAAGTACCATCTCAACCTGCTGATCCAGATCGGCTACTACGGCATCGCCGCGCTCGGCATCAACATCCTGGTCGGCTTCACCGGGCAGATCTCGCTCGGGCACGCGGCGTTCTTCGGTTTCGGCGCGTTCGCGTCGGCGTGGCTGAGCAACTCGTTCGGCGTGCCGGTGTTCTGGGCGATTCCGCTGGCCGGCGTGCTGACCACGCTGGTCGGCCTGCTGTTCGGCATCCCGGCCGCGCGGATCAAGGGGCTGTATCTCGCGATCGCCACCTTCGCCGCGCAGTTCATCCTCGAAGACTTCTTCGCGCGTGCCAAGTGGTTCACCGGCGGTTCGGCCGGCACGCTGGCGCAGCCGTTCAGCATCTTCGGCTACGAGATCAGCGGCGACCACGGCTACTTCTACGTGGTGCTCGCCTACGTGGTGCTGATGTACCTGCTCGGCACCAACCTGCTGCGCAGCCGCGACGGGCGCGCGTTCGTCGCGGTGCGCGACCACTACCTGTCGGCCGAGGTGATGGGCATCGGCCTCACCCGCTACCGCGTGCTGTCGTTCGGCATCTCGGCGTTCTACGCCGGCATCGGCGGCGCGCTGTTCGGCCATTACCTCGGTTACGTGTCTTCCGAGGCGTTCACCATCCTGCTGTCGATCCAGTTCCTCGGCATGATCATCATCGGCGGGCTGGGCAGCGTGATGGGCACCCTGCTCGGCACCGCGTTCATGGTGCTGCTGCCCGAGGGCATCGGGGCGCTGTCGCGCAGCGTCGGGAGCGTGTTTCCGGCGCTCACCGAGGGGCTCGCCTTCGTGAAGGAGGGCGCGATCGGCCTCGTGATCGTGCTGTTCCTGATCTTCGAGCCCGACGGGCTCGCGCATCGCTGGAAGATGATCAAGACGTACTGGAAGCTGTACCCGTTTTCTTACTAGCCACGACCCCCCAGAGAGGAGCACTGCAATGAAGGGCAACCTGTTTTCCGCCGCGGCTGCGGCGGCGGTCCTGATCGGCGCCGGTCCGGCCGCCGCCCAGGGCATCTTCGTCGGCCACATCGCCGACTACACCGGCGCGACCTCCGACGTCGGCAAGCCGTACGGCCGGGGCGTCGCCGACGCGCTCGCCTACGTGAACACGCACGGCGGCGTGAACGGCAAGAAGATCGACTTCGAGACGGTCGACTACAGCTACGAGATCCCGCGCGCGATCGCCACCTACAAGAAGTGGACCGGTTCGCAGAAGGTCGCCGCGATCCAGGGCTGGGGCACCGGCGACACGGAGGCGATGGTCACCTTCGTCGCCAAGGACGAAATCCCCTACTTCTCGGCTTCGTACTCGGGCCACCTCACCGACCCGTCGGGCAAGGGCACGCACGGTTCGAAGCCGGCGCCGTACAACTTCTTCTACGGCCCGTCGTACACCGACGCCTGCCGCGCGCTGGTGCAGTGGGCCGCAGCCGACGCGAAGAAGAAGGGCATCGCTTCGCCGAAGTTCGTCCACATGGGTGACAACCACCCGTACCCGAACGCGCCGAAGGCCGCGTGCGGCGACTACGCCAAGGAGATGGGTTTCGCGACCGTTCCGCCGATCCAGTACTCGCTCAAGCCCGGCGACTTCAAGGCGCAGTGCCTGAGCCTGAAGGAGTCCGGCGCCAACTACGCGTTCCTCGCCAACACCGGCGGTTCGACGATCTCGCTGCTGAAGTCGTGCGACACGGTCGGCGTGGACACCCAGTTCCTGGGCAACGTCTGGGCGATGGACGAGAACGCGCTGAAGGCCGCGGGCGACGCCGCCAACGGCGTGGTGTTCGTGGTGGGTGCGGCCGACTGGAAATCGACCGCGCCGGGCATGAAGACGGTGCGCGAGATCTCGAAGGTCTCCGATGCCTCGGGCAACATGTACCGGCCGGTGCACTACATGCGCGGCATCTGCTCGGTCTACTACATGCGCGACGCGATGGCCGTGGCCGACAAGGCGGGCGGCGTCACCGGCCCGAACATCAAGAAGGCGATGGAGCAGATGAAGGACCACGTCCCGGCCGAACTGCAGGGCGTGTGCATTCCTTCCACCTGGACGTCGGAAGACCACCGCGGCACGACGACGGTGTTCATCTACCGCGCCAACTCGAAGGGCGGTGCGCAGAGCATCGAGAAGATCGGCGAGTCGGTGATCCCGCGCAAGCCGGAGTGGCTCGGCTGGTGATCGCTGCCGGCTTCCCTTCCGTGGCCGCCGGCGGCACGGAAGGGAGGCGGTCGGTCGCAGCAGGCATCGCAACCATGGTCGAAGCGCAAACGAAGCAGGCGGAGCCGGCGGTCGCCGCCGGCACCCCGATCCTGACCGTCAACAACATCGAGGTCGTCTACGACGAGGTCATCCTCGTGTTGCGCGGCGTCAGCCTCGAGGTGCCCGAGGGCGAGATCGTCGCGCTGCTCGGGCCCAACGGCGCCGGCAAGTCGACCACCCTGAAGGCGATCTCCGGGCTGCTGCGCACCGAGGACGGCGAGGTCACGCGCGGCAACGTCACCTTCATGGGCGAGGAGATCGCCAACATGGCGCCCGAGCAGATCGTGCGCCGCGGCATCTTCCAGGTGATGGAGGGCCGTCGCATCGTCGAGGACATGACGGTCATCGAGAACCTGCGGCTCGGCGCCTACACGCGCCGCGACAACGCGGGCGTCAGGCGCGACCTCGACATGGTGTTCGACTTCTTCCCCCGGCTGCGCGAGCGCACCGGGCTGGCCGGATACCTGTCGGGCGGCGAGCAGCAGATGCTCGCGATCAGCCGCGCGCTGATGGCCCGCCCGAAGATGATTCTGCTCGACGAGCCTTCGATGGGCCTGTCGCCGCTGCTGGTGAAGGAAGTGTTCGGCATCATCCGCCAGCTCAATCGCGAACTGAAGATCACCATCCTGCTGGTCGAGCAGAACGCGCGCATGGCGCTGCACGCGGCCAGCTACGGCTACATCATGGAGTCGGGCAAGATCGTGCTCGACGGCACGCAGGCCGACCTCATCGACAACGAGGACGTGCGGGAGTTCTACCTGGGCGGCGGCGGCGAGGAGCGCCGCTCGTTCAAGAACCTGAAGTCCTACAAGCGCCGCAAGCGCTGGCTCTGAACCGATGTCCGCGTACTACGACCTGCTCGAGACCCGCTCGGCCGAGGCGCGCGAAGGCGCGCTGATGGCGGCGCTGCCGGGGCTCGTCGCGCGCGCCAGCGCGAACGCGCGCGGCTGGGCGAGACGCCTGCAGGGCGTCGATCCGCAGGCGATCGCCTCGCGCAAGGCGCTGGCGCAGCTGCCGGTGCTGCGCAAGAGCGACCTGAAGGCGCTGCAGGACGAGGATCCGCCGTTCGGCGGGCTGACCACGGTCGAGCCGGGCCGGCTCGGGCGGCTGTTCATGTCGCCGGGGCCGATCTTCGATCCGGAAGGCGCGCGCGAAGATCCGTGGCGCAGCACCCGCGCGCTGTATGCGGCCGGCATTCGTCCCGGACACGTGGTGCAGAACTGTTTCGGCTACCACCTGACCCCGGGTGCGTGGATGGTCGACGGCGCCGCGCGCCGGCTCGGCTGTGCGGTGATTCCGGCCGGCACCGGGCAGACCGAGCAGCAGATCGAACTCATCCGCAGGTTCCGGCCCGACGCGTATACCGGCACGCCGTCGTTCCTGCGCATCATCGTCGAGAAGGCTCAGGAGCTGGCGCTCGACATCTCGAACCTCAAGCGCGCGCTGCTGGCCGCCGAGGCGCTGCCGCCGAGCCTGCGCAGCTGGTTCCACCAGCAGGGCATCGAGACGGTGCTGCAGTGGTACGGCACCGCCGACGTGGGGCTGATCGCCTACGAGTCGAACGCGATGGAAGGCATGATCCTCGACGAGGAGCTGATCCTCGAGATCGTGCGCCCCGGCACCGGCGAGCCGGTGCGCGACGGCGAGGTCGGCGAGGTGGTGGTCACCAGCTTCAATCCCGAATACCCGTTGATCCGCTTCGGCACCGGCGACCTCTCGGCAGTGCTGCCGGGCATCTCGCCGTGCGGGCGCACCAACGTGCGCATTCGCGGCTGGCTCGGCCGCGCCGACCAGACGGCCAAGGTGCGCGGCATGTTCGTGCATCCGGGCCAGGTGGCCGAGATCGTCCGCCGCGTTCCCGAGGCGGCGCGCGCGCGGCTGGTGGTCGAAGGCGAGATGGCCAACGACCGGATGACGCTGAAATGCGAGGTCGACGCGGCGCAACTGGCCGCGGCCGGGGGCGGCGAGGCGCTCGCCGTGCGGCTGGCCGATGCGATCCGCGAGGTCACCAAGCTGCGCGGCGAGGTCGAACTGCTCGATCCCGGCAGCCTGCCGAACGACGGCAAGGTGATCGAGGACGCGCGCAAGTACGACTGACGCTGCGTCGTACCGGCCCGCCTTCGCGGCCGCTCCCGCCAGAGAACCCGATGCCACGATTCCAGACCCTGAAGTACGCGCGCGACCGCGCGAACCCGCGCGTGGCGCGGATCACGCTGAACCGGCCCGAGCGGCTCAACGCGATCGACGAGCGGATGCCGGGCGAGATCCGCCGCGCGGTCGAGCTCGCGAACGCCGACGACCAGGTGCACGCGATCGTGCTGGCCGGCGCGGGCCGCGCATTCTGCGCCGGCTACGACCTGCAGGCCTTCGGCGAACAGGTGGTCGATCATCCGTGCCAGCAGGAATCGACGCCGTGGGATCCGATGCTCGATTACCGCACGATGAAGCGCTTCACCGACGACTTCATGAGCCTGTGGCACAGCCACAAGCCGACGATCGCGCAGGTGCACGGCCACGCGGTGGCCGGCGGCAGCGACATCGCGCTGTGCTGCGACCTGCTCGTGATGGCCGAGGACGCGCGCATCGGCTACATGCCGACGCGGGTCTGGGGCTGTCCGACCACCGCGATGTGGGCGTTCCGCCTCGGGCCGATGCGCGCCAAGCGGATGATGTTCACCGGCGACACGATCGACGGCGCGACCGCGAAGGAGTGGGGGCTGGCGACCGACGCGGTGCCGGCCGCGCGGCTCGACGAGACGGTGCGCGCGCTGGCCGATCGCATCGCAGGCGTGCCGCGCGGCCAGCTGACGATGCACAAGCTGGTCGTCAACCAGGTGCTCGACGCGATGGGGCTCGGCCAGGCGCAGGTGCTCGCGACCGTGTTCGACGGCATCACGCGGCACAACCCCGAGGGCATGTGGTTCCGGCGCCGCGCGCAGCTGCACGGCTACAAGGACGCGGTCGCATGGCGCGACTCGGGCCGGCCGATTCCGGAGGGCGCCGAAGCGCAGGCGCTGGTGGCCGACATGGAGCGCGAGCTCGCGCGCGGGCGACCCGGCAGAAAGCGGCGTTGACCCGTGGCTGTCCGGCCATCGCCGCCAGGCACCGGCCGGATGTTGCGTCGACGATTCGGGGAATGGGGCGCCTCGACGGGTTACCATCGCCACGAGAGGAGATGCCCGTGCCCAGCGCCCAGACCGTCTACGCCTTCGAAGGGATCGTCCCGGTGATCGATCCGACGGCCTACGTGCATCCGGCTGCCGTGCTGATCGGCGACGTGATCGTCGGCCCGGGCTGCTACGTCGGCCCCGGTGCGGTGCTGCGCGGCGACTTCGGCCGCATCGTGCTCGAGCGCAACGCGAACCTGCAGGACAACTGCGTGGTGCATTCGGCGCCCGACTTCGACTGCGTGATGGAGGAAGAGGCGCACATCGGCCACGGCGCGGTCATCCATTGCGCGCGCGTCGGCCGCGAGGCGCTCGTCGGCATCCGGGCGGTCGTGATGGACACGGCGGTCATCGGCGAGCAGGCGATCGTCGCGGCGATGTCGTTCGTGAAGGTGGCCGACGCGATCCCGCCGCGGGTGCTCGTCGCCGGAGTGCCGGCGCGCGTGCGACGCAGCTTGAGCGACGACGACATCGCCTGGAAGCGCCGCGGCACGGCGCTGTACATCGAGCTGGCGAGGCGCGCGCTCGACGGCGGGATCGTCGCGGCCCGGCCGCTCGAGCGGGTGGAGGAAGGGCGCACGCGCGCGAACTGGGAGTTCGCCAGCGTGCGGAACCGGAAGTAGGGCCTGCTGCGTCAGAGTACCTTCCACCACGGCGCGGCCAGCACGTCGGGTGCCATCCACTCGAGCATGTTTCCCGTGTGCAGCAGCAGGCCGGCTCTTGCCTGCTTTCCGTATTCGGCGCGGAACGTGCGCAGGTGCGCGCAATCGGCCAGCCGCGGCCTGGACGCCGCTTTCACTTCGATCGGGAGCAACCCGCGTCCCGACTCGATGACGAAATCCACTTCCTCGCCAGTGCTCGTGCGCCAGTAGCCGAGCTCCGCGCGCTCGACGCGGGCGTCGCGCCAGGCGAGCAGGTCCTGCAGCACGAGGTTCTCGAGATGAGCGCCGCCCGGCTCGGTTCCTGCCAGATGAAGCGCCACGCCAGTGTCGCCCCAGTACATCTTCGGCGTCTTGATCAGCCGTTTCGTGCGATTGACGGCGTAGGCCGGCAGGCGCACGAGCAGGTACGAGGTCTCGAGCAGGTTCAGCCAGCGATGCACCGTCGGTTGCGGAAGCGAGGTGTCGCGTCCCAGTTCGGTCTGGTTGACGAGCTGGCCCAGGCGCAGGCACGCGGCTCGCATCAGGCGGCGGAAATCCGGCAGCGCGCTGATCGCGGCAAGGTCCAGCAGGTCGCGCTCGAGGTAGGTGCGCACGTAGCCATCGAACCAGATCGCGCGTTCGGCCGGCGCTGCCAGTTCGACGGCGGGAGTGGGAAACCCGCCCTGGCGCGCGAGCGCGCGCCAGTCCTCGGCGTCGCCGTCTCCCGCGGCGAGCAGCGCACGCCATTCGGACTCGGGCGTGGCAAGCAGTTCGTCCCATCGGCCGGCGCGCCCCAGGCCTCGTTGCTCGCGCCGGGTCATCGGCCAGAGAGTGAGATAGCTTGCGCGGCCGGCCAGCGACTCGGACACGCCGCGCATGAGCAGCAGGTTCGCCGAGCCGGTCAGCAGGAAGCGTCCGGGCTTGCGATCGCGATCGATGGCCCGCTTCACCGCCGAGAGCAACCCGGGCTCGCGCTGCACTTCGTCGAGCGTGACCGGTTCGCTGCCCCCGACCAGCGCTTCCGGGTCGCGGCGCGCGGCATCGAGCACGTCGAAGTCGTCGAGCGAGTGGTAGCGCCGTGCGCCCCCGACCAGATGCTCGGCCAGCGTGCTCTTGCCGGCCTGCCGGGCGCCCGTTACCACGACCGCGGGCATCACGCGCAATCGCTGCGCGAGTGCGGGTCCGGCGAGCCTGGGAAGTGTTTTCACCGCGTGGATGATATCCATTCACGAGATGAATCGTCAATCCGCGCGGCCGGGAGCTGTGCCGTGGCCCGTGGGCCGGGCGATCAGGCGTCGACGAGCAGGTCGCCTTCGCGCCGCAGCAGGCCCTGCGCCACCAGCGAATCCGCCGCCCAGCGCAGCGCGTCCTCGTAGGCCATCCCGATCTGCGCGGCCGCGCGGCGCATGATCACGGCGTCGCTCACGCGTTCGTGCAGCGCGTGCCCGTCGATGCGCTCGACGTCGAGCAGCAGGAACTTCACCAGCACCTTCAGTGCATGGCGCGCGTGGCGCCCGGGGTCCTCGCGCATCGCCGCGAGCTTCGTGCGCGCGCGGCCGAGCGCCGCATCGACGTCGCCGAACATCGGCCCGTGCCCCGGTAGCACCTGTTCGACGCGCAGGCGCCCGATCAGCTCGAGCACTTCGTGCTGCTCGTCGAAGCCCGACTCGCCGTCGATCTCCGGGAACACGATGCCGAAGCCGTTCGCCCACAGCGCGTCGGCCGAGATCAGCAGCCGCTCGCGCTCGCAGTGGAAGATCAGGCTCTTCGGGTCGTGCCCCGGGGCGGCGTGCACGTCCCAGTCGAGCGCGCCCAGGCGCAGCGTGTCGCCGGGTCGCAGCGTCGCGTCGTGCGCGAAGCGCGGGCAGCGTTGCCCGGTCGCGGCGAAGCTCAGCCGCCGCTCGTCCCATTCGGCGACCTCGGCCGCGCTAGCGTGCGGCACCGTGATCGTGCAGCCGAACGCGTCGGCGAGCGCGCGATTGCCGCCGCAGTGGTCGGAGTGCAAGTGGGTGTTGACGATGCGCGCCAGGCGCGCGCCGGTGCCGTCGAGCACCTGCCGCATCAGCGCGACCGTGAGCGCCGCGTGCTTGGCGTAACCGGTGTCGACGACGGTGGCCTGCGCGCCGTCGATCCCGACGACCTGGTTCGACGAGAGCCAGTCGCGTTCGACGAATCGCAGCCCTGCGGGCAGCGGCTTCACGAAGCCGGTCCGCCGGCGGCCGCAACCGCTGCGTCCTGCGCCGTGTCAGAGCCGGGGCCGCGGCCGGCGCGCCGGGCATGGATCGCGCTCCACACCTCGCGCCGCGCCTCGTTGCTCATCGAACCCCAGCGC
Source organism: Burkholderiaceae bacterium (assembly GCA_027493945.1). Classification (GTDB taxonomy): domain Bacteria; phylum Pseudomonadota; class Gammaproteobacteria; order Burkholderiales; family Burkholderiaceae_E; genus Zeimonas. The sequence continues at coordinate 1,810,512 of JAOSJU010000001.1, read as the reverse complement.
GCGATCTCGTCGAGCGTGCGCTGGCAGCCCTCGCACAGGCCGCTGGCCGGCTCGATGCGGCACACCGAGATGCAGGGAGACGGAACCGGCGCGGCCGATGACAGCGGCGCGGCCGATGCGGCCGGCTCGCGGCCGGCGGCCGGCGCGCGCGCGCTGCGGGGAGCGTCGCTCACGCCGCTTCTTCCGCTTTCGCACGCCTGCGCGCCGCGATCGCGTTGCCCGCGCGCGAGGCACTGGCGCGGCCGATCTGGCGCGAGATCCACTGCCCGGTCTCGACCAGCGCATCGAGGTCGATCCCGGTCTCGATGCCCAGCCCGTGCATCAGGTAGACCACGTCTTCGGTCGCGACATTGCCGGTGGCGCCCCTTCGCATACGGGCAGCCGCCGAGGCCGGCGATCGACGAATCGAAGCGGTAGACGCCTGCCTGCAGGCTGGCGACCACGTTGGCGATCGCCTGGCCGTAGGTGTCGTGGAAGTGGCCCGACAGCCGATCGAGCGGCACTTCGCGCGCGACGGCATCGAAAACGCGCCCGACCTGTGCAGCGGTGCCCACTCCGATCGTGTCGGCGATGCCGATCTCGTCGCAGCCGAGATCGCGCAGCCGCGACGCGACGTCGACCACCGCGGCCACCGGCACTTCGCCCTCGTAGGGGCAACCGAAGGCCACCGACAGCGCGGCGCGCAGCCGCAGCCGGTGCTGTTTCGCCGCCTGCGCGACCGGGCGGAAGCGCTCGATGCTCTCGGCGATCGAACAGTTGATGTTGCGCATCGAGAACGCTTCGCTGGCGGCGGCGAAGATCACCACCTCGTCGGCGCCGGCGGCCAGCGCGGCTTCGAAGCCCTTCATGTTCGGCGTGAGCACCGAGACGGTGACGCCGGCCGGGCGCGGCAGCCGCGCCATCACCTCGGCGGCGTCGGCCATCTGCGGCACCCACTTCGGCGAGACGAACGACGTGGCTTCGAGTTGGCGCACGCCGGCGTCGAGCAGGCGCTGGCACAACTCGACCTTCACGTCGGTGGAGACCGGCTGCTTCTCGTTCTGCAGCCCGTCGCGCGGGCCGACTTCGGTGATCAGGACCCGGGAAGGCAGTTTCATGGCGACTCCGGACAACGGGGCCCATCGCCCCTGCATGGTTTCGATTCTACTGCCGTGCCTTTGGGCGGCCGGCAGATCGACACAGACACAGTTTTGTCTAATTTGATAAACTCACGCACTGCTGTCCGGTTAATCGACTCGCGCCGAGCTTGAGAGCAAGCATTGGCGCGGGCTGTAGGCCGATTTTGTTTGGTGCCGACTTGAACTTCGTTCGCCAAGAACCGCGTACTTTCCCGGGCTTGACTGCCTCGGGGAGCACGCATGTACATCGGCAAGACCTTGTTCGCCCAAGTCATGGAGTTCGTGCCCTGGACCAGCTTTGCGCGCATCGTGCAACGCTATGGCGGCAACTCGGGCGTGCGTACGTTGTCGTGCGCCGAGCAGTTTCGGGCCATGGCCTTCGCGCAGCTGACTTGGCGAGAGAGCCTGCGCGACATCGAGGCCAGCCTGTCGGCCAACGCGAACAAGCTTTATGCGATGGGCTTTCGCTCCGCAGTCAAGCGATCGACGCTGGCCGATGCCAACGAGTCGCGCAACTGGCGCATCTGGTCGGACTTGGCTGCGCTGCTGATCCGGCGTGCGCGCAAGCTGTACGCAAACGATGCGCTCGGCGTCGACTTGGACAATACGGTCTATGCGCTGGATTCCAGCACCATCGATCTGTGCCTGAGCCTGTTCGACTGGGCGCCGTTTCGCTCCACCAAGGCGGCCATCAAGCTGCACACGCTGCTGGACCTGCGTGGCGCCATCCCGGCATTCATCCACATCAGCGACGGCAAGCTGCACGACGTGAACGTGCTCGATCTGCTGGCCTTCGAGGCCGGTGCGTTCTACGTGATGGATCGCGGCTACGTGGACTTCGCAAGGCTGCACGCTTTGCACCAGGCCGGCGCCTTCTTCGTCACGCGCGCGAAGTCGCCGATGGATGCGCGGCGCGTGTACTCGGCCGCCACCGACCGCAGCAGCGGCGTCATCAGCGACCAACGGGTCATGCTCAACGGCTACTACTCGGCGAAGAAGTATCCCGAGCACCTGCGCCGTGTCAGGTTCAAGGATCCCGAGTCGGGAAAGACGCTGATCTTCCTGACCAACAACACGGCCTTGCCGGCGCTGACGATCGCCGCGCTGTACAAGAGCCGCTGGCAGGTCGAGTTGTTCTTCAAGTGGATCAAGCAGCACCTGCGCATCAAGAAGTTTCTCGGCACCAGCGAGAACGCCGTAAAGACGCAGGTGTGGTGTGCCGTAGCCACCTACGTACTCATCGCCATCGTCAAGAAGCAGCTTCAACTCGATGCCTCGCTCTACACATGTCTACAGATTCTGTCGGTGTCGGTGTTCGAGAAAACCGAGGTTTCATGCGCCTTGCAGGCCGATGCATCCCAGATCGACCAGCCCAACGTCGCTAATCAGTTGAATTTGTTCGACATTTAACCGGACAGCAGTGAAACTCACGTCTCATCCAATTCCATGGCCAGAACAGCATGAGACTCGCCGCGCAGCGCAGTGGCCTCTATGGTGTCGCGATCGGCGCTGCGTTGGCGCTCGCTGGCTGCCAACCCGGCGAGCCGCCGGCCGCAGGAGGACCGCCACCGCCCCCGGTGGGGGTGGTGAAGGTGGAGCCTCGGCCCACGGTCATCACCAGCGAACTTCCGGGCAGGCTCGAACCCACGCGTATCGCCGAGGTTCGCGCGCGGGTGGCTGGCATCGTGCTGCAGCGGGCGTTCCGCGAGGGCAGCGACGTGAAGGCCGGGCAGTTGCTGTTCCGCATCGACCCGGCGCCGCTGCAGGCAGACCTGGCCGCGGCCGAGGCGGCGCTTGCGCGGTCCGAGGCATCGCTCGCGCTTGCGCGTGTGCAGGCCAACCGCTATGCCGCGCTGGTGAAGTCCAGCGCGATCAGCCAGCAGGAGTACGACAACGCGACCGCCGCGCAGAAGCTGGGCGAGGCCGAGGTCGCTGCCCAGCGCGCCGCGCGCGCTCGCGCGCGCCTGAACCCGGGCTACGCCACCGTCGCGGCACCGATCTCGGGCCGCATCGGCCGGGCGCTGGTCACCGAAGGGGCGCTGGTGGGACAGGACGAGTCCACGCCGATGGCCCGGATCCAGCAGCTCGATCCGGTCTACGCGGACTTCACGCAACCGGTCTCGCAGCTCGCGCGCCTGCGCAAGGCCTTCGCGAGCGGCCAGCTCGAACGTGCCGACGAGGGCGGTGCGAAGGTGGCGCTGGTGCTCGAGGACGGCAGCCAGTACGCGCACCCTGGCCGGATGCTGTTCTCGGACGTCACCGTCGATCCCGACACGGGCCAGGTCACGCTGCGCGCACAGTTTCCGAATCCCGACCGCCTGCTGCTGCCGGGCATGTACGTCCGTGTGCGGCTGGAGCAGGGCGTCGAGCAGCAGGCGATCCGGATTCCGCAGCAGGCGGTTCAGCGATCGCCCGATGGTGGCGGCAGCGTGCTGGTGGTGGGGGCCGACAACAAGCCGGTGCCGCGCGCCGTGGTCACCGATGGCACCGTCGGTGACGAGTACATCGTCCGCGACGGACTTGCGGCCGGAGAGACGGTGGTCGTCGACGGCTTCCAGAAGATCCGCCCGGGCGCGACGGTGCAGCCCGTGCCCTGGTCGAAGGAACCTGCCGCGGCCGAGCCGAGGTCCTGAACATGCCGCGCTTCTTCATCGAGCGGCCGGTCTTCGCGTGGGTGGTGGCGCTGTTCATCACGCTGGCCGGCGTGCTGGCGATTCCGAACTTGCCGGTCTCGCAATATCCGACCGTCGCGCCGCCCACCGTCGAGATCAGCGCGCTCTACCCGGGCGCCTCCGCCGAGACGGTCGACCAGGCGGTCACGAGCCTGATCGAGCAGGAGCTCAACGGTGCCAAGGGGCTGCTCTACTACGAATCGCAGAGCAACTCGTACGGCCGCGCGACCATCAACGCAGTGTTCGCGCCGGGCACCGATCCGGATCTGGCAATGGTCGGCGTCCAGAACCGCATCAAGAAAGCCGAATCGCGGCTGCCGGTCGCGGTGATGACTCAGGGCCTGCAGGTGGAAAAGGCCACCTCCAACTTCCTGATGGTGGTGACCCTGTCGTCGAAGGACGGGCGCCTGAACCAGCTTGCGCTGGCTGACTACATCACCCGCAACATCATCAACGAGATCCGCCGCGTGCCTGGCGTGGGCAAGGCCGAGCTGTACGCGGCGCAACGCGCGATGCGCGTCTGGATCGATCCGCAGAAGCTGGTCGGCTACCGACTCAGCACCGCGGAGGTCAACCAGGCGATCGCGGCGCAGAACCAGCAGGTGCCAGCCGGCATGGTCGGCGACCAGCCCAGCACCGACACGCAGCAGATCAGCGCGTCGGTGATCGTCAGGGGGCTGCTGTCCACGCCCGAGGAATTCGGCGACATCATCCTGCGTGCCAACGCGGACGGCTCGACGGTGCGCCTGCGCGACGTGGCGCGGGTGGAGGTGGGCGGCGAAACCTACCAGTTCGGCGCGCGCCTGAACGGCCAGGAAACCGCCGCGGTCGCGGTGCAGCTGGCGCCGGGTGCCAACGCGCTCGCGACCGCCACCGCCGTCGAGACACGGCTCGACGAACTCTCCGGTACTTCCCCGAAGGCGTCGAGCATGCGGTGCCGTACAACACGGCGCCGTTCGTCGAGATCTCGATCCTGCAGGTGCTCGTGACCCTCGCCGAGGCGATGGTGCTGGTGTTCCTGGTGATGCTGCTGTTCCTGCAGAACCTGCGCTACACGTTGATCCCCACCATCGTGGTGCCGATCGCGCTGATGGGCACCTTCGCGGTCATGTTCGCGGCCGGGTTCTCGATCAACGTGCTGACGATGTTCGGGATGGTGCTGGCGATCGGGATCCTGGTCGACGACGCGATCGTGGTGGTCGAGAACGTCGAGCGCCTGATGTCTACCGAGGGCTTGTCGCCGAAGGAGGCCACGCGCAAGGCGATGGGCCAGATTACCGGGGCGCTCGTCGGCATCACGCTGGTGCTGGCCGCGGTGTTCTTTCCGCTGGCCTTCATGGCCGGCTCGGTCGGCATCATCTACCGGCAGTTCTCGCTGTCGATGGCGACGTCGATCCTGTTCTCGGGCTTCCTGGCGCTGTCGCTCACGCCGGCGCTGTGCGCCACGCTGCTGAAGCCGGTTCCGCCGGAGCATCACGAGAAGCGGGGCTTCGGGGGCTGGTTCAACCGCAGCTTCGCGCGCACCACGCACCGATACCAGCGCGGCGTGACGGGGCTGCTGCACCGGATCGGACGCGTGATGCTGGTCTACGTCGTGCTGCTGCTCGCCCTGGCCTGGGCCTATCTGCGCCTGCCGACCTCGTTCCTGCCCGTGGAGGACCAGGGCTTCATCATCACGGACGTCCAGCTGCCCGCCGGCGCCACTGCCAACCGCACCAGCGAGGCGCTCGAACAGCTCGAGCGTTACATGCTGTCGCGACCGTCGGTGGCGGGCATCGTCGCCATCAAGGGGTTCAGCTTCTCGGGCATGGGCCAGAACGCGGGCCTGGCGTTCACGGTGTTCAAGGACTGGTCCGAGCGCGGTCCGGACGAGTCGGCGATGGCCGAAGCGAACCGGGCCAACGGCGCGATGTTCATGGGCGTGCGCGATGCCCAGATGTACTCGCTGGTGCCGCCTGCGATTCCCGAGCTCGGCACCGCCTCCGGCTTCGCACTGCGCCTGCAGGACCGCGGCGGGGTCGGCCACGCAGCGCTGCTCGACGCGCGCAACCGCCTGCTCGCAGCGGCCGCGCAGAACCCGGTGATCGCGTACGCACGGGTCGAGGGCCTGGAGGATGCGCCGCTGCTGCAACTCGAGATCGACCGCCAGAAGGCAGCCGCACTCGGGGTGTCGTTCGATCGCATCGCGTCGACCGTTTCCACGGCGCTCGGTTCGTCCATCGCGGGCGACTTCGCCAACCTGGGCAGGATGCAGCGCGTGGTCGTCCAGGCCGACGTCTCCGCCCGGATGTCTCCCGCGGAGATCCTCGAGCTGCACGTGCCGGGCAGCCGCGGCGGCATGGTGCCGCTGTCTTCGTTCGCCACCACCACATGGACCACCGGCCCGGTGCAGCTGATCCGGTACAACGGCTATCCGTCGTACAAGATCTCCGGCGACGCGAAGCCGGGGTACAGCACCGGCCAGGCGATGCAGGAGATGGAACGCCTGATCGCAGAGCTGCCGTCGGGCATCGGCTTCGAGTGGACCGGGCAGTCGCTGCAGGAGCGGCAGTCGGGCGCGCAGGCGCCGATGCTGATGGCCTTGTCGCTGCTCGTCGTGTTCCTGGTGCTGGCCGCGCTCTACGAGAGCTGGTCGATCCCGGTCTCGGTGCTGCTGCTGGTGCCGATGGGCGTGATCGGCGCGGTGCTCGCGGTGACGCTGCGCGGCATGCCCAACGACGTGTTCTTCACGGTCGGCCTGATCACCATCATCGGCCTGTCCGCCAAGAACGCGATCCTGATCGTGGAATTCGCCAAGGACCTCCATCGTGACGGCATGGGCCTGATCGAGGCGACGGTCGAGGCGGCGCGATTGCGCTTTCGCCCGATCGTGATGACGTCGCTGGCATTCATCCTCGGCGTGTCCCCGCTGGTCGTCGCGACCGGCGCCAGTTCGGCCAGCCAGAACGCGATCGGCACCGGCGTGATCGGCGGCATGCTCACGGCCACCGTTCTGGGGGTGTTCATGGTGCCCGCGTTCTTCGTGCTGGTGCGGCGGCTCGCGAATCGTCGGGCCGGTGCAAGTGGGGACGAACGATGACGGACTGGACCACTGCGATCTCGATCCGTTTCGCCGGCGCCGCGCTCGCGTTGATGTCGGCAGGCTGCTCGTTCGCGCCGATCCACGAGCGGCCCGCAGCGCCGGTCGCGGCGCAGTGGCAGCAGGACGGACCCGCGTCGCCGCAAGCGGGCGACCCGGCGGTCGCGCCGGCGGCCGAACTCGGCTGGCGCGACTACTACGCCGAACCCGCGTTGCAGCACCTGATCGCGCTTGCGCTGGAGAACAACCGCGACCTGCGCATCGCCGCGCTCAATGTCGAGGCCGCACGGGCGCGTTACGGCATCCAGCGTGCCGACCGCCTGCCGGGCGTAGACGCGAGCGCCGCAGGCGTGCGCCAGCGTCTGCCCGCCGATATCGCGCCGGCGCGCCGGGCCGGAATTGCCAGCCAGTACGACGCCACCGTGGGCATCACCGCGTTCGAACTCGACCTGTTCGGACGTGTGCGCAACCTCGGCGAGGCCGCGCTGGCCGAATATTTCGCCACGGCGCAGGCGCGGCGCGCGGTTCACATCGGGCTGATCGCGCAGGTGGCGGACAACTGGTTGTCGCTGCTGGCGGCTCGCGAGCGGATGGACCTGCTCGATCGCACGCTTGCCGTGCGCGCGGAATCGCTCGGGCTGATCCGCCTGCGCCACGACGTCGGCGCGGCCAACGAACTCGAGTTGCGGCAGGCCGAGGCGCTGGTCGAGACTGCGCGCGCCGAGCGGGTCGGCGCCGACCGGCAGCGCCGGCAGGCGCGCAACGCGCTCGAGCTGCTGGTCGGCCAGCCGCTGGCCGATGACGATCCCGGCTTGCGTACCCTGTCGCAGGTGCAGTGGCCGAAGCCGCCGGCCACCGGGCTGCCCTCCGAACTGCTCGAGCGCCGTCCGGACATCCTGGCCGCCGAGGATCGGCTGCGCGGCGCCAATGCGAACATCGGTGCGGCGCGAGCGGCGTTCTTTCCGCGCATCACGCTGGCTGGTTCGCTCGGAACCGCCAGCGCCGAGCTCGACGGCTTGTTCGATGGGGGTTCCGGCTTCTGGAGTTTCGTGCCGCGGATCACGTTGCCGATCTTCGACGGCGGCCGCAACCGCGCAAGTCTCGATCTCGCCGAAGTGCGCCGTGATTTGTCCGTGGCCGAATACGAGCGGGCCATCCAGGTGGCGTTCCGGGAAGTGGCCGACGCGCTCGCCGCGCGTGCGACGCTGGATGAGCAGCTTCGTGCGCAGCGGGCGCAGGTGAGCGCCGCGCGGCGCAGCCTCGAGCTCGCCGATCTGCGCTACCGGGGCGGGGTCGACAGCCAGTTGTCGTGGCTCGACGCCCAGCGCTCGTTGCTCGCTTCCGAACAGGCGCTGCTGGCTGCACGGGCGGCGCAGGTGAGCAACCTGATCGAACTGTACAAGGTCCTCGGTGGCGGCTGGTCCGAGCGCGGCGGGCAGGCCGGCGCACCGGGTGGCGACAGTGTCGTCCGTACGGCCGGGCAGGGTTCATGACGATCGACCGTGAAGGCCTGCTGTACTCGATCGCGGTGATCCTCACCGACCAGCCGCGACTGCCGATGGAATAGCTGGCGCGCAAGGTGGGGGTCAGCCGCGCTACGCTGCACCGGATGTTTCCGAGCCGGGAGGCGATCCTGTTTGCCGTGCAGCACCTGGCACACGCGGTGGCCGGACGCGCCATCGAAGCCGCTCAGCCCGAGCGCGGGCCTGCCGACGAAGCACTCGCGAGGCTGGTGGAGAAGTCGATGCCCGACGCGGCATTGCACCTGTTACTGGCGCGCAACCGCAACGAGACCGGCAACGACACGCCTGAAAACGACGTGCGATGGGAGCCGTATCGGCAGCGTCTGCTGTCCCTGTTCCGCCGCGGGCAGGAGGCAGGCCTGTTCCGCGTCGACTTGAGCGCGCAATGGATGCTCGACGCCATGGCAGCCCTGATGTTCGCCGCGGCCGAGGCGATCCGTGCAGGTCGGCTCGCCCCTGCCGATGGTGTGGCTGCCGTGGTGGGGCTGCTGCTCGACGGCAGCCGCCGTCGCTAGCTGGCTAGTACCCGCGCCGGCGATCGACCGTTCCGCCGACCGCCAGCCCCTGCTCGAAGCGTTGCAGCTTTTCGGCGACCTGCGCGGCCGATTCCTCGACCCGGGTGACTGCCGACACGTGCGGCGTGATGCGGATCTTCGGATGCGCCCAGAACGGGTGCGCCTCGGGCAGCGGCTCGTGCCGGAACACGTCGAGCGTCGCCCCCGACAGCCGGCCGTCGTCGAGCGCATCGAGCAGCGCCTGCTCGACCAGCAGTGCGCCGCGTCCCACGTTGATCAGCCAGGGCGCCGCGCGGCAGCCACGACAGGCGCTCGGCATCGAACAGGTCGGTCGATGCCGGGGTCAGCGGCAGCAGCAGGATCGCTACCCTGCAACCCGACAGGAATTCGCGCAGGCCCTGCGACGCGTCGAAACACGCGACGTCTTCGACCTGTCCGGGACGCTGGGAATAGCCGCGCACCGGAAAACCCTCTGCGGCGATCGTCCGGGCCACCTGGGTGCCCAGCACGCCGAGTCCGACGACGCCGACCGGCCAGGCCGATGGCGGTTCGATCTCCAGGTCGCGCCACGTGGTCGCGCGCTGCTGCGCCTCGAAGTCGGCGCTACGCCGCTGCAGCCGCAGCACTTCGTGCAGGCAGTAGTGCGCCATCTGCGTGCCCATCCCGGCGTCTTCGAGCCGGATCAGCGGCAGCGCGGGCGGCAGGCCCGGGTGGCCGAGCAGGTGATCGACGCCGGCCGCGGCGCTGAAAAAAAGCGCGCAGGCGCGTCTGTTCGGCGAAGAAGCGGTCGGGCGGCATCCAGCCGATGGCATAGTCGGCCGGCGGCCCGTCGCCGTCGCGCGACGCGAACACTTCCGCCTCGGGCAGGCGCGCCGACAGCGCCGCGACCCAGCGCGCGCCGGTCTCGGCGCCGGGGTGGGTGATCACGATGCGCATCGGCGCAGCGGGCCTCAGTCGCGCGGGACGAAGTCGACCAGCTGCGCGCCCTCGGCGACCTGCTCGCCGACCGCGTAGCGGATCGCCGCGACCTCGCCATCGGCGGGCGCGCTGATCGTGTGCTCCATCTTCATCGCTTCCATGACCAGCAGCGGCTGGCCGCGCGAGACCTTCGCGCCGGGCTCGGTCATCAGCGCGATCACCTTGCCGGGCATCGGCGCGGTGAGCCGCGACTCGTCGGCGCCCTCTTCGCCGACGTGAGCCAGCGGCGGCGCGTAGCCGAGTGTGAGCGGCCCGTCGGCGGTGAACAGGTGCAGCGTCTCGTCGTCGAGCACCGCGCCGGCCTCGAACGCGCGCTCGCTGGCCAGCCCGCGCAGCCGGCGTTCGGCGGGCGACCAGCGCAGCCCGGCGATGCAGATCGCCTCGTCGCCGTCGCGCACCGTCCACCCGAGCGGCGCGTATTCGACCTCGACCGGGCACGGCCCGCCTGCCGCCTCGAACGGCATCGTGCGCGAGAGCCGGCCCGCTGCGCGCCAACCGTCGCGCAGGTTCCGGGGGTCGCGGCGTCCGCTCGCGCGCTCGCCCGCCGCGGCCTCGTCGGCCTCGCCGGCCAGCACCGCGGCCGCGGCGATCGCGCGCGCGAGCAGCGGCGGTTTCGCCGGCGCGGGCAGCAGCGTCTCGCGCTCGCGCTCGATCAGTCCGGTGTCGAGGTCGGCGCGCGCGAAGGACTCGCAGCCGATCAGCCGCGACAGGAAGGCGACGTTGGTGGCCGGGCCGACCACTTCGAACGCGGCGAGCGCGCGCGCCATTCGCGCGAGCGCCTGATCGCGGTCGTGCCCCCAGACGATCAGCTTGGCGATCATCGGGTCGTAGAACGGAGTGATCGTGTCGCCCTCGCGCACGCCGCTGTCGATGCGCACCGGCGCCGGTTCGTCGCGCCCGGCGCAGCCCTCGGCCTGATGCGTGAAGGCCGTGGCGGCCGGCGTGCGCAGGTGGCGCAGCGTGCCGATCGACGGCAGGAAGTTGCGGTCGGGGTTCTCGGCGTAGACCCGCGCCTCGATGGCGTGGCCGCGGATGCGCAGCGACGATTGCGCGGCCGGCAGCGGTTCGCCGGCAGCCACGCGCAGCTGCCACTCGACCAGGTCGAAGCCGGTGATCATCTCCGTGACCGGGTGCTCGACCTGCAGTCGCGTGTTCATCTCCATGAAATAGAAGCGCCCCGACTGCTCGGCGATGAACTCCACCGTGCCCGCGCCGACGTAGCCGACCGCGCGCGCCGCGGCGACCGCGGCCTCGCCCATCGCCGGGCGGCGCGCCTCGGTCATGCCGGGCGCCGGCGCTTCCTCGAGCACCTTCTGGTGGCGCCGCTGCACCGAGCAGTCGCGCTCGAACAGGTGCACGCAGTGGCCATGGCGGTCGGCGAAGACCTGGATCTCGATGTGGCGGGGCCGGGTGACATAGCGCTCGACCAGCACCGCGTCGTTGCCGAACGCGCCGGCGGCCTCGCGCTTGCACGAGGCCAGCATCGCGTCGAACAGCTCGGGGCGCTCGACGATGCGCATGCCCTTGCCGCCGCCGCCGGCGCTCGCCTTGATCAGCACCGGGAAGCCGATCCGCGCGGCCTCGCGCGCGAGCAATGCCGGATCCTGGTCTTCGCCGTGGTAGCCCGGCACCAGCGGCACGCCGGCGCGCTCCATCAGCGCCTTGGCCGCCGACTTGCTGCCCATCGCGGCGATCGCATCGGCCGGCGGGCCGATGAACACCAGCCCCGCCTGCTCGACCGTGCGCGCGAACTCCTCGTTCTCCGACAGGAAGCCGTAGCCCGGGTGGATCGCCTGCGCGCCCGAGCGCTTCGCGATGTCGAGAATCAGGTCGGCGCGCAGGTAGGATTCGCGCGCCGCGGCCGGCCCCAGGCGCCAGGCTTCGTCGCAGGCGGCGACGTGGCGCGCGTGCGCGTCGACGTCGGAGTACACCGCGACGGTGCGGATGCCGAGCCTGCGCGCGGTGGCCGCGACGCGGCAGGCGATCTCGCCGCGGTTGGCGATCAGGATCTTGCTGAACATCGGGCGTCTCCGGGTCGGGCTGGCTTCACGATCTTTACGGCTGCGTGGGCACCCACGAGGGCCGGCGCTTCTCGAAGAACGCCGCGATCCCCTCCTGACCCTCGTCGGAGGCGCGCACCGCGGCGATGCGCGCCGCGGTGTCGGCGGCGAGCGCGTCGTCGATCGGCCGGCCGGCGACCTCGCGGATCAGCTTCTTCGCTTCGCCGAGCGCGGCCGGCCCGGCCTGGACGAGGTGGCCGAGCAGCGCGTTCACCGTGCCGTCGAGTTCCTCGGGCACGCAGATCTCGTGCACGAGACCGATGCGGTACGCCTCGGCCCCCTCGAAGACCTCGGCGGTGAGGAAGTAGCGCCGCGCCATCGCCTCGCCCATCGCGCGGATCACGTACGGGCTGATCATCGCCGGGATCAGGCCCAGCTTGACCTCGGACAGGCAGAACTTCGCGTCGGTGCTGGCCACCGCGATGTCGCAGGCGGCCACCAGCCCGAGCCCGCCCGCGAAGGCCGGGCCGTGCACGCGCGCGACCACCGGCTTGGGATGCTCGTAGATGATGCGCAGCAGCCGCGCGAGCTTCGCCGCGTCGGCGCGGTTCTCCTCCGGCGTGAACTGGCGGGCGCGTTTCATCCAGTCGAGATCGCCGCCGGCGCAGAACGCACTGCCCTGGCCGCCCAGCATGATCGCGCGCACCTCGTCGTCTTCGCCGGCGCGCTCGAAGGCGTCGGTCAGCTCGGCGATCACGGTGTCGTTCATCGCGTTGCGCACCGCGGGCCGGTTCAGCCAGATCAGCGCGATGCCCTGGTTAAGCTGCGTCTGCAACGTTTCGTAACTCACGTCGAGGTTCCCTTTCTACATGCGGAACACGCCGAAGCGCGGTTCCGGGATCGGCGCGTTCAGCGCCGCCGACAGTCCGAGCCCGAGCACCATCCGCGTGTCGGCCGGGTCGATCACGCCGTCGTCCCACAGCCGGGCGGTGGCGTAGTACGGATGGCCCTGGCGCTCGTACTGCTCGCGGATCGGCGCCTTGAACGCTTCCTCGTCCTCGGCGCTCCAGGTCTTGCCGCGCCCCTCGATGCCGTCGCGGCGCACGGTGGCCAGCACCGACGCCGCCTGCTCGCCGCCCATTACGCTGATGCGCGCGTTCGGCCACATCCAGAGGAAGCGCGGCGAATACGCGCGGCCGCACATGCCGTAGTTGCCGGCGCCGAACGAGCCGCCGATGATCAGCGTGAGCTTGGGCACCTGCGCGCAGGCGACCGCGGTGACCATCTTCGCGCCGGCGCGCGCGATGCCTTCGTTCTCGTACTTGCGCCCGACCATGAAGCCGGTGATGTTCTGCAGGAACAGCAGCGGGATCCTGCGCTGCGCGCACAGCTCGACGAAGTGCGCGCCCTTGTTGGCCGACTCGGAGAACAGGATGCCGTTGTTCGCGACGATGCCCAGCGGCATGCCCCAGAGCCGCGCGAAGCCGGTGACCAGCGTCGTGCCGTAGCGCGCCTTGAACTCGTCGAACGCCGAGTCGTCGACGATGCGCGCGATCACCTCGCGCACGTCGTAGGGTTTGCGCGAGTCGGTCGGGATGACTCCGTACAGCTCATCGGCGGCAAAGCGCGGCTCGACCGGATCGGCCACGTCGAGCTGCTGCGGCTTGCGCCGGTTCAGGTTGCCGACGATGCGGCGCGCAATCGCCAGCGCGTGCGCGTCGTCGTTGGCGAGGTGATCGGCCACGCCCGAGAGCCGCGTGTGCACGTCGCCGCCGCCGAGGTCTTCGGCGCTGACCACCTCGCCGATCGCCGCCTTCACCAGCGGCGGGCCGCCGAGGAAGATCGTGCCCTGGTTGCGCACGATCACCGCCTCGTCGCTCATCGCCGGCACGTAGGCGCCGCCGGCGGTGCACGAGCCCATCACCACGGCGACCTGCGGAATGCCCATCGCCGACATCGTCGCCTGGTTGTAGAAGATGCGGCCGAAGTGCTCGCGATCGGGGAACACTTCGTCCTGCGTGGGCAGGTTCGCGCCGCCCGAGTCGACCAGGTAGATGCAGGGCAGCCGGTTTTCGCGCGCGATCTCCTGCGCGCGCAGGTGCTTCTTGACGGTGAGCGGGAAGTAGCTGCCGCCCTTGACGGTGGCGTCGTTGCACACGATCACGCACTCGATGCCCGCCACGCGGCCGATGCCGGTAATGACGCCTGCGCACGGCGCTTCGTCGTCGTAGATTCCGTATGCCGCGAGCTGCGACAGCTCGAGGAACGGCGTGCCCGGGTCGAGCAGCATCTGCACCCGCTCGCGCGGCGGCAGCTTGCCGCGCGCGACGTGCTTCGCGCGCGCCGCCTCGCCGCCGCCCTGCGCCACCTGCGCGATCTTCATCCGCAGGTCGCCCACCAGCACGCGCATCGCCTGCGCGTTGGCCTGGAACTGCGCATCGCGCGGATCGAGCCTGCTTTCGATTCGGTTCAATCGTGTCTCCCTTCGTGGGTGCTTGCCGCCCGGCGCGCGGGCCCGGCGTCGGCGGCGCCGACGCACTGCATCGCCAGCTGCGTGTATTGATCGACCAGCTCACGCTTGCCGAGGCGGCCCCCCTCTCTGTACCAGCTGCCGACCGCGGTGAGCATTGCCAGCACTGCGAAGCTCGCGATGCGCGGATCCGGCACGTGGAACGCTCCCGCTTCGGCGCCCGCGCGCACGATGTCCGCGAGGATATCCTCGTAGCGCCGGCGCAGCGCGACGACCCGGCGGCGGTCGGCGGGCGCGAGGCTGCGCAGCTCCATGTTGGCGACGAACACCTCGCGGCGGCGCAGCGTGTGCAGCCGGACGTGGAAGTCGACGAACGCGCGCAGCAGCGCGACCGGGTCGTCGGTTGCGGGCCGCCCGGCCTCCCACTGGCCGAGCAGGAACTCCAGGTGCTCGACCAGCAGATCGACCAGCATCCGGGCCTTGCTGGGGAAGTAGCGGTAGATCGAACCCGGCTGCACGCCGACGCGCCCGGCGAGCTGGCGCAGCGTCATCGCCTCGAAGCCGCGCTCGGCGATCAGCGAGATCGCCGCCCGGCGGATCGCGTCCTCGGTGCGGGCGCCGTCGGAGCCGACGGTACGAGCCATGGTCGATGCGGGTGAGCGTGGGCGAGAGGCCGCAGCATAGCAGATTAATTGAACATGCGACCAATTAATTGCGGCTGCAGGCCGTGGGCTGCGGGCCTCGACTTCGGGCCGGCATGCGCGGTTATCATGCGCGGACGCGAGCGTTCACTCGGACTCTCGGCGCGGTTTGCCTGGCCGGCTGCACCGCGGTCGCGCAGGCGGGGTCCGGGCTGCCGCAGCTTCCCGGCGAGCGGCCGGCCGCGCCCGAAGGCAGCTACGATGCGCTGGTGATCGCGGCGGCCGCGCCTGCCGGCCCGTCGCCCTCGCCCGGCGCGCTGGCCCCCTCGTGCGAAGCGGCGCTGCGGCTGCCGTGGGGCCCTCGAGACTTGCCGCACCGCGATCGTGGCCGGCAGCGTCGCCGCGGGCGCCGCCGTGAGCATGGCGGCCTGGTGGAGCCAGGGCTTCACGTCGGGCTTCAGCGTCACAAGAGATCCTCCACGGCCTGTCGCGCTCGGGGCATTTCGGCTTCAGCTGGCAGGACCCGGCAATGAACACGATCGGCATCGGGCTGGGTGCGGCGATGGAGTCGTACCCGGCGCTCGACCGCTGCCTCGCGTTTCGCTGGATGTACTCGCCGGCCGGCGCGGGCAGCGTGCCCAGTCTCATCATCGTGCGTCCATCCCGCCGGTGCGTTCGCGCCGGCATGATCGTTCAGGACGGCGTACCCGTTGCGGGATCGCCGTCCGGTGGCCTCGCCGCTCGTGAGTGTGCCCTGGCAGGGGAAGTGGATGATGCCCTGTGTCCCTGTTCTCGCTGGAGAACCTCTATCGGCAGTACCTTGCCTGCCGGCGCAGCGCGGCTCACCGGTCTGCAACGGAATGATGCGTTTTCGGCGGTGGAACGCATTCCACGAGCGAAAACGCATCATTCCGTTGCAGCGAACCCGAAGACGACGCGCCCGGTGCCCGCCGGGTCGCCGCGGGCTATCCCTCAGCCCGTCGCCGATCCCCGGTCAAGTGGGGGGAGTTTGGGTGGCCATAAGTGGAGGAGTTTGGCCGGTCGCCGGGGCGTTACAGCGGTTGCCCCCCGGAAGGGGAGCGTCTTGCCGGCTGGAGATGGTGTCGAATGCTTTTACACTCGCGTCGAGGTGGCTCGAGAAGATCTCCGGGATATCAATGGTTTGCGTGATCTCGCATGGATCGTGCTTTGTACTCTCCCGGGCTCAACCGCAACACAAGCGAGAGCAAACGGAGGGGGCGAACCATGGCAAACGAGACGATCGGCAGGGGCATCCTCAGGGGCGCGGTGCGCACGCTGGTCGCGGCGGCGCTTGCAACGGGTGTGCTCTCGGCGCAGGCGACACCGGTGTCCGGGCAGGGCACTTTGGGAGACGACCTTGCAGGCGCGGGACCTGGACGGCGATCCGACCGCGACCGAGGCCTGGTACGACACGGCGCTGAACCTGCTCTGGCTGGATGCGCCGCTGACGACCTCGAGGACCTGGGACAACGCCAAGGGTTGGGCCGCCGGCCTGGATGTCGGCGGGGAAACGGGGTGGCGGCTGCCGGTGGTGACGGATATCTACGCGCTGGGGTGCGATGTCGGTGTCCGCGGAACTGCCTGCGGCTACTACCCGGCCACCCCGAACTCGGAGCTGGCGCACCTCTGGTACGTTACGCTGGGCAACAGCCCGAACTGTTCTCCGGAGGCCGGCACGTGTCCGTTTGCTCCGGATCTGCCGCCAACGAGCTCGATGACCAACACGGGGCCGTTCCAGTAGCTGTCTCCCATGTGGTTCTGGACTGGCACGGAGTACTCTGAAGCGGGAGGTCATTGGGTCTTGGGCTTCAACGCGTACTACGGCTTCCAGACCCTGGTCCTGGAGGACGAAGTCAGCGGGTTTTACGCGCTGGCGGTGCGCCCCGGCGATGTGGCCGCCGCGGTGCCGGAGCCCCAGCCGCTGGCGCTGGCACTGGTCGGGTTGGGCGCGCTGTGGGTGGCGAGGCGGCGGCGGCCACATTGAGGTCTCGGCGCCGCAAGCCGCGGATCAGCCGCCGTCGGCCGCCAGCGCGCGCCCGATCAGGATGCGCTGGATGTCGCTGGTGCCTTCGTAGATCTGGCACACGCGCACGTCGCGCCAGATCCGCTCGACCGGGAAGTCGGCGACGTAGCCGTAGCCGCCGTGGATCTGGATCGCGTCGGAGCAGACGCGCTCGGCCATCTCGGACGCGAACAGCTTGGCCATCGCCGCCTCTTTCAGGCACGGCCGGCCGGCGTCCTTCAGCGCGGCGGCATGGCGGATCAACTGGCGCGCCGCCTCGATGCGCGTGGCCATGTCGGCGAGCCGGAACGACACCGCCCGGTGCTCGAAGATCGGCTGGCCGAACGCGACGCGCTCCTTCGCGTAGGCGAGCGCCGCCTCGAACGCCGCGCGCGCCATGCCGACCGACTGCGACGCGATGCCGATGCGCCCGCCCTCCGGGCCCGACAGCGCGATGCGGTAGCCCTGGCCTTCTTCGCCGATCAGGTTCGCCGCCGGCACGCGGCAGTTCTCGAAAACGATCTGCGCGGTGTCGGACGCGTGCTGGCCGGTCTTCTCCTCCAGGCGCGCCACCACGTATCCGGGCGTCGCGGTGGGCACGATGAAGGCCGAGATGCCGCGCTTGCCGGCGGCGCGGTCGGTCACCGCCATCACGATCGCCACGTCGCCGTGCTTGCCCGAAGTGATGAACTGCTTGACGCCGTTCAGCACCCAGTGGTCGCCGTCGCGCGTCGCGGTGGTGCGCAGCCCCGAAGCGTCGGACCCGACTTGCGGTTCGGTGAGGCAGAACGCGCCCAGCATTCGCCCCGAGGCCAACGGACGCAGCCACTGCTCCTTCTGCGCGTCGCTGCCCCACGCCATCAGGATCGAGCAGACCGGACAGTTGTTCACCGAGACCACGGTGGACGTGGCGCCGTCGCCGGCGGCGATCTCCTCGATCACGAGTGCGAGCGAAGCGTAGTCGAGCCCGGCGCCGTCCCAGCGTTCCGGCACGGCGATGCCGTAGCAGCCGAGCGCGGCCAGGCCGCGCAGCGCCTCGGCGGGGAAGACGGATTCGCGGTCCCAGCGCGCCGCGTGCGGCGCGACCTCGTTGCGCACGAACTCGCGCACCGCGTCGCGCGTCATCCGTTGTTCTTCGGTCAGCAGCATGGCCTCACCATGCGAGCGACTGCCCGCGGTAGTCGTAGAAGCCGCCGCCCGGGTATGCGACCCCGTCGGCGATCACGCGCCGCATGCCGGCCACGCTCGCCGGCACCTCGACGTCGGCGTTGGGCCCGCCCATGTCGGTGCGCGCCCACCCCGGGTGCAGCGCGAGCACGCGCACGCCGAGCGCGCCCAGCTCGACGTGCGCGAGCCCTGGCGACCATGTTCTCCGCCGCCTTCGAGACGCGGTAGAGCATGCCGTGGCCGGCCCCGGTCGCGGAGATCGAGCCCATGCGGCTGGACATGAATGCCAGCGTGCCGCGCGCGGGCCCGATGAGCGGGGCGAGCCGCGGCAGCAGCCGCATCGGCGCGAGCACGTTGGTGTGCATCACGAGGTCGAACTCACCGTTCGTGGGCGGGTGCTGCGGGTGGCTGTCGCGCGGTCCGTAGACGCCGGCGTTGACCACCGCGACGTCGATGCGCTCGCCTTCGAGCTGCCAGGCCAGCCCGGCCAGGTCGTCCGCGGCGAGCACGTCGAGCGCAAGCGTCTGTGCGCCGAGGTCGCGCAGGCGCACCCGGTCGGCCTCGGCCCGATGGGTGGCGTAGACACGCCACCCGTCGGCGAGGTACTGCTTCGCGAACTCCAGGCCGAGGCCGCGCGAGGCCCCGAGGACCAGCGCGGTCGGCACTGTCAGAGCAGCTCGATGGCGACCGCGGTTGCCTCGCCCCCGCCGATGCACAGCGACGCGATGCCCTTCTTCGCGCCCCGCTTGCGCAGCGCGCCGATCAGCGTGACGATCAGCCGCGCGCCGGACGCGCCGATCGGGTGGCCGAGCGCGACGGCGCCGCCGTGCACGTTGACCCGGTCGTGGGCCAGGCCGTGCTCCTTCATCGCCGCCATCGCGACCACCGCGAACGCCTCGTTGATCTCGTACAGGTCGACCGACTTCGTGCTCCAGCCGGTCTTCTCGTAGAGCTTCGCGATCGCGCCCACGGGGGCGGTGGTGAACCACTGCGGCTCCTGCGAATGCGTTGCGTGGCCGACCAGCCGCGCCAGCGGCTTCGCGCCGAGCCGCTCGGCGGTGGAGGCGCGCATCAGCACCAGCGCGGCCGCGCCGTCGGAGATCGACGAGGAGGTGGCGGCGGTGACCGTGCCGTCCTTGCGGAACGCGGGCTTGAGCGTCGGAATCTTGTCGGGGTTGGCCTTGAACGGCGATTCGTCCTTGGCGATCGTCACGTCGCCCTTGCGCCCGGCCACCGTGACCGGCGCCATTTCCCATTCGAAGCTGCCGTCGTTGTTCGCGGCGACCGCGCGGCGCGTCGACTCGATCGCGTACGCGTCCTGCTGCTCGCGGGTGAAGGTGTACTTCGCGGCGCAATCCTCGGCGAACTGGCCCATCGACTTGCCGCCGCCGTTGGGCGTCTTCTCGTAGGCGTCTTCCGGGCCGTCGAGCGCCATGTGGTCGAAGACCGTTGCATGGCCATAGCGGTAGCCGCCGCGGCCCTTGAGCATCAGGTAGGGCGCGTTGCTCATGCTCTCCATGCCCCCGGCCACGACCACGTCCCGGCTGCCGGCGATGAGCAGGTCGTGCGCGAGCATCGCCGCCTTCATGCCCGAGCCGCAGACCTTGTTGATCGTGGTCGCGCCGGTGGAGCGCGGCAGGCCCGCGCCGAGCGTGGCCTGGCGCGCGGGCGCCTGGCCCTGGCCGGCGGGAAGCACGCAGCCCATGATCACTTCCTGGATCTGTTCGGGCTTCAGGCCGGCGCGCTCGACCGCGGCGCGGATCGCGATCGAGCCGAGCTGCTGGCCGGCGAGCCCGGAGAGTTCGCCCATCATCGCGCCGACGGGCGTGCGGGCTGCCGATACGATGACAATGGAATCGCTCATGGAATCCTCCTGCTGGATGATCGGGAAAGGGGGTGACTCAAGGATGCGGCATCCGCAACGGGTTGTCGACGACGAGGGGCTCTCATGCCGATTCGGCTGCCGCGGCGGGCTGCGCCTCCAGCCGATGGCGGAAGCGCAGCGTTTCGGGATACGGGAACACGTCGTCGAGCACGCCGTCGCGGATGCGGCGCTGACGTTCCTGCCAATAGGCGGGGTCGAGAAGGTCGGCGTGGTGCCTCATGAACGGCTCGCGCACGCGCGGGTCGCCGAGCAGGAAGGTGCCGAACTCCTCGGGAAAGACGTCGTGCGGGCCCACCGAGTACCGGGGCTCGGCCGACATCTCGTCCTCGGGCGTGCGCGGCGGCGGAATGCGCCGGAAGTTGCAGTCGGTGATGTAGGCGACCTCGTCGTAGTCGTAGAACACGACCCGGCCCTGACGCGTGATGCCGAAGTTCTTCCACAGCATGTCGCCGGGGAACATGTTCGCCGCGACCATCTGCTTGATCGCGTCGCCGTACTCGACGATCGCGTGTTCGCGATGGGCGTCGTCGGCCTTCTCGAGGTAGATGTTCAGCGGCACCATGCGGCGCTCGATGTACAGGTGCCGGATGACGATCGAGTCGCCTTCCTCTTCGATCTGCGACAGCGCGAATTCGCGCAGCTCGGCCAGCAGCCGGGCGTCGATGCGGCCTTTCGGGAACGGCACGCCGGAGTACTCCCAGGTGTCGGCCATCCGCCCGGCGCGATCGTGGAACTTCACCAGCTGGTACTGCGACTTGATGAACTCGCGCGAGACTTCCTTGCCGCGCTTGTCCATGATGACCTTGAACACGTACGGGAACGACGGCAGCGTGAACACCAGCATCACCAGCCCCTTGATGCCCGGGGCCACGACGAAGTGGTCGTGCGAGTACTTCAGGTGCTGCAGCAGGTCGCGGTAGAACAGCGTCTTGCCCTGCTTGTGGAACCCGAGCATCGTGTAGAGCTCCGACTCCGGCTTCGTGGGCATCAGCGTCGTGAGGAAGCGCACGTACGACGAGGGCACGTCCATGTCGACCATGAAGTACGCGCGCGCGAAGTTGAACAGCGCCTCGATGCGCTCGCTGCCGAACAGCACCGTGTCGAGGTACAGCCGCCCCTGCGAGTCGCGCAGGATCGGCACCGCGAACGGCAGCAGCTCGCCGTCGTTGACGAAGCGGCCGATCAGGTACGCGCCCTTGTTGCGGAAGAACAGCGTGCGCAGCACCTGCAACTGGCAGTCGGCCGCGTAGACGAATCCGGGCGGGAAGTGCTCGCGCGCGGCGGCCTGCACCAGCGAGAGGTCGCGCTCGATGTCGACGAACGGGCAGGCCAGGCCGAAGTCGATGATCATCTGCCGCAGCACCGGCCGCCAGCCGTCGGCGAGCGGATAGTAGACGCGCCAGCTCGGGCGCTCGGCCTCGAGGTACTCGGTCGACACGCCCGGGCGCACGAAGATGAAGCCGTTGTGGAAGTAGGTGCGGTGCAGGATCTTGCAGCACACCGAGTTGAAGAAGGTCTCGGCGAGCTCGGGCTGGTGGTGATCGGCCAGCAGCGCGACGTAGCTGCGCTTGACGCGCGGCCACAGCGAGTCGTCGGCCACGCGCTGGCCGCGCTGGCCGAGCGCGAACTCCGATTCGAGCCGCTCGACCGCTTCCTGCACGCGCTGGTCGTAGAACGCGATGCGGTCGCGCGCGAGCCGCCGGATGCCGTGCCAGTCGCCGCGCTCGTAGCGCGTCTTGGCCTGCTGCGCGATGTAGCGCGTCAGCCCGAAGTGGCGGTCGAAGCCGGCGAGGATCGCCTGGGCGATGATCGCGTGGCGGTCGACGCTGCGCTCGGGCGCGCTCTTGTCGGGACGCTGGTCCACGGGGCCTGCCTGTCGTCGTCTGCGGTGGGGCGCGTTACCTCGTCTCGGCGAACAGCTCGCGGCCGATCAGCATGCGGCGGATCTCCGAGGTGCCCGCGCCGATCTCGTAGAGCTTCGCGTCGCGCCACAGCCGGCCGGTGGGCGAGTCGTTGATGTAGCCGTTGCCGCCCAGGCACTGGATCGCCTCGCCGGCCATCCAGGTGGCCTTCTCGGCCGAGAACAGGATCGCGCCGGCCGCGTCCTTGCGCAGGCTGCGCACGTCGACCAGCCCGGCGCGCGAGCGGTCGCACTGCCGGCCGACCTCGTAGACGTACGCGCGCGTGGCCATCATCGTCGAATACATGTCGGCGAGCTTCCCCTGCATCAGCTGGAACTCGCCGATTGGCTGGCCGAACTGCTTGCGCTCGTGCACGTAGGGAACGACCACGTCCATGCAGGCCGTCATGATGCCCAGCGGGCCGCCCGAGAGCACCGCGCGCTCGAAGTCGAGCCCGCTCATCAGCACGTTGACGCCGCGACCCAGGCCGCCGAGCACGTTCTCCGCCGGCACTTCGCAATCCTGGAACACCAGCTCGCCGGTGTGGCTGCCGCGCATGCCGAGCTTGTCGAGCTTCTGCGCGACCGAGAAGCCTTTGAACCCCTTCTCCACGATGAACGCGGTCATGCCGCGCGGGCCGGCCTCGACGTCGTTCTTCGCGTAGACCACCAGCACGTCGGCGTCGGGGCCATTGGTGATCCACATCTTCGTGCCGTTCAGGATCCAGCGGTCGCCGCGGAACTCGGCGCGCAGCTTCATCGACACCACGTCGGAGCCGGCGTTGGGCTCGGACATCGCCAGCGCGCCGACCCACTCGCCCGAGACCAGTTTCGGCAGGTACTTGCGCTTCTGCTCTTCGGTGCCGTTGCGGTGGATCTGGTTCACGCACAGGTTCGAATGCGCGCCGTACGACAGGCCGACGGAGGCCGAGCCGCGCGAGATTTCCTCCATCGCGACGATGTGCGCGAGGTAGCCCATGCTCGTGCCACCGTACTCCTCGGAGACGGTCATGCCGAGCACGCCGAGGTCTCCGAGCTTGCGCCACAGGTCCATCGGGAACTGGTCGCTGCGGTCGATCTCGTACGCGCGCGGAGTGATCTCCTTCGCGGTGAACTGCTGCAGCGAGTCGCGCAGCATCGCGATGTCCTCGCCGAGGTCGAACTGAAGGCCGGGAATCGTCACCATCGCGAAGCTCTCCTGCGTGAATCCATCGTTTCTTCCGTGCTCAGTCGACGACGCCGGGCGCCAGGCAATTCAGCTTGTACTCGATCGTCAGGATACCGGTACCCGCGGGCATCACGACCTCGACCTCGCCCGGCTCCACGCGCACGAGCTCGGCGCCGATCAGGGCCGTCGCCGGCGCTCCGGCGGGCAGAATCTCGGTATCCGGGCGTAGTTTACGTTAACGTCAACGTCAGTTGCCAGGCGCCGCGCCAGGCGCCGCTCAGGGCCGGTGATGTTGGGCGAGCAGGCCGCGGGCACGCGTCTCGTGTGCCCCGATTTCGGCCAGCGTTTCCTGCAGGTCGTGCAACTGCCGCTCGAAAGCGTCGCGCGATGGCGGGCGAGCACCGCCAGGAAGCGCTCGAGTTGCGCGGCGGTGTCCGACGGCGACTCGTACATGTCGACCAGGTCGCGGATCTCGGACAGCGACAGGCCGAGCCGCTTGCCGCGCAGCGTGAGCTTCAGCCGCGTGCGGTCGCGCTGCGAGTAGACGCGCTGGCGTCCGCCGGCGCCGGCGCGTTTCGGGGCGAGCAGCCCCCGGTCTTCGTAGAAGCGGATGGTGCGCGGCGTGACGTCGAATTCGCGCGCCAGTTCGCTGATCGAGAAGGTCGGCATGCGCGCATCTTCGGGCACAGTTTACGTAAACGTCAATTCGCGAACACGCCGAGTCGGTCGAGTCGTGCATCGACCTGGGCCGCCCAGCCGCGATTGGCTGCGGGGCTGGCCGGGCTCGGGTGCAGGATCTGGTCGATGCGCAGCCCGGCGGCGTCGCCGAGCGCCGCCTGGATCCGCGTCATCGCCCAGGCCCCGACGCCGATCGCCCATTCGGGCTGCAACGCTGCGATCGCCGCGCGCAGGTGCGCGTCGCAGGCGTCCTGCAGCGGCCGCAACTCGGCCGCCGGCAGCTTGCCGGGCGTAAGGTTGCGCCCACTCGCTTCGAGGAACACCAGCGGGCAGTAGTTCACCACGAAGCACTGCTCGAAGAACGCCGGGGCGCTGCCGAAACGCGCGGCCGCCCAGCCCCACAGTCGCTTGCCGCTCACTTCCGAACGGCGGCACGCGAAGCCTTCGATCGGGCGCTTCGGGTGCTCGTCGGCCGGGCGGCGCACCGGCGCCTGCACGCCCATCCAGTCGCGCACCGCGGCGACTTCGCCGAACGGCACGCCGGTCTGCATCATCCCGAACGGCCCCGGGTTCATGCCGACGAACACCACCCGCTTGCGCCCGGTGCCATAGCGGCGCAGCCAGGCTTCGTGCGGCGCCCACGCGTAGTCGAGCGGGTTGTAGACGTGCGCGACCGGCGGGCCGAAGCGCAGGGTCGAGACCGCTTTCGACAGTTCGCGGGCGGCGTGAATCAGGGGGGGCATTTGGGAAAGCGAAGGGGAAGGGGGATGGGAGAAGGGTGGCGAAAGTGAAGGGGGACGGAGAAAAGAAGGGGGACGGAGAAAAGAAAGGGGCGCGGGATTGTTGCCGCGCCCCATGAGCCGCGAGTGGCGGCTGCTCTTCCTCGGGCGTGCCGGTCCGGAGGCGCGCCGCGCATCGCTTCGATGCCCGGCGCTTCTGCAACCGGCCCGTCGTCGGACCCGTCGGCATCGGCGCACCGGCCGTGCGTCTCGATGCCTTCCCGGTGCAAGGCTAGCCCGGAGGGCGCCGACCGGTCAAGACTCCCAGGCGTTCGAGGCCCGGGTATTCGTCGCGGCGGATCGCGACCTTGCGCGCGTACGCGCTCCAGGATTCGCCGGCGCGCAGCGCGTCGACCACCGCCGCAGCGTCGGTGATCCAGCTGCCTCCGAACAGGGTGACGCCGCGCCGGAACAGCGGATCGGGCAGGCAGCCGGCGCCCGGACCGATCATCGCCACGCGGTCGGCGCCGGCGCAGTGGTCGAGGATGCGGTCGGCGGTGCCGTTCAGCAGCACCGAGCTGGTGCACAGCACCTTGTTGCAGGAGCCCAGCTCGGCAGGATCGAGGGTGACGCGGTAGCCGTCGTGCTCGCCGACCAGGTCTTCGCGCAACTCGATCACGGTGACGCGCGCGCCGGCCGCGGTGCAGCGGCCGAGCAGCGGCCCGAACAGGCCGACCATGCCGACGTGGTCGTCGGCGCGCGGGTCGAGCTCGCCGATCGAGTCGGCGCTGTCGGGTGCGACGTAGCCGGTGCGGTCGAAGACGCAGCGGGTCAGCGCGTTGATCGCCGCCATGCCGAGCGTGCGGCCGACGACGTCGTCGCTTGCGTAGCCGCGCGCGAGTTGCAGCGCGTCGCCGCCCGTCAGGCCCGCGTGGATTTCGCGCGCGCCCAGTTGCGCCCAGGTGTCGCCGAGCAGCACGAATGCCGGGCCCAGCGTGCCGTCCTCCGAGTTCGAGCGCGCAGAACTCGCCGCGCCGGGTGTCCAGCGTCTCGGGTCGCGGCAGGTGCAGCGCGCGGACCCGCGGAAACGGTGCGGTCGTCGCGCAGCCTTCGAGCAGCGCGATCAGTTCGGTGGCGATGGTCGATCCGGGGTTCATGGGCAGGGGGCTCAGGGGCGCATCCGGGCCGCCATGATGCGCGCGTAGCCGGCCGGTGTCAGCCGCGACAGCCACCAGGCGAGCCGCGCGGTGGCGCCCGGAAGCAGCAGCCATCGCTCGCGGCGCGCCGCCTCGTAGACCCGATCGGCGATCTCCTCGGGCGTCGCGGCCTTGCCGACGACCGTCTTCGCGCCGCGAAAGGGCCTGCCCTCGGGATCGAGCGCATGGCGGTCGATGTCGGTGGCGATGAACGACGGGCAGGCGAGCATCACGCGCACGCCGTCGGCCAAGACCTCGCTGCGCAGGCTGTCGAAGAAGCCGTGCAGCGCGTGCTTGCTGGCCGCGTAGCCCGTGCGTCCGACGAGCGGTGCGAAGCCGGCCACGCTCGAGATCGCGACGATCATGCCGCGCCGCGCGAGCAGCTGGGGCAGCGCCGCATGCGTGCAATGCATCGCGCCCCAGAAATTCACCGCCATCACCCGGCGAATCACCTCCGGCCGCGTGCGCGCGAAGTCGCCGTGATGCGAGATGCCCGCGTTGCAGATCAGCAGGTCGATGCCGCCGAACTCGGCGGCGCCGGCTTCGATCGCGCGCCGGCAGGCCGCTTCGTCGGCGACGTCGCAGGCGAACGCGGACACGGCGATGCCGGCAGCGCGCAACGCCGCCGCGCTGCGTTCGAGCGCGGCCTCGTCGAGGTCGAGCGCGACGATGCGCGAGCCCGCGCGCCCGAAGCGCTCGCACAACGCGCGCCCGAGCCCCGCCGCCGCGCCGCTGACGACGACCGTGGCGCCGGCGAATTCGCGCATCTTCACTTCCGGGGGCCGCGCGCGTGCATCCACACCTCGAAGGCCTGCTCCGAAGTCAGGCGCGGCGCATAGCCGAAGTCGTGCTTCAGGCGCGTGTTGTCGAGCACCGGCCGGTAGCGCAGGAAGCGCACCTGTTCGGGCCCGTATTGCGTGAGCCCGAGCCGCTTCAGCAGCGCGAGCGCAACCTGCAGCAGCCGGGGAGGCAGCGCGACGCAGCGCTTGCCCGGGCGCTCGGCGATCTGCCCGACGGTGAGCGCGCCGTCGCCGGCGAGGTTGTAGACGCCGTCGGGCGCGCCGTCGATCGCATGCAGGATCGCGCCGACCACGTCCTGGTCCCAGACGAAGACGAACGGGCTGTCCGAGCCGCGGATCGCGATCAGCCAGGACCTCTCGAACAGGTCGGTGATCTGGTTGCGGGTGGTCTCGCCGAGGATCGTCCCGATGCGGAACACGACCTGGCCGAGCTGCGGGTGCTCGACGCGGTGACGGGCGAGCATCTCCTCGACCAGCCGCTTGTGGCGCGCGTAGGCGAACTCGTCGTTGCCGCGCAGCGGCTGGTCCTCGGCGATCCACGCGGGGTTGTCGGCGTGGTAGCCGTAGGCCGCGCCGCTGGAGCTGACGACGATCCGCTTCACGCCTGCGGCCAGGCAGGCGTCGAGCACGTTGCGCGTGCCGAGCACGTCGACCGAGTACTCGTGTTCGCGGGTGCTGTCGGGGCCGGGCGTGACGATCGAGGCGAGATGGACGACCACTTCGCAGCCGCGCATCGCATCGGCGAGCTCGGGCGAGCGCACGTCCGCGATCAGGTAGTGCACGCCGGGCACGCGCCGACCCGGCGGGCATTCGCGCACGTCGGTCGCGAGCACGCCGGTGCCGGCAGCAGCGAGTGCCGCCACCAGCTGGCTGCCCAGGTAGCCGCCGGCGCCGGTGACGAAGACGCGCGCAGCGCTCACGTCGCGAACACCGGCGGCGGCCTGCGGCGCCACCAGCTGGCGAGCGCCGGGCCGGACAGGATGTGCCAGATGCCCCACCAGGCCGCGACGATCGCCATGCCGCCCATGCCGCCGAAGAAATTGAAGACGAGGATCAGCCCGAAGCCCGAATTCTGGATGCCGACTTCGATCGACGTGGCGCGGCAATCGGGCTCGGACAGGCCGGCGAGGCGGCCGCTCCAGTAGCCGACCAGCAGGCCGAGCGCGTTCATCAGGAACACCACCAGCACGACGCGGCCGACGTAGTCGATGAAGTACGTCCAGTTGCCGGCCAGCGCGCCCACGATGAAGACGCCGAAGAACAGCAGCGAGAGGATTTTCGCCGGCCGATGGGCGCGCGCGGCCACCTTCGGAAACCAGTGCGCCACGCCCATGCCCAGCGCCGCGGGAATGCCGAGCAGGAAAATGATCGTGACCAGCACGTCGAGCGGGTTCAGCGCCACCGCGTTGAGGATGCGTGCGGTATCGGGATTGAGGCTTCCCCAGAACGCGAGGTTGAACGGCGTGAAGACCAGCGATGCGACCGTCGAGATCGAGGTCATCGTGATCGACAGCGCGGTGTTTCCGCGCGCGAAGTGGGTCAGGAAGTTCGAGATGTTGCCCCCGGGGCACGCGCCCACCAGGATCAGCCCGAGCGCGATGCTCGGCGCGGGCTCGAGCACCATGCCGATCGCCCAGGCCACCGCCGGCAACAGCAGGAACTGTCCCGCCATGCCGATCAGCGTCGCGCGCGGGGCGGCCGCGACGGCCTTGAAGTCGGACACCTTCATGTCGAGCGCCACGCCGAACAGCACCAGCGCGAGGATGCCGTTGAGGACCGCGAGCGACTGCGGGCTGAAGTTCAGGCGTACGAGGTCGATTTCGCTCATCGATCGCGGCTCAGCGGCCTTTCGGCTCTTCGTGCATCTTCTTGAAGTGGATCAGGCCCGGGGCCCACATGTGCCTGACCGGGTCGACGTCGACGTGAATGACCGCGCAATTGCCCGACGCGATCGCGCGCTCGAGCGCTGCCCGCAGCTGCCGCGGGTCGGCGACGCGCTCGCCGTGCGCGCCCATCGCCTGCGCCATGCGGTCGAACTCGATCTCGCCGAGGTCGGCCATGATGGTCTCCTCGGGGCCGAGCGACTTCATGATCATCGTCTTCAGCGGCTTGAGCATGAACTGCTGGTTCATCTTGACCATGCCCCACTGCCGGTCGCACAGCACGAGGTAGATCACCGGCAGGCGGTTGCGAACCGCCGTCTCGATCTCCTGCGGATGAAAGCCCATCGCGCCGTCGCCGATGATGCAGCACACCGGGCGCCCGGGGCGTGCCGCCGAGGCCCCGAGCGCCTGCGCGACGCCGGCGCCCAGCATGCCGAACTTGAAGGTGGACAGCAGCGTGTTCGGCTGCCCGGCCTGCCAATGGAACATCGTCCAGACTGCCGCGTTGCCGCCGTCGGCCACCAGCACGGTGTCGTCGGGAAACACCTCGCGGCAGGTGTGGGCCACGTGCGCCGGGTTCATCGGCACCGAGAAGTCGGCGAGTGCCTTGTCCCAGCGCGCGCGGTCGTCGCGCATCGCCTTTGCGTAGCGCTCGATGCGCGCGCGCCGCTCGTCGAGCCGGATCGCGTCGCGCCGCTGTTCGAGCTCGCCAGCGAGCTGTTCGAGGAACGAGCGCGCGTCGGCGACGATCGCGAGATCGACCGGCCGGTTCATGCCCAGCGCATCGCCGTCCGCGTCGACCCGGATCGTCTTCTGCTCGGCGGCGTCGCGCCAGTACGGAGGCTTGCCCCACCAGTCGGTCTCGCCGACGCGCGAGCCGACGATCAGCATCGCGTCGGCTTCGTTGCGCAGCCGGTGGTTGAGCTCGATGTGCACCATCGGGATCGCGAGCGCGGAGGACTCCGGCAGCGCGCCGCGGGCGGCCCAGCTGGTCGTGACCGGCGCCTGCAGCACCTCGGCCACGCGCTCGAGCGCGTCGAATGCGGCGGCGTGGACGACGCCGCTGCCCACGTGGATCGCCGGCGCCTGCGCCTGCGCGAGCCACTGCGCCGCGCTGGCGACCTGCGCCGGCGCGGCCGGCAGCGGATCGACGCGCCGGTAGCGATGCGGCTCCTGCAGCGGCGCCCCGGCATCCTTGAACTTGCCGTTCATGATGCTCTCGGGCACGTCGACGTGAACCACGCCGGGGCGGCCCTCCCAGCTGCGGCGCAGCGCCCGGCGCACGATCTCTCCGATGCGTTCGAACGCGGGCACCGCAGTGCTCGACTTGGCCATTCGCGCGATCACGCCGGTCTGGTCGAAGTTCTGGTACGCGCCGGGGCGCTCGGCGCCGGCGATGCCGCTGCGCCGCGCGCTGGTGATCGCCAGCACCCGGTTGCCCTCGGCCTGCTCGACCACCAGCCCCGGCAGCAGGTTGGCGACGCCGGGCCCGTTGCTGGCCATGCATACGCCGAGCCGGCCGGTGAGCCGCGCGTAGGCACCCGCCATGTGCGCGGCGCTGGTCTCGTGGCGCGGCGTGACGATCTCGATGCCCAGCCGGTGCAGCGCCGAGTAGAAACCGAAGTACGTGCCGTCGATGATGCCGAAAACCTTCCCGACCCCTTCCTTCTGAAGCATGCGCGCGATCAGTTCGCCGCCGCTGATTTCCGACATCGTGTCTCCCTCAATCGATCACCAGTTCGCGACGCACGCAGCGCACGTCGATCTCGAATTCGAGGCCTTCGACCGGCGGACGGCAGACGTGCCAGTCGATGCCGAGCCGGGCCAGGCCGCGCGGCGCGAACAGGCCGGGCACCAGCGCGCCGATCTCGTGCGCGGTGTAGACCTGGACCGCGGTGACCGCGTTCCAGTCGCCGCCGAGCGCGGCAGTGTTGCGCTGCAGGCCGTCGAGCACGAAGGCCGCCTTGCGCGCCAGGCCGGCCGGCGAGGTGTCGCGGTACGCGACGATGCCGTCCGGAAACGGCGTGCCCTGTTCCCACTCGGCGTAGCCGGCGATCACGAAGCTGCGCGGGCCGGGCGCATCGGCCGCGTGGTCGGAAGTGGTCAGGAAGCCGGCGTGGGCGGCGCCGGTGGGCACGGTGTAGCTGAACGCGTGAAAGACGGGCTGCGCCGGCGTGTCGTGCAGCGGGCAGACGTTGCTGCGCGCCACCGGGTTCAGCTCGTTGCGATACAGCCCCCAGCGCCCGAGCACCTCGACCCAGCCGGCGTTGAACTCTCCGAAGCCCGCCAGTCCCACCGGCTCGGGCGAGCGCAACTCGGCTGCGCACAGCGCGGTGAGCGGGCGATGGCGCTCGCGAAGGTGCGCGCCGATCGCCTCGAAGCCCTCCGCGATCGGCAACGCGCGCGCGAACCGCGCCCGCACGATCTCGAAGCCCGGCAGCGCGATCACACCGGCGGAAAAGGCCCGCCCGCCTTCGAGGAAGGCATAGTCCGCGCCGGCGGAATTGTGTATGGTGGCCACCTTTGCTTCCTCGGTCGCATGGGTCCGGTCGGGCGACTATGCTCGACGCGGCCGGCCTGCGCAAGCATCCGGGTCAGGTCATGAGTCAGATCCCCGCAACGATGGAATTCGTCGATCACGGTGCCGGCGGCGCGCCGTCGGTCCTGCGAGCCGGCCGCATGCCGGTGCCCGTGCCCGCGGCCGGCGAAGTGCTGATCCGAGTCGCCCGGGCCGGCGTCAACCGGCCCGACGTCGCGCAGCGCCAGGGACGCTATCCGCCGCCGGCGGGCGCCTCGCCGGTGATCGGCCTGGAGGTGTCGGGGCACGTGGTGGCGCTGGGCGAGGGCGTCAGCGAACCGAAGATCGGCGACGCGGTCTGCGCGCTCACCAACGGCGGCGGCTATGCCGAATACGCGGTGGCGCCGGCCGGCCAGGCGCTGCCGGTGCCGCAGGGCCTGTCGCTGCTGCAGGCCGCGGCGCTGCCCGAGAACTTCTTCACCGTCTGGACCAACGTGTTCGAGCGCGGGCGGCTCGCGGCCGGCGAGACCTTCCTGGTGCATGGCGGCTCGTCGGGAATCGGGCTGACGGCGATCCAGCTGGCGCATGCGCGCGGCGCCACCGTCTACACGACGGTGGGCGGGCCCGAGAAGGCGGCAGTGTGCGAGCGGCTCGGCGCCAGCGCGGCGATCGACTACCGCCGCGAGGATTTCGTCGAGCGCATCGCCGCGCTCACCGGGCGTCGCGGCGTCGACCTGATCCTCGACATGGTGGGCGGCGACTACATCGCGCGCAACTTCAAGGCGCTCGCGATCGAGGGCCGCCTGGTGCAGATCGCGTTCCTGAACGGGCCGAAGGCGCAGATCGACTGCACGCCGCTGATGGTCAAGCGTCTCACCTGGACCGGCTCGACGCTGCGCCCCCGAAGCGCGGCCGACAAGGCGCGGATCGCCGCGCAGCTGCGCGAGCAGGTCTGGCCGCTGCTCGCCTCGGGCAAGGTGCAGCCGGTGATCCACGAGACCTTCGGGCTGGCCGACGCGGCGCGCGCGCACGAACTGATGGAGTCGTCGCGGCACATCGGCAAGATCATGCTGCGGGTGGCCGGCGACCAGGGCTCCTGAACCGGCCCCGATTCAGGTCTGCATCAGCTTGCGCTGGCGGCTGATCGCCATCAGCAGCCCCGCGCCGAAGCCGAGCGTGACCATCGCGGTGCCGCCGTACGACATCAGCGGCAGCGGCACGCCGACCACCGGCAGGATTCCCGAGACCATGCCGATGTTGACGAACGCGTAGGTGAAGAAGATCAGCGTGATCGCGCCCGCGAGCAGTCGCGCGAAGATGTTCGCGCCATTGGCGGCGATCACCAGGCCACGGCCGATCAGCAGCAGGTAGATCGTCAGCAGCACCAGGTTGCCGACGAGCCCGAATTCCTCCGAGAACACGGCGAAGATGAAGTCGGTGGTGCGCTCGGGAATGAACTCGAGGTGCGCCTGCGTTCCGGCGGTCCAGCCCTTGCCCCAGAGGCCGCCCGAGCCGACCGCGATCGTCGACTGGATCACGTGGAAGCCCTTGCCCAGCGGGTCGGAGGACGGATCGATCATCATCAGGATGCGGTGCCGCTGGTAGTCGTGCATGGCCGACCACAGCACCGGCATCGCCGCGAGGGCGGCGACGATGCCGCCGGCGATCACCTTCCAGCTCAGTCCGGCGAAGAAGATCGCGTAGGCCCCGGCGGCCGTCACCAGCAGCGCGGTGCCCAGGTCGGGCTGGCGGGCGATCAGCCAGACCGGAAGCGCGAGCAGCACGCCGGCGATGACGAAGTCGGCCCAGCCGCGGGCGCCTTCGCGCTGCTGGAAATACCAGGCGAGCATCAGCGGCATCGCGATCTTCATCAGCTCCGAAGGCTGGATGCGCGTGACGCCGAGATCGAGCCAGCGTCGCGCGCCTTTCGAGATGTCGCCGAACAGCGCCACCGCGACCAGCAGCACCAGAGCCGGCCGGTAGAGCGGCACCGCCGAGCGCTGCACCCAGCGCAGCGGCAGGCTCGCGGCGACCCACATGATCGCGAAGGCGATCAGCAGGTTGCGGCCGTGGTCCGCCAGGCGCCCGTCGAAGTCGAGCGCGGCCGAGTACATGTTCAGCATGCTGAGCGCCGCGAGCAGCACCAGCGCCAGCAGCAACGGCCCGTCGAACACCAGCACGCGCGGACGCAGGCGCTGCCACAGCGACGGCTGCTCGTGGATCATGGCCTGGGCTCCGGTTCCGCGACCTGCTCGGGCTCGACGCTCTCGGGCACGTCGCGCAACTCGGCCTCGTCGAGCAGCCTGGGCAGCAGGTTCTCGGGCACCTCGCTCGGCAGCTTGCCGAGCAGGTGGAAGTCGAACAGCTTGCGCGCGATCGGCGCGGCCGCCTGCGCGCCGAAGCCGCCGTTCTCGACGACGATCGCCACCGCGATCTTCGGATCGTCGGCCGGCGCGAAGGCCATGAACAGCGAGTGGTCGCGGTGGCGCTCGGCAATGCGCCGGGCGTCGTAGCGCTCGCCCTGCTTGATGCCGATCACCTGGGCGGTTCCCGTCTTGCCCGCCGCGACGTATCCGGTGTTGGCGAACGCGATGCGCCCCGTGCCGAAGCGGTTGACGTCGACCAGCGCGCTCTTGACCAGCTCGAGGTAGTCGCGCCGCAGGTCGATCCGGTAGCTCTCCGAGGGCACGGTGCGCTGCCGCTTGTGCGTCAGCGGATCCTCGATGGCCTGGACGACGTGCGGCCGCATCACGATGCCGTCGTTGGCCAGCGTGGCCGTCGCGTGCGCCAGTTGCAGGATCGTGAACGAGTTGTAGCCCTGGCCGATGCCGATCGACGGCGTTTCGCCGGGAAACCACTTCTGCTTGAAGCGCTTGAGCTTCCATTGCGACGACGGCAGCACCCCGGTGTTCTCGTGCTCGAGGTCGATGCCGGTGAGCTGGCCGAAGCCCCGGGGCTTCATGAAGTCGTGGATCCGGTCGACGCCCATGTCGTAGGCGACCTTGTAGTAGTAGGTGTCGCTGGAGACGACGATCGACTTGCGCAGATCGACGGTGCCGTGACCCGATGGCTTGGAGTCGCGGAACCGGTGGTTGCCGAGCTGGAAATAGCCGGGGTCGGAGATCGTGTCCTGCGGCGTGCGCGTGCCGGACATCAGCGCGGCCAGCGCCATGAACGGCTTGTAGGTGGAGCCGGGCGGATAGGTGCCGCGCAGCGGCCGGTTCATCAGCGGCTTGTCGGGATCCTCGTTCAGCGCCTGCCAGGTCTGCGAGTCGATGCCGTCGACGAACAGGTTGGGGTCGAACGAGGGGCGCGAGACGAAGGCGAGCACATCGCCGGTCTTCGGCTCGATCGCCACCAGCGCGCCGCGCCGTTCGCCGTAGAGTTCCTCGGCGAGTTTCTGCAGGCGGATGTCGATCGACAGCACCAGGTTCGAGCCGGGCACCGGCGGCCGGCGCGACAGCCGGCGCACGATGCGCCCGCCGGCCGATACCTCGACCTCCTCGAAGCCGACGCGGCCGTGGAGCGTGGATTCGTACGAGGCCTCGACACCGACCTTTCCGATGTGGGTCGAGCCCGCATAGTTCGACAGCAACTCCTGCTCCTCGAGCCGGCGCTTGTCGTCGGGCGAGATGCGGCCGATGTGCCCGATCACGTGCGCGGCGGTCTCGCCGAGCGGGTAGTTCCGGAACAGGCGCGCGCTGATCTCCACGCCGGGGAAGCGGAAGCGGTTCGCCGCCAGGCGCGCGACCTCCTCGTCGCCGAGGCGCACCTTCAGCGGCACGCTGTCGGAGCTGCGCGAGTCCTCGAGCAGCCGGCGGAAGCGCTGGCGGTCGCGCGCGGTGATCTCGACGACGCCGGAGAGCGCGGCGATCGTGTCGTCGAGCCGGCCGGCCAGCCTGGGCGAGATCTCGAGCGTGTAGGCCGACACGTTCTCGGCGAGCAGCACGCCGTTGCGGTCGAAGATCAGGCCACGCGCCGGCGGCGCCGGGACCAGCGCGATGCGGTTGTCCTCGGCCTGTGCGTGGAAGTCCGCGTAGCGGTAGAGCTGCAGGTAGACGAATCGCCCGACCAGCAAGCCGAAGCAGGTCAGCACCAGGCCCATCGCGATCGCCAGCCGCAGCCGCAGCCGGTACAGGTCGCGCTCGGTGTCGCGGACTTCGACCATCTCGTTTCGGTTCGGTACTTCTCAGATCGGCCGGTTCTCGTCGCGGTCGACGGCGCGCCGCTGCGGCGCCAGCAGCAGCCAGTGCGCCACCGGCCACAACAGCGTGCAGGTGAAGCTCTGCAGGAACCACGGCAAGCCGGGGAAGCCTGCGCCGACGGCCATGCGCACCACGAGCAGCACCAGTTGCGTGAGCAGGAACAGCGGCAGTACGTGTGCCATCTGGCCGGGCAGGCGGAACCACGGCACCCGCCGGTGCAGGCTCAGCGCTCCGTACGACAGCAGCGTGTAGGCCAGCGCATGTTCGCCGAGCAGGGCTGCATCGTGCACGTCCATCAGCAGCCCCATCAGGAACGCGATGCCGATGCCGACCATTCTCGGTTGGTGGATGTTCCAGAATACCAGCACCAGCGCGAGGAGGTCGGGCACGCCGGTCGCGCGTCCCCATGGCAACACGTTCAGCAGGAACGCCGAGGCGATCGTGAACGTGATGAACGCGCGGTTCGCCGGCAGCAGCAGGTAGTGCGGACGCATCTGCATGGCGTCAGCTACCGCGGCGCCGCCGGCGCGGCTCGACGTCGGACTCCTCGGGCGGCGGCAGCGCCTGCGCCGGCGGCTCGGCCAGCAGGATCAGCAGCAGCCGGGTGCGCTCGGCGTGCGCCGCCGGTTCGATCAGCACCCGCACGAATGCCGACGAACTGGTCTCGACCGAGCGCACCGTGCCCACCGGCAAACCCGGAGGGAACAGCCCGTCCAGCCCGGAGGTGACCAGCTGGTCACCCTCGCGCACGTCGGCGCTGGTGCGCAGGTAGCGCAATTCGATCGTCCCGTCGGGCGAGCCGCCGAAGGCGACCGAGCGCTCGCCGGTGCGGCGAATCTCCACCGGGATCGTCGACCTGCGGTCGGTGATCAGCGTGACCTCGCTCGACAGCGGGTAGACCCGCGTGACCTGGCCGACGACGCCGGAGGCGTCGATCACCGGCTGCCCGGCGATCACGCCGCTTTGCTGCCCCTTGTCGAGCACCAGCTTGCGCGAAAACGCGTCGCGCGCGTCGTAGAGCACCTCGGCCACCGCCGAACGGATCGCGGTGCGCTCGCGCATCGCCAGCAACTGGCGCAACTGCTGGTTCTCGGCCGCCAGCTGCTCGGTCTGCAGCAGCGCGTTGGCGTTGGCGGCTTCGAGGCGGCGCAGTTCGGCGTTCTCGGCGCGCAGCCGGCCGACCTCGGCCAGGTATTCGGCGCCCATCCCGATCACGTCGCGCGGCACCAGCAGCGTGCGCTGCACCGGATACAGCACCGTCGCGATGCCCTGGCGCAGGCGTCCGAGCACCTCGAGCCTGGAGTCGACGACGAGCAGCGCGATCGCGAGCAGCGAAAAGAACAGCAGCCGGGCGTTTGCGGACGGGCCTTGCTTGAAGAACGGCGGCGGGCTGTGGTCCACTCCGGGAAAGCCTCGCGGACGCTACGAGGGCCTGCGGGCAGGCGTTACTCGCTGGTGAAGATGGTGCCGAGTTTTTCCATGCGCTCGAGAGCCATGCCGCAGCCGCGCACGACGCAGGTGAGCGGGTCTTCGGCCACCAGCACCGGAAGGCCGGTCTCCTCGATCAGCAGGCGGTCGAGGTCGCGCAGCAGCGCGCCCCCGCCGGTGAGCATGATTCCGCGCTCGGTGATGTCGGCGCCCAGCTCGGGTGGCGTCTGCTCGAGGCCGATCTTCACCGCCGAGACGATCTGGTTCAGCGGATCGGTGAGCGCCTCCAGGATCTCGTTCGAGGTGATCGTGAAGCTGCGCGGGATGCCCTCGGACAGGTTGCGCCCCTTCACCTCCATCTCGCGGATTTCGGAGCCGGGGAACGCCGAGCCGATCGTGTTCTTGATCGCTTCGGCGGTGGGCTCTCCGATCAGCATGCCGTAGTTGCGGCGGATGTAGTTGATGATCGCTTCGTCGAACTTGTCGCCGCCGACGCGCACCGAGCCCTTGTAGACCATGCCCCCGAGGGAGATCACGCCGACCTCGGTGGTGCCGCCGCCGATGTCGACGACCATCGAGCCGGCGGCTTCCGACACCGGCAGCCCGGCGCCGATCGCCGCGGCCATCGGTTCCTCGATCAGGAAGACCTGCGAAGCGCCCGCGCCGAGCGCCGATTCGCGGATTGCGCGGCGCTCGACCTGCGTGGAGCCGCAGGGCACGCAGATGATGATGCGCGGGCTCGGCGAGAACAGCCGCGACTCGTGCACCATCTTGATGAACTGCTTGAGCATCTGCTCGGTGACGGTGAAGTCGGCGATCACGCCGTCCTTCATCGGGCGGATCGCCTCGATGTTGCCGGGCACCCGACCGAGCATCTGCTTGGCCTCGGAACCCACCGCGGCGATCGTGCGCTTGCCGTTGGGGCCGCCTTCCTGGCGGATCGCGACCACCGACGGCTCGTTCAGCACGATGCCCTTGCCACGCACGTAGATCAGCGTGTTGGCCGTGCCGAGGTCGATCGCGAGGTCGGTGGAGAAATACTTGCGCAAGAAACCGAGCATTTCGCTTCCGTGCAGTGTCGAAGGTTTCGCTCGTACGCGGCGAACGATCGTGCCGTCTCCTTGGCGAGCCCGGGTGCGACGGCCGTCCTGCTGCAGCGCAAAAGACTTCTAAATTGGCGGTGAATGATACCGTATAATTCCTTGCAAACATGGCGGTTTTCTGCCGAACCCGCCGTCGATCCGGGGGGCCTCGCGGCGCCTGCCGCGCAATCGAGCCTGCGGCGCAATCGTCTTCCCGATCGTTCCATCCGCATCGATCCATGTCCCTGACCCTCGACGACGTCAAGCGCATCGCGATGCTCGCCCGCATCGGCCTGGGCGAGGAGGAGGCCGCGCGCACGCTGGCCCAGCTCGACGCGGTGTTCGGGCTGATCGAGCGACTGCAGTCGGTCGACACTCGCGGCGTGGAGCCGATGACGCATCCGGGCGAGATGAGCCTGCGGCTGCGCGACGACGTGGCCGACGAGCCGCAGCGACGCGACGAGTACCAGGCGGCGGCGCCCAGCGTGGAGCGCGGCCTGTACCTCGTGCCGCGCGTGATCGAGTGAGCGCGCGATGAGCGACGCCCCCGATTCGCTGCGCGCGCTGGCTGCGCTGCTCGAGCGCGGCGAGGCGTCGGCGCTCGAGCTCGCCGAAGAGCGGCTGGCGCGCATTGCGGCCAGCGACCTGAACGCGTTCATCGACGTGCAGCCGGAGCTCACCCGCGCCCAGGCGCGCGAGGCCGATGCGCGGCGCGCGCGCGGCGAACGCGGCGCATTGCTCGGCGTGCCGGTCGCGCACAAGGACGTCTTCGTCACGCGCGGATGGCGCTCGACCGCCGGCTCGAAGATGCTCGAGCACTACGTGAGCCCGTTCGATGCCGCGGTGGTCGAGCGGCTGGCGGCGGCCGGCACGGTGTGCCTGGGCAAGACCAACTGCGACGAGTTCGCGATGGGCGGCTCCAACGAGCACTCGCATTTCGGGCCGGTGCGCAATCCCCGGGATCGTGCCGCGATTCCGGGTGGCTCCTCGGGCGGCTCGGCCGCCGCGGTGGCTGCCGGCCTCGTGCCCGCGGCCACCGGCACCGACACCGGAGGCTCGATTCGCCAGCCGGCGGCGATGTGCGGCGTCACCGGCCTCAAGCCCACCTACGGGCGCGTGTCGCGGCACGGCATGATCGCGTTCGCGTCCAGCCTCGACCAGGGCGGCGTGATCGCGCGCAGCGCGGAAGACTGCGCCACGGTGCTCGGCGCGATGGCCGGCTTCGACCCGCGCGATTCCACCAGCGTCGACCGCCCGCAAGAGGATTTCGGCCGCGAGCTCGGCCGCGCGATCGAGGGCCTGCGCATCGGCGTGCCGCGCGAGTTCTTCGGTGCCGGCCTGGCGGCCGACGTGCGTGCCGCGGTCGAGGCCGCGATCGACGAATTCCGCAGGCTGGGCGCGGTGCCCGTCGAGGTGTCGCTGCCGCAGACCGAACTGTCGATCCCGGCCTACTACGTGATCGCGCCGGCCGAGGCTTCGAGCAACCTGAGCCGCTTCGACGGCGTGCGCTACGGTCACCGCGCCGCGCAGTACTCCGACCTTCTCGACATGTACTGCCGCACCCGCGCCGAGGGCTTCGGCGCCGAAGTGAAGCGGCGCGTGCTGGTGGGCACCTACGTGCTGTCGCACGGCTACTACGACGCCTATTACCTGCAGGCGCAGAAGCTGCGCCGCCTCGTCGCCGACGACTTCCGGCGCGTGTTCGAGACCGTCGATCTCGTCGCCGGGCCGGTCGCGCCCACCGTGGCCTCGGGACATCGGCGCGATCGTCGACGACCCGGTGGCGAACTACCTCGGCGACATCTACACCTTGCCGGCCTCGCTCGCCGGGCTGCCGGGCATGTCGCTGCCCGCAGGCTTCGGGCAGGGTGGGCGACCGGTGGGCCTGCAGCTCGTCGGCCGCTGGTTCGACGAGGCGCGCCTGCTCGGGGCGGCGCACCGCTTCCAGCAGGCCACCGACTGGCACTCGAGGAGGCCGTCGTGATCGCCAGGGCGCTGTCGCTGGCAGCGCTCGCGGTGCTGCTGGCTGCGCTGGGCGCTTGCGGCCCGATCGCGCCCGTCACGCCGACGCCCGCACCCAGGCCGACACCGACACCGACGGCGCCACCGGCGCCGACGACCGTGCCGGCGCGTCCGGTGCCGTCGCGACCGGGCCCGATCGCCGACCGGCCGATCAACCTCGACGGCTACTGCAACGAGACCGAGGAAGACGGCTTCCACGAGAACGCGCGGCTCGTGGTTCGCGACAACCAGGTGCAGCAGCTGTCGTGGCAGATGCAGATCGGGCGCCGCGGCAGTTGCAGCTTCGAGCTGGCGTCGTTTCGCCAGACGCGCAGCCGTCCGCACGTCGAGCTGGCCGAGCGCGACGGCAAGGGATGCAAGCTGATGATCTGGCAGGATCCGCGCCGGATCACGATGGGCCACGCCGGCTGCGAGAAGCATTGCACGCCGGGCGTGTACGACAAGGCCTGGCCGGTGATGTTCGATCCGGGCACCGGCGGCTGCGCGCGGCCTTGACGCCGCGCTTTTCGGGCGACACGGGCACGACACGCATGCAGTGGGAAATCGTCATCGGGCTCGAGACGCACGTCCAGCTGGACACGCGCTCGAAGATCTTCTCGGGCGCCTCGACCGCGTTCGGTGCCGAGCCGAACACGCAGGCCTGCGCGATCGACCTGGCGCTGCCGGGTGTGCTGCCGGTGGCCAACCGCGCCGCCGTCGAGTGCGCGATCCGCTTCGGGCTCGCGGTCGGCGCGAGCATCGCCGGGCGCTCGGTGTTCGCGCGCAAGAACTACTTCTATCCCGACCTGCCGAAGGGCTACCAGATCAGCCAGTACGAGATCCCGGTGGTCGCCGGCGGCGGGCTCGCGATCGCGTGGACGGCCGACGAGCGATCCGGCGAGCAGGAGCGCTTCGTGCGACTCACGCGCGCCCACCTCGAAGAAGACGCGGGCAAGTCGCTGCACGAAGACTTCCACGGGATGTCGGGCATCGACCTGAACCGCGCCGGCACGGCGCTGCTCGAGGTCGTCACCGAGCCCGACATGCGCTCGGCGAAGGAGGCGGTCGCCTACGCGAAGGCGCTGCACGGGCTGGTCGTGTGGCTCGGCATCTGCGACGGCAACATGCAGGAAGGGTCGTTCCGCTGCGACGCCAACGTCTCGGTGCGGCCGCTGGGCCAGCCCGAGTACGGCACGCGCTGCGAGATCAAGAACCTGAACTCCTTCCGCTTTCTCGAGCGCGCGATCGACTACGAGGTGCGGCGACAGATCGAGCTGATCGGGGATGGCGGCCGCGTCGTCCAGGAGACGCGGCTCTACGATCCCGATCGCGACGAGACGCGCTCGATGCGCAGCAAGGAAGAGGCGCACGACTACCGTTACTTCCCCGATCCCGACCTGCCGCCGCTGGTCATCGAGCCCGAGTGGATCGAAAGGGTGAGGGCTGCGCTGCCCGAGCTGCCGGCCGACATCCGGCGTCGTTTCGTCGAGGCTTGCGGCCTGTCGGGCTACGACGCGACGACGCTGACCGCCAGCCGCGGCACCGCGCGCTACTTCGATGCGGTCGTTGCCGCGCTGGCCGCGATCGCCGGCGGCAAGGCCGATCCGGCGGCACAGGCCAAGGCCGCCGCCAACTGGGTCATGGTCGACCTCGCGGCGGCACTGAACCGCGACGGCATCGAGATCGACGCCTGCCCGGTGTCGCCGGGCCAGCTGGCGCGGCTGCTCGCGCGGATCCAGGACGGCACGATCTCGGGCAAGATCGCCCGCGACGTGTTCGCGGCGATGTGGACCGAGCCGGCCGACGGCGACGACCTCGCCGATCGCATCATCGAGTCGCGAGGCCTGAAGCAGATCAGCGACGCCGGCGCGATCGAAAAGATCGTCGACGAGGTGCTCGCCGCCAACCCGAAGTCGGTCGAGGAATTCCGCGCCGGCAAGGAGAAGGCCTTCAACGCGCTGGTGGGCCAGGTGATGAAGGCCACGAAGGGCAAGGCGAATCCGCAGCAGGTCAACGAGCTGCTCAGGCGCAGGCTCGGCTGAGCTTCAGCCCTTCAGTCGGGGGCGTGTACCCCGTAGCGCGCGCGGTAGGCAGCCACGCTGTCGCGATACGCC
The DNA here is from genome assembly GCA_027493945.1 of Burkholderiaceae bacterium. Lineage (GTDB taxonomy): Bacteria > Pseudomonadota > Gammaproteobacteria > Burkholderiales > Burkholderiaceae_E > Zeimonas. Next base: position 1,768,749 of record JAOSJU010000001.1, on the reverse strand, counting down.
GCGATGCCCGCGCCGCTGGCCTCGGACGAGCCCAGGTATTCGAGCAGGTCGGCGAGCGCGGCGATCGACAGCACCGGGATGCCGTAGAGCCGCTCGGCTTCCTGCGCCGCCGACCGATCGCCGATGCGCTCGGCGTCGCCACTGCGTTCCTGGCGATCGAGCGCGATCAGCACGGCGGCGGGCTCGGCCCCGTGCGCACGGATCAATTCCACCGATTCGCGCACCGAAGTGCCGGCGCTGATCACGTCGTCGACGATGACCACGCGGCCGGCCAGCGGCGCGCCGATCAGCGTGCCGCCTTCGCCATGGTCCTTGGCTTCCTTGCGGTTGAACGCGAAAGCGACGTTGCGCCCGCCTTGCGCGAGCGCGACCGCGGTGGCGCTGGCCAGCGTGATGCCCTTGTAGGCCGGCCCGAACAGCATGTCGAAGCGCACCCTGCCGCTGCGCTCGGCCGCCAGCAGCGTGCGCGCATAGAACTGCGCGAGCTGCCCGAGCGAGGCGCCGTCGTTGAACAGGCCGGCGTTGAAGAAATACGGCGACATCCGCCCCGCCTTGGTGCGGAACTCGCCGAAACGCAGGATGCCGTTCTCGACGGCGAACCGGATAAACTGCGCGCGCAGATCGTCTGCCAAGGAAGCACCCCGCAACCAACGGATTCGACCGACGCAATGATACGGGTCGTGACGCTGAACCTGAACGGCATCCGCTCCGCCGCCCGCAAGGGCTGGCTCGAATGGGCGGCGGCGCAGCGCGCCGACGTGCTGTGCGTGCAGGAAGTCAAGGCGCAGGATGCCGACCTCGACGAGACGCTGCGCGAAGTGGGCGGCATGCGCGGCCACTTCCACCTGGCGCAGAAGAAGGGCTACAGCGGCGTGGGCCTGTACAGCCGGCGTCGGCCGAAGTCGGTGCGCACCGGCTTCGGCAGCGCCGAGTTCGACGCCGAGGGGCGCTACGTCGAGGCCGACTTCGGCGCCTTCACCGCGATCTCGCTCTACGTGCCGTCCGGGTCGAGCTCGGAAGAGCGGCAGGCGGCGAAGTTCCGCTTCATGGCCGCGTTCGAGCCGCACCTGCGCGAACTCGTTGCGAGCGGGCGCGAGGTCGTCCTGTGCGGCGACTGGAACATCGCGCACCGCGAGATCGACCTGAAGAACTGGCGCAGCAACCGGAAGAACTCGGGCTTCCTGCCCGAGGAGCGCGCCTGGCTCACCGGGGTGTTCGACGAGGTCGGCTTCGTCGACGTGTTCCGGCGGCTCGACCCGCGTCCCGAGCAATACACCTGGTGGAGCAACCGCGGACAGGCCTGGGCGAAGAACGTCGGGTGGCGTCTCGATTACCAGATCGCGACCCCGGGCCTCGCGGCGAAGGCGAAGCGTGCCGAGATCTTCACCGCGCAGCGCTTCTCCGACCATGCGCCGCTCACGATCGATTACGCGGTGCGGCGATGAAGCTTCCGTCGCGCGGCACCGTCGAAGGCCCCGACGACCGTCAGACCGCCATGTAGCGCCCCGGCCGGTGATTGACCGCCAGCGTGACGTTCAGCGCCGCGGCGCCGATCAGCGACAGCGCGACGATCGACGGCGCGACCACGCCGAGCGACAGCAGCAGGATCGCCGCGTCCATCGCAAGTTGCACCCAGCCGGCGCGCCAGCCGAAGCGTTCCTGCAGGTAGAGCACCAGCACGTTGAAGCCGCCGAGGCTGCCGCGGTGCCGGAACAGGATCAGCAGCGCGATGCCGAGCAGCAGCCCGCCGACCAGCGCAGCCCAGGCTGGATGCACCACGCCCAGCGGCAACAGCGGCCGCTGGAACTCGGCAACCGCTGCCAGCAGCACGACCGCAACCGCGGTCTTCACGGTGAAGCGCCATCCCATCCGCCACAGCGCCAACGCGAAGAAGGGCAGGTTGACCAGCACGAACGCCGCGCCGAACGGCAGGCCGAAGCGGTAGGTGACCAGCAGCGCAAGGCCGGCCGTGCCGCCGGTCATCAGGCCTGCTCGCTCGAACAAGGCGATGCCGAGCGCGGCGAGGATCGCGGCAGACAGGAAGGCGAGGACGTCCTCGATCGGGGAATGACGCAGCCCGGGCGACGGGTCGGTGCCGGTCATGGCCTGGCGGGTCGGTGCGATCGGTGCGACTATCGCCGCTGCGCCGCCGACCAGCGGCGCACCGCGTCCAGCGTGTTCGGGACGTGCAGGTCGGGACTCATCGACGAGTAGGCATAGGCGATCCGGCCGTCGGGCGCGATGACGTACGAGATGCGGCGCGCGTAGCTGGTGACGAACGGCATCACCGCGTCGTACGACTTCATGATCTTGCCGTCGGCGTCGGAGGCGACCGCGAACTTGTTGCGGCACTCGGTGGCCGAGAACCGCTGAAGCGTCTCGATGTCGTCGCCCGAGACGCCGATCACCGTAGCGCCGAGCTTCACGTAGTCGTCGTGCGCCTCGGCGAAACGGTTGGCCTCGATCGTGCAGCCCTGCGTGAACGCCTTCGGATAGAAGTACAGCACCACCGGGCCTTTCTTCAGCGCTTCGGCCAGCGAGAAGAGGAACGGTTTTCCGGCGAGCGCGGCCTCGGCACTGAAGTGGGGCGCGGGTTCGCCGGGCTTCAATTCGGCCCGCGCGGGCAGCGCGGCGAAGAGCGCCAGGCTGGCGGTCCCCAGCAGCCTGGCCAACGCGGAAGGTTTCATGGGCGTGCCTCCTCGTCCGGCGAGCGCACCGATCGTCTCACAGGATGCCAGCCGGCCGGCTCGGTGACGGCGAATCCCTGCCCGCATCGAGGGCCGCAGCTGCTGGCCGGTGCGGCGCGCGTGCGCGCTGCCGACAACGCCGGCGGGTAAACTCCCCGGCCAGTGACCCGACCGACTCGCCCCATCCTGCAGGCCTTCGGCAACCGCCGCATCGCGGCGATGCTGTTGCTCGGATTCGCCAGCGGACTGCCGCTCGCGCTGTCGGCCGGCACGCTGCAGGCGTGGCTCACCGTCGAAGGGCTCGACATCCGCACCATCGGCTTCTTCGCGCTCGCCGGCCTGCCGTACACCTTCAAGTTCGTCTGGGCGCCGCTGGCCGATCGCTTCGAGCCGCCGCTGGTGGGTCGGCGCCGCAGCTGGCTGGTGGTGACGCAGCTGGGCCTCGGCGGTGCTGTGCTTCGTCATGGCCACGCTCGACCCGAAATCCTCGGTCGCTGCGGTCGGCGCCTGCGCGGTCGCGATCGCGTTCCTGTCGGCGTCGCAGGACATCGTCTTCGACGCCTATCGCACCGACCTGCTGCACGAGCACGAGCGCGGCGCTGGCGCGGCGGTTTCGGTGCTCGGCTACCGGCTGGCGATGCTGGTCTCGGGCGGGCTCGCGCTGATCCTCGCCGACCAGTGGCTCGGCTGGCCGGGCATGTTCCGTGCGATGGCGGCGCTGTTCGCGCTGATGGCCGCGATCACGCTCTGGGCGCCGGCGACGCCGCCAACGGCGCCGCTCGCAAGCGACGTGCGCCGCGAGCTGGTCGGCTTCGTCGCGATGCTCGTCGCCGGAGTCGGGACCTTCTGGTTGCTGCGGCAGCTGCCGTGGCAGCTGCTCGGCACGGGGCGCTTCGTCTCGCTCGGTGCCGACACGCTGATGCTGCTGGCCGCTTGCGTCGTGGCCTTGAAGGCCGCGCGCCGCGCCGGCTTTCCGTCGTTCCTGGCGCCCTGGGACGCGTTCTTCAGCCGCGAGCGCGCCGCCGCGCTGCTGGCGATGATCGTGCTCTACAAGCTCGGCGACGCGTTCGCCGGCAGCCTGTCGACCACCTTCCTGATCCGCGGCGCCGGCTTCACCGCGACCGAGGTCGGTGCGGTCAACAAGGTGCTCGGGCTGGTTGCGACGATCGTCGGCGCTCTGGCCGGCGGCGCGTGGCTCGCGAAGCGTCCGCTGTACGGCTCGCTGATGCTGTTCGGGGTGCTGCAGGCGGTGTCGAACTTCGGCTACTGGCTGCTGTCGGTGCTGCCGAAGGACTACCTGCTGATGGCCGCGGCGATCGGCTTCGAGAACCTGTGCGGCGGCATGGGGACGGCGGCCTTCGTCGCGTTCCTGATGGCGCTCACCGACCGGCGCTTCTCGGCGGCGCAGTACGCGCTGCTCTCGGCGCTGTCGGCCGTGGGCCGCGTCTACGTCGGTCCGGCCTCCGGCGTGATGGTCGAGGCGTTCGGCTGGCCGACCTTCTTCGTGTTCACGGTCGGCGCGGCGCTGCCCGGGCTCGTGCTGCTGCGCTGGCTCAGGCCGCAGGTGGCCGCGCTCGACCGTGCGGCGCCGGCGGGTCCGGGGGGAGCAGGCAAGTGATCGACAAGACCGTGGCATCGGTCGCCGAGGCGGTCGCGGACGTCCACGACGGCGCGACCGTGATGATCGGCGGCTTCGGCACCGCGGGGATGCCGGCCGCGCTGATCGACGCGCTGATCGCGCAGGGCGCGGGCGAGCTCACGATCGTCAACAACAACGCGGGCAACGGCGACACCGGGCTCGCGGCGCTGCTGAAGGCGGGGCGCGTGCGCAAGATCGTCTGCTCGTTTCCGCGGCAGGTCGACTCGTGGGTGTTCGACGGGCTGTATCGCAGCGGGCGCATCGAGCTCGAACTCGTGCCGCAGGGCAATCTCGCCGAGCGGATCCGCGCGGCCGGCGCGGGCATCGGCGCGTTCTACACGCCGACCGGCTACGGCACGCAGCTGGCCGAAGGCAAGGAGACACGGCGCATCGATGGGCGCGACTACGTGCTCGAGTATCCGATTCACGCCGATTTCGCGCTGATCAAGGCGCTGCGCGGCGATCGCTGGGGCAACCTGGTCTACCGGATGACCGCGCGCAACTTCGGGCCGATCATGGCGAGCGCGGCGAAGTGCGCGATCGCGCAGGTCGACGAGATCGTCGAGCTGGGCGCGCTCGATCCCGAGGCGATCGTGACGCCCGGCATCTTCGTGAAGCGCGTGGTGCAGGCATGAAGCGGCTGACCCGCGAGCAGATGGCCGCGCGCGTGGCACGCGACATTCCCGACGGCGCGTACGTGAACCTCGGCATCGGGCTCCCCACGCTGGTCGCCAACCACCTGCCGCCCGATCGCGAGATCGTCCTGCACAGCGAGAACGGCATTCTCGGCATGGGGCCGGCGCCCGCGAAGGGCGACGAGGACGAGGACCTGATCAACGCCGGCAAGCAGCCGGTGACGATGCGGCCCGGTGCATGCTTTTTCCACCACGCCGACTCGTTCGCGATGATGCGCGGCGGCCATCTCGACATCTGCGTGCTGGGCGCGTTCCAGGTGTCGGCGCGCGGCGACCTGGCCAACTGGCACACCGGCGCGCCCGACGCGATTCCCGCGGTGGGCGGCGCGATGGACCTGGCGATCGGCGCAAGGCGGGTCTTCGTGATCATGGAACACCAGACGAAGGCCGGCGAGAGCAGGATCGTCGAGCGATGCAGCTATCCGCTCACCGGCATCGGTTGCGTCTCGCGCATCTACACCGACCTGGCGGTGATCGACGTCACCCCGGGCGGCCTGGTCGCGCGCGAGTGGGTCGAGGGCCTCTCGTTCGACGAGCTCGTGCGCGCGACCGCCGCCGCGCTGGCGCGCGGCGACGACCCCCTACAATTGCGCTGAGCCGCGCGCGGCGACGCCGGCGATCGATTCTCCGAGGAACGAAACCATGACCGAAGTCTTCATCTGCGACGCAGTGCGCACCCCCATCGGCCGCTACGGCGGCGTGCTGTCGTCGGTGCGCACCGACGACCTCGCCGCGATCCGCTGCGCGCGCTGCTCGAGCGCAATCCGAAGCTCGATCCGCGGGCGATCGACGAAGTAATCTTCGGCTGCGCGAACCAGGCCGGCGAGGACAACCGCAACGTGGCGCGGATGGCGGCGCTGCTGGCGGGCCTGCCGGTCGAAGTGCCCGGCGCCACGGTGAACCGGCTGTGCGGCTCGGGCATGGATGCGGTGGGCACGGTGGCCCGCGCGATCCGCTGCGGCGAGATCGAGTTGGGCGTTGCCGGTGGCGTCGAGAGCATGTCGCGTGCGCCGTTCGTGATGCCGAAGGCGGATACCGCGTTTTCGCGCAGCAACGCGGTCTACGACACGACGATCGGCTGGCGCTTCGTCAACCCGCTGATGAAGAAGCAGTTCGGCATCGATTCGATGCCCGAGACCGCGGAGAACGTCGCCGCCGAGTTCTCGGTGTCGCGCGCCGACCAGGACGCGATGGCGCTGCGCAGCCAGCAGCGCGCGATCGCGGCGCAGAAGGGCGGTTTCTTCGCCGGCGAAATCGTCGCCGTGACGATTCCGCAGAAGAAGGGCGACGCGCTCGTGGTCGATCGCGACGAGCATCCGCGCGAGACCAGCCTCGAGGCGCTGGCGAAGCTCAAGCCGATCGCGAAGCCCGACGGCACTGTCACCGCCGGCAACGCGTCGGGCGTGAACGACGGGGCCGCGGCGCTCATCCTCGCCAGCGAGGCGGCGGCGAAGCGGCACGGCCTGACGCCGCGCGCGCGGCTGGTCGCGATGGCTACCGCGGGCGTGGCGCCGAGGATCATGGGCATGGGCCCGGCGCCGGCGACGAAGAAGCTGCTCGGGAGAACCGGCCGGAAGATCGGCGAGATCGACGTGATCGAGTTGAACGAGGCGTTCGCGGCGCAGGGTCTCGCCGTCCTGCGCGAGCTCGGCGTGCCCGACGACGCGCCGCAGGTGAACCCGAACGGCGGCGCAATCGCGCTCGGCCACCCGCTCGGCATGTCCGGCGCGCGGCTGGTGCTCACCGCGGTCAGCCAGCTGCACCGCGGCGGCGGCAGGCTCGCGGTCGCCACGATGTGCATCGGCGTCGGGCAGGGCATCGCCACCCTGATCGAGCGCGTCTGAGGCGCAGGGCCGGATACCGGCCTTTGCGCTGGATCAAGCCGCCTGCCTTCCGGCGTGCGGCAACATTCGTTCAGGGTCGCTCGCCGCGCGAGCGCGCCCCGGCCAGCCCCGGCTTGAAAGTGGCCTGGTGAGTACCCATGTGTTCGGCACACGCCGGTGGCAGGTGCCGGCCGCAACCGAACCCGGGAGTGATGCCATGTCCCGACTCTCCGTTTACGACCCGTTCGCCGAGGTCTTTCCCGAATTGTTCCGCGGCGTTCTCCAGCCGGCGCGTGCGACGGGCGCCGAGGCCCTCGAGATCCGCGTCGGCGTGAAGGAATCGAACGGCGACTACACCGTGACCGCCGAGATTCCCGGCGTGAAGAAGGAAGACATCCAGGTGCAGATCGACGGCAACCGCGTGTCGATCAGTGCCGAGGTCAAGCGCGAGTCGGAGAAGAAGGACGGCGAGCGCGTGCTGCGCAGCGAGCGCTACTACGGCGCGGTGGCGCGCAGTTTCTCGCTCGCCTCCGACCTCGACGAGTCGAAGGCCGCGGCGAAATACGAGAGCGGCGTGCTGACGCTGACGCTGCCGAAGAAGGCCACGCCGTCGGTCAAGCGCCCGGCGATCAGCTGATCGGCCTGGCCTCGTAGCCCGCCTCGACGATCGCTTTCGCGATCGCGTCGGCGGGCCGGCCCGATTCGACCTTCACGACGCCGGTGGCAAGGTCGACGTCGACCTTCGCCGCCGGGTCGATCTCGTGGATCGAGGCGGTCACGGCCTTCACGCAATGACCGCAGGTCATGCCGCGTACGTCGAAGCTGGTCATACTGGGGGCTCCCCTGGTTTCAGCGATGAGGCTTTTTTAGCACATGAGCGAAGCTGCCGCGCAGGCCGACCCGTCGGCGACTGCGCTTGCGCTCGACATCGGCGGAATGACCTGCGCCGCCTGCGCGACGCGGGTCGAAAAGAGCCTGCGCAAGGTCGGCGGCGTGGTCGACGCCGGCGTGAACCTCGCGACCGAGGTTGCGAACGTGCGCATCGCCCCGGGCGCGGTGCGGGTCAGCGAGCTGATCGCAGCGGTCGAGGCGGCCGGCTACGAGGCGCGCGTGCACGCCGAGGCCGGCACCGAAGCGCCGGCGATGGCGGTGCGCGCCGATCGCGGCGGGCTGTGGGTGGCGGGCGCGGCGCTGTTGTCGCTGCCGCTGGCCGCGCCGATGCTGCTGGCTCCGTTCGGCATCGATGCGATGCTGCCCGGGTGGTGGCAGCTGCTGCTGGCCGCACCGGTGCAGTTCGTCTTCGGTGCGCGCTTCTATCGCGACGGCTGGAAGGCAGCGCGCGCGCTCAGCGGCAACATGGACCTGCTGGTGGCGATCGGCACCTCCGCCGCGTTCGGCCTGAGTCTCTACGAGCTGCTCGCGCACGGCGGCGGCCACGGCGCGCACTATTACTTCGAGGCCTCGGCCGTCGTGGTCACGCTGGTGCTGCTCGGCAAGTGGCTCGAAGCGCGCGCCAAGCGGCGCACCGTCGACGCGATCCGCGCGCTGCAGGCGTTGCGCCCCGACACCGCGCGCGTGGTCGTCGGCGCACGCGAGATCGAGCTTCCGATCGCGCAGGTCGCGCTGGGCGACGAGGTGCTGGTGCGTCCGGGAGAGCGCATTCCGGTCGATGGCGAGATCCTCGACGGACTCACGCACGTCGACGAATCGATGCTCACCGGCGAGAGCCAGCCGGTGTCCAAAGGCCCCGGCAGCCGGGTGGTGGGCGGCTCGATCAACGGCGAGGGCCTGCTGCGCCTGCGCACCTCTGCGATCGGTGCCGAGACCGTGCTGGCGCGCATCATCCGCCTGGTCGAAGACGCGCAGGCGGCCAAGGCGCCGATCCAGCGACTGGTCGATCGCGTCAGCGCGGTGTTCGTGCCGGTGGTGCTCGGCATCGGCCTGCTCACGCTGCTCGGCTGGGGACTGGGCACCGGCGACTGGACGCGCGCGGTGCTCAATGCGGTATCGGTGCTGGTCATTGCCTGCCCGTGCGCGCTCGGCCCGGCCACCCCCACTGCAATCATGGCCGGCACCGGCGTGGCGGCGCGCCACGGCATCCTGATCAAGGACGCGCAGGCGCTCGAACTCGCTCACGCGGTGCGCGCGGTGGCCTTCGACAAGACCGGCACGCTCACCGTCGGCCAGCCCGCGCTGCTGGCTGCCGAGCCAGCCAAGGGCGTCGACCGCTCCGCGCTGCTGGCCTTGACCGCAGCGGTTCAACATGGAAGTGAGCATCCGCTTGCGAAGGCGGTTCGGCGCGCATTCGACGCCGAGCAGGGCGCCGCCGCGCTGCCGCCGGTCACCGGCATCCGGGCAGTCGCCGGCCGCGGCGTCAGCGCCACGATGCAGCAGGACGGCGCTCACTTCGAGGTGTTCATCGGCAGCGAGGGCTGGATGGTCGAGCGCGGCGTCGACCTCGCCGCGTTCGCAGCGCGGGCGGCGGCCCAGCAGGCCGACGGTCGCACTGTATCGTTCGTGGCGCTGGCGCCCGCGCCGGCCGTCATCGGCGGCGACGGCCAAAGTGGCCGGGGCGACGCGACCGTACAGGCACGCGCGATAGGCATGCTCGCTTTCGGCGACGCGATCAAGCCGGGTGCCGCGGCAGCGATCGCGGCGCTGCACCGGCTCGGCGTCCGCACGGTGCTGCTCACCGGCGACAACCCGGGCGCCGCGGCGTCGGTGGCGCGCAGCATCGGCCTGGACGAAGTCCGTGCACAGGTGCTGCCCGAGCAGAAGGCCGAGGCGATCCGGGCGCTGCGCGTGCCCGGCGCGGGCGGCGTGCCGGTCGTCGCGATGGTCGGCGACGGCGTCAACGACGCTCCGGCGCTGGCCGCGGCCGACGTGGGCATCGCGATGGGCACCGGCACCGACGTGGCGATGCACACTGCGGGGATCACGCTGATGCGCGGCGATCCTGCGCTCGTGCCCGCGGCGATCGACGTTTCGCGGCGCACCTACGCGAAGATCCGGCAGAACCTGTTCTGGGCTTTCGTCTACAACGTGATCGGCATTCCGCTGGCCGCGTTCGGCTACCTGAGTCCGGTCGTCGCCGGGGCGGCGATGGCGCTCTCGAGCGTCAGCGTCGTCACCAACGCGCTCACACTGCGCCGATGGCGGCCTTAAGCTTGCCCTAAGGTGCTGTCGGCAAGATCGCTTCCACGGTTCGAATCCAAGAAAGGGAGTGATTGGTGGAAGCCTTGCCCGTACGTTTCACGATCGATCTGCCCCTCGAACGCGCCAGTGCGCTGCTGCGGCGCGAACTCGAGCGCGAGGGTTTCGTCGTCGCCGGCTCGGTGCAGCCCGAGGGCGAAGACCGGGACGGCCTGCCGGCGTCGCTGGCCCTTTACGCCTACCACGGCCCGACGATGCAGGCCGCGTCGCGCGCCGATCGGCGGGTAGGGCTCTACATGCTGTGCGCGGTCACCATCCGCCCGCAGAACCTGAGCGCCAGCGAGATCCAGGGAATTTCGCCGAACCAGCTCGCCGGGGTCTGGGGCGGACGACGGCTCGAGCAGCACGCGGTCGCGCAGCGCCAGCACTTCGAGCGCGCGCTGAGCCGGCTCGAGTTCGATTACGCACCGGCCGAGGCCAGCGCCGCGATGCGGCGCAAGGCGGCCTGAAGCCGCCACCGGCGGCGCGCTGCGCCGCCGGAATGCATCGGCTGAGCGGCTCGTTCAGCCGTCGCGGCCGTCGAGTCGCGGTGTGGTCAGCATCGGCGCGTATTTCACGAAATAGAGCGCGAACGCCAGGCTCCGGGCGCTGGCCGCCACCGTGGTCCACGGCAGGTACGGCAGGCCGTCGAGCAGGATCGGCGCGAGCCTGACCAGCACGGCCGCCTGCACGAGCAGGTAGGCTGCCACTTCGATTCGTCCCGCCTTCAGCGGTCGCGCCGTGTGGCCGAGCGCGGTGCGCGTGATCATGCCGACGATCAGCCCGCCGATCGCCCCCAGCGTCAGCGCGTGTACCCCTGCCGACATCGGCAGCTTGCCCGCGACGCCGCAGGCGAGGAGCACGAGGCCGATCGGGATCCAGGCGTAGGAAACGTGCAGGACCCACAGCAGTGCCTGCTGGCGCGCGGCCCACGGGTTCCATCCGCCGAGGCGGACAGCCTGCAGCGCGGCGGCGACCAGGCAGGCCGTTACCGTCGGCACCACCGGCGTGCCGAGCAGGACCATCAGCAGCGCCACCGCGGTGCCCGCCAGCGACAGCGCGTCGAGCCAGCGATTGCGGAACTGCCGCACGCCGTGCAGCGCGCTGGCGGTGAACGAAGGGATCACGCGCCCGCCGATCACCGTGATCAGCACGATCACGGTGAACACGAAGAAGTGCACCGCGTTGATCGGAGCGAACGAGACGCGTCCGGCCACCGCGAGGTGGAACAGCGTATTGGCGAGCAGGAACGCGGTGAGCACGGCGAGCACGAACAAATTGCGATAGCTGCGCGCCTTCACCAGCACCATGCCGAGCGCGATCATCGGCAGGATCAGGAAGGCCGCGTCGGCGAGCAACGCGGCCGGTATCGGCCCGAAGTAGTTGAACGCGCGCGCGGCGATCCAGAGCAGCGCCAGGCCGGCCAGATGGGCGCCGGACGGCGTGGGCAAGCCGGTCCAGACACGCGCTGCGGTGAGCAGGAAGCCGACGATCACCGCAAGCACGAAGCCGTAGCTCATCTCGTGCGCATGCCAGAGCATCGCCGGGTACGACGACGGCGCCGGCAGCAGGCCGGCGAATTGTGCGATCCAAACCGGCACCGACAGCGCCGCGAACAGTGCGGCCAGCAGGTAGAACGGCCGGAAGCCGAGCCGGAACAGCGGAATGCCGCGCGGCGCGGACGCCGGCGATGCGCCCTGCGGCTCGAGCAGCGGCACGAGCACGGTGCGGACGGGGACGGGCTTCATGGGGAGCAGACTCTAAGATTTAAATCAAATGCATCTTAAAGGGCCGCCGCAGCGCGCACAAGTCGGGCGCGAGCGGCGGCGGGCGAGCGCGTCAGTGCTTCATCGAGCCGTGGCCGGAAGTGAGCGCGCGCACCGGTGCCTGAACCTGCACGGTCTCGCGGGCCTTGTCGGCGCCTTCGAAAACGAGTTCCAGCGCCACGGTGTCGCCGGCGTTCAGCGGGCCTTTCAGTTGCATCAGCATCACGTGGTAGCCGCCCGGCTCGAGCTTGACGGCCTTGCCGGCCGGCAGGGCCAGCGCGTCGACCGCGCGCATCCGCATCACGTTGTCGCGCATCGCCATCTCGTGGATTTCGACCACGCCGGCCACCGGCGAACTCGCCGCGACCAGGCGCGTGTCGCGCGGTGCGGTCAGCGTCATGAACGCGCCACTCGCCTTCTGCGAGGCGACGGTGGCGCGCACCCAGGGATCGGAGACCGTCACCTGCGCGAACGCGGCGCCGGCGAGCGAGAGATAGAGGATCGAGGCAGTGAGCAAGCGTTTCATGTTCGGGTTCCTTCCGCGCCTGGGGCGCGGGCAGCGGGTGCACGCCGACAATGGCGCGTACCCGGAAATGTCGGGATCTCGGGAGCAGGTAAAAATCAGGCGCCGGAGGGCGGCGCTCGCGGATTCCCCGGCGTCCACGGTTGCGAGGCGTTTGCGGAAGCCGTGGCGAGTACCGGCAGCAGCCGCTGCGGGGTTGCCGCCACTGCGTACGACGGCGCCATCGCCGGCGGCGGGCCCCAGGGATCGGCCGAGCCGAGACACGCCGGGCAATGCGCGCCGCCGGCCCCGCTGCGCTGGACCGGGCCGTCGGGGCGACCCGAGCCGTCGAGTCGGGCCCCGGCGTCGGTGTCGGCCACGGAGGGCGCCCAGATCACCACGCGTCCGTGGCGGTTCGCCGAGCACAGTTCGGCCACCAGGATCGGCCATCCGCGAATGGCCGCGACCGCCTGGCCGATCGACGGCGCGAGCGCGCCCGTCAGGATGGCCAGGCAGGCGATCCAGGCGGCGAACGGACGGGCGCGGTCGGCAGGCACGAACGCGATTCTAGGGCCTTTTCACACTATGATCGTCCCCGCGCCGGCGCGCGCGTCCTCGCCGAGCCGGCTCGAGCCGAGGGGCTCATCGGTGCTGCACCGGTTCGGCGATGCAACGGGTGACCACCGGCGGCCGCTCGCCGAGATGGAACGACAGCCGGCGCGCGCGCAGCGCCACGTCGGCGGTGGTGACGCGGTCGAAGCGGCGCAGGTGCTCGACCCACGATTCGTCGACGAAGTATTCGAGGAAGCGGCCCGGGTCGTTCGTGTCGCGGAACAGCTCCCACGACAGCGCTCCCTCGGCGCAGCCGGCTGCTGCGGCTCTCGCGCATCACCTCGCGGAACTCGGCGGCGCGCGCCGGATCGATCCGGTATTCGATCGTCGTCATGACCGGCCCTGCGTCGGGCTCCACCGGGAGCGCGGTGACCGGCGCCTTCCATTCCTGCGAGGGCGTGAGGTCGTCCGCAGCGTCGCCTTCGACCCGGTAGTGCCGGGTCAGCCACAACGCGGCCACGCCGGTGACGGCCGCGATCGCGAGGCTGGCGCGCACGCTGGTCAGCGCCGCCACCTGGCCCCACAGCGCCGCTCCCGCGCCGGCGCCGCCCATCAGCGCGACCTGGAAGGTCGACATGCCGCGCGCGCGCACCCAGTTGGGCAGTGCGAGTTGCGCGGCCACCGAAATCGAGTTGGCGGTGGTGAGCCAGGCCATGCCGGCGACGACCATCACCGGCACCGCGACGTAGACGTTGGGCGCAACGCCGGCGCCGACCATCGCGATCGCCTGGACCACCGAGCCGTCGCGGATCAGCTGGTCGCGACTGTGCCGATGTCGCATGTGCGGCAGCATGAACACCGACAGGATCGCGCCGAAGCCGAGCGAGGCGAACAACAGGGTGTAGGTGCCGGCCGACCCGCCGTGCATGCCGCGCGCCACCAGCGGCAGCAGCGCGATCAGCGCGGTCGACTGGCCGAAGAAAGTCAGCACGCGCACCAGCACCGCGCGCATCGGCGCCGACTGGCGCACATACTGCACGCCGACCCGCATCGCGCCCAGGAAGCGTTCGCCGGGCAGCGCGCTCGGCTCCTCGACGGTTTTCCAGCGCAGGATCAGGAATGCGGCGATCACCGACAGCACGACGTTCACGATGAACACCCATTCGGTGCCGGCGCCGGCGATCAGTGCGCCCGCGACGACCGGGCCGATGATCCGCGAAGCGTTCATCGCCAGTCCGTTCAGCGCCAGCGCGGCCGGCAGCTGGGTGCGCGGCACGAGCCCGGGAACGATCGCCGAATACACCGGCCAGCGCATCGCGAGCCCGATGCCGTTGAGGAACACCAGCACCAGCAGCAGCGTGGGGTTGATCGCGTCGGTGAGGATCGCCGGGCACAGCAGCAGCGCGGTGACCGCCACCCAGAACTGGGTGACGACGAAATAGCGCCGCCGGTCGAGGATGTCGGCGAGCGCGCCGCTGGGCAGCCCGAGCAGGAACACCGGCATGGTCGCGGCGGTCTGCACCAGCGCGACCATCACCGGCGAGGTGGTGAGCGTGCTCATCAGCCAGGCGGCCGCGACGTCGTTCATCGCCATGCAGACGTTGGCGGTGAACCAGACGACCCACAGCATCCGGAAGACCGGATCCGCCAGCGGCGTGAAGGCTGCTGCCGGCAACGCCGGCCCTTCGGGCTCGCGTTGGCTGGATGGCGCGTCGGACAAGCGGGGCTCCTGATGGAGCGCGAGGCCGGCGCGGCCCGCGCAGCCCGCATTGTCGCTCAGCCCCGGGCCGGCGCCGGTCATTCCGTCGGGCGTGCGATCATCATGGCCCGAGTCTCTCCGAGGAACCAGCGATGATCCTGTCCCGCGCCGTGCGGATCCGCGAATTCGGCCCGGCCGAGGTGATGCGGATCGAAGCGGTCGATCTGCCCGATCCGGCCCCGGGCGAGGCCCGCGTGCGCCAGACGGCGATCGGGTTCAATTTCATCGACGTCTACCAGCGCAGCGGCGTCTATCAGTTGCCGCTGCCTACCGGGCTCGGGCACGAAGCCGCCGGCGTGGTGGAGGCGGTCGGTGCCGGGGTGAGCGACCTGCGCCCGGGCGACCGCGTGGTCTACATGAACGCCGGCGTGGGCGCCTATGCCGATTGCCGCAACGCGGCGACCGAGCGCCTGGTGGCGCTGCCGTCCGCGGTGTCCGACGAGGAGGCCGCGGCGGTGTTCTTCAAGGCGATGACCGCGCAGTACCTGCTGAAGAAAACCTGCGCGGTCCAGCCGGGCGATGTGCTGCTGGCGCACGCCGCCGCCGGAGGCGTCGGTCAGATCCTGGTGCGCTGGGCCAAGGCGCTCGGCGCGTACGTCGTGGGCACGGCCGGCTCGCCGGCCAAGTGCGAGATCGCGCGCGCCGCCGGCTGCGACGCGGCGATCGACTACTCGCGCGACGACTGGCCGCAGGCGTTCCTGCAGGCTACCGGCGGGCGCAAGGCGCGCGTGGTCTACGACTCGGTCGGCCGCGACACCTTCCTGAAGTCGCTCGACTGCGCTGCGCCGTTCGGACTGGTCGTCGTCTACGGCGGCGCTTCGGGGCCGGCCCCGGCGATCGAGCCCGACCTGCTGAACAAGAAAGGCTGCCTGTTCCTCACCCGGCCGTCGGTGTTCCCGCACAACGCGGACGTCGCGACCTTCCGCGCCAACGCGGCGGACGTGTTCGCGGCGATCGCCGCCGGCCACGTGCGCGCGACGATCGGCGCGCGCTTCGCGCTCGACGAGGCGCCGGCTGCGCATCGCGCGGCCGAGGCGCGCGCGACGACCGGCGCGATCCTGCTGGTGCCCTGACCGGAGCCTGCCCGGCCCGGATTCAGGGCCGTTCGCGCGCGAGCACGGCGGCCAGGCGCGCGCCGGCCGCGTCGGCGCGCAGCTGCTCGACGGTGAGCGGCAGCTTGCGTCGCCAGTTCGGGTGTTCGTCGACAGTGCCCGGCAGGTTGTTCTGCTCGACGACGCCCAGCCAGTCTTCGGGCTGCACCATCATCAGCCGCGACGGGCAGGCGGCAAGCCAGCCGTGGATCGCCTCGATCAGCGCCGCCGACAGCGGGCCCTTCGCCAGCGTCTCGATGTCGGCTTCGTCGGGCAGCCGGCCCGCGCGCGCGAGCGCCTCGAGCAGGCGCAGGCGGTCGAGCGCGCGCTCGCCGTGCAGCCGAGCGCGCGTGGCCTCGTCGGGAAACAGGCCGAGACCGTCGCGCAGCGCGATGTCGCGGTCCTGCCACCAGCCGGCGAGCGTGGGCAGGTCGTGCGTGCCGATCGAGACCAGCGCGTCGCGCGGGTAGGCCTGCGGCGGCAGGAATTCGCCCGATGCGTCGCGCTGGAAGTAGAGCAGCCGGTACGAGAGCACGCGCGCGGCTGCGAGCGCCGCGCGCACCGCGTCGGGCACGGTGCCGAGATCCTCGCCGACGACGACGCAACGATTGCGGTGGCTCTCGAGCTTCACGATCGCCAGCAGCTCGTCGAGCGGATAGCGCACGTAGGCCCCGTCGCGCGCGCCGGCGCCGCGCGGCACCCAGTACAGCCGCATCAGCCCCATCACGTGGTCGATGCGCAAGGCGCCGGCATGCCGCATGTTCGAGCGCAGCGCGAGCACGAACGGCTCGTGGCCGCGCTCGCGCAGCGCCTGCGGCAGCAGCGGCGGCAGCCCCCAGTCCTGGCCCGACAGGTTGAAGTCGTCGGGCGGCGCGCCCACGCTCGCGCTCGCGGCGAAGCAGCCGGGAAACGACCACGCGTCGGAGCCCGAGCGATCGACCGACACCGCGAGATCGAGGTACAGGCCGATCGCCATG
Organism: Burkholderiaceae bacterium; assembly: GCA_027493945.1. Lineage (GTDB taxonomy): Bacteria > Pseudomonadota > Gammaproteobacteria > Burkholderiales > Burkholderiaceae_E > Zeimonas. The sequence continues at coordinate 1,752,066 of JAOSJU010000001.1, read as the reverse complement.
CCGCGCTTGCGGCAGCGCGCCGCGGCGCGCGCGAGCTGCCGGTCGGCCTGCCACTGCAGGTACTCGTAGTACTCGGCGCGCCGGGGCAATTCGTCCTGCTCCGGCGCCGGCGATGCGCCGGGCGCCGCCTCCTGCATCGCCTCGAAGCCCGCGTGCCGCCGCAACGCGTCGCCGGCCTGCGACTGGAAGGCGCGAAACTCGCGCGCACGCTGCGTGTCGTGCGCCAGGTGATGGCTGCGGAAGTGCGCATGCAACTCGCGCAGCACTGCGTGCTTGGCCCGCGAGACACCTTCGTAGTCGACCGGGGCTCGCTTCGCGCAACGCCGCGAGCCGCGCGCGGAACGCGGGCGCGTCCACGTGCGCGCGTGCCGCGTCGCACTCGCCGAAGTCCTCGATCGCTTCGACGTCGATCGCCAGCGCGTCGAGCCAGAGTCGCGACGACGGAGCGTAGGGGCTGGTGCGCCCGGCATCGTGCGCGAAGCGCGCGTGCAGCGGATTCAGGCCGATCGCGCACGCCCCGCGCAGCGCCGCGAGGTCGATCAGCGCGAGCAGGTCGCCGAAGTCGCCCACGCCCCAGTTGCGCGAGGAGCGCAGTCCGTAGAGCTGCACCGACCAGCCCCAGACGCGCGCATCGTCGGCGAGCAGCGGCGGGCGGTAGCAGGTGGCGGGCGCGGCGACGACGAGCACGGCAGCCGTCGCATCGCTCGCGCGCAATTCGAGCCGGTGGTAGCCGGCGGGCAGCGCTACCGGAATCGCGAGGGTGCGCGACTCGCGCGCGACGCCCGCGGCTTCGCTGCGTTCGCGCAGCGCGAGCGCGTCGACCTCGGCTTCGCCGTCTACCGTTTCGCCCGACTCCAGGTTCAGCCTCCACGCGACGCGCTCGCCGGCTCCGCGGCGCGCGAGCCTCAGAAGCACCGCGATCGGCGTCGACTCCGCCTGCGCCGCGACCACCGGCTCGGTCAGGCGGCCCCAGTAGCGCAGGTGCGTCGCGGCCAGTTCGCGGTCGACGTCGGCGTCGCTGCCGGCCGGCACGCCCATTTCGCCCAGCAGCGCGCGCAGTGCGGCGTCGGACGCGTCGTGGCGGCGCCCCCAGATGTCGTGATAGCCCGCTTCGATGCCGTGCGCGGCCGCCAGCCACAGCAGCCGCTCGCGGGCGCTGCTCATGGCAGCGAGGCGGGCCGGGTGAGCAGCGCGAGCGAGCGCCCGCGCACCGTGCGGGTCGCGCCTCGCGGCCAGGTGCCGGGCGGGGCGCCGGGCAGGCCGGCCGCTGCGGGGACGCATCCGTCCTCCTCGTGCCATGCGGTGTCGAGCAGGCAGCGCCACGGCTCGCCGGGCAGCGCCGGCAGCACGAAGTCGGTGTCCCCGTCGTGCGCGTTGAACAGCATCAGGAAGTCGTCGTCGCGCACCGCGCGACCGCAGCGGTCGACCTCGTTGAGCCCCTCGCCGGAGAGATAGACCGCCAGGCTGCGCGCATGGTCGCGCTCCCATTCGTGGTCGCTCATCTCGACGCCGTCGGGGCGCAGCCAGAGGATGTCCTTCACGCCGCCGCCGCGCAGCGGGCGGCCCTGGAAGAAGTCGCGCCGCCGGAACGACGGGTGCTCGCGGCGCAGCCGGATCACCCGGCGCACGAACGCGAGCAGCGACGCGCGCTCTTCGCCGAGGGTCCAGTCGACCCAGGAGATTTCGTTGTCCTGGCAGTAGGCGTTGTTGTTGCCCCGCTGCGTGCGACCGATCTCGTCGCCGGCGAGAAGCATCGGCACGCCCTGCGACAGCAGCAGCGTCGCGAGGAAGTTGCGCTGCTGGCGCGCGCGCAGCTCGCGCACCTGCGGGTCGTCGCTGGGCCCCTCGACGCCGTGGTTCCACGACAGGTTGTTGTTGTGACCGTCGGCGCCGCCCTCGCCGTTGGCTTCGTTGTGGCGCTCGTTGTACGAGACGAGGTCGGCGAGCGTGAAGCCGTCGTGCGAGGTCACGAAATTGATGCTGGCGTGCGGGCGCCGGCCCGAGCGGCCGTACAGGTCGCTCGAGCCGGTGAGCCGGCGCGCGAACTCGCCGATCGCGCCGCCGTCGCCCTTCCAGTAGGCGCGCATCCCGTCGCGATAACGGTCGTTCCACTCGGCCCAGCCCATCGGGAAATTGCCCACCTGGTAGCCGCCCGCGCCGACGTCCCAGGGCTCGGCGATCAGCTTGGCGCGGCTGAGCACCGGATCCTGCCGGATCACGTCGAACAGGCCGCTCCAGCTCTCGACGCCGCCGGCGGCGCGCGCCAGCGCGGGCGCGAGGTCGAAGCGAAAGCCGTCGACGTGCATCTCCTCGGCCCAGTAGCGCAGCGAGTCCATCACCAGCTGCAGCGTGCGCGGATGCAGCAGGTTCACCGTGTTGCCGCAGCCGGTGTAGTCGGCGTACAGGCGCGGATCGGCCGCATCGAGCCGGTAATAGGCGGCGTTGTCGATGCCGCGCAGGCTCAGCGTCGGCCCGAGGTGGCTGCCTTCGCAGGTGTGGTTGTAGACGACGTCGATAACCACCTCGATGCCGGCCGAGTGCAGCGCCTTGACCATCGACTTGAATTCCTCGACCCGCCCGGACGCGCTGTAGCGCGCTTCGGGCGCGAAATAGCCGAGCGTGTTGTAGCCCCAGAAGTTGCGCAGGCCGCGCTCGACGAGCGCGCGCTCGTCGACGAACGCGTGCACCGGCATCAGCTCGACGGTGGTCACCCCCGGGCGCCGCAGGTGATCGATCACCGGCTGCTGCGCCAGCGCGGCATAGGTGCCGCGTAGCGCCTCGGGCACTTCGGGGTGGCGCATCGTGAACCCGCGCACGTTCAGCTCGTAGATCACCGTCTCGTTCCATGGCACGTCGGGGCGGCGGTCTCCGCCCCAGCTGAACGCGGCCTCGATCACCCGGCCTTTCGGCACGAACGGCGCGCTGTCGCGCCGGTCGAACGACAGGTCTTCGCGCTCGTGGCCCCGGATGTAGGCATACAGCGCGTCGTGCCAGCGCACGGTGCCGGTGACCGCGCGCGCGTACGGATCGAGCAGCAGCTTGTGCGGATTGAAGCGCAACCCGAGCGTCGGCTCCCAGGGCCCGTGCACGCGATAGCCATAGACCAGCCCGGGGCGCGCCTGAGGGAGGTAGCAGTGCCAGACCTGGTCGGTGCATTCGTCGAGCGCGATGCGCTCGATCTCGTTGCGGCCCTGCTCGTCGAACAGGCACAACTCGACCAGCAGCGCGTCGCCGGCGAACAGCGCGAAATTGACGCCCTCGCCGTCCCGGGTTGCGCCCAGCGGGTACGGCCGGCCCGGCCACGCACGATCAGCCATCGGTGGCCTGCTTCATCACGATGGTCGACAGCGCCGGCAGCGTCAGCGCCAGCGACCACGGCTGGCCGTTGCGCGGCAGCGGCGCCGCGTCGACGCCGCCGAGGTTGCCCCAGCCGCCGCCGCCGTAGGCGTGCGCGTCGCTGTTCAGGATCTCGCGCCAGCGGCCCGCCGACGGCACGCCGAGCAGGTAGTTGGTGCGCGGCACCGGCGTGAAATTGCAGGCCACCAGCAGCGCCGGCGCGCCGCCGCGCGCACGGCGCAGGAACGCGATCACGCTGTGTTGCGCGTCGCTGAAGTCGATCCACTGAAAGCCGTCGGCCGAGAAGTCGAGCTGGTGCAACGCGGGCTCGTCGCGGTAGGCGCGGTTCAGGTCGGCCACCCAGCGCTTCAGGCCGTCGTGCCCCGGCATCGACGCGACCCACCACTCGAGCTCGCCCTCGTGCGTCCACTCGCGCCGCTGGCCGAACTCGCCGCCCATGAACAGCAGCTTCTTGCCGGGGTGCGCCCACATGTAGCCGAAGAGCGCGCGCAGGTTCGCGAACTTCTGCCAGTCGTCGCCGGGCATCTTGCCGACCAGCGAACCCTTGCCGTGCACCACCTCGTCGTGCGACAGCGGCAGCACGAAGTTCTCGTTGAACGCGTACCACAGCGAGAAGGCGAGCTTGTCGTGGTGGTGGCGGCGGTGCACCGGATCCTCGCGCGCGTAGGCCAGCGTGTCGTGCATCCAGCCCATGTTCCACTTCATGCCGAAGCCCAGGCCACCCGACCAGGTCGGCCGCGACACCATCGGCCACGCGGTGGACTCCTCGGCGATCGTGACGGTGTCCGGATGATCGCGGTAGACCGCTTCGTTGAGCCGGCGCAGGAACGCGACCGCTTCGAGGTTCTCGCGCCCGCCGTAGCGGTTGGGGATCCATTCGCCCGCGTCGCGCGAATAGTCGAGGTAGAGCATCGACGCGACCGCGTCCACGCGCAGTCCGTCGACGTGATAGCGCTCGAGCCAGAACAGCGCCGACGACAGCAGGAACGCCGACACCTCGTGGCGCCCGTAGTTGAAGATGCTCGAGCTCCACTCGGGGTGAAAGCCCTGCCGCGGGTCGGCGTGCTCGTACAGGTGGGTGCCGTCGAACTGCGCCAGGCCGTGCGCGTCGCTGGGAAAGTGCGACGGCACCCAGTCGAGGATCACGCCGATTCCGTTGCGATGCAGGTGGTCGACCAGGTACATGAAGTCCTGCGGCGTGCCGTAACGCGCGGTCGGCGCGAAGTAGCCGGTCGTCTGGTAGCCCCAGGACCCGTAGAACGGATGCTCGGTGATCGGCAGCAACTCGACATGGGTGAAGCCCGTCTCGCGCACCCAGGGCACCAGCGCCTCGGCCAGTTCGCGATACGACAGGAAGCTTCCGTCGCCGCGGCGCCGCCAGGAGCCCGCGTGCACCTCGTAGATCGAGATCGGCGCGTCGAGCGCGTTGCGCGCGCCGCGCGCGGCCATCCAGTCGTCGTCGCCCCAGCGGTAGTCGAGCGGCCAGACGCGCGAGGCGGTGCGCGGCGGCTCCTCGCAGAAGAACGCGAACGGATCGCTCTTGTCGGGCAGTGCCTCCCCGCCGGCCGAAACGATCCGGTACTTGTACGCGTGGCCCGGGCGGGCGGCGCCGGCGAAGCCCTCCCAGATGCCCGAGCCGTCCCAGCGCGGCTGCAGCCGGTCGGCGTCGCCGCCCCAGTCGTTCCAGTCGCCGACCGCCGACACCGAGTGTGCGTTCGGCGCCCAGACCGCGAAATGCGCGCCCTCGCCGGTGGCGGACGGATGACAGCCGAGGTGCTCATGCAAGCGCGCGTGCGTGCCCTCGCGGAAAAGGTAGATGTCGTGTTCGGTCAGCACCGTATGGCTCTTCGGACTCTGGCTCCTCCGAGCCATTGTGGCACGCGGCGCGCCGGCGCAAAGTCCGCTTCGCCGGGCCGACCGGCGCGACCGCAGCCGCATGCAGGGAGAATCGACGATGAAGCCAGCGACCGAACCCGATCCGCGCCTGTCGATGCTCGAGGCGATGATGACGATCCGCGCCTACGAGAACCGGCTGGTGGCGATCAACGCCCAGACGGGCGCGGCCGGCACCTGCACCTCGGTGGGCCAGGAGGCCGGCGCGGTCGGCGTGGTGCGCGCGCTCGAGCGGCGCGACCGCATGGTGACCAACCACCGCAGCGCCGGGCACCTGCTGGCGCGCGGCGCCGACCCGGGCCGGATGATGGCCGAGGTGCTCGGGCGCGTGGACGGCTACTGCAAGGGCAAGAGCGGGTCGCTGCACATCTCGGCGAAGGAGCTGGGCGTGGTGCTGACCTCGACCATCGTCGGCGGCGAGCTGTCGATGGTCACCGGAGTGGCGCTGGCGCAGAAGATGGGCGTCGGCGAGCCGGGCGGCATCGTCGCGACTTTCTTCGGCGACGGCGCGGCCTGCGAGGGAATCTTCCACGAGTCGCTGAACCTCGCGGCGCAGTGGCGCTTGCCGATCCTCTACGTCTGCGAGAACAACCAGTGGCAGGCGTTCGTGCGCCGCGACGAGACGATGCCGATCGAGCACATCCGCACCTGGGCGGCCGCGCACGCGGTGGAGTCGGAGACGGTCGACGGCAACGACGTCGAGGCGGTGCACGTGGCCGCGCGCAAGGCGGTGGCCGCAATCCGCGCCACTGGCCGGCCGCACTTCCTCGAGCTCGAAACCTACCGGATGCGCGGCCACTTCGAGCCCGACGACCAGGCCTACGTCGACCCCGCGGAGCTCGCGGCGTGGCGCGCCCGCGATCCGATCGAGCTCGCCGGCCAGCGCCTGGTCGCTGCGGGCGCAGCCGGTCGCGACGAGCTCGACCGGATGAGGCAGCGCGTCGACGCCGCCATCGAGGCGGCGGTGCTGTTCGCCAACGGCTCGGCGTGGCCCGACCCGCGCGAGCTGACGACCGAGGTCTACGCCTGAACCCGACCCTGAGGATCCGCCATGTCACAGATCACGGCACACGACGCGATCGGCCGGGCGCTGGCCGAGGAGATGCGGCGCGACGAGCGCGTCGTCCTGTTCGGCGAAGGCGTCGCCACCAAGCGCGCCGACCTCGCGCGCGAGTTCGGCTCCGAGCGCGTGCGCAACACGCCGCTGGCCGAAGCGATCATCGCCGGCACCGCGGTGGGCGCAGCGGCCAGCGGCCTGCGCCCGGTGGTCGACCTGCTGTTCGCGCCGTTCCTCGCCTACTCGATGGATGCGCTCGTGAACAGCGCGGGCAAGTTGCGCTACCTGTCGGGCGGCCAGTTCGAGTTCCCGATGGTGGCGATCGCGATGACCGGCGCCGGCTGGTCGGTGGGCGGGCAGCACAACCACAACCTGGAGGCGATGTTCGTGCATGCGCCCGGCCTGAAAGTGGTCATGCCATCCAGCATCGCCGACCTCGAGGGATTGCTCAAGGCGGCGATCCGCGACGACAACCCGGTGATGTTCTTCGTGGACATCGGGCTGGCGATGGCGCCGGGCGAGGCGCCGGAGTCGGACGATCACGTCGTGCCGATCGGCCGTGCGGCGGTGCTGCGCGAGGGCAGCGACGTGACCCTCGTCTCGTATGCGAAAACGGTCGGCGCCTGCCTGGGCGCCGCCGACGCGCTCGCCGAACGCGGCATCCATGCCGAGGTGATCGACCTGCGCACGCTCAAGCCGCTCGACGAGAAGGCGATCCTGCGCTCGGTGCGCAAGACAGGGCGGCTGGTCGTGGTGCACGAGGCCAATCGACTGTGCGGCGTCGGCGCCGAGGTGTCGGCGATCGCGAGCGAGCACGCGTTCGACGCGCTGAAGGCGCCGGTGCGCCGCCTGGCGGGGCCCGATGCGCCGGCCGCGTCCTCGTGGGCGCTCGAGCAGGCGGCGGTGCCGAACGCCGATGCGGTGCGCGATGCGGTGCTGGCGATTGTCGGCGAGCGGGCGGCGGCCTGATCGCGCGGCGACCTGATCGGGCGGCGGGCCGGGTTGCACGCCGGCCTGCACGCCAGCGGGCCCGGCTCAGCGGCCGCCGGGAGCGCGATCGGGTTCGGCCAGGCGGTTGCCGCAGGGTTCGCCCCCCTGTGGTGCGACGCTCGGATCGGCGTCGGTCCTGGCCGTGGGCGCGTGCGTGGCCAGTATCAGCATCATCGCCAACCCGAAGGCCGCATGCAGCCACCCCAGCGCAGGGCGCACGGTCTCCGGCGCGAAGTAGTAGAGCAGGTAGCCGGTGAGCGCCGCGGCGGCGCCCAGGCCCACGAGCGCGATGCCGGTGCGCCGCCGACGCGCCGACCCGGCCCGCCAAATCCGCGAGGCAGTCAGCCGCCAGCCGTTCGGCACGTGCCCCGCGGCCAGCGCGCCGGCGACGAACAGCGCGGCGAACGCCGCGCCACCGTGCAGCCGCATGAGCCGGGGCTCGAGCGGGTGCGGCAATTCGCCCGCGCCGGCCCCCGCAAGGTAGTGGAGCCCGAGCCAGGCGAGGCCGCTTGCGCCGAGCAACCATGCCGACGCGTGCAGCAGCCGGTTTTGCCAGGGGGCGATGCGGTTCAGTGAAGCCATGCCTGCGCCTCGCATTTCGCCAGCACCGCGTGCCGCGCGTCGCCGCTCACCGCTACCACCTTGGTCAGCGCATCGGCCCACAGGCAGCAAGGTGCGGCCACGCTCACCCGGCAGGGGCGCCTCGCGCCCCATGCGCGCGAACGGCTGTCGGGACCGAAATGGCTGCTCGCGAGCGCCGCATCGGCCAGCGATGCGAAAGGCCGCACGCCGCCACGCGCCTCGTCGCGAAGCATCACCGGCACGCAGGCTTCGCCGAAGACCCGCAGGTCGCCGCCGGCGTTGACCCATCCCGACGCGCAACCGTGCTGCTGCAGCACCCGGACCGCGCGATCGACCGCATGGCCCTTTGCGATCCCTCCGAGGTCGATCGTCGCCGAGGCCGAGACGCGTTCGAGTCGCACCCCGGTGCAGCGCCAGCCGCGCGCGCCGCTGCCCAGGCTCACGTCGAACGCGCCGCCGGTTTCCTCGTGCAGCCAGCGCGCCGCCTGCAGCACCTCGGCCGTCGCGGGGTCGACGACGACGGCCTGCCCCGGCGCGAGGGCGTGGAAGCGCGAGAGGTCGCTCGCCGGGTCGAAGCGCGACATGCAGGCCTGCACGTGCGCGATCGCCTCGAACGCGGCGCGCACCGCGGCCTCGCCGTCGCCAGGCGCTTCGCCGTCGCGCAGCCCGACCTCGACCAGCGTGCCGAGCAGCGGCCGCGCGCGTCGCCGCCAGGCGCCTGCCGCGGCGGCTGGGGTCACGACAGCGCCCCCGAGCGCCGCAGCGCATCGATCCGCGCGACGATCCGGCGCACGCCGTCGGTCACGTGGCGGCAGCTCAGCGTCGCGCCGCTGATGTTGGCGATGTCGTCGCCCACGCGGATCGGCGAAGCGGCCGTCCTGCCTTCGAACTGCCGGCGCCAGGCCGGCAGCCGGATCTCGTAGCCGTGGCTCTCGCGGTAGTCCATCACCTCCACCTGCCGCACGCTGCCGTCGCGGTTCAGGCCGGCCGCGTAGGTGATCAACTCGAACTTGCCGATGACCTCGTCGACGACGACGTAGCCGAGCGTGGCCTGTCCGCGTCGCGCGATGCGTACCTGCATCGGCGCGCTGCCGGCGCGCGTCGATCCGGCGTCGGCCGCGAATTCGCGGACCTCGAAGCGTTCGGCGTCCGGGAACATCAGCTTCTGCGCCTGCTCGGCGCTCAGGTAGTGCACCGCGAACGCGCTGGCGGGCGCGATGGCGACCAGCGCGGCGGGGACCAGCGCCAGGCGCATCAGAAGCTCCAGCCCAGGCCGACGTTGACGCGGTTGTTCGCCGACACCTGGCCGAAGCGCTGCACGTCGGCCTTCAGCACCACGCCCTGGCCCACCAGGAAGTTCACGCCGACCGTGGTCACGCGCTCGGTGTCGGCCGCCGGCGGCGTCAGCCCCGCGCCGAGATCGGCGTAGTCGCGCGCGGTGTTGAAGCGCTCGTGCCGCACGAACGGGCTGAGCACGTAGTCGCCCCGGCTCCACAGCCGGTACGCGCCCTGCAGGTACCAGCCGTCGAAGCTCTTCGGGATCAGCGTCGGGTTGCCCACCAGCGGCGCATTGAGCGCCGCGGTGTCCGAGATCGAGCCGCGCGCGTAGACCGTGGACAGGTCCCAGCGGCCGGGCGTCCAGCGCGCGTGCAGGTCCCACAGCGAGACGCGCGCGCCCGGCACCAGCGGCTGCGAGTGGCTCGCCTCGCCGCTGAACACCGAGCCGCCGAGCAGCAGGCCCGGAACGCCGCGCCAGTTGATCGCGCCGAACACGGCGAGGTCGTGCGCCCGGGCCTGCGCGCCTTCCTGGTGGATCGCGCCGAGCGGCGACTCCGCGCCTTCGGCCGACGTCGCGTCCCACTTGCCGAGGTCGAAGCCGGTGCTGATGCCGCCCTGCACGGTGAGGCCGTTGTCGAGGTTGCCGATCAGTTGGACGCCGACCTCGCGCCAGGTGCTCGGGATGATCGCGGTCTCGACGAAGTTGCGGTGCACGCCGTAGTAGGCGGTGGGTTCGTGGCTCTCGTTGAGCATCCCGGCAGGCATGAGGAACAGGCCCGCGCGCGCCGCGAGGCGCGGCCCGAGTTCGCGCTCGACGAAAGCCTGCTCGAGCGCCACTTCGCCCGGGTCGTCGGCCGAACTCACCGCGTGCTCGACCTCGAGCTCCGCGACCAGCCGGGTCTTCGGATCCATCCGGTGCTGGAAGCCGAGCACGAAGCGGCGCAGGTCGACTTCCGCGTTCTCCGACGCCTTGGTGGGGCGCGTGTAGTTGATTTCGCCGTAGCTGCTCAGCACCGTTGCCGGTTCCGTGCGCTCGACGCGGGCAGAACGTTCGGCGTCTGCCGGGCGTCCGGAGGTCGCGTCGGCCGTGGCCGGTGGCGGCTGCGTTGCCGTGCCGGGTACGGGCGCGGCCGCGCTGGCGGTGCCGGCGGTGCCGGCGGTGCCGCGCTGCGCCCTGAGGGTCGCGAGTTGCGCTTTCGCTTCGGCGAGCTCCGCGGCGAGCCGATCGAGCTTGCGCGCCAGCTCGATCTCGCTCGGAGTCTGGGCGCGGGCCGGCATCGACAATGCGGCGCCGAGCAGCGCAGTCGTGAGGGCGATCGAAAGAGGTGTGCGGCTCATGGGAATCCCGTGGGTCAGGGTTGGTAGCCGTCGCTGAGCGTGTGCAGGAACGCGATCACGTCATCGACCTCGCTATCGGAGAGCGCCGGCGCGTCGCCGGGCTTGCGGTTGTACGGCGCTTCGCTCGCGTTGACGTTCGCCCGGTACACCGGGGGCAGGTCGTCGAACTTCACGACCCGGCCGTCGGCGCCCACCGGGTACCACTTCTGCGGATCGGTATCGCGCTGCACGTAGAAGGTCAGCGCTTCCTTCAGCGTCGCGAAGCGGCCGTTGTGGAAGAAGCTGCCGCGCCTCGCGACGTTGCGCAGCGACGGCACCTTGAACGCGCCGCACAGGTCGGTGCGCGCCGCGAGGTCGCCGGGCGCGCGCGCACACAGGCCGAGATCGAAGAAGCCGGGGTCCGCGTTCTGTTGCAGCTGCGCGTTGCGCGGTACGCCCAGCGCGTCGTAGCTGAAGTCGGTGAACAACGGCAGGCTGCCGTCGCTGCCGGGTGCGGACGGATGACAGGCGGCACAGTTGCCCCTGGCCGGGTCGTTGAACAGCGCCAGGCCGCGCCGTTCGCGCTCCGTGAGCGTCGCCCGGCCGCGCAGGAATTCGTCGTACTTGCTGGTGAAGGCATGAAAGGCGCGATCCTCGAGCTGGTACTGCTGCAGCGCGAGCGTCATCCGCCGGAACGCGCCGTCGACGTCGGCGAGCGCGTCGTCGCCGTACAGCGCGCGAAAGTCGGCTGCATAGGCGGCGCGCGACAGCCGCGCGACCACGTCGGCCTTGCTCGCGTTGGCCATCTCGCGCGGGTTCAGGAAAGGCTCTCCGGCCTGCTGCTGCAGCGATGCGGCGCGCCCGTCCCAGAAGAAGCCGCCGGTCGGCGTGCCGTCGTCGGCGAAGCGGAAGGCACGGTTGGTGTCGAGGTAGCGGATCGACGGCGACTGCCGCCCGCCCTGCTGGTCGAGCAGCACGCCGCCCGGCTGCACGGGGAGTGCGTTGGCCGGCGCGTGCGCCGCGTCCGGGTCGTGGCAACTGCTGCACGCCTGGCGGCCCGAGGCCGAAAGGCCGGGGTCGTGGAAGATCTTTTCGCCGAGCGCTGCGGTCGCCGACAGCCGTAGCGCACCGGCACCGGCACCCGTGGCCGGGTTCGGGCCGGACTCGCCGCTGCCACAGGCCGCCAGCGTGGCGGCGACCCACAGCAGCGCACGGCGCGCCCAGCGACGGCTCGGGGTGAGGATCGGCGAAGCTGCGGGCATCGTCAGGGCGTCCGGGCGAGGTCTACAAACAAGAATGCAAACGCGAATGCGTCGCATTCTAGATCAAAAGCGCCAGACTGGGAAAGGGGGTGAAGAGGGGGGCGCGGGTCCTGCCGTGCGAGCCGCGGATGCAGCTTCGACGCCAAGAACAGCGGCATCGTCCGCGCCTGGCCGATCCCCATGAAACGCTCGCGCGCCTTCACGCTGCAGGCGATGAACAGCCAGAAGGTCGAGAAGATGCACGAGCCGGCAAACACGTCCGCGGCCACCGCGAGCATCGGAAGCGGCTCCCGGCGGATGTGCACCTGCAGCGCGATCGCGGTCAGTGCGCCGTCGGCCGACAGCAGTTGCGGTACGTAGTTGTTGCGGCGCCTGGCCTCGACCGGCTCGGCGCCGGGATTTGCTGCCTACGCGGACTCGGCGCGCTTCGAGGCAGGCTTCGACGCCACCGGCAGCGTGACGACGAACTGGCTGCCCAGCCCCCGGCCAGAGCTGCTGGCGCGCACCGTCCCGCCATGCGCCTCGACGATATCGCGCACCAGCGACAGCCCGATGCCGAGCCCGCCACGGCTCATGCCCGCGGCCCGCCGCACCTGCGCGTAGGGCTCGAACACATCGCCGATCTCTTCGGCCGTCATGCCGATACCGCTGTCCGACACGGTGACCACCGCCTCGTTCTCCCGCATCGCGAGCGACACGACGACTTCGCCGCCTTCGGGGGTGAACTTGCAGGCGTTGTCGACCAGGGTTGCCGAAAACCTGCGCGAGGCGCACCGGATCGCCGTCGATCGACGCGGCTCCCCGAGGCAGGCAAAGCTCGAGCCGCAGCCTGCGGGCCTGCGTCGAGCAGTGGAAGCCGTCGGCGGTCGCGGCGAGGATGTCGGCGAGGTCGACCGCGCAGCGCTCGAGCCTCAGTTTTCCGCTGGCGATGCGCGAGGCGTCGAGCAGGTCGTCGACCAGCCGCGTCATGTGCGCGACCTGCCGCTCGATGATGTCGCGCAGGTGCTGCAGCATTGCCCGGTCGGTACCCGCGTCTTCCAGAAGCGTGGCGACCATGCGGATCGGCGTGAGCGGGTTGCGCAGTTCGTGCGCCACGACGGCCAGCACATCGCCGTTCGGGCGAGCGGCCGCCGGGCGGCTGCGCGCGAAGCACCGCTTGCGGCGCGCCGCAGCGGCGCGCGCCCGCACAGGAGCTTCGCACTCGCCCGTGCGTGCAGCGTTGCGGGCAGCGCGGCCCTCGCTGCGTTCGATCCCGACTACGGCATTCACCGGATCCACGAGCACCTTCCTTCGAGTGGCTGAACCGCGGCGGCGGCCATCTTGCCACCCTGTCGAGGACTCTACGCAGTCGGCGCCGACAGGTCTGTAGGGATGTCTGGACAGGAGTGCCCGCTGCCGCTCAGAGCCTGTGAATGAATCCGGCGCGCCCGAGCGGCTGGCCCGAACAGCGTCAATCGAGGCGCAAAGCGCAGCCGTAGCACGGGCTACGGCGAGCATTTGCAACGAAGAGTGGCGCCGTTCGGGACGGACGAGCGGGCGTGACGGATTCTTTCACAGGCTCTCAGGCCTCGATCAGCCCGTGCCGGATCGCGAGACGCACCAGCGCCGGCACGTCGGCGACGCCGAGCTTGGTCATCAGGCGACTGCGGTAGGTGTCGACCGTCTTGGGCGACAGGTGCAGCTGCTGGCCGATCGCGGCGCTGCTGCGGCCCTTGACGACCATCGCCACGATCTGCCGTTCGCGCGGCGAGAGCGTGGCGAAGGCATCGTCGGCCGAAGCGCCCGTGGACGCCTGCGCCGCCAGCTCGGCGACCTCGGCGCTCAGGTAGCGGCGCCCTTCGAGCACCCACGCGATGGCGCGCAGCAACTCGCTCGCAGGCGAGCCCTTCAGCACGTAGCCGAGCGCGCCGAGCCGCAGCGCCTCGGCCACGTGGCGCGGCTGCGACGACATCGTCAGCACGATGCAGCGCAGCGGCAGCGCGCGCCGCTGGATCTCCGCGAGCACCTCGAACCCCGAGCGCTCGCCGATGCTCAGGTCGAGCAGCAGCACCTCGGGCGACATCCGCGCGAGATCGGCCAGCGCCGGTGTCGGCTCCGCCGACTCGCCGACCACGACGTGCCCGGCGGCTTCGAGCACCGCACGCAGCCCTTCGCGCACGATCAGGTGATCGTCGACGAGGTACAGGCGGCTCACCGGCCGCTCCCGCTCACGAACGGGCCTCCCATTGCAGGCAGACCCGGGTGCCCCCGCCGGCCCTGGAGTGCACCGCGTATTGCGCGTCGATCGCCATCGCGCGCTCGCGCATCCCGACCATGCCCAGGTGTCCGGGGCGCGCCGGCGCGGTGCTCGGCGCCATGCCGTCGCCGTCGTCGACGATCTCGACCCGCAGCGCCCCGGGACCGCCATCGAGAACAACGCGAATCGAGGCCGCATGTGCATGGCGCAACGCGTTGGCGATGGCTTCGCGGGCGATCATGAACGCCGCGTATTCGACGTCGGGCGGCCAGCGCAGGTCGACGACCGCGGCCTGCGGTTCGAGGCGCAGGTCGATGTCGTCATGGCCCGGCGTGCGGCTGCGCAATTCGTTGTCGAGCGCCGCGACCGGGCCGTGCTCTTCCAGCAGCGGCGGGCGCAGCTCGACGAGAACCTGCCGCACCTCGCGAACCGCCTGGTCGATCAGCGCGTCGACCCGGCGCAGTTGCACGGCCGCTGCGGGACTCGCCCGGCCGCTCTGGGCGGCGACGATCGCGTCGAAGCCCGGGCGGATCGCCGTCAGCGTCTGGCCGAGCTGGTCGTGAAGGGCCTGCGCGATCCGGTGCACCAGCGACTTCTCCTGGACCATCAGCCGCTGCGTGAGGTCGGACAGGTCGAGCCGGTGCTGCGCGAGCTCCTGCTCGGCGCGCCACCGGGCCCGCTGCAGTTCGCGCTGGCGCATCGCGCGCTGGACGATGGCGGGGATCAGCGCCTGGAAGCGCCCGTCGACGTCCTTGACCGGTAGTCGCTCGCACCCCGGCGCATCGCCTCGACCGCGACCGTCACGTCGCCGGCCCCGGTGAGCATGATCACGGCCATCCGCTCGTCGACGGATCGCTCGGCAAGCCGATCGAGCAGGTCGAGGCCGTCCATGTCGGGCAGCCGGTAGTCGAGCAGCACGCCGTCGACCTCGTGTGCCTGCAGGTAGCGCAGCGCTTCCTCGGCCGAGGCGGCGTCGGCGAACACGGGCTGCGGTTCGAGGTGGGCCAGTGCGCGCCGGCAGATCAGCCGATCGACGTCGTCGTCGTCCACCAGGAGGATGCGGGCCGGCTGAGTCATCGCGCGGTCGCGGGCACCGACGGGCCGGTCAGGCAGGGGGACTTCGCTGAGCGTCCAGTACGCGTCGATCGTGCGCATCGCCTCGACGAAGCGCTGGTAATCGACGGGCTTGGTCATGTAGCCGGCAACGCTCAGGTCGAAGCTGGCGATGCGGTCCTGCTCTTCCTCGGAGGTGGTAAGCACGACGGCGGGAATGCGCCGCCACCGCGGGTGCTGCTTGACGACCTGCAGGAACTCGATGCCGTTCATCACCGGCATGTTCAGGTCGAGCAGGATGAGGCACGGCGCGGCATCGGGGGTTTCGCGAAGGAAATGCAGCGCTTCTTCGCCGTTGCTGCGCTGGACCAGCGGGTTGGTCACCTTCAGTTCCCTGAACGCGCGCCGCACGGTAAGCGCGTCGACCTCGTCGTCCTCGACCAGGAGGATGGAACTGTTCGTCAAGTGCACTGCGGGCCCCCGCCTTCAGGAAGCGCTCACGGCCGACCTGGCCAGCGTGAAATGGAAAGTGCTTCCCACTCCCATTTTAGACTCGAGCCAGATGCGTCCGCCATGCATTTCCACGATCTTCTTGACCAGGGTCAGGCCGATTCCCGTGCTTTCCTTCTTGTCGCGCGCGGTCAACGACTGGAACATCTGGAAGATGCGGTCGAAGTGGCGCTGCTCGATGCCCGGGCCGTTGTCCTGGACCCGGAAATGCCAGTCGCCGCCGTCGGCCCGGCAATCGACCCTGATCGTCCCTTGCGGCTTGTCCATGTACTGGATCGCGTTGCCGATCAGGTTCTGGAACACCTGCTGCGCGCGCGTGCGCTCGATCACGATCGTGGGCAGGGGGCCGACCTCGACGCCGATGTGCGCCGGCGGCGCCAGCAGGTCGACGGTTTCCGCGACCAGCGCGTTCAGGTCGACGCGGCTGCGAGCTTCCTTCACGCGCCCGACCCGCGAGTACTGGAGGATGCCGTCGATCAGCCGGTCCATTCTCTTCACGCGGCCGAGCAGCAGTGTCATCTGCTCGCGGCCCTCGTCATCGAACTTCGCGGCCTGGTCGGCGGAGATCCATTGCGCCAGCGAAGCGATCGCCCGCAGCGGCGCCTTCAGGTCGTGCGAAGCCACGTACGCGAAGCTGGCCAGCTCCTCGTTGGCCGACTTCAACTCGTGCACCAGTTCGGCCTGGCGCGCCTGGCTTTGCGCCAGGTCGCGGAAGGCCTCCTGGCGCGCGGCAATCTCGCGCAGGATGAGCCGCAGGATGTACGCCAGCAGGCCGACGACCACGGCGAGCGCGACGAAGAAGGCCATGAAAACGCGCTCCCCGGCGCTGCGCGCCGCATCGGAGTCGGCGCGCAGCAAGGCGTGGCGCTCGGCGGCGAGCTGGTTCACCTCGCGGGCCAGGTTGGCCATTTCCTCGCGGCCGAGCCCGCGCGCCACCAGCTCGCGCGGGCCGTCGCCGGCTTGCCCGCGCGCCTTCAGCACTTCGTCGAAGACGCGGAAGCGCGCCTCGGAGATCGTCGCGAGCTTGTCCACGCGCGCGAGCAGCGCATCGTCGCCTCGCGCCAGCTCGCGCAGTTCGCCCAGCGTCTGGCGCGCCTCGACCATCGCCTTGTCGCGCTGCGCGAGATAACTCTCTCCGC
The DNA here is from genome assembly GCA_027493945.1 of Burkholderiaceae bacterium. Lineage (GTDB taxonomy): Bacteria > Pseudomonadota > Gammaproteobacteria > Burkholderiales > Burkholderiaceae_E > Zeimonas. The sequence goes on along the minus strand of JAOSJU010000001.1, from coordinate 1,735,392 downwards.
CCGACACCAGGAACCCGCGCTGCGAGGTTTCGGCCTCGTAGGCGAGCGCAAGCACGCGCTGCAGCGGCGTGACGATCTCGGCGTTGCGCACCGCGAGGCGCGAAGCGCCGATGAAGTGCGAGACGGTCAGGTACGAGGCCGAGCCGACGGCGACCAGCACGAACATCGCCAGGCCGAAGCCGAGCGCGACCTGCCGGTCGAGTTCGAGTTTCCTCACCCGTCCGCCCGGGCGGGCGTGGCGAACGCGGCGTCGAGCTCCCCGCTGTAGAGCGCATGGCCGGTCCGATAGTGCCGGGCGCGAAGCATCGCCGCCTCCGAGCGCATCAGCAGGCTGGTGTCGGTCGTGCCGTCGTACGGAAAGCAGGCAATGCCGATGCTCGGCCGGACGCTCAGCTTCAGGCCCAGGACCTCGCACGGCGCAGACAGCGCGTCGTGCAGCGCGCCGGCCAGCCGCGATGCGTGATCGGCATTGCATGCGGCGTGCAGCAGGCAGGCGAACTCGTCGGCGCCGTTGCGGCCCACCGCATGGTGGCCGATGCGGGTCGACAGGCGCGTCGCGGCGATCCGCAGCACCTCGTCGGCGACCTCGCGGCCGTGGGCGCCGCCGAGCTCCTCGAGCCCGTCGAGGGCGACGTTGCCCACCATCAGGTCGAGCGGCTGGCGCCGCAGGCGTTGCAGCACGTAGCGCAGCCGCTCGCGAAACGTCTCGCGGTTCTGCACTCCGGTCAGCCCGTCGATCCGCTCGGGTTCGCGCGCGAAGTCGTCGCGACTGGTCTCGATCAGCTGGCGACGCGCCTCCTGCAGCACCGCCCTGCGTTCGGCTTCGAAATCCCGCGCGCGCGGGGAGAACACGGTGTGACTGGTTTTCAGCATGATGCCCCCGGCGATACTGCGACGGCCGCACCGCTCGCGGCGCCCTGAAGCCACTTTAGGCACCTGTCGTCCGCCCGTCTGTAGGGGAGTCTGGATGGCGTGCCTGCGGGCGCACCGATGTCCGGCGGATCGTTGCGGCCTGCGAGGCGCTGGACGCGTTCCGCAGGGCGGCACCGGAGAACCAGCCGGACGCGGAGTAATACCGTTGCGCGTTCGATCACAGTGAAGGCCCGCGCGCAGCGTCCTGGGCTTCCGCCGCTACGTACGGATGCATTCTCGCTCGTGGAACGGGTTCCACGAGCGAGAATGCATCATTTCGTTGCGCACGCAGTGAGCCGGGGCGTGGCCGGGTGGCGGGTCGTCGGCCTGTCGGGCGTCCCGATCGACCGCGGGCCGCAACACCCCGGTTCGTGGTAAACCTGTCTGCAGCCGCATGCGAAACGAGGCGCGACAGAGATGAGCCGCGACGATGCCCAGGGCCGCCGGCCGCGTCCGCCGATGTCGCGCCGCAAGGCGCTGTCGAGCGCCGTTGCGCTCGGTGCGATGGCGGCGCTGCTGGCCACGAGCGTTCGCAGCGAACGTGTCCGTCCGCTGCCCGCGAACCGCATCCGTCCGCCCGGCGCGCTCGCCGAAGCCGCGTTCCTCGACGCCTGCGTGCGCTGCGGCCTGTGTGTGCAGGCCTGCCCCTACGACGTGCTGCGCCCGGCCGGGCTCGGCGAAGCGATTCCGGCCGGCACCCCGTACTTCGTCGCGCGCACGCAAGCGTGCCGGATGTGCGAAGACATCCCGTGCGTGCCGGCGTGCCCGACCGCTGCGCTCGACCATGCGCTGGTCGACATCCGCGAGGCCGCCATGGGCGTGGCCGATCTGAGCGACGCGCAGCGCTGCCTGAGCTACAGCGGCCTGGCCTACTGCCACAGCTGCTATCACGCCTGCCCGGTCAAGGGGCAGGCGATTCGCATGCAGCAGGGCCGCACCGCTGCGGGCGGCCTGATCCGGCCCGCCGTCGACCCCGATCGCTGCACCGGTTGCGGCCTGTGCGAGCAGGCCTGCGTCCTCGACGGCGCCGCCGCGATCACCGTGCGGGCCAACCACCTCGCGCGGCGCTGAGCGCACCGGCGCCATGCCTCTGCGTCTGCGTCGCATCCGCTGGCTGCTCGCACGTCGCGCGGCGCAACTGCTGGTGCTCGTCGCGTTCCTGCTGGGCCCGTGGGCCGGCCTGTGGGTCGCCCGGGGCACGCTGGCCTCGAGCGAATGGTTCGGGCTGCTGCCGATGACCGATCCGTTCGTCGCGCTGCAGGCGCTGCTCGCGCGCCATTGGCTCGCGGGAAGCGCGCTGCTCGGCGCCGGCCTCGTTACGGCCATCTACCTGCTCGCCGGAGGGCGCTCGTATTGCGCCTGGGTCTGCCCGATCAACCCGGTGACCGACCTGGCCGCGTGGCTGCGTGCGAAGCTCGAGCTCCCGAGCCTGCTCGGTGATCGCCGCCCCGACCGGCGCCTGCGCTACGGCGTGCTCGGCGTTGCGCTCGCGATTTCGGCGCTGCTGGGCAGCGTCGCCTGGGAGACGATCAACCCGATCACCCTGCTGCAGCGAGCGCTGGTATTCGGTCTCGCCGGCGGTTACGGCGCGGTGCTCGCCGTGTTCCTGCTCGACCTGCTCGTCGTGCCGCGAGGCTGGTGCGGCTTCGTGTGTGCCCGGTGGGCGCTTTCTACGGGGTCATCGGGCGAGTCGGAGTGCTGCATGTGAGTGCGGCCCGGCGCGAGGCCTGTACGCAATGCGGCGACTGTTTTCGCGTGTGCCCCGAGCCGCACGTCATCGCCCCCGCGCTACACGGCGCTGCGCAGTAACTGTCCGAGAGTCCCCGTTCTATCGCGCCGTCGTCATTTCGACGATCCTTGCACGCAAGATGGACGAAGCGAGGATGCGCACCGATGGGAGAAGCAACCGAGATAGTCGAGCCGGCGCCGGCCGAGACGCCGCCGCCGCGAAGGCGGAGCGATTGGCGAACGGGCAAGCAGACGCTGTGTCATCCGCGCTCGTTCTGGGAGGAGCACGAACGTCGACGCGCTGCGAGCGGGCTGTCGATTTCGCAGTACTGCGAGCAGCACGGCTTGGCGCTGTCGACGCTGCGGCGCTGGAGTGCGCGGCTTCAAGGACGAGGTGCCGGGGCGCACGGCGAGTTCGCCGCGTGAGGCGAAGGCGCCCAGGAGTTCGGCGGGCTTTCTGCCGGTGCCGATCGTGCCCGCGCCGAACGATTCCGGCAGTAGTGTGAACGCGCATGATGCGTGCCCTCGAATCGAGGTGCTCACGCGAAGCGGCGCTCGCGTTCGCCTGTTCGGTGAGACGGCCGAGCGCGTGATGCAGGTCGTGATGTCAGAGCTCGCCGGGCAGCGATGATCCTGTCGTCGGCGATTCGCGCCTACGTGTGCTCCGAGCCGATCGACATGCGCAAGTCGATCGACGGACTGGCAGCGCTCGTGCGGCCGATGCTCGGGTGCGACCCGTTCTCCGGCCAGTGTTCGTGTTCATCGGGCGGCGGCGCGACCGCGTCAAGTGCCTGCTGTGGGATCGCACCGGGTTCTGGTGCCTGTACAAGCGCATCGAACGCGGCCGTCTTCCCGATCCGCAGGCGATCGCTCTTCGCGGCATCGCGATGGGCGAGCTCAGCGCGTGGCTCGAAGGCATCGATACGCACCGCACTCGCACACTTGCAGAGGTGAAGGCGCGCCTTGTCGCATGAAGGAGAACACGTACCTCGACGATCGTCATCGCAGTACAACGTGATGCGGTAAAGAGCTTCGTATTGCATGGAGGATGCGATACGATTCGGGCATGCTTCTCGCGCTGCCCGATCGCTCCTCCTGCCCGATGATGTCGAGGCGTTGAAGGACCTGCTGATCGAGACGGTGCAACGCGCGCAGGTCGCAGCGCTCGATGCCAGAGGCGCGATCGAACGACTCGAGCTGCAACTGGTGACGCTGCGTCGCACGGTGTTCGGCGTACGCTCCGAGCGCATCGCGGGCCAGGCCGATCTGTTCGACGAGAAGGTCGCGCTGCCGCTACCCCCGGAGAACAATCTCACCATCACCTACGAGCGTCGCCACCGCGGCGGTGGCCGGCCTGCGTTGCCGGAGAATCTGCCGCGCGTTCGCATCGAGTACGAACTCTCGGAAGTCGAGCGCGCGCAGTTCGCCCGCGTGCAGCCGATCGGCGAGGAGACGAGCGAGACGCTCGAATTCACCCCGGCACGCCTGGTCGTGCTCGAGCACGCCCGGCTGAAGTACCGCTGCGAGGACTTCGAAGGCGCGAGCACCGTGCGCACGGCCACGGCGCACCCGTCGCCCCTGCCGCGATCCAACGCCGGACCGGGGCTGCTCGCGCACGTTCTCGTCTCCAAGTACGGCGACGGCCTGCCGCTGGCGCGCCAGGAGCGCATCTTCACCCGGCACGGCGCGGTGCTCTCGCGCAAGACGCTGTGCGACTGGGTGCTGGCGGCCTGCGAGTTGCTCGGACGGCTGCGCGCACCGCTGCACCAGCACATCCTCGGGGCGCCCGTGGTGTTCAGCGACGACACGACGCTCAAACTGCGTACCGAGGAGGTCCGGGGCCGCAGCGTGACGGCGCGCCTGTGGGGCTACGTCAGTGCAGGCTGGCAACGCAACGAATCGGATGCCCGGGTCGACTTACCCCAAGGCGGTGCTCTACGAGTTCACCGAGGATCGGCGCGGCGAGCATCCGCAGCGCTTTCTCGCCCGCTACCGCGGCTACCTGCAGGCCGACGACTACGCGGGCTACCACGGGTTGTTCCGCAGCAGGCGCGTCTATCACGCTGCATGCTGGGCGCATGCCCGGAGAGGGTTTTTCGACATCGCGCGCAAGGACGCAACGCCCGGACTGGCACAACAGGCGCTGGACTGGATCCGGCAGATCTACCGCGTCGAGCGCGAGATTCGAGGGCGTCCGCCCGACGAACGACAACGCGAGCGTCAGCAACGCACCCGGCCGCTGCTGGATCGGTTCCGGCAGTGGCTCACCGGCATCGAGCGCGATCTGTTGCCCCGCGGGCCGATGGCGATCGCCGTGCGCTACGTGCTCTCGAACTGGCGCGCGCTGCTGCGTTTCACCCGCGTCGGAATGCTCGAGGCCGACTCCAACCTCGTCGAGCGTTGCATGCGCCCGGTCGCGGTGGGTCGGAAGGCCTGGCTTTTTGCGGGATCGAAGCGCGGGGGGCGAGGCGGCCGCAACGGCCCTGAGCCTGATCGAGAGTTGCAAGCTCAACGGTATCGATCCCTACGCGTACCTGCGCGACGTGCTGGCCCGCATCGGCGGGCATCGCACCGATCGGCTCGCGGAGCTGCTGCCGTTTCACTGGACGCCGCTGCCTGCATCGCAGCCGGCGTAGACGCCGATGGTGCGCGCGCGGCGCAAGGGCGCGCCGAAGCCTTGGGTCGGCACGAAGATCTCGAGTACCATCGTTGAGTTCGGCCTGCCCTTGATCGCGCAGTTGCCGCCTGGACCCTCCCGGCAACTGTGCGAGCAGACCTTCGAGTTGATCATCCTGATCTGGAACGCGCACACGATGTCGCGCTTCTGGGGCGAGCCGCAGCATCTGGCCGCTCTCGAAGACACGATTCGGAATGCGCTCGCCGAAGGTGTCCTGCCGATCGACGCACTCGAAGCGTTCGAGGCGCTCAGCGCGCGGCGTCCGCACTCGCCGTTCGCGGCCGACCCCCGTGCCGTCGGGCACTGGGAGCTGCGCGATACGGCCGCCGGGAAGTGGAACCTGCACTGCGATGCGCGCATGCCGCCGACGTAGTGCGCCGCACCTCGCATCGTGACGGCGCGACGCGATCTCGAAACTCGAAATCCACATCCGCGAACTCTATGTCGAATCGACGACATCGAGCGGACCGGGGCGCCCCCCCCATTGCTCCTCTTTGTGGGGCGGTGGCCGTCGATCTCGACGTGGTAGTCGATGTGCACCTTCACCGTCTTGAAGCGGGCGAGCTCATAGCGAGTAGGCGGCAAGGGCATGAGCGCCGGACGATCGAGCTCAGTGAACACGCTCGCGCGCGAGCCGGGCAGCTTCTGGTACGCCCGATCGTTCACCGACGGCAGCAGCGCTGCGATGGCCGCATCGGCCTGCGCGACGCTCTCGAAGCGCTCATGGCGCAGGCGCGCAAGGATCCAGCGGGTCACCACCTGCACCGAGCTCTCCGCGGTGGCCTTGTCCCTGGGCGAACGGGGCCTGGCCGGCAGGACCGAGGTGCCGTAGTGGCGGGCAAGGTCGCGCACGGTGTCGGCAGCGCGTGGCTCGTAGCGGTTCGGATCGACGATGACCGCACGCGCGTTGTCGGGCACGATCAGCTGCGGCACGCCGCCGTAGAAGGCGAGCGCGCGCACCATGCACTCGACCCAGTCCTCGAGCTTCTGCGCGCCCGTGGCGCAGGCGAAGGTGTAGCTCGAGGCGCCCAGCGCCGCGACGAACACCTGGGCACGCCCGCCGCCGTGCAGCGCAACGGTGGGGCCGGCGAAGTCGATGAACAGCTTCTCGCCGGCGCGCCGGTGCTGGCGCATCGAACGCTTCAGGCGCCGTGCGAACGCCTTGTAGTGCTCACAGAACTGCGTGTAGCGCCACGTGCGCTCGTGCGGGTGGGCGGCAACATACTCCTCCCACAGCAGCATCAGCGTCACGCCCTTGCGGTCGAGTTCGCGGTGCACCCGGCCCCAGTCGGGCTCGACGAAGGGCGAGGTGGCCGGCGCGCGCGGCAGCAGCCGCGCGGCGAGCTGGCGCTCGTCCCACTCGCGCACCGTCTCCCAGTCCAGGCCGGCGGCGCTGGCCAACCCCAGGTACTTGGTCACCGCGCCCTTCGAGACGCCCAGCGCGGCGGCAATGCTCTCGTGGGAGAGCTGCGCCTCCCACTTCAATCGAATCACGTCCTTGATCATGCGTAGAGCCATCCGTGGTTTCGGCACCGTCTCCCTCCTGCGGGCAAAACCGCCGAGGGTACGGGCCAGGATCCAGATCTCTACGCAATGCCACGGCCGACGCCGAGGCGCCGGTCACGATCGCCGAAACGATCGGTCACGTTGCCGAAACGCCCGGTCACGATGCGCCGAAACGCGCGGTCACATTCGGCCGAAATGCGCGGTCACATTGCCGAAACGGGCGGTCACGATGGGCCGAAATACGCAATTGGCTGGGCCGCTACAACGAAATCAGGCCGCACGACGCGCTGGGAAGCCTGCCGCCAGCGCGCTACCGCGAGCGTCTGCTCGCAGCGGAAACTCCACTTTAGAACTGTCTACTTGACGGGGGAGCTTACGGACTGGCCTCGCCAAGACTCGATCGCCCCCAGGGGTCAGAGTTGCTCGAGCGTCATCGGGGCCAGCGACCGTTCGTCATTCACCGCGGCGCGACGCTCTTCGCGCCAATTGCGCACAGCAGACATGAAGATTTCGGGACCCGGGCCGGCTATCTGCCTAATCCTTTCGGCCTAGTCTGCCCGCCATCTTGCCTACTGAATGTCTATCCGCATAGGCTGTACGTTCATCTCGTGCGGGTCGGCACTATGCAGATTGTTTGCAGTTTCTCGGCCGTATTGTTGGCTGCTGCAGCGTGGGTGCTCATGCATTCAGGCGGCCGTCGGTTGTCGCTTGCGAGACGGGTTGGCGGTGCGAGCGCTTGGTAAGGCGAACCGTCAAAAGCCGCACACCCGCTTGGTCCGGATGCACGACTCGAGCTACTCGACCAGGATGCGGACTACGACCTACGTCCTACGACCGGAACGGCATCAGCTCAGGCGACAGCGCGCGCCCTGATGTCGTGGAGGACGCTGACGATTTGCTTGACTTGGGCCGCGGGAAAAACGGCAGTCGGTCCAAGCGCGTTAATGTCGGTGAACGGGGGTTCGAAGAGCCGCTCCGGCGGCACAACGCCGTTCTGCGTGAGCTCCTCGATGACCAGCCCGATGAACTCGATTTGCTCCGGTGTCAACTTGCTGCCGTTCACGAGTTCGCTGAAGGCCTGCATCGCCGCTTCGCGGTCCAGACCCACGAGGGAGCGCACAAAGAGCCCCAGACCAGCACTCTTCACCTCGGCCAGCAGCGGTTGGGTCCCGCCGGCCTGCACCAGCATCTTCTCGAGCTCTTCCAGGTCCGTCGCAGTCAGAGCTTGGTTTCGCCGCAGACGTTGCAGCGCAAGGTGTGACTCGTGCTCCTTGAGGAACGCTCGCGCCTTCTCCTTGAACTTCGCCATGTTCAGGCCGGCCGTGACCTTCGGCAGGTCCACGACCGTGCCTTCGCCAACCTCGTCCTCGAAGTCGCTGTAAACGACCTTCTTCTGGCCCTTGGGCAGCAGCTTGACCAGCGCGCGCAGCCGCTTGCGTGCGGTCTCGAGCATGGGGACCGTGACGTCCTCCCACCACTCGTCGCTGGCTACGGCATGAATCAGCAGAGCCTCAGCCTTGATGGCCGGGATGGCCATCTCGTCTTCCAGCTTCTCCGCAATGCCTTGAATCTTCTGGCGCAGACCAGCGAAATCGGGCCGCGCCTGAAGAATCGATAGCTGGGCTCGTAGCACCAGCATATCGAAGCGCTTGGCTTCCTCGTCTTCGTCCGACAACTGGGAGGGCAAACCTGCGACCCGGTCAGCCAGGGTTCCGTAGTCGTCTGCGTGGAGTGACTTCCAGGCCCCCGGTTTGGCGTAGCGTTCGACGAACTGACGCTGGGGCCGAACGACGAAGTTGTCGACGTTCATGTTGGCAACACGCTCCCGCAGCAGAGTTGCTGTGCTTTCGCGCATCTCGACCAGAGTCGGATGGCCCCCATATGGGCGCGGCGGTGACGCATGAGCTGCGTCGCCCTGCTGTGTCCGCTTGTCAAGCTCGCCAATGAGGTCGAGCCGTGCTTTGAACAGCCGAGTCGTCAGCGACTCGGCTGTGGCGCCCTCACTGCCAGCCGGGTCCTGACTGAAGAACTCGAGGTTTTGACAGAAGTCGAAGACGAAGAAGTTCTGCTTGTGCTCCCCGGGGCCGAACAGGTCGCTGCAGAGTCGGGTGCCGCGTCCCAGCATCTGCCAGAACTTGGTCTTCGACCTCACCAGCTTGAAGAAAACCAGGTTCACGACCTCTGGCACGTCGATGCCGGTGTCGAGCATGTCCACCGAGATGGCGATGTGTGGCATCTTGTCCTTCTTGGAGAAGTCGTCGATGATGCTTTGCGCGTACTCGGTCTTGTAGGTAACCATGCGGGCAAAGTGCCCCTTGTGCTCCGGGTAGTTGGCGTTGAAGCGCTGCTCGATGAACTCCGCGTGCGGGTTGTTCTTGGCAAAGATGATGGTCTTACCGAGGCGGTCGCCTCCCGCAACCCGCTGGCCCCTGGTCATCAGGACCTCGAGGACCTTGTCGACGGTGTCGATGTTGAAGAGCCACTTGTTGAGCTCGTCGGCACTGACTTCCTCGGGCGGGGTTCCGTCTTCGTTCCAGTCGAGCTCATCCCACTGCGCTTTCTCTTCGTCGCTCAGGTCGGCGTACTTGATTCCTTCGCGCTGAAACTTCAGCGGCACGGAGATGGCCACGGGCGGCACCAGATGGCCGTCGGCAACGGCTTGTTCCAGGTCGTAGGCATCGGTAGGGACGCCGGTCTCCAGCTGGAACAGACCGTACGTGTTCTTGTCGATTTCATCCTTGGGCGTTGCCGTCAGCCCCTACCAGCAGGGAGTCGAAATACTGGAAGATGGCGCCGTACTTCTGATACACGGAGCGGTGCGCCTCGTCGATAACGACGAGGTCGAAGTGCCCGACGCCAAAGCGTCGCTGCCCGTCGAAGGTCTCGTCAATGAGGCCCATCATCGTGGGATAGGTCGAAACGAACACCCGCCCCTCGGTGGCCTTGTCCGTCACCAGGTTGACGGGCGCCGAGTCCGGCAGGTGTGTCTTGAAGGCATTGACCGCCTGGTTGACGAGCGCCACGCGGTCAGCCAGGAACAGTACGCGCTTGACCCAGTTACAGCGCATCAGCAGGTCAACCAGCGCGATAACGGTGCGCGTCTTGCCGCTGCCTGTGGCCATCACGAGCAGGGCCTTGCGCTGCCGGTCCACCTCGAAGGTGGCGCCAACGCGCCGCACGGCGCGCTGCTGGTAGTAGCGCTCGACGATTTCGCCGTTGATAACGCTCTCGGCCAGCTTCTTGCGTGAACCCCGACGCTGCATCAGCAGCATCAGCTCGTCCTTCTTGTAGAAGCCCTGAACGGCGCGCGGGGGATAGCTCAGGTCGTCCCACATCCAGTGCTCGTAGCCGTTGGAGAAGCAGATAACAGGCCGTTGCCCGTACTGCTTCTCCAGGCAGTCTGCGTAGAGCTTGGCCTGTTGCTGGCCCACCATCGGGCTCTTCGTCGTACGCTTGGCTTCAACCAGCATCAGGGGCTTGCCGTCATCGCCCCAGAGCACGTAGTCGACGAACCCCTTGCCCTCGCCGTTGGGCATGCCCGCAACTTCCACCTCGACGTTCTTGAGGGGGTTGAGGTCCCAGCCAGCCTCGCGCAGCAGCAGGTCGATGAAGGTCTTGCGGGTCTGCGCCTCGGAGTAGTCGTGGGTGTCGGGAACGGCACTGTTGGCCTTCTTGGCGGCCGCCACCTCGTCCTGAAGCTTCCGTAGTTCCGCATTCACCGCGGCGTGGCGGGCCAGCACCTCGGACAGTTTGGTGTCCTTCTCCCGCAGCTGCTCACCCAGCTTCTTCAGCTGCTCGGCCGACTGAGTCGTGGAGGGACCCGCCGCAGACCTGGGCAGCAGCTCAGACTTGAAGGCGAGGCTGGGGGCAGGACGCACGCTGCGGCCATACGTGCGCGCCAGCCAAAAGCAAAAGTGAAACAGCTCGCGGGTCGCCGACAAAGCGTCCGTTGGCGCGACCTTCTTGGTGCTGTGGACGGCCAGGTTGCCAAGGTCCTTGACCAGCCGCGTCTTGGTGAAGAGCGCGTCACCGACCAGGGTGCGGAACGAGGGCTCGTGGATGAGCGCGCTGAGGTTGTCCTGGTAGGGCAGCTTCAGCGCCTTGTCGTGGGTGTAGAGCCATGAGACCGCCAACTCCAGGGCACGACGCGCGTAGAAGCAGGAACTACGTGCATCCGCGTGGGCATGCTGCTCGGCCTGATGGGCCGCTTCGAACACCAGCCCCCACTCAGCCTGGAGAAAGGCGAAGTTGCTCATGTCCCCGATTTCTCCCGGATGAAGGCGTTCATGCGGTCGGCCAGGGCTTGGCGCCGCACGGAGAGAAAGTCACGGTAGCGTTCTGTGCTCCACAACGCCTCGTCCACGGGCACGCACTGGCTCTGCAGGGCCGCCTCACCTTGCTTGGCGACCACCTCGCGCAGGTAGTTCACCGCCTCCTTGTTACTGATGCGGCGGTTGGTCTGGCCGGTGATGAAGGCCATGTTGGCGATTTCGTTGATTTCGCCGGGCTCGTAGCCACGCTCCTTCAGCAGCGACTTCGGGATAACGTGGTGCCACTGGATGAAGTGCAGCTTGCCCTGGTGTCACCGACCGGCACATTGGAGCCATTTCGTGATCGGCGTATAGGAGCCACTTCATGACCGGCATATTGGAGCCACGGCATGACCGCCGTAATGGAGCCACTTCATGACCGGCATCTTGGAGCCAGCGGCGGGTAGATAGCCGGCGTCTCGAATCGATGGGTACCGCTACCCTTCGGGCCTTTTGCCCGGAGGTGGCGGCGGTGGCCGAAGGAGATTCGAGATGTATGAGTACCGACAGGCTCTGATGCGCATGCGCCGGGGCGATTCCGATCGGGAGATCGCAGCCAGCAAGGTGATGGGCCGGCCCAAGGCGGCGGGGCTGCGTGCAGTGGCGCTGGGTCACGGTTGGCTCGAGCGCGAGCGCGCGTTGCCCGAGGACGCCGAGATCGCGGCGGCGATGAGCCCGCCGCGGCGCGCCGCCAGCACGGTGTCGAGCCTCGAGCCGCTGCGAGGCGTCATCGAGCAGTGGCTCGCGCAGGGCGTGTCTGGCGTCGTGATGCACGCGGCGCTCAAGCGCCAGCATGGCTTCACCGGCAGCTACTCGGCGGTGCGCCGCATGCTCGCCGATCTGCGTGCGAAGCAACCCGCACAGACGACCGTGCGTCTGCACTTCGACCCGGCGGATGCCGCACAGGTGGATTTTGGTGCGGGGCCGATGATGCTCGACCCCGAGGGCGCCACGCGGCGCACCTGGGCGTTCGTGATGACGCTCGCCTTCTCGCGTCACCAGTACGTCGAGTTTGTCTGGGACCAGACGGTGGCGACCTGGCTGGGGTGCCACCGCCGCGCCTTCGAGTGGTTCGCAGCGGTACCGAACCGGCTGGTCATCGACAACGCCAAGTGCGCGATCGTCAAGGCCTGCCGTACCGAGCCGACGGTGCAGCGCGCCTACGCCGAATGCGCCCAGGGCTACGGCTTTCGAATCGATGCGTGCCCACCGCGAGAGCCACAGTTGAAGGGCATCGTCGAGGCCGGCGTCAAGTACGTCAAGACCAACTTCTTGCCGCTGCGCACCTTCCGCGATCTGACCGACCTGAACCGCCAGGCACGCGATTGGGTGATGCTCGAGGCCGGCGTGCGCGAGCACGGCACGACACGACGCAAGCCGCTGGAGCTCTTTGCGCTCGAACGCCCGTTGATGCGCGCGCTGCCGGCGATGGCGCCAGACCTCGGTACCTGGCACCGGGTCACCGTGCACAGCGACTGCCACGTCAAGCACGCCTACGCGCTGTACTCGGCGCCCTTCGCACTGGTCGGGCACAAGCTGTGGCTGCGCGCCACCGACAACGCCATCGCCCTCTACGAGGACTACCGCCACCTCGTCACGCACCGGCGTGCCCAGCGGGCCGGCGAACGCATCACCGTGGCCGACCACTTGCCGCCCAACGCCGCGCGCTTTCTCGCACACGACCGCCACTGGTGCCTCGAGCAGGCCCAGCGCATCGGCCCGGCGTGCGAGAACCTCGTTGGCCACCTGTTGGGCGATCGCATCCTCGAGAAGCTGCGCGCAGCCCAAGGCGTTTTGCGCCTTGCCGAGCAGTTCACGCCGACTCGCCTGGAGGGCGGCGTGCCTGCGCGCACTGGCGCACGGCTCGCCGCATTACCGCACCGTCAAGACCATCCTCGCCGGCGGCCACGACCTGCGAGCAGACCTCAACGCGAGCATCGAACCCGACACTCGCCACGGCAGCCGCGCGCGCTTTGCGCGTGACGCCGCCGACCTCTTTGCCGCGCAGCCCGGTCGGCTGCATTGATCCACAGGAGCACCACGCGTGAACCCCATCCCGGAACTGGCCCCGCAACTGAAGCAGCTTCGCCTCTCGGGCATCCTCGACTCGCTCGAAGCCCGCAACCGCCAGGCGATCGACGCCAAACTCGCCTACACCGAGTTCCTCGCCATGTTGATCGGCGACGAGATCGCCCGGCGCGATCAGAAGAAGTTCTCCACGCGACTGCGCCGCGCGCAGTTTCGCGCCACCAAGACCTTCGAACAGTTCGACTTCGATCGCCTGCCCGGGCTCAATCGCGCCCTCGTGCATGACCTGGCCACCGGGCACTACGTGCACGAGTGCGCCCCGGTGCTCATCGTCGGGCCCTGCGGCACCGGCAAGAGCCACCTCGCGCAGGCGCTGGGCCACGCCGCCGTTCGACAGGGCATCGACGTCGCCTTCTTCACCTGCACTGCCCTCACGGCCAGCCTGAACGCAGCGCGCGCCATCGGCGGCTACGAGCGCAAACTGGCCAACCTCGCTCGCGTGCCGCTGCTCATCATCGATGACTTCGGCCTCAAGCCCCTTCGCCCACCCGCCGACGAAGACCTGCACGACCTCATCGCCGAGCGCTACGAGCGGTGCGCCACCGTCGTCACCAGCAACCTCGATTACCCAGAGTGGGACCAGGCCTTCCCGGCCAACCGGCTGCTCGCCTCGGCGACTCTCGATCGGCTGCGTCATAACGCCTACTGCCTCACCCTCGAAGGTGCGTCGTTCCGTGCGCCTCGGCAAGCGCCGCCTCCCACCAAAACCGGGCTTGCAAAAACCTCCAAAAACAGCAATTCTTGACCCCCCTCGAGACGCCAGTTCACCTACCTCAAACTGGCTCCATTACGCCGCACATCGCCGGCTCCATTACGCCGATCCGTGACACCTGGTGCGTGAGCGACAGCCCCAAGCCGCTGTACCAGTCCTTCGCGCCCTGTGCCTTGAGCGCCAGATAGGCAAGCGAGAAGAGCGGGCTGCCCACGCCACGGCCGGCCAGGTCGCCCGGTTCCACGTGCAGGCGGCCAAACTGGCGCCTCACCGGCTCCATCAATGCCGCCACGTTGCCGGTGCGGAAGATGATGGCCGGGTCCTCGTTCAGCAGGGTCTCGGTCGAGCCGCGTGAGTAGCGGCCACGCGCGTTGGCGACCAGCAACCAGTGCAGCAGTTGCCGCTGTTCACTCGCGGTGAGCTTGTTGTCCTTTACCCGGCTCAGCGCGGCCAGCGCGTGCAGGAACATCGGCGAGGACAACAGCGATTCGTCCTCGATGCCCGCATTGCTGCGCAGGAAGTTGATGGCATAGCGCAGCCCCTCCTGCCCCTGCGCCCACCCTTCCTTCAGCTTCTGAACCGGGGTGCTGGCTACGCTGCGGAACAAGCACTGCTGTGTCGCAAACACGACGATAGAGCGGACCAAGTGACCCAAGTCGATGGTGAAGTAGCTCTTCTCGCACTCATCCTGGAAGGTCTCCAGTTCCTTGAGCAGATTGGGCCAGCGCGAGGTCATCTGCGCCAGGGCCAGGTCCGAGGACTTTAGCTTCGCGCCCAGCGAGTTCACGCGCACGAAGATTTCGGTCACCTCCTCGTAGCTCATGCTGCGCTCCAGCACGTGCACGACGTAGGTGTAGTCCTTGATGGCGCGCAGCTTCTTCAGCCGGTCCGAGTACCGCTGGAAGCGCGGGTCGTCGAACGAGGTGATGCCTGCCTTCTTCAGCAGTTGAGCGTCGCCGTCGGTGGAGAAGACCTGCGTCACGGAGACCCAGTTGGGCAGCGACGCCAGGTTCTTGCTCGCCACGACGAAGGTGCGCCGATTCAGCTTCTCCTGCAGACCCTGTTCGCTGTCGTCGCCTTCCTCCGCCCCGTCGGCGTCGTCGCCCAGTTCATCGTCGGCAGCGACCGGTGATTCTTCGTCGCTGGTGACCTCGGTGTCGTCAGTGGGTGGGCCGTCGGGGTGGTCGAGGTTGAAGAGGATGTCGATGGGCCGCTTGCGGCCGCGCACCTGGACCAGCTCGCCGCCGAGCACTGCTGTTAAAGAGGTCAGGCGTTGCTGGCCGTCCAGGAGCAGCTTGCGGCCCGCGAAAGCCGTGGTCTCCTGAGCGATGGCGAAGTCGCGAGTTGGCACAGGCTCGTCGGTCTCCCACATCAGGATGGAGCCGCTGGGGTAGCCCCGGTATAGCGAGTCCAGCAGGTCCCGCACCCGTGTCGCGCGCCAGACGTAGTGGCGCTGGATTTCCGGCAAGCGCAGCTCGCCGCGCTTGTACATGTCGACGAGGGTGCCAATAGGGATGTTCTGCTGCTGCATCGTCAAAGCCGTCCCGAGAAAGCGCGGTGTTGCAGGGACTCAAACAGCGCGTTCTGCAGGCCTAAGTCCTCATATGTCTTGGCCAAGAGCGCTGTCACTTTGGCAATTCGGTCGTCAAACTGATGCTGCAATTCAATAGGAGGAAGCGCTATTTGCGCCGCGCTTAATGAACCAACGTTCAGATGCTTCTGTATCTGCCCACGCTGAGAAGAGAGTACCAGGGCGCGCCCCGCGCTTGAATTAAACAGTTCACAGAGATATCCAGAGCTTGCTTTATCGTGTTTTGGGGATGCAATAAGCAGGTCAATTGCATTAATGCCATCAAGTTCACCTGGGACAACCGCAGCCGTTCCGGGTCGCCCAGAACGAACCAAGACCAAGTCCCCAGCCCGCAACTGGGTCTTTCTCAGCTTTCCACTGTTATCCTTCTCAGAGAAATAGACCAAGTCATTCAGAACAATCTTGCCAGGCTTAATGTTTAGCGAGCGCAGAGCCGGGATACCTGATTCCTTATAGTAGGAGGCTGGCCGGACCACAATCCCCACTGTCACTCGTGAACATAGGCTTTCGAATGTGACGCAGGGCCACCCTCGTGAGTTTACTGCCGGGTCTCCAAACATATCCACCAGAATGGACTGCGGGAGGCGTTCGAGTAGGGCCAAAGCTTCGCGGCGCTTGGTGCGCAAGGCATCTGCTTTGTCGAGGATGGCGGCGATTCGGCGCTGTTCAGAAGGTGGTGGTAATGGAATTTTCCAAGCGGAAATATCACTTAATCGAATTGACGGATATGCGGCATCCTGTATCAGATGCGCGGGTGAGAATGCTCTCAAATAGTGGAGGAGGAAAGCACTATCTAGTGTCGGTCTGCACACAAGCGCTGCTAAATGATTGACCACGTACGCAGGCCATCGCAAGCGATGTACAAGCCCTATCGTTGCGGACATCCCGCTCTTCGCAAACAAGAGAGTGTTCGAAGGAAACAGACGAAGTCCGTGTCTTGCGGCGACCTCGGGGGTCAAGTATTCGATTTTCGAAGCTGAATCGCTTGAAATAAGGTCTCTTAGACTTCCTGCTCTAACAAAAGGGTGGCCTTCATTAGCAAAGTCATTTGCATCCTGAGGAGCTCCGCCGCCAGCCGCGACCTCGGCAATGTCGCCAAGAGCGACTTCCCTCCAGGTCATTTGAGCATTCCTTCAAGCACCCTCATGCCTGCCTGAATTTCGGCCTCGAATTCCTTCAGATGAGCCAGGATAGCCAGCGGAGATTCGTACTCAACCGCCTCATGCACCACTTCCTTGTAGCGGTTGAGGCTCAGGTCGTAGCCCTGCGCGGCAATGTCGCCCTTGGGCACGCAGAAGCTCTGCGCCGTGCGCGGTCGGCTCTTCTCGTTGCCGTCACGCTGCATCCAACGCGCCAGCGCATCGGGAAGGTTGTTCTTGGCGCGCTCTGCCTCGCTCAGCGGTGATGCCGGCGTCGGGCCCAGCTTGGCCTCGTCCAGCAGCGGCTGGCGCTTGTCGTCCGGGGCTCCAGCCGTCGGCTTGCACGTCGTAGAACCACACGTGCCCGGTACCGCCCGAGTTGGTCTTGGTGAACAGCAGGATGGCCGTGGACACGCCCGCGTAGGGCTTGAAGGCGCCGGCCGGCAACGACACCACGCCATCGAGCTTGTGGTCTTCGACCGGGGTGCGGCGCAGCTCCTTGTGGGCCTTGCTGCTCCCGAAGAGCACACCGTCAGGCACGATAACCGCCGCGCGCCCACCCGGCTTCAGTAGCCGAAGAAAGAGCGCCAGGAAGAGCAGCTCCGTCTTCTTCGTCTTGACGATGGCCAGCAGGTCCTTCGCCGTATTCTCGTAGTCCAGGCTACCCGCGAAGGGCGGGTTGGCCAGGATGAGGCTGTACTTCTCCTCGTCGCCCGCGTGCTCCTCGCTGAGCGAGTCCTTGTAGCGGATGTCCGGCCCGTCGACCCCGTGCAGCGCCATGTTCATGCTGCCGATGCGCAGCATAATGTTGTCGAAGTCGTACCCGTGGAACATCTCATGGTGGAAGTGCGCACGGGCCGCTGCGTCACGGAAGAGTTGTGGGTGCTGCTCCCGCAGGTACTCCCCGGCGGCGACCAGGAAGCCGCAGGTACCGCTGGCCGGGTCGCAGATGACGTCCTTCGGCGTGGGCTGCGTCATCGCCACCATCAGCTTGATGATGTGCCGTGGCGTACGGAACTGGCCGTTCTTGCCGGCCGCAGCAATCTTGGCGAGCATGTACTCGTAGAGGTCGCCCTTAGTGTCGCGGTCCTCCATTGGCACGTGGTCTAGCATGTCCACGACCTTGGCCAGCAGGCCGGGCGTCGGGATGGTGAACCTTGCGTCCTTCATGTGCCGGGCATAGCTGCTGCCTTCGTTGGCCGGGCTGCGGATGAAGGGGAACACGTGCTCGCCCACCACCTTGTACATCTCGGCCGGCGCGAAGTTCCTGAGGCGTGACCAGCGCAGGTCCTGGTAGTCGCGGCCTCGCTCGTCTGCACCCGCCGGGAACACCCGGTTCTCAATGGGCTTACCCAGCATCAGCGCCTTGTTCTCCTCCAACGTATGTGCGTCATCCAGGCGACGGATGAATAGGAGGTAGGTGATTTGTTCGAGCACCTCCATCGGGTTGGAGATGCCGCCGGACCAGAAGGCGTTCCAGATGGCGTCGACTTGAGAGCGGAGTGCGCCGGTTAGCATGTAAGCAGGTGTCTCTCAATAGCTAGTTTGGCATTACGTAGGAATCGAGCTCGGAGAATCAGGTAGCGACTTCGGAGTGCGATAAGCCGAATGCTCAGAAGAGCTTGCCAGCCCGGATGAATCGCAGTGCAGCCGAAGCGAAGTGATGCAGTTCACCATCGTTTACGTCCGTGCGGGCGTGACCGCCGGAGGTGTCATGGTGGAACATAGCTGCGTACTCGTTAAAGGACTGCAGTTCGGGTACCAATGGCTTCAGGACGTGGATTGGGTTGTTCTCCACGGCTTCTTTGACCTGATGAATCATTTTTCCGAAAGTCTCCCCGTCGGCGAAACGACCTACGAAGCATCGATGCATGTGCCCTTCCACGAGAAGCCGCAGGGCTTGCGCGACATCGAGCAGGTTCACCCGTTCAGTGCCCGACACGAACGCCTCTACCAAGCGGTAGCGCTTGTAGTACGGTGATGCGCAGAACTGCTCAAGGTCAAAGGCGCCCATCACGGTGAAGTTCTCGGGCCCACGCCTCAGTTCGAGTTCGGCCACCTCGCCCCCTACCTTGGCCACTCGCTTCCGGATATCGCGCAAGAAGTAGGCGTCGTGTCCGAGAGCGATGACCTGCTTGCACTGCTGACTCATGGAGAGGACTGCCTCCACCGTCTTCGTTCGCCGGTGTTGGTCTAGGCTCGTGAAAACGTCGTCGAGCACGACGACAGCCTCAGCCCGATTCGGGTCTGCGAAGAGCCGAGCGAGGAAGAAGGCGAATGCAAGCGTTCGCTTGTCTCCTTCGCTCAAAACGGTGTGAAACGTCAGAACTCCTCCGTTCGCCGGGCCGACAGGTACAGATGCGCCGCGTACATCAAGAACGTACTCACTTCGCGGTACACCGCCCCCCAAGTAGCTGGGCTTGAGTTCGCGAATGGTGAAAGGCGCACCGAAGTCCCGCAAGTGAGCATTGATGGCCTCTTGGAAGGCTGCAAGAGAGGTAGCCATGAGCTGGTCAAGGGCCTCTCGCGCTTCGCCCTTCCTTCGCTCAGCTTCGTTTCGGTCCTTTTCGGCTTGGTCCCTGTCTGCCAGATGTTGAAGGACCTCGGGTGCGTTCCGAACCATACGCAACTCGACGATGCGGCGCTGCGATTGCAGCTGCTGCACATCCGCCTTTGCCAGCCCCTGCTTGTATCGGTCAATCGCGGCGTTCAGTACTTCGATGGCTACGTTATGTGCTGCCACAGCGGCGCTGACTGATTGGAGGATTGCTGCGGCGTTGTCGAGCCCGGCCACGTCAACCGCCTCAAGAGGCTTGGCCGTCTTCGCGTCCACGATGGCTCGTACAAGGGCTTGCGCCTCGCCGATTGCCTCGGCATGAGCCTCCAAATCGAACGACGGAAGCTCGAGCTTCAGCAGACTGGCCCAACCTTCGACTGCTATCCGGTTGAAGTCGAGGGTAGACCGCCACTCGTGAACCAATTCATCGCCGACTTGTTGAGTCACCAAATCTTGCAGTGAAGCCACGCGCTGCAGATGTGCCTTGTAGGCTTGGTTGAAGTAGGACTTGTACGCCTGAAGCAGCGGAAGCTCTGCGGTCTCCTGTCCGCAGAATGGGCATTGCTCATCGGCCTTGTGCTGAAGCCCTTCGCTGACCCAGCGCTCTGTCGCGGCGCCGAGGTGGGCATCGAAATGCCTGCGAACGACCTGTTCGGCATCGTCTTGCAGGCGGTCAAAGCTGGCTTGAGCGATGGCTCGAATGCCGTCCAAGTTGTATGAGGGCCGCTTCAGTTGGCGAAGACCCTGCCGCCCCAGGATTTGCTGGACGGTACGCGCTTCGTTCAGCTGCTTTTCAAGCTCAGCAAGCTGTTGCGGGCCATCGGAAACCGGTTCCAGCGCGATGAAGGCCGTCAGGGTGACACCTTGGTGGTACCCGCGTAGCGCCGCTTCTTCGGCGGTGATGCGCTGAGAGGCGGTGCGCTGCGCTTCAGACTGTCGCTGAAATTCTTCTCTCTGTCCGACTGCGTCATCTCCCAGAGCCAGCTCCAGCATTGACGCACGCTGGTCAGGCGTAACGGTGGCTCCGGCATACACGTTTCGCTCGACGAACTCCTGGTTGAAGACGTGCAGGTTGCTGGCCGGGGCCGACCAGTTGATGCCGTCGAAGGCTACGGTTGAACCACCATTGGCGCCCTGAAATCGGAGCTGAATCGCTTGGTTGCCGGTACTGCCAATTGTCTTTCGAGCCCGGAGGGCTTGCGCATCGCCGGCGCTGCACGCTCTCAACAGCGAAGACAGGGTCGACTTGCCTCGCGCGTTGTCCGCATAAATGACGGTAACCCTCTTCAGCGTCACCGCTGAAGGAACCGCTGCCTTGAAAACACCGACGTTATCGACACGAATGATTTTTTCGAGCATCCAGCCTCCCGGGCCGCTCCGTCCGCATCGCAACGCCCGCCGGGTGCGAGACGCCAGCGCCAGTCGGCACATCGGTCGTTGCGCTGTCAGGCTATCCCGAGGAGGCGATGCATCAAAGCTTGCACTCTCGATGGTAGCCGCCGAAGTGGCGAGCCGTCACGTCCCTCGAAGGTATTCATCGCAGTGCGTGTCTGACACGGCGTGCGACCCAGCGGGAAGGTTCGCCTCAATGGGCGCCTGGATAGGCGAACTCGAGCACGTATTTCAGCACGCTTCGGACGTCGTCATGGGCAGTGGTCCGCGTCGATAGCGCAGCCATCAGCATGGGTCGACCGCAGAAGGTGGCATTGCGGTCGGCCACAACGGCGCAAAGTCACGGCGAGACCGCCGACAGAGACTGGAGCCGAGGCAACAGACTCCTACAGAGCCGGGCAGTGACATGCCCGGCGCCGTCTGGCCACTCATCACCGCAATCGGAAGCCTGGAACTCCTGCTCGATGACAACGCAGAGTTCGTTGTTCACCACCGCTGGGAACGCGTGGTCGTTTGCCACACACTAGGTCTTGATGCGGTTTTCGTCGTCTGCTGGAAGGTCAGCCAGCAACGCCCAACCGGAATCGAAGCCCGGCGGAGGTGTCTTGTGCAAGGAATCCAGCGACCAAGTTTGTGTCGCGGTCGAGGTCTCGACCCGCAGCTGAAGGGGCGGCCTTGCGAAAGGAGTCGGACGATGGGTTGGGAGCATGACTGGGACATCCTAGCCATCCTCGGGCGCATGAGAGCCCCTGATATCGCGCAACGCGGAGGACGGGGCCGCCGTCTCAGCTTATGGCGGAAACACTCTACGGGGTATGCCCCCGCCTACATGGGGGCTATCGGCTAGCCTCCGACCTTCCGTAATGACGGCGACTCGGATGGACAAATGTGGGCGCCTACTCTTGAGCCGCCGGGTAAAAGACTCAGTTCGCGAGTAAACGAGACTGTTTCGGGTAAAGAAAACAGTTTGCTTGAGCCAAAACCTCGCGCAAAGAGCGCGCCGGTCATTCGACCGTCACGCTCTTCGCAAGATTGCGCGGTTTGTCCACATCCGTCTTCCGCGCCAGCGCCGCGTGGTACGCGAGCAGCTGCAGCGGCACCACGTGAAGGATCGGCGACAGCGGCCCGGCGTGGTCGATCAGGTTGATGACGTTCAGCCCGTCGGCCGGTTCGATGTGGGTGTCGCGGTCGGCGAACACGAAGAGCTCGCCGCCGCGGGCGCGCACTTCCTGCAGGTTCGACTTCAGTTTTTCGATCAGCGCGTCGTTCGGCGCCACCACCACCACCGGCATCTCGCGGTCGACCAGGGCGAGCGGACCGTGCTTGAGCTCGCCCGCGGCGTAGGCCTCGGCGTGGATGTAGGTGACTTCCTTGAGCTTGAGCGCGCCTTCCTGGGCGATCGGGAAGTGCACGCCGCGACCGAGGAACAGCGCGTGCTGCTTGGGTGCGAAGCGGCGGGCCCAGTGGCGCACCGCGGGCTCGCACTGGAGCACGTGGTTCATCGCGGCCGGCAGGTGGCGCAGCTGCTCGATCAGTTCCTTCTCGCGCTCGGCGCCGAGGCGCTTGCGCTGCTTGGTCAGCACCAGCGTCAGCACGAACAGCGACGCGAGTTGCGTGGTGAAGGCCTTGGTCGACGCGACGCCGATCTCGGGGCCCGCGCGCGTGAGGAAGCGCAGTTTCGACTGCCGGATCAGCGCGCTCTCGGGCACGTTGCAGATCGTCAGCGTGTCGCGCAGGCCCAGCGACTGGGCGTGCTGCAGCGCTGCGATCGTGTCGGCGGTCTCGCCGGACTGCGAGATCGTCAGGACCAGCGTGCCCGGGAGCGCGACCGACTCGCGGTAGCGGTATTCGCTGGCGATCTCGACCGACACCGGCAGCGCGGCAAACGATTCGATCCAGTACTTGGCGACGCAGCCTGCGTGGTAGCTGGTGCCGCAGGCGAGGATCAGGATCTGTTTCGTCCGGGCGAAGATCGCTTCGGCGTCGGCGCCGAACAGGCCCGCCGACAGCGACGAGGCGTTGGCGACCATCTCGAGCGTGTTGGCCAGCGCGCCCGGCTGCTCGAAGATCTCTTTCTGCATGTAATGCGAGTACTGGCCCAGCTCGATCGCGTCGGCCGACAGCTGGCTCTCGACGATCGGGCGCTCGGCCGGCTTGCCGTCGCCGTCGACGATCGAGTAGCCGTCGAGGCGGATCTCGACGACGTCGCCTTCCTCGAGGTAGGCGACGTACTTCGTGACCTGCAGCAGCGCCGAGGTGTCGGACGCGAGGAAATTCTCGCCCTGTCCGGAGCCCGAGTTGCCCACGCCGAGCAGCAGCGGCGAGCCGCGCCGCGAGCCGACCACGGTGTTCGGCTCGGTCTTGCTGATCGCGGCGATCGCGTAGGCGCCCTGCAGCTCGCGCACCGCCCGCTGGACGGCCTCGAACAGCCCGAGGCCGGAGGCGACCAGGCTGTGCACCAGGTGCGCGATGACCTCGGTGTCGGTGTCGCTCTGGAATTCGTAGCCCTGCGCCTTCAGCCGCGCGCGCAGCGCCTCGTGGTTCTCGATGATGCCGTTGTGCACCACCGAGATCTCGATGCCGTCGCGGTTCGAGAGGTGCGGATGCGCGTTCTTCTCGTTGACGCCGCCGTGCGTGGCCCAGCGGGTGTGCGCGATGCCGGTGGGCGCGTCGGCGCCCGCTTCCTTCGCGCGGTGCTCGAGCTCGGCGACGCGGCCCACCGCGCGCACCCGCTCCATCGCGCCGTTCATGATCGCGATGCCGGCCGAGTCGTAGCCGCGGTACTCGAGCTTGCGCAGCCCCTCGATCAGGATCGGCACGACGTTGCGCTGCGCAACCGCTCCGACGATTCCACACATATGGCGATGCTCCTTGCCGCCGCGGCGGGGCTACGGCTTGCGGGCCGGCTTCTTCACCGGCCGCTTCCACGATTCGACCGTCGTCTGCTGCGTGCGGGACATGGTCAGCTTGTGCTCGGGGGCGTCGCGCGTGAGCGTGGTGCCCGCGCCGAGCGTGGCGCCGCGGCCCACGCGCACCGGCGCCACCAGCTGGGTGTCGCTGCCGATGAACGCGTCGTCCTCGATCACGGTCTGGTACTTGTTGGCGCCGTCGTAGTTGCAGGTGATCGTGCCCGCGCCGATGTTCACGCGCTCGCCGACCGTCGTGTCGCCGAGATAGGACAGGTGGTTGGCCTTCGACTTCGCGGCCATCCGCGTGTTCTTCATCTCGACGAAGTTGCCGACGTGCGTTTCCTCGCCCAGTTCGGTGCCGGGACGCAGCCGTGCGTACGGGCCGATGCGCGCGCGCGCGCGATCGACGACTGCTCGATCAGCGTGAACGGCAGGATCTGCGCGCCCGCGCCGATGCGGGTGTCGCGGATCACGCAATGGGCGCCGATGCTGGCGCCGTCGCCGATTTCCACCTTGCCTTCGAACACGCAGTTCACGTCGATCGATACATCGCGGCCGCAGGCGAGCTCGCCGCGCACGTCGAGCCGCGCCGGGTCGGCCAGTTGCACGCCTTCGTCCATCAGCCGCGCGGCAATCCGCCCCTGGAAGATGCGCTCGAGCACGGCCAGTTGCGCCTTGCTGTTGACGCCGAGCGTCTCGCCCGCGTCGGCCGGCTGCGCCGAAACCACCTCGACGCCATCATGCACCGCGGCGGCCACCACGTCGGTGAGGTAATACTCCTTCTGCGCATTGTCGTTCGACAGCGCGCCCAGCCAGCGCGTCAGCGCGGCGGTGGGGGCGACCAGGATGCCGGTGTTCACCTCGCGGATCGCGCGGACCTCGTCGTCGGCGTCCTTGTGCTCGACGATGCCGACGATGCGACCGCCCTCGCGCAGCACGCGGCCGTAGCCTTCGGGGTCGGGCAGTTCCACCGTGAGCAGGCCGAGCCGGCCGGCGCCGGCCGCCGCGAGCAGCCGGGCCAGCGTGTCGCGGCCGATCAGCGGCACGTCGCCGTAGAGCACCAGCGTCGGCGCGGCGGGGTCGAGGTACGGCAGCGCCTGCATCACCGCATGGCCGGTTCCGAGCTGCGGCTCCTGCAGCGCCCAGCGCAGGTCTTCGCCCTCGATCGCGCGCGGCACGGTTTCGCCGCCATGCCCGTACACTATGACGATACGGCCCGGTGCCAGGCTGCGCGCGGTGTCGACGACGTGCGCGAGCAGGGGTCTGCCTGCCAGCGGGTGCAGCACCTTCGGCAGGTCGGAACGCATCCGCTTGCCCATCCCGGCGGCCGGGATTACGACGTTCATCTTTTCCTTGTTTTTCAGCTACTTAGGGGAAGAATCCGGGGTGTTTCCCGAAAAGCTTATCACGCGCCCGTGGCGGGCTCTGCTGGCGCTCGTTGCCGTTTGCCTGCTGGCCACCGCCTGCTCGTCGACGAAGCTCGGCTACGACGCGATGCCGATGTGGCTGGGGTGGCAACTCGATCGTTACCTGGCGCTGGACGCCGCGCAGCGCGAGATGGCGTCGGCCAGCATCGACGCGGTGCATCGCTGGCATCGGCAGACGCAGTTGCCTGCCTACAGCGCTTTCCTGGGGGCCGTCCAGTCGCGCCTCGACGGCCCGATCGGACCCGAGGAAATCGGCCGTTGGCGCGACGAGGCGCTTGCCGCGTGGGCTCCGCTCGCCGAACGGATCACGCCCGACGTGGCTGCGCTGGCGCTGACCCTGCGTCCGGCGCAACTCGAGCGCCTGGCGCGCCGCTTCGAGGAATCGAACCGCGACGAGCGGCGCAAGCTGCTGCCCGAAACGCCCGAGCGGCGCGAGGCCGCCCGCGTCGAGCGCGTGCTGGAACGCGTGCGGTTCTTCGTCGGCGACCTGCCGTCGCAGCAGGAGCGCGAAATCCGCGCGGCAGCGGCGGCGCTGCCGCCCAGCGAGAACGACTGGCTCGCCGAGCGCGAGGCGCGGCAGAAGGCCGTTCTCGGCGTGCTCGGTCGCATCGTTCGCGAGCGGCCATCGCAGGACGTCGCGCATCGATGGGTGCGCGAGACGCTGGCCGGACTGTGGCTCAGCACCGACCCGCAGCGGCGCGAAGCGATCGCGCGATCGACCGCGGCCGGAGATGCACTGTCGGCGACGATCCTGGCGCGACCCGAGCAGCGACGGCAGTTGCACCAGCGGCTGCGAGACTTTGCCGACGACTTCAGCGTGCTGGCGGCCCGCTGACCGCGTCGGGGTGGCCGGGCCCGCCGGCGATCTGCGGCGCGAGCGAGCCGGCGATCATGCCGAACATGGCGGCGCCCAGACCGACGATCTGCGGCGGCAGCAGCGCGTCGGGCGCCGACAGTTCCATGATCCCCAGGCCGTCAGGCCGAGCACGATGGACATCATCGCGCCCTGCGGGGTCGCGCGCCGCCAGAACAGGCCGAAGGCGAGCGGCGTGAACGCCGCCACCAGCGTCACCTTGTAGGCGTTCTGCACCATCTGGAACATCGAGGATTCGCTGTTCAGCGCGAACATCATCACGCACAGCGCGAAGATCACCAGCACCATCCGCAGCATCAGCAGCATCTGTTTCTCGGGCACGCGGCCGCCCATCAGCGGGCGCAGCACGTTCTCGGTAAACACCGCGGTGGGCGCGAGCAGCCGCGCCGCTGGCGGTGGACAGGATCGCCGACAGCAGCGCGCCGAAGAACATCACCTGCGCGAACAGCGGCGTCTTGGCCAGGATCAGCTGCGGCAGGATCAGCTGGAAGTCGAGCCCGTCCTCGGCGAGCACCGCACGCACCTTGTCGGGCTCGATCAGCAGCGCCGAGACGGCGATGAACATCGGCACGAACGCGAAGACCAGGTAGAAGGTGCCGCCGATCAGCGTGCCGCGCACCGCGGTGCGCTCGTCCTTTGCCGAGGTAACGCGCTGGAACACGTCCTGCTGCGCGATCGAGCCGATGGCCATCGTGGCCCAGGCGGCCAGGAACGCGATCCAGTCGCGCAACTGGGCTTTCGGCCAGAACCCGAGCTTGCCTTCGCTCACCGCGGCGTCGAACACCGTGCCGAAGCCGCCCGCCATGCCGCCGAGCAGCCAGGCGATGTAGAGCAGCCCGAGCACGATGATCACGGTCTGGAACAGGTCGGTGAACGCCACCGACCACATCCCGCCGAACAGCGTGTAGACGAGCACCACGCCGGCGCCCAGCACGATGCCCTGCTGCAGCGTGATCGCGCCGCCCGACAGCGTGTTGAAGACGATGCCCAGCGCGACCATCTGCGCCGAGGTCCATCCGAGGTACGACAGCGTGATCGCCACGCCGGTGGCGATCTCCACCGTGCGGTTGAAGCGCTTGCGATAGAAGTCGCCGATCGTGAGCAGCTCCATCCGGTAGAACGGCCGCGCGAAGACCAGCGCCACGATGATCAGGCAGAACGCCGCGCCGAACGGATCGGCGACCACGCCGCGCAGCCCTTCGCGCAGGAAGGTCGACGAGACCGCGAGCACGGTCTCGGCGCCGAACCAGGTCGCGAACACGGTCGCGATGTTCATGTACAGCGGCAGGCTGCGGCCGGCGACCGGGTAGTCCTTCGAGTTCTTGACCCGCTGGGCTGCGTACAGGCCGATGCCGACGGTGACCGCGAGATAGACCAATACCAGGAAGGTGAGCATGTCGGGTTGCGTCCGGCGGAGCGGGCGAAACAGTAGCCTATCTCGCCAGCACGGTAAAGCGCGCGGCGTTCCCGCTACCAGCCGAAAAAGCGGGCCGCTTCGAGCGCCAGCAACGCGGCAAGTGCCGCCCCGAGCAGGCCGATCCAGCGCCGGCTGCGGCGCTGCTCGTCGGACAGGCGTCCGAGCAGCGCACGCGTGGCAGGGTCGGGCTCGTCGCGCGCGGCCCGGGCGAGCGCCGCGTGGGCGAGCCGCGGCAACTCGGGCAGCAGCCGGCCCCAGTGCGCCGACTCCTTGCGCATCCGCTCGTTGAAGCCGGCCACGCCGAGCTGCTCCTGCATCCAGCGCTCGAGGATCGGCTTGGCGGTGACCCACAGGTCGAGGTCGGGGTCGAGCTGTCGGCCCAGCCCCTCGACGTTGAGCAGCGTCTTCTGCAGCAGCACCAGCTGCGGCTGGATCTCGACGTTGAAGCGGCGCGACGCCTGGAAGAGCCGCAGCAGCACCAGTCCGAGCGAGATCTCCTTCAGCGGCCGGTCGAAGAACGGCTCGCAGCAGGTGCGCACCGCGCCCTCGAGCTCCTCGACGCGGGTCGACGCCGGCACCCAGCCGGATTCGACGTGCAGCTCGGCCACGCGCCGGTAGTCGCGGCGGAAGAACGCGAGGAAGTTCTGCGCGAGGTAGTTCTTGTCGAAGTCGGACAGCGTGCCGACGATGCCGAAGTCGAGCGCGATGTAGCGGTTGAAGTCCGGGCCCGGGCCGCCGACCAGGATGTTGCCCGGATGCATGTCGGCGTGGAAGAAGCCGTGCCTGAACACCTGCGTGAAGAAGATCTCGACGCCGTCGCGCGAGAGCTGCTTCAGGTCGATGCCGGCCTCGCGCATGCGCTCGATCTGGCTGACCGGGAAGCCGTGCATGCGCTCCATCGTGAGCACGTTGGTCGCGCACCAGTCCCAGTGCATCTCGGGGAT
Source organism: Burkholderiaceae bacterium (assembly GCA_027493945.1). Lineage (GTDB taxonomy): Bacteria > Pseudomonadota > Gammaproteobacteria > Burkholderiales > Burkholderiaceae_E > Zeimonas. The sequence continues at coordinate 1,707,209 of JAOSJU010000001.1, read as the reverse complement.
GCGCAGCAGCCGCGAGCCCGCGAAGTTGCGCCGCAGCTGGTTGGCGTTGGCCGCTTCGCGGATCAGGTCGAGCTCGTCGTGCAGGTAGGTGTCGAACTCGTCGATCACGTCGAGCGGCCGCAGCCGGCGCGCATCGGCCGACAGGCGCATCAGCAGGCTGCCCGCGGTGCGCAGCAGCGCGAGGTCGCGCTCGATGACCGGCGCCATGTTCGGCCGCAGCACCTTCACCGCCACCTCGCGGCCGTCCTTCAGGTGAGCCAGGTGCACCTGCGCGATCGACGCGGAGGCCACCGGCGTGCGGTCGAAGTCGTCGAACAACCCGTCGACCGGCCGGCCCAGGCCGCGCTCGATCTCGCGCACCGCGACATCGCCGGGAAACGGCGGCACGCGATCCTGCAGGCGGGCGAGTTCGTCGGCGATGTCGGCCGGCAGCAGGTCGCGGCGCGTCGACAGCACCTGGCCGAACTTCACGAAGATCGGCCCCAGGCTCTCGAGCGCACGGCGCAGCCGCTCCCCGCGCGGCGTGTCGAGGCGCCGGCCGAAACGCAGCACGCGCGCGGCAGTGAACGCCCAGCGCGAGCCGGTGGTCGCTGCGGCGCCCGAGGCGGCCAGTTCGTCCGGGCCGTGACGCCAGGCGACGAAGGCGATGCGGATGAGGCGGGTGGTGCGCAAGGCGTCGGGGAGCGGATGGCCCGGAGAGGACGCGCCATTCTAGCCGTCGGCCGGTGCCCCCGAACCCGCGACGAAGGGATATGATCGTCGCGATCCATGGACGGAGCCCGAGCATGATCTCCTCGCGTCGCATCGCCCGCCTCGCGGTCGCTGGATCCGCGGCCGTCCTCGCCGCCACGGCGGCGGCCCAGCAGCAGGTGGTCAAGCCGCCGATCGCCCAGTACTGGATCGACGTCGCCACGCACTCGATGGCCGGAATGCCCGAGATGCCGGGCATGCCCTCGCTGCCGGCGTTCATGGGCGGCGGCGGGGCCGGGGCGGGCAACAACCACTACGGCAACGCTCGCGGCATGGCTCCGGGCCGCTGGGTCGATCTCGCGCTGCACACCCGCAACAAGCCGTCCGGAAGCGAGGCGACGCACGCGATTCCGCCCGGCATGCAGATGGGCGCCGGGTTGCCGCTGATGCCGCTGGCCGCCGGGCCCGCGCCCGATCGCGAGCCCGGCGAAGTCACCGAAGACATGCGCGAGAAGCCGACCGGCCGGCTGCTGATCTATTGGGGCTGTGGCGAAGCAGTGCGCACCGGCCAGCCGCGCATCATCGACCTGTCGGGCGACCCGCAGGCGTTCGGCCGCGCATTCGCGGGCCGCTATGCGCCCGACCGGGGCGCGCGGGTCGGGCCCGGCTACTCGATCTGGCCCAACGAGAAGAACCGCACGATGGTGCCGCGCGGCGCCTCGCTGGCCGGCAGCCACGCGATCAGCGGCGAAGGGGTTCCCGCGAGCATGAAGTTCGCGATCGGCCCCGCGCAGGATTTCATGCCATCGATCGAACTGGCCGCCAGCGGCGCGCTCGCCGACAGCATCGCGCTTCAGTGGCCGGCGGTGCGCAACGCGCGCGCCTACTTCCTTCACGCGATGGGCAGCGTCGGCCGCGACATGGTGCTGTGGAGCTCGGCCGAAACTCCCGACACCGGGATGGGGCTGTTCGATTACCTCTCCAACGCCACCGTCGATCGCTGGCTGGCCGACAAGACGCTGCTGCCGGCCGCGACCACGCGCTGCGCAGTGCCCAAGGGCATCTTCGCGTCGGCCGGCGAGGGGGCGCGATGCTGCGGATGATCGCGTGGGGCAGCGAACTGAACCTGGCGCATCCGCCGCGCCCGACCGATCCGCGCGTGGCGTGGGAGCCGGAATGGAGCGCGCGCGTGCGCGTGAAGGCGACCACGATGGCGATGCTGGGTGTCGAGATGCCCGCGGCCGCCTCGGGTGCGACAGCCGGCGAAGCGGCCGCGCAGCCCGGCGCGGCCGAACCCGGCCAGGCTGCGCAGGACGCGGCGCCGTCGATCCCGGGGCTGCCCGGCGCGGGCCGGGCGATCGACGCGATCCGCGGGATCTTCGGCCGGTGAGCGTCGCGCAGCCGGCCCATGGCCGGCTTGCGCGATCCTGTGCTTGTCAGCCGCTGCGCTGCACTTGCGGCAGGGCCGCGGCCTGCGCGGCAACCGCGCCGGCGCCGAATGCGACCAGGCCCGCGGCAGCCAGCGCCAGAGCGATTTGCTTCCGGGCAAGCGATCGGGTATTCATGGCAACTCCTTTCAATGCGGCTGCGATCGGCCGAGTGTTCGCCGTCGAGCTTAGAACTTATCCGTAAATTATGTTGATGCTCGAGGGCACCTTGCGGAACGCGATGATGGCAGCGGCCAAGTGATTGAGCGCGACGAAACTACGCTCGAGCTTCTCGTAACGCACGAGCAGCTTGCGGAAGCGGTTGAACCAACTGTGACACACCTCGACGACCCAGCGCCGGGCCTTGTTCGTCGGGTTGCGCCGTTTCATGTCGGCTTCCCGACGCCGGTCGACGACATGCGCGATGTAGTCGTGCCGCTCGATGATGCGCAGGTTCTCGGCGCTTCGGTAGCCTGCATCGGCACACAGGTGCTTGCTGCGTCGAGCCGGCGGGGTCTTGCGTTTGACCATGATGGCACTCAGAACCTCGTCGAGGCGCTTGCCGTCATTCACGTTGGCCCCGGTCACGATGAGGGACAACGGGACGCCACGGCCGTCCACCAACAGGTGGCGCTTGCTTCCTTTTTTTCCCCGATCCGTCGGGTTCGGGCCGACAGATTCTTGCGCCAGTGGTGCCTTCATCAAGGCTCCATCGATACTTTGCCATCGCCAGGCGATGCCTTGCATGTCGTCGTACTCGGCCAGTCCCGCCTTCCACAGCGCTTCGAAGAAGCCGGCCTCTTCCCACTCGAGGAAACGCTTGTGAATGGCACTGGCACTGCCAAAGCGCTCGCCGGGCAACGCCTTCCATTGGCATCCCGTACGCAGCACATACACGATGCCTTCGAACACCTGTCGTGCCGGCTTCGGCGGGCGCCCTGCGCCGGGCTTGCGAACGTACTTCTTGCCCGGCGCAGGGGCACGCGCGGGAATCAGCGGCTCGACGCGTTGCCAGAACGCGTCCGTCACTACCCATGAGTCGACTCGCTTCTTGTCCAAGGCTTCGCTCCGACGCCGCGCACGGTGCGGCTCGGAACGACAGTTTACCTATTTACGGATAAGTTCTTAGGCGAGGCTTAGGGCGCGCGTTCGCCGCGTGGGTACGATGCTTCCTCCTCTGGTCAAGTGGCTGATCATCGCCAACTTCGCGGCCTTCTTCGCGCAGGGTGCGTTTGGCGAGCAGCTGCTCGTGAGCTTCGCGCTGTGGCCCGGCGACCCGGCGGCGCTGCTGTCCGCGCCCTGGACGCTGCTCAGCTACGGCTTCCTGCACGCGAGCGTCACGCACCTGCTGTTCAACATGTTCGCGCTGTGGATGTTCGGCGCCGACCTCGAAGCGGGTCTGGGGCGCCAGGCGCCCGGCGCTCGGTTACTTCGCCGGAGTGGCGATCGGCGCGCTTGCGCAGGTGTTCGTGGTCGTCGCGTTCGGCGGACCCGACGTGCCGGTGATCGGCGCCTCGGCCGGCGTGTTCGCGATGCTCGCCGGCTATGCGATCGTCTTCCCGAACCGGACCGTGATGCTGCTGATTCCGCCGATCCCGCTGCCGGCGCGCGTGTTCGTGCTGCTGTACGGAGCGCTCGAGCTGGCGCTCGGCGTGACCGGCACGGCCACCGGCGTGGCGCACTTCGCGCACCTGGGCGGCATGGCCGGCGGCTGGATCGCGCACCGGTTCGGCGGCCGGCCGCCGGGCGACTGGCGTGGCCGTCGATGAGCCGGTGTCGCTGCGTCCGAGCCCCCGGCAGCGAAGATACACCGCCGGTTCCCGCCGAAGCGCCGGCCGGGCTCGCGGGGATGTCGCCCGCGTACTTCGCGCTGGTGATGGCCACCGGCATCGTCTCGCTCGCATCGCAGCAGCTCGGGCTGCACGCGGTCGCGGCAGTGCTGTTCGGCCTGAACGTGCTTGCGTGGATCGTTCTCTGGGTGCTCAGCGTGCTTCGGATGGTCCGCCATCGCAGCCGCTTCTTCGCCGACTTGGTCGATCACCTGCGTGGCCCCGGCTTCTTCACCACCGTTGCGGGCACCGCGGTCCTGGGCAGCCAGTTCGCGCTGCTGGCGAACGAGTACCGGTTCGCGGTCGCATTGTGGGTGTTCGCGCTGGTGCTGTGGCTGGGCCTCACCTACACCGTGTTCACCGCTTTCACCATCAAGGAAGCGAAGCCGACGCTCGATCGCGGCATCACCGGGGTGGCTCCTCGCGGTCGTGGCCACGCAGTCGATCGCGGTGCTCAGCGCGCTGATCGCGGCCCACATCGAGCAGCCCCGGAAGCTCGAGCTGAACTTCTTCGCGCTGTCGATGTGGCTGTGGGGCGGCATGCTCTACATCTGGATGATGTCGCTGATCTTCTATCGCTACACCTTCTTCCCGTTCTCGCCGGGCGACCTCGCGCCACCGTACTGGATCAACATGGGCGCGATGGCGATCTCCACGCTGGCCGGCTCGCTGCTGATCGTCAACGCGCCCGACGCGCCGTTCCTGCATTCGCTGCTGCCGTTCCTCAAGGGCTTCACCGTCTTCTACTGGGCCACCGGCACCTGGTGGATCCCGATGCTGCTGGTGCTGGGCGTCTGGCGCTACGTCTACAAGCGCTTCCCGCTGCGCTACGACCCGCTGTACTGGGGCGCGGTGTTCCCGCTCGGGATGTACGCCGCGAGCACGCACGAGATGGCGCTCGCGATGGGGTTCGATTTCCCGGGATTCCTGCCGCCGGTGTTCCTGACCGCATCGCTGCTCGCGTGGTCGGCGGCGTTCGCGGGGCTGCTGCGCCGGCTGGCGCGCCGGGTGGGGGGCTTCTAGTGTCGTGAGTTGCAAATACGTGGCGTCGAGACGGGTCGAAACGGGGCGGGAACAAGGCGCGCGAGCGGGTCGATACCGGGTGGTATCGACCCGCTTGCGTAACGCCGTGCCCGCCCCCGTTTCGACCCGCCCCGCAGGGTTCGACCAGACGGCGCCCTCGCACGCCCGACCGCCATGGCAGATACCACCCGGTATCTGCCATGGCGGATCGGCCGCACGATCATCACCGTCTGGTCGAATCTCGACGCCACGTATTTGCAACTCACGACACTAGGGGCCGTCTTCGCCGCCCGGCATCTGCCCGCCATGCTGCCGCAATTCCTGGCTGCGTTCGAACAGCCGGGTCAGTGTCTCGTCGAGCGCGGCGCGTTCGCGCGCGTCGAGCACCGCGAGAAACCACTGCTCCATGCGCCGCACCTCGGGGATGATGTCGCGGCAGATGTCCGCGCCCTTCCGGGTGAGGAACAGCACCAGCCGGCGCCGGTCGCGGGGGTCTTCGCTGACCGCGACCAGGTCCTGCTCGACCAGGCGGCGCTGGGCGCGGCTCACCCGCGCCTTGTCCATGCTGGTGAGCTCGACCACTTCGTTGGGAGCCGTGGGCCCGTGCGCATGCAGCGCCATCAGGATGCGCCACTCGGGGATCTGGATCCCGAAGCGCTCCTCGAACAGCGAGCCGATCGACTGGCTCAGGCGGTTGGCCACCACCGCGAGCTTGAAGGGAATGAACTCGTGCAGCCACAACGCGCCGCCGTCGCCCGAGACGGGCGGGCGCGCGCGGGCGGTCGAAGCGGGTTTGCGTGCCGGCATCTTCGCGCCGCGGTTCAGCTACGGGCCCGCTCGGCCGAGGGGGTGGGCAGCGGGTCGGCCTTGAAGGGATTGCGGCGGATCACGAAAAGGGTCCAGAAGAGCGAATACGCGCAGGTGATGCCAAGCATGATCGCGACGTTGCGGTAGATCGGGCCGGCCAGTTCCGGCGTCGGCGAGATGTTGGCGAATACGTAGGCCATGCCGACGATGCCGAGCACCTGCGGCAACGGAAACCACGGCGAGCGGAAGGGCCGCGGCGCCGCCGGCAGCCGGTAGCGCAGCACGATCAGGTCGAGGTGCGCAATGATGTAGGCGATGAGCCAGCAACCGGCGGCCGCGACGGTGAGCGTGAGGATCGAGCCTGCGTCCATGCCCAGCGGAATGCGCACCACGCCGATCGCCAGCGCCAGCGCCGCCAGCGCCGGCGCCGGTGCGCCGTGCCGGTTCTCGCGGCCGAGGAACGCAGGCAGCTGGCCGCTCTGCGCCATCCCCTGGATCATCCGCGACACGCTGGCGAGCACCGTATTGAGCAGCGTGGCGCTGCCCAGGATCGCGAGCACGCCGAAGCCGATCCGCGCGGCAGGGCCGAACACCGCGATCGCCAGGTCCATGTGCGGGGTCGCCGCGACCAGCTTGTCGGGCGCGAGCGTCGCGATGCCGGCTGCGCAGTACAGGCCGTAGGCGATCACGATCAGGACCAGGCCGATGAACATCGCGCGGGGCACGTCGCGCGTGGGCGCGCGGGCATCGCCGATCATCGGACAGACGAACTCGAGTCCGACCAGGCCCCAGATCGCGAGCGCCACCAGCGACAGTGCGGCGGCCGGCTCGAAGGGCTGGGCGGTGGCGATCGACGAGGTGTCGCCGCTCGCGACGCCGAGGCCGCCGATCACCAGGATGCCGGTGAACATCGTGGCGACCAGCACGCTCTGGATGCGCGCGAACATGTCGATGCCCTGCAGGTTGAGCAGGAGGAACAGCGCCAGCAGCAGCAGGCTCGGGTGCCCCACCCATTGCGAGAGCTGCGGCGCGAGCTGTTCGAGCAGCGCGTCGACGAGGATCAGTTCGGCTGGAATGCCCAGCAGCGCGACCGCGACGTAGCCCGACAGCGCGGCGACGATGGCCAGCCCCGGCCCGAGCGCGACCTGCGTGTACGCGCTGACCGACCCGGCCCGCGGCAGCATCAGCGCGAGCTCGGCGAAGGACAGCACGTAGCTGAGCGCGAGCAGCGCCGCCAGGCCGATCGCGGCGAGGTAGTTGATCGCGCCCAGCCCCGCGCCGTTGAGCATGCTGATCATCGTGCTTTGCACCACGACGACGCCGACCGCGGTGGCCACCAGCGCCCTGAGCCCCAGGCCGCCCCGTGCGCCCGCCGGCCCTGCCGATGCCTGCTGCATGTGCGCTCCTCCTCGCTGTCGTTCGTTTGTCGTTCGTTCTGCGCGCGGCTCGCCGGCCGTCGCGGGTGCCTCAGCCGGTGCCGATGCTGACCAGTTTCGTGTCGAAGTACGCGGCGAGCCCTTCGCTGCCGCTCTCGGATCCGAGGCCGCTCTCCTTGACGCCGCCGAACGGCGTCTCGGGCTGCGAGGTGCCGAAGTGATTGACGCCGACCATGCCTGCCTCGAGGCGCCCGGCGACGCCATGCGCCAGGGCGAGATCCTGCGTGAACAGGTACGCCGCGAGGCCGTAGGGCAGGCCGTTGGCGAGCGCGATCGCGTCGTCGAGTCGCGCGAAGCGGTTGACGACGGCCACCGGCCCGAACGGTTCCTCGCGCATGATGCGCGCCGAGGCCGGCACGTCGGCCAGCACCGTCGGCGCGTAGAAGTGACCCGGCCCCGGGCGGGGGGCGCCGCCGCAGACGAGCCGCGCGCCTTGCTCGACCGCGTCGCGCACCAGTGCACCGACGTCGGCCACCCTGCGCGCGTTCGACAGCGGGCCCATCGTGGTGGCCGGATCGAGGCCGTGGCCGAGCCGCAGCGCCGCCGCGCCCGCGGCGAACGCGTCGATGAAGTCGTCGGCAATCGACTCGTGAACGTAGAAGCGGGTCGGCGAAGTACAGATCTGTCCCGCGTTGCGGAACTTGGCCGGCACCGACAGCGCGGCGACGCGCCGTACGCCGACCTGCGGCAGCACCAGCACCGGCGCATGGCCGCCGAGCTCGGCCGTGTAGCGCTTGACGCGCTGCGCGCACAGCACGCCGAGCGACTTGCCCACCGGGACCGAGCCGGTGAACGAGACCTTGCGGATCTGCGGCGCTGCGATCAGCAGCCCGGAGACGCGCGCGGGCGCTCCGCAGACGAGGTTCAGCACGCCCGGCGGCAGCCCGGCGTCGTGCAATGCCTGCGCCAGCGCGATCGCGCTGCCGGGCGTCTCTTCCGAGGGCTTGAGCACCGCGGTGCAGCCGGCGGCCAGCGCCGCGCCGACCTTGCGCGCCGGAAGGTTGAGCGGAAAGTTCCAAGGCGTGAACAGCGCCGCGGGGCCGACCGGCACCGGCTCGACGATCTGCGCGACCACGCCCGGCGTGCGCGGCGGCACGAGGCGCCCATAGGCACGCTTGCCTTCCTCGGCCAGGAAATCGATGATGTCCGCCGACAGCAGCACCTCGCGTCGCGATTCCGCCAGCGGCTTGCCCTGCTCGAGCGTCATCACCCGGGCGATCGCGTCGGCGCGCTCGCGCAGCAGCGCGGTGGCCCGGGCGATCACCGGAAGCGCGCCAGCGGCGTGCTCGCGGCCCAGTCGGCCTGCGCGCGCTGCGCAGCGGCCGCTGCGGCGAGCACTTCGTTGTCGCCGGCCAGCGGCACTTCGCCGAGCGAATCGCCGGTGGCCGGATCGGTGAGCGGCGCGGCGCCGGCGGACGCCGATTCGAGCCAGGCTCCGTCGATGTAAAGGCGGGGAGCGGGGTAGGCGGCCGCGGGCGCGGCCGGATGCGGGGCGGGTGCCGACTCGGGAAGCATGCTCGTCGTCGATGCGTTACGCTGGGTCGTATCATAAGCACCAGACTGTTGTGTTTGCAACCAATTTGGCGCCCGGAGAACGATTCGATCCCGATCGTTCGTTGCATTGACAACTATCGACCGGCATTGCACACTGGCACCGATCGAGCACCCTGCGAGACGACCGATGCACGCCGACCTGCTGCAGCGAATCGTGGACGACCCGGGCTATCCGGGCGCCGACGATGCGCATCGTCCCGACATGGTTCGCTTCGAGCGCGTCGCGCCGATGCGCCGCGACGACCTCGGGCGCTTCTGGCTGCTCGAGTACCGCTTTCCGGACGGCATCACGCCGCTGGGCATGTGCCTGCTCGACGACGGCTACGCCTGGGCGACGCAGCGCGCCGCGCAGGCGGTGCCGCTGCCCACGTCGAACGGGCTCACCGTGCGCTGCGCCGGCACGCACGTCTACTTCACCGAGATCGAGCAGCTGTCGTCCGAAGAGGCACGCGAGCGCGCGGCCGCGCTCGGTGCCGGGCTACCGGGCTTCCTCGAGCGCTTTCCCGAACTGTGGAAGCGCATCGCCGGCGGGCTCGACGCGGACGCGCGCGCCCTCGAGCGCCACGACCCGCGCGCCGACGCGCCCGGCGCGCAGGCCGACTACCTCGAGCGGGCGCGAGCTTTCCAGCGCCGCGCCTGGGAGGTGCACTTCGAGCTGATGTACCCGCTGCTGCTGAACCAGGCGGGCTTCTACGGTTTGTGCGACGAACTCGGGATCGCGCGCGCCGGGGTGCCGCGTTTCCTGCAGGGCTACGAAACGCCGATGACGCGCTGCGACCGCGCGCTCTGGGGTTTCGCGCGCGAGTTGCGCGGCACGCCGCTCGCCGCCGCGTTCGTCGGGAACGCGCCCGAGTCCATCGCCGCGGCGCTGGCCGGGGCAGGCGCCGAGGGTGCGCGCTGGCTCGCGCGCTTTGGCGCGTTCCTCGACGAATGGGGATGGCGTACCGACGGGATGGCCGACCCGATGCTGCCTTGCTGGCGCGAGGACCCGACCACGCCGCTGGGCAACCTCCGCACCTTCCTGCTCGAGTCGGGCGAAGGCCACGATTTCGACGCCGGCATCGACCAGGCGCGCGCCGAGCGCACCGCCGCGATCGCGGCGGCCCGCGCGCGGCTCACCCGGGCCGAGCGCCGCGCGTTCGACGCGGGGCTGGCCAGCTGCGAGCGCGCCAACTTCGTCTGGTGGAACGAGGACCACAACCACTACATCGACCTGCGCGCGACGATTCCGCTGCGCCGCGCGGCGCTCGCGATCGGCGCGCGCATGCCGGGGCGCGATCCCGGCGACGTGTTCTTCCTCTTCTACCCCGAACTGCTGCGGGTCGCGCGCGGCGAGCCGATCGCTTCGTTCGACGCGCTGATCGACGCGCGGCGCGCGTATCACGCGTCCTGGCGCGCGTGCCGCAAGGCGATGCCGAAGTACCTGGGCGCCGCCCCCGAGTCGATCAGCGACCCGATCCTGATCGAGATCGACGGCGTGACCGACGAGTTCCTTGCGGCGGTGCGCGTCGGCGCGGCGCCCGGCGAGCGGCTGCGCGGGCTCGGGGCGGCGCCCGGCCGGGCAAGCGGGCGCGCGCGCGTGCTGCACGGCCCGCAGGATCTGCACCGCGTGCAGGCCGGCGAGGTGCTGGTCTGCGAAGGTACCTCGCCGAGCTGGACGCCGGCCTTCACCAAGATCGCCGCCTGCGTGTGCGACCAGGGCGGCACGCTGGCGCACGCATCGATCATCAGCCGCGAATACCGCGTGCCTTGCGTGGTCGGCACCGCGGTGGCCACGCGCGTCATCGCCGACGGCGACCTGGTCGACGTCGACGGCAGCGCGGGCACGGTCACCGTGCTGAAGGCGGCCTGAGCGATGGCAGGTGCCGCCGGCAGCCCCTGGGCGGTCGCGATGGCCGAGCCGGCCGCCGCGAACGCCGAAATCGTCGGCCCGAAGCTGGCGCGGCTGGCCGAACTGCGGCGCGCCGGCTTCCAGGTGCCCACCGGATACGCGGTGACGGTCGACGCCTATCGGCACTTCGTGCGCGAGACGCGGCTCGAAACCGCGATCGCGGCCGAACTCGCCTCGATCGGCGATGCCGGCGACCTCGACCGGCTCGAAGCCGCGGCGGCGCGCATCCGCGAGCGCTTCGCCGCGCAGCCGTTGCCCGAGGCGATGCGCGCGTGCTTCGAGCGCGCGTACGAGGCGCTGTGCTTCGAGGTGCGCGAAGTCGACAAGCCGGTGGCGGTTCGCAGCTCGGCGGTCGGCGAGGACGCGGCCGACCACAGCTTCGCCGGCCAGTACGAAACCTTCCTCGGCGTCTCGGGGTTCGACGCGATCGACGACAGCATCAAGCGCGCCTGGTCGAGCCTGTTCTCGGCGCGGGCGATCGGCTACCGCGCACAGTCGGGGCTCGGCGCCGCGGCGATGCCGATGGCCGTCGGAGTGCTCGAGCTGGTGCGCGCGCGCGCGGCCGGCGTCGCGTTTTCGGTGCATCCGCTCACCGGGCGGCGCGACCGGGTGGTGGTCGAGGGCTCCTGGGGATACGGCGAGGCGGTGGTCGGCGGGCTGGTCGTGCCGGATCACGCCGAGCTCGACAAGGACGGCTTCGAGCTGCTCGATTACCGGGTCGCCGACAAGACGGTCATCTCGGTGATGGACTACCGGCGCGGCGCGGTCGTCGAGCGTCCGATGCCGCCCGCGTTCGCGGCCGCGCGCGTGCTCGACGACGACGAGATCGCGGCGATCGCACGCAGCGCCGTCGCGGTCGAGGCCCACTACGGCTACCCGGTCGACATCGAATGGGTGCTGCAGCGCGGGCGCCGCGAGGGCGACACGATCGTGCTGGTGCAGGCGCGGCCGGTGACCGCAGCCGGTGCCGGCCCGACCGATCCGCCGCAATGGGACCCGGTGCGCTACGCACTGCGCTATGGAGCCAGGATGACATGAACGCCCCCGAAGCGCGCGCCCACCGGGTCGAAGAGCGCCTGTTCGACGCGCTGCTGCTCGATTTCGGCAGCGTGATCACGATCTCTGCCTTCTGAACGGCAGGGCGAGATCGAGACGATCCTCGGCCTGCCGTCCGGCACGCTCGGCTGGCTTGGGCCGGTCGACCCGGGCACCGATCCGCTGTGGCGCAGCATGACCACCGGTGCGATCAGCGAGCGCGACTACTGGGCGCGGCGCGCGGCCGAAGTCGGCCGCATGCTCGGCCACGAAGCGTGGACGCCGCTCGACTTCTTCAAGGCGATCCGCGGCGACGACCCGAACCGCGCGGTGCGCGACTGCGCGCGGCGCACGATCGGGGCGGCGCGCGCCGCGGGCCTGCGCGTGGGCATCGTCTCGAACGAGCTCGAGCTCTTCTGGGGCCGGTCGTTCATGGACCGGCTCGAGCTGCTGCGCGAGATCGACGTGCTGGTCGACGCCACGCACACCGGCGTGCTCAAGCCCGATCCGCGCGCGTATCGCGCCGCGCTCGAGGCGCTCGGCGTGCCCGCGGCGCGCGCGCTGTTCGTCGACGACCAGCCGCGCAACGTCGAGGGCGCGCGCGCGGTCGGCATGGACGCGATCTTCTTCGAACTCGCCGACCCCGAAGGCAGCTTCGCACGCGTGCGCGCCCGGCTCGGCATCGACCGCTTCGCTCCCGGAGAAGCCTCATGACCGGCCCGGACGCGCTGCGCGCGCACAACGCGCGCTTCATGCTGCACCCGATGGCGCACCCGCGCCAGATGCAGGAGCAGCCCCCGATCATCGTGGCCCGCGGCGACGGCGTCTGGATCACCGACGTCGACGGCCATCGCGTGGTCGATGGTGTGGGGGGCCTGTGGAACATCAACCTCGGCTACGGGCGCGAGGAGATCAAGCGGGCGATTGCCGACCAGCTCGACGAACTGGCGTTCTATTCGTGCTTTCGCGGCACCACCCATCCGCGCGCGATCGAGCTGTCGGCGCGGCTGGTCGAAATGCTGCAGCCCGAGGGCATGGCGCGCGTCGCGTTCTCCAGCGGCGGCTCCGACGCGGTGGAGGGCGCGCTGAAGATCGCGCGCCAGTACTGGAAGCTGGTGGGCCAGGCCGATCGCTACAAATTCATCGCGCTCAAGCAGGGCTACCACGGCGTGCACTTCGGCGGCATGTCGGTGAACGGCAACACCGCGTTCCGGCGCGCCTACGAGCCGCTGCTCCCGGGGTGCTTCCACATTGACACGCCGTGGAGCTACCGCAACCCGTACACGCACGACCCGCAGCGACTCGGCGAGATCTGCGCCGAGTTGCTCGATCGCGAGATCCGCTTCCAGGGTCCCGACACGGTCGCGGCGTTCATCGCCGAGCCGGTGCAGGGCGCCGGCGGCGTGATCGTGCCGCCGCCGAACTTCTGGCCGCTGGTGCGCAAGGTCTGCGACGCGCACGGCGTGCTGCTGATTGCCGACGAGGTGGTGACCGGCTTCGGCCGCACCGGCTCGATGTTCGGCGCGCGGCTCTGGGGCGTGCAGCCCGACATCATGTGCCCGGCCAAGGGCATCAATTCGGGCTACGTGCCGCTGGGCGCGACCGCGGTCTCGACCCGCGTCGCCGATGCGTTCCTCGGCGACCAGACCGGCAGCGGCGCGATCATGCATGGCTACACCTACAGCGGCCACCCGGTGGCGTGCGCGTCGGCGCTCGCGGCGCTCGATATCGTCGAACGCGAGAACGTGCCGGAGAACGCGCGCGTGCAGGGCGAGTACCTGATGTCGCGGCTGAAGCCGTTCGAGCAGAAGTTCCACGCCGTGGGCAACGTGCGCGGCATCGGGCTGATGGCCTGCGTCGAGCTGATGGCCGACAAGGAGAAGCGCACGCCGCTCGACCGCAAGGCGGCGCTGCCCGCGGCCGTGGCCGCGCAGACCTTCCGCAACGGCGCGATGGTCCGCGTCTCCGGCGGCAACCTGATCCTGTCGCCGCCGCTGGTGATCCAGCGGCCGGAAATCGACCTGATCGTCGACGCGCTGGAGGCGGCGCTCGTCAGCTGCGGCGCCTGAGCGACGCGCGCTTCAGCCGCGCGGGCTCCAGGGCAAGGGCAGCGCGGCCGCGCCCGGAATGGCGCGGGTGGCCGCATCCTCCGACGGCTCGGCCATCGGCGCCTTCAGCGCGGCGGCGCGGCTCACGACGAACCAGGCCAGCGGCAGCACGCCCCCGAGCACGAACAGGGCGCCACCCACGATGCGCGCCCAGGTGAGCGCCTGGAACAGCTCGCCGCCGATGAACGCCTGCGAGCGCGCGTGCCAGAAGCCGTTTTCGAGCACGTCGAGAAGTTGCGCGACGCCCACCGGAAAGAGGTCGACGGCCACCATCAGCAGCAGCCCGACATTGAGCGACCAGAACACGCGGCGCAGCAGCGCGGCGTTCCAGCGGGCCGGCTCGACCAGGCAGCGCGCGCAGAAGACGATCGTCGCGATCGCCAGGTTGCCGTAGACGCCCATCAGCGCGGCGTGGCCATGGTTCACCGTCAGGTAGGTGCCGTGCTCGTAGTAGTTGACGATCGGCAGGTTGATCATGAAGCCGAACATGCCGGCGCCCGGGAAGTTCCAGAAGTTCACGCCGAGCAGGAACAGGAACGCCTCCGACTGGCCGAAGCCGCCGGCGGCACTGGCGCGCTGCGGCGCGTTGCGGAACTGCCAGGCTTCGAGCGTCAGCAGGATCAGCGGCACGACCTGCAGCGTCGAAAACACGCTGCCGATCGCCAGCGTCTCGACCGGCTTGGCGTTCCAGTAGAAGTTGTGCGAGATGCCGAGCAGGCCCGAACCGAGGAACAGCAACGCGGCGAGATAGACGATGCGCGAGGCCGCGGCGTGGCTCACCAGTCCCATCAGCACCATGAAGTACGCGAGCACCACGGTGGTGAAGACTTCGAAGAACGCCTCGACCCACATGTGGATCACGGCCCAGCGCCAGAAATCGGCGACCACGAAGTTTGTCTGCGGCGTCGCGACGAACCCGGAGACGAACAGCACCAGCACGCAGCCGACGCAGTAGAGCAGCCACTTCGGCAGCATCCACGCGTCGCCCGAATGCCAGATCGGCCGGACCGCGCGCGCGAGCACCACGCACCACAGCGCGAACACCGCGAACAGCAGTGCCTGCCAGAGCCTGCCCTGCTCGACGAACTCCCATCCCTGGCTGCCGAGCAGGTGCCACCAGTCGCCGAGCACTCCGTGCGGCCCGAGCGCCACGCCGGTCAGCCCGCCGACCGCGGTGAAGACGAACAGGCCGAACAGCCGCTGGACCAGCCGCAACTGTCCGGCCGGTGCGCGCGGCGCCGCCGTCGAGACGACGAAGATCGACGCGCCGACCCAGCAGGCGGTGATCCACAGCAACGCGAGTTGCAGATGCCAGCCGCGGACCACCGGGATCGGAAGCGCCTGCGCGAGATCGACGCCGAACACGCGCGTGATGCCGAGGAAGTCGTGCACCGTCAGGATCCCGGCGGCGACCTGCAGCACGAACAGCACCACGGCGGCGGCGAAGAACTTGTAGGTCGCGCGCTGCAGCGCACTGGGGCACAGCGCATCGATCGCCACTGCGCCGGCCATCGCGCCGGCCTGCGGGAACCCGTCGCCGCGCTGTGCGGGACGCCATCCGGCGATCGACGCGTAGCGGCCGTACAGGAACAGCACCGCGCCGAGCGCAGCCACCAGCGCGAGCACCGCGACCACGCTCCACAGCATGACCTGCGCGCTCGGCCGGTTGCCGGCCAGCTCGTCGTACGGCCAGTTGTGCGTGTAGGTGTAGGCCTTGCCGGGGCGCTCGGCGCCGCAGACCCACGCGCCCCAGAAGAAGAACGCAGCCAGGTCGCGCAGTTCGGCCTCGTCGGCGATGAAGCCGGCAGGGTGGAAGGCTTCGCTGCCCTCGCCACGGAACATCGCGGCCACGCGGCGCTCGATTTCGCGCGCGGCGTAGGCCTGCGCGGCGCCCACGGCGACCGTGCCGGTGGCCGCGTCGTGGCGATTGCGCTTGATCTCGCGTTGCGCCGCGGCGAGCGCGGAATCGACGTCGACGCCGTCGGCGGACGCGTGATGGTCGCGCATCGCGCGCGCCATCTGGTGCAGCGCGTCGGCGGTGAAGTCCGGGCCGCGGCCGGCGCCGTCGCCGAACATGCTGCCGTAGTTCATCAGTCCGTATTTCAGGAACACCGCCTGCCCGCGCGTGATCGCCGCCGCGGGGACCACCGCGACGCCGCGCTCGTCGACGAAGTCGGGCACCGGCGGCGCATCGAGGTAGGTGCGCGTGCCCATGTACAGCATGCTGCCCACGCCGATCGCGAGCACCGCCAGCAGCGGCAGCCACCAGCCGCGCGGGTTCATCACGAAGCGGTTCCAGAGCCTGCCGGCGTTCGTCATCCCGCCCCTCCTCCCGGTGCATCGTTCGGGCTGCAGCTGCCTGCCGTGTCCTCGACCAGCGGCTGCATCGGCGGCAGCTCGGGCGCGGCGACGAGCAGCGGCTCGTCCATGCTCATCGATTCGAGAAAGGCGACCAGGTCGCGCTTCTCGTCGCCGGTGAGCCCGAGCGGGCGCAGCAGCGGAGACTTGTTGGGCGCGTCGCCGCCGCCGCGGTCGAAGAAGTCGACCACTTCCTGCAGCGTGCGGAACACGCCGTTGTGCATGTAGGGGGCGGTGTAGCGCAGCTCGCGCAGCGACGGGGTGCGGAACTTGCCGATGTCGACCGGATCGCGGGTGCGGTAGTAGCGGCCGAGGTCTTCCTCGGCGCCACGGTACAGGGCTCGCGGCGCGTCGCGCTGGGCGTTCTGCCAGCGCACCGCGACCTGCACCAGCGCGCTGGAGTCGTACAGCGACTGGCGCGGGACGCCGAGCGCGTGGTAGCCCTCGTCGCTCGCGAGCGGACCGTGGTGGCAGGCGATGCAGCCCGCCTTGCCGGTGAACAGCGCATAGCCGCGCTGCGCCGCGGCGGTCAGCGCCTTCGCGTCGCCAGCCAGGAAGCGGTCGAACGCAACCTTGCGCGGATCGGAGACCACGGTGCGCTCGAAGGCCGCGATCGCCCGCCGGGCATCGTCGAGCTTCGGCCACTCGGTGCCGAACGCCTCGCGGAAGCGGTCGACGTATTCGGGCACCAGGCGCAGCCGCATTTCGACGATGGCAGCGTTGCCGTTGCCCTCGACCGGCGCCTGCATCGCCGAGCGCGCCTGGACCTCGAGCCGGTCGAGGCTGCCGTCCCACATCAGCCGGCGGAAATGCGCGGCGTTGAGCACCGTGGGGTTGTTGCGCCAAAGCCGGTGGCCCGGATAGCCGGGGGGCGAGCGCGTCGTCGTGCGTCCAGCCCATCTGCGCGACGTGGCACGACGCGCACGAGGTCGAGGTGTCGCCCGACAGGCGCGCATCGAAGAACAGCAGCCGCCCGAGCTCGACCTTGGCCACGCTCATCGGGTTGTCGACCGGCACCGGGACCGGCGGCAGCAGCGCCAGCGCAGGCACCGGGCCGGTCGAGGCCAGTGCCGGCGCGCGCGCGACCGACAGCGCGGCGACGGCGACCGCGGCGCTCGCCGCGAGCGCGAGCAGCACGCCCGTCACGAGGCGGATCTTCATCGCCCCGCTCCGGCCTGCGTGGCGTAATCGAAGGCGGGCGGCGGCACCACGGCGACCGCGGTGCGCGGCGTCAGCGCCTCGAGAAACGCGACCAACGCTTCGCGCTCGCCCGCGGACAGGCCGAGCGGCCTCGTCTCGGAGCCACGGCCGCCGCCGCGGTCGTAGAACGCGACGACGGCCGCGAGATCGGGCAAGGTGCCGTTGTGCATGTACGGGGCGGTCTGCGCCACGCCGCGCAGGCCCGGCGTGAAGAAGCGCCCTCGGTCGGCGGCCCTGCGGGTGAGCGCGTGCACGCCGGTGTCGCTGCGCTCGCTCATCGGGTCGGCCGAGCCGTGACTGGCGTGATGAGCCAGCAGCGCGACCGTGCGCTCCGGGTCGCGCAGGATCTGCGGCGATTCGGGAACGCCGAGCCGGTGCGCCAGGCCGTCGGAGAACGCCGGGCCGGAGTGACAGCCCGAGCAGCCCGCCTTGCCGGTGAAAAGCCGCAGCCCCTCGGCGGCCCGCGGCGACAGCGCCGACGCGTCGCCGCGCAGCGCCGCGTCGACCGCGGTGTCGCCGCCGTCGTGCGCGGCCGACCACGCGGCGATCGCGCGTGCCACGCCGTCGAACGAGGGCTGCGCGCGCTCGCCGAACGCCCGCTGCCACAGCTGCAACAGCTGGGGCACCTGGCGCACGCGCTCGACGATGATGCCCGGGTTGCCGTTCATCGTGATCGGCGAGGTCAGCATCTCCTCGACGAGCTTCGGCAGCTCGTCGATGCGGTAGCGCCCGTCCCAGGCGAGCCGCTCCTTCAGCCGCAGGCCGAGCAGGCCGGGCGCGTTGCGGAAGTGCCCGGTGTGGTTGTAGCCGCGCGACAGCGCGACGCCCTCCGAAAAGCCGCGCGCCGGCGCATGGCAGCTCGCACAGCTGCGGCTGCCGTCGCCGGACAGGCGCGACTCGAAGAACAGGTGGCGACCCAGCTCGAGCAGCGCCGCGCCGGCCGCCGGCGACGGCGGCAAGACGCGATCGGCTGCGTGCGCGGGCGTCGCCGCCGGCGTCGCGGCGAGCATCCCGCAGACCAGCACGGCGTGCGGCGCGAACTGCGGCACGGCACGCAGCGCGGCACGCAGCGCCGCGCCGGCGAGCCGAAGCAGCGCGCGCGCGTTCATTTGACGAAGCGCTCCCCGCTGTAATGCACCTCGGGCGCGTCCTGCAGGATCGCCGCGCAGCTGCGCTTCCAGGTCATGATCTCGTCGAGCAGCCGCGCTTCCTCGTCGGGGGCGAGCACGCGCTTGCCGTCCTGCGGCACGCGGATGTAGAAGTTGCGACCGCGCGCGTTCAGATAGAACTCGCCGCGCAAGGGCCCGCGATCGGCGCCGGGCGTGCGCGGCGGCGAATGGCAGCCCATGCAGTTCAGCGCGTACAGCGTCGCCGCGTTCTGCGGCGCCGACGCGGCTGCTGGCTGAGCGGCCACCGCCGGGCTGCCGCAGAGCAGCCCGGCCGCGAGCAATCCCGAACTCAGAACGTGTGGAGCAATCGGCCGCGCCCGGAAGGCGCGCCAGGAAGTGCCCGGGCGAGGCGCAAAGCGCAGGCATATCGGTTGATATGGCGAGCATTTGCAACGAAGCACGGGCACTTCCTGGCGTGCAAGACGGGAGCGGATGATTGCTTCACACGTTCTCAGTAGGCCACGCACACCGACTTCGTCTCCGTGTAGACGTCGATCATCGCCCGGCCGTGCTCGCGCCCGACGCCGGAGTCCTTGTAGCCGCCGAACGGCAGGTTCGGATCGACCATGTTGTGGCAGTTCAGCCAGACGGTGCCGGCCTGCACTTTCGGAATCAGCCGATAGGCCTGCGTCAGGTTGTTGGTCCAGATGCTGGCGCCCAGTCCGTAGCGCGAGTCGTTCGCCTTGCGCGCCACGTCGTCGAGGTCGTCGAAGGGCATCGCCACGACCACCGGCCCGAAGATCTCCTCGCGCGAGATCGTGAGGTCCTTGCCGGTGGTGTTCGAGAACACGGTGGGCCGCACGAAGTAGCCCGATCCGGGCTGCGCCTGGCCGCCGGCGAGCAACTCGGCTCCTTCGGCCTTGCCCGACTCGATGTAGCGCACCACGCGGTCGCGATGCGTGGCCGACACCATCGGGCCCATCTGCGCGGTCTCGTCGAAACCGTCGCCCAGCTTCGTCGCCTCGGCCGCGGACGCGAGCCCGGCGAGCACCTGGTCGTAGCGGCTCTTGTGCACCAGCAGCCGGGAGCCGGCGGTGCACACCTGGCCGTGGTTGAAGAAGATCGCGCCGGCCGCGCCGGCGACCGCGACCGCGGGATCGCAGTCGTCCAGCACGATCACCGGGCTCTTGCCGCCCAGTTCGAGCGAGACGCGCTTCATGTCGTCCATGCAGCTTCGGCCGATGATCTTGCCGACCTCGGTCGAGCCGGTGAAGGCGATCTTGTTGACGCCCGGATGACGCACCAGTGCCGCGCCGGCGCTTTCGCCGTAGCCGGTGACCACGTTGACCGCGCCCGCCGGGAAACCCGCCTCCATCACCAGCTCGGCCAGCCGCAATGCGGTGAGCGGCGTCTCCTCGGCCGGCTTGAGCACCACGGTGCAGCCGCAGGCCAGCGCCGGCGCGATCTTCCACATCGCCATCAGCAGCGGGAAGTTCCACGGCACGATCGCGCCGACGACGCCGACCGGCTCGCGACGGGTCATCGCGGTGTAGCGCACGCCCGGCGGAAACGGAATCGACACGTCGAGCGTCGAGCCTTCGATCTTCGTGGCCCAGCCGGCCATGTAGCGCGTCCACTGCGCGTTGGCGCCCACCTCGAGCATCCGCGAGAACATCAGCAGCTTGCCGTTGTTCAGCGTCTCGAGGCGCGCGAGCTCCTCGCCGTGCTGCTCGATCAGGTCGGCCAGCTTCAGCAGCAGCCGCTCGCGCTCGACCGGCAGCATGCCCTGCCACGCCGCCGACTCGAAGGTGGCGCGCGCCGAGCGCACCGCGGCATCGACGTCTTCGGCCTGCGCGTCGGGCACCCGCGCAATCTCGGCGCCGGTGGCCGGGTTGAACACCGGCAGCGTCTTGCCCGAGCGCGCATCGACGAACCTGCCGTCGATGAACATCTTCTGCCGGATCGCGGAGAGTTCGGGTTGCGGGTTCTGGACGGACTGGTTCATCGTGCTCCTCGCTGGTTGTCGGTCGCCGCGGCGCGGCGACCCGTTGATCATTGGCGCGACGTGGCCACGCCGGACAGGCTGGTCAGCAGCGGCGCGCCGCGTGCGTCGACCGCCGCGGTGTAGGACAGGCGGTCGGGGCGGATCTCGGCGCGAAAGCTCGCGCCGAGGTCGTCGCTGGTGAGCACCGCGCCGCCGAGGCCGACGAGCACGATCCGCTTGCCCAGCAGCAGGCCGGCGGTCAGCGGGTTCTCGGTGCCGCTGGGAATTTCGCGCCACGACGCGCCCGAGTCGGGGCTGCGCAGCACGTGTCCGCCCATGCCCCAGACGAGGATCGCGCCGTCGGGCAGCGCCATGCCGCCCCAGATCGAGCCGCGATAGGGCAGCGAAACCGCAGCGAACGCGCGTGCGTCGGTCGAGCGGTAGACCACGCCGCTCTCGGCGGCGATCCAGGTCGTGCCGTGCGGGCCGGAAAAGATCTGGTACAGGTGGCGATCGGAGAACTCGCCTTGCCCGACGGCGATTTCGTCCCAGGTCTTGCCGCCGTCGTCCGTGGCGATCGCGGCGCCGAACGCGCCGACCACCAGTCCGTGTTCGGCGTCGGCGAAGCGCACCGAGAAGAACGAGGTCCCGGTGCCGGCGCGGTGCGCGATGCGCCAGTGCTCGCCACCGTCGGCGCTGGCGAGCACCAGCCCGCCGTGCCCGACCGCCCATCCCTGCTTCGCGTCGAGGAACTGCACCGCGGTCAGCGTGACGCGGGTCGGCACGTCGGTCGCCTGCCGCCAGCTCGCGCCCTCGTCGTCGGACAGCAGCACGGTGCCGAAGTCGCCGACCGCGACGATGCGCGAGCCGGCGCGGGTGGCAGCCATCAGCGGCGCGCGTTCCGGATGTGCGACCTTCTGCGCCCGCAGGCCGGACGCGCCGGCTGTGTTCGGGCCGTTCCTCGCGCCGGCGGGCGCGTCGGGCGGCGCCTTGTCCGCCGCGCCTGCGCTGGTGCCCGACACTCCGGGCGACGCGGCCAGCAGACAGGCGGCGACCGTTGCGATCGTTTGTCGCTTCGTGCGCGCCCACCTGCTCATGCGTCGGCTCCGTTCTCGGGGTCGCTCAGCCCGATGCGCGCGAACGCGCGCGCGCGCGCCGCCTCGGCCGCGGCCGGTTCGACCTCCAGCGCGCCGGCCAGGCGCTGCAGCAGGTCCATCTCGAACGCCGCCAGCCGCCCGTCGCTGTAGACCGCCTCCCAGAGCATTCCCAGGATCGCGGCGCGCTCGTCGTGGTCGAAGCCCTGCCTGACCGCATGCGCGAAGATCCAGTCGTCGAGCACCGCGGCGAATCGGGCCTCGGCCAGCTCGGCCAGGCGTTCGGCCTCGTCGTCGGGCAGCTCGAAGCGCTCCCGCAGCAGCGACACGACCGCATGGCGCTCCTCGGGATCGGCGTGGCGGTCGACGTGCACCGCCTCGACCAGCAGCGCGGCCACCGCGAGCCGGCGGCGAGCCGCGAAGTCGGTGTCGGACGCCTCGGCGGGTTCGCCGGAGAGGCGGGCGATCAGGCGTTCGAACATGCGGCCCCCGATCGGCAAGCGGTCAATGGACGAGGAACGGCGCGCGCACCGGGCGGCGCCGCGGCACGAGCACGTCGATCATCACGGCGAGCGCCGGCAGCAGCGTGATGGCCATCAGCATGTTCACCATGAACATGAACGTGAGCAGCATCCCCATGTCCGCCTGGAACTTCAGGTCGGAAAACGACCAGGTGGCCACGCCCACCGAGAGCGTGATCGCGGTGAAGATGGTCGCGTTGCCGGTTTCCATCAGCGCCTGCTTGAACGCGTCCACGATGTTCGCGCCCTCCGACAGGTGCAGCTGCAGCCGGTTGTAGATGTAGAAGGCGTAGTCCACGCCGATGCCCACCGCCAGCACCATCACCGGCAGCGTGGCCACCGTCAGCCCGATGTCGAGCGCCTTCATGAACCAGTAGCCGAGGAAGGTCGCCAGCGTGAGCGGCAGGCAGCAGGCGATCATTGCGCGCCAGTCGCGGTAGGTGAAGAAGACCAGCGCGAGGATCGTCGCGTAGACCCAGAGCATCATCGGCAGCTCGGTGGTTTCGAGCACCTCGTTGGTCGCCGCCTGCACGCCCACGTTGCCGCTGGCCAGCCGCAGCGTCACCCCGTCGAGCTTCCCGGCATCGCGGAACGCGCGCACCGCGGCGATCACTTCCTTGACCGTCGATGCCTTGTGGTCGGCGAGGTAGACGTTGACCGGCAGCACCGTGCAGCCGGGGTTGAACAGCCCGGTGCCCTCGGGGATCAGGCCCACCGAGTTGGCCAGCGAGCGCTCGTCGGCGGCCAGCGCGGTCCACTTCGGATGCCCCTCGTTGGTGCCCGAGTAGGCCTGCTTGGCGAGCTGCGCCACCGAGGCGACCGAGATCACGCCGGGCACGTTCTGCATGTGCCAGGCGAACTGGTCGACGTGGGCCATCACGTCGAGGCGATAGCAGCCGTCCTTCGGCGTCTCGAAGACCACGGTGAGCACGTCCAGCCCGAGGTCGAAGCTGCGGACGATCGACGCCGCGTCGAGGTTGTAGCGCGAATCGGGGCGCAGCTCGGGCGCACCCGAGGCGAGGTGCCCGACGTGCCGACCCTGGCTCTGCACGAACGCGACCGCGAACAGCGCCGCGCAGATCAGCGTGCCGATCGCGGCGTTGCGCGTCTCGGCGACCCGACCCAGCACCGTCATCGCCTTCTCGCGCCCCGCGCGCAGGCGCTTCAGGCGCGCGACGTAGGCGTCGTCGAAGCGCAGGTACGAGGCGCACACGGGCAGCATCACGAGGTTGGTCACGATCTTGTAGGCCACGCCGATCGACGCGGTGATGCCCAGTTCGCGGATCATCGGGATCGGGATCAGCGTCAGCGTGGCGAAGCCGACGAAGGCGGTCACCAGCGCCATCGAGCCCGGCACCAGCAGCCCGCTGAACGCTCGCCGCGACGCGGTCATGCTGTCGGCGCCGGCACAGACGCCCTTGACCACGAAGTTGATCTGCTGGACGCCGTGCGAGACGCCGATCGCGAATACCAGGAACGGGACCAGCACCGCCAGCGGATCGAGCCCGTAGCCCAGCAGCCGCAACGTTCCGAACTGCCAGACGACCGACACCAGCGAGGACAGCAGCGTGATGGCGGTGAGCGCGGCCGACCGGCAGTACAGCCAGACCGACAGCGCGGTGAGGACGAAGGCCAGCGTGAAGAACTCCAGCACGCTGCGCGCGCCGTCGGCGATGTCGCCGATCTGCTTGGCGAAGCCGATGATCTGCACCTCGAACGACGCGTCCTCGTGGCGGCCGCGCACTTCGTCCTCGATGCGGCGCGCAAAGTCGAGGTAGTCGAGGCGCTTGCCGGTGGCCGGATCGGTCTCGAGCAGGTCGGCAACGACCATCGCGGCTGCGTTGTCGGTGGAGACCAGCGTGCCGATGTAGCCGCCCGCCAGCGCGTTGGCGCGGATCCGCTCGATGCGGCCCGGATCGAGCCGGTCGGGCGTGATGTCGCCGCCGATCACGTCCTCGGCCTTGAAGCCCTCCTCGGTCACGCCGAGCACCCGGGTGTTCGGCGTCCACAGCGAGGTCACCGTGCGCCGGTCGATCCCCGGCAGGAACATCACCGATTGCGTGACGTCGTAGAGCCGGCGCAGGCCGGGCGCGCTCCAGATCTCCCCGTCGCGCGCGCGCACCACCACGATGACGCGGTTGGCGCCGAAGACCTGGTCGCGGTACTGGAAGAAGGTGCGGACGTACTCGTGGTCCTGCGGCAGCTGCTTGTCGAAGCCGGCGTCCATGCGCAGCTGGCTCGCGAACACCGCCATGACGACGGTGAGCAGACCCAGCAGCGCGAGCAGGACGCCGCGGTGGCCGAAGATGAGCTGTTCGAGCCGGCCGACGAAGTGCGCGATCATCGACGGACCGGCCCGTGCTTCAGAACGACACCGAGGTGATCACCGACAGGAAGTCGCGGTCCCTCATCAGGTTGTTGCCGCCGCCGCCCCAGTAGCGGGTGTAGCCGACGCCCAATTTCCACTTGTCGGAGCGGTTGAAGTTCAGCGACAGCGTCATGGCCTTGCGGCCCTCGACGAAGGGCACCGCGTTCGGCGAGGTACCGTGGAAGTCCCAGGCGACGTCGAGCTGCGGCATCATGTTCCAGCCGCTGTCCCCGACGTTCGCGTAGGTGAGCCCGGTGGAGAACACCAGTCCGGCCGAGGTGCGGTCGGGCAGCGAGTAGTCGGTGAGGAGGTACGGAATGCGGCCCGAGCGATCGAGTCCGGGGTAGTGCGCGAGCGCGACCTCGCCGAGGAAGTAGCCTTCCTCGGCGCCGATCCTGCCGATCAGGCCGTCGAGATCGGCGGGCGCCATCAGCTTGAAGCCGGTGACGTGGGCTTGCCACTTGCGCTCCTCGACGAAGCCGCGCGTGGTCTTGCCCACGTAGTCGAACACCGAATACTTGCCGCCCGCCGGCACCGTCGTGTCGACGCCGACGCTGTCCTTAGGCCGGTACGACAGCTCGGCGCCGACCGCCCAGTGCCCACGCGCGTGTTCGCCGACACGCCGAAGACGTTGCGGCTCTCGCCGTAGTCGACGTAGTAGGCCAGGCCGGCGACGTTGGTCGTGTGGCGCGCCGGGTCGAAGTTGAACCCGACGAAGGGCAGCTTGTCGTGATAGCGGATCCAGTACAGGCCGTATTCGGTCTCGGATTCCGACGGCATCCAGCGCGTGGCCAGGCCGAACTGGCCCGAGTCCTTCGGCTCGCGGGTGGCCAGCGGATTGACGAGCGTCGGCAGTTCGACGCCGGCCAGCGGAACCGTCGCGGTGCCCGCGGCGAGTTCCGCGAGCGTGAAGCGCTGCCCGGTGGTCGGGTTGATCGTGCCGATGTCGCCGACGGTGCCGGGCGGCAGCCCGAGCAGCGTGGAGTTCATGAACGCGTTGCGCCCGCCCTTGCCGATCACGTCGGTCACCGAGAAGAAGGTGCCCACCGGGTCGAAGGTGAACGCGTTCCAGCGGAACTGGTAGTAGCCCTCGATGCTCAGTCCCTCGGCGAGGTTGGCGTTCAGCGAGACCATCGGCGCAGGCTTGAAGATCTCCTTCAGCTGCGTGCCGGGCACGTGGAAGTTCTGCAGGTTGATCGCGTTGGTGACGTTGACGCCGCCGTAGATGAAGACGTCCTCGCCCCAGCTGATCACCTGGTTGCCGAACTTGACCTTCGCCGGACGCCCGGCGATCTCGAATTCCTTCGCGACCCACGCGTCGAGCCAGGTCCACTTGTCGACGGCCACCGCGTGCGACGCCGGATCGAGCGGCGTGCGGTCGGTGTCGTCGACCTTCCAGTCCTTGAACCAGGTCGCGCGCAGCATGCCGCTCAGGCCCTTCGGCCCATGCAGCAACAGTTCGTGCGTGCCCTTGAGCGCCGCCGAGACGATGTCGCCCTTCTTGTAGTTCAGGGTGCCGTCGTCGGCCTGCAGGAAGTTGAAGTCGGGGTTGGCGAACGCGCCGCCGCCGTAGAAGGCGTTCGTGCGCGACTCCAGCTCGCTGGTGGTCGGCACGTGGCCGCCGTTGTCGTTGCTGATGATCCGGTTGCTCGGATCCTGCAGGCGCTTGATGAAGCCGAACGAAACGGTCGAGTCGAAGTTGCCCGAGACGGATTCGTTGCCGAACTTGAACGCGTGCGCCGGCGGCGCGATCGCGCCTGCCGCGAGAAGGGCGAGCGCGCCGGCAACCGCCCGCGCCACCCCGGTGCTGCTCATGCTGCTGGTCATGGACCCGTTCCTCCTGGTTGTCGTTGTCGCGCCGGGCCACCGGCCCGGCGTCGTGCAGATCGGATGTCGGCGGCGGCGCGCTCAGCGCTCGCCGCGGCGGCGCAGCTCGTCGGGGCTGAACATGTTGGGGTTGATGCGCCCTTCGCGGCCGGCGAGCCAGTCGGTGGGCGGGTGCTCCTGGGTCGCCGTCTCGGCGATGTAGCGGCCGACGTTGAGGTCGTAGCCGGCGAATTCCTGGCTCACGCAGGCCGGGATTTCGGGTGCGACCCACAGGCTCGCTTCCTGGACGCGCCAGATCTTGCCCTGCGCGTCGTACAGGTCGGTGAGGATCAGCGTCCAGCTGTCCTCGTCGATGTACATCACGCGGCGCGGGAAGATGTGCCGCATGCCTTCCTTGAGCGTCGCCTCGACGACCCAGACGCGGTGCAGCTCGTAGCGCATCAGGTCGCGGTTGACGTAGTCGGGCAGGTAGATGTCCTTGTACTTGCGGCTCTTGTCGATCAGCTTCCAGTTGTTGTACGGGATGTACATCTCCTTCTTGCCGACCAGCTTCCAGTCGTAGCGGTCCATCGCGCCGGCATACATCGGGTACTGGTCGACCGTCTCGAGGTTCTCGTAGCCGGGCACCGGGTTGTCGTACGCGAACGAGGGCGCGCGGCGCACGCGGCGCTGGCCGGGGAAGTAGAGCCAGGCGTCGGAGCCGCGGTCCATGAACCAGTGCACCAGGATCATCTCGCCGGCGCGGGCCGCCGGGGCCACCACTTCGTTCAGGATCTTCGCCTCGGACTTCTTCAGGTCCTCGAAGCTCTTCATGGCCGGGTCGTGGATCGGGTAGGCGACCCACTGGTTCTGCGCCAGTTGCGAGAAGTCGCCGCTCTTCGCCGAGAACAGCGTCGAGTAGTGCTCGATGCGTCCTTCGCCCTGGAAGCGCAGCTTGTGGTTCCAGACCGCCTCGGCGCCGTTCTTCGGGATCGGGAACAGCACGCCGCGGCCGACCGCGTTCTCGAGCTGCCAGCCGCCCTCGGCCAGCCGCGCCACGCGGGCGTTCTTCGCGCTGTTCTGGTAGATCTCGTCGGAATACCCGCACGAGCGCCGCGTGGGGTAGACGTCCATCCGGTAGCCCTTGAGCGTGCGGATCAGGGTCTGCTGGCCCTCGGAGAGCTTGTCCTTGTACTTGTCGACGTTCGACGCGTCGATCGAGAACAGGACCTTGTCGTCCTTGTACGGGTCGACGCGCGGGTCGCTCGCCTTCCAGCCCGCCGGCGGCTTCGTGATGCCGCCGGTCCAGGCCGGGATCGTGCCGTCCTTGTTGCCGGCCTTCTCGGCGCCGACCGGAGTGAGATCCTTGCCCAGTCGCGCGGCCTCCTGTTCGCTCGCCGCGGAATTCGCCGAACCCCAGACAACGGCGAGCGCGACGGCCACCGAAAGTTTCTTCCAGCCCTTCATGTCGTCTCCTGTCGTGTCACTTCTTGTCAGCGATGCCGACCACCAGCGAGGCCGTGCAATGGAACATCGTGCTGGTGCTTCCCATGCACCAGTTGATGTCGTTGTGCAGCGTGATCCGGTAGGCGGGCCGCTCGCCGAGGTTGGTGTTGCACAGGCAGCGTCCGCACGCGACCTTGCCGCAGCAGTCGTAGTAGCTGATCAGGTAGTCCTTGCCGTCGGCCGGATTGCGGCAGGTGCCGATCCAGGACACCTTCGACGGCTCGGTGCCGGGCGGACAGCTGTTCACCGTTCCGCCGCAGCACGAGCAGAGGAAGCCGTCGACCGCGCAGTAACGCCAGTAGTCGCACTGCTGGTCGTCGGGCCCCTTCGACTTGCCGCCGCCGTGGGCGCCCGCGGCGTGCGAAGTGCGGTCGAAAGGCAGCACCGGCAGCGCGATCGCCGCGCCCATCAGGAAGCGGCCCGCGCGTGCCAGTGCGCTGCGTCGCGAGACGCGCTGCGCAGCGGCGCGCGTCGAGCGCTCGAATGCGTCGTCAAGCCATTTCATGCTCTGCGGGCCTCCATTGCGACGAACTCCTGCACCGACGCGACGCCGAGGTCGCGAGCGGTGAACAGGCTCTCGATCTGTTCACGCGAGTTGACGAGGCCCTTGGCCTTCACCTTCCCGGCTTCGTCGACCAGCACTGCGTAGGGGAGCTTGCCGATCCGGTAGGCCATGCCGAGGTCGGTCGACAGCAGGTACGGGCAGGCCTGAAGGCCCGCGCGGGCGCGGAACGCCGCGTGTTCGTCGGCGTCGCCGTCGCTGGCGAACGCGATCTCGAGCCACTGGCCCTCGTCGACCGCGACCCGCTTCAGGATCGGCAGCAGCTTCTTGCACACCGGGCAGGTGGGCGACAGGAAGAACAGCAGCAGGCTCTTCGCGCGCGCGCCGCCGGTGGCGAACGGTTGGCCGTCGAGCGTGGCCGGGTCGAAGGCCGGGGCGGCTTCGCCGACCTTCGGGCCGCTGTCGAGCATCAGCGCGCCCATCGGGGCGATGCGCTCATAGAGCACGCCGATCTGGCGTGCCAGCGCGAAGACGGTGCCGAGCAGCGCGAGCACCGCGACCCACAAGACGATGTTCGAGACGACGAGAGCTTCGGTCATGGTTCGGTCCGTGATGCGGAGAAGCGTTGCGTGTCGGAGAACAGCTCGTTGACCGCGCCGTAGACGGCCCACAGCGCGAGCGCGGCGAACGCGGTGGTGAAGCCGTCGAGCCAGACCAGCTCGCGCGGCGATTCCGGGGCGGCGGCGAGCGCGCACAGCGCGACCAGCGCGGCGTTGCGCGCCACCAGGATCCACGACAGGCGCCGCCCCGAGCCCGGTGCGCCGCATCCGCAGTCGATGTCGCGCCGGCCGCGCAGCAGGTTGATGGCCACCGCCGTGGTGACCAGCAGCAGGATCGCGGCGGCCAGCGCCGCGCCGGCGGCGCGGGAGGCCGGATGCAGCAGCGCCAGCCCCGCCAGCGCTTCGAGCGGCGGCAGCAGCAGCGCGGTGGCCCGGGCACCGGCCGGGCCGAGCAGCCGGTAGCGCTCGACGGCGAGCGTGAAAGCGTCGAGGTCGGCGAGCTTGTGCCAGGCGCCGGCGAGCAGCACGATCGCCAGCGCCGCCGCCGCGGCGTGCCCGAGAACCGGGTCGGCTGCGAAGGCCGGCATCATTGGAGTTCCAGCTGCGTGGCCGAATCGGCGATCGCATCCATCCGCGAGACGACGCGCGGTTTGGCGCCGGCGTCGATCAGCACCAGCCCCATGGTCGCGCCGTCGAGCGCCACCAGCCGGGGCGTCGTGCCCTGCACCGCGACCAGCGCGATCGCGTTCTGGCCGGGCATGCGGCCGACGCGCTTGTGCGTGGCGATGTCGAACGCCCAGATCTCCGCGGCGGGGTTCTTGTGCGAGCCTTCGACGCCGTTCGGGTGCATCGCCACGTACAGCCGCCCGCTGGCCGCGTGGACGGCGAACAGCTGGTAGCCGCCGGGCCGCCAGCCCTTCTTCGCGTCGGCACCCTGCGCCAGCGGCCAGCGCGCCAGCGCCTTCGGCTTGTCCTGCGACAGGTCGAGCTCGTGGACCTGTCCGAGGTAGGAGACGAAGAAGTGGCGGTCGCCGATCGTCTCGGAATGCACGAAGACCGGATCGACGTCGGCGTCGAAGAACGGCTCGCTGCGGCTGCGCGACTTCAGCGCACCGGTGTCGTCGAGGGTGACGCTCTCGATCGTCCCGTCGCCGCATAGCGTGGCGAAGCGCTGCGGCGCGCTGCGCACCGGCAGCGCGAGCCAGCAGCCCGGGGTCGAGATCTCGCTGGCGAGCCTGCGCTGGCGCAGGTCGACCACGCTGACCGTGCTGGCCGGCGTGGCGTTCTGCACGAACAGCCAGCGGCCGTCGGCCGAGACGGTGATCAGCCCCTTGTAGTTCAGCGCCCGGGCGCGGCGGTCGGGAATCGCGATCTCGCCCTTGTGCTCGAAGCGTGGCGCTGTCCCAGATGTCGATCACCTCGCTGCGGGTGCCGCGCGACAGCCGCGAATAGTAGGTGGTGGAGACGTAGATTTCCTTGCGGTCGGGCGACAGCACCGACTGGCCGGCGAACGCGCTGGGGATGACCCCGATGTAGCGCGACGTGTCCACGTCGATCACGTGCAGCCGGCCGTCGACCATGTGGTTGATCGCGATGTCGGAGACGTAGACCCGGTACGGCCCGGCCGGCGGCGGGGTCGTGACGGTTTGTTTCTCGGGCAACGAATCCGCCTGGGCCGTGGCCGGGCCGAGGGCCAGGACCAGACCGGCCAACTGCCGGGGGCTGCTGCGACTCACCACGTGCGGTCTCCTCTGAGGGTTCCGGTCTTCGCCGGAATACCGGGAGGATTCTAGGTTCGGAAGGCGCCCGGGCGTTAGCCGAAAACGGCAACCGGAAGTGCACCTTATTGGTGCATTGTTGCGCCCGGAAATGGTTGCAGATGCAACGGATACCCGGAAAAACCCGGGCGGCTCATTGCCACGATCGCCCCGATGGTGTTAACTCGAATGCCTGTCCGGACGCCCGCAGGGGCATCGGAGCCGTTGCGGGCACCGCGACGAACGCTGGGGGCCGACGATGATCGGAATCGACCGGGAAGCGACGAACCGATGTGCAGGCGGCGAGCAGTATTCGTTCGCCCGGCTGCTCTCGCGCGATGCCGACGAGCATGCGGCGCGGCTGAGCGCCCGGGACCAGGTCTACGAGCAGCTCACCCCGGGACCGTTCGAAGGCAGCCTGGTCGAGGCGCTGTTTCGCGACATCCAGCTGTTTCGCGAGACCACCAACCAGGTGATCCACGAATCGGGCAGCGGGCGCGCGGGCGCGTACATGTTCGGCGTGCCGGTCGACACCGAGGTCGAGGGCTATCACGGCGGCAGGCCGATCTGCCGCGATTCGGTGATCGTGCTGCGCGACGGCCAGGAACTGGACCTGCGCGCGCCGCCCAGGCTCGACCTGGTGGCGGTCTCGATGCCGATCGACGCGCTGAGCCGCTATGCGCGGGAGGTGGAGCAGCGCGACATCGAGCGCGAGCTGCGCGGCGTGTTCGTCACGTCGCCGCCGGCCGCGCGCGTCGACCGCTTCCGCAAGCTGCTGCTGATGGCCCCGGAGTCGATCTCGTACAACCCCGAGAAACTGCAGCATCCGGCGATGCAGAAGGCGCTCGGCCATGCGATCTTCGGCGCGGTGCTCGATGTGCTCGAGCCCGGCGGCGAGCAGCGCCCCGGCTGCGACGCGCCGACGCGCGGCCACGCGATCGTCAGTCGCGCGCAGGACTACATGCGCGAGCACGTCGAGGAGCCGCTCACGATCGAAGACCTGTGCCGCGAGCTGGGGGTGAGCCGGCGCACGCTGCAATACAGCTTTCGCGAGGTGCTGCGGGTGAACCCGGTGAGCTATCTCAGGGCGCTGCGGCTGAACGGCGTGCGCCGCGCGCTGAAGGCGGCCGACCAGCGATGCGGGTCGGTGCAGGACATCGCCGCGCGCTGGGGCTTCTGGCACCTGAGCCACTTTGCTTCCGACTACCGCCGGATGTTCGGCGAGCTGCCCTCCGAGACGCTGAGCCGCAGCGCCTACAACTGACGCGCTATTGGAGCGACGGATCGGCGTCGAACGCGATGTCGCCGTCGGGCACCGGCTCGCCGGTGGCGCGCAGCCCCGCGAAGTCGACACGCGCGCGGTCCATCAGGTGCGAGGGCGTGACGCGGCCGAGCGCGGCGAACGCGTTCTCGACGCGCCCCGGGAAGCGCCGCTCCCAGTCGCGCAGCAGCTGCTTGATCTCGCGGCGCTTCAGGTTCTCCTGCGAGCCGCACAGGTTGCACGGGATGATCGGGAACTCGCGCCACTGCGCGAACGCCGCGAGGTCTTCCTCCTTCGCGTAGGCGAGCGGCCTGATCACGACATGCCGGCCGTCGTCGGAGACGAGCTTGGGCGGCATCGCCTCGAGCTTGCCGCCGAAGAACATGTTCAGGAAGAAGGTCTCGAGAATGTCGTCGCGATGGTGCCCAAGCGCGATCTTCGTCGCGCCGAGCTCGTCGGCCACGCGGTAGAGGATGCCGCGGCGCAGTCGCGAGCACAGCGAGCACATCGTGCGCCCCTCGGGAATCACCCGCGTGACGATCGAATAGGTGTCCTGGTTCTCGATGTGGAACGGCACGCCGCGCGACTCGAGGTAGCGCGGCAGCACGTCGGCCGGGAACGCCGGCTGCTTCTGGTCGAGGTTGACCGCGACGAGGTCGAACGCGATCGGGGCGCGGCTGCGCAGCGTGATCAGCAGGTCGAGCAGCGCGTAGCTGTCCTTGCCGCCGGACAGGCAGACCATCACCCGGTCGCCGGCCTCGATCATCCCGAAGTCGGCGATCGCCTGCCCGGCCTGGCGCAGCAGCCGCTTGTGCAGCTTGTTGCGCTCGTAGGCGAGCTTCTCTTCGCGGCGCGTGGCCGGCGGCTCGACCGCGCTCACGGATGTCTCCAGACCTCGACCCGCACCGCGCGCGCCCGCGGCAGCGGCTGCGGCTTGGTGACCGACACCTTCAGTGCGCGCAGGCCGGGCAGCCGCGCGATGTCGTCGGCGAGCTCGGCGCACAGTGTCTCGACCAGCTTGAAGCGGCGGTCGGCGACGATTCGCTCGACCGCCTCGACGACGCGCTCGTAGTTCACCGTCTCGGACAGCGTGTCGCGGCGCGAAATCTTCGCCGCGTGAGGCACGTACAGCTCCACCTCGATCACCACCGGCCGGCGACGTGCCTGCTCGCGCTCGTACACGCCGAGAAAGCAGTCGATCTCGATGCCCTGCACGAGGATGCGATAGCAGTCGTGGAAGATGTCTTGCATGATGGATGGGTCGGGGGCGCGGGTGGGGCGGTTCAGCGCGACTCGGCCCAGTGCGAGACCAGGCTGCTGCCGCCGTCGACGTTCAGCACGTGGCCGGTGACGTAATCGTTGCCGAAGAGCAGGAACTCGACCGCGCGGGCGATGTCGCGGGCGTTGCCGAGCCGGCCGAGCGGGATCGACGCCTCGGCGGCGTGGCGCTCGTCGTCGCTGAACACCGGCTGCTCGGGCCAGTCGAGCGAGCCCGGCGAGACCGCGTTCACGCGCACCCGCGGCGCCAGTTCGAGGGCGTGCGCCCGGGTGAGGGCGACGATGCCCGCCTTGGCCGCGGTGTACACCGAGAACTGCGGCAGCGGACGCTCGGTATGCACGTCGCAGAGGTTGACGATCGCGCCGCCGCGCAGCCGCAGCCACGGCGCCGCCGCCTGGGTGGTGAACAGCGCCGCCTTCAGGTTGCCGTCGACCAGTTCCGACCACTGCCGCTCGTCGATGCTGCCCAGCGGGGTGCGGTAGAAGCTCGATGCGTTGTTCACCAGCGCGTCGAGCCGGTTCTTCCAGTGCGCCGCCTCGTCGACCAGGCGCGCGCACTGTTGCGCGCTGGTGAGGTCGGCGGCGATCGCCAGTGCGGAGCCGGCGCGCGACTCGTTCAGCGACGCCGCCAGGCTCCGGGCGTCGTCGGCCGAATGCCGGTGGTGCAGCACGACGCTGCATCCCAGGGCGTGCAGGTGGCGCGCGATCCCGGCGCCGATGCGTCGGGCCGCGCCGGTGACGAGGACGACGCAGTCCGTTTCCATGTCGAGGGCGGGCAAGGCGTCGCAAGTTTAATGCATCGCGATGCGTCGGGCGGCGGGCCGGGCTGGTACGATCGGCGATCTTCCTGGAGCCCCCGGACACTGGCGAGCATGCTGAGCTTCCTTCCCCCGATCGCGCGCGGGGTCGCGGCGTTCCTGATGCTGGCGGCGAACACGCTGTTCTGGTGCCTGCTGCTGTTCGCGTTGGCGCTGGTGAAGCTCGCGCTGCCGTTCGCGCCGGTGCGCGCCGCGATCGACCCGCTGCTCAACGGCATCGCCACCCGCTGGATCGCCGGCAACAGCGGCTGGATGCGCCTGACGCAACGCACCGTCTGGGACGTCGCCGGGCTCGAAGGCTTCGCGTGGCGCGGCTGGTACATGGTCTGCGCGAACCACCAGACCTGGGTCGACATCTTCGTGCTGCAGCACCTGTTCAACCGGCGCATCCCGCTGCTCAAGTTCTTCCTGAAGCGCGAGCTGATCTGGGTGCCGATCATGGGGTTGGCGTGGTGGGCGCTCGACTTTCCGTTCATGCGCAGGCACTCCGAGCAGTACCTGCGCAAGCACCCCGAGAAGCGCATGGAAGACCTCGAGACGACGCGGCGCGCCTGCGCGAAGTTCGCGCTCATGCCCACCAGCGTGATGAACTTCGTCGAGGGCACGCGCTTCACCGCCGAAAAGCACGCGGCGCAGCGCTCGCCGTACCGCCACCTGCTCAAGCCGAAGGCCGGCGCGCTCGCGCTGTCGCTCAATGCGCTGGGCGACAGGTTCGACTCGATGATCGACGTGACGATCGTCTATCCGGGCGGCGTGCCCACCTTCTGGCAGTTCCTGCGCGGCGACGTCGAGCGCATCGTGGTGCGCGTCGACCGTCATCCGATTCCGCCCGGCTTCGCGAGCGGCAACTTCATGGGCGACTCGAAGCTGCGCAAGCAGGTGCAGGCCTGGCTGCACGAATTGTGGGAAGGCAAGGACCGCCGCATCGACGAGCTGCTCGCGGCGCCCGGCTCGCCCGGGGCGGGCGGCACGACCGCGCCGCACTGACCCGGGGGCTTCGGGGCGTGGCCGCCGCCGACATCCTGCCGCCGCCGTCGGCGCCCGCCGCGCAGGCCTCGCGCGAGCTGTCCGCGCGCATCGCCGATGCGATCGGCCGCGCCGGCGGCTGGATCGGCTTCGATCGCTACATGGCGATGGCGCTGTACGAGCCGGCGCTCGGCTACTACGCGGGCGGCAGCCGCAAGTTCGGCGCCGACGGCGACTTCGTCACCGCGCCCGAGCTGTCGCCTCTTTTCGGGCAGTGCCTGGCGGCGCAGTGCGCGCATTGGTTCGACGCGGCGCCGGCCGCGATCGTCGAGTTCGGCGCGGGCTCGGGGGCGCTGGCCGCGCAACTGCTCGCGTCGCTCGACGCGCTCGGTGGCGCCCCGGAGCGTTATTCGATCGTCGAGCTTTCGGCGCCGTTGCGTGCGCTCCAGCGCGAGACGCTCGCCGCGCGCGTGCCGGAGCTCGTCGGCCG
Organism: Burkholderiaceae bacterium; assembly: GCA_027493945.1. Lineage (GTDB taxonomy): Bacteria > Pseudomonadota > Gammaproteobacteria > Burkholderiales > Burkholderiaceae_E > Zeimonas. The sequence goes on along the minus strand of JAOSJU010000001.1, from coordinate 1,671,831 downwards.
CGTGGAGTGGCTCGATGCCCTGCCCGCGCGGATCGAGGGGGTCGTCGTGGCCAACGAGGTGCTCGACGCGATGCCGGTGCGGCTGTTTCGCTGGCACGAAGGCGCGGTGTTCGAACGCGGCGTGGCCTGCGTGCCGCAAGGCGACGGCTTCGCGTTCGCCGACCGGCCTGCCGACGACGCCTTCGCCGCTCGCGTGCGGGACGTCCTGCGCGAAGCCTGGGCCGAGGGTGGCGAGCCGGTCGGCGACTACGTCTCGGAGATCGGCGAGCAGGCGCAAGCCTGGGTCGCCACGATCGCGGGGCGGCTGGCGCATGGCGCGATGCTGCTGCTCGACTACGGCTTTCCGCGCGCCGAGTACTACCATGCGCACCGCAGCACCGGCACGCTGCAGTGCCACTACCGGCATCGGGTGCACGGCGATCCGTTCGTCTGGCCGGGTCTGCAGGACATCACCGCGCACGTCGAGCTTCACCGCGGTGAGCCGCGCGGCGCTGGGCGCCGGCCTGCAGGCGCTGGGCTACAACTCGCAGGCGCGTTTCCTGCTCGACTGCGGGCTGCTCGATCGCCTGGCGGAGTTGCCGCGCGACGATGCGCGCCTGTGGGCGAAGCAGGCGCAGGCGGCGCAGATGCTGTTGTCGGAGGCCGAAATGGGCGAGCTGTTCAAGGCGATTGCGTTCGGCCGCGGCGTGCCCGACGACGCGACCGGCTTCGCCACGCGCGACCGGCGCGGCGCGCTGGGCTGAAGGCGCGCCCCGATGCTCGAGTGGCTGCTGGTGGTGACGCTGGCGCTGGCGCTATTCTCGGGCCTGATGCCACTGCTGCGCCGCTTCGGCGTCGGCCGGCTGCCCGGCGATTTCGCGTTCCGCGCCTTCGGGCGCGACTGGTCGATCCCGCTGGCCTCGACGGTGCTGCTGTCGCTGCTGGCGGCGCTGATCGCGAAACTTCTCTGAATTCAGCCGTCGTCGCGGCCCGCTGCACCGATCGCCGCCGCGACCGCGGCGACGCGCGCGGCGTGGATCGCTTCGCGGATGCCGGTGGTCGAGTCGGCGTGCGCGGCGGCGATCGCTCCGGCATCGACCGCGCGCATCGCCTGCGCGGCGAGGCGCAGGCGTTCGGCCTGCGGCCACGGCCGGTCGCCGAAGCCGAGCCGGCCGCGCCAGTCGGACTCGCAGGCCGCGATCAGGTCGTCGAGCCGCTGCGGCTTGCGCAGCACGTCGAGCCGTTCGAGCAGCCGGGCGAGGGTGCCCGGGCGCAGTTCGAGCGCGCGGTGCATCAGCTCGTGCTCGCGCGCGACCAGCCGCGCCAGGTCGCGGCACTCCACCGGCACGCGCAGCCGCTCGCACAGCGCGTCGATGATCGCCGGCGAGCGCTCTTCGTGCCCGACGTGGCGCGGCCATTGCTCGCGCGGCGTCGTTGCCTTGCCGACGTCGTGCAGCAGCGTGGCGAAGCGCACCGCCAGCCGCGCTCCGGTGGCCGCGGCATGGTCGATCGCCATCATCGCGTGCACGCCGGTGTCGATCTCCGGATGATGCTCGGGCGGCTGCGGCACGCCCCACAGGCGGTCGGCTTCCGGAAGGATGCGCGCCAGTGCGCCGCAGTCGCGCAGCACCGCGAACATCCGCGACGGATGCCGTTCCATCAGCCCGCGCGACAGCTCCTGCCAGACGCGCTCGGGAACCAGCGCGTCGACCTCGCCGTGCCCGACCATGCGGCGCATCAGGGCCATCGTTTCCGCAGCGACGGTGAAGCGGTCGAAGCGCGCGGCGAAGCGCGCCACGCGCAGGATCCGCACCGGATCTTCGGCGAACGCGGTGCCGACGTGGCGCAGCACGCCGGCGCGCAGGTCGGCGAGCCCGCCGTGCGGGTCGATCAGCGTGCCGTCGGCGTCGCGCGCCATCGCGTTGATCGTGAGGTCGCGGCGCAGCAGGTCGTCTTCGAGGGTCACGTCGGGCGCGTAATGCACCGTGAAGCCGCGATAGCCCGGCGCGGTCTTGCGCTCGGTGCGCGCGAGCGCGTACTCCTCGTGCGTCTGCGGGTGCAGGAATACCGGGAAGTCGCGACCGACCGGCTGGAAACCGCGCTCGATCAGCATCCCGGGCGTGGCGCCGACGACCACCCAGTCGTGGTCCTTCACCGGCAGCCCGAGCAGCTCGTCGCGTACCGCGCCGCCGACGCAGTAGATCTTCATCGGACAGCGTGCCGCGTGCGCACGGGGGCGCCGCTCAACGCCGCGCGCGTGCGCGCTCGATGCCGAAGCGGGCCGGGCCGCGGCGCAGGTACGAGGGGGCGATCGCGCCCAGCGGCGTGGGCGTGACCCCGAGCTCGGGCGCGATCGGGGCGCTGGCGACGTTGTCGATCGCCATCGAGTCGAAGTTGTCACGCGACATCAGCGTCGGCCCGGGCGCCAACTCGAGCAGCGCCGCCTGCAGGCGTCCGGGCCCGTCGGGCAGCGCGACGATCGGGCGGCGGTGGCCGCAGAGCCGGCCGGCCAGCGCGACCAGTTCGCGCAGCGTGAAGACCTCGGGGCCGGCCAGCTCGTAGCAGCCGCGATGCGTGGCCGGCCGGTCGAGCGCATTGGCGAAGGCCTGCGCGACGTCGCCGACGTAGACCGGCTGGAAGCGGGCGCCGGCGCGGCCGAGCGCCATCAGAGGCAGCCAGGCCTGCAGGCGCGCGAACAGGTTCAGGAAGCGGTCGTCGGGCCCGAACACGACCGACGGCCGGAAAATCGTCCAGTCGGGCGCGGAACCCTCGCGCACCGCCTGCTCGCCGGCGGCCTTCGAGCGCAGGTACATCGACGGCAGCGCCTGTTCGCCGCCCTCGCGCACGCCCAGCGCGGACATGTGCAGCAGCCGGCGCACGCCGCTGTGCGCGCAGGCAGCAGCGATCTTCGCCGGCAGGCGCACGTGCGCGGCGTCGAAGCCGGGGCCCCAGGGCGAGCCGCGACGATCGTGCAGGATGCCGACGAGGTTGACGACGGCGTCGGCCTGCGCGACCAGCCGGCGCAGCTGCGGCTCGTCGTGGACGTCGGCTTCGACCACCTGAACCGTGGGCAGCGGCAGCAGGTGCCGCGCGCGCTCGTAGCGTCGGGTGGGCACCGTCACCCGCTTTCCGGCGGCGGCCAGGCGGGCGGCCAGCTGGCTGCCGATGAAGCCGGAGCCGCCGATCAACAGGATGCGCGCATGGGCCATGTCCGCGCGCGATCAGGAAGCTCGCTCGGCGATGCGGGCTGGGGGGCCACGAGGCCCAGCCGCGCCTTCAGCGACTGCGGTTCGCCCGAGAACAGCGCGGCGTAGAAGACGGCGTTCGACAGCACCTTCTTCACGTAGTCGCGCGTTTCGTTGAACGGGATGATTTCGGCGAAGATCGCGCCCTCGACCGGGCGGGGCAGCGTCGCGCGCCAGCTGCGCGGTCGCCCCGGGCCGGCGTTGTAGGCGGCCGACGCGAGCACCGGCGAGCCTTCGAGGTCGTCGAGCACGCTGCGCAGGTAGAACGTGCCGAAGCGCAGGTTGGTGGGCAGGTCGTGCAGCTGCTCGACGCGGAAGTCGCGCTCGCCGAGCTTGCGCGCGATCCAGCGCGCGGTCGCCGGCATGATCTGCATCAGACCCTGCGCGCCGGCCCAGGAGCGGGCATCCATGATGAAGCGCGACTCCTGGCGGATCAGCCCGTAGACCCAGGCCGGGTCGAGCCCGCGCTCGGCCGCCACCGGCTCGAGCTCGTCGAGGTACGGCGAGACGAAGCGCAGCCGGAAATCGTGCTCGGCCTCGGTGCGGTCTGCGGTGTTGACGCAGCGATCGAGCACCTTGCGCTGGCAGGCCCATTCGGCCGCCGCGAGCAGCTGGCGGTCGTTCATGCCGCGCAGCTGGAAGTTCCATTCGCGATTGCCCTCGAGCCGCAGGCCGAGGCGGTAGAACTCGAGCGCGCGGGCGAAGCCGGCATTGCGCGCCGGCTCGGCGAGTTCGTCTTCGGTGGGCGGGGTCGCGCGCGGCGGCGGCGAGGTGAGGCGGCCGAGGTCTTCGGCGGCGAGTTGTCCGTAGAAGCTGAACTGGCCGGCCAGCGTGCGCAGCAGCGCCTCGGCACCGGCCGATTCACCGGCCTCGCGCATCGCGCGCGCCGTCCAGTAGATCCAGGCGGGGTCGCGCCGGCCGGCTTCGGACATGCGTGCGACGACCGTGCGCAAGGTGGTCCAGTCCTGAGCGCGCAGCGCGGCGCGCGCGAGCCAGGTCCAGGTCTCGTCGGTGGCGGGCGCCTTCAGCGCCAGCCGCGTCCAGTCGAGCGACTCGGGCGCCAGGCGGCGCATGCCGGCCGCCGCGACCTGTGACCATGCGAAGTCGAGGTCTTCGCCGCGCAGCTCGGCCACCCCGGCCTGCAGCTTCTGCGCGGCAGCGGCCGGATCGTTGCGCGCCAGCCGGCCGAGCGCGATCAGCGCGATTTCGCTGCCGGGGGCTCGAGCGAGCGTGCGCGACGGCTTCGACAACGCCGTCTCGACCGCGGCGGCATCGAGGCCCAGTGCCGCGGCCGTGCGCCGGATCGTCTCGGGCCCGTTGGATTCGATCGCCACGCGCAATCGCGCGCGCAGGTCGGCGGGCTGCAGCGCGCCCGAGCGCGCCATCGCGTCGAAGAGCGCGCCGCAGCCGTCGCCGAAGCGGCGCACCGAGAACACGATCTCGCGCGAGTCGGGTGCCGGCTCGCCGCGCTGCAGGCGCCCGAGCGAGGCATGGCAGTGCACTTCGTCGTCGTCGCGCAGCACCCACTTCGCGTATTCGCCGTCGAAGTCGCTCCACTGGCCGCGCCGGCCGAGGTCGAGCAGCCAGTCGCGGCGCATCAGGTCGGCCACGAGCGTGCCCGGGTGGCGGTCGATGAAGCGGCGGATCGCGGCGTCGGCCGCACCGGGCGCCGCTTCGGCGCGCGGCGATTGCAGTTGCAGGCGAAGCCGCCAGAACTCGAGGTACTCGGCCTGCGGGTGGCCGCCGGCCTGCGCGGCCGCGGCCTCGAAGCGGGGGAGGTCGTTGCGCGCGAAGGCTTCGCGCGCCGCCACCAGCGCTTCATCGGCGCTCATCGTCGTCGCGAGGCGTGCCGCCGGGCGCTTGCCGGCCTGCACCGGCGCCAGCGTGCACGCGCCGATCAGTCCTACAATCGCGACAAGGGCGATACGGTGTCTCATCGCCGGCAACTCACTACGCACTGCTCACATCGCTGCAGCGGACGCTGCATGAACGACACGACTCGAAACCCGGAACCGAGGATAACACGCAGCATCGGCGACGAATCCGCGCGTCGCGACGCGCGCAACACGTTGATCGCATGGCGCCGCTCGATGGACGCGCAGGAGCGCCGCACGGCCGATGCGGCGATCGCGGCGCGGCTCGAAGCGTGGCTCGAAGCGTGGCTCTCCGCGCGCCCGGCCGGCGAGCGCGCGGTGCTCGGCGCCTACTGGGCCGTGCGGGGCGAGCCCGACCTGCGCGAGTCGATGGCGGGCTGGCATCGCGCCGGGCATGCGATCGCGCTGCCGCGCGTGGCTGCCGGCGGCGGCCCGCTCGAATTCGGGCGCTGGACGCCTGCGGCGACGATGCGCGCGGCGGCTTTCGGCATTGCGCTGCCCGAGCCCTTCGAGCTGCTGGTGCCCACGCTGCTGATCGTGCCGTGCGTCGGATTCGACCTGCGCGGCTACCGGCTCGGCTACGGGGGCGGCCACTACGACCGCACGCTGGCCGTGCGCGCGCTGCCGGCGATCGGAGTTGCCTACGATGCGTGCGAGTTCGCGCGCTTCGCGGCCGCCGCGCACGACCGGCCGATGACCGCGATCGTCACCGAGACGCGCACGATCACGCGGGGGTGAGCGCCGCGGCGCCGAGTTGCGCACCGGGCCTCAGGCCGTAGGCGCCGTCGGCCAGCCCGCGCACGATGCGCACCGGGCCGCGTTCGCGATCCTTCGTCGCGGCCAGCAGGTCGCGCTCGAACGGCGCTGCGGCGGGGGCCTTGTCGGGGCCCGCGAGCACCATCACGCGGGGCTCGAGGCGCCGCATGCGGTTGTGGGCGAGCACGACCGCGACTTCGCCGGTGGACAGTTCGACCAGGCTGCCGACCGGGAACAGGCCGACCGCCTGGACGAACTGCTCGACCAGCGCTTCGTCGAACGAAGTGCCGGCCCACTCGTAGAGGTTCATCAGCGCGTCCTGCGGCGCGGACGCGTTGGCGTAGGCGCGAATCGCCACCAGAGCGGCGAAGCTGTCGGCGATCGCCGCCATGCGGCCATGGATGCCGATCTCGTCGCCCCTGAGGCCCTTCGGATAGCCCGTGCCGTCGAGGCGTTCGTGATGTTGCGCGATGCCTGCCTCGACCGCGCGCGGCAGGCGCATGTCGCGGCGAAGCGCCTCGAGGCCGAGGCGCACGTGCTCCTTGATCACGTTGTGCTCGGCCGGCGTGAGCATGCCCGGCTTGTCGAGCAGGGCTTGCGGCAGCAGCGCCTTGCCGACGTCGGCGAGCATGCCGATTGCCGCAAGATGCGCGAGCTCGCGGCGCGGCAGCCCGAGGTGGCGCCCGAGCGCGACCAGGTACAGCGCGGCCTTCAGCCCGTGCGAGCTCGCGTTGCGCTCCTCGTCGTCGAGCCGTGCCACCCACATCAGCGCGTCGGGGTTGTCGATCATGCTGTCGACGACCTCGTCGATCGCGCGGCCGAACTCGAGCATGTCGGGTGCCCGGCGCTCGCGCACGCAGGCGGCGATCGCACGCAACTGGCGCGACGCGTTCGCCCAGGCTGCGCGGGCGCGCGGCAGTTCGTCGGCGACCGAGGCGCGATCGGAGTAGCGGCGCAGCCGCTCCTCCGGCGCGAGTTGCGCGCGGATCGCCTCGCGCACCTGCGCGAGCGACGCGCGCGCCTCGTCCAGTCCGCGTTCTCGCCGAGGAGGCCGCGCAGCCAGCCGACGGCACGCCCGAGCCGCGACGAGCGCGCGGCCGCCGCGTCGCCGGCCACCGCGGTCGCCTTGATGAACTGGCGGAAGCGCTCGCGGGTCCGGTTGCTGATCTTCACGTCGGAGCGGATGCGCACTGGCCGCGGCGGCCGCTCCTGGCGCGGGCCGCGGTCGTCGAGCACGGTGTCGAAGCGCAGCGGGCCGCTCGGGCGGGCTTCGGATGGCCGCTCGAACGGGTCGTCGCTCAGCTCGGCGTTGCGGATCGCCTCGGCGAGGCCGGCATCGGACAGTTCGGGGTCGACGTAGACGTAGCGGCAATACCGGCGCAGCGTGTCCAGCTCGATCCGGCTGTCCACGCGAAAGCCCTGCAGCAGGAACGGCGTGTCGAGCCAGGGCCGGTCGAGCTCCGCCACGTACATGCCGCACTGCAGACTCTCGGCCGGAATCTGGTAGCGCGTGGTCGGAACGGCGCCGGGTAGCTGCGGGCTGGCTGGCATTTGATGGGCGACGGGCACGCCGGCGGGCGCGCGGGAATCGGGTTCGGGGTCGGATTCATGGTAGCCACGGTGGCCGCGCCCGACCAACGCCGTTGCGGCGCGGTTCGCGGCCACGGCAACAGAAGCCGACGAGCGGACACCGGGCCGCCATCGGCGGCCTGCCGCCGGCCGTGCCGGACCGCGGGACAGGGCGGCGCGGCGTGGCGCCGCGCCGCTGCCGCGGCGGTCAGCCGCGCGCTACCAACCCGATCGCTTCGAGCACCCGCGCGACGGCCGCGCTCTGGTTCAGCGTGTAGAAGTGCAACCCCGGCACGCCCTCGGCGAGCAGGCGCCGGCACATCGCGGCGACCACTTCGGCGCCGAAGTCGCGGATCGCCTCGACGTCGTCGCCGAAGGAGGCGAGCCGCAGCCGGATCCAGCGCGGAATCTCCGCGCCGCAGGCGTCGGAGAAGCGCGCCAGCTGGGTGAAGTTGCCGATCGGCATGATGCCGGGAACGATCGGCGCGTCGATGCCGAGCCGGCGCGCGTCGTCGCGAAAGCGCAGGTACGCGTCGGCGTTGAAGAAGTACTGGGTGATCGCCGAGTCGGCGCCGGCGCGGACCTTGATCGCGAAGGCCTCGAGGTCGTCGCGCGGGCTGCGCGCCTGCGGGTGCATCTCCGGGTAGGCGGCCACTTCGAGGCGGAACCAGTCGGCGGTTTCGGCGCGCACGAACGCGACCAGGTCACTCGCGTGGCGGAAGTCGCCCGGTTCGCGCATTCCGGAGGGCACGTCGCCGCGCAGCGCGACCAGGCGCCGGATGCCGTGTGCGCGGTAAAGCGCGAGCAGTTCGCGCACCGAGTCGCGCGTGGCGCCGACGCACGACAGGTGTGGCGCCACCGTGCGCCCCTCGGCCGCGATCTCGAGCACCGTGGCGAGCGTCTTCTCGCGCGTGGCGCCGCCCGCGCCGTAGGTGACGCTGAAGAACTCGGGCGCGAACCTGTCCAGCCGCGCGCGCACCTCGCGCAGCCGCGTCGCGCCCTCGGTCGTGTTGGGCGGAAAGAACTCGAAGCTCAGCGCGGGATCGGAAGGATTCGTCATTTGCGTGCGTACAGGAAGAATTCGCGGTTGCCGTGGCCGCCGCGGATCGGGCTTTCGAACCAGTCGCCGACCGACCAGCCGGCGTCTGCGGCGGCGTCGCAGATCTTGCGGCGGACGGCCTCGTAGAGGGAAGGGTCGCGGACGATGCCGTGGCGGTCGACACCGCCCGGTCCGGCCTCGAACTGCGGCTTGACCAGTGCGAGCAGGCGGGCGCCGGGGCGCGCCAGCGCGAACGCCGGCGCCAGCGCATGGGCGAGCGAGATGAAGCTGAGATCGGTCACCACCAGGTCGAAGCCCGTCGGCGGGAAGGCCGCGCCGAGCGTCGCCGGCACGAGCGCGCGCACGTTGACGCCCTCGAAGGCCTGGACTCTCGGGTCGCCGCGCAGCCGATCGCGCAGCTGGCCGTGCCCGACGTCCACGCCGACCACGCGCAGCGCCTCGGCCTGCAGCAGGCAGTCGGTGAAGCCCCCGGTGCTCTGGCCGAGGTCGAGGCAGGCGAGGCCGCGCGCGTCGACGCCGGCACGAGCGAGCGCGCCGGCCAGTTTCAGTCCGCCGCGCGACGCGTAGCGCAGCCCCGCCCCCGCCTCGACCATCAGCGGGGTGTCGTCGGCGAGCTCGGTCGAGGCCTTGCGCAGCACCTGCTCGCTCGCGCCGAGGCGCGCGCGCACCGCGCCGGCCTCGATCAGCTCGCGCGCACGCGCGCGCGATGCCGCCAGGCCGCGTGCGACGAGAAGCTGGTCCACGCGCATGATCCGGAGGGTGGCCGCGGTGCGCGGCGGCGCGGTGGCCGCCGGCGACCCGCCCGCGTCAGTACCGATAGGAATCGGGCTTGTAGGGCCCCTCGACCGGCACGCCGATATAGGCGGCCTGCTCGGGGCTCAGCTCGGTGAGCATCGCGCCGAGCTTCTTCAGCTGCAGCCGCGCGACCTTCTCGTCGAGGTGCTTGGGCAGCACGTAGACCTTGCCGCGCTCGTAGAAGTCGCGGTGCGTCCACAACTCGATCTGCGCGATCGTCTGGTTCGCGAACGACGAGCTCATCACGTACGACGGATGGCCCGTGCCGCAGCCGAGGTTCACCAGCCGGCCTTCCGCGAGCAGGATGATGCGCTTGCCGTCGGGGAAGATCACGTGGTCGACCTGCGGCTTGATGTTCTCCCACTGGTACTGCTTCAGCGACGCGACGTCGATCTCGTTGTCGAAGTGGCCGATGTTGCAGACGATCGCCTGGTCCTTCATCGCCTTCATGTGGGCGTGCGTGATCACGTCCTTGTTGCCGGTGGCGCTGACGAAGATGTCGGCCTTGTCGGCCGCGTATTCCATCGTGACGACGCGATAGCCCTCCATCGCCGCCTGCAGCGCGCAGATCGGATCGCATTCGGTGACCCAGACCTGCGCCGACAGGGCGCGCAGCGCCTGCGCCGAGCCTTTGCCGACGTCGCCGTAGCCGGCCACCAGCGCGATCTTGCCCGCGACCATCACGTCGGTGGCGCGCTTGATGCCGTCGACCAGCGATTCGCGGCAGCCGTAGAGGTTGTCGAACTTGCTCTTGGTGACCGAATCGTTGACGTTGATCGCACGCATCGCCAGCTCGCCGCGCGCCGACATCTGGTACAGGCGCTTCACGCCGGTGGTGGTCTCTTCGGTGACGCCCACGACCGACTCGAGCTGCCGCTGGTACCAGGACGGATCCCTCGCGAGCTGCTTGCGGATCGCCGCGAACAGCGAGACCTCTTCCTCGCTGGCCGGGTGCGCGAGCACCGAGGCATCCTTCGCCGCCCTGGTGCCCAGGTGCAGCAGCAGCGTCGCGTCGCCGCCGTCGTCGAGGATCATGTTCGACGGCTTGCCGTCGGGCCAGTCGAAGATGCGGTGCGTGTATTCCCAGTAGTCCTCGAAGCGACTCGCCCTTGACCGCGAACACCGGCGTGCCGGTGGCGGCGATCGCGGCCGCGGCGTGGTCCTGCGTCGAGAAAATGTTGCACGACGCCCAGCGCACCTGCGCCCCGAGCGCGGTGAGCGTCTCGATCAGCACCGCGGTCTGGATCGTCATGTGCAGCGAGCCGCTGATGCGCGCGCCCGCCAGCGGCTTGCTCGCCGCGTATTCGTCGCGGATCGCCATCAGGCCGGGCATCTCGGTTTCGGCGATGCGGATTTCCTTGCGGCCCCAGTCGGCCAGCGCGACGTCTGCAACGCGGTAGTCGGGGGAGCCTTCGGTCTTGGGTACGGCGGACATGGTCACTCCATCAAAGGGCGACCCGCCGGGGCCACAGCGGGCGCCGGTGCTGCCGCGCGCTCGTCGGCCGTGCGGGTCACGGTTCAACGAGCGCCGTTGCAACAGGGGGAAGAGTCCCGAGCCTGGCGGTTCCGGCGGCGCCGGAACCCGTTGCAGCGCTCCTCGGGATCGCGCGAATTATAGCCGGACGGCGATCACATCGGCGTCGCGTAGTAGTCCTTCAGGCGCATCCCGAACGCGCCCGCCGGCAGGCCGCGGGCGATGCGAACCTGCGTGTGCTGGCCCGGCTGCTGCGGGTCGTGCGGCGCGGGCTCGCCGGGGCGCCGCCGCAGAGGGCCCTTGTCGGCCCCGGTTATCACGACCAGCTTCGGCTGCGACCGACTGCCGGGCCGGCGGCCGACGACGGCCCCGATCTCGCCGGTCTGCAGCTCGACCATCGTGCCGACCGGGAAGGTGCCGTTGGCGAGGATGAACTGCTCGACCAGGTCGCGGCAGAACAGCGATCCCGACCATTCGTGCAGCGCCGACAGCGCGTCGTCGGCCGGGAGCGGGTTGGCGTACGCGCGCGCCGCGGTGAGCGCGCAGAAGGTGTCGACGATCGCGGCCATCCGTCCGTAGAGCCCGATCGCCTTGCCGCGCAGCCCGCGCGGATATCCCGAGCCATCGAGCCGTTCGTGGTGTTCGGCGATGCCGCGGATCACCGCCTCGGGAACCGCGCTTGCGCGCGACAGGATGTCCAGGCCGATCGTCACGTGCTGCTTCATCAGAGCGTAGTCGCTCGGTTTCAGCACGCCGGGGTGCTCGAGTACCTCGCGCGGCAGCAGCGCCTTGCCGACGTCTGCGAGCAGGCCGATCAGCGCGAGTTCGCGCAGCGCCGCATGCTCCATGCCGAGCGCGCGGCCGAAGTCGGCCAGGCGCACCGCGACGCCGGTCGCGTGGTGCGGCGCCGGCGCATTGTCCGCGTGGACGGCTTCGAGCCAGCGCATCGCATCCGGAGCGCTCGCGAGGCTCGCTGCGAGCGCGTCCGCTGCCTCGGCCAGCGGCTCGAACCCCAGAGCGGTGCCTTGCCGCACCTGCCGGATCGCCGTGTCGGCGGCCGCGACCAAGCGCGCGTGCACCGGTCGCGCCAGCGCGATCGATTCGCGGATCGGCGCGCCTTCGCCGTAGTCGCAGGCGCCGATGGCGTTGCCCCAGGCGTCGCGCAGGACCTGCAGCGCATGCTGGTGCCGCAGGATCCCGGTGTCGGGGGCGTCGTCGGCGCGGGTGCGGCGACCCAGTCCGAACCAGCGCCGCACCTGCGAGAGCGCGCCCCGGGGCTGCGGTGCCCCCTGCTCGCCCTCGCGCACCAGCCGCAGGACCCCGGTACGCGTCGCCTCGCTCGGATGGACGTCGTCGCGCGGCTTCGGAGGCTGGCCGGGCAGGGCCGAATGCTGCCGGGCGCCCCCTTGGCGTCTTTGGCGGCGTCCTCGTGCGCGGCCGGGCCGGACCGGATCCAGGCGTCATCGCCGCCGGGCAACGCGTCTACCGACAGGACGGCGGCCGCGCGGATCGCGGCGACCATCTCGCCCGAGGATCGGGCCGGATCGACCATCACGAACTGGCAATAGCGGCGCACGGCCTGCAACGCTTCGTCGGTGTCGACCAGCAGGCCGGCTTGCGGCAGCGGCGTGTCGGACCACGGGCGATCGAGTTCGGCGACGAACATTCCTTCGAGCAGGCGCCGGGTGTCCACGCGCTGCAGGCCGCCCGGCGCGGTGTCGGGTACGGCGTAGACGAGCGCCTCCGCGGCCTCGATGGTCGGGGCTTCGGCGGCGGCTTCGGCTGTCGATTCGGCAACGCTGTTCATTCGCGAAATCCTTGCGGCGACCCTGCAGACGGGCCTGTTGCCGCCAGAGTAATCGCCGCGAATCGCCGCGGCCAAGCCCTGCCGGTGGCCGATGTGGCAGGCGATCCAACAGATCCCGACGGATGGTGGCCTGCATCGATTCGGCGGCACGGTGCCGGCGACGCGCTACACTCGGCGCATGTCCAGGATCGCGGATCTGCGCAAGAGCTACGAGCGCGGCGAGCTCGACGAGAGCCACACGCATGCCGACCCGCTCGAACAGTTCCGGGTCTGGTTAGACCAGGCGCTGAAGTCGGAACTGCCCGAGCCCAACGCCATGACGGTGGCGACGGTGGGCGAGAACGGGCGGCCCTCGACGCGGGTGGTGCTGATCAAGGAATTCGACGCGCGCGGCATCGTCTGGTACACGAACTACGAGAGCCGCAAGGGTCGCGAGCTCGCCGTTCATCCGGCGGCCGCGCTGCAGTTCCACTGGGTCGAGCTCGAGCGCGTGGTGCGCATCGAAGGAGCGGTCGCGCGCGTCGATGCGGCCGAGTCCGACGCCTACTACGCCTCGCGCCCGCTGGCCTCGCGGATCGGCGCCCGGGCCTCGGAGCAGAGTCGCCCGTTGTCTTCGCGGGCGGCGCTGGTGGCGCGGGCCGCCGAGTTCGGGCTGAAGTTCGGCCTGCATCCGCCGCGCCCGCCGCACTGGGGCGGTTTCCGGCTCGCCCCCGACTACTGGGAGTTCTGGCAGGGGCGCCCGTCGAGGCTGCACGACCGCATCGCTTACCGCCGCGGCTCCGACGGCGGCTGGACCCGGCAGCGGCTGGCGCCCTGAGGCGCCGGCGCGCGGACCGTGCGCCCGAGCCGGGCGCGTTCACACGTTCTCAGTGCAGGCGCGACGCCAGCAACTCGAGCAGCGCCACCGGCAGCAGCGCGTACGGATCGCGCTTGCGCCCCAGCGCCTCGGCCATCTCGCGCAGCGCCGGCGCGCAGACGATCAGCATTTCGATTGCGTGCGGTTCATCGTCGCGCGACAGCGTTTCGAGCAGCCCCGGCAGGTAGCCGTCGGGCAGTTCGCGCGCGCGCATGCTGCCGCCCGGATGGTCGCGAAGATGCAGCGAGCTTTCGGGCGTGGCGCGAAACGAGCGCAGCCAGCGGCGCGCGCACTCGTTCGGGTCGCTGGCCTCGATGCGGCTGGCCAGCGCCACCAGCCCCAGGCGAGTGGCCATCGACAGCCGCGGCTCGCCGGCCAGCGCCTCGGTGACGTCGGCCGACAGCCCGCGGCTGTCGGGCTGCGGGCATTCCATCAGGCGCGAGACGGCATGCAGGACCGGATACATGCCGGCATTGGAACAAAGCCGGCGGCCGGCCGGCTTGATCCGGGTCAGCCGCGGCTCAACGGGTCTCGCAAACGCGTTGACCGCAAAGGCGTGACCCGCAAAGGGGTGGGGCCGCCTGCGGTCGGCGTGCCGGGTGCTTGCCCCCGCTTCGCGGGGGTTCCCTGCGATGCTCGCAGCACCGGCTGGCGCGGCGAAACTCGCTACGCTCGCTGCGCGAGCTGCGCTCGGACAGTCGCCGCGAGAATGATGGACGGTGCGCGCTGCGCGCGCCGCCGGTGCCGCTGCGCTTCTCGGCTGCGCACAGGCACGCCGACCGCAGGCAGCCCCACCCCTTTGCGGCCCACGCCTTTGCAGCAACCGGTGCGGCGTTTGGGGGCAACGGCCTCGTCTGCGCGTCGAACACCACGAACGTTGCCTGAGCGGCAGTCGGCAGCGGGGCGGGCCTGGCTGGGCCGGTCGCCGTGCGCCGCTGGGGGGCTGCGCAGGGGGCTCGGCCGGATGCGGTGCTGTCTGCGGCGCCGAGCAGCGCAGCGTCGGGGTCGGCGCGCGAAGCGCGCTTCGTACTTCTGACTTGCGGCGCCCTGTTTGAACGAAGCGAGCGCAGCGAGCGAAGTGAGTTGCGCCGCACGACCCCGACGTGAGCAGCGCAGGGAAGTCGGTGCGAAGCACCGACCGCCGCAGCCAGCGCCGCATCCGGCCGAGCCCCCTGCGCAGCCCCCCAGCGGCGCACGGCGACCGGCCCAGCCAGGCCCGCCCCGCTGTCGACTGCCGCGACGCGACCGAAGGTTCAGCCGGCGTCGGCCCGCAACGCCGCAGCCTTGTCGGTGCGCTCCCGGTGAAGTCGGGATCGTCGCGGCCGAAATGCCCGTAGGACGCCGTCTTCTGGTAGATCGGGCGCAGCAGGTCGAGCATCTGCACGATGCCCTTGGGCCGCAGGTCGAAATGTTTCGAGACCAGCGCCGCCAGCTTGTCGTCGCCGATGCGGCCGGTGCCCTGCGTGGTGACCATCACCGAGGTCGGGCGCGCGATGCCGATCGCATAAGAGATCTGCACCAGGCACTTGCTGGCCAGCCCGGCCGCGACGATGTTCTTGGCCACGTAGCGGGCGGCGTAGGCGGCCGAGCGGTCGACCTTGGAAGGATCCTTGCCCGAGAACGCGCCGCCGCCGTGGGGCGCGGCACCGCCGTAGGTGTCGACGATGATCTTGCGTCCCGTGAGACCGCAGTCGCCCTGCGGCCCGCCGACCACGAAGCGACCGGTGGGGTTGACCAGGTAGCGCACCTCGCCCTTGCGCAGCTCCGGCGGGATCACCGGTTCGATGAGGTGCTCGATGACCGCCTCGCGGATCTGCTGCTGGGTCATCTCGGGTGCGTGCTGGGTCGAGATGACGACCGTGTCGGCGGCCACCGGCCGCCCGTCGGCGTAGCGCAGCGTGACCTGCGACTTGGCGTCGGGCCGAAGCCAGGGCAGCGTGCCGTTGCGGCGCAACTCGGACTGGCGTTCGACGAGCCGGTGCGCGTAGTAGATCGCGGCCGGCATCAGGTCGGGCGTCTCGTCGCAGGCATAGCCGAACATCAGCCCCTGGTCGCCGGCGCCCTGGTCGAGGTTGTCGTCGCCCGCCTTGTCGACGCCTTGCGCGATGTCGGGCGACTGCTTGTCGTAGGCGACCAGCACCGCGCAGCCCTTGTAGTCGATGCCGTATTCGGTGTTGTCGTAGCCGATGCGCTTGAGCGTGTTGCGCGCGACGTGGATGTAATCGACGTTGGCCTTGCTGGTGATCTCGCCGGCGAGCACGACCAGTCCGGTGTTGCACAGCGTTTCGGCGGCCACCCGGGAACGGGGATCCTGCGCGAGGATGGCGTCGAGGATGGCGTCCGAGATCTGGTCCGCGACCTTGTCCGGGTGGCCCTCGGAGACCGATTCGGAAGTGAACAGAAACTCGTTTGCCAAGTGATTTCTCCTGTCAGGGCGACCGCGGGGACGCAGGCCAACGGGACTGCCCCGCCGCGAAAGAGGGGGCGACCGGATTATATAGTCCGGTTCACGCTGTGCGGGCGGCCCTGATGTCTAACTTGCCCGGATCGCATAGACTCGCGCCGCGCCCCCACGCATCCGCGCCGCCCCGTCCGGAGCGGGGCGGCGCCTGGCCGAGAACCGATGTCCGTCGAATCCGCACGTCCCGACCGCCCCGACAGCTTGCGCAGCCGTGCGCTGGCCACGGCCCTGCGGGTGCTGGGTGCCCTGCCGCTCGGGTTGCTGCGAGCGCTCGGCGCGGCGTTCGGTGTCGCGGCGTGCGTGCTGTCGGCCGGCTATCGGCGCAAGTTGCTCGCGAACCTGCGCACCGCCGGCTATGGCTCGACGGCCGACGCCTGGCACGCTGCTGCCGAGGCCGGACGTATGGTCGGCGAACTGCCCTTCGTCTGGCGCCGCGCGCCGGCCGAGCTGGCCCGCCACGTCGTCTGCGACGACCTGCAGATGCTGGAAGCCGCCGAAGCCCGCGGCGGGATCGTGTTCCTCACGCCGCACCTGGGCGCTTTCGAGGTCACTGCGCGCTTCTATGCCAGCCGCGCGCCGATCACCGTGCTCTACAAGCCGCCCAGGAAAGCCTGGCTGCGCCCGCTGGTCGAGTTTTCGCGCGCGACCGGCTCGATGCGCGCGGTGCCGGCGACGCTCGCCGGCGTGCGGGCGATGCTGCGCGCGCTGCGCGCCGGCGAAGCGGTGGGCCTGCTGCCCGACCAGGTGCCCGGAGCGGGCGAGGGCCGCTGGGCGCCGTTCTTCGGCCGGCCCGCCTGGACGATGACGCTGCCGCAGCGGCTGGCCGAGCAGCCCGGTGCACAGGTGGTGCTGGTGGTCGGCGAGCGACTGCGCGGCGCGCGCGGCTGGCGCCTGCATCTCGAAAGAATGGACGAACCTCCCACCCCCGAGGCGCTGAACGCGCGGATGGAGGCACTGATCCGGCGTTTTCCGTCCCAGTACCTGTGGGGCTACAACCGCTACAAGCGGCCCGCGGCGGCGGGCGCGCCCGATTGAGGGCCCGGGTGTCGGAGCCGTTCGTCAGGTTTGCGCTGCTGCTGATGCGCGGCATCGCGCGGCTGCCCTATCCAGTGGTGCGCCGGACCGGCGAGCTGGCCGGCGCGCTCGCCTGGCTGCTCGCGGTGCCGCGGCGACGGGTGACGCGCACCAACCTGCGGCTGTGCTTTCCGCAGTGGAGCGAAGCGCAGCGCCGCGCGGTGGCCCGCGGGCATTTCCGCTGCTTCATGCGCAGCTTCTTCGAGCGCTTCATCTTCTGGCACGGCTCGCCGCAGCGGATCCGTCAGCTTTGCCGGCTCGAGGGCGTCGAGCATTTCGAGCGGCACCGCGGGCGGCCGCTGATCCTGCTGGCGCCGCACTTCGTCGGCCTCGACGCCGGCGGCATCCGCCTTTCGCTGGAGGCGCGCTGCGCGTCGATGTACGCCGCGCAGAAGAGCCGCGCGCTCAACGAGGCGATGACGCGCGGGCGCGTGCGCTTCAACGGCGGGCTCATGTTGCTGCGCACCGAGGGCCTGCGCCCCGCGGTGAAGGCGTTGCGCGAAGGCCTGCCGTTCTATTTCCTGCCCGACATGGACCTGGGCGCGCGCGACGCGGTGTTCGTGCCCTTTTTCGGCGTACCGGCCGCGACGGTCACCTCGGTGGCGCGGCTCGCGCGCATGACCGGAGCGGCGGTCGTGCCGTTGGTGACCACGATGACCGACGACGGCTACGTCGCGCGCTTCCATCCCGCCTGGGAAGACTTTCCCGGCGACGACCTGGAGGCGGCGACGCGGCGCATGAACGCGTTCATCGAGGAGCGCGTGCTCGAGATGCCGGCGCAATACCTGTGGAGTCACAAGCGCTTCAAGACGCGTCCGCCCGGCGAGGCGAAGCCGTATCGGCGATAATCGCCCCGATGAAATTGCGCTTTACGAAGATGCATGGCGCCGGCAACGACTTCGTCGTGATCGACGGCGTGCGCCAGTCGGTGCGTCTGTCGCCGGCGCAATGGCGTTTCCTGGCCGACCGGCACTTCGGCATCGGCGCCGACCAGTTGCTGCTGGTCGAGCCCGCGCGCGGCGCCGGCATCGACTTTCGCTACCGCATCTTCAATGCGGACGGCGGCGAGGTCGAGCAGTGCGGCAACGGCGCCCGCTGCTTCGTGCGCTTCGTGCGCGAGCAGGGTCTCACCGACAAGCGCGCGATCCGCGTCGAGACGATGGGCGGCGTGATCGAGCCGCGGCTCGAGGACGACGGGCGCGTTACGGTCGACATGGGCGCGCCGGCGTTCGACCCCGGGGCGATTCCGTTCGACGCGGGCGGACTCGAGCCGCGGCACGTCGGCGACGACCTGCTGTGGCCGCTCGCGATCGGCGGCGAACTGCGCTGGATTTCGCTGGTGTCGATGGGCAACCCGCACGCAGTGCAGGTGGTCGACGACGTCGAGCGCGCGCCGGTACGCAGCGAGGGCCCGCTCATCGAGGGCGCGGCGCGCTTTCCGCGCCGCGTGAACGCCGGCTACCTGCAGGTGTTTGCGCCGTCGCGGATCCGGCTGCGCGTCTGGGAACGCGGCGCCGGCGAGACGCTCGCCTGCGGCACCGGCGCCTGTGCGGCGGCGGTGGCCGGCATCCGGCGCGGGCTGCTGCGCTCGCCGGTGCAGGTGCAGACGCGCGGCGGCATTCTCACCGTCGCCTGGGACGGCGACGGCGTACGAATGACCGGGCCGGCCGAAACCGTCTTCGACGGCGAGATCGAACTGCCGGCCGATGCGTCGCCGGTGATACAGGCTCCTTCCTTCACGGATCACGCATGACCGACAGCACCATCGGCGCCGACGAGGTGGCGCGTTACCTGCGCAACAACCCCGGCTTCTTCGAGACGCACGCCGAGCTGCTCGCGGCGATCACCGTGCCGCATCCGCACGGCGGGCGGGCGATCTCGCTGCACGAGCGCCAGCTCGAGGTATTGCGCGAAAAGCTGCGCGCGCACGAGATGAAGCTGGCCGAGCTGCTGCGCATCGGCCAGGAAAACGACGCGATCGGCGAGAAGCTGCAACGCTGGACCCGCCAGCTGCTGCTGGCCGCCGACCCGGCGCAACTGCCTGCGATCGTGGTCGACGGCCTGCGCACCGCGTTCTCCGTGCCGCAGGTCGGGATGCGGCTGTGGGCGCTGCGCGACGCGTACCATGAACTCGATTGCGCGCAGCCGGTGCCGGTGGACGTCATCACGCTGGCCAACAGCATGATGCAGCCGTTCTGCGGTCCGAACTCCGATTTCCAGGCAGCCTCCTGGCTCCCCGAAGGGGGTACCGAGACGCGCTCGATCGCGCTGCTGCCGCTGCGCAAGGGCGTCGACCCGAACGCCTTCGGCCTGATCGTGCTCGGCTCGGCCGACCCCGATCGCTTCCGTTCCGGCATGGGCACCGCTTTCCTCGAGCGGATCGCCGAAACCGCCAGCGCGGCGCTGTCGCGACTGGCCGAATGAGCTTGCGTTGGCCGGCGACGCGATCGCGCGCTACCTCGAGCGGCTGCGCAGCGAGCGCGGCTGCTCGCCGCGAACGCTGGCCAGCTACCGACTCGACCTGCGCGCGCTGGCCGACCGGGCGCTGAGCGAGGCGACGGCCGCGGTGCCACCGGTTGCCGCGGAATCTCGCACCGGGGGGCCGGGCGCGCCGCAGGCGCCGGCCGAACCCGACTGGTCGGCGGTCGACGAGCACCGCGTGCGCCGCTGGGTGGCTGCGAATGCCCGCGACGGGCTGTCGGCACGCTCGATCGCCCGCCGGCTGTCGGCCTGGCGCGGCTTCTTCGACTGGCTCGCCAGCCAGGGCGAGGCGGTCGCGAACCCGGCTCGCGGCGTGCGCGCGCCGCGCGCGGCGCGCCGCCTGCCCAAGGCGCTGCCGCCCGACGTCGCAGTGCGCTTCGCCGGCGCCGCGCCGGGCGACGGCTTCGAGGCCGCGCGCGACCAGGCGATGCTCGAGCTCTTCTACTCGTCGGGCCTGCGGCTGTCCGAACTCACTTCGCTCGACCTGCGCCACTTCGACGGCCCGCCGGCCGCCTCCACCGGCTGGATCGATCTCGACGAGGCCGAGCTGACGGTGCGCGGCAAGGGCGGGCGCAGCCGCACCGTGCCGATCGGCGGCGCGGCGCGCGACGCGCTGCGGCGCTGGCTCGGCGAGCGCACCACCTGGTGCGCGCTGCACCCGGGCTGCGACGAGCGGGCGCTGTTCCTGAGCGGCCGGGGGCGCCGGCTCGCGAACCGCACGGTGCAGGTGCGGCTGAAGCGGCTCGCGATCGCCCGGGGCGTACCGGCCGACGTGCATCCGCACGTGCTGCGGCATTCGTTCGCCAGCCACCTGCTGCAGTCGAGCGGCGACCTGCGCGCGGTGCAGGAACTGCTCGGGCACGCGAGCATCGCGACGACCCAGGTGTACACCTCGCTCGACTTCCAGCGGCTGGCGGCGGTCTACGACGCCGCGCACCCGCGTGCCCGGCGGCGCGGCGGATCCTGACGGCGGGCATACCCCCGTTCCGGGCACGACGGGCGCAGCGCCCGTAGAATGCGCGGTCCAGAGAGGGATCGACATGGGCGACAAGCACGTTCCGGTGACCATCCTCACCGGCTTCCTGGGCAGCGGCAAGACCACGCTGCTCAACCGCATCCTCGCGGAACAGCACGGCCACCGCATCGCGGTGATCGAGAACGAGTTCGGCGAGGAAGGCGTCGACAACGACCTGCTGCTGCAGGAGCGCGACGAGCAGATCGTCGAGATGAACAACGGCTGCATCTGCTGCACCGTGCGCGGCGACCTGGTGCGCATCCTGGGCGACCTGCGCGAGCGCCGCGACCGCGGCGAGATCGGCTTCGAGCGGGTGATGATCGAGACCACCGGCATGGCCGATCCGGGCCCGGTGGCGCAGACCTTCTTCATCGACGACGACATCGCCGACTACTACCTGCTCGACGCGGTGATCACCGTCGTGGACGCGCGCCACGGCGAGCGCCAGCTCGACGAGCACAAGGAAGCGCAGGAACAGGTCGGCTTCGCCGACCGCATCCTGATGTCGAAGGTCGACCCGGTCGACGAGCCGACGCGCGAGCGCCTGCAGGCGCGGCTGCGCCGGATGAACCCGCGCGCGCCGGTGCGGCCGGTGCGCTTCGGCGATGCGCCGATCGCCGAGATCCTGGACATCCGCGGCTTCAACCTGAACGCGGTGCTCGAGATCGACCCGGCTTTCCTCGAAAGCGACGAGCACGAGCACGACGACGCGGTGCAGTCGTTCGTGTTCCGTTCCGACAAGCCGTTCGATCCGCTGAAACTCGAGGATTTCCTTTCCGGACTCATCCAGGTTTACGGGCCCGACATGTTGAGGTATAAAGGCGTGCTTTACATGAAGGGGTCCGACCGGCAGACGGTGTTCCAGGGCGTCCACATGATGATGGGCGCCGACGCCGGCCGACACTGGAAGCCCGCCGAAAGGCGGTCCAGCAGGATGGTCTTCATCGGGAGGAATCTTCCGAAGGACACCTTCATCAAGGGCCTGGAGCAGTGTCTGGCATGATCCGCCGCTGGCGGCGCGACGCGGTCCTTTCCACCCGGGTATTTCCCGCAGGCAGCGCCCGGCGAGCGCACAGGTACTGAGGCCATGGCAGCAACGAAGGACAAGAAACCCCTGACCGAGACGGAACTGCTTCAGATGCCCGACTCGGACTACATGAACGACGCGCAGCTCGCGTTCTTCCGCGTGCGCCTGCAGCAGATGGAAAAGGATCTGCTGGCCAATGCCGACGAGACCACCGAGCACCTGCGCGAAACCGTCATCGTGCCCGATCCCGCCGATCGCGCGACGATCGAGGAAGAGCACGCGCTGGAACTGCGCACCCGCGACCGCGAGCGCAAGCTGCTGAAGAAGATCCAGCAGTCGCTGGCCCGCATCGAAAGCGGCGAATACGGCTACTGTGAGGAAACCGGCGAGCCGATCGGCGTTCCGCGCCTGCTGGCGCGGCCCACCGCCACGCTTTCGCTCGAGGCGCAGCAGCGCCGCGAACTGCGGCAGAAGCTCTACGGAGACTGACCGCCGATGACAGGCGGCTGAGGGCCGACTCGCGGTCGGCTGCCGCCCGATCGACGCAAGGGGGTGCGTGCTAGACTGGCCCGGCACCCCCGAATGGTCGTCGCAGCTCGTGCGGCGGCCCGCTCTCAGCGTCGTATCGAAAGGTCCAGGTGGTCTTTTCGCTGTTCAACCGCAAGGAAAGGCACGAGTCGCGCCGGGCGCGCGAGGCGCTGCTTGCGCGAACCGCCGATTCCCGGCCCGGTCCCGGCCCCGACACGCTGGCTGCCCAGCGCGAAGCGGCGCGCCGCACCGAAGAGAAGATCAACCAGATCGAGTCCGAAATGACCGCCGCGGCGGTGGTCGCGCGCGCCAGCGCCGAGCGCGCGCCGGTGGGGCCGGCAACCGCCGCGCGCGCCGAGGGACCCACGGTCGCGCAGCCGGCGCAGCCGGCCTCGGTGGCGGACCCCGCCACCGCGATGCTCGGCGACCAGGCCGACGCGATGGCGATCGACGTGAACGGCTCCGCGCTGCCGAGCGTGCTCGAAGAGGCGGCCATCCTCTATTCGAATGGCCAGCCGCAGCCGGCGTCGCTCGCATTGCGCCGGGCCCTGGCCGATCCGGAGCTCGGCGCCCGGCAGTCGCTCGCGTGGCTGATGCTGCTCGACCTGCACCAGGCGCTGGGCGACCGCGCGTCGTTCGAGTCGCTGGCGCTCGAATACGCGGCGCGCTTCGAGTCGTCGCCGCCCGGCTGGAGCGAGCAGCTGGGGGCGCCGGCGAGCGCCGCGCGTGGCGGCGCCGCGGTCAACGGCAGCGCCGCGGTCGAGTTCGCGGCGCGCCTCGACGACTCGGTCGGCGCGCAGGTCGATTCGATCATCGCCGCGTCGGCGCGGCGTCGCGAGACGATCGTCGATTTCGGCATGGTCGAGGCGCTCGACATCGCGGCAGCCGAGGCGCTGCTGCGACTGCTCGCGCACTTCGGGAAGGCCCCGGGCGCCCTGGTCGTGCGCGGCGCCGAGGCGCTGTTCGCGGCCGCGCACAGCGCGATCGAGCCGGGGCGGCGCGACCCCTCCGAGGCGGGATGGATGCTCGCGCTGCAGGCGTTGCGCGTGCTCGGCCGCCAGCAGGCCTTCGAGGACCTGAGCATCGAATACTGCGTCACCTACGAGGTCTCGCCGCCGTCGTGGGAGCCCATTGGTGGCGCGATCCGCACCGGCGAAGCGACGCCGCAGGCCACCGGGGCGCCGCCGGAGCCGTCGCCCCGCGAGGCCGAGGTCTTCCCGCTGCGCGGCGACGTGCTCGGGCGCATGCAGGAGGAATTGCCGGCCCTGCGGGCCCACGCGGCCAGGCACGGCATGGTGACGGTCGATTGCCGGGGATTGCGACGGATGGAATTCGTCGCGGCCGGCGACCTCCTCAACGAGGTGGTCGCCTTGCGCGCGGCCGGCAAGCCGGTGCAGTTCGTCGAGCCCAACTACCTGGTCTATGCGCTGATGCTCGTCATGGGCATCCAGGAACTCGCCGAAATCCGCCGGCGTAGAATTTAGGTCGTTTCCGGCCCCGGCGACTCATGCCGCCCTCGGGGCTTGTTCCGGCGCCGACCGCCCCCATAGTCCAGACCATGGAACAGTTCCACGGCACCACCATTGTCTCGGTGCGACGCGGCGGCGCGGTTGCTTTGGGCGGCGACGGCCAGGTCACGCTGGGCAACGTCGTCATCAAGGCGGGCGCGCGCAAGGTACGGCGCCTCTACAACGACCAGGTGCTTGCCGGCTTTGCCGGCGGCACTGCCGACGCCTTCACCTTGTTCGAGCGCTTCGAGGCCAAGCTCGACAAGCACTCGGGGCACCTTGGTGCGCGCCGCCGTCGAGCTCGCGAAAGACTGGCGCACCGACCGGATGCTGCGCCGCCCGGAGGCGATGCTGGCGGTGGCCGATCGCGAAGCCTCGCTGGTCATCACCGGCAACGGTGACGTGCTCGAGCCCGAGCACGGCCTGATCGCGATCGGCAGCGGCGGGCCTTACGCGCAGGCGGCCGCCCGCGCGCTGCTCGACGAGACCGCGCTGGACGCGCAAACCATCGTGCGCAAGTCGCTGTCGATCGCCGGCGAGATCTGCATCTACACCAACCAGCACCAGACGATCGAGACGCTGGGCTGACGGCCCGGCGCCCGCGCGAAGCAGCCATGACCCCGATGACCCCCGAAGAGATCGTCTCCGAGCTCGACAAGCACATCGTCGGGCAGGAAGCGGCCAAGCGTGCCGTGGCGATCGCGTTGCGCAATCGCTGGCGCCGGCAGCAGGTCGACGAGCCGCTGCGCCATGAGATCACGCCGAAGAACATCCTGATGATCGGCCCCACCGGCGTGGGCAAGACCGAGATCGCCCGGCGCCTGGCCCGGCTCGCGAACGCCCCGTTCATCAAGGTGGAGGCGACCAAGTTCACCGAGGTGGGCTACGTCGGCCGCGACGTCGACACGATCATCCGCGACCTGGCCGAGATGGCGGTCAAGCAGGTGCGCGAGCAGGAGACGAAGCGCGTGCAGCAGCGCGCGCTCGACGCCGCCGAAGACCGCGTGCTCGACGCGCTGCTGCCGCCCCCGCGCAACGTCGGCTTCCGCCGCGGCCGAGGGCGGCGAGCCGGCCGACTCGGCCACGCGCCAGAAGTTCCGCAAGAAGCTGCGCGAGGGCGAGCTCGACGACAAGGAGATCGAGATCGAGTTGTCGATGTCGATGCCGGCGATGGAGCTGATGGGCCCGGCCGGCATGGAAGAGATGACGCAGCAGCTGCAGTCGCTGTTCGCGAACATGCCGGGGCGGCGCAAGCCGCGCAAGCTGCGCATCCGCGACGCGATGAAGCTGCTCGCCGACGAGGAAGCCGCCAAGCTGGTGAACGACGACGAGATCAAGGCGAAGGCGCTCGGCGCGGTCGAGCAGAACGGCATCGTCTTCATCGACGAGATCGACAAGGTGGCTTCGCGCGGCGACACGCACGGCGCCGACGTCTCGCGCCAGGGCGTGCAGCGCGACCTGTTGCCGCTGATCGAAGGCACGGCGGTCAACACCCGCTACGGCGTGGTGCGCACCGACCACATCCTGTTCATCGCATCGGGCGCGTTCCACCTGTCGCGACCGTCCGACCTCATTCCCGAGCTGCAGGGCCGCCTGCCGATCCGCGTCGAACTCGGCTCGCTGTCGGCCGACGACTTCGTGCGCATCCTCGTCGAAACCGACGCCAGCCTCACGCGGCAATACGAGGCGCTGCTCGCCACCGAGGGCGTGCGGCTGGTGTTTACCCCTGACGGGGTGCGCCGCCTCGCCGAAATCGCGTCGTCGGTCAACGAGAAGACCGAGAACATCGGGGCGCGGCGCCTGTCCACCGCGATGGAGAAGCTGCTCGAGGAGGTCTCGTTCGGCGCTGCGCGGCACGGCGGCGAGACGGTGACGATCGACGCCGCGTTCGTCGACGGTCGCCTGGGGAGCCTCGCGAAGAGCGAGGACCTGGCGCGCTACATCCTCTGACTCATTGCGGCTCGATGCGGGCCGCGCGGATCACCTCACCCCAGCGCCGGATCTCGCTGGCCAGCAGCGCCTCGAGCTCGGCCGGCGTGCCGGCCTGCGGCCGCACGCCCATCTCGAGCAGCCGCTGGGCGACCGCGGGCACGCCGAGCGCGTCGCGGATCGCCGCATTCAGCCGCGCGACGATCGGCTGCGGCGTCGCGACGGGCACCGCCAGCGCGTTCCACGACGCGACGTCGTAATCGGCGACGCCGGCCTCCTGCACCGTCGGCGTGGTCGGCAGCACGCGGTTGCGGCGCGCGGCGCTCACCGCGAGCGGCCGCAGCGCGCCGCCGGCGATCTGCGGCAGCGCGGGGCCGAGGATCTCGAAGGCCAGGTCGATCTCGCCGCCGCGCAGCGCGGTGAGCACCGCAGGCGTGCCCTTGTGCGGCACGATCACCGCATCGATGCCGGCGCGCGCCTTGAACAGCTCCGCCGCCAGGTGCTGCGTCGAGCCGATCGCGATCGTGGCGATCGTGAGCTTTCCGGGGTTCGCGCGGGCCCAGGCGAGCAGGTCGGGCAGGGCGCGAAAGCGCGAGCCCGAGTCGACGCACAGCACCAGGTCGAAGAAGCCGATCGTGCCGACCGGCGCGAGGTCGTGCGTCACGTCGAACGGCAGCTTGCGGAACAGGCTGGCGCTGATCGCATTCGCGTTGCTCAGCACGAGCGCGGTGTAGCCGTCGGGCGCGGCGTTGACCACCGCGCTGGTCGCGACGATTCCGCCTGCGCTCGGCCGGTTGTCGATCACGACGGACTGCCCGAGCGCGCTGCCCATCGAGCGCGCGACCAGCCGCGCGCTGAGGTCGGCGATGCCGCCGGGCGCGAACGGGACGACCAGCGTGATCGTGCGGTCCGGATAGTCGCGCTGGGCGAACGCGCCGGGCCACGCGGCCGCGCCGGCCACTGCCCCGAGCAGCGCGCGGCGCGAGGGCGAGCGAACCGGTGTGCCGCGGCCGGCGCGCATCGGGGTCGCGTCAGCCGGCTGCCAGCTGCTGCTCGAGCCGATGCAGCGTGCGGTAGCAGGGCAGCACCTGCGCCACGCTCGCGTTGGGCTCGCGCCCCTCGCGGATCGCGGCGAAGAACTCGCGGTCCTGCAGCTCGATGCCGTTCATCGACACGTCGACTTTCGAGACGTCGATCTTCTGCTCCTTGCCGTCGAACAGGTCGTCGTAGCGCGCGATGAACGTGCCGTTGTCGCAGATGTAGCGGAAGAAGGTGCCCAGCGGCCCGTCGTTGTTGAACGACAGGCTCAGCGTGCAGATCGCGCCGGTGCTCGCCTCGAGCTGGATCGACATGTCCATCGCGATGCCCAGCGCCGGGTGGATCGGGCCCTGCAGCGCGTTGGCGGCCACGATCTCGCCGCCGGCCTGGTACGCGAACAGGTCGACCGTGTGCGCCGCGTGATGCCACAGCAGGTGGTCGGTCCAGCTGCGCGGCTGGCCGAGCGCGTTCATGTTGGTGCGCCGGAAGAAGTAGGTCTGCACGTCCATCTGCTGGATCGCGAGCTCGCCGGCGACGATGCGGCGATGCAGGTACTGGTGGCTCGGGTTGAAGCGGCGGGTGTGGCCGCACATCGCGACCAGTCCGGTCTGCTGCTGCAGCGCGACCACCGCCTCGGCGTCGGCCAGGCTGTCGGCGAGCGGGATCTCGACCTGCACGTGCTTGCCGGCCTTCAGGCAGGCGATCGCCTGCGACGCGTGCATCTGCGTGGGCGTGCACAGGATCACCGCGTCGACCTCCTTCCTCGCCAGGCTTTCGGCGAGATCGGTGGTGACGTGGCCGATGCCGAACTTCGCGGCGACCTCGCGGGTCTTGTCGAGCTGGCGCCCGACCAGCGAGACGACCTCGACGCCGTCGATGTTGCGGATGCCTTCGATGTGCTTGACGCCGAACGCCCCTGCGCCGGCCAGCGCGACCCTGATCGTCTTCATTGCGACTCCGGATTCTCGAGGATCAGGTGCCCGACCGCGGTGTTCGAGGCGGGCACGTGGTAGAAGCGATGCGCGACCTTCGGCGCCGGGCCGCCGGCGACGTCGGCCATCGCGCCGCGCGCGATCAGCCACATCACCAGCTCGATGCCCTCCGAACCGGCCTCGCGCACGTAGTCGACGTGCGGCATCTTCGACAGGCCATCCGGCTCGGCGATCAGGCGGTCGAGGAAGGCGTTGTCGAATTCGCGGTTGATCAGCCCCGCGCGCGGTCCCTGCAGCTGGTGGCTCATGCCGCCGGTGCCCCAGACCTGCACTTTCAGCGGCTCGTCGTACGACTCGATCGCGCGGCGCAGCGCCTGGCCGAGCCGGAAGCAGCGCTGCCCGGACGGCACCGGGTATTGCACCACGTTGACCGCGAACGGGATCACGCGGCAGGGCCAGGCCTGCGGCTGGCCGCACATCAGCGACAGCGGCACGGTGAGGCCGTGGTCCACGTCCATCCGGTTGGCGATCGTGAGGTCGAAGTCGTCCTGGATCACCGACTGGGCGATGTGCGAGGCAAGCTCCGGATGCCCGGTCACCTTCGGCACCGGGCGCGGGCCCCAGCCCTCGTCGGCCGGCGCGAACTCGGCCGCGGTGCCGATCGCGAAGGTGGGAATGAGCTCGAGGCTGAACGCGTTGGCGTGGTCGTTGTAGACCAGGAAGATCACGTCGGGCGTGTGCGCCTTCATCCACTGCTTCGAGAACTCGTAGCCGGAGAAGACCTTCTGCCAGTACGGTTCGCCGGTCTTGCCAAGGTCGACCGCCGCGCCGATTGCCGGCACGTGCGAGGTGTAGACGCTTGCAGTCACGCGAGCCATCACTTCTTCTCCCCGATGTGGCGGTTGCCCTCGATCGACCGGCCGCCGGCGACCATCATGTCGCGATACTCGGCTTCGCTCATCCCGGTCATGCTGCCGGCCATCTGCTGGAAGCTCTTGCCGTCGGTGGCGCCGATCTTGGCCGTGAAGTAGATGTTGCCGCCCAGCGCGATGCAGCGGTTGAGGTCGCGCGCGAGCACCGCCTGCTTCTGCTCTTCGCTCATCGGCCACTCGTCGAGATAGGCGCGCTCGTTCGCCTTGAAGCGCTCACGGTTCGCGGCCTTCATCAGCGACATGCAGAACTGGTTCAGGTGGTAGCCCTTGCGCGACTGGTCGGCGTCGAAGATCGTGGTGCCGGGGATGTCCGCGTACGGTTTCGCTAGTGCCATGGGTCAACTCCTCGAAACGGTTGCGTGTGCGAAGGCGCGGGCCAAGGCGCCGGCGTGGGGTTTGCGCACGCCCTGGCCCAATGGGCGGCCAGGCGCCGGGCCTGTCGGCCGCGGTCGCGCCGGGTGCTTGCCCCCGCTTCGCGGGGGTCCCCTGCGATGCTCGCAGCACCGGCTGGCGCGGCGAAACTCGCTACGCTCGCTGCGCGAGCTGCGCTCGAACAATCGCCGCGAGAATGATGGACGATGCGCGCTGCGCGCGCCGCCGGTGCTGCTGCGCTTCTCGGCTACGCACAAGGCGCGCCCGCGGCCGACAGGCCCGGCGCCTGGCCGCCCATTGGGCCGGGGCGTGCGCAAACCCCACGCCGGCGCCTTGGCCCGCGCCTTCGCAATCAGCGTTGCGGTGCTCGCGAGGAACGGCCCCGTCTTCGCCTGGAGTGCCACCGACCTTGCCTTCGAGGCAGGCGGCAGCGAATCGCCGGGCAGCCGCGCATTGGGCAGGGCGCCGCGGTCCGTCGCGGCGAGCGCGGCGTGCGGGCGGTGCGGCGCGCCCGGAATGCGCGGGGCGCCTTCTGCGGCGCCGAGCAGCGCAGCCCCGGGGTCGGCGCGCGAAGCGCGCTTCGTACTTCTGACTTGCGGCGCCCTGTCTGAGCGGAGCTCGCGCAGCGAGCGCAGCGAGTTGCGCCGCACGACCCCGGGGAGAGCAGCGCAGGGGAGTCGGTGCGAAGCACCGACCGGCGCAGCCGGCGCCCCGCGCATTCCGGGCGCGCCGCACCGCCCGCATGCCGCGCTCGCCGCGACGCACCGCGGCGCCCTGCCCAATGCGTGGGTGCCCGGCGACTCGCTGCCGCTTGCCGCGACGCGCCACGGCACCGTGGAATGAGGGGGCTTCATCGAGATGACTGTTCCGGCCAGTAGAGCCGCATCGGATTGTCCACCAGCAGCTTGCGTTGCAGTTCGGCGGTCGGCGCGATGTGGGGGATAAAGTCGACCAGCAAGCCGTCGTCGGGCATGTGGTCTTTCAGGTTCGGATGCGGCCAGTCGGTGCCCCAGAGCACCCGATCGGGGAAGGTCTCGACGATGCGCCGCGCGAACGCCACCACGTCGCGATAGGCGCTGCGCTCGCCGTCGAGTGCCGGCGGGCCCGAGACGCTCAGCCGCTCGGGGCAGCTGACCTTCGACCAGACGTTCGGGTAGTCGTGCATGAACTTCACGAACCGCTCGAACTCCGGGCCGTCGACCGGCTTGCGCACGTCGGGCCGGCCCATGTGGTCGACGACCACAGCAGTCGGCAGCGCGGTGAAGAAGTCCTGCAGCTCGGGCAGGTCGGCGGCCTCGAAGTAGACGACGACGTGCCAGCCCAGCGGCGCGATGCGCGCCGCGATCTCCATCAGCTCGTCCTTCGGCGTGAAGTCGACCAGCCGCTTCACGAAATTGAAGCGCACGCCGCGAACGCCCGCCTCGTGCATCGCGCGCAGCTCGGCCTCGGTGACGCTGCGCCGGACGGTGGCCACGCCGCGGGCGCGCCCGCCCGAATGCAGCAACGCGTCGACCAGCGCGCGGTTGTCGCTTCCGTGGCAAGTGGCCTGGACGATCACGTTGCGCGCGAAGCCGAGGCGGTCGCGCAGCGCGAACAGCTGGTTTTTTCGACGCGTCGCAAGGCGTGTACTTGCGCTCGGGCGCATAGGGAAACTGCGCGCCGGGGCCGAACACGTGGCAATGCGCGTCGACCGCGCCGGCCGGCACCCGGAAGCGCGGCGTCGACGGGTTCGGGTGGAAGGGCAGCCAGCCCGGGCTCACCTGGAATTGCATGGTCGTCTTTCGCTGCGGATTCGCGCTTTCGTCGTCAGCCGTCGCGGCGCGTGTCGGCCGTTCCGAGCCTGGCGAGGATCCGGTCGGCCTCGACGCGCCAGTCGCCGCACGGCGCGTCCTTGTCGCCGAAGACGCCGGCGTCGGCGAGGTCGGCCATCCAGGCCTGGCGCTCGGCGGTGCCGGTGGCCGACCAGGGCTCGAGCCCGGCCTCGCGCACCGTCTGCGCGACCTCGCGCACTTCCTCGGCGCGGCGCCGCCCGTGCTGGATCACGCGCTGGAAGAAATAGCTGCCCTGCTTCTCCCAGTCGATGCCGGGAAAGGTCTCGGCGAGCGAGGCCAGCACCGCGTCCTCCACACCGTAGGCGCGCGCGGCGGTGAAGCTCTCGATCACCATCGCCTCGAGGCCCTTGATCATCACGCTGCGGCACATCTTCGTGGCCGAGGCGACGCCGAGCTTCGCGGAAGCGACCTTCGCGTCGAAGCCGAGCGCGCCGGCCAGCGGCGCGAGTGCCTCGGCGTGCGGGCCGCCGAGCAGCAGCGGCACGCGGATGCGGTACGGCGGAATCGAGGTCATCACCGCACCCTCGACGTAGCGGCCGCCGGCGCCGTCGACGAGCTGCGCGGCGCGCCGCCTGGCGCCCGGCGACGCCGAGTTGAAGTCGAGGAACCAGGTGCCGGCGCGGATCGCCGGCGCGCAGGCCTCGGCGACCGGCACCGCCTGGCTCGCGGTGACCGCCGAGACGATGAAGTCGGCGCCGGCGGCGAGCTCGGCGTGCGTGGCGGCGAGCGTCACGCCGTGGGCGTGGGCGTGCTCGCGCAGTGGCGCCGCGGCGTCGCCGTCGAGCTTCGGGTCGAAGGTGCCGACGCGGGCGATGCCGCGCGCGCGCAGGTCTTCGGCGAGGATGCGGCCGACCTCGCCGTAGCCGACGAGGCCGACGCGCCACTGCAGGGGATCGGACGGGATGGGCATGTCGTTCGTGCGGCTAGTCGATGTACTTGAGCCCGGCCTTCTCGAGGGCCTCGCGCATCCTGTACATGTCGAGCCCGAGCACGCCGGCGGCGAGCTTCGCGCGCTTCTCGGCTTCGTTGGCCTCGCGTGCTTCGGCGGCGTCGGCCGCCTGCTGCGCCATCGCGGCCGGTACCACGACCACGCCGTCGTCGTCGGCGACGACGACGTCGCCCGGGTTCACCATTGCGCCCGCGCAGACCACCGGCACGTTGACCGAGCCGAGCGTCGCCTTGATCGTTCCCTTGGCGCTGATCGCGCGCGAGAACACCGGGAACTGCATCGCGGTCAGGTCCTTCACGTCGCGCACGCCGCCGTCGATCACCAGGCCGCGTGCGCCGCGGGCGCGGAACGAGGTCGCGAGCAGGTCGCCGAAGAAGCCGTCCTCGCTGTCGGCGCTGCACGCGGCCACCACCACGTCGCCGTCCCTGATCTGCTCGGCAGCCACGTGCATCATCCAGTTGTCGCCCGGGTGCAGCAGCACCGTGACCGCGGTGCCGCACAGCTGCGCGCCGGAATAGATCGGCCGCATGCAGGGCTTCATCAGCCCGGTGCGGCCCATCGCCTCGTGAATGGTGGCCACGCCGAAGCGCGACAGCTTCTCGACGGCGGCCGGGTCGGCGCGGGTGATGTTGCGCTTGACGATGCCAAGGTTGTACATAGCCATGGAATCGGCTCCTCGCTGCGGGTTCAGCACCGCTGTCGGTTCAAAGGCCGCGCGCCGCGAGCGCGCGGTCCAGTCTCGGGTAGACGCGCCGCGCGTTGCCCTCGTAGATCTTGCGGCGGTCTTCGGGGCCCAGCGCCGAAGCCTCGATGTAGCGCTTCGTGTCGTCGTAGTAGTGACCGGTTTCGGGGTCGATGCCGCGCACCGCG
Source organism: Burkholderiaceae bacterium (assembly GCA_027493945.1). Classification (GTDB taxonomy): domain Bacteria; phylum Pseudomonadota; class Gammaproteobacteria; order Burkholderiales; family Burkholderiaceae_E; genus Zeimonas. The sequence goes on along the minus strand of JAOSJU010000001.1, from coordinate 1,639,468 downwards.
CCGATCATCTCGCTGGCGAAAAGGATGTTGTCGATCGGGATCACCTTCGCCAGCAGGTCGATGCCCGGCTGGTGGTAGACGCAGGTGTCGAACCAGACGTTGTTCAGCAGGTGGTCCTTCAGCAGCGGCTTCTTCAGCTCCTGCGCCAGGCCGCGGAAGCGCCCCCAGTGATAGGGCACCGCGCCGCCGCCGTGCGGGATCACGAACTTCAGCGTCGGGAAGTCGCGGAACAGGTCGGAGGTGAGGCACTGCATGAAGGCCGTCGTGTCGGCGTTCAGGTAGTGCGCGCCGGTGGTGTGGAAGCACGCGTTGCAGCTGGTGCTCACGTGGATCATCGCCGGGATCTCGAGCTCGACCATCTTCTCGTAGATCGGGTACCAGTGCCGGTCGGACAGCGGCGGCGACGTCCAGTGCCCGCCCGACGGATCGGGATTCAGGTTGATCGCGACGAAGCCGTAGTCCTTTACGCAGCGCTCGAGCTCGGGGATGCAGGTCTTCGGATCGACGCCGGGCGACTGCGGCAGCATGGCCGCGCCGATGAAGTGGTCGGGGAACAGCCCGCTCACGCGGTAGCACAGCTCGTTGCAGATTGCCGCCCAAGTCGAGCTGGTCTGGAAGTCGCCGATGTGATGCGCCATGAAGCTCGCGCGCGGCGAGAAGACGGTCAGGTCGCTGCCGCGCTCCTTCATCTTCGCGAGCTGGTTCGTCTCGATCGACTCGCGCAACTGGTCGTCGGAGATCTGCAACTCGGAGGCCTTCGGCGCGACCGACGGGTCCTTCAGGCCCGCGATCTGCCGGTTGCGCCAGTCTTCGAGCGGCTTCGGCGCGGTGGTGTAGTGCCCGTGGATGTCGATGATCATCGTTGTCGTCCTTTCCAGACCGAATCGGGAATCATGACTTCGCCGCGCATGATCAGCCGCGCGGTGCGCAGCAGCGCGGCGCGCACGACGTCCTGCGGGTTGGCCGGGTCGACCTCCGAGCTCGACGCTGAACTCGCCGCTCGGGTGCTCGACCGAGACGGTCTTGACCGTGCCCCCGGGCACGTTCGCGATCCCCTGCGTGATCGAGCCGTCGAGCACGCACGCGGTGCCCACGGTGACCGCCGCGAGCACGCCGATCGCGTCGTGGCAGACGTGCGGAATGAAGCAGCGCGTGGACAGGCTGCCGCCGGCGCGCGCGGGTGCGACGAGGCACATCTTCGGGTAGGTCTTCTTCGTCACGTCGCCCAGCCCCATCAGCTGGCCCGCGGCCAGCCGCAGCGCCTCGACGCGCGCCTTCAGCCCGGTGTCGGCGTTCAGGTCGGCGACCGACTCGTAGGCCGGTGCGGCCCACGTCGCCGGCGCGGAACAGCACCATCGGCATGCCGTTGTCGATGCAGGTCGCCTCGATGCGGCCGACGCCCAGGACCTCGATCTCGTCGAGGACGCGGCCGGTGGGCAGCAGGCCCGAGCAGACCGAGCCGGCGGTGTCGATGAAATTGATCGTGATCGGCGACGAGGTGCCCGGCACTCCGTCGATGCGCGCGTCGCCGGAATACTCGACGCGGCGGCCGGCCGGCGTCATCGGCGTGCGCACCGTGATGTCGCACTGCATGCCGGTGTTCAGCGTGAGCACGCGCAGCGCTGGTCGTGTCGCCCTGCGGCGCGGCCAGGCCGGTCTCGAGCGCGAACGGCACCACCGCGGCGAGCATGTTTCCGCAGTTCGGCGTCGTGTCCACCGTGTCGCGGTCGGGCTGCAGTTGCGCGAACAGGAAGTCGAGGTCGACGCCGGCGACCGTGCTGCGCCGGACGATGCCCACCTTGCTGGTCAGGGGATGCGCGCCGCCGAGCCCGTCGATCTGCCGGCGGTCGGGCGAGCCCATGACGGCGAGCAGCACGCGGTCGCGCGTGGCGATGTCCGGCGGCAGCCGGGCTTCGTCGAAGAACGGGCCTCGCGACGTGCCGCCGCGCATGAACAGGCAGGGGATGGCGGTCTGCATGGATCGGCTCTCGAACCGGTCGGGATCCGCGATTTTCGCACGCGGCTCCCACCGTTTCAGCAAGGCTGGCCGATATCAGCTATGCCGTATCGGCATGTCGATCCGCGGCATCGGCAGCGCGGCGTGCGGCCGCGCGCGCGGCAGCTGCTGGCGGAACGCGTCGATCGGCGGCAGCGTGAGCTGGCGCCCCATGCTCGGTGGCAGGCCGATCACGATCCGCCCGACCGGCTCGTCGCGGCTCGCGCCCATGTCTTCGCGGGCGCGCGACACCATCTGCAGGACGCCGACGCTGTGCTCGAACAACCGCCGCCCGGCCTCGGTGAGCTGCACGCCGCGGCCGTTGCGCAGCGGGAGCGTTTCGCGCAGGTCGGTCTCGAGCGCGCGCACCTGGCGGCTGAGCGCGGGCTGGGCGATGTCGAGCACCAGCGCCGCCTTGCTGAAGCTGCCCAGTTCGGCGACGTGGACGAAGTATTCGAGCTGCTCGAGGTTCATCGGCGCGCGACTGCCCGGGTTCAGGCGCAGCGGCCGCTGGCGTCCACCTTCATGTGGCGGCGCAGCCACTCGCGCTCGCGCTGCGCGGCGTGGCGCGCGGCGACCTTCTCTTCCGGGCTCTGGTCGGGGCGGAAGTCGAAGGCGCGCCGCGCCATCGGGTACATCTGCAGCTCGACCTGCACGCCGCGCTCCCACAGCGTGTAGAAGGCACGGCCGTTGACCAAGCGGCGCAGTTCGAAGTCGGCGTCGCCGATCAGCATCAGCACGGGCGCGACGATCGCGCGCATCTCGGGCGCGACCGAGAACAGCTGCTGCGGTTCCGGCGCATTCGGATTCTGGAAGTGCCCGTAGTACGAGACGATCGCCGCCACGTCGGACGGGCGCTTCGCGGCGAGGCGAATCGCGAAATAGGGGCCGCGCGACTTCGCGACGATGCCGGCGGGAATCCGGCAGGCGTCGGGGTGCGCGAGCAACGCGTCCAGGCCGGCCTCGACGTCGGCTTCGGTCTCGGGATGGTGCCGGTCGGGCCAGCGCTCGATCATGTTGCCGCTGAGCCAGTCGGGGGCCAGCACCAGGAAGCCGTCGCGCGCGAGCGCGCGCACGTGCTCGCGATCGAGGTCGTCGAAGCCGCGCTTCGCGTGGATGTAGAGCACCGGCGGCCACGGCCCCTTGCCGGACGGCCCGGCCACTTCGGCCGGCACCTCGACGTCGGCATGGCGCAGCGTGCGCTTCTCCAGCGCCTGCGCGGCAGCGACCGCAGGCGCGGCCAGCGGCGCGGCCAGGCAGAGCATGAGCAGCCATCGGTGCATCGTCGGACTCCGGTGCGCAGCGCCGATCTCAGCACGAAGTCGCCGCGGGGTAAAGCCGCCCCGCGCGGCGCGGCCCCGCGGGCGTCGCTCGGTTAGAATTGCCCGCCGATTCCACCCGTTCGCCCGAGGAGCAGCATGAGCGCCGAGCAGCAGTCCACCGCAACGCCGGCGGCGGTCACTCCGTCGCTGAAGGCGGCGATCCTCGCCGAGGCGATGCCGTACATCCGCCGCTTCCACGGCAAGTTCGTGGTGGTGAAGTACGGCGGCAACGCGATGACCGACGAGCATCTCAAGCGCAGCTTCGCGCGCGACGTGGTGCTGCTCAAGCTGGTCGGCCTCGAACCGGTGGTGGTGCACGGCGGCGGCCCGCAGATCGAGCAGCTGCTCGCGCGCGTCGGCAAGAAAGGCGAGTTCGTGCAGGGCATGCGCGTGACCGACCCCGAGACGATGGACATCGTCGAGATGGTGCTCGCCGGCCAGGTCAACAAGGAGATCGTCGAGCTGATCAACCATGCGGGCGGGCGCGCGGTGGGGCTCACCGGGCAGGACGGCGGGCTGATCCGCGCGCGGCGCATGAAGATCTCGTCGAAGGACAAGCCGGACGAGAAGATCGACATCGGACAGGTCGGCGAGATCGAGCGGATCGATCCGGGCATCATCCGCACGCTCACCGCCAACGGCTTCATCCCGGTGATCGCGCCGATCGGCTCGGGCGAGGAAGGCGAGACCTACAACATCAACGCCGACGTGGTCGCCGGCAAGGTTGCCGAGGTGCTCCAGGCCGAGAAGCTGGTGCTGCTCACCAACACGCCGGGCGTGCTCGACAAGAGCGGCAAGCTGCTCACCGGGCTGAGCGCGCGCCAGATCGACGAGTTGTTCGCCGACGGCACGATTTCGGGCGGCATGCTGCCGAAGATCGCGTCGGCGCTCGACGCCGCAAGAGCGGGCGTGAACTCGGTGCACATCGTCGACGGGCGCGTCGACCACTGCCTGCTGCTCGAGATCATGACCGACCACGGCGTCGGCACCATGATCCGCAGCCAGTAACCCCCATTCCCCGGCAGACGGCCAGACGCGCGTCATGGGCCCGCTCGCCGCTTCGCACCGGGCGCCGCCTTGGGCCGCGCAGCGCGCCCCGCGCCCGCCCCGGCCCTCGCTTTGGCGCAGGCCCACGCCCTCGGGCTCGCCCCCGCCCGCGCAGCGCGCCGCAGGCCCTTGCGCTTGCGTGCCGCCGTGCAAGCCGAGTGCGACCGAAAGCAAATCGGCGGGACCCGCTCGTCCGCGCGCAGCGCGTACGACGCGGGTGCCGATTTGCGAGGTCGGCGAGGGAAGCTCCGCGAAGCGGAGCCGCAGCGCCGCGGCACGCAAGCGCAAGGGCCTGCGGCGCGCTGCGCGGGCGGGGGCGAGCCCGAGGGCGTGGGCCTGCGCCAAAGCGAGGGCCGGGGCGGGCGCGGCGCGCTGCGCGGCCCAAGGCGGCGCCCGGTGCGAAGCGGCGAGCGGGCCCATGACGCGCTCTGGCTGCTCGACCTCGACAACACGCTGCACGACGCGATGTCGGTCGTGTTCCCGCGCATCAACGTGGCGATGACCGAGTATCTGGCGCGCGAGCTCGAGCTGGAGCACGAGGCTGCGAATGCGCTGCGCATGCAGTACTGGCGCCGGTATGGCGCGACGCTGCTCGGCATGATCCGCCACCACGGCACCGACCCGCATCACTTCCTGCGCGAGACGCACCCGTTTCCGGATCTCCGCACGATCGTCAGGCGCGACATGCGCCTGGCGCATGCGCTGCGCCGGCTCCCCGGTCGGCGCATCGTGGTGACGAACGCGCCGCTGCACTATGCGTCGGAGGTGGTGCGCGCGCTGGGCATCCGGTCGCACATCGAGTCGATCGTCTCGATCGAGGCGATGTCGTTCGCCGGGCGCCTGCAGCCGAAGCCGTCGCGGCCGATGCTGCGCAGGCTGGTCGCGAGCCTGCGCGTGCCGGCGTCGCGCTGCGTGCTCGTCGAGGATTCCGTCGTCAACCTTGGCGGGGGCGCGCCACGTGGGGCTGCAAACGGTGCTCGTCACCGGCATCAGCCACCGTTCGCACCATCCATCGCGCCGTGCGCGCGCCGGCCCGTCTCGGCGCATCGACGTTCAAGTACAATCGGTCGCGCACCTGCCGCGCAAGGCCTTGCGATCCGCACGATAACGAGATGAACGATCAGACGACGCCCGCGCCGAAGCCACCCCGACCGAAGCCCGGCGAACGACGCCTGCAGATCCTCCAGACGCTGGCTGCGATGTTGCAGGAGCCGGGCGGCGATCGCGTCACCACCGCGGCGCTCGCGGGCAGGCTGCAGGTCTCGGAAGCGGCGCTGTACCGCCACTTCGCAAGCAAGGCGCAGATGTTCGAGGGCCTGATCGAGTTCATCGAGTCGACCATCTTCGGCCTGATCAACCAGATCACCTCGCAGCACGAAGACGGCCTGCGCCAGCTGCGCGACATCGTCGCGATGCTGCTCGCCTTCGCCGAGAAGAATCCCGGCATGACCCGCGTGCTGATCGGCGACGCGCTGGTCACCGAGGACGACCGCCTGCAGGACCGCATCAACCAGCTGATCGACCGCATCGAGGCCTCGCTGAGGCAGGCGTTCCGGATCGGCGTCGCGCAAGGGCGGCTGCCCGCGGAGACCGACCCCGCAGTGCGCGCCGGCATCGTGCTCGCCTACGTGCTCGGGCGCTGGCTGCGCTTCGCCAAGAGCGGCTTCCGGCGCTCGCCGGCCGAGATGTTCGACCAGCAGGCGCCGTTCCTGATCGCCTGAGCGCCGTGGAAGTCGTCTACTTCACCATCACCGCGGCGTTGCTGTATTTCGCCGCCGACCGGCTGCTCGACGCGATGGAGCGGCGCGCGGGTCGGCGCTTCGAGCAGCGCTCGCTGATCTTCTTCGCGCTGCTGCTCGGCATGGCGATCGTCAGCTTCGCGGTGCTCCGCCGCCTGCTCGACAGCTGACGGCGCGCTCCGGCGCGCTGCCGGTGCGCCGCCGCCCGTCGGCCGCCGAAGCGCCCCACAGCGATATCGGTTATGATGCTGCAGTGCGGCATCGACAGCCAGTCTCTTCGCCGCGTCTTCCACGGCATTCGCCGTCCCAGAAGTTCTTCACCCTGTTTCGTCTGCCCGCGACTGGCGTCGCAGCCGCAAGCGCCGAGGCGCCGCGGTGACCGTGGCCGATGTCGTTGGAGTCTCATGTCCTTTGCTGCCCTGGGCTTGTCCGAAGCCCTCGTCCGTGCCGTGACCGAACGCGGCTATACCTCACCCACCCCGATCCAGGCGAAAGCGATCCCGGCCGTGCTGTCCGGCGGCGACCTGCTGGCGGGCGCGCAGACCGGCACCGGCAAGACCGCCGGCTTCGTCCTGCCGATCCTGCAGCGCCTGTCGACCACTGCGCCGCGCAAGCCGGCCTCCGGCGGCGCGCGGCCGATCCGCGTGCTGATCCTCGCGCCTACGCGCGAGTTGGCCGCGCAGGTCGAAGAAAGCGTCGTCGCGTACTCGAAGCACCTGAAGCTGTCGTCGACCGTGGTGTTCGGCGGCGTCAACATCAATCCGCAGATCGATCGCCTGCGCCGCGGCGTCGACATCCTGGTGGCGACACCGGGCCGGCTGCTCGACCATGCCGGCCAGCGCACGGTCGATCTCTCCGGTGTCGAGGTACTGGTGCTCGACGAGGCCGACCGGATGCTCGACATGGGCTTCATCCACGACATCCGGCGCGTGCTGAAGCTGTTGCCGGCGCAGCGCCAGAACCTGTTGTTCTCGGCGACCTTCTCCGACGAGATCAAGGCGCTGGCCGACGGTCTGCTGAACAGGCCGGCGCTGATCGAGGTCGCGCGTCGCAATGCCACCGCCGACACGGTCGCCCAGCGCGTGCTGCCGGTCGACCGGGCGCGCAAGCGCGAGTTGCTGTCGCACCTGGTGCGCGAGCACAACTGGTTCCAGGTGCTGGTCTTCACCCGCACCAAGCACGGCGCCAACCGGCTGGCCGAGCAGCTGGCGAAGGACGGCATCCCGTCCCTGGCGATCCACGGCAACAAGAGCCAGAACGCGCGCACGCGCGCGCTGTCCGAGTTCAAGTCGGGCAGCCTGCAGGTGCTGGTGGCCACCGACATCGCCGCGCGCGGCCTGGACATCGTCGAGTTGCCGCACGTGGTGAACTTCGACCTGCCCAACGTGCCCGAAGACTACGTGCACCGCATCGGCCGCACCGGTCGCGCCGGGGCCGAAGGCGAGGCGGTGTCGCTGGTTTCCCCCGACGAGAACGGCCTGCTGCGCGACATCGAGCGGCTGATCCGGCGCGAGCTTCCGCGCCAGACGGTCGCGGGCTTCGAGCTCGACCCGAATGCGCGCAACGAGCCGGAGGCGGACGACCGGCCGCCGCGGCAGTCGCGTCGGCCAATGCGCGGCGACGCGTCGCGCGGCGCACCGAGGCCGGGCTTCCGCGGCTCCGCTGCGGGGCAGGGCGGGTCGCGCGGCCAGTCCGCGAAACCGGCTGCATCGGCCGGCGGACGCGGCGCGGCGCAGCCGGTGCGCGCGGCGATGGCCGCGCCGGCGCGCTCCGCGACCGCTGCGCCGGCACGTCCGTCCGGCGTCGGCGGCTTCAGGGGGCGGTCGAGCCGATCAGGTCGATGAGCTGGGCGCCGTAGGCGTCGAGCTTCTTCTCGCCGACGCCGCTGACCCCGGCCAGCTCGGCGAGCGTGGCCGGGCGGCGCTCGGCGATGCCGCGCAGCGTCGTGTCGTGGAAGATGACGTACGGCGGCACGCCGCGCTCGCTCGCCGCGGCACGCCGCCATTGCTTCAGGCGTTCGAACAGCGTCTCGACGACCGTGTCGCCGCCGGTGCCGGCCTGCGACACGGCGCTCTCGTTCGCTGACTCGCCGCGCGTGCGGCGCGCGCCGCGGCCTGCGCGCCGCCCGGGCTCCGCCTTCGGGCGACGCATCTGCAGCGTGCGCTCGCCGCGCAGCAACGCGCGGCTGGCGTCGGTGAGCACCAGCACCTGGTGGCGGGCGTGGTCCACCGAAACCAGGCCTTGGGCAATGAGCTGGCGCAGCACCGCGCGCCATTCGGTCTCCGACAGGTCGGCGCCGATGCCGAAGGTGCTCAGCGCGTCGTGCCGATGCTGGCGTACGCGTTCGCTCGCCTGGCCCCGCAGCACCGCGATGACGTGTTGCGCGCCGAACCCGAAGCCGCTGGCCTGCCTGATGCGGTAGATGCACGAGAGCAGCTTGCGGGCGGGCTCGGTCGCGTCCCAGGGCTGCGGCGGCTCGAGGCAGTTGTCGCAGTTGCCGCACGCGCTGCTCGCCTCGCCGAAATAGGCGAGCAGGCGCACGCGCCGGCAGTCGATCGTCTCGGCGAGCCCGAGCATCGCGTCGAGCTTCGCGCTCGCGACACGCTTGTACGCGTCGTCGGCCTCCGACTGCTCGATGAGCCGGCGTTGCTGGACGACGTCGGCCAGCCCGTAGGCCATCCAGGCTTCGGCCGGCTCGCCGTCGCGGCCGGCGCGACCGGTTTCCTGGTAGTACCCCTCCACGCTCTTCGGCATGTCGAGATGCGCGACGAAGCGCACGTCGGGCTTGTCGATGCCCATGCCGAACGCGATCGTCGCGACCATCACCAGCCCGTCCTCGCGCAGGAAGCGCGCCTGGTGGGTGCTGCGCGTCGCATTGTCGAGGCCGGCGTGGTAGGGCAGCGCGGCGATGCCATGCGCCGACAGCCAGTGCGCGGTGTCCTCGACTTTCGCGCGCGACGCGCAATAGACGATGCCGGCCTCGCCGGCGTGCGCGCCGGCGACGAAATCGAGCAGCTGGCGCTTCGGGTCGATCTTCTCGACGATCCGGTAGCGGATGTTCGGGCGGTCGAAGCTCGAGACGAACTCGCGCGCCGACTGCAGCGCGAGCTTCTCGACGATCTCGCGGCGGGTGAGGGCGTCGGCGGTCGCGGTGAGCGCGATGCGCGGCACCTGTGGCCAGCGCTCGTGCAACACCGCGAGCTGCAGGTACTCGGGACGGAAATCGTGGCCCCACTGCGAGACGCAGTGCGCCTCGTCGATCGCGAAGAGTGCGAGCTTCGCGCTTTCGAGCAGCTCCAGGCAGCGCGGCGTGAGCAGCCGTTCGGGCGCGACATAGAGCAGGTCGAGCTCGCCCGCCGCGACCGCGCGCTCGACCGCTGCGGCTTCGCGGGCGCCCAGCGACGAATTGAGGAACGCGGCGCGCACGCCGAGCTCGCGCAGCGCGTCGACCTGGTCCTGCATCAGCGCGATCAGCGGCGAGATCACCACGCCGATGCCGTCGCGCAGCAGCGCCGGGATCTGGTAGCACAGCGACTTGCCGCCGCCGGTGGGCATCAGCACCAGCGCATCGCCGCCGGCGGCGACGTGCGCGACGATCTGCCGCTGCGGGCCGCGGAACGACGCGTAGCCGAACACCCGGTTCAGGATCGCCAGCGCGTCGCGATCGGTCGAGGGCGCAGCTCCGGCCGTCATCGGCGGCGCGTGGCGCAGACTGCGCACTCGGGGTCGCGCGGCACCTTCACTTCGTGCCAGCGCATCGCCCGCGCATCGAGCATCAGCAGCCGGCCGACCGCCGGCGTGCCGAAGCCTCCGACCAGCTTCAGCGCTTCGGCCGCCTGCGTCGTGCCGACGATGCCCGTCAGGGGCGCGAACACCCCCATCGTCGCGCAGCGCACCTCCTCGATGTCCTGCCCCTCCGGAAACAGGCAGTGGTAGCACGGCGAGTCGTCGCGACGCGGATCGAAGACCGCGATCTGCCCGTCGAACCGGATCGCGGCGCCCGACACCAGCGGTTTGCGGTGCGCGACGCAGGCGCGGTTCACCGCCTGCCGGGTGGCGAAGTTGTCGCAGCAATCGAGCACCACGTCGGCGCGCGCCACCGCCTCGAGCATCGCGTCGCCGTCGAGCCGGCGGGCGATCGCCTCGACCTCGATGCCCGGATTGATCTCGAGCATCGAGCGCCGCCCGGATTCGGCCTTCGGCTCGCCGATGCGGTTCTGGCGATGAAGGATCTGGCGCTGCAGGTTGGTGAGGTCGACCGCGTCGTCGTCGGCCAGCAGGATCCGCCCGATGCCGGCCGCCGCGACGTAGAGCCCCGCCGGCGAGCCGAGGCCGCCGGCACCGACGACCAGCGCGGTGGCGCCGAGCAGGCGCTCCTGCACGTCGACGCCCATTTCGTCGAGCAGGATGTGGCGGCTGTAGCGAAGCAGCTGTTCGTCGTTCATGACATGGTGGGCCGGCGCGGCGCGCCGGCTGCGCGCGAACCCCCGGCGCCGGGCCGGTTGGACGGGCCGTCCGGATGCGATGGCCGCCCGCCGGGACGCGGGCGACCATCGTGCGTGGTCATTGAGCTTCCGGAGCCTTGGCGCCGGGCGTGCCGGGCAGCAGCGCCTCGTCGCGTGCCTTCGCGATCACGACCGGCTGTCCCTTCAGGAAATTGAGCGCCTGCGACAGCTGGTAGTCGTCGGCCGAGCCGAATTCGATCGGCTTGCGATCCTTCGGCTCCTGCGCCGTGTCGCTGGGCTTGGGCACGACCGGTCGCGCTTCCGGACCCTTGTCGTTGCTGAGGTGACGGGTCAGGTCGACCTCGCGCAGCCGGAACGCGCCGGACTCGCCGTCGGGCGTCTCCTCGACGAGGTAGTCGGGGGTAATGCCCTTGGCCTGGATCGAGCGGCCGTTCGGCGTGTAGTAGCGCGCGGTCGTGAGCTTGATCGCGGTGGTGTGCGACAGCGGAAGGATCGACTGCACCGAGCCCTTGCCGAAGGTCTGCGTGCCCAGCACCACGGCGCGCCTGTGGTCCTGCAGCGCGCCGGCGACGATTTCCGAGGCCGAGGCCGAGCCCGCGTTCACCAGCACCACCATCGGCGCGGTCTTCACCGCCGCCGGCAGGCGCCGCAGGATGTCGTCGCGGCTGCCGCGCATGTAGTCCTCGGGGCTCGCGACGTACTTGCGGCGCGCGTCTTCGGTGCGTCCGTCGGTGGTGACCACGGTGGCATTCGGCGCCAGGAACGCGGCCGATACGCCGACCGCGCCGTGCAGCAAGCCGCCGGGGTCGTTGCGCAGGTCGAGCACGATGTTGCCGAGCGCGTTCTGCTTCGCCAGCCCCTCGAGGTGCTTGACCAGGTTCTCGACGGTGTGCTCCTCGGAACTGCGTGATGCGCACGTAGCCGATGCCCGGCTCGAGCACCTTGGAGCGCACCGACTGGACCTTGATCACGTCGCGGACGATGCGCACCACGATCGGCTGCGTCTCGCCCTTGCGCGAGATGGTCAGCGTGATCGGCGTCCTGGGCTTGCCGCGCATCATCTTGACCGCGTCGTTCAGCGACATTCCCTTGGTGGGCTTGTCGTCGATGCGCACGATCAGGTCGCCCGCCTTCACGCCGGCGCGCGCCGCGGGGGTATCCTCGATCGGGGCCACGACCTTCACGAAGCCGTCTTCGGTGCCCACCTCGATGCCCAGGCCGCCGAATTCGCCCTGCGTGCCGACCTGCAGCTCCTTGAACGCCTCGGCGTCGAGGTAGGCCGAGTGCGGATCGAGGTTCGACAGCATGCCCTCGATCGCGCCGGTGATCAGCTTGCGGTCTTCGACCGGCTCGACGTAATTGGCCTTGACTGCGCCGAAGACGTCGGTGAACTGCCGCAGCTCGTCGAGCGGCAGCGTGACGGCGGGCTCGCGCTGGGCGACCGCCGTCAGGCCGAGGCTGATCAGCACGCCGGCGATCGCGCCGGCCGACAGGAGACCCAGAGGTTTGAGCTTGCCCTTCATCGATGATCCCGCCGGCAGAGCGGTCGGCGATTCACCTCGCGCCGCGCACCGTCTGCCGAGCAGCCCAGTATAAACCGCGGCCGTCGCGCAGGTGGGCGAAGTCCCGCCCGGCCGGCGGTCGCCGACGGCCGCCCGGGGGGCTCGCGCGGGGCGGTCGGTGGCGACCGGGGGCTCGCCCGCGGTGGGCGGCCGGGCAAACCGCCGTCAGGCGGGCGGGCGCGCCTTGCCCTGGGCGGCGACCGCCGCCATCGCCGCCTCGATCTCGGCCTGGTCGCCGAGATAGAAGTTGCGCACCGGGCGCATCGCCTCGTCGAGTTCGTAGACCAGCGGCCGCCCGGTGGGGATGTTCAGGTGGACGATCTCGTCGTCGCCGATCGCGTCGAGGTGCTTGATCAGTGCACGCAGCGAATTGCCGTGCGCGGCCACGATCACCCGCTTGCCCAGCCGGATCGCCGGGGCGATCGTCTCGCTCCAGTACGGCACGACGCGGGCGACGGTGTCCTTCAGGCACTCGGTGCGCGGAATCTCGCTGGCGCGCAGGCCGGCGTAGCGCGGGTCGTTCTCGGCGCCGCGCGGATCGCCGGCGGGCAGCGGATCGGGGGCGATCGCGTAGGCCCGGCGCCAGGTGAGCACCTGCTGGTCGCCGAAGCGGGCCGCGGTTTCGGCCTTGTTCAGCCCCTGCAGCGCGCCGTAGTGCCGCTCGTTCAGGCGCCAGTCGTGCACCACCGGAATCCACATCCGGTCCATCTCGTCGAGCACCGTCCAGAGGGTGCGGATCGCGCGCTTGAGCACCGAGGTGAAGGCGAGGTCGAAATCGAAGCCCTCGGCCTTCAGCAGCTGCCCGGCGCGGCGCGCCTCGCCGAGGCCGGTCTCGGTGAGGTCGACGTCGGTCCAGCCGGTGAAGCGGTTTTCGAGGTTCCACTGGCTCTCGCCGTGGCGCAGCAGCACGAGTCGGTAGGTCATCGGTGGCGGTCGAGATGGACGGACGGATCGCTATTCTATAATCCATGGTTTCCCCGACCGACTGCCGACCCGTGGACTTCATCACCGAAAATCTCGTGCTGATCGCCGTAGCCTTCGTCTCCGGCGCGATGCTGGTCTGGCCGATGGTGATGCGCGGCGCCTCCGGCCCGTCGCTGGACACGCTGGGCGCGACCCGCCTGATCAACGACACCGGCGCGATCGTGCTCGACGTGCGCTCGCAGGCCGACTTCTCCGGCGGGCACCTGCCGAACGCGCGCAACATCCCGATGGCCGAGCTTCAGAAGCGCATCGGCGAGTTGCCCGCCGGCAAGCCGGTGCTGCTGTGCTGCGCAAGCGGCGTCACTTCCAGCCGCGCCGCCGGCATCCTGCGCAAGGCCGGCCGCAAGGACGTCTTCAACCTGGGCGGCGGAGTGCAGTCGTGGCGGCAAGCCGGCCTGCCGGTGGTCAGGTAAGGCCGGGAGATCGACCCATGACTGCACCCGTCCTGATGTACTGCACCGCCGTGTGCCCTTATTGCGTGCGCGCCGAGCGGCTGCTCGAGGGCACGCGGCGCGTCCGCGATCGAGAAGGTGCGGATCGACCTCGACCCGTCGTTGCGCGACGAGATGATCGCCCGCACCGGGCGGCGCACCGTTCCGCAGGTCTACATCGGCGAGCGGCACGTCGGCGGCTTCGACGACCTGGCCGAGCTCGACGCCGGAGGCGAGCTGGTCCCGCTGCTGCGCGGCCAGGCCGCGGCGACCTGAGCGCTGCGACCTGAGCGCCGCGGCGCCGATCCTTCCATTTCATTCCGCCGGCCGGCTGCCGGCACTCTCCGAGGAACACCGATGAGCGACCAGGCGCAAGCCCCCGTCTTTGCCATCCAGCGGGTCTACCTGAAAGACCTTTCGCTCGAGATTCCGAACGCGCCGCGCATCTTCCTCGAGACGCAGCAGCCGTCGGTCGAGATCCAGATGGACGTCGGCAGCGAGCAGCTCGCCGACGGCATCTACGAATCGTCGGTGACCGTCACGGTCACCACCAAGGTCGGCGACAAGACGGCGTTCCTGATCGAGGCGAAGCAGGGCGGCATTTTCGAGATGCGCAACATCCCGGCCGAGCAGATGGAACTGCTGCTGAACGTGATCTGCCCGAACATCGTCTATCCGTACCTGCGCTCGAACGTCGCCGACACGGTGCAGCGCACCGGGTTCCCGCCGATCCACCTGGCCGAGATCAACTTCGAGGCGCTCTACCAGCAGCGACTGGCCCAGCAACACGCCGAGCCGCAGGGATCGGGCATCATCCTGCCGGGCAGCGCGCACTGACGCGGCGCCGCGGCGTCCCCAGAGCGATTGCCGGAGTCTTCGATGCGCCCGCGAATCCAGGCCGGTACACCGGTCGGCGGCCGACTGGGCAGGGCGTCGGCGCTGCTCGCGGCGCTGCTCGCGGCGCGGCTCGCTGCCCTGGCCGTCTGGCTGGTCCTGGCGGCACCAGGGGTGCCGGCGCAGGCCCAGGCGCAGGCTCCCGCGCAGGGGGCGGGGCAGGCGCAGGAGTCCGGCTATCGGGAGGTCGCGAGCCCGGCTGCGATTCTCTACGACGGTCCATCCGATCGCGCGCGCAAGCTGTTCATCGTGGTGCGCGGCACTCCGCTCGAGCTGCTGTCGACGCTGAACCAGTGGGGCAAGGTGCGCGACATGAGTGGCGACGTGCTGTGGGTGCACCGCAGCGACCTCGGCGAGCCGCGGCACGTCGTCGCCAGCACCTTTGCGGCGATCCGCCGCACCGCGCAGCCCAACGGCGAGCTGGTCGTGCAGATCGAGCGCGGCGTGCTGCTCGAAGTGCTCGACGCGGGCGCGCCTGCCGGATGGCTGCGCGTGCGGCACCGTGACGGCGCCACCGGCTTCGTGAGTGCCGGCGAAGTCTGGGGTCGCTGAGGCGAGGCGCGTCGGGCATGAAGATCGCCATCTTCGGTGCAGGGGCCTGGGGAACGGCGCTGGCGGTGCACGCGGCGAAGCGGCATCCGGTGATGCTCTGGGCGCGCGATCCGAGCCTGGTCGCGGCGTTGCGCGGCACGCGCCGCAACGAACGCTACCTGCCGGGGGTCGCGCTTGGCCCGCAGATCGAATTCGCCGACGATGCCGGCGCGGTGTGCGGCTGGCTCGACGCGGCGGGCTCGGTGGCGGTGGTGGCCACGCCGGTGGCGGGCCTGCGCGCGACGCTGCGCGCACTCGACGCCACGCTGCCGGCCGCGTCGCGCGGCGTGGTCTGGCTCTGCAAGGGCATCGAAGCCGCGAGCGGGCGGCTGCCGCACGAGGTCGCGGCCGAGGAACTGCACCGGCACGAGGCAGCCGTGCTGTCGGGGCCGAGCTTCGCGCAGGAGGTCGCGGCCGGCCTGCCGGTCGCGCTGACCGTCGCGTCTGCCTCGACGGCGCTGCAGGCTGCCACGGTCGAAGCCTTCCACCACGGGCCGGCGCGCATCTATCGCAGCGACGACGTGATCGGCGTCGAGCTGGGCGGCGCGCTCAAGAACGTGATGGCCATCGCGGCCGGCATCTGCGACGGCCTGTCGCTCGGCCAGAACGCGCGCGCCGCGCTGATCACGCGCGGACTGGCCGAGACCGTGCGGCTCGGCACCGCGATGGGCGCGCGCGCCGAAACCTTCATGGGCCTCACCGGCCTCGGCGACCTGGTCCTCACCTGCACCGGCGACCTGTCGCGCAACCGCCAGGTCGGGCTGGCGCTGGCTGCCGGCGAGTCGCTCGCGGCCATCGTCGCGCGGCTCGGCCACGTCGCCGAGGGCGTGCACTGCGCGCAGGCCGCCGAGGCGCTCGCGGGCGCGCACCGGGTCGACATGCCGATCGTCTCGGCGGTGAACGCGGTGCTGGCCGGGCGCCAGCGCGCGCGCGATGCGGTGCTCGCGCTGCTTTCGCGCGAGCCGCGCAACGAAAACGACCGGGCGCCATGACCAACGCGATCACGCGGGGCGACGCGCGCAAGTGGATCTGCGTGTTCTGCGGCGCCAAACCGGGGGCCGATCCGAAGTACCTCGAGGCAGCGCGCGAAACCGGCCGGGCGATCGCCTCGCGCGGCTGGGGACTGGTGTTCGGCGGCGGACGGGTCGGCCTGATGGCGGCGCTGGCCGACGCGGCACTGGCCGCCGGCGGCGAGGTCATCGGCGTGATTCCGCGCGCGCTGATGGCGCGCGAGCCCGGCCACCCGGGCGTCAGCCGGCTCGAGATCGTGGTCGACATGGCCGTGCGCAAGCAGCGGATGATCGAGCTGGCCGATGGCTTCGTCACGCTGCCGGGCGGGCTGGGCACGCTCGACGAGCTGTTCGAGGTGCTCACGCTGCGACAGATCGGGCAGCACGCCAGGCCGGTCGGCCTGTACAACCTGGACGGCTACTTCGACACCCTGCTCGCGGCCTGCCGCGAGTTCGTCGCGCGCGGCTTCGTGTTGCCGGGCGACATCGACTTCCTGGTGCAGGAACCGCGGATCGAGCCGCTGCTCGACCGGCTGTTCAAGGCCTGACCGGGCCGCCGGTCGCGGCGTCGTCGGCCGCGGCGCCGGCGTCACCGGCAGCGTCGTCGGCGCCCTCGAAGCTGAACTGCCGCCAGGCCTCGAAGACCGCGACCGCGACCGCGTTCGACAGGTTCAGGCTGCGATTGTCCGGGCGCATCGGCAGGCGCAGGCGCCGCGCGGGTGCGAACTGCGCGAGGATCGACTCGGGCAGGCCGCGCGTCTCGCAGCCGAACACCAGGTAGTCGCCGCGCTCGAAGGCGACCCCGGTGGGCCTGTGCCCGCCGCGGGTGGTGAGCGCGAACATGCGCCTCGGGCGCTGCCGTGCGAGGAAGGCTTCCCAGTCTGCATGCACGCGGATCGTCGCGAACTCGTGGTAGTCGAGGCCGGCGCGGCGCAGCTTCGCCGAGTCGAGCGAAAAGCCCAGTGGCTCGACCAGGTGCAGCGCTGCGCCGGTGTTCGCGCACAGCCGGATCACGTTGCCGGTGTTCGGCGGAATCTCGGGGTTAACCAGTACGACGTGGACGATCGGGTCTTGCATCGCGTCTTGCATCGGATTGCGGGGTGCGGGCGACCACGCAGTTAATCACACAGGCGGCGCCGGCGGCGCGCAGCGCGGCGGCAGCCGCGCGCAGTGTCGCGCCGGTGGTCATCACGTCGTCGACCACGATCACCGTGCGTGCGGCGAGCGGTCGCGGCGCGGTGAACGCTCCGGCCAGCGCGACGCGGCGCTCGCCGGCGTGCAGGGTGGAGGCCGGCATGCCGGCGCGGGTGCGTGCGAGCAGTCGGTGATCGAGCGGCAACCGCCGCGCGCGCGCCAGTGCCCGGGCGATTTCGAGCGACTGGTTGAAGCCGCGCCCGGCGAGCCGGGCCACCGACAGCGGGATCGCGGTGACGATCGGGGCCGCCGGGTCGCCCGGTGCGGCGGGCGGGGCGTGGTCGGGGAACGCCGCCTCGAGCCGGCGCGCCAGCGCGCGGCCGAGCGGCGGCGCGAGCGCGGCGTCGCGACCGAACTTCAGCGCATGCACGAGCCGCTCGAGCGGTGGGGCGTAGTCGGCCAGCGCCACGGTGGCCGAGAACCCGGGCGGGTCGGCTTCGCATTCGGTGCAGCGCGGGGATCGCGCCCATGCGAGCCCGCAGCGCGCGCAGCGCATGGCCGCGTGGCCGGGCAGCGCGGCCTCGCACTCGGGACACATTCCATCCGTGCTCGCGCCGCCGCAGACGATGCACGAGGCGGGCAGCCAGGCGTCGACCAAGCGCGCGCATGCGCGCCGCAGCCGGCCTGCAAGGCCACCCTGCAACGAGACCCTCGCGCGCGCGTCCATGGCGATCATTGGAACCGATCGCGGACCTATACTGCGCGCGATGCTTACCGCGCCCGACCTAGACCCGTCGGCCGTTCGGCGCCAGTTCTCGCGCCGTGCCGCCTCGCCGGGGCGCGCCGACTTCCTGTTCGCCGAGGTCGAGGCGCGCATGCTCGAGCGGCTCGACGTGGTCCGGCTTTCGCCGCGCAGCGTGATCGACGTCGGCTGCGGGGCCGGGCGTGGCCTGCTCGCGCTGAAGAAGCGCTATCCGCAGGCCGAACTCGTCGGACTGGACTCGGCGCTGGGCATGGCGCGCGCCGCGCGCGCCGCGCTGGCGCCGCCGTTGCAGGGCTTTTTCGCGCGCCTGCGCGCGCGCACCGCGCAACCGGTGGCGCACGTCGTCGCGGCCGACGCTCACGCGCTGCCGCTGGCCGATTCCAGCGTCGACCTCGTCTGGTCGAACCTGGCGCTGCACTGGTTCGAGTCGCCGGAGCGTGCGCTCGCCGAGTTCCATCGGGTGGCCCGTCCTGGCGCGCTGCTGCACTTCTCGTTCTTCGGCGTGGACACGCTGGCCGAGCTGCGCGCACTGGGCGTGCGGACCATGCGCTTGCACGACCTGCACGACGTCGGCGACCTGCTCGCCAGCGTCGGCTTCGCCGAGCCGGTGATGGACAGCGAGCGCCTCGCGCTGTCGTGGGCCGACGCCGGGGCGATGCTCGCCGACCTGCGCGCGCTCGGCGGCAACGCGCTGCGCGGCCGGTTTCGCGGCCTGCTCGGGCGTGCGCACCGCGAGGCGTGGCTGCACGCGCTCGAATCGCTGCGGCAATCGGACGGGCGCCTGCACATGACGCTCGAACTGGTCTACGGCCACGCCTGGTGCCCGCAGCGCAAGCGCCGCAGCGACGGCCTGGCGCCGGTCGAGTTCGTCCCGCGCAGCGCGATCGGCCGATACCCGCGAGGCCAGTGACGGATTGCAGGCCATTTGCTGGCGCGACGCGGGCGCCTCTATAATCCGTGGCCGCAGCAAAAGCTTTGATGTGGGACAAGGCGTACCGTACGTCATGCCATATCGCTGGATGCATGTTGCCGAGGTCGACCGGCATCAGTGGGTGCTCGAGCGGAACTGCGCACTCACGCCGCGCGCTCGCCCGATGGCGGGCGGGCTGACCGGATCGAAGAACGAGGAATGGCGGGGATGCGCAGAATGAAAATGAAGCGGATGGCCGACGCACTGGCCGTGGCGGCACTGGGCGGCTGGGCCTCGATCGCGGCGGCGGTCGGCGACATGCCGGGCGGACCGAAGGTCAACCAGTTGAACCTCGCCACGCCGGTCACGCGCATCGCCGAAGAACAGCACTGGATCCACTGGTTCGTCATGTGGATCTGCATCGCGATCTTCGTCGCCGTCTTCGGGGTGATGTTCTATTCGGTCTGGAAGCACCGCAAGTCGCGCGGCCACGCGCCGTCCGACTTCCACGAGAGCACCGCGGTCGAGGTCGCCTGGACCGTCGTGCCGTTCCTGATCATCGTCGGCATGGCCATTCCGGCCACGCGCATGGTGGTCGAGCAGAAGGACACCTCCAACGCCGACATCACGGTGAAGGCCACCGGCTACCAGTGGAAGTGGGGCTACGACTACCTGAAGGGCGACGGCGAGGGCATCTCGTACCTGTCCGCGCTGTCGACCCCGCGCGAACAGATCGAGGACCGCAACTACCCCGATGCGAAGACTCGTCGCGAGCAGAACGACACCTACCTGATGGAGGTCGACCACCCGCTGGTCGTGCCGGTGAACAGGAAGGTCCGCGTCGTCGTCACCGCCAACGACGTGATCCACGCGTGGATGGTGCCGGCGTTCGGCGTCAAGCAGGACGCGATCCCGGGTTTCGTGCGCGACACCTGGTTCAAGGCCGAGAAGGTCGGCGTGTTCCGCGGCCAGTGCGCCGAGTTGTGCGGCAAGGACCATGCGTTCATGCCGATCGTCGTCGACGTGCGCTCCGAGGCCGACTACACGAAGTGGGTCGGCGAGAAGAAGAAGGAGATGCTCGCGAAGGCCGACGACCCGACGAAGGAATGGCAGCTCGCCGACCTGCGCGCGCGTGGCGAGAAGGTCTTCGCGGCCAACTGCGTGGCCTGTCACCAGGCCAACGGCAAGGGCGTTCCGGGCGCCTTCCCGGCGCTCGACGGCTCGAAAGTCGTGCTCGGCCAGCCGCGGCCGCAGATCGACGTGGTGCTCGACGGCAGGCCCGGAACCGCGATGGCCCCGTTCAGGCAGCTCTCCGACGTCGAGCTGGCAGCGGTGATCACCTACACCCGCAACGCCTGGGGCAACAAGGCACGCGACAACGTCGTGCAGCCGTCCGCGGTGACGGCCGCCCGCAAGTGAGCCGCGGTCCCCGTCGCCGCGCCGCGAACGAAACAAAGCGAATCAGCAGGAGCCCAGCCAGATGAGCGCCGTCCTCGACCGCCCCGGTGACCACGCACACGACCACGCGCACGACCACCCGACCGGGTGGCGGCGCTGGCTGTTCGCGACCAACCACAAGGACATCGGCACGATGTACCTGTGGTTCTCGTTCGCGATGCTGCTCGTCGGCGGCGTGAACGCGCTGCTGCTGCGCACCGAGCTGTTCCAGCCCGGCCTGCAGATCCTGCGGCCCGAGTTCTTCAACCAGCTCACGACGATGCACGGCCTGATCATGGTGTTCGGCGCGGTCATGCCGGCCTTCGTCGGGTTCGCGAACTGGCAGGTGCCGCTGATGATCGGCGCCTCCGACATGGCGTTCGCGCGGCTGAACAACTTCAGCTTCTGGCTGCTGCCGGTGGCCGCCTCGCTGCTGGTGGCTTCGTACTTCGTGCCGGGCGGGGCGACCGCCGCCGGCTGGACGCTGTACGCGCCGCTGTCGGTGCAGATGGGCCCGGGGATGGACCTGGCCATCCTCGCGCTGCACCTGATGGGCGCCAGCTCGATCATGGGGTCGATCAACATCATCACGACGATCCTGAACATGCGCGCGCCCGGCATGCCGCTGATGAAGATGCCGATGTTCTGCTGGACCTGGCTGATCACCGCGTACCTGCTGCTGGCGGTGATGCCGGTGCTGGCCGGCGCGGTCACGATGGTGCTCACCGACCGCCACTTCGGCACCTCGTTCTTCAACGCGGCCGGCGGCGGCGACCCGGTGATGTACCAGCACATCTTCTGGTTCTTCGGTCACCCCGAGGTCTACATCATGATCCTGCCCGCGTTCGGGATCATCAGCGAGGTGATCCCCACCTTCGCGCGCAAGAGGCTGTTCGGCTACAGCTCGATGGTCTACGCGACCGCGTCGATCGCGATCCTGTCGATGATCGTCTGGGCGCACCACATGTTCACCACCGGCATGCCGGTCACCGGCCAGCTGTTCTTCATGTACGCGACGATGCTGATCGCCGTGCCCACCGGCGTGAAGATCTTCAACTGGGTGGCCACGATGTGGCGCGGCTCGATGACCTTCGAGACGCCGATGCTGTTCGCCGTCGGCTTCATCTTCGTGTTCGCGATCGGCGGGTTCACCGGGCTGATCATGGCGGTGGCGCCGCTCGACATCCAGCTGCACGACACCTACTACATCGTCGCGCACTTCCACTACGTGCTGGTGGCCGGCTCGCTGTTCGCGCTGTTCGCCGGCACCTACTACTGGCTTCCGAAGTGGACCGGCCACATGTACGACGAGAAGCTCGGCAAGTGGCACTTCTGGATGTCGATGATCACGTTCAACATCACGTTCTTCCCGATGCACTTCCTCGGGCTCGCCGGGATGCCGCGCCGCTACGCCGACTACCCGATGCAGTTCGCCGACTTCAACGCGGTCGTCACCATCGGCGCCTTCGGCTTCGGCCTGTCGCAGCTGATCCTCCTGTGGGTCGTCGTCAAGGCCATCCGGGGCGGCGTCAAGGCGACCGACCAGGTGTGGGAGAGCGCCCATGGCCTCGAGTGGACCGTGCCGAGCCCGGCGCCGTTCCACACCTTCGAGACCCCGCCGGTGGTGAAGTGAACCGTCGCGACAACCTGCGCACCGCGCTCGTCCTGGCGTCGATCGCGCTCGCGTTCTTCGTGGGCGTGATCGTCAACCACTGGCTGCTCGCGAAGTGAACGGCAATCCGCCCGCGTCCGGCACGCGCGCGCCGAACCTGCGCATGCTCGGCAAGCTGGTCGTCGTCGCGGCGGCGATGTTCGGCTTCGGCTTCCTGCTGGTGCCGCTGTACGACAAGATCTGCGAAGTCACGGGCGTGAACAGCCTCACCAAGGTCGACCGGGGCGCCGCCGAATTCGCGCGCAACACGCAGGTCGACCGCTCGCGCACGGTGGTCGTGGAGTTCGACGCCAACGGCCGGGGCGCCTGGAAGTTCAGGCCCGAGGTCTCCTCGCTCGAAGTGCATCCGGGCGAGCTGGTCACGGTCGTCTACGACCTCGAGAACACCCGCGCGGCGCCCACGGTCGGGCAGGCGATCCCGAGCTACGCACCGAGGCAGTCGGCCGGTTACTTCCGCAAGATCGAGTGCTTCTGTTTCCAGCAGCAGGAACTCGGCGCCAACGAAACACGGCGCTTCCCGGTGGTCTTCGTGGTCGACCCGAAGCTGCCGAAGGACGTCGTCACGATCACCCTGTCGTACACCTTCTTCGAGGTCGGCGGCAGGTCGGCGGCCGCGCCGGCGGGCGACGCGGGCGCCGGGCAGGGCGGATGATGCAGGCCGACGGGCGGCAGCCGGCCAGGCGCAAGGCCGGCATCGTCGACACCTTCCGGGCGGTGGGCGCGTCGTTCTTCGGCGTGCGCGGGCGGCGCTCGCACGAGCGCGACCTGGCCGGGCTCGACCCGGTGCGCGTCGTCGTCGTCGGGGTGCTGGCGGCGGCGGCCTTCGTGGCGGTGCTGGTCATGATCGCCCGCGCGGCGGCGGGTTGAACACGAACACGAATACGGACAGCTTTCTTTCGGGGAGACAGGAACATGGTTTCGGGTGCAAGCTCACACGCGCCTTACTACTTCGTGCCGCATCCGTCGAAGTGGCCGATCGTCGGCGCGATCGCGCTGGCCTTCTTCGGCTTCGGCCTGGCCAGCTGGGTGAACGGCGCGTCGTTCGGTCCCTGGCTGTTCGCGATCTTCATCGCGATCCTCGCCTACATGATGGTCGGCTGGTTCAGCACGGTGGCCCGCGAATCCGAGAGCGGGCTGTACGGCGACCGCATCGACGTGTCGTTCCGCTGGTCGATGAGCTGGTTCATCTTCTCCGAGGTGATGTTCTTCGCGGCGTTCTTCGGCGCGCTCTATTACGCGCGGACGATCGCCACTCCCTGGCTCGGCGACCTCGACAACAGGTCGGTGCTGTGGCCCGACTTCCGGGCGACCTGGCCGAACGCCGGCCCCGCCGGCACCGTCGATCCGTTCCAGACGATCGGGCCGTGGCCGATCCCGACGCTGAACACCGCGCTGCTGCTCACCTCGGGCGTGACGCTGACGATCGCGCACCATGCGCTGAAGGACAACCGGCGCGGGCCGCTGGCCTTCTGGATGCTGATCACGATCCTGCTGGGCTTCACCTTCCTCGGCTTCCAGGTCTACGAGTACGTGCACGCGTACACCGAGCTGAACCTGAAGCTGTCCTCGGGCATCTTCGGCTCGACCTTCTTCATGCTGACCGGGTTCCACGGCTTTCACGTGACCGTAGGCGCGATCATGCTGTCGGCGGTGCTGTTCCGGATCCTGAAGGGGCACTTCACGCCCGATCGGCACTTCGCGTTCGAAGCGGCGGCCTGGTACTGGCACTTCGTCGACGTCGTCTGGCTGGGCCTGTACGTCGTCGTCTACTGGCTGTAAGCCGGCGATCGACGCCGGGGGGCCGCCACGGCCCCCCTTCCGCTAGCGGGTTACGATCGGCACGCCCGTGCTCTGGATCCAGCCCATCCAGTGCGCGAACAGGATGAACAGGAACAGCGCGATCGAGAACCCGACCCGGAATCCGAGCGCGCGCACGGTATTGCGCGTGCGGCCGCGGTCGCGGATCAGGAAGATCATCGCGGAGGCGAGGCTGCCGATGATCAGGGCGAATCCGACGACGATGATCCACTTCACGGGCGGCTCCGGTGAGACATCCGCGATTCTAGGCGCCCGCACAGGCGGCTGGGCCGCGGTCGGCGCGCCCGCATGAAGGCGCGCGAGCTGGTGCCGACGCTGGCGGCATTGGCGCTGGTGATCCTCACCGTGTCGCTGGGCAACTGGCAGATGCGGCGCGCCGACGAGAAGCGCGCACTGCACGCGAGCCGGGAAGCGGCCGCTCGCGACCCGGCGATCCGGGTGCCGGCGGACCACTTCGATCCGTCCAGCCTGCAGGGCCGGAAAGTGGTGGCGCGCGGCGAGCTCCTGCCGCGCTGGACCGTGTTCGTCGACAATCGGACGCACAAGGGGATTGCCGGGTTCCATGTGCTTTCTCCGCTTAGAATCACAGGTTCGGATCGCCACGTGCTGGTGCTGCGCGGCTGGGTCGCCAGCGACCCGCGCGAGCGCACGCGGCTGCCCGATCTCGCGACGCCGGCCGGAGAGGTCGAAATCGAGGGCATCGCCGAACGCGACCTCGAAAGAGCGCTCGAGCTCGGCCGATCGGCGCCGCCTGGCCCGCGCGATCGCCTGTGGCAGAACGCCGACCTGGCTTCGTTCGCGCGCTGGTCGGGCCTGGCGATGCAGCCGGTGGTGGTGCGCGAGACGGTCGCTCCGCGGATCGGCGCCGACGAGCGGGACGACGGACTCGTGCGCGACTGGCCCGATCCGGGCAGTGGCGTCGACAAGCACCTCGGCTATGCGTTCCAGTGGTACGCACTGGCCGTGCTCGCGGCGGGCCTGTGGGTCCGCTTCGTGCTGTTTGGAAGAAGGAAGGCAGGAAAGTGACGATGCAATCGACGAACACGGGGGCCACGCCGGCCGCTGCGGCCACTGAGGCGCCCGCGCCGGCCGACCCGCGCCGCCGCGTGCGTGCCGGGCGCTGGAAGATGCTCGGCATCCTGCTGATCTGCGTCGCGCCCGTCGTCGCCTCGTACTACACCTATTACGTGGTCCGCCCGGAGGGCCGCACCAACTACGGCACGCTGGTCACGCCGCTTCGCGACGTCGGGGGGCTCGGCAGCATCGCTTCGCTGCACGGCCGCTGGGTCATGCTGGTAACCGGGCCCGCGGCCTGCGACACGGCTTGTCGCGAGCGCCTGTACGAGATCCGGCAGGTCCGGCTCACCACCGGTAAGGACCGCGACCGCGTCGAGCGGGTCTGGATCATCGACGATGCAGGCGTTCCCGATCCCGCGCTGCTCGCGCAGCACGAAGGGCTGGTGCTGATGCGTTCCGACCCCGCGACGCTCGCGCGCGAGCTGCCCGCCGAACCCGGCACCGCCGCCTCCGATCACATCTACATGATCGATCCCCTGGGAAACCTGATGATGCGCTTTCCGAAAGATGCCGATCCGAACCGCATGAAGAAAGACCTGGCCAAGCTGCTGCGCGCGTCGCGGGTGGGATGACATGAGCGCGACGATTCCCGGGAACTCGACGCCCTGGGCGGGGCGGCCGGCCGCCGGGCTGGCCGGCTACCGGCGCCTGATCGCGGCGGCGCTGCTGCTCACCCTCGGACTGGTGATGCTCGGCGCCTACGTGCGCCTGACCGACGCCGGCCTGGGCTGTCCCGACTGGCCCGGATGCTACGGCAAGCTCTCGCCGCTGCACGCGAAGGACCAGATTGCCCGGGCGGTCGCCGAGCAGGGCGGCGAGCACGGCCCGGTGTCGATGGGCAAGGCCTGGCGCGAGATGGTCCACCGCTATTTCGCGCAGGCGCTCGGCCTGCTGATCATCGCGATCGCGGTGATCGCCTGGCGGCGCCGCGAGGCCCTGCGCCAGTCGCCCGCGCTGCCGATCACGCTGGTCGGAGTGGTGATCCTGCAAGGCATCTTCGGGATGTGGACGGTGACGCTGCTGCTCAAGCCGGCGATCGTCACCGGCCACCTGATCGGGGGCTGCTCACCTTCTCGATGCTGCTGTGGCTCTGGCTCAGGCAACTGCCGCCGCCGCGCTACGTCGACGCGGAGCCGGTGGCCGCGCTCGCTGCTCCCGCGCTGCTCGGACTGGTGCTGGTGTGCGCGCAGGTCTTCCTCGGCGGCTGGACCAGCACCAACTACGCGGCGCTCGCCTGCACCGACCTGCCGACCTGCCAGGGGCAGTGGTGGCCGCAGATGAACTTCCGCGACGCGTTCCACTTCGTGCGCGAGCTCGGCAAGACCGGCGACGGAGAGAACCTGCCGATGCAGGCGCTCACCGCGATCCACCTGATGCATCGCATCGGCGCGGTCGTCGTCGCGTTCTATGTCGGCTGGCTCGGCTGGCGCACCTGGCGCACCGACGGCGCGAAGGGGCTCGGCGCGGCATTGCTCGCGATGCTGGTGCTGCAGTGGCTGCTCGGGCTGTCCAACGTTCACTTCAGCCTGCCGATCGCGGTCGCGGTCGCGCACAACGGCGGGGCGGCGCTGCTGCTGGCCCTCATGCTGACGCTGTACTACCGCGCGCGGCAGGCGCGCATGCAGGTGTGAGCATGGACGTATCGCAGATCGGTCCGGCAAGCTGGCGCCACGTCGGCGGGCAGTACCTCGCGCTCACGAAGCCGCGCATCGTGATGCTGGCGGCGTTCTGCGCGCTGATCGGCATGCTGCTGGCGGCCGAGGGGCTGGTGCCCTGGCAGATCCTCGGTCTTCGGCACGGCCGGCATCTCGCTGCTGGCAGGCGCGGGCTTCGCGTTCAATTGCCTGATCGAGCGCAGCATCGACGCCCGCATGGCGCGCACCCGCGGCCGGCCGCTGGCGCGCGGCGAGGTCGGCACCGCCGCCGCGGCGGCCTTCGCCGCGGCGATCGGCGTGCTCGGCGCGGCGCTGCTGTACTTCTTCGTCAACCCGCTCACGATGTGGCTCACGCTGGCCACCTTCGTCGGCTATGCGATCGTCTACACGGTGCTGCTCAAGCCGGCCACGCCGCAGAACATCGTGATCGGCGGCGCCTCGGGCGCGATGCCGCCGGTGCTGGGCTGGGCGGCGGTCGCGAACGACGTGGGCGCGCCGGCGCTGGTGCTGTTCCTGATCATCTTCGTCTGGACGCCGCCGCACTTCTGGTCGCTGGCCCTGTACCGGGTCGAGGACTACCGCAAGTCGGGCCTGCCGATGCTGCCGGTCACGCACGGGCCCGAGTTCACGCGGCTGAACATCCTGCTCTACACCCTGCTGCTCACCGCGGCGTCGCTGCTGCCGTACCTGATCGGGATGAGCGGGCTGTTCTACCTGGCCTGCGTGCTCGCGCTCGACGCCGTGTATCTCGGCTATGCGTGGCGCATGTGGCGGGCCTACACCGACACGCTGGCACGCAAGGCGTTCGGCTACTCCATCTTCTACCTGGCAGCGCTGTTCGGCGCGCTGCTCGTCGACCACTACCTGCGCTGAACGCGCGAAGGCTCTTCGTACCCATGATCCACCTGCATCGCCCCCTGATCGCCTTCGCGCAACGCGCGCGCCTGGCAACCTGGGCGCTGGCGCTGGCCTTCGGCCTGGCAATCGCCGGCTGCCGGGGCAAGCCCGAGTTCCGCAACACCGACGTCACCGGCGCCGACTTCGGCGGCGACTTCGCGCTCACCGGCCACGACGGCAAGCCGCACACGCTGGCCGACTTCCGCGGCAAGGCGCTGGTGATCTTCTTCGGCTACACGCAGTGCCCCGACGTCTGCCCGACCACGCTCGCCGAGCTGGCCGAGGTGATGAAGCAGCTCGGCCCCGACGCCGACCGGGTGCAGGTGCTGTTCGTGAGCGTCGACCCCGAGCGCGATACGCAGGAGCTGCTGGCCCACTACGTGCCGGCGTTCGATGCGCGCTTCCTGGGGCTCTACGGCGACGCCGAGGCCACCGCGCGCACCGCCAAGGCGTTCAGGGTGTTCTATCAGAAGGTGCCGGGCAAGACGCCCGACAGCTACACCGTCGACCACACCGCAGGCAGCTACGTCTACGACACGCAGGGCAAGCTGCGCCTGTTCGTCAAGCACGGCACCGGTCCGGAGCCGATCGTCCACGACCTGAGGCTGCTGCTGAAGGAAGCGGCTTGACCGCAGCGCTGATCCTGTTCGCGCACGGCGCGCGCGATCCCACCTGGCGCGAGCCGGTCGACGCGCTCGCGCGGCGCCTGCGCGCGACGATGCCCCGCGTCGAGGTGGTCGCCGCCTTTCTCGAGTTGATGAGTCCGACGCTGGGCGAAGCGGTCGCGGCGGCCGTCGCGGAGGGCGCGACCCGGATCGCGGTCGCGCCGGTGTTCTGGGCGCAGGGCGGCCACCTGAAACGCGACGTGCCGGCGCTGCTCGCCGAGGTTTGCACGAGCCACCCCGGCCTGCGCATCGACCTGTGGCCGGTGCTGGGCGAGCGCGACGCGGTGCTCGACGCGATCGCGGCCGACTATCGCGACCTCTGGGCGGTGGGCGGCTGAGAAGGGCTCGCGCGCCCTACAGCAGTTTCTCGATCGCCGGCGCCAGGTCGGCGGGCGCGGTGGTCGGCGCGAAGCGCTCGACGACGTGCCCTTCGCGATCGACCAGGAACTTCGTGAAGTTCCACTTGATCGCCTCCGAGCCCAGCAGGCCCGGCGCCTGCTTGCGCAGCCACTTGAACAGCGGGTGCGCCGCGTCGCCGTTGACCTCGACCTTGGCGAACATCGGGAAGCTCACGCCGTAGTGCGTCTCGCAGAACTCCGCGATCTCGCCTTCGCTTCCCGGCTCCTGTGCGCCGAACTGGTTGCACGGGAAGCCGAGGATCTCGAGCCCGCGGCCGTGGTACTCGCGGTACAGCTCCTCGAGCCCGGCGTACTGCGGCGTGAGGCCGCATTGGCTGGCGGTATTCACGATCAGCAGCACCTTGCCGCGATACTGCGAGAGCCGGCGCGCACGCCCTTCGATCGTGTCGGCGCTGAAGTCGTGGACGGCAGTCATCGTGGTTCTCCGGTGGGGCTGGCGGGGCCGGCCGGCGCGGCGGCGGGCAACGACGCGAGCAGCGTGGCGCCGAGGATCAGCAGCCCGCCTGCGATGGTACGCGCGCCCAGCGTCTCGCCCCCCAGCCCCACCGACGAGAGCGCCGCGAACACGACCTCGGACAGCATCACGATCGCGGTGACCGCGGCGGGCAGGCGCGCGGCGCCGTACTGCAGCGCGAAGTTTCCGCCCAGCAGCACCAGCGCGAGCGCGGCGTTGCCGACGATCCAGGGCCGGGGCGGGCGCTGGCGGGGCGGCGATCGCGCCGGTCGCCGCGAGCGAGGCCGCCATCGCCGTGGCGACCGCGAAGCCGCCGACGAACATCGCCAGCGCGCGCGCCTCGTCGGGCGCCTCGCGATGGCGGCGCACCAGCACGTTCACCAGCGCGAAGCTCGCGCCGCCGACGATGCCGAGCCAGTCGGCCAGCGACGAAGGCAGCGGCAGTCCTGCCTCGGGATGCCAGAGCACGATTGCCGCGCCGCCGATCGCCAGCGCGATCCGGCCGAGCGCCGCGCCGGTAATCGGCTCGCCCAGCAGCCAGCGCGCCAGCAGCAGCGACCAGACCGGCATCAGGTAGAACAGCAGCACCACCCGGACCACCTCGCCGATCATCACCCCCCAGTTGAACGCGGCGTTGGTGAGGCCGGCGGCAAGCACCATCCACAGCAGTTGCGGGCGCCGCAGCAGCGCCGGCCAGGCCGAGGGCGCCACAGGCTGACGAGCAGGGTGGACAGCCCGAACGCGAACCCGGTGGCCCACAGGCTGTGCAGCCCGAGCGCGTTCAGCTGCCGGAACGGCCACCAGGAGACACCCCAGACGAAGGCATTGAGAAGCAGGCAGCCGATTGCCGCAGAGCGTGCGGTGTAGGGATTCCGGGGGTCGGCAGACATGGGCGCCGAGGATAGCCCAGGCTGGGGTGGACGCTACATATCTTGCCTTCTATGTAAGGAAATGTAGTGCCTCATTAGGAACTTGATTTCCTAGTCGATACGCTCTACGATGTGAGCACCATGCAGCCCTCGACCGTTCAGAGCTTCGTGCGCTTTCCGCTGACCCATCTGCTGGCGAGCGGCGGGCACGTCCGTGTGCTGCGCGCGCTGCTCAGTCACGGTGGCGCCCAGAGCGCGGCGCAGTTGGCTTCCGACTGCGCCATGACGGCGCGGGGCGTTCGCAACACGCTCGATGCGCTGGTGGCGCAGGGCGCCGTCAAGGTGATGGGCCCGGCTGGCGCCAGGCTCTTTGCGCCGGCACTCGACCAGCCGCTGGTATCAGCGCTTGCCCGGCTCTTCGAAGCCGAACGCCAGCATTGGCAGTGGCTACAGGAGCAGCTGCGCGACGGACTGGACGCTGAAACGCGGATTCGCTCGGCATGGCTGTATGGCAGCGTCGCGCGCGGCACGGACGAGCCTCGAAGCGATCTGGACATCGCGCTCGTGCTTGCCGATGACAGCGTGGACGCAAGCCGCCAGGTGCGCGACGCCCTGCAGGTGCTGGGTGACCGGCTGGGCGTGCACATCTCTGCGGTAGTTCTCACGCCCTCGGAGCTGGCCAAGCTGCCTCCGGTGACCACTGGTGGTCGGAGGTGTGCCGGGATGCGAAAGTGCTCAAAGGGGTCGCGCCGGCCAGGGAAGCAGCCCGGTGCGCCAAGGCGGCACTGCCGGCATGACAGGCAAGAGTCCGCGCAAGAAGGTCGATGCGCTGTACTGGCAGGGCCGCTTGCGCGTGGCGCAGGCATACCTCGAAGCCGCGCAGCAGACGTATCTGCTTGCGCAGGTGGGCCAGGGCTGCAACCCCGTAGTCAGTCAGATTGTGTTGTCGGCGATTGCGTTCGGCGACAGTCTCACGGCCAAGCGCGCGCAGGTCGTCAACCAGCAGGCCCATGCCCAGGCGCCACGCCTTCTGCGGGACGTGCTCGGCAACCTGCTGCCCGATGGCCGGAGCGTCGCTACCGACGCATCCTGAGTTTCAAGGACGAAGTGCAGTACGGCACCCGGCAAGCCACGCGTGATGAAGCCGGTCGGTTGCTCGCGGACCTCGAAGAATTCGCTCGTTGGGCGCAGGAATTGCTTTAGGGCGTGTTCACTTCAAGTGCGCCAAAAGAATGCCGCCTTCGGTTTCCCTTCGGCGGCAAAGAGGGGGAGGAAAGAACGAATGGAACGCCGCGACAACGCCGCGACGCTTCCGTTAGACGTATGCGGCCAGCGCGCCTTTCATCTTCTGCAGCGCCTTCGCCTCGATCTGGCGGATGCGCTCGGCCGAGACGCCGAACTCGTCGGCGAGCTGGTGCAGCGTCATCGTCCCGCCGTCCGAGTCGTCGCGCAGCCAGCGCGCCTCGACGATGCGCCGGCTGCGCGCATCGAGCGCCTCGAGCGCCCGGCCGATACCGTCGCTCTGCAGCCGGTCGTACTCGCGCGCCTCGAGCACCTGGGTGGGCTCGGAGTGCGGCGCCGCCAGCCAGGCGGCGGGCGCATAGCTCTCCTCGCCGTCCTCCACCCGGCCGTCGAGCGCGAGATCCTGCCCGCCCAGGCGGGTTTCCATCTCGACCACGTCTTTTTCGCGCACGTTCAGCTCGCGGGCGATCGCGTCGACCTCGGCCGGAGTGAGCGTGTGCGCGCCGTTCTTGTGCGAGCGCAGGTTGAAGAACAGCTTGCGCTGCGCCTTGGTGGTGGCGACCTTCACCATCCGCCAGTTCTTCAGGATGTACTCGTGGATCTCGGCCTTGATCCAGTGCAGCGCGAACGACACCAGCCGCACGCCGCGCTCGGGATCGAAGCGCTTGACGGCTTTCATCAGTCCGATGTTGCCTTCCTGGATCAGGTCGCCGTGCGGCAGACCGTACCCCAAGTACTGGCGGGCGACCGAGACGACCAGCCTCAGGTGCGACATCACCAGCTCGCGCGCCGCGTCGAGATCCTGCAGGTCGCGGTGCCGACGCGCGAGATCGACCTCGCGCTCGGCGCTGAGCATCGGCAGACGGTGCACCGCCGAGATGTAGGCGTCCAGGTTCCCGACGGCCGGCAATGCCATGATGGCGCCGGGACCGCCGGCGGGCACGAGGGCAGTCGAATTCCGCTTGGACATGTACGCTTTTCCTTTCACCAGTGCCTTGCTTTTTGATGACCCATCGGTCAGTTCCGCGGCTATTGCAACATTAGCACTCATTGATGGAGAGTGCCAACATAACCTGATGGCCGATACGGCAGGAGGCCGGAATGCTCGAGCTTTATACCTTTTTTTCGGAGTTCGGCCTCGTTCCGGGTGCGGATCGCGCTGAACCTGAAGGGCCTCGCCTGGACGCCCAGGGCCGTCTGGCTGCCGGCCGGCGAGCAGGCGGCGGCACCGTACCGGACGGTGAACCCGCAGGGGCTGGTGCCCACGCTGGTCGATGCCGGCCACCGGATCGCCCAGTCGCTGGCGATCATCGAATACCTGGACGAGACCCGGCCGGAACCGAGGCTGCTGCCGGCCGACCCGATGGGCCGCGCCCGGGTGCGCTCGCTGTCGCTGCTGGTCGCGGCCGAAATCCATCCGCTGAACAACCTTCGCGTGCTCGACTACCTGCGCGACCGGCTCGGGCTCGATGAGGCCGCGATCGCCGACTGGTACCGCCACTGGTGCGACGAAGGGCTGTCGGCGTTCGAGCGCCAGCTGGGCGACGGGGGCAGCGGGCGCTTCAGCCACGGCGACCGGCCGACGATGGCCGATGTCTGCCTGGTGCCGCAGATCTTCAATGCCCGCCGCTTCGAGACCCGGGTCGAGCGCTATCCGGCGGTGATGCGGATCTTCGACGCCTGCATGGAACTCGACGCGTTCCGCGAGGCCGAGCCGTCGGCGCAGCCCGACGCGGCGCGCGCGCACTGACGCCCCGCGCTGCGCGCCGGCGCACCCCGGCGCCGCCGTCCACCTCGACGGCTGCCGCGATCCGACCGGCGGATGCCGGCCGGCGCGCGCCGCGTCATAGCATTGACCCGACCCCCGACTGCGTCCAGACTTGTGCCGCAGGACGTGGTCGCGAGTCGAGCGAACAAACAGCGGAAAGCGCCCATGCCAGCCGGAACCCCCCATCATCTTCCCGTCACGATTCGCGTGGCGCGCTCCGACGCCGACCTGCGCAAGGTGCTGGCCGTGCGGGCCGCCGCCGCGGGCGGCGCGGGCGCGCAAGCGGCCGCCGCCACGCCCGAGACCTGGGACCAGCGATCGAACGCCACCTTGCTGCTGGCCGAGTCGCGGATGGGCGGCCAGGCGGTCGGAAGCCTGCGAATCCTCGCGAGCGAGCGCGGCAGGCTTGCGATCGAGGATCGCATCGACCTGCCCGCCGCGCTGAAGGCCGGCTCGGTCGCCGAGGCCTCGCGCCTCGCGGTTCGGCCCGGCCGTGATGCGACCCTGGTACGCCTGATGCTGTGCAAGGCGTTTCACCGCTATTGCCTGGCCGCGCAGGTCGACACGATGCTGATCGCGGTGCGCGAGACGGCCGCTCGTCAGTACGAGTGGCTCGGCTTTCGCGATCCGCAGTCGGGCCCGCTGCGCTTCGCGCCCGACGGCCACGGTGCCGCGACGCACCGGCTGATGGCGCTCGGAGTGTTCGAGGCGCACGAACGCTCGCTGCAGGCCGGGCATCCGCTGCACGACTTCTTCTTCGTCGAGCGCCATCCGGAGATCGACCTGCTGACCGCCGTCGGCGGCCGCGGTGCCGGGCGCGCGGCGGAGCGCGGCGCGAACCTGCCCGACCACGCGCGCATCGCCGCGCAACTGCAGGAAGTGGCGATCGTCTGAGCGGCTATGTGCCGCAGAAGGTGCGATAGGAGGCGGTGAGTTCGCGCGGCGCCGGCTGCGCGAACTCGTCGAGCGACGGATCGTCGTCGAACGGCCGGCGCAGCGCGTCGAGCAGGCGCGAGAACGGGGCGAGGTCTGCCTGAGCCGAGGCGGCATCGAGCGCGGCCTCGACGCGATGGTGCCGCGGGATGATCCGCGGGCTCGCGAGGCGCATGGTTTCGGCGCGCGTTCGCGACGAGGCGTTCAGGGTGGCCGCTGCGGGGGCGGCGGTGGCGTCGCTGGCGGCGGCTGTGGCGGCGTTCCCGGCCTGCGCGTCGTCGCGCTCGCAACGCGCGCGCCACCGGGCCAGCCATGATTGCGGCGCCTGCGGATCGGCGAACAGCGCGCGCAGCGCGTCGTCGCGGCCTTCGGCCGCGTCCGCGAGGTGTCTCCATCCCAGCGTGAAGTCCGCGCCTTCGCGGTGAAGCAGCGCGAGCCAGTCGTCGGCGAGCGCGGCGTCGTCGGCATCGTCGGCGGGGTTCGCGATGCGCAGCCCCAGCCTGGCGCGCTGTCCCTGCAGCAGCCGGGCCCGATGCAGCGCGGGGAAGCGCCCGAGCACCTCGTTGGCCTGCTCCACCGCACGCTGCGGCTCGTCGTCGATCAGCGGCACGAGGCACTCGGCGAATCGCGCCAGGTTCCAGCGTGCGATCGGCGGTTGCCGGCCGAACGCATAGCGGCCATCGTGGTCGATCGAACTGAACACGGTGTCGGGATCGTAGGCCTCGAGGAAGGCGCAGGGGCCGTAGTCGATCGTCTCTCCCGACAGCGTCATGTTGTCGGTGTTCATCACGCCGTGAATGAAGCCGACGTTCATCCACTGCGCGACCAGCGACGCCTGCCGGCGCACGACCGCGTCGAGCAGCGCGAGGAAACGGCCGGGCTCGCCGACGAGCGCCGGATAGTGCCGTGCGATGGCGTATTCCGCGAGCCGGCGCACGTGGTCGTGCTCGTCGCGCGCCGCGAAGAACTGGAAGGTGCCCACGCGGATGTGGCTCGCCGCCACGCGGGTGAGCACCGCGCCCGGAAGCACCTGCTCGCGAAAGACCTGCTCGCCGGTGGCCACGACCGCGAGCGCCCGCGTGGTGGGAATGCCCAGCGCGTGCATCGCCTCGCCGATCAGCACCTCGCGCAGCATCGGCCCGATCGCGGCCTTGCCGTCGCCGCCGCGCGAGAACGGGGTGCGGCCCGAGCCCTTGAAGGCCAGGTCGCGACGGCATCCGTGGCGGTCGACGATCTCGCCCAGCAGCAGCGCGCGGCCGTCGCCGAGTTGCGGCGAGAATCCGCCGAACTGGTGGCCGGCGTACGCCTGCGCGATCGGCTCGGCGCCTTCCGGCAGCGCGTTGCCCGCGAACAGCGCCGCCCCCTTCCGGGCCGGCGAGTGCGGCCGGGTCCAGGCCCAGTTCGTCGGCCAGCGGCGCGTTCAGGTACAGCAGCCGCGGCGCCGGCACGGGGTCGGGCTTCCAGGCGACGTAGAAGCCCGGCAGCTCGCGCGCGTAGCTGTTGTCGAAGCCGAAGGCGGAAACGGCCATCGGTGCCCTAATCGAGCAGCGCGCTGGCGAATTCGTCGGCGGAGAAGGCCTGCAGGTCTTCGATTCCTTCGCCCACGCCGACGAAGTAGACCGGGATCGGGCGCTCGCGGCGCGTGAACGCCAGCGCCGCGATCGCGCCGCCTTTGGCGGTGCCGTCGAGCTTCGTCACGATCAGCCCCGACAGGCCGATCGCCTCGTCGAAGGCCTTGACCTGCGCGAGCATGTTCTGGCCGGTGTTGCCGTCGAGCACGAGCAGCGTCTCGTGCGGCGCGCCCTCCATCGCCTTGGCGACCACGCGGCGGATCTTCTTCAGTTCTTCCATCAGGTGCAGCTGCGTGGGCAGCCGGCCGGCGGTGTCGATGATCACCACGCCGGTGCGCCGCGCGCGGCCCGCGCTGACCGCGTCGAATGCCACCGCGGCGGGGTCGCCGCCGTGCTGGGCGATCACCTCGACCTGGTTGCGCGCGCCCCATTCGGCGAGCTGCTCGCGCGCCGCGGCGCGGAAAGTGTCGCCGGCTGCGAGCAGGATCGACTTGCCCTCGCGCCGCAGGTGGTGCGCGAGCTTGCCGATCGAGGTCGTCTTGCCCGCGCCGTTGACCCCCGCGATCATCAGCACCAGCGGCTCGGCGCGATCGATGTCGACCGGCTGCTCGAGCGGCTTCAGTAACTCGACGAGCAACGCGCGCAGGGCCTGCCGAACCTGCTCGCCGTCGGCGAGGCGCTCGCGGCGCACGCGCTGCTGCAGCTCGCGCATCAGCCAGTCGGTCGTGCCGACGCCGGCATCGCTGGCGATCAACGCGGCCTCGAGTTCCTCGAACAGTGCATCGTCGACGCGCACGTTGGAGAACAGCCCGGCGAGGTTGCCGCGGGTCTTCGACAGCCCCGCGCGCAGCCGCGTCATCCAGCCGCGACGTTCGGGTGCGGCAGGCGCCGGCGCAGCCGATGCTGCTTCGATCGCGCCGACCGGCGCGGCGCCGGCCATCGCCGGCTCGGCAGCCGGCACCGGGGCAGCGGCGGGGGCGGCGGGGCGGCGCCCGCATCCGCGGGCTTCTTGCGACGTAGGAATCCGAACATGGCTACACTCGGGCTCGATTCTACCCGTGCCGCCGATGCCGACTTCGTCCACCGCTCCCTGTCCGCGCCCGCGCAGTGCCCGTCCTGCGCGCGCCCTCGTCGCAACCGCCGTCGCCGCGCTGCTCGGCGCCTGCGCCTCGCCATGGCCGCCGCAGGCGCCCGGCGATGCCCAAGCCGCGGGGACCGCGCAGGCCGCGCAGGCCGTCGCCGCGGCCTCCGCCGCGGCCTCCGCTGCGGCCGTGCCGGCGCCCGGCGTGTTCGAGCGCACGCTGCCCAACGGCATGAAGGTGATCGTGCGCGAGGACCGGCGCGCGCCGACCGTGGTTCACCTGGTGCTCTACCGTGTCGGCTCGACGGACGAGGTGAACGGCACGACCGGGGTTGCGCACGTGCTCGAGCACATGATGTTCAAGGGCACGAAGACGGTGCCGGCCGGCGAATTCTCGCGCCGCGTCGCCGCGCTCGGCGGCCGCGAGAACGCCTTCACCACGCGCGACTACACCGGCTACTTCCAGCAGATCGGCAGCCGCCACCTGCCCGAGGTGATGAAGCTCGAAGCCGACCGGATGTCGAACCTCGCGTTCGAGACGAGCGAGTTCGACAAGGAAATCAAGGTGGTGATGGAGGAGCGCCGCCTGCGCACCGATGATCGCGCGCAGGCGCTGGTCTACGAGCAGCTGATGTCCACCGCGTTCACCGCTTCGCCGTACCGCGTACCGGTGATCGGCTGGATGAGCGACCTCGAATCGATGCGCGCCGGCGACGCCCTCGCCTCGGTACCGCCGCTGGTATACGCCGTCGAACGCGATCCTGGTGGTCGTCGGCGACGTGTCGGGCGAGGAGGTCTACCGGCTCGCCGAGCGCACCTACGGACGCATCGAGCCGCATGCGCTGCCCGAGCGCAAGCCGCAGACCGAGCCGCAGCAGCGCGGACTGCGTCGCGCCCGGGTGGAAGCGCCGGCCGAGAATCCCTACGTGATCCTCGGATTCAAGGTGCCGCGGCTGGCCGACGTCGAGCGCGACACCGAGCCGTTCGCGCTCGAAGTGCTGGCGGCGGTGCTCGACGCCGACGAGAACGGGCGCCTCACGCGCGACATCGTGCGCGGATCGCGCGTGGCCAACCAGGTGGGGGCCAGCTACGGGCTGGTCGCTCGCGGACCCGCGCTGTTCGTGCTCGACGGCACGCCGGCGAAGGGCCACGGCACGGCTGACGTCGAGAAGGCGCTTCGCGCCGAGATCGCGCGGATCGCGCGCGACGGCGTGCGCGAGGACGAGCTGCGCAGGATCAAGACCCAGTACGTCGCCGGCGAGATCTACAAGCGCGACTCGATCATGGCGCAGGCGATGGAGATGGGCAGCCTCGAGATCTCGGGCTTCTCGCACGCCGACGCCGACCGCATCCTCGAGCGAATCCGCGCGGTGACGCCTGCCCAGGTGCAGGCCGCCGCCGGCAGGTATTTCGGCGACGACGCGCTCGCCGTGGTCACGCTGCTGCCGCAGCCGCTCGCCGACAAGGCCCCGCAGAAGGCGGCGCCACCGAGGGCGCCGGCAGGCGCGCGTCACCAATGAGCCGCGCGATGCGTTCCGTCCTTCGCTTGCTGGCCGCGTTCGTCGTGTTCGGCGCGCTCGCGTCGGTTGCGGCGCACGCGGCGCTGCCGATCCAGCACTGGACCACCTCGAACGGCGCGCGCGTCTACTTCGTGCGCGCCGACACGATCCCGATGCTCGACGTGAGCCCGGACTTCGACGCCGGCAGCCGCTTCGACCCGGGTGGGCGCGAGGGCCTGGCCTCGCTGGTCAACTCGATGCTGGCGCGCGGCGCCGCCGGGCTCGCCGAGTCGGCGATCTCCGAGGGCTTCGCCCGCGTGGGCGCGCAGCGCGGCAGCGGCGCCGGCGACGACCGCGCGAGCGTGACGCTACGCACGCTCGCGAGCGAGCCCGAGCACGACGAAGCCATCGGCCTGCTCGCGCGCGTGGTCTCGCGCCCCGACTTTCCGGCGGCGGTGCTGGCGCGCGAGAAGGAGCGCACGATCCAGGCGATCCGCGAGGCGCAGACCAAGCCCGAGACGATCGCGCAGCGCACGCTGGACGGGGCGATGTACGGCAGCCATCCGTACGGCGCGCACCCGGTGCCCGAGTCGGTGGCCGCGATCGGCCGCGACGATCTCGTCGCCTTCTACCGCGGTTACTACGACGCGCGCAGCGCAGTGGTCTCGATGATCGGCGCGATCAGCCGCGAGCGCGCGCAGGCGATCGCCGAGCAGCTCACGCGCGACCTGCCCGCGGGCGGCGCGTCGCGCGCGATCGCCCCGGTGGTGCCGCCCGCCAGCGCGATCGAGCGGCGCATCGAGCATCCGGCCTCGCAGAGCCACATCCTGATCGGCCAGCCGGCACTCGTGCGCGGCGACCCCGATTTCTTCCCGCTGCTGGTGGGCAATTACGTGCTCGGCGGCGGCGGCTTCGTTTCGCGGCTCTACGACGAAGTGCGCGAGAAGCGCGGCCTGGCCTACAGCGTCTATTCGTACTTCTCGCCGATGCTGCAGCAGGGGCCGTTCACCATCGGCCTGCAGACGCAGCGGGGGCAGACCGCGGTCGCGCTCGGGGTGGTGCGCGAGACGCTGGCGCGCTTCCTGCGCGACGGCCCCACCGAGGCGGAATTGAAGGCGGCGAAGTCGAACCTGGTCGGCGGCTTCGCGCTGCGCATCGACTCGAACCGAAAGATCCTCGACAACCTCGCGACGATCGGCTACTACCGGCTGCCGCTCGACTACCTCGATCGCTGGACCGCGCGGGTCGAGGCGGTCACGCTGGAGCAGGTGCGCGCGGCGTTCGCGCGCCACGTGCACGCCGACGCGCTGGCCACCGTGGTGGTGGGCAACGGCGACGCGGCGGGCGGGCCGGTTGCGCCGCCTGCTCCTGCGGCGCCGAGTGCCCCGCCGGCGCCGGCAACAACCGGTGGCAGCGTCGTCCGTTAGGCCGGGGCGCGGCGCGCGCGCGGGGCATCCGGCGCAGCGCGTGCGCATCGTCGGCGGCAAGTGGAAGCGCACGCCGCTGGCGGTGCCCGACGTCCCCGGCCTGCGGCCGACGCCCGACCGGGTCCGCGAGACGCTGTTCAACTGGCTCGGCCAGTCGCTCGACGGCCGCGCCTGCCTCGATCCGTTCGCCGGCACCGGCGCGCTGGGACTCGAGGCTGCCTCGCGCGGCGCGCGGCGAGTGGTGATGGTCGAGCGCGACCGCGTTGCCGCCGCGGCGATCCGCGCGGCGATCGGACGCCTGGGTGCCGAGGCCGTCGAGCTGGTCGCGGGCGATGCCTTCGAGGTCCTGCGCAGGCTGGCGCGCGCCGGCGAGCGTTTCGACCTGGTGCTGCTCGATCCCCCTTTCGGCCAGCACCTGGTCGAGCAGGCGCTGCCGCTGCTCGAGCCGTTGCTGGCGCCCGGCGCGCGGGTCTACGTGGAGGCCGGCGCGCCGTTCGCGCCGCCGCCGGGATGGCGGCTCGAGCGTGCGGCTCGCGCTGGCAACGTCTACTATCATCTGATCGGCCGCGACGACCGGCACACACCAGGGGGAAGCTGACGATGACCAGGGCGATCTATCCGGGCACCTTCGACCCGCTCACGCGCGGGCATGAAGACCTCGTTCGCCGCGCGGCGGGGTTGTTCGATTCGCTGGTCGTCGCCGTTGCCGACAGTCGTGGCAAGAATCCGATCTTCAGCCCCGACGAGCGGCTGGCGATCGCCCGCGAAACGCTCGCGCAGCATCCGAACGTCGAGATCGTCGGGTTCTCCGGGTTGCTGGTGAATTTCGTGCGCCAGCAGAAGGCCGACGTGGTGATCCGCGGCCTGCGCGCGGTGAGCGACTTCGAATACGAGTTCCAGATGGCCGGGATGAACCGCCACCTGATGCCCGAAGTCGAGACGATCTTCATGACTCCGACCGACAAGTACCAGTTCATCTCGGGCACGCTGGTGCGCGAGATCGCGCTGCTGGGCGGCGACGTCTCGAAGTTCGTCGCGCCCTCGGTGCAGGACTGGCTGCGCAAGAAGCTGGTGCAGCTCGGCGCGAGCCCGAACTGAGCCTGCGCGGGAGGCGCCGATGGCGCTGATCATCACCGACGAGTGCATCAACTGCGACGTCTGCGAGGCGGTGTGCCCGAACGGCGCGATCTCGATGGGCCCCGAGATCTATCGCATCGATCCGGACCGCTGCACCGAGTGCGTCGGCCACTTCGACGAGCCGCAATGCCGGCAGGTCTGCCCGGTCGACTGCATTCCGTTCGATCCCGACCGGCGCGAGACGCGCGAGCAGCTGCTGGCGAAATACCGGCGGCTGCAAGACGAGGCCGGCCAGCCGGCCGAGGCGGTCGGGGCGAAGGGCGGCGGCTGACATCGCATCGTCATCGAGGGCGGTCAGCATGGGCGCTTTCCGGATGAACGACATGGACCTGATCGTCTGGCGCCACGCCGACGCGGGCGACGCCGAAACCGACCTCGCAAGCGATGCCGCCCGCAGGCTCACCGAGCGCGGCCGCAAGCAGGCCGAGCGCATGGCGCGCTGGCTGCAGGCGAGGCTGCCCGAGCGCTACACGGTGCTGTCGAGCCCCGTCGCGCGCGCGACGGAGACCGCCGAGGCGCTGGGCGCAAAGGTGCGCGTCGATGCGCGCCTTGGCCCGGGCGCCGACGTCGCGCACTGTCTTGCCGCGCTCGACTGGCCGCAGGGCCCCGAGGCACGCTCGTGCCACGTCGTGCTGGTCGGGCACCAGCCGACGCTCGGGCGGCTCGTGAGCCTGCTGCTCTCGGGCCAGGAGGCCGACTGGAGCGTGAAGAAGGGCTCGATCTGGTGGCTGACGACGCGCGAGCGCGAAGGGCGCGCGCAAGTGGTGCTGCGCGCGGCGATCTCGCCCGATCTCGCCTGAGGATCGTAGTGTCCTAGATCGTCTCGTAGACGAACTTTCCGAACACGCGCGCTTCGGACCAGGCCTCGGCTTCGCCGACGAGGCTCTCGTGCGCCAGCGGAGAGTGCCGCGCCCACTGTTTCGGCATCTCCAGCCGCAGCGAGCGGCGCTGCAGGAACAGCGCCGGCGTCGGCACCTCCTGCTCGTCGTGCTTGCGGTGCAGGATCGTCGCGACGCGCAGCGCGACCACCTCGAGCCAGCCCAGGTCGTCGGCGACCAGTCCGCGCAGCTTGCGCAGCCCGCCGGTCTGCCCGAGTGCGAGCGTCGCGAGCGCGGCCTGCTCGTCGCGCGAGAACCCGGGCATGTCCGACTGGCCGAGGATGTAGGCCGAGTGCCGGTGCGCGCCTTCGTGCGAGATCGAGCGGCCGACCTCCGCCAGCTCTGCCGCCCAGCCGAGCACCTGCCGGCGCGCCTGCAGCACCTCGCGCGCGCCGCGCGCGCCTTGGTCGAACAGCGCCAGCGCGGTGTCGCGCACCCGCTGCGCGTGGCTCCGGTCGATGCCGTGGCGCGCGAGCATCTGCTCGACGGTGATCGCGCGGGTGTCGCGTCCTTCGCTGCGGCCGAGCAGCTCATGCAGCACGCCGTGGCGCAGCGCGCCGTCGCAATAGCGCATCGAATCGATGCGCAGCTCGTCGAAGGCGGCCATCATCACCGCGAGGCCGCCGGCCAGCACCGGCCGGCGATCCGGGCGCAGGCCGGCCAGCTGCACCGTGTCGACGTGACCGGCCGCGACCAGCGCGGCGTGGATGCGCGCCAGCGAGTCGCGGTCGAGCTCGGCCGCCCCCCACTGCGCCTGCGCCACCTGCCACAGCGCTTTCGCGGTGCCCGAGGTGCCCACCGCATAGTGCCAGCGCTGCTGCGCGAAGGGCTCGGCCACCTGCGCGAACACCGCGCGCGCCGCATAGTACGCATGCTCGAACGACTCGCGGCCGACGCGGCCGTCCGGGAAGTGGCGCGTCGACAGCACGACGCAGCCGGCCGGCGCCGATTCGAGCGCGCTCGCGCGCAGGTCGGTGCCCACGATGCACTCCGTGGAGCCGCCTCCGATGTCGACCACCAGCCGCGGCACGCCGTCGCCGGGCAGGGCGTGAGCGGCGCCGGCGTAGATCAGGCGCGCCTCCTCCAGTCCGGAGACGATCTCGATCGGGAAACCGAGCGCGGCCTCGGCGCTGGCCAGGAACTGCGCGGCGTTGCTCGCCACGCGCAGCGTGCTCGTGGCCACCGCACGCACCGCGTCGGGCGCGAACGAGCGCAGCCGTTCGCCGAACATCGCCAGCGCCGCGAGCGCGCGCCGGCGCGATGCGGTGTCGAGGCTGCCGTCGTCGCGCAGGCCGCTGGCCAGCCGCACCGTCTGCTTCACGCCGTCCAGCGGAAGCACACGGTCGCCGAGCGGCGTGCTCTCGACGCGACCGATCAGCAGCCTGAAGCTGTTCGATCCGAGGTCCACTGCCGCCAGCAGTCGGTGTCCGGGCATCGGTTCGTGGCGCGTGGGCGGGGTTCGTGGACCGGCGGCGCGATGTTGCACCAAGCGAAGTATGACAAAGTGCCCGGATCGGCAACCCCGTCTCCCGCACCGATGAGCGCCGCGCGCAAGGTCAACCGGACGTCACGCAGCAAGGACAGGCTCGCGCGCGCTGGCGCGAGGCAGCCACCGCAGCCGCGGCTGCTCGATCGCGAACTCGGCATCCTCGCCTTCAACGAGCGCGTGCTGGCGCAGGCCGAGGACGACTCGGTGCCGCTGCTCGAGCGGCTGCGTTTCCTCGCGATCGTGAGCGGCAACCTCGACGAGCTGTTCGAGATCCGCGTAGCGGAGCTCGAGGAGCTGCTGCTCGCCGGTCGCGGCGATGGCGCGGCGCTGCGGCGCAGCCTGGCGGCGATCCACGAGCGGGCCCGGCGGCTGGTTGCGCGCCAGTACGCACTGCTGAACCACGCGATCCTGCCGCAGCTGGCCGCGCACGGCGTGACGGTGCACGCGGCAGCGCACTGGACCGATGCGCAGCGGCAGTGGGCGCTGAAGGTCTTCGAGGACGAGGTCGAGCCGCTGCTCACGCCGATCGCGCTCGACCCGGCGCATCCGTTCC
Source organism: Burkholderiaceae bacterium (assembly GCA_027493945.1). GTDB lineage: Bacteria > Pseudomonadota > Gammaproteobacteria > Burkholderiales > Burkholderiaceae_E > Zeimonas. The sequence goes on along the minus strand of JAOSJU010000001.1, from coordinate 1,596,078 downwards.
CGCGCATCCTGAACAAGAGCCTGAATTTCCTGGTCGAACTGCAGGGCCGCGACGCCTTCGGGCGCAAGGCCGGCATCGCGGTCGTGCAGGCGCCGCGCGCGCTGCCGCGGATGCTGCGTGTGCCGCCCGAGGTGTCGGGCGCGCCGCACGGCGTGATGTCGCTGGCCTCGATCGTAGAGGGTTTCGTCGACCGGCTGTTTCCGGGCCTCGTCGTGCGCTCGGCGCACCAGTTCCGGCTCACCCGCAACAGCGACCTGTTCGTCGACGACGAAGAGGTCACCGACCTGCGCGCCGCGCTGCAGGGCGAACTCGTGCAGCGCCAGTACGGGGACGAAGTGCGCCTGGAGGTGTCGGCCGGGACGTCGGACGTGCTCGTCGCACGCCTGCTGCGCGAGTTCGACCTCGAGGAGCAGGATTGCTTTCGCGTCGACGGTCCGGTCAACCTTGGTGCGGTTTCAGCAGATGATCGATCTGATCGACTTGCCGGAGCTGAAGTATCCGCCGTTCGAGCCCTCGGTGCCGGCGGTGCTGAGGGAGAAAGACCTCTTCGGCGCGATCCGCAAGCGCGACATCCTGGTTCACCATCCGTACGAGTCGTTCGCGCCGGTGATGGAGTTCCTGGTCAGCGCGGCGCGCGACCCGCGTGTGGTCGCGATCAAGCAGACCGTCTATCGCACCGGCGCCGATTCGGCACTGATGCAGGCGCTGATCGACGCCGCGCACGCCGGCAAGGAAGTGACGGTGGTCGTCGAGCTGATGGCGCGCTTCGACGAACAGACCAACATCGACTGGGCGGCCAAGCTCGAGCAGGCAGGGGCGCACGTCGTCTACGGTGTCGTCGGCCACAAGACGCACGCGAAGATGGCGATGGTGCTGCGCCGGGAGACCGCGAAGGGCGCCACGGTGCTGCGCCGCTACGTCCACCTCGGAACCGGCAACTACCACCCGCGCACCGCGCGGCTCTACGAGGACTTCGGGCTGTTCACGGCGAACGAGGACATCTGCGCCGACGTTCACGAGGTGTTCCGCAGGCTCACCGGACTCGGCCAGCGCGGCGCGCTGCGGATGCTGGTGCAGGCGCCGTTCAGCCTGCACGAGATGCTGCTCGCGTCGATCCGGCGCGAGGCCGCCCATGCCCGCGCCGGCAGGAAGGCCTATCTCGCGGCCAAGATCAATGCGTTGCTCGAGCCTTCGGTGATCGACGCGCTGTACGAAGCGAGCGCCGCGGGCGTGAAGATCGACCTGATCGTGCGCGGCGTCTGCGCGCTGCGGCCGGGCGTGCCGGGGCTCTCCGAAAACATCGCGGTGCGCTCGATCGTCGGGCGCTTCCTCGAGCACAGCCGCGTGTTCTACTTCCACAACGGGGGGAAGAAGGACGTCTGGCTGTCTTCGGCCGACTGGATGGACCGCAACCTGTTCCGGCGCGTCGAGATTGCGTTTCCGGTGCGCGAACGCAAGCTCAAGGAGCGGGTGATCGAGGAGGCGATCGACGTGTACCTGCGCGACAACGTCGACGCGTGGGTGATGGACGGCGACGGCCGTTACCGGCGCAAGCGCCGCCGCGGCAAGGCGTTCGCGGCGCAGGCGACGCTGCTCGCGCGCCTCGCCGGCGCGGGGTCGAACCCCGCGTGAACCGCGGCCCCTCGGCCGCGTTCAGAAGCGCTTCATCAGCCCGAGTAATCGGCGCGCGATCGGCCGGTACGGCGGCATGAACAGCCCCATTCCGTTCAGCCGCGACTGCCTGAACACCGGCGTGAGCTTGCTCATCGCGTCGAAGCCCCACCTGCCGTGGTAGTGGCCCATTCCGGACGGGCCCACGCCACCGAACGGCAATTCCTCCTGCGCGACGTGCAGCAGCGTCTCGTTGATGCATGCGCCGCCCACGTGAGTCTGCTTCAGCGCCCACTCGGCGCGCCTGCGGTCGTCGTCGAACCAGTACAGCGCGAGCGGATGCGCCATTGCGTTGACGAACGCGATCGCGTCTTCGGGCCGGTCGTAGGGCAACACGGGGAGGATCGGGCCGAAGATTTCGTTCTTCATCGCCACCAGCGAGTGCGGCGGATCGACCAGGATGACCGGAGCCAGCCGGTGCGCCGCGTCGTCGCGGGCGGGGCCCCGGAACAGTTCGACCGGCTGCACGCCGCCGGCGGTCGCGTCGTCGAGATAGCCGAGCAGCCGCTCGTACTGGCGCGCATCGACGATGCTGCAATAGTCGGGGTCGGCGAGCCCGGCCGGGTGCATCGCCTGCGCCCGAGAGCGCGCCCGATCGACGAACGCGGCCAGCGACTGTCGTGGCACCAGCACGTAGTCGGGGGCAATGCAGGTCTGGCCGGCGTTCAGCAGCTTGCCGGCCATGATGCGGGCCGCCGCGCGCTCGACGGAATAGCCGGGGGCGATTACCGCCGGCGACTTGCCGCCCAACTCGAGCGTGACCGGTGTGAGGTTCGCGCTCGCGGCCGCCATCACCTTGCGGCCGACCCCGCCCGAGCCGGTGAACAGCAGGTGATCGAAGGGCAGGGCCGCAAACGCCGCGGCCATTTCGGGGCCGCCGGTGACCACCGCGATCTCCTCGGCGGAAAACGACCCCGCCACCAGCCGCTGCAGCAGCGCCGAGAACGCCGGCGTGTATTCGGACGGCTTGATCATCGCGCGGTTGCCCGCCGCCAGTGCGCCGGCGAGCGGCCCGATCGTCAGGTAGAGCGGGTAGTTCCACGGCACGATGATGCCGACCACGCCGACCGGGCGCGGCATCACGTACGCGCGCGCGGGCAGGAACCACTTCGACACCCAGGCGCGCCGCGGCTTCATCCAGCGCCGGCCGCCGCGCAGCGCGGCGCGGATCTCGGCCAGCGACGGAAACAGCTCGGCCACCTGCGTCTCGATGCGCGGCCGACCGCCGAAGTCGGCGTCGATCGCGTCCTCGATCGCGGCTTCGTTGTCGGCGATCAGGCGGCGCAGCCGTTCGAGACGATCGCGGCGCACGTTCCACTCCGGGAAGGGAGCGAGCCGGTGCGCGTCGCGCTGCGCCCCCAGCAGCATTTCGATGTGGAGCAGTCCGTCGTTCGGGTTCATGCGAGGTTCCAGTCGGCTCGAGGCCTGTCTGCGGACGAAGCATAGCTTCGGAGACGTCGAGGGCGCCCTCCAATTCGCGCCGTCGTCGACGCGCCACGCGGGCGGTCGGGCCTGCCGACCGTGAGCATTCGTCCGGCCGGCTCGACCGCGTGTCGGCGATGTCGGGCGCGAACCGGGTGGTTCACGCAGCTTCCGTGATATTCATCACGTCATTCGGCGGCGCGAGGCCATGCAACTCGTCACGGCGCTCGGACTGTCCACACGCTCTCGGGGATTCAGGTAATGCTCGGACATCGACATGGGCTCTGCCGTGCCCCTTCGGGTGGCCCGCGGCTGCATCTCCCGCGGGCGCGCAGAGGCCTCGGGCCGTTGTCTGCCGGCCTGATGGTGCTTGCCCTGTCGGCCTGCGGCGGGTCCGATGGCACTGTAGCCGCGGGGTCGGATTCCCTGATGTCGTCCGCCGGCGCGCTGCCCAGCAATGTCGTCAATACGAACGTGATACCCACCGCAGGCGTCGTACCGGCCAAGGTCGTCGATTCGAACGTCATACCCACTCCTGCCGCAGTGCCCACCAAGCCGGAAGCGACGCCTTCGGTCGCGGCGAGCGCCGACTGGGTCGACACCCTTGTCGATGACATGCGGCTGTTTCACGATGGTCCTTCGGCGGTACTGGAGAGCACGCCGGACTGGGGTTCGGTTACCGGTTGGCCGGAGGCGACGCCGCGGTCATCGGGCTGGGCGTACGCGACCCCCCGGACGCACACGATGGCCGATACAGGACACGCGAACGGCAGAGGTTATCCGTGGCGCGTCCCGGAGCCGTACACCGGCAACCAGGCGCCGAACACGCGGGTTCAACAACGCGATATCCAGATGTGGTGGTTGCTGAGTGACGGGAGCTGGGTACTGGGCTCGCACAATGCGAAGCCCGACAACGCTATGCTTCCGCTCGACGGGACCGAAGGCCCGGACAAGGTCGGACCGGATATCTGGCGTGACGAGTCGGGCAATGGAGGGGGCGCTTCGATGCGTGGTGTCGGGCGCGAAGGCTATGCCAGGCACCTATGGCGCACGGAGTCGGGTTCGAATCCGGTTCCGGTGAATGCCGTGGGCGCTGTCGCCGCGTTCTTCTCACGCCTGATCCTCGACGACCCGAACGGCCCCGACGACCGCGACGACGCACACGTCCTCTCGGCGTGTGCGGGAGACTGGCTCGAGGGCGAGGTTTCGGTCGACGCCCGCGAGGCGCAGGGGCAGAATGTGCTCCGCATGGGGTACGGTCGCCTCAAGTACGTCACCCGGGAGTGGCAGCTCTTCGGATGGACGAACCTGAGCGAGGCCCAGATTCGCGCGGATCCCCCCTCCGTTGATCGGTTTGCCGAAGTAGAGGAATGCCGTACCTGCTGGCGCTCGATCAGGGTACCTCGAGCTCGCGAAGCATCGTGTTCGATGCCGCGGGCCGTATCGTGTCGATGGCGCAGCGCGAGTTCCGGCAGATCTTCCCGAAGCCCGCCTGGGTCGAGCACGACCCGCTCGAGATCTGGCGGACGCAGCTCGCCACCGCGCGCGAGGCACTCGCAGGCGCCGGGCTAGACGCGCGCTCGATTGCCGGCATCGGCATCACCAATCAGCGCGAAACCACCGTGATCTGGGAGCGCTCCACCGGTCGGCCGATCCACAACGCGATCGTCTGGCAGGACCGGCGCACCGAGCCCATCTGCCGGCAACTGCGTGGTGCGGGGCTGGCCGAGGTCGTCGCCGAACGAACCGGCCTCGTCATCGACGCCTATTTCTCGGCCACCAAGATCCACTGGCTGCTCGACCACGTGCCCGGCGCGCGCGAGGCTGCACGGCGCGGTGAGCTCGCCTTCGGTACGATCGACAGCTGGCTGGCGTGGCAGCTCACCGGCGGGCGCCTGCACGTCACAGACGTCACCAACGCTTCGCGCACGATGCTCTACGACATTCGTCGAGCACGCTGGGACGACGAGCTGCTCGCCGCGCTCGACGTGCCCGCGTCGCTGCTGCCCGAGGTGCTGCCGTCGTGCTACCGCTTTGGCGACACGGATGCCGCGTTGCTGGGCGCGCCAGTGCCGATCGGCGGCATTGCTGGCGACCAGCAGGCGGCGCTCTTCGGCCGGGGTTGCTTCGAGGCCGGCATGGCCAAGAACACCTACGGCACCGGCTGCTTCATGCTCATGCACACTGGTGGGCGGTTCAAACCATCGCGCAACGGCCTGCTCGCGACCGCAGCCGCACAACCCGGTGAAGCGAAGCAGTACGCGCTCGAAGGTAGTGTGTTCGTTGCCGGCGCGGTCGTACAGTGGCTGCGCGACGGCCTGCACGCAATCGAGCACTCGTCCGACGTCGAGGCACTCGCGGCGTCGGTGCCGGATTCCGGCGGCGTGGTGTTCGTGCCGGCATTCACCGGGCTGGGCGCGCCGTACTGGCAGCCTGACGCGCGCGGTATCGTTACGGGTCTCACTCGCGGCACCACCATTGCGCACATCGCTCGCGCAGCGCTCGAGTCGATCGCGTTCCAGAGCGCCGCGCTGCTCGAAGCGATGAAACTTGACGCCCAAGCGCCAATCCGCGAGCTGCGCGTGGACGGTGGCGCGGCCGCCAACGATCTGCTGATGCAGATCCAGGCCGACCTGCTCGGCATTGCGGTGGTACGGCCGAAAATCGTCGAAACCACGGCGCTCGGCGCGGCGTACCTGGCCGGGCTGAGCTGCGGCGTGTATCGCAGCACCGACGATCTGGCGCGACAGTGGCAGGTCGAGCGCCGCTTCGAGCCTATGATGAGCCGCGATCGCGCGAAGGCGCTAATGAGCGCCTGGGAGCGGGCGGTGAGGCAGGCTGTTGCCGTGTGAATCGACCGATGGCCGACCGTTTGGGCCAGTAGAACGGGTCTGAGCCAATGGCATGGTCCGCCCCGTCCCTATACCGGAGGACACTGTCCGGACCCAACCCAGGAGACGAACCACGCGAACTCATCGGCGGAATGCCGTTATGTACGGAATCGACATCGGCAAGACCGCCTACCCATGTGGTCGGAACTGACGCCAAGGGCAAGCCGATTCAGCGTACAAAGTTCCCCCGCAGCACGATCTTCGCATCCTTCGCGAACGCGCCCGCGGCGCTCATCGGGATGGAAGCCTGCCCTGGATCTCAATGGCTCGCACGCCAGTTCACTGCCTTGGGCCATGTCGTCCGCATCATCCCCGCGAAGTTCGTGAGACCCTGCCTGAAGTCGAACAAGAACAACACGCTCGACGCCCAGCCATGCGATTCGTGCAGATCAGGCACAGCGAACAGATCGACATGCAGGCACTGCACCGCGTACGCGATCAACTCGTATACAGCCGTGCTCGCCTGATCTGCCAGATATGCGCGTTCCTGCTCGAGAACGGGATTCCGATGCGGAACGGCGCCGGGCCATCAAGACGTCCTTGATCGCCGCGGCCTCCAAGCGATCAGGTCTCGGCGTTCAGGCGGTGCACGCAGAGTCCAGTGGTCGTGCAGCCGCGTTTCCATGACGCATACCAGCAAATCGCCGTCTTCTATCGTTCCCGCAGCGCCTCGCTCGCCCGGTTCAGCGGCTTGACCAGGTACTGCAGCACGGTCTTGCGGCCGGTGAGCATTTCCACGGTGGCGGTCATCCCCGGAATGATCGGCAGGAGTTGTCCGGCGGGCGTGGTCAGCGAGTTGGTCTTCGTGCGCACGCGCACCCGGTAATACGAGTTCGCCTCGTCGGCCACGTCGGCGACCGGCGTGGCCATCCGGCGCTCGTCCCGCAACGTGTCCGGACTGATGTTCTCCACGGTGCCTTCGAGCCCGCCGTAGATCGCGTAGTCGTAGGCGCTGATCTTGACCACCGCCTTCTGCCCCGGGTGGATGAACGCCACGTCGGCCGGTCGCACGTAGGCCTCGATCACCAGCGTGTCCTCGGTGGGCACGATGGCCATGATCTCCTGGCCGGCCTGCACCACGCCGCCGATCGTGGTCACCGCGATGCTCTTGACGGTGCCTTTCATCGGCGAGCGGATCTCGGTGCGCTGCGCGGCGTCCGCGCGCGCCACCAGGCTCTCGCGCGCCTGCGCGAGTTCGGCCTCGAACTTGATCAGGTCGGTCGCGGCGTCGGTACGGAACTTGTTCTGCCGGTCGGCCATCTGCAGCGCCAGGTCGTTGCGCTGGCGCTTCAGGCGCAGCAGCTCCACCTCGGAGACCAGGCCGCGTCCGACCATCGGCTCGGTGATCTCGATCTCGCGGTCGAGCAGCACCATGCCGTTGCGCAGCGCTGCGACACTGTCGTCGAGCGCGCGACGCCGGGCGTTGAAGGCCTCGGTCTCGCGCCGGATCAGCTCGGGGAACGCGCGTACCTCGGCCGGGAACTCGAGCCTGCCGCCGTAGGCTTCGGCGCGGGCGCGCGCCGCCGAAGCCGCCAGCGCATGGGTCTTGGCCTGCAGTTCGCGCAGCAGCGCGGTCGCGCGGGTGTCGTCGATGCGCAGCAGCAGCTGGTCTTTCTCGACCGCGTCGCCCTCGCGCACCCGCATCTCGGTGAGCACGCCGGGGTCCAGGCTCTGGATCACCTGCTCCTTGCTCGACGGCACGACGCGGCCCTGGCCGCGGGTGACCTCCTCGAGCTCGGAGGCCGAGGCCCACCACAGGAAACTCCCGACGACCGCGCACATCAGCGCGATCGAGGTGAATGCCAGCCACGGGCGCTCGCGGCCCTTCAGTGCGCTGCGGCTCACGACTGCGCCTCCGCTGCCGGCACCGTGATGCCCTTCTGCAATTGCTCCACCACGCGGGCGCGCGGGCCGTCGACGATGATGCGGCCCTGCTCGACGACGACGATGCGGTCGACGATCTCCAGGACCTGCGGGCGGTGCGTGACGACGACGAGCGTGCGCTCGCGGCCGCTGCGCGCCCACTGCGCGATCGATCGCAGGATCTGCTGCTCGGTGCCCGGATCGAGGCCGCTGGTGGGTTCGTCGAGCAGCGCGACTGCCGGGTCGCGCAGCGCCATGCGGGCGAGGGACACGAGGCGCTTTTGCCCGCCCGACAGCCCGAGGCCGTCCTCGCCGAGCGGCATGTCGATGCCGCGCGGGTGCTGCGCGATGAACCGGTCGAGGCCGAACTGGCGCAGCACCTCGAGCAGCCGCGCGTCGTCGCGCGAGCGGTCCGCGCGCCCCATGTCGAGGTTCTCGCGCAAGGATCCCAGGAAGAGTCGCGCATCCTGCGGCAGCAGCCCGACGCTGGCGCGCAGATCGGCGGGGTCGATCTGCCGCAGGTCGATGCCGTCCAGTGTCACCAGGCCGGCGCTCGGCGTGTACAGCCCCGCGGCGAGCCGCAGCAGCGTCGACTTGCCGCTGCCGGTGCGCCCGAGAATCGCCACGCGCTCGCCGGCGCGGATCGACAGGTTCAGCCCGCGAAACAGCGTGCTGCCCTGGGGGTCGTGGCTGAAGTCCACGCCCGAGAAGCCGATGTCGCCGCGCACCGACTGCAGGCTCAGGTAGCTGCGCTCGGGGTCGCGCTCGCTGGTCTTGTCGATCAGCGCCTGCAGGCCGTCGAAGGCGGTGCGGGCCTGCTGCAGCCGCACCGCCAGACCCGCCACCTGCCCGAGCGGCGCGATCGCGCGCCCGCACAGGATCACCGCGCCGATCAGCCCGCCCATCGAGAGGCGCCCGTCGTGGATCAGGTAGACGCCGATCACGACCGTGGCCACGGTGGCGAGTTGCTGCAGCGTGGACGTCGCGTTGATCACGAGGTTCGACAGGTTGCGCGACTTCATCGACGCCAGCGCCACGGTCTCGGTGTACCACTCCCAGCGCTGCTGTGCGTGCGCCTGCGCGTTGTTGACCTTGAGCGTCTCGAGCCCCTCGACGGTCTCGACCGCCAGCCCCTGGCGCTGCGAGCTCTCCTTCATCGAGTCTCGGATGCTGCGCGCGAGCGGCGCCTGCACCAGCGCGCCGACGATCACCACGGCGACGATCGCCACCAGCGGCACGATCGCCAGCGGCGCGGCGATCGCCGCGATCACCGCCACGAACAGCAGGAAGAACGGCAGGTCGACCAGTGCCGTCAGCGTGGCCGACGTGAGCACCTCGCGGATCGCCTCGAAGTCGCGCAGGTTGCTGACGAACGCTCCCGACGACGCGGGCTTCTGGATCAGCTGGATGCCGAGCAGGCGCCGGAACAGGCCCGCGCTGATCTCGAGGTCGGCGCGCTTGCCGGCGGTGTCGGCCAGCCATGCGCGCAGCGTGCGCGCGACGAAGTCGAACGCCAGCGCGCCGGTCGTGCCGATCGTCAGCACCCACAGCGTCTCGTAGGTGCGATTGGGCACGACGCGGTCGTAGACGTTCATCACGTACAGCGAGACCGCGATCGACAGCACGTTGACCAGCAGCGTGGCCAGCGCGACGTGGACGTAGTAGCCGCGCAGTCCCCACAGCACGCGCCAGAACCACGCCCGCGCGTTGCGTCGCGCCGGGATCTCCGAGCGCATGTCGGGGCCGGGCCGCGGCGTCACGCGGTAGAAGTGCCCCGCGTAAGCCTGCTCGAGACCGGCCGAGCGCAGTTCGGCAGGCTCTTCCACGAGCCGGTGCCGGCCGTCGTCGAGCGCCACCAGCGCGGGGAGCCCCTCGCGCCCGAGTTGCGCCAGCGGCGCCTCGCCGCGCGCGAAGTCGAGCCCGCTCGCTGCCAGGGCGCCGCGCAGCGCGTCGAGGTTGAGCGCACCGTCGCGCCCGCGCGTGCTCTGCACCTGCAGCGCGGTGGGCGACAGCGGGCGCCCCGCGATGCGCGCCAGCTGCGCCAGGCCGTCGAGCAGGTCGTCGGCCTGCGCGGCGTTGCCGATCGGGGCGTCCTTCGCGTTCATGGCGACTTCCGGTCGAAGAGAGAGGCCGGGCGCCCCGTCGCGTATTCCATCCGGTAGCGCGCGAGCACCTTGTCGACGCGCGCGGCCTCGAAAGTCAGCTCGGCGCTCGACAGTTCGTTGAACGCGTTCAGCAGGTCGAGCAGGTTGCGGCGGCCGATCCGGAACTGCTCCCGATAGACGTCGACCAGCTCCTCGGCCAGTCCGATCTGGCCGTGCGACACGGACTCGCGCCGCGCGGCGGCCTCGTAGTCCTGCAGCGCGGTGCGATGACGCTCCTCGATCACCCGCTGCTCCTCCGCGAGGCGCGCGCGCGCGCCGACCAGCGAGGCCTGCGCCCCCTGCTCGGCCGCCCCGCGCGCCGGGTCGAAAGCCGGCCAGGACACCACCAGCTGCGTCGCGTTCTCGCTTCCCAGCGTGGACTCGACGTCGAGACGGGGCATGCGGTCGGCGCGGGTCACGCGGATGTCGGCTTCGGCGACCTGCACCTCGCGCTGCGCGGCCAGCACCGACGGGTGCTCGGCCAGCGCGGCCTGCGCCCTGGCGGCTGCGGGGGCGGGGGGCGGCATCGGCAGGTTTAACTCATCCGCCGCGATCGGCGGCGCGTAGAAGCGCGCGAGCGATTCGCGCGCCGCGCCGATCTCGGCCTCGCGTTCGGACATCTGCAGGCGCACCTGCTCGAGGCGCGTGAGGGCCTGCACCAGGTCGTAGCGCCGGCCGACGTCGATCGACGCGATCGCTTCGAAGTCCTTGACCAGCGCCTCGTGGCGCTCGAGGTTGCGCCGGGTCGCCTCGAGCGTGCGCACGCCGCGCAGCAGCCGCAGGTAGGCCTGCGCCGCTTCGAACGCGACGTCCTCGCGCGTCTCGATCTCGCGGCTTGCCAGCGCGCTTTCGCGCAGCGTCTCGCGCTCGACGGTCGCCTCGATGCCGCCCGACGCCCAGACGTTCACGCGCACGCGCGGCTGCGCGAGGTTGCGCGCCGTGCCGGCAAGCCGTCGGGTGCCGAGCAGGTCGACCGTGGGGTAGTGCAGCGCGCGGGCCCGGTCGGCATCGAACCGCGCCACTTCGCGGTTCGCCTGCGCGGCGGCGATCGCCGGATAGCTGGCCAGTGCCGACCGGACCACGTCGGCGAGCGACGCGGCGGACGCGGCATTCCAGGGCGCGATGAGACTGGCTACGACGATGGCGGCGATCCGCATGAAATCGGTTGCTTTCCTGGGCGCGGGGCCGGCAGGCGCGACGGGGCTTGCGGCCGGCAGGGCACGGAGGACAGGCTAGGCGAAGAACCGCCCGGTTGCCGTCCCGCCCGCATTATCGGTTGCGGCGACGCGATACCCGGTAGCCGCCGTGGTCCGCGGGTTGCGGCGACGCAACAGAGCCACCCGAGGCGCGCTCAGTCGGCTGCCGCGTACGAGGCACGCCTGATGGTCGCCCGTGGCGCGTCGTGCGCAGGCAGCCACGGCGGAGGTGCGGTCACCTCCGCGTCGAACGGATGCCGATCGTCGGGATAGAGCGCGCGGATGCGCTTCACGTAGCCGAGGGTCTCCGGGTACGGAGGCACTCCGCGATGGCGGTCGACCGCGCGTTCGCCGGCGTTGTAGCCGGCGAGCGCCAGCGTGACGTCGCCGCGGAAGTACGACAGCAGCCACTGCAGGTAACGCATGCCGCCGCGCAGGTTCTGCACGGGGTCGAACGTGTTTCGAACTGCGAAGCGCTCGGCCGTCTCGGGCAGCAGCTGCATCAGCCCCTGGGCGTTCTTCGGGGAGCGGGCGTACGGATCGAAGTTCGACTCGGCGCGCATCACCGCGAGCACCAGCCGAACGTCGAGGCGGTGCTCGTGCGCCATGGCGACGACCGTCCGGGCCAGCTTGCTGCGCTGGAGGGCGGGGTAGTCGGCGAGCGGGTCGAATGGGGGCTGCGGCGCCGCCCCGGCGGCGGTGGAGGCGCGCGCCAGGACCCGGGCCGGTTCGGGCTCGGGTTCGCTGTAGGCGACGATCTGGTAGGGCGGTTGCAGGCAGTCGGGAAGGCGATCGTGCAGGTCGCTGGCGGCGCCGGCCGCGCGCCGGAACATGGTCTCGGCGATCGACGCGTCGCGCGGGCGGCCGCGCCCCTGCGCGTACATCCAGCCGATGCGCATCAGCGCTTCGGGCGAGCCGGCGCGCGCGGCTTCGCAATACAGCTCGTAGGCGCGCGCGAGACTGCGCGCCACGCCGTCGCCTTCTTCGTGGCGGATTGCGGTCTCGACCAGTTCGTGCGCCGGGTCGGAGCTGAGCGCCGGCGACGCGGCCCCGAGCGCGAAGCCCGCACCCGCGAGTGCCGCCAGCACGCGGCGAAGCGGCGCGCGCGGTGGCCGGGGGGTGGGTCCGGGCGGATTCATGGCCTCGGAGAGTCGTGGGCAGGAGGGCGATCAGACGATGTAGATAGTGTAATTCAGACCGAGCGACGCCGGGTTGCCGGCGGCATCGACGACGTCGGCCGAGTACGTATACGTGCCGCCCCGGGCAAGCGCGCGGTCCTCGGTGAGGACATAGGTGGTGCCGCTGTCGCGCGTGGCCAACCCGATGGTCACCGGGCTGCCGCCCCCGCTGGCGCGGTGAACGCGCAGCGACTCGCCGCTGGCGAGCACGCTGTCGAGCGTGAGCACGAGTTCCGGTCGCGTGTCGTTGGTGCTGCCGCCGTTCGGCACCGAGCCGCGGTCCGGGATGACGTTGTCGACCACGTCGGCTTTGACGAGGCTGCGACTCGGCGGCGCGGTGTCGACGACGATCGAGTAGCTGGTGCTCGCGGTGCCGCGGTTGCCTGCGGCGTCGACCACGCGGACGGTGTAGGCGTAGGTGGTGGCGTCGCTCAGGCCCGAGTCGCCAAAGCTCCAGCGGGTGCCCGAGACGGCCGCGAAGCCGACCGCCCGGCCGTTGCGCAGGACTTCGACCGTCTCGTCGCTGCCGAGCGCGGCCGAGACAGTGCCGGTGAGGGTCGGCGTGGTGTCGTTCGTCAACCCGCCGCTCGCGACGGTGCCGGTCACGAGCGGAGCGTCGTCGGTCACCGCGGTGATGCGCGCGGTCGTCCTGGGCGCCGAGCGATCCAGCGTCAGCGCAAACGCGGCGCTCGTCGCTCCGACGTTTCCGGCGACGTCGTCCACGCGCGCGACCAGGTCGCGCGTGCCATCGGGCAGTGCGGCGAGCGTCGCGGCCGCGATGTCGATGCTCGCCATGCCGGCGCCCGCGTCCGCGGCGGCGATTGCGTGGACCGCGACGACCGTCGTGCCCCAGGTCAGCACGAGGCGGTCGCCCGCGGCGGCACCGGTGCCCGCCAGTGCGATTCGCACCTGCGTGCCGTCGGCGGCCTCGACCGAACTGATGCCGCCCCCGCGTTCTCGGGCACGGCCACGATCGACGGCGCGAGCGGCGCGACCCGATCCACCAGGACGTCGCGGGTCGCCTCCTGGCTCGTCATGCCGTCCGCCGACAGCCGGTGGCGCGCACGCGCGTCGTACCGTCGGCCGGCAACTGGGCCGGTGCGAAGACCGCGCTCCGGGCGCTGCCGTTCACCGTGGCAGCCACGGTGGTGCTGCCCCACGACACGGTGAGCGGCCGGTTCGCCTCCGGGAGCACGCCGCCGACGGTGACGGGCGCAGCGGCTTCCAGCGCGTTGACCGCGTCGTCGGTGGCGATCACGCCGATCGTCGGCGCCGCTCCGGGCGGACCTGGCGTGAACGTCACGCTGCCGGAGGAGGGGGCGCTCGCGTTGCCGGCGGCGTCGGTGGCGACCACCGACAACGGCAGCGGCACGCCTTCGGGGAGCGTCACGAACGTGCCGACACGGGGGGTGTCGCTCGCGGTGTCGATGCGCCAGGCGCCGTCGGCCTGCGCGGTAGTTTCGTAGGTGATCGGACTCGCCGCGAACAGCGTGAGCGTCACCTTCGCGCCCGACTCGGCGGTACCGGTGAAGGCCGGCAGAGCCAGCCGCGTGAGCGGGTTGCTGGTGAGCGTCGGCGCTGCCGGGGGGTGACGTCCGCCGAGCCGCCGCCCCCGCCGCCGCCGCCTGCGCCGGCCACGATCGCGAGACCGCCGGCCACGCCTGCGACGGGCTTGAGTGCGAACCCTGACTCCGCGGCAGCCGCAACGCTGGCTGCCGGCGCGCCCGCGGAGTACATCAGCAGCCCGCCGTCGGCGAGCGCAGTCACCGGGGGCGTGGCCGGCGTGACGGTTTCGGCCGCCGTGCCGCCGATGTTCTCCAGCGCCAGCGTGCAGGTTGCCTCGGGCGTGCAGCGCGAGAAGAAGCCCTGCAGGGCCAGGTTGCGCTCGCCGGGCAGATCCTCGATGCGCAGGTCGTCGTCGAGGCGCCTGACCAGCGCCGACGGGGCCACCCGGCCGCCGAAGTCGTTGACCACGCGATAGGTGAGGCCCGGTTGGGCCTGAACAAGCGTGACGCCGCTTACCAGCGGTGTGCGCAGCAGGAGCGTGCCTTCGGCGTCCAGGGTTTCGAGCACGATGGCCACGTGTGCGCTCCTCGCTCCCGATCGTTCGCACGCGCCGGTGGCCGGCGCTCAGGGCGTCGTGTCGATCGTGATCGTGAACGGGGCGCTGAGCCCCCCGATGTTGCCGGCCGCGTCAGTCATACGCGCGGTGTACGTGTAGGTGCTGTCGGACGGCACGGTATCGGTGAAATTGACGGTGGTCGTGCCGCTCGGTGACGCAAGGCCGACGGAACCGCCGTTGCGGAACACCTCGACCTGGGCGCCCGTCGTGAACAACTCGCTGAGGGTCAGCACGAGCGTCGGCGAGTTGTCATCGGTCGTGCCGTTCGGTGCGACCGGCACGCCCGGGGGCGGAACGTCGTCGAGAATCTGCGAGATCGTGACGGTCGGCACCGCGGTGTCGAACGGCTGCGAAGTCGAGACCGGCCCGACACTGGGGTTGCCCGACAAGTCGGCGGCGGCCCCGGCGGCCACCGACACGCCGATGCTGCCGCTGGTGTCGGCCGGCGGGTTGACGACGAGCGTGTAGACGCTGCTGCCGTTGGCGCCGGTGAAGGCGCCCTTGGTGCCGCCCGAGACCACGATGTCGCTGGCCGCGAAATCGTTGACCGGTTCGCTGAAGGTGAAGGTGAAGGTGACCGGCCCGGTGGCGGTGCCCGGTGCGTTGTCGGTGATCGTCAGCGTCGGCGCGACTGCCGTGTCGAACGCCTGCGAGGTCGAGACGGGCCCGACGCTGGCGTTGCCCGACAAGTCGGCGGCGGCCCCGGCGGCCACCGACACGCCGATGCTGCCGCTGGTGTCGGCCGGCGGGTTGACGACGAGCGTGTAGACGCTGCTGCCGTTGGCGCCGGTGAAGGCGCCCTTGGTGCCGCCCGAGACCACGATGTCGCTGGCCGCGAAATCGTTGACCGGTTCGCTGAAGGTGAAGGTGAAGGTGACCGGCCCGGTGGCGGTGCCCGGTGCGTTGTCGGTGATCGTCAGCGTCGGCGCGACTGCCGTGTCGAACGCCTGCGAGGTCGAGACGGGCCCGACGCTGACGTTGCCCGACAAGTCGGCGGCGGCCCCGGCGGCCACCGACACGCCGATGCTGCCGCTGGTGTCGGCCGGCGGGTTGACGACGAGCGTGTAGACGCTGCTGCCGTTGGCGCCGGTGAAGGCGCCCTTGGTGCCGCCCGAGACCACGATGTCGCTGGCCGCGAAATCGTTGACCGGTTCGCTGAAGGTGAAGGTGAAGGTGACCGGCCCGGTGGCGGTGCCCGGTGCGTTGTCGGTGATCGTCAGCGTCGGCGCGACTGCCGTGTCGAACGCCTGCGAAGTCGAGACCGGCCCGACACTGGCGTTGCCCGACAAGTCGGCGGCGGCCCCGGCGGCCACCGACACGCCGATGCTGCCGCTGGTGTCGGCCGGCGGGTTGACGACGAGCGTGTAGACGCTGCTGCCGTTGGCGCCGGTGAAGGCGCCCTTGGTGCCGCCCGAGACCACGATGTCGCTGGCCGCGAAATCGTTGACCGGTTCGCTGAAGGTGAAGGTGAAGGTGACCGGCCCGGTGGCGGTGCCCGGTGCGTTGTCGGTGATCAAGAGCGTGGGCGGGGCCGTGTCGAACGGTTGCGACACCGACACCGGGCCGACGTTCGGGTTTCCGGTCAGGTCGGTGGCCACGCCGGCGGCCACCGAGACCCCGATGTCGCCGGCCGCGCCTGCGGCGGGTGTCACGACCAGCGTGTAGACGCTGTCGCCGTTGGCGCCGGTGAAGGCTCCCTTGGTGCCGTTGGTGACCCCGATGTCGGCGGCGGTGAAACCGTTGACCGGTTCGCTGAAGGTGAAGGTAAAGGTGACCGGCCCGGTGGCGGTGCCCGGTGCGTTGTCGGTAATCGCGAGCGTGGGCGCGATTCCGAGCGAGTACGGCTGGACGGCCTGGGCGGCTGCGAGGTTGCCGGTGCCGGCGACGTCGAGCGCGATACCCGCGGGGACGTCGACCGTGATCTGTCCGTTGGTGTCGGCGGGTGGGGTGACGACGAGGCGGTACACGGTGCTGCTGACCGCTGTAAACGCCCCCTTGGTGCCGCCCGAGACCACGATGTCGCTGGCCGCGAAATCGTTGACCGGTTCGCTGAAGGTGAAGGTGAAGGTGACCGGCCCGGTGGCAGTGCCGGGCGTATCGTCGGTGATGATCACGGTCGGCGCCGAGCGGTCGATCGTGATCGCCAGCGATGCCGACGCGGACGATACGTTGCCGACGAGGTCGGTGAGGGTCGCGGTCAGCGTCTTCGGTCCGTCGGCGCCCAGCGACACGGTCGTCGCGTCGGCGTAGCCGGCCGATACGTCGTTTGCCGACACCGCAACCGTGGCCACCGTGGCGCCTCCGCTGCGGACCGTGATCGTGTCCCCGGCCACGGCGCCGGTGCCGGTGAGCGTGACGCGGATCGTCGGCGTGTCGTCGTTGGTAATGCCGTCGCCCAGGGTGCCGGAGTCGCTGACCGGGTTCAGCGCGATCGATGGAGCGCCCGGTGCCACGCGGTCGATCACCACGGGCTGCGTGGCCTCGACGCTCGTCGTTCCGGCGGCGTTCACGTAGGTGGCGCGAACTGTCTGCACGCCGTCGCCGGGAATGTCTCCGGCCGCGATCGTGATCGACCAGACGGTTCCGGTCACGGTTGCGGCGCGGGGCGCAAGGCTTCCCCACTGGACGCTCACGGGCCGGTCGGCGTAGGCTGCGTCCAGTGTTCCGGAAATCGTCACCGACGCCCCGGTCTCGGCCGCGTTGATCCGGTTGTCGCCGGCGATCGTGGCGATGGTCGGCGGCGGCGGAATGGAAGTGTCGACCCGCAGTTCCGCCGGTACGCGCGGGCTGGCGTTGCCTGCGAGGTCGGAGGCGAACACGGACAGCCCCGTCGTGCTGACGTCGCCCAGCTTGCCTGCGGGCAGGGTCCCGCTGGCCGGCGCGCTGCCGACGTCGACGCTGTAGGCACCGGCGGCGTCTGCGGTGGCGTTCCACCGGACGTCTGCCGTGCCGTCGCGGTTCAGGTCGAGTTCCACCGTCACGATCGATCCGGGCTCGGCGAAGCCGTAGATCACCGGCGTCGTGTCGTTCGTGAGCAGCGGGCTGTCGATGGAGGGCGCTGGTGGCGCGTGGGTGTCCAGCGTCAGCCGGGCGGTCGTCAGCGCGCTCGGGTTGCCCGCCCCGTCGACGGCGCGAGCCGATAGCGACGTCGTGACGCCTTCCGCGATCGTCGGCAACGATCCCGTGGTGGGCGTCGCCGTGGCGGTGTCGATCGACCAGATCCCGTTCGACGCGACCGTGGTGTCATAGGTCACGTCCGCCTTGCCGTCGCTGCCGACGTCGAGGGTCAGCGTGACCTTCGATCCGGGCTCGGCGGTGCCGGCGATCGTCGGCCTGACCTTGTTGGTGAACTCGCCGCTGGTGATGACCGGTGCGCCGGGCGGGGTCGTGTCCGAGGACTTTCCGCTCGAGCCACCCCCGCCGCCGCCCGCTGCGCCGACGATCGCGAGCCCGCCCGCGACGCCGAGCAGCGGCTTGAACGAGAACTCGGTGTCGCGCGCGGCCACGACTTCCGAAGCCGTCATTCCCGACGCGTACATCAGCAAGCCGCCCTCGGGCAGCGTCGCTACCGGTTGCGTGGCCGGAGTGACTGCCTCGTCCGGCGTGCCGCCGATGTTCTCCATCGACATCGAGCAGGTGTCCTGCGGCGTGCAGCGACTGAAGAAGCCCTGCAGCGACACGCTCTTGTTGTCGGCCAGGCCCTCGACGACCAGGTCGCCGTCGACGCGCTTGACCAGCGCTGCGGGAGACACGCGTCCGCCGGCATCGTTGAACAGCCGGTAGCGCAGGCCCGGTTGGGCCGGCACGACGGTGGCTGCGTCGGCCAGCGGCACGCGCTGCACCGCGCCGTTGGCGGCAACCGCCTCCAGGATGATCGCCATGTCTTCCTACCTCGCCCTGACTGTGTTCGTTCGCTCGGCGGCGATCCGGGTCGCCGTCGCCGTGCGCCCCACGCACGGCGGCCTGCCTGCGCCGTGGTGCCGTCAGTAGGCGTTGGGGTCCCGGAAGGCGTCCAGTACCGTCCTGTAGAGGATCCACAGGTCGAGGCGCAGCGACCAGTTGCGCAGATACTGCAGATCATACTGGATGCGCATTTCCATCTTGTCGAGCGTATCGGTCTCGCCGCGCGCGCCGCTGACCTGCGCGAGGCCCGTGATGCCCGGCTTGACCTTGTGCCGGATCATGTAGCCCTTGATCAGCTTCCGGTACATTTCGTTATGGGCGATGGCGTGCGGGCGTGGGCCGACCACGCTCATCCTGCCCTGCAGCACGTTGAAGAACTGCGGCAACTCGTCCAGCGAGGTGCGACGCAGGAAGCGGCCGAGCGGCGTGATGCGCTCGTCGTCCTTCGTGGCCTGCCTGATGTTCGCGCCGTCTTCCTGCACCTTCATCGTGCGGAACTTCCAGACCACGATTTCCTGGCCCTCCAGCCCGTAGCGGCGCTGCTTGAACAGCACCGGCCCGGGCATGGTCAGCTTGATCGCGGCGGCGATCGCCAGCATGACCGGCGAGAAGACCAGCAGCGCGACGGCCGCGATGCACAGGTCGGAGAGCCGTTTGATCACGCCGGTCGTTCCGTGGAACGGCGACTCGCAGACCGCGACCACCGGCATGCCGACCATCGTGTCGACCCGTGCCCGGATGATGTCCATCATGAAGATGTCGGGCACGAAGAAGATCGACGCGGTGGTGTCGCGCAGCGACTCGAGCAACTGGAGGATGCGCGGCTGCGACGCCATCGGCAGCGCGATGAAGATCTGGTCGATCCGATTGGCCCGCACGTAGTCGGCGGCGCGGTCGATGCGGCCGAAGATCGGCGCCTCGGTGACGTTGCCGAGCCGGGCCGCGTCGCGGTCGTCGAAGAATGCCGTCACCCGCGTCTGTGCGAACGGATCGGCGGAGAGCTGTTGCGCGAGCGTCCGGCCGAGGGTGTTCGCGCCGATCACGATCGCGACCTGCTCGCCGCGCATCGCAATCAGCCCGGGCACGACCCGCGGCGACACCCAGTGGGTCGCCGACTGGATGGCGGGCGTCGCGATGAACCAGGTTGCCAGGACGTTGTGGTCGAACACCCGGAGCATGTCGATCGTGAGCCCGAACACCAGCAGCACCGTCATCACCAGCGCCCAGCTGCCCGCGATCTGGCGCAACATGCCGCGGGATCGCTGCCTGAACGGGACGTTGGCCGGGTAGGTCAGCGCAAAGACCAGCACGGCAAGGATCACTTCGGCCGGGCGGATGTCGCGACCCCACGCCAGCGTCGATCCGAACAGGCACGCCACGGCCAGCAGCGGGTCCACGACCGACTTCGCGAAGTCGGTCAGGCTCCGGGTGCCGAGCCGGACGAGCGGGCGGGCGGCCATCAGGGGTCCTGTCTGTGGATCGTTCATCGCGTTAATTGACAGCCGGCATCTTGGCACGGTCGCGGATGGAAAAAGTCTTTCGATGCTGCTAACCTAGCCCCCGTCGCGGGGGGCATTCCGGTTGGTGAAACGCGCCCCACAGCCTGACAACGGGTGTTGACGCTTCGATGATGCGGGGTCAGGCGAGGCAGCGGAAGGCAATATTTCTCGAAGGGATCGATATGTTGATTTCCGGCAAACCCCTGGCGCGCTGTCTGGCGACCGCCCTGCTGCCGCTCGCGCCTGTGCTCGCGCAGGCACAGAGTCCGTTGAGCGCACTCGCCCAGCCGTGGTACACGCCCTACGGTATCGCGCCTCTCGAGATTTTCAGCCAGGACCGCGACGTGCTGCAGCTGCACGCCGGGGCCGAGTTCGAGTGGCACAGCAACCTGTTCGCGTTGCCCGACGGCGTCAGCCCGTCGGGGGTCTACGGAAAGTCGAAACGGGGAGACACGGCACTGCGGGCGCTGGCCGGCGTCACCTTCGACCGACAGGTCAGCCTGCAGCGGTTCCGGCTCGACGCATCGGTGCTGCCGGTGAAGATGCTGGAGTATTCGCGCTTCGATCACATCGGCTATTCCGCCGGCGGGCACTGGGACTGGTCGATCGGCCGGCCGTATTTCGGCACCCTGGGCGTTCGTCTCACGCGCGCCTCCACGCCCTTCGGCAACTACTACATCGACCGCGAAAACATCGAACGGCGCGCCAGGGTCTACGGCAGCGCCGGCATGCGGCTGACGCCGGATCTCGCGGTCTTCGTCGGCGCGGACACCGAGACCCTCGACAACTCCTACAGCGGCGTGCAGGCGGCCGACTATCGGTTCTTCAGCGCCGAAGCGGGGCTGCGTTTTTCGCGCGCCGACGCCCGCACCGTCGACCTGGTGTGGCGTCATACCAACGGCGACTACCCCAACCGGCAGGTTTTCGACACCTTCGGCAACGTGCTGCCCGGCGCGATCGACAACCAGTTCACGCAGGACGCGATCCTCGCGCGCCTGCAGGTCCGCCCGTCCGACGACAGCAGGATCGGCGGGCAGGTCGGCCTCACGAAGCGCAGGTTCGATCATGTGCCGCAGCGCGACTTCAGCGGACCGACCGCCGGGCTGAACGTCGAGTGGCGCCCGACCGGCTTGTTCACGATGCGCGCCGAACTGATCCGAGACATCCAGTCGGAAGAACTGCTCACCGCGAGCTACGTCGACCAGACAACGCTCAGGCTGCGGCCCAGTTACCGGCTGAGCGGCAAGATCGTGCTGAACGGGCTCGTGTCGCGGATGCGTGCCTCGTACGAGGGCGACCCTTCGATCACCGCGGGGTCGGCGCGCAAGGACGACATCAACATCTTCGGGATCGGCCTCGGCTACGAATACTCGCGCACCATCCGGGTGAACCTCGATGCCCGGCGCACCAGCCGCACCTCCAACGTCTCCAGCGTCGAGTACGACGACAACGTGGTGTCGGCCAGCGTCCTGGCGAGCTTCTGATCGCCGGCCCAGCGTCGCGACCGGCCGCCGGGGCGAGAGGGCGAACCGGCGGCAGCCGTGCTCCGAGCATTTGGTCACGAGCAGGGTGCGCCGGTGCCGCTATCATGCGCCGTATTGCAATCTCGTCGGGCCGCTAGACCCATGTCCGTCAAATCGCTGCTCCGCGTCCTGCTGATGTTGCTGGCCCTGCTGTTCACCGCGCTGGCGCAGGCGCAGGTCGACAGCCGCGTCGATTACCGGCTCGGGCCCGGCGACGTCGTCCGCATCCAGGTCTTCCAGCAGCCCGACCTGACGGTCGAGGCGCGCGTCTCCGAGAACGGCGTGATCTCCTTCCCCCTGATCGGAGTGATCCGCATCGGCGGGCTGTCGCCGACCGACGTCGAGCGGCTCATCGCCAAGCGCCTCACCGACGGCAACTTCCTGAAGAACCCGCAGGTCACGCTGAACGTCACCCAGTTCCGGAGCCAGCAGGTGTCGGTGCTGGGCAACGTCGCCAAGCCCGGAAGATATGCGCTCGAGACGACCGGAATGCGCCTGTCCGAGGTGCTGTCGATGGCCGGCGGCGTCACGCCGACCGGTGCCGACCAGGTGATCCTCATGACGATGCGCGGAGGTCGCATGCAGCGGATGGAGATCGACCTGGTCGAGATGTTTACGGTCGGCGACCTTTCGCGCGACGTGCCCCTGGCGGCCGGCGACGTGATCTTCGTGGACCGTGCCCCGCAGTTCTACGTTTACGGCCAGGTTCAGCGCCCCGGCATGTATCCGCTCGACCGCGGCATCACGGTCGCGCAGGCGATCGCGAAGGGCGGCGGCCTGACCTTGCGCGGCACCGACAAGGGCGTGCGCGTGCACCGCCGCTTCGGTGGCAACACGGTGCAGGTGCTCGAGCCGAAGCTCGACGATCTCATCAAGCCCGACGACCTGATCTTCGTTCGCGAGAGCGTGTTCTGAGTCCCGGGCCGGTCGCGGAGATTGCCCTCCCAGATGCCTTGGAGATTTCTAACGTGCGGCTCACGATCGTGATCCTGCTCTGCGTCACTACGATGACTGGCGGCACATGCCTTCTCAGGTCGAGAATCCGCAAGGAGGCCTGGCGGTTGCTCGCGTGTGTCACCGAGCGCAGGCCGGGAGGCGTGCCCAGGCGGACCATCGAATGCGTGCTGTAAAAGTGAAAGCGAGCGACGTGCAGGGAGAGATGGTCACGCATGGCGTGCCGGCCAGCGCAGCACCGCAGGAGGACACGCTGTCGCGTACGCGGGGCCGGGTGCGTCGAGACGTCATCGGTGTCCCGATCGACGCGCTGTCTTGGGATCAGGCCCTGGGGACCCTCCGCGAGTGGTCTGCACGCAGGGATTCGAAGGTCGTGTGCATCGTCAATGCACATTCTCTCGCGTTGGCGCGTGAGGATTCAGGGTTCCGCCAGGTTCTCGCCGAGTCCGACATGGCTACGCCCGACGGGATGCCGGTTGTCTGGATGTTGCGTTGCCCGGGAGCGAAGGGGCAGGCACGCATCGATGGCCCGGAACTGATGTGGCGATATTGCGCCGAAGCAGCACGTCGGGGCGATTCGATCTTCCTGTACGGCAGCACCGAGGACACCCTCGCCAGGCTTTGCGAGAAGTTGCGGGCTGCCTTCCCGGAACTGCGAATCGCCGGAACTCATTCGCCCCCCTTTCGGCCCCTGAACACCGAGGAAGACAGAGCTGTTGTCCGGGCCATCAACGCATCGGGGGCGGGGCTGGTCTTCGTCGGCCTTGGATGCCCTCGGCAAGAGCGATGGATGCGGGAGCACCGCGGGCACGTGCGCGCGGTCATGGTTGGTGTGGGCGCAGCCTTCGATTTTCATGCAGGCATAGTGAGGCGGGCACCGACGTGGATGCGTTCCATTGGGTTGGAGTGGCTCTTCCGGCTGGGACAGGAGCCGAGGCGCCTGTGGCGCCGCTATCTCACTTATAACACCAGGTTCATGGCCCACGCTGTGATGCAGCTTGCCGGTTTGGGACGATCGTGGCCGCGCAAATCTCCTGGCACGTCGATTGAATCCGATCTCCCGCGAAACGAGCGCAATGCCCTCTCGAACAAGAAGTGATGGACCACGAGGCGCTTCAGGCGCGCGCTCTCCGCTTTGAGCAGCTTCAGCCGTCCGAGCATACGCCCAGCCTGGCGTACGTCTCTCCACATGGAAGGTCGCCCCGAGATTCCCACCCCGCGGCAAACGTCGGCTGCCGGCGTGTCCGCTTCGGCTTGGCGCAGCGCGCAGGCGATTCTTCCTCCCGAGTCCTCCGCGTTCGGCCACCGCCTAGTGCACTTGCGCGGGGATCGATACGCGATGGAGAACTGGTGGATCGCGAAAGAGCGTGGGAGACAACACACGGTCCTGGCAGGAAGCGCTCTGGTAGCCATGCGTCCACGATATGCCGCCGGCTGTTAACTCCATCAACGCCCACAGGCCTCTTTGGCCTATGCTGCCGTCTCGTCCCGGAACTGTTCACACCATGAAGAAAGCACTGATAACCGGCATCACCGGGCAGGACGGCGCCTATCTGGCGGAGTTCCTGCTCGGCAAAGGCTATGAGGTTCACGGCGTCAAGCGGCGAGCGTCGATGTTCAACACCGCTCGCATCGATCATCTCTACCAGGATCCACACGCGCCTGATCGCAAGATGATATTGCACTACGGCGATCTCACGGACTCGACAAACCTGATCCGGATTGTTCAGCAGGTGCGGCCGGACGAGATCTACAACCTCGCCGCACAGAGCCATGTTGCAGTCTCCTTCGAATCGCCCGAGTACACCGCGAATGCGGACGCACTCGGCACCCTCAGGATCCTCGAGGCGATCCGCATCCTCGGTCTCGTCGACAACACGCGGTTTTACCAGGCATCCACATCCGAACTCTATGGCAAGGTGCAAGAGATCCCGCAGAAGGAGACGACGCCTTTCTATCCACGCAGCCCCTACGCGGTTGCGAAGCTGTACGCCTACTGGATCACCGTCAACTACCGAGAGGCTTACGGCATCTATGGGTGCAACGGCATCCTCTTCAACCATGAATCCCCGGTGCGAGGGGAGACTTTCGTCACGAGGAAGATCACGCGCGCGCTGGCGCGAATCAAGCTGGGTCTGCAGGACAGGCTCTACCTCGGCAATCTCGATGCGAAGCGTGACTGGGGACACGCCAGGGACTATGTGGAAATGCAGTGGCTGATGCTCCAGCAAGCACAGCCGGAAGACTTTGTCATCGCCACGGGATACCAGTACTCGGTTCGCGATTTCGTAACGACCGCGGGCCGCGAGCTCGGCATCACCTTCGAGTGGCGGGGGCAGGGCGTCGAAGAAAAGGGCTACGACCAGCAGGGGCACTGTCTGGTCGAGGTGGATCCACGGTATTTCCGTCCGACAGAGGTCGAAACCCTTCTCGGCGATCCCACGAAGGCGCGAGAACGACTTGGCTGGGTGCCCAGAACCTCGTTCGAGGAGCTGGTCTCCGAGATGGTCCGCGAGGATCTGAAGTCGGCGCAGCGCGATGAACTCGTCCGGCGCCACGGGTACCCAGTTTATCAATACCACGAATGAAAGCCGCCTCGAGGATCTATGTCGCGGGGCACCGGGGTCTGGTCGGCTCGGCGATCGTTCGTGTACTCCGTGCCCGTGGGTTCGACAACCTGGTGCTGCGAGGTTCCGACGAACTCGACTTGCGCGATTCAGCGGCAACTGAGCACTTCATGCATTCCGAGAGGCCCGAGTACGTCTTTCTCGCTGCGGCGCGAGTCGGCGGGATCATGGCGAACTACAGGTATCCGGTCGAGTTTTTGCAGGACAACTTGGCGATCCAGGGCAACGTCATCGCGGGCGCGTTCAAGGCGAATGTTCAACGCCTTCTGTTCCTCGGCTCTTCGTGCATCTATCCGAAGCACGCTCCGCAGCCGTTGCAGGAGAGGCATCTGCTCACTGGGTCCCTCGAGCCGACGAACCGCTCGTACGCGCTTGCCAAGATTGCGGGCATAGAACTCTGTTGGAGCTACAACCGCCAGTATGGAACCCGGTTCCTGGCAGTGATGCCGACGAACCTGTACGGCCCCGGAGACAATTACCACCCTGAGAACTCGCACGTCATTCCAGGCTTGCTCAGGAAGTTTCATGACGCGAAAATCACCGGTGCGCCCTCGGTTTCGGTCTGGGGAACCGGCAGGCCGCGCCGTGAGTTCCTCTATAGCGACGATCTGGCTGACGCTTGCCTGTTCCTGATGTCGCTGCCCGACGACAGGTTTGGCTCGCTTCTGGGCGCGGACGAGCATGCCACCGGTGTGTTCGAGCCGCCTTTGATCAATGTCGGCGTCGGTGAGGACTTGACCATCGCCGAGCTTGCGGAGGCCGTCGGCCAGGTGGTCGGATACACGGGGGGCGTCGTGTTCGACGTTTCCAAGCCAGACGGGACTCCGAGGAAGTTGCTCGATGTGAGCCGTATGCATCGTCTCGGATGGCGGGCGAAGACCCGGTTGCGCCAGGGACTGGAGTCCGCCTATCGTGATTTCCTGGGATGGACCGAAGCGGACAGGGCGGGGAAGCCCAAGGCGGCAGGTCTGTACTGATGGCTTGGGAGCAGGCCCGGCCCGTGGTGCTAGTACTGCAACACGTAAATAACGCAACATGAATACAATGGCGTCATGTTTATCTCTCCCAAGCGGGGGTTGGCATGCGCCCGATACCGTTGCGTTTGTCGAGCAAGGACAGGCAGTTGGTCGAGGAGGTGCGCTCCAAGGGGCTGCACCACGCCCGCGAGGTGAACCGGGCGCACATTCTCGCGGCGCTGGATCGCGACACGCCGCAGGCGGTGATCATGGACGTGCTCGGGGTCGACCGGACGGCGATCTGGCGCACTCGCAGCGCGTATCTGGCCGGTGGGGTGCGGGCGGCGCTGTTCGATGCGCCGCGCCCTGGGCGTCCACATCGGTACGACACCAACGCGGAAGCGCGGATCACGGCGCTTGCGTGCTCGGCACCCCCCGCTGGAATCAAGCGCTGGACGGTGATGCGATTGGAACAGGCGGCGCGCGCCGAGCCAGGCCTGGAAGGAATCAGCCGCGAGACGATCCGCCGGCTTCTAAAAAAAACTGGCTCAAGCCTTGGCGGCGGGTGATGTGGTGCGTGGGTGTGCTCGACGCCCAGTACCGCAAGCGCATGTATGGGCTGCTCGCGCTGTATGCCAGGGCGCGCAGAGACGACCAGCCCGTCGTGTGCGTGGACGAGAAGAGCACGCAGGTGCTGGCCCACAGCCGAGCGCCCATGCCCATGCGGTGCGGCGCGCCCGCTCGCGAAGACTACGAGTACGTGCGCCGCGGCACCTGCAATCTGTTTGTGGCCGTCGAACCGAACGCCGGACAACGCACCGTGGCGGTCACCGAGCGTCGCGGCAAGACCGACTTCGTGGCGTTCATCCGCCACTTGATCGACAACGTCTATCGCACGGCAAGCTGCATCCACCGGTGCTCGACAACCTGAACATCCACATGCGAAAGAGCTTCGAGGACGTGCTGGGCAAAGCAGCCGCCTCGCGGCTTCTGCGGCGCGTGCGGTTTCACTACACGCCCAAGCACGCCAGTTGGCTGAACATGGCCGAGATCGAGATCGGCGTGCTGACCCGCCAGTGCCCGGATCGCCGCTTCGGCGAACGCGGTGCCCTGGCCTGCGAGGTGGACGCTTGGCAGCGACAGCGCAACCGCGAACGAACGCCCATCCGATGGACGTTCACACGGCAAGACGCCGATCGTAGGTTGGGGCGTCACTATGTTGCGTAATTAACGTGTCGGTGTACTAGTGACGGACCTCGAGCATGAGATCGTGACGCTGGGCCAACTGTATCAGGGCCGTGCCGATTTGGTGAGCCACTTCGACGAATTGAAGATCCTGTAACGTTGGACAGGTCATCACCACGCCCGACCTGCATCACTCCGGGCTGACTGCTGGATCCAGGTTCATGCATCGATGTGACATCGGACCCACACCGGGGGAGGGGTTCGAGGAAGGGGCCTTCGGACTCCTCTTCGCCAGCCGCCGTGGATCGTCGTCGAGCGGCTGCCGGAAGACCGGCAGTGCGTGACTTATCCCCTGAGCCGAGGAAAGGAATCGGGAGATAATCCCCTAGTCGTGCGCCGTCGGCGTTGCGACCACCGCTTCGGAGTCTCGTAGATGAACTTCAGACAGTTCCTTGGTGTTCTGCGTGCACGTTCCTTGCTGGTCGGGACCGTTTTCGGCGCGGTGATCGCGCTGGTGACCGTCGCGTCCTTGGTGATGACGCCGCGGTATACCGCGACCGCGCAGATGCTTATCGACGTCAAGACACCCGATCCGATCGCTGGCCAGGTCCTGCCGGCTCATTTGCTGACTTCCTACATCGCGACCCAGGTCGAGCTGATGACCAGCGAGAGGGTCGCGCTGCGGGTGGTCGACACCCTCGGGCTCGCCGACCGGTCCGACTGGGTGAACCGGCTGGCTGACGAGGCGAATGCCAACTCCTCTCCCGAGGCGATCCGTCTGGGGCTCGCGCGACTGTTGCTCAAGGACCTGAAGGTCCGTCCCTCCAAGGACACCAATCTGCTGGTTGTGTCGTACGCGTCGCACGATCGCCGGTCGGTGGCGGCGGTGGCCAATGAGTTCGTCCAAGCGTACACCGACACGATCGTGGAGATGCGCATCCAGCCGGCACGCCAGACGCGTGAGTTCTTCGCCGAGCAGTCGAAGCAGGTTCGCGAGGAGCTCGCTCGGGCTCAAGCCAAATTGAGCGAGTTCCGTCGCAGCAAGGGCATCGCGACGACCGACGAAAAGGACGACGTCGAGAACATGCGGCTGCAGGAGTTGTCGGCGCAACTCACCGCGATTCAGGCCGCGCGGATCGAGGCTGGCCGCAAGCATGAGGCTGTCGTCGGTGGCCGTCGCACGGCGGACGTGCCCGAGGTGCTCGCCAATCCACTTATTCAGTCGCTCAAGGGCCAGCTCGCCATCGCCGAGGCGCGCCTGCGCGAGCGCTCGGCCGTGCTGGGCGAGGCGCACCCCGAGATCGCCCGGATCCGCCAGGAGGTCGAGTCGCTGACCCAACGTCTTGGTGTCGAGACCGCCAACATCACCGGCAGCCTGGAGCGCAACTTCCAGGTCAATTCGGCCCGCGAGGCCGAGATCCGCGGTGCGCTCGAGAGGCAGCGGGCGATTGTGCTGGCGAACAAGACTGCCCGCGAGCAGCTTGCGGTGATGCAAAAGGATGTCGACGCCGCGCAGCGCGCCTACGATGCGCTGATCACCCGCGTGTCGCAGGCCTCGCTCGAGAGCCGGGCGACCCAGGCCAACGTGGCGCTCGTCTCGACCGCCACGACGCCGCTGCTACCGTCGTCGCCGAACATTCCGCTGAACCTGTCGATCGGCGTCGTCTTCGGCGCGCTGCTCGGCGTGATCTCGGCGCTGCTCGCCGAGTCGCTGAACAGCAGGGTGCGTTTCGCCGAGGATCTGGAGCGGGTGACCGGCTCGCCGGTCGTCGGCGAGCTGTCTGCCGTGCCGACCCACGTCATTGGCCAGATTCCCCAACCCCGGCTGACGGCCGCGCGCGCCAATCTGGCAAAGCTTGGCGTAACGTCGGTCGCCCGGGCCGAACCTGCCATCGCGACCACGCCCCCGGCGACGACTCGTCCACCGCCAAGCCCGACCTCACGCCGATCCACAAGGAGGATGAGGCGACGGTGCCCGGCGCGCTGCTTGACGCCTGCCTGCTGTCGGCTGCGGAAGTCGAGGAGATCGCTTCGATCGCCGAGGAGCAGGGAGCGCGCTTCAGTGAGGTGGTCGTTTCGAGCGGCAAGGTCACGGCCGAGCAGCTGAACCTCGCGCTTGCGATGCGCACGAAGTTCCCGCTGCTCGATTTGTCTCAGAGCACCCTGGGTCGCGAACTGGTGGCGGCATTCGACGTCAACCATCCGTTCATGGACGATCTGCGGATGTTGCGCACGCGGATCAAGGCGCGCCTCGCAGAGGGTGGAGAACACGGATCGCGTGTCGTAGCCGTGGTCAGCCAGGGTGCGAAGGAAGGTAAGTCGTTCTCGGCTGCCAACCTCGCCGTCAGCTTCGCGCAGATGGGCGACCGCACGTTGCTGATCGACGCAGACATGCGCACCGGCCGGCAGCATCAGCTCTTCTCGCTGAATAACGATATCGGGCTGTCGTCGGTATTGAGCCTGCGCTGCAACCCGAAGGACGCGCTGCAGCGCGTCGCCGGCCTGGGTGACCTGACAGTGATGACCGCCGGCCCCGAGGTGCCGAGCCCGACCGACCTACTGGCGCGCAACACAACGGCGCACCTGATGCAGATGATGTCGAACGCGTTCGACGTGGTCATCGTCGACACGCCGTCGGCCGGCATCAAGCCTGATGCGTCGCTCGTGGTCGCAGCCGCGCGGAACTTCATCGTGGTCGCGCGCCAGAACCACTCGCTCACCGCGGCGCTCGAGAAGGTCACGCAGAGCATGAGCCAGCTTGGCGCGCGGATGCTCGGATCGGTGCTGGTCAAGGCCTGACGTCATGTCGGAGCGCGGCGCGTCGGGCGGTATCGGCAGCCGCAGCATCACGGCTGTGCTTTGGGGCACGGGGGCGACGGTCGTCCGGATCGGCGTTCAGGTCGTCTCACAGATTGTTCTGGTGCGACTGCTCGGACCCGATCAGTACGGGCTGTTTGCCGCAGCGCTCGTCGTCGTCTTCTTCAGCAGCTTCTTCTCGGATGTCGGGCTGTCGTACGGGCTGATCCAGCGCCAGATCATCGACGAGCGCGACATCCGGTTCGTCTTCACCTGGCAGATCGTTCTGGGCATCGCAGTCACGGCGGCCCTGTTCCTGTCGGCGCCGCTGTTCACACGCTTGTTCAACGAGGTGCGGCTCGAGCCGATCCTTCGCTGGCTGTCGATTACGTGTCTGATCAATGCCTGCGGTTCGACGTCGACCGCGCTGCTCAAGCGTGACTTGGACTACAAGTGGCTGAACATCGGCACCCTGGTCAGCTACGCGGTCGGTTTCTTCGTCGTCGGTATTCCGCTCGCGATGGCGGGTGCAGGCGTCGGGGCATTGGTAGCGGCATTCCTCGTTCAGACGGCGCTCAGCCAGATCATCTCGTACGCGCGCAGCCGCCACCCGGTGCGGCCGCTGTTCTGGTATCCGGCTGGCATCGACGCGATCCGTTTCGGCGGCACGGTGCTGATCACGAACCTGTTGAACTGGGTGATGAGCAGCATTGACCGCGTCGTCATCGGCCGTACGTTCGCGATGACCGGCGTCGGCTTGTACTCGACCGTCTACAACCTGATCAACATGCCGGCGATGACCGCGATCGGGCTGGTACAGTCGGTGCTGTATTCGGCAAGCACGCGAGTGCAGGACGACCGCGCGCGACTGCAAGCCGGATTTCTGACGATGTTGTCGACGATGGCGGTGTTCGGCGGCGCTGTGTTCTGCGCGGTGGCCAGCGTCGCGCCGACGATCGTGCTCGCGATCTACGGTGACAAGTGGACCGACGCGGCACCGCTGGCCGTGCCGCTCGCGCTCGCGATGCCGCTTTTTCTGACGATGGGTATGGCGATCCCGGCGATGTGGGCCTCCGGCAATGCGAAGCTCGAGTTCCGGCTGCAGATGCCGATCGCCGCGGTCTGGGCGCTGTCGGTCGTGCTGCTGTCCCGGCTGGGTTCCCTCGAGCTGATGGCCTGGGGCGTGATGATGATGTTCCTGCTGCGTGCGACAGTCATCGTGCGCGCGACGTTGAAGTGCATCGGCCTGCAGGGGCGCGCCCTCGCTCGCCCGATCGCCGGTGGCCTGCTGGTGAGCGGCATCGTATCGCTGTGCGTCAAGGTGGCGGACGTGCTCGCGCGCCAACTGTTGGACGTGCCGGTCGCGTGGCTCGCGATCGACGCTGCCGCCGGTATGGTCTCCCTCGCTGGGGCGATGCGGCTGTTTCGCCGGCAGCTCGACCCCCGGCTGATGGTGCTGCTGGGCAAGTTGTCGGATCGCTTGCCGCGGCGCTTCGCCGGCCCCGTAGGTCGTTGGTTCGGGGCGCAGGTCTGAAACGGAGACGGCGATGGAGTTCGGATTGAGCGATCTGATGTCGACGCTGCGGCAGGCAGGCATGGTGCTTGCTGCGGCAATGGCATTGATCGTGGCGCTCGGCGTGGGCCTGCAGGCCGATCTGCGGCTGAAGCGCTGGTACGTGCCGCTGGTCGCGGGATTGCTGATCGCAGTTCCCGCGATTGGCGTGGTGCTCCAGCAGCGCGACGTCACGCAGGCGATCGACTTCGCGGTACAGGCCGGGCCGCCGCCGGTGATGGTATGGTTCCTGCGGTTGTCGTCGGTCGCGCTGGTCGGCCTGTCGCTCGTGCGAATCACCTCGCGCGTCATGTCGCGGGAGCGGGCCGAACCGGGGCCGGGCGTGCTGATGGTCGCGTTCTTTGCGTACTTCATCTGCAACTACCTGCTCAACGCGGTGTTCGGCAGTGTGCCGGCGCCGCCGATCGTGCCGTCGATCTACGCGGCGCTGGTGCTCGGCGCGGTCTACATGTCGCGCGATGCCGATCCAGTGCTCGTGCAGCGGTTCGGCAAACTCGCGCTTATGGCTGTCATGGCGGGCAGCCTCGCGCCGCTCGCATTCGATCCCGGCATGGTCCGACAGGTGGAAACTGCGGAGATCCGGATCGCAGGGGTAGGCTTCCGGCTCTTCGGTCTCGGATCCAACCCTAACAACATCGCGACGCTTGCACTGGTGAATCTGCTGCTGGCGCTGCATCAGCCATTTCGCAACAGGTTGCTCGAGGCCGCGAACGTCTCGATTACACTCGGCGTGCTGGTGCTTGCGCAATCGCAGACCTCATGGCTCGCGGCCCTGATCGGAGTGCCGGTGCTGCTGCTCGGGCGCTCCGGCCTGAAGCTGCTCGACAAGCGCATGCTGGTCGCGCTATGCGTGCTGCTGATGTTGGCCACCGTCGGCATCATGGGTCTGGCGCTGTTCACCGCGCACGGGCTGACGCTCAGCGACTTCGTCACCGGTGACCGCTACCGCGAAATCACCAGCCTGACGGGCCGAAGCGCGATCTGGCGTGCCGCGCTGCTCGAGTGGGAGGACAACCCGCTGTTCGGCTACGGCCCGACGATGTGGGATAGCGGTTATCGCGGGCGCATTGGTCTGCCGTTCGCGTTCACCGCGCACAATCAGTACCTGCAGTCGCTGGCGGTCGCGGGTGCGGTCGGGCTGTGCAGCACGCTCGCCTACCTGGCAGCGCTCGGCTGGCACTGCTTCACCGCGCCGCGGGCGGTGCGCGGCCTGGCGCTCGCGCTGTATTCGCAGATGCTGATGCGGTCGATCACCGAGGTGCCGCTTGATATCGGCACGCCGTTCGCCAACGAGTTCTTCCCGCAGTTCCTGCTGTTCTTCATTCTCGTCACCGCTCATGAGGCCGCAGGCGCGCGCTCGATCGGCGCAGCCGCTGGCATGGCCGATGGCGCAGACGCGCTGCGGCCCGACCTGCGCACGTCCGCGGCGGCCCGGGGCTGATTATCGGAGCAACCGAAGTGTCCTCTTGTCCGCCGTACTTCAGTCTGGTTCTTGCCACCGTCGACCGCGTCGACGAATTGGGACGTTTGCTCGACACGCTTTCGAGCGCCAGACCGACCGCAGCTTCGAGTTGATCGTCGTCGACCAGAACGCGGATGACCGGGTGGCGCCGTACGTGAAGCGCGCCACCGACGCGGACATTCCGACCACCCACGTGCGCAGCGCGCGCCGCGGGCTGTCGTACGCACGCAATCTGGGTCTCGGGGTGGCCCGGGGCGAGGTGGTCGCGTTCCCGGACGACGACTGCTGGTACGACGTGGACGTGCTCGCGCAGGCGCGCCTCGCGCTCGAGGGCGCCGAGCGCGCTGACGGCGTCGTCGGCCGCTGGCACGAGGAGGACCCCCAACCGGCAGCGTCCGCCGCACCGCCTGTCGTTCGAGACCTGGCACGCGCTGCGCGGCGGCGACGCGAGCTCGATCTGCCTGTTCCTGCGCCGAGCGCTGGTCGAGCGCCTCGGTCGCTTCGACGATCGCCTCGGCGCCGGCGCGTACTGGGCCGCCGGCGAGGAGACCGACCTGGTGCTGCGCGCCCTACGCGACGGTGCCGTGCTGCGCTTCGTGCCAGAGATCGGCGTCCACCACGCTCGCGCGCTGCCGCCGTCGCGCTGGGATCAGCGCGCGTTCCGGGACACGCTGCGCCGCGCGCGCGGCACCGGCGCGATCTACGCGAAGCACCGGATGTCGACATGGGTCGTGCTGCGCGGGACGGTCTCGCCGGTGATCAAGGGGCTTTGCTCGCGCAATCCGCTGGTGCGCGGCGTGCACGGCTTGTACGGTTCGGTGGGCCGCCTTTACGGCATGCTGTCGTGGCGGAATCGCGATGACCGGGCACGTGCCTGAGCGCCGCGCGACCCGGATTGGTGCTGTAATGGGGGTGCGGCGCACCGTGATGGCAGCTGCATGCGCGACCGTGCTCGCGCCGATGGTCGCGTGCCGCAGTGAGCATTCGGTTGGCCAGAAGGCCGCGACACCGAAATCGGGTGTGTCACTCGGCCCCACACCGCTGCGCGTCGCCCACGAGGTGCCTATCGACGCGCCCGTGAAGGTGCCCGACCGGTTCCTTGGCATGCACTCGCACCGCTGGCCGGGCGGCGGCTCGCGGCCGCCGGCGATCCGCATCGGCACGGTCCGCAGCCTGAATTACGACCCCAAGGACAACGCGCTCGGCGTGCACTGGAGCGGCATCCACCTCGCGCCCGAGCGTTTCGACTGGTCGGTGCTCGACCGGTGGGTCGATACGCACGCCGAAGCAGGCCGCGACCTGATCTACACGATCTACGGCACGCCGGCTTGGGCCTCGACGCGTCCCGACAAGCCGGACCCGTACGGCCTGAAGGGCGGCGCGAGTCGTCCCGCCGACTGGGGCGCGCTCGACCGCTTCGTGCGGGCGCTGGTAGGCCGCTACAACGGCCAAGGGCGCCGCCGGATCCGCTACATCGAGGCGTGGAACGAGCCCGACTTCCCCGTCCGACTACTGGCTCGACGGGCCGGCCGACCTCGCGCGGTTGACGCGCGTCGTGCACCAGGCTGCCAAGGCGGCCGATCCGGGCATCACCGTGGTCTGGCCGGGCTTCGTCAACTGGATCGACCGCAAGGAGAAGGTGCCTCGCATCCACACGCTGTACCGCCGGTTCGCCGAGGCCGACGACGGCCGGGGCGGGCACGGCGCTGACTGGGGCGACGCGATTGCGTTCCACTACTACGCGACACGCGACGACGTCCGGCAGTTCGTCGACCACCAGGAGAGCATGCTTGCAACCCGCGCCGCGCTGGGCCGCAGACGTATGCCGATCCTGCTGACCGAGATCGGCTTCGATCAGAGTGTCGGCGACAAGGTCCGCGCCGACACCAAGGTCGCGCTGATCTGCCGCTGGATCGCGTTGTCGGCCGCGTACGGCAACGGCTTCATCGGCCTGTACTCGTACGAGAGCGACACGCACCTCGCCAACCCGCACGACGACCCGCGGACCGCGGCCGCGATCGACGAGGTTGGGCGCCGGGTGGCCGGCGCGACGATCCGGCGCGCGGCGTTGCTGGCCGACGACAGCGTCTGGCTCGAGCTCCTCGACGGCGACGCGACCGTCAGGATCTGATCGGCGCGGGACCCACCGCCGCGGCCGGCCGGAGCGTCGGGCCGACCGGGGCGCCAGCTCTTCCGGAACGTCAGGCTGGCAGCCGAGGGCGGTGGATCCCGCCGAACTGCAGCAGGCGGCGTGCGACCCGCTTCAGCGATCGTGCGCTCAGCTCGGGATCGGCCGCGCCCCAGCGGACCTTGCGGCCGAAACGCTCCAGGTCGTCCCAGTGGTAGACCTCGACGCGGCTGAGCAGCAGCGGGTCGTCACCGCGCCGCACTGCGCCGTCGGCGACGGTCACCGCGGTCCGGTAGCCGGCCTCGCGGACCGCGTCGTATGCGTGCCGGCGCAGCCGCCCGAACGGATAGGCGAAGTGGTCGACCGCCGCGCCGAGCGTGTCCTCGAGCCGTGTGCGGCTGTCGGCCACCTCGCGGCGGATCGCATCGTCATCCACGCGGGACAGGTCGGCGTGCGTGAGCGAATGGCTGCCCAGCGTCACGCCGCTGTCGCGCAGCGCGCGCAGGTCGGCCGCGTCGAGCAGCGCGCGGCGCGACCAGCCGTCCGCGCGCAGCCAGTCGTTGTCGGCGCCGAGCAGACCCGCGACGACGTACGCGGTTGCCGGCACGTCGAACTCGCGAAGGATCGGCAGCGCGGTCTCTCGCAGGCAGCGGGTGCCGTCGTCGAAGGTCACGCAGACCGCGTTGCGTGGCAGCTCGCCGCGGCCGTCGAGCCAGGCGGCGACGGTGTCCATGCCCACCGGCACGTGCCCACTGTCGCGCAGCCAGCGCATCTGCTCGCCGAACCTCCAGGGCTCGCAGCACCACTGCCGCTCGGCTTCGGTGGCGGGCGTGTCGATCACGTGGTACATCAGCACCACGCAGCGGCGGCCGCCGCGGTCGGCTGGTCCGGGCGTCACGCGCTCGCGCTCATTGCGGACGCACCGTCGGCTCGGGCGCGTCGTCCGGCGACACGAGCAGCGCCACGCGGTCGAGCCACGCGAGCCCGAACGTCTGGGGGCTGTAGCGCGCGGCCACCGCAGCGGCCGCCTCGCCCATCCGCGCGAGGCGGGCGGGGTCGGCGAACGCCTCGGTGATCGCGGCTGCGATCGCCGCGGGCGTTCGCTCGACGATCCAGCCGCTGACGCCCGGCTCGAGCCATTCGTCGACGCCGTGCATCGACGTGGCGATCAGCGGCAGCCCAGCGGCGGCGGCCTGGATCAGCACCAGCGAGAACGCCTCGTACAGCGACGGCAGCGCGAACGCGTCGGCTGCCCAAAAGTAGCGCTGCAGGTCGGGCCGGAAGCCGACGAACACGACGCGCGCCCCGACGCTCCGCTCGGTCGCGAGCTGGCGGAACGCGTCGATTTCAGCGGCCTGCTTGCCGCCGACGACCAGCAGCTTCAGCTGCGGGTCGGGTCGCGCTGCGAGCGCGTCGATCAGCACGTCCAGGCCCTTGCGTGAGAAGTCGCCGAGCGCCGCGAACGCGATCACGCGGTCGTCGGCGCCCAGGCCCATCGACGCCCGGGCCGCCGCGCGGTCGAACCCCTCGGGCCGCGCGAAGCGGGCGGTGTCCACCGGGTTGGGAATGCTGACGACCCGGCCCGCGAGGAACGGGTAGGTTTCGACGATTTCGCGCGCGAGCCCTTGCGACGCCCCGACCACCTGTCTGCAGCGGCGGAACGCGCGCTCCTCGGCCCGCGCGTTGAACGCGAAGTTCAGGCGGCGCAGCAGGCGCCTCACGCCTGTCGCGGTCTGCTGCGACCAGTGGTCCCGAAGGTACGCGCGATAGCAGAAGTGGGCGTAGCAGACGTCGGCGCCGGCGTACTGGCCCTCGGTCGCCTGCACGAGCAGGCGCGCGCCGCGTGCGGAGCGCCGCGCCTGCGCGACCCGCCACGGCACGAGCAACGCGAAGGCCACGTAGCGCGCGAGCACCGGCCCGCCGGGCAGCGGCACGCTCAGCCAGTCGACGCGGTCGCGCAGCCGCTCGTCGACGCGGCTCGCGATCACGGTCACGTCGTACTGCTCGAGAAGCGCCTCGACCTCCGCCAGCACGCAACTGCCCGCCGGGCTCTGCGCGCTGACGTCGTGATCGAGGACGACGACCCGCGTGCGGCGGCCGTCGCCGGTCGCGCCCGCCCGCTTCATGCCTGCGCCGCCTGGGGACCCAGTGCCCGCATCATGCGGTGCCGGCGCACCAGATAGTGCAGCCCGTGGTACGCCCACGACCACGGTGCGTGGCTCGCGTGGCTCATCCGGATTCTGAAGTCCTCCTCGAACGCGGGCCGCGGGTTGGTCGACGAGAAGCTGCCGCCGTGCTCGCGGAACACCGCGAGGCAGGCATCGAGCTGGACCGGCTCTGACACCTTGCCGAGGCGCAGCCACATGTCGTAGTCCATCCCGTACTTCCACTTCTCCGAGAAGCCGCCCACGCGCTCGTACAACTCGCGCCGCACGAAGGTCGACTCGTGCGGGATCCAGTTACCCTTGAGCAGCCGCCGGTAGCTGTATCGCGGCACAGCCCAAGCCTCGTCCTCGACCACCCCACCTCGGTTGCGCTTATTGCGGCCGAACACCCATCCGGCGCCGGTACGACGAAGGGTGTCGGCAACCAGCGAAAGCACCTTGCCGTGCAGGTAGTAGTCGTCGCCGTGCAAGTGAGCAATGACGTCACCGGTGGCCAGACGGATGCCTTCGTTCATCGCGTGGCTGATGCCGCCGCGCACGCCGGTGACGAACACCACGTCGCGCGGTATCGCCCGTATGCGCTCGATGGTGCCGTCAGTCGAGCCGCCGTCGACGAAGATGTATTCGATGTCCGGGTAGTCCTGCGCCAGCACAGACGCGATCGAATCCTTCAGGTAGGGTTCGCTGTTCCAGGTGCAGGTGATGATCGAAAACTTCATCGGGGTGATTCGTGTTCGCTCAGGCGGTCGCGGCCTCGATGGGTGCCGTTGCGTCCGGTCTGCTCACTTCGGCGGCGAGCCGGTCCGACAGGCGTAGTGCCAGCGCGACCAGCGTGAGCGTCGGGTAGTTCGCGCCGCAGGTCGGGAACACAGAGCTGCCGGCCACCCAGAGGTTGTTGATCTCGTGCACCTTGCAGTGGCGGTCAACCACGCCTTGGCGGGGCGAATCGTGCATCCGCGTGGTGCCCATGTGATGCCACGTACCCTCAAGGGTCTCTGGCCATGGGCGGTCGCCGAGGAGGTCGTGGAGCTCGACATGGGCGATGCCCTTGCGAACGAGCTCGTCGGCGAGAATCTGCACGGTTCGGTCGAATGTGCGCCGTACCAGCGGGCCGAGTTGCCAGTCGATTCTGACGCGCCGCATGCCGAGCGCGTCGCGCTGATCGGACAGCATCACCCGGCTGTCGCGGTTGGGCTGCGGCTCGACGATCACCTCAAAGCGCACGTCGCGGATCAGCGAGGTCAGGTGCATCACCCGCGCCGCAGCGAACAGCGTCGTATCCCACGGATGCTTGAGCATCTCGAGCAGGTCGCCGCCGAAGGTGTGGCCGCTGACGTCCATTCGCGACACGCGCCGCTTCATGCGGAACAGCGCATTGACCGCCTCGGTCGTTTCGCCCGGGAAGATCGATCGGAACCACGCGCGGGCGTTCAACAGACCCTCGTCGCGCTGCACCTTCTCGGATAGGCCGAACTGCGCGGAGATCCGCTTGCCGTGCGCAGCCACCGCGTCGTTCTGATAGTGGAACTTGATGTCGTACAGCATGTTCCGCTTGTACGCATCGCTGAACTGGATGCTGCCGAAGTTAAGCCGCGGGTGGTCCATGAAGTAGCGGCCGACGAGATCGTGGCCGTTGCCTAGCCCCGCGGGCTGGACCGAGTTGGCTGCGAGCAGGATTCGGGCGTTCTCGATGCCTCCGGTGGCCAGCACGAAGCGCCTCGCGCGCACTGTCATGCGCAGACCGGTCAGCGTGCGGACCTCGACCTGGCGCACGTTCGCCGCGGGATTGTCGGTCTGGATGTCGACGACGTTTGCATGCAGGTAAACCCGCACGTGCCGGGCGGCCGCCAGCTCGTGGCGGTAGTCGATGCCGAAGCGCAGTGGTGGGCTGAACTGCGAAATCTGATCGACGATGCGGGCGGGGTCGAGCGCGATCCGCTTGAGGTTCGGGTTGCCGTCCGGTTGCACCCAGTAGTCGAGGTCGTAACGGTTCGGGCCGAGCTGGAGTACCGCATGGGCGCGTTCGTAGTAGCTCGCCAGCTCGGCTCCGCCGAACGGCCAGCCGCTATCGGGCACCCAGTCGCGCTGGCGGAAGTCCCACTCGTCCCAGGGCCGGCACCAGCCGCCCCAGCAGTTGCTGCTGCCGCCCAGATAGCGGCTGCGGCAGCCGCCCGCGAACTCATACTGAATGCCGACGTTCTCGCCACGGTACAGGTCGCCGGTGGCGCGGTCGGGCTTCACGCCCCCACTCTCGAGCAGGACCGTGGCGATGCCGTGCTTCTCCATTTCACGGGCGATGGTCACGCCGGCGGCGCCGGCGCCGATGACGCATAGATCGGTATCGATGATGGAGAGGTTAGGGATTTGACGGGTGTCGATCAGCATCGGTGACTCTTCGAGGACTGCCCACGCGTCCACGGTCGTGGCGATAGGTTACATTCTTCGAGCAGGCTGCGGCGCCGACGAGCGATTATTTCACGAGCGTCGACACAAGTTGCGGCGTGTGCAGGAAAAGACCCCCACCGCATTGCCGCGGCGAGGGTCCGAGGACTGTGCGCGGCGTGCCGCGCGTCATTCTGTAAGGATCAGTAGCCGGCGGTCGGCAAACCCACGGCAGCCGCCAGAGTTCGGCATTCCGCGATCGGCTCGGTGAAGATCGCCTTGTCGAGCGACGTGGCGTTGAGGTTATTTGTCGACGTGCCAGTCACGTTCGTGCACTCGCCCTGCGGCTGCCAGAACGCTTGCACCCACCCCGACGATGACCAGTCGGCAGGCGGCCACAAGATCTGATTGTTCTGATGCACGATGTTCGTGCAGGCCGACTCATAGAAGTTGCGGATGTAGAAGCCTTCGCCGGCGACCGACGCGGGCATCTCCGAGAACACCTTGTTGGACTCGATCCGGATGTTCGAGCCGCCGGCCACGCCGATACCGGCGTTCCAGGGGTTGACGATCCGGTTGCCGACTACCGAGATGTAAGCTCCGCCGCCGTCGCCCGACATGATGCCGCTTCCGAAGAAGGAGCCGCCGCCCTTGAGCCGGTTGTAGGCGATCAGGATCGGGTCGGACGGATCGCCACGCGACTGCCAAGTGTTGATGATATCCTCGGTCCGCCAGTCAGCCGTCGACGTTGTACTGTATGGATCGGGGCCGCCGACGTTCAGATCGGTGGCGTTGCATCGCACGCGGTTGCCGCCGCCGGTGACGTTGTCGAGCTGCACCAACTGGCCGTCGGGGTAGCGGCCGCGCACGTTCATGCCGCCGTTGAACTCGAACTCGACCTGGCTGGAACGCACCGCCCGCATCGCGGTCGACGCACCGTCGATGAAGTTGTTG
Organism: Burkholderiaceae bacterium; assembly: GCA_027493945.1. Taxonomy (GTDB): domain Bacteria; phylum Pseudomonadota; class Gammaproteobacteria; order Burkholderiales; family Burkholderiaceae_E; genus Zeimonas. The sequence continues at coordinate 1,555,484 of JAOSJU010000001.1, read as the reverse complement.
TGCACCTTCACGTCACGAGCGTCCACCACCTTGATGGCGACGGCACCGACGTTCGACACGTTGTTGCCGATGGCCAGGACCCCGTTCGAGCCGCTCTGTACCGACACGCCGTCACCGCTGCACGGGCCGATCTGGTTGCCTTCGATTCGAACGTTGGTGGCACCGTTGCGCACGGTGATGCAGTTCCCATTCGGATTCGAGATGCGGCGGCCCTTGACCACAGCGCCGCTCCCGCCGTCGATGACGACCGGGCCGCTGTCGGCGAGCGTGCCCGGGGGCAGCGCCTTCAGGCTTGCCGACGCGGTGGTCCCGGATGCGTAGGACGGGTCGCTGCCGGTTGCGGTCGTCGTGGTGGTTGCGGTCGTCGTGGTGGTTGCGGTCGTGGTAGTGGTCTGCGGGATCGACGTTCCCGCCGCGGCGGTGGGGGCTGGTTTCGAGACCGCATTGATGCGGTCTCCATGCAAAGAGGTCTCGTCCACACCCGCGGCCGAGCTGGCATCTTCGGTGGCGGCGCCGTCAAAGGAACCGCATGCTCCGATCGCCCCGGTGAACACGAGGACAGCGGCGTATGTGGCAAAACGTGGTGTCTGCACGATCGTAACCTCCATGAAACGTGACACAGGCCACGGAGACTACGCGGATGCTATTGACAGGGTCCGTCGAGTTCCTGTCAAAACTGCCAAGTGGTCGTCGAGCCTCCATGAGTGGTCGCCGCCCACCTGACCGGCCGATGAGTGGTCGCTCCCGAGCCACGGGTGGAGGTTCGCCGAGGGGGGCTCCGTGGTGGATGTGTGCGAGTCCGGCGAGGAAGACGAACCGGGATGGCAAACGGGCGGCACTTGGCCGCCCGTTCGGGGCGACGCCCGGGGGATCCCCCGGGCGTCGAGACGGTGCTCACAGGGCGTTGGCGGTGCGCCAGGCAGCGTAGTCGTCGTCGAGTTGCTGTGCCGTCTTGCCCGCCGTGCTCAGCAGCTCCGTGACTGCTGCCGAATTCGACGTGATCGTGCCTGCCACGATCTTGTCGATCACCGGCCGCAGCTTGTCCGCGTACGTCGAGTCGGTCTGCAGGAACAGGATCAGTGCCGCGGGGCCGTAGCTATAGTCATGGATGGTCTTTTCGCCAGCCGTTGCGGCGTAGGGCGTCTGCATGATGACCGATGGCGCAGTGCTCGGGACCCAGTTCGCTGTCGGATCGGCTACGAGGCGCTTCTTGAGCGATGCGACGTCGACGCTGAACGACGTCGACCCGCTCAGCACCCCAGCCTCGTAATACTGCGTGGAGCCCTTGTAAAGCCAGGCGAATTCCTGCTCGTCCGGAACCGCATGCTCAAAGAAGGCCTCGGCCAACTCATGCTGCATCTGTGCCTGGTCCTGCGACAGCGGGTTCGACGGTGCGACGTAGAACCAGCGCTCGGTCGTCTCCGGCCCGCCCCACATGCCGTCCGAGCAGCTCATGACGCTCCCCACGCTGGGTGGTGTCTCGAACACCGCGTTGCATTGATCGCGGCCTTGGAGCAGGACGTTGACATCGCGCGTGAAGTAGAACTCGGCCGACGAAGGCGCTCCCGACGTGGGCAGCAGTCCGGTGCCCCCTGACATGTACGTCCACAGCGACGAGAAGTGCGCGAAACGCGCGTCGTTCTCTGCCGACCCGATGTCCGAATAGGTGGACACGCCAAGGCCGGTCTTGAACCATGGAAAGACCTTTTGGAGATCGGCAACGCTCTCTGGCTTCGCGTACACCTGGATCGGCGTATCGACCTTGCGACCGTTCGAGCTCACGGTGACTGTCGCACCCCCCGCGCTGACGGCGGTGATCGCGCCGGTGCTCGGCTGGGTGCCGGGCGCGGCCGTTGCGATCCCGGCGGCGCTGGTCGACCAAGTGAGCGTCGGGTTGCCGATCAGGTTGCCGAGCAGGTCGGTTGCATCCACTCTTAGCGTCTTCAAATCACCGATGAATGCGCGCAACTCCTTGGCATCGACCGACATCTGATTCACCGGATTGACATTGTCGCCACCGCCACCGCCGCCGCCGCCGCAGGCTGCAAGCGCCAGAGCGCAGAGGGGAACCGCACCTTTTCTGAGATCCATGGCTACTCCTGAATCAACGACCCGCAGGCCCGTTCGCGTTGTCCGGATCGACCTTTGAGTGCGTCGTCCGCTGCCGGGGGATTAGACTATATTTTACGTCCGAAGGACCGTGAAATCGCGCACGTTCGTCCATGCGCGCCACGGTGCTACACGGCTCGATACGCCACATAACGCCCGGCCCCCTGCGCGTGGTGGCAGACGTGCCAGGCGTTTCCCTGCACAGGCCATTTCCTCCCGATGACAGATACCTTCGCGACTTCCTTTTCTCCAGATCGGCCGCTGCGCGTGCTGGTCCTGCACAACCGCTACCAGCACCGTGGCGGCGAGGACTCGGTCGTCGAGTCCGAGATTGACCTGCTGCGCGACGCGGGACACGAGGTGCGCACGTACCTGCGCGACAACCATGATGTCGACTCCGCGTCGAGGCTCGCGCTGGCGTGCGACACGCTGTGGTCCGCGCGCAGCCGGCGCGAGGTTGCCGGAGAAATCGCAGCGTTCGCGCCCGACGTGATCCATGTCCACAACGCGCTGCCGCTGATCTCGCCGTCGGCGTACTGGGCGGCCGCTGAGGCTCGCGTTCCGGTCGTCCAGACGCTCCACAACTTTCGTCTCCACTGTCCGCAGGCGATGTACCTGCGCGACGGGCGGGTGTGCGAGGACTGCAAGGGGCGCGTACCTTGGGCAAGCGTCCTCCACCGCTGCTATCGGGGTTCCGCGACCCAGAGCGCCGTGATCGCGGGCATGCTGGTGCTGCATCGCGCGCTGGGGACGTGGAGCAACAAGGTCACGCGCTACGTCGCGCTCAACGAGTTTTGCCGGCGCAAGTTCGTCGAGGGCGGGCTGCCGGCCGAACGGATCGTTGTCAAGCCGAACTTCGTGCGCGCGGACGCGGTTCACGATGGTCCGCGTGCCGGCCTGCTGTTCGTCGGCCGGCTATCGCCTGAGAAGGGCGTCGCCACGCTCGCTGCGGCGCTGATGCGCGCGCCGGAACTCTCGGTGCGGGTGGCAGGTGACGGACCGGCGGCGGGTGTGCTGCGCGCCGTGCCGAACGCGACACTTCTCGGCAGCCTGCCGGTTGCCGACGTGATGCGGCAGATGGGTGCGGCGAGCGCGTTAGTGCTGCCGAGCGTGTGGTACGAGAACTTTCCGCGCACGATCGTCGAGGCATTTGCGCAGGGGCTGCCGGTGATCTCCAGTCGGCTCGGCGCGATGGCCGAGATCATCGAGGACGGCCGTACCGGCCTGCTTTTCGAGCCGGGCGATGCCGAGGATCTGGCGCGCGCGATGCGCGAGGCCGTCGCGAACCCGGCGCGGATGCGCGAGATGGGGCGCGCTGCGCGCGCCGTCTACGAGCGTGCCTACACGCCGCGCGAGAACCTGGCGCGCCTTACACAGATCTACCTCGACGCGATGGCCGCGGTTCGCAACGGCTGATTCAGCTGGTGGGCGCCACGGTCTCGCCCCGTTCTGCCATTGCCTGTCGACAGGCCTCGTGGATCTGCCCAGCCGCATAGGCCGGAGAGATGCGTAGCGCGACCACGCGGGCGGCGTCGCCCATCTGCTGTCGCTGTTCGCGTGGCGTGTCAAGGCAGCGCGCGATCGTGGACGCGATGCTGTCGGTCGACGTCGCGTCGAACACCCAGCCCTGCTTGCCGTCCTCGACCATTTCCTCGACTGCCTGCGCCTGGCGGCTGCCGAGCACCGGTAGGCCGCTCGCCATCGATTCGTTGACGACCAGGCCCCATGTGTCGCTGAGCGTCGGTATCACGAACACGTCGAATCCTGCGTAGAATCCGCCGAGCTTGTCATACGCAACCGAGCCCGGCAGCTTCAGCTCGAGATTGGCAGGGCGGGGCAGTGCGTTCAGCATCTCGCGCTGGTCACCGGCTCCCGCGAGCGTCAGCTCGACGCGGGTGTCGGGCTGCTGCGCGAGCAGCATGCCGAGCTGGCGGATGAACGGCTCGAGACCCTTCCGCTCGATCAACTGCCCGACATAGACCATCCGCAGCACGCCGTCGTTGGGTGAGTCGTGGATCACATCGCCGAAGTGGTCAGTGTCGGTCGCATACGGCAGGTGGATCATCCGTTTGCGGGCGTAGCCGAGCGACTCAATGTAGCGGGCACCGCTCTGACCGTTCACCAGCACGCGATCGATACCCTTCAAAAGCATCGTACGGAGCATCTTGCGCGCCTTGCCGCGCCCCCCGCTCGTACTCCTCGGACAGATCGGCGTGCACGACGAGCGGCTTGCTGTACAGCTTGCAGTAAACCGCTCCCATCGCCGTGCGCGCGCCGAACTCGGCGGCCAGCAGGCAATCAGGTTCGAGCCGACGCAGCGTACCGATCACGCCGTACGGCACATGGACTTCGTAGCGTTCGATGTAGCCGTTGGCGTGCCGGCGCGTGCGCGGGATCTTGATGCTGTTCAGGTACTCGACCTCGATGTCTGCCTCCGGCAGACCGGGCGCGCAGTCGCGCGAGGAGAGCACGATGGTGAGTCGATCGACCCGCTTGCGCAACGCAACTAGAGTCGAGACCCGATACGGCGAGACGTGGTTCGTGAGGAATACGAGCTTCATGGGGTACGTCTCGAGGATGCGCGTTCCGCTTCGACCGTGGGAATCGACGTTCGCCGCAGAGGTCAGGGCACGCGTCCCCGCCAAGAATGGTCTGTGATCGGCGACGCTCTAGTGCGACAACGCATGAATAATGCAACATGAATGCAGTGGCGTCATGTTCATCGCGTCTGGGCGGAGATTGGCATGCGCCCGATCCCGTTGGACTTATCCGGCAGGGACAGGCAACCGCTCGAGGAGGTGCGCTCCAGGGGGGCGCGCCACGCCCGCGAAGTGAATCGGGCGCGCATCCTGGCGACGCTGGCTCGCGATACACCACAAGCAGCGATCGTGGACGTGACTGGGCTACGGTCTGGCGTACCCGCAGCAGCGGCGGGCGGCATGGTTCCCATGAGTTCTTCGGCTTCCGTGTGGGGAGGCGCCATGATGCCACTCCTTCTGGGCACCCCATGGTGACGGATTTCGCAGGCGCCGGCCACTGTCGCGGTGCAGGCCAGATCGTCTATAGTGGCTCGCCCCCAACGATCGATTCGTGCCAACATGCCCGTGATCACCTGCATCGAAGACCTCCGCCTGCTCGCCAGGCGGCGCGTGCCGAAGATGTTCTACGAGTACGCTGACTCGGGGGCGTGGACCGAGAGCACCTATCGGGCCAATGAAAGCGATTTCGCGTCGATCAAGCTGCGCCAGCGGGTCGCGGTCGACATCGACAACCGCTCGCTGGTCAGCACGATGGTCGGCCAGCCGGTGTCGATGCCGATCGCGCTCGCCCCGGTCGGCCTGACCGGCATGCAGCACGCCGACGGCGAGATCCTCGCCGCGCGCGCCGCCGCGAAGGCCGGAGTGCCGTTCACGCTGTCCACGATGAGCATCTGCTCGATCGAGGACGTGGCGGAAAACACCGACGCGCCGTTCTGGTTCCAGCTCTACGTGATGCGCGACCGCGACTTCATCACCCGGCTGATCGAGCGGGCGCGCGCGGCGCAGTGCCCGGCGCTGGTGCTCACGCTCGACCTGCAGGTGATGGGCCAGAGGCACAAGGACATCCGCAACGGCCTGTCGGCGCCGCCCAAGCCCACGCTCGCGAACCTGGTGAACCTCGCGACCAAGCCGCGCTGGTGCCTCGGCATGCTGCGCACGAAGCGGCGCACGTTCCGCAACATCGCCGGCCATGCGAAGGGGGTCGACGACCTGAGCTCGCTGTCCTCGTGGACCAACCAGCAGTTCGACCCGACGCTCGACTGGGACGACGTGAAGTGGGTGCGCGACCAGTGGCAGGGCAAGCTGATCCTCAAGGGCATCCTCGATCCCGAGGACATCGAGCCCGCGATCGCCAGCGGTGCCGACGCGCTGATCGTCTCGAACCACGGGGGCCGCCAGCTCGACGGCGCGCTGTCGGCGATCCGCGCGCTGCCGGCGATCGCCGAGGCGGTGCGCGGGCGCATGGAAGTGCACCTGGACAGCGGCGTGCGCTCCGGGCAGGACGTGATCAAGGCGCTCGCGCTCGGCGCGCGCGCGGTGCACGTCGGGCGCGCGTTCGTCTACGGGCTGGGCGCGATGGGCGAGGCCGGCGTGACCACCGCGCTGGGGATCCTGCGCAAGGAACTCGACGTCACGATGGGTTTTTGCGGCCTGCGCGACGTGAAGAAAGTCGACCGCAGCATCCTCGGTGCCCGGTACGTACTGAGCGCTAGCCGCGGCGCACCGCGGCGAGGATGCCGCGCAGGATCTCGACCGGCGCGGGCGGGCAGCCCGGCACCTCGACGTCGACCGGAATCACGTTCGAGACGCGCCCAAGGCTCGCGTAACTCTCGCCGAAGATCCCGCCGGTGCAGCCGCAGTCGCCGACCGCGACCACCAGCCGCGGCTCGGGCGTGGCCTCCCAGGTGCGCCGCAGCGCGAGCGCCATGTGCCGCGATACCGGCCCGGTGACCAGCAGCATGTCGGCATGCCGCGGGCTCGCGACGAACCTGATCCCGAGTCCTTCGACGTTGTAGTACGGGTTGCCCAGCGCGTGCATCTCGAGCTCGCAGCCGTTGCACGAACCGGTATCGACCACGCGGATCGCGAGCGCCTTGCCGAGCACCTCGAGGATCTCGCGCTGGATGCGCTCGGCTTCGGCGCGCGGTGCTTCGGCCGCGCGCGGCGCCGGCTCGGTGCGGATGCCGGTGCGAATGATCTGCCTGGCGATCTTCCACATGTCAGAGGTCGTGTCCCGAATAGGCGAGGTTGAACGACTTGTTGATCAGCGGGAAGTCGGGAACGATGTTGCCGATCGCCGCATGCTCGATCACCGGCCAGTTCTGCCAGGACGGATCGTGGCAGTGGCAGCGGCGGATCGCGCCGCCGGCATCGAGTTCGAGCGCGACGAACGATTCGCCGCGCCAGCCCTCGATCCAGCCGGCGCCGAACGATTCGCGTGCCGGCAGCGCGAGCGCAGCGCGCTGCGCGCCCCCGGGCAGCGCGGCGCACAGCTCGCGCACCAGCCGCAGCGACTCGATCGCCTCGTCGAAGCGCACGTTCACGCGTGCGGCGACGTCGCCCCCGGTCTGCGTGGCCATCGCCACCTGCAGCCGGTCGTAGGGCGGCCACGGGTGATCGCAGCGCAGGTCGGCGGCCTGCCCGCTGGCGCGCCCGGCCAGGCCGGTCAGGCCGAGTTGCGCCGCCAGTTGCGGCGTGACGCGGCCGGTGCCCATGAAGCGGTCCTGCAGGCCGGCGTGCTCGTCGTAGATCGCGTGCAACGCGAGCACCTCGCGCTCGATCGCGTCGCACTGCGCACGCATCCGGTCGAGCTGCACCGGCGCCGGGTCGGCGGCCACGCCGCCGGGCACCACGCGGTCCATCATGAACCGGTGGCCGAACACGTCGGCCGACAGCCGCTGCCAGTCTTCGCGCAGCCGCGAGAACTGCGCCAGCCCGAACGCGAGGCCGGCGTCGTTGCCCAGCGAGCCGAGGTCGCCGAGATGGTTGGCGACGCGCTCGCGCTCGAGCATCAGCGCGCGCAGCCATTGCGCGCGCTCTGGCACCCGGCAGCCTGCGGCCGATTCGAGCGCCATGCAGTACGCCCACGCGAAGGCGACCGTCGAGTCGCCCGACACCCGTGCGGCGAGCCGGTGGGCTTCGAGCGGCTGCAGTTCGGTGAAGCGCCGCTCGATGCCCTTGTGCGTGTAGCCGAGGCGCTCTTCGAGCCGCAGCACTTTCTCGCCGACCGCCGAGAAGCGGAAGTGCCCGGGCTCGATGATCCCGGCGTGCACCGGGCCGACCGCGATCTCGTGCACGCCGTCGCCTTCGACGCGCACGAACGGATAGTCGGCGGGCAGCGTGTCGGGCTGCGGGGCCGGCGCGGTGTGCGCGCCAGGGGGCGGCGATCCGGCTGTCGCGGGCGTTGCCGGTGCCTCTGGGCCGGCGGCGAGCGGCCGCAGCCCGGCCGGCCACAGGCCGTGGTCCAGCCAGGGACGGGTGTCGCGCGCGTTGCGGACCTCGATCCCCAGCAGGTCGGTGATTGCGCGCTGCATGCGCACCGCGGCGGGAAAGATCTCGCCTAGGTCGGCGAACGCCGGCGACCCAGCGTCGAGTGCAAGATCGAGCCAGGCCAGTCCCTCGGGCACCGCGTAGGCCGCGCAGACCGCGAAGCCGCCGGCATCGGCGGCGTTGTCGCCACCCCGGCCGCCGGCGGCTCGGCGATCGCTGCCCCACAGCGCGACGAGGCGCCCGCCCGCCGCCGCGACCGCCAGCGCGGCGGGCTGCCAATCGGCGGGGGCGACGCGTGCGCGCCAGATCGGCAGCGGCGCATCCAGCCGATCGAAGGCGAGTTCGAGCCCGGCGAGCTTCATCGCTTCAGCCTCCGATCATCCGCGCCGCCTCGCGATACCAGGCGTCGAGATACGGCGGAACGTAGAGCCCGAGCAGCAGCCCGAGCGCGAGGTGAACGAACACCGGCAGCATGGCCGGACGATGCACGAGCCGCCCGAGATTCGTGTCGCCGAACACCATCGGCTGCACGCGCGCGAACACCGAGGCGAAGGCGACGCCCAGCGCGACCAGCAGGAACGGCGTCGCCCACGGCTGCTCGCGCATCGCGGTGGTGATGATCAGGAATTCGCTGGCGAACACGCCGAACGGCGGCATGCCGAGGATCGCCAGCGAGCCGAGCATCATTCCCCAGCCGATCGTCGGGCTCACGCGGACGAGCCCGCGAATGTCCTCCATCAGTTGCGTGCCCGCTTTCTGCGTCGCGTGGCCGACCGCGAAGAAGATGGCCGACTTGACCAGCGAGTGCACCGTCATGTGCAGCAGGCCGGCGAAGTTGGCGATCGGGCCGCCCAGGCCGAAGGCGAAGGTCATCAGCCCCATGTGCTCGATCGACGAATAGGCGAACATCCGCTTGACGTCGCGCTGCCGGATCAGCAGGAACGCGGCGGCGACCACCGACACCAACCCGAAGCCGATCATCATCCGGCCGGCCAGCGGGCTGCCCAGCGCGCCGTCGGTGAGCACCTTGCAGCGCAGGATCGCGTACAGCGCGACGTTCAGCAGCAGCCCGGAGAGCACCGCCGAGACCGGCGTGGGCCCTTCCGCATGCGCGTCGGGCAGCCAGTTGTGCAACGGCACCAGGCCGACCTTGGTGCCGTAGCCGATGAACAGGAACGCGAAGGCCAGCGTGATGATGTTCGGGTCGAGCTGCGCCTTCACCGCGTCGAGGTTGGTCCACAGCAGCGCGCCGCCCTCGGCGCCGATCACCTTCTCCGCCGCCATGTAGAGCAGCACGGTGCCAAACAGCGCCTGCGCGATACCCACGCCGCACAGGATGAAGTACTTCCACGCGGCCTCGAGGCTGGCCGCGGTGCGGTAGACGCTCACCAGCAGCACCGTGGTGAGCGTCGCGGCCTCCATGGCGACCCACAGGATGCCCATGTTGTTGGTCATCAGCGCCAGCAGCATCGTGAAGCTGAAGAGCTGGTACATGCTGTGGTACAGGCGCAGCCGCGGCGGCGTCATCTTCCCGCGGTCGCGCTCGACGCGCATGTACGGCCGCGAGAAGATCGCCGTGGTCAGGCCGACGAAGGCGGTGAGCGTCACCAGGAACACGTTCAGCGCGTCGATGAAGAACTCGCGTTCCCAGACGAAACGCGGGCCGTCGGCGATCACCTCCGCGGTGAGCGCGCAGGCGGCGACGAAAGTGCCCAGGCTGAACGCGACGTTCAGCGTCATCGCGCCGTCGCGATGGCCGTACAGCGCCAGCACCGCGCCTCCCGCGAGCGGGATCCCGAGCACGAAGAGCAGGGCTTCCAAGTCAGTCTTCCTTCAGGCGCTCGAGGTGGCGGATGTCGAGGCTGTCGAACTGCTCGCGGATCTGGAACATGAACACGCCGAGGATCAGCACGCCGATCAGCACGTCGAGCGCGATGCCGAGCTCGACCACCATCGGCATGCCGTAGGTGGCGGACGTCGCCGCGAAGAACAGGCCGTTCTCCATCGACAGGAAGCCGATCACCTGCGGCACCGCCTTGGCGCGGGTGATCATCATCAGGAACGACAGCAGCACGCAGGCCAGCGCGATGCCCAGCGACCCGCGCGCCACCGACGGCGACAGCTGCGCGATCGGCGTGGCCATGTTGAACGAGAAGATGACCAGCACGATGCCGATCAGCATCGTCGTCGGGATGTTGATCAGCGTCTCGACGTCCCAGCGGATGTCGAGCCGGTCGATCACCCGGTGCAGCAGCACCGGAATGAGCACCACCTTGAGCGCGAAGGTGATCGCCGCCGACACGTACAGGTGCGGCTGCTGCGTCACGTAGCCGACCACGCTGGTGGCGAGCACCAGCGTCGCGCCCTGCAACGTGAACAGGTGGATCAGCGACAGGATGCGCCGCTGCGAGATCATCGCGAACGCGAGCAGCAGCAGCACCGCGCCGAGCAGGTCGATGAACTGCGAGAACAGCGCGCTCATCGGTTGTTGCTCCGCGGTGCTCGAAACCCGCTGCCCGGCATATTTGTGCGAGCAAAGGCGTGGGGCCGCCTGCGGTCGGCGTGCCGGGCGCTTGCCCCCGCTTCGCGGGGGTGCCCTGCGATGCTCGCAGCACCGGCTGGCGCGGCGAAACTCGCTGCGCTCGCTGCGCGAGCTCCGCTCGGACAATCGCCGCGAGAATGATGGACGATGCGCGCTGCGCGCGCCGCCGGTGCTGCTGCGCTTCTCGGCTGCGCACACGCACGCCGACCGCAGGCGGCCCCACGCCTTTGCAGCAACCGTTGTGGCGTTTGCGGGCCACGACCCGGTCTGCGCTCCGGGCACCACAGGCGTTGCCTGAGCGGCAGTCGGCAGCGGGCCGGGGCCAGGCGTGGCTGAGCGCCATGCGCCATTCGGAGCCCTGCGGCCGCGCCGCGCTGCGCCGGGTGCGCCGGTGTCTGCGGCGCCGAGCAGCGCAGCCCCGGGGTCGGCGCGCGAAGCGCGCTTCGTACTTCTGACTTGCGGCGCCCTGTCTGAGCGGAGCTCGCGAAGCGAGCGCAGCGAGTTGCGCCGCACGACCCCGGGGCGAGCAGCGCAGGGGAGTCGGTGCGAAGCACCGACCGCTGCAGCCATCGGCGCACCCGGCGCAGCGCGGCGCGGCCGCAGGGCTCCGAATGGCGCATGGCGCTCAGCCACGCCCGGCCCCGGCCCGCTGCCGACTGCCGCGACGCGCCACGATCGTGAGCACGGACGACGAGGTGTTGCATGTCAGGCCCCGAGCAGGATGTGCACCAGCAGCCCGATCACCGCGAGCAGGAACGCGGTGGCCAGGAACTCGGGCACCCGGAAGATGCGCATCTTCGCGCTCGCCGTTTCGAGCACCGCCAGCGCGGCCCCGCCGATCGCAAGCTTCATGGCCAGCGCCGGCAGCGCCAGCACCAGCGCGAGCGGCGCCTGCGCCTCGGCGATTCCCCACGGGAAGAACAGCGCCAGCCCGATGCACGAGTAGGCGAACAGCTTCAGGCTCGCCGCCCACTCGATCAGCGCCGGTGGCGCCCGGAATACTCGAGGATCAGCGCCTCGTGGATCATCGTCAGCTCGAGGTGCGTCGTCGGATTGTCGACCGGCACGCGGGCGTTCTCGGCCAGCGAGACCATCGTGAACGCGACGCCGGCGAAGGCCAGCACGGGGTCGATCGCCAGCTCGCGGTGCGCGAGCGACTCGACCATCGTGGTCAGCGACGTCGACTGCGAGATGAGCGACGCCGAGAACAGCACCATCAGCAGCGCCGGCTCGGCCAGGAAGCCGACCAGCATCTCACGGCGCGCGCCCATCGTCCCGAAGGCCGTGCCCACGTCCATCGCCGCGAGCGAGACGAACACCCGGGCCAGGGCCAGCAGCCCGACCAGCGCGATCGCGTCGGCTGCCGTCGACATCGGCAGGTCGGTCGACAGCGTCGGGACGATCGCGCAGGCCACCAGCATGCAGCCGAACACGATGTAGGGTGCCCCCGGAAGATCGGCGACGCGTGTTCGGCGACCACCGATTCCTTGACGAACAGCTTGTGCAGCACGCGGTACGGCTGCAGCAGGCTCGGCGCCGAGCGGTTCTGCAGCCGGGCGCGGCACATGTTGACCCAGCCAGTCAGCAGCGGCGCGAGCAGCAGCGCGGCGACGATCGCCAGCACCTGCGAGAGGGTTGCGTAGACGGCGCTCATCGCGTCGACCTCATCGCGTCACCAGCAGCAGCATCACGACCAGCGTGACGAAGCTGTACATCAGGTAGACGGCGATCCGGCCCTGTTGCAGCAGGCCGACCAGCCTCGCGAGCCGCCCGGCGAGGTGGGCGATCGGCAGGTACAGCCAGTGCCACAGGTGGTCCTCGGCGGTCACGCGATAGCGCGGGCGCTCGTCGAACGGCGACGGCAGCTCGCGCTGCATCCGGAAGAACGGCTCGAAGATCTGCCTGATCGGCTGGCCGAAACCTTCCGCGGTGTCCTGCATGCGCGCGCTGCTCCACGGAAAGCCGCAGGCCCATGGCAGCGCGCGGCGCAACCGTCCGTGATAGAGGCGGCGCACGAGCAGCCAGGCGAGCGCGAAGCTGGCGGCGATGCCGAACAGGAAGATCACCGGCCCGTAGCTCGCGCGGGAGACGCCGGCCGGCGCAAGCAGCCAGCCGTCGGCCGCCACCGTCGCGCCGAGCCCCGCCTGCACCAGCGCCTGCGTCACCGGGTCGATCAACTGGATGAACTGATTGGGCAGCAGCCCGAGCGCGACGCAGCCCACGACCAGCCACAGCATGCCGGCGCGCTCCCACCGACCTGCGTCGTGCGCCTGCGCGAGCTTCTCCTCGCGAGGCTGGCCGAGGAAGATCACGCCGAAGAACTTGACCATCGTGTAGCCCGCCAGCGCCGCGACCAGCGCGATCAGGGCCGCGACTACCGGGATCAGCATGTTGAGCACCGGGTGCGGCAGCCCCGGCGTGAACAGGAAGCTCTGCAGCAGCAGCCACTCGGACACGAAGCCGCCCAGCGGGGGAAGCCCGGCACTGGCAAGCACGCCGACCAGCGTGACCCACGCCACCCAGGGCGTGTAGCGGATCAGCCCGCCCAGCTTGCCGAGGTTGCGCTCGCCAGTGGCGTGCAGCACCGAGCCGGTGCCCAGGAACAGCAGGCTCTTGAACAGCGCGTGGCTGGCGACGTGGTAGAGACCGGCGGTGAGCGCCAGCGCGGCGAGCATCCGCATGCCGTAGGCGGAGAACACCAGCGCGAGGCCGATCGCCGTGAACAGCAGGCCGATGTTCTCGATCGACGAGTAGGCGAGCAGCCGCTTCATGTCGACCTGCGCCGCCGCGAACACGACACCGTAGAGCGCGGTGGCCAGCCCCAGCGCGAGCAGCATCGCGCCCCACCACCACAACTGCAGCGACAGCAGGTCGAACGAGACGCGCAGCACGCCGTAGATCGCGGTCTTGATCATCACGCCGCTCATCAGCGCCGAGACCGGCGACGGCGCCGCCGGATGCGCTTCGGGCAACCAGACGTGCAGCGGCAGGATGCCGGCTTTGGCGCCGAAGCCGAACGTCGCCAGCAGGAACGCCACCGACGCCCAGAATGGCGTGAGATGCTGCGCGCGCATGTTCGCGAACGTGTAGTCGCCGGTGTTGGCCTGCAGCACGCCGAAGCACATCAGGATGCCGATCGCACCGACGTGGGCGACCAGCAGGTAGATGTAACCGGCGCGGCGGATTTCGGCGATGCGGTGGTTGGCGGTGACCAGGAAGAACGAAGACAGCGCCATCGTCTCCCACATCACCATGAACGCGTAGGCGTCGTCGGCCAGCACCACCATCGCCATGCTGGCGAGGAAGACGTGGTACTGCAGGCACAGCAGGCCCGGCGGCGTCCCCTCGCCGCGCCGGAAGTAGCCGGCCGCGAAGGCCGACACGCCTGCCGCCGACGCGCCGATCACCAGCAGGAAGAACGCCGACAGCGCGTCGAGCCGCATGTGGAACGGCAGACCCGGCAGGCCGATCGGCAGAACCGCCACCTGCGGGCGATCGAGCAGCGCCGCGAGCGCGACTCCCGACAGCGCGAGCCCGAGCAGGCCGCCGAGCGGAAACAGCACCCGCGCGACTAGCCGGAACCTGCGCAGCGCGAAGATGCCGGCGGCGCCGACCGCGAGCCACCCGGCCGCGACCAGCAGCGCCCAGTCGAGCGCGATCCAGTCGAGCGGCGAGCGCAGTTCAGCGAGCGCCGCCACCTGATCCGCTCTTGGCGTGCGGTACGCGCGCAGCGCCAGGGCGCCGGCCGGCATCGCTGCGCGACGCGTCGTCGCCGGAATCCTCCGCGGCCCCCGACGGACGGTACTTCACGCCGTGGGCGGCCAGGTACTCGCGGATCAGGCGGCGCACGACCTGCGACGGCGTCACGTCCTGCTTCGCGCACAAGCGCTCGAATGCCGCCTTCTTGGCGGGGTCGATCAGCAGCGTCAGGCGGGCGGTCTTCAGTTCCATCGCGCGGTAGGCATGTTAAGAACATTAACATGCGCCGCACATTCTAGGCGCATGGCCTCGCGCGGGCAAGGCCGCCTGCGGTCGGATCGCGTCCGGGCGGGACTCTGCGAGCGCGATTCACGGTTCGAGCGCGACGCTGCCGCTCACGGTGACGGTGACCGTCGTCTTGCCCTCGGCGCCCGGCAGCGGGACCGGCGCCGATTCGGCCGCCGTGGCCCGCGACATCATCATCTTCGGCACCGGCTCGGGGCGGATGGGGCCGGCGCCGTCGACCGACACGGCGCGCACCGCATAGGTCCGGAAGCCGAGCGCCTTCGTCGCGGTGTCGGCCTTCGCGCGGAACGCCGCCACGGCCTCGGCGATCAGCTCGCGCTCGACCGCGAGCTGCGCGGGACGGCTCAGCCAGTAGGCGACCGACTCGACGTTGAGCTTCGTCGCCAGTTCGCCCACCAGCCGGTTGAACGCTTCCGAGGGCTGCGCGCTCAACTGGATCGCGCCGCGCGTGCGCCATCCGACGATGCGGCTCTGCTGCCAGACCGGATCGGTGCGGTAGCCCGAGCTCTGCACCTCCAGGTCGGTACGCGTCTTCAACTGCGCGAGCACCGGGCCGAGCAGCTCGCTCACCTGCGCCTGGCCGGCCGCCGGCTGCGGCGACTCGCGCTCGGCGTACAGTGTGACGGTGACTCGATCCTGCGGAACCTCGCGGTATGCGCTGGCGGCGAGGCTGAGCCGCGGCGTGCGGTCGCCGTCGCGGTGGTCGTCGTTGCCGCGGGCCTGCGCCACCGTGGCGCAGGGCAACGCGACGGCCAATGCCAGCAGCAGCGCCGGTACGAGGGCGCGGACGCGCGTGTAAGGCGCGCAAGGAAGAGCGGACATCTTCTATATCTCCTCGGAACGGGTACCGGTCATCGTAGCGTGTCGGCGGCCCCGGGGCGGAGCGCGCTGCCGGTCCCTGCTGGCCGGCGAAAGGAGTTCGGCATGCAGATCGCGATGGTCGGCCTCGGCCGCATGGGTGCCAACATGGTGCGGCGGCTGCTCGGCGACGGACACGCCTGCGTGGTGCACGACCTCGATCCGCAGGTCCGCCGCGCGCTCGAACAGGCGGGCGCGACCGGCGCGGCGTCGCTGGACCAACTCGTCTCGCGGCTTGCGCCGCCGCGGGTGGTCTGGCTGATGCTGCCCGCGGCGGCCGTCGACGCGACGCTCGCGTCGCTCGCGCCGCTGCTCGATGCCGGCGACACGATCGTCGACGGCGGCAATACCCACTATCGCGACGACGTCCGTCGCGCCACCGGGCTGGCGGGGCGCGGCATTCACTTCGTCGACGTCGGCACCAGCGGAGGCGTCTGGGGTCTCGACAACGGCTATTGCCTGATGGTGGGCGGCGAGGCTGCGGCAGTGCGCCGGCTCGAGCCCGTGTTCGCGTCGCTCGCACCGCGCTTCGATTCGGTAGCGCGCGCCCCGGGCCGCGACGGCGCGCCGTCCGGCGCCGAACGCGGCTTCCTGCACTGCGGGCCGAACGGGGCCGGCCATTTCGTGAAGATGATCCACAACGGCATCGAGTACGGCCTGATGGCGGCCTATGCCGAGGGCTTCAACCTGCTTCGCGGGGCCGGTGCGAGCGCAGGTGCGACCGCTGCCGACGCCGAAACCGCGCCGTCCACGCATCCGCAGGAGCCGCGATACGCATTCGACCTGGCGGAGATCGCCGAGTTGTGGCGCCGCGGCAGCGTGGTGCGCTCATGGCTTCTCGACCTGACCGCCGACGCGCTGCGAAGCGAGCCCGATCTCGCGTCGCTGCGCGGCCGCGTCGCCGATTCAGGCGAGGGGCGCTGGATGCTGCAGGCGGCGATCGACGACGGCGTGCCGGCGCCGGTACTGGCGACGGCGCTGTTCGCGCGTTTCGCTTCGCGCGACGCCGACGATTTCGGCAATCGCGTCCTCTCGGCGATGCGCCGCGAGTTCGGCGGCCACCTCGAGCGCGCGTCCGGCCCGAAGGGAAGCTGATCGTGGACCCGACCGGATCGGATGCGCTGGTCCTGTTCGGCGCGACCGGCGATCTCGCATTCCGCAAGATCTTCCCGGCGCTGCAGGCGCTGGTTGCGCACCAGGGCTTCGAGCAACCGGTGATCGGCGTCGCGCGCTCGGGCCTCGGCCTCGACGCCTTGCGCCAGCGCGTGGGCGCGAGCATCGACGCGCACGGCGATCGCGCCGATCGCGCCGCCACCGAGCGGCTGTCGGGCCTGCTGCGCTACGTCGACGGCGACTACCGCGACGCCGACACCTTCCGGCGTCTGCGGCAGGCGCTCGGCGCGGCCCGGCATCCGCTGCACTACCTCGCGGTAGCCGCCGAGCCTGTTCCCGACGGTGATCGACGGGATCGGCGACTCCGGTTGCGCGGCGGGCGCGCGCGTTGTGGTCGAAAAGCCGTTCGGCCGCGACCTGGCCTCGGCGCAGGCGCTGAACCGCGCGGCGCATCGCGTCTTCGCCGAGCCGTCGATCTTCCGCATCGACCACTACCCGGGCAAGGAGCCGGTGCAGAACCTGCTCTTCTTCCGCTTCGCCAACGCCTTCCTCGAGCCGCTGTGGAACCGCGACCACGTGGAGGCCATCCAGGTCACGATGGCCGAGGCGTTCGGCGTCGAAGGCCGCGGCCGGTTCTACGAGGAAGTCGGCGCGATCCGCGACGTGATCCAGAACCACCTGCTGCAGGTGGTCGCGCATTTGGCGATGGAGCCGCCGGTGGGCGAGGGCGCCGAGGCGCTGCGCGACGAGAAGGTGAAGGTGTTCCGCGGCATTCGCCCGCTGGCCGCCTCCGACGTGGTGCGCGGCCAGTATGCCGGCTATCGCGACGAGGATGGCGTGGCGCCCGACTCGCAGGTCGAAACCTTCGCCGCGGTGCGGCTGCATCTCGATTCGTGGCGCTGGGCCGGCGTGCCGTTCGTGCTGCGCGCCGGCAAGCGGCTGGCGAGCACCGCCACCGAAGTGCGGGTGTTCCTGAAGCGGCCGCCGCAGCAGGTGTTCGGCGAGGCGGTGCCGCCGCAGTCGAACTACTTCCGCTTCGGGCTCGGGCCCGACCGCACGGCGATCGCGATCGGCGCGCGCGCCAAGCGTTCGGGCGTGGGGATGTTCGGCGAGGACGTCGAACTGCTCGTGTGCAACGAGCGCGGTTCGCAGATGGGCGCCTACGAGCGGCTGATCGGCGACGCGATGAGGGGCGATCCGACCCTGTTCGCGCGCGAGGACGGCGTCGAGGCCGCCTGGCGAATCGTCGATCCGGTCCTGGCAGCGCCGGCGCCGCCGAATCCGTACGCGCCCGGCAGCTGGGGGCCGACCCAGGCCGATGCGCAGGCGGCTGCCTGTGGCGGCTGGCGCGCGCCGAGCCAGGGATGAGGAGCACGCGATGCGGATCGTCGTCGCACCCGATGCCGAAGCGGCCGCGCGCCGCGGGGCGGCCATCGTCGCGCGCCGGGCCGCGCAGGCGGTGCGCGCGCGAGGTCGCTTCGCGCTGGCGCTCAGTGGCGGCCGGACGCCGTTGCCGATGCTGAAATGGCTGGCGCTCGAATCGATCGACTGGAGCCGCGTCGAGCTGTTCCAGGTCGACGAGCGTGCGGCACCGCGCGGCAGTAGCGAGCGCAACCTGAACGATCTCGAGCGACTGCTGGTGTCCCGGGTGCCGATTCCTCGCACGCAGGTACACCCGATGCCGGTCGACGAGCCCGACCTGTCGGCGGCGGCCGCAGCCTATGCCGGGGCAATGGCCGACACGCTGGGCGAGCCGCCGGTGTTCGACCTGGTGCACCTGGGGCTGGGCGGCGACGGGCACACCGCATCGCTGATGCCCGGCGACCCGGCAGCGCGCGTTGTCGATGCCTGGGTGTGGGCCACCGCCGCGCATGGCGGATGGCGGCGCATGACGCTGACCCTGCCCGCGATCGACGCAGCCCGACGCGTGCTGTGGCTGGCCTGCGGCGCATCGAAGGCGACGATGCTCGAGCGGCTGGTGCTCGGCGATCGGGCAATCCCCGCGGGGCTGGTGCGCCGCGATCGCGCCTGCGTCGTGGCCGACGAGGCGGCGGCGGCGCTGCTGCCTCGTCCGGGCGACGCAGCCGGGGAGCGCGCGCGACGATGAAGATCCTCGTCGTCGACGTCGGCGGCCGTCACGTCAAGCTGCTCGCCAGCGGCGAGACCGAGGCGCGCGCATTCGTGTCGGGAAGCCGGCTGTCGCCGAAGCAGATGGTGCGCGGCACGCTCGATGCGAGCCGCGACTGGCGCTACGAGGCCGTCTCGATCGGCTACCCGGGCCCGGTGCTGCACGGCAGGCCCGTGCGCGAACCGCACAACCTCGGCCGCGGCTGGGTCGGCTTCGATTTCGAGGCGGCGTTCGCACGCCCGGTGAAGCTGGTCAACGACGCGGCGATGCAGGCGATCGGCAGCTACGAGGGCGGCACGATGCTGTTCCTCGGGCTGGGCACCGGACTGGGTTCGGCGCTGATGGTCGACGGGCGCGTCGAGGCGATGGAACTCGCGCACCTTCCATACCGCAAAGGGCGCAGCTACGAAGACTATGTCGGTGCGCGTGGCCTGGAGCGGCTCGGCACGAAGAAGTGGCGCAAGGCCGTGCTCGACGTGGTCGAGACGCTGCGCGCCGCGCTGCGACCCGACTACGTGGTGCTCGGCGGCGGCAACGCGCGCAAGCTCGATGTGCAGGCGCTGCCTGCCCAGGTGCGGCTCGGCGACAACGCCAACGCGTTCGTCGGCGGTTTCCGGCTCTGGGCCGACGCGGCGCAGGTACCGCGCCCCGCAGCGCGCGCCGGATCGCGTGGCGGACCGCGCGCGCACGCGGAGCGGCGATCATGAGCTGGGTCGCAGACCGCGACGACGAGCCGGCCGATGCGTCCGGCGCGCCGGGCATCGCACCCACCTGGACGAGCAGCGCCAAGGATCTCGTCGGCACGACGCTCGGCGCGGCGCGGCTGTGGTTCACCACCGGATTCGGCATCGTCAACGAGGTCTACTTCCCGCGCGTCGACTTGCCGCAGATCCGCGACCTGGGCTTCATCGTCGCCGACGCAGCCGGCTTCTGGGTCGAGGTGAAGCGCGCGGGCAGCTACCGCATCGAGACTGCCGCGCCCGGAGTGCCGGCAGCGCGCATCGTGCATCGCCACGAGCGCTTCACGCTCGCGCTCAGGATCACGCCCGATCCGGAGCGCGACGTGCTGCTGATCGAATTGCGCCTCGACGACGCGAACGAAGCGCCGGGCAAAGCCGCGAACGGCAGCGCGCCGGGGCTGCGGCTGTACGCGCTGCTCGCGCCGCACCTGGGCGGCAGCGGTTCCGGCAACCGGGCCGAGGTGGGTCGCCACGGCTGCCGGCGCGTCCTGTGGGCCGAGCAGGGGCCGTTCGGCCTGGCGCTGGCTGCCGTCGACGACGCGCAGCGCGACGCGTGGCTGCGCGGCAGCGCTGGCTACGTCGGCGCGAGCGATGGCTGGCAGGACTTCGACCGTCATGCGGCGATGCGCTGGGAGAACCGGCGCGCCGGACCGGGCAACGTCGCATTGATGGGCGAGCTGCCGCGCCGCTGCGTGCTCGCGCTCGGGCTGGCGAGCAGTCGCGAGGCGGCCGCCGCGCTGGCGATCGCCGCGCTCGCGCAGCCGTTCGAGCAGCCGTGGCAGCGGCAGGTGGCGCAGTGGACGCGCTGGCACGAGGAGCGGCCGGTGCGGCTGCCGGCGACGCTGTCGCCGCGCGTGCGCGAGCAGGTCGCGATGTCGGCGATGGTGCTGCGTGCACACCAGGACAAGATCTATCCCGGCGCGATCGTGGCCAGCCTCGGCGTGCCCTGGGGCAACCGGCGCGACGAGCGCGGCGGCTACCACCTCGTCTGGCCGCGCGACCTGGTCGAATGCGCCGGCGCGCTGATCGCGCTCGGCGAACCGGCGCGCGCGCGCAACGTGCTGCGCTACCTGATCGCGTCGCAGCAGCCCGACGGCCACTGGCACCAGAACCAGTGGCTCGGCGGCATGCCGTACTGGCGCGGCGTGCAGCTCGACGAGGCCGCGTTTCCGGTGCTGCTGGCGGCGCTGCTCGCCGAGCACGACGCACTCGACGGCATCGAGGTCGGCGACATGGCACAGCGGGCGATCGCGTTCATCGCGCGCACCGGCCCCGCGAGCGAGCAGGACCGCTGGGAAGAGGACGCGGGCGTCAACGCCTTCACGCTGGCGGTCTGCATTGCCGCGCTGGTCGCGGGTGCCCGCTTCGTGGCGCCCGCCCTGCGCGAGTTCGCGCTCGCGCTCGCCGACGACTGGAACGCGCGCATCGAGGACCTGACCGCGGTCTTCGACACCGCGCTCGCGCGACGCCCGGGCGTGCGCGGCTATTTCGTGCGGGTCGCCCCACCGGCGGCGCCGGGCGGCGAGCCGGCGCTGCATCGGCGATTGCCGATCCGCAACCGCATCGAGGCGGCGCCCCCGGCCGACGAGCAGATCGCCACCGACGTGCTGCAACTGGTGCGCTTCGGGCTGCGCCGCGCCGACGACCCGCTGATCGTCGACACCGTGCGGGCGATCGACGCGCTGCTGAAGGTCGACATGCCCACCGGCACGGCCTGGCGCCGCTACAGCGGCGACGGCTACGGCGAGCACGAGGACGGAGCGCCGTTCGACGGCACCGGTTGCGGCCGCCCGTGGCCGCTGCTGGCCGGCGAGCGCGGCCACTACGAGCTGCTCGCGGGGCGCGACCCGAGTCCGGCCCTCGAAGCGATGGCGGCGATGGCCGGCGGCACGGGCATGATTCCCGAGCAGGTCTGGGACGGCGCGCCGCTGCCGTCGCGTCGGCTGCTGCCGGGCCGCCCGACCGGCTCGGCGATGCCGCTGGCCTGGGCGCACGCGGAGTTCGTCAAGCTGGCGGTCTCGACCGCGCTCGGCCGTGCCTGCGATTGCCCGTCGGCGGCGGCCGAACGCTATCGCGGCGAGCGGTCGGCGCCGCGGCTCGCGGTGTGGCTCGAACAGGCGCGCACGGCTTCGTGCTTCGAGGGTGCCGAACTGCTGGTCTGCCTGCGCGAGCCCGCGCTGGTGCACTGGGGTGTGGATGGCTGGCGCGAGCCGGCCGATGCGGCCACGCGGCCGGTCGGCCCCGGCCTGAACGTGGCCAGGCTGCCCACCGCGAGCCTGAAGAGCGGACAGACGATCGAGCTTACCTGGCGCTCGCGGGAATCGGGTCGCTGGCTCGGCGCAGACCATCGCCTTGCGGTAGCGTCGCCGGGGCCGCGTGCCGGTCCCTGAGCGCGCCGACGACCAGGAATGCCGCCGGGATCAGCAACAGGCCGTAGGTGAGCCAGTGCCCGTAGACGCCTTCCGGCCCGTATGGCTCGGTGGCGATGTGCCACCACGCATTGTCGAGCCCCGGCAGCACGCCGGCCTCGCTGAACTCGTGGAACGCGTAGATCACCAGCTGGATCGAGAACAGCACCATGAACACGCCGGTCACCTGGAAGAAGCGCGACAGGTTGACGCGGCGCCCGTAGCGTGTCCAGGCCCAGGCCATCAGGCCGGCGCAGGCAACCCCGAGCGCCCCGCCGACGAACATCTGGTCGGCACCGCTTTGCGCGGCCATCGACGCCAGCATCGTCGCGGTTTCGATGCCTTCGCGACCCACCATCAGCAGCGCGAACAGGAACACCGCCGCGGCCGCGCCGAAGCCCGCCTTCCCGGACAGCGAGTCCAGGCGCTTGCCGATCTCGCCTTTCATCTGCTTGCCGTGGCGCATCATGTGCACCGTGCAGCCGACCACCAGGATCGCCGCCAGCGTCGCCAGCCAGCCCTCGGTGGCCGAGCTCAGCGCGCCGATGTGTGCCAGCACGACGCCGAGCGCTGCGCTCAGCGCGACCGCGGCCGCGACGCCGATGCGCAGCGACGGCAGCAGCGCTGCGCGGCCGGTCTGGCGCAGGTACGCAGCGCTGATGGCCACGATCAGGAACGCTTCGAGCCCTTCGCGGAAAGTGATCATCAGGGTGGCGTACATGGCATCTCCCGGATCCGGAAAGCGGGGCGGCTGGCCCTTGGCGGGCGGCCGCTCCACATCTGTCGGCAGTATAAACGCAAATGGTTCGCGTTTGCAATCCGCCACATCCACGACGGCCCGGCGACAAGCTCGCTGCCGTCCCCCCGGACGTCCCGCGGCCGGCGTGCTGCAGCCGAGGCCCGCTACGTGCTCGACGTGCCGTTCCAGGGCCGCCTGGCGCTGCTCTGCCTGATCGTGCTGCTGTTCATCGCCGCTAACCTGGCGCCCGGTATCACGTTCTCATCGCTGGCGCGCAACCAGTTGCAGTCGATGCAGATGACGTTCTTCTTCCTGCCGTCGATCCGGCTATCCGGCTTCATGTTTCCGTTCCGCGGAATGCCCGAGTGGGCGCAGTGGATCGGCAACCTGTTGCCGCTCACGCACTTCCTGGTGCTGGTGCGCGGCATCGTGCTGAAGGGAATCGGCATCGGCGAGCTGTGGCCCGCCGTGTGGCCGATCGGTGCATTCATGGTGGTCGTGACCTGAATCGGGCTGGCGCTCTATCGCTCCACGCTTGATTGATCGCCGTGCAGCGCATCGGACTTCGAACGAGAGGAGGGGCAGCGAACCGCACCAGCACCGCTGCACTTCGTCCGGATTCAAGAGGCGCGCAGCAGTTCGCCCAGACTGGAGTGCACCGGTTCGCCCATGAGGTCTTCGGAAAGTCCCGGTCTGGGAAACGCCGGGCTTCCCGGCGTCCAGAATTCCAGCGAATCTGCATGCTCCTCGAAGAACTCCGGGTCCGTGGTCACTGCCACCTTCGGCGCCCCGGGCTGAAGCCAGAACACGTCCTTCGAGTTGGCCCGCTGCGCTTCGCATCCCGGCGGCAGAAGCTTCGGGTGATCGAGCAGGCGGCCGAGGTCCTCGAGATCGTAGGGCGCAGGCGGCCTCTCGCGCGTCTCCAGCGCTGCGTCGACGACGTCGTCGATATCGAAGGACTCCGGCGCCGGTGACGCCGCCTCGTGCTGAAGGCGAGCAACGAGATTCGCTCGAGCCTGCTTTCGACCTTCCGGGCCGGTCAGCGCCACGGCCGCGATCTGCTGGGGCATCGTCGAGAGAATGGGCTGCAATCGGCCGACCACGGACGTGAACAGGTTGATGCGCGTGCGCAAGGCCCGGTACACATCGGTCTCCACCGTGTCCTCGTACAACAGGTTCACGATGCAATGCGCTCGAAGCGCTGGCCCAGCCGGTCGACACGGCCGATGCGCTGCTCGACCCGCATGGGGTTCCAGGGCGCATCGAAGTTGACCAGCGCGCCGCAGAACTGGAAGTTCAGGCCTTCAGCCGCTGCGTCGGTGCAGACCAGCACCTGTGCATCGCCCCGGCGGAATCGTCGCCTGGTTTCCTCCCGCGACAAGGTCTTCCAGCGCCCGTCCGGAAGCAGCCATTCGCCGCCGCGCCCCGAGTAGCACAGTATGGTGAAACCCTCGCCCTTCAGGTAGTCGCGCAGATAGTCGAGCGTATCGGTGTATTGCGTGAACACGATGGCCTGCGGGTAGGCCGGCAGCAATGTGTTGTCCATGGCGTGGAAGCTACCGGCCTGCAAGGCGTGCAGCACCTCCGCCAGGCGAGTAGCCTTGGTGTCCACCGGCAGGCGACGCACCTGTGTCAACAGTCGCTCGATCTCACCGCTCTCCTCCAGATTGAGGGCGACGGCCTTTTGCGCGGCCACGGCGTCGTCATCGGCCTGGTCACCGCTCTCGTCCTCGTCGTCTTCGGCGTCTTCGGCGGTTCGCAGCGAGTCGAACGGCAGGCTCGCCTGTCCGGTGACCACCCCGAGCCGCTCTTCGAGCGTCTTGCGCAGCGCGTAAAAGCTCGAAGCCAGGCGCTTGCGATACGTGGTCATCACGAAGCCGACCGCACTGCGCTTGTCCTGTGCGGCGTTGTCGTAGGTTGACGAGATGTAGTCCTCCAGCGCCCCGTACGCCTCCTTCTCGGCCTTGGTCATGTCGAGAAACTCGTCGACCACGATGCGATCGGCGATGGGTGAGTCGATCATCCCGCGACGGTGGTACTCGCGCAGCAGGTCTCGCGTGTGGCGCGAGATCAGCCCCGCCACCGGCGTATGGGCGCGCATGATGGCCACGGCGCTGCGCCGCTCCTCGGAGGAGAGCTGCCTGCGCGGCGTGGCGGCCGTGTCGCGCAGCGCGCGCAGCACCTTCTGCGCCCTCGATCGGCTCCTGCCGGACGTGCGTCTCAGGGCGACTTCGATCGGCACCGGCCCGAACGCCGCCTCGGCGGCGCGGAACAGCGACGCAAGCTTGTCGAGGTCTTCGGGAGATGGATTGCCGTCGCCCGACTTGCGGAAGAACTCCAGGAAGGCTGCCCGCCCCCAGGCCGCAGGCATCGCCAGCAGCGAGAGCAGGTCCCACACTTCGACCGGATGCACCTGCATCGGCGTCGCGGTCAGCAGCAGCAGCGCCTGCGTCCGCGCGTTCAGTTTCTGCATCAGCTGCAGCAGCAGGTTCGGCGGCCCCTCCCGGGTGGCGCCGGGGCTCTTGCGCCGCGCATGGTGCGCCTCGTCCAGGACCACCAGGTCCCACGGTTCGGCGACTTCGAGCAGCTCGCGCTGACGGTCTCGCCGGCGCATCAGGTGGCTCGATGCGATCACAAAGGGCTCGCGGTGCCAGTCGTCGCGCGAAACCTCGCGCTCATGGCGCCCCTTCATCAGCGGCGAAGGGTACCAATGCAGCGCCTTGCCGTCGTAGATGGGCCAGTTGAGGTTGAATTTCTCGCGCAGCTCGATCTGCCATTGCGTCGTCACGGCTTTCGGCGCGAGCACCAGGATTCTTCTGGCCCGACCCGACAGCCAACCGTAGCGCATCAGCATGCCCGCCTCGACGGTTTTGCCCAGACCCACCTCGTCGGCAATGAGCAGCCGCGGCGGCCAGCTGCCGATCATCCGGTCGAAAGCGCGCACCTGGTGCGGCCACGGTGTGATGGCGCTCGTAGCCTCGGCGATGCGTTCTCCGCCGGGCAATCGCGGCGCGGCCCAGATCGTGTGCCAGACCTTGCGCCGCGTCTCCTCCATGCTGGACTGGGGCCTGCGGGCATCAGGCCCGGCTGCTTCGGCGTTCACCGTCTCCGGTTGCGGCGTATCGGCGCGCGCGCGTTTCAGCCGCTCCGGCTCCTGATCGTCGGCCGGCACGAAACGCAGCAAGTCTTCTCGAACCGCGGCCGGTACATCGAGCACCCTCGCCCGCCTTGCCTTGTCGGCCCACAACTGCGCGAAGCTGCGCTCCTCGGCGTCCACGTGTCGGCCGCCGCCGTCCCAGTCGCAGAAGACGTGGAAGCTCTCCCAGTTGTGCAGCCACCCGTAAGCGGTCTCGTTGACGCTTCCGGCAAAAGCCAGCCGGTTGCCCGTCTTGTCCTCCATCACGCCGGCCTTCTCGTGGAAGATGGCCTGCGACGCCACCGGGTTGCGGTCTTCGTCGCAGGGCACGGCCACCTTGATTTCCAGGTGTCCTTTGGCGACCATCCACGCCAGCAGTTCGAGGGCCTCCTGCTCGACCCTGCCGGCGCCGACCAGCGGCATGGCCAGCAGCTTGCCGGCCACGGTGTCCTTCAGCGACTGCCCCTGCCCGATCGCGTCCACCTCCGGTTGCCCCAGCGTGCAGCCCACGACCATGCGCATGCGTCCGCGTTGAGCACGAGGCCTTCGACGCCGCGCGCCGCGATCGCGAGCGCTGTGGCGCTGAAGTATCCCGTCGTGCGGTCGTAGCGTTGCGCGCACGCGAGTGCGGCCAGGTAGAACTGCTCGACGAGCGATCCGTCATCGAGGTCGTACTTGGTCTTCCAGCGGAAGTCGGTCAGCAGCGGCATCAACGTCCACCGTCGTCGTTTGGCCGCTGCCTCTCGGGCAGCCTTTCGCTGCCGAAGGTTGCCAGGTACAGCATCTGGATTCCTCCGGCGCGAGGGCGTTCGATCTGCGGGCCTTCCGGAAAGTCTCTGCCGCCTCCATCATCGAACGTCCGGACGACCCAGTCCGGAAATCCGAGATTGCGCCGCCGCTTCGGGTGCCGCGATTCTTCATCGAGCGTGGCAGCAACCGTGAACGCAAGGGATGGCATGGTGCTGCTCAATGGCGCCACCCGCTGGAGTCTTTGCCTCGCCTCGATATCGAGTCGCTGGACGCGGTAACGCCAGCTTTCCGACGCAGCGTTCCTCAGAATCTCGTTGACGAACGTCGACCAATGGTCATTGGCATCTGGAACGGCCTCGAATTGCCGACCGCGCTTGCCCTCGATCAGCGCTGTCAGGACGGCGGCCAGACTCGACTTCGACGCGTCTACGCTCGCCGAACGGAAGTCGTGGTGCAATCCGGCCGACCATGGAGAATCTTCGGGGAACGCCGGGCGAGATTTGGTCGGCAGCGGTACAGGTCCACGCCGCGGATGCCGGCCTGCTGGAACTGTGCGATGCGCTGGCGCACCGCCTGCCGCACCGTGGGCTCGACGTCCTCCCAGTAGCGGGCGTCGCCGCCGCGGTTCGCGCGTGGCCGGCACACCAGGAACACGGTCGAGTTGGCGGCCGACTTGTCCTTGATGTGCAGGCTGCCTTCGGCCTCGGTACTGATCGGCCACGATGCGGTGATCGCGAAGCCGGCCTCCATCAGGCCCGTGGTCAGCGCGTCCCAGGCGCCGGTGGCCTTGTGGGTGAACATCAGCGTCATGATGCCGTCGGGCTTCAGCACCCGTCGCATCTCGGCGAAGATCGCGGCCATCCGGTGCCGGTACTCGCGGCCGGCCAGCACCTTCGCGCCCCCGCTCTTTCCGGCGAGCCCCTTGAACCGGGCCGGGTTCGCGACCGCCTCGTTCTCCTTGTCGGTGAGCGGACGCCGGAACAGATCGGGATAGACGTAGCCCGCGGTGCGCCGCAGCCAGACGTAGAAGAAGTCCGACAGCTCGGCGTACATCACGTTGTCGTAGTAGGGCGGGTCCATC
This sequence comes from Burkholderiaceae bacterium, assembly GCA_027493945.1. Classification (GTDB taxonomy): domain Bacteria; phylum Pseudomonadota; class Gammaproteobacteria; order Burkholderiales; family Burkholderiaceae_E; genus Zeimonas. The sequence goes on along the minus strand of JAOSJU010000001.1, from coordinate 1,527,846 downwards.
ACCACCGCGTCGATGCTGGCGTCTGCGATGTGATCGAGGCTGTCGCCGGATTTGCAGGTGAGGGTGATCGGCGGTGGGGCGAGCGACTTCGCCGAACCGTCGAAGTCGAATCCGCCCTGGAGCGGATCGCCGGCCTTCGCCTCGGGCCGCACCAGCGCCACCAGTTCGCCGATGCACTTGGCCGTCTGCTCGATGGCCCAGTCGTAGCCCAGGCCGACGATCAGCGGGGCCATTTCGGCATATGACCATTTGAAAGCGAAGTCGTGCCGATCGAACGTGTTGACCATGACTTCGCGATTGACGTGCCATCGCGCCATGCGCGAGTTGTAGTCGCGGAGCTTGTCAAGGGAGAACGAAAGATAGCAGTACGCTGCCGCAACTCGTTCGCTCCAGCGCCCGGCGGCCTTTTCCTCATCGAGGAGTTGCCGGAATACCTCCACAGCCGTTGCGTGGCCCAGCAGTTGGCGCGGCGAGAACATATCGCGCCATAGCGGCATCCCGTACTGGATGGGCCGGTCGTCGTTGATGTCCGCCGGCACCCTTTCGGTCGGCACCATGTCCAGCGCCTCCCATTCAGACAGCTTCTCGGCCAGCGCGGCGGCGACCTGCTCCGAAACATCGTCCTCGGGCCGGGGTGCACGGTAGCCGCGCTCCCATTTGTCCCTGCCGCGCTTGCCGGTTTTCGTCCGGGTCTCGATGCGACGCTTGAACACCACGGCGTACAGCTGCTCGCCCATGCGGCCCGCCCGGGCCTCGGCCTTGATGTGATCGCCGGAGACCAGGCGGCGGCAATCGTCGAACGGGCAGGTGGCGTCGCCTCCGGAAACGGTGCCGGCAGACTGATCCTTCGCCTTGGCAACAATCTCGAAGCGGACATGACGCGAGCGGTCGCCCGGTCCGCTGCCCTCGTGCGGAACGAGCCGCACGCCGGTGCCGTCCGGCGCCAGCCGCCAGTTGGGAGAAAGGGGGAGCAGGCCCTCGCAGTGCGGGCAGCGGATCGTGCGTGCCCAGATGAAGTTGGTGGGAATGGCGCTGCCTTCCGGCTCTGCCGGGAAGAACGGCCGCAATCGCTTCTCGCGCCGCGCGACGAACTCGGCGGCGATGCGCTCGAATTCGCGCTGCACGTCGAGACCGTGCCCGAGCGGGAACTCGATCGTCGCACGCTCGATGATGCTTGCGACGGGGTTCAGGTCGTTTCCGAAGGTGCGCAGCCCGAGCCGGATGCTTTCGAATGGCACCGAACCGCCGCCCGCAGTCGGGTCGAGAACCGCAATATCCTCGAGACCCGGGCGACTCTGCTCGCTTCTGGCCCACTTGCGCTCGTCGTCGTCCGGCACATGCGTGAACGCGCGGGGATAACTGTAAGCCTCGCCCTCGAAGCGCTCGCCCTTCCGACGTGCGGCGTCGATCCGTCGGCGGGAAGCCACCGGATCCCCGTGAATGCCGAGCATGTGCACGAACCTGTCGCGATCGGCGTCAGCCGGCAGCAGCGAGGCGAGGATGGCTGCGCGGGAAGCCACCAGCGGCCGCCGCGCCCACCAGACGTGAAGATAGTAGGTGGGCGGCAGGGCGGTCATCGAGCGGCGCTCGCGCACGCTCTCTTCTCCAAGGGCGGCGATTGGCAACCATTCTTCGATCAGTCGTCGGGTCATCGCGGATTCTTCGTCTTTCCGGCCGGCTCGGTGGAGGGACGGTTGCCTACGTATTCGTATCTGGCGCCGCGTCCGTGCCCGATCATGCGCACCGACTCGGCTTCCAGCTCGTGAATCAGCCGGTTGACCTGCTGTCGCGTGTAGCCGGTCACCTCGCGAACTTCGGCGTTCGACAGGCCCGCCTGCCCGCGCTGCTGCCGCGCCTTCAACATGTTGAGCACGCGGGTCTTGGCGACGTCGATGTCGATGCGGCGGTCGCGCTCGGCGTGGCCTGCGCCTTCGAGCCTGCGGTGCAGCGCGGGCTTGAGCCGCCACCAGGTGCCGCGGCCCGCGCCGCCGCGCTCCGGTAGTCGTAGACCTGCACCATCTCGTCGAGGATGTCGCGCATCTCGGCATCGCGTCGCTGACAGAGCTCCGCGGCGGTTGCGGTGTCGATCTCGCCGTGCCCGAGCAGGTAGCGCAGCACCAGCAGATGGTCGACGTCGAGAACGCGGCCTGCCTTGCCCTCGTCGGCGATGAACTCGCGAAACGGCGCCGAGGTCTCCTGCCGCTTGAAGACGACGCGTACCGCGCTCTCCTCGTCGACGATCAGCGGCGGCTCCTTGCCCTCGATCAGCATCGCCTCGAACATGCGGCCGATGCCCGGGTTGCTGCGGTTCACCAAGCGCAGCCTGGCCAGTGCATGAACCAGCAGGGGGTTTCGCGCCAGCGGCGGGTGGTGAAGGATGTTGGCCGGCGTGATGCCGCCCACCAGCCCGCCGGGGTTGCTGATCTCGAGCTTGCGCGGAAACTGCTTGACCAGTACCGGTCCCGCGAGCCGCAGGTCCAGATGGCATAGCGCATTGAGCAGGGCCTCGCGCAAAGCCACCGTGGGGTAGGCGCGGAACTCGTGGTGGTGCAGCCCGTGCTCCACGGTGGTGATGGGGTTGTCTGCGTTGATCCGCGCTTCGAGCGCATGCAGCGCCAGCGGCAGCGCCAACTCCCGCGTGTCGCGTCCGTCGGCGCGGTCCACGTAGACCGTCGCGGTCTTCATGCGCTCGTGCGTCCACGCGTAGTGGGGCAGGTGCCGGGCAATGGCGTCGGCATGGCCGGCAATGAGCAGGCCAGCCTTCGTGAGCTTGCCGTCGCGCACGACATCGAGCGCGCCGAGCAGGTCGTGATCGGACTTGCGCAGCATGTCCGCGGGCGCCTGCTCCTGCCGGGCCATGTCGCGCAGCCGCTCGAGTGCCGCGGGCGACAGTAGCGACGCGACAGGCTCGGAAACGACGATCGCTGTCACGTCGGACTCGCCGCGCTCGACCATCAGGCGATCGCGCAGGTCGCCGGTGAGCGGCACGCAGTCCCTGCCGCGCCGCACGGTGCCGGCACCGGCCGAGGTGGTGTAGGGCGGCAGGCCGCCGTGCACCTGCATCAGCCACAGACGCCCGGTGCCTTCCGGTACGGCAAGCTCGAGGATCTCGGGCGTGAGCTTCGGCGCGGTGCGCTCGTAGATCTCGCGCTTGAGCTGGTGGGGGTCCGCCGTCGCGGGGACGCCGCGAATCGCCTTCGCGCGCCCGATTACGCCGTCGCGTACCCCGAGCACGACCGTGCCGCCGCCGCCGTTGGCCATGCACACGGCCACCTCGACGGCGAGCCGGACGGCATGCCGGTCGTCCGCGGGCCATTCCTTGAAATCGAGATCCTGCGACTCGAGCGCATCGGCCGGCACTTCGTCCAGGCGCGGGAGCAGCGCACGAACTTCCGTCAGCTCGCGCATGCCGTCTTCAGTGGGCCGGGTCGATGAGCAGGAAGCGCAGCGCCATCAGCACGCGGCGCGGGTGCTTGCGGTGCATGGCCATGCCGAGCCAGTATCCCGCCTCCTCCTTTCTCATCGCCTCGATCCCGGCGGCGACCGCAGCCATGTGGTCGCGGTTGCGCATCGGGGCCAGCGCCCGGAACAGCAGGCCGAGGTTGATGGCCAGTTCCTCGTCGATCGGAACGCGCAACGCGTCGATGACCGGCAAGTCGTTGAGGTCGATGCGCACCGCTTTCAGGCGGCGCAGCAGGCGATGCTCGACCAGCGAGAGGTTGCGACCGTGCAGGCCGGCCACGTAGGTGGGCTGCCGGACGTGCGGCGTGGCGCTGGCCGGTAGTTGCCAGATCTCGAGGGCCATGTCGGAACCGCGCAGACGCCCGGCGCGCAGTTCGTAATGGGGAAGCGCCGAGGCGGCCTTGCGAGGAAGCGGGACAACGCGGGCGCGTGGGCTGGCCATGCGGGGCTTCTCAGGACTTGTCGTCGCCGATCGTGGCGATCACGTGGGCGACCGGCGACACGAGGCGGGTCAGGCGCTGGACGAGACCGTCGACGCTCGCCCCGTTGACGGCCATCGGCGGATCGAAGCACAGCACGAACGCGACGCTGGCGTCGCTGTCGGCCGCGGCCCGGAACTGGGGTTCAAGGTAGTCCCTGAGCGCCGCGGCGCCGTCGAGCTCGCCCTTGTAGGCCACGCTGGCCTCCGACTTGCCTGGCGTCTCGAAGGACGCTTCGAGTTCGATGCGCTTGCTGGCGTTCGGCACCGAATTCACGAGCGGAACGAGCTTGAGGGCGTCGCCCTTGTCGAAGGGGCGAATCGTGAGCGTGCCCAGGCTCTGTACGCCGCTGTTCCGCGCCTGCTCGAAGACGCGATTCAATGCGGCCTTGAGCACGTCCTCGGCCTCGATAGTGCCGGGCGAATGCGCCCCGCGGGCAGACCCGGGCTCCGGCACACCGTACGGCGTCGAGGTCGGCGTGCCAGCAGGCGCGGCGATGCCATCGATCTGCGACGGTGTCGGCACCGGCGTCGGGCGAGGCCAGATGCCGTGGTCTTCGGCGTACGAAGCGGTGAACACGAAGGATTGCTCGTCGACCTTGATCTCGGCGTGCGGGTCGCCCTTGCCGCGCAGCAGCTCGCCCGACTGGTAGACGTAGTCGCCCTGGTCGATGCCCTGACGGATGCCCTTGATGAACACGTCGTCGCCGACCAGCATCGGCAGCGAGGCGTCCTGCCGGAACTCGCTGCGCAGCGCCGCGGTGGTGATCTGGCCTTTCTTCAGTGGCGTGCGGTCGCGCACGTAGACCGGCGAGTCGGGTTGGTCGGTGGGCAGGCGCAGCTTGTTGACGTTCTGGAGCTGGGTGACGACCTGCTTCTGCCCGTCGCCGGGCCGATCCGAGGCCGTCTGAATGTCCACCACCGTGTGGGCCAGGTCGCAGTTCGCGCCTTCGACACGGTTGCGCGAAGGAAAGAAGATGTGGCGGTAGCACTGCTGCACGGCCAGGGCAAGGCGCTGCTTGGAGACTTCGAATTCCTCGTTCAGCTTGGCAACCTGGTAGTCGGCCAGATCCTTCAGCTTGCCGGGAACGCGCAGCGATTCGAGCGCCAGGTGGCGCAGCATGCGCGCCTTCATGCCGGGTACGCCCGCCGCATCCGCGATCACGAATACGAGGTTGTTGCGGTTGTGCCGCCAGTCGTTGCCCGCTCCGCGGTGCAGGAACACTTTCTCGATCAGCGGATCGATGCGGACGGCGTCGCCGATCACCTGCACCGCGTCGTGACTCGACAGGACCAGATACGGACGACCGCTGCCGTCGTCGTCGGGCACGTCGTGCGGCCCCGCGGCAAACGGCACCAGGTTCAGATTGGGGCCGGCAAACAGGTCGCGGATATACGCGACGAGGCGGGATCTTGCCTCCTCGCGATCGACGTTGGTTTCCTCGCGCCGGATGATCTGCGTCAGGTTGGCTTCGGCCAGGAAGCGCAACGGCGCGCCGGGCTTGTCGTCGAGGTACGCCGAGTCGGTGACGAAGCGCTTGCGGGCGTCGTCGATGAAGGCGATGTCGGTGGCCGGGCCGAGGATGGCGTAGCGAAGTTCCTCGGCGTTCAGGCCGCGCAGCGCTTCGTTGAAAGCGAGCGTGTGCATGAAGATGCTGCGCGCGACATACGAGCCGTATGCCGGCAGCCCCTTGAAGGCACCTGCGTCGAGCTGCTCGGCCAGCGCGGAGCTCTGGTCCGCGCCGGCGATTTCGGCCCTGATGGCCGGCACGTAGATGTCCTGCTTGAGCCGTGTGACGAGTTCGAGCCGGATGGGTTCGAAGCCGGGATCGATATGGTGCGTGTGCACGGCATACGCATCGGCTGGCCGGGTCTCCCAGAGTCGCGCCACGGTGCGCGCCAGCAGGCGCAGCATGCCGCGTACGCGCTGGAAGTTGCCGAGCGTGCCGGTCTTCAGGGTCAGGAGCTTCACCAGTTCGGGATGCAGCGGAAAGCCGGCCTCGAACTCTTCCACGCGACGGTCTCGCGCCGGCGGCGTCGGCAGCGATTCGCGATTCGCGTCCCAGAACGCCTTGTAGGCGGCAACGACCTGCCTTGCCCTCGGCGTGGTCGATGCGCGAGAAGAGGCGGCGACGGACGACCTTGACCGTTTCGTCGTCCTCGGTGGGGTCGATCACCGTGGCCTTGCGGGCAGCGACACTTTCGGCCTCGGCGAAGAAGGCGGCGATGTCCTGCGTTTCGCGGCTGTAGGCGTCGGCGGCCTTGCCGTCGCGGCCCACCGCGAGCGTGAAGACGAGGGCGACGTTGGGCAGGCTCTCGACGGCCTTCATCAGCGAGGTCATGAAGGCCAGCAACTGTTCGCCGGCTCGCTGTGCGTTGCGGCCTGCGACCTTTCGCAGGTAGGGTGCGATCTCGTCGATCAGGATGAGCGCCGGTTCTGTGCCCAGAAGCTCGCGCAGCGTGTCGGCACCCGGCGCGATGCCTTCCGTGTCGCTGTGCTCGACCAGCCGGTAGCCTGCCTCGCCCGCCAGCGCGAACGCAAGTTCCCCCCACGGGCTGAATGCGCGAATGGAGCCGCTCAACCTGCGTCCATTGGCGGGGTCGGCATTTTCGCCGTCGAAGGCCGCGATGCGAACGGGCGCGGACGGGCGAAGTGCTGGCTCCAGGAATTCGTCGGCATTCGGAACGCCGGCCGGGCCGCGCATGGCATGAGCGAGTCCGATCAGCGTGTGCGTCTTGCCTCCGCCGAATTGCGTGTCCAGGCGGAAGATGGCACCGACCTGCTCGGGCCTGCCGAGCACGCGCAGCGCAACCAGCTTCAGGACATTCTTCAGACCCTTGGTGGGGTAGGTGTTCGCGAAGAACAGCTCGGGCTTGCGGTACTCGTCGGGGGCATCGCCGCGGAGCACCTGGGAGAGGTCCGCGGCGAAGTCGCTTTCCTTCAGTGCGCCCTGGAGGACATCGGCGCGCGGCTCGCAGACCGCAAAGAGATTGTCGATCATGGCTGCCCTGATTGTCACGCCGGGGAGAAATGTATCAGATCAATGTATCAGGCGACAATTCCATCGATGGCCGGTGGCCCGCTGGGAAGTCCGCAACCCGGCGAATCAGACGTTGAACCGGAAGTGCATCACGTCGCCGTCCTTCACGACGTAATCCTTGCCTTCGAGCCGCATCTTCCCCTTCTCCTTCGCCCCGGCTTCGCCGCCCAGCGCGACGAAGTCCTCGTAGGCGATCGTCTCGGCGCGGATGAAGCCGCGCTCGAAATCGGTGTGGATCACGCCGGCGGCCTGCGGCGCGGTGGCGCCGACCCGAACCGTCCAGGCGCGCACCTCCTTCTCGCCAGCGGTGAAGTAGGTCTGCAGGCCGAGCAGCGCGAACGCGGCGCGGATCACGCGGTTCAGCCCCGGCTCGTTCATACCCATGTCGGCGAGGAAAACGGCCTTGTCCTCGGCCGGCAGATCGGCGATCTCGGCCTCGATCGCCGCGCACACCGGCACCACGATCGAGCCCTCGGCTTCGGCGTGCCGGCGCACCGCGTCGAGGTGCGGATTGCCCTCGAAGCCGTCCTCGCGCACGTTGGCCACGTACATCGTCGGCTTGGCGGTGATCAGGCACAGCGGCGCGAGCAGCGCCTTCTCCTCGTCGTAGAGGTCGAGCGAGCGCACCGGCTTCGCCTGGTTCAGCACCGTCATGCACTTCCCGAGCACCGCGACCAGCCGCTGCGCTTCCTTGTCGCCGCCGGCGCGTGCCACCTTGCCGTAGCGCACCAGCGCCTTCTCGACCGTGGCCATGTCGGCCAGCGCGAGCTCGGTGTCGATCACCTCGATGTCGGAGAGCGGGTCGATCTTCCCGCTCACGTGCACCACGTTCTCGTCGACGAAGCAGCGCACCACGTGAACGATCGCGTCGGTCTCGCGGATGTTGGCGAGGAACTGGTTGCCCAATCCCTCGCCCTTCGAGGCGCCCGCCACCAGCCCGGCGATGTCGACGAACTCGACCGTGGCGGGCAGCACGCGCTGCGGCCTGACGATCTTCGCCAGCGCGTCGAGCCGCGGGTCGGGCACCTCGACGATGCCGACGTTGGGCTCGATCGTGCAGAACGGATAGTTCTCGGCCGAGATGCCCGCCTTGGTCAGCGCGTTGAACAGGGTCGACTTGCCGACGTTGGGCAGGCCGACGATGCCGCATTTGAGGCTCATGGAATTCCCTTCTGAAACACTTTCCCGGCCAGCGTCGCGAGCGAGCGGCCGTAATGGTAGGCAATCTGCGCGCTGTCGTAACGGTGCCCAACTCCCACGGGGCAGGCGATACGCGCCAGGCACCGGTCGCGGCAACTCGAGCCGGGCGCCAGGCGCCAGCCCGAGCAAGCCGCGAGATCGAACCCGTCGTTCAGCGCGCGCGGCGGACAGGCCGCGACGCAGGGTCGATCGACGCAGCGCTCGCAGGGCGACGCGCCGGCGAGCGGCTCGGTGTGCGCCAGGCCGGTGTCGGCCAGCAGCGCGGCCCGGTACGCGAACCAGCTGCCCCACGCTTCGTTCACGCCCACCATGAACGGCGAAGGCCGGTGCCAGCCGGCGAGCCTGCCCAGGCTCTGCAGTCCGACAGGATGCTCGCCGGGGTAGAGCCATTCGTGCCGAACGCCCGGGAAGTGCCGATCGAGCCACGCAACGACGCGTGCTCGCGTGAACGTGTCCAGCGGGTGTTCGCCGCGCAATCCGTTCGCCGTCGCGTGCTGCCAGAAGGCCGGGCCCAGGTTCCCGATCAGCAGCAGCTGCCGGTAGCGCTCCTGCGTGTCGGCGGGAAGCGTTTTCCGCACGTCGTCAGGCAGCTGCCGCACGTCGAAGACCGCCTGCAGGTTCAGGCCGCAGGCGTCGAGTTCGGCGAAGACCGGATCCGGCCTGCGGGTGGGAGAGTTCATCGAATGGCGGGCAAACCGGCATTGTCGCAGAGTGCCGTACCGGCTCCCTGGCCGCCGGACTGCGCTGCGCGCCGCCGAAGCGAGCAGTTTGCGTAATCCGCCGCCAGTGCCTACGCTTGCGGATATGCCCGCATCGCTGGAAGGCAAGCTGGTCGTCGCGATCTCATCGCGCGCGGTGTTCGACTTCGAGGAGGAAAACCGTGTCTTCGAGCGCGACGACGACGCGGCGTACATGGCGCTGCAGCGCGAGCGCCTCGACGTGTACGCGCAGCCCGGAGTGGCGTGGGCGCTGGTGCGCAAGCTGCTGCAGTTCGACCCGCCCGATCGCCCCGAGCGCGAGCGGCGCATCGAAGTGGTGGTCGTTTCGCGCAACGACCCGGTCAGCGGGCTGCGCGTGTTCCGCTCCGCGCAGCAGGCGGGCCTGCGGCTCGAGCGCGGCGTGTTCACCCGCGGGCGCGCGCCCTGGCGCTACCTTGCGCCGCTGAAGGCCAACCTGTTCCTGTCGGCCAACGCCGACGACGTCGGCGCCGCGCTCGACGCCGGCATTCCGGCGGCGCGGGTATTCCCGAGTCCGTCAAGGCCTCCGAATCGCACCCCGACGAGATCCGGATCGCGTTCGACGGCGACGCGGTGCTGTTTTCCGACGAATCCGAGCGGGTGTTCCGGGCGGGCGGTCTCGATGCGTTCCAGCGCCACGAAGCCGACCGCGTCGCGCTGCCGCTGCCGCCGGGGCCCTTCAAGCCGCTGCTCGAGGCGCTGCATCGGCTGCAGCGCGAGGACGCGGGCGCGCGCGCACCGGTGCGCATCCGCACCGCACTGGTCACCGCGCGCAGCGCGCCGGCGCACGAGCGCGCGATCCGCACGCTGATGCACTGGGGCATCGAGGTCGACGAGGCGATGTTCCTCGGCGGGCTCGCCAAGGGCCCGTTCCTGAACGAGTTCGAGCCCGATTTCTTTTTCGACGACCAGACCGGCCACTGCGAGTCGGCGTCGCGCTACGGGCCGGCCGGCCACGTGCCGGCCGGCGTCGCGAACGGGCGCTGATGCGAGCGGCAGGCCGCGCACCCGTGGCGCGTGCGGGCAACAGTTGCAGGCCGACGATCGGCAAGCGCAAACCTTCTGGCGCGTCAACCACTATGCAGGTTGATCCGTAAAGGCATATAAAGAACAAAAGAACGAGGGGAGGTCCGGAAACCAGAGACAGAAGCCCGAAGGCGCCGTTGCAGCCGATTCGCGCGACGCTCACGGCAGGAGGCAAGCATGACGATCTTCGCCCGCTACCAGAGCCGCTACGAGGCGGCCCAGGAAGAGGAGCTGTCGGTCCGGGAGTACCTGGACCTTTGCCGCAGCGACCCGTCGGCCTACGCCAGCGTCGCAGAGCGGATGCTCATGGCGATCGGCGAACCCGAACTGGTCGACACCCGGCTCGACCCGCGCCGCTCGCGGATCTTCGCGAACAAGATGCTGAAGATCTATCCCGCCTTCGCCGATTTCTACGGCATGGAAGAGGTGATCGAGAACATCGTTGCCTACTTCCGCCACGCGGCGCAGGGGCTCGGGGAGAAGAAACAGATTCTCTATCTGCTCGGTCCGGTCGGCGGCGGCAAGAGCTCGCTGGCCGAGAAGCTGAAGTCGCTGATCGAGAAGGTGCCGTTCTACGCGCTCGAGGGCTCGCCGGTGCACGAGTCGCCGCTCGGGCTGTTCCGCCCCGACGAGGACGCGGCGATCCTCGAGGAAGACTACGGCATCCCGCTGCGCTACCTGTCGACGATCATGAGCCCGTGGGCCGTCAAGCGGCTGCACGAGTTCGGCGGCGACATCACGAAGTTCCGCGTCGTGAAGCTGCGCCCGTCGGTGCTCGCGCAACTGGCGGTCTCCAAGACCGAGCCGGGCGACGAGAACAACCAGGACATCTCGTCGCTGGTGGGCAAGGTCGACATCCGCAAGCTCGAGACCTACTCGCAGAGCGACCCCGACTGCTACAGCTACTCGGGCGGCCTGTGCCCGGCCAATCGCGGCGTTCTCGAAGTTCGTCGAGATGTTCAAGGCGCCGATCAAGGTGCTGCACCCGCTGCTCACCGCGACCCAGGAGGGCAACTACAAGGGCACCGAGGGTTTCGGCGCGATCCCGTTCGACGGGCTGATCCTGGCGCACTCCAACGAGGCCGAGTGGCTGTCGTTCCGCAACAACCGCAACAACGAGGCGTTCATCGACCGCATCTACATCGTCAAGGTGCCGTATTCGCTGCGCGTCACCGACGAGATGCACATCTACGAGAAGCTGCTCGTCAACTCGTCGCTGTCGCAGGCGCCGTGCGCGCCGGACACGCTCACGATGATGGCGCAGTTTTCCGTGCTGTCGCGCCTGAAGGAGCCCGAGAACTCGTCGATCTACTCCAAGATGCGCGTCTACGACGGCGAGAACCTCAAGGACACCGACCCGAAGGCCAGGAGCTACCAGGAGTACCGCGACTACGCCGGCGTCGACGAGGGCATGACGGGGCTGTCGACGCGCTTCGCGTTCAAGATCCTGTCGCGGGTGTTCAACTTCGACCACCGCGAGGTCGCGGCGAACCCGGTGCACCTGATGTACGTGCTCGAGCAGCAGATCGGGCAGGAGCAGTTCCAGCCCGAGGTCGAGGAGCGGTACCTGCGCTTCATCAAGGAGTACCTGTCGCCGCGCTATGCCGAGTTCATCGGCAAGGAGATCCAGACCGCCTACCTCGAGAGCTACTCCGAGTACGGGCAGAACATCTTCGAGCGCTACGTCACCTACGCCGACTTCTGGATCCAGGACCAGGAATACCGCGACCCGCACACCGGCGAGATCCTCGACCGGCGCGCGCTGAACGACGAGCTCGAGAAGATCGAGAAGCCGGCCGGAATCTCCAATCCGAAGGACTTCCGCAACGAGGTCGTCAACTTCGTGCTGCGCGCGCGCGCGGCGCGCGACGGCAAGAGCCCGTCGTGGACCAGCTACGAGAAGCTGCGCGCGGTGATCGAGAAGAAGATGTTCTCCAACACCGAGGAGCTGCTTCCGGTCATCTCCTTCAACGCCAAGGCGAGCGCCGACGAGCAGAAGAAGCACAAGGACTTCGTCAACCGCATGATCGCCCGCGGCTACACCGAGAAGCAGGTCCGGCTGCTGTGCGAGTGGTACCTGCGGGTGAGGAAATCGTCGTGAGGCCGTAATGCTGCGCATCGTCGACCGGCGCTACGACAGCCGCAACCGCAGCTCGGTCAACCGCGGCCGCTTCATCCGCCGCTTCAAGGCGCAGATCCGCAAGGCGGTCTCCGACGCGGTCTCGAAGCGCGGCATCCGGGACCTGGAGAACGGCGAGAAGATCGGCATCCCGGGGCGCGACATCGCCGAGCCGCAGTTCGCTCACGGCAGCGGCGGCGTGCGCGAGTACGTGCATGGCGGAAACGACCGCTTCGCCGCCGGAGACGAGGTCGAGCGGCCGCAGCAGGGCGAGGGCGGGCCGGGGCGCGGCCAGGCGAGCAACGAGGGCGAAGGGCTCGACGACTTCGCGTTCACGCTCACCCGCGACGAGTTCCTCGACATCTTCTTCGACGAGCTGGCGCTGCCCAACCTGGTGAAGCGCCAGCTCGCGCAGATCGAGCAGACCAGGCGGGTGAGCGCCGGCTACACGCAAAGCGGCGTTCCCACCAACATCAGCCTGACGCGCACGATGCGCGGCGCGGCGGGCCGGCGCGTCGCCGCGGGCGGGCCCTACGGCCGCAGGCTGCGCGAGCTCGAGGAGGAATTCGAACGCCCGGCGGCGACGCGCGGCGACGACGACCCGCAGGTGCAGGCGCTGCGCGAGGAAATCGCCCGGCTGCAGGCCAGGATGGCGGCCATACCGTTCATCGACACTTTCGACCTGCGCTACCGGCACCGGGTGCGCGTGCCCGAGCCGACGACGCAGGCGGTGATGTTCTGCATCATGGACGTCTCGGGCTCGATGGACGAGGAGCGCAAGAGCCTGGCCAAGCGCTTCTTCATGCTGCTCTACCTGTTCCTCGACCGCAACTACGAGCGCATCGACGTGGTCTTCATCCGGCATCACACGGTCGCCAGCGAGGTCGACGAGGCCGAGTTCTTCGGCTCGCGCGAAACCGGCGGCACGGTGGTGTCGAGCGCGCTCGAGCTCGCGCGCGACGTCATCGCCCAGCGATACGCGTCCAGCCTGTGGAACGTCTACGTCGCGCAGGCCTCCGACGGCGACAACTGGAACGACGACTCGCCGCTGTGCCGCAAGCTGATCGGCGAGTCGATCCTTCCGCTGTGCCAGTACTTCGCCTACATCGAGATCAGCCAGGGCGAGCCGCAGAACCTCTGGCGCGAGTACGAGAAGCTGCAGGCGGCGCATTCGGAGCGATTCGCGATGCAGCGCATCGGCGGGGCGGCCGACATCTACCCGGTGTTCCGCGAACTGTTCCGCAAGCGCAGCATGGCGGGCGCGGCATGACGGCCAGGCAGGCGATCCCGCTTCCCGACAGCTCCGAGTGGAGCTTCGACGCGATCGAGCGCTACGACGAGGCGATCGGCGAGCTTGCGCGGCGTTTCGGCCTCGACACCTATCCGCACCTGGTCGAGATCATCAGCGCCGAGCAGATGATGGACGCCTACGCGTCGAGCGGCATGCCGGTGTACTACCACCACTGGTCGTTCGGCAAGCACTTCCTCGCGACCGAGAGCCGCTACCGGCGCGGCCAGATGGGGCTCGCCTACGAGATCGTCATCAACTCGAACCCCTGCATCGCCTACCTGATGGAGGAGAACACGCTGCCGATGCAGGCGCTGGTGATCGCGCACGCCGCCTACGGGCACAACTCGTTCTTCAAGGGCAACCACCTGTTCCGGCAGTGGACCAGCGCCGACGCGATCATCGATTACCTGGTGTTCGCGCGCAACTACATCGCCGAATGCGAGGAGCGCCATGGCGAGGCCGCGGTCGAGCGGCTGATCGACGCCTGCCATGCGCTGGTCAACCTGGGCGTCGACCGCTACCAGCGCGCGCCGCGGCTGTCGCTCGAGAAGGAGAAGCTGCGCCAGAAGGAGCGCGAGGAGTACCTGCAGGCGCAGGTGAACGACCTGTGGCGCACGCTGCCGCCGGCGCTCGGGAAGGCCGAGGAAAAGCGCGAGAAGCGCTGGCCCGAGGAACCCGAGGAGAACCTGCTCTACTTCGTCGAGAAGCACGCGCCGCTGCTCGAGCCATGGCAGCGCGAGGTGGTGCGGATCATCCGCAAGATCGGCCAGTACTTCTACCCGCAGCGGCAGACGCAGGTGATGAACGAGGGCTGGGCGACGTTCTGGCACTACACGCTGCTGAACGCGATGTTCGACGACGGACTGGTCTCCGACGGCTTCATGCTCGAGTTCCTGCAGTCGCACACCAACGTCGTCTACCAGCCGCCGTACAACAGCCCGCACTACTCGGGCATCAACCCGTACGCGCTCGGATTCTCGATGTGGCGCGACATCCGGCGCATCTGCGAGGCGCCCACCGACGAGGACCGGCACTGGTTTCCCGACATCGCCGGCTCCGACTGGCGCGAGACCTTCGACTTCGCGATGCGCAACTTCAAGGACGAGAGCTTCGTTGCGCAGTACCTGTCGCCGCGGCTGATGCGCGAGTTCCGCTTCTTCGCCGTTCTCGACGACGACAGCCGCGAGAAGCTGAAGATCGACGCGATCCACGACGAGCGCGGCTATCGCGAGCTGCGCCGGCTGCTCTCCGCGCAGTACGACCTCGGCAGCCGCGAGCCCGACATCCAGGTCTGGAACGTCGACCTGCACGGCGACCGCTCGCTCACGCTGCGTCATTTCGTGCGCGACCGGCGCCCGCTCGCCGAGACCTCGTGCGAGGCGGTGCTCGAGCACCTCGCGTACCTGTGGGGCTTCACCGTGCGCCTGGAGCAGCAGGAGGCCGACGGCATCGTCGAGCTGGTGGCCGAGCGCAGCGTGGCTGCGCGGCGCCGCACGTAGCGCGAACCGGCCTCAGCGCCGGCCGCGCTTCGGCTGCAGCATCGTGCCGGTGCATTGCGGCGCGCCGCAGCGGCACGCCCAGATCCGCTTCATCGCGCGCGTGTGCGGCACGCCGAGCACGATTCCGTAGTTGTAGGTCAGCTCCTCGCCCTTGCGAATGTCGCGGATCGACTCGATGAACACGCGGTCGCGGCGCGGGTCGCCGCCGTCGTCCTCGTCGACCACCGCCTCGCAGTTCGGCGCGCAGCCGTGATTGATCCAGCGCGCGCTGTTTCCCTGCCGGTTGGCGTCGATCACGTAGTCGTCGTTGAGCGAGAAGAGGAAGGTGTGCCCGGTGTCGGCGCCGTCGCGGTAGAGCTCGTCGCTCTCGGCGTCGGTCAGCAGCTTCCCCTTGTACTGGATCAGCCGCGTGCCGGCCGGGATGTCGACGGCGGCGAACATGCCGTTGCCGTGGATGGCCGAGCGGCGGGTGACGATTCGTGCGGGCATGGCGTCGTGTCAGTTGCGGGTGTGCAGTTTCATCGTGGCGATCGCGGCATCGCCCGCGACGAGTTCGGGCAGGCAGTCGAGCGCGTGGCCGATCGCTTCGTCGATCGCCTGCTGCTGCTCGCGGGTGGGCCGGTTCAGCACGAAGTCGACCACCTGCTGGGCCGGCTGCAGTTCGCGCGGATGGCCGATGCCGATGCGCAGGCGCCAGAACTCGGCGCTGCCGAGGCGCGCCTGGATGTCCCTCAGCCCGTTGTGGCCGGCGTGCCCGCCGCCCTTCTTCAGTTTCGCCTGGCCCGGAGGCAGGTCGAGCTCGTCGTGGACCACCAGGATCTCCTCGGGCGCGATGCGGTAGAAGTGTGCCATCGCCACGACCGCCTGCCCCGAGCGGTTCATCCAGGTGCCGGGCTCGAGCAGGAACACCGATGCGCCGGCGATGCGCGCGCGACCCACGTCGCCGTGGAACTTGCCTTCGCGCGCCAGCTGCGCGCCGTGCTCGCGCGCGAGCGCGTCGACGAACCAGAACCCGGCGTTGTGCCGGTCGAGCTGGTGTTCAGGACCCGGGTTCCCCAGGCCGACGACGAGTCGGATGCCGTTCATCTCGCGAGCCGGAATTGCACCGCCGGAATCCGTCCGGAGGCTGCCGGGCGCAAGTGTAGTGGAATCCACGTCGCCGCTCCGATCCGCTATCATCGACGATCCGGGTCGGCGCCCGCGCGGGCCCGTCCTGTCCGGCTGTCTTCTGGGGAACGAGCTTGCCGTCGACCGAAGGTCGAACGCGGGCGCACGCCACCCACGCGCCGTTCGCGGTGCCGCGGCATGCGCCCAGCAGCCGCTTCGTCGTGCCGTCGCTTCGGCCCCGGCTGCTCGAAAGCGCGAGCCGCTGTCGTACGCGCTTCTCGAGGCGATCGCCGAGACGCGCCTCGTGCTGGTCGTCGCGGGTGCCGGATTCGGCAAGACCACTGCATTGGCGCAGGCGCTCGCCCGGGCCCCGGCCGGCTGGGCGGTGTCCTGGATCGCGGTCGATCGCCTCGATCGCGCGCCAGCCAGGCTGTTCCGCGTGCTGGTCGATTCGATCAACGCGCTGCCGCACCACGCCGAGCCGCTCGACGCCGACACGCTGACCCGCATCGTGGCTTCCGGCGAGACCGGCGCGCGCGCGGCCGCCGCCGAGGTCGCCGACTGGCTGGCCGAATGCAAGGCGGGGCGCTTCGTCTGGGTCTGGGACGACCTGCACGTGATCGACGATGCGCTCACCTGGACCTGGCTCGATCACTTCCTCGGCCTGCTGCCCGAGCACGTCGCCTGCGTGATGGCCTCGCGCGAGCCGCCGCGCCTGCCGTTGGCGCGGCGCCGCGTCGCGGGCCTGCTGGCCGAGTTCCCGCAGTCGCGGCTGCGCTTTTCGGCCGACGAGGCCGCGGCGTTCCTCGCGCGGCTCGGCGAGGCGCCTGGCGGACCGCTGGCGCAGGCCTGGATCCGGCGCTCGCAGGGCTGGATCGCCGGACTGCGGCTGCTGGCTGCCGGCCACCGCGACGAGGCGGCCGCGCCGGTCGAGAGCCTGGTGCCGGGCGACCGGCAGGTGTTCGAATACCTGGCCGAGGAGGTGCTCGCCAAGCTTCCGCCGGAGCTGTCGACCTTCCTGTCGGTGTGCTGCGTGCTCCACGAACTCGATCCGGATCGCTGTGCGCAATTGAGCGGGCGCATCGACAGCCTGGCGATGATCGAACAGCTGATCCAGCACAACCTGTTCGTCACCGTTCTCGACCCTTCCCGGCCGACGATGCGGCTGCACGAGCTGTTCCGCGACTGCCTGAACGGCCGCCTGCGCCGCGACGCGCCGCATGCGTGGCACGAACTGAACCTGCGCGCGGCCTCGATCGTCGACGAGCCGTTGCGCGCGCTGCGCCACGCTTCGGAAGCCGGCGCGCCGCGCCAGGCGCTCGAGGTGCTCGGCCGCCACGCCGAGGCGCTGCTGCGGCAGGGCCACGCCGAGGCGGTCACCCAGGCGCTGCGCGCCCTCGGCGCGGCGGGCGCCGGCGACGAGGTGCAGGCGCACTGGATCGCCGGATTGCTGGCCCGGCAGCGCAGCGGCTTCGACGAGGGCCGCGCGAGCCTCGAGCTCGCCCGGCAGGGGTTTCGAGGCGGCAGGCGATCGCGCGCACGCGGTGCGAAGCCTGCTGCTGCTGGCGCGCATGGTCAGCTATGCCGGCGACGTGCGCGTGGCCGCCGAGCGGCTCGAGCGGATCGACGAGGCCGGTCTGGAGCCCGAGCTGCAGGCCGAGCTGGCGCTCGAGCGGGCCTGGCTGTTCAGCGCCACCGGCCGTCCCGGCGAGGCCTCGGCGGCGCTGCGCACGGCCATCGAGCTGGCCGAGCGCCCGGCGTCGGTCGAGTTGTGCGTGCGCCTGTCCGAGCGCATCCGTTCGCACTTCGTCGCCACGCCCGCCTTCGGCGAGCTGTTCCGGCGCTTTCACGCGCTGGTGGTCTCGCTCGATGCGCGTCCCGACAGCCTGGCATTCGCGCACGCGAGCGTGCTCGCGGCATGGGCCGCGTTGTGGGAAGGCGAGATCGGGCGCGCTGGCGACCTGGTCGAATCGGTCTGGGTCGACGTCGAGCGCTGGCGCGGCTTCCGCGCGCTGATGGTCGACCTGTGCACGGTGCGCGCGATCCTGCTGTCGGTCGCGGGCCGCGTCGACGAGGCGGTCGAGCTGATCGACGAAGTGATCCGCACCGGCCAGACGATGACCATCGGCACGCGCAACGCCTGGGTCGGCTCCTTTCTCTACCTGATCGCGCGGCTGCACTGGAGCGGCGGCGACGCCGCCGCGCTGCGCCAGTCGTACGCGAGGATGCTCACCGCGTTTCGCGGCGCCGAGTGGCCCTACATGGCCGATGCGCGCCGCTGGGTCGAGGCGCTGGTGCTCGGCCAGGAGGGCGACTGGCAGCGCGCTGCCGCGTCGATGTGCGAGCTCGTCGAGGCGCAGCGACGCTATCCGCTGCTCGCGATCGGCGGCGACCTGCGCGTCGTCGCGGTCGACGCACTGGCTCGCAGCGGGCAGGTCGCGCGTGCGCGGGCGATGGCCGCCGATCTGCTCGACGACGCGCTCGAGGCGGGCATGTTCGGCCGGCTGCTGCTCGAGCGCCCCGAACTGGTGGTTGCGCTGGCCGACCGGGTCGATCCCGCGCATCCGCGCCGTGCGGCCTGGCTGGCGCTGATCGAGCGCTGCAGTGCGCTGCGCCCGGCGGCGTGCCCGGTCGGCCCGGCACTGGACGGCGGCGCCGACGCGCTCGACGCACTGACCGCCCGCGAGCGCGAGGTGGTCGCGCTGATCGTCAAGGGCGCGAGCAACAAGCGCATCGCGCTGACGCTCGGCATCAGCCTGCACACCGTCAAGCGCCACGTCGCCAACATCATCGCCAAGCTCGGCGTGCACACCCGCGGCGAGGTGATCGCGCGCTACCTGGCGCGCTGAGCGCCGCGCGCGACCAGGCGCCGCAGGTGCAGCCATGCGGCCAGCCCGACGCACAGCATCGCCAGCGAGGTCGCGGCCAGCGCCGCGGTCGAGTGCATCACCAGCGGCGCGATCACGCCGGCGACCACGCCGTTGGCAACGCTGCCGACCACCGCCTGCAGCGACGAAGCCATGCCGCGCCGGTGCGGATAGAGGTCGAGCACCATCAGCGTGACCACCGGCACGTTCAGCGCCCAGCCGAAGGCGAACAGCGCCAGGGGTACGAGCGCCCAGCTCACGTGCGGCGTGAACAGCAGGTTCGCGAAAAGGTTCAGCGTGGCCACCGTGAACATCACGACGAAGCCGTGGCGCACCTGGCGACGCGGCTCGATGCGCCCGGCCAGCCGGCCGCTGAGCCAGGCGCCGGCCATGATGCCGCTGATCGTCAGCAGGAAGAACCAGAAGAACCCGGTCGGCGCGAGCCCCAGGTGCGTGCCGAGGAACTCGGGCGCCGACAGCACGTAGAGGAACATGCCGTTGAACGGCACGCCGCTCGCCAGCGCCAGCAGCAGGAAGCGCGGATCGGACAGCAGTTGCGAGTAGCCGCGCATCAGGTGCGCGAACTCGAACGGCTGGCGATGCGAGGGATGCAGCGTCTCGGGCAGGAACTTCCAGTTCCCCAGCCACAGCAGCACGCCGATCGCCGCCAGCAGCCAGAAGATGCCGTGCCAGTCGACGTGCACGAACAGCCATCCGCCGATCATCGGTGCGACCGCCGGCGCGACGCCGAAGTAGATCGTCACCTGCGACATCATCCGCTGCGCTTCCTCGGGCGGGAACAGGTCGCGGATGACCGCGCGCGAGACGACGATGCCGGCGCCGGTGGAAAGCCCCTGCAGCGCGCGAAAGAACACCAGCCAGCCGATTGTCGGCGCGAGCGCGCAGCCGACCGAGGCCAGCGCGAACACGCCCACGCCCCAGAGCACCACGGGCCGCCTGCCGTAACTGTCGGCGAGCGCGCCGTGAAACAGGTTCATGAACGCGAAGCCGAACAGGTACGCCGACAGCGTCTGCTGCATCTGCACCGGCGTCGCGTCGAGCGCGCGCGCGATGCCGGAGAACGCCGGCAGGTAGGTGTCGATCGAGAACGGGCCGAGCATGCCCAGCGCGGCCAGGAGCACCGCGAGCGCCCAGCGCGGCGCCTTCCAGACCGAGGCTGCGTCGGGGTTCAGCATAAAGAAAAGGCCCGGGGAGACCCGGGCCTTCGTGCGCAGCGGCGGACCGCGGCGGCGTCACTTCTTCGCGGCGGGCGCCGCGGGAGCGGCCGCCGTGGCGGGCGGTTCTTCCTCGGCAGCGCCGGGGATCGTCACCGTCACGATGACCGGATTGTCGCCCGCGGGCACGACCGGTGCGACGCCGGCCGGAAAGACGATGTCGCGCAGGTGCACCGGCTTTCCGGCTTCCAGGTTCGCGAGGTCGACCTCGATGAAGCTGGGCAGGTCGCCGGGAAGGCAGCTGATCTCGACGTCGTTCACCACGTGGCCGATGATCCCCGCGCTCAGCTTGACCGCCGGGGACAGCTCCTGGTTCACGAAGTGCAACGGCACCTTCACCGTGATCTTCTCGTCGGCGGCGACTCGCTGAAAGTCGATGTGCAGCACCAGCGGCTTGTATGCGTGCCATTGCACGTCGCGCAGCAGCACGCGCTCCTTCGTTCCGTCGAGGTCCATGTCGAGGATCGACGAATGGAACGCTTCCACGCGCAGCGCGTGGTAGAGCGGGTTGTGCTCGATGGCCACCGGCGTCGCGGCGCCCTTGCCGCCGTAGACGATTCCCGGCACGAAGCCGGTACGGCGCAGGCGGCGGCTCGCACCGGATCCCTGCTCATTGCGGTTCCCCGGCAACGACTTTCATCGTTCTTCCTTTCATCAGGCCCCGCGTCCGCGACCAGAACGTCGGGGCATCCACACACGCCGGCCGGCCGCGAGGCCCGCCGGCACCCAAAAAAGAATCAGTCGACGAACAGCGACGAGACCGAATCGGCGCGGTTGATGCGCAGGATCGTCTCGGCGAGCAACTGCGCGCACGACAGCACGCGGATGCGATCGCAGCCTTCCGCCTCGGCCGACAGCGGAATCGTGTCGGTGACCACGAGCTCGTCGAGCGCCGATCCGGCGATGCGCGCGCTGGCGCCGCCCGAGAGCACCGCATGCGTGCAGTAGGCGACCACGCGCCGGGCTCCGTGCTCCTTGAGCGCGACCGCCGCCTTCACCAGCGTGTTCGCGGTGTCGACGATGTCGTCCACGATCACGCAGGTGCGGCCCGACACGTCGCCGATGATGTTCATCACCTCGGCGACGTTGGCTTTCGGGCGCCGCTTGTCGATGATCGCGAGGTCGGAGTCGAGGCGCTTGGCGAGCGCGCGCGCCCGCACCACGCCGCCGACGTCGGGCGACACGACCAGCAGGTTTTCGAATTGCTGCTTGTGCATGTCGGCCAGCAGCAGCGGCGCTGCATAGACGTTGTCGACCGGGATGTCGAAGAAACCCTGGATCTGCTCGGCGTGCAGGTCCATCGTCAGCAGGCGGTCGACGCCGGCGGTCTCGAGCATGTTGGCGACCACCTTCGCGCTGATCGCCACGCGCGTGGAGCGCACCCGGCGGTCCTGGCGGGCGTAGCCGTAATAGGGCAGCGCCGCGGTGATGCGTCCGGCCGACGCGCGCTTGAGCGCGTCGACCATGATCATCACTTCCATCAGGTGGTCGTTGGTCGGCGCGCAGGTCGGCTGCAGCACGAACACGTCCTTGCCGCGCACGTTCTCCAGGATCTCGACCATCACCTCGCCGTCGGAGTACTGGCTCACCTTGGCCTTGCCGAGGTTGATGTACAGGTGATGCGCGACGTCGGCCGCCAACCGCGGGTTGGCGTTGCCGGTGAAGATCATCAGACCTTCCGGGTCGACGACGTCGGCGTTTCGGCGATAGCCCTGCACTTGTCTGGCTCTCGGCTGGCAGCCCGGCTCACGCCCCGGGCTGGAGAAGTTGGCTGGGGAGGAAGGATTCGAACCCTCGAATGCCGGAATCAAAATCCGGTGCCTTAACCAACTTGGCGACTCCCCAGTGGTCGGTCTTCGGGCCGGCTCGCGTCACTGCGTGACGGCCTGCCGGTCCGGGTCGTTCGCCTGCCGGCAAGCCCTCAGGCGAACGACCAGTCGCGAAGCGGGTGCCGGGGCAGCGAACGGACCGAATACGCGGTTCCGACCGCCTGCCGCGCGAGCCGCTTCCGGATCGCCGCGGCCGCCGGTTCGTCAGGCACGGGACAGAACACGCAGGCCCCCGAACCGGTCATCCGCGCCAGCCGCCCGTCGGCACCGGCCGAATCGGCGGCGAGCCTGAGCGCTGCGAGCGCTTCGGCGACGCGCGGCCAGACTGCGCACACCACCGGTTCGAGATCGTTCTTCCCGCGATAGACGGACCGCCCTCGCGAAAGACCCGAGATTCTGAGCGGTTTCGTATCGCGTGTCAATTCGGAAGAGGCGAACACCGAGCCCGTGGGCACGGCCACCGGCGGAGCGACGATCACGAACCACGCGGGCTTGCCGGGCAGCGCGCGCAGCCGCTCGCCGATGCCGCTCGCGAAGGCGCGGCGCCCGAACACGAACGCGGGCACGTCGGCGCCCGGGCGCAGCGCGAGGGCCATCAGGCGGCGTCGAGCGAGGCCCAGGCCCCACAAGCGGTTCAGGCCCAGCAGCACGGTGGCCGCGTCGGTGCTGCCGCCGCCCGGGCCCGCGCCCATCGGTATCCGCTTGTCGATTGCGATCTCCACGCCGAGCCGGCAACCGGTCTCGGCGGCGAGCAGGCGCGCCGCGCGCACCGCGAGATCGGCCTCCGCGGGAACGCCGGGCAGCGGGTCGCGGCGCACGATCGCCGCGTCGTCGCGGCGCGCGAGATGCACGCGGTCGCACAGGTCGACGAACTCGAAGACCGTCTCGAGCAGGTGATAGCCATCGGCGCGGCGGCCGGTGACGTGCAGGAACAGGTTCAGCTTGGCCGGGGCCGGCAGGTTGTGCAGCGACTCGATCATGGTCGGGCGAGGGCGTTCGGCAACCAGTCGCGGCGTCTCACGGGCGGGCGAGAAGGCGCACCGCGCTGTCGATCACCAGCCGCAGCGACAGCCGGCGCTCGCCGGCGCGGGCCACGGCCGGCCAGTCGAGCGCCACGCGCCGCGGCCGGCTCGCGTCGCTCGCCTCGATGCGCACCGACCAGCCATGCTCGCGTCCGGCTCTCACGCCCGCGCCGTCGCGCTCGACGGGCTCGGCGACGCGGCCCTCGAGCCAGTCGGGGGAGGTTGGCCAGCGGTACGCGCCAGCCGAAGACCTGCTCGGTGAGCGCCTCGGCCGATGGTGCCTCCCAGGTCTTGCCGTCGGCCGCGACCAGCGTCGCGCGCTCGCCGTCGACCTGCAGTTGCGCAATCGCCTGGCCAAGCGGCGACGACAGTTCGAGCTCGGTGCGCGGCCCGTCCACCCGCAGAGTGAAGCGACCGCTCGAGCGCTCCTGGCGCGCATCGTCGCCCGCCTCGGTGACCGTGGCGGCAAAGCGCCCGGTCCAGAAGTTGGGCGGGCCGGCCTCGGCAGGGGCCGCGGGTGGCGCACCCGGTGTCGCGCAGCCGGCGAGCGCGAGCAGGAGCGCGGCGGCCAGCGCGGCGAGCAGCCGGCTCATTGCGCGATCTTGAAGCGCGCCAGCGTCTCGCTCAGCACCTTGTTGCCCGGCTCGCGTGCGCTGGCTTCGCGCCAGACGCGCCGGGCCTCGTCGGTGCGGCCCGATTTCCAGAGCGCCTCGCCGAGGTGCGCGGCGATCTCCGCCTCGGGGCGCAGCCGGTAGGCCTTCTGCAGTTGCTCGACCGCGCCGCCCAGCTCGCCGCGGCGAAACAGCACCCAGCCCATGCTGTCGATGATGTGCGCGTCGTTCGGGGCGAGCGCGAGCGCCTTCTCGATCAGCGCCTGCGCCTCGTCGAGCCGGATGTTGCGCTCGGCGAAGGTGTAGCCGAGCGCGTTGTAGGCGTGCGCGTTGTCGGGGCGCAGCTCGATCAGCTTGCGCAGGCTCTTTTCCATCGTGTCGAGCCTGCCGAGCCGTTCGGCGGCCATCGCGTGGTCGTACAGCAGGTCGGGGTTCTCGGGATGGCGCTCGAGCGCCTGCGCGAGCACGTCGAACGCCTCGCCGTCGCGTCCGGCCTCGCGCAGCACCTGCGCCTCGGCGGCGGTGAGCTGCACGCGCTCGCGCACGCTGCCGACCGAGGTCGAGCGCAGCAGGTCGCGGGCTTCGTCGACGCGGCCCAGCTTGCCGAGCAGCACCGCGCGTCGCGTGAGCGCGGGAAGGAACTGCTCGCCGCGCCGCACGCGGGCGTACCAGTCGACGGCCTCGGCCGTGCGGCCCGATTCCTCGGCGAGCTGCCCCATGAACAGGTACGCGGGGTCGTTGTCGCGCTGCACCTGCGCGGGCAGCGCGAGGTAGCGGCGCAGGTAGTCTTCGGCGACCTTCGGCTGCTTCGTCTGCCGGGCCAGCTGCGCCAGCGAGAACAGGATGCCGGGGCTGTCGGGCTCCTGCCTGAGCGCCGTCTCGAATTGCGTGCGCGCATCGTCGCTGCGCCCGTCGGCGGCCAGCAGCCGCGCCAGCGAGAAGCGCGCCTCGATGGCCTTGGGCTCGCGCGCGAGGAACGACTCGAGCAGCGCGATCGCGCCCGCGCCGCCGCGCGGCGTCTGTGCCACGTAGCGGGCCGCGGCGACGGCCGCGTCCTCGTTGCTCGGCTCGAGCTTCAGCGCCGCCCGGGCCTCGGCGGCTGCGCGCTCGGTGTCGTCGGCCGCGTGCGCGACCGCGGCCAGTGCGAGGCGTGCGGCGGCCACGCCCTCGGTCGGGCGCGGCGAGCCGTTCGACCAGGGCCAGCGCGGCCTTGCGGTCGGGCGAGCGCGTGAGCGCGCGCTGCAACTGCGCATACGCTTCGGTCAGCCGGCGATCGGCGCGCGCTTTCGCGATGCGCGCCCGCAGCAGCGGCTCGGCCTCGTCGAGCCGTCCGGTGCTGATCCACAGCGACTCGATCGTCTGTGTCGCGATCGGCGAGTTCGGCGACAACTCATGCCAGAGCTCGGCCGCAGGCAGGGCGTGGTCGAGCGAGCGCTCGACCAGCGCGAGCTCGGTGGCGCGGCGCGCCAGCCGCGGGTCGCGCGTCTGCCTGGCCATCGACAGGTAGGTCGCCGCCGCGCTGCCGACCTCGCCGCGCTGGGCCGCGATTTCGGAGGCCAGCAGCTGGAACATCAGCTGCGGCGTCAGCTCCACCTGCGGCAGGGCCTCGGCTGGCACTGCGGCG
Source organism: Burkholderiaceae bacterium (assembly GCA_027493945.1). Taxonomy (GTDB): domain Bacteria; phylum Pseudomonadota; class Gammaproteobacteria; order Burkholderiales; family Burkholderiaceae_E; genus Zeimonas. The sequence continues at coordinate 1,502,698 of JAOSJU010000001.1, read as the reverse complement.
GCGCTGGCGGTTCCTTGCGCAGCGGCGTGCTCCTGCATTCGGGCTTCGGCTGGCGCCGGAGGGGCCGCCGAAGCGTCGCCCGATCCGGCCGGAGCCGGGGTGCTTGCGCAGGCGCTCGCGAGCAACGCCACGGCGGCCAGCGCAGCCAGAGTTGCCGCCGGGTGCGGCCGGGCGCCGGCGGGAGCTTCGGCGCGCGCGCGCTGCGGCCCGCGCGGCAGGAGCGGTCGAGTCATCGGTGTGGGTTCCATTACACTGCCCGACGAGAAGATTACCCGAGCCGGGCGCCGAGCACTTCGCCGATCCGCCGCTGCCCGGCGCCGTTCCGCACATTGCGTCGCCCACGTCCGATGCCCGAGCTTCCGGAGGTCGAGGTCGTCCGCCGCGGCCTGCAGCAGAGCGTGCTGGGGCGCGCCGTCGGCACGGCCGCGGTGCGCGAGCAGCGGTTGCGCTGGCCGGTGCCGAGCGAGCTGCCGCAAGTGCTCGAAGGGCGCACCGTGCGCTCGGTCGAGCGGCGCGGCAAGTACCTGCTGCTGGGCTTCGACCACGGCGTGCTGATCGTCCATCTCGGCATGTCCGGCAGCCTGCGCTTCCTGCCGCGGCCGCCGCCGCCGTCGCGCCACGATCATGTCGATCTGCCGTTCGCGCACGGCACGCTGCGCTTTCACGATCCGCGCCGCTTCGGTGCGATGTTGTGGCACGACGCCGCGGCCGGGGCAGTGGACGCGCATCCGCTGCTCGCGGGGCTGGGCGTCGAGCCACTGGGCGACGCCTTCGACGGCGCAATGCTTCATCGCGCCACGCGCGGGCGGCGCGTGTCGATCAAGCAGGCGCTGCTCTCGGGCCGGATCGTGGTGGGCGTCGGAAACATCTATGCCTCCGAGAGCCTGTTCCGCGCCGGCATCCGGCCGGGCACGCCCGCGCACCGGGTGGGGCGTGAGCGCTGCGAACGGCTCGCTGCCGCGATCCGCGCCACGCTCTCCGATGCGATCCGGCGCGGCGGCAGCAGCCTGCGCGACTTCGTCGCGAGCGACGGCGCGAGCGGCTACTTCCAGCTCGACTGCTTCGTCTACGGCCGCGCAGGGCAGCCCTGCCGCGTCTGTGGCGAGCCGGTTCGCAGCGTGCGGCAGGGCCAGCGAAGCACCTTCTACTGCCCGCGTTGCCAGCACTGACCCGCCGTTCGCCAGCCCGAAGCAGCCGCAGGGCGGCCCGCCCGGACGACCGGGAACAGGTGCACGCCGGCGCGTCCGCGCCCGTGCTATCTATCGATGCAATTCAAACCTGCAGATCGACCCAAAGCCGATGGGAGCCTTCGGAGAACGAATCGCGGAGTACGGGAACTGGCGGCGCGAGCTGACCGGATCGGTGCAGCGCTACGGCCGCTGGCTCGACGATGCCGGGCTGTCCGACCCGGCGTCGCAGGCGCGCGTCGAGCGGATCGTCGAGCGTCTCGGGAAGGAGCGCATCTCGATCGCGTTCGTTGCCGAGTTCTCGCGCGGCAAGTCGGAGCTGATCAACGCCATCTTCTTCGCCGACCGCGGCCAGCGTATCCTGCCGTCGGCGGCCGGTCGCACCACGATGTGCCCGACCGAGCTGATGTACGACCGCTCGCGCCCCAGCGCGCTGCGGCTGCTGCCGATCGAGACGCGGCTGCGCGACGTCACCGTTTCGGAGCTCAGGGAGCACGATCCGGAATGGCGCGAGATCCCGATCGATCCGGCAGATCCGGCGGGCCTGGCCGGCGCGCTCGCCAGCGTACGCGAGACCATCGCGGTCGACGTCGCGCAGGCGGTGCTGCTCGGGATGTACGACGAGGACGACCCCGGCTCGGCAGCGCGCCCCGACGCCCAGGGGCGCATCGAGGTGCCGCGCTGGCGCCACGCGATCGTCAACTATCCGCATCCGCTGCTCGAGCTCGGGCTGGTGGTCATCGACACGCCGGGGCTCAATGCGATCGGCGCCGAGCCCGAGCTGACGCTGAAGCTGATCCCGGGCGCGGACGCGGTGCTGTTCGTGCTCGCCGCCGACGCCGGCGTCACCCGCTCCGACATCGAGGTCTGGCGCGAGCACATCAGCGCGAGCCACAAGTCGGGGCGCTTCGTGGTGCTCAACAAGATCGACGGTCTGTGGGACGGGCTGAAGGACGACGTGCAGCTGCAGCTCGAGATCGCGCAACAGGTCGGCTCGGTCGCCCACGCGCTCGACCTGCCCAACGATCGCATCTACCCGGTCTCCGCGCAGAAGGCGCTGGTGGCCAGGGTGAACCGCGATCCGCTGCTGCTCAAGCGCAGCCGGATGTCCGACCTCGAGTACGCGCTCGGCCGCGAGCTGGTGCCGCAGCAGCGCGAGATCGCGCGCGAGCACGTGAGTCGCGAATTCGAGGCGTTGCACTCGCAGGTCTGCGCGACGCTGGGCGCGCGCCGGCGTGCGGCGGTCGAGCAGCTGTTCGAGCTCGGCGGCCTGCGCGGCAAGAACCGCAGCGTGATGGACCACATGGCCGCGCGGATCCGCCGCGAGCGCGACGAGTTCGACCGCAGCCTGCGCCAGCTGCAGGGGCTCAGGGCAGTGCTCGCGAGGCATGCGCGGACTCTGGGCGAGACCATGGGCGGCGAATCGCTCAAGCGCCAGCTCAGGCAGGCGCGCGAAGCGATGAGAAGCAGCAGCTTCTCCAGCGGCCTGCGCTCGGGCATGAACGCGCTGATCGCGGCAGTGCACGCCGACTTCGAGCGGGCGTCGCAGCTGGTCGACGAAGCGGCCACGCTGATGAGCGCGATGTACCGCAGCTTCAGCGCGGAGCACGGCCTGTCGCTGGGCAATCCGGCGTTGTACTCGATGCGGCGCTTTCATGCCGAGCTCGAGCGCATCGACCAGTTGCAGCGCCGACAGTTCGGCGCGATCACGTTGGCGACCACTTCGCAGCAGGCGCTGATGCGGCGCTTCTTCGAGTCGGTCGCGGCGCGCCTGCGCGAGCTCGGGGAAACCGCCGATCGCGAGATCCAGGCATGGCTGCGCACCGTGATGTCGCCGATCGAGACGCAGGTGCGCGAGCACCAGGCGCAGCTCAAGCGCCGCCTGGACGCGGTGCGGCGGGTGCTCGAGGCCAACGACAGCCTCGAGTCGCGGATCGACGAGATCGAGCGGCAGCGCGCCGACGTCGAACAGCGCATCGCGCTGGCCGGCGAGTTCGCGCTGCAGGTGCGCGAGATGCTCGTCGAGACGACCGGCGTCGCCGAGCTCGCCGCCGACTGAGAACGTGTGAAGCAATCGGGCGCGCCTTCCGGGCGCGGCCGATTGCTTCACACGTTCTGAGCCCTGCGCCAGTCCGGGCGGCGCGGTTGTTTGCGCGCCTTTACAATCGGCCGGATGATCGCAGCCCGACTGATCGACTGGCAGCGCCTGCACGGTCGCCATGGCCTGCCCTGGCAGGACACGCGCGACGCCTACCGGGTCTGGCTGTCCGAGGTGATGCTGCAGCAGACGCAGGTCGAGACGGTGAAGCCGTATTACCTGCGCTTCGTGGCGCGGCTTCCCGACGTCGCGTCGCTGGCCGTCGCGCAGCCCGACGAAGTGATGGCACTCTGGAGCGGCCTGGGCTACTACAGTCGCGCGCGCAACCTGCACCGCTGCGCGCGCGAAGTGGTGGCGCGCCACGGCGGCGCCTTCCCCGACGACCCGCAGCAGCTCGCCCGGCTGCCCGGCATCGGCCGTTCGACTGCGGCGGCGATCGCGGTATTCGCGTTCGGCCGCCGCGCCGCGATCCTCGACGGCAACGTGCGCCGGGTGCTGTGCCGTCACGCGGGCGTGCGCGGCCATCCCGGCGAACGCGCGGTCGAGAACGAGCTGTGGCGCATCGCCGAGGCCGCGCTGCCGCAGCGCGACGTCGAGCGCTACACGCAGGGGCTGATGGACCTCGGCGCGACGCTGTGCGTGCGCGCCCGGCCCGACTGCGCTGCCTGCCCGCTGTCGGCCGACTGTCGCGCGCTTCGCGAGGGCACGGTCGCGCAGTTGCCGACCCCGCGCCCGAGGCGCAGCGTGCCGCTGCGACGCTGCGCGATGTTCGTGATCCGCCGCGGCGACGAGGTGCTCCTCGAGCGTCGCGCACCAAGCGGAGTCTGGGGCGGCCTGTGGAGTCTTCCCGAATTCGAGCTGGCGCCTGCCGCGGCCGGTCAAGCGCCGGTCGACGGCGCCGCGGCAACCTCCGGGTTGCCCGACTGCGCCTCGCTGGCGCGCGAAGTCGAGCGCCGCTTCGGGTTGCGCGTCACGCCGCCGCAGCCGCTGCCGCCGTTCGATCACGCGTTCACGCACTTCCGCCTGCGGGTACAGCCGCTGGCCTGCGAGCCGGTGGCCGCAGGCGTCGCCGCCGAGGCGCCGGGGCTCGTCTGGCTGGCGCTCGACGACGCGTCCGGCGCGGCGCTGCCGCGCCCGGTGAAGACCCTGCTGCAGTCGCTCGCGACGGCTTGACGCCTGTCCGGACTGCCCGGGCGCGCGCCGCGAACCCGTTCAGGCGCGGCCGCTGGCGCGCGTGGCCAGCGCCCGATGGCGCACCAGCACGTGCTCGATCCGGCGGAAACGCCGTGCCAGCTCTTCGACGCAATAGACCGAGCGGTGCTGCCCTCCGGTGCAGCCGAGCGCTACCGTCAGGTAGCTGCGGTTCTCGAGGATGTAGTGGGGCAGCCAGGTGTGCAGGAAGTCGCCGATGTGGTCGATCATCCGCTGCACGGACGGAATCGCCTGCAGGTACTCGGCAACCGGCGCGTCGAGCCCCGTGAGCGGCCTGAGCTCCGGCGTGTAGTACGGGTTCGGCAGGCAGCGCACGTCGAACACCAGGTCGGCGTCGAGCGGGACGCCCTGCTTGTACGCGAACGACTCGAACAGCAGCGTGAGCGGCGCGCGCCCGGTGCCCACCACGTCGCGCACCCAGCTGCGCAGCACGTTCGGATGCAGGTCGCTGGTGTCGAGCGACACGCCGATGTCCTCGAGCGCCGACATCAGTTCGCGCTCGCGCTCGATCGACTCGACCAGCGTCGGCGCCGTCTCGTCGCCGGCGCCCGCGCGCAGCGACATCGGGTGCCGGCGCCGGGTCTCGGAGTAGCGCTGCACCAGCGTGTCGGTGCGCGCGTTCAGGAAGATGATCTTGACGTCGTGACCGTAGCGGCCCAGCCCGCTGGCGATCTCGCGCAGGTCGGAGACCGATTGGCCGCTGCGCGCGTCGACCGAGACCGCCACCTTGTCGTGCCCGGCCTCGCGCAGCGAGGTGATCACCTCGTGCAGGAAGCGGATCGGCAGGTTGTCGATGCAGAAGTAGCCGTCGTCCTCGAGCACGTTGATCGCGATCGACTTGCCCGAGCCCGAGATGCCGGTGACGAGCACGACGCGCATGGCTCGCCTACGCCTGCGATTCGATCAGCTTGCGCTGGCGCGAAAGGAAGTCGCCGGTGGTGTCGAAGCCGCGCAGCTGCAGGACCGTGCTGCGCACCGCGGCTTCGGTGAGCACCGCGAGGTTTCGCCCCGCGGCCACCGGAATCACCACCTTCGGAATCGCCAGCCCGAGCACGTCCTCGGTGAGCGCCTCGAGCGGCAGGCGCTCGTAGGCGTCTTCCATCGTGCTGCGGCGGACCAGGTGGACGATCAGCTTGAGCGTCATCTTGCGACGCACCGCGGTCTCGCCGAAGATCGTGCGGATGTCGAGCAGCCCCAGCCCGCGCACTTCGAGCAGGTCGCGCAGCAGCGGCGGGCAGCGCCCTTCGATCGCGTGCGGCGCGATGCGCGCGAAGTCCACCACGTCGTCGGCCACCAGGCCGTGGCCGCGGCTGATCAGCTCGAGCGCCAGCTCGCTCTTGCCCAGCCCCGATTCGCCGGAGATCAGCACGCCCATCCCGAGCACGTCCATCAGCACGCCGTGCATCGCGCAGGTGGGGGCGATCGCCTTGCTCAGGTAGACGCGCAGGAACTCGATCACGCGCGCGGCGGGAAGCGGCGTGCCCAGCACCGGCAGGCCGGCGGCCGAGGCATGCGCGATCAGCGCCTCCGGCGGCCGGACCCCGTCGGCGACGATCACCGCTGGCGGATGCGCGCCGATCAGGTCGTCGTTGAGCGCCGTGCGGCGGGTTGCACCGATGCGCGCGGTGTAGGCAAGCTCGGCATTGCCGAACACGTGGATGCGGTTCGGGTGGATCAGGTTCAGGTAGCCGACGAGATCGGCGGGCTCGGTGGAGCCGGGCGCGGCATCGCGATCCGCGCCGGCTTCGCCGGTGATCCGGGCGAGCTGCAGTGCTTCGCGATTCTGCTCGAAGACCGTGCGGACAGTGACGCTCATGTCTCAAGCATACAGCCCCGCCGCGCGCGCAGCGATGCCGCGGGACGCGCCGGCCGCGGTTCGGAGTGCACTGCGCGCGGGCTCAGGCCGCGGGGCGGAACGGTCCCCAGGTGGTGAGGATCCGGTGCATCTGCGCCGGGTCGCTACAGGTGGCCAGCGACTGGCGGATCGATGCGTCCGACAGCAGCTCGGCCAGTTCGGACAGCAGTTCGAGGTGCTCCTCGGTGGCCGCCTCGGGCACCAGCAGGAAAACCAGGATGCCGACCGGCTTGCCGTCGGGTGCGTCGAACGGGATCGGTTCGGTCAGCCGGACGACTGCCGCGATCGCCTCCTTCAGGCCCTTGATCCGGCCATGCGGGATCGCCACGCCTTCGCCCAGCCCGGTCGAGCCGAGCCGCTCGCGGGCGAACAGCGAGTCGAAGACCTTGCCGCGCTCGATGCCGTGGTTGTTTTCGAAAAGCAGGCCGACCTGCTCGAACAGGCGCTTCTTGCTCGTGACCGCCAGGTCGAGCACCACGTCGGCAGGGGCAAGCAGTCTGGAGAGGCGGCTCATCTCGACCACGCCCGATGGGGCGTACATGACAGCGTGCAGCATGAGAATGCACCCTCGCGGGCAATTCCGGAACTGGGGCGATTATATCGATGGGGCGGCGGAAGAAAAGCGATCTTTGCGGCGTTGCAACACGACAGTGCCGCATTCCGGAAGACGGGGGCTGCGACGCGGGTCATGGCGGGCGCCTTCAGAGCGACCGTCGCTGCGCGACGGGCGGGATGCGCAGCGCCTCGCGGTACTTCGCGACAGTGCGTCGCGCGACCACGAAGCCCTGCTCGGCCAGCAACTCGGAGACATGGCCGTCCGACAGCGGCCGGGCCGGGTTCTCCCCGGCGAACAGCTGCTTCATCAGTGCGCGGATCGCGGTGCTCGATGCCGCGCCGCCGCTGTCGGTGGCCACATGGCTGCCGAAGAAATACTTGAGCTCGAGGACTCCGAAGGGTGTGAGCAAATACTTCTGCGTCGTAACCCGTGAAATCGTCGATTCATGCAGATCCAGTGCGTCGGCGATCTCGCGCAGCACCAACGGGCGCATCGCTACCGCACCGTGCGAGAAATAGGCTTTCTGGCGGTCGGCGATCGCCCGGGCGACCCGCTGGATCGTCTCGAAGCGCTGCTGCAGGTTCCTCACAAGCCAGCGCGCCTCCTGCAACTGTGCGGCCAGCCCACCGTTGCCGCCCCGGTTGCGCTTGAGGATCTGCGCATACGCGTCGTTGACGCGCAGCCCGGGCATCACCTCGGGATTCAGCGTCGCCACCCAGCCGTTGCGGCCGCGCCTGACGATCACGTCCGGAACCACATAGTCGGCTTCGCGGCCGCCGAAGGCGGCGCAGGGCCGGGGTTCGAGCCGGCGGATCAATGCCTGCGCCGAACGCAGGGTTTCGTCGTCGCAGTGCAGCAAGCGGCGCAGCCGCGCGAAGTCGCGCGCCGCGAGCGCAGGCAGGTGCTCGTCGACGATCGCGCGGGCGATGCGCACCACTGCGGAGGGCTGGCCGCGGGCAGCCTCGCCGCGGTCGATCTGCAGCAGCAGGCTTTCGCGCAGGTCCCGGGCGCCCACGCCGACCGGGTCGAGGCTCTGCAGCAGCCTGAGCGCGGTGGCCAGCTCTTCGGGCTCGACGGCCAGTTCGGAGGGCAGCAACGCGACGATCTCGGCGAGCGACGAATCGAGGTGACCGTCGTCGTCGAGGGCGTCGATCAGCGTCTGCACCAGCGCGCGATCGCGGCGCGTGCACTGCAGGCCCGCCAGCTGCTCGGCGAGGTGCTCGCGCAGCGACGGCCGCGCCGCCGCGAGCTGGGGGTAGTCGCGCTCGTCGCCTTCGCCGCGCGCCGCTCCGTCGCCGCCCCAGTCGGCACCGTGCGGGTCGGCGCCATCCCAGGCGGGCGCATCGCGGTCGTCGCGCGCCTCGGGGGCGCTGGCCGCGCTCGGGAATTCGTCCGGCTCGCTGCGATCGGAGCCGCCGGCTGCCGCCGCTGCGCTGCCGTCTTCGAGCCCGCCGTTCGGGGCGATGCGCACCGTCGCGACGAACGGGTCGTCGAGCCGCTCGAGCAGGGGGTTGTCCGCCAAGGCCTGCTCGAGCTCCTGGTTCAGCTCGAGCGTGGACAGTTGCAGCAGGCGGATCGACTGCTGCAGCTGCGGCGTGAGCGCGAGCTGCGGCGAGAGTCTGAGCTGGAGCGACGGCTTCATCGGTTGTCCGGGCACTGCTCCCGCATCGGTGGACGGGGGCGCGACCGGATCCGCGTCGCGCTACATCGAGAAGTGCTCGCCGAGGTAATAGCGGCGGACGTCTTCGTTCTGGACAACCTCGTCCGGCCGACCGGAAGCAAGAACAGTACCAGCCCTGATGATATACGCGCGATCGCAGATTCCAAGCGTTTCGCGCACGTTGTGGTCGGTGATCAACACGCCGATCCGCCGATCCTTGAGAAATCGCACGATTCGCTGGATTTCGATCACCGCGATCGGGTCCACGCCTGCGAACGGTTCGTCGAGAAGAATGAACCGCGGCGAGCCCGCGAGCGCGCGCGCGATCTCGACGCGGCGGCGCTCGCCGCCCGACAGCGATTGCGCGGTGTTCGAGCGGATCTGCTCGATCTGGAGTTCGGCCAGCAGCGACTCGAGTCGCCGCTGCAGTTCGCTGCGCGCCAGCGGACGGCCGCGCTCGTCGGTCTGCAGCTCGAGCACCGCGAGGATGTTCTCCTCGACGCTGAGCTTGCGGAACACCGACGCTTCCTGCGGCAGGTACGACAGCCCGAGGCGGGCGCGGCGATGGATCGGCAGCCGGCCGATGGGCACTCCGTCGAGCTCGATCGAGCCGCCGTCGGACGGCACCAGCCCGACGATCATGTAGAAGCAGGTCGTCTTGCCGGCGCCGTTGGGGCCGAGCAGGCCGACCACTTCGCCGCTGGCGACGTCGAGCGAGACGTCCTGCACGACCTTGCGGCCGTGGTACGCCTTCATCAGGTTTCGCACCGCAAGCCGGCTGGCGCCGCTCGCCGGCGCGCTCGGGGCGGAATCGGCCATCAGCGCGGCGTGCTCTCGCGCGGCGACACGTTCTCGCGCGGTGGCGCGATCTGCCCGGCGGGTTTCAGCGTGGTCGCCTCGCCCGATGCCGGCGGCGCGGCGGCGCCGGTCTCGCGAGGCTGGATGATCACGCGCACGCGCCCGGCCGGGTTGCCCGGGCCGGCAGCGGCGGCGCCGCTTTCGACCGTGAAGAACTCGTTGCGGCTCTCGTAGAGGATGTCGCTGCCGTGCACCTCGTCGATCACGCGGTCGTGCTCGGTTCGCCGCATCGTGGCCTGCTGCTGCAGCCGGAAAGTCTCGAGCTTGCCGTCGTAGTCGATCTGCCGGGCCTGCCCTTCGACGAACTGGTCGACGCCGTCGCGCTTTTGCCGGAAGAACGCGAGGTTTCCGGTGGCGGTGCCGTACTGGTAGCCCTCGGGATCCTGGCGGATCACCAGCCGGTCGGCGCGAAGCAGGATGGTCCCCTTGGTGAGCACCACGTTGCCGGTGAACACGTTGATCTGCTTGAGGTCGTCGTATTGCATCCGGTCGGCTTCGACGTTGATCGGCTTGTTGCGATCGGCCTTTTCCGCGGCGGCCGGCCCCGCAAGGACCGCCGCGAGCGCGAGCGTCAGCGTCGTGCGTGCCGCCGCGCCGCGGGGCATCCAGGGCGAAAGTCGGAAGGCGGGGAACGCGCGCATGGTCAGCGGGTTGGTGGCGGCGGCTGCCAGGTGATCTGCACCCGGGAATCGACCCGCAATGAGCGGGCCGCATTATTGAATTCCATGCCGACGCCCGTCAAGACCGACTCGCCGCGCTCGATGCGCACCGGCTGGTCGGTGCGCGCGATCTCGGTCTCGCTGTAGACGGTGGCGCTCTCGGTGCGGATCGTCATCGCCGGCTCGTTCGCGCCCGCATCGCGCACCAGCACCACGTTGCCGGTGAGCACCGTTTCCTTGCCGTCCGCGCTCGTGCTGCCGCGTTCGGCGCGCACCGTGACGCGTGGTTTCTGCGGATCGAGGCTCACCAGCACCGGGTGCTCGAAGTCGCTCGACTGGTCATCCGGGTAGTGCAGCATCCGGGTCGCCGAGACCCGGAACACCGGGTCGCCGTGAGCGTTCATTCGGGTGAAGACCACGTCTTCGACGAAGTAGTCGGGGTCGTGCGTGAGAGCCCGCGCGGCCGCCGGACCGGTGTCGCGCAGCGAGAACTGCGCGAGGAAATAGGTGCCCGCGGCCAGCATCAGCAGCAACGCGACCGAGACGCCCGCGGCCAGCCGGTCGTAGACGCGCGGCTTCACGTCGTGCCGCCCGCGTAGCGCGCCAGCGCCGCTTCCAGGCGCTGCTGCGATTGCAGCACGAACTCGGCGAATTCGCGTACCGCCCCGCGGCCCGCCGGCGCGAGCGAAACCCAGTGCGCGCGCTCGCGCACCGCCTCGGGCGCGTCGGCGACGCTGGCGGCCAGGCCCGCCAGCGCCATCGCGCGCAGGTCCGGCCAGTCGTCGCCGACGTAGGCCGCCTGTTGCACGCCGAGCCCGAAGTGGGCGCAGATTTCGCGCAGCGCGGCGGCCTTGTCCTTCACGCCCTGCCGCACTTCGTCGAAGCGCAGCTCGGCGGCGCGCGTCTCCACGATCGCGGATTGCCTTGCGGTGATCATGACCAGCTTCACGCCGGCCTCGCGCAGCAGCGTGAGCCCGAAGCCGTCGCGTACCGAGAATGCCTTCATCGCTTCGCCGGAGGGGCCGATGAACAGGCGCCCGTCGGTCAGCGTGCCGTCGACGTCGAGCGCCACCAGGCGCACCAGGGCCGCGCGGCGCGCAGCGTCCGCCGTGGCGCGCATCAGACGACCTTCGCGGTGAGCAGGTCGTGGATGTGAAGCGCGCCCGCGAGCCGCCGCTCGGCATCGACGACCAGCAACTGGCTGATGCGGCGCTCTTCCATGATCCGCACCGCTTCGGCCGCGAGCGCCTGTGCGTCGATGGTTGCCGGCGCGCGGGTCATCACCTCGTCGATGCACAGGCCGCGCAGGTCGCGGCCCTGCTCGATCAGCCGGCGCAGGTCGCCGTCGGTGAAGATGCCGGCGAGGCGGCCGTCGTCGGCGACGATCGCGGTCATGCCCATGCGCTTGCGCGTGATCTCGAGGATCGCGTCGACCAGCCGCGCTCCGGCCGGCATCCTGGGCAGGGTTTCGCCCGATCGCATCACGTCGACCACGCGCGTGAGCAGGCGCCGGCCGAGCGCGCCGCCCGGGTGCGACAGCGCGAAATCCATCGGGCCGAAACCGCGCGCGTCGAGCAGCGCGACCGCCAGCGCATCGCCCAGCGCCAGCGTCGCGGTGGTGCTGGCGGTGGGCGCGAGGTTGAGCGGGCACGCCTCGCGATCGACCGCGGCGTGCAGGTGAACGTCGGCCAGCCGCGCCAGCGGCGAGCCGGGGTCGCCGGTGATCGCGATCAGGCGGGCGCCCTGGCGCTTGACCACCGGCACGATCGTCAGCAGCTCGGCGGTGCTGCCCGAGTTGGAGAGGGCGACGAAGACGTCGTCGCGGGTCACCATGCCGAGGTCGCCGTGGCTGGCCTCGGCCGGGTGCACGAAGAACGCCGGCGTGCCGGTGGAGGCGAGCGTCGCCGCGACCTTGCGCGCGACGTGCCCCGACTTGCCGATACCGCTGACCACGACGCGCCCGGTGCAGGCGAGGACCAGCCGGCAGGCCTCCACGAAGCTGCCGTCGACGCGCTCGGCCAGATGCGCGACCGCCTCGGCCTCGATGCGCAACACCTCGCGCGCCCGGCCGAGCAGTCGCTCCGGCGTGACGGCGGTCGATTCGCTCATGCACCCGAGTATATGACGACTGCGATGCGCGCCGGCCGGGCCGGGGCCTTGCGGCGGTCCCGGTTTAGAATCCCGGGTTCGACGGAAACCCGGCCCTCTCACGGCAACCTTCCCGATGCCAGAGTTCCTCACGCTGGACACCGTCCGGTTCGGATACGGCAAGCGCGTGATCCTGCACGACATCTCGATGCGCTTCGAGCGCGGCAAGGTGTACGCGCTGATCGGCGGATCCGGTTCGGGCAAGACGACCATCCTGCGGCTGATCGGCGGTCAGTTGCGCCCGCAGAAGGGCACGGTCGTCTTCGACGGCGAGAACGTGCACCGTCTCGACCGCGACGGCCTGTACCGGCTGCGACGCCGGATGGGCATGCTCTACCAGTTCGGCGCGCTGTTCACCGACCTCACCGCATTCGAGAACGTCGCCTTCCCGCTGCGCGAGCATACCGACCTGCCCGAGGCGATGATCCGCGACCTGGTGCTGATGAAGCTCGAGGCGGTCGGGCTGCGCGGTGCGGCGCAGTTCCAGACCTCCGAACTCTCGGGCGGCATGGCGCGGCGCGTCGCGCTGGCGCGGGCGATATCGCTCGACCCGCCGCTGATCATGTACGACGAACCGTTCGCGGGCCTCGATCCGGTCGCGCTCGCCACCGTCGCGCAACTCATCCGCCGGCTCAACGACGCGCTCGGTTGCGCGTCGATCGTGGTCTCGCACGACATCAAGGACGCCTTCGCGATTGCCGACCACGTGTACCTGCTCGCCGGCGGCCACATTGCCGCGCACGGCACGCCCGACGCGATGAAGGCCTCGGACGATCCGAACGTCCGCCAGTTCCTCGACGGCGACATCGACGGGCCGATCGCCTTCCATTTCCAGGCCAGACCGCTCGCCGACGAACTCGGCCTGGGGGCCTGATGCGCGCGCTGCTGCTTCCGCTGCAATGGCTGGCCGGGTTCGTCGCCTCGGTCGGCAAGGGCGCGCGCTTCTTCGTTCACCTGTGCTGGCTGGCCATGGGGTCGCTGCGCCGGCCGCGGCTGGTCGTCGACCAGGTGCACTTCATCGGCAACTACTCGTTGTCGATCATTCTCGTCTCCGGGCTGCTGATCGGTTTCGTGCTCGGCCTGCAGGGCTACTACACGCTGCGCCGCTACGGCTCCGAGGAGGCGCTCGGCGTACTGGTCACGCTGTCGCTGGTGCGCGAGCTGGGGCCGGTGGTCACTGCGCTGCTGTTCGCGGGCCGGGCGGGCACTTCGCTCACTGCCGAGGTCGGGCTGATGAAGGCCGGCGAGCAGATCGACGCGATGGAAATGATGGCGGTCGACCCGGTGTCGAGGGTGCTCGCGCCGCGCTTCGCGGCTGCGGTGCTCTCGATGCCCTTGCTTGCGGCACTGTTCTCGGCGCTCGGCGTGCTCGGCGGCTACCTCGTCGGCGTCGTGATGATCGGCGTCGACGCCGGATCGTTCTGGGGGCAGATGCAGGGCGGCGTCGACTGGCTCGACGACGTCGGCAACGGCGTGGTGAAGAGCGTGGTGTTCGGCTTCACCGTGGCGTACGTCGCGCTGTTCGTCGGCTACAACGCGCAACCCACGCCCGAAGGGGTTGCGCGGGCCACCACCACGACGGTGGTGGCGGCCTCGCTGGCGATCCTCGGCCTCGACTTCATCATGACCGCGCTGATGTTCAGCACCGACTGAGCGCACGCCGTCGCGACCGGAACATGCACATGGAGAACTTTCGATGAAACGCACGGGAGTCGACCTGCTGGTCGGGCTGTTCGTGCTGCTCGGCTTCGGCGCGCTGGTCTTCCTGGCGCTGCGCGCGGGCAACATGAGCAGCGCGGTGGGCCTGGGCCCCACCTACGAAACGCTCGCGCGCTTCGACAACATCGGCGGGCTGAAGCCGCGCGCCGCGGTGCGCAGCGCCGGGGTCGTGGTCGGCCGCGTCGCCGCGATCCGCTTCGACGACCAGAGCTACCAGGCCGAGGTGGTGCTGGCGCTCGACCAGCGCTACCGGTTCCCGAAGGATTCGTCGGCGAAGATCCTCACTTCGGGGCTGCTCGGCGAGCAGTACATCGGGCTCGAGCCGGGCGGCGACAGCGAGATGCTGGCGGGCGGCGATCGCATCGCGATGACGCAGTCGGCGGTCGTGCTCGAGAACCTCGTCGGCCAACTCCTCTACGGCAAGGCCGCCGAGGGAGGCGGCAAGTGAAGGTGGCGAGGCTGGCCGCCATCGCGTGGCTCGCGGCCGCGTCGCTGCTGGGCGGCTGCGCCACCGTCGGCAGCCCGGCGGCCGCGCGCGATCCGCTCGAACCTTTGAACCGGGCAGTGTTCGAATTCAACGACGCGATCGACCGGACGGTGCTCGAGCCGGTGGCCCGGCGCTACCACGACTACCTTCCCGAGAACCTGCGCATGGTGGTCGGCAACGTGTTCGGAAACCTCGCCGATCTGTGGACCGCCGCGAACCAGTTGCTGCAGGGCAAGCCGGCCGAAGCGGCATCCGACCTGTCGCGCTTCGTGCTCAACTCGACGCTCGGCTTCGCCGGCCTGGGCGACATCGCCACGCCGGCCGGCTTCGAGAAGCACCACGAGGACTTCGGCCAGACGCTGGGCCGCTGGGGACTGCCCGCGGGGCCGTACCCGGTGCTGCCGCTGCTCGGGCCCTCCAGCCTGCGCGACGCGCCTGGGCGCTTCGTCGACTACCAGGGCGACCTGGTGCTGGCGATCGACTCCAACGGGCAGCGCAACAGCGCGATCGTGCTGCGCACGGTCGGCGATCGCGCGCAGTTGCTGCGCGCCCAGCGCCTGGTCGAAGGCGCGGCCCTCGACCGCTATTCGTTCATTCGCGACGGCTACCTGCAGCGCCGGCGCAATCAGGTCTACGACGGCAATCCGCCCGAGGAAGCGGTGCCGGCCTACGACGAGGCGGACGACCCCGAGGCGCCCGGCGCACCCGGCGCTGCGCCGGCAACTGCACCGGCGACTGCGCCGGCGACTGCACCGGCGACTGCACCAGCGACTGCACCAGCGACTGCACCAGCGACTGCACCAGCGACTGCGCCGGCATCCGCACCCCCGAACCGACGGTAACCGATGATGAAGAAACTGCTTTCGTTTTTCCTGTGGCTGCTGCTCGCCGTGCCCGCGGTCACTGTCGCGGCCTCGGCGGCAGAGTCGCCCGACAAGCTGATCGAACGGCTGAGCAACGAGATTCTCGACCGCATCAAGGCGGATGCGGCCCTGCAGGCGGGCGACCGGAAGAAGCTCGACGACCTGGTGGACAACACCGTGATGCCGCACGTCGACTTCAGGCGCATGACCGCGTTGTCCGTCGGCCGCAACTGGCGTGCCGCGACGCCGGAGCAGCAAAAGCAGCTGATGGACGAGTTCCGCGCGCTGCTGATCCGCACTTACGCCGGCGCCCTTTCGTCGGTGGCCGACCAGAAGGTGCGGATGCGGCCGCTGCGCGCCAACCCGCAGGACACCGACGTGATCGTGCGCAGCGAGGTCGTCCAGCCCCGCGGCGAGCCGATCCAGCTCGACTACCGGATGTCGAAGGTCGCCGACGGCTGGAAGATCTACGACGTCAACGTGCTCGGCGTGTGGCTGGTCGAAACCTATCGCACGCAGTTCGCCCAGGAGGTCAGCGCCGGAGGCATCGAGGGCCTGATCCGCAGCCTGAGCGAGAAGAACAGGAAGCCCGCGGCGAACGGCAAGACGTGAGCGAAGCCCGAACCGTCGCCGTGCAGCCTGCAGCCGGCGTGCCTGCAGCCGGCGCGTTCGCGCTGCCGGCCGAGGTCACCTTCGCCGGCGCGAACACCGTGCTGGAGCAGGCGATGCCGAGCCTCGCCGACGAACGGCCCGCGTTCGACCTTTCGGCGTGCCTGCACTTCGACTCGTCGCTGGTCGGCGTGCTGCTCGAGTTGTCGCGCCGCGCGTCGGCCAGCGGGCGCCGCTGCGAGTTCGTCGGCGCATCGGACAACCTGCGCAAGCTGTGCGGCCTGTACGGCGTCGAGAGCCTGCTGTTCGGCGCGGGCAGCGCGCATGCCGGCAACGCGGATGCGGGCGCCGGCCACGGCGCAGCCACCCGAACCGCACCATGACCGCGGCGATCGAGGCGCGCTCCGTGGCCAAGCGCTACGGCAGCTTCGAGGCGCTGCGCGGCGTTTCGCTGTCGATCGACGAGGGCGAGTTCTTCGGGCTGCTCGGCCCCAACGGGGCGGGAAAGACCACGCTGATTTCGATCGTCGCCGGACTCGTGCGCGCCAGTTCGGGCGAAGCCTCGGTGATGGGCCACGACGTGGTGCGCGAGTTTCGCGCCGCGCGGCGCGCACTCGGCGTGGTGCCGCAGGAGCTGGTCTTCGACCCTTTCTTCACCGTGCGCGAGACGCTGCGCATCACTTCGGGCTACTACGGGATCCGGCGCAACGACGACTGGATCGACGAGGTGCTCGCCAACCTCGATCTCGCATCGAAGGCCGACGTGAACATGCGCGCGCTCTCCGGCGGCATGAAGCGCCGCGTGCTGGTCGCGCAGGCACTGGTCCACCGGCCGCCGGTGATCGTGCTCGACGAACCGACCGCGGGTGTCGACGTCGAGCTGCGCCAGACGCTGTGGCAGTTCATCCGCCGGCTCAATGCCGACGGGCACACGATCGTGCTCACCACGCACTATCTGGAAGAGGCGCAGGAGCTGTGCGACCGCATCGCGATGCTGAAGAACGGCGCGGTGGTGGCGCTCGACCGCACCAGCGCGCTGCTGCGCCGCTTCGCGTCCGGGCGCCTGCAGCTGCGGCTGGCCGGCGCGCCGCTGCCGGCGGCGCTCGAGCCGCTGCGCATCATGGAGCCCGGGGCGGCGGCGCCCGCGCCGCAGCAGGCCGCGGGCGGTGCCAGGGTCAGCCTGCGCGTCGACGACGTCGGCGAGGTCGAGGCGATCCTCGCGGCGCTGCGCGAGGCGGGCTGCCGCATCGAGGAGATGGAGCTCGCGCGCACCGACCTCGAAGACGTCTTCGTTCGCGTGATGAAGGAGACGCGCTGAATGGATTCCGCTCGCGGCGGCGCCGCCGGCTCGTTCTCGATGCAGGGTTTCGCGACGCTGCTGCACAAGGAGATCCTGCGCTTCGCCAAGGTGGGCGTGCAGACGGTTGCCGCGCCGGTGCTCACCGCGATGCTGTACCTGGTGATCTTCTCGCACGTGCTCGAGGACCGGGTGCAGGTCTTCGAAGGGGTGTCCTACACCTCGTTCCTGCTGCCCGGCCTGGTGATGATGTCGGTGCTGCAGAACGCGTTCGCCAACAGCTCGTCGTCGCTGATCCAGAGCAAGATCACCGGCAACATCGTGTTCCTGCTGCTCGCGCCGCTGTCGCACCGCGAGATGTACGCCGCCTACGTGCTCGCGTCGATGCTGCGCGGCATGGCGGTGGGCGCCGGCGTGTTCTTCGTCACCGCCTGGTTCGCCAATCTCTCGTTCGCCGCCCCGGGCTGGATCCTGCTCTTCGCGCTGCTGGGCAGCGCGATTCTCGGTACAATGGGCCTGATCGTGGGGATCTGGGCCGAGAAGTTCGACCAGATCGCGGCCTTCCAGAACTTCATCATCATGCCGCTCACGTTCCTGTCCGGCGTGTTCTATTCGGTGAAGTCGCTGCCCGGTTTCTGGCAGACGCTGTCGCACCTGAACCCGTTCTTCTACATGGTCGACGGCTTCCGCTACGGCTTCTTCGGAGCCTCCGACGTGCCGCCGGCGACCAGCTTCGTGGTCGTTGCCGCCACGCTGGCTGCGGTCAGCGCGATCGCGCTGCGGCTGCTGGCGAGCGGCTACCGGCTGCGGCACTGACGCCGCCCGTCGCGGCACCCGATCCATCCTCCAACCGACATCGTTCCGCCCGGATTGCGCCATGGTCACTCCCGAGAATCTCCGCAAGTTCATCGCCGACGGCCTCGAATGCGAGCACCTCGAGGTCAGCGGCGACGGGCGCCACTTCGAGGCGCTGATCGTCTCGAAGCTGTTCGAGGGCAAGCGCCTCGTGCAGCGGCACCAGATCGTCTACGCGGCGCTCGGCGACCGGATGCGCGAGGAGGTTCATGCGCTGTCGATGAACACGCTCACGCCCGAAGAATTCGCCGACCGCGGCGGCGCATGAAGACCCCGGCGGGGCCGGCGCGGCGCGCGGCCACGAACGCCGGGGGAGGCCACAGACGTCCATGGACAAGCTGAGAATCGAAGGCGGCCGCGCGCTGCGCGGCGAGGTTGCCGTGTCGGGCGCCAAGAACGCGGCGCTGCCGATCCTGTGCGCGGGGCTGCTGTGCGCGGGGCCGCTCGCGCTCGGCAACGTGCCGCAGCTGCACGATGTCACCACGACGCTGAAACTGCTGCGGCGGCTCGGCGCGAAGGCCGAGCGCGACGGCGAGCGCGTGCTGCTCGACGCCGCGGGCGTCACGTCGGTCGAGGCACCGTACGATCTCGTCAGGACGATGCGTGCGTCGATCCTCGTGCTGGGGCCCCTGCTCGCGCGCTTCGGCGAAGCGCGCGTGTCGCTTCCCGGCGGCTGCGCGATCGGCCAGCGGCCGGTCGACCAGCACATCAAGGGGCTCCAGGCGATGGGCGCGCAGATTTCGATCGAGCACGGCTACGTGGTCGCGAAGGCGAGCCGGCTGAAGGGCGCACGGATCGTCACCGACATGGTCACGGTCACCGGCACCGAGAACCTGATGATGGCCGCGACGCTGGCCGATGGCGAAACCGTAATCGAGAACGCCGCGCGCGAGCCCGAGGTCGCCGACCTGGCCGAAGCGCTGGTCGCGATGGGGGCGCGCATCGAAGGCGCCGGCACCGACCGCATCGCGGTGCGCGGTGTCGAGCGGCTGCACGGCGCGGAGCACAGGGTGATGGCCGACCGCATCGAGGCGGGCACCTTCCTGTGCGCGGCGGCGGCCGCCGGCGGCGAGATCACGCTGACCGGCGCCCAGCCCGCGACGATGGATGCCACGCTCGAGAAGCTGCGCGAGGCGGGGGCCTCGATCGAGGCCGCCGGCGACCGGATACGCCTGTCGATGAGGCGGCGGCCCTCCGCGGTCGACGTGCGCACCGCGCCGTATCCGGCATTCGCCACCGACATGCAGGCGCAGCTGATGGCGCTCGACTGCATCGCCGAGGGCACCGGGGTCATCACCGAGACCATCTTCGAGAACCGCTTCATGCACGTGCTCGAACTGCAGCGGCTGGGTGCCGACATCGCGATCGAGGGCAACACCGCGGCCGTGCGCGGAGTTCCGAAGCTGTCGGGCGCCGCGGTGATGGCGACCGACCTGCGCGCCTCGGCGGGCCTGGTGATCGCCGGGCTGGTCGCCGAGGGCGAGACGGTCATCGACCGGATCTACCACCTCGATCGCGGCTACGAGCGCATGGAGGCCAAGCTCGGCCAGCTCGGCGCGCGCATCGAGCGGCTCGCCGGGAGTTCGTGAGATGACCTGCGGATGCTTGCGCGTCGCGGCCGTCGGTAGCCGGACGGGGCGCCGCGCCCGAGGCGAACGGGTTGGGCGGCGCGCCTGCGCCGGGGCGCTCGGGCGAGGGGCGGCGCGCGCGCTGGGCCAGTCGGGGCGATGGCGGCGGCGGTCGGCGCTTCGCACCGACTCCCCTCCGCTGCTCGCCCCGGGGTCGTGCGGCGCAACTCGCTGCGCTCGCTGCGCGAGCTCCGCTCAGACAGGGCGCCGCAAGTCAGAAGTACGAAGTGCGCTTCGCGCGCCGACCCCGAGGCTGCGCTGCTCGGCGCCGCCGAAATCGCCCCGACTGGCCCAGCGCGCGCGCCGCCCCTGGCCCGAGCGCCCCGGCGCAGGCGCGCCGCCCAACCCGTTCGCCTCGGGCGCGGCGCCCCGTCCGGCTACCGACGGCCGCTCTGGCAGCGTCAGTGGCAATCGGACCGAAGACGGGGCTGTTGCCCACGAACACCACGACGGTGCCGGCAAAGGCGCGGGCCGTGCGCCGCGCGCGCGCCTTGTGCGCAGCCGAGAAGCGCAGCGGCACCGGCGGCGCGCGCAGCGCGCATCGTTCATCATTCTCGCGGCGACTGTCCGAGCGGAGCTCGCGCAGCGAGCGCAGCGAGTTTCGCCGCGCCAGCCGGTGATGCCGGTGCAGTGTGCCCGCCTATGCGGCGCTTGTGGGCCAGCGGATTTGCCCGGGTGGCAAGGCGCGAACCGCAGCCATGCCGGGCGGCATGGCGAGGATTCGCAACGCTGCCACCCGGGCAAAGGCGCGGCCCACAGGCGTCGCATAGGCGGGCACACTGCACTGACATCGCAGGGCACCCCCGTGAAGCGGGGGCAAGCACCCGGCGCGCCCGCGGCGCACGGCCCGCGCCTTTGCACGCGCAAACATCCCGTATCGCAGAACGCGCCGCGCGCGCTGGAGCCACTGACGTGATTACGCTAGCCCTGTCCAAGGGCCGCATCTTCGACGAGACGCTGCCGCTGCTGGCGGCCGCGGGCATCGCGGTGGACGCCTCGATCGGTGCCTCGCGCACGCTGATCCTGCCCACGGGCGACCCCGACCTGCGGCTGATCATCGTGCGCGCCTCCGACGTGCCGACCTACGTGCAATACGGCGCCGCCGACCTCGGCGTGGCCGGCAAGGATGTCCTGCTCGAGCACGGCGGCGAGGGCCTGTACCAGCCGATCGATCTCGGCATCGCGCGCTGCCGGATGTCCGTGGCGGCGCCGGCCGGCTTTCGCTACGCCGAGGCGGTGCGCCCGGGCGCGCGGCTGCGCATCGCCACCAAGTATGTCCAGGTCGCGCGCGAGCACTTCGCCGCCAAGGGCGTGCACGTCGACCTGATCAAGCTCTACGGCTCGATGGAGCTCGCGCCGCTGGTCGGGCTGGCCGACGCCATCGTCGACCCGGTGAGCACCGGCAGCACGCTGCGTGCCAACCACCTGGTCGAAGTCGAGGAAATCATGCAGATCTCGTCGCGGCTGATCGTCAACCAGGCGTCGCTGAAGACGAAGTCGGCGCGCCTCGAGCCGCTGGTCGCCGCGATCGGGCGTGCGGCGGGGAGCACCCGATGAGCGCCGCCGTGCCGATCGCGCGGCTCGACAGCCGCGCTCCCGACTTCGATCGCCGGCTCGCCGCGCTGGTCGCGTGGGAGCCGATGCAGGACGGCGAGATCGAGCGCGCGGTCGCCTCGATCCTGCAGGAAGTGCGCCGCCGCGGCGACGAAGCGCTGCTCGAATACACCCGGCGGTTCGACCGCGTCGACGTCGCCGATGCGGCTGCGCTCGAGCTGTCGCGCGCCGAGCTGAAGGCGGCGCTCGACTCGCTGGGCGAGGCCGAGCGCGACGCGCTGCAGGTCGCCGCCGAGCGCGTGCGGGCCTACCACTCGCACCAGCTGGCGAAGTCGTGGTCGTACGTCGAGGCCGACGGCACCCGGCTCGGCCAGCAGGTCACGCCGCTCGATCGCGTCGGGCTCTATGTCCCGGGCGGCAAGGCCGCCTATCCGTCGTCGGTGCTCATGAATGCGCTGCCCGCCCGCGTGGCCGGCGTCCCCGAGCTGGTGATGGTCGTGCCCACTCCCGACGGCGTGCGCAATCCGCTGGTGCTTGCCGCCGCCTGCATCGCCGGCGTCGACCGGGTGTTCACGATCGGCGGCGCGCAGGCGGTGGCCGCGCTCGCCTACGGCACCGCCACGGTGCCCGCGGTGGACAAGATCGTCGGACCCGGCAACGCCTACGTCGCCGAGGCCAAGCGCCGCGTGTTCGGCACGGTCGGCATCGACATGATCGCCGGGCCCAGCGAGATCCTCGTGCTCTGCGACGGCGCCACCGACCCCGACTGGGTGGCGATGGACCTGTTCTCGCAGGCCGAGCACGACGAGATGGCGCAGGTGATCCTGCTCACCCCCGACGCCGCTTTCATCGACCGGGTGGCGGCCTCGATCGCGCGGCTGCTGCCCACGATGCAGCGCCGCGAGGTCATCGCCCGCTCGCTCGCCGACCGCGGCGCGCTGGTTCTCGTGCGCAGCATGGAGGAAGCCTGCGAGATCGCCAATCGCATCGCCCCCGAGCACCTGGAAATCTCTGCCGCCGACGCGCCGGAGTGGGCGGCGAGAATCCGTCATGCCGGCGCGATGTTCCTCGGGCCCTGGACGTCGGAGGCGATCGGCGACTACTGCGCCGGTCCGAACCACGTGCTGCCGACGATGCGCACCGCGCGCTTCTCCTCGCCGCTGGGCGTCTACGACTTCCAGAAGCGCACCAGCATCATCGAGGTGTCGGCGGCCGGCGCGCGCACGCTGGGCCGCATCGCCGCGACGCTGGCCCGCGGCGAAGGGCTCGAAGCGCACGCGCGCAGCGCCGAGATGCGCCTGGAGCGCGGCTCGTGAACGCGCCCGCCACGCCGGCGGGGCTGCTGCGCCCCGAGATCCTCGCGATGCAGGGCTACCGGGTTCCCGACGCTGCCGGCCTGGTCAAGCTCGACGCGATGGAGAACCCGTACCGGCTTCCCGAGCCGTTGCGGGCCGAGCTGGGCCGACGCCTCGCCGAAGTGGCGATCAACCGTTATCCGGCGCCCGACCATCCGGCGCTGCGGCGCGCGATCCGCGAGCGCTTCGGCGTGCCTGCCGGCCACGACGTGCTGCTCGGCAACGGTTCCGACGAGCTGATCACGCTGCTCACGCTCGCCACCGCGCGGCCGGGCGCGGTGCAGCTGTCGCCGTGGCCTTCGTTCGTGATGTACGAGCTGTCGGCGCGGTTTGCCGGCAGCCGTTTCGTCGGCGTGCCGCTGGCCGCCGACTTTTCGCTCGACCTGCCAGCCACGCTGGCGGCGATCGACGCGCATCGTCCGGCGATCGTCTGGCTGTCCTCGCCGAACAACCCCACCGGCAACTGCTTCGACCCGGCGGCGGTCGAGCGCGTGCTCGAGGCCGCGCCCGGCCTGGTCGTGATCGACGAGGCCTACCAGCCCTTCGCCATCGACAGCTGGCTGCCGCGGCTGCCGCGGTACCCGAACCTGGCGGTGCTGCGCACCGTCTCCAAGCTCGGGCTGGCCGGCCTGCGGCTGGGCTACCTGTGCGCGGCCCGGCCCTGGCTCGACGAACTCGAGAAGCTGCGCCCGCCGTACAACGTCAACGTGCTGACCGAGGCGGCCGTGCGCTTCGCGCTGGAGCACCTCGACGTCTTCGAGGACCAGGCGGCGCGGCTGCGCGCCGATCGCGAAGCGCTGGCGAAGGCGCTCGGCGAGCTGCTGGCGGGGCTGCCGGGGGCGCGGGTGTTCCCGTCGCGCGCCAATTTCCTGCTGGTCCGGCTGCCCGACGGGCCGGCGAGCTTCGAGCGGCTGCGCGCGCGCGGCGTGCTGGTCAAGGACGTCGGTAGAATGGACCCGTCGCTGCGCGACTGCCTGCGCCTGACGGTCGGAACGCCCGAGGAGAACCGGCTGCTGGTCGAGGCCCTGCGCGCATCCCTTTGAACCCCGCGGCGCGCGTCGCGCCGCCCGAGCATCGCGAGCCCATGCGTACCGCCGAAGTCACCCGCAACACCGCCGAGACCCGCATCCGGGTCCGCGTCGCGCTCGACGGCACCGGCCAGCAGAAGCTGGCCACCGGCGTGCCCTTCCTCGACCACATGCTCGACCAGGTCGCGCGCCACGGCCTCGTCGACCTCGAGGTCGAGGCGCAGGGCGACCTGCACATCGACGCGCACCACACGGTCGAGGACATCGGCATCACCCTCGGCCAGGCGGTCGCGCGCGCGATCGGCGACAAGAAAGGCATCTGCCGCTACGGCCATGCCTACGTGCCGCTCGACGAGGCGCTCACGCGCGTGGTGATCGATTTCTCCGGCAGGCCCGGCCTGCACTGGAACGTGCCTTTCACCCGCGCGATGATCGGCCACTTCGACGTCGACCTCGCCAGCGAATTCTTCCGCGGGTTCGTCAACCACGCGCAGGTCACGCTGCACGTCGACAACCTGCGCGGCGAGAACGCTCACCACCAGTGCGAAACGGTGTTCAAGGCGTTCGCGCGCGCGCTGCGCATGGCGATCGAGCCCGATCCGCGCGCCGCTGGGCGCGTCCCGTCCACGAAGGAAGCGCTGTGAGGACGAGAAGGGAGAAGGGGGAAGGGAGAAGGGGGAGCGGGAAGGGAGCAGGGGGTGCTGATCGCGGTCGTCGACTACGGGATGGGCAACCTGCGGTCGGTGGCCAAGGCGCTCGAGCACGTCGCGCCGAAGGCGCGCGTCGTGATCGCCGGCACCGCGGCGGGCATCGATTCCGCCGACCGCGTCGTCTTTCCGGGGCAGGGCGCGATGCCCGACTGCATGCGCTTCCTGGATGAGGCCGGCCTGCGCGACGCGGTGCTGCGCGCTGCGCGCAGCAAGCCGATGTTCGGGGTCTGCGTGGGCGAGCAGATGCTGTTCGAGCGCAGCGAGGAGGGCGACACGAGCGGGCTCGGCCTGGTGCCGGGCGAGGTGCTGCGGTTTCGCCTCCAGGCGATGCGCGCGCCCGACGGCGCGGCGCTGAAGGTGCCGCACATGGGCTGGAACCGCGTTTTTCAGGTTCGCGCGCACCCGCTGTGGTCCGGCGTGCCCGACGGCGCATTCTTCTATTTCGTGCACAGCTTCTTCGCGGCGCCCGCCAACGGCGAGCTCACGGTCGGGGAAACCGAGTACGGGCTTCGCTTTACCTCGGCGGTGGCGCGGGATAACATTTTCGCGACCCAGTTCCACCCGGAGAAGAGCGCGGCCAACGGCCTGAGGCTCTACGAGAACTTCATCCACTGGCAACCCTAGTGTGAACACGCCCTAGCCCGACCATGCCCCGGCCCGCCGGCCGTCGTGCAGCGTTACGGGCCGGGCGTGGCAGCATCGCGCCCCCCGGGCTTTTGAACCCACCGTCACCAATCCGATGCTCCTCATTCCAGCGATCGACCTGAAGGACGGCCGTTGCGTCCGCCTGAAGCAGGGCGACATGAACGCCGAAACCGTTTTCTCCGACGACCCGGGCGCCGTCGCGCGCAATTGGGTCGAGCAGGGGGCGCGCCGCATCCACCTGGTCGACCTGAACGGCGCGGTGGCCGGGCGCCCGCGCAACGAAGCGGCGATCAGGGCGATCGTCGACGCGGTCGGCGGCAACGTGCCGGTGCAGCTCGGCGGCGGCATCCGCGACCTCGACACCATCGAGCGCTACCTCGACGACGGCATCAGCTACGTGATCATCGGCACTGCCGCGGTGAAGAACCCGGGCTTCCTGCACGACGCCTGCAGCGCGTTCCCCGGGCAGATCATCGTCGGGCTCGACGCCCGCGACGGCAAGGTGGCCACCGACGGCTGGAGCAAGCTCACCCGCCACGACGTGCTCGACCTCGCCCGGAAGTTCGAGGGCTACGGCGTCGAGGCGGTCATCTACACCGACATCGGGCGCGACGGCATGCTCACCGGCGTGAACGTCGAGGCCACGGTCCGGCTGGCGCGCGAGCTGCACATTCCGGTCATCGCCTCGGGCGGCTTCGCCAGCCTCGAAGACGTCGAGAAGCTGTGCGCGATCGAGGCCGACGGCGTCACCGGCGCGATCCTGGGGCGCGCCCTGTACGAGGGCAAGCTCGACTTTCGCGCCGCCCAGGCGCGCGCCGACGAGCTGAACGGCTGACGATGCTCACCAAGCGCATCATTCCCTGCCTCGACGTGACGGCCGGCCGGGTCGTCAAGGGCGTGAACTTCGTTGGCCTGCGCGACGCCGGCGATCCGGTGGAAATCGCACGCCGCTACAACGAGCAGGGCGCCGACGAACTCACCTTCCTCGACATCACCGCGTCGAGCGACGAGCGCGACATCATCCTGCAGGTGATCGAGTCGGTGGCCGACGAAGTCTTCATCCCGCTCACCGTCGGCGGCGGCGTGCGCGCGGTCGACGACGTGCGCCGGCTGCTCAACGCCGGCGCCGACAAGGTGTCGATCAACACCGCGGCGCTGCAGAATCCGCAGCTGCTCGCCGACGCCAGCGCGCGCTACGGCGCTCAGTGCATCGTCTGCGCGATCGACGCGAAGGCGGTCGCGCCCGGGCGCTGGGAGGTCTTCACCCACGGCGGGCGCCGGCCCACCGGCCGCGACGCCGTCGAATGGGCGCGCGAGGTCGAGCGGCTGGGCGCCGGCGAGATTCTCCTCACCAGCATGGATCGCGACGGCACGAAGCAGGGCTTCGACCTGGCGCTCACCCGCGCGGTGGCCGATGCGGTCGGCGTGCCGGTGATCGCCTCCGGCGGCGTGGGCACGCTGCAGCACCTGGCCGACGGCGTCACCGAAGGTCGCGCCGACGCGGTGCTCGCCGCCAGCATCTTCCACTTCGGCGAGTTCACCGTCGGCGAGGCCAAGCGCTACCTGGCCGAGCGCGGCATCCCGGTGCGGCTCGACTGAAGCGCGCCATGAATACCCCGAGCACCGGCAAGCCGGGCGGCGACACCGCCTGGCTGGACGAAGTCCGCTGGGACGCCGACGGCCTCGTGCCGGCGATCGCCCAGGAGGCGTCGAGCGGGCGCATCCTGATGATGGCGTGGATGAACCGCGAGGCGCTGGCCGAAACCGTCGCCACCGGGCGCGCGGTGTACTGGTCGCGCTCGCGTGCCCGGCTGTGGCGCAAGGGCGAGGAATCCGGGCATTTCCAGTGCGCTGCGCGAATTGCGGCTCGACTGCGACGGCGACGTGGTGCTGCTGTCGGTCGAGCAGCACGGCGGCATCGCCTGCCACACCGGGCGCCATTCGTGCTTCTTCAGGCGCCTGGAAGACGGACGCTGGGTCACGGTCGACCCGGTGCTGAAGGATCCGGAGTCGATCTACCGATGACGATGTCGCGCGACGATCCGAAGGCGGGCGCGGCCGCTGCGCCGGCCGACGCCGGGGCAATCCTCGACCGGCTGGCCGCGGTGCTCGAATCGCGCAAGGGGGCGATCCCGAGCGCTCGTACGTCGCGCGGCTGCTGGCCAAGGGACCCGACGCGATCCTGAAGAAGATCGGCGAGGAAGCGACCGAAACCGTGATGGCCGCCAAGGACGGCGCGCCCGAGCGCATCGTCGCCGAGACCGCCGATCTCTGGTTCCACTGCCTGGTGATGCTCGCCCACTTCGGGCTCTCGCCGCGCCAGGTGCTCGACGAACTGGCCCGCCGCGAGGGCCTTTCCGGACTCGACGAGAAGGCGGCGAGGCAGTCCGGTTCCACGGAGGTACGCAGGTGAGCACGAAGCAAGGGGCCGAGGCGGGCCGCCACGACGACTGCCTGTTCTGCCGGATCGTGCGCGGCGAGATTCCGTCGCGCAAGGTCTACGAGGACGACGACATCGTCGCCTTCCACGACATCCATCCGTCGGCGCCGGTCCATTTCATGATCGTGCCGCGCATGCACCTCGAAAACCTCTACGACGCCGACATGAAACACCAGGCGCTGCTCGGCAAGCTGCTCGGCATGGCCGGGCAACTGGCGCGCGAGCAGGGCGCGGTCGACGGCTTCCGGGTGGTCGTCAACAACGGCCGGGTGGGAAGGCAGGAGGTGTATCATCTTCATGTGCATGTACTGGGCGGGCCCACGCCATTGGGCTCGGGCATGAACCGCCCCTGACAGGAGTACGCAATGGGAAGTTTCAGCATCTGGCACTGGTTGATCGTGCTGGTGATCATCATGCTCATCTTCGGGACCAAGAAGCTGCGCAACATCGGCGCCGATCTCGGCGGAGCGGTGCGCGGCTTCAAGGAAGGTGTCAAGGAAGGCACCGAGAAGGCGGCCTCCGAGAGCCAGCAGGCGTCGTCGAAGACCATCGATGTCGAGGCCCGCGAAAAGAGCTGACCGCCGCATTTCGCGCCCCGTTTCGCCTGCGAGCGGTCGCCTGCGGCCGCTCGCGTCGTTTCCGGGTGCCGCGATCCGCGCGCTTGCGCCTGCCTGAGCCCCGAAGATGTTCGATTTCGGCTTCTCCGAGATGATCATCGTGGCGATCGTCGGCCTGATCGTCCTCGGGCCCGAGCGCCTGCCGAAAGTCGCGAAGCAGGCCGGGCAGTGGCTCGGCAAGCTGCAGCGCTACGTCGCCGACGTGAAGTCCGACATCAACCGCCAGATGGAGCTCGACGAACTGCGCAAGCTGCAGGGCGAGGTCAGCGGCGCGGCGCGCGAACTGCAGGACACGCTCCAATCCACGGTCTCGGAAACCCGCTCGCAGTTCGACTCGATCGCCGCCGACCTCGAAGGCGCCGGGGGGCCGATCCGGTCGAGCCCGCCACCGACTGGGACAAGGTCTACGCGCAACGTCGCCTGCGCGAGCGCATCCACGACCGGCGCGTCGAGCGCGAAAAGGAACTCGGGCACAAGCGTCCGAAGCGCCGCCTCCACTGAACACGCCCCCGATGCCGCGCGGCATCGGGCCTGCGCGCGATGCGTAGCCCGACCCGACCTCCATGAGCCAGGAAGAAAGCTTCGTCTCACACCTCGTCGAACTGCGCGACCGGATGATCCGCTCGCTGGTCGTCATCCTGGTGCTGTTCGGCGTCTGCTTCTACTTCTCGGGCGACATCATGCGGTTCCTGTCGCAGCCGCTGTACCAGGCGCTGCCGCCGGGCACCCGGCCGATCTTCATCGACCAGGCGGGCGCGTTCTTCACGCTGACCAAGGTCTCGTTCCTCACCGCGGTGCTGCTGTCGCTGCCCTGGGTCATGTACCAGGCCCGGGCATTCGTCGCTCCGGGCCTTTACGAGCACGAGAAGCGCTTCGCGCTGCCGCTGATCGTCTCGAGCATTTTCTTCCTGGTCGTCGGCATCGCCTTCGCCTACTGGTTCGTGCTGCCGGCCGCCTACAAGTTCTTCTTCGCGTTCGCCTCGCGCACCGGCGCCGACGTGCTGCAGGACCTGCAGAAGTACTGGGATTTCACGCTGGCGATCTTCTTCGGCTTCGGCATCACCTTCGAGGTGCCGGTCGCCGAGATGCTGCTGGTCAAGCTGGGCATGGTCACCACCGAGCAGCTGCGCGCGGCCCGCCGCTATGTGGTGGTCGGCGCCTTCATCGTCGCGGCGGTGCTCACGCCGCCCGACGTGCTCAGCCAGTTCATGCTGGCGATCCCGCTGATCCTGCTGTACGAGCTGGGCATCGTGCTGGCGGGCTTCATCAAGGCGCGCAGCCGCGCTCCCGACGACGAGGAGGCCGAGCCGGCCGCGGCGGGCTCGGCCGAAGCGGCCGCTACCGCCGAAGCCACTGCCGTCGCCGACGCGGGCGCCGCCGCCATCGCGCCGCCGGCCGACCCCGCGTCGCCCGGCAGCCGCCAGCCGTAAGAGGCGCGGCCGCTCGCCGAGGCGCGGCCCGTCACCGAAGCGGGCCGCCCGCGAACGCGAGGCCGCTCACTCGCGCGGCGAGCCCGGCTTCGGGCGCTTGCCGATCCGGATCGGGAGCTCGACCGTCTCGCCGTCGCGCACGAACCGGAATCGCGCGGTCGAGCCGGGCTGCAACTGCGCGATCACGTTGAGCATCGTGGCGGTGTTGGTCACCGGCTTGCCGTCGACCTCGATCAGGATGTCGCCCACCTTGACGCCGGCGCGATCGGCCGGGCCATTGCGCATGATGCCGGCGATGATCGCGCCGTCCTTGCGCGGCAGCCTGAAGGCTTCCGCGATTTCGGGCGTCACGTCCTGCGGCTCCACGCCGATGTAGCCGCGCGTGACCGAGCCGGTGGCGACGATCTGGTCCATCACCTGGTGCGCCGTGCTCACCGGGATCGCGAATCCGATGCCGAGCGAGCCCCCGGTGCGCGAATAGATCGCGGTGTTGATCCCCAGCAGCCGTCCCTCCGTGTCGACCAGCGCGCCGCCCGAGTTGCCCGGGTTGATCGCCGCGTCGGTCTGGATGAAGTTCTCGAAGGTGTTGATGCCCAGTTGCGTGCGGCCCAGCGCGCTGATGATCCCCATCGTCACCGTCTGGCCGACGCCGAACGGGTTGCCCACCGCCAGCACCACGTCGCCGACCCGCGCGCCGTCGGCGTTGCCGAACGCGATCGCCGGCAGGTCGGACATGTCGATGCGCAGCACCGCGAGGTCGGTCTCCGGATCGGTGCCCACCACCCTGGCGCGCGCCTTCGAGCCGTCGGCGAGCAGCACCTCGATCTCGTCGGCGCCTTCGACCACGTGATGATTGGTGAGCACGTAGCCGTCGGCCGAGACGATGACGCCCGATCCCAGGCTGTTGGTCTGCGGGCGCTCGCCGAGCTGGTCGCCGAAGTACCTGCGGAACAGCGGGTCGCCGAACAGCGGATGGTCCTGCTGCGAGCGCGCCGCCTTCGTCGTGTAGATGTTCACCACCGCGGCGGTGGCCCGGCGCGCCGCCTCGCTGTATGACAGAATCGGTACGGCGCGGCCCGTCGCGGTGCCGGCTGCAGTCTCGGGGGGCGGGCCGTTGGCCGCGCCCGGTTCGCCGCGGCCGGCGGGGGCCGGCACGGGCAGCGACACGGGCGGGCGCTCGCGGGCGAGCCGTTGCGGCAGCCACTCGGGGCGAAGCGTCGCGAAGGTGAACAGCAGCGCCAGCAGGATCGTGACGGCCTGCGCAAAGACCAACCAGAGCTTCTTCAGCATGACTCGGCGACGCGGAGAGGGACGCACGCAAGGGGATTCGGCTGCCGCGGCGGTGACCGCCGCCGAACTGTCGGCGTGCTTCGAGGAAGTACTCGGGGCGAGCAGGTTCGCGGATTATTGCCCAAACGGGCTGCAGGTGGAAGGCGAGCGCCCGATCCGCCGGCTGGCGAGCGGCGTGACCGCAAGCCTCGCGCTGATCCGCGCGGCGGTCGCCGGCGGTGCCGACGCGCTGCTGGTGCACCACGGATGGTTCTGGCGCGGCGAGGATCCGCGCGTGACCGGCGCGCGCCGCGCCCGGCTCGCCGAAGTGCTCGGCCACGGCCTTCACCTGTTCGCGTACCACCTGCCGCTCGACGTTCACCCGGTGTTCGGCAACAACGCGCAACTCGGCGCGCGGATGGGCTGGCGCGTGGACGGCCACGCGGGCGACCAGGACCTGATCGCCTGGCACGACCTGCCCCGGCCGGCGAGCGCCGCGCTGCTCGGCCGCCGCCTGCGCGAGCGCCTCGGGCGCGCCCCGCTGGCGGTGGGGGCGCTGCAGCGGCCGATCCGCCGCCTGGCCTGGTGCACCGGCGCCGCGCAGGACATGCTGCAGCAGGCGATCGACGTGGGGGCCGACGCTTTCGTGAGCGGCGAGATCGCCGAGCGCACCACGCATCTGGCGCGCGAGGCCGGCGTCGTCTATTTCGCCGCCGGCCACCACGCGACCGAGCGCTACGGCGTGCAGGCGCTCGGCGAGCACGTCGCCGCGCGGCTGCGCATCGCGCACCGCTTCATCGACGACGACAACCCGGCCTGACGGCGGCCCGGGCTCGCACCGGGCCGGACGCGCAGGCTCAGGCGGGGCGCTTCTTCAGCAGGTCGCGGATTTCACCCAGCAGCACTTCCTGGGCCGGCGGGGCTGCCGGAGCCTCGGGCGCGGGCTCCTGCTTCCAGCGGTTCATCATCTTCACCATCATGAAGATGACGAAGGCCAGGATGACGAAGTTGATCACGATGGTGATGAAGTTGCCGTAGGCGAAGACCGGCACGCCGGCCTTCTTCAGCGCATCGAGCGTCATCGCGGTGCCCTCGGGCACCGCACCGAGCGCGACGAACAGCCCGCTGAAATCGAAGCGGCCTCCCAGGATGGCCGAGATCAACGGCATGATCACGTCGCCGACCAGCGAGTCGACGATCTTGCCGAAGGCGCCGCCGATGATCACGCCGATGGCGAGATCCATCACGCTGCCCTTCATCGCGAATGCCTTGAACTCCGCCATCATGCTCATGTCGCTTCTCCCGGGTCGGTTGTTGTTCAAGCGGCCGCTGGCCGCGCCGGTCGCGGCCGCACTGCGGCGCTCACCTTAGCATCGCCGCGTCGCGAGCGTCACGCGCGGAGCCCGGGGCCAGGGGCGAATGCCGCCTCGGCACGGCCGCCCGGACCTGCCGCGTCGCGCCCCAACCACCGCCCCCTTTAATCGTGGCGCCGCAATACGCTAAAATGCAGGGTTTTTGAATCCCGCCCGACATCATCTCCAACAGGGAAGTCATGAGCGATTCACCCAAGTCCCTCGACCCGGCGCGCCGGACCGCGATCGGTCTGACGTGTGCCGCGGGCGCCGTCGGCACCGTGGCCGTGGCGATTCCGTTCGTCAGCAGCATGGCGCCCTCCGAAAAGGCCAAGGCAGCGGGCGCGCCGGTCGAAGTCGACATCGGCGACATGAAGCCCGGCGATCTGAAGCGGGTCGAGTGGCGCGGCAAGCCGGTCTGGGTGGTCCGTCGCACGCCGGAGATGCTCGAGACGCTGAAGAAGACCGAGGAGAAGGTCGCCGATCCGGACTCGCACCGCACCGCCTACCCGACGCCCGAATACGCGAAGAACCAGTACCGCTCGATCAAGCCCGAATACCGGTCGTCGTCGGAATCTGCTCCCATTTGGGCTGCTCCCCGGTGGAGAAATTCCAGGCCGGCGGCGACCCGTCGCTGCCCGCCGACTGGGCCGGCGGCTTCCTGTGCCCGTGCCACGGCTCCACTTTCGACCTCGCCGGCCGGGTCTTCAAGAACAAGCCGGCGCCCGACAACCTCGAGGTGCCGCCTCACGTGTACCTGTCCGATTCGCGGCTGCTGATCGGCGAAGACAAGAACGCGGCCTGACGAGCAGTCCGATGCCAGGACGGCCTGCGGGGCGCGCCGCGTCCCTCGATTCCCGGAACCAACCCGTCACTCGCGCAGCCTCGCGGGGAGCATAGAAGATGGCGCAGGAAAAAACAGTCGACACCACCGGCCTGCTGGGCTGGATCGATCAGCGCTTTCCGCTGACGAAGCTCTGGAAAGAGCACCTCTCCGAGTATTACGCGCCGAAGAACTTCAACTTCTGGTACTTCTTCGGCTCGCTGGCGATGCTGGTGCTGGTCATCCAGATCGTCACCGGCATCGTTCTGGTCATGCACTACAAGCCCGACGCGGCGCAGGCCTTCGCGTCGGTCGAGTACATCATGCGCGACGTGCCCTGGGGCTGGCTGATCCGCTACCTGCACTCCACCGGCGCGTCGGCGTTCTTCATCGTCGTCTACCTGCACATGTTCCGCGGCCTGCTCTATGGCTCGTACCGCAAGCCGCGCGAACTGGTCTGGATCTTCGGCTGCATGATCTTCCTCGCCCTGATGGCAGAGGCCTTCATGGGCTACCTGCTGCCCTGGGGCCAGATGTCGTACTGGGGCGCGCAGGTGATCGTCAACCTGTTCTCGGCGATCCCGTTCATCGGCCCCGACCTGTCGATCTGGATCCGCGGCGACTACGTGATCGGCGACGCGACGCTGAACCGCTTCTTCTCGTTCCACGTGATCGCCGTGCCGCTGGTGCTGCTCGGGCTGGTCGTCGCGCACATCATCGCGCTGCACGAGGTGGGTTCCAACAACCCCGACGGCATCGAGATCAAGGCGAAGAAAGACGCCCGCGGCATTCCGCTCGACGGCATCCCGTTCCACCCGTACTACACGGTGCACGACATCCTCGGCGTGGCCGTGTTCCTGATCGCCTTTTCGGCGGTGCTGTTCTTCGCGCCCGAGTTCGGCGGCTACTTCATCGAGTACAACAACTTCATCCCGGCCGACCCGCTGGTCACGCCGCCGCACATCGCGCCGGTCTGGTACTTCACGCCGTTCTACTCGATCCTGCGCGCGACCACCGCCGACTTCCTGATGTTCTGGATGATCCCCTTCCTGGTCGCGTTCACGCTGCTGGTGCTGGCCAGCGCGCGCAGCGGCCTGTCGAAGGCGATCGCGGTGGCGGTGAGCGCCGTGATGATCGTCGGCTTCTTCGTGGTCGACGCGAAGTTCTGGGGCGTCGTCGCGATGGGCGCCTCGGTGATGATCCTGTTCACGCTGCCCTGGATCGACCAGAGTCCGGCGCGCTCGATCCGCTACCGCCCGAAGTTCCACTGGTGGCTGTACGGGGTCTTCGTGGTCGTCTTCTTCGTGCTCGGCTACTTCGGCACGCTGTCGCCGTCGCCGGTGAACGAACTGTTCTCGAAGATCGGCACGCTGATCTACTTCGCGTTCTTCCTGCTGATGCCGTGGTGGAGCACGATGGGCACCTTCAGCCGGTGCCCGACCGCGTCACCTTCGCGGCGCACTGAGCGCAACCGGGGCACACGGAGCTGCACGGAACATGAAAAATCTCGTCAAGACCCTCGCGGCGCTCGTCACGGCGCTCTCGATCGGCGGAGCGTTCGCGGCCGGGGCCGGTTATCCGCTCGACCACTTCCCCACCGAGAAGCTCACGCAGCAGCCGGCGCTGCAGAACGGCGCGAAGCTGTTCGTCAACTACTGCCTGAACTGCCACGGGGCGGCGCTGATGCGCTACAACCGGTTGCACGACATCGGGCTCACCGACGACCAGATCAGGAAGAGCCTGCTGTTTACCGGCGACAAGGTCGGAGACCTGATGAAGGTCGCGATCCGGCCGGCCGACGCGAAGGAGTGGTTCGGCGCGCTGCCGCCCGACCTCTCGGTGATCGCCCGCGCCCGTTCGTCGGGCGCCGGCTCGGGCTCCGACTGGCTGTACACCTACCTGCGCGCCTACTTCCGCGACTCCACCCGCCCGCAGGGCTGGAACAACGTGCTGTTCGAGAACGTCGGCATGCCGCACGCGTTCTGGGAGCTGCAGGGCTCGCGCGGCGCGACGCTCGAAGAGGTCAAGGAGCTCGTCGACGAGCAGACCGGCAAGGCCGCCGGTTTCGCGAAGTCGGTCGTCACCTTCGACGCGGATGGCGTGCGCACCGAGAAGTCCGAGAAGCTCGACGGCGCGAACCATCATGCGTCGCGCCACTGGACGCTCGCCGCGCCGGCGGGCGGCAAGCTGTCGCAGGCCGAGTTCGACGACACCGTCGCCGACCTGGTCGCCTACATCACCTACATGTCCGACCCGACCGCGCAGACGCGCACGCGGCTCGGCGTCTGGGTGTTGCTGTTCCTCGGCCTGTTCACCGTCTTTGCGTGGATGCTGAACCGCGAATACTGGAAAGACGTCAAGTAGCGGCGCGGCGCCGACCCGATGCAGGGTGAGAGCCTGTGAAAGAATCCGTCACGCCCGCTCGTCCGTCCCGAACGGCGCCACTCTTCGTTGCAAATGCTCGCCGTAGCCCGTGCTACGGCTGCGCTTTGCGCCTCGATTGACGCTGTTCGGGCCAGCCGCTCGGGCGCGCCGGATTCATTCACAGGCTCTGAGTCCGCCGCCGGGCTCACCCTGATTTTTTTCATGCGGTACCCGGATTTTTCAGGAGCTCGACCATGATGGTGCTGTATTCCGGCACGACCTGCCCGTTCTCGCAGCGCTGCCGTTTCGTGCTGTTCGAGAAGGGCATGGATTTCGAGATCCGCGACGTCGATCTCTACAACAAGCCCGAAGACATCTCGATCATGAACCCGTACGGCCAGGTCCCCATCCTCGGTCGAACGCGACCTGATCCTGTATGAGTCGAACATCATCAACGAGTACATCGACGAGCGCTTTCCGCACCCGCAGCTGATGCCGGCCGACCCGGTGATGCGCGCGCG
Organism: Burkholderiaceae bacterium; assembly: GCA_027493945.1. Classification (GTDB taxonomy): domain Bacteria; phylum Pseudomonadota; class Gammaproteobacteria; order Burkholderiales; family Burkholderiaceae_E; genus Zeimonas. The sequence continues at coordinate 1,466,899 of JAOSJU010000001.1, read as the reverse complement.
CGCGCGGCTGTTCCTGTTCAACTTCGAGCGCGAACTGTTCGTGCACGTGCAGCAGCTCGAGCGCCGCGACCAGGCGCGCGACGCCTCGAAGGCGATGGACAAGGCGCGCTCGCAGATCCGCGACCGGCTCACGCAGCTCACGCCGATCTTCATCAAGAACAAGTACATGCTCGGCGAGGATTTCTCGATGCTCGACGTCGCGATCGCGCCGCTGCTGTGGCGCCTCGACCACTACGGCATCGACATGCCCAAGACCGCGGCGCCGCTGCTGCGCTACGCCGAGCGCATCTTCTCGCGCCCGGCCTACATCGAGGCGCTGACGCCGTCCGAGAAGGTGATGCGACGCTGATGGCGGAGATCTCCACCAAGCCGTACCTGATCCGCGCGCTCTACGAGTGGTGTACGGACAACGGTTATCGCCCCTATATCGCGGTGGCCGTCGACGAGCGCACGATCGTGCCGCGCGAATTCGTGCGCAACGGCGAGATCGTGCTGAACATCTCGGCGACCGCGACCAACCGGCTCGCGATCGGCAACGAGTCGATCGAGTTCGAGGCGCGCTTCAGCGGAGTCGCCCGCCGGTGTCGATCCCGATCGAGAACGTCTCGGCGATCTTCGCGCAGGAAAACGGCCACGGAATGGCCTTCGAAGTGGCCAGGGCGCCGGGAGCGGCCCCGGTGCCCGCGCCGACCGCCGTCGCTGCAGGCGAACCGGACGCCGCGGCGGGAGCCGACGCGGCGGCGCTGCCCGCCGACGAGCACGAGGCGGGCACTGCCGCCACGCCATCGAACAGCCGCTCCCGCCGGCGGCCGAAGCTCTCGGCGGTTCCTGCCCCCGGCGAGGAAGCACCGAAACCTGCGCGCCGCAAACCGCAGATCTCGGCGGTGCCGAGCGGCAGGAAGGCGTCGCGCGATTCGCCCGGCCGCGGCGAACCCGCTGCGGCAGGTCCGGCCCTGCCAGGTGATCAGGCGCAGTCCGGCAAAACGAGTCCTGCCGACGATCGTGCCGCCGGCCCTTCGCGCGATTCGCCGGACGACGACGGCTCCGGCCCCGGCTCCGGGCCGACGGGCAGGCCCCACCTGAAGCGGGTCAAGTAGGCGGATCACGGCTCGCGGCGCGGCGGCTGCGAGGCGGCCTTCGGCTAAACTCTGCCGTTCGTGCCGGCTTAGCTCAGCTGGTAGAGCAACCGCCTTGTAAGCGGTAGGTCCCCCGTTCGAGTCGGGGAGTCGGCACCATGCAAAGGCGCACTGCGTTCGCTATGCCCCCGCCCTCTTGCGGCGTCCGGCATCGGTGAAGTAGCGCTTGATCGCACCGGTGAAGCGCATCCGCGCGTGCCGCGAGCGCTCGAGCAGGCCGACGCGCCTGCGCACGTCGACGCCGGGCAACTCGACGACGCGCAGTTCGCGGTCTTCGGTCCAGCGCACGTTGGCGAGTTTCGGCACGATCGACACGCCGAAACCCTGGCGCACGATCGCCGGGATCGCTTCGACCGAGTTCAACTCCATCCCGTCGCGGACTTCGACGCGGCAGCGGTTCAGCACGTCGCGCACCAGCAGGCCGGTCCAGGTTTCGCGGTCGAAGCGGATGAACGGCGATTCCCGCAGCGCCTGCAGCGGGTCTTTCGGCAGCTCGAAATGCGGCCGGCGCGGAACGATCATCACCATCGGCTCGACGTACAGCTGCGTCCACGCGAGGCTGCGCGGCAGCGGGCGCGGCGGGCGGGTGACGATCGCCGCGTCGAGCAGCCCCTGCTCGACGCGGTTGGCGAAGTCACTGGATTGCCCCGCGAAGAGCTTCACTTCCAGCCCCGGGTTCTCGCGCTTGAGCGACCACAGCGCATCGGCGAAGGCGCCCATCAGTGTCGACACCAGCGCGCCCATCACGACCGTGCCCGACAGCGAGTCGCCGTCGCGGCCGCCGATCAGGTCCTCGTAGCGCAGTACGAGTTCCTCGATTCGCGGAATCGCGCGCCGGCCCGCCGTGTTCAGCACCACCGAGCGGCCGCTGCGATCGAACAGCCGCTGCTTCAGGTTCTCCTCGAGGGCGCGCATCTGCAGGCCAACCGCGGCCGCGCTCAGCCCGATTTCCGCGCCGGCTGCCGCGAAGCTGCCGTGCCGGGCGACCGCGAGGAAGGTCTTCATCGTGCGGATCGAGGACATTCAAAAGTTTTCCTTGCGTGTGGGTGAACCAAAAATGGATTTTCCTTCATCGACGGATTCCGGACAATGCTTCCAGAACAATCCGCCGCCGGCATCGCGGCAGGACAACGGGGACGCCAACGCATGGACACCAACCTGGTCGTGCTGATCGCCGGGGCGCTTGCCGGATCATTGACTTTCGGCATCGTCGCGCTGGCGATTGTCATCCCGTTGGGCGCGCTCGCCTTGGCGCGCCTCGACGCCTCGACTGTTCGTGTCGCGACGTGACGAACGAGCCGCGCGACGCGCCGATCCGGATCGAGGTCGTCCGCCTGCGGGTGCCGCTGGTTCGCCCGTACAAGTTGGCCTTCGGCCCGGTCACGGCGTTCGACACGTTGGTCGTGCTGATGCACGATGACGAGGGCCGCCGCGGGGCCGGCGAGGCCACGCTGCTGACCGGCTATACCGACGAAACCATCGAGGGCGCGTGGGGCGGGGCGCGTGCGCTCGCGACAGCGCTGGCCGGAGCATCGGCTCGTGAGGTCGCTCGCAAGGTATCGCCGGTCGCGCCGTCGTCGCCGTTTCTCGCCACCGCGTTCATGACCGCGCTCGATGCGTTGCGTGCGCACCCGCTCCTGACGGTCGACGTACCGACCCGGGTACCGATTCTTGGCATCCTCAACGAGACCGACGACGGCGCGCTCGAGACCGAGATCGAGCGGCTGCTCGGTGCGGGCTACCAAACGCTGAAGGTGAAGGTCGGGTTCGACGTCGAGTCCGACTTGCGGCGCGTCGCGCTGATCCAGGCGCGGGTGGCAGGACGCGCCCGCCTGCGCCTGGACGCCAACCAAGGTTACACGGCACAGCAGGCACAGCGCTTCGCCGGCGCGCTCGATCCGACGGGCCTCGAGCTCTTCGAGCAGCCGTGCGCGGCCGGCGACTGGGACGCGCACATGTCGGTGGTGCCGCACTCGACGGTGCCGCTGATGCTCGACGAATCGATTTACGGGCTCGCCGACATCGAGCGTGCCGCACGGCTCGGCGCCGCGCGCTACGTCAAGGTGAAGCTGATGAAGCTGGTGAGCCTGGACGACCTCGTCGGGGCGATCGAAAGGATCCGCGCGCTCGGAATGATCCCGGTGCTCGGCAACGGCGTGGCCTGCGACCTCGGCTGCTGGATGGAGGCCTGCGTCGCCGCGCGCCACATCGACAACGCCGGCGAGATGAACGGCTTCCTCAAGCCGCACGCGGGGCTGCTCGGGCGTCCGCTCGCCTTCGAAGACGGCGCGATCGTACTGCAGCCCGGATTCTGCGGCGTTCCCGACGGGGATGCGCTCGCGTATTACGAGATTGACCGACACGGGGGAGACCCGCATGAAGCAGCGCATGCTGGTGACGGGAGTCATCGGCGCCGACACGCACATCGTCGGCAACCGGATCCTGAGCCTCGCGCTCGAGAAGGCCGGCTACAAGGTCGTCGCGCTCGGCGCGCTGACGCCGGCCCAGGACTTCGTCAAGGCGGCGATCGAGACCGACGCCGATGGCATCATGGTCTCGTCGCTGTACGGGCAGGGTGAAATCGACTGCCGGGGCTTTCGCGATCTGTGCGTTGAAGCCGGCCTCGAGGGCATCCTGATCTACGTCGGCGGCAACCTGGTGGTCGGCAAGACGCCCTGGACGGAGGTCGAGCGCAAGTTCCTCGACATGGGCTTCGACCGCGCCTTCCCGCCAGGTACCCGCGTCGGTGCGGTGCTCGAGGCGTTGGCGCAGGACTTCGGGGCGCGCGCCGAGAGACCGCGCAGCCGACAGGCATGAGCGCCGCGCTGCTCATCGACTTCGGCAGTACGTTCACGAAGCTGCGCGCGGTCGACCTCGACGCTTGCCGGATCGTCGCGACGGCGCAGGCACCGTCGACCGTGACCAGCGACGTCAACTTGGGGCTGGACGCCGCGCTGGCCGGACTGGCCGGCGAGTTGGGCGGGCTGCCGGGGTTTCGCTACCGGCTCGCGTCGAGCAGCGCCGCCGGGGGCCTGCGGATGGCCACCGTCGGACTGGTGCGCGAGCTCACTGCCGAGGCAGCGCGACAGGCCGCACTGGGCGCTGGCGCTAAGCTGGTCGGTAGCTTCGCCTACCGCCTCACTGCGAGCGACCTGCGTCGACTGGCGGATCTCGCCCCCGACCTGCTGCTGCTGTGCGGCGGTACCGACGGTGGCAACGGCGACGTCATTCTCCACAACGCCCGCGCGCTGGCCGCCAGCAGTCTCGGTTGTCCGTTCGTGGTCGCCGGCAACCGCGAGGCTGCCGACGAGGTTGCGCGGAGCCTCGCCGCGGCGGGCAAGCTCGCGCTGGTGACTGACAACGTGATGCCGGAGCTGAACGTGCTGTCGATCGAGCCCGCGCGCAAGGCGATCCGCGAGCTGTTCATGGCGAGGATCGTCACGGCCAAGGGCATCGACCGCGCGCAGGCGAAGTTCGACCGGGTCCTGATGCCGACCCCGGCCGCGGTGCTCGAGGGTGCGCGGCTGCTTGCCGAAGGCGCGGGTGGCGAGCCCGGACTCGGCGACCTGATGGTGATCGACCCCGGCGGTGCGACGACCGACGTGCACTCGATCGGCAAGGGCGAGCCGGCGGAGCCCGGCGTGCTGCCGTACGGGCTTCCCGAGCCCTACGCCAAGCGGACCGTCGAGGGTGACCTCGGCATGCGGCACAACGCGCTGACCATTGTCGAGGTCGCAGGGCTCGAGTCGATCGCTCGCGACGCCGGGCTCGGCGCCGCGCGCACGCGTGAGTTGGTCGAGGAACTGGCGCGCGACGTCGACCGCCTGCCTCGCAACAACGAGGAACGCGCGATCGATCGCGCGCTGGCCGGTGCCGCGGTGCGCATCGCGGTCGCTCGGCACGCCGGGCGCATCGAGACCGTGTTCACGGCTCAGGGCCCGGTGCGCGTCCAGCGCGGCAAGGACCTGACCCGGCTGAACGCGGTGATCGGCACCGGCGGGGTGCTCGCCGCGGCACCCGAGCCGCACGCCCTGCTCTCGGCGGCGCTCGCCGACGGTCGCGATCCGTCGTCGCTCGCGCCGCGCGCGGCCGCCCTGTGGCTCGACCGCGATTACCTGCTCTACGCCGCCGGGTTGCTTGCGGAATATGAGCCGGCGGCCGCTTTCGCGCTCGCGCGGTCGAGCCTTGTCCAACTCGGGGAGGAGAACGCGCATGGCTAGCGTGATTTCGGAGTCGCTTCGCACGAAGCGGCCGCTCGGCGAGGCGGCGATTCCCTGGGACGAATTCGACGCGATGCGTGCCGAGAACCTGGCGCGCTGGCCGACCGGTGCGGCGGTCGACCTAGACGAGGCGGTCGAGTTCCACCTCGGCCTCGCGCGCCACAAGCGGCTTGCCGAGGTGTTACGGCGGGCGAAGGCCGAGCGTCGCTGCCTGACGCAGCCTCGGGGCGGCTTCGGCACGCTGCGGCTGCAAAAGGCGCTGATGCAGACGCTCGATCGCGACGGCCTCGCCGATATCGTGCCGACGACGACCGATAGCTACACGCGCAACGAACATTTCGCGCAGGCGGAGCGGGGCTCGGAGGAGTCCGAGTCTGCCGGCCGGTCGCTTCTGAACGGATTTCCGATCGTCAATTACGGCGTGGTCGCGTGCCGCGAACTTGTCGAGGCGATCGACAAGCCGGCGATCATGCTGACCGGCACTGCGATGCCGAAGCTGGTCGGCGAGATCGGCTACGCGGCCGGCTATTCCGGCTTTCTTGGGTCCGGTATTGCATACACGACTTCGTACACGAAGGAGTACTCAATCGAGGACGGCATCCGGAACTACCAGTACCTCGACCGGCTCGCCGCGCTCTATTCAACGCGCGGCGTGCTGCTGCATCGCCGTCAGCCGGGATTCCTCACCGGGACCAACATCCCCCCGTGCATCGCGATTGCGATTGCGGTGCTCGACTGTTTGCTCGCCGCCGCTCAGGGCGTGCGGCAGTACGGACTGGAGCTCGCGCAGACACTGCACCTTGTGCAGGACGCCGCGGCGATCTCGGTCTGCGAGGAGATGGCGCAGGAGTACCTGGCCAAGCGCGGCTACACCGACGTCGAGACGCCGATTACCTCTCTGCACTGGATGGGTGCGTGGCCGCACGACGAGGCGCAGGCCGCGGCGCTGGTCGCCTACGGAGGCACGGTGGCGGCGGTCGGCGGCGCGGTGTCGGTGACGACCAAGTCGACGCACGAGGCGCTCGGCATCCCGACGCCTCAGGCCAACGCCGAAGGCTTGCGGATGACGCGGATGGCGATCTACCGGCACGCAACCTGCGCCTCGACGGCCTTCCCGAATACGAGCGAGAGAAGGCGCTGATCCGGCGGGAGGTGCGCGGTATCGTCGACCGTGTGCTCGAGATCGGTGATGGCGACGTTGCGATCGGTACGGTGAGGGCCTTCGAGGCAGGGGTCCTCGACGTGCCTTGGTCGCCCAACCGCCAGGTGGCGTCGCGCGTGCTACCGGCGCGCGATGCCGACGGCTATCTGCGCATCCTGGACCCCGGCGCCGTGCCGATCGATCCCGAGGTGCTCGAAGAGCATCGGGTGCGGCTGGCGCGCCGGGCCAGCCGCGAGAAGCTCGAGATGGGTTACGACCTTGCCGTCTCCAGCGTCTACGAGTTGTCCGAGCCGTTGGGCGTGTTGCTGTCCGATGGATGGGCGAAAGACGCGCCGGAACACGGGAGCGAGCCGTGATGCGCGCGATCCGGATCGACGGCTTCGGCGCGCCGGACGTGATGACCCTGCGCGAGGTCGAACCGCATGCTCCCGGGCCGGGCGAGGTGCAGGTCGAGGTCAACCTGGCAGGCCTGAACTTCATCGACATCTACATGCGCAACGGCACCTATGCGAAGTCGCAGACGTACCGGACGCCGCTGCCGATGGGACTCGGCATGGAGGGCGTCGGACGTGTGTCGGCACTGGGCGAGGGCGTCGCCGGCGTTGCGCCGGGCGACCGGGTGGCGTGGTGCCTTGCGCGGGGCAGCTACGCCCAATACGCGTGCGTGCCGGCATGGCGGGCCGTGCCGGTACCCGACGGCGTCTCCGACGAAGTCGCGGTCACGTTGATGCTGCAGGGTTGCACCGCGCACTACCTGGCGCACTCGGCGTTCCAACTCGAGGCCGGCGACACCTGCCCGGTCCATGCGGCCGCCGGCGGGGTCGGACAGCTGCTGACACAGGTCGCCAGATTGCGGGGCGCGCGAGTGATCGCGACCGTGGGCAGCGAGGAGAAGGCAGCGATCGCGCGCGCGCGCGGCGCCGACGAAGTCATCCTGTATCGCAGCCAGGATTTCCGCGACGAGGTGCGCCGCCTCACCGAAGGGCGCGGCGTCGACGTGGTCTACGACTCGGTGGGGTTCGACACGATCGCGCGCAGCATTCGCAGCCTGCGCCGGCGCGGCACCTGCATTCTGTACGGCGCGAGCTCGGGGCCGGTGTCCTCAATCGAGCCGATCGAACTGGGCGAGGCCGGCTCGGTCTTCTTCACCCGCCCCCACCTCGCCGACTACACGGCCGACCGTGACGAGATCCTGCGACGCACCGATGACCTGTTCCGATGGGTCGGCGAAGGGCGCTTGAAGGTCACGATTGATCGGGTATTTCCCCTCGAGGAGGCGGCCGATGCGCACCGCTTCCTGGAGGCCGGCGAGAGCCGGGGAAAGCTTCTGTTACGCGTCCGCTGAGCACAATCCATCAACAACGAGGAGACAACCATGCATTCGATCGAGAGAAGAGCTGTCGTCGCCGGGATCGTATCGGCGGCGGCCCTGTCCGTCGTGTCGCGAGCCGCCCGCTCGCAGGATAAGTACCCTTCGCGGCCGGTCGAGTTCATCGTGCCCTGGGGGCCCGGCGGTGGCGCCGACGCGGTCGCTCGCAAGGCCGGAAAGATGCTCGAGGACAGCCTGAAGGCGTCGTTTCCGATCATCAACGTGCCAGGCGCCACCGGGCGAACGGGCCTGAACAAGATGCTGTCGGCCCCCGCGGACGGTTACACGATTTCGATCATGACCGGCGACACCTTCGGCCTGTTGGTGGACCCGAACGCCAGCTGGAACCTCGACGCGCTGATCCCGGTGGCGATCATGATCCGGCAACCCTCGGCGTTTCTCGCGGCCGAGAACGGCCCGATCAAGACTTGGGCGGACGTGGAGCGCGAGGCGAAGACGCGACCGCTCAAGGTCGCGGTCACCGGGTTCGGCAGCCCCGACGACATGACCGTCAATTATTTCGTGCGGCGCGGCCTGAAGCTTGTGAGCGTGCCCTTTTCCAAGCCCGGCGAGCGCTACTCGGCGATCCTCGGCGGGCACGCCGACCTCCTCTACGAGCAGCCGGGCGACGTGCGCAACTTCATCGACGGCAAGCAGATGCGTCCGGTGATCCTTTTCGGCGAGAAGCGACACCCTGCGTTCGCCGGGGTGCCGGTCTCGAAGGAGCTCGGCTTCGACATCACGATGCCCCAGTTCCGCATGGTCACCATGAAGGCGGGGACCGATCCCGAGAAGGTCAAGCTGCTCTCGGACGAACTCGCGAAGGTCGCGAAGTCAGCGGACTATGCGCGATATCTCGAGGACCAGCTCGCCGAGTCGGACAGCTACATCCCGGCGAAGGAAGCGTTGGCGTTCCTGCGTGGCGAGCTCGAGGCGATGAAGAAGCACGCGAGCGCCAGATGAGGGTGTTTGGGAGCGATCTGCGATGACCCACCGCCTGAGGTGGGCGCTGCCGCACCCGGTGATGCTGCTGGTCTCGGCGCTGCTGTACTGGGCGGCGATGCAGATCGACACGCGCGCCGCCGAGGGGGCGGCGCATCGGGCCCGATTTCTGGCCGAAGGCGATCATCGTGATCATGGGCGCGTTGTGCCTGTACGAGGTCGTCAAGCGGCTGGTGGTGAAGAGCAGCTTCACCGCCGAGGGGCTCACCGGCGAGTTGCATCAGAACCCGGCCGGGCCCGCGCCGGTCGCCGAGGAGACGGCGGCGGCCGCCGGCGCTACGCCGGACTCGGGGCAGCAACCGCAGCGCGAGTACCCGGGGCGGCTGCTGGCCGGAATCGTCCTGATCGCGGCGTTCGCGCTCGGCGTCGACTGGCTGGGATTCTTCGTGGCCACGGCGGTGTTCCTGGCGGCATTCATGCTGATCGGCGGCCTGAGGCGGCCGCTGCTGGCGTGCGCGATCGGAGTGGCGGGCAGCTTCGCGCTGATCGTGATCTTCATGCGCGTGGCCTACATCTCGCTGCCGCTGGGCGCGGGGCCGTTTCGCGAAGTATCGCTGGCGCTGCTGCGCCTGCTGGGCGTGAGCTGAAGGAGCACGAACGATGGACGTGCTGACGCACCTGCTCGGCGGCGTGGCGACGGTGCTCACGCCGCTGAACTTCCTGGTGCTGCTCATCGGGCTGGTGCTGGGCATGCTGGTCGCGGTGCTGCCCGGGCTCACGCTGGTGATGGGAGTGGTGCTGGCGCTGCCCTTCACCTACAAGATGGGCGTGGGTCCGGCGCTGATCCTGCTCACCGCGATGTACGCCTCGGGCACCTACGCGGGGGCGATCACCTCGATCCTGTTCCGCATTCCCGGCGAGCCGATGGACGTGCCGCTGCTGTGGGACGGCTACGAGATGACGCGCAAGGGGCAGGCCGCGCGCGCGCTGGGCTGGTCGCTGGCCGCCTCGTTCATCGGCGGAATTGCTTCGGCGGTGATGATGGTGGCGATGGCCGAGCCGGTGGCACGCGTGGCGCTGAGCTTTTCGTCGCCCGAGTTCTTCGCGATCCTGTTCTTCGGACTGATCAGCGTGGTGGCCCTGTCGGGCGACTCGGTGGTGAACGCGCTGGTGAGCCTGTGCATGGGCTTGCTGATCGCGACGGTGGGCGTGGACGCGATCTACGGCGCCGAGCGCTTCGCCTTCGAGCAGCCGTTCCTGCTCGACGGCATCGAGTTCCTGCTGGTGATGGTGGGCGCCTACGGCATCGGCGAAGTGCTCACGCGGCTGCGCGCGGGCTTTGCCTCCGAAGCCGGCGCGGCGGGCGACGGGCAGGCGCGCTTTCGCACTGCGCTGCCGCGCTGGGCCGAAATCGCGCGGATGAAGTTCACGCTGCTGCGCGGCACGCTCACCGGCGTGGTGGTGGGTATCGTGCCGGGGGCCGGGGCGACGGTCTCGGCCTTCGTCGCCTACGGGCTGGAGAGCCAGTACGGCGCCAACCGCAAGCAGCTGGGCACCGGAGCGCCCGAGGGCATCGTGGCGGCCAAGTCGGCGGCCACCGCGTCGGTGGGGGGCGCGCTGGTGCCGCTGCTGGCGATGGGCATTCCGGGCAGCGGCGCCACCGCGATCATCCTGGCGGCGTTCCTGCTGCACGGCATCCAGCCCGGCCCGCAGGTGTTCGTGAGCAGCACCGGCCTTGGTCTACACGGTGTTCGCGGCGGTGTTCCTGTCGATCATCGGCATGTGCGTGCTGGGCTACTTCGCGATCAAGCCGTTGTGCAAGGTGCTCGATGCGCCCGAGGCCATCGTCTCGGCCTTCGTGGTGGTGTTCTGCTTCGTCGGCGCGTTCGCCGCGCGCAACAGCCTGTCCGACCTGTACGTGATCTCCGCCTTCGGCCTGGTGGGTTACCTGTTCGAGCGCTTCCGCTTCCCGATCGCCCCGCTGGTGCTGGGCACGATCCTCGGGCCGCTGGCCGAAACCAATTTCATGACCATGATGGTGAGCTTCGACAACGACTGGACGGTGCTGTTTCGCCGCCCGATCAGCGCCGCCGTGATGCTGCTCGCCCTCGCCGGGCTGTTCTGGCCGCTCGTGCGCGCGGTGCAACAGAAACGCCGCAACGCGCGGTCCCCCCGGGTTGCGGCCCGAGCCTGATCGGGCGAGGAAGTCGTCAATCCAGAAAAACTTTGTTTCGATGCAAGAATAAATCCATTTTCCTTCATTGACCAAACCCGCACAATGCCGCCATGCCCAGCAACTTGCGCGTGAAGGTCTGGCGCGGCGGCGCCGGCGGCGATTTCTCCACCTACGAGGTGCCGCGGCAGGCCAGCCAGACGGTGCTCGACGTCGTCACCTACATCCAGCGCCGGCTCGAGCCGACGCTGAGCTACCGCTTTTCCTGTCGGGTCGGCATGTGCGGCTCGTGCGCGATGACCGTCAACGGCGTCGCGCGCTGGACCTGTCGCACGCACGTGTCGAAAGTGGTCGACGGCGATTCGCTGGAGATCGCACCGCTCGCGAACCTGCCGGTCATCAAGGACCTCGCCACCGACATGGGCGAGTTCTTCGACAAGTGGGCGCGCGCGAAGGGGCGTTTCCGCGGCGCGAGGGCGCGCCACGACGATTTCGCCCGTATCGACCCTGCGTCGCCCGAGCGCATCGCCGCGAACGCGGGCATCGAATGCATCGGCTGCGGCGCCTGCTACGCCTCCTGCGACGTGGTCGCCTGGCGGCCCGACTACCTCGGGCCGGCGGCGCTCAATCGCGCGTGGACGCTGGTCAACGACCTGCGCGACATCGACCAGGCCGAGCGGCTGCGGGCGGTCGCGGGCGACGCCGGCTGCCACGCCTGCCACACGCAGGGATCGTGCACCGAGCGATGCCCGAAGGCGATTGCGCCGACCGCCGGCATCTCCGGGCTCAAGCGGCTCGCCGCACGGCGCGCGATGCGCGGAGAATTGTGACGCATGGGCCGCGAAACGCGCAGCCCGGGGGGCGGGCGGTGAGCTCCGTCGCTACGCAAGCCAGGCTCTGGTACCTGCAGCGACTGAGCGCGATGGCGCTCGCGCTGTTCGTGGCCGTTCACCTCGCAACCATCGTCTTCGCGGTGCGCGGCGGGTTGAGCGGCGCGGAGATCCTCGCGCGAACGCAGGGCAGCTGGCTGGTGGCGGCGTTCTACGGTGCGTTCGTCGTCGCCTGTGCGGTGCATGTCCCGATCGGGCTCGCGCGCGTCGCGGAGGAATGGCTGGGCTGGCGCCCGAAGCTCGCCAATGCCGCGGCGATCGTGGTGGCGCTGGCGCTGGCCGCGCTCGGCCTGCGCGCTGTCTATGCGGTGATCGCATGAACGCGGCCGCCAGCAACGACATGACGGGGCGCAGGGAGCCGGCGGCAAGGCGCGCGCCGGCGCGCCGCAACGACTTTCGCGCGCGCAGCCATCCGGCGTGGTGGGCATTTTTCGCGCATCGCCTGTCTGGCATCGCCCTTGCGGCGTTCCTGCCGCTGCACTTCTGGGCGCTCGCGCAGGCGCTTCACGGCGAAGCGGCGCTCGACGGCTTCCTGCGATTCGCCGATCGGCCGCTGTTCAAGCTCGGCGAATGGGGGCTGGTGGTCCTGTTGGCGATTCACCTGACTGGCGGGCTGCGCCTGCTCGTGATCGAATTCAGGCCCTGGTCGGGGCTGCGCAAGAACTGGATCGCCGCAGTCGCCGGCCTGGGCTTCGCCGCGGGCCTCGCCTTCGCGCTGGCGCTGGTCGGGTAGCGCGCGCGGCGCCCGCACATGATCGTGACGATCGCATCGAACCGGAAGAGGAGATACAGCTTGAAAACCATCGCAGATCGCAATCGCCGGGCCGTGATGGGCCTCGCAGCCGCCAGCTGTGCGCTGGCGTTCTGGGCGCCGCAGCATGCCGCCGCCCAGGACGCGTGGCCCGTGCGGCCGGTGAAGGTCGTTGTGCCGTTCGTGGCCGGCGGCACCACCGACGTGGTCGCCGGGGGCGCTCGCCAAGGACCTGAGCGAGATGTGGGGCCAGTCGGTGGTCGTCGAGAACCGCGGTGGCGCCGGCGGCAACATCGGCGCCGACGTCGTGGCGAAATCGGCCCCGGACGGCTACACGTTGCTGATGACATCGGGCAGCATCTTTACCGTCAATCCGCACATGTATCCGAAGATGCCCTTCGACGCGAAGAAGGACTTCATCGCCGTGACGAACGTGGCGAGCGGCCCGCAGGTGGTGACGGTGAATCCGTCGATCCCGGCGAAGACGCTGAAGGAATTCATCGCCTACGCGAAGAGCCAGCCGGGCAAGCTCAATTTCGGCTCGGCCGGCATCGGCAGCCAGGTGCACATGGCGGGGGAAAGCTTCATCGACGCGGCCGGCATCGACCTCGTCCACGTCCCGTACAAGGGCGAAGCCGCTTCGTACCCCGACCTCGTGACGGGCGCGCTCCAGCTGGTGGTCGGCAACATCGCCGCGGTGGCGCCCTATGTGGCCAATGGCCGCCTGCGCGCGCTCGCGGTGACGAGCAAGACGCGCTCGCCGCTGCTCCCGAACGTGCCGACGGCCGCCGAGAACGGGCTGCCCGGCTTCGAGAACACCGGCTGGTTCGGCTTCATGGTTCCGGCCGGCACGCCGCAAGCGATCGTCGACAAGATCCACCGCGACACGGTCAAGGCGCTCCAGAACACCGAAATGAAGGCGCGGCTGTTCGTGGCAGGCATGAACCCGGTCGGCAATTCGCCGGCGGAGTTCGCTGCGGCGATCGACAAGGAGTCGGCGCATTGGGCGAAGGTGGTCGAGCGTCGCAAGCTGAAGGCGAACTGACTTGAAAGTCGATCCGCAGGCGGTCGAGGAGGCCGCCAGGGAACTCTACATCCGGGCGCTGAAGATCCTGCCGCCGGATATCAAGGACGGATTCGCCCGCTTGACGGCGGGCGAGACCGACCATACCGCGCAGCGCGTGCTGGCCACGATGGTCACCAACATCAGGGTGGCCGAGGACACGCACAACCTGCTGTGCCAGGACACGGGTATCCCGATCTACAACGTGCTGATCGGCCGTGGCGTCGAGGTCGACGGACATGCGCTGAAGCAGGCGATCCGCAAGGGCTGCGAGCGCGCGACTCGCGAGCATCCGCTGCGCTCGTCGGTCGTGCATCCGCTCACGCGCCGCAACGAGCACACCTCCTGCGGCATCGGGGTGCCGGTCATCCACGTCGACTTCAGCGACCGTTCCGAAGAGCTGCAGATCGAAATGGTGCCCAAGGGAAGCGGCTCGGAGAACAACTCGTTCCTGAAGATGGCGATTCCCGCCGAGGGCGTCGACGCGATCAAGACCTTCGTCGTCGACTGCGTGATCGCGGCGGGCGGCAAGACCTGCCCGCCCACCATCGTCGGGGTGGGCATCGGCGGCACCTCCGACCTGTGCGTCGCGCTGGCCAAGCGCGCGGCCACGCGCGAGCTGGGTAGTCGCTGCGGCGACCCCGAAGGCGCGAAGATCGAGGAACAGCTGAGCGCGGCGGTCAATCGCCTCGGCGTCGGCCCGCAGGGGCTGGGCGGCGACTCCACCGCGTTCGCGGTCCACGTGGAGCTCGCCGCGACGCATATCACGATGAACCCGGTGGCGGTGAACATGCAGTGCCACTCGGCGCGGCGCGCGACGGCGACATTCACGCCCGAGGGCGTGTCGTTCGGATTCTGAACATGGCCCACTACGAGCTCGCCACGCCGGTCACCGAGGAGCAGGTCCGGCAGCTGCGCGGTCGACGACACGGTCACGCTCCAGCGCACGCTGTTCGGCATTCGCGACGCCACGCAGATCGCGATGTTCGACCGCGGGCGAACCACGCGCTTCGACCTGCGCGGACACGCGGTGATCCACACCGCGCCCAACGTGAAGAAGGTCGAGCCGAGCGCCGAGCATCCGGCGGGCTACGCGCCGGTGTGCATCGGCACGACGACCTCGGACCGGATGGAGCGCTTCACCCGGCCGCTGATGCAGCGCGACGGGGTGCGCATCATCGTCGGCAAGGGCGGGCTGCGCGACGCATCGCTCGCGGCGTTTCGCGACCTGGGCGGCGTCTACCTCGCGATCGTCGGCGGCACGGCGGCGCTGGAGACGACCTGGATCGAGAGCATCGAGGACGTCGACCTCGACGACCTGAACCCCGAGTCGCTGTGGAAGTTCCGCATCCGCGACTTCGGCCCGCTGCTCGTGGCGATGGACAGCCACGGCGGCAGCCTCTACGACGCGGTCAGGCACGACGTCGACGCGCGGCGCGCGCAGGTGCTCGCCAGCCTCGGGGTGCAGTCGCGGTGAAGCTGGGCAGGCTGCAGACCGATATCCTGATCCTCGGTTCCGGTGGCGCGGGCCTGTTCGCCGCGCTGCACGCGCACCAGGCGAATCCGGCACTGTCGATCATCGTCGCGGTGAAGGGACTGCTCGGCAAGAGCGGCTGCACGCGGATGGTGCAGGGCGGCTACAACGTCGCTCTGGCCGAAGGCGACTCGATCGAGCGTCACTTCATGGACACGATCGAGGGCAGCAAGTGGCTGTCCGACCAGGATCTCGCCTGGACGCTGGTCACCGGCGCGGTCGAGCGCATCCGCGAGCTCGAGAACGAGCTCGGCTGCTTCTTCGATCGCAACCCCGACGGCACGGTGCACCAGAAGGCTTTCGCCGGGCAGACCTTCGACCGCACGGTGCACAAGGGCGACCTCACCGGCATCGAGATCATCAACCGGCTGGCCGAGCAGGCCTGGTCGCGCGGCATCGGGCGGCTCGAGGAGCATCGCGCGATCGAGCTGGTGCGTACTGCCGATGGGTCGGCACTTGCCGGCGTGCTGATGATCGACATGCGCACCGGCGACTTCGTCTTCGTGCAGGCGAAGGCGGTGCTGCTGGCCACCGGCGGTGGTCCGACGATGTACAAGTACCACACGCCGTCGGGCGACAAGAGTTGCGACGGGCTGGCGATGGCGCTGCGCGCCGGGCTCGCGCTGCGCGACATGGAGATGGTGCAGTTCCACCCCACCGGGCTGCTCGCGGGGCCGGGCACCAGGATGACCGGCACCGTGCTCGAGGAGGGCCTGCGCGGCGCCGGCGGACAGTTGCTCAACGGCGCGAGCGAGCGCTTCATGCAGCGCTACGATCCGCGCGCCGAGCGCGCGACGCGCGACATCGTCTCGCGCTCGATCTATTCGGAGATGCGCGCGGGGCGCACCTCGCCCAATGGCGGCGTCTACATCCGGATGGACCACCTCGGGCCCGACAACGTGCGCCGGATGTTCAAGGGCATGGTTGAGCGCTGCGCCGATTGCGGCTTCGACCTCGCGGGCGGGCTGGTCGAGGTCGTCCCGACCGCGCACTACATGATGGGCGGCGTCGTGTTCGGCGTCGATTGCACGACGCCGCTGACGGGCCTGTTCGCCGCCGGCGAGGACACCGGTGGCGTGCACGGCGCGAATCGCCTCGGCGGCAACGGCGTGGCCAACTCCACGGTGTTCGGCGGCATCGCCGGCGACAGCATGGCCGCCTGGATCGGCAGGCATCCCGCGTATCGCGAGCCGGACATGACGGCGATCGCGCGCAGCATCGCCGCGCACGAGGCGCCGTTCTCGCTGGCGCCCGGCAGTGTCGAGGAAATCCGCGAGGCGCTGTATGAGTGCATGTGGGACGACGTCGGCATCCTGCGTAATGCCGAAGGGCTCGCGCGCGCGGCGAAGCGGCTCGCGGAGCTCGATGCGCAGCTGTCGCGCACCGGCGTGGCCGATACCGACCGCGCGTTCAACCTGAGCTGGCACGACTGGATGAACCTGAGGAGCCTGATCTCGGTGAGTCGCGTGATCGCCGCCGCCGCGATTTCGCGCGAGGACTCGCGCGGCGCGCACTTCCGCGAGGATCACCCGGAGGCCGGCGATCCCGAGCGATCCAGCTATACGGTCGCCCGATGGCACGACGGTGCCGTGAGCATCGGCCGCGAGCCGGTGGCGTTCAGCCGGGTTCGACCCGGACAGAGCCTGATCGCCGACGGCGAAGCGGCCTGAACGATCGATGGCACGAGTCCTTCGCGGCGCCGACGCGGTGGCGCGCGCGGGTCGGCCTCAGACGTTGCGCAGCACCAGCGTCGCGCCGCCCACGACCAGGATCGCCCAGACGGCCTGGACGATGCGATGCGCAGGCAGCCGATGATGCAGGTGCGTGCCGAGGTACATCCCTGCCAGCGCGCAGGGCAGCATCGTCGCGAGCAGCATCGGCAGCCCCGGCGGCGAGAACAGACTTGCCGCGATGAACGAGGCGAGTCGCGCCAGCGCGCTCATGAACAGTAGCAGCGAGATCGTCGCGCGCAGCCGGCTCTTGTCCTCGATGCGCCGCGCGAGGTAGATCGTGTAGATCGGCCCGCCGGTGCCGAACAGCGCGCTGAACACGCCGCCCACGGTTCCGAGCGGTGCGGCCCATGCCGGGGCGATCCGCGCGCGCCCCGGGCGGACCAGCAGGCTCCGGGCCGCGAACGCGAGCACGAAGACGCCGAGCAGCAGCAGCAGCGCGCGCTCCGGTGCCTTCACCAGCATGGTCACGCCCAGGACGATCCCTGCCAGCATGAACGGCACCAGGCGCAGCAACTCGCCGCGATCGACGGACTTGCGGTTGCGCACGCCGATCGCCACGCCGCCGACCAGGTCGTAGATCAGCATCATCGGCAGCGCGAGCTTCAGCGGCAACAGCTGAACCAGCATCGGCATCGCGACCATCGATGCGCCGAAACCGGCGAGGCCGACCACCGTGTAGGCGAAGACGACGACGAGGCCGACGCCCGCGAGCGTCTCGATGGGCAGGTTCATCCGCAATCGGGGGTGGGGCCGGTACCTTGAGTCGTCTCCCAGACCAGCGTCGCCGCGGCGAGGTCCTCGAGCGCGGTGCCCACCGACTTGAATACGGTGCGTTCGTCGTGGCTGAGCCTTCCCCTGGCCTCGCCGCGCGCGAGCGCGGCCAGCGTGCCGCGGACGTCGCCGCGCCCGAACACCCCGCGCGACATGGGGCCGAGCAGCTCGCCGCTCTTCTGTAGCGCCTCGTCGGTGTCGACGTAGAGCGCCGCGCCGGCGAAGCAGTCGTCGTCGGCCTCGCGCATCGCCGGAGTGAAGCTGCCGATCAGGTCGAGGTGGCTGCCGGCGCGCAGCCATCGGCCGTGCACGATCGGCTCGGTGGCGAGCGTCGCGCAGCTGACGATGTCGGCCGCTGCGACTGCAGTGCCGAGGTCGGCCGCTGCCGCGGCGTCGAAGCCTTGCCCGCGCAGCTCCGCGGCCAGCGCCTGCGCGGCATCGCTGCGCCGCGCCCAGACGGTGACGCGCTCGATTCGCCGTACCGCGCGATAGGCCGACGGCAGCAGCCGCGCGACCGCGCCCGCGCCGACCACGAGCAGGTGCCGCGCATCCTCGCGCGCGAGCCAGGATGCGGCGAGCGCCGAGGCCGCTGCCGTTCGGCGCGAAGTGATGACGTTGCCGTCGAGCTGTGCCAGCGGCACGCCGGTGACTGCATCGAACAGCAGGTACACCGCGTGCAGGCCCGGCAGGTCTTGCGCCGCGTTGCCCGGCGCGACATTGACCGTCTTGATGCCGTAGTGGCGCGCGGTCCATGCCGGCATGATCAGCGAAACCAGCGCGTTGCCGCCGGGCGCGCCGATTTCGTGCACGTGGCGCGGCGGCACCTCGCAGCCGGTGGCGAACATCGCGCGCAGTGCTTCGACGAGCCGCTCGAAGGGCAGCGCGTCGCGCGTGGCCGGGGCGTCGAAGATTTTCATCGACGAAGCTTGCGCGGCCGATCAGCCGGCCAGCGACTCGAGTTGCGCGACCAACTGAGCCGGCACTTCGATGCCTTCAGCCTCGGCGCGCCGCGCGAGCTCGACGCGCCGTTGCCCGGGCAGCCGCACTTCGGGATCGACCAGCATCGTCGCCACCAGCGTTTCGATGCGCTCGTGAAACACGTCGTTGCCGGCGAGCGCGCCCGGATCGATCACGATGAAGGCCTGGCCGATCCGTGGCCGGTTGCCTTCGTCGGTGAAGAACGAATCGGCCTCGAAGCCGAACGCGGCGCCGGTGAGCGCGCAGCAGATGAGTTCGACCATCAGCGCGAGCATCGCGCCCTTGACGCCGCCGGCCGGCAGCATCATTCCTTCGAGGCCCGCTTTCGGGTCGGTGGTCGGGTTGCCGTCCTTGTCGAGCGCCCAGCCGGCCGGGATCGGCCTGCCTTCGCGCGCGGCGACCATCAGCTTGCCGCGCGCGACCCCGGACAGCGAGAGGTCGATCGTGAGCGACGGCGCGCCACGGCGCGGAAAAACCGCCGCGATCGGATTCGTGCCGAAGATCGCGCGCCGGCCGCCCCAGGCGGGCATCGCCGCCGGTGAGTTGCCGAACGCCAACCCCACCATGCCCGCCTCGGCCACCGGCTGCAGGTGCCGGGCGGCCGCACCGAAGTGGTGGCTGCGCGTGACGCCGGCGAACGCGGCGCCGGCCGCGCGGGCGCGCGCGATCGCTTCGCGCACCGCCAGCGCGCAGGCGGGAAACGCGAGGCCCTCGTCGGCATCGACCAGGCAGGCGGCAGCGCGTGCGCGCACGACGCGCGCCTGTGCATCGCCGGCGACGCGGCCGTGGCGCAGGTGTGCGGCGTATTGGGCGACGCGCGCCAGGCCATGAGAACCGAGGCCTTGCGCCTCGGCGGCCACGAGCGCGGCGGCGGTGATGCGCGCGGTCTCGGCCGTGGCGCCGGCGCGCTGCAGTGCGCCGGCGGCGAGTTCGTTCAATCGCTCGACGGTAAGTCGGGGCATGCGTGCTCCGCGGGCAAACCTGCAGTATGTGATGGCGCGCCGGCGCGTGCCAGACGGTTCAGGATCACGGGTTCCGGAAGAAGCCGCGGATGCGCTCGGCGATCAGCGAGCTGACCCGCTCGTTCGACTCGCGCGTGACGCCGCCGATGTGCGGCGTGAGGATCAGGTTCGGCGCGCCGGCCAGCGGCGAATCGGCGCGAAGCGGCTCGCTCTCGAAGACATCGAGCGCCGCGCCGCCGAGACGCCCTGCCTGCAGCGCGGCGGCCAGCGCCGCTTCGTCGACGACGCCGCCGCGCGCGGTGTTGATCAGGACGGCTTCGGGTTTCATCCGCGCGAGGCGCGCGGCGTCGATCAGGCCGCGCGTCGAATCGACGAGCGGCACGTGCAGGCTGACCACGTCGGCCTCGGCGAGCAGCGCGTCGAGCTCGCGCCGGCCGACGCCGCTGTCCGACCAGGCGCGCGCATCGGGCGCCAGTGCCGGGTCGTGCGCGAGCACGCGCATGCCCAGGCACTGCGCGAGCTTCGCGGTCATCCGGCCGATGCCGCCGAAGCCGACCAGCCCGATCGTCTTGCCCGCGGTTTCGCGGCCCTGCGACATGCGTGCCCGGGGCCACTGGCCCGCGGCCACCTCGTTGCCCGACAGGTACGCACCCCGAAGCAGCACCATCGCGGTGGCAACGACGTACTCCGCGACTGCCAGGCTGTTGGCGCCGGTGGCCGGAAAGACCGCGATGCCGGCCGCCTCGCAGGCGGCGGTGTCGATGTTGTCGAGGCCCACGCCGAGGCGGCCGACCGCGCGCAGCCGCGGCGCGGCGGCGAGCAGTTCGCGGTCGACGCGGGAACGGTTGCGCACGATCAGCGCATCCGCACCCGCGACGCGCGCGAGCAGCCCCGCGCGGTCGTCGACCAGATCCGGCGTGTAGTCGACGTCGAACACATCGCGCAGCGACTCGACCGCCGGCAGGTCCATGAACTCGCTGACGACGACGCGCGTCACGCCGACTCGTGGATGCGCGTGAGCACGAACTCGCGGTGACCGAGCGCCTCCGCGGAGGTCCAGCGCCCGTTGGCCGTGGCGAGCATCGCCTCGAGCAGCTTGTCGCCGGTCTGGTCGAGCGTCGTCTCGCGTTGCAGGAGCCCCGAGCAATCGAGGTCGATGTGCTCGCTCATCAGCCTCACGGTGCGCGGGTTCGCGCACAGCTTGATCACCGGCAGGATCGGGTTGCCGATCACGTTGCCCTGTCCGGTCGGGAAGAAGTGCACCACGTAGCCCGAGGCCGCACACAGCGTCACCATCTCGGCGGCCGCCGACGACGAGTCCATGAACCACAGCCCCGGGTGCGTCGGCTCCTCGGCCTTGTCGATCACGCCGTCGACGGTGCACTTCTTGCCGATCTTCTGGATGTTGCCGAGCGCCTTCTCCTCGATCGTCGTCAGGCCGCCGGCGATGTTGCCCTTGGTCGGCTGCGACTCGGACAGGTCGGTGGTGCGCCAGCGGTTGATCATGTCCTGGTAACGGTCGAACATGAACATGAAGCGCTCGCGGACCTGGTCGTTGGCGCAGCGCGCCGCCACGATGTTCTCGCCGCCGGTGATCTCGGAGGTTTCGCCGAAGCACAGCGTCGTACCCAGCGGGTGCAGCTTGTCGAACGCGTTGCCCACGGTCGGGTTCGACCCGCAGCCCGAGGTGGTGTCCGATTCGCCGCACTTCGTGGACACCCACAGGTCGGCGATCGGGCATTCGACGCGGTGCAGCGCGGTCGCGTGCTGGACGAACTGCTTGGCGGCCATCGACGCGCGCTTGATCGTCTCGTGGTCGCCGTGACCCTCGATGCCGAAGCCGACCACCGGCTTGCCGGTCTTCGCGATGCCGTCGACGACCTTCTTCGTCCAGCCGTCCTCGATGCCGATCACCACCACCGCGGCGACGTTCGGGTTCGAGCCGGTGCCGATCAGCGTGCGGAAGTGCAGGTCGAGGTCGGGGCCGAACTGCAGGCGGCCGTAGGGGTGCGGGATCGCCATCGTGCCCTTGATCGCCACCGCGACCGCCTCGGCGGCGGCGTTGGACAGGTCGTCCAGCGGCAGGATGATGACGTGGTTGCGAACGCCGACGCGACCGTTCTCGCGGCGATAGCCCCAGAAGGTGGTGTTCTTGTCGATCACTGACATTTGACTGACTCTTTCGGTTGGGTGACGACGCAGCGGCGGCTTACCAGCGCTTGGTCTTGATGTTGTGCACGTGCGCGTGCTCGCCGGCCTTGATCGGCGCCACCACCTTGCCGATGTCGATGCCGTACTTGTAGACGGTGTCGCCGACTGCCATGTCCTTCAGCGCGACCTTGTGTCCGATCGGGATGTCCTGCGTGGCCTTGACCGTGATCGTCTTGTCCTCGTCCATGATCCAGGCACTGAGTTGCGTGCCGGCCTTGATGCCCTCGACGACCGCCACCGCGACGGTGTCCCTGGCGTCGTGCAATACGACGTGAATCATTGAGCGCTCCTTGGGATGGGTCGGTCGATGCTAGACGAGCAGTCTCGGTAAGTCAACTAGATGACTCAACTCAGTTACACGCTCGTGGAATTTGCTGTCAGAATGGCGGGGCACGCATCGCCCGCTCCGGGCGCGCCGCGGCGGACCCTCGCATGGACAGACACGACGCCATCACCGCGCCCTCGGGCGGGCCGATCTACAAGGAGGTCAAGCGCAAGATGCTGGCGGCGCTCGCCGCGAGCGAATGGAAGCCCGGCGAGGCGATCCCGGCCGAGCCGAGGCTGGCCGAGCGCTTCGGCATCGCGATCGGTACGCTGCGCAAGGCGATCGACGAACTGGTCGCCGAGAACGTGCTGCTGCGCCAGCAGGGACGCGGCACCTTCGTCGCCACGCACACGCGCGACCGGATGCTGTTCCTGTTCTTCAACATCATCCGGCACGACGGGGTGAAGGAATACCCGCAGGTCGAGCTGCTGGGCTTTCGCAAGGCGCGCGCCGACGACGAGACCGCCGAGCGGCTGCAACTGGCGTCGCGCGCGCCGGTGTTCGCCTACCGCAATGCGCTGCGGCTCGGTGGCGAACCGGTGATCGTCGACGACATCGCGGTGCCGGCCGAGCTGTTCGCGGGTCTCACTGCCGAACGGCTGCGCGAGCGCACCAACACCATCTACCACCTGTACCAGCACGGCTTCGGGCTGTCGGTGGTGCGCACCGTCGAGACCGTGCGCGCGGTGGGCGCGCCCGCCGACGTCGCGCTGCTGCTCGGCGTGCCAGATGGCAGCCCGCTGCTGCTGATTCGTCGCGTGGCATTCACGCTGGGCGATCGACCGGTGGAGTTCAGGCGCTCGTACGTGAACACCGCGCGGCATGAGTACCAGCGCGAACCCGGTTACTGAGAGCCTGTGAATTTTTCGCCGCGCAGGTACACGAATCGAGCTGAGCAGCGTTGAGTGTCCATGCACACGAGACACGAAGCAGAATCCGAGCCGCGGGAGCGCGAGTTGTTCGAGGCGCTGCCGTATGTCGAACGTTCACCGAGCAAGCCGGTCGCGGCGGCGCGCGGCAAAGCGCGCGTGCTGATGCCCAATCGCGAGCAGGTGGAATTGCGCCCGATGGACCTGGAGTCGCTGCTGCCGGCGGGACACCGTGCGCGTCTGGTGTGGGAGTGGGTGCGCCGACAGGATCTGAGCGCGATGTACGAGCGCATCGAGGCGCGCGAGGGCACGGTGGGACGCGCGGCGATTGCGCCGGAGATCCTGTTTGCGCTGTGGCTGTATGCGACGCTCGAAGGCGTGGGCAGTGCGCGGCAACTGTCACGGCTGATTCTCGAGCACGATGCGTACCGCTGGATCAGTGGCGGGGTGCAGGTGAACCACCACAGCTTGTCGGACTTTCGGGTCGGGCACGGTGAGGCGCTCGACGAGATGCTCAGCGCGAGCGTGGCGATGCTGATGAGCGCCGGGGCGGTGAAGCTGGCGACGGTGGCGCAGGATGGGGTTCGGGTTCGCGCCAGTGCGGGCGCGGCGTCGTTTCGTCGTCGAGCGAGTCTGCAGGAGAACCTGGAGCGGGCGCGCGAGCGAGTGCGTGGGCTGAAGGATCAACTCGAGGCGGATCCCGGGCTCGAGAGCCGGCGCAAGGCGGCCGCGCAGCAGCGGGCGCGCCGCGAGCTCGAGCAGCGTCTGGAAGCGGCGCTGGCGCGTTTGCCGGAGATGGAGGCGATCAAGAAGCGCAACGGCAAGCCGATCGAGCAGGCGCGCGCCTCGAGCAGCGACGCGCAGGCGAGCGTGATGAAGATGGCCGACGGCGGGTACCGGCCGGCGTACAACGTGCAGTTCGCCAGCGACTGCGACAGCCTCGTGGTGGTGGGAGTGCAGGTGAGCACGAGCGGCTCGGACATGGCGCAGCTCGAGCCCATGGTCGAGCAACTGGAGCAGCGCTTCGGCACCACGCCCGATCAGTGGTTGGTCGATGGAGGGTACCCGGCGCACGAGCAGATCGAGGCGGTTGCCGGCAAGACCGAGGTCTACGCGCCGGTGCCGCAGGCACGCGCCGACAAAGGCGACAAAGACGAGCAAGGCGGCGGCGGTGGATGCCCGGGCAATCATGAGCGCAAGCCCGACGATAGCGACGCCGTCGCGCAGTGGCGCGAGCGGATGGCCACGCCCCGGGCCAAGGACCTCTACAGGCTCAGGGCGGCGACGGCCGAATGCGTCAACGCGCAGGCGCGCAACCGGGGCCTGCAGCGTCTGCCGGTGCGCGGACAGGCGAAGGTGCGCTGCGTGGCGCTGCTGTTCGCGCTGGCCCACAACCTGATGCGCAGCATCGTGCTGATGCCGAAGATGTTCTCGGACACCCAAGCTCCGTGCGCGATCGGCCCAGGCACCGCGTAAAGGAAGGAAAATGACCGAAAACCCGACTCGGGCGGCACCGGACGCGCTCCGGACCCCGGTGAATCGCTGGTGTAAACGCCGGACGGCTTCACCTGCCTGGGCGGGTCCGTTCAGACGCCCGCGCGGTGTCGGCCGAAAAGTTCACGAACTCTGAGCAATTCAGGCCCGCGCGCGGCCCCGGTGTTCCGGAAGAAACGAGGATGCGCTACAAGGTGAACGGCGACGCCGAGATGACCGACACGTCATTGGTGCGAGCACGCAGCGTTGAGCGACGCCTTGTTGCGAGCCCGTCTCTGAGCATGGTCCGGGATTCGTCGGTGACACTGGTGAGCGGCGTGAGCCGCATCCCGTTTGAGAGATGGAGTCAATTTCGACGTCTCCCATGGCGCCGCCGTTCGTCAACGATGATGGGGGAAGCCATGGCGGTACGCAAGAGAGACGACGAAGTGTTTCCGAACGCGGCGGGAATCGATATCGGTGCATCGAGCCACTGGGTGGCGGTGCCGGCACACGCAACCGACGCACCGGTGCGCGAGGTCGGGACGATGACGGCGGATCTGCACGCGCTGGCCGATTGGCTGCTTGCGTGCGGGGTGGACGTGGTGGCGCTCGAATCCACCGGGGTGTACTGGATTCCGGTATACGAGGTGCTCGAGAGCCGTGGGCTGAAGGTGTGGCTGGTCGATGCACGGCAGGTCAAGTACGTGCCGGGGCGCAAGAGCGACGTTCAGGACTGCCAGTGGCTACAGAAGCTGATGAGCCACGGTCTGCTGCGGGCGGCGTTCCGGCCTGCGGCCGAGGTGTGCACGATTCGTGCGGTGGCGCGCCAGCGCGAGGTGCTGCTTACCCAGCAGGCCAGCTGGGTGCAGCGCATGCAGAAGTCGCTGGTGCAGATGAACCTGCAGCTCACCGAGGTGATCAGCGACGTGATGGGCGCCACCGGCCGGGCGATCATCCGCGCCATCGTCGCCGGTGAGCGTGACCCACAGGTGCTCGCGCAACATCGGCATCGGCGCATCCGGGCGAGCAAGGACGAGATCGTGGGCGCGCTCACGGGGAACTGGCGCGAGGAGCACCTGTTCGTGCTGGAGCAGGCGCTGGGGATGTACGACGACATCGCCCGGCATCTGCTCGCGTGTGACGAGAAGCTGCAGTCGTTGCTCAGCGAGCGGGCCGCGGGCCGCGTCGAGCTGGGCAAGCAGCCGCGCCCGGGCACCCGGGCGCGCGCCGAATTCGATGCGCGCCAGACGCTGGCGAACTGGGCGGGGGTGGATCTGACGCGCATCAACGGTCTGGGCCCGGACTCGGTGATGAAGATCCTCAGCGAGATCGGCACGGACCTGAGCCGGTTCGCCAACGTCAAGCACTTCTGCTCATGGCTGGGGTTGTGTCCGTCGACCAAGATCAGCGGCGGCAAGGTGCTCTCGGCGGGCACCAAGCGTTCGGCCAACCGGGCACGGCAGGCGTTTCGCATGGCCGCCATGTGCCTGTCGCGCAGCGACTCGGCGCTCGGTGCCTTAGACCGCCGATTGTGCATGCGCATGGACAAGCCGCGAGCCAACACCGCGACCGCGCACAAGCTCGCGCGCATGGTGTACTTCATGCTCACCCGCGGCGAAGCCTTCGTCGATCAGGGCCAACAGCACTACGAAGAGCAGCATCGCCAGCGCAGCATCGCCGCCCTGAAGAGGCGCGCCGCCGCGCTGGGCTTCCAGATCAACCCACTGGCGGCAGCCGCATGAAACCGGCCGTCGTCAGTTCTGTTTCTTGAGAGGGGATCGTCGATGACCGGCCCAGGCACGAACTGGAACGCGGCGACGCTCGAGGGCGTCGATGCGTTCGTCTTTCGCGCACCCTGCGAGGTGCCGGTGCGTACGTCATTCGGCGTGATCCACGACCGGCCGGCGGTGCTGGTGCGAGTGCGCGACAACGACGGTGCGCAAGGCTGGGGCGAGATCTGGTGCAACTTCCCGGGCGTCGGCGCGGATCATCGCGCGGCTCTGGTGCGGACCGTCGTGGCGCCCCTGCTGACAGGCGCCGTGCTCGAATCCCCGTCGGCGCTTTCCGGATCACTGCATCGGCGGCTGGAGGTGCTGGCGATCCAGAGCGGCGAGTTCGGCCCGATCGCGCAGACGCTGGCAGGCATCGACCAGGCCCTGTGGGATCTCGCTGCCCGGCGCTTGGGCCTGCCGCTGTGGCGGCTGCTGGGCGGTGAGCGTGGCGCGATCCGCGTTTACGCGAGCGGCCTCGGTCCCGAAGGCGCGGTGCCGGCGGCGCTCGCGGCACGCGAGCGTGGCCACGTGGCATTCAAGTTGAAGGTCGGATTTGACCGCATCGAGGACTTGCGTCGGCTGTGCGCCCTGCGTGAGGCGCTCGGGGCCGACGCGACGCTGATGGTGGATGCGAATCAGGCATGGGACCCGGACACGGCGATGCAACGATGCCCGGAGCTGGCGGAGTTCGGTGTGCGTTGGATCGAGGAGCCGCTGCGTGCCGACGCGCCCACGGAAGCATGGTGTCGACTTGCCGGACATGCCGATGCCGCCCTGGCCGCTGGCGAAAACTTGATCGGCCGCGCGAGCTTCGAGGCGGCAATCGCTACCGGGGCGCTGGCCGTGCTGCAACCGGACGTCGCGAAGTGGGGAGGCGTCAGCGGCTGTCTCGAGGTGGCTCGCTCCGCACTCGCAGCAGGCTTGCTCTACTGCCCGCATTACCTCGGCGCCGGTATCGGCCTGAGGATGTCCGCGCACTTGCTGGCGGCCGCGGGCGGCGACGGCCTGCTCGAGATCGACACGAATCCGAATCCGCTGCGCGAGCTGACCTGTGACGGCTTGCCCCTCGTCCGGGAGGGCACCCTGTCGCTGGGCACCGAGCCCGGAATCGGACCGCCGCCGGATCTCGGAGAGCTTGCACGCTTTGCATCCGACTGAACGGCTAGCCGATCGGCCAGTACGAGCCCGATTCGAAATGGCGAATAACGTAGATGGGCCATCCTTCCAGCTCGACCAAGGTGCCGCCGACCGGACTAGTGCAGTGTTGCGTTCTGTTTGCCGCTTAAGCGCGAGTTCGCCCGAATGACCTTCTGCAGGATGTCTCGCGCGTTCTTCGTCCAGATAAACGGCTTGGGGTCGGTGTTGTGATGCGCAACGTACCCGTCGATCGCGTCCACCAACTCCGGCACGCTGGTGAACACGCCTCGGCGCAGCCGTTCGGTGGTCAGGTCGCGGAAGAACCGCTCGACCATGTTCAGCCACGACGCCGAGGTCGGCGTGAAGTGCATGGCGATGCGCGGATGCCGGGCGAGCCACTGCTGCACCGCCGGGTGCTTATGGGTGGCGTAGTTGTCGGCAATCAGATGCAAGGTCTTGTCCTTGGTGGTCTCGCGCTCGATCCTGCGCAGGAACTTCAGCCATTCGGCGTGGGTGTGTCGCTCGTGGCACTGGCCGATCACCTTTCCATCGAGCACGTTGAGCGCGGCGAACAGCGTCGTCGTGCCGTGACGCTTGTAGTCGTGCGTCATCGTCTGCGCGCGGCCCTTCTTCATCGGCAGCCCGGGCTGCGTGCGATCGAGCGCCTGGACCTGGCTCTTCTCGTCGCAGCACAGCACGATCGCGTGCTCGGGCGGGGACATGTACAGGCCGACGATGTCTTCGAGCTTCTCGACGAACTGCGGGTCGCGCGAGATCTTGAATCCGCGCACCAGGTGCGGCTTCAGGCCATGGGCCTGCCAGTGGCGCATCACCGTGCTGGGGGCCACGCCGAGCACCGTGGCCATCTTGCGCGTGCTCCAGTGCGTGGCCGCCTCGGGCGTCGTCTGCGTGGTCAGCTCGACCAATCGCGCCGCATCCACCTTCACGGGCGGCGCACCACGCGGCAGATCGCGTTCGATTCCCTCGAGCCCCGACTCCGGTAGCGCTGGCGCCAGCGCCCGGCGGTCATGCGGTCGATTCCCAACTGCTCGGCGATCTCGCGGTTCTGCAGCCCCTGCGCGGCCA
This sequence comes from Burkholderiaceae bacterium, assembly GCA_027493945.1. Classification (GTDB taxonomy): domain Bacteria; phylum Pseudomonadota; class Gammaproteobacteria; order Burkholderiales; family Burkholderiaceae_E; genus Zeimonas. The sequence continues at coordinate 1,438,339 of JAOSJU010000001.1, read as the reverse complement.
GCAAGACGATGCGCGCACGCTCGGCCAATCGCACGCTGGTCGTCTTCGCGCGCGACAGGCGGGTCAGTTCGGCCTGCTCTTGCGCATTCAACTCGATCGCCGGGGCAACTCGCACGCTCTGACTCCTGTGGTTGCAGCAGTAGAGCATGAGCATCAGCACAATCCCTTAAGATTTGTCAAGAATCGAACACTACACTAGCGGCGCTTGGTTCGGCTCCCGTCCCGGCGGTAACCTGCCCGGTTGCTGGCGCCGCGCTTACCCTCTCGCGTTCGAGAACACGCGCAAGCTGTCGAGCGCCTGTGTCGATCTCGCGCTCGTCGAAGGCGCCGAACCCGAACACCAGTCCGGGGGGGCGTATCGTGTCGATGCAGTACCGTGACAGGTGAGCGACCTCGATTCCTGCCTCGGCGGCGTGCGTCGAAACAGACCGATCGTCGAACTCGGAGTTCAGCCACCCCACTGTCTGAAGGCCTGCCTCGGCCGGTTCAACCGCTACGGCGCCCGCCAGCCAGCGCCGCGTCGACAGCAGCAGTGCTTCCATTCGTGTCTCGTAGAGCTTGCGCATCCTTCGCACGTGACGTCCTAAGTGGCCGTCAAGAATGAATCGCGCCAATACCTGCTGGTCCAGTGGATTGCCATGCCTGCCCGCCAGCGTACGAACCGCAACGATCGAATCGACGAGCATCGGCGGCGCGACGATGAAACCCAGGCGAAGTCCCGGAAACAGCACCTTGCTGAAGGTGCCCACGTAAACGACGAACTCGCCGCCGTCGAGTCCCTGCAGCGAGGGGATCGTCTTTCCCGAGAAGCGGTACTCGCTGTCGTAGTCGTCCTCGATGACCCACGCCCTGCGCTCGCGAGCCCACTGAATCAGCGCCAACCGCCGCGGTAGGGACATGACGTGGCCGAGCGGGAACTGCTTCGATGGGCAGACCATCGCAAGTCGCGCCTGCGGAGCTACCCGGATCGCGCGATCGACGTCGATCCCCTCGTCGTCTACCGGGACCGGGACCGGTTCGAGCCCGGCGCCGCGCAGCGCAGCCAGCGCGCCGGGAAAGCAAGGGTCCTCGATCCGGGCCTTCTCGCCGTACCTTCCGATCACTCGCAACAGCAGGTCCATCGCATGCTGGGCCCCGGCGGTGATCACGATCTGCTCGGGCGAGCACCGAACCCCGCGCGAAAGCGACGCGTATTCGGCGATGGCGCGGCGCAGCAGCGGGTCGCCGATCGCGTCAGTTTCCCCGAAGTGACCTGGCTGCTGGGCGGAGCGTCCTGCCTGCCTCAGGAACTTCGTGTAGAGCCGAATCCACGCCTGAAGTCGCGCAACGTCCAGCGCGGGAAGATTGGCACGAAACGGAACAGCGGGAATCGCGCGACGGAACGACTCCGGCACGAATGCGAAGCGGTTGGCGACCTGTGCGGACGGGCTGCCGCGAACCACTTCGGGGCGCCGACGTGTCGCGGTCAAACGCTCGAATGCATCGGGAACGAACTCCGCGACGTAGTGGCCGGAACCGCGGCGCGACTCGACGTAACCCTCTGAATGCAGCTGCTCGTAGGCGACAAGGACTGTATTGCGTGCGACTCCGAGCTGAGCCGAGAGTACTCGCGTGGACGGCAGCCGATATCCGGCCGGCATCGCACCGCCGATGATGGCATTGCGGATCCGCTGGTACAGCTCCCGGTGGAGATACCCGTCCTCGCGTGACAGCGGGGCAATTGGGAACGCGGGCAAATGCCTTCCTCCGCTTCGGCGCTGCAAAGTGGCTCCTTCGATTCTTAAATAAGTGGTGCTTGCGGCCAGCCCACATCGCAGCATAATGGCCGATACGCTGCCACGCGACTACCGCTGCGCGGATCGCGTCCAGTCGGCGGGGTCCGCGTTGGCGGAGAACAACGAGAGGAGACATCATGAGGCGAATCCTCGGTAACGCTCATCACGGCATGGGCGCTTGCACTGTCCCTGGCGCCTGCGCACGGTGCGGAACCGACGAGAGGAGGGACCCTGCAATCGCTCCTTTGGCCCGAGCCCCCGGGATAATGTCGGGGCAGTTCCTGCAGTCTCCGGCGCTTCTCGTTTCGACGAAGATGTTCGAGAGCCTGCTGATGTACGACTTCGAGCTCAACCCAAAACCCCACTTGGCCGAGTCGTGGCAGGTATCTCCCGACGGAAAGACCTACACCTTCAAGTTGCGCCGCGGCATCAAGTGGCACGACGGCAAGCCACTTACGGCCGATGACGTTGTTTTCACCTTCGGCGAGTACCTGATCGAGGTGCATCCCAGAATGAAGGTCGTGTTTCAGAAGGTGAAGGTGGCGAAAGTCGACGACTTCACCGTGGAGTTCCGCCTCGAAGAGCCCTTCGGACCGCTGATCAGGAGCTTCGGCATCGGTACCGAGATCGTACCGGCGCACCTGTACAAGGGTACCGACTTCCGCAAGAACCCCAACAACGCCAAGCCAGTGGGGACCGGACCCTTCAAGTTCAAAGAGTGGAAGCGCGGCGAGTACCTGCACCTGGTGAGGAACGGTGACTACTGGCGTAAGGGGCTCCCCTACCTTGATGAAATCTACTATCGCCTCGTCCCGGACGCAGCGTCACGCGCGATTGCGATTGAGTCCCAGCAACTGCACCTCGCCACTCAGAATGACCTTGAATTGTTGGACGTCAATCGTCTCAGCAAGCTTCCGTACGTCTCGGTGACGACGAAAGGCTGGGAGTGGGGTTCGCCGATCGTCTGGATCGAGATGAATCACCGGCGCGCGCCATTCGGCGACAAGCGATTCAGGCAGGCCGTCATGTACGCGCTCGACCGGAAGTTCATTCGCGACACGATTTTCCAGACCTACGCGAAGGTCGCGACCGGCCCGGTTCACTCGAGTTCCCCGTTCTATGAGCCCAACGTGCCCACCTACGATTTCAATCCGGCGAAAGCGGAAGCGTTGCTCGACGAGATGGGCATGAAACGCGGCGCCGACGGGGTGCGGACCACCGTGAAGTTGCTGGGTTTGCCTTACGGAGAGATGTGGAACCGCGCCGCCGAGTACACGCGTCAGGCGTTGAGGAAGGTCGGTGTCGAGGTGGTCCTCGAACCCTCGGATGCGGCCGGGTGGTCCGACCGGACGCGAAACTGGGATTTCGACATGACGATGTATTTCCTCACTACCTTGTCGGATCCCGCGCTTGGGGTGTCGAGAACCTTCATGTCGGACAATCAGCGCAAGGGAGTTCTGTTCACGAACCACAGTGGCTACACCAACGCCAAGGTCGACGAACTCTTTCGGCGTGCAGCCACGGAGATCGACGAGGGCAAGCGCAAGCAGCTGTACTCCGAGGCACAGAAGATTCTCGTCGACGACGTCGCCGTCGCATGGCTCGTCGAACTGGTGTGGCCGACAGTCAACAACAAGAAGGTGAACAACGTCGTCATCGACAGCTCGGGGCCCAATTCCACCTTCGCAGAGACCTGGATCGCAAGGTAGGCGCGAGGGTAGCGAGGGGGCCGCCGTGCGCTTCGTCCTGGTGTTTGCAGCCTGGTTGCCGCGTGCGATCCTGATGCTGGCGGCAATCGGCTTGCTAAATTTCGCTCTGATTCGCATGGCGCCGGGGGATCCGGCGGCCGTGATCGCTGGCGAAAGCGGAGCTTCGGACGAGCAGTTCATCGCCGGGATCCGGCGTGACTACGGCCTCGATCAGACGTTCCCCCGTGCAGGTCTATTCCTACCTGCGGCGGCTTGCGGCGCTCGATCTTGGAATCAGCTATCGCACCCAGCGGCCGGTGGTCGATATCATCCTCGAGCGCGTCCCGGCGACGCTTCTGTTGACGGTGCCGGCTCTGCTCCTCGGCGATCCTGGTCGGCACGTCGCTCGGGATGTTGGCAGCCACACGCGCAGGATCCTGGAAAGACACGTTGATCACGTCGCTGGCGATGGTTTTCTATGCGACGCCCGTATTCTGGGTCGGCCTGCTGCTGATCCTGCTCCTGTCGGTGTCGCTGGGCCTGCTGCCGCCCTTCGGAATGTCGGGCTTCATCCGCAAGACGGGCCTGCCCGGCGCGCTCGACGTACTGCGACACCTCGTGATGCCGGTCGTCAGCCTCGCGCTGTTCTACATGGCCGTCTACGTTCGAGTGGCCAGGGCTGCAACCATTGAAGTCCTCGGCCGCGACTTCGTTCGCGCGGCACGTGCCAAGGGTCTGTCGTCGGCGGGTGTCGTTCGCGGGCACGTCCTGCGCAATTCGGTACTGCCGATTGTCACTCTCGCCGGGCTGCAGGTCGGCCAGGTGCTCGGCGGGGCAGTGGTGGTCGAGTCCGTCTTCGCCTGGCCGGGTATCGGGCGATTGGCCTTCGACGCGTTGATGCAGCGGGACTACAACGTGATCCTTGGCGTGTTCTTCGTATCGTCGGCGCTGGTGGTCGTCGCGAACCTGCTTACCGACGTGTCGCTGCGGATGATCGATCCACGCATTGGAAGGGCGTAGAGACCCGGCGCCATGTCACGCATATTCCGTTCGTGGCGCTTCGTGGTCGGCATTGCCGTGCTGTCGGCGATAGCTATGGTCGCGGTGTTGGCCCACTGGCTGGCGCCATTCGATCCGTGGGCGGTTGTCGGTGCGCAATTGTTGCCGCCCGGCGGCCGGCACGTGCTCGGCACGGACATGCTCGGCCGGGACGTGATGTCGGGCCTGATCTTCGGCGCGCGTGTCTCGTTGGTGATCGGAATCGTCTCCACCGCGTTCTCGCTGGTCTTGGGAACAGCCATCGGAGCGCTGGCGGGGTACTTCGGCGGCGCGGCCGACCGCACCATGATGCGCTTCACCGAATTCTTTCAGGTCATTCCGTCGTTCCTGTTCGTCGTATTGTTGGTCGCGATCATGACCCCGAGCGTGGCGAACCTCGTCATCGGCATCGCACTCGTGATCTGGCCACCGGTCGCGCGTCTGGTGCGCAGCGAGTTCATGACGCTGAGGGAGCGCGAGTTCGTCGAGGCGGCGCGCGGCGCAGGGCTCTCGGACATTCGGATCATATTTACCGAGATCATGCCGAACGCCCTGCCGCCGGTGCTCGCGGTTGCCTCGCTGATGGTGGCGACTGCGATCCTGACCGAGGCGTCGCTGAGCTTCCTGGGGTTGGCAGACCCGAACATGATCAGCTGGGGTTACATGATCGGAGCGGCCCGAACCGTATTTCGTCAGGCGTGGTGGCTCAGTGTATTTCCCGGCCTTGCATTGCTGGTCACCGTGCTTGCCGTGACCTTGCTCGCAGAAGCGATCGGCGACCGAAGCAATCCGACGCTACGCTCGCTTACCGGCGGCTGAAGCGCAGCAATGCTTCGTATTCGCGACCTCTCGATCGCACTTCCGCCTGGAAGCGATCGGCAACTTGCCGTCGACCGGGTCTCACTCGACGTCGCGGCGGGCGAGACGCTATGTGTCGTCGGCGAATCGGGTTCGGGGAAGTCGTTGACAGCCAGCGCAATCGTCGGATTGCTCCCGTCTCCGAGGTTGAAGGTGCGCTCGGGAAGCATCCTCTTCGAGGGGCGCGACACGCTGCGTATGAGCGAGTCAGGGCTTCGCGCGATTCGCGGTGGGCGCATCGGCTATGTCTTCCAGGATCCGATGTCGTCGCTCAATCCGCTGGAGCGAATCGGCAAGCAGATCAGGGAAGTTCTCGAGCTGCACGCCTGGCCCGGGGATCGGCAACGCAGGGTCGTCGAGGCGCTCCGCGACGTGCACTTGCCCAGTCCCGAGTCCCTGGTCGATGCTTTTCCATGGCAGCTGTCCGGCGGGCAGCGACAGCGCGTGATGATCGCGATGGCCATCGCCAGCGAGCCTGCCATGGTCATCGCCGACGAGCCGACCAGCGCTCTGGACGTGACGACGCAGGCCCAGATCCTGGCGTTGTTGCGTGAGTTGCGGCAACGACGCAGCATCGCACTGTTTCTCATCACCCACGATTTCGGCGTCGTCAACGAGATGGCCGATCGGGTCGCGGTCATGCGCAACGGCGTCGTCGTCGAGGAGGGCGCCAAGCGGGATGTTCTCGCGCGTGCGCGTGACCCCTATACGCGGCGGCTGTTGGGCGCGGTTCCCGAACTCCGTGCGCGGACGATCCGCCGGGCCGAGCCGTACCCGCCGCTTCTGCGCGCCGATCACCTGACGAAGACGTGGCGGACGCGCGGCAGGCTGTTCGGACGTGGCCGCGAGGTGAAGGCGCTCGATTCGGTTTCCCTGGAGCTTGGGCAGGGCGAGACACTTGCGGTGGTGGGCGAATCGGGATCGGGGAAGTCAACGCTTGCAAGGGCCCTGTGTTGTCTCACGCGCGTCGATCACGGGTGTGCCGATCTCCATGGAATTGCCACGGACTACCTGTCGCTGCCGGCGCGTAGCCTCCAGCCGGTGCGTCGGGCGATCCAGCTCGTGTTCCAGGATCCATACTCGTCGCTGAATCCGCGCAGGACGGTCGGCCAGTCGATCGAGATCGGCCTGCGCGCCAACGGTGAGTCGGCGGCGGCGGCCCGCGCACGCACGGTGGAGCTCCTTGCGCGCGTACAGCTCGACCCGGCGGCCGCTGACCGCTACCCGAACGAGTTCTCGGGCGGACAGCGCCAGCGCATCGTCATCGCCAGGGCGCTCGCCATGCGGCCGAAGCTGCTCGTCGCCGACGAACCTGTTTCGGCGCTCGACGTATCGGTGCAGGCCGAAATCCTCGACCTGCTCGACTCGCTGCAGCAGGAAGAGGGGCTCGCGATGCTGTTCATCACGCACGACCTGCGCGTGGCGGCGCGAATGGCCGACCGCGCCCTGGTCATGCGCGGGGGCATGATGGTCGAGACCAGCAGTATGGAGCGCGTCCTGGCCGATCCAGAGCAGGAGTACACGGCGTCGCTCGTGAGGGCGGTTCCGAGGATGACAGAAGCCGGCTCGGTCGAGATGCCGGCGCTAATCGAAAGGTGAACGAAGCATGCAAACCATGGGACCCTGGCGTGCAGTTGTCGAAGCCCTGAAGGCAGAAGGAGTACGTTGCGTCTTCGGGCTTCCGGGCAACCCCAAGCATCTGGTCTACGACCTGACGGAACATTCCGATATCCGCTTTGTGCTGGTGCGCGACGAAAAAGCTGCCGTTGCCTGCGCCTACGCATGGGGCAGGCTGACGGGCGAACCGGGTGTGGTGTTCTCGAATCCCGGCCCCGGAATTACGAGCCTCGTGTCGGGACTGCTCGAGGCCACGTCCGGCTCTGTGCCGATCGTCGCGATCGCGAACGGGGTCGTCCAGCGCTACGACGGAATGGGTGCGTTTCAGGAACTCGACACGCACACGCTGATGAAGCCGGTCACGAAGTGGTCGAACCGCGTGACAGACATTCGCCGGGTTCCGTGGATCATGCAGCGGGCGTTCTCGCTCGCCCGCAACGGCCGGCCGGGTGCGACGTTCGTGGAGATTCCGTCCGACCTGAGCGCGCAGACTGCGCCGATGTCCGCCTACGTCGCGTCGGTTGCGCGGCAACGTTGCCGCCCTGATGTCGCGACGATCGAGGCGGCTGCGTCCCTCGTTCAGGAATCGAAGCAGCCGGTGCTACTCTGCGGCGGCGGAAGCATCATCGCGAAGGCGCACGCGGAGGTCGAGAACCTGGGCATGCTGATCGGCGCCCCCATTCTGACGACGCCCAGCGGCCGCGGCATCTACCCGGAGGACGGCCCTCTGTCGCTGGGTCAGGTCGGCCTGTATTTCTCGCGCGAAGGCAAGGCGTGGCACGATGGTGCCGACCTGTTGATCGTCGTGGGCTCCAGGCTCGAGGCATTCAGCACGAACAGCTGGTCGTTCTATCCGAAGTCGGCGCGGATGATCCGCATCGACCTCGACCCCGACGCGTTGAGCCTGAACTGGCGCGCCGACGTCGACGTCGTCGGCGACGCCGCTCTTGCGCTCGGCGATTTGTCGGCCGAACTCGAAGCGTCGCCGCTATCTGCGGAAGCGGCAGAGGGTCGAACGAATCGCCGACGCCGGCAGGCGATTTGCCGAGGAGGCCGTGGCTGAGGCCAGGACAACGCGCAGCCCGATCCGGCCTCCTCAGATTCTCGAATCGGTCAACCGGATCTTCGGGCGCGACACAATCCTGATGAAGGAGAACGGTGCCGCCGACCTGTGGTGCTACTACTGGCCCTACTACCGCGTGCTCGACGTGGGCGACTGCGTCGCGATGGGCGAGCAGACGGCGATGGGCATGGGAGTGATCGGCGCAATCGGGGCCAAGCTCGCCCGGCCCGAAAAGCAGGTGGTCTGCTTCGCCGGTGACGGCGCAATGCAGATGTCGCTCTCGGAACTCGCCACGGCAGCCGAGAATCGCTGCGGAGTGACATGGATCGTGCTCAACAACCATGCGTTCGGTTGGGTGCAGTACAACCAGGTGCTCAATCGCAAGCCGCTCATCGGGACCGGATTTGCAGTGAACTCGGATTTTGCCGCGATCGCGCAGGCCCAAGGGTGCCACGGTATTCGTGTCGTCGAGCCGGGTCAGGTCGATGAAGCCGTGTCGCTTGCGAAGGAACTCAACGGTAAGGGGGTCCCGGTCCTCATCGATGCGCAGATCGCCGCGCACGACTACTACCAGGGCTTCATCGACATTCACGTCGCGCAACTCGAACACCATGTCGAACTGGACTGATACACCGAACCGGAACGACCCCGCGGTCGTCGCACTGATCCGGCGCTTTCGGGCCGCGCCGCTCGGTCCCTACGATCCGGATCTTCGGGCGTTCCTTTTGCGCTTCAGAGGCGTGCCGGCACGGGGCAAACACGTGCTGGTTCGTCTGGACGGGCGCAATGCATGGACCTTGGCCAGGATGGGAGACCGCGGCGAGCCGGTCACGCCAATCGGCGGATGCTACGACGACCTCGCAGAAGCCGAGTGGGCCGTGTTCTCGGCGCGCTGGCTCGACCTCTTTGGCTGGAAACCGGAGACTGCACTGGAATGAAGATCTTCGGTTATCTCGATGTGTGGTGCGCAGCACCGGGCCAGCAGGTGACCGCTCACCTTGCTTCGGAGCAGCCCGGGGTGGCGAGTGTCGATCTGGTAGCACTGGGGCGGGGCGAGGAACGAGCCGATGCGGACGGAATCCGATTCGGCAGGGAGCCGTCGGTGGCCGAACAGGACGTCTTCCTCGACTGGCAGCAGACCGATGCCGGCTCGTGCGCGTTGATCGAGGGGATGGAGCGGCCGGTTCCGATTCCGGGCACCGGAGTGCTGGTGCTTTACTGCCAGCCGTGGTCGGCGACGAGCGGCGACTCGGTGATCTTCAGCAACGGCGGCTCCGACGGCACCGTAGCGATCGGCATCGACGCGTGCTGGCGGCCTTTCGTGGCGATCGGCGGTCGACGCACGACCTGCAACATCCAGCTGGCGAAACGACGGTGGTACATGCTCGCTCTCGAATGGCGGGCGAACGAGTTCGACGTGACGCTGGTCGTCGCGACCGACCGGGGCCAAGCGCTCGATAACGTGCAGATACGCCGGACGGGCGCGGCTCCCGTGTTCGACAACCGGTTGCCGATCGTCCTGGCTGGCCGCATGCATCCGGGAGGATCGATCGGAGATCACTTCAACGGTCGCATCGAGCGGCCGGCCATCCTGGGAGGGCAGGTCGGACTGCCCTCGATCGCCCGATGGGTCCTGGAGGAGGTGGCGCCTCCGCCGGGCGAGCTGTTCGCATGCTGGGACTTTGCCCGGCGCGTTCCGTCCCGGGAGATCGAGGATGTCGGCCCGCACGGCATGCACGGCCGCCTGCTCAACGCGCCGAAGCGGGCGGTTCGCGGGGTACGCTGGAGCGGGCGTCGTTTCGACTGGACGTCGTGCCCCGAGGAATACGCTGCGATCCATTTTCATGACGACGACCTCGACGACGCTCGCTGGATGCCCAGTTTGTCGCTGCAGATTCCTGCCGACCTGGCGTCCGGGGCGTATGCGCTGCGCGTTTGCCGAGACGGCGAGACGCTGCTGTTGCCGTTGTTTGTCCGTGCCGCCGAACCGGGTCGAAGGGCTCGAGTGGCCGTGGTGTTCCCGACCTACACCTACCGGCCTATTCCAACGACCATACCCTGCTTCACGGCAACAACGGCGAGGTGCTCGCGGCGCGTGCCATCGCCACTGGAGCCGCGAGACGTCGCGATGGCTCGGCATCCCGAGTGGGGCCTATCGCTGTACGACACGCATCGCGACGGTTCGGGGGTCTCGGTGGCCTCGCGGCGTCGCCCGGTTCTCACCTTCGCACCGGATCAGCGCGCATGGCAGGGCGCGGAAGGTTCTGGTCGATGGAACTATTCGGCCGACCTGGTGATGGTCGAATGGCTGCATCGGGAAGGCATTGCCTGGGAGGCGCTGACCGACGAGGACATCGACCGCGAGGGTGAGCGGGTGCTCCGCGCATACGAAGTCGTGCTCACGGGTAGTCATCCCGAGTACGCGACGCCGAACATGCTGGCGGCGTATCGCGCATTTGCCGCAGGCCGGGGGCGCCTCATGTATCTCGGCGGGAATGGCTTCTACTGGAAGGTCGCCACGGATCCGGCGCGTCCCGGATTGATCGAATTGCGTCGCGCCGAAGACGGGAACAGGAGCTGGGCGGAGGAGCCTTGCGAGTACTACCACCAACTCGACGGACAGTACGGCGGGCTCTGGCGCCGCAGCGGCGTCGCGCCGCAGAGCTGGCTCGGCGTCGGGTACAGCGGTCAAGGCTTTCGCCGCAGCGTCGGGTATCGGCGAGGAGCCGACAGCGAGCGCGCCGAAGTCGCATTCGTCTTCGATGGCGTTGCCGGCTCCGACTTCGGCACTCGGGGCGCATTCGGAGGTGGATGTGCCGGAATCGAAATCGACCGCGCGGACGAACTCTTGGGCTCGCCACGCGAAGGATACTTGCTGGCCAGCTCACATCCGTTCGACGACACCTACTTCATGGCTAATGAAGAGCTCCTGGTCACGCGCCCGACGGTTTCGGGCGACTATTCATCGACGGTGAGATCCGACGTGTTTCTTCTGGCGACCGAAGGTGGTGGCGCTGTCTTTTCGGTCGGCTCGGTGGCCTGGATCGGCGGGCTGTCCGCCAATTGCGGCGACGCCGCCGTCATCCGGATCACGCGGAACGTGCTCGACCGGTTTCTCGATCCCACGCCGCTGCCCGTGCGGGACGGTCCCTATGAGTGTTGAACAGATGACTGTCACCGACGCAGGCAGCTACGAGAAGCTCGCTCTCTTCATCGATGGACAGTGGCTGTCGGGCGAAGGGCGGCGCGAACAGGAAGTCACAAATCCGGCGGACGGCTCGGTTCTCGGAAGGCTTCCGCACGCGTCGCAACGCGATCTGGAGGTTGCGCTCGCGGCCGCGCAGAGGGCCTTTGGGGAATGGCGACACACCTCGCCGCTCGAGCGCGGCAAGGTCTTGCGACGCGTTGCCGAGCTTGCCCGTGAGCGCGCTGAGGCGATCGGTCGCAACATGACGCTCGACCAGGGAAAGCCCCTGGTCGAAGCGATCGCCGAAGTCAGGGCCTGCGCCGACCACGCCGAATGGCATGCAGAGGAGTGCCGCAGGATTTACGGCCGGCTGATTCCGCCGCGCGTGCCCGGCGTTCGCCAGTCCGTCACCCGGGAGCCCGTTGGTGTCGTCGCGGCGTTCACTCCGTGGAACTTTCCATTCAACCAGGCGATCCGCAAGATCGCTGCAGCACTCGGGGCTGGCTGCACGATCGTTCTCAAGGGTCCGGAGGACTCGCCGAGCGCTGTCATGGCACTGGCCCGCCTTTTCGAGGAGGCCGGATGTCCGCCTGGTTGCGTCAATATGGTCTGGGGCGTCCCGGCGGAGATCTCCGACTTCCTGGTCCGTTCCTCCATCGTGCGCAAAATCTCGTTCACCGGGTCGATTGCGGTGGGCAAGCACCTTGCCGCGTTGGCCGGTGCACACATGAAGCGCGTAACGATGGAACTCGGCGGGCATACGCCAGTGATCATCTTTTCGGATGCAGACGTGGAATCTGCCGCGCGTCTCCTCGTCCAGCAGAAGTTCCGCAATGCGGGGCAGGTCTGCGTGGCGCCAACCCGCTTCTACGTCCAGGAGCAGGTCTACGATCGGTTCATGGCGACGTTTCTCGAGGAAGTCGAGCGAATCACGGTCGGTAACGGACTTGACCCGACGACTCGAATGGGACCGTTGGCCCATGAGCGCCGGATCTCGTCGATGCTGTCGTTCGTGGACGATGCGGTCTCGGCTGGCGCTCGTGTAGAGCGCGGCGGTGAGCGGATCGGCTCGACCGGGAGTTTCTTCGCTCCAACGGTGGTCACCGGCGTCGCAGAATCCGCGCAACTGATGAGGGTCGAACCCTTCGGGCCGATTGCGCCGATCGCTCGGTTTTCGGAGTTCGAGGACGTCATGGCGCGCGCCAACGGATTGCCCTATGGCCCGGCCGCGGCGGTATTCACTGGCTCTGCCGCGACAGCGCAGGCGGCTGCCGCCTCGATCGAGTCTGGCATGGTGACGGTCAACCACTGGGGGCTGGGGTTGGCGGAAACACCGTTTGGCGGGGTCAAGGAGAGCGGCGTCGGCAGCGAGGGCGGGGCCGAGACTTTCGACGGTTACCTGGTTACGAAGTTCGTCACGGAGCGGCATCGATGACGAGTCGCGCCGAGTGCATCGAAGGCGCCATGGAGTTGAGATGAAGATCACCGACGTTGCCGCGACCTGGATCCGGGTGCCGATTCCAGAGGCCCGACAGCACACCAGCGACTTCGGGCGCGCAGAAACGTTCGACACCGCGATCGTTCGGATCGATACCGACGCTGACATCACCGGTTGGGGCGAGGCGAAGATCGCGGCAGGCAGTTCGGGCCACTATGCAGGTCTGGTGGCTCTGATCAACGAGGAAATGGGCCCGATTCTGCGCGGGGAAAATCCGCTCGGTATCAACCGCATCTGGGAAGTGCTCTACAACGGGTCCCGAGCGCACTTCGCGCTCGACCGGGGCCATGTGTTCCCTGTCATGGCGAGGCGCGGGATTTCGATCGCCGCGATGAGTGGGATCGACATCGCCCTGTGGGACATCCTCGGCAAGTCGCTCGGCACGCCCCTGCACCAGCTGCTGGGCGGCAAGCGTGTCGATCGCATGCCGGCCTACGCTTCCGGCGGCTGGGCGGCCGCCGACGGAATCGGCGCCCAGTTGCGCAGCTACCTCGAGGCGGGCGGATTCCGGGCGGTGAAGATGCGCGTCGGGATCGGGGACGGATCACCGTGGCGATCGGCTGAACGGGTGATCGCTGCGCGCGAGGCAATCGGGCCCGACGTCGACCTCATGTGCGACGCACATGGCACGCTGACCGTGTCGGAGGCGAAGGAGTTCTGCTACCTGGTGCGCGATTGCCGCCTTGCCTGGTTCGAGGAACCGGTCACGGCCGATGATCCTCGCGGATTGGCGGAGGTGCGCAGATCGACCCACATCCCGATCGCCGCCGGCGAGAGCGAGTTCACGCGCTTCGATTTCCGGGTCCTGATCGAATCTGGCGCGGTCGACATCGTCCAGCCCGATCTGGCGATCTGCGGCGGAGTCACCGAGGCCGTACGGATCGCTTCGCTCGTTTCGGCGGCCAATCTGAGGCTCGCGCCTCACCTCTGGGCTGGAGCTCCGGCCTTTGCCGCAGGGTTGCACGTGGCTGCGGCGAGTTCGTGCGGGTTCATTCTGGAGTATTCGCTGGGTGCCAATCCGATGATTCACGAGCTCGTTCGGGAGTCGTTTCCGGTGGAGGCGGGTTTCATCGAGATACCGGACCGTCCCGGTCTGGGTATCACCCCCGACCCGGTGTTTCTGGAACGACACGCCGTGCGCAGCATGGGTTGAGGCACACCGGTGGGGGTCGACAACCTGCCTTCCTCCTCCGAGTTCCCCGCGACAACAGCGAGTTGCGCAAGGATCGGTCGAGGGCGCTGATTGGCCGACGTAACCGAGGGAGGGGCGCCACAAGATACTCTGGGCCAATGCGGCCCGGTTCCATGGTGTGGCGGACCAAGCCGATGGGCGTCTCCGCGAGAAGGAGGAAATAAGTGACTACTGATGCCGCTGGCACCGCAGACCGTTCGAAGCTACCACTTGTGTACTCATGCTCTGGATGCTCGAAGCGCAGCACAGACGAGTAATGACATTGCCATTGCTCTGGATCGCCGCAACCTTGCGGAGATGTCCTGCATCGCCGGCGTCGGCGGCGACGTGCCGAGCTTGGTGAAAGTCGCCAAGTCCGGACGCCCAATCATCGCCATTGACGGATGCGCGCTTTCTTGTGTCAAGAGCAGCCTTGCCCGGCACGGAGTTCAGCCAACCATCTGGCATGTACTGTCCAGATACGACGTGCAGAAGGTCTATCAGGCGGACACTGACCAGAGACAAGTCGAGAAAGCCTTGAACCTCGTCATCGATTCCCCGGCGCCGCTTCGGGCCACGTGATGCGAGATGAATAAAACGGCGATCTGATTGAACGCAAATTGGAGTCAGATTCTCAGCCGAACCGCCGCCGCGTCAGCCCCGGCCAGAACCCCTGCGATCCCGCGCCGATCGCCGCGCGTCCGAGCCAGCCGGCCCACTGCGCGTCGCTGCCGTGCTCCGCGCGCCAGGCCCACAGCCGGCAGGTCGCGCGATGCAACGGGTGCTCGCGCGTGAAGCCGATCGCGCCGTGCACTGGTGGGCGATCGGCGCGCCGCGGGTCGCCGCCTCGCTGCAACGCAGCTTGGCCACCCCGACGTCGAAGCCGGCCCGCGACGGGTCGCCCGCGGCCACCGATGGCATGGAGCCGGCCGCAACCAGCGCGGCGGTGCGTGCCGCAACCGCCTCGGACGCGAGGATCGCCAGCGAATGCTGGATCGCCTGGAACCTGCCGATCGGACGGCCGAACTGGATCCGCTCGCCCGCGTAGCGCACCGATTGCGCGAGCGCCGATTCCAGCGCGCCGGCGATCGCCGCGCTGCGCGCCAACGCGCCGAGTTGCCGCAGCGGCGCGTCCAGGCCAGCCAGCGGTTGCTCGAAGCGCAGCGCCACGCGCGCCGCGTCGAACGCGATCTCGTCGCGCGGCTCGCCGGCCAGGTTCGCGCCCGCCTTCAGGTGCACGCATTCATCCTGCCGCAGGTCGATCAGCAGCAACTCTTGTGAGGCGGGGATCGACGCCAGCGCCCAGCGGCAGTGCCCGGCCCACGGCACGCGATGGGCCTGGCCCGCGAGCGTGGGCCGTTGGGCGGTGCCGCCCAGGGTCAACTGCGCATCGTTTCCGTCCTCGATCAGCGTGATCGCGTCCGCAGGCGGCTCCTCGCCCGCGATGGACAGCAGCATCGCACCGATCATGGTTTCGGCCAGCGGCAGCGGCACCTGCCAGTACCCGAGCCCGAACAGGATCGGCCGGGCATCGGCCCATCCCGCCTCGATTCCGCCGTGCGAAGACCGCGAGGTGGCCGCGGCGAAGCCGGCCTGCGTCGCCGCCTGCCACAGTTGCTGCGGCCAGTTGCCGCGCTCGACCGCCGCGTGTACCGCGGCGTCGGCGTGGTCGCTGAACACGCGCTCGACGCTGCGCTCGATCTGCGCGCGGATCGCGTCGTCGGCCCCTGGCTGTTCGCCGGTGCCCGGCCGAGGCGATCGATCGGCCGTCGTCATCGCAGCCCCAACCCGCGCGCGACGATGCCGCGCAGGATCTCCCCGCGTGCCGCCGCGCAGAGAGAACGAGGGTGCGGCGCGCGTGACGTAGTCGGCCACCTGTTCGAGCGTCGATCCGGCCGGCATCGCGCCGCCGAACAGTTCGTGCGCCACGTCGGGCAGCGACTGCTCGAGCGTGGCGCCAAGGTCCTTCACGATCGCGGCGGCGAGCGACGGGTCCTCGCCGCGCGCGAGCACTCCGGCCACGCCGAGCGACATCTGGCGCAGCGTCGCGTAATGCGCGACCAGGCGACCGAGCGCCACTTGCGCTCGCGCGTCGCCGGCCGGGGCCGCGTCGAGCATTTCCAGCAGCAGCCGCATCCCGCTCAGGTAGCGCTCGGGGCCGCTGCGCTCGAAGGCGAGCTCGGTCGTCGCCTGCTCCCAGCCCTCGCCTTCGCGCCCGATCAGGCACTCGCCGGGCAACTCGACGCGCTCGAAGGCGACTTCATTGAAGTCGTGCTCGTCGGCCTGGTTGCGGATCGGGCGGATCTTCACGCCGGGTGTCTGGAGGTCGACCAGGAACTGCGACAGGCCGGTGTGCCGTGCGCCGTCGGGCGGGCAGGTGCGCGCCAGCGCGATCATGTAGTGCGCGCGGTGTGCGCCCGTGGTCCACAGCTTCGCGCCGTCGAGCACCCAGCCATCGCCGCTGCGCGTGGCGCGGGTGCGCACCGACGCGAGATCGGAACCGGTATCGGACTCGCTCAGGCCAATGCAGAAGAAAGTCTCGCCGCGAACGATCCCGGGCACGATCTTCGGCGCGAGCGTCTCGGGCGCGAAGCGGATCAGCAGTGGCCCGCTCTGCCGGTCGGCGGTCCAGTGCGCGGCAACCGGGGCGCCCGCCGCGAGCAGCTCCTCGATCACCACGTAGCGTTCGAGCTGCGAGCGCTCATGGCCGCCGTAGCGGGCCGGCCAGGTCATGCCGATCCAGCCGCGCTCGCCGAGCCGGCGGCTGAATTCGGGGTCGGCGACGCTCCAGTGGTGCGCGCGCGCGGCGGCGGGATAGCCGGCGAGCGCTTCGGCGAGGAATTCGCGCACCTCGAGACGCAGCCGCTCGCAGGCCTCGTCGGGAACGCAAGGGTCGATCAGCGGGATCGGCATGGCCTGGCCGGGCGGCAGGCGATCAGGTTCACGACGCACAGCGTCATCACCTGTGCGCCGTCGCGGTCGAGCAGCTCGACGCGCGAGCGCACCACGCCCCGGTCGGGCTTCGAGGCCGAGCGGCGCGCGTCCTCGACGGTGACGCGGACCCTCAGCGGTTCATCCGGGCGCGTGGGCCGCAGGAACCTCAACTCGTCGATGGCCGGCGCCGACAGGCTCGAGACCGGCGACAGGTAGTGCAGCGCATACGGCCGCATCATCAGGCTGCAGGTGTGCCAGCCGCTGGCGATGATGCCGCCGAAGGGCCCGCGCGCGGCGAACTCGGGGTCGACGTGCATCGGCTGCGGATCGAAGCGCATCGCGAAGTCGACGATCTCGGCTTCGGTCGCGCTCACCGTGCCCAGTTCGTGCACGGCGCCCGGGACGTAGTCGTCGAGCCAGCGTTCGGTCATCGGGCTGCCTTTGCGGTCGGTTCGTTCGGGCGCCCATTCTCGCCCGAAAAGTCGTGTCCGGTTCCCACTTCGCGGGGAGGGAGCCCAAGAATCTTCCCATTATCCGCGTGGGTTCGAAGTGGGTTGACACTGGCGCACCGCGCCGATTGAATCGTCCGGCAGGAGCGGCCACGCAGGAGGGATCGCAGCATGCAGACATCGAGCGCAGCACTGGTCGAACGCGACGTGGCGCCGATCGACGGCGATTCCCGAACCAGCTTCCGCTTCTACGACAATCGCCAGAAGTACCTGATGTTCGTGAACACCTGCACCGAGAAATGGGCGGTGGCCGAACGGGTCGAGCGCGAACTGCAGAACATCCATCCGAAGCCGCCGGCGATCCGGATGTTCGACGCGGGCGTCGGCGACGGCACGGTGCTCACGCGCGTGATGCGCTCGATGCACCTGCGTTATCCGACCTTGCCGTTCTACGTCGTCGCCAAGGAGATCAGCCTCGAGGACGTGCGGCTGACGCTCGAGAAGACGCCCGACCGCTTCTTCGAGCACCCGTCGACGGTGCTGGTGATCACCAACCTCTACTACCGCGAAGCGCCGTGGCTGAACCCGCAGTCGGTCACCGCCGCCTCGACGCTGAACTGGCACGAGGTCGCGCTCACCGGCACCACCGCGCGCGAGTTCGAGAAGCAGATCACCGACCTGCAGCCGCTGCTCGCCGGGAACTGGGGCACCGTGGTGAACAAGGCCACCGGCGCGCTCGGCTACGAGCGGCCGGCGGTGCTGGTGATCTATCGCGAAGACCACCGCTTCCTGCTCAACTCGGTGATTCCGCGACGCGGCTCGACGCGTGCCGACTACGACCTGGTCATCGCGTCGCAGCCCTACCGGCTGCGCGCGCCGCTCGAGTTCAAGGCTTCGCGCGTGCTCGCCCCGCTGGCGAAGGCGCTCGGCCCGGACGGGCGCCTGCTGATCGTGCAGTCGCACGGCGCCGACCCGGGCCAGGAGATCCTGCAGGGTGTCTGGCCCGGCGAGAATCCGTTCGTCCACGACCGCCACCAGGTGCTCAAGGCGGTGCGCGAGGCGCTCGGCCCGGCGGCGAGGTCGTTCAACTTCAGCGCCAATCCCGAGGAGCGCGCGCTGTTCCGGCACGAGATGCACACGCTGCCGGCCGAAATCGAGGGTTCGATCGGCACCTCGACGCTGTTCGCGGCCCCGGAACGCGGCGGTCTACGTGGGGCAGATCGAGGATGCCCGGCTCGAGCAGGCGCTCGCCTCGGGCCGCTATCTCGAAGTCACCCGCGAGGTCCTGCGCCGGCACGGGGGCCTGTGGTTCTGGGACGAGGCCTTCGGCATCTCGCGGCGCCGCAGCTTCTAGTGTCGTGAGTTGCAAATGCGTGGTGTCGAGATTCGACCAGACGGTGATGATCGTGCGGCCGATCCGCCATGGCAGATACCGGGTGGTATCTGCCATGGCGGTCGGGCGTGCGAGGGCGCCGTCTGGTCGAACCCCTGCGGGGCGGGTCGAAACGGCGTGGGCACTGCGTTGCGCAAGCGGGTCGATACCACCCGGTATCGACCCACTCGCGCGCCTTGTTCCCACGCCGTTTCGACCCGTCTCGACGCCACGTATTTGCAACTCACGACACTAGCGACTCGCCGCGGCAGGCCGCGAACATGATGCCGTCCTCATCCCCATCCACATCCCCGTCCCGGACTCCCGGCGTCGCCGCGGCCGTGCGCGAACTGCTGTCCGGTGCCTCGGTCGAGATTGCCGCGCGCGAACTGGACCACGCGGTTGCTCTGGCGAAGGGGCGCCAGGTGTTCATCCCGTGGACCCCGAATCTCGGCGCACCGGCGATGATCGCCGCGACCTCGCGCGCGCGCGAACTGGGCCTGGCGCCAGTGCCGCACGTGGTGGCGCGACGCCTCGCCAGCGCTGCCGCGGCCCGCGAGCTGTTGGGCGAGCTGCGCCGGCGCGGCGCGGAAGCGGTGCTGCTGGTGGGCGGAGACCTGCGCGAGCCCGCCGGCCCGTTCCGCTCGAGCCTCGAGTTGCTGCGCAGCGGGCTGCCGCAGGACTGCGGCTTCGCGCAGGCGGGCGTCTGCGGCTATCCGGAGGGCCATCCGCGGATCCCCGACGCGGTCCTGCGCGAGGATCTCGAGCTCAAGCTCGGCCATGCGCGAAGCCACGGGCTGCGGTTGTTCGTGGTGTCGCAGTTCTGCTTCGACGGCGCGCAGATTGCCCGCTGGGCGGGCGAGCTGCGCGCTGGCGGCGTCGACTTGCCGCTGCGCATCGGGGTGGCCGGGCCGACCTCGGTCGCGCGGCTGCTCAAGCTGGGTGTGCAGTGCGGCATCGGCAACTCGCTGCGGGCGCTGAAGGGGCGGCTCGGCTCGCTGACCCGGCTCGCCGCGACCCACGATCCGGCGGAGGTGATCCGCGAGGTCGCCAGGGCGCGCCTGGCCCATCCGGCGCTCGATCCGCTCTCGCTGCACCTGTTCGCGTTCGGCGGCATGACCCCGACGGCGCAATGGCTCTCCCGCAGCGCGGAGGAGCCGGCTAATATGGCGAGCGGCTGACCCGTTTACGAACCACATTCACAAGGGGACGTTCGATGGCTACCGAAGTACGCAAGTTCGCCTTTGCCACCCAGCAACTGCACGCCGGTCAGAAGTCCGATCCGGTCACCGGCAGCCGCGCGGTGCCGCTGTATCAGACCACCAGCTACCAGTTCCGCGACACCGAGCACGCGGCCAACCTGTTCGCGTTGAAGGAACTCGGCAACATCTACACGCGGCTGATGAACCCGACCACCGACGTGCTCGAGCAGCGCATCGCGGCGCTCGAAGGCGGGGTGGCGGGCCTGGCGGCCAGCTCGGGCCACGCCGCGCAGGCGCAGGCGATCTTCACGCTGTGCAACTCGGGCGACCACATCGTCAGCAGCAGCCGGCTCTACGGCGGCACCTACAACCAGTTCAACCACTCGCTTCGCAACCTGGGCATCGAGGTCACCTTCGTCGACCCGACCGACCCGAAGAACTTCGAGCGCGCGATCCGCCCGAACACGAAGATCATCTACGGCGAGACGCTGGGCAACCCCGACATCGCGGTGTTCCCGATCGAGGAAGTCGCGGCGATGGCGAAGAAGCACAACATCGTGCTGATGATCGACAACACCTTCGCCACGCCGTACCTGTTCCGGCCGATCGAATGGGGCGCGCACGTCGTCGTCCACAGCACGACCAAGTTCATCGGCGGCCACGGCACCAGCATCGGCGGCATGATCGTCGACGGCGGCAACTTCGACTGGACCAGCGGGCGATTCGCCAATTTCACCACCCCCGACCCGTCGTACCACGGCCCGGGTCTACGCGAGCCTGGTCGGAATGGGCCTGCCGCCGTTCGCGATCAAGGCGCGCGTGCACGTCTTGCGAGACATCGGCGCCTGCGCGTCGCCGTTCAACAGCTGGCAGACGATCCAGGGCGTCGAGACGCTCAGCCTGCGCATGGAGCGGCACACGCAGAACGGGCAGGCGGTCGCCGAGTTCCTCGAGAAGCACCCGAAGGTCAAGTGGGTGATGTACCCGGGCCTGAAGAGCCATCCCGATCACGAGCGCGCGAAGCGCTACATGCCGAAGGGGGCCGGCGCGATCATGGGTTTCGGTGTCAAGGGCGGGGGTCGAGGCCGGGCGCAAGTTCATCGAGAGCCTGCAGTTGTTCAGCCACCTGGCCAACGTCGGCGACGCGAAGAGCCTGGCGATCCACCCGGCCACCACCACGCACAGCCAGCTGAGCCCCGAGGAGCTGACTTCGGCCGGCGTGAGCCCGGACTTCGTCCGGCTGAGCATCGGCATCGAGGACATCGACGACATCCTCTGGGACCTCGACCAGGCGCTCAACGCCTGAGCAGGGTCGAGGCGGGGGCGTTGCGCACCCGCCCGACGCGAAAAAGGCCGTAGCCGGAGCCGATCATGCCGGTCAGGATCCCGTCGACGCTCCCCGCCCGAGCCGTGCTCGAGCGCGAGAACGTCTTCGTGATGGGCGAGGAGCGCGCCGCGCGCCAGGACATCCGTCCGATGCGCGTGGCGATCCTCAACCTGATGCCGACGAAGGTCGCCACCGAGACGCAGCTGCTTCGGCTGCTCGGCAACACCCCGCTGCAAATCGACGTGACGCTGCTGCACACCGCCACCCATGAGTCGAAGAACGTGGCGGCCGAGCACCTGCTCGAGCACTACTCCACGTTCGAGCAGGTGCGCCACGAGAAGTTCGACGGTCTCGTGATCACCGGCGCGCCGGTCGAGCAGATGCCGTTCGAGGAGGTCGATTACTGGCCCGAGGTCGCGGCGATCATCGACTGGGCCGACGAGGCGGTCTCCTCGACGATGAACATCTGCTGGGGCGCGCAGGCGGCGCTGTATCGCCGCTACGGCATCCCGAAGCACCCGCTGCCGCGCAAGATGTTCGGCGTGTTCGAGCATCGCACGCTCGCGCCCACCGACCGGCTGCTGCGCGGCTTCGACGACGTCTTCCTCGCGCCGCATTCGCGGCACACCGAGGTGCGCCGCGCCGACATCGAACGGGTCCGCGAGGTCGCGATCCTCGCCGAATCCGACGACGCGGGCGTCTATCTCGTGGGCTCCAGCGACGGCAGGCACGTCTTCGTCACCGGCCACTCCGAGTACGATCCGCTCACGCTGAAGGCCGAATACGACCGCGACGTCGCCAGGGGCCTGCCGATCGACGTGCCGCGCAACTATTACCCGGACGACGATCCGTCGCGCCCGCCGCTGGTGCGCTGGCGCGGCCACGCGAACCTGCTGTTCGCGAACTGGCTGAACTATCTCGTCTACCAGGTCACCCCCGTTCCACCCGGGCGATATTCCGGCGGGCGCCATGCACGCCGATTTCTGAGCTACCGAGTCACCGAGTCACCGAGTCACCGTGTCGAACATCCAGATCGCGCAGGCCGCGAAGATGCAGCGCATCTCGCGCATCGCCCTCGAGAAGCTCGGCATTCCCGAGGAGCACGTCGAGTCCTACGGCCACTACAAGGCGAAGATCTCGCTCGATTACCTGGCGTCGCTGCGCGACCGCCCCGACGGCAAGCTGGTGCTGGTCACCGCGATCAGCCCGACGCCGGCCGGCGAGGGCAAGACGACCACCACCGTGGGCCTGGGAGACGCGCTGAACCGCATCGGCCGCAAGGCGCTGATCTGCCTGCGCGAGCCGTCGATGGGGCCGGTGTTCGGCATGAAGGGGGTGCGGCCGGCGGGGGCACGCGCAGGTGGTGCCGATGGAGGACATCAACCTGCACTTCACCGGCGACTTCTCGGCGATCGGCCTCGCGAACAACCTGCTGGCGGCGCTGATCGACAACCACATCGCGCACGGCAACGAGCTCGACATCGATCCGCGCCGCATCGAGTGGCGGCGCGTCGTCGACATGAACGACCGGGCGCTGCGGGAGATCGTGGTGGGGCTCGGAGGCACGGCGAACGGGTATCCGCGCGAAGATCGCTTCGAGATCGTCGTCGCTTCCGAGGTGATGGCGATCTTCTGCCTGGCCACTTCGCTCGACGACCTGAGGGCGCGGCTGGGCGAGATCGTCGTCGCCTCGACCCGCGACGGGCGCCCGGTGCGCGCGCGCGACCTGAAGGCCCACGGTGCGATGACCGTGCTGCTGAAGGACGCGCTCAAGCCCAACCTGGTGCAGACGCTGGAGAACAACCCCGCGCTGATCCACGGCGGCCCGTTCGGCAACATCGCGCACGGCTGCAATTCGGTGATCGCCACGCGCTCGGCGCTGAAGCTGGCCGACTACGTGGTCACCGAGGCGGGCTTCGGCGCCGACCTCGGCGCCGAGAAGTTCCTCGACATCAAGTGCCGCAGCAGCGGCCTGATGCCCGACGTCGCGGTGCTCGTCGCCACGATCCGCGCGATCAAGTACCACGGCGGAGTCGACCCGCGCGAACTCGACCACGAGAACATGAAGGCGCTCGCCAAGGGCCCGGCGAACCTCGAGCGCCACGTCGAGAACCTGCGCAAGGTCTACCGGCTGCCCGCGGTGGTGGCGATCAACCGCTTCGCCTTCGATTCGGCCGACGAGATCGAGGCGGTGCGCGAGCGGCTGGCCAGGCTCGGCGTCGAGACGATCACCGCGAACCACTGGGCCGAGGGCGGCCGCGGCGCCGCCGATCTCGCGCGCGCGGTGGTCGCGCTGTGCGGCACGCCGGGCCGGCCGGCCTTCGTCTACGAAGACGACGATCCGCTGTGGCAGAAGATCGAAAAGGTCGCGAAGACGGTCTATCGCGCCTCCGAAGTCACTGCCGACAGCAAGGTGCGCGCGCGCATCCGCAAGCTGCAGGAGGACGGCTACGGGCGCTTCCCGGTCTGCGTGGCCAAGACGCAGTATTCGTTCTCCACCGACCCGAAATTGCGCGGCGCCCCCGAGGGGCACGTGCTGAACATCCGCGAGGTGCGCCTGGCGGCGGGAGCCGGTTTCGTGGTGATGGTCTGCGGCGACATCATGACGATGCCCGGCTTGCCGAAGGTGCCGTCGGCCGACGGCATCGACCTGGTCGATGGCAAGGTGGTCGGGCTGTTCTGATCCCTCAGCCGCGGGCGGCGTCGGAACCGGCGCTGCCGTTTTCGGGACCGACGCGGGCGGCCGCGGTTTCGCGGATCCATTGCGCGGAGTCGGCGAAATTGCCGAAGGCGAACAGGTGCAGCCCGGCGACGCCGAGCGCGTCGGCCTGCGGCGCGACGGCGCGCGCGAGATCGTCCGGGCCGTGCCGCGCGAGCATGCGGTTCAGCGACACCGGCTGGGAGCCCAGCGCCTTCATCGAGGCGCCGATTCCGCAGCGCAGCGCGTACGCGAGCAGCGTGCGCACGCTGGCCGGGCCCGCCACGCCGACGCGCACCGGCAGCGTGACGCCGCGCGCGCGCAGCCGCGCGAGCCAGTCGAGCACGCGCTGCGGCTCGAAGCAGAATTGCGAGACGACGAACAGCTCGAGCCCGTGCGCGTCGGCGTAGCGGGTCTTGCGCTCGAGCGCATCGTCGAGCGCCTGCTGCGAAATGCGCCGGTGGCCTTCCGGGTAGCCGGCCACGCCGATGCTGCGGATGCCGCAGGCCTCGAACACGCCGGTCTCGAGCACCTGCAGGCTCGAGTCGAACGGGCCGGCCGTGGCGTCGCTGTCGCCGGCCACCAGCAGCACGCGGGCGACGCCGGCCTCGTCGCGCAGCCGCGCGAGAAAGTCGGCCACCGCCGCCGCGCTCGCGAACCGCCGCGCCGCCAGGTGCGGCACCGGATTCAGGCCGACCTGCCGCAGCCGGGTTGCCGTGCTCAGGATGTGGTGGTACGGCGTGCCGGGCAGGAAGGTGATGTAGACGTCGCTGCCTGGCGGCAGCATCCGCGCGTAGCCGGCGACGTCGGCCACGTTGCGGGTGGAGGTTTCGATCGACGCGGTGCGCGCGAGCCGCGCGATGGCCTCGCGCAGACTCGTGTCGGCGATCGTAGCGGCAGCGCCTGCCGTCGCGTGCCCGAGATCCATGCTCCCGTCCTTCAGTCGCGATGCCGCGAAATGATGTACGACTCGTCCTGGAACCACAGCCCGTTGTAGCGGTGCAGCACCTCGCCGGTGATCTCGAGGTAGCGCCGGTCGCCCATCGCGCTCTCGAGCCGCGCGTCGTCGATCTGGCCGACGTAGATCGCGGCGTTCCGGGCGGCGAACAGCATCGAGGTGCCGATCGACGCCGACAGCTCGGTGGGCAGCGCGTGCATGTCGAACCGGAACAGCGAGCGCGCGTCGGAATAGGCGTTGAAATTCAGGCCGCGCGCAGCCGCGCCGAGCGCCTCCTTCACCGCCTTGAGCATCTGGTGGCGATCGTGGACGAACGGGTTCTCGCCGGGCCACATCTTCTGCAGGATCTCCGAGTCCGGGATCGTCGCCGCGCGAATGGATCGCCAGCAGCCGCCCGCCCGGAGCCAGGCTGCGCGCCAGCGGCGCGATCACGCGCGAGGCCTTGAAGCGCAGGTCGGCGCGCGCGCGGTACGGCTGCGACGCGATGACCAGGTCGTAGCCGGCCTCGCTGCCGCCGCGCTTCGGGATCACCGATTCGAGCAGGAAGCGGTGATCGTCGCGATACAGGACCAGCACCGTCGGCCGCGCGTAGACCGGGTTGCCGGTGGCCGGGTCGATGTTCACGCGCCAGTTCTCGGCGAGGAACGGGCCGAGCGCGGCGATCTGCTCCTCGAAGTCGTGCGAAGTGGCGCCGGTGAGCGCGACCTCGTGCCAGACGAGCGTGGTGGCCGCGGCCATCGAGGCCGGCGCCAGCGACGGCGCTTCGGTGTAGTTCAGGTTGGTGAGCACGAGCACCGTGGCCGGATGCTCGAAGAAGCGATCGGCCATCCTCTCGAGAGTGAGCCTCACGTGCTCGACGCTGATTTCCTTGCCGACGATGTAGAACGGCATCGTCGCGAAGCGCTTGTGCATCGCGCGCATCACGCGCACCAGCACCGTGCCGTCGCCGAAGCCGGCGTCGAAGATGCGCACCGCCGGCGGCGTCGGGTGGATGTTGACCAGTTCCATCGCCACGCGCTGCGCCACCACCGCTTTCTCGGAGCAGGTACTGACGAAGAGCTGGTACTTCTGCCGGTTGTCGAAGAAGCGGAAATTGCGGTCGGCGTGCGCTGGTGGTTCCTGCGGGTCGATCCGCGGCATCGGCAGCGGCGCGCCGGGCGGCGCGTCGATCAGGAAGCCGCGGCCGTTGCGCGCGCCGGCGCGCGCGTCGTTGGCAATGAAGCGGCGCACCCGCTCGGCGGTGGCCGTCGTGATCCGCCCGCCGTCGCGCAGCCGGTTGACGAACTTGCCGTCATTGACCGCGAATCGCCCGAACGTCGACTCGGCGACGCCTGCCCTGCGGCAGTATTCGACGATTTCGCGCAGCAGCGTGTCGGCCTCCACCTGCACACCCGTACCAGCCTGTTGCCTATCGACGACCGATTTGAGTGGATCGCCAGTGGGATGTCAAGGCTTTTCAGGTCCCACCACAAAAGTGGGCAGCCTGGTGGGATCTTCATGGCCGTGAAGGCTCGCTCCGCCCTCGTGCACGATCGCGTCCATCGGGATGTCGTGCGGCTGCGGCTCGAAGCCGGCGAGCCCCGCGGCACGGTAGCCGACGCCGATCGCGAAGGGCCGCGCGGCGCAGGCGGCGAGGGTGCGGTCGTAGTAGCCGCCCCCATAGCCGAGGCGGTAACCGCGGCGGTCGTGGCCGACCAGCGGGGCGATCACTACCTGCGGCGCGAGCGCTTCGCCGTCTGCCGGCTCCGGGATGTTCCAGACGCCGGGAACGAGGCGCGCGTCGGCGCTCCATTCGCGAAACACGAGCGGTGCGCCGCGGGCGGCGACGACCGGCAGGGCGCAACGCGCGCCGCGGCTGCGGATCGAGTCGATCCACGCCCGCAGGTCGGGTTCGCCGCGGATCGGCCAGTAGACCGCGACGACCAGACCGGCGGGCTCGGGCAGCAAGCGGTCGAGCGCGGCGCCGATCAGGCGCGCGCATTCGCGCCGTGCCCGGGCCGGCATGGCCAGCCGCGCCGCGATCAGCCGGCTGCGCTCGGCCCGGCGCCACGCCATCCATGCGGGAACTGCAGCCGCCTCGTCGCTCACCGGGTCCCCTGTTCGCGGCGCGCCGCAAGCCTGCGGTGCGCATCTGCCCCCTATGTTAGTGTCCCAAGCTGACGAGACCCGCCACGGCCACACTGCGCCGCCCCGGTTGCCCGCGCGATGAACCCCGCCGACGCCAGCTGTCTGCTCGAGCACGGTGCCGATGGCAGCGTGCTTCGGCTGGCGGGCAGTTGGCGGCTGGCGCATCTTGCCGAGCTCGACGCGGCCTTGCGCGCGTTGCCGGTCGCGGCCGGCGCCTGGCGCCGCCCGGTCGCGGTCGAGGGTTCTCGCCTCGCGGAGATCGACACCGCGGCGGCCCTGCTGCTGTGGCGCCATCTTGCGCAGGGCGGCGTGCCGGCCGCGGAGGTCGCCCTGCGCGGCTTCGGCGGCGCGCAGGTGCGCATCGTCGAGCTCGTGCGCCAGCGGCTGCCCGAGCTGCAGCCGGTCGCTCCGCAGCGCCCCCGCGGCGCCCTGGGCCAGCTCGGCGCGTCGAGCCTGCAGCTGATGGAGCTGCTGCACGGCCACCTCGACTTCCTCGGCCGCGTGATCGTCGGGCTGGCCCGCGCAGTCGCGCGACCGGCGATCCTGCGCCGCCGCGAGCTGGCCGCGCAACTCGCCCAGGTGTGCGTGACCGCCATCCCGGTGGTCGCGCTGGTGAGCTTCCTGATCGGCCTCGTGGTGGCCTACCTGCTCGGCCTGCAGGCCGAGAAGTTCGGGGCGAACATCTTCGTCGTCGACGGCGTGGCGCTGGGGCTGGCGCGCGAGTTCTCGCCGCTGATCGTCGCCACCATCGTCGCCGGCCGCTCGGGCGCCGCGTTCACCGCGCAGCTGGGCACGATGAAGCTCACCGAGGAGATCGACGCGATCCGCACGCTCGGACTGTCGGCCGAGCAGGTGCTGGTGGTGCCGCGCGTGCTGGCGCTGGTGCTGTCGCTGCCGCTGCTGGTGTTCGTCGGCGACCTGATGGGAGCGCTGGGCGCGATCGTCATCGCCGAGCGCATGCTCGACATCACGCCGGCCACTTTCGTGGACCGTTTGCACGACGCGCTCGCGCCGCGTCATTTCGTGATCGGGCTGGTAAAGGCGCCGGTGTTCGCGCTGTTCATCGCGGTGATCGGCTGCCGCATGGGCCTGTCGGTGAGCCGCGACACCCGGTCGATCGGGATCAACACCACGTCCACGGTCGTGCAGGGCATCGTCGCGGTGATCCTGCTCGACGCGCTGTTCGCGGTGCTGCTGCAGGAGCTCGGGCTTTGAGCGGGCCGGTGATCGAGATCGAGGCGGTGCGCACGCGCTTCGGCGCGCAGCGGGTGCACGACGGCGTCGACCTGGTGATCGCGCGCGGCGAGCTGGTCGCGCTGGTGGGCGGCAGCGGCAGCGGCAAGTCGGTGCTGTTGCGCGAGATCATCGGGCTGCAGCGGCCGGACGCGGGACGCATCCGGCTGCTGGGCACCGACGTCTGGGCGGCGTCGGCGCGCGAGCTGACCGCGCTGCGGCGCCGGATCGGGGTGATGTTCCAGGACGGCGCGCTGTTCTCGTCGCTGACCGTGGCCGGCAACGTGGCCACGCCGATGCTCGAGCACGGCGGCATTCCCGCCCATCTCGTCGGCCCGCTGGTTGACCTGCGGCTGTCGATGGCCGGGCTGGCGCCGCAGGCAGGCACGAAGCGGCCGAGCGAGCTCTCGGGCGGCATGCGCAAGCGCGCGGCGATCGCGCGCGCGCTCGCGCTCGAACCCGAGGTGCTGTTCCTCGACGAGCCGACCGCGGGGCTGGACCCGATCACCGCGCGTGCTTTCGACGCGCTGCTCGCGTCGCTGTGCCGCGATCTCGGGATCACCGTGCTGCTGGTGACGCACGATCTCGACACGCTCGCGTCGATCGCGCAGCGCGTCGTCGTGCTCGGGCAGGGGCGCGTGGTGGCCGACGGCACGCTCGAGCGGGTGGCCGCGAGTGCCGATCCGTGGATACGCGCGTATTTCGAGGGCCGTAGAATGCTCGCGGAGGCATCGTCGAATGGAGCCTGAAGCCCGGTACACGCTGGTGGGCGCGGTCGTGCTGGCCCTGATCGCGGCCGTCGGCATCGCCTACGTGTGGCTCGCGCGCGAGGGTGGGGCGGCGGGCTACCGCTTCTATTCGATCCATTTCGAGAAGCAGTCGCTCGACGGCCTGCAACTCGGCAGCGACGTCAACATGCGCGGCGTGAAGGTCGGCCGCGTCCAGGAATACTCGATCTCGCGCGACAACATCAACCGCGTCGAGGTCGCCGTGCGCGTCGACCGCCAGACGCCGGTGAGCCGCAACACCGAAGCGGTGATCGCGCGCAACCTGGTCACCGGCCTGGCGCGCATCGACCTGATCACGCCGGGCACGCCCGGCCCCGAACTGGTCGAGGTGTCACCGGGCGAGCGCTATCCGGTGATTCCCGAGGGCACCTCCGGCCTCGAGCAGATCGCCGGCGCGCTCAGCCGGCTCGCGGTGACCGGCGAGGGGGCGCTGGCGAACCTCGAGCAGTTGCTGAACGCGGAAAACCGCAAGACGCTGGTCGAGGCGGTGGCGGCAGTGCGCGACCTGGCCGGCGGGCTCGACGCGCGGCTGCAGCGGCTCGATCTCGCCGCTGACAGCATCCGCGAGACGGCGCTGGCGATGCAGCGCTCCAGCCGCGACATTGCCGCGTCGATCGGCCAGGTGGCCGGCGACGGCAGCGCGCTGCTGCGCGAGATGCAGCCGCTGGGCCGGCAGGCACAGGCGACGCTTGCCGAC
Organism: Burkholderiaceae bacterium; assembly: GCA_027493945.1. Classification (GTDB taxonomy): domain Bacteria; phylum Pseudomonadota; class Gammaproteobacteria; order Burkholderiales; family Burkholderiaceae_E; genus Zeimonas. The sequence goes on along the minus strand of JAOSJU010000001.1, from coordinate 1,408,659 downwards.
CTCTCGGCGGCCGCGAAGGCGCTCGAGCGCGAATCCGCGGCGATCGCGCAGCGGCTCGACGTTACCGCCGATGCCGGCGCGCTCGAATTGCGGACCACCGCGCGCGAGCTGCGGCACGGCGCCGAACAGCTGTCGCGCGCGGCCGAGCGGCTGCGCGATCCGCGCGCTGCGCTGCTCGGGCCGTCGCCGGCGCAGCTTGGTCCCGGGGAGAAACTGCAATGAAGCTTGGGTTGCGCAGGCGCTTGCTGCGCGCGCTCGGTGCGATGCCGCTTGCCGCGGCCCTGCCCGGCTGCATCGGACCGGGCCAGGCGCCCGCGCATCTGTACTACGAGCTCGACGATCCGGGAGCGGCGGCGCCGCGTGCGACCGGGGGCGGCGCCAGCGCAGGCACCGCCACCGCCGCCGGCAACGCCGCCGCCAGGGCGAGTGCGCGCACGCTGCTCGTCGACGGCGTCGCGGCCAACGCGTTTCTCGACGGCACCGCGATCGCCTACAGCCGCGCGCCCGGCGCCCGCGCCAGCTACCAGTTCGCCAGCTGGACCGAGCGGCCCGCGGCACGCATCGCGCGCCTGCTTGCGCGACGGCTCGCGACGAGCGGCGCCTTTGCCGACGTCGCGTCCGCGACCGCGCCGGTGCGCGGCGACTGGCTGCTCGAGCTGCAACTCGAGCAGCTCTATCACGACGACCTCGCCCCGCCAGGCGTGGCGCGCATCGAACTGGTGGCCGAGCTCACCGGCCGGGCGGCGCGTCGCACGATCGGCCGGCGTCGCTTCGCGCAGGCCGAGCCGCTGGCGAACGAGTCGGCCGCGCAGGCCGCGGCCGCGTTCGGGCGGGCGCTGGGACGGCTGCTCGACGAGGCGCAGGACTGGGTGGTCGCGCAGGCCGCGCGACCGGCAGCGGCGGTCAGCGAGCCCGGGGCAGCAGCGCGCTCACCGTCCAGCTGATCAGGCTGTAGACGATCGCCGCGAGCATCGCCCAGCCGAAGCTGCGCACCTCGAAGCCCTCGAGGAAGCGCGCCGCCAGCCAGAACAGGAAGCCGTTGATCACGAAGGTGAACAGCCCAAGGGTGAGCAGGTTCACCGGAAGCGTGAGCACCAGCAACACCGGGCGGATCACCGCGTTGAGCAGCCCGAGCACCAGCGCCGCGACCAGCGCGGTGCCGAAGCCGGCCACCGTGACCGCGGGCATGAGCCAGGCGAGCACCAGCAGGCTCGCCGCGTTGATCGCCCATCCGATGATCAGCGACATGGCGCGCTCCTTGTCGGTGGGTTGCGGCCTACTTCACCAGCAGCACCGGAACCTTCGAGATCTCGGCCACGCGACGGGCGACCGAGCCGATCAGCAGGTCCTTCACCGCGCTGCGGCCCTTCGAGCCCAGCACCAGCAGGTCGAACTTTCCGCGTTCGGCCGCCGCGGCGATCTCGGTGGGCACGTGCCCGGTGCGCAGGATCATGTCGTGCGCGATTCCGGCCTTGTCCAGATACTTGCGCGCCTCGGCGATGTCCTGTTCGCCGAGCTCGCGAAGATAGTCGTTCACCGCCTCCTTGCCGACGAAGCGGCGCGCATGCCTGAGCGCGACGTCGTCGTGCACGCTGATCAGCGTGATCGAGCCGCCGTCGGCCATGCGCGCGAGCAGCTGGGCCGCGTACTTCACCGCGTTCAGCGCGTTCTTCGAGCCGTCGGTGGCCACGAGCATCTTCATCGTCATCGGGGTTCTCCTTCTTCGGCAGCGCGCAGGCCGCCCCAGCGCGGGGCCAGCCGGTGCCCGATCCCGAACAGGTCGAGCACGCGGGCGCAGGTATGGTCGATCAGGTCGCCGATGGTCTGCGGGCGATGATAGAACGCGGGCAGCGGCGGGAAGACGATGCCGCCCATCTCGGTGACGGCGGTCATGTTGCGCAGGTGCGCGAGGTTCAGCGGCGTCTCGCGCGCGAGCAGCACGAGGCGGCGGCGCTCCTTGAGCACCACGTCGGCGGCACGGGTGACCAGGTTGTCCGACAGCCCCTGGGCAATCGCGGCCAGCGTCTTCATCGAGCACGGCGCGACGACCATCCCGTCAGTGGGGAACGAGCCCGAGGCGACGCTCGCGCCGACGTCGCGCACGCTGTGCACCACGTGGGCCAGCGCCTCGATCTCGCCGCGCGGGCGCTGCAGTTCCTGTTCGACGTTCATCCAGCCGGCCGGCGTGACCATCAGGTGGATCTCGATGCCCGGCGTCGCCCGCAGCACTTCGAGCAGGCGCACGCCGTAGAGGGCGCCGGTGGCGCCGGTGATCGCAACGATGAGTCGGCCGGAATTCACGGCGCCATTCTACTGGCGCCGTTGCGAGCCGCCTCAGGCCTGCGCGGCCTGCGGAATCAGCTTCTGCAGCTCGCCCGACTGGTACATCTCGGACATGATGTCGGAGCCGCCGACGAACTCCCCGCCGATGTAGAGCTGCGGAATCGTCGGCCAGTTCGCGTATTCCTTGATCGCCTGGCGGACCTCGTCGTCTTCGAGCACGTTGACCGTGACGAGGTTCTTCACGCCACAGGACTTCAGGATCTGGATCGCGCGGCCGGAGAAGCCGCACTGGGGGAACTCCGCCGTGCCCTTCATGAACAGCACGACGGGGTTGTCGGTGACGGTCTTCTGGATGAATGCCTTTGCGTCCATTGAGTGCCTCGGAAGAACGGCTGCGCCGGGATGCGGCGGAAGATCGATTCTAGGAACGAGCCGGACCCAGCGTCAAACCGGGGTTATTCGGGGCGGCGCCCGAGCGTCACGCGGGGCATGCCGGCGGCGTCGGCAAGGGTGAGGATCGCCGTGAAGCCGGCGCCGGCCAGCAGCGCCCGCACCGCCGCGTCCTGGTCGAAGCCGTGCTCGAGCAGCAGCCACCCGCCGGGCCGCAGCCGATCGCCGGCGCCGGCGACGATCTCTCGCAGCGCCGCCAGCCCGTCGGGTCCGGCCGCGAGCGCCTGCGGCGGCTCGAAGCGCAGGTCGCCCTGCGCCAGTGCGGGTCGCCGGCCTGCACGTAGGGCGGGTTCGAGACGACGAGGTCGAATCGCTCCGCGGCGGCGATCGCCTCCCACCAGCTGCCCGCGCGCAGCCGCAGCCGGCCGTTCGCCAGCGCGTCGCCGGCCAGCCGTTGTCCGTTCCGGGTGGCTACCGCCAGCGCCTGCGGCGACGCATCGGCGCCGAGCACGCGCAGGTCGTCCCGCTCGCAGGCCAGGCTGATCGCGATCGCGCCGCTGCCGGTGCCGAGGTCGAGCACCCGGGCGCCGCGCGGGGCGCGCTCGATCGCCGCCTGCACGAGCAGTTCGGTCTCGGGGCGCGGGATCAGCACCGCCGGCGACACCTCGAAGTCGCGCCCCAGGAACTCGCGCGAGCCGGTCAGGTAGGCGATCGGCTCGCCGTCGCGGCGCCGTCGCGCCAGTTCGGCAAAGGCGGCGGCCGCGCGCGCCTCGGCGGGCTCGTCGCCGTGCGCGACCAGCCACTCGCGCCGGCGGCCGCTGGCGTGTTCGAGCAGCGCCCGGGCCTCGAGCCGCGGCAGGCCGCTCGCGAGCACCAGCCGCTCCCAGCTCGGCGCGGCGGCAGTGGCCGGCATCGCAGCCGGCACGCCCGCGGCGGGGACGCGCGCGTGCGCTTGCGGCGCCGGCATGGCATCGCGCCGGCTCACTGGGCACCCTCGCCGAGTTCGGCGAGCAGGCGCGCCTGATGCTCGGCCGACAGCGCGGCGATCATCTCGTCGAGGTCTCCGTCCATCACCTGCTGCAGCTTGTACAGCGTGAGGTTGATGCGGTGGTCGGTGACCCGGCCCTGCGGGAAGTTGTAGGTGCGGATGCGCTCCGAGCGGTCGCCCGAGCCGATCAGCGACTTGCGCTGCGCGGCCTCGCGCGCCTGCGCCTCGCTCGTGCGACGGTCCTTCAACCGCGTGGCGAGCACCTGCATCGCGCGATCGCGGTTGCGATGCTGCGATCGGTCGTCCTGGCATTCGACCACCATGCCGGTGGGCAGGTGCGTGATGCGCACCGCCGATTCGGTCTTGTTCACATGCTGCCCGCCGGCGCCCGAGGCGCGGAACACGTCGACGCGGATCTCGTCGGGATCGATGTCGATCTCGCCGATTTCGTCGGCTTCGGGCATCACCGCCACCGTGCAGGCCGAGGTATGGATGCGCCCCTGCGCCTCGGTCTCGGGCACGCGCTGCACCCGGTGCCCGCCCGATTCGAACTTCAGCTGCGACCAGGCGCCGCCGCCGTCGATGCGGACGATCACTTCCTTGTAGCCGCCGAGCTCCGATTCGCTGGCCGAGACGATCTCGGTGCGCCAGCCGCGGCGTTCGGCGAAGCGCAGGTACATGCGCAGCAGCGCGCCGGCGAACAGCGCGGATTCGTCGCCGCCAGTGCCGGCGCGGATCTCGAGCAGCACGCTGCGCTCGTCGTTCGGATCCTTCGGCAGCAGCAGCCGCTGCAGCAGCGCCTCCTGGTCGGCGGCGCGGGCGGTGGCCGCGCTCGCCTCCTCGTCAGCGAACTCGCGCATCGCCGGCTCCGAGCGCATCTGTTCGGCGGTGCGCAGGTCGGCGATGGCGCGCTTCCAGCCTTCGTAGCATTCGACGACCTGCGTCAACTCCGAATGCTCGCGGCTGGCGCGGCGAAACGCTTCGAGGTCGCTCGCGGCGTCCTCGCCGGACAGCAGCAGGTTGACTTCGGCCAGGCGGCGTTCGAGCTGCTCGAGCCTGGCCTGCATCGACGCCTTCATGCCCGGGTCAGCTACATGGATGCGGCGCGCGTGTCGTCGTCGCTGCCGGGGGCGTCGGGCGCCGCCGGGGCGAAACGGTCGGGGAGCAACTGGTCGATGATCGGCAGCAGGTGCTCGCGCTGGGTATCCGGCCCGTGCAGCAGGCTGGTGGGCCCGTGCAGGAACTTCGCGGTGAGCGCGTGCGCCAGCAGCTCGACGACCTGCTCGGGCGTCTCGCCGCGGGCCAGCGCGCGGCGCGCGCGCTCGAGCTCGGCACGGCGGATCGCGTCGCCGCGCGCGTGCAGCGAGCGGATCGCGGGAACCGCGCGGCGCGTCGACATCCATTGCATGAACGCGTCGACGCGGGTCTCGATGATCGCCTCGGCCTGCGCCACCGCGGCGCGCCGGTTCTCGTGGCCGGCGGCCACCTGCCGGCCGAGGTCGTCGACCGTGTAGAGAAAGACGTCGTCGAGGCGGGCGACTTCGGCTTCGATGTCGCGCGGCACCGCGAGGTCGACCATGAACATCGGCTTGCGCCGCCGCGCGCGCGTGGCGCGCTCGACCATGCCCAGCCCGATGATCGGCAGCGAGCTCGCCGTACAGGAGACGACGATGTCGAATTCGTCGAGCCGTTCGGGCAGCTCGGCCAGGCGCAGGGTCTCGGCGCCGAGCCGCTGCGCGAGCCGGGCCGCGCGGTCGATCGTGCGATTGGCCACGACCATCGCTTTCGGGTGCTGGGCGGCGAAATGCGTGGCCGCCAGCTCGATCATCTCGCCTGCGCCGACGAACAGCACGCGGGTGTCGCGCAGGTCTTCGAAGATGCGCCGCGCCAGCCGCACCGCGGCGGCGGCCATCGACACCGAATGTGCGCCGATCTCGGTGGTGCTGCGGACTTCCTTGGCAACCGCGAACGAGCGCTGGAACAGCTGGTGAAGGTGCGAGCCCAGCGCGCCGGCTTCGTGCGCGACCCGCGCGGCCTGCTTCATCTGGCCGAGGATCTGCGGCTCGCCGAGCACCATCGAATCGAGCCCGGCGGCGACGCGGAATGCGTGGCGCACCGCTTCGCCGTTGGGCAGCGCGTACAGGTGCGCGAGCAGCGCCGCTTCGTCGATCCGGTGGCGATGGTCGAGCCAGCCCGCGATCGCAGCCTTCGCCTCCTGCGGCTCGCGCGTCGCACAGTAGATCTCGGTGCGGTTGCAGGTGGACAGGATCGCCGACTCGGGGGCCACCGCATGCAACCGCTCGCGCAGGTCGGCCAGCGCCGCCCTCAGCGTCTCGCCCGGGAACGACACGCGCTCGCGCAGCGCCAGCGGCGCGGTCTGGTGGTTCAGGCCGAGCGTGAGAAGTTGCATAAGAGCTTGAATATTATCGGATTCGGGCGCCTCTGGCTTGATCGGAATCACCCCGGGCCGGAGCGGGGCTGGCGCGGCGCGCTGGCCCAGCGCGCGCTGGCGTGGCGAACGCGGAGTGGGCGCGGCCCGGCGAAGCGCTGGCTGCAGCGGTCGGTGCTGCGCACCGACTTCCCGCGCTGCTCACGTCGGGGTCGTGCGGCGCAACTCGCTACGCTCGCTTCGCGAGCTCCGCTCAGACAGGGCGCCGCAAGTCAGAAGTACGAAGCGCGCTTCGCGCGCCGACCCCGACGCTGCGCTGCTCGGCGCCGCAGACAGCGCTTCGCCGGGCCGCGCCCACTCCGCGTTCGCCACGCCAGCGCGCGCTGGGCTAGCGCGCCGCGCCAGCCCCGCTCCGGCCCGGGGTGATTCCGATCAGCTCACGTTGTGCGCCAGGTGCTTGCCCCCGCTTGGCGGGTGTGCCTGCTGCGCTTCTCGGCCACGCACGAGGCGCGCCCGCGGCGCATGGCCCGCGCTTATGCCGACAACGTCGTGGCATTCGTGAGCAACGGTCCCGTCTTCGCCTGGAACACCATTGACGTTTCCAGAGCGGCAAGCGGCGGCGAGCCGGGGGCGAAGGGCCTGAGCGGAGCGCGTGCGGCGGGCCCCTTGGGGCGCTGTCTGCGGCGCCGAGCAGCGCAGCGTCGGGGTCGGCGCGCGAAGCGCGCTTCGTACATCTGACTTGCGGCGCTCTGTCTGAACGAAGCGAGCGTAGCGAGCGAAGTGAGTTGCGCCGCACGACCCCGAGGCGAGCAGCGGAGGGAGTCGGTGCGAAGCACCGACCGCTGCAGCCAGCGCCCCAAGGGGCCCGCCGCACGCGCTCCGCTCAGGCCCTTCGCACCCCGGCTCGCCGCCGCTTGCCGCGGCGCGACGCTCAGCTCGCGTGCGCGCCCAGGAACAGCCGGTAGGCGGGGTGCTGGCTTTCGTCGCGGTGCGGGTAGCCGAGGGTGGCCAGGAACTCGCGGAACTGCTTCTTTTCGCCGGCCGGCACCTGGATGCCGACCAGGATGCGGCCGTAGTCGGCGCCGTGGTTGCGGTAGTGGAACAGCGAGATGTTCCAGTTCGGGCTCATGCTCGACAGGAAGCGCATCAGCGCGCCGGGGCGCTCCGGGAACTCGAAGCTGTAGAGCAGTTCGTTCTTCGCCAGCGCCGAGTTGCCGCCCACCATGTGGCGCAGGTGCAGCTTGCCGAGCTCGTCGTCGGTGAGGTCGAGCGCGGGAAAGCCCGCCGCCTCGAAGCCGGCGGCGATCTGCGCGGCCTCGCCGGGACGCGAGGTCTGGATGCCGACGAAGACGTGCGCCTGGGTGGGGTCGGCGATCCGGTAGTTGAACTCGGTGACGTTGCGTGGCCCGATCGTCTCGCAGAAGCGGCGGAAGCTGCCGCGCTCTTCGGGGATGGTCACCGCGAACACCGCCTCGCGGCGCTCGCCGATCTCGGCGCGCTCGGAGACGAAGCGCAGCCGGTCGAAATTCATGTTCGCGCCGCTGGCCACCGCAACCAGCGTCTGGTCGTGCACCTTCTCACGCTCGACCCAGGCCTTCAGCCCCGCGACCGACAGCGCGCCGGCAGGCTCGAGGATCGAGCGGGTGTCCTGGAACACGTCCTTGATCGCGGCGCAGATCGCATCGGTGTCCACCACCACGACGTCGTCGAGCAGGGCGCGGCACAGCCGGAACGTCTCTTCGCCGACCTTCTTGACCGCGGTGCCGTCCGAGAACAGGCCGACGTCGTGCAGTTCGACGCGCCGGCCCGCCCGGATCGAGCGCGCCATCGTGTCGGAATCGATTGTCTGCACGCCGATCACGCGGACCTCGGGGCGCACCTGTTTCACGTAGGCGGCCACGCCGGCGGCCAGCCCGCCGCCGCCGATCGGCACGAAGATGGCATGCAGCGGGCCCTGGTGCTGGCGCATGATCTCCATGCCGATCGTGCCCTGGCCGGCGATCACGTCGGGGTCGTCGAACGGGTGCACGAAGGTGAGCCCCTCGCGCTGCTGCTGCGCGGTCGCCGCCGCGGCTGCGTCGCTGTACGACTCGCCGGTGAGCACGACCTCTCCGCCCAGCGCCCTGACCGCGTCGATCTTGACCTGCGGCGTGGTCACCGGCATCACGATCACCGCGCGGCAGCCGAGGCGGCGCGCCGCCAGCGCCACGCCCTGGGCGTGGTTGCCGGCCGAGGCGGCGATGACGCCGCGCGCCAGCTCCCCGGCCGACAGCCGCGCCATCCGGTTGTACGCTCCGCGCAGCTTGAACGAAAACACCGGCTGCATGTCCTCGCGCTTGAGCAGCACGCGATTGGACAGCCGGGTCGACAGGATGTCCGCGGGGTCGAGCGGCGTCTCGTCGGCGACGTCGTAGACCTTCGCGGTGAGGATGCGCTTTAGGTAGTCGATGGACATGAAGCGGCAGATTCTACCGTTCCGCGACGAGGGCGGTGGCTGCCCGCGGGGCCGGGGGCGCGGGCGCTGATAGACTGCCCGGCCGATGGAAGCCCTGCTCCGGACCCTGCTCGACTGGTTCGCGCTGCCCGAGATCGGGCTGTCGACGATCTTCGTCGTGGCGTTCGTGTCGGCGACGCTGCTGCCGATGGGCTCCGAGCCGGCCGTCTTCGGCTTCGTCAAGCTCAATCCGGAGCAGTTCTGGCTGGCGATCGTGGTGGCCACCGTCGGCAACACGCTGGGTGGCGCGGTCGATTACTGGCTCGGCCTGGGCGCGCACGAAGCGGTGGCCCGCGGCAAGCGCACGGTCCACCTGAGGTGGCTCGAGCGCCTGGGGCCGAAGGCGCTGTTCTTCGCCTGGCTGCCCGTGGTCGGCGATCCGCTGTGTGCGGTGGCCGGGTGGCTCAGACTCCCGTTCTGGCCGTGCGTGGGCTGGATGGCGCTGGGCAAGTGCCTGCGCTACCTGCTGATGACGGCCGCGCTGATGGGCGTGCCCGACGCCTGGTGGCACACGCTCGCCGGGCCGTTCTCCGGTGGTTGAGGCTGCGCCTCCCCCGCGCGCCGGCCGGCGCGGCCGCGGTCGGATAAAATGCCGGGTTCGATGAGTGCTTCCCTTTCCGACACGGCTGCCGGCCGGCGCCCCGAACCGCCGCCCGCCGCCGACGAGCAGGCCGCCGACGCGGTGCGCCTGCGCGAGATCCCCTACAACTACACCTCGTTCTCCGACCGCGAGATCGTGATCCGGCTGCTCGGCGTCGAGGGCTGGGCGATCGTCGAGGAGTTGCGCGCCGAGCGGCGCACCGGGCGCTCGGCGCGCATGCTCTACGAGGTGCTCGGCGACATCTGGGTCGTGCGGCGCAATCCGTATCTGCAGGACGACCTGCTCGACAACCCGAAGCGCCGGCGTCTGCTGGTGCAGGCGCTGCATCACCGGCTGGGCGAGATCGAAAAGCGGCGCGAGCTCGACCTGAGCGAGCACGACGACCGGGCCGCCAGCGAGCGCAGCGCCCGGGTCAGCCGGCTGCTCGGGCTGGCGCGCTCGGCGGTGGTTGCGTTCGAGGACGAGTGCGAGCGCACCGCGACGCTGCGCGCGCGCGTGATGCGCCGGCTGTCGCGTCACACGGCGCGCGACAACGTCCGCTTCGACGGCTTGAGCCGTGTCTCGCACGTCACCGACGCCACCGACTGGCGCGTCGAGTATCCGTTCGTCGTGCTCGCGCCCGACGGCGAGCGCGAGATTGCGGCGCTGGTGGCCGCGTGCACCGAGCTGGGCCTGACGATCATCCCGCGCGGCGGCGGCACGGGCTACACCGGCGGCGCGATTCCGCTCACGCCGATGTCGGCGGTGATCAACACCGAGAAGCTCGAGCGCCCGGGCGAAGTCGAGCGCATCCGGCTGCCGGGCGTCGATCGCGAGGTGCCCACCGTCTTTTCCGAGGCCGGCGTGGTCACGCGGCGCGTCACCGAGGCCGCCGAGCGCGCCGGGCTGGTGTTCGCGGTCGATCCCACCTCGCTCGACGCCTCCTGCATCGGCGGCAACATCGCGATGAACGCCGGCGGCAAGAAGGCGGTGCTGTGGGGCACCGCGCTCGACAATCTCACTTGGTGGCGGATGGTCGACCCCGACGGCAACTGGCTCGAGGTCGCGCGCGTCGGGCACAACCTGGGCAAGATCCACGAAGCGCCCAGCGCGTCGTTCGACCTGAAGTGGTACGCCCCCGCGCAGCTCGGCGCCGATGGCGCGATGCGCGGCGAGCCGATCCGCAGCGAGCGTCTCGAGATCGAGGGGCGACGCTTTCGCAAGCCCGGCCTGGGCAAGGACGTCACCGACAAGTTCCTCTCGGGGCTGCCGGGGGTGCAGAAGGAGGGCTGCGACGGCCTGATCACCTCGGCGCGCTGGGTGCTGCACCGGATGCCCGGCTGCATCCGTACCGTCTGCCTCGAATTCTTCGGCCAGCCCAGGGACGCGGTGCCGTCGATCGTCGAGATCAAGTCGTACCTCGACGAGCGGCCGCACGGCGCGATCCTCGCCGGCCTGGAGCACCTCGACGAGCGCTACCTGCGCGCGGTCGGCTACACCACGAAGTCGCGCCGCGGCGGCCTGCCGAAGATGGTGCTGATCGGCGACATCGTCGGCGACGACGACGACGCGGTCGCGCGTGCCGCTTCCGAGGTGGTGCGGCTGGCGAACCGGCGCGCCGGCGAAGGCTTCGTCGCCGCGTCGGCCGAGGCGCGCAAGGCGTTCTGGGCCGACCGCGCGCGCACCGCCGCGATCGCGCGCCACACCAACGCGTTCAAGATCAACGAGGACGTGGTCATCCCGCTCGCGCGGATGGGCGAGTACACCGACGGCATCGAGCGCATCAACATCGAGCTGTCGACGAAGAACAAGCTGGCGACGCTCGACGCGCTCGAAGCGCCTGCTCGCCGACGAGGCCCACCTGCCGCGCCCGGTGGCCGGCCGCGACGAGGCAGCCGATCGCGAGATGGCGGTCGCGCGGCGCCTGCAGGCGCTGGAAGTCGTCCGGACGGCGCGCCGGCGCTGGCGCTTCCTGCTCGAAAGCGCATCGACGAGCCGCTCGCGCCGTTGCGCGACGCGCTCGCCGGGCTCGGTCTCGGGCACCTGCGGGCGGCGCTCGACGAGCGGCTCGGGCACGAGCCCGGCGCCACGCTGTTTCGCGTGCTGCAGGACCGCACGATCCGCGTGTCCTTCAAGACCGAGGTGCGCGGGCCTCTGGAGAACATCTTCTCGGGGCTGGCGTTCGCGCCGCTGCTGCAGGCGCTCGACGCGACCCAACGCAAGGTGCTGCGCGGCAGGGTCTTCGTGGCACTGCACATGCACGCCGGCGACGGCAACGTGCACACCAACATCCCGGTGAACTCCGACGACTACGCGATGCTGAAGGAGGCCGAGGCGGCGGTGGCGCGCATCATGGCGCTGGCGCGCTCGCTCGACGGCGTGATTTCCGGCGAGCACGGCATCGGCATCACCAAGCTCGAGTTCCTCGGCGACGAGGAGGGTGGCCGCGTTTCGCGCCTACAAGCGGCGCGTCGATCCCGAGGGCCGCTTCAACCGCGGCAAGCTGCTCGACGATCCCACGCTGCCGGGCGACCTGCGAAACGCCTACACGCCGAGCTTCGGGCTGATGGGCGCCGAATCGCTGATCCTGCAGCAGTCCGACATCGGCTCGATCGCCGACTCGGTGCGCAACTGCCTGCGCTGCGGCAAGTGCAAGCCGGTGTGCGCCACGCACGTGCCGCGCGCGAACCTGCTCTATTCGCCGCGCAACAAGATCCTCGCCACCTCGTTGCTGGTCGAGGCCTTCCTCTACGAGGAGCAGACGCGGCGCGGCGTGTCGATCCGCCACTGGGACGAGTTCTCCGACGTGGCCGACCACTGCACGGTCTGCCACAAGTGCCTGGCGCCGTGCCCGGTGGACATCGACTTCGGCGACGTGTCGATGAACATGCGCAACCTGCTGCGCAAGATGGGCAGGAAGAAGTTCAACGCGGGCAACGCCGCAGCGATGTTCTTTCTCAATGCCACCGACCCGGACACCATCCGGGCCACGCGCGCCGCGATGGTCGGCATCGGCTACCGCGCGCAGCGTCTCGCCAGCGACCTGTTCCGGCGACTGGCGAAGGAGCAGACGCGCAAGCCGCCGGCCACGGTCGGCCGGGCGCCGCTGAAGGAGCAGGTGATCCACTTCGTCAACAAGAAGATGCCGGGCAACCTGCCGAAGAAGACGGCGCGCGCGCTGCTCGACATCGAGGACTCGCGCTACGTGCCGATCATCCGCGACCCGCAGGCGACCACGGTCGACTCCGAGGCGGTGTTCTATTTCCCCGGCTGCGGCTCCGAGCGCCTGTTCTCGCAGGTGGGGCTGGCCACGCAGGCGATGCTCTGGCACGTGGGCGTGCAGGCGGTGCTGCCGCCCGGATACCTGTGCTGCGGCTATCCGCAGCGCGGCTCGGGCCAGTACGACCGGGCCGAGAAGATCATCACCGACAACCGGGTGCTGCTGCACCGGGTCGCCACCACGCTGAACTACCTCGACATCCGCACGGTGGTGGTGAGCTGCGGCACCTGCTACGACCAGCTGCAGGACTACCGGTTCGAGACGATCTTCCCGGGCTGCCGCATCGTCGACATCCACGAGTTCCTGATGGAGAAGGGGGTGCGGCTCGACGGCGTGACCGGCGCGCGCTACATGTTCCACGACCCCTGCCACAGCCCGATCAAGGAATACGCGCCGCTGACGGTGGTCAACGCGCTGATCAACGATTCGCTGAACGGGCGCATCGAGAAGAACGACCGCTGCTGCGGCGAGTCGGGCACGCTGGCCGTGTCGCGGCCCGATATCAGCACGCAGGTGCGCTTTCGCAAGGAAGAGGAGATGCGCCGCGACGCGCAGGCGCTGCGCGCGCTGCCGGTGGCGTGCGGCGACGGCGCGCCCGGCGAGCGCTTCACCGGCCCGGTCAAGGTGCTCACCTCGTGCCCGTCGTGCCTGCAGGGCCTGGTGCGCTACGAGGAGGACGCCGGGGTCGAGGCCGACTACGTCGTCGTCGAGCTGGCGCGGCACATCCTCGGCGAAGACTGGCTGCAGGCTTACGTGCGCCGCGCCAACGACGGCGGCATCGAGCGCGTGCTCGTCTGAACGCGCGGCCTGCCACGATGGCCGGGAACGACACCCCCGATTCGCGCTGCCCGCTCTGCACCGGCGAGGGCGGCACGCCCGTGGCGCGCACAGGCAACTGGCGCGTCGTGCTGGCGGCCGAACCCGACTATCCGGCCTTCACGCGCGTGATCTGGAGCGCGCACGTCGCCGAGATGAGCGAGCTCGGCGCGGCCGATCGCGACGAGCTGATGCGCGTGGTGCTCGCGGTCGAAGAGACGCAGCGCGCGGTGCTGGCGCCCGACAAGGTCAACCTCGCCTGCTTCGGCAACGTCGTTCCTCACCTGCATTGGCACGTGGTTCCGCGCTGGCGCGACGACCGGCATTTCCCCGAACCGGTCTGGGGCCGCGCGGCCGGCGGGCGCGACGCCGCGGTCGAGGCCCGGCGCGCCCGGGTCGCGGCGCGCCTGCCGTCGTATCTCGACGCGCTCGAACGCCGGCTGGCCCCGGGCGCCTGAACGCCCCCGATCGACCGCCTGTCGGCCCGCCGTCGCCGCCGGTCCCGCGCGGCCGGGCAGTGTGCGGCAATGCCGTTGCGCGCCGCGTGTGCCGGCGCACACTGGGCCCGCTGACGAACGACGAGCCTGGAACGATCCCCAAGACTGCCATGACCCACGGTCCGAATTCCGATCTCGCGCGCGTGCGCGACGCCGCATCGTGCCGGCAATGGCTCGACGACCTGCCCGCGGAAGCGCAACAGCGCCTGTCGGCGATCGACAGGCTGTTCGCGCGTCTGGCCCGGCCGGGCCCGGCCGCCGACCCGCTGTTCGAGATGCTGGAGCAGGCGCGTATCGAGCAGGTCCGCGCCATCGACCCTTGCCTGGCGCCGCTGGCCGGGCTTGCATTGCCCTTCGCCGAGCCGGACTGGGAGCGACTGGGAGGCGTGCTGGCCAGCCTGCGCGCCAGTCGCGACCTGTTCAAGCGCGCCTACTCGCTGATGCTCGGCATCCACGGCGACGACACCCGTTCGATCATCCCCGGCGCCACGAACGCGCTGCGCGTCGCGATGCCGCTGGCTCGCGCGCTCGACGCGCAGGCGCGCATCGTGTCGCTGTTGCTGCGTCACCGGATCACGCCGCTGGCCGCCGACTGGGACGCGCTGTGCGTGCTCGCGCGTCACATGCGCCGCACCACGTTCCAGGACGAGGCGCTGATCGACGAAGTGCCGCTGGTCAAGCCGACGACGGCGCGCGCGCTGTTCGTCTATCCGCTGCTGCTGCAGGCGGCCGCGCTGCCGTCGCGCGCGAGCGCGGAGGCGGGCGTGGCCGACCGGCTCGCCACACGGCTGGCCGCGAAGGTCGGTTACCGCATCGACGACGGCGCACCCCAGCCCAATCCGTACGGCCCGACCGTCGTGCCCGGCTCCGGGCACGCCGTGCGGCTCGATACCCACAGGTTGCCGGCCAGCATCGCCCGGCGCCGACAGCAGTGGCTCGCATCGGGGGCGGAGGCACCGCCGCGCAAGTCGCTGCCGTTGGCCGGCAGCGCCACCCGGGCGCTGCTCGAAGACCTCGAGCGGCGCTGGACCGAGGCTTCGCTGCTCGCCGCGCCGGGCGCCGGCCGCGAGATCGCCGGCGATGGCGCCGACGGGCCGAGCGACGCGCGGCTGCGCTTCGGCCTGCCGCGGATCCACGCGGCCGACATGCAGCCGGTGGCCGAGACGCGCGCCCCTCAGGCGGCGCCCGACGCGCCGTACGAATACACCGGGCGCTGGGAGCAGAACACGATCATGCGCGTGGCGCTCGGCCGCGACGTCGACCAGCGCGATCCGGTCGCGCTGGTGATGGCCGAGGGCGAGGCCGTCGATTGGATCGAAGAACTCGAGGCCGATCGGCTCACGCTGCTGCGCCACGGTTTGGCCCCGCGTGCGGCGCTCGGCGCGCTGGTCGCGGTCGCGCGCGGTTCCGGCCTGTCGCTGGCGACGATCGAGTCGATCGAGCAGGTTCCAGGCCCCGACTACCTGCGCCTTCGCGGCCAGCGGCTCGGCTTGCGGTGCCGGGGCGGAAGGCCGGTGCCCGCGGGGGTCAGGATCGGCGAGGCCCTGTTCTTCGTCGACGCGTGGCTGCTGCCGGGCGATGCGGCGGCAGGCGAATTGCCCAGCCTCGTGCTGCCGCCCAAGCGCGCCCATGCCGGCGCCTGCGCGGTGTTGCGCGAGCCCGGCCGCGAGGCGGCGATCCGCTTCGTTTCGCTGATCGAGCGCGGGCCTGGCTACGAGCGGCTGTCGCTGAGGATCGAGGCTGCGCCCGCCGGCGTTCAGGGGTAGGGCAACGGGCGCTACGAGAAGATCTGCCGGTAGCGGATCGCCAGTTCCATCAGCCGATTGACGCCGTGCACGTCGAGCTTGTCGGCGATGTGCGTCCGGTGGGTCTGGACGGTGCGCAGGCTGATCCCGAGTCGCCGGGCGATCTCGCGGCTCGTCAGCGACTGCGACAGCAGGCTCATCACGCGGCGCTCGGTTGGCGACAGCGCGAGGAGACGTTCGTCGATGCGGGCGAGTTCCCCGGCGCGCGCCCCACGCGGCGTCGTTCTCACCGACGCGCTCGCGTAGAACGCGTCGCGCGGGTGTTCGAGCGCGGCGTGGATCTCGCTCAACGCGTCCTCCTTCGCGATGAAGCCGCACGCGCCGAGCGCGCGCGCGCGCTCGGCGAAGGCGGGCTCCGAATACATCGACAGGACGAGGGTACGCAGCCCCGGTCGGTGCGCGCGGATCCACGCGAGCACCTCGTAGCCGCCCATCTCGCGCAGCGCGAGGTCGAGCAGCAGCACGTCGGGCTCGAGCGACTGCAGCATCGCCAGGCAGTCGCGTCCGTCGGCGGCTTCGCCGACCACGTCGACGGCGGGGTGGTCCGCCAGCGCGGCGCGCAGCCCGACCCGGAACAGCGGGTGGTCGTCGCAGACGAGCACGCGCAACGTCACGGCGCAGACTCCGGAGACGCGGCGCCGGTACCCGGCGCGGCGCCCGGCCCGAAGGGGACCGACACCTCGAGCCGGGTCCCGCCCGAGGCGCCGGGCCTGATCGTCCAGTCTCCGCCGAGCAACCGCGTGCGCTCGTCGATCGACACCAGGCCCAGGCCCGTGGCACGGTCTGCCGGGTCGGTGCGATCGCCCGGGCCGACACCGTTGTCCTCGATCGCGAGCGTGACCCGGCCGTCGCGGCACGCGAAGCGCGCGGTGCAGCGTGTCGCGCCGGCGTGCCGGAGCACGTTGTTGAAGCCCTCCTGCGCGATCCTGTACAGGTGCAGCCCGGCCTCGCCGGTCGGCTCCCCGGCGGCGACGTCGAAGGTCGCCGTGCAGTTCATCGGCGTGTCCCGGTTCATCGCGTCGACCAGCGACTCGAGCGCGCCGCGCCAGCCGAGGTAGTCGAAGGTCGCCGGGTGCATCGCGCGCGAGATGCGCCGGATCCCGTCGAGCACGTCGGTCGCGTCGTCCAGCGCGTCGCCGACCGAGGCCTGCGCCGTGAAGCCCTGCCGCGCCGCTTCGAGCCTGAGCAGTCGCAACCGGTTGATCAGGAACAGCAATCGCTGCCCCACGCTGTCGTGCAGGTCCTGCGCGACGCGCTGGCGCTCGACGTCCTGCGCGCGCAGGATGCGCGCGCCGGCATCGCGCCGCGCCGCGAGGAGTGCCGCGTCGGCCGTGCGCCGGTCGGCCTCGGCGCTGCGTACGCGCGCCGCGAGCACGAGCGAGAACAGCAGTGCCTCGAGCGCGAGGAACGAGCCGAAGGCGTTGTCCGGCAGGCCGGGCGTGCCGGGGCGGGTGAGTCGTTGCAGCGCGGCAGTGCCGATGGCGGGCAGCATCGCGAGCAGGAACGGCAGGCCGACCAGTCGCGCGTTGCGCTCGCCGCGCAGCACCCCGGGCACCAGCGCGGCGGTGGCCGTCGCCAGCGTGACCACCGACACGACGAGCAGCGCGTGGCGCCCGACGTGGTACGGCGCAACGACCCCCGCGAGCCACGCGAGCGGCGCCAGCGCGACCGGTCCGAGCAGCGCGCGCAGCCACCCCCGGTACGTGGCGCCACGCGCCAGTTGCTCGCGCACCAGCAGCGCGCCGCTCGCGTTGCCGACCGCCATCGCGAGGTTCATCGCCTGGTCGCCCAGTGCGGGCTGCTGCGGCCACAGGTACAGCGGGCCATAGCCGGCGAGATAGACCGCGATCACGAGCATCGACAGGATAGTGATCGCGTTGAGCAGGAACACGCGGTCGCGGATGAGCGCCGACACGGCGAGGTTGTAGCAGACGATCGCGGAGACGAAGCCGAGCAGCAGCAGGTCGAGGTTCAGGCGCCGCGCCTGCAGCGCCGCGTAGTCGCCCGTCGGGTGGCGCTCGAATCGCAGCACGGTGAACGACGGCTGCTCGACGCGCAGATAGGCCGGTCCGTCGTCGGCTGCCGCGGGCACCGGCAGCGCCATGCCTGCCACCGCGAGCGTGCGCATTCCGGGACCCACGTGGTCGCCGGTGAGCGAGGTTTCCCAGCGCCCGGTGGCGCGGTTGCGCCAGTACAGGGTGGCGCGATCGACGACCGGCCTGAGCGCGAGCACCTCACCGGCCAGTGGCGCGTCGATGCGCAGCCAGCGCGGGCTCGAGCGCGGGCCGACGCCGACGGTGGCGAGCGGTGCGCCATCGAATCGCGCGGGCGGTTCGGTGCAGCAATCGGCGACGTCGATGGCGGCGACGCCGACGCGCACCTGGAGCGGCACGCCGGCCGCCGCCGCGGCCCCGTTGGCGACGAGCAGCACGGTCGCCCCGCACCCGGTCAGCGCGCGCGCGACCGCGCTCCGCCACGAGCGGCGCCGGGGCAATGGGCGCGCGTCGGTCTGCTCGGGCACCTGGCACCGCCAGCGGGAGTCGGGAACGCGTTCATCATGTCGCCGGGCCGCCGGCCGGGTCAAGCGGCGCGGGGCGGCGCCGCGCCCTCAGTTCGCCCCCGGACAAGCGACCGTGTAGTTCCACGCCGTACCGCTGGTGGTGCCGGTGCAGTTCGGTTCGACCTGGATCGTCACGAAGCTGGCGAGCCCCGAGTACGGGAGAAGCTGGGTCTTGCCGTCGCTGACGCAGCCCGAGTCGAAGAGCGTCGCGCCGTCGTAGAGCACGCGGATGCGGTCCTTGATGCTCCACATCTGGTAGGTGAGCGTGAAGGTGCCGGAGGTGGCGCCGAGCGGCACATTGCGCGTGTCGGCCTGGTCGCCGCCGGCGTTCTGCACCTTGCTGCACTGGGCCACGGGCGGCGGCGCGCCGATGTCGGCGGCCGCAACGAGCGTGCCCTCGACCGCGACCGTGCCGCCGGCGGGGCCGGCGACGACGTCCGGATCGGTGTCGCGCAGGTGGCCCGGCGCGAACACGGCCGCCTCCCAGTTGCCAGCGGG
Organism: Burkholderiaceae bacterium; assembly: GCA_027493945.1. Classification (GTDB taxonomy): domain Bacteria; phylum Pseudomonadota; class Gammaproteobacteria; order Burkholderiales; family Burkholderiaceae_E; genus Zeimonas. The sequence goes on along the minus strand of JAOSJU010000001.1, from coordinate 1,390,079 downwards.
CAGCTTCGGGCAGGTGCCGTCGCTCGTCGAGCAGAAGTAGATCCTGCAGCCCGCGTCCGCCTTCGCGACCGCCGGCCCGAGCGCCGAACGCTCCGGGTGCTGCAGGTAGCCGTCGCCGTCGAGCGCCTTCGTGGGGATGACCTGGCGGCACTCTTTCGTCGTGAAGATCGCCAGGAGGTTGTCCTTGATTTCCCCGACCTGCTTCGCCAGATCCTTCAGGTCGACGATGGTCGAGACGTCGTCCGGAAGGTACGAACCGAAGGCCGGGAGAGCGAAGTTGTCGACGACGAAGGTCCTGGCGGTGTCGATACCGGTCTGCAACTGCCGCAGCGTCGTGATGATCCCCGCGTCGATCTTCGAGCGGGCGTCGGCGACCGACGTCGGCATGCCCGAGTCGATGTAGACCTGCCTGAGTTTCTCGACGAGATCCTGCTGTTCAGCGGCGTTGGCAGCCTTCCAGCGCTCCTGGTAGCCGCTCTGCTCGAGGGCGTATATGCCGCTGATCGCCGCGATGGCCCCCAGGACGATCGGCAGCGGGACGACCTTCTCGCTCGTCAGATCCTTCGCGTAGACCGGACCGAGACCGTAGACGTACTTATGGATGTAATTCTCGCTCAGCTTCAGGTTTTCCGTCGCGACGCGCAGTCGCTCGAGCAGCAGCGGGTACTCGGTGGTCCAGTAGCGATCCCAGTCGGCGTGCCTGCCGTCGACCAGTGACTGGACGGCGGCCTTGTCGGCCGTCAGGATGGCTTCGACGGCCGCGCGCGCTTCGGCGACGGCCTGGTACTGGTAATCGACCGCCGTCGACTTGTCGGTCGGCGTGGCGAGGGTCGGCCCGCTGGCCGCGGGCGCCGCCGGCGCGGCGCCTGTCGGATCGTCGCCGCCGCCGCCTCCGCAACCCGCAAGCAGCAGAACGATTCCTGCGGCGACTGCGGTCAGGATCCTGTCGAGGCGCCGGGCGGGCGCCGCTTGCGTCCGTTCTCTCATGGCCTTCTCCCATGCGCCGGCGTCGTCACGGGCGGTGGGCCGATCGCCCCGCCCGCGGAATCCGGCGCCGTTCGACGATCCTAGCGGGCGCGCCGGGGCGCGAACATCCGCACATGTGCGTAACGCGTGTCGCGTGCGCGAGCCAGGGTCTGCCAAGGGCCCACGCCGCGTTCTGGGCTAACATGAGACATCGCGCCGGCGCAGGCGCATTGCAGCCCGCCACACACTCATGACCGCATCCGATCCGAGCAGCGCATCTCCCACGCGCGTCGTCGTCCATCAGGGCTCGCGCGTTCTCGAGATCGAGTTCTCCGACGGCAAGCTGTTCCGGCTGCCATTCGAGTTGCTGCGCGTGTATTCGCCGTCGGCCGAGGTGCGCGGCCATGGCCCCGGCCAGGAGACGCTGCAGGCCGGCAAGGCCGACGTCGGCATCGCCTCGGTCGAATCGGTGGGTCACTACGCGATCCAGCCCACCTTCACCGATGGCCACGCCACCGGCATCTACGCGTGGGAGTACCTCTATTGGCTCGGTGACAACCAGGAATCGCTGTGGCAGGAATACCTGAAGCGGCTCGAGGCGGCCGGAATGAGCCGTCACGCCCCGTCACCGATCCAGGCGAGCGCCGCCAAACGGCCGAAACACTGAGAGGGGCATCGCGCCGATGAGCGAGCCCCACACCACCCACTTCGGCTACGAAACCGTCGACGAGGCGTCGAAGGCGGCGCGCGTCGCGGGCGTGTTCCATTCCGTGGCCGCGCGTTACGACCTGATGAACGACCTCATGTCGGCCGGCATGCACCGCATCTGGAAGGCGTTCACGATCGGACAGGCCGCGGTGCGTCCCGGCATGCGCGTGCTCGACGTGGCCGGCGGCACCGCCGACCTGGCGCGTGCGTTCGCGCGCCGCGTCGGGCCCAAGGGCGAGGTCTGGCTCACCGACATCAACGGTTCGATGCTCTCGGTCGGGCGCGACCGCATGGTCGACGACGGCTGCCTTCAGCCGGCGGTTCAGTGCGACGCCGAGACGCTGCCGTTTCCCGACGGTTATTTCGATCGCGTCACCGTCGCCTTCGGGCTGCGCAACATGACGCACAAGGAGCGCGCGCTCGCCGAGATGCACCGCGTGCTCGCCTCCGGAGGCCGCCTGCTGGTGCTCGAGTTCTCGCAGGTGCGTAAGGCATTGGCGCCTTTGTACGACCTCTACTCGTTCTCGGTGCTGCCGTGGCTCGGAAAGCGCGTGGCCGGCGACGAGGCCAGCTATCGCTACCTGGCCGAGTCGATCCGCATGCATCCCGACCAGGAGACGCTGAAGACGATGATGGAGGAGGCAGGCTTTTCGCGGGTTCGCTACTTCAACCTCACCGGCGGCGTCGTCGCGCTGCACGAGGGGTTCAAGGCGTAGGCCGCGGGTTTTTCCTCGTTGGTTTTGGCGGGGCCCGGCCCCACTATCGGGTCATTCGAACGACCCTCAATGCGGAGTGTTCATGAAACTGATGTCCCGGATCCTGTCGGTGCTCGTTGCCCTCGTCGCCTCGATCGCGCTGGTTTCTCCCGAAGCCGAGGCGCGCCGCCTGGGCGGCGGCAAGTCCTTCGGCCAGCAATCCAGCAAGGTGACCCAGCGCAGCGCGGCCCCGCAACAGCCAGCCGCCGCGCCGCAGGCTCCGGCGCGCCAGGCAGGTGCGGCTGCGCCGGGCGCCGGCAACCGCTGGCTCGGCCCGATCGCCGGCCCGGCCGCCGGCCTGGGGCTGGCCGCGCTGGCCAGTCATCTCGGGTTCGGCGAAGAGCTCGCATCGTTCATGCTGATCGCGCTGCTGGCGATCGCGGCGCTGGCGGTATTGCGCATGCTCGCCGGCCGGCGCGCCGCGGGCGGGCAGCAGCCCGCCTGGCAGGGTGCGGGCTATTCGCAGGCCAGCCTCGGCCAGGAGGCCGCGGTGCGCTATTCGCCGCTCCCGCAGGGCGGGGCCGACGCTGATCAGCGCCGGACGGTCACGCCGGTTGTCCCGGCCGCCGCTCCGACCGAGGCCTGGGGCATTCCGGCCGGCTTCGACGCCGACGGCTTCGTGCGCACGGCGAAGGTCCAGTTCGTGCGCCTGCAGGCTGCTTTCGACGCGGCCGACCTGGCCGATCTGCGCGAATTCACCACCCCCGAGATGTACGCCGAGCTCGCGGTCGATATCGGCGAACGCAAGGGCGCATCCAACCGCACCGACGTGGTCACGCTCGACGCGCAGCTGCTCGGCATCGAGACCACCGGGGCCGAGCACATCGCCAGCCTGCGCTTCACCGGCATGATCCGCGAAGAAGCCGACGGCGAGGCACGGCCGTTCGACGAGGTCTGGAACCTGGTCAAGCCGGTCAGCGGCAGCGGCGGCTGGGTGCTCGCGGGCATCCAGCAACTCAACTGAACGGCGCGGTGCCGCTCGCGCGCCGCCTCGTCGATGGCGGCGCGTCCGCGCTGCTCGCGGCGCTCGGCCACCTGCTGCGCCAGCACGACTGGGCGCGCGCCCGGCTCGCCGGCTTTGCCGGCCGCGTCGTCCGCATCGGCGTCGAGGCAGCCCCACTGACGGGGCTGCCGCCTCCGCAACTGCTCGCCCGAATCCTCGACGACGGTCAGCTCGAACTGCTGCCCTGGCCCGACGAAGGCGAGCCCGAGGCCGCGGTGCGGATGCTGTTGCTGCCTTCGGTCGGCGCCGCCTTCGCGCTGCTGCGCGAGGGTCTTGGGGCGCTGACGCCGCATCTGCGCATCGACGGTGAAGCGGCGCTGGCCGAGGCGCTGGGCGAGATCGCCCGGCAGCTTCGCTGGGACGTCGAGGAAGACCTCAGTCGCGTGGTGGGCGACGTGCTCGCGCGCCGCGTCGGCACCGGGGTCGAATCCGGCCGGGCAGTGGCGCGCGACCTGCGCACGCGGATCGAGACTTCGGCCGTCGCGCACCTCGCGGGCGACGGGCGCCATCTGGTCGCGCGCGGCGAACTGGCCCCGCTCGGCGCCGCGCTCGATGCCCTCGAAGCGCGCATCGCGCGGCTCGAAGCCCGGGGCGGCCGCAGCCGTGGCCTCGCGCGGCCCGTCGGCCGCTGACAGGGCATTTCCCATGATGTCGTCGCCGCGCCGCGCCGGCATGCGGCCGATGGCGCGGCGCTCGCCGCTGTGCGCGGCGCTGTCGTGGCTGGCGCTCGGCCTTGCGCTGTGCGTCGGGCCGGCCGCCGCGGCGACGCCTTCGCCGTCCCCCGATGCGGCCGGGACCGGGCAGCCGGGCACTGCTTCACTGCCCCCGGCGCTGCTCGACGCGTTGTTCGCGGCCGGACTCATCGGCCGCGGCGAACCGGTTGCCGCATTCGACTGGACGCTGGAGACCAAGCGGCCGACACGCCCGCCGCGCCGGGTCCGCGAGCGATTCGACGGCGCAGCGCCCGACCTGCCGGTGGGCCTGAGCCCGGTGATCCGCGAAACGCTCGCGCCGAAGCCGCGCGGGCCGCACCGCGGCATCGGCGTGCGTGGCCTCACTGTCGTGCAGCCCGGCGACAGCGTGCTCGACGTGCAGGTGCAGGGGCTGCAGCTGCCGCTGTCGCCAGGCGCGCGTTTCCGCCTCGATTACGACGAGGACGGCTCGTCGCTGACGCAGCACTGTGTCGTCGGGGCCACGCTGGCGGCCTCGACCGTGCATCCGGCCATGCCGGGCAGCGCGCGCTCGATCGAGTGCGAAGGCCGCGGGCGCTATCGCGGGATTCCGGTGAAGGCAGGCGCAACCGTGATGTACTTCGAGCGACTCGGCGTGTTCCTCGAGGTCGAGCAGCACATCGACACCCCGCTCGGCCGGCTGCGCGGCAGCACACGCGTCATCGACTTCGAGATGGCAAGGCGCGAGAGCCTGTGAAAGAATCCGCCACGCCCGCTCGTCCGTCCCGAACGGCGCCACTCTTCGTTGCAAATGCTCGCCGTAGCCCGTGCTACGGCTGCGCTTTGCGCCTCGATTGGCGCTGTTCGGGCCAGCCGCTCGGGCGCGCCGGACTCATTCACAGGCTCTGAGCCAGTCGCCGACGATCTGGTCGAGCCGCGCGCCGCCGCGCTGCTCGAAGCGATAGCGCGCGCCACCACCGGAAGCGACAGTCCCAGCATCGAGGCGAGGTCGAACGGAGTGCCCACGACGACCGCTTCCGCGCCGCTGGCGGCGATGCAGCGCGCCAGTTCCGCGCGTTGCGCGGGACCGTAGCCCATCGCCGGCAGCACCGGTCCGATATGCGGGAAGGCCGCATAGGTCGCGGCCAGCGAGCCGTCGGCGAACGGCCGCGGATCGACGATCGCCGCTGCGCCGGCGGCCAGCGCCGCCACGTACCCGGCGCCGCTCGCCATGCCGCCGTGCGTGATCGTCGGGCCGTCCTCCACGACCAGCACGCGCTGCCCGGCGACCGCCCGAGGATCATCGAGCCGCACCGGCGAGGCGGCCCGGACGATCGGCGCGTGCGCATTGACCGCGCGAAGTCGCTGCTCGAGCGCTTCGATCGCCGGGGCCTCGACGGCGTCGACCTTGTTGACGATGAGCGCGTCGGCCATGCGCGCCACCGTCTCGCCCGGATGGTGCGTGTCCACCTGGTCGGGGCGCAGCGCGTCGGCGAGCACCAGGTGCAGGCCGGGACGCACGAACGGGAAATCGTTGTTGCCGCCGTCCCAGACGATCAGGTCGGCCTCCCTCTCGGCCTGTCGCAGCACCTCGGCGTAGTCGACGCCGGCGAACACGAGGTTGCCGGCGGCGAGATGCGGCTCGTATTCCTCGCGCTCCTCGGCGGTGCAGCCCGCGGCATCGAGGTCGGCCATTGTCGCAAAGCGCTGCGCCCGCGCCGCGACCAGGTCGCCGTAGGGCATCGGATGCCTGAGCACCGCGACGCGCCAGCCGCGCTCGCGCAGCCAGGACGACAGCCAGCGCGCCACCTGCGACTTGCCGCAGCCGGTGCGCACCGCCGAGATCGCGATCACCGGGCGGCTCGACGCCAGCATCGTCGCCGCCGGACCGAGCAGGCTCACGTCGCAGCCCGACGCGAGCGCGCGCGACGCGCAGTGCATCACGTGCGCATGGGTCACGTCGCTGTAGGCGAACACGACGCGATCGACCTCCCGCTCGCGGCACAGTGCCTCCAGCCGCGCTTCGTCCTCGATCGGGATGCCCTGCGGGTAGCGCGGGCCGGCCAGTTCCGGCGGATAGCGCCGCCCGGCAATGCCCGGGATCTGCGTCGCGGTGAACGCGACGACTTCGACCCCGGGTCGTCGCGATAGACCCGGTTGAAGTTGTGGAAGTCGCGCCCGGCGGCGCCGAGGATCAGGATTCGGGTGGGGCGGGTCATGGCCTGTCGGGTTCGGGGTCGCAAAATCGCAACGGTAGCCGATCTGGCGAACCTGCTAGGATTCGCGGTTCGGCGTTTCGCTGCCCGCGCTTCGCCAGGGTGCTCGGCACCCCCTCCGGACTCCTGACATGCATCGCGGGTGGCGCGCCGCTCCACACGTGCAACGATGACGAACCAGGAGTCCAGGTGAAATACGCCAGCCCGGAAGCGTTTCTCGCGTCGGTCGCGCAGCGCGACCCGCAGCAGCCCGAGTATCTGCAGGCTGTCAAGGAAGTGATCGCAAGCATCTGGCCGTTCCTGCAGGAGTTTCCGCACTACGCCGACGATGCGCTGCTCGAACGCCTGGTCGAGCCCGACCGGGTACTGCAGTTCCGCGTCTGCTGGGTCGACGACGAAGGCAACACGCGCGTGAACCGCGCGTTCCGCATCCAGCACAGCATGGCGATCGGCCCGTACAAGGGCGGCATGCGCTTCCACCCGTCGGTGAACCTCTCGATCCTGAAGTTCCTGGCCTTCGAGCAGACCTTCAAGAACGCGCTCACTTCGCTGCCGATGGGCGGCGGCAAGGGCGGTTCCGACTTCGATCCCAAGGGCAAGAGCGACGGCGAAGTGATGCGCTTCTGCCAGTCGCTGATGCTCGAGCTGCACCGCCACCTGGGGGCCGACACCGACGTTCCGGCCGGCGACATCGGCGTGGGGGCGCGCGAGGTCGGCTTCATGGCCGGCATGATGAAACGGCTGGCCAACAACGCCTCCTGCGTGTTCACCGGCAAGGGCCTGAGCTACGGCGGCAGCCTGATGCGACCCGAGGCCACCGGCTACGGCACCGTCTACTTCGCGCAGGAGATGCTGCGCCGGACGGGGCGCTCGTTCGAAGGGATGACCGTCTCGGTATCGGGGTCGGGCAACGTCGCCCAGTACGCGATCGAGAAGGCGATGGACCTCGGCGCGAAGGTGATCACCGCGTCCGACTCGGGCGGCACCGTGCACGTTCCCGAGGGCTTCGACGAGGACAAGTTCGCCGCGCTGATGACGCTGAAGAACGAGCGCCGCGGGCGGCTCGAACAGTTCGCCCGGGAGTTCGGCCTTCGCTTCGAGGCCGGGCGCAGGCCCTGGCACATTCCGGCCGACATCGCGCTGCCCTGCGCCACCCAGAACGAACTCGACGAGCACGACGCGAAGAACCTCGTGGCCAACGGTGTGGTCTGCGTCGCCGAAGGCGCGAACATGCCCAGCACGCTCGACGCGGTCGAAGTGCTGCAGCACGCGCGCGTGTTCTACGCGCCGGGCAAGGCGAGCAACGCCGGCGGTGTGGCGACGTCGGGGCTCGAGATGGCGCAGAACGCGCAGCGGCTCGGCTGGACGCACGCCGAGGTCGACGAGCGGCTGCACGCGATCATGAAGGCGATCCACGAGAGCTGCGTGCGTCACGGAAAGCGCGAAGACGGCAGCATCAACTACGTCGACGGCGCCAACATCTCGGGCTTCGTGAAAGTGGCCGATGCGATGATCGCGCAAGGCGTGATCTGAGGTACGCTCGAACTTTCCGGGAGCCGCGCGCCGCGTAACACGCCGATGCCACCTCCGAACGCCCCTCCGGCCTCGACGGCGGGCCCGCCGTGGTGGCTCATCGTGCTGGCGATCGTCGCGATCGCCGGCGGCGTCTACCTGTGGCAGCGCGAAACGCCCCGGCCGGTGCCGCCGCCCACCACCAGCGCGCCTGCTCCCGAGAGCACTCCCGCCGCGGCCGGCGCCGCCCCGGCGCCCGCGCAGCCCACCGAGGCCGTGCCGCCGGTTCCTGCCCCGGTTGCCGACGGGCCGAAGAATCCTCTGCCGGGCGCGGTGCCCGACGCGGCCACGATGCCGCCGGCCGAGCACAGCGATGCGCCGATCCTCGAGGCGCTGCTGAAGCTGGCCGGGCGCGATGCGCTGGCGCAGGTGCTGAACATGCAGGACTTCGCGCGTCGCTTCGTGGTCACCGCCGACCACCTGCCGCGCGAACTCATCCCGGCGCAACTGAGCGCGGTCAAGCGCGTGCCCGGCCAGTTCGCGGTGGCGTCGGCCGACGGTTCGATGACGCTCGCGCCGGCCAACTTCGCGCGCTACGACACCTTCGTCCGCCTCGGTCGAGTCGCTCGACCCGAAAACGATGGTCGCCATCTACCTGCGCTTCTATCCGTTGCTGCAGAAGGAATACCGCGCGATGGGATTTCCCAATGCGCACTTCCACGATCGCGTCATCGAGGCGATCGACGACATGCTCACTGCGCCCGAGGTCAGCGGCCCGATCAGGCTGGTACAGCCGAAGGTCAACTACACGTTCGCCGATCCGCTGCTCGAAAAGCTGTCGGCGGGACGCAAGATCATGATCCGCATCGGCCCCGAGCACGCGGCCCGGATGAAGAAGGCCTTGCGCGCGCTGCGCGCCGAACTGGTGCGCTGATCGCAGGCTTGCCGCCGCGGCAGCCACCCGAGGCCGCCGGCGGCGCGGCTGCAAGCCGCTTCCCCGGATCCTGACCAACGGCTACCGGTGGCGTCGACGCCCGTCCGCGCAAGGGCTCGAGCCACCCTCCGCAATCTGCGCGACCGGAGATCACCATGAAGCTCAACCTGCCTCGATCGACGTTCCTGGCGCTCGCGCTGGTGACTGGGGCAGCGCTCGCCCAGCAGTCTTCGCAAACGCCGCCGCCGGCACCCGGCACCCCGCCCGCCGGCCAGCGGTGGGGGCCGGGAATGATGGGCTACGGGCCCGGCTACGGCCCGGGCTACGGCACGGGCCCGGGCATCGGTCGCGCGCTCTGGGCGCTCGATCTCGACGAGGCGCAGCGCAAGCAGGCGCTCGCGATCCAGGACGACCTGCGCAGGAAGCGCTGGGAACTCGCCGGCAAGGCGCAGGAGGAAATGGCGAAGCTGCGCGACGCCCGGCTGGCGCCCAGGCGCGACCGCGCCGCGATCCTGGCCGCCTACAAGCGGCTGGGCGAACTGCGCCAGCAATCGGTCGAGCAGTCGCTCGACGCGGCCGACCGGCTCGACAAGGTCCTCACCGAGCAGCAACGCGAGCAACTCAGGCGCTGGGGGCCGTCGTGGATGCACGGTGGCGGCGAGTAGCCGCGTCCGCCCCGGCCGGCTGGCTACATCCCGACCAGGTGCGCACCCAGACCGCGTCGCCGCACCCTCTCGAGAATCGCTTGCGCACTGACCACGCGCGGGTCGTAGCCGACCAGCATCATCCGTTCGAGCCGCTCGCTCGGTTCCGCGCGGACGACGCCGGCGAGATCGGCCAGCGTCGAGCGGACCTCGTGCAGTCGTGCGGGGTCGAGGCCGCGCTCGAGATCGACGATCACATTGACGATGGGCTTGTCCATGGCGCGCCTCCTGTCGGGGGATGTGGTTCGGTCGCACAGGGCGCCTCGCCCTGTCCGTCTGGTCGCCACTCTGAGCGCGAGAGGTAACGAGCCGATTTCAGCCGCTGGCCGGATTGTTGCCGTTTCGTTTCGGCGTTGGCCGAAAGGAGGCTTCGATGATGTGGTACGGGACGGACGGATGGGGCTGGACCTGGGGCATCGGCATGGTCCACGGCCTGCTTTGGTGGGTGTTCGTCATTCTCGGGATCGTGCTGCTGCTGCGGCTGCTCGCGCGCGGCACAGGGAGCGGGGCGGCGGCGCCACCGCCTGCGCCGCCGGAGACCGCGCTCGACATCCTGAAGAAACGCTATGCGCGCGGCGAGATCGACAGGGCGGAGTTCGAGGAGAAGCGGCGGGATCTGCAGGGGTGATCGCCGAACAGGTCGCGATCATCGTAGGCAATGCATTTGCATTGATTTGACAAGGCTATTGCATTACCATACAGGCATCGCTTTTTTGACCGGATGCTCGCCATGCCCGCCACCATCGACGTCGAATCCACACTGACCGACCGCTACCAGACCACGGTGCCGGAAACCGTGCGTCGCGCCCTCAAGCTCAGCAAGCGCGACAAGATCCAGTACACGATCCGCCCCAGCGGTGAAGTCGTGCTGACGCGTGTCAATGCGGCCGAAGTTGACGATCCGGTGCTCGGCCACTTCCTGGGCTTTCTGGCCCGCGATATTGCCAGCCATCCTGAGCGCCTGCAGACCGTGGATGCGGGCTTTGTCCGACGGCTCCAGTCGCTGGTCGGTGGTATCGAGGTCGATCTTGATGCCGCTCTGCCGGCAGATGATGAATGAGCGCGGGCAAAACCACGCCCTTGGTCATCCACGGATGGACGATTTTCGCGCACCCGCTGTTCATCGCACAGATTGAGGCGCTGGCGCGGCAGGTCGAAGCCTTCAAGCAAAAAGACCCGGTCGGATACGTGAAGAAGAGCGCCAGCAAGCGGCTGGCGGCGATCACCGGGCTCGCCTTCGACGTCATCCCGCAAGATCCGGCCCGACCAGAGTACCGCCAAGGCAGCACCTTGGGCGACGACCACAAGCACTGGTTCCGGGCGAAGTTCTTCCAGCAGTACCGGCTCTACTTCCGCTACCACGCCCCCAGCAAGGTGATCGTGTTTGCGTGGGTCAACGACGGGGACACCAAACGCGCCTACGAGAGTAGCGACGATGCCTACCGCGTATTCCGCAAGATGCTGGAAGGCGGCCACCCGCCAAACGACTGGAGCCAGTTGCTGGCCGAGGCGCGCGCCGAGGGCTGCGCTTGCAGCAGTTCGCCGCTGGCATCAAGCCGTAACGCTTGGCTTCGATGGAGCGGTTTGGTTTCACTGCGCCGCTCCATGCCAGCGAAACCTGGTCCTATACTCCGCTCGATTCGTGGCAGCGACGTGCAGGCAAGGAGAACGGGATGACGACGGGCAGTACATCGATGACGTGGGCACGATCGGCGCGCGCCCGGGCGGTGCTGCTGGCGGCGGTCTCCTGCCTCGCCGGCCACGCCAATGCCTCGGACAAGGTACCCGGTGAGATCGCGGCGTTGCTGCCCGCGGCGGCCACGCTCGCCAGCAGTTCCTGGGGCGTGTTCAAGACCGAATTCGGCAAGACCTTCACCGCAGGCATGCGCGCCGGTTTCCCGAAGTTTTCCTCGTCGTGCGATTTCACGGTCGGCCCGGAATTGCGGGTCGAGATCAAGGGCGACACGGCGTGGGGGAGCCGCCCATGCTGGACATGGCGGTGCAGATGTTCGAGGCCGACGTCGCACAGGCCCGGACGTTGCTGCCGGAGCACGTGGCCCGCCTGCGGAAGAGCAACACCCACGTGAAAACCGTCGGCACCCTGCAGAACGAGCAGGTACCCGGCGGTCACATCGTGGCAATAGAGTATACCGAGGACTGTGCAGGCCACCCCAAGGGTATCAACACCGTGCTGCGCGGCTTCGCGCGCAATGGCGCCACCCAACTGAAGATCGATCTGTGGATCAGCACCGGCATGGCCGATGCCAAAGTCATGGCAAAGACCATGATCGACAGGTTCCAGAAACTGAACTTCACGCCTCTGATCAACGGCAAATAACTCGGCGACACCTGCTGCCGCACCGGCCGTCAGCGCGTGTCCTTGCCGATCAACTGCACCGAGTCGATCTGTTTCCAGCGGCCCTCCCAGCGAAGGATTAGGCCTCCGCCTTGTGGCAGACAGCTTCGACGTTGTGTCCGTCGGGGCCGATGACGAAGGCCCCGTAGTAGTTCGGGTGGGTAGTGAGGACGGAGGCCAGTACGCCGACCTACGAGCTGCAGCGGCTCGGGGGCTGGAAGACCGGCGCGATGGTCGAGTGCTACGCGCGCGTCGCTCCGGAGGCGCTTCAGGACGCGGCAGCCCGGCTCGATGCGTTCACCGGCTACGATCAGGCTACGCGGGAGAGCAAAGGGTCCGGCGCGGTTTCGCCAAGCCCTTGATTCAATGGCGGCCAAGGACGGAATTGAACCGCCGACACAAGGATCTTCAGGCGACACGCGGCTTAGTCGTAATTGTCCGGGAATCCCCGTTGCGCTCGATGTCGTCGATTCGACATAGAGTTCGCGGATGTGGATTTCGAGTTTCGAGATCGCGTCGCGCCGTCACGATGCGAGGTGCGGCGCACTACGTCGGCGGCATGCGCGCATCGCAGTGCAGGTTCCACTTCCCGGCTGCCGTTTCGCGCAGCTCCCAGTGCCCGACGGCACGGGGGTCGTCCGCGAACGGCGAGTGCTGACGCCGCGCGCTGAGCGCCTCGAACGCTTCGAGTGCGTCGATCGGCAGGACACCTTCGGCGAGCGCATTCCGAATCGTGTCTTCGAGAGCGGCCAGATGCTGCGGCTCGCCCCAGAAGCGCGACATCGTGTGCGCGTTCCAGATCAGGATGATCAACTCGAAGGTCTGCTCGCACAGTTGCCGGGAGGGTCCAGGCGGCAACTGCGCGATCAAGGGCAGGCCGAACTCAACGATGGTACTCGAGATCTTCGTGCCGACCCAAGGCTTCGGCGCGCCCTTGCGCCGCGCGCGCACCATCGGCGTCTACGCCGGCTGCGATGCAGGCAGCGGCGTCCAGTGAAACGGCAGCAGCTCCGCGAGCCGATCGGTGCGATGCCCGCCGATGCGGGCCAGCACGTCGCGCAGGTACGCGTAGGGATCGATACCGTTGAGCTTGCAACTCTCGATCAGGCTCAGGGCCGTTGCGGCCGCCTCGCCCCCGCGCTTCGATCCCGCAAAAGCCGGGCCTTCCGACCCACCGCGACCGGGCGCATGCAACGCTCGACGAGGTTGGAGTCGGCCTCGAGCATTCCGACGCGGGTGAAACGCAGCAGCGCGCGCCAGTTCGAGAGCACGTAGCGCACGGCGATCGCCATCGGCCCGCGGGGCAACAGATCGCGCTCGATGCCGGTGAGCCACTGCCGGAACCGATCCAGCAGCGGCCGGGTGCGTTGCTGACGCTCGCGTTGTCGTTCGTCGGGCGGACGCCCTCGAATCTCGCGCTCGACGCGGTAGATCTGCCGGATCCAGTCCAGCGCCTGTTGTGCCAGTCCGGGCGTTGCGTCCTTGCGCGCGATGTCGAAAAACCCTCTCCGGGCATGCGCCCAGCATGCAGCGTGATAGACGCGCCTGCTGCGGAACAACCCGTGGTAGCCCGCGTAGTCGTCGGCCTGCAGGTAGCCGCGGTAGCGGGCGAGAAAGCGCTGCGGATGCTCGCCGCGCCGATCCTCGGTGAACTCGTAGAGCACCGCCTTGGGGTAGTCGACCCAGGCATCCGATTCGTTGCGTTGCCAGCCTGCACTGACGTAGCCCCACAGGCGCGCCGTCACGCTGCGGCCCCGGACCTCCTCGGTACGCAGTTTGAGCGTCGTGTCGTCGCTGAACACCACGGGCGCCCCGAGGATGTGCTGGTGCAGCGGTGCGCGCAGCCGTCCGAGCAACTCGCAGGCCGCCAGCACCCAGTCGCACAGCGTCTTGCGCGAGAGCACCGCGCCGTGCCGGGTGAAGATGCGCTCCTGGCGCGCCAGCGGCAGGCCGTCGCCGTACTTGGAGACGAGAACGTGCGCGAGCAGCCCCGGTCCGGCGTTGGATCGCGGCAGGGGCGACGGGTGCGCCGTGGCCGTGCGCACGGTGCTCGCGCCTTCGAAGTCCTCGCAGCGGTACTTCAGCCGGGCGTGCTTCGAGCACGACCCGGGCGTGCCGGGGTGAATTCGAGCGTCTCGCTCGTCTCCTCGCCGATCGGCTGCACGCGGGCGAACTGCGCGCGCTCGACTTCCGAGAGTTCGTACTCGATGCGAACGCGCGGCAGATTCTCCGGCAACGCAGGCCGGCCACCGCCGCGGTGGCGACGCTCGTAGGTGATGGTGAGATTGTTCTCCGGGGGTAGCGGCAGCGCGACCTTCTCGTCGAACAGATCGGCCCGGCCCGCGATGCGCTCGGAGCGTACGCCGAACACCGTGCGACGCAGCGTCACCAGTTGCAGCTCGAGTCGTTCGATCGCGCCTCTGGCATCGAGCGCTGCGACCTGCGCGCGTTGCACCGTCTCGATCAGCAGGTCCTTCAACGCCTCGACATCATCGGGCAGCGAGGAGCGATCGGGCAGCGCGAGAAGCATGCCCGAATCGTATCGCATCCTCCATGCAATACGAAGCTCTTTACCGCATCACGTTGTACTGCGATGACGATCGTCGAGGTACGTGTTCTCCTTCATGCGACAAGGCGCGCCTTCACCTCTGCAAGTGTGCGAGTGCGGTGCGTATCGATGCCTTCGAGCCACGCGCTGAGCTCGCCCATCGCGATGCCGCGAAGAGCGATCGCCTGCGGATCGGGAAGACGGCCGCGTTCGATGCGCTTGTACAGGCACCAGAACCCGGTGCGATCCCACAGCAGGCACTTGACGCGGTCGCGCCGCCGCCCGATGAACACGAACACCTGGCCGGAGAACGGGTCGCACCCGAGCATCGGCCGCACGAGCGCTGCCAGTCCGTCGATCGACTTGCGCATGTCGATCGGCTCGGAGCACACGTAGGCGCGAATCGCCGACGACAGGATCATCGCTGCCCGGCGAGCTCTGACATCACGACCTGCATCACGCGCTCGGCCGTCTCCCCGCACAGGCGAACGCGAGCGCCGCTTCGCGTGAGCACCTCGATTCGAGGGCACGCATCATGCGCGTTCACACTACTGCCGGAATCGTTCGGCGCGGGCACGATCGGCACCGGCAGAAAGCCCGCCGCACTCCTGGGCGCCTTCGCCTCACGCGGCGAACTCGCCGTGCGCCTGGCACCTCGGCCTTGAAGCCTCGCACTCCAGCGCCGCTGCGTCGACAGCGCAAAGACGTGCTGCTCGCAGTACTGCGAAATCGACAGCCCGCTCGCAGCGCGCCGACGTTCGTGCTCCTCCCAGAACGAGCGCGGATGACACAGCGTCTGCTTGCCCGTTCGCCAATCGATCCGCCTTCGCGGCGGCGGCGTCTCGGCCGGCGCCGGCTCGACTATCTCGGTTGCTTCTCCCATCGGTGCGCATCCTCGCTTCGTCCATCTTGCGTGCAAGGATCGTCGAAATGACGACGGCGCGATAGAACGGGGACTCTCGGACAGTTACGCTTAGTCTGCAGTCAGATTGCACACGATTGCACAGACTGCGATCGGGTCGCGCGCCATCGGGGAGCGTTGCACATGGGAATTCACCTTTTGCCTTCGGGCCGCTATCGCCTGCAGATCCGCCAGGCGAGCCTGCGCGTGGACGCCACCTACGACACCGAAGGCGCCGCGCGCCGGGCGCTGGCGAAGTACCTCGGGCGCGGTGCCCGGCGCACCGGGCCGACGCTCGAGAAGGCCTGGGCGCTTTACCTCGAGTCGCGCGACTTTCTCGAAAAAGAAGGTGAGCACGCGACGCTCCCAGGAGACGCACATCAAAGCCGGCCTGGCGCGCCTGGGCGAGCGCCCCCGGCTTCGATTACAGCCGAGGACATCGACGAGTTGATCCTGGCACGCCAGAAAGCGGGCATGCGTCCGGACACGGTGCGCAACGAGGTGGCTGCGGTTTCGGCGGTCCTCGCGTTTGCGCAAAGGCGCACGATGATAAGCGCGAATCCGTGCATCGGCGTGCGCCGTCCGGCGGCCCCGCGCGAGAACCGGCGGATGGCGCCCGGCGATCAGGGGGCGCTCATGACGTTGCTCACGCATCCGACGTGCCGCTACCGGGCGGTTGCCCGGCTTTGCTTGCTCGTTCGCGAGACTGGCGCGCGCCCTGGCGAGTGGGCGAGCGCGCAATGGCGCGACGTCGATCTCGATGCGCGCCAGATGACTTTTCGCACGACGAAGTACAAGAACGAGCCCCGGACGATTCCGCTCACCGGCGCGGCGATTCACGTGCTTGGCGATCAGCTCGAAGACATCACGATTCGGGAAATGGAAACCTTCGCAGACTCGGAATGGGTCTTCCCCGCGGTGTCGCGAAACGGGGAGCTCACGTCGTTCGCCTACAGCGGATCAGTCCGAGACATCAAGGCTGCAGGTTTGCTCCCGAGGCGGTTCCGCCCGCATAGCGGCCGACATGAGTACATCTCCTCGCTCGTGGAGGAATCCGACCTCGACGACTCCCGGATCATGACGCTCGTCGGGCACCACAGTCCGGCATCGATGCAGATCTACACGCACGCGCGGGGCGTTCGGTATCGCGGGCAACTCGAAGCGCTCGAAACGTCGCGCCGCGCCGCACGCGCGAGGGAGATTGCCTAGGCGACCGGGATACCCGTCGAGCTGATCAACTTGTACCTTGAGCGGCGCCGCAAGGACGATCTCGAACAGGGGATCGAAGATGGCGACGAGGAGCTCTTGTTCGATCCGCAGGTCATCAAAGACATCAAGTCGATGTCGCAAAGGCTCGGCTCGAGCGACGTCGAGCGCATGCAGACGCTGCTGAAGATCCGTGTGGCCAAGGCGGGCGCAAACGCGGCGCCTTCGCCGGGCAAGGCGGATGGTCCGTCCCTCAGGCGGCCGCGGAGGTGGCGAGTCGCAAGTAGGTGATGAAGCGAATAGACGCAGCCCGACAGGCTGCGGGTCTCGCGTTCGCGTATTTATCGGCTCGCTAGTGCAGTGTTGCGTTCTGTTTGCCGCTTAAGCGCGAGTTCGCCCGAATGACCTTCTGCAGGATGTCTCGCGCGTTCTTCGTCCAGATAAACGGCTTGGGGTCGGTGTTGTGATGCGCAACGTACCCGTCGATCGCGTCCACCAACTCCGGCACGCTGGTGAACACGCCTCGGCGCAGCCGTTCGGTGGTCAGGTCGCGGAAGAACCGCTCGACCATGTTCAGCCACGACGCCGAGGTCGGCGTGAAGTGCATGGCGATGCGCGGATGCCGGGCGAGCCACTGCTGCACCGCCGGGTGCTTATGGGTGGCGTAGTTGTCGGCAATCAGATGCAAGGTCTTGTCCTTGGGTGTCTCGCGCTCGATCCTGCGCAGGAACTTCAGCCATTCGGCGTGGGTGTGTCGCTCGTGGCACTGGCCGATCACCTTTCCATCGAGCACGTTGAGCGCGGCGAACAGCGTCGTCGTGCCGTGACGCTTGTAGTCGTGCGTCATCGTCTGCGCGCGGCCCTTCTTCATCGGCAGCCCGGGCTGCGTGCGATCGAGCGCCCGGACTCGCTCTTCTCGTCGCAGCACAGCACGATCGCGTGCTCGGGCGGGGACATGTACAGGCCGACGATGTCTTCGAGCTTCTCGACGAACTGCGGGTCGCGCGAGATCTTGAATCCGCGCACCAGGGGCGGCTTCAGGCCATGGGCCTGCCAGTGGCGCATCACCGTGCTGGGGGCCACGCCGAGCACCGCGGCCATCTTGCGCGTGCTCCAGTGCGTGGCCGCCTCGGGCGTCGTCTGCGTGGTCAGCTCGACCAGTCGCGCCGCATCCACCTTCACGGGCGGCGCGCCGCGCGGCAAGTCGCGCTCGATCCCCTCGAGCCCCGACGCCAGGTAGCGCTGGCGCCAGCGCCCGGCGGTCATGCGGTCGATGCCCAACTGCTCGGCGATCTCGCGGTTCTGCAGCCCCTGCGCGGCCAGCAAGACGATGCGCGCACGCTCGGCCAATCGCACGCTGGTCGTCTTCGCGCGCGACAGGCGGGTCAGTTCGGCCTGCTCTTGCGCATTCAACTCGATCGCCGGGGCAACTCGCACGCTCTGACTCCTGTGGTTGCAGCAGTAGAGCATGAGCATCAGCACAATCCCTTAAGATTTGTCAAGAATCGAACACTACACTAGAGACTTCTCAGTTCGACATAGACCCCGCCTCAGTGTCGCATTTCGCTGACCGTCAGCGAACGACGCGGTCTGTCACGGCCCACTGAGACGGCCTATGGTGCATCCGCAGCGACTTGCGGACGCAATGGGAACCGTGGCCATTGGTCTCAAGAGCGCGGCAACCCTCTGCGCAATGGACCGGCGCACAGATCACTGAATCCCCTCCGAGAAGGACAACGACAATCTCGGAATGTCGGCCAGCGTCGATTGGTGCGCCGGGAGACGCCACTAAATAAGCCGCGGCATCCATCTACCAGCGGGAAGAGTTCGAGCGCAGGATGCCGACGGTTTGCAATTGTCGGCAATCCGACAGACTGCGCCGCGCCACTATTCAACACTGCTGTCACACAGAACGAGGATGGATGGAGACGACGATGGGGTCGAGCGAAGCGCTCACGTTCCCGAGGGCGCTGCTGGCACAGGCACGAAAGAACGGTGCCTTCCCGGCCGTAAGGGAAAAGGACCTTGGCATCTGGCAGACCTGGACATGGTCTGAGGTGGCCGATCAAGTTCGGGATCTCGCCTGCGGACTTGCGGCCGTCGGTCTCAAACGCGGCGCAAATATCGGAATTATTGGGGAGAACCGCCCCCGCCTTTATTGGGCTATCGCCGCTGCGCAAAGCCTCGGTTCCGTCCCTATTCCCCTTTATCAGGACTCGCTGGCAGCCGATCTCTCTTTCGTTCTTGACGACGCTGAAATCCGCTTCGTCATCGCAGAAGACCAAGAGCAAGTCGACAAGATTCTTGAGATTCGGAGCAGCAATCGGCAGATCCATACCGTCATCATCGATGACGTGCGCGGCATGCACCACTACAGTGATCCGGGGCTGGTCTCCTTGGACGCAATTCAGAGATTGGGTCGCGACTATCATTCCCGGCATCCCGAGTTCTTCCAGCAGGAAGTCGACAAGGGCAGCGAAGACGAGATCGCTGTCATCCTCTACACCTCCGGGACGACAGGCAAACCCAAAGGTGTCTGCCTGACCCACGGCGCCATCATCGAGGCAGCCCGGCGAGGGATCGAAATCGAAGGACTGACGCGTCACGAGCAGATCCTGTCGTATCTCCCGATGGCCCGGATGGGTGACTACATCTTCTCCTACGCACAGGCCCTTCTGGCGGGCTATACGGTGCATTGCCCGGAGTCGAGCGACACCGTTCCCATCGACCTGGCCGAAGTCAGTCCAACCTACTACTTCGCGCCGCCGCGGATCTTCGAGAACACGCGGACCAGCTTGCTGATCCGGATGGAAGACGCAGCGTGGCCGAAGCGCCGCATGTTCGAGTACTTCATGCGTATCGCGGCAACCCACGGGGCGGACCTGCTCGACGGCAAGCCGGTCTCGCTGGCGGCACGGCTGCTGTACGCCCTGGGCAACGTACTCGTCTACGGTCCGCTGAAGAACAGCTTGGGGATGAGCCGCGTTCGTGTTGCGTATACCGCGGGAGCGGCAATCGGGCTCGAACTGTTTCGGTTTTACCGCTCCATCGGCATTCGACTCAAGCAGCTCTACGGATCGACCGAGACCTGCGTCTTCGTATGCCTGCAAAGCAACGACGACGTGCGATACGAAACGGTGGGCCCTCCCATTCCGGGCATCGATCTGATCATTGCTGAAGACGGCGAGATCCGGGTCAAGTCGAAAACGATGTTCAAGGAATACTACAAGCGACCGGAAGCGACGGCTTCGACATTCGACCAGAACGGCTATCTGCGTACCGGCGACGCAGGAATCATCGAACCCGATGGCCACGTCAAGATCATCGACAGGATCGTCGACGTTGGGCGACTCGCGCGCGGAGGCCTCTTCGCACCGAATTACCTCGAGAACAAGCTGAAGTTCTTCCCCTTCATTAAGGAGGCCGTCACGGTGGGCAACGGGCGGGAACGCGTCTGCGCAATGATCAACATCGATCTGGAAGCGGTCAGCAACTGGGTCGAGAAGCGTGGGATTCAATACGCGGGATACACCGATCTGGCATCTAGGCAGCAGGTCTATGACTTGATCCAGGAGTGCATCGAGAAGGTAAACAAGGAACTGGCCGACTCCACTCAGTTGACCGACTCGCAGATCTCCCGCTTCCTGATCCTGCACAAGGAACTGGATCCGGATGACGACGAACTGACCAGAACCAGGAAAGTGCGGCGGTCGTTCGTGCTCGAGAAGTATGCGGTGCTGATCGATGCGATGTACGCAGGGCGATCCACTCAACACATCAAGACAGAAGTCAAGTTCGAGGATGGACGCCGAGGTTCGATCAAGGCCGAGGTGGCGATTCGTGATGCGAAGACATACCACGCACCTCCGGGCGACACGGTCGAGAACGGGCGGGTGGCGGCATGACGCACGACTACGCGGATATCAGTGCGGAATTCAATCAGCAGCCCCGGCAGATCGGCGGTGTCGTTCTGGATGCGCGGAATATCTCTCTCTCGTTCGGCGGCATCAAGGTGCTGCACGACGTCTCGTTTCACGTACGCCGCGGAGAAATTCTCGCCATCATCGGGCCCAATGGAGCCGGAAAGAGCTCGATGCTAAACATCATCAACGGGGTGTACCGGCCCCATCGCGGCGAGATACGTCTGCACGGACAGAAGGCGCGACTGACAGCAGCGAGTTCGGCGGCAAGCCTTGGAATCAGTCGCACTTTCCAGAACATCGCGCTGTTCCCGGGAATGACTGTGCTCGACAACATTCTGATGGGACGCAACACGAAGGTGAAAAGCACCTTTCTCGAGCAAGCCATCTATTTCGGGCGTGCGCGCTCAGAGGAACTGAACAATCGGTTGATCGCAGAGCGGATCATCGATTTCCTCGAGATACAGGCGATCCGCAAAGAGGCCGTGGACGAACTGCCATACGGGCTCAAGAAACGCGTCGAGTTCGCCCGCGCCCTGGTCAGCGAGCCGGACATTCTGCTACTGGACGAACCCATGGCCGGAATGAATCTGGAGGAGAAACAGGACATGTGCCGGTTCATCCTCGATACGAACGATCGGTTCGGTACCACGATCATCCTGATCGAGCATGACATGGGAGTGGTGATGGACATCTCGGATCGCATCGTCGTGCTCGACTATGGCAACAAGATCGGCGACGGAACTCCCGCGGAAGTCAGTTCGAACCAGGCCGTGATCGACGCCTATCTTGGCGTGGCTCATTGAGGAGGAATTCGATGAGCTATTTCGTCGAAGTTGTCGTATCCGGCCTGCTTTCGGGGGTCCTGTACGCGCTGGTCGCGCTGGGCTTCGTCATCGTCTACAAGACCTCGGGAGTCTTCAATTACGCGCAGGGTGCGCTCGTCTTCTTCGCGGCCTTGACCTGCGTCCAGCTGATGATCAAGTTCAACCTGGGTCTGGCATTGGCCATCCCGGTCACGATGGTCGTCATGGTGCTGGTCGGAATCGCGGTCGAACGCGTCGTCCTGAGGCCGCTGATCAACAAGCCCGAAACGACCCTGTTCATGGCGACGATCGGCCTGGGGATCTTCATCGATGCGTCGGCGCAACTGTTATGGGACTCCCAGCCGCATGGGCTGGAACTGCCGGTTCGGGACACCCCGATCGAATTCATCATGAAGCGCACTGACTTGATCGTCTCTCAGTTCGACGTCTTTGCTGCGATCGTCTGTGGCCTGATGGTCGGCATTCTTGCCTATGTGTTTGCCTTCACGAAAATCGGCCGAAGCATGCGAGCGGTGGCCGACGATCATCAGGCGGCGTTGGTGGTTGGTATCCCGTTGCAGCAGGTCTGGCGGTATGTGTGGGCGATCACCGGCTGCATCGCGCTCGTTGCCGGCCTGATCTGGGGGGCGCGAAACGGCGTGCAGATCGCCCTCACGCTGCTTACGCTGAAGGCGCTGCCGGTATTGATTCTCGGGGGTTCACCTCGGTGCCCGGCGCCATCGTCGGAGGCGTTGTCATCGGACTATTCGAGAAGCTCGGCGAGGTCTATCTCGGCGAGTACGTGGGCGGAGGCATAGACGCCTGGTTTCCCTACCTGATTGCACTGCTCTTTCTGTTGGTCAGGCCGGAAGGCTTGTTCGGCGAAAAAGTGATCCGACGCATCTGACCCTGATCGCCGCCCGCCGCGTTCAGCTGCGAGTACCTGTCCGGGGAACGTCGATGAGCAAAGGACGAAGAGATGTTCTATAGGAAAGCGGGGCAACTCACGACGAGTTATGCCCAGGATCTTCGCGTCTTTCCGCTGCGCGAAGACCGCTACTTCGTTGGCCTTGTACTGCTGGCGGCCATTCTTGTCGTGCCGTTCATCGCCTCTCCCTATGTGTTCTCGGCCTTGTTGCTGCCATTCCTGATTCTCTCCCCGGCGGCGATCGGCTTGAACCTCGTGACTGGGTACGCGGGTCTGTTCTCCCCGGGGTCGGCTGCGTTCATGGCGATCGGCGCGGTCGCATCCTATAACTTGATGCTGCGGGTTCCAGGCACCCCGTCGCTGCTCGCCTTTGGCTTTGGCGGTCTCATGGCGGCCGGCTTCGGGCTGGTCATTGGCCTGCCGTCGCTGAGGATCAGGGGCTTCTACCTTGCCGTGGCCACGCTCGCGGCGCAGTTCTTCGTGCTCTGGGCCATGAACAAGATCGGCTGGCTCACGAACTACAGCGCCACGAGAACGATCACGGCCCGGGCGGTGAGTGTGGTTGGGATCAGGATCGACACACCGGCGTCGAAATACCTGCTCACGCTGTCGATCGTCGTGGTGCTGGCGCTCTTGGCGCGAAACCTCTTGCGCTGCAATCTCGGCAGAACCCGGATCGCAATCCGGGACATGGATCTGGCCGCCGAGGTCATCGGCGTGAAGGTCATGCGTACCAAGCTGCTTGCCTTCGCGATCAGTTCGTTCTATTGCGGCGTTGCGGGGGCGTTGTACCTCTACATGTACCGGGAACGCTCGAGGCCGACGCGTTCGGTCTGGACCTCTCGCTCAAGATTCTTTTCATGATCATCATCGGAGGGATGGGGGCGCTGCTCGGCGCATTCCTCGGTGCTGCCTTCATCGTGCTCTTGCCCATTGGGCTGAACTTCGCGGCACACGCGCTGTCGCTTCCAAGCAGCGTGGCATCCCACCTGGAGATGATGCTGTTCGGGGCGCTGATCGTTACTTTTCTGTTGTTCGAGTCTCATGGCCTGGCTCGAATATGGCGTACCGCGAAACACAAGCTCTTGATCTGGCCGTTCCCGCGTTAGTGCTGATGCGGTCGACGCCAGGCGATGCGTGTTCTTTGCCCCTACCACCTAGAGAGGAGATCTTTCAGTGATCAAGTCAATCAAGGCCCCCTTGCTGGCTCTCGCGATGGGCGTCGCGCTATCGGTCCAATCCGGTGTCGCACGCGCCCAGGCCGCGGAGCAATACATCCCACTGCTTTCGTTCCGGATCGGCTTCTCCGCGACGACGGGGACAGGCTTCTTCGGCGGCATCATCGACTATCTGAACATCGTGAATGCGAAGGGAGGCATTAACGGTGTCAAGATGGTCTGGGAAGAGTGCGAGACGGAGTTCATCGTCTCGCGTGGCGTGGAGTGCTATGAGCGCGTCAAGACCCGAAACGGGGGCGCTTCGCTGATCGAGCCGCTGTCGACCGGCATCACCTATGCCCTTCTTGGCAAGACACGCGAGGACAAGATCCCGCTCACAACGCTGGGTTACGGACGTTCCGACGCCGCCGATGGCAGGGTCTTCCCGTATGTTTTCCCTCTCGTCACGAACTATCTGAACCAGACCGCCGGAATCATTCGCTTCATTGGTGAGAAGAGCGGCGGGATGGACAAGCTCAAGGGAAAGCGCATCGCATATCTTTATATGGATGCGGCCTTCGGCTATGAACCCATTCCTGTGCTTCAGGCTGAGGCCAAGAAGCATGGCTTCGAACTCATCATGGTCCCGGTGACGCCGCCGGGCACCGAGCAGAATTCGCAGTGGCTGCGCCTTCGGCGCGAGAACCCGGACTACGTCGTGATGTGGCCGACGGGGGTGATGACCCCCACGGCCCTGAAGACCGCCGCCCGGAACGGCTATCCAAGCGATCGGATCATCGGCTCCTGGTGGGGCGGGTCCGAGGAGGAAGTTGTTCCGGCGGGCGAGGCCGGAAAGGGCTACATCTCGGCGGGCTTCACGACGCCCGGGAACTATCCGTTGCTCGACGAGATCCGCAAGCTGTATGCCGCGGGCAAGGGCGATCTGAAGGAACAAGGGCGAATCGGATCGGCCTACCACACCCGCGGAGTCGTGGCGGGGATCTTGATGACCGAGGCCATCGCCAGCGCTCAGAGGAAGTTCGGCGTCGGCAAGCGGATGACGCCCGAGCAGGTGCGTTGGGGCATCGAGAACCTGAACATCGACGACAAGCGCCAGCAGGAACTCGGCGTCTCGGGTCTGTTCCCGACGGTGAAGACCTCCTGCCTGGATCACGAGGGTTCCGGCGCCATCAAGATGCAGCAGTGGGACGGGGCCAAGTGGGTCTCCATCACGCCCAACTGGATCGTTGGTGACAAGGCGCTCACGCGCAAGCTGATCGAGGAGTCCGCAGCCAAGTACGCCGCGGAGAACAAGATCACACCCGTGAGTTGCCCCAACTGACGTCAGGCAGTCCCCGGAGGAAAAACCTCTTCCGGGGATCTTGTCAACCTCGTTCGCACGAGCTCTCGCATGCATGACAACTCTGGACCCGCGGGCCAGCCAAAGGGCACGCAGACGGGCCCTCTGCTGACGCTCAACAGTATCGAGGTCGTCTATGACAACTCGATACTCGTTCTCAAGGGCGTTTCGCTTCACGTACCTTCCGGCGGAGTCGTTGCGCTACTCGGTGCCAATGGCGCCGGAAAGAGCACCACGCTCAAGACCATCAGCACGCTTCTGAGGAATGAACGAGGCGCGGTCACCAAAGGAGACGTCACCTTCAGGGGAGAGCGAGTTGACCAACTCACGCCAGATGTCCTGGTGCGAAAAGGGCTCTCACTGGTCATGGAGGGGCGCCATTGCTTTCCGCATCTGAGCATCGAGGAAAACCTGATGACCGGGGCGCACTCCCGGCCGCTCAGCCGCGCAGAACTGAACGACGCGCTGGAATCGGTGTACGGCTACTTTCCCCGATTGAAGACCTGCCGACGTCGCCTGGCAGGTTACACGTCCGGCGGCGAGCAGCAGATGTGTGCCATCGGCCGGGCGTTGATGGCGAAGCCGCGCATGGTCTTGCTGGATGAGCCATCCATGGGGTTGGCGCCCAAGATCGTCGAGGAGATCTTCGAGATCGTGAAGCACTTGAACCAGGTGGATGGCGTCTCCTTCCTTCTGGCCGAGCAGAACACGAGTATCGCGCTTCGCTACTCCGATTTCGGCTACATCCTCGAGAACGGTCGCGTGGTCATGGATGGCCGAGCGGCCGATCTCAAGGACAACGAGGACGTCAAGGAGTTCTACCTCGGCATTTCAACGGCCGGTACGAAGAGCTTCCGCGACTCCAAGGTCTACCGTCGGAGGAAGCGATGGCTCGCCTAGAGGGACGGACCGAGGGCCTGACCGACGTCGACCTGGATCTGGTGCGACGGGCTCGGCAGTTCGTGGCCGAACACGTTGCCTCGCACGCGTCACGGTGGGAACTGGATCGGCGCGTCCCCACTGAGACGTTCGCGCTCGCCGCGCAGCAGGGTCTCGCCCTGATGCTGCAACCGGAGAAGGAAGCTCGCGCCGACGTCCCGAGCTACCTTGGCGTGGCGAGGGTGGCGGAGGAAATGGGCGCGGGCTGCCTCACCTTCGCACTGCCGCTGCTCGCGCAAAACTACGTGGCGTGGGCCGTTGCTCGGCATGGCACCCTCGAAGCACGGTCGAGTCTTCTGCCGCAGATGCGGGCGGGCAGCCTCTTTGGAGGCTTCTGCCTGACCGAGCCTGGCGCGGGCAGCGACGTGGCCGCTCTCGCCACCACCGCCCGCCGAGTCGGGGGCAAGTGGACGATCACCGGCGAGAAGGCCCGGGTGCTGCTCGGGACCGAGGCCAGGTTCTTCATTGTCTTTGCCAAGGCCAAGGGCGCGGACGGAAGCGTTGGTGTCGGACTCTATCTGGTTCGGGCGGGGTTGCCCGGGGTGGAGATCGGGGATGCCTACGCCATGGTGGGCGGCCATGCACTGGGCTGCAACTCCGTGCGCTTCTGGGATGTCGAGGTGAGCGACGAAGACATGCTGTTGCCACCGGGTCAGGGCTTCTCGTTCGCTTTCGACGCCATCGATTTCGCCCGGTTGTACGTTGCGGCCACCGCGTGCGGCATGCTGCGTGCCGGGCTCGAAGAGGCGCTGCAATACACCACCGGCCGCATGGCGTTCGGTCAGCGAATCGTCGACTTCCAGGGGCCTCAGTGGATGCTCGCCGACGTCGCCACCCATCTTCTGGCATCCAGGGCCCTCGTCGACGAGGCAGTGACCTGCGTGAGCGACCGTGCGCGATTCACCCCGGCGGTCGCTCACGCCAAGAAGTTCGTCACCCAGGTGGCTCTGCCGGGACTGGCGACATGTGCCCAGTTGCTGGGCGCGAATGGTCTGCTGGCCAGGAACGCCTCGGGCCGCCATTTTCAGTGCGCCAAGATCGCCCAGTACCTGGACGGTTCCACGGAAATCCAGAACCTCGTCATCGCCCGATCGCTGATGCGAACCATCTGAAACCCATCAACAGGTACCACAAGTGGATCAAGCAACCGCAATCGAGAAGCTCGCCCTGCGCAACGTGACTGTCACCGTGAACGGCTCATTGGGAGAGTTTCAGTTGACTCGCTCGAGCCGACTCAACGCCTGCAGCACGGATTTCATGGAGGACGTGATTGCCGCGGCCGACTGGTTCGACACGCACGAATCGCTGAAGGCTGTGACCGTGTACGGCATCGGCAAGGCGTTCTGCGCTGGTTTCGATCTGGACGTGTTCCTGGGCGGCAAGCCAGAGGACGTCCGCGTCGCCGTGGAACTCGGCAGACAGATGATCCAGCGGGTGTCCAGGATGAAGGCACTGACCGTCGCGGCGGCCCACGGCAGCTGTATCGGTGGCGGGATGGTCCTTCTGGCCGCCTGCGACTTCCGGTATGCGGCGCGCGATACGAAGTTCTTCCTTCCGGAGGTCGATCTGGGCGTCCCGCTTGCGTGGGGTGGCATGCCGTGGCTCGTGCGGGAAGTCGGACCGGTCGCTGCCATGGAACTGACACTGCTGTGCGACCCGATCTCCGCCGAGGCACTGCATCGCCAGGGATTTCTCAATGGCGTCGCGGAGGGCGACGACGTGCTGGCCCGGGCTTCTGAGACCGCCCAGCGACTCGCCCGAAAATCAGGCTTCGTGCTGCGAGCGACCAAGGAGCAGGTTATCGCGGCCAAGAGCGAACTCGCGTCGACCGTCTATTCGTTCAACGATGCGAATCTCTTCTACGCGGCCGTGCTGGACGAGGAATCATCCCGCCTGCGCAGCGCCTATATCGCGGCACTTCGCGAGAGGAAGAAATGACGCTCAGTTCGTATTTGTCGCAAGGGCTCGTTGAGGGAGTCGCGGATGCGATCCATGTACTTCGATGATCGGGAGACCCTGGGGCCCGAGGTTCGGGAGCAGCATCTCATGGAGCGGCTCCAAACGTTTCTCGCGCACGCCAAGTCGAAGTCCTCGACTTGGGGCCAGCGATTGAAGGGGTACGACGCCGGCGAAGTTTCGTCGCGTGCCGCGCTCGCGAAACTCCCGGTCTTGCGCAAGTCCGAAATTGCTGTGCTCCAGGCAGGAGAGCCCCCCTTCGGCGGCCTCACGACGCGCTCGTTCCGCGAGCTTCCGCGGCTCTTCATGTCGCCGGGCGGCGTCTTCGAGCCCCAGGGTGTCGAGCAGGATCCCTCGGCGAACTGCAAGAGCGCTCTGGGCAGCCGGGGTGCGGCCGGGGCACGTGCTGCAGAACTGCTTCAGTTATCACCTGACACCAGGCGCGTGGTTGGTCGATGCGGCAGCCCGGTCGATCGGCGCCGCTGTCATCCCCTCGGGTATCGGCAACACCGAGCAGCAGATCCGGGCCATGTACCACTTCAAGCCAGAGGTCTACGTCGGCACGCCGTCCTTCCTGCGGATCATGATCGAGAAGTCCACAGAGGCGGACGGCCGCACGCTGCCTCCGAGCATGGCGCTCGTCTCCGGTGAGGCCTTGCCTGCCGACCTGCGGGTCTGGTTCCGGGAGCGAGGGATCGAGACAATCCGGCAATGGTATGGCACCGCCGATGCCGGCACGATCGCCTACGAATCGACCGATGGCGGCGGCATGATCGTCGAGGAGGATGTGCTCCTCGAAGTCGTCAAACCGGGCACCGGCGACCCGGTGGCCGAGGGCGATGTTGGCGAGATCGTGATCACCAACTTCAATCTTGACTATCCGCTTATCCGTTTCGCCACCGGAGATCTGTCAGCTGTGCTTCCTGGTCGGTCAGATTGTGGACGTACCAATGTCCGTATTCGAGGGTGGCTCGGCCGCGCGGACGATGGAGCCAAGGTCCGGGGAATGTTCGTGTACCCGATGCATGTCCAGCAGCTTCTTAACAAACTCGAATTCGTTGCCCGTGCGCGCTTGGTGATCGGCGGTGAGTTGGGCCGTGACGAGCTCACGCTCGAGTGCGAATTGAACGCCGATGCCGAAGCGTCCTCACTGGCAGCGGTAAGTGATCAGATCGCAGAAGCCTGCCGATCCATCACTAAGTTAAGAGCTACGCCCGTAATCCTGCCCATGGGATCATTCAAGGACGATCGGCGTCTGCTGATAGACACCAGACGCCTGAACTGACACTTCCGCAAGGGGATCGGGCCCGGGGTGCCGTCCATGCTATGGTTACTGTCATGGGGGCGATTCAGATCAAGATTCCCTGACACATGGCATTGCAGGACCCCACCGCGAGGAGGTGCCTTTCAGAGTCGGGATGGATGTCCGACCTGACTGAATTCGAACGCTCTCGTGTGGAGCATGAAGCGACCGAGATCCGTGTCCAAAAGGGAGCCTACGTTTTCCATTGCGGCGAGACTTACCCCTTTTGGCTAGGCGTAGCCGCCGGAACCCTGAAGTCGATGAAGTTGTCGTCCGTCGGCAAGCAAGTCAACTTCGTCTACATACTCGAGGGTACCTGGTTCGGCGAAGGGACCTTGATCAATCATGAGCCTCGCCGATACTCGCTCCAGGCCGTCGAAGATACCCTGCTGCTTCGAACCCCTGCCGAGACCTTCAACTGGCTGATCGACTCCAGTATACGGTTCAATCGATTCATCATTCGACAGATGAGCGCGACGTTGTCGCAGTTCATCGCCATGGTGGAGTACGAAAGAATTCTCGATAAATCAGCACGCGTCGCCTGTCTGTTGGCCTCGGTGTTCCAGTACAACGTCGTTGCTGGCAGGCGCGAGAAGCTCAACCTTAATCTCACGATTCCGCAAGAGGATCTCGCAATGATGTGTGGGGTCTCCCGGCAGACCTTCAATGAGATTCTCAAGGAGCTTCAACAGCAGGGAATAGTCGAGATCGCCTATCGCAGCTTGCGAATTCTCGACCTTGATCGCTTGCGGAAGTTTGGTCAGAGGTAGTCATGGAGTCGAGTGTTCGTTGGCGCATCGCACTTGCTGACAAGAACGGTGAGCACGTTGACCGGGCACTGCGATCGGATCGCTGCCGGCTACGTTTGATCTGCGTCCGCAATCCTGATCCACGCTGAGCGTGAGTTCTTCGGCGAACTGTCCTTTGGAAGAGGGAGGGGTTTGTCGCGAGGAAGAGCCGGTTTTCGTTCGAGCAGATCGTGGCGGTGCTCAAGCAGGCGGAGACCATTCCGATCCAGAGTGACGAGTATGCGATGAGCGATGTACTGCCATTCCCAAGGCGCGACGCCAGAACGCTCGTAAACGACCTGCGAATCGAGCCGCGACTGGAAACACTGCGACAGATACTCCCGGATTGTCTTCGGTCATCGGAAGGCACTGCATTATTGCGGGAGACAGTCGAGCAATTGTTCGCACAAAATGATCTCCACCCCGCGTTCCTGGAGACCATCGAATTCCTGGCGAGACTTGCTCCTCCTGAGAGGTGGTCGGGCCCAGGCTTTCCTGTGGGACGCGAAGGTGTCGGGACTGGCGCTGCGCGTGACCGCCGGCGGTGCGCGCACCTACGTGTTCCAGTCGCGGCTCAAGGACGGGGCGACGCTGCGCATGACGATCGGCGAGCCCGCGACGTGGTCGATTCCGGCGGCGCAGGCCGAGGCGCGGCGCCTGCAGGGCCTGATCGACCAGGGCAAGGATCCGCGCGCCGAGCGCGCCACCACGGTGGCCGCGCACGCCGCCGAGCGTGAAGCCGCGAAGGTCGAGCGCGCACGCAGCGAGGTGAGCGGGCTGGATGCCCGGCGCGCGTACTGCGAGGATCGCGCTTCGCAGTGGGGGCGATACACCGGCCGACCACGAACGCATGGTGCAGGTCGGCGGCAAGCCCCGCGAACGCGCCCCGGGGAAGGTGACGAAGCCCGGGCGGCTGCGCGCGCTGCTCGATCGCCCGCTTGCCGAGATCGACGCCGAAGCGCTCGAGCAGTGGGTGGTGCGCGAGACGAACGACCGGCCGACCACGGCTGCGCTCGGCTTCCGGCTGATGCGCGCGTTCGTGAACTGGTGCGCCGAGCACCCCAAGTACAGGCACATCGTGCACGCCGATGCCTGCGCGGCCAAGCGTACCCGCGAGAAGCTGGGCAGGCCCAAGGCGAGGAACGACGCCCTGCGGCGCGAGCAGCTGCGCGCCTGGTTCGCCGAGGTGCGCAAGCTTGCGCCGGTGCCGGCGGCCTACCTGCAGTTGCTGCTGCTCACCGGTGCGCGGCGCGAAGAACTGATGCAGCTGCGCTGGAAGGACGTGGACTTCCGGTGGAAGGCGCTGCGCCTGCGCGACAAGGTCGAGGGCGAGCGCACCATCCCGCTCACGCCCTACGCCGCAGCGCTGCTGCGCGACCTGCAGGCGCGCAACGCCACGCCCCCACCGGTGCCGCGCAGGCTGCGTCAGAAGACATCCAGTGAGCTGCTGGCCGTGCAACAGTGGAAGCCATCGCCCTGGGTGTTCGCGAGCCGCAGCGCCGCGTCCGGGCGGTTGCAAGACCCGCGCGGTGCGCATACCCAGGCGCTCGCCGCCGCCGGACTGCCGCACATGACGCTGCACGGGCTGCGCCGCTCCTTCGGCACGCTGGCCGAGTGGGTGGAATGCCCGGTCGGGATCGTTGCGCAGATCCGGGGCCACAAGCCCAGCGCGATCGCCGAAAAGCACTACCGGGTGCGCCCGCTGGACCTGCTGCGGCTATGGCACGAGCGCATCGAGGTCTGGATCCTCACCGAGGCCGGCATCGACCTACCCAAGCCGACGGCCGGCGGCCTGCGGGTAGTGGATAGCCGATCGACTGACTGGCTTTCCAGCCGTTGCAACTCGTAACGCTACGCGATACAATTGAACCGTGATCAAGTCGTTTCGCCACAAGGGGCTGCAGGCGTTCTTCGAGCGCGGCTCCAAGGCGGGGATTCAGCCTGCCCACGCGCCCAGACTGGCGCGACAGCTGGCCAGGCTGAACGAAGCGGCCGGCCCCGATGACATGAATGTGCCGGGCTGGCGGCTGCATCCGCTGAGCGGGGGAAACCTTCGCGGGCACTGGTCCGTGTGGGTGAACGGCAACTGGCGCATGACGTTCGCGTTCGACGGCGCGGATGCCGTGCTCGTGGACTACCAGGACTACCACTGAACAGGCAAGACGATGACGAAGATGTTCAATCCTCCGCACCCCGGCCTGACGCTGCGCGATGACGTGCTGCCGGAGCTCGGTCTGTCGGTGACCGAGGCCGCCGAGCAGCTCGGTGTGGCCCGCGTCACGTTGTCGCGCGTGCTCAACGGCCGGGCGGCGATTTCGCCGGAGATGGCGCTGCGCCTGCAGGCGTGGCTGGGCAGGGAACGCGGCGGCGATGCCCGGGTGTGGCTGGCCCAGCAGACCGCGCACGACCTCTGGCAGGCTGAGCAAAAGTTGAAGAGAGCGCGACTGCGGGTGCGGCCGGTGCCGGTCGCAGCCTGACGAGCACCGCTGGCAAAGGGGTAACCCATGACCGCACGTCGCGCTTCGCGCTTCGATGACTACCTTGCCGAGACGCTGAAGGATCCGGCCGAGGCGGCGGCCTACATCGAGGCCACCCTCGAGCCGGAGGACATGGATGCGCTGCTGGTGGCGCTGCGCCACGTCGCCAGAGCGCACGGCATGGCCGACGTGGCGCGCCGTGCGGAGTTCGGCGAG
Source organism: Burkholderiaceae bacterium (assembly GCA_027493945.1). GTDB lineage: Bacteria > Pseudomonadota > Gammaproteobacteria > Burkholderiales > Burkholderiaceae_E > Zeimonas. The sequence continues at coordinate 1,357,749 of JAOSJU010000001.1, read as the reverse complement.
AAGACGCTGTTTCGCGCGCTGGGCAAGGACGGCAATCCGACGCTGGCGACCATGCAGAAGGTGCTGCATGCGATGGGCCTGCGGTTGAGCGTGGCGCCGCTGCGCGAGCTTGACGCTGCCTGAGGAGTGCGCAAATGGACATGCACAACCCCGCTCACCCGGGCGAACTGTTGACGGGCTGGCTGGCCGCGCCTGATCTGCAGGCGGCGTAGCGGCACCCGTTCGCCCGCGCCTATCCCGACGGGGAGAAAACCGGCACCTTCACCGGCCGGCGCGGGCAACCTGATTGAAGGGCACCGGAAGGGGGTGCGGATGTCGACCGAAGAGCGCGCCGAGTGGCGCGGCGACACCGAAGAACCAGACACGGTCACCGTGCCAGTTGACGGGCGCGCAGCCATACCTGTCCGGGCAATTCCCCTCTTCACTCGTTGGCGAATGTCGCCCACAGGTAGGCATAGGCCTGCCGGGCCACCTCCAGCCAGGCGTTCAGACGCGGATCGCCGGCATCGGAAGCGGCCTGTTGCGTGGTGTCCGGCGAAGTCTGCGGCAAGGTCTGCGCCTGATGTAGCCACAACTCGGACAGGGCAGAAAGGCGCTGCTCGCCAGCCAACCCCTGAACATCCAACAGGGAGGCGTGGAGTTGCTGGCAGGAGCAGCAAACTTTTCACTGCTCGCATTGAACATGCGCGACGGCCTCAAACTGAGCGGTCGGCTCGCTTCCAAACGACCTGTACCAAGGGCATCCCGCTGAGCCAGCCTGACTGAGCAGAGCCCAGCACCAGTAACCGCCTCCGGGCGCTTTTTTTTGCGTCTGCGCTGTTCCCGGTCCCCGCCGCTACAGCAGTTGCCAGCCACAACCGACCGCAGCTGAACCCGCGCCAATAAAGGAAGTACCCTCGCGCACGCTCGCGAGACCCGTAGAGAAAACGGAGAACGGAGAGGCGGCGGGGGTGAAAACGCGGGGTTTTGAAGGTCGGTGCTCGCGAGGCCAGCCCGCGAAGTCCCGCCAGGACTGGCGCTACGGGCAGACGTGAAAAAGCCCGAAACGAGTTCGGGCTTTTGGAATTGGTGGCCAAGGACGGAATTGAACCGCCGACACAAGGATTTTCAGGCTTCTGACGTGTGCATAGTCCCTTGATTTCCCGAAAGCACGCGGCCTAGACTGCGATTGGTTTGCACAGGATTGCACACGGACCGTCGTTGGCCGCCGCTACCGGAAGTCACTGCACATGGGAATCCACCTGCTGCCCTCGGGACGCTATCGCCTGCAGATCCGCCGCGTCGATTTGCAGGTCGACACGACGTACGACACTGAAGCCGCGGCGCGTCGAGCGCAGGCGCAGTACCTCGGGCGCGGCGTCAAGCGCACCGGCCCGACGCTCGACAAGGCTTGGGGCCTTTACCTCGAGTCACGTCAGTTTCTCGAGAAGAAAGCGAACACGCGCCGCTCCGAGGAGACGCACATCAAGTCGGGCTTGGCACGCCTGGGCGAGCGTGCGCTCGCCGCGATCACGGCCGATGACATCGATTCGTTCATCGTGTCTCGCCAGAAAGCGGGCATGCGTCCGGACACCGTGCGCAATGAAGTTGCCGCGCTCTCGGCCGTCTTCGCTTTCGCACAGAAGCGCTCGATGCTCAGCGCAAATCCGTGCATCGGCGTGCGGCGCCCGAGCGCGCCGCGCGAAAACCGCCGCATGGCGGCGGGCGACCAAGGTTCGCTGATTACCGCGCTCACGCACCCGACGTATCGGTTCCGGGCCGTGGCGCGACTTTGCCTGCTGGTTCGCGAAACCGGCGCTCGTCCTGGTGAATGGTCCAATGCGCGTTGGCGCGACGTTGATCTCGATGCGCGCAAGGTGACCTTCCAGAACACGAAGTACAAGAACCAGCCGCGCACGATTCCGCTCACGGGTGCGGCGATTCACGTGCTCGGCAATCAGCTCGAGGACATCACCATTCGTGAAATCGATCTGTTCGGGGACTCGGAATGGATCTTCCCAGCGGTCGCGCGAAATGGCGAACTGACGGCGTTTGCCTACAGCGGATCGGTACGGGACATGAAGGCGCAGGGACTTCTGCCGCGCCGGTTTCGGCCGCACTCCGGCAGGCACGAGTACATCTCGACGCTTGTCGAAGAATCCGACCTCGACGACTCGCGGATCATGACGCTCGTCGGCCACCACAGCCCGGCCTCGATGCAGATCTACACGCACGCCCGCGGCGTGCGCTATCGGCCGCAGCTCGAGGCGCTCGAGCCGTCTCGTCGCACGGAGCGGGCGCGCGAGGTGGCGAAGGCGACCGGCATGCCGGTAAATCTCGTGAACTCGTACCGGAGCGGCGCCGACAGAGCGATCTGGAGTACGGTGTCGAAGACGGCGGTGACGAGCTTCTCTTCGATCCGGACGTCATCAGCGACATCAAGACGATGTCGCAGGCGCTGGGCTCGAGCGACGTGGAGCGGATGCGGACGCTTCTTCGCATCCGGACGGCGAAAGCGGCGGCGAGCGTCGCTCCTTCGCAGCGAACGCCGAAAAAGGCGCTCGGCAAGTCAGCGCGCCGGTAGCAGCCGACCTCGGGGCGCGCGGCTGCCGTCCCCGAGCGTCGCCGCCTGCACTCTTCTTTACGCCCTCGGTCGTCGGCGCCCGCGCTCGTGCTCGGGCGCGAAGGTCGAGGTTGTCGTCCATCTCTCGGCCTGCGCGGTCGTCATCACTGCGGCGGGTGGTACCCAACGCATGCCGTTGCGTTCTGCTATGGCAACTTGCAGGTCGTCGCCCCGCAGGCGAACCGCGACGACACGCCCCGCGGGAATGGACAGCGGGCCCGAGGCCCACAGGATTTGAACCGGTTGCCGAATCAGGGCGCTGCTTCGCCGGGTCGGCTCGGCGGGATCGCTTTCGGCGGAAGACGCTGCGACCGCAGCGCGAGGGGTGCGAATGTAGCCTTGCATGCTGAACTCCGATTGGCACCGCGACCAACGGACGCAATTCGAGCGTCAGTTGCGCGGCAAGTCGGGTTCAGCGAAAGGGCTACATCGGGAATGTGGGTGTGGTGGTGCGCAACGATACCGCGTTTCGGGAGCAGTTCCAAGGCACTGACGAGGATGCTCACTTCTTCGCGTCGACTCGGACGACCTCGACTATCCAGTTCTCGGGCGCGGGAGCGCGGCCGAGAACACGGACGTGCCAGACCTCCACTTCCCGGTCTGTGGACTGTGTGGCGCTCGCCAACGCCGCCGCAGCCGACGGGACGAGGTGGACCTCGAAGGTCGCGTGGAAACGCCGAGGGCGCTCGATGAGGCGAATGTGAGGCAGGACTTGCTGCAGCGCGACCTGCGCGGCTCCCACGTCTTCACCTTCGCTGGAGAGCAACTCGCCCAGCAACTCTCTCGGGTCGACGGTCAGTTGTGCTTGGAGCGCCTGCCGGTCAATGCCGGCCGCCCTTGCTTCGATGGCCGTGACCTTTGCCGCGAGTGCACTACGCTGCGCGTGTGCGGCGCGCACTTCGCGCTCCAGGCTACCTGCGTCCTCGCCGACGTCACGCAACAAGCGGACGAGGCGATCGTAGCTGCGCTCGGCTACAGCGAGTTGGCGGCGCAGTTCCGCCAGATGCGCCTCGAGAGGTTCCTGCAGCTGGGCGCGGATTCGCTCGCGGAACGCGGCGAATGCATCGGGCCCGAAAGCCTGGTCCAGCAACATGCGTATGCCGCGAATGAGCGGGGCCAACGATACGTAGCCGTGAGTCTCATCTTGGTGACCTACCGTCTTGGCCTGTCCGCACTGTGCACACGATACCTGCGCCGGGTACCCAGCGTGCGCTCGAACGCAGAGCGTCGCTTCACACATTCCGCAGCGGACAAGGCCGGCGAACAGATGTCGTCGTCCGCCGCGAAACTGCTTTTCAGGCAGCGTTCCGACGCACTTCCACCACAACGCGTCGGGGACGATGCGTAGCTGCGGACGCGAGTATTCCAGAGGCTCCAGAATCCGGTGCGTCTTCTTTGCCTTGGCACGCAGGAACGCGCTGCCTTGCCAGACGTAGACGCCGCGGTATATTGGGTTGTGCAGCATTCGGTAGACAGACGCGGCGCGCCAGTACCCGTGTTCGTACTTGCGGGGCTTCCGTGGCGGTTGGATGCCACTGGTGTTGAGCCAGCGCGCAATCGTCGAGTACGAAGCGCCCGTCGCTCTCCGCTCGTACATCTTGCGAACGACGTCGGCTTCCTCGGCGTGTATCTCCCAGATTGCACCGCTGGGGGCGTCCTCTTCTCCCAAGCGGCGAAGACGGTAGCCGAAGGGCGGTGCTGCCAGCATGAAGCCGCGTTCGAGCGCCCCCTTCATGCCGCGTTCGACGCGAAAGCGCAGTTCTCGCACGTGGTGGGTCGCCAGCGCGCTCGATATTTCGTAGTAGAGCTCCCAGTTCGGGTTCGCGGAGTCGATGCCGTTGGCGGCGATGAATCGGACGTTGTGGTGCACGAGAAGAGCCTTGAGCTCCGCCAGTTCCACGGAATCGCGCGCGATTCGACTCACCTCGTCCGTGATAAGCACGTCGAACTCGCCAGAGGCGATCGCCGCCCGCAGGGCCGCGAAGCCGGTCCTCAGGTGAGTGCTGTCGCTTTTTCCGCTGATGGCGCGGTCGATGAACTGAAGCTCGTCTTTGATGACGAGTCCTTCGCTCCGGGCAACGTCACGGCAGCGCCGGACCTGGTCGTCTATCGACGTCGCGCTTTGGGTCGGGTCGCTGTATCGCGCGTAGAGGGCTGCGACGGGAGGGTTTCTCTTTTGCATGGGGGGTCTCGAACATCGGCTGTTTTGATGTTTCGTGTAGCGATCCGCGCGAGAAGCTCGATGAGGTCGAGCCAGCGGGGGTTTAGCGGCATCGGTTTCTCCTTGGTGGAGCGCTTCCTCGCGGCGCAAAGCCGCGAGATCGCGTCGTTGCGGCCGGGCGCCGCCAGGTCATGGCTGCCAGTGCCGGGAACCGGCGGCGGACGTCCTGATGCGGGGTTGGTAATGTTTGGGGACCCAAACGACACGAACTACCGATGCGTTACGCGGCTGGGTGGCTCACGACGTCACGCGCTGGTAGCCGCGAATCGTTGCGACGACTCGAGACGACCTGCGTCAGCGGAAGCCGTAGCGGTGGCTGTGCTGTCGGTGGTGTTGATCGCCGGCTGCGTCACGGTGCACCCCAGTGGGCTGCGCTGACCGTGCTTGACAGCAGCGTCGGTTTTGTCCGGCGTTAGCCCGGCCCGAAAGAGAAAGGGGCCAGCTCTCGCTGACCCCTTGGCTTCACGCCGTGACGGGCAGGTCAGTCGAAGCATTGAACCAAGGAACCCTCGGGTGGGTCAGATCTACTCCGACGTTTCCCGATCAAAGTGGGTCAGGATTCAACCGACGTTGACGCGGAGCCCGGAGCCGACCGAGGAGACCGCTGCTGACGGTGCGATCGATCTCGACGCCACCAATGCGCTGCTGACGAAGACGTTGACGGCGTTGCGCGCCATCGCAGCCCGCCACGGCGACCAACTGAAGACCGAGCTGGGCGCCACGGACGAAAAGGACCAGCGGGTCGTCGACGAGTTGTTCGAGGAGGAGCTTGATCGCCGGCTTCGTGAAGACGACGAGTTTCACCGCATCAGCGACGAACTCATGGACGAGATCGAGCTTCGCTTTTCGCTGCTGACGGATGGCACGGTACGTCGCAACAAGCAGGGTTGGCCGCAATCGTGGTCGTGGGAGACCGACGACCGTGAGACCTTCATCAAAACGGTCACACGTTTCTCCAGCAACCACTCCTCACGCTTCGGGTGCCTGCTGACGCCGCTGGTGAACGGAGTCCGCGTGTCCGGTGCGTTCCTGCCGGCATGGAACGGCGGCCAGCAGCCCAAGCTCGTGCTTCTCGACGGTGAAGGCCTCGGGCCACACGCCTAAGTCGGTAGCGGCCATCTCGACCTCGCTGACGCGGCGCATCGAGTCGACAGATGCCATCGTGCTCGTCGACAACGCCGTGCAGCCGATGCAGGCTGCGCCGGTTGCAGCCATGAAGGAAATGATCACGTCGGGCAGTGCCAGCAAGCTCCTGCTGGTGTTCACGCACTTCGACGAGGTCAAGGGCGACAACCTGCGCAACGCGGCAGATCGGGAGCAACACGTCCTGGCTTCCGCCGAGAACGTCCTCGCTTCGATCGGCGAGGAGCTGGGTCCGTTCGCGGAACGTGCACTTCGCGGCCGCCTGAAGGACGCCTGCTTCTTCGTCGGCGGGATCGACGAAGACCTGGATGCCGCGAAGAACCCCCACAAGCGGACCATCGGTCAGATGCAGGCGCTGCTAGCCGCGATCAATGCCATCGTGGAGAAGCCCAAGCCCGTTCTCGCAAAGCCGGTGTACGACCGCATGAATCTCGTCCTGGCCGTCAAGAACGCCGCCGAGAGCTTCCACGATGCATGGTGGCCGCGCCTCGGCCTCGCCTACAAGCCTGGCGTGGGCAAGGAGCACTGGAAGCGCATCTGGGCATTGAGCCGACGACTCAGCACACCCGGCCTCGGCGACGAGTACGACAACCTCAAGCCGGTCGCGGACCTCCGCAAGCAGCTTCAGGATCGGCTGTATGTGCTGCTGCAGAACCCGCTGCGGTGGGACCCCGCCGAGCCGACGGACGACGCGCACAAGCAGCAGGTTTTTGACGGCCCGGCCAACGCACTATCCGCCAAGACCCTGGACCTCGCCACCCGCCGCGTTCGGGCCGAGCGGATGCCGGAATGGCAGTCCGCGTTCAACCAGTCAGGTCGCGGCTCCTGCTACGCGCGCGCTTCGATCATCGGCGAGCGCATCTACGAGCGCGCGGCGCCGATCCCTGACGTGACCCCGTCGCCGGATCGCAATTCGTTCCTGCACGAAGTCGCGGCCGTGGTGGAAAGCGTCTGCGCAGAGGAGGGTGCGGCGCTCGCGTGATCGACCAGCAGCTGCTGGGGTGCGTCGGGGGTGGTGGCCGCCCGGCCCGTGGAGCGGCCGGCAAAGCTAGGCTTGACAAATACCTGCGATATAGCAAATATCGCAGACATGACAAAACGACCTAACTTCCCAGCCGTCCTGCGCTCGGTGCGTGCAGCCCTGAACGTCACCCAAGGGCAGCTCGCCGAGCGCCTGGGCGTCTCCTTCGCCACGGTAAACCGTTGGGAGGGGGGCGGCAACCGGCCGCAGCGCGCTGCGCAGGAGGCCATCCTCGCACTGGCGGCTGAAGCCGGTGTGGACGGCGCGGACACTGCCGCCCCGGAGGCGGCGGACGCTGCTGCGCAGGTCACTCGCCGGCGGGCGACCCGGGGCGCGGCCCCGGCGCCCACCACCAAGCCCATGGAGCAGATGCTGTGGGACGCAGCCTGCTCGATTCGCGGCGAGAAGGACGCCGCCAAGTTCAAGGACTTCCTGCTGCCGCTGCTGTTCCTCAAGCGCCTGTCCGACGTCTTCGATGACGAGATCGCGCGGCTGGCCGAGGAATACGGTGACCGCGCCACCGCGTTGGAGATCGCCGAGTCCGATCACTCGCTGATGCGCTTCTACCTGCCGCGCGAAGCACGCTGGGCCGTGATCAGCGGGCGCGAGCGGTACGAGTGGCCCCTGGACGACAAGGGCCGCAGCACCGCGCCAAAGGATCTGGGTGAGCATCTGACCAAAGCGGTTCGCGCCGTCGTGAAGCAGAACCCATCGCTGGCCGGCGTCATCGACATCGAAGACTTCGCGGCCGAGCGCAATGGCGAGCGCGACATCAACCCGGCAAAGCTGCGCGGAGTGGTCGAGACCTTTTCTGACCCACGCTACCGCCTCGGCCTGGCTGACGTGCAGCCCGACTTCCTTGGCCGCGCCTACGAGTATCTGCTGCGCAAGTTTGCCGAGGGCTCCGGCCAGAGCGCGGGCGAGTTCTTCACCCCGACCGAGGTCGGCTTCCTCATAGCTCACCTGATGCGGCCGCGTCCGGGCGAGACCTGCCACGACTTCGCCTGCGGCTCGGCGGGCCTGCTGGTCAAGCTGCAACTCGTTGCCCGTGAGCTCGACCCCACGACCAAGGTGCCCCTCAAGCTGTCGGGCCAGGAGCTGCAGGCAGAGAGCTACGCCGTGGGGCAGATGAACGCGATCATCCACGACATGGACGTGGAGCTGGCGCGCGGCGACACGATGATCAACCCCAAGTTCCGCACGGCCGAGGGCACGATCAGGCAGCACGACATCGTCGTCGCCAACCCCATGTGGAACCAGCCGTTCGCGCCCGACATCTTCGCCAACGACCCATTCGACCGCTTCCGCACCACAGGCGGCATTACCAGCGGCAAGGGCGACTGGGCCTGGCTGCAGCACACGCTGGCGTGCATGGATGAACATGGCCGCGCCGCCGTCGTGCTCGACACCGGCGCCGTAACGCGCGGCTCCGGCTCGAAGAACGAGGACAAGGAGCGCAACGTCCGCAAGTGGTTCGTCGATCGGGATCTGATCGACGGCGTGATCCTGCTGCCCGAGAACCTCTTCTACAACACGACCGCGGCCGGCGTCATCGTCGTGTTGAACAAGCACAAGCCGGCATCGCGCCAAGGCAAGATCGTGCTGCTCAATGCGAGCAAGCGGTTCAGCAAGGGCCGGCCCAAGAATTACCTCCGTGACGAGGACATTCGCCTTCTTGCGGGGATGTACCTGAAGGGTGACCCAGTGGCCGGCGAGCTGGGCGTCATCACGACAGAGCAAGCCCAGGAGGCGGACTACAACTTGAGCCCAAGCCGGTGGGTAGCGCAAAACTGCGATGCTGAACACGGCTCCGTGCCGGCACTGGTCAAGGAACTGCAGCGCCTCGCCAAGCTTGACGCGGAGATCACCGGCGAACTCGTGCGTCTACTTCGACCTCTGGCGACATCGGAGGAGGCGTGATGGCACCCGCGTGGACCACAGAGTCAGTGGCTGAATGCCTGACACCCGTACCCGCCGCCGGGAAGACCAAGCTTCAGGCGCGGGACTACAAGCTGGCCGGGCGCTTTCCGGTCGTTGATCAAGGCCAAGAACGCATCGCGGGGTGGACCGACGACGAGACCGCTGTCATCAAGGAGCCGCTTCCGCTCATCGTCTTCGGCGACCACACGCGTGCCTTCAAGTTCATCGATGAACCGTTCGCGCGTGGCGCAGACGGAACTCAGCTCCTGAAGCCGAAGCCCGGCATCGACCCGCTCTTCTTCTTCTACGCTTGCAAGGCAATCGATCTGCCGGCACGTGGCTACAACCGGCACTTCACGATTCTTAAGGAGCAAGCCCTCTCGTACCCAGGTGAAGCAGAGCAGAAAGCCATCGGATCGGTTCTTCGTCGCATCGACTCCGCGCTAGAACATGAGTCGGCGTTGAGTGGGAATCTGCAAGCCCTAAAGCAGGCGGCGATGCGAGAGCTCTTCGCTCGTGGTCTGCGCGGGGAGCCGCAGAAAGAAACAGAGATTGGGGCAGTGTCCGAAAGCTGGGAGGTCACCACGTTCAGCCAGGTCCGTGAGTGGCTGCAATACGGGACATCGATTCACTGCACGCTCGAGCCGCGGCGCTTTCCCGTCCTGAGAATTCCGAACATCGAACCGGGACGCGTAAACGCATCTGACCTCAAGTACTGCGATCTGACCGAAGAGGATGCAAACAAATACCTCCTTGAAAACGGCGATCTTCTTTTCATTCGCACCAACGGCGTGCTGGAGCGGCTCGGCTCCTGTGCCGTGTATGAGGGCGTGCCGCGGAACTCCCTCTTCGCGTCCTACCTCATCCGCGCGCGGCTTAAGTCGGGAATCGATCCCCGGTATGTCGCCTACTTCTACGCCTCCCAGCGCGGCACCTCGCTGGTTGCCGGTCGTGCAACGCCGGCAGCAGACGGCAAGTACAACCTGAACACTGGGACCATCGACTCGCTACCCCTGCCTTTGCCTCCGACCCTGGAAGAGCAGCGCGACATCGTTGCCGCCCTTGACGCGGTCGACCGCAAGATTGACCTGCACCAGCGCAAGCGGGCCGTGCTGGAGGACCTCAACAAGGCCCTGCTGCACAAGCTGATGGCCGGCGAAATCGCGGTCGACGAGCTGGATCTTTCGGCGCTTGACCGCGCTGCTGTCACCGCCGAGGAGGCAACTGTATGAGCACCCTGAAGATCGGCGAAGCCGGCACCGTTCAGTTCCCGATGGTCAACCACGCCGTGGAAATCGGCTGGACAGCAGTGACCGACAAGGATGCCCAGTCCCTGCGCGGTGGCGTGGCCGGCGGATTCTTCCGCAGCGTTCTCGAAGCCAAGCTGGCCGAGTTCAACTCGTGGCTGACGGTTGACATGGTGCGCTCGATCATCGAGCGGCTTGACGCGCTGCCGCCCAACATCGAAGGCAACCGCGAGATGCTGGCCTGGATGCGGGGTGAGCGTCAGTGGTACGACGAGGCCGAGAAGCGCCACCGCCCGGTGACGCTGATCGACTTCGAGACGACCGCCAACAACGCCTTCCACGTGACCTGGGAGTGGGTGAGCAAGCCGCCGGCACGTACCAAAGGTAACCGCGCCGATGTGATGTTCGTCGTGAATGGCTTGCCGGTGTGCATCGTTGAGCACAAGAACCCCAAGGATGGTGACGCCATCGAGCGCGCGATCAAGCAGCTTCGCCGCTACGAGCTGGAGACGCCCGAACTGCTGGCCGCGCCGCAGCTCTTCAACGTCACGCATCTGCTGGACTACTGGTACGGTGTGACATGGAACACGAACCGGCGCGACATGGCGCGCTGGAAGCAGTCCCGCGAAGAGACCTACCGCTTTGCGGTGCAGGCGTTCTTCGAACCCACCGACTTCCTGCGAACGCTGCAGCACTGGATCTTGTACTACGTGCAGGACGGCGAGACGCGCAAGTCCATCCTGCGGCAACACCAGCGGCGCGCCATCGATGCGATCACCGAGCGTTGCCTCGACCCGGTCAAGAAGCGCGGCCTGATCTGGCACACCCAGGGTTCGGGCAAGACCTTCACACTGCTAACGGCCGCCCGGCAGATCTTGGAGGACAAAGCCCGCTTCGACAACGCGACGGTGATCCTGGTCGTCGATCGCACCGAGCTCGAGGGCCAGCTGCGCGGTTGGGTCGAGCGGCTGCTGGGCGAGATGCAGCAGAAGGACATTGCCGTCAAGCGCGCGCACACGAAGGCCGAACTGCAGGCGCTGCTCGATGCCGGGTTCCGCGGCTTGATCATCGCCATGATCCACAAGTTCGAGGCGATCCGCAAAGACAGCTTCACCGCGCCCAACGTCTACGTGTTCATCGACGAGGCGCACCGTTCGGTGGCCAAGGACCTGGGCACGTACCTGATGGCTGCACTGCCCAACGCCACGCTGATCGGCTTCACCGGTACGCCGATCGCCCGCACGGCGCAGGGCGAAGGCACCTTCAAGATCTTCAGCCCGGACGACGAACAGGGCTACCTGGACAAGTACTCAATCGCCGAGTCGATCGCCGACGAGACCACCCTGCCCATCAAGCACGTGATGGCGCCGAGCACGATGACCGTGCCGGTGGATCAGCTCGACAAGGAATTCTTCGCCTTGGCCGGCAGCGAAGGCGTAACCGATGTCGAGGAGCTGAACAAGGTGCTCGACCGCGCGGTGGGGCTGCGTACCTTCCTGTGTGCCGATGACCGGATTGAAAAGGTCGCCGCGTACATCGCCGAGCACTTCAAGGAGAACGTGCTGCCCCTGGGCTACAAGGCGTTCGTTGTCGCAGTGAACCGCGAGGCCTGCGCAAAGTACAAGCAGGCACTGGACAAGCACCTGCCGCCTGAATGGTCGGTGCCGGTGTACACGGAGAACGCAGCGGACGCCATCGACCGGCCGCTGGTGGCCCAGCTCCAGCTCTCGGAAGAGCGTGAGGAGGATGTGCGGCTGCTGTTCAAGAAGCCCGCCGAAGACCCGAAGATTCTCATCGTCACCGACAAGCTGCTGACCGGCTACGACGCGCCGCCGCTGTACTGCCTGTACCTCGACAAGCCGATGCGCGACCACGTGTTGCTGCAGTCCATCGCACGCGTGAACCGGCCCTACATCGATGCGCAGGGCGTCGCCAAGCGCATCGGCCTGGTGGTGGACTTCGTCGGCGTGCTGCGCGAGCTGAAGAAGGCGCTGGCGTTTGACTCCAGCGACGTCGGTGGGGTGATCGAGGGCCTGGATGTTCTGCTGCATGACTTCGAGCAGCGCATGGCCACCGCCGAGAAGGACTATCTCGATGCCGGCGAAGGGGGCAGCGCTGACGAACGGCTGGAACGGCTCGTGTACGGCCGCTTCCTCGGAGCCCGAGGCGCGCAAGGCGTTCTTCGAGGCCTACAAGGAGATCGAGGCGCTGTGGGAAATCCTTTCGCCCTCGCCCGAGCTACGCGAGTACATCGAAACCTACAAGCACCTGTCCCAGCTTTATGCAGCCGTCCGAAATGCCTATGCGCCCAAGGTCGGCTTCATCGGAGACCTGGCGCACAAGACGCAGCGCTTGATCGAAGCCAGCGCCACGCAGCAGGGGCTGGGTGCCTTCACCAAGAGCGTCACGTTCGATGTGAAGACGCTGAAATCGCTGCGCGGAGACAAGGGCTCCGACGAGGGCAAGGTGTTCAACCTCGTGCGCGGTCTGCAGGAGGAGATAGACGACGACAGCGCTAAGGCGGCGCTGCTGCAACCGCTGAAGGAGCGCGCTGAGCGCATCCTCAAGGACCTGGAGGAGCGCAAGACGGATGGTCTGGCCGCGATGGACCTGCTGGCGGCACTGGCCGCCGAGAAGGACGCGGCAGTGAAGTCGGCTCAGGACAGCGGCTTGTCAGCGCGCGCATTCGCGGCTGCCCGGACCCTGCGCAACGACGCCGCCCTGCGGACTGCCGGCATCGACCCGATGGGCCTGGCCAAGGACGCCGAGGAACAGCTGGCTCGCTTCCCCAACGCGGCGGTCAATTCGGACGAGCAGCGCCGGTTCCGCGCCGCGCTGTACAAGCCCCTTCTGAAGCTGCCACAGGACGAACGCGCCCGCGTCGTTGATCTGGTCGTGAAGGTGCTCCTCGGAGACGGAGGCGTGAAGTCGTCATTGTTTCCGGCGCAGGAGCTCAAGCGGCGAACGCTCGGCTGGGCCACAAGACTTCGAGTGAATCCGAAGGTCATCCGCGTGCAGGAGATGCGCAGGAAGTGGGGGTCTTGTTCGTCGGCCGGCACGGTCACCCTGGCCAGCGACCTCGCTGCGCAGGACCCTCGCTTTCAGGACTACGTGATCGTTCACGAGTTGCTGCACTTGCGGCTGTCGACGCACGGCCGGGTGTTCAAGGCGCTGATGAGCGCCCATGTGCCCGGCTGGCAGGCGATGGAGCGACGTCGGATGCGGGACGCACGCAATAGCTCTGCCGAACCCCTGACCGGGCGGCCAAAGGGGGCGGCGCGATGACGGCACAAATTCCAGACAGCATCACCGTCGATGGGCGGCGTTGGGTCATCGACGAGTGGGATGGCGAGCGTGACTGCATCCCTGCCAATGAATCGCTCGGATTTCGGACTGTGAGCCCGGCAACCAACAACTGGCGCGGCCGGATCGACCATTTCCTGATCTGGCACGACCGCCTGCTGCTGTTCAAGGTTGAGGTAAGCCTTCATCCGGACGACAAAGGGATCTTGCCGTTCGGGTCGCGCCGAGAGATCGTCCAGCGCTACGACCAGCTTGAGCACTGGGGTGCGGACGGCATGAAGATGATTCAGCGCCTCCGCGAGTGCGAGTACCTCGTCTTCGACGACGTCAACATCGACTTCACCGGGTCTCTTCAGCTGAGCTACCCGTACTTCGACTACTGGGACGTTCCGTGGCCGATTGCCGAAGAAGACGAAGAGATGCAGCGACGTTCTGAAGCCGTCTTTGAAGCGGGGCGGTTACTGGACTGGCGGGAATATGCCGGTCGTTGAATGTGCCCCTGCCGGGCTGGTAGGGCGCGATGCTGGTTCCGACAAACGGCGACTGCGCATCCAATTCACCGGCCAACGAAGAGGGAGGATGTCAGATGGGAAAACCAACCAATGGGGGCAGTGACCTGCTCGACGAGGAAGGCGACGCCAACGGTCCGGACGACCAACACTTGTTCGGGGGCGTCTGGACGCGCATCAAGCTCGAAGCGCTGGCACGGGTTGCAGGCGGCAGATGATGAAGAGGAGGGATGACGCGACGGCTCACGATTTCACACTGGTCTATGAGTTAGGCCGAGACATGGGTTGCAGGACGATGCTCTGCGCCGACAGGCAGACAGCGAGTGAACCGATGCTCCGGTTGACCAGGAGCAGAGCCGATCATGAATGACAACGGCACTGGCACAGGGCCGATAGAGATCGACAAAGTTCGAGCATCAAAGGCGGGTCATGCTTTTCATGAAGCTTGGGCCGCTCGCACCGCTCTTGAGCTTCTGCCGCCGTCGACCGACCTCACCGCGATCACGCTCGAGGGGTTCGATGAACGAGACGAGCAGAGCTTGGGAATCGGCGCGGTCGAGATTGCCGATCTCGTCCGGTACCACGGCGCTACCGATGTTGCCCGGGCGCATCGAGTCACGGTCGTTCAGTTCAAATACTCGATTGCAGGCGCCGACACGGCAGTTCGAGCTGCTGATCTGGCATCGACTCTTGCCAAGTTTGCCGCGACCGATACCGACCTTCGGGCGACTCATGGCGACGATCATGTTCTCGCCGTGGTCCGCTATGAATTTGCGACGAACAGGCCTATCCACGAGAACCTAAGGAAGGCGATCTCAACGGTCGTCGCGGGCACGCAAGAAGCCGGCGATATTGCCCGCCAAGCAGGCCAGATCTCGGAAGCTCTGAAACACTATCCCCATTCCCTTGCTGACCTGCTGCGGCGATTGGAAATGGTCGGCAGTACGGGAAGCTTGGCCGAGGCTGAGCGAGCGATTTCAGCGACTCTCGCCGCATGGAGCGAACCAGGGGATCCGGATGCGGAGAAACGCCTACTCAAGTTGCGGAATCTCATCAGAATCAAGGCCGGTCCCGGTAGCGAGAGGGACAAACGAGTTGACCGGGTAGCTGTTTTGGCTGAATTGGGAGTGGAGCACGAGGATCGGCTGTATCCCACGCCCGATGCGTTCCCCGAGGTTGAGGTAGTCATTCAGCGCGATGTTCTTGGCGACATTGCGACGCTCGCCCGTGAAGTTGGTCTTCCTCTCGTTGTCCATGCTGCGGGCGGGATGGGCAAGACTGTCTTGATGCAAGGCCTCGCCGACCGATTGCGAGCCGATGGTCCCGTGGTGCTCTTCGATGGCTTCGGCGCCGGTCGCTGGCGGGATCCCGCTGACGGTCGGCACCTCCCGGAAAGGACGCTTGTCCACCTTGCCAATCTCATGGCCGGACAAGGCCTGTGCGACATTCTGCTGCCGCCAGTGGCGGACGTTACGGGCTTGCTCAGGGCATTCCGCCGACGGCTCGCCCAATCGGTGGAGACGGCCCGGCGAACTCGCAGCGATGCATGTGTTTCACTGGTGCTCGATGCGATCGACCACGCCGGGCTTGCCGCGCGGGAAACCGCGACATCATCCTTCGCACACCTTCTCATGCGCAGCATCAGCGTCGAGCCAATCGACGGTGTCCGCATCGTCGCATCGTGCCGAACTGAGCGGCTCGCGCTGGCAACTGGCGATACCTCGCATCGTCCTTTCACAATTCCACTGTTCACTGACGCGGAAGTACGAGCCCTCGTTGAGCGGCGCGTGCCGGATGCTTCGGCCGACGAGATCGCCGCTCTGCTGACTCGGTCAGGTCGCAATCCACGCTGTCTCGACAATCTGATCGCGACCGGACGGCCGTTTGATCCCGTGTCTTTCCCTGACGCCCCGGGAGAGCCGCAAGATCTGCTCGACGTGCTGCTTCGCAAGCGTCTCACCGAAGCGCGCGAAACCGCACGCGCTCGTGGTGCAAGCGATGCGGACATTGACCTCCTGCTCACAGGCATCGCCTTGCTAGCGCCCCCAGTTCCCATTGAAGAGCTTGCTGCGGCTCACGGCTTGATCGCGGAGCAGGTGGAGAGCTTCGCGGCCGATCTCGCCCCCTTGCTTGAGAGAACGCCACACGGCCTGATGTTCCGCGATGAACCGACCGAGACCCTGATCCGATCGAGCTACGGCGCGAGCCAGGCCGGTCGAGATCGCGTTATCGCCACTCTCCAAGAACGCCAGCTAACCTCAAACTATGCAGCCCGGGCACTGCCAGCGTTGCTCACCTCGCTACGCGATGCCGATCAGCTCATCCAACTGGCCTACGACCTGCGTGTTCCCCGAGGCGCTTCACAGGTCAGCGCACGCGACATCCGCCTATCACGGATTACTGCCGCGATAGCACTTGTAGGAGAGCTGAATCGGCGCGACGATCTTCTGCGCCTGCTGCTGGAAGCGTCGCTCGTTGCCGCAGGTCATGAGCGATCGGACCGCTTTCTATACGAGCATCCTGATCTCACTGCAGTAGCCGGTGACCCTGAAGCCTTGCGACGGCTTTCCGTGACCAAAGTTGGTTGGCCTGGGGGGAAGCACGCCGCGCTTGCACTTGCCAACGCCTTCGCAGGAGACCGAGACGAGGCCCGTCGCCACGCTCGGCGATCAATCGATTGGCACAACTGGGCTGTGCGCAGCAAACGTAGCGCGCACTTCAGCGGATCGAGCACCTCAAGGCAGTGGGACGATATTGGCTTCGCCTATGTCGAGATGTTGGCGGGCAACGACGTGCGCGTTGCGGAGTTCTTCGCCCGTCAAGACGACGGTGAGGCCTTTGCCAAGTTTCGGGACTTGTTCGATCTTCTGGATCGACACCAGTATTCGGCGCATCCGCCAAAGACGCGCGTCGCAACGCGGCTGTTGCGTTGTCGACTGCCATCTCGCGCACTCTACGCCGCTGCGCTTCCATTCGTCGGCCGTGACCCATCCCACACCAGAAGACTTATAGCGGCCCTTGCTGCCGCATCTCCTGCGAAGGGAAAGAGCGAAGGTTTGGCGATGGCCAGCGTGCTGGCATCGGCCGTGGCGGTAGAGCTCGGCATGGAGAAAGAGGCAGCAAGCATCCTTGCTGGAACCGCGCTTACACCGCCAAGTGTTTATGACTATTCCAGTCACTATCCGAGCGGCCGCGCGATCCACGTGACCGTACTGGCCGCCGGCGTGCGAGCCGCATTGAGCCGGAAGCGCGCCGCCTTGATTGACATGGCGCCGGCGGAATTCATCGAATTGGTGCCTGCAAGTGCTCGATCTCGGGGCGCAGCGACCTTCAGTCGAGCGCTTAACCAGAAGCTGGCGGCTCCGAAATTCGATGGAACTCGGCGCCGGCGGAAGAGACGTGGCGGACTCAATGAGGAGAAGCGATCGGCGTATTCGCGCGCGCTTAGCAGCCGGATGTTGCCGATGCTGAGCTATGCGCAGGATGTCGCCGACATCATTCACCCGCCCAATGGAAAGGCGCGGGACGAGATGGTGGCCGCGGCCTTCGACCGACTTGTCCGTGATGTCGAGCAGTCATCCAACTATCCGTATCGGGACGGGAAGGCGTATCTCGCGCGGAACGGTTTCCGAGTGATCTTCGACCTTGCCGACGCGTTAGGTGCGCTCAATGCCGCGATTGCGAATCGCATGGCCGAGTGGGCAGCGAGCGCGCCGGGCCTGTTCACGCCGGAACTTACCAATGCGGTTGCTCGACTATCGCGCGTCCCCCAGTGCCATGATGCTGCGCTCCTCCTTTCCGGCCATATCGAGCGCAAGATCCAACTCGATACTGATGTCGGATCCAGAATCTCATCCTACGGTGATCTCGCTCGCGCAGCCTGGCGAGTGAGCACCGAAGAAGCAGCAGCCTATTTTCGCCGTGCGCTCGATCTTGCCGAGGCAGTTGGATCGGATGACTTCGATCGTACCAATCACTTGCTGGAGCTGACCGGCCACTATTCGGGTCCCGAACTTTCGCCGGCGGCGGCGCACACCCTGGCGCGTATCCTCGAACTGAATCAGGGCGAGGATGGCAAATTTCCGTGGACGGAATACGCGAAAGCGATGGTGCCGATTGCTGGTCGGGCGACGTTGGCTACGCTGGCACGGCTGGACGATCGTGACGCTGCTCGGCTAGGACTGTCACTCGGCCCAGCGTTAACTGTCCTCGTTCGTGACTCGAAGCTTTCTGTTGAAGCCGCCGTCGCTCTATTTGGTTTGGCTGCTCCGGTCGAAACGTGGACGTGGCACATCTCGGACTTCGCGTCAGAGGTCATTTGTCGTCTACCTCATGAGCGACGGGAATGGTTCTTCGATCTCCTTCTGGTCGAGATCGATCGCGAGGACCAACTGTCTCCCGCAGGGGAGACGATCGAATCGCTACATGACCTCGCTGAGCGCAGTCTTCCCGCCGCTTCTCATGCTCGAACACGAATCGAAGGCCTGCTCACTCGCCTTGGCCCCCAATCCGAATCGCAAACGGTGATGGCCCCGTCGACCGCGTCGGGGCCACCGCCCGTCTTCCCAGTGGACCTCACGGACTCAGACGACATTGACCGTCAGATCCTCTACGAGGAGATTGACCAGTCAGGGCGGCGCTGGCCGGTTCGGACACTGATCGATTTGGCCAAGCGAGCAGACTCTCCCGCCGAGCGCCTCGGGTTCGTCGGTGCGGTCGTGGAAGCAACGGCAGCCACGCTTGCCGACAAAATCCACGCGCTGGACGACTACTTGGAGGAGTGGGGAAGGTCGTCGGCGGCTATGCGTGATGCTCTGCCTGACTTGGGACTGCGCCTTGCCACTAAGCACGCCGCCGAACTTGCCAGTTCAAGCACCTACGCGTGGGGCAACTGGCGGGGGCTGGAGCAGCATTTTCATGCCGGCCGTGCAACCCTTGTCGAGCACGTAGTTGCAGCGCTCCGGAGTACCGCGGAGAGTCTTGGTGGTAGTGCCTGGCTCGCACTCGCCGCGAGACTGGCGTCTGACGTCAGTGCCAGCGCCATTGCGGAAGGCCTCGAGCGGTTTCTGGCGAACACAGATGAAAAGCTGCCATCCGAAGTTGGGGACGGGCCGTGGGACGCGCGTTTTACGATTCCGTCTGACGAGGCGACATTCGTGGCGGGACTCGTGTGGGCGAGGCTCGGCCATCCCATCGCAGCAATGCGCTGGCGTGCAGCCCATGCGGTGCGACGCCTGGTGGTGGCCGGACGGTTCGACGTCATTGAACGGCTGATCGAGCGTTTCGGGTCCGCTTCGAGCTTGCCGTTCGGCGATGCGAAGCTGCCTTTCTACCAAATGCATGCGCAGCTCTGGCTGTTGATCGCACTCGCTCGCATAGCGAAAGACGCTGCTCCCGCATTTGCCTCCCATCGCGCGTTCTTCGAGGGAATCGCCTTTTCCGCTGAGTTCCCGCACGTTGTCATGCGTGCGTTCGCGATAGACGCACTTCGCAAGCTTGCGCCTGTACTCGCACCCGAAGAGCGCGAGGCTCTGATCGCCAAGCTTGGCCTCGCAAACCGGTCGCCCTTCCAATCGGCTCCTCGGGCCGACTATCGCGAGTTCCGGTATGCACCCAGGCCAAACGCCTCGCCGCGACCAGAGGATGGCTTCCACCTCGACTACGACTTCAATAAGTATCAGGTCGAGCGCTTGTGCCGCGTCTTCGCTTGTCCAGGCTGGGAGGTGGAAGACCGCATCAGCACGTGGGTGCGGCGTTGGGACACAACCGTGGGAGGAATGCACGATTGCCCACGTGGCAGAAGCGATGATGCATCTTGGTCTTCGGGATATGTTCCGGATCGAGATCGGTACGGGGGATATCTCGGATGGCACGCACTCATGCTTGTTGCCGGTGAGTTGCTGGCCGCACGGGTGGTTGTCGGCGAGGACTGGGGCGGTGATGCTTGGGCCGCGCTCCTGAGGGAATACACGCTGTCAAGAAGCGATGGTCTCTGGCTTGCCGATCTCACCGACCCGTTTCCGCTCGACCTTACCAAGGAGGCGGACATGCCCATGCCGGAGAGCGGTGAGAAAGGAACCGCCCGGGAAGACAACAATCTGCTGGCACCGTTGCTCGGCTTGCTGGACGGCAAAGTAGCAGCGGATTGGCTTCCGGTCGCAGGGCGTTGGTCAATCGGGCGAGACACAAGTGTCACGCTTCAAAGCGTACTGGCGAATGCCGGCAATGCGCGAGCAGTGGTCATGGCCGTACTGTCGGATGAAGCATTCTTTAGATGGTTGCCTGACGATGAAGATGAGATTGCACGTCACTTCGGCGGTGACGGTCACACGGTTCAGCCATCGGTCGCAAAGACACCGAACACCGAGCGCCAGCTCGATCGGCATGATCCCTATGGGGCCGCCACCGCACTCGACAGGCCTTTCCCATCGGATTGGACGCGAGACCTGTTGGGGACGGTCGCGGATGATGACGTGATTCGCCATTGGTCAATCGGCGGAAGAAGCGCGTATCGCGCCGAAGCTTGGGGAGCTGAGGGCGGACGGGGGTGACTACGCCTGGAGCGAGACTGGATACCGCTTGTTCGTCAGTCGTGGTGTTTTGCAGTCCCTGCTCAAGGTATCCGAGCGTAGTCTTGTCGTCGCGCTCACGCTCCAGAAATACCATAGAGGGAAGTCGAGCGGACGTGCCGGGGATACCAGCAGCTTTACGCATAGGTCGCTGGTGGTCGTTATTGATAAACGCGGCCAGGTTTGGTCGCCGCGAGGCCTCTCTCGACAGGCGAAGGAGGCTCTTGCTACGCTCGACCCCGATCGACGGCGCGATTTCTATCCGCGGTTCCGCGCGATCGCGGGCCTGCCCGATGAGTGGCTATCTCAAGCAACGAACTACCGACTCGCGAGGAGCAGTATCGAATAGTCATCGAACGTCTATCGTCTAAATTAATGGACGACCTTTCTCTTCACTGGAGCCCACCCGGACAGGGCGGGTTTTGCGTAGATGGACATCCGGTTTTGAATGCCGCCGCGTTGGGTTTGCTTGCGCTCCTAAACCCAAGATTCCGCTGCGGCCAAGTCCAACACGACGCAGCGCGGCGTCAGGTTGAAGCGGCGTGGGAACTCTCCGCGGCGCTCCATTTCGTAGATGGTCGTTTCGGCAAGGGGGATGATCTGCCGCAGTTCATGGCGGCGGATGGTGCGGCGGAAGGTGAACCGCTTGGCTTTTCTGGACAACCCCGAGAGTTAGTTTTCGGCGTTCACGAGGCCTTCGATCGGCCTCCAAACCCTTGCCTGGCGCACGAATTCCGCCGGTGCAAGGTCCATGAGAGCACTGTGAGGACGAACCTCATTGTAGTCACGCCTCCATGCCTCGACGATCGCCTTGGCTTCCGCAAGCGATTCGAACCAATGCACGTTCAGGCATTCGTCGCGTAACGAGCCGTTGAATGTTTCGACGTGTCCGTTGTCGGTCGGCTTGCCGGGACGGCTGAAGTCGATGCGAACCTGGTGGTGGTACGCCCACATGTCCATCAGGCGCCCGGTGAACTCGGAACCGTTGTCTACGAAGAGTAACCGTCCGGTCAGCGCCGTCTTGACTTCGAGAGCGTTGAGGTCGCCAGCGGCAGATTGATCTCGTCGGTGAAGCGGTTGTCGTTCCTCGCGATCTCGATGGCGGCATCCAGGCGCGCAAGCAACTGCAGCAGCGTGCCCGCGCCGGCAGGCGTACTGCCCGAGTGCGCAGGCCGTCTCCTTCTGCGGGCAAAGCCGCCGAGGGTACCGGTTCCGAATCAGATCTCTACGCAACACCGCCGCCGCCTTGACCTCGGCGCCGGGTGGCATCGTGGGCGGTCACGATCCGCCGAAACGATCGGTCACGTTGTCGAGACGGTCGGTCACGATGCGCCGAAACGCGCGGTCACAATTGTCCGGAATGCGCGGTCACAATCCCGAAACGGGCGGTCGTTGGGCCGAAATACACGCAGCTGCATTTCGCGGCGTAGCGTGCTTGTTAGTGCGGTCGGTCAGCGGCCGCGGAGCTGCTGCAGCACACGTTGAGTATCGCATGGCCAGGGGCCCTATGATAAGTTTTGTACGCGTGTTGACCAAACGATTGGTCAAGTATAATCTTAGCTTGGACGCAGAGCGCTCGCAGGATCGAGTGGATCGAGTGGATCGTGTGTCGCGAAAGCCAACCAACCGAGGAGACAGTCGCGTGAAGATAGTCAGGTTACTTGGGGCAGCTGCGGCCGCTGCCCTCAGCTTCACTGGAATGCAAAGCGGGATCGCTCAGACGCCGTTGAGAATCGGCGTTCTGACAGACATGTCGAGCATCAATGCGCATATGGGCGGGCCCGGCGCCGTCACTGCCGTTCGGATGGCCATCGAGGATGCCGGCGGAAGCGTTCTCGGCCGCCCAATCGAGGTCGTCTCCGCAGATCACCAAGGTAAACCGGAGGTTGCTGCCAGCATCGCGCGGAAATGGTATGAGAGCGACGGAGTCGAGGTCATCACCGACCTCACGAACTCCGCGGTTGCCATCGCAGTCCAGAACGTGGGCAAAAGTCTCGGAAAGATCACGCTCATTCCAGGGGGCGTGACAGAGGCGCTCACCAACAAGGAGTGCTCGCCTACCGGTGTTCACTGGATCTACGACACCTACAGTCTCGCCGTCGGCACCACCCGCGCCGTTGTACAGCAAGGCGCCAAGAAGTGGTTCTTCCTGACGGCGGACTACGCCTTCGGTCAGACGATGCAGGCTCGAGCAAGCAAGGTCATCGAGTCGATGGGCGCGCAGGTGGTCGGAACCGTCTCGGTGCCGCAAGGTACGACCGACTTCTCCTCTCAACTGCTGAGGGCGAAGTCCTCCGGTGCCGACGCGATCGCGCTCGCGGTGGCCGGCAACGATCTGATGAACGCGATCAAACAAGCGCAGGAGTTCGGCATCACCAAAGGAGGCCAGCGGCTCGTTGCGAGCATTCTCTTCATTCCCGAAGTGGACGCGCTCGGACTGGAGGCCGCGCAGGGATTGACGCTCACGACCGGCTTCTACTGGGATCACGACGATAAGACCCGTGCATGGTCGCGCAGGTTTATGGAAAGGCACGACCGGGCGCCCACCGTCGTTCAGGCCGGCAATTACTCGGCGGTCACCCATTACCTGAAATCGGTCGCAGCGGCCCAGACCGTCGACGCCACGGCCGTAGTGAAAAAGATGCGTGAACTGCCGATCGACGATTTCTACGCGCGCAACGCCACTCTTCGCCCCGATGGGCAACTGGTACACGACCTCATTCTCGCGGAAGTCAAGCGTCCGTCGGAGTCCAAAGCCCGGTGGGATTACTTCAAAGTCGTCTCGGTCGTTCCCGGAAAGGATGCCTTCCTGCCGCTGGAAGAAAGCACCTGTCCGCTGGTCAAGAAATAGAGCTCATCGAAGCAACGTGCGCCGGCTGCGAGATTGATGGACCTGCAACTAATCCTCAGTCAGGGGGTGCTTGGACTGATCAACGGTTCATTCTATGCACTCCTCGCGCTGGGGCTGTCGATCATTGTCGGCATGCTGGGGATCATCAACTTCGCGCACGGCGCGTTTTACATGACCGGCGCGTTCCTGTGCTGGATGATGCTCGAATATCTTGGAGTGGGGTACTGGCCCTCGCTGATCCTGGTACCGCTGTTGATGAGCTTCGCAGCAGCGCTCCTCGAGCGCTCTCTGTTGAAGCCGCTGTACCGGATCGACCCGGCCTACGGACTGCTCCTGACCTTCGGCGTCGTGCTCGTTCTGGAGTCGGCATTCCGGATCGCCTATGGAATCTCGGGTCGTCCGTATCGCTTGCCCCCCGAGTTCAGCGGCGCGTTCGATCTCGGCTTTATGCTGTTGCCAAAGTACCGCGCATGGGTAGTCGTGGCCTCGCTAACGATGTGCGCGGTCACGATTTTGTCAATCGAGCGCACCCGCCTGGGATCGTACTTGCGCGCCGCCATCGAAAGGCCGGACCTACTCGAGACTTTCGGCGTCAACGTCCCGATGATGGTCACCTGCACGTTCGCATTCGGCGTGGCGCTGGCGGCCTTTGCAGGGGTGCTTGCGGCACCGATCTACCAAGTGTCGCCACTGATGGGCGCGCATCTGATCATCGTCGTGTTCGCGGTCGTCGTGATCGGTGGCATGGGATCGATCATCGGCGCCGTTGTCACCGGCCCGGCCGTCGGGCTCATTGAGGGGATGGTTAAGGTGGTCTACCCCGAGGCGGCCTCCGTGATCGTGTTCATCGTGATGGGATTGGTTCTCTTGTTCCGACCGTCGGGAGTGTTCGGCAAAGCATGACACGCGGAGCGCGCAGTTCCCTGCGTAGCGGGATGCTTTTCATCGCTTTGGCGGCAGTCGCGCTTGCCGCGCCCTTTGCGGTCTATCCCGTGTTTCTCATGCACGGCCTGGTGATGGCGCTGTTCGCCACGTCTTTCAACATGCTGTTCGGCTATGCGGGCTTGCTGTCGTTTGGACATGCCGCCTTTTTCGGGACCGCAGCCTATGTCGCTTCGGTCTTGCTGAAAGAATACGGAGTAACGACGGAAATCGCGCTTGCCGGCGCTGTGTCAGCTTCGATGTTCCTCGGCTTGGTGATGGGAGTGCTGTCGATTCGCCGGCGTGGAATCTACTTTGCGATGGTTACGCTGGCATTAGCCGAGGTTGTGCACTTTCTCGCGCTGCGTATTCCCGGAACCGGCGGTGAGAATGGCTATCAGGGCGTACCGCGTGGTCTGCTGTTCGGCGTCGTCGACCTGAACTCGACGCTGCATCTCTACTTCTTCGTGCTCCTTGCGGTTGCGGTCGGCCTGCTCATCGCCTACCGCGTCCTTCAGTCGCCGTTCGGCATGGTCTTGCGGGGCTTCCGTGACAACGAGCAACGTGTCGTTTCGCTTGGTTATCGGGTCAACGTACACCTGCTACTTGTCATGGCGCTGTCTGCCGGGCTGGCAGGACTCGCCGGCGCACTCAAGGCACTGGTCTTTCAGTTTGCGGCACTGTCGGACCTGTCGTGGCACTCGTCCGGCCTTGGTGGTCCTTGCTTGCCTGATCGGTGGCGTAGGGACATTCGCCGGTCCCATCATCGGCGGCATGATCCTCGCCTTGCTCTTCAGCGTATTGGCCGAGGCGGGAGAGTGGGCCACCCTCATAACCGGGCTGATCTTCATCGCGTGCGTCCTCCTGTTCCGGCAGGGACTGATGGGATCGCTGCCGAAGCTCGCTTCGGCGCTGCGTCAGCATCCTCGGAACCGACGATTCCACCCTGATTTCACCCGCTCGTATGCGCCATGGCAAATGATTTCGTCATCGAGACGCAGAACCTGAGCAAGAACTTCTCCGGGTTTTCAGGCGGTTCAAGGCGTGAACTTGCGCGTGCGTGCCAACACGATTCATGCCCTGATCGGGCCCAACGGTGCTGGCAAGACAACGCTATTCAACCTGATCACGCGATTTCTCGAGCCGAGCGACGGGCGAATCCTGTATCACGGCCAGGACATCACGCGTGTGCATCCTGCGCGCCTGGCACAGCGCGGGATCGTTCGGTCTTTCCAGATCAGCGCCGTATTTCCGCACCTGTCGGTGCTCGACAATCTGCGCCTTGCACTGCAGCGCCGACACGGTCAGGCGCTCGCTTTCTGGCGCCCGCCGCGATCCTTTCACGCCGACGACGATCGGGCGGAGGAATTGTTGGCGTCGGTCGGTCTCGTGCCCTTTGCCGGCAAGGTTGCGCACGAGTTGCCCTATGGACGCAAGCGCGCGCTCGAGCTCGCGACCACGCTCGCTCTCGACCCCGACGTTCTTCTGTTGGACGAACCCCTCGCCGGCATGAACCATGCCGACATCGACGGCACCGCCCGACTGATCACGCAGGCGGCGCGCAACCGCACCGTGCTGATGGTCGAGCACAACCTGAACGTGGTGGCGAGAATCTGCGATCGCATCACCGTTCTTTGTCGAGGCGAGGTGCTGGCCGAAGGCAGTTATGCGGACGTTTCGTCT
The DNA here is from genome assembly GCA_027493945.1 of Burkholderiaceae bacterium. Lineage (GTDB taxonomy): Bacteria > Pseudomonadota > Gammaproteobacteria > Burkholderiales > Burkholderiaceae_E > Zeimonas. Next base: position 1,331,759 of record JAOSJU010000001.1, on the reverse strand, counting down.
CACCCTGAAGTCGTCGCCGCATATATGGGAAAGCGCAGGAATGCCGCCTGAGCAGCGCACTCGTATCGAGGTTCGCGGTCTCGATGCATACTACGGCGAGTCGCACGTACTGCAGGGCGTCGACCTCACGGTCCATGCCGGCGAGATCACCGCCATTCTCGGTCGAAACGGTGCGGGCAAGACAACGCTTCTGCGCGCCATCATGGGCACGGTCGTTACCCGCAAAGGGGTCGTACTGATCGACGGCCGGCGTGTGGATCATCTTTCCGCCTACAAGATCGCGCGGCTTGGCGTTGGGTATGTGCCGGAAGAGCGCGGGATCTTTTCGAGCTTGTCGGTGCAGGAGAACCTTCTGTTGCCACCGGTGCTCAAAGCGGGCGGGATGTCGGTCGACGAGATCTACCGGCTGTTTCCGAATCTGCGCGAGCGATCGCGATCGCAGGGCACGAAGCTGTCGGGGGGCGAGCAGCAAATGCTGGCCACTGCGCGCGTGCTGCGCACAGGAGCCGACATCGTGCTTCTCGACGAACCTACCGAAGGTTTGGCGCCGGTAATCGTCGACCAGATTGAAGGTGCCCTGCACGAACTCAAGCGGCGCGCGTTCACTGTCGTGCTGGTGGAGCAGAACCTGACCTTCGCGCTCGAAGTGGCCGACCGCTATCTAGTCATGGATGAAGGGCGGGTCGTCGATTTTTTCGACCGCGTCGATGCCGCTGCTAAGATCGAGAGCATCACGCAGTACCTTTCTCTATGACCATGCAGAGCCTCACCAAGCTTGTTGTCGAAGGATGCGTTGCAGAACTCGTGATGAATCGGCCGCTCGCGGCCAATGCGTTGTCGCGAGCCCTGATCGAGGAGATGTCGAAGCAGCTCGATGCGATCGCGCGCCGAACAGACGTGCACGTGATCATCCTCGGCGCGGAAGGCCGGAACTTCTGCGCCGGTATGGACCTCGTGGAGGCAAGTACGGCAACCGCCGCAGAGATCGCGAGCAATGCCGCCTCGTTGGCGGCACTCTCCCGGCGCCTCCGAGAGCACCGGTTCCCCGTTGTGGCGCGGGTACAAGGCGCTGCAAGCGCCGCGGGATTGGAACTCGCAATGTCGTGCGACCTCGTTTACGCCGCCCGATCGTCGCGGTTTGCCACGCCGGGCATCAAGGTCGGAATGTGGTGCATGACCCCTATGGTGCCGCTCACGCGCGCCATCGGAGCACGCAAAGCGGCCGAAATGCTTCTTCTCGGACACTCGGTAGACGCTGCGACGGCTCTGCAAATCGGGATGGTCACCGATCTTTTCGACGACGACGTACTGGTGAGCCGTGTTCGAGCGATTGCGCTCGCACTGACAGCGAGTTCACCGTCGGTGATGGCAATTGGCCGTCGTGCTCTGAAAGAGCAAGCGGGCATGGATTTCCACGCGGCGTATGAGCGGGCCCTGCAGGGCGTGGCCGAGAACGCGGCGGACCCGGACGCTCGCGAAGGCATGCGTGCGTTCGCCGAGAAACGCGCCCCGAAGTGGGCGCCGCTGGTTCAGGCGCCCGAATCCGGCGATTAAGTTCCGGTGAATTTGGGTCGCCGCTTCTCGAGAAAGGCAGCGACGGCTTCGCGGTGATCGTGCGTCTCGAACGTGAGCCACTCATAGGCTAGAGCCGCATCGGTAAGGCTGTGCGCCAATTGGCGCAGCCCGATGTTGGTCACTACCTTCGTCCAGCGAATCGCTTTTTGATGGCCGCTTGCAAGCCTCTCGGCGAAAGCCATGACCGTGGCATCGAGATCTTTCCTGGGAACGCTGTGGTTGACTAGGCCAATCTTTGCGGCCTTTTCCCCGGTTAGCGGATCGCCGGTCAGCAAGTACTCCTTTGCACGCGCATAGCCGATCAGTTGCGGCCAAATGACCGCGCCTCCGTCGCCGGCCACGATGCCGGCGCGTACGTGCGGGTCGGCGATCACGGCATCGTCCGCCGTGAAGATCACGTCGCAAAGAAGAGCCAAGGTTGCACCGAGTCCGATCGCCGGGCCGTTCACCTCGGCGATAATCGGCTTCTCGAGGTCGAGCAGGCTGAAGAGGATCTTCTTGGCGTCAGTGCGCGAAAGAAACGCCGGTTCCGGGTGACCGGCTGGCGCATCCCGGAAGAGCTTCATGTCTCCGCCCGCGCAGAAACTGTCCCCGGCCCCGGTGATCACGACGACGTCGGACTCCGGATCGCGTTGCACATCGTCGAAGATGCGGGCGAGTTCCTCGTGCATTCGCAAGTCGACCGCATTGCGTCCGTCGCCGGTGTCGAGAACGACCTTGAGAATGCGACCGAAGCGCTCGATTCTTATCACTTCATAGCCCTCGAAAAGCTTCACGAGCAGCTCCCTTTCGTTGTTCCGTGGCAAAGTTGAAAGCTTCTACTTGACCAAACGTTTGCTCAAGTATAAGCTATGTGCAGGCATTGATGCAACCAGACGCAAGCCCGTAGCGGGTGCTTTGCCGCATGTTCCAAGGTACAGGAGTAGAAATTGGGCGCGAGTTCTAACGAAGATTTGCAACGCCTGCGTCGTGAGTGGGAAGAGAACGAGGTCAAGCGCGCGGTTGAGCGGATGCCGGAAAGGCCGGACACGTCATCGTGGAGCGGGCTTCCGATCAAGCGCTTGTACACGCCGGAAGACCTGGCAGGCACTTCGTATGCGGACGATATCGGCTTTCCGGGTCAGTTTCCCTTTCTTCGCGGCGCTCAGCCGACAGGCTACCGAGGGAAGATGTGGACGCGGCGGCCGATCACCGGATTCAACACCGCGCGCATCACCAACGAGCGTGTGAGGCAGCTTTTGCAGGCAGGGCAGACCGGCCTTCACTTCGTGTTCGACTACCCGACGCTTGCCGGATACGACGCTGACCATCCCCTTGCCGAAGGCGAGATCGGGGTAAGCGGAGTGCCGATCAATTCGATCGAGGACATGCGCACGCTCCTCGACGGCATCGAAATCGACAAGGTCAGCATTTCCTATTCGCATTGGGGGCCCTATATCCTGAGCTTCCTGCTCGCGGTAGCCGATGAGCGGGGGATTCCATACTCCCGCATTTCCGGTACTACACAGGGCGATGTCCTCATGTACTTCCACTCTTGCCCGTGGTGGGACCTTCCACTTCGGGCGAACATGAGGCTGTTCGTCGACGTTGCCGAGTTCACGGCGCGTAACATGCCTCGCTGGAATCCGATCAGCATTTCGGGATACAACATTCGCGACGGCGGCTGCACTGCCGTGCAGGAGATGGCGTTCACCTTTGGCGACGCGATCGCTTATCTGGATGCCTGTCTGGAACGTGGCCTGAAGGTCGAGGAGATTGCGCCGCGCTTCTCTTTCATGCTGTGCGCCCACATCGACTTCTTCGAAGAAATCTGCAAGATGCGCGCGATGCGCCGCATGTGGGCCCGCATCATCCGCGATCGATATGGCTGTGAACACGCGCCTTCCCAGACGCTGCGTTTCCATGCGCAAACCTCCGGCGTCGCGTTGACGGCGCAAGATCCGCTGAACAACGTCGCTCGCGGGGCCATCCAGGCAATGGCGGCCGTCCTGGGCGGTGCGCAGTCACTGCACATTTCCTGCTTCGACGAGACGTACGGCCTGCCGACCGAACAGGCTGCAAGGGTGTCGCTCAATACGCAGAACGTCGTCGCCTTCGAGGCCCGCGTCGGCGAGACCGTTGATCCACTCGGCGGTTCCTATTTCGTCGAGACGCGCACCAACGAACTTGAATCGGAGGCGTGGAAGATGCTGAGCGACATCGAACGTCTCGGTGGAATGGTTGCGGCCGCCGAGTCTGGCTGGGTGCGCGAGCAGAAGCTGGCCTGGGCGCGCCACTATCAGAAAGAGGTCGATGAAGGCAGTCGAGTCATTGTCGGAGTGAATCGCTTTCAGCCTTCGCAGCAGCAGTCGATTCCCTATACGAGCCCCGATGAAGAGGCGCAGCGTGAGCAGCGCGAACGCACCGCCGCGTTCAAACGCAACCGGAATCAAGCCGCAGCCGCGGCGGCCAAGCGGGCGCTCGCTAAGTGTGCCGCTGCCGGCGGGAACACGGTACCTGCCGCCATCCGGGCGGCTCGCGACGGCGTGACGCTGGGTGAGATGTTCGAAGCCATGCGTTCCGTTCATGGCGAGGTATCGAGCGAAGACAAACGCTATATGTGATTGGATTGGAAATTTAGGAGGCAACGAATGAGTCGGGGACGCGTAATCGTCTGCAAGGTCGGCTTGGACGGCCATACCACGGGCGCAGCAGTGGTCGCTTCAGGTCTGCGCGATGCGGGGTTCACCGTGATCAACTTGGGAACGCGTGTGACACCACAACAGGTGGCGACAGCGGCCGTTCAGGAGGACGCAGACGTTGTCGGATTAAGCATTCTCTCGGGGGCGCATCTGAACCTCACGCGCCGTGTGCTCCAGTGCGGCCAAGCGCAAGGCATGACGAGCGAAGTCGTCGTCGGAGGCACGATCCCGGACGAGGACGCCGCGGCACTCCAAGCGATGGGCGCGGCGGCCGTCTTCGGCGCGGGATCGGCAATGGAGAACATCGTGGCGGCCATCGATACCTGCGTCGCGCGCCGGCGCGAAAAGCTTGCCGCTTCGGAGGCCTAGATGACGGCTGCTGTCAGCGATCGTTTGGAGCATCGTGCCCAAAGGCTGGCTGCGCACCCGAGATTTTGGGACGAAACGCGTGAAACGCAGCCCCTCGAGGAGCGCAAAAAGCTGATCCTCGAAAGGATTCAAAAGCAGATTGCCTATGCATACGAGGGCTTGCCGTTCTACCGCAAGCTCTACGACCGTCATGGCGTGAAGCCTTCCGACATTCGCACGATGGAGGACTTCACTCAGCGTGTTCCGGTCGTCACGAAGCAGATGCTGCGAGACGCTCAGGCGGAGTATCCCCCCTTCGGGTCATATTCGAACACGCCGCCCGAGCAGATCGCGCGCATCTACGGGTCGTCCGGCACGACTGGCGTGCCAACTCTGTACGCAATATCGAAGTCCGACTGGGCGCGTGCAACGGAAGCGCAGGCAATGGCTATCTGGGCCATGGGCGTGCGTCCGGGCGACGTCGTCCACTTCGTTTTCCCGTTCGGCATGTTCATCGGCGGTTGGGCGATCATGGCAGGTGTCGAACGCGTGGGCGCCACCGTATTTCCCGTGGGAGCCGCCGACTCCAAACGCCACATTGATCTCATCCAGCAACTGCGCCCCACCGTACTGGCGGGCACGCCGTCGTACGTGCTGCACTTGGCCGATGTCGCTCGCTCGATCGGCGTGAACTTGCGCAGCAGCTCCGTCCACACATTGATCGTCGGGGGCGAGCCCGGCGGCACGGTACCGGGGTCGGTGGCGGCCATACGCGGCGGATGGGGCGACGACATCATCGTCTGCGATACGGGAAACACGTCGGAGTGCTTTCCCACTCAGATGAACTCGTCGTGTGATCAAGGGCAAGGCGTACACGTCTTCGAGGACGAGGTCTACCTCGAAACGGTCGATCCCGACGACACGCGATGCCGTGCGCCAGACGGCGAGTTCGGTGCCACGGTATACACCACGTTGTGGCGCGAGTCGCAGCCAATGATCCGTTTCTTCGCGGCCGACCGCGCTCGCTTGGTGCATGGTACGTGTACCTGCGGCCGTACCTATCCGCGCCTGCCGGAGGGAATGATCGGTCGCCTGGACGACATGCTGCTGGTTCGCGGCGCCAATGTTTACCCGAGCGCAATCGAAGGCGCCCTGCGACAAGTGCCTGGTGTCGGTGCCGAGTACCGCATCGTCATCGAGCGGAAAGGCGCTCTCGACGAACTGCGTCTCCAAGTGGAACCGGACGCCGAGTGGACGAAGCTGCAGACGGCAGATGCACATGCTCTGCTGGCGCAGAGCATCGTCGAGCGGCTTCGGCGCGAGATCGGCCTACGCGTCGGCGTTGAAGTCGTTGCGCCGGGCACGTTCGAAAAGATGCTTTTCAAGGCGCGTCGTGTGATCGACCGTCGTCCTGCGGAGCGATGAGCATGGAGTCCGAAGCTGCGCAGATTGCAACCGAGCTCTCCCGCCTTGAGCGCTCGCCATTGGCAGTTCTCGACTCGATCGGGAAGCTGGACATCGGCCGCGGGAAGCTGACGGTGGTCGCCGGCTCCCCGGGTGCCGGAAAGTCGACCCTCATTCAGAAACTTCTGTTCGCTCTCGCCCAACGCGGCGAACGTGTCGGCGCGGTGCTCATCGACCCATCGTCGCCCGTGACGGGGGCGCCGTCCTGGGTGACCGCTTGCGAATGCTCGACTCCAACGACGGAATCTTCATCCGAAGCCTGCCGGCGACGAGCAGCGCCGAAGGCGTCGGCTCGGTTGCCCCAGTCATGGCGTGGACACTTCTAAATCGCGGTTTCGATCACGTGTTCATCGAGTCAGTAGGGATCGGTCAACAAGAACTCGACGTAGGTCGACGCGGCGAGGTGCTCGCGCTGGTCCTCGGACCGGACGCCGGCGACTGGGTTCAGTTCATCAAGGGCGGGATTCTGGATGTGTGCGATCTGATCGCGGTGTCTAAGGCCGATCTCGACACCGGTAAGCTGGTTCGTGAGATCCGCAACTCCGTACGGCTGCAGTCGTTTCGCTCGCAACCCGTTATGGTGACCGCAGTGAGCAGCCAGTCGGGCAAGGGCATCGACGAGCTGGTCATGCAGATCGACCGCGCGCACGACATGGACCCCGAACGACGTATGCAATCGCGTGCTGCTGTGGTCGACGACATCATTCTGCGCGTCGTGATCAAGCAGACCCAGCTTCGCCTGCGCGAGGAACTGTCTGCCATACCGGGCGGCGACTGGCAAGAGCGTTTGGCTGCTGTTCGTCGCTTCGTCGACCGATTTCACGTTTCGTAGCGCCTTTGGGATTGACTCGAGCATGAGCCATCTGACCGATCTTCAGGAACATATCCAGCCGCTACGCGACACGCTACGGCGCTTCATCGACAAGGAGATGCCCCGAGAGGCCGCTCGCCGATGGGACCGCGAGGACATGTTTCCTCGCGACGTGTTCGGCAGGCTAGTGTCGATTGGAGTCACGGGTCTGACGGTTCCGGAAGAATATGGTGGAACCGGAGTCGATATCGTGGCCACCATGGCTGTGATCGAGGAGCTTTCACGTCGCTCGCTGGCAGTTGCGGTCCCCTACATCATGACTTCGTGTTACTGCGGAATGAATATCCGTGAAAGCGGCAGCGAAGCGCAGAAACGGCATTTCTTGCCCAAGGTGGCTCGGGGGGATGTCATGTTCGCCTACGGACTCACCGAACCCGACGCCGGCGCGGACCTTGCGAGCGTACGTACCTCAGCTCGGATGGAAAATGATCGAGTAATAGTCAGCGGCACGAAGCGCTTCTGCTCCGGTGCGAACATCGCCGACTACATCTACACCTTGGTGAAGTCCGATCCGCAGGCGCCGCGCTACAAGAACCTGTCGGTGATCCTGGTACCCACCAATGCACCCGGTGTTTCCATTCGGGTGGCCGACGCCGTTGGAATGAAAGGTGCTCCGACTACCGACGTGACGTTCGATGCCGTCGAGGTCCCGACCTCCGCAATCGTCGGGGAGCGCGATGGATGGAATAACGGTTGGTCGATGCTCGCCGGCCCAGTGCTGAATGTCGAGAAGCTCGAGGTGGCGGCGATGGCAGTCGGCATCGCACAGGCCGCGGTCGATGACGCTTGGGACTATGCCGGCCAGCGTTCCCAATTTGGAAAGCTGATCGGCAAATTCCAGTCAGTGCGACACAAGCTCGCGGACCTTCGGACCGATCTCCTCGCAAGCCGGCTAATGCTGTACCATGCAGCCGCCTTGGCGAATGCCGGCAAGCCGTGTGGCGTCGAAAGTTCGATGGCCAAGCTTTTCTGTACGGAGCGCGGGCGTACGGCGGTTATCGGCGCGCAGGAGATCATCGGCGCCTATGGCTTGACCAAGGAGTTCGACGCGGAGCGCTACGTGCGCGACATGCTCATTCTGCCAATCGCCGGCGGATCGTCGAATATCCAGCGAAACAACATCAGCAATATGCTGGGGTTGGCGAGATAAGCGCCGGAGGTGACCAAGTTACCGTTAATAAAACGAACCAAAGCGAGCGTTCACTTGGCAACCCTGCGCAAGCCGCCGGCAGTAACGAAGGCAAGTAGATCCGCCACGCCGAAAAACTCGCGACTTGCATCGCCTGTCGATGCGTGGGGCTTGTCGGCATCTCCCGAGGCACGCGTGCGGGCCGTGGCATCAGCAAGAAGACGCCAGCCACGCGCCAGTCAATTCTCCTGGCTGCGGCGCGCGTCTTTGCCGCCCGCGGATACGAAGCGGCGACGATTCGGGACATTGCCTCTGCAGTCGATTTACTGCCGGGGTCGCTTTATCACCACTTCGCATCCAAGGACGCGTTGATCGAGGAACTGTACCGGGCAGGTATCGATCATATTATCAAGGCCGTGCAGGAAGCGGTGGAGGGCGTGGATGACCCGTGGGAACGCCTGGAGGCGGTGTGCCGTACACATATTGAGACGATTGCGGATGGCGGCTTGCTCGCGAGCGTGCTGTCGAAAGACTTGCCTGCAGCGCCTCCCGAACTCGTCGAGAAACTTGTCGCTGAGCGCGACCGCTACGACAAGGTCTTCGCAGCTTTCATTTCCGATCTTGGCAAGTTCACGCCACTTGAAGCGCGCCTGCTGCGGCTGCAGATCCTTGGAAGTCTGAACTGGGCGACACGCTGGTTTCGCGTCGGCGGGAGACTGAAAGCCTCGGATGTCGCTCACGCATTCGTCAGGAACCTTCGCGGTGTAGGCGACAATCTGAAGCCTCACGTCGAGAAGCGAGCACGGGTTAAAGCCCGAGACTCTTCGCGATGATGCCACGCTGAATTTGAGACGTGCCGCCGCCGATCTCGTAGATCTTTGAGTCCCGGTAGTGCCGCTGCATAGCGAAATCCATCGTATAGCCGTACTCACCCAAGACCTGTACACCCATGCGCGCGATGCGCGCGTAGGTTTCGGAGGCGAATACCTTTACGACAGCGGCTTCGCGTGCGCAAGGTTTTCCGTGGTCGATCATCCAAGCGAGCCGGTAGGTCAGCATCCGGGCCGCCTGCGTGGCGATCTCCATGTCGGCGATCATGTGCTGGATTGCCTGGAACGTGCCAATCGCGGTTCCAGAGTGTTTTTGTTGGTTGGCGTAACGAATCGCGTCATCAATGACCGCTTGACACCCGCCAATGCAGCGAGCGCCTATGCTCAAGCGCTCCCACTCCAAGGTTCGCAAAACGACATTCCACCCATTGTTGACCCCGCCCACTACGTCGGTGAAGGGAATGCGAACGTCCTCCAGGAATATCTGACACGTGCGCAGTCCATGAATGCCCAATTTCGGTATCGGCTGGATCCGCACGCCGGTACTCCGCGTATCGAGGAGGAACATCGAAAGGCCCCGATGCTTTGACACCGAAGGATCGGTACGCGCCACGAGCGCAATTCGATTTGCGACGTCCGCGCCGGAAATGAACGTCTTGGCGCCGTTTACTACGTATTCGTCGCCTTCGCGAACGGCGCGAGTGCGGAGCGCCGCGGCGTCTGACCCTGAGTCCGGCTCCGTTAATGCGAATGCGAAGCGCGTCCGCCCCTCAGCGATATCTCGCAAGTGCGTGCGCTTTTGTTCTTCGCTTCCGAAGTATCGAATTCCGAGCGGGAAGATCGCGGCCGTGTGATAGATGAGTCCTAGCGCCATCCAACGGCGACACAACTCCTCAAAAATAAGCGTCACGTCCATCGCATCTCCTCCCGAGCCGCCGTATTCAATGGGATACACGATGCCGAGCCACCCCGCTTTCGCAAGCTCGCCGTAGACGTCATGAGGGTAAGCGTCGGCTTCGTCGTGTCGCCGCACGACGTCTGGGGAACACCAGCGTTCCGAAAAATCGCCAACCGCTTTCTTCAGGATTCTCTGCGTCTCGGACAGTTCGAAATCCATCTAGTCCTTTCCGTCAGTTGCTGCGTGCTGTTGGCCAAGACCGAAGCTCAACCCCAATAGCGCAATTTCGAGTTGACTACCGGTTCCGGAGTCCGATTCGTACGCTGCATTCAGCGCGCGAATTCCCAAGGCTGCCGCGTATGGCGACCCGCCAAGAACGCACTCGGCTATCCGCTGTGACGCGGCAGGAAGCTCCGCGGCAGGAGCCACTTCATTGAGCAGTCCCCAATGTAGCGCCTCCTGCGCATAGAGCCTCCGCCCGGAAAGGACTAGCTCCATCGCGCGTCCTTTCCCCAAAATTCGTGCGAGCCGCTGCGTCCCGCCGGCGCCCGGTATCAAACCCATCTGGACCTCGGGGAACGAGAGCCGGGCGTTGTCCGCTGCAACCCGCAAGTGACACGCGAGCGCGATTTCCGCACCCCCGCCAACGGCCAGCCCGTTGATGGCCGCCACGAACGGTTTGGGGCTTGCCTCAATACAAGCCAGGATTTTGTGCACGCGCTGCGCGTGTTCGAGGAGCCCTTCGATCGTGCGGCCGGTCAGCTCTTTCCTGTCGGCACCCGCAGAGAATGCGCGCCCGCCACTACCCGTCAGAACGCAGGCGCGTATGTCCGCGTCTGCCAGCACAAGCTGAACTGCATTGCCGAGTTCGGTCCACGCTTGCGTGTCCAGTGCGTTCAAGGCCTTGGGTCGATTAAGCGTCAGGATGGCAATGCGACCGGCCTTCTGAGTCGTGACCAAGCTGATGGCGGTCCCCTCGAATGACAGCGTGCAAGATAGAAAAAAGTCTTGTGTAGACCAAACGTTTGTGCAAAAATGCTACTCGCTTCACGTGGTTCTTTCAAGTGGCTTTCCAACAACTTGGGCGTCTGAGTGACTCACACTGACGGTTCCGCAGTGATCGTAGGAGTTGGCGAAACGGAACTCGGTCGCGTGTCGAACCGTACGACCATGAGTCTGCACATCGAAGCCGCACGGGCTGCAATTTATGACGCAGGTTTGAGCAAGGACGACATTGACGGTGTCCTGTGTATTCATCCTGTGCTTGCCGAGACACCTCGGTTCCATATGTTCTTTAGTGAACAAATGGGAATTTTCGTCAAGACCCTGTGCGATTCGCTTACGATTGGCGGTGCCTCGCCCGGTCACGCCTTACAGGTGGCGCGCTGGGCCATTGAATCGGGTCAATGCAAAGCGGTGCTCGTGGTCGGAGCAGAGTCGCTTCTCACAGGCTCGGGCGGCGATAGCGGCGGCGGTGTGGCTTCGTATGCAACGCTGGGAGCGCACTCGCTTGAGTTCGAGTACCCCTACGGTGCGCATATTCCCGCTTTCTATGCGCTCCTCGCGAAGCGGTATATGCACGAGTTCGGCACGACATCGGAGCAACTTGCGCGAATTGCCGTCGCCTGCCGAAAGCATGCAGCTCTCAACCCGAAGGCCCAGATGCGCGAGCCGATTACCGTTGATGACGTGCTTACTTCAAAAGCGGTGTCGACTCCTCTTCGCAAACTCGATTGTTCGCTTATCTCCGGACGGAGGGGCGGCAGTCGTCATAACTTCGCTCGCAAGGGCCCGCGACCTTGCGCGCCCGCCGATCCACATTCTCGGAATCGGGGAAGCACACTCGACGTACCACATGGGCCATCTCGTCAAGGGGGGTGGCGGGTACGACTTGGTCAACACGGTTTGTCAGGTGGCAGCAAAGCGCGCCTTCGGTGAGGCAGGTCTTTCTCCGGGCGACGTTGACGTAGCGGAAATCTACGACAGCTTTACGATCACTGCGATGATCCAACTCGAGGAAATCGGATTCTGCGCAAAGGGAGAGGGCGGGTCTTTCGTCGAGGACGGCAACATCGAGTTGGGGGGCGCGTTGCCACTCAATACGCACGGTGGACTGTTGTCCTGCGCTCATCCAGGAGTTCCGGGTGGTCTGTTGCACATGGTCGAGGCGGTGACTCAGCTGCGGGGCGGTGCAGGGGAGCGCCAGGTGAGCGGGGCTTGCGTTGCGCTTTGCACGAACGCAAGTGCGGTCGCGTCGAACTTCAGCATGGCGTTGCTTGGAAGAGAGCCACGATGAAGTCGCCGCGTCGATTGCCCCGCCCAACTCTCGATTCAAAGCAGTATTGGGAAGCGTGCGCGCGACACGAACTTCAGCTGCAGCGTTGTCGTTCGTGCGCGTCGTTCCGCTTCTATCCCTCGCCTGTATGCCCAGACTGCACCGGCTACGAGTTCGACTGGGTACGCATCGAAGGTCTCGGAACGGTCTACTCGTTTACCATCGTGCACCGCGCTCCGGATGACTCGTTCGCAAAGGACGTTCCATATATCGTCGCGTTGGTTCGGCTGGAGCAGGGGCCATGCATGATGAGCAACATCGTGGGTTGCTCAGCGGACGCCGTATATGTCGGCATGCCGGTCCGGGTCGCCTTTCGGGACGCTGCCCCCGGTGTTGCGCTTCCCGTTTTCGAACCTCAAGACGAGGGCTTGCATACTCAAGCCGCCTGAATCGGGCGGCGCAAGTGGCCCGTTCATCGTTGCCAGCGTTCTACTCAAGGAGGGGCATGTCATGATTTCACTCCGCCCACTAGCGGTCGGTTTGGTTTCCTTATCACTGATTGGCATCGCCACCATAACCAGGGCGCAGCAGAATGCGCCGGCGAAAGTTATCGAGCTTAAGATCGCGGACTCGCTGGCAACCTCGCACGCCTTGTCAAAGTCGGGCGGCGTGTTCTGGATGAAGCGCGTCGAGGAGCTGAGCGGTGGTGCCGTGAAGTTTCGGCATTTTCCGGCGCAGCAGATGGGAAAAGCGTCCGACATGCTTAAGTTGGTCAATGGCGGCGTAGTCGACGTGGCCTACGTTGCGACTCCGTATTTCGCGAGCCAAATGCCGCTTGGCGCCGGCATTGGCGGATTGCCGGGGCTGTATACAACCTCGCTAATAGGAAGTCGTGCGTACTGGATGATCGCTAATCAGGAACCGATGCTCGGCATTGACTTCCTAAAGAATGGCGTACGTCCCGTTGCGGCCATCATGATTCCCACTTATGAACTGCTATCCAGGAAGCAGTTGCTGCGAACTCCGTCTGACGTAAAAGGACTGAAGGTACGCTCGGCCGGCGGAGCTCAAGATCTCGCATTGCAGGCCGTCGGTGCGGTGCCCGTGTCAACGCCGGCACCTGAAGTTTATGAGGCGCTCGAGCGCGGCGTCATCGACGCGATTCCGTTCTCGTTTTCCAGCGGTGCGGGATACCGCCTCGAGGAGGTCGTTAAGTATGCTACGCACGGACTCGGGTTTCCGGCCGGAGCGATTACGTGGGTTATCAACGAGAAAGTTTGGCAGGCTCTTCCTGAGGATATAAAAGACGTAATGCGGAAGGCGAGTGACGAAACCGTCATCAATGTTGGCAAGACGCTTGATGCGGCGGAGCAGAGTATTCGACTGGGTTGGGCGGAGAAGGGCATCCGCATCACGTCGCTCTCTCGGCAGGAACTCGATCAGTGGCATAGCCTCTTGGGAGGTGTCGCGTCACAGTGGGTACTTGCCGCCGAAGCGAAGCAGCTGCCGGCCAAGCAGACGCTCGACATGTTCAAAGAGGCGGTTCAAGCGTCGCAATAGGGCTCTAAAGTCCCGCGATGCGAACTGCAGTGCTGAGACGTGCGGAGGTTGCGCTGGCGTATTTGTCCGCCTGCGCGATCTTCGCAATGATGCTGCTGATTTCCGCAGACGTATTGAGCCGGTACCTCTTGGGCGCTCCGATCACGGGAGCCGTCGAATTCACCGAGGAATATCTGATGGTGGTGGCGGTGTTCCTTGCGTTGTCCTGGACGTTCAAGGAGGGCGGCCATATTCGCGTGGAACTCGTAGTCCGGCTTCTGCCAGCGCGTTGGCAAGATCGCGTGTACGCGACCGGCAATGCGATCGCCGGAATTGTGTTCGCGGTCATCACTGCACTGGCGGCAACTACGGCGGTCGACGTTTGGCAAGAAGGTGTCACGTCGAGCAGCAGCTTGGCCTATCCGATGGCGCCTACCTATGTTGTGATCGTTGTCGGCAGCTTTGCCCTCACCTTTCGGCTGCTGCTGGCCGCGTTCCTTGCTGTGCGTACGGGTGCCACAGAGGAAGCCGAGCGGTGAACACCTTTGTCGGGATCTTGGCGCTGTTCGTGTTTCTTCTCTTTGGGATGCCCGTTGCTTTCGCCCTACTCGCTGCAGGAGCGCTTGGGCTATGGCTGACTGGCGGTAATGACGTAGTACTCGGAATTTTGGCTACGGTTCCGTTCCGCAGCGTAGCCACCTTCATACTGACTACGGTGCCTCTCTTCATCCTGATGGCGGCGTTCGTCACTCGCAGTCGAATGGCTGAGGCGCTCTTTTCTGCGGCCTTCAAGTGGACCGGTCATTTGCCCGGCGGTTTGGCGGTTGCCACCACCGCAGCCGGCGCGGGCTTCGGGGCGCTTTCGGGGTCCAGCACCGCAGCTGCGTCCGCGATGGCTGCGATCTGCGTACCGGAAATGCATCGTTTCGGTTACAACCGTGGCGTTGCGTGCGGAGTGGTGACTATCGCCGGTACCTTGAGTGTGATGATTCCGCCCAGCGTACCCATGGTGATTTATGGAATCCAGACGGGAACTTCAATCGGCAAGCTGTTGATCGCCGGGATTATTCCCGGAATCATTCTTACGCTAGTTCTTAGCTTGGGTATCGTGCTTCGGGCACTCGCACATCCTCACCTTATGCCGTCGGTCGCGGCATTCAAGTGGCGAGATCGATGGGCCGAGCTGTCAAGAATCGGACCGTTGCTGATTCTGGTCGTTATCGTGGTTGGTGGCATTTACGCGGGAGTGACAACCCCAACCGAGGCGGCCGCGCTAGGAGCCGCTGGCGCATGGCTCTTGGGGTTGGCTACCCGGCAAATCGACTTCCAGGGCACGGTCGAAGCGCTATTGGACACCGCGAAGAGCACCGCGATGATCTTCGCTATCGTAATAGGCGCCACCACCTTCAGCTATTTCCTCACTTTCAGCGGAACTGCACAAGACCTCGTGAACTGGGTTGTGGCTCAGCCCTTGCCGCGATGGGGCACGCTATCCGTCATTATCGTTCTTTATCTGATCCTTGGATGCTTCCTCGATACGATCGGCATCCTGCTCCTCACGCTGCCGCTCGTTTTTCCGCTTATCGAAGCGCTCCAATACGACCCAGTGTGGTTCGGGGTGATCCTGGTCGTCCTGTTAGAGATCGGACTGGCGACTCCGCCAGTGGGTACGAATGCTTTTGTGGTGAGTTCAGTCACCGGGATTCCGCCCGAAGAAGTGTTCGTAGGCTCGATGTATATGGTTCTACTGATGCTGGTTGGGCTTGCGATCTTTCTCGCGTTTCCAAACTTGGTTCTCTGGTTGCCGAATTTGATGAAACCAGGGTAAACCGAGCAGGAACGATCGCGGCTCGAAGCGCTCGCAACAGGTGGAAAAGAAGGGAGAAGCATGGACTTTGATCTGACAGATATACAGCGTCAACTTCAATCGATGGTGACGGCGTTCATGGAAAAGGAATGTCCGCCAGCGGTCATCCGCAGCTACGACGAGGCCGACCGATACCCGACGGAAATCTACGAGAAGATGGCAGCGGCCGGATGGTTCGGTCTTCCGCTTCCCGTAGCGTGGGGAGGAACCGAGGGTACCGCCATGGATCTCGCCTTGATGTTCGAGACGATTGCGAAGCACTGGATGGCGCTTGCCGCGATTTATCATACGGCTGCCGTGTTTCCCTTGTCGATCCTACATTTCGGCACCGCCGAGCAACACGAACGTTATCTTCGCGACATGGCAGAGGGCAAAGCTAGATTTGCTTTCGGCCTAACCGAACCCGGTGCGGGGTCCGATGCGGGAGCGGTAAAGACGACGGCCGTCCAGCACGGCGACGAGTTCGTGCTGAACGGTGCCAAGGTATTTACCTCGGGCGCTGACGTAGCGGACTGGATCATCCTTGTTGTCCGAACCAATCTTGCTATGCGTGGCTCCAGCGGACTCTCTGTGGTTCTCGTCGACGCGCGTGCACCGGGTATTCAGATTCGCGCGATTCCGAAACTCGGTATCAAGGGGCTTTCAACCTGCGAGGTGTTTCTCGATGACGTTCGAGTTCCGGTGGAGAATCTTTTAGGCGGTGCCGACCAGGGTTGGAAAGTAGTCATGCAAACGCTCGAGCTAGAGCGATTGAGCGTCGCCGCGCGGTGCACAGGCGGCTGCCAAGCCGTGCTAGAGGACGCGGTTCGATACGCCAACGAGCGAAAGCAGTTTGGACAGCACATTGGGAAGTTCCGGGCAATTCAACACATAATTGCCGATATGGAGATTGCCGTCCAGGCCTCGAGGTTACTGACGTACCGCCTCGCTTGGATGATTGACAAAGGGTTGCCTTGTGCGCTCGAGGCATCGGTCGCGAAAGTTTATACCGCGGAGGCATACAACCGCGTGGCGACGATGGGAGTCCAAGTGCTTGGAGGCTATGGCTACACGATGGAGTATGCGATGCAGCGCCATTTTCGCGACGCGAAGCTATACGAGATTGGCGGCGGAACGTCGCAGATCCAACGCGGGTTAATTGCCAAGGCGATCGGGTTGTAGGCGAGGTGTGCTCAAGTGGATCGACTTCTGAACCCACGGAGTATCGCAGTCATCGGCGCCTCCGATGATCCCGCCAAGATCGGCGGTCGACCAATTGCATATTTGGCTCGCTACGGCTTCGAGGGTGCGGTTTACCCGATCAATCCGCAACACGCGCGGATTCAGGGGTTGGACGCGTACGCGCGACTGGAAGACGTGCCGGGCCCCGTCGATCTTGTGATAATCGCGCTGCCGGCAGTGGCTGTCCAGGATGCGGTTGCGGACTGCGGGCGCTTAGGCGTTGCGTACGCCATTGTATTCACGTCCGGTTTTTCCGAGAGCGGCCCGGCGGGCGTGGAACTGCAAGAAGCTTTACGTCGTGTGGCCGCGGCGAGTGGTGTCCGTCTGGTCGGGCCTAACTCGCTGGGAATCATCAGCGAACCCGCCCGGCTGGCTGCGACTTTTTCCACCGTGCTCGATCGGCCCTCCGGGTTGGTGCCTGGTGAAGCAGCGTTCGTTTCGCAGAGTGGAGCGTTCGGTTCGCTGTTTTATGCAATCTCAAAAGATGAAGGCGTTGGATTTCGCCACTTTGTCTCGGTCGGAAACGAGTCGGATCTGCGCATCGACGATTTCATTTCGTGGTTCGCAGACGATCCAGAAACGCGCGTTATCGGCTGCTACGTGGAAGGATTACGCGATGTCGCAGGCTTTCGGGCGGGCGCACGTAAGGCGCTCGAGCATCGGAAGCCTTTGGCCGTCATCAAGGTGGGCAAATCCGAGACGGGTCGGCAAGCTGCTCGCTCGCACACCGGAGCAATTGGTGGCTCCGACGAGGCCTACGACGGTCTCTTTCGGCAAGAAGGAATTCTTCGCTTTGCGGAGATGCAAGGCCTTCTCGACTTCTTGTCGCTTGCGCGTGAGGCGCGATTTCCCGCGAGCAATCGCGTTGGCGTCCTGTCGATTTCCGGCGGTATCGGAGTCTGGCTGGCCGACCGGTGTTCCGAGCTTGGACTAGTACTTCCTCCGCTGCATGCGACGACACGCGAACGATTGAGCGAAGTGCTGCCGAGTTTTGCGACCGCCGAGAACCCAGTGGATTTCACGGGCCAGATCGTGAACCGGCCGGAACTCCTCGCTATGGCGGTGAGCCATATGTTGCAGGACCCGGGAATCGATTCTCTCATTGTCGTCATGGGGCTACTGGAGCGCAGCGGAGAGCGGATCGCATGTGATCTAGCGCGCGCGTTGGAGTCCACAGGCAAACTGGTAGTCGTTACGTGGATATCTGGACCATCTGCCGCGTACGAGTTGCTCAGATCGGAGTCGGTCCCCGTGTTTAAGGACGTCGCACGCGGTATTCAAGCGCTCGCAAGCATGGTCGAATATGGTGCCGTCCTCAAGCGGCCAAGTACCAAAGACGACGACGCGATCCTAATGCCGCAAGCTGCTCGTGGCGGTTCATTCCACTGGGGCGGCACTGAATACGACACCAAGCGTACCCCGGCGTCGTGTGGCATCCAAATCCCTCGTGGCGGGTTGGCCACGACGTTGCAGGAGGCGATGGAGATCGCGCGGGACACCGGCTACCCCGTGGCCCTTAAGGTCCAATCCACACTGTGTCTGCACAAGACGGACTACGGACTCCTAGAGCTGAATGTGCGCTCTCCCGAGCAACTCCAAGTCGCCTATCAGCGGCTAGTCCTTCGCTTCGCGAGTGCGTTCGCGCCCCAAGTTCCACAAGGCGTTCTGGTCGAGGAGATGGTAGATGACCCACTGGAGGTGATTGTCGGATGTAAGCACGATCTAAGTCTCGGCCCGGTCGTTATGGTCGGAATCGGAGGCATCCATGTCGAAGTCTACCGAGACGTGGCTTTTCGTCTTGTGCCTATCACGTCCTCGGAGGCGCTGGACATGCTCGAGCAATTGCGCGGCCGGCGTCTTTTCGAAGGCTATCGAGGACGACCGCCGTCCGATCTCGCTGCTCTCGCGCAAGCCATTTCCCGGATCTCGATCTTGTTTTCCAAGTCGGCTGACATACTGGTAGAACTCGAATTGAATCCGCTTGCCGTGTTGCCCAAGGGCAAGGGCATCTGCGCGCTGGATGCACTCGCTGTTGCCCGGTAATCGGACGCGAGCTACTTGCGAAGTGCGTCGATGTCGACTCGTCAATCGCCTTGCCTGTGCGTTATTTTTCGTCGGGATCTAGGAATAGTCGGCCCTGCGAAACGTCGGAGACCCGCGCCAGCGCCTGATTTCCGGCACATCACCGGTGGCCTGAACTCTCAGAAACTGATGTAATCATGCGCAGAACCTGAGAGTTTTCCGCATCGATCCGATCGAGGTTTTGCGCATTGGCCACCGACGATTTTTTTCGCAACCGCCTCGATCAGATGATTGATCTGCGCCATCCGCTGGCGGTTCTCGCGCAACGCATGCCCTGGTCGCAGATCGAAGCGGCTCTCGCTCCGGCGCTCGCGCACAAGGACCGCACAGGCGCAGTCGTTGGTGAGGTCGACCTCTTCGGCCCGAGCGCGCAACTCGTCGGCGCGGGGGTGAGTGCGGCAGGAAGGCCGCGCCTGTCGATTCGCCTGATGGCGTCGCTGCTGTACCTGAAGCACGCGTTCAACTTGAGCGACGAGGAACTCGTCGAGCGCTGGACCGAGAACGTGGTCTGGCAGTTTTTCAGCGGCAACGAGTACTACGAGCCGCGGCCACCGTGTGATGCGACGCAGATCGGGCGCTTTTGACCTGCTCCCCTAGAGGTGGCCCCGCGCAGTTGGATAGTTCTCGGAGAGTTTTAAGTGAAGTCCCTGCGGGTCAAGCTGCCGCGATCAGCGGCAGCGAGGTGAAGTAGACGTGATCGGGCGTTCGGCCGTCAAGACTGCTGTGCGGCCTTCTCGCGTTGTAGAACGAAACGTAGCGTGCGATTCCGGCCTTGGCGTCCGAGACGCTGTCGTAGGCGTGCAGGTAGACCTCTTCGTACTTGAACTTCCACAGTCGTTCGACGAACACGTTGTCGCGCCAGCAACCCTTGCCGTCCATGCTGATGGCAATCTTGTTGACCTCGAGCGTATCGATGAACTCCGAGCTGTTGAACTGACTGCCCTGATCGGTGTTCAAGATCTCGGGGCACCCGTACCGCGCGATGGCCTCCTCGAGCGCTTCGACGCAGAAGTCGGCCGTCATGCTGTTCGACAGCCGCCACGACAGGACGCGCCGCGTGGCCCAGTCGAGCACGACCGCGAGATAGACGAAGCCGCGCTTCATCGGCAGGTAGGTGATGTCCATCGCCCAGACCTGATTCGGCCGCTCGATGGCCAGGCCGCGCAGCAGGTACGGATAGATCCGATGCGCCGCGTGCCGCTTGCTCGTGTTCGGGCGCCGGTACAGCGCCTCGATGCTCATCGTGCGCATCAGCGTGGTCACGTGCTTGCGACCGATCGCGTGGCCTTCGGTGCGCAGCATGTCGCGCAGCATCCGCGAGCCGGCGAACGGATGCTCCAGGTGCAACTCGTCGATGCGACGCATCAGCGTCAGGTCCGATTCCGCCGTCGGCTCGGCTCGGTAGTACACCGAGGAGCGCGACAGCTGCAGCAGCCGCGCCTGGCGCGTCACCGGCAGCTTGTGCGTCGGATCGATCATCGTTTTGCGCTCGCATCGCCGATGCGACCGAGCGCGCCGGACAAAAAATCATTCTCCAGCGCCAACTGCCCGATCTTGGCGTGCAGCGTCTTGAGGTTGGGGCCGGTCTCGCGCTTCTCCGCAGCGGTGGCAAAAACCTCGGCGGCGTGCTTGAGCAGCTCGCTCTTCCACTGCGTGATCTGGTTCGGGTGCACGTCGAAGCGCTCTGCCAGCGATGCCAGCGTCTGGTCACCCTTGACGGCGGCCAGCGCCACCTTCGCCTTGAAAGCCGCTGAGTGGTTGCGGCGCGGTCGTTTCATGCTCTCTGCTCCTTCGGGCACTGGGGCCCATTGTTGCAGAGACTTTTACTTACCCCTCCGTCCGGAATCGCGGGACCACTTCTGACGGCGGTGGCGAAAGCTGGCTTGACTTTGCCTAGGACATCTTCGGCGAGGCCATGGATGCCGGTGCGGTGATCGGCGAAGGCCGTGTGGCAGGGGCGACTACCCGAGCGATGCCGTGGTCGAACACACCACGAGCCCGCAGCTGCGCTTGGCCGGCCCAACAGTTCTCATGCGCGGCGAATGCAGCAGATCACTGGAGCCGGTAGATGCTCTCGGGGGCGACGCTCATCGGAATCCGTGTGCAATGCATTACACACGGATTCCGACTCTGGTTAGTGAATGCTTTGCCGGAGAGCCAGGTGGGAGACTGGTGGCCAAGGACGGAATTGAACCGCCGACACAAGGATTTTCAGTCCTCTGCTCTACCAACTGAGCTACTTGGCCGCCGGGGCGCAGGCCGGAACGCCGCGCCCGAAAGCCGGCAATCATAGCAGAACCGGGTCGGCGGCCGGACGCGCCGCAACCTATAATGGCCCGATGCCTTCCAGCCCTGCCGCCATGCCGGCCGACGTCGCGGTCGTCGGCCGCGGAGCCGTCGGCCTGGCCACGGCGCTGGCGCTGTCGCGCGCGGGCCTTCGGGCCACGCTGATCGGCGCGCCGCCGGCGGCCGAGGCCGGTGACGAGGCCGATCCCTGGGATCTTCGCGTCTTCGCGCTGTCTGCGGCCACGCGCGCGCTGCTCGAGTCGATCGGCGTCTGGCATGCGCTCGACGCCGCGCGCGTGGCGCCGGTCTACGACATGCGCGTGTTCCCGGCCTTCGGCTCCGACCGCGATGCGTTGCACTTCAGCGCATACGAAGCGCGCGTGGAGGCGCTCGCCTGGATCGTCGAGCAGCGCAACCTGCTGCGCGCCCTCGGGCAGGCGGTGCGCTTCGCGGGCCTGCCGATCGTCGACGAGCGCTTCGACGGCGTCGACGCCGATCCGCGCGCCCTGCCGCAGGCTTCGGGCTCGGTGCCGGAGTCGACGATTCCGCTCAGGCTCGAAGGTGGGCGCCGCCTGTCGGCGCGCCTGCTGGTG
The DNA here is from genome assembly GCA_027493945.1 of Burkholderiaceae bacterium. Classification (GTDB taxonomy): domain Bacteria; phylum Pseudomonadota; class Gammaproteobacteria; order Burkholderiales; family Burkholderiaceae_E; genus Zeimonas. The sequence continues at coordinate 1,310,100 of JAOSJU010000001.1, read as the reverse complement.
GGCGCCGACGGTGCGGCATCGCGGGTGCGCGAGTCCGCCGGGCTGGCCTCGGAGCGTTTCCGACTACCCGCAGCGCGCGCTGGTCGCGCACTTCGACACCGAACGCCCGCATCGCGACATCGCCCGGCAGTGGTTCGGACGTGACGGCATCCTGGCCTTGCTGCCGCTGCCGCCCGCAAGCGCGGCCGGCGCGACGCAGGGGCGCGTCAGCATGGTCTGGTCGGCGCCGCACGAGCTGGCCGACGCGCTGGTGGCGATGGCGCCCGGCGAGCTCGCGGAGCGCGTGCAGCAGGCCGCCGGCTCGGCGCTCGGGACGATGACCGCGATCTCGCGGGTGCAGGCGTTTCCGCTGCGGCTGGGCCGCGTCGGGTCGATGATCGGCCCGAGGTTGGCATTGGTGGGCGACGCTGCGCACCTGGTGCATCCGTTGGCCGGCCAGGGGATGAACCTCGGCTTCGGCGACGTGGCGGCGCTCGCGCGCCTGCTGCGCGAGCGCGGTTCCGGCGGCGACCCGGGCGACCGGCTGCTGTTGCGCCGCTACGCGCGGGCGCGCGCCGAGCCGGTGGCGGCGATGCGCGGCGCCACCGACGCGCTGCAGCGCCTGTTCGATCCGACGCGCCGTCCGGCGCCGGACACGCTCGCCCCGCTGGTCGAATTGGCGGTAGCGCTCGGCTGGCGGGCGGTGGCAGGTTCGCGCTGGCTCAAGCGACAATTGGTGGCGCAGGCGGTTCGCTGAGGCGTTTCGTGCCGCGCCGTTTCAACCCGCGCGACAAAGTTCGCGCAGCCGAGGATGTCGTACCGATGATCGATTCGATGAGATTCACCCGCGTCGCTGCCGCAGCGGTCGCGTTCGCCGCTGCCGTGGTGCTCTGGGTCGCGGCCCCGCTCGCGCAGGCTCAGGGGGCGGCCGCCGCCGACCCGGGCGCTGCCCGGGTCAAGGCCGCGGTCGAAGGGTTCTTCAAGGGCCGTTATTCGGTCGACGAAGTCCGCAAGACGCCGTTGCGCGGTATCTACGAGGTGCGCGTGCGCAACGACGTGCTGATGTACGCCGACGAAACCGGCCAGTACGTGTTCCTCGACGGCAGCCTGATCGACCTGAAGGCCGAGCGCAACCTCACGCAGGAACGCATGGAGGAACTGCTCGCGATCGATTTCGGCACGCTGCCGCTCGACCTCGCCATCAGGCAGGTCGCCGGCAACGGCAAGCGGGTCGTGGCGGTGTTCGAGGATCCGAACTGCGGCTACTGCAAGCGCCTGCGCGCGGACCTGGTCAAGCTCGACGACATCACGATCTACACCTTCCCGATGGCCTTCCTCGCGGCCGACTCGGAGACGAAGGCGCGCAAGGCGCTGTGCGCGGCCGACAAGGCGCGCGCCTGGAACGACCTGCTGCTGAACAACCGCATTCCGGGCAACACCGGCACCTGCGACACGTCGCTCGCGAAAGTCGCCGAGCTCGCGCGCAAGCTGGGCATCACCGGCACGCCGGTGGTGTTCTTCGCCAACGGCAAGCGGCTGCAGGGCTACGCGCCGCCCGAGCGCTTCAACCGGATGCTGGCCGAGAACTCGAAGGGCTGAGCGCCGGCCTCGGTTGCCCTTTCGGCCACAGCAGCCACATCCGCAGCGGCTGCTTGGTGCGGCCGGCCAGCCGGCCGGCCTCGTCGCCCGCACCCCAGAACAGGTCGGCTCGCGCCGCGCCGATGATCGCCGCGCCGCGGTCCTGGCTCAGCACCGCGCGCTGCAGCGGCGCGCCGTCGTCGGGGTGCGTCGAATCGATGAACAGCAGCGCGCCCGGCGGCACGTGCGCGGGATCGGTGGCCACCGAGCGCATCGGCGTCAGTGCGACGCCTAGCGACCCGGGCGGTCCGTCGTCGCCGCCGGGCAACTCGCGAAAGAACACGTAACGGCGGTTGCGCCGCATCACTTCGCCCGCCTGGTCCGGATGGGCGCGCAGCCACGCCTTGATGGCGTCGGCGTCGACCGCCTCCGGCGCGAGCGCGCCACGCGCGACCAGTTCACGACCGATGGGGAAGTAGGGCTGGCCGTTGTGGTCGGCGAAGCCGACGCGCATCGTGCTGCCGTCGCGCAGCCGCACGCGCCCCGAGCCCTGCACCTGCAGGAAGAAGGCCTCGACCGAATCGTCGAGCCAGACCAGTTCGCGGCCTTCGAGCAGCCGCCCCGCCTCGATCTCGGCGCGCGCCGGATACGGCTGCAGCGCGCCCGTCGCGGCCACCGCCCGCAGCCGGCTGCCGTCGGCGCCGCGCACCAGGTCGAGCGGCGGCCGGTACAGCGGCGCCTGGCCGTCGTGCTCGCGGCTGCGGCTGCCTTCGAGCACCGGTTCGTAGTAGCCGGTGAGCAGGCCCGGCGCGCCGTCCGGGCGCACGAGCGGCCAGGCGACGAAGTTCGCGCCGAGCCATTCCTTCAGCGCGTGGGCCGGCGGCAAGCCCGGGCACAGCGCGGGCCACGGTTGCGGTGGTCGGGGCAGCACGCACTGGCGCTCGATCGCCCGGTGCAGTCCGGCGAGCGCATCGCCGTCCCAGCCCGGCAACTGACCGGGAGCCAGCGGCACGACCTCCGATGCCGTGCACACGACCGGAGCGAGGGTGACCGCCAGCAGCGCGGTTCGCAGGCGAGAAACCCACGAGGCGAACAGCGAACCGAACGGTGAGGTCACCGGCCAGCCGCCACGCGCCGCAGCGCTAGAATCGGCCGCATGGACGACGCGTGGATCCTGTTCGCCGAAGCCGGCGGCGTGCTGGCGCTGATGCTGTTCTTCGTCTGGTGGACGATGCGCGGCAAGAAGTGACGCGCGGCGCATCCGTCCGTGGTCCATCGCTCAGTGCAGCGTGCGCGGCATGCTGAGGGTGAACTCCTCGATCGGCACTTCGAAACGGTGCCCGTCCTCGGCGACGAAGAAGTAGCTGCCGCGCATGGCGCCGGCGGGCGTGGCGATCTGGCTGCCGCTGGTGTATTCGAAGCGTGCGCCCGGTTCGAGCAGCGGCTGCTGCCCGACCACGCCGAGCCCTTTCACCTCGATCACGCGGTCGCTGTCGTCGCGGATGATCCAGTGCCGGCTGATCAGCTGCGCGGCGACGCTGCCGGTGTTGGTGATGCGCACCGTGTACGCGAACGCGTACTGCGCGTCTTCGGGTTTCGATTGCTCGGGCAGGTAGGCCGCCTGCACATCGACACGGAACTGGTAGCGCTTGTCGGACACGGGAATGGCGGTCGGGAAGGGGCGGCAAGGCGGTGGCTACAATCGCGATTGTAGACAAACCGGGGCCGCGTCCCCATTCGACCACAAGCAGGACTCCACCATGACGCAAGCCTTCCGGATCGCCCCCAGCATACTGTCGGCCGATTTCGCCCGACTCGGCGAGGAGGTGCGGGCCGTCGAGGCCGCGGGCGCCGACATGATCCACTTCGACGTGATGGACAACCATTACGTTCCGAACCTCACCATCGGACCGCTGGTATGCGAGGCGCTGCGCCCGCACCTGCAGATCCCGATCGACGTGCACCTGATGTTGAGCCCGGTCGACCGCATCGTCGGCGACTTCGCCAAGGCGGGCGCGAACCTGATCAGCTTCCATCCCGAGGCCTCCGACCACGTCGACCGCACTCTGCAGCTGATCCGCGAATGCGGTTGCCGAGCCGGCCCGGTGTTCAACCCGGCCACGCCGCTGTTCTATCTCGATCACGTGATGGACAAGCTCGACATGGTGCTGCTGATGTCGGTGAACCCGGGCTACGGCGGACAGAAGTTCATCCCGGCGACGCTGCCGAAGATTCGCGCGGTGCGCAGCCGTATCGACGCGCACGTCGCGGCCGGCGGCCATCCGATCTGGCTGGAGGTCGACGGCGGCGTGAAGGCCGACAACATCGCCGAGGTCGCGCGCGCCGGCGCCGACACCTTCGTGGCGGGCTCGGCAGTGTTCGGCGCCCCAGACGCCGACGGCGGCTATCGCGGCGTGCTCGCGAAGATGCGCGCCGCGCTGGCGGCGGCCTGAGCGGGTGGCCGCGCGCATCTTCCGCGCCCGCGGGGTGGCGATCGACCTCGACGGCACCCTGCTCGACACGGTCGCCGACCTCACCGCCGCGGTCAATGCGATGCTGCTCGACTTCGGGCGGCCGGCGCTGTCCGAATCGACGGTGCGCAGTTACGTCGGCAAGGGCGCGCGCATCCTGGTGCACCGCGCGCTGTCGGGCTCGCTCGACGGGCGCGTCGACGATGCGACCGCCGGGCGCGGCATGCAGTCGTTCGAGCGGCACTACGAGCGCGAGAACGGCCGCTCGGCGACGCTGTTCCCGAACGTGGTCGAGGGCCTCGCGGCGATGCGCGCCAGGGGGCTCAGGCTTGCGTGCGTGACCAACAAGCCGCAGGCCTTCGCCGACACGCTGCTCGCCCGCACCGGGCTGGCTGCGCACTTCGAGCTCGTGATCGGCGGCGACGTGCTGCCGCGAGGCAAGCCCGATCCGATGCAACTGCACCACGCGTGCGAGCTGCTGGGGATCGGGCCGTCGCAGATGGTGGCGATCGGCGATTCGCTGAACGACGCGCAGGCCGCCCGCGCGGCCGGCATGCCGGTGATGATCGTGCCGTACGGCTACAACGAAGGACTGCCGGTGAGCACGATCGATTCCGACGCGGTCGTCGCCGACCTGCTCGAAGCGGCAACACGCATCGAGGCCGGTTGACGCCTTCGCCGGCGATGGTGTTATAGTCCGCCACGTCCAGAAACAGCCGGGACATCCTTTCCCTCATGCGCAACATTCAGGAACTTCGCTCGGCCCGCAACGCCAACGGTTGGCGGGGCTGGCGGTGGTGGTGCTGGCGCTGATCGCCGCACACCGGCCGAGTTGCTAGCGCCTTCGCGGCGCCGCGCCCCCGGCCGGTTTTCCTGAAACATCGCTGGGCGCCCCGTGGCGGGCGCCCCGGGTCCGCAGCGGGCCCGAACGCAGTTCCGCGAGGGAGTCATGACCGAAATCGAATTCCGGGCGATCGCTGCCCGGGCTACAACCGCATTCCGCTGCTGCTGGAGTGCTTCGCCGACCTGGACACGCCGCTGTCGCTGTACCTGAAGCTGGCGCACCAGCCGTACAGCTTCCTGCTCGAATCGGTGGTGGGCGGCGAGCGCTTCGGGCGCTACTCGTTCATCGGCCTGCCCGCGAGCACGATCATCCGCTCCACCGCCGACGGCGCCGAGGTGGTGAAGAACGGCGAAACGATCGAGCGCTACCGGGGCAATCCGCTCGACTTCGTCGACGCTTACCAGAAGCGCTTCAAGGTGGCGGTGCGCCCGGGGCTGCCGCGCTTCTGTGGCGGGCTGGCCGGCTACTTCGCCTACGACGCGGTGCGCCACATCGAGCCGCACGCCGCCGGCCGCGACAAGCCCGACCCGGTCGGCGTTCCCGACGTGTTCCTGCTGCTCACCGAAGAGCTGGCGATCGTCGACAACGTGACCGGCAAGATCTACCTGATGGTCTACGCCGATCCCGCCGAGGGCGAGGCGTACCAGCGCGCCCGCAAGCGCCTGCGCGAGCTCTACGCGCAGCTGTCGCGGCCGCTGGAGATGCCTTCGCTCGAGCCGAGCTTCGAGACCGGCACGCGCCGCGAGTTCGCCCGCGACGACTACCTCGCGGCGGTCGCGCGGGCCGGGGAATACATCATGGCCGGCGACGTGATGCAGGTGCAGGTCGGCCAGCTGATCGAGAAGCCGTTCCGCGATTCGCCGGTCACGCTGTACCGCGCGCTGCGCTCGATCAATCCGTCGCCGTACATGTACTTCTACAACCTCGGCGAGTTCCACATCGTCGGCGCATCGCCCGAGATCCTCGTGCGCCGGAGCGCCAGCCCGACGGCGACCGCATCACCATCCGTCCGCTGGCGGGCACGCGCCGCCGCGGCGCCACGCCGGCGCAGGACGAGGCGCTCGCGCGGGAACTGCTGGCCGACCCGAAGGAAATCGCCGAGCACGTGATGCTGATCGACCTCGCGCGCAACGACATCGGCCGCATCGCCGAAACCGGCAGCGTGCGCGTGACCGACCGGCTGGCGATCGAGAAGTACTCGCACGTGATGCACATCGTCTCGAACGTCGAGGGCAAGCTGAAGCCCGGCATGGGGCCGATCGACGTGCTGCGCGCGACCTTCCCGGCGGGCACGCTCACCGGCGCGCCGAAGATCCGCGCGATGCAGATCATCGACGAGCTCGAGCCGACGCGGCGCGGCGTCTATGGCGGCGCCTGTGGCTACATCTCGTTTCTCGGTGACCTCGACCCGGCGATCGCGATCCGCACCGCGGTGGTCAAGGACGGCACCCTGTACGTGCAGGCCGCCGCCGGCATCGTCGCCGACTCGGTTCCCGAGAACGAGTGGGTCGAGACCGAGAACAAGGCGCGCGCGGTGCTGCGCGCGGCCGAGCTGGTGCAGGCCGGCCTCGATGGCCAGATCTGACGCGGCCGGAGACGAACATGCTGCTGATGATCGATAACTACGATTGAGGTCTACTGGCGTCTATCAACCTCCATGGAACAACTCTAAGTCTATGTTTTTAAAGGGTTGATCGTCCATCGAGCGATTCTGAAAGCTGGACAAATCCAGTGCTCATGTGTGTAATGGAGTGTGTAACGGGCCAAACTGGAGGCGTTATACACATGGCACTCACAGCACTCAATCTTCTCTCGGCGCGCAAAGTGGAAACGGCGCAGCCCAGGCCCAAGGTGTACCAACTCCGGGACGGAGGCAGCCTCTTTTTGCGCGTTCAGCCCAACGGCTCCAAGCTCTGGTGGTACCGCTACCGGCTGGGCGGCGCTGAACAGGTGTACTCAATCGGGGTGTACCCAAAGGTCACGCTGGAGGCAGCCCGTGCGGAACGGGACCGGGCAAAGGCGTTGGTCAAGAAGGGCCTCGACCCCATCGTGGAGAAAAAGGCGGCGATCGCCCTCCAGGCCGACACATACGAACGCACGTTCGAGACCGTTGCTCGGGAGTGGATCGTCAGCAATGCTCACTGGAGCGAGTACTACACCAACCAGGTCACCAGCTACCTTGAGAAGGATGTTTTCCCCCGGATTGGCAAGTTGCCGATCAGCAGCATCAGGGCTCCACATCTGCGCCCCATCATCAAGGATGTGGCGGCTCGTGGCGCGAAGACTGTGGCGATCCTCATCCGCCAGTGGTGTGGGCAAATCTTCAGTTATGCGGCTGCCCAAGGTCTCTGCGAATACGATCCTGCCGCCTTGCTCAAGGGACTGGTCAAGCGCCCTCAGGTCCGCCACAACCCTCCGTTGACATGGGCAGAGATCCCGGACTTTCTCAATCGTGTGGACAACGAAGGGGGTTACCAGACGACAGTCCTCGCCCTCAAGCTGATGGCTTTGACCTACGTGCGCACCGTAGAACTGCGCAAGGCCTCCTGGGAAGAGTTCGACCTGGACAACGCCATGTGGTCGATTCCGTCCGAGCGCATGAAGATGCGACGCCCCCATCTGGTTCCCCCTGTCACGGCAGGCGGTGGCCGCTCTTAGGGAACTACATGCTCTAACTGGCGGCGGCAAAGTATTGTTCCCGAGCTACAGAAAGCCGGGACAAGTGATGTCGGCAACGACGCTCAATCAAGCACTCAAGCGCATGGGTTATGGCGGACGGTTTTCGTCCCATGGCTTCCGCTCGACCGCAACGACGATCCTTGGACTGTTGGGATATCCGGAGAAGCGGGTCGATCTTCAACTCGCTCATTCCAAAAAGAGCAAGGACTCATCGCGCGCGCCCTACGATCACACGAAGTTTGTGGAGTCCCGCAAGGTAATCATGCAGGACTGGGCTGACATCCTTGACTCATTGCAGGCAGGGAAACCCGTTGAAGGGGTCACGAAGGCGTTTGGCCCCATGTCGAAGCGTAGAACGGCGCTGCTCCGTGTCATAGAGCGCGAGTGATGTCTGCTGCTTGGCGAGTGGAATGCCTAATGCACGTGTAGCACCTTGAACTGAAGACGCAGAACGAGGACATTGGCACTCGACTAGGTTGGAGCATTCTTGGCGACCTGCAGTGCTCTGCGCTCGAACCGCTCTGAAACAACGTCGGCTTGTCCGCAGGGCCGCTGCAGGTGGGTCACGATCTCGTAGGGTCCGTCAGACAGCGGCCGTGTGTGAATGCCCCATCCCTGCGCATGCTCAATGCGCGATTGCGCGGATACCCCGACGCCGTAGCCGGCAGCGACCCATAGCGCGATCATCTCGAAGGAAGAGACACGCTGAATGTTCTGTTGACTCACCGCGGGAAGAGAAGGCAGCCGCTGATCCAGCAAAGGGCAATTCTCTGCAGGCCAGCGAAAGACGGAGTAGTCCAACAGTTCGGCGATCGTGAGCTTCGCCTGGTCAAGTAAGGGAAAGCGCAACGGCATGGCGACGGCCATGTTCTCGGTCCATAGAGGTTGGCTTTTCAGCGACGGATCGCTCGATCCTTCAAGCGTCATGCCCGCGTCGTAGCGGCCTTCCCGAAGTCCCGCAATCAAATCATCGGCTGTGACCTCATGAAACGAAATGGTGACTTCCGGCTCTTCCGCACGCTGCAACGCAAGCAATGCCGAAAGATGCGATGACGGTACGCCGGGCGCTATGGCAAGCCTGAAATTGGAAAAGGAAAACTGGCTGGTGGCGTCGTGCATGAGAGCCCCCACAAAGCGATCGGATCAAAAAGGCGAGCCACCATGATAGCCAAAAGAGATATCTTTAACGTGGTTAAATTCGGTCGATTGATCGACGCTTCTGGTGATGCAGAAGCGCAGCGTTCAACCGGGCCGCCCCCCTGGCACAACCACCTATGAAGCCGAGCCGGCACTGGCCTTCGGCCAAGCGGTGCGTGCTGCCCGCTTGGCGCAGGGAGTCGCTCAGGATGAATTCGCGTCCATGGCTGGTATAGCTCGCTCGCATATGGGCAAGATCGAGCGTGGGGAGCACATGCCCACGCTCGCATTGATACTGAAAATCTCCGCTGCCCTCAGCATAAGTGCGGCAGAGCTGATGAGTGCAACGGAACGCAATCTTCGTGCCGATGCCCAATCTTAAGTGGTGCGGTCCGTTGCGTCAGTCGCTCGAAGGGTCCCGGAGGCGGTCGATAAATCGCACCAGCGAAGCCGATGAGTTGCTGCTTTCGAGTCGAAGCAGGTAGGTGGTGATCACGGCTGTATCCAGCGCCAATGGACGGATCACCACGTCCGGTCGCTGGCTGACCGGAATCTTGGTCGCCGTCATGAAGCCCACGCCGTAGCCGGCACCGACCAAGGTGAGCATCATGTCCAGCGAGGAAACCTCCTCAACGACATTCAGTTTGTGTTCCTGGGTCTGCAGGAGGCGCGCCAACTCGCGGCAGTAGCCTTCGCACACCTGGGGATCGCACAGGACAAGAGGATGCCCCCGGAGTTCATGGAGTGGAACCTCCTTGTGGACGAGCAGTGCGTGCCGGGCTGGCAAGGCGACCACCAGCGGGTCCTGCCAGATAGGTTCGGCGACGATGCCATCACCGACGTCGGCGGTATGAGCGAATCCGATGCAGAAGTCGCCCGAGCGCAGGCCGCGCAACTGCTCGGCCAAAGGCACTTCGGACATCCGTATCTCGATCTCGGGTTCTTCGGCACGGCAACGGGCTAGAAACGCCGACAGCCGGGGATCGAGCGCGCCGTCGGATACGGCGATGCGCAGGCTGCCTCGCAAGCCCGCCGCGACAGCCTTGACGTTCTCGCGGGCCTGCTCCAGGACGGTGAATAGCCGGCGAGTGTCCTGCAGGAACACGGCACCCGCAGCGGTCAGTCGGGTGCCCCGGCGGTCCCGGTCGAAGAGCACAGCGCCTAACTCGTCCTCAAGCTCCTTGATGGCGCGGGACAGAGGAGGTTGCTCAATGTGAAGACGCTCAGCCGCCCGTGTGAAATGAAGCTCTTCGGCCAAAACGATAAAGCAACGCAGATGCCGCAGTTCCATGAGCAATGTTCCTATACAGGCGCTGACGACCTCCTTCTGTTTGCTCCACGCTATGCGCGTTGAAAACCTCTTTTAAGCGATGTTTTTTCATGTGTTCTTGAGCATGAGATGTAGGCGTTCAACTTTTCCAAACGAGAGATCGGGCTGTGTTTGACCGAGCATTCAAGAGCCCTGTTTATCTACGGCGCTAAGGGTCAATCTTTACAATGTCCCCAATGTCTTGTACGTATGCAAGTGCATAGGCCATCTCTCCAGAGGTTTGCGTATGCAAAAACATCAATGGCTGTCCTCGTGTTATCTCGTCACCTAAGTGCACCTGCAATTGAATCCCTGCGGCTGGACTCTCAGGCGCACCGGCCAATTTGGCTAAACGAGAAAGCTTACGGTTGTCGATGTGTACTGCTCGGCCTGAAGTGGTTGCCAGAAGCGGTTCGACATAGAGAGCTTGGGGCGGCTCACGAAATCCCCCCCTGTGCCGCGCAGATTCTCTGAAATTTTTCCCACGCGCGGCCACTGCTGATCGTCTCATGAGCCAACCGAAATCCCTCCCCTTCTTTGGCGACGCCGCCAAGCTCAAGCACCGCACCCGCCACCAACGCCACGCGGTCACATAGGTCTTGCGGCGCATCCGCCTCGTTGCGCAACACGGCCAACACGTCGCGCGCCTCCAACGCCGGGCCGATACCTCTTCCGACAGGTTGATTCCCGTCTGTAAACAGGCAACGCAATACAAGGCCAAATGACGCGGCGACTTCTGAAAGGTGATGCGCAAGGTGCTCGGCAGTTTCCCGGCTGCGGACTTTTGCGGTTGGCCCAACCGGAATATCGATCACGATGTGGGTCGCCCCTGCCGCAATCTTCTTGGATAACACCGAGGCAATCAGTTGTCCTTGGGTGTCAATATCCAGTTCACGCTCAATACGCACGAAGATGTCGTCCGCAGGGCTCAGGTGCATCGCGCCGCCCCACGCCACGCATCCACCCTCTTTCTCCACGACCTTTCTGAGCGTATCCAGGTCCAGGTCTACAGGAGCCAGCGTTTCCATGGTGTCCGCCGTGCCAGCGGGAGAGGTGATGGCGCGTGATGAGGTCTTGGGCATCACCAATCCATTGGCTGCGGCGATGGCAACCACCAACGGCGTGGTGCGATTTCCCGGTAATCCGCCCACACAATGCTTGTCCACAACAATCTGAGCCTGCCATTGCAGGCGATCTCCGACATCGACCATCGCACGGGTGAGATGGATGGTCTCTTGCATATCCAGAGGCAGTACCGCCGTTGCGGTCAGGAAGGCCGAAAGTGCGACATCGGTATAGCGACCATCGACCACATCACGGACGATCGCCTGCAACTCCGTCGTTTGCAGTCGGTGGCCGTGAATTCGCGCACGCACGGCCGACAACGATTCGAGCATTGGCGGATGCCGAACCTGCACAAAATCGCCCTCATGGATGTCCAGGGCATCCCAGGCGGCCTCGGACAGAGCGATCTGTCCGGCTTTGAGCAGATCGCTGTCGATTTGGTACAGCAGCGCTTGCACAGTTCGGTCGCCGGCGATGATCAGTACCTGTGACCGCGGTGCCAGCCCTTCGGCACGGCAGACATGGCAGTCGGTCCGCATCAAGACGACGGGTTGATGCTGGGCATGCAGTCGCATGCGCAATGCTTGCAAGGCGGGTGTCTGGGGCGTGATGCGGGCACTCACAGGGCGAACTCCTCGGTTTTGCATGGGCACCGATGCGTGCCAATTGAGTTCGCGCTGGATACGTTCGCGCAGCGCCTCAGAGGCATCAGATTCACCGTGAACAATGAACACTCTTTCCGGCGCCTTGGTAAAGCCGCGCAGCCATCGCATCAGCTCATCGCTGTCGGCATGAGCCGACAACATCGCAAGCTCGGCGACCTCTGCCTTGATCGGCATCCAGCGTCCATGGATCTTGACTTCGCGAGCGCCCTCAAGCAGCTTGCGCCCGCGCGTACCTGCTGCTTGGAATCCAGAGAACAGCAGCGTGTTCTGATGGCTACCGCCAAACGCTTCTATGTGATGCAGCACGCGGCCGCCGGTGGCCATGCCGCTGGCGGAAATAATCACCTTGGGGTATCGATTCGCCGATAGCGCCTTGGACTCTTCAACGTCGCGCACGTATGTGACTTCTGAGAATGCCGTCTCGAAATCGTGTTGAGCGAGCTTGTGGTCGTCGGCATGGCGGTGCAGCAGCGCAGTTGCGCTGGTGGCCATGGGACTGTCCAGATAGACGGGCACGTTGCGGAGCCGACCGCGCTGTCGCAACAGCCATAGGTCATAGATCAACGACTGCGCGCGTCCTACGGCAAAAGCGGGAATCACTACGGTGCCTCCGCGGCGAGTCGTACGCTCGATGATGTCGCCTAGCGCTTCGACGGCATCGGAACGGTCATGATGACGATTGCCATAGGTGGACTCGATGATGATGTAGTCCGCTTCCGTGACGGGTTCAGGATCAGGCATGACCGCATCGTCATAGCGGCCCAGGTCGCCGGAGAACACCAAACGCTTGCCGCCGATGTCGATCTGCGCCGTCGCCGCTCCAAGAATGTGGCCGGCCCTGCGTAGAACCAGGCGTGCACCGCCCGGCAATACCGTCTCCTGATGCAGTGGCACGGGCTTGAACTGCAAGAGCGTGCGTTCGGCATCTCGGACCCGATACAGGGCAAGGGCTGGCTTGTGCTTGGAAAATCCCTTCCGGTTGGCGAACTCGGCATCCTTCTCCTGCAACCAAGCACTGTCGAGCAGGATGAGTTCGGCGACGTCCCGTGTGGCTGGCGTCGAGAAAATCTTCCCGCGGAACCCGTTCAGCACCAATCGGGGAGATATCCACAATGATCCAGGTGCGCGTGCGTCAGTACAACCGCATCGATGTCCTTGGACTCAACGACAAGATGCTGCCAGTTCAGCTCGCGCAGGTTCTTCAGTCCTTGGAAAAGTCCGCAGTCGATCAGGATGCGGGTACTGCCATATGTGATCAGGTGTTTGGAGCCGGTGACGGTACCGGCACCGCCCAGGCTGGTCAGTGAGAGCATGAAGTTGTCTCCTCGCTTGTTGGTGGGTTGTGAAATCAGGAGCTGGCGCGGTCACTGCGGACCGTGTCAGAACCACTTGAAATTCACGCGTCGGTCGCGGCAGCAGCAGCCTGCGAACTGTTCCAGCCGGTCACTTGCGCAGCGGCATAGATGGCATCCACCCAGGTGCATCGATTGGCGATCAGCATTCCAGCCACATCGAGGGTGCCGCCGTGGTTGATGTAGCCCAAAGCCCGCGTCTTCGAAGGGCCGCTGTCAATGCGGCGAAGCACGCCCAGCATCGGCTCAGGGCGGGTATGGCTTATCAACACGCGCGGCAGGTGAGGCGGGAAGAGCGCTTGCAGGGATTCGTCACCGAGCACGAAGGCGGCCTCAAGTTCGTCTCGCGGAATGCGTAGACGGCCGGGCTCGACCACCACGGTGATGCACGACGCAAGCCCATGGTGCTCCAGGCGGGCATGGGCTTTGAGCGCTTCCTCCAACTGGTAGGCGCCAATCGCTACGAATTGCAGTTGTGCGGTGGACGGATCGCCGGCTACATGGGCTGCTCCATGCTCGATCAGCGATTGAGCCGCGGCGGCACTGAAGTGATTCGGCGTGTCGCGCTTGGAGACCACCACACAAGCCACTTGGCCGCGGCTGGCGTAGACCGCTCGCAACGCGGCGCACGCCGTGTTTTCATCCACCGGGAACAACACGCGTGCGGTGTCCGACATTTCCCCTAGCAATGCTTCGCCAATGGTCGGGTCCTGGTGTGACTGCTCGTTCTTGCTGTTCTCCCGGTGTGGGATGTGACGACCAGCGGGATGGAGATCCAGCCCGGCGGCTGGCCCAGTTCCTTCTGTCGGCGCGCGAAGATGATCTCCTGGCGAATCAATCCAAGCATCTTGACCGCGAAGGCCTCGTAGCTGACGATCAGGTTCAGCCCCCTTTGTTGGCGAGGGCGGCGGCCGCAACGGCTTCTTCATTGAGTGCGGTGATCACCGAGCCATGCGTCGATTCCGGGACGCCGGGTTCGGGCACGTTGACGCGGTGCTTGAGCAGTGCCAGTGTGGCTCCCATCTTGTTGCTGGCCAGTTCATCGGGATTGCCGATCCGGACGCGCAACTGTGGATTTGCCTGCGCCAGTTTCACGAACCAACGATCCAGTGAAGACATGGCGCTGCCAGATACCTTGGTAGGAGCCCGGGCCGGCACCGGCAGATGAGGACTCGCTGGATGGCGTCGAGCCATGGGGTGCTCGCTTTCGCGCGAGCGCCGGTTCTTGCCGTGATTCGCCAGGACGGTGAGCGCGTTTTCCAGTTCGATCTCTGGCACGAATAGCGCCGCAGCCCCAGCATTGAAGGCCTCGCGTGCCTGCGCGTGCTCGCGCGGATTGCCGTCCAACGGCAGGTTGTGGGCGGCATTGGTCGCCGCGCCCGGGAAGCCGAAACCTTTCTCCGTCTCGGCGATCACGTAGGGGAACTTGACGGGATAGCGCCGGTTCGATTGTGCGGCGAAAGCGCTCAGCGTGTCTTCAGATTCGACAATGGCCCATGCGATCGCCACTGGATCGCGTCCATCGATGATGACGGGATCAAAGCCGTTGTGGCGCAGATCTTCGGCTAACCGGGCAGCGCCACCTTCCTGCACGATCTGGGTGCGCTGCTCGATGCGTCGCCCGTTGAGAATCATGATCGGGACGGCGAAGCCGCAGTCCTCGGCGCGCCACCAGCGCGGTGCCCAGTCCGAGCCACGTTGCTCCTCGAAAGCGCCATCACTGAGGAATGCCACCAGGCTTTCTCCCGGCAACGGCGTGTGCACATACTGCAGCCCGGCGAACCCCAGATAGCCGCCTTCGGAGATCGCGCCGGCCGTGTTCGGCCCGGCATGGCTGCCCAGCGGTACCGCGGGCCGCCCCTGCTTATCGATGGCATAGGAGTAGAAATCCTCGATCAGGCGTGACAGGCCTGCCTCGCTGCGGTCGTAGCGTCCACGCTGGGCGGCGGACACATCGCCGGTCAGTGCGTTCACCGCTTCGATCGCGGCCACGCAGTGCCCTTGTCCCATTAGCCAGCCGCGTGTCGTCCCGGTCAGTGCATTGGCCAACAGATAACCCACGAAAGCCGGCACCATGTCGAGCGAACCGCCGGTGTGGCCTTCGGGCGTTTGTTTGAAATCATCGGAGCCCAGAGGGCGGCCGCTTCGGTCGATGCGCCGGGCATAGGTCATATGCGCCACTACGCTCATGGCCATGCAGGCCACCCGGTCGGCTGCGGCCAGCAGCGCATGGGCCGAGGCTTCATCTGCCACACGCCCTTGCGCAACCATGCGGTGCACGAGGGTCTGCATACGTTCGATGGTTTCGGACTGGTGCGCGATGGGCCCGTAACCGGCACGCCAATCGATTGCGAGGTTAGCCTGAGAGGGCATTTCGGGTTCCTTGAAAATAGCGGGATAGGTGGAAGATCAGGCTCGCGGATCGGTCTGGCCGCTGGAAAGCGCGCCGGCAATCAGCGAAGCCAGACCGATCCGGTTGCTCGGATGCGGCACCGCGTCGGTGGACGTGATCCGAGCGAACAGCGGCGTCAATTGGCTCCAGGCGTCTTCGGCGAATAGGGCATGCACCACTACGCACTCCGGCTTGCGCATTCCTTGTTCGGCGAGTTTGTGCGCCGCGACAGCGAGCGTGCGGCCCGAGGATGCGATGTCGTCCACCAGCACCGGCGTTCTGTCACGCCAGACCGACAGGTCGGGAACATCGATGTCCACGCTGCGATCGCCATGGCGTGTCTTGCGAAGCACGGCGTGCGGCACGCCGATGCGGGAGGCGATGGAGCCGGCCCACTGCTCGCTTTCCTCATCGGGGCCGACGATCAAGGGCTTTTCGACATGATTGGCGATCCAGTCGGCCAGCAGCGGCGCGGCATGCAAGGTAGTGGTGGGAATCGTGTAGAGCGCGGAGAGCGTCGGATAGCGGTGCAGATGTGGATCCACCGTAAGCAGCTTGTCGAACGTCGATGAGACCAGGCGTGCGAAAGTCCGCGACGTCACGCTTTCGCCGTCATGGAATCGCTTGTCCTGGCGCATGTAGGCCAGGTAGGGTGCAACCAAGTTCACCTCGAGCGCACCAAGCTCGCGCGCGGCGTCCGCGGCAAAAACCAGAAGCAGGAATTGCGGATCTGGATGGGTCAGCGTGCAAATCAGATCCACGATCTGGCCAACGGGTTCGCCATGCAATCGGACATAGCTCTCGCCATCGGGAAATCGGCGTGTTTCGACGCGGCCGACATCGCTGCCATATGCCTGCGCGAGGCGACCGGCGAAATCTTCGTTGCCTGGAAGGGCAAGTGTGAGTCGTTGCATGCGGTTGTCTCCTTTCTTATTGGTCGTCCTTGTTTACTTATCGAACTCGGATGCTTGGTTGGTGTCGGTGCTCTACACGAACAATCAGTCCCATGCCGACGAACAACGACAGGACGGCCCGTATGGAGTCGAGGAAGGAATCGACCGGCATCAGAATTTCCTTCCTACAGTGATCGTTCCGTAGACCGGGATTTCTTTTTGTCCCCGGAATTCGCGTGTGCGGTGGTAGCGGGCTATCGCGATGCGCCAGTTGCCTTGGGTAATCGCGACGCCGTAGCCGACATCCGCCACGAGTGGCCGCTTATCAACGCTATGGCCGGACTTGAAGGTATTGCCATCCAACGTGATGTCGTGCAGAACCCAGCGAGCGTCTAGCGCCACGAAGAGGTGGCCGTTCCAGTTGCTGCCAGCGGTCGTGCGCACGGGCGAGGTGTTCTCTCCGGCAGGCCGTAGCGGTGCCGTGCCTAAATCATCAGGCAGGCGCAGCCCATAGCGCAGTTCTCCACCGACATTCGCGTAGGTGGCGAAGTTGCCGAAGCTGCCACCCCAGTGGCGGGTCAGATCCCAGCCCCAACCGCTGACGTCTTCTTGCCTGAAGACTCGTGTTCGGCGTTCGTGCAGCAACTGCAGCACAGGCTCGTCGCGCAGTTGGTGTCGCCAGCCATTGAATTTGTCGACGCCGATGGTGTCATGCCACCAGTTCTGGGTTTGCCTGGCCAAGGAGGAGGGGCCCACAACACCGACGCGGATTTGTGAGGTACGCAGCGTATCGCCGCGCCGCGCGTTGTAGCCGAAGCTCAACATCATTGCGCCGGCGAAAGGGCGGTCGTCTTTGATCAGATCGCTGCGCGTTTTGTCGCTGGGGGTGTACATCATCTGTCCGAAGCCGATGGTCATGTTCTGTTCGTCAAAACCCTCGGGTTGCAGCACCGTGAGAAAACGATTCAGCCCACGGACGAGACGGGGTAGGCAAGGGTCATCGCGATAGTCCACAAGGTTGGGGGAGACCCAGCTGACGAGAAATCCATTGGAGTAGCCTTGATCTTGTCCAATGCCGCCGAACATGTCGTTGTCGATCCGCAGATTGAGCGTTCCCGTTGAGCGCAGCGGGTTGTCCCGGTGGCAGGACTGGGCCTGTGCGGAGGCGCTCAGCAATAGCAGCAGCAAGGAGGCTGCGACTTCCAGCCTCCATTCAGCGGGGTCGCTGGACTGAACTTTCATCACGCTGGCGTGCCACCCTGCCCAGGGGTTGCAGTCACAATGACCGATTGGGACTGGCGCACCAGCATCACTGGAACTGGTGCGATGCGAGCGAGCTGCTCTGCATCGCTTCCCATCAGCAGCCTGTCCACGCCCCGGCGTCCGTGGGTACCCAACACCACCAACTCGCATTGAGTAGTCAGTGCCTGCTGAGCGATGAGCACCGAGACGCGCTCGCCGTTGCTTTCCAGAAGGACGGTCTCAACCACCAGGCCTCCCTGCCTCAGCCGCAGCGCCGCCTCGTCCAGCAGCTTCTGCCCGGCCGCCAGGAAGCCCGGCCTCACTTCTTCAATATAGATCCTCGGCCTCTCGAAGCCGTTGCTATGCTTCATCTCCTCGATGACGTGCAGCAAGACGATGGTTGCGCCATTCAGGCGTGCCAGCACCGCAGCGTGGTGGAGCGCCAAATCGGCAGTAGGACTTCCGTCGAGCGGAACCAGGATTCTTGAGTACATGAATGTCTCCAGTTATCAGAGTAGAACGGGATGACGAACAGATATTGCGTATACCGTGTCGCAATAGCGGACGCGGGATACGCTTATTCAGTTGCGTACATATTCCCCTGGGGCGTCGCAAACAGTGGGGTATCCACTGGATTCAGCACCTATGAGCGGAGGCGCAACAACATCACCGGAACGCTCTCGCAGCCACGCCGACCATGCGGGCCACCAGGAATCCGGATGCGTCTGCATCGTCGCTTGCCACTCATCCGGCGCCATGTATCCATCACCGGCCGCGCGGGTATGGATTTGATATTGGCGGTTACCTCGGCCGGGCTCGCTCACGATGCCGCCGTTGTGTCCTCCAGTGGTCAGCACGAAAGTCAGCTCGGCCGAAGACAGGAGATGCAGCTTGTAAACCGAGCGCCAAGGCGCAATATGATCCGAGGCAGTGCCGACGCAAAACACCGGTACAGCGATGTCTCCCACTGAAACGGGGCGACCCGTGACGGGATAACGCCCCGCGCTGAGATCGTTATTCAGGTAAAGGCGTCGGAGATACTGCGAATGCATCTTCGCGGGGAGGCGAGTCCCATCGGCATTCCAAGCCATCAGGTCGGTCATTGCCCGGCGATCGCCCAATAGGTATTCGTCAATCATGCGAGACCATATGAGATCGTAGGAACGCAGTAGCTGAAAAGCTCCGCTCATCTGGTCGGAGGTCAAATAACCGGTTTGAGCCATGCTGGCTTCCAACAGCGCCACTTGACTCTCGTTGATGAAAAGACTCAGCTCGCCCGGTTCGCTGAAGTCCGTCTGTGCGGCAAGCAGGCTTACCGACACCAGCCGCGTATCGCCATCACGCGCCATGGCTGAAGCACCAATGGCCAGTAGCGTTCCGCCCAGGCAATAACCAGCCGCGTGGACTCCATGCCCGGGGACGACGGAAGTCACAGCGTCCAGCGCTGCATGCAGGCCGAACTCCGGTACTCATCCATGCCCAAATCTCGATCCTCAGCATCCGGATTTCTCCAGGAGATGCAAAAAACCGTATGCCCTTGCGCAACCAGATACCGTATCAGCGAGTTATGCGGTGACAGATCCAGTACGTAGTACTTCATGATCCAGGCAGGAATGATCAGGATCGGTTCGGGATGGACTTTCTCGGTAGTGGGCGTGTACTGAATCAGTTCGATCAGTCGATTTCTCAGAACGACTTTTCCTTCCGTGACCGCTACGTCGCGCCCAACGACGAAGTTCTCCGTTCCCGCGGGAGGCTGGCCGGATAGTTGCCGACGCAAGTCGTCGAGAAAGTTGGACGTCCCCCGCGCTAGATTGGCGCCTTGCTCTGCGATGGTTCTTTTCAGGACAACGGGGTTGAAAACCGCAGCGTTGGCGGGCGAAAGCATTTCCAGCCACTGTTTGGCGCCAAACGCCAGCAGGCGTTGGTGTTTCGGATCCACTCCCCACACCCCCTGCGTGGCCTGCTCCCACCATTTGGTCTGATTGACGAATGAACTGCGGAAAAGGTCGTAGGGCCATTGATCCCATGCAGGATCGTTGAAGCGGCGGTCATTGACAGGTGACCGGTCAGGAGCGGTGGCTCCCCGGTTCGGGTTGGCCCGATTCTTCTTCAATACGGCCATCCATTGCTCGGACAGGGAGGCTGCAAACGCCAAAAGCTCGGCTTGCTTGCCAGGACTGTTTGCTAAATGGCTCGCCCAGTCCACCCACGCGAGCAACGATGTCTCCGGCGAAATAGACGACCAAGCCTGTGCCCAAGCGACATGGGCATCCCCATCCAACTTCGGATTGATGGCTGAGTCGATATTGCCGTTCTTTTTATTCGTCAAAGCGTATTACCTCTATTTCTGCACAAGTAGAAAGAGCCCCTTGCTTGAAAACGGGAGTCGATTGCGATTTCCTGGGCGACGACGCCTCGCCAGCGCGTCAGCGATGTATCCATCTGCCAGCTCGCTCCGCTGTTTCGCTTCGCCTAACCGGCCATCAGGCTGATTACCAGTGCGTTCGCAATATCGATGACGAACCCACATACCAGGGGCACCACAATGAACGCCTCGCGTGCCGCGCCATGCTCCCGAGTGACCGCCGTCATGTTGGCGATGGCGGTGGCGGTAGAGCCCAGCGCGATTCCGCCGAAACCGGCACACATCACTGCAGCCTGGTAATCCTTGCCCATTGCCCGAAAAACGATCAGAAAAACGAACGCGATGACCAAGATGATCTGCACCAGCATCGCCACCGTGATGAAGGCAAGCACAGGCTGCAGTTCCCAGAGCCTGAGCCCCATCAGCGCCATGGTCAGAAACAGGCCCAATGACATGTCGGAGACCAGGGCGATGCCTGGCTGCATGCTTGGCCAGTTCCATAAACGCCCGCGCCCACTCGGCCTCATCCAGTCGGCCACCATGCGCAGGAGAATTCCGGCCAGCAGGCAGCCCACAAAGGCGGGCAGCGTGACAGGGGTAAGCGCGACCAAGGCATTGATTCCTGAGCCCAACATCAAGGCGCAGTTGAGCCAGAGCAATGCCAGCAGCACGCCGTAGTAGTCCAGGCGGGCATGCTGCTCATCGCTGTGCAGCGTGCCAATTTCGAGGGCGCTGTCTCCGGAGGCTCGAAGTCGATGCCTGCGCATGAGCAGACCTGCGATCGGGCCGCCGATGGTGCAGGCCGCGATCAGGCCGATCATGTTCGCCGCCAACCCCAGTTCCTGCGCTTGCGCAATGCCGAGGGTTTCAACGAAGTAATCGGACCAGGCCAAGGTGGTGCCCACCCCTCCGGTCAGGGAAATCGAACCGACCATGAGACCGGCGCGCGGATCCAGGCCGAATGCGCGGGCCGTCTCCATCCCGACGAGGTTCTGCAGCACCATGAACCCGATGGCCAACCCCGACAGGATCAGCAAAGGCCGTCCACCATGGCGCAGTGTGCGGGCGTCGGTACTCAGTCCAATGGCGGCAAAGAAGTACAGCAGCAGCGCATCGCGCGCTTCCAGATCGAAACTGACCGTGACCCCCATCCCGTAGTACAGGACGAAGACAACCAAGGCGCAAGCCAAGCCGCCCACCAAGGATTCCGGGATGCTGTATCGACGCAAGATGCCCGAACGCGCTACCAAGCCCTTGCCCACAAACAACAGCAGAATGGCGAGCGTGAATCCATGGAAGGCATCGATCTTCATCGCACCTTCTCCCTGTCCAGGCAGGACAGCGCATGGCTGGCGGCGATCCACTCTTCATTGGTGGGTTCGATCGCCACGATGACCTGGCTGTGGTCGCTGGAAATCTTCGCCGCGTGGCGGGCGTTGGCGTCGGTATCCAGGGCAATGCCCAGAAAGCCCAGCGCCGCACAGATGCGCTCGCGAATGAACGCATTGTGTTCACCGACACCCGCCGTGAACACCAACATGTCCAGACCGCCCAGCACGGCGACCAGGGCCCCGATCTCGCGCACGATGCGTCGCACGTAAAGGGCCAGTGCCAAGCGCGCTCGCTCCCCCGTTTCGCCTGCATCGTTCTCGTGCCCGACAATGACGCGCGGCTCGGCCGAGATTCCCGAAACGCCGAGCAGGCCGGACTCGTGATAGAGGACGCGCCCCACTTGCTCCAGTGAGAGCTTCTCGACTTCCATCAGGTAGAGCACCGCACCCGGATCGAGCGCGCCGGTGCGGGTGCCCATCATCAGGCCGTCAAGCGCGGAGAAGCCCATGGTGGTGGCCACGCTTTTGAGTCCTTGCATGGCGCACAGACTGGCGCCACTGCCCAAGTGGGCAACGACGGTGCGCCCGCACGCGGCGTCGCCATGGCGCTCGGGCAAGGCCACTGCCATGTACTCATACGACAGGCCGTGGAATCCGTACCGACGCAGGCCGCGTTGCCGGGCGTCGTAGGGCAGCGGCAATACCTGTTCGACCTGAGGCAGGGTGTGGTGGAAGGCTGTGTCGAAGCAGGCCATCTGCGGCAACTCGGGCTGCTCCCGCAGCAGGATCTCCACGGCTTCGAGCGCGAATGGCTGGTGCAGCGGGGCCAGAGGAATGTAGCCCTTGAGGTCGGCCAGGACATTTGCGTCCAGGCGCACGGGCATGAAGTATTTGCTGCCGCCGTGGACGATACGGTGGGCGACCGTACCTACGTGGCGGCCGTCGAGCCGCCGGCTGACACGATCGCGGATGAGGCGCAGTGCGGCGCGATACGGATGTGCCGTGTCCAGTTCGATCGGGAACGGCGCAACTCCGGTCTCTCCGAAATCCGGGTTGGCGCCGCCGATTCCCTGCACCTTGCCATTCCACAATGCCTGACGCGGCAGTGGCGCGGCCGAGGAATCGAACACCGCAAACTTGATGCTGGATGAACCGCAGTTCAGCACAAGGATCAGTCCGTGTTCGCGGCGCCCGGAGCGGGCCATGGTGACGTCCATCAGGTCGTCCTCTCTGCGCGCCGTCCGCGCGACTTCGCCGAGGTGTGCGGGGGTGTCTGCTGTCTCATCGTCTTCAGACTCAGCGCGCCGTGTAGCCGCCATCGGCGATGAGCTGGGTGCCCACAAGGAAGCTGCTTCCTTCCGACAGCAAAAACGTCACGGCATGGGCGATTTCGTCCGATGTACCCAGACGACCGATCGGATGCAGGTCAACGGCCTTCTGGAGGGCCGATTCATCCAAGAAATCCGGGATGGGCGTACGCACGTAACCGGGATGAATCGAATTGATCCGGATTCCCTTGGACGCATAGGCCAGTCCTGCCGAGCGGGTCAGCCCGGTCACGCCATGTTTGGCTGCGACGTACGCAGGGTTCGCTGCGTCGCCCACCACCCCGAGGATGGAGGAGACGTTGACGATGGCGCCGCCTCCCGAGCGCAGGATGGCGGGAATCTGATGGCGCAGGCCATAGAACACGCCGTTCAGGTTGACATCGATCACCCGGCGCCAGGCGGCAGGGTCCAGTTCTCCCGCCGGGCTCTGGTCGCCACCGATACCGGCGTTGTTGACGGCAAAATGAAGGTCGCCGAACGTATCGACCGCGCAGGCCACGGCAGCCTGGACCTCATCGATGCATGCCACGTCGGCCACGTTGGCCACGGCGTGGCCGCCCTCGGCGTTGATGAGGCTGGTGACGCGCTGCGCATTGTCGGCGCTGACATCGGAGACGACGACATTCAGGCCGTTGCTTGCAAGCAGCCGGGCAATGGCCTCGCCAATGCCAGACCCTGCACCGGTGACCAGGGCTACGCGGCCAGAGAATGAGTACTGCATGGTGTTTCCTCCAAAGGGGTGGATTAAAAAGAGGGGGTTAATAAGTTGCCGATAAGTCGGCTCAAGGGGGTGACAGCCGATAGTGGTGGGCCAGCATCAGTGCGATCGCGCATGAGGCGATGCGTGTATCACGCGAGTCGGCGCGGCTGGTCAGAATGACTGGCACCTTGGCTCCAAGAACGATCCCGGCGCTGGCTGCGCCGCCCATGAAGATCAACTGCTTGGCAAGCATGTTGCCGCTCTCCAGGTCAGGCACGACGAGGATGTCAGCTTGCCCGGCGACCTCGGAAACGATCCCCTTGGTACGCGCAGCGGCGATGGAGACGGCGTTGTCGAAGGCCAGCGGCCCGTCGAGCAGGCCGCCAGTGATCTGGCCGCGATCGGCCATCTTGCACAGCGCCGCAGCGTCCAGCGTGGCCGCCATCGTCGGGCTGACCGTCTCGACCGCGGCGAGGATCGCGACCTTGGGTTCGCGCACGCCGATCACCTGTGCCAGCTCGATGGCGTTGCGGATGATGTCTGCCTTCTGTTCCAGATTCGGGGCGATATTGATCGCCGCATCGGTGACGATGAACGGGCGCGGATAGGCAGGTGTCTGCAACAAAAAGCAATGGCTGACCCGACGTTTGGTGCGCAACCCCGCCGCAGCCGAAACCAGCGCGGACATCAGCTCGTCGGTGTGCAGGCTCCCTTTCATCAGGGCTTCGACTTCACCTGTGGCCGCCAGGGCGACGGCTTGCTGCGCGGCGGCGTGGCTGTGGGGTGCGTCCACAATGGCGACGTCGGCCAGATCCAGCCCGGCCTCCGCGGCGACTGCTTCCAGCCGTGCGCGTGGCCCGACCAGCACCGGTTCGATCAACCCCGCGTGGCGTGCTTCGAGCGCGGCGGACAGGCTAGGGGCATCGCAGGGGGTGGGCGACGGCCACCCGAATCGGCTGCAAGTGCGCGACATGCGCCAGCAGGCTTTGCAGGCCTGTACGGCCCTGCGCATCGGGGTGGATTTCCGGCAACACGGTGCGCGTTCTTTCAATGCGCTCAGTGGGCGCCACGACCTCTACCTGGCCCTGGAAAACCGCCACCCCCTCCTGGTTGGTGCAGGTGCAGGCCAGCGTGACATGGTGGTTGGCCGTGTCCTTGCCGGTCACCTGCATCTGCACGGTCAGCCTGTCGCCGGGCCGAACCGCTCCGAGGAAGCACAGGTTCTGGCTGACATAACGGGTTCCAGGCCCCGGCAGGCGTGTGCTCAGCACAGCCGAGATCAAGACGTTGGCACACGCGGCCTCCGTGGTGTCCCGAACGCTTGAGGACACGGCACGTTCCGGATCCACATCACCCGATTGCAGCGCGAACATGTGGATGTCTTGCGAAGAAAACGTGCGTTCGAGGCTGGCGCTGTCGCCGATGGCGATCTCGTCGAAGGTGCGGTTGCGCAGGACATGCCATGCATCGGCAGTGGCATCGACCGGTTTGGGCGAAGTCGTCATGTGCTTTTTCCTCGCCGTGTTTGTCTTGTCTGCGGCGCGGCGGGTGTCTTGGACGCGGTTGTCTTTTGAGGCGCCTTCGGCTTTGGCGAGGAGGTCTTGGGTTTCGTGTCCGCGACCGCAGAGGGTGCGTCATGGGCAGAGGGCATAGCGGGCGCCGAAGCCGCCTGCGCCCGGCGGATCGCCTGCTCGAACAGGGTAGACACCTGCTTCAACTTGGCTTGCTCTGGTGCGGACAGCGCATCGCCGCTGCCGAGCACCTGCGCGATCATCCCCGCAACCTGTCGGATGTCATCAGGCGCTACGTTGTTCAGCAGCCCGGGGATGGCGGACACCGCGGCGTCCTCGTGGAGCCTCATGAGCAAAGCCCGGCGACGCACGAGGTGGCGGAAGGCCTGCATGTCGAAGTCGTTGCCCAGTTGGGGGCGCACCAGCTCTTCTGCGTGGCGAAAATGCCGTTCATCGGCCTCGCCACGCTCGGCCAGCACGAAGAACAGTGCCCGTATGGCTGCTTCCACCAGCCCACCGCTGTGAACGGCTCCTTCGAGGCGGGTCAATTCTTGCACCAGATACTGGCGGTGCTCGGGCGTCTCGCTGGGATGGGCCCGCGCCGGTGCCTCATCGTGCAGGCTCTGTCCTGCCATGGCCTGCACCAGCGGCAGGCTGTACAGCGTGTCAAAGGTTTGCGCGTAGATCCGGTCGCGGCAATCGCGGAATTGATCCAGCGTCTGTTCGAGAGCGGTGGAAAACTGTGCCTGCAGTTGCAGGAAAGGATTGGCCTCGGCGACGGGCTGGCGGTGCTCGCGCACATGTTGCGCAGCCTCTTGCACAGCGGCTGCCAGCGGCTGGCGGTCGGACCACAGTTCGTAGCCGACGCGCAGGGGATGCAGGGGCTCCAGCGACCGTGCGCCCTCGGTCGTGACGCAGGCACGTACCCACGGTTGCACCAAGCTGCGGTAGCAGGCCAAGTTGATCTCGGAGATCCGCGCAGCGGCGGCAAAACGGCGATCGCTCTCGGGATCGGGGCGAACGATCTCACGGATTTCATCGATGTTGCTGCGGCGAATCCGGGTCAGGTAGGCGTCACTGGCTGGTTCGCCTTCCTGGGCGTCGTCGTGATGCTCGTCGATCTGCATGTGGTGGATGCCGGCTGGCAGCACGTCGATGATGTCGATGTTGGCTGCGAACTCCTGGTGCTCTTTGCGCCCGACGCTCCCGGAGACGAAGATGCCCAGATGCCCGATGCTGTCATGGGTGGCGTAGACGATGGTCTGGTCATGTCCCACCACATCCAGGTCGTTGCGGTACAGGTCGGTGATCCAGCCCGGGGCCTGGGGCGGTGGAGTGATGTTGTCCCCATAGGAGCAGAACACCACGATCGGCGAGCGAATATTGCGCAGGTCAATGCGCACGCCATCGGACGTCACCAGTTGGGCCGTACTCAGCTTGTTGCCGATGAACAGGTTGTCGACGATGTACTGCATCTCCACGTCGTTCAGGAAGACGTGGCCGCCCCAGTACTTCTCGAACTGCAGGTGGCGCGGGCCTTCCGTGTCGACCTTGGCGTACAGGTTGTACTGTTTGGTCCAAAGCGTATTGGCCGGGTCCAGGTTTTCGAAGTTCTGAACCAGCCAGGCACCATCGAACCGACCAGCTCCTAGTGCAGTGTTGCGTTCTGTTTGCCGCTTAAGCGCGAGTTCGCCCGAATGACCTTCTGCAGGATGTCTCGCGCGTTCTTCGTCCAGATAAACGGCTTGGGGTCGGTGTTGTGATGCGCAACGTACCCGTCGATCGCGTCCACCAACTCCGGCACGCTGGTGAACACGCCTCGGCGCAGCCGTTCGGTGGTCAGGTCGCGGAAGAACCGCTCGACCATGTTCAGCCACGACGCCGAGGTCGGCGTGAAGTGCATGGCGATGCGCGGATGCCGGGCGAGCCACTGCTGCACCGCCGGGTGCTTATGGGTGGCGTAGTTGTCGGCAATCAGATGCAAGGTCTTGTCCTTGGGTGTCTCGCGCTCGATCCTGCGCAGGAACTTCAGCCATTCGGCGTGGGTGTTCGCTCGTGGCACTGGCCGATCACCTTTCCATCGAGCACGTTGAGCGCGGCGAACAGCGTCGTCGTGCCGTGACGCTTGTAGTCGTGCGTCATCGTCTGCGCGCGGCCCTTCTTCATCGGCAGCCCGGGCTGCGTGCGATCGAGCGCACGGACTGGCTCTTCTCGTCGCAGCACAGCACGATCGCGTGCTCGGGCGGGGACATGTACAGGCCGACGATGTCTTCGAGCTTCTCGACGAACTGCGGGTCGCGCGAGATCTTGAATCCGCGCACCAGGTGCGGCTTCAGGCCATGGGCCTGCCAGTGGCGCATCACCGTGCTGGGGGCCACGCCGAGCACCGCGGCCATCTTGCGCGTGCTCCAGTGCGTGGCCGCCTCGGGCGTCGTCTGCGTGGTCAGCTCGACCAGTCGCGCCGCATCCACCTTCACGGGCGGCGCGCCGCGCGGCAAGTCGCGCTCGATCCCCTCGAGCCCCGACGCCGGTAGCGCTGGCGCCAGCGCCCGGCGGTCATGCGGTCGATGCCCAACTGCTCGGCGATCTCGCGGTTCTGCAGCCCCTGCGCGGCCAGCAAGACGATGCGCGCACGCTCGGCCAATCGCACGCTGGTCGTCTTCGCGCGCGACAGGCGGGTCAGTTCGGCCTGCTCTTGCGCATTCAACTCGATCGCCGGGGCAACTCGCACGCTCTGACTCCTGTGGTTGCAGCAGTAGAGCATGAGCATCAGCACAATCCCTTAAGATTTGTCAAGAATCGAACACTACACTAGATCGCTGGTCAATGCCGTCAACCAGCTACCGCCGGTCAGGCCGCCCGCGTAGCGCATCGGCATGTCGCCCGCCCAGTACGACAGCGGCGCGCCGGCCACGATGATCGGCCCGAACAGTTCGGGCCAGACGGCGGCTGCCATCAGGATCTGCCAGCCTGCCCGGCAATTGCCGATGACTGCCGGCTTGCCGCGGCTGTCAGGGTGCAGCTCACCGACCTTGCGCACGAAGGCTGCTTCGGCGCGCATGACGTCTTCGACGGTCTGGCCGGGAACGGGATCGGGCAGAAAGCCCACGAAGTAGCAAGGATGACCCGCCTTGAGGGCCGCGCCGACCTCGCTATCGGGTTTGAAGCCGCCAATGCCCGGGCCGTGGCCCGCGCGTGGATCGACCACCACAAACGGTCGCTTGCGCGAATCGCTCGGCGTGTCGGCTGGCGGCAGGATGCGTACGAGGCCATAGTTGACCGGCCGCGGAAGGTCCAGCCCGGACATGATGACCTCAGAGACGAAGTCGAGTACGTTCGGCGTCTGCTCCTCCAAATGCGCCCGGTACTGATTGCCGCGTTGACGGCGAACGTCGGCATACAGTATGGACCGCTGCCAGGCATCCACTGCATACTCGGTTGCCATGGCCGATAGTCGCAACGGATCCCACAGCAGCTGTCCCCAATCGGCCGTCGGTGATGTCGTGGTGTCTCGGCTCATGGTGATGGGCACTCCCTCTATGTTGAAACTGAAAAATTGAATGGAAATGAGCCGCCGGCATATCGTCTTGGCGGCCCTTCCTCAGTCAGTACATGTGCTGGCCACCATTGATCGACACGTTGCTGCCGGTCATGAATCCCGCAGACTCGCTGGCGATGAATGCCACCAGTGCGGCGACTTCCTCAGGCCGTCCCAGGCGGCCCACGGGAATTCCGGCCACCACTTGCTTGACCACGTCTTCGGCCATGCTCGTCACCATCTTCGTATCCAGATACCCCGGCGAGACGGTGTTGACCGTCACGCCCTTGCGCGCTACTTCCTGCGCGAGGGCTTTGGTGAAGCCATGCATACCGGCTTTTGCGGCGGAATAGTTGGTCTGGCCGAACTGCCCCTTCGAGCCGTTGATGGAGGAGATGTTGATGATCCTCCCCCAGCCGCGTTCGAGCATGCCGTCGATGAACGGTCGGGTGACGTTGAATACAGAATCGAGATTGACGCGCAGAACGGCATCCCAATCGGTGTAACTCAGCTTGCGGAACGTGGCATCACGCGTGATGCCGGCGTTGTTGACCAGAATGTCGATGTGGTGACCGTCTGCTTGGATGAGGCCGGCCAGTTCCTGGCAGGAGGCATGGTCAGCCACATTCGCGCCGTAGGCGATGAAGTTGTAACCTTCGCCCGCCCGGGCTTCCAGCCACGCCCCAATGCTGGCGTTGCCCGGCGAATGGACGATGAGCACGGTATGACCGGCGTGGTGCAAGGCCCGGGCGATGGCCTCGCCCAGGCCGCCGCTGCCTCCGGTAACCGGGGCAGTCCGTTGTTCAGCCAGCATTGCGGCCACCCGTCTGGCTTGGTGCGTCCTTGTCCTGTGCCGAGGCCCACACAGCTCCCCACTGTTTGAAAATATCCTGGAACGGCAGTACCGCATCGCCCTGGCCTACAGCCTGCGTGACCGATTTCTGCCAATCCTGAATGGCTTTTTGCAGGCCTTGGGTGAAAGTTGTCTGGTTCTTGATAGCGACCTGTGTCAGCGCCTGTGCGCCGCCCACGTGGTGCTGAAACTGACGCCAGAAGGCTTGTGCGGGCAGCGTTGCCAGCTCCTGCCAGTTCTTCGCCTTGAGCAGGCTTTCGATTTCGGCGCCGGACTCGGTAATGCCGTCTTTGCCCGCGCGGGTGGCGTTCTCCAGCCATTGCTGGCCGTTTTCCTGCATCAGGCGTTGGATGCGCAGCTGCAGTTCCAGGTTCGCCTTGAAGAGATTGAGAGGGATGGTTTCATTGCTCATGGTCAAACTCCTTGCTTGGGTTGAAATGCCCACTCGGGCGGTAAAACGATCAGGCCATCTGGCCGATGGTTTTGCGAAAGCGTGCTAACGACAGGAAAAACAGCACCGTTCCGATCAGGGCCAGCGCCGGGAAGGGCTGCCATACCGTCTCCGGGCCCGCGCCCCGGTAAAGGATGGCCTGACTCAGTTCCACGAAATGCGTGGTGGGCGCGATCAGCATGATGTTCTGCACGATCTCGGGCATGCTTTCGCGCGGCGTGGTGCCACCCGACAGCATCTGCAGCGGCATGATGGTAAGCATCATCAACATGCCGAACTGCGGCATGTTGCGCGCCAGGGTGGCGATGAAGATGCCCATCGAGGTGGTGGCGAACAGACTGAGCGCCGCGCCGGCGAAGAACAGCGCAATGGAGCCCTCGATGGGCACGCCCAGGACGCCGCGCACCATGAGATTGAGCGACAGAAAGGAGGCGATCAGCACGACCAGGGCCATCGACCAGATCTTGGAAAGCATGATCTGCGCGGGCGTGACCGGCATCACCAGCAGGTGCTCGATGGTGCCGTGCTCGCGCTCCCGGATCAGCGCCGCGCCAGTCAGGATGATGGACAGCAGCGTGATGTGGTTGATGATCTGAACCACCGAGCCGAACCAGGCCTTGTCTAGCGATGGATTGAAACGCGCACGCAATGCGAGATCCACAGGCAGTGGCTCAGCCCCGCGATAGCGCTTGACGAACTCATTGACCTCGCCGATGGCGATCTGCTGAATGTAGCCGCTGCCCGTGAATGCCTGGCTCATGCGGGTAGCGTCAACGTTGAGCTGCAACGCAGGCGAGCGCCGGGCCAGCACGTCGCGCTGGAAGTTGGGCGGAATGACCAGGGCAAAGGTGTACTGCCCGGCATCCATGCCCGGATCCACCCTTCCATAGTCGATCATGGCCGGTGGCGTGAACTGCGGCGGGTAGAACGCCGAGGCAATCCGCTGGGAGAGCGCCGAATTGTCTTCGTCGACGATGGCGATGGGGGCGTTGTGCAGCGTCTCCGGCATGGACGTGGCCGAGGTGTAGACCGACGCGGTGAACACGTAGACGATGAGCGCGATCATCATCGGATCGCGCCACAGACTCCACAGCTCCTTAACACCCAGGTCGTAGATATTGGCCAGGTTTCTTCTGCTCATCTCAGCGCTCCTGCTTCTTGAGTAGCAAAACGGCTGCGCCGAGGATGACCGGGACCGACAAAAGCATCGCCCACAGCGGCCCGGTCACGTCGGCCAGGCCAAGCGCTTTGCTGAAAACGCCACGGCTGATGGAGATCATGTGCGTGGCGGGGTAGATCTCGCCGATGAACTTGCTGGAGCCTTCGAGCGAGGACACCGGATCGATCAGGCCGGCGAACTGGGTGGCAGGAATGATGGTGCCGATCATGGCGAAGAACATGGCGGCGATCTGGCTGCGCGTGACGGCCGAGGCCAGCAGCCCCATGCCTGTGGCGGCGAAGGAGAAGACCAGCGCGGCCAGCGACAGGGTCAAGAAGCTGCCCGTGACCGGCACGCCAAAGAGGGTGACCGCGAGCAGACTCATCAGCAGGAAGTTCACCATGGCCAGGCCGACATAGGGCAGTTGTTTGCCAAGCAGGAACTCGGTGCGCGTCACCGGCGTCACGTACAGATTGGTGATCGACCCGGTTTCTTTCTCGCGCACCACCGCCAGCGCGGTCAGCATGGCCGGCAGCATGAGCAGCAAGAGAGGTATCACCGCTGGCACCATGGCGGGCAGGCTCTTGACATCGGGGTTGTAGCGAAAGCGCGTCTCGACGCTCGCATTGCCGGCTGCGCTGGCGCCGCTGCGCTCGCTGGCCTGTACCAGCAGCCAGTGCTGATGCATGCCCTGAACGTAGCCCTGGACGGTTTCCGCGCGCACCGGCATGGCGCCGTCGAGCCAGGCGCCGATCTGCACGTTCTGGCCCCGCAACACGTCGCGGCTGAAGCCCGGGGGGATTTCGATGGCCAGCGACAGTTCGCCGCTGCGCATACGCCGGTCGAGATCCTCGTAATCGACGATAGGCGGGTGCTCTGTGAAGTAGCGCGAGCCGGCCAGGTTCAGCGTGTAGCTTTGGCTGAGCGTGGTCTGGTCGCGATCGAGCACCGCATAGCTCAGGTCCTCGACGTCCATGGTGATGCCGAAGCCGATCACGAACATCAGCAGCAGCGAACCACCCAGCGCCAGGGTGGCGCGCACCGGGTCACGCCGCAGTTCCAGCGACTCGCGCCACAGGTAGCTGAACATGCGGCGTGGGCTGAAGCCTTCAGCGTTGTGCCCGATGTGCTCAGTGTGTGTCGCTGGCGTCTGAATCGCCGTATTGGCGGCCTCGGTGGGGCCGGCGGGAGCGACCGTGCCGCCCTCCGCCTCGATGAGGTAGCCGATGAAGGCCTCTTCGAGGGTTTTAGCGCCGCGCTTCTCGACCAGCTTGGCGGGCACGTCGCTGTCGAGCACCTTGCCCGCATGCATCATTGACATGCGGTCGCAGCGTTCGGCCTCGTTCATGAAGTGGGTGGAAATGAAGACCGTCACCCGGTCGCGACGTGACAGCTCGATGAGCAGCCGCCAGAATGCATCGCGCGCTACTGGATCGACCCCGGAGGTCGGCTCGTCCAGAATCAACAGTTCGGGCTTGTGCACCATGGCGACCGCCAACGACAGGCGCTGGCGTATGCCCAGAGGCAGGCTGGCCGGCAAGCTGTCGATGACTTCCACCAGGCCGAAGCGCTCCACCATCTCTTCGACGCGGCCCGGAATGTCCTTCGGGGGCACGCTGAACAGCTTGGCGTGCAACTCCAGGTTCTGGCGTACCGTGATTTCGCTGTAGAGCGAGAATGCCTGCGACATGTAGCCGACGCGGCGGCGGGTGTCCAAGTCATGCGGGTCCACCTCATGACCGAACAGCCAGGCTCGTCCCTCGCTCGCCGGCAGTAGCCCGGTGAGCATCTTCATCGTCGTAGACTTGCCGCAGCCGTTGGAGCCGAGGAAGCCGAAGATTTCACCGCGCCGGATGCGGAAGGAGACACTGTCGACGGCAACGAAGTCGCCAAAGCGCATGGTCAGCCCCTGGGCCTCGATGGCGATATCGTCCGCGCCGCCATCCGGCAAGGGGGGAATGACTACCGCTTGGTGTCCGCGCTTTTTCTCTTCCGGCAGCAGGCGGATGAACGCCTCTTCCAGATTCGGGCTGCCTGTTCTTTCCAGCAACTCCTGCGGTGTGCCGGTGGCGAGGACCTTCCCGTCGTCGATGGCGGCCAGCCAATCGAAGCGCTGGGCCTCGTCCATGTAGGCCGTGGCCACGATCACGCTCATGCCGGGGCGATCGGCGCGGATACGCTCGATCAGATCCCAGAACTGGGCACGCGCCAGCGGGTCCACGCCGGTCGTCGGTTCATCAAGGATCAGGAAATCCGGGTCGTGGATCAGCGCGCAGCACAGGCCGAGCTTTTGCTTCATGCCCCCGGAGAGCTTGCCTGCCGGGCGCGACAGGAATTTGAACAGGCCGGTGGCCTGGGTGAGCTCATCGATCCGCTGGCGGCGCTCTGCGGCGCCATGACCGAATAGGCGCGCGAAGAATTGCAGATTCTCCTCGACCGAGAGCGTCGGATACAGGTTCTTGCCCAACCCCTGCGGCATGTAGGCGATGCGCGGGCACACCAGCTTGCGGTGGGCCTTGCTGGCCATGTCGCCACCGAGCACCTCGACCGTGCCTTCCTGGATGATGCGCACACCGGCCAGCAACGAGAGCAGGCTGGACTTACCCACGCCGTCGGGGCCGATCAGACCGACCATCCGTCCAGCGGGGATGTCCAGGTCAATGCCATCCAAGGCAATGACGTCGCGGTAGCGCAGTCTTACCTGGCGGACACTTGCAACGGTCGCGAGCTGCGCGCTGTGGCTCATACCTTACTCCGGCACACGAACGGAGAGGTTCTGAGGCCACTCGGCCTTGGCGTCGAGCTTGACCCAGGCTACGCCGGGCAGACCGGTCTTGACCTGGTTCAGGTGCTCACGCAGCAGCTCCTGCGAGATCTGTGCGCGCACGCGAAACATCAGCTTTTGTCGCTCACTGGCGGTTTCCACCGTCTTGGGGGTGAACTGCAGCTGCGCTGGCGACGAAGGAAACGGTGGCTGGAATCACATACTCGGGCGCGGCATCCAGAATGATGCGAACCTCCGAACCCAGCGCAACGCGGCCGGCCACGGTTTCGGGCAGGAAGAAGGTGATGTACACGTCCGACAGATCAAGGAGGTTCAAGACACGTCCGCCCGCTCCAAGCACCTCGCCGGGTTGCGCGACACGCACCTGAACCCGTCCGTCGCGCGGAGACCGCAGTTCGCTGTCGCGGATGTCGGCTTCGATGCGGCTGATACTGGCCGTAGCGGCGGACACGCTGGACTGCGCGCCGACAAGCTGCGCCCTGGCGGCTTCGACCGCGGCGCGGGCAGCGGCGGCCTGTGCCTTGCTGGCCGCGAGGGTCGCTTGGGCGCCCCGTACGCGCGCCCGGTCATCGTCCAGTTCCTGGATCGAGGCGGCTCCCTCACTCGACAGCGTGCTGGAGCGTGTCAGGCGCCGTTGCGCGGCGTCCAGTTCGGACTCGCGCTGACCAACCAGAGCCAAGGCGGCAGTCACGTCGGCTTCACGCAGCGCCACCTGTGCCTGCGCCGCGGTCACCGAATGCTCAGCCTGCTGACGCATGGCCAGGGCCTCGTCGCGCTGCGCCTCGAGCGTTTCCAGTTGCATCCTGGCCAGTGGCTGGCCCGCTGCGACGAAATCGCCTTCACGGACCAGGATGTCTTCGATACGTCCAGGAAGCTTGGTGGCGATGTCGATCTCGGTGGCTTCGATGCGGCCATTGCCGTTGACGAATCCTTCGCCGGGGCCGCTGTCAGCAAGCCCCGTCCAGCCCCACCAGGCCAGGGCGACAACAACCGCTGCAGCGAAAGCGACCAGGAGTTTTTTCTTGAGAGAGGGGGAGACAGTCATGGGTTCGGCGTGCCTTAACGGGTTGATGGGGTGGAAGCGGGAGTCGAGGCCGCACCCTGTGCCTCGCCGGCTGCGGCGAGGGTGCCGCCGCCGAGCGCGGCATACAGCGCCACTTGGCTGGACAGCAGCGCGCGGCGCGCCTGTACCAGTTGTTGCTGGGCTCCCAGCAGATCGCGCTGGGCATCCAGCACTTCCAAGAAGGCGGCCGAGCCGTTGTCGTAGCGCAACTTGGCCAGGCGTGCGCGTTCGCTTTGCGCTTCCAGGTTGGCTCTCTGGATCGTCAACTGCTCAGCCAGCCAGTGCTTTGCGCTCAGCGCATCGGCCACCTCGCGGAAGGCCGTTTGAATGGTTTTTTCGTATCCGGCGACGGCGATGTCGCGGCGCACTTCGCTCAGCTCCAGATTGGCGCGGCGGCGCCCGCCATCGAAGATGGGCAGCGACAGGGTGGGCATGAAGGTCCAGGCACGACTGCCGGAATCGAACAAGCCATTCAAGTCGGAGCTGGCCGTGCCGAAGCTGCCGGTCAGCGCAATGCGCGGCAAAAACGCCGCGCGGGCCGCGCCGATGTGGGCATTGCTGGCACGCAATTGGTGTTCGGCGGAAATGATGTCCGGGCGACTGACCAGCAGCTCCGAAGGCAGACCGGCCCGCAGCTCAGCCAGAACCGTCGTTTCATCGAAGGGTGCCTTGGCGGGCAGCGGGCCGGGATCAGCGCCTACCAGCAGTGCCAGGGCGTGCAGTTGCGTGGTGCGAGCCTGCTCAAGCTGCGTCAGCAGCGCCTGAGCTTGGTTCAGCAGGGTCTGGACCTGTGTGAGATCCAGCTTCGAGGTCGAGCCGACTTCGACGCGGCGCCGGAAAATGCGATAGGACTCCTCGCGGGTGGTCACGGTTTGCCGTGCGATCGCCACGCGTTCGTCGATCTCGCGCAGGCCAAGATAGCCGTCTGCCACCTGGGCGATCAGCGCCAAATGGACGGCCTGGCGAGCCGCGTCGGAAGCCAGCCAAGCTTGCAGGGCGGCGTCTTCCAGGTTGCGGATCCGACCCCACAGATCCAGTTCCCGGGTGGTCAAACCCACCTCGGCCCGGTACTCGCCGCCCACCAGCGATCGGCCCGACATGTTCAGGTCGCCAGGGACCCGCGCGCGTCCACCTTGGGCGCCCACGCCCATGGCAGGAAAACGATCCGAGCGCTGAATGCGGAATGTGGCGCTGGCTTCCTCGACGCGCAGCGCGGCCACGCGCAGGTCGCGGTTGTTTTCCAGCGCAGTCTCGATGAGGCGTTGCAGCAGGGGGTCGGTGAAGTACGCCTGCCAGGCAAGCTCTCCCGCGTGGGCGCCGTCGGTGCCTGATCCAAGATGCGCGGGCCAGGCTTCGGGCACGGGCAATGGCGGGGTGTCTGGCGCCGGAGCGAGCGACATGCAGCCGGTCAAGACGACGGCGCTCAGGGCCAACGAGGCAGCGCGCAATCTGAACGCGGGAAACAACGGGGAAGTTGGGAGCATGGTCACGTTCCGTACAGGTATCGGGCTGAAGAGGGTCTGGTCGCAGAGGAGGGAATGGCTGCCACCCCCGCAATGCGGGGTTCGTGGCTGGTGTCCGCAGGCCCTACTTTCTTGCTTGCAAGTGCTGTCAAGCCCACTTCATCTCCTTGTTGATATGTGCATCCCCGTGTTCCCCGGCTGGTTGATAGGGCGCTCTTCCTGTGTCGTAACCCGATGTGCCGGGTTCACTCGCGCCCTGTGTTGATCTGCATTGTGAAATCTGAAAACAAACGACTGGACGGTTGCTTTCAATTATACGTTACAATCCAAGAACCGCAATCAGCGGGCTCGTCGGTCATTGACGCAGGTCAATTCGAGCTGCCGGCTTGGGTTCAAGGAAGGCCCTGATTCTTGGTAGAGCCGGTGACAGGCCCATGGGAACACCCCTCAGATCTTTGAACAGAGCCTTTGAATGCCACCCAAGAAAGATGACGCGCCAGACAACAAGCGCCGCTACCTGTCCTCTGCCGCCAGGAAAGAGGAAATACTCGACGCGGCCCTGGTCGAATTCGCGGATCGGACATACAACGCAGTGTCGATGGAGCGCCCGGCGGAATGCGCGGGCTTGTCCAAGGCTGGCATCTATGCCCACTTCAAAAGCAAGGAAGAAATTTTTCACGCCTTGCTCGAACGTACGACGAAGCAGATTTGTGATTTCCGGGGCTGGCTCCCGGATGAGGATCTGACGTTGCCAGAGCTGGTAGATGTCTACCTGG
This sequence comes from Burkholderiaceae bacterium, assembly GCA_027493945.1. Taxonomy (GTDB): domain Bacteria; phylum Pseudomonadota; class Gammaproteobacteria; order Burkholderiales; family Burkholderiaceae_E; genus Zeimonas. The sequence continues at coordinate 1,273,168 of JAOSJU010000001.1, read as the reverse complement.
ATCGCCTGTACGCGACCTTCAGCTCCCCTGCCACGATGTCGATCTACCGGCTGCTTCTGGCCGAAAGCGCCCGAACTCCAGAGCTGGTGCAGCGTTGGCACAACGAAGTTGCGCTCGGGCTGAAAGAGCGGGCGCAGACCATCATCCACCGCAACATACGCCGAGGCGTCATTCGCCCAGGCGTCTTGACCGAACACTTCTTCCCGTTGGCGCTCGCGCCCGCAGTGCTGTGGCTGAGTTCCTCGATGCTGTCCAAGGGCAGTCCTTCCATCTCGCTGGTGCAGTTACGGGATGCGCACCGGCAACTGTTGCTTGAGCTTTTGCAGCCTCAATGAGCGGAGTGATGCACATAGTCCTGCGCGCCCTTGCAGGCTTGGCGATCGGCTTTGTGGTACTGCTGCTGACTGTGTGGGGTGCGCTGGCTCTGTGGCATCAGATGCCGGGACCTTCGGTGGTGCGATGGTTCGTCATTGCCATGTGGTCTACGTTGGGTGTGACCGTTGTCTTGTCGCGGGCGGGCTTGCTTGGGCGGCGCAATCGCAACATCGCCGGATTCGCATTTGTGATCGCAGCCGCCTCCCTGCTCATGTGGTGGGGGACGCTGCAGCCGTCACACCAGCGTGTATGGGCTGACGATGTCGCCCAGTTGCTGGAGGCCAGGATCGACGGCAACCATGTTCACCTGAATAATGTGCGCAACTTCCAGTGGCGCAGCGAAACCGACTACACCCCGCAGTGGGAGAGCCGCACATACGACCTGGATCGTCTGCGCAGCGCCGACTTGGTGCTTTCCTACTGGATGGGGCCGCACATCGCCCACACCCTGGTGTCGTTCGGCTTCGATGGCGGTGAACGCGTGGTGTTCTCGCTGGAAATTCGCAAGGAACGCCATGAGTCCTTCTCGGCGGTAGGAGGATTCTTCCGTCAGTTCGAGCAGATCCTGGTAGCCGCCGATGAGCGAGACATTGTGCGTACGCGCAGCAACGCGCGAGGCGAAGATGTTTATCTCTATCGCTTGCAGATGAATCAGGCGAGTGCCCGCGCGTTGTTTCTGGAGTTTCTGAACGCGGCCAATGAACTGCGGCAGAAACCGCGCTTTTACAACACGTTAACCAGTAACTGCACGACCATCGTATTCGAGCTGGCCCGGGTCATTGCGCCCGCATTGCCAATGGACTATCGCCTGCTGCTGTCTGGATATTTTGCGCGGTACGTCTACGACATGCATGGATTGACGCCTGGCTATCGTTACGATGAATTGCAGGCACTGGGGCATATCAACGAACGTGCCCTTGCTTCCGATGTGTCAGAGGATGACTTCTCGATGTCGATTCGACAAGGCGTGCCAGGCATCCCTGCCAACGAGGTGAATCCATGAGGTTCCCGCAGGCCTGCCTTCTCATTACATGCGCCGCTCTTGCTCCGCTGCTGCTGGGGGGCTGCTCGATCCTGCGCGAGTTCGGCCCAGTGGTTGAAGTTCATACGCTACCTGCCAGGGAGGCCATCGAACTCAAGCGCGGCGACATCCTGACACGTGGCAAGCTCAGCGATGCGACTGTCCAGACCATCAGGGTGGCGGCATTGGATGAGCAGGCATGCGCAAAGCCGATCTCCTCGGAGTGCGCGGAGGCCTTGGCTACCGTGACGGGGGTTGCCACGGATAGACGCCCGGCTGCACTGTCCGAACTATGGCTGGCGCAGGCTCAGGCCATGAAGCCCGGTTCAGCGCAGCAAGCCGCCTGGCTTGAGACGATTCGCTATGCCTATGCTTATCTGTTCCTTGGTGACCATACTCCGGGAGAGCGGGCCTTCGAGGATCGCCAGACCCAAGTGCGGGATTGGTATAACTATGCCGTCGAGCATGCGGCCACCGGCATGTTCGAAGTTCGGCAACAAATGCCGACGCAGTTGCCCGACCAGACCAGTTGGAACATTGCAGGCTGGGAACTGAAGCTGGATATGCGCGGCGCGCGCTTACCGGGCACTACGGCGGTGCCAGCCGAACTCCTGCCAGCCTCGTCCCTGTCTTTCCGTGGATTGCGTAGCCTCTACCGGCGCGACGGCTTTGGCGCCGAGCTTGTGGCGGTCATTCCGGACGAGTCCCTGAGCGCCGTCCCAACTCGGGGTGGTCGCCCAGCGGCAAAACATGATCAGCAACCGCTGCCCTGGAGCGAGATGCCCGCGCCGTCCATGACGGTTCTGCTGCATCCCGACGGAGACAACTTGGACAGTGTGCTGCATGCTCGTACAGCCCGTCTGACGGTGCATGACCCCTATGTGGAATCGGCCATTATGCTGCGCGGCCAACGTGTGCCGCTGGCGGCCAATTTCACGGCCGGCTATGGCGTATGGCTGGCCCGTGCCAATTTCAACCGCCAGTCGCTGCGCAGCCTGCTCGGGCGCGAGGGTGGCATCGACCGCCCGCACGTCTACTTGATGCAGCCCTACGATCCGAACAGGCGGATCATCGTCATGCTGCACGGACTGGCCAGCAGCCCTGAAGCCTGGGTGGAACTCGCCAACGAAATCCTGGGCGATGAGGCCCTGCGCCAGCATTACCAGATCTGGCAGGTCTACTACCCGACCAACATGCCAGTCGCGTTGAACCACGCCATGATTCGCAGGGCGCTCGGGGAGACGCTGACGCATTTCGACCCATCCGGCCAAGCGCCGGCGTCGTCCGACCTCGTGCTGGTGGGGCATAGCATGGGCGGGGTCATCGCGCGGTTGATGGTGTCGTCAACCGATCAATCGCTGGTGCAATTGGCTGCGGATCACAGTCGGTTGACGCCGCAGCAGATCAGGCGCATTGATCCCATGTTGCGCTTCGAGCCCTTCCCGAATGTCAGCAGTGCCATCTTCATCGCGGCGCCTCATCGGGGCACATCGGTCGCGGGTGGACGCCCGGGGCGCTGGATGGCGGGATTTATCCGCTTTCCCATTACGGTGCTCGAAGAACTCGCCCATACACTGGCACCCAATGCGGCCGCCAGCAGCCGTGAAAGCCTGGCAACCATTCCCAATAGCGTGAACAATCTCGACGAAAACGATCCGTTCGTGCGTACGGCGGCGGGCTTTCCCATCTCATCCCAGGTGCGCTATCACTCGATCGTGGCCCAAGCCAATTCCGAAGTGGCCCTCGATGATTCCGATGACGGTCTTGTGCCTTATCGCAGCGCACATCTTCCCGGCGCACAGTCCGAGAAAGTCATTATTTCGGGGCACAGCGTGCAACAGAGCGCGGCCGCGATACTGGAGATCCAGCGTATTCTGAGAGAGGACATGGCTCTGCGGGAAGCGCATTTACAGCCATAGACAACTGCCATCTGCTGTGCGCGGCCGAGCTGATTTCGGATTTCGTATGGGCGTAATGCATTCATCTGAATGCGCAAAGAGCATCAGACTTACTGTTGCCCGCTCGACGCTGGCACAGTGGGTCGGTGCGTGCGGCGCGCAACTGCAGCCGATGGTAAAGGCGCTGGATGACGAACTGCGTCGCCACGTGGTGCTGCACGCCCACGAGACGCCGATGCTCAAGCCCAAGCATCTTGGCGACGGCAAGGCGTACCCAACGTGATCCGCCGTCTGGCGGCGACCCAGCCCATGCTCGACAAAATCGTCGGCCACCAACGCCACATCGCTCAGGCCTACGGCATATCGATGGAGCATGCGCGCTGGCTGTTGACCACCGTGGCGTTCCACTGCCTTGCCGTGGCCGACACGGTGTACTCGGTCGCCGAACGGGAACCCGTCGTGGATGCAGACCGTGCGACGGAGGAAGCCGAGATGGAGGCCGAACTCAACAGGGCATGCACGCACTCATTGTTGGCATGCTGGCCTTGATGGATGCTGATGGCCTTTCAGGAGATAGTTGATCGTCGTTCTCGTTTGTGGGGGTTGAATGGAAATCCAGGGATGCCGTAATTGAGGAGCCTGGACGGCGTATCGTTCAGGAACAAACACGCACGGGCGGCCAGGCCCTGCCGTGGCTCGACATGACGGCCTTCCTGCGCGGGGCCATCGACCTTGCGCTAGACAACCATGCCAATGCGCCACGCAGCAATACGCAATGGGTGTTCTTCGACCGTGGCCTGATCGACGCGGCGGCAGCACCCCAGGCACTGGACGGCACTACTATTCTGGACACGATTGCCCAGTCGCATCGCTACCACTCGCGCATCTTTCTGGCCCCGCCGTGGCCTGAAATCTATGTGCAGGACGAAGAACGCCGTCACAGCATGGATGAAGCGCGGGCTGAATTCGAGCGGCTTCAGCGCACCTATCCAGCGCTGGGCTATGCGGTATCGCGGTTGCCCAAGATCAGAGTGGCGCAACGCGCTGACTTTGTGCTGGACACCTTGGCTAGCCGCTAACCTACCAAGGCGAACTCTACCGTATCTCACCGCCACGTAGGACTCCATGCTCAAATCTCTTGCGTAACTCTGAGATAAGGATTGTTGGGTGGTACTGCATCGAACAACCAATTCGCATCGATCAGCAAATACCCATGCAGCTTCCGGGACTTGCGCGGCCCGGTGACTTCACAGATCCAGATGTTCAAGCCGCTGTCGTGCTTTCGATGCAACCCCAGTTTCTCAAAGCGCTTCTGCACCCACTGCCAATCCGGCATCTTGTCCTGCCGTGCCAGCGTGCCGACATGAGGGTGCTCCTCGGACGTAGCGCTGGAACACACCTGGGCTGACCAAGTAGGCCGTGTCATTCACGGAATGCACGAGCGCTTTTGCGTCGTTGATGATGAGCCGGCGCGAAGCAATTCCCTGTTTCAGCCACATCATGAAATGTTCGCCTGACGGGGGCGCTGCTGTTAGGGGTGGTTTAGCAGTAGATGGTGGTGGCGAAGGAAGCACTGCGGCAGTCGCTGGCATAGGAGTGCTGGGGTCTGCGGGGTAGCTTCTCTGTGCGACCGGCTCCACATCCTGCTCGGCACCAGGCGAGCCGCTCGTGCTCACCATTGCCAGCATGTCCTCCATGACATCGGACACGGGCTGGGCCTTAGGCGGTGAGGCGGTGACGGTACTACTGCCTTCCCAAGATGGAAGTTTCTGACCGTTCGGGGCTGCCTTCGCCATGGCCGCAGGCGGCATTTTCGGCGCCTCGGCGTCGTTTTCGGCGACTGCCGCGTCGATCGCTACCGTGCCTGCAAAAGGCGTCGGTCGCTCGCCAGATTCCCAGATCAGCGCAGGAGCGAGGCGCAACAGGGTGAACGAGTGGGACCAGCCGGTGGAACTGGTTATGGTCGCGCGCCAAATAGCCTTGCCGTCGGGCGCCGGCTGCAACATGCCGTGATCCTGGAGGACGTTGAACACCGCGGTGTTGTTCGCAGGGATGCCATCGACGCCTTGGGACAGCAGGTGCGCACGCAGTTTGTCCGAGACCGTTTTGCTCACCAGCTGTCACCGACCGGCACATTGGAGCCATTTCGTGATCGGCGTATAGGAGCCACTTCATGACCGGCATATTGGAGCCACGGCATGACCGCCGTAATGGAGCCACTTCATGACCGGCATCTTGGAGCCAGCGGCGGGTAGATAGCCGGCGTCTCGAATCGATGGGTACCGCTACCCTTCGGGCCTTTTGCCCGGAGGTGGCGGCGGTGGCCCGAAGGAGATTCGAGATGTATGAGTACCGACAGGCTCTGATGCGCATGCGCCGGGGCGATTCCGATCGGGAGATCGCAGCCAGCAAGGTGATGGGCCGGCCCAAGGCGGCGGGGCTGCGTGCAGTGGCGCTGGGTCACGGTTGGCCTCGAGCGCGAGCGCGCGTTGCCCGAGGACGCCGAGATCGCGGCGGCGATGAGCCCGCCGCGGCGCGCCGCCAGCACGGTGTCGAGCCTCGAGCCGCTGCGAGGCGTCATCGAGCAGTGGCTCGCGCAGGGCGTGTCTGGCGTCGTGATGCACGCGGCGCTCAAGCGCCAGCATGGCTTCACCGGCAGCTACTCGGCGGTGCGCCGCATGCTCGCCGATCTGCGTGCGAAGCAACCCGCACAGACGACCGTGCGTCTGCACTTCGACCCGGCGGATGCCGCACAGGTGGATTTTGGTGCGGGGCCGATGATGCTCGACCCCGAGGGCGCCACGCGGCGCACCGGGGCGTTCGTGATGACGCTCGCCTTCTCGCGTCACCAGTACGTCGAGTTTGTCTGGGACCAGACGGTGGCGACCGCTGGGGTGCCACCGCCGCGCCTTCGAGTGGTTCGCAGCGGTACCGAACCGGCTGGTCATCGACAACGCCAAGTGCGCGATCGTCAAGGCCTGCCGTACCGAGCCGACGGTGCAGCGCGCCTACGCCGAATGCGCCCAGGGCTACGGCTTTCGAATCGATGCGTGCCCACCGCGAGAGCCACAGTTGAAGGGCATCGTCGAGGCCGGCGTCAAGTACGTCAAGACCAACTTCTTGCCGCTGCGCACCTTCCGCGATCTGACCGACCTGAACCGCCGGCACGCGATTGGGTGATGCTCGAGGCCGGCGTGCGCGAGCACGGCACGACACGACGCAAGCCGCTGGAGCTCTTTGCGCTCGAACGCCCGTTGATGCGCGCGCTGCCGGCGATGGCGCCAGACCTCGGTACCTGGCACCGGGTCACCGTGCACAGCGACTGCCACGTCAAGCACGCCTACGCGCTGTACTCGGCGCCCTTCGCACTGGTCGGGCACAAGCTGTGGCTGCGCGCCACCGACAACGCCATCGCCCTCTACGAGGACTACCGCCACCTCGTCACGCACCGGCGTGCCCAGCGGGCCGGCGAACGCATCACCGTTGCCGACCACTTGCCGCCCAACGCCGCGCGCTTTCTCGCACACGACCGCCACTGGTGCCTCGAGCAGGCCCAGCGCATCGGCCCGGCGTGCGAGAACCTCGTTGGCCACCTGTTGGGCGATCGCATCCTCGAGAAGCTGCGCGCAGCCCAAGGCGTTTTGCGCCTTGCCGAGCAGTTCACGCCGACTCGCCTGGAGGCGGCGTGCCTGCGCGCACTGGCGCACGGCTCGCCGCATTACCGCACCGTCAAGACCATCCTCGCCGGCGGCCACGACCTGCGAGCAGACCTCAACGCGAGCATCGAACCCGACACTCGCCACGGCAGCCGCGCGCGCTTTGCGCGTGACGCCGCCGACCTCTTTGCCGCGCAGCCCGGTCGGCTGCATTGATCCACAGGAGCACCACGCGTGAACCCCATCCCGGAACTGGCCCCGCAACTGAAGCAGCTTCGCCTCTCGGGCATCCTCGACTCGCTCGAAGCCCGCAACCGCCAGGCGATCGACGCCAAACTCGCCTACACCGAGTTCCTCGCCATGTTGATCGGCGACGAGATCGCCCGGCGCGATCAGAAGAAGTTCTCCACGCGACTGCGCCGCGCGCAGTTTCGCGCCACCAAGACCTTCGAACAGTTCGACTTCGATCGCCTGCCCGGGCTCAATCGCGCCCTCGTGCATGACCTGGCCACCGGGCACTACGTGCACGAGTGCGCCCCGGTGCTCATCGTCGGGCCCTGCGGCACCGGCAAGAGCCACCTCGCGCAGGCGCTGGGCCACGCCGCCGTTCGACAGGGCATCGACGTCGCCTTCTTCACCTGCACTGCCCTCACGGCCAGCCTGAACGCAGCGCGCGCCATCGGCGGCTACGAGCGCAAACTGGCCAACCTCGCTCGCGTGCCGCTGCTCATCATCGATGACTTCGGCCTCAAGCCCCTTCGCCCACCCGCCGACGAAGACCTGCACGACCTCATCGCCGAGCGCTACGAGCGGTGCGCCACCGTCGTCACCAGCAACCTCGATTACCCAGAGTGGGACCAGCCTTCCCGGCCAACCGGCTGCTCGCCTCGGCGACTCTCGATCGGCTGCGTCATAACGCCTACTGCCTCACCCTCGAAGGTGCGTCGTTCCGTGCGCCTCGGCAAGCGCCGCCTCCCACCAAAACCGGGCTTGCAAAAACCTCCAAAAACAGCAATTCTTGACCCCCCTCGAGACGCCAGTTCACCTACCTCAAACTGGCTCCATTACGCCGCACATCGCCGGCTCCATTACGCCGATCCGTGACACCAGCCACAGGGCATCGTCGGTGAGCCAGCCATCGGAGGCTTCCGGCTGGTTCAGTTTCAACTGTTCCTTGAGCAGGTAGCGCAACCCGTCGAGCAGCTTGCGCTGCAGCGCGTGCTTGGGCGCAGCCATGGCGCGGGCCGGATCGCCGCCCAGCTCCTGGGCCACCGAGGCCCGGTCTGCCTGCACGACAAGTTCGCCCAGTACGCCGGCGTGCTCGTACTGCCCGGCCAGGACGTAGAGCAGTGGTGCCCACAGGGACGGATAGCCGCTGAGCCAGTCCAGGGCCTCACGGTCGAGCAGTTGGTGGTAGAGCAAACCTGTCGCGGCGCTGTGCAGGCGGTACTCGCGATCGTCGCGGTAGCGGAATCGGTATGGCTGGCGCAGCGGGCCGTGCCAAGGGTGCCAGATGCTGCCGTCGGCCAGCTCGACGTGCAGATCGACGGCGATCTTGCCGATGTCGTGCAGCAGCGCGGCGTAGGCGACGGCGGCGGTCCAGGCTTCGGACTGTGCCGCTTGGTCTTCGGGGCTGGCGCCGATGGGCAGCAGATGGGACTGCCGCAGTTTCAGACTGTAGGCGACGATTTCGAGGCCGTGGTCGAGCATGCCGCCCAGATAGGCATGGTGATGCGCCTCGGAGGCCGGGAAGGCCTGGACCAGCTCGGCGTAGCGTTCCAGGGGCGCTCGGTACAGCGTGGCGAATTGCCTGCGCGACAGCGAGGTGCGCTGCCAAATGTGCTCCAGCAGCTTCTGCCGGCGCGGGGTGGCCAGCAGCGATGCGGCCGACTCGGGCCGCATCAACCCTTTCGGGAGGACGGTGGCGGGTGCTGGCGGTGGCGCGCCGGCGACCGGGGGCCGTTTTCGCTGGAACAGGGAGAGCATGCGGGTGTCCTGTGGCGGGCCGACCGGGAGGCCTTTTTGCCTTTTCGAGGTAGGGCCTTTCCCCTTGCACCCCATTCCCTTGCCGTTTCGGCCCTTTGGCCTTTAACCGTTTCGGTATAGCGGGGCCTGGGTTGCGGTTCCAGCGTCAATGTGGAACCCGCACGAATGGATTGCGCGGCGACCAGCCGCTGGCCTCGGCCTATGCTGCGGAGACGCTGTTTTCGCCGGTAGGTTGCTCTCTAGTCGTCAAAGTTGACAAATGCGACAAAGGCGACTAGAGTAAGTCCTGTCTCAAACCTACCGGGAGATGACCATGCCCACCGCCATTGAATTCATTGCCGACCGTCTGCCGCGTGTCACCGTGGAGGATGTGCGCCGCTTCGCGGATACCGTCGAAATCCGGGATGCGCCGGCTTTCGCGGCCGAGTTGCAGGCGTTCATTCACGAGCGCGTGGAGGCGGTAAAGCTGCCAGCCAACCTCGAAGGTGAAACGGTGGAGCACGCCTTGAAGCGTAAGACGGCTGCGCTGCGCGCTGAGACGCGCTGGGCGCCGACTGAAACCGACGTCCAGCGAGGCCGCGCCGTGCTGCTGGAAACCTTCAACCAGCCGCACAACCTGCCGCCCGCGGAGTACGCCAAGCTGGCGGACAAGTCGCGCCAGCAGATCTACAAGGACATCCTCGCCCGTCGGCTGCTGGCGCTGAACGTGGGGCCGCGAGGCCAGAAACTGCCCGACTGGCAGCTCGACCCGGTGAAGCAGCAGTTGACCCAAACCGTGCTTCAGGAGGTCGAGGGCATCGACCCTTGGACGATCTACCGCGCACTGTCCGAACCGCTCGAAGGTTTGGGCGGCCGCTCGCCAGTGGATGCGGTGACGCATGGCACGATCGACGACGTGGCCGAGGCCGTGTTCAACGTGCTGGGCGTTCAGGTGCATTGAAGCGAGATCGCCATGAGCCACGAGCTGCCTTCGTTCCTGATCGATGCCGGTGAGCTGCTCCAGCATGTGAGCCGCGTCGTCTATCGGGGCAGCCCGCTGTACTATGGCCGCAGCAGCACCAATCGCTACGATGACCCGGCCCAGGCCTACGGGGTGCTCTACCGGGGCGCGACCTGCCCACGGCGCTGATGGAGTCGGTGTTTCATAAGCACCAGTGGCTTGCGGACACGAAGCGCTCGATCGCGCTGAAAGAAGTCCAGAGCCGGATGGTGCGCGCAGTGGGCGTGATGGACGACGTGCTTCTGGCCGACCTCACGGCGCCGGGCGTCATGGCGGGCTACTTCGGCCTGAACCTGGAGCAGTTGGCCAGCCGCGACTACACGCACACGCAGCAGGTGTCGGCCCAGGTGCATGCGATGCTTGGAGATGACGGCCAGGTGCTGTTCGACGGGGGTGCTCTATCCGTCGCGCAACAACTATCCCGCCAAGAGCATCGCGCTGTTCGAGCGTGCCAGCGCGAAGGTCAGTGTCATCGAGGACATCGATCTCGTTGACCATGTGGACTGGCCGCGTTTCGTTGCTACATACCGCATCGGCGTGGAGCCCGACCCTGGCCCGTTGGAACCGGATGACGAAGCGTCCTGAAGCAGCAAGAGAACACATTGAAGCCCTAAACAGAATGAAATGGACCAAACTGAAATAGGCATCCCTCAGCAGTAGGAGACGACCACGAACACCACGACTCGCACCAGCACCGCAGAACGCCTCGGCCGCGCCTTTGGCCGCGGATGGCGTGCCTACGCGCGCTGTGAACGGCGGGCGTCGAACTGGTTGGTTTCCAAGGGCATGCCGACGGCTGGAGCCACCGCGCTCGTGTGGATGGTTAAGCTGGCTGCGCTCGGGGTGCTGCTGTACACCACCTTCTGGCTGGCCCCGGTGATGGTGTGCGTCATGGTGGTTGCCTGGATGGCCCGCAACACCGACTTGGGCGAGGAGTTGCCCGAGCCAGAGTGGCGAAACGGACCAGCAGGATTCGGCCTATACACCTACGACGGTTTCCGCATTGATCCTCATGTCGAGGACGACTAGCAGCGATCACTTCTTCGACACTGCATTGATCGCAATGCTTCCTCCCCTTCCGCCAGCAGCCTTGGCATCTCCGGTGGCTCCTGCGAGGCCTTGCAACACGTTGCCGGCACGAACGCCCGCCCAAGCCAAGGCCATGATCCAGAACGTAGGCAGTACGATGAACATCGTGCCCGTGACAAACATCAGGAGCATGTCTCCGAAGGCGTTGTTCAGCCCCACCAGCGGGTCGAAGTTGGTGTGCGGCCGATTCCAGCCGAACCCCCAGCCATAGAGCGCATCCAGGATCGTCGAATCGATCCAGCGCGCAAGCTGAAACCAGAAGTCCGTGAAGAAGAGCGCGAACTGCACGACGCTGACGGTAACGACCGTCTTCAGATCGTAGGTGCCTACGACCAGCACAAGCGGGATGCAGATGACCAGCGCCATCTTGAGCAAGGCGAGGACCATGGGCAGAGACTGTCTCACGACGTCCATGGCGGGAAACGCGGCAATCGCGCCGACGGCCATCCCAACGTCTCCCGTGGCCCGCGTCACGATGTTCGGCAAGGTCTTGTCGATCTGGCCGCCATAGTCCGTATAGACGCTACCCTGGTTCAATTTCTGTTGCCGCGGTGACGCGATGGCGCGGATCACCGAGTCGTCCACCTCGGCCCTGCTCAGGAACCCGGCCCAGCCTGCCGGGCGATTCAACAGGTTCGGGTCCACCTGTCCCAGCAGGCGTGCCCGCAGGCCATTGCCGCCATCGGCCCACCACTGCCTGCAGGTCGGGTAGCCGCCACCGCTGCCCACCTGTGCAAGCCCCGCATCGCGGGTGCTGTCGTAGGGCCAGTCGTCGCGCGGCGTGCTTGAGCGGTAGGTGTCGTAGTAGCCGCCCGTGCCCGTGAAAAACCTCGACCCTATCCAGGTCACGTCGTGCATCTGCTGCTCATCAAGCTGAGGGCGCTTCATGAACAATTTGGCCCGCGCAGGCCCATAGCAATCCCGCGAGAAATCCGCTACTTCCTGAGCCAGTACCGGGTCGTCAATGCGGGTCGCGTCGATCTCCATGCGCATCTGCCGCAGGTCCGTGCCGCATGGGATCGCCGCCACCGAGGCGCTCGTGACGGCGCGCGAGAGCGCGTGCATGAAAGCCCACCAGACCGGCACCTTCGCCGACTGGTTGTTGATGGTGCTGAAGGACTGCGACCAGCCGGTATCCGTGGGCTGCGGCACGCTGACCTGGCACTGGGCCGAGCGCGAGCTGTCGTACTGGATGGTGTTGAGGTCCACGTCGATGAACGGGATGCCAGCGAACATCACCACCACGATGGCGACGAAGACCCGGTTCTCGATGCGCGCAGCCGAGAGCACGCCCTTGTTGCCTTCGTCGGCACCTTCCGCACGGGCCTTCAACCACTCCTGCACGATGATGGCGACGAACGGCAGCGCGAATACTCCGCTCGACACCAGCACCGCCCAGATGCCGTTGTTGACGATCCAGGACACCAGCGTCAGGTAGTACTCCGGTAGTCGGTCGTAAAAAGCGTCATGGCGCGGCTCCCTCTTCAGCTCTGCATCAGCAGGCTGGCTTCCAGCGCCACGATGGCGACGACGCCGGCGATCTCGCTGCGCACCAGGCGTCGCCGCGCTTGCGCGTCTTCCTCGCGGGCCAGCAGCCGGCGGCGCATCCAGACCCAGCCATAGACCGTCGCGCCGTACAGGCACAGCCGCCACACCAGGAAGTAGCCCGCGCTGGCAGCCAGCCACCGCTCCCAGCCGGCAACGCTGCCGACGAGGTAGATGCCGACGAGATTGGCGCCCACGGCCGCGGCGATGATGACCACCGCCAGGAGCAGCGCCTTTGCCGCGCGCCGGCTGAAAAGCCAGCGCGGGCGCAGCCAGGCCGCGTTCATGGCGTGCCTCCCGGGTTGCCCCGCTGCAACCGATCGAGGCGGTCGGGCACCGGGTCGCCTTCGTAGATGCCGCGCGAGCCGGCCGCGCGCGTCCCGTGGCGCTGGATGATGGCCATGGGCGAGTTGTTCGCCAGTTCGCGCCGCAGTTCAAGTTCGGTCTTGAGGTTGCGGATCTCCTGATCGAGCGTGTCGCTCTCGTGGTTCACGGCCTCGACCGCCAACTGGTTGGCCGCCACGTTGGGTTCCTTCTTGCCGGTCAGCAGGGTCCGCTGGAGCAGCAATGCCTTCTCCAGCACGGACGACAACGCGACCTCGGACGCGAGACGTCGCGCCAGCAGGTCTTGGTCTGGCTCGTCGCGCAGCGCCTCGATGACGCCGCGTGTAATGGGCAGCGAGGTGCTGCCGGCTGCATGCAGGTTCTCGAACGTCGTGTTGCGCGTCCCAGAGACCAGTTCCTGCAAGGCCTCCAGCTTGGTCTCGTACTCCTCCTGGATCAGCGGCGTCAGCCCGACGCCAGGCACGGTCTCGGTCTTGGTGCAGGAATCACACGTGCGCTGTACCTGTTCCCCGAGAACCCGCGTCGCCCATTCGGTCGCCTGCTGCGGCGACGTCCAGGTCTGGCAGGACAGGCTCGCGCAACTGGCGGGCGCGATGGAGGACGTGTCAGTCACGCTGCGCCCGTTGACCAGGTTGTAGCCCGCCCGCGTCACGTCACCGACCACCCGGATGGCCGACTGGCCCGCGCCGCCGGCATTGCTGCCGCCCACCCGGGGCACGCCGTCGTTGCCGCGGCGCGTCTCGGCCTGCTCGATCGCCGATACGGCATCCGTGCTCGACACCGCATCGCGCAGCGCCATGCCTTCCGCCATCTGGCTCCATCCGAGCTGGCCGCCCGCCGTCTCGGCCATCTTCTCGGCCATCGCGCGACACGTCAGCTTGGAGCGGTCGAAATCCAGCCTCGCCTGCAGCACACCATTGGTCAGCAGGTTGTACAGCCCCGGATCGGCACGCTGGATGATCAGCGCCGGCAGCGATGCCACGGCACTGGTCGCGCTCTGGATCACGTTGCTCATGATCTGCTGGAACCCATTCGTGATCCCATTGAGCTGATTGCGCAGCGTGGTCTGGATGCTCATGTCGCCGCAGATGAGGTTGCTGTTCCAACCCAGGCCGACCCCGATCGAACGCATGCCAGCGGCGCGGCCCATGGACACCGCACTGCCACCGCCGATCGAGTACATGACCTCATCGCCGATGACGGGGCCGCTGGTCTGGAAGCCGGCCTGCGCCCACGCGAGGCCACAGACCAGGGCGAGCGCGCCGGCTAGCGCCGTGGGGCGCAGCGGGCGGCGAACCTTGGCGGATGGGTTCATCAGTTCAGGACGCTTCATCGCCGTACCCTCAATAGAAATCGACGCTGCCGAGGAACACCTGGCCCCGGCGTTCGCAGCACGCATAGGGCCGCCACAACGCCCGGGCGTAGTCGCCTTGTTGGGCCTGTGTCAGGAAGCCGTTGCGCGGGAAGACCGTGCAGGACGAGGACAGGACGGGCGTGAGTTCCTGCCACTTGCCGGTCGAGGCATCGCCCTCCATCAGCGCGCCGGCCGGCCAGTAGCCATCGCGGGAGTTGGCGAGCAGCGGCTGATAGACGTGGATCTGCCCGCGGCGCGTGACCACATCGCCGGCCCGTTGGGCCACCACGGCACCGGCCTTGTGGTCGTCCGTCTGGTGCAGGAAGCCGCCGCGCGGATAGACGTTGCCCCAGAGGTTCAGGGTCGAGCGCGCGCCGACCTCGCGCATGCCCGGGATCAATGCCTCCGGGTACACCATCTCCGGTACGTTGTAGCGCCAGGCCGGCGTGTCCAGCGTACTGAGCAGGTACGGCATGAAGGCCGTGCCTGCGCCCTCGCAGAAATAGCCCGAGGACGAGACGAACTGGTTGAACACCTCGACGCCGGGGTGGCCGATGACGTCCGCGTTCTTGAACTTCGCGAGATTGTTTTCGTGATCTTCATTGGTGGTGCCGTCCCCGCCGGCCTGGGCCGAAGGGTTGGGCGTGCTCATGGCGCGCACTTCGACCCAGGGGTTCTCGCCGGTGTTCGAGTAGGACGAAACCACCGCATCGGGGATGTAGTGCCTGACCTTGACGGACGTGCGCACCGTGCAGCCGGTCCAGGTGCAGTAGAGCCAGTAGCAGATACCCACCACCCGGTACTCCAGGCAATCGGGCGAAGCCACTGAACCCACGATGGTCGCCGTGTTCAGGGCGTAGCTGCCCGTGGCGCTGAGCAGCAGCACGGAGGTGACGGCAGCCCGCATGCGGCGCAGAAGGTCGAATGAGCGGATCACGGTTCGGCCCTCCGGTGCTGTTCGATGCGCGCGATGGCGCGGGCCACGTCAGGCTCGCCATAGACCACGTAGCGCTGATCCACCACGACAGCCGGAATGGTGGTGATGCCCAGGCTCCATGCGTCGGCAACGCCCTGGTATGCGGTGGCGATGCGACGCTGGAGGTCAGCGCCCCCCTGGCTCAGCCGGCGCTTCACGATGGCTGTTGCCTGTCCGGGATCGGCGGGCAGCGCCGCAGAAAGCTCCGCTTCGATCCGGGGCGCTTCATCCAGCTCGATCAGCTGCTCGCCACCCATGGTCCTGACCGGGTGACGGCTGTCGGTGATGACCACCACATCGGCGGCGAAGCTGGCCGGGCTGAACACGGCCAGGGAAGCCGGCAGCGCAACGGCCAGGCCAAGGGTTCGCCAGCCCGATGCGAACCTGGATGAAGATGCTGGCATGTCGAGCGCCCCCAAGAGTTGTCAAGGGCCATAGTCAAACGCCGAACGCCATGCGGCCCCAACAAACAATGCGCATCGCGGACTGCCCGCATACCTGCTTGTCTTGCGCCAATGAAAAGCGGAGGCCGAAGCCTCCGCGTGGATCAAGGAGCCGGTGCCATTGCTACAGCAGGCCGGATTCCGCAAAGGAGAACGGGGCACCCTGGCCGACGATGATGTGGTCCAGTACCCGCACATCGATGAGCGCCAGCGCGGCTTGCAGTTGCTGGGTCAGCATGCGATCCGCGCTGGACGGCTCGGAGACGCCCGAAGGATGCTGGTGGGCGAAGACCACCGCGGCGGCATTCAACTCCAGCACACGCTGCACGACGACACGCGGATAGACCGAAGTCGCGTTGATCGTGCCCCTGAACAGCGGCTCGTAGGCCAGCACCTGGTGCAGGCTGTCCAGGAACACAGCGGCGAATATCTCATTGGGCTCAGCGACCAGTTTCAGACGCAGGTAGTCCCGTACAGCGGCCGGTTGGCTGAGGCACGGTCCAGCTTTGAAGACCCGTCTCTCCAGCAGCACGATGGCTTGCTGGATGATCCAGTCCTCGTGTTGGGCAGCGATGGCGGAAAGCGACTCCGGGCAGGAGTCATTGACGGCGAAAGACATGGCGAACCTCCAGACGGTGAGATCGGAGGGCACTCGCCCTGGGAGGGCAAGCCCTCCTGGGGAACGAACAAGGTGCATCCATCACCGCGGCAGCGGTGATCGTTCGCGGCCAGGATGCGAGGCGAACGGGGTTGTGGTCAGCGCAGCGGACTGCGCCGTAGCCTTGAAGACCGGGGCTACCTGGGCATGTCGCCGACGACGTCGGCAGGCATTTCCGATGTGGGTGTGGCGGCGGGATCGCCGGCCGCGAGCATGTCCATGGCCGACAGCAAGGCATCGCCCTCGATCGGGCCCTGCAGCAGGATCGCCTTGCCGGTTTCGCGATCGTGCAGCCGCAGCGACGGCGTGGCGGTCACGCCGCTGTTCGTGGCTTCCGCAGTTTGGGTACGAATCGCCGCGTCGGGCCGCTCGCTCGCAATGCACTGTTCGATGGCTGGCGTCAGGGCGGGGTGGCGCAGGTCTTCGGGCAAGCCCTGGCCGTCGCTGTGTGTGTGGACATAGACCCACTCGACAGCCTGCCAGAAGGCGGGATGGCCGCCGGCTTCGCCCGCGCATTCCACCAAGCGCGCTTCGGCGGACGCGGCCGGCTCATGCGCGGCCAACGGCAGGTGGTGCCATTGCAAGGCCACGTCCGCATTGCCGGCTACCCAACGCTTGAGGACAGGGAAATAGGACCGGCAGAACGGGCATTCGAGGTCCGCGTAGAGCGTCAGCGTGAAACGACCTGCCGGGTTGCCCATCTGCCAAGGAGGCCCGGCCACCTGCGTCTCGCTGACAGGCGCCGAGGTTTGGGGCGTGGACTCGCCCGGCGAACGGGACACGAGCCAGATCAGCAGCAGCGCAACCAGCACTGCGCCTAACGCCCATGGCCAGCGGGCCCGCCAGCGCCGACGGCGGAACGCCTGGACCTGCATCGGAATGGATGAGCGTTTCTGTTCCATGGCGTTCTCCGGTGCACGGCAGATTCAGGGCAGGGCCAGGGCCGGCGACTCGATGCCGCGTGCCCGGTCGATCTTCTCGGCCACCTTGAAGGCGGCATCCAACTCGCTGACGCCGTGCTGCTGCATGAGCTGGTAGCGCTCGGCCTTCTCTTCGGGTTCGGTCTGCGCGAGCGCGAGATACAGGCTCGGCGGCACGGCGCGGAAGAGCACCTCCATGCTCTTGGAGAGGATGACGCCCTCGGTGAACTTGCCCGCTTCCTTGCGTGCCGAAAGCATCAGCGCCTTCTGCGCCGGCGAGAGTTCGCGGAATCGTGCGATCTTCTCCACCTCGTCCGGCGGCATCGACAGGCAGATCCACCACTCGATCATGTTGAGCATGGGCTCTGCGGCGCGCGGCAGATCGTCGATGTTTTGCGTCGCCAGCCAGAACCAGGCGCCCAACTTGCGCCACATTTTTGTAATTTTCACGACATACGGCGCGAGCAGCGGGTTCTTCGTGATGATGTGGCCTTCGTCGGTCACGTTGATGATCGGGCGGCCGAGATACTGGTCACGCTCCGCGATGTTGTTCACCGTGCTGATGAGGCTGATGTACGCGATCGAGAGCTGCGCGTTGTAGCCCTCACGGGCATAGGTCGCGAGATCCACCAGCGTGATGTCGGCCTCGGGCCACGGCGTGCCGTCGCGGTCGAACATCTCGCCGTCCGTGCCTTGGCAGAACATGTCCATCGCGTCCGCCATCTCCAGCAGCCGCACGCGCCGCATCTCGGGCAACGTCGGGTCCTGGCCGCGGGTGCGCAGCGCATTGCGCACGTCGCGCGTGAGCACCGTGCGCTTCTCGGCCACGCAGTGCTCGGCGGCGTCGAGGATGCACTGGCGGATCAGCGAGCGGTCGGCGCGCGTCATCCTGGCTTCCTCCTTGTCCTCGCCGCCAGTGATCATCAGCCGCGCCGTGATCTCCAGTTCGCCCAGCACGTCGCGCTGTTCGTCCGCCTCCATGGCTGAGGCATCGGGTGGCAGGTCTTCGTCCAGCGCATCGGCATCGAGCGTTTGCACATCGCTGGGCGTTTCGATCAGCCGGCGCGCGTCGGCGAACGGCGCTAGGCTGATGCCCGATCCGGGGGCCAGCTTGACCCGATTCACGGTCAGGCCCAGGCGCCTGGCGAAGTCGCTGAACAAGCCGAAGCTATTGCCGGCTTCCACGATGAAGAGGCGCGGCCGATAAATGGCCGTGACCTGGTTCAGCAGATTGTTGAGCGTGGCCGATTTGCCGGAACCCGTCGGGCCGAACAGGAACAGGTGGGCGTTCATCTGCCGGTCCAGGCGATTGAGCGGATCGAAGGTGATCGGCCCGCCGCCGCGGTTGAACATCGTGATGCCTGGATGCCCCGTACCCTGGGCACGGCCCCACACCGGCGACAGGTTTGCCGCGTGCTGGGCGAACATCAGTTGCGTGTACCACCGGCGCCGATCCTTGCCGGGGTTGTAGCAGCACGGCAGCCAGCGCAGGTAGCTGTTGAGCGGCGCCACCTCATCATCCTCTCGCACCGGCTGCAAACCAGCGTTGAGCATCACGTTCGCCAGGTCCAGGCCGCGCCGATCCAGTTCCGCCTCGTCGCGCCCGCGCAGGTAGAACGCCAGCGTGCCCCGGTAGAGCTTGTGCGCGCTGCCGATCAGCGAGCGGGCTTCATGCACGTCCTTGAGCGTCTGCTCCGACGCCAGCGTCTCGCCCACGGCCTTCTTCGCCAGGTGGTTCAGATCCGATTCCAGGACATCCTGGGGCGTGGCAACCATCGTGAGACAAAGCAAGGTGTCTTCCGGCATCTGGTCGAACAGCGTGTTGATCGCATCGCCCTTGCGGGTCTCGCCGGTTAGATGTCCCGTGCCGGGCGGCATGCGCAGCCGGTCGGTGATCAGCACACGGTGCGGCATGCCGTCGAAGTACCAGGTGCCGTGCTCCACGTCGGAGCGTGGCTGGCCGAAGAACAGCCGCTGGCTGAAATCCCGCCCGCTCGCCAGTTCGATCTCGCCGGCCTCAGTCTCGTCCGGGTAGCGCGCCAGTGCGTAGAAGCGCTCCCGGTCCTCTGTACTGGGCCCGAGCATCGCGGGGCGCGGATTGAGCCACCGCAGCAGCCAGTCGTGGACGTCGGCTGCGACCATGCGCCGTGCCTGGATGCCGGCGTTCGCCAGCCCGCCACACAGGCGGTCGCAGACGATGTTCAGCATCTGCTCGGGCGTCTGGCCGCGGCGGCTTGCCTGCCCGGTGGCACGTCGATAGACCACCATGCGCACGCGCCGCGTCTGCCCGCGCCAGCGCAGCCGCGTGACCACCGTGTCCTCGAACAGGCCGCCGGGCTTGGCCACCGCACGCAGATGGTGGCCGAAGAAGCGCAGGTAGAACTCGGTGAACGCTGTCCCGCGGGCACGTGGCTGCACGTAGTCACGCAGGGTCTGCATGTACTGGTCGAAACTCGGCTCGTCCTGGGCATAGAGCTGGAGCACCCAGGGGTTCTCGTCCAGCTCATCGAAGCTGTCCTGCAGCGCGTTCTCCAAGGCGTCGCGGGCGTGGGCAAGCCAGCCCGGTTCCCGGCCCTCGGTCCCCAGCGGCACCAGCTCGAAGAAGGCCGCCACCGATTGGCCGTCCTCCAGCAACATGGACCTTGACTCGGGCAAGAACTCGACCCAGGGCAGCAGTTCCACGAAGGACGGTGCGACCTCGTACAGCGCCTGCTCGTCGGCCTCCGTCGCCGGTTTGCGGCCCCGGACTGCCGAGCCGGGTTCGGGGATGCCGGCTTGGCGCAAGGCCTCAATGTGGCGCTGCCAGCCGTCCGGCTGCTCGTCATCACCAGCGCCGGATGCGGCCAGCTTCAGCGCGGCCGGCTTAGGCCAGGGAAGTTTCCAGCGCATCAGTAGTCCTCCACGCGCTCACCCGGCATCGCGTACTGAATGCGCTGGTACAGCGGGAAGACGGTCGTGTAGCCGGGCACCGGCACGGGATCGGTGCCGGCCAGGTGCGGGTACACGTACATCACGAGATCGGGATTGGGCAGGCGCTGGAACTGGCGATGGACCTCGTTGCGCGCGGTGCGCGTGTAGCGCATCTGCTCGGCAGGTGCGGCCTGCATATCGGCGTCGGTCAGCGGCCGACGCAGGCTCTGGCGCGCATCGAGCAGTTGGCCGCCGGCGTTCCGTCCGGCTGCGCCACCGCCGTCCCCGGCCTCCTGCTGCCAGATGTCCATCATCGTGCGGTCACCGTGGGTCAGCAGCTTTTCCTTGCTGGTGGCGCAGCCGGCGAGCGCCGCGACGGCGAGGACCAGCGCCAGGCCACGGGCCAAGCTATTCAAGTTCGAGAGCATGGCTTTCTCCTGTGCGGTGATCGACCTTGCGGCCTTCGGGATCGAAGTCGATGGCGAGCGGCTTTTCGAGGTGGACGGCGACCTTCGCGCCGGGCTGGACATAGACGGCGGCGAACGCTTGGCCGTAGAGCTTGTTGACCCAGGCCGACATGTCCCGCACGCCGCCCGCCAGAATCTGGCCGACCGCCTCCTGGCCGCTGATGCCCACGGTGCCGATGGAGCCGTCCGAGCCGACATAGGACATGCGGCCGCTGTCGCTCTCGATGAGCGAGGCCACGCCGGCACCGGCCGCGGTGATCAGGGCCTGCGAGCCGAGGTACTGCTGGGCGTTGCTGCGCCGCTCGCCGCTGACGCAAGGAATGCCGTGGGGATCGCTGATCCAGCCCAAGCCATCGCGCTGCTGGTTGTTCTGCTGGTTTCCTTCGCGGTCTTCGGGGATCGTGCGAATCGTGCCGTCGTTGAAGACGAACGTGATGCTGCGCACCTGGCCGCGCACGCAAGAAAGCGTCCAGTCGCCCGAGGCGGTGCCGCTGAACACGGCGCCGGCCACATCGGGAATGTCGATGCCGTTCGCCGTGAGGTTGTCCGGCCCCACCAGCACCTTGAAGGGGTACGGGTCGTTGACGGTGCCGTCGATCGGCACACGCCCGATCAGCGCTGTCATCGCCACCGAGCCCATGAGCGTGGAGTTCGTGGGGACGGTATAGACGGGCTTTGCGGTCTTGACGCCCGCGGCGCGTGCCCCGGCGTTCGCCACGGTTTCCGCCGTGGTTTGCAACGTGCTCTGCTCGGGGCCGAAGCTCGTCGGGAAGCTCATGCCGCCAGCCGTGCCGCGCCCCCTGTTGCGTCCCTCGGCAGGCTTCGCGTCATCCGGTTCAACCCAGCGCATGCCGCCTTCCATCCCGGCCTCGTCGCCCCCTGCAGCCCCAGGCCCACGGGCAGATCGGCATGGCTGCCACCGCGCCCACCAATGCTGTCCAGGCGCCGCTGCAGGTCAGCGAGCAGCCCCTCGGTCTGCTGGCGCTCGCTGGCCGCCTGCTGCTGGTCGCGCCGCAGGTTGGAGCGTTCGGACTCCAGCGCAGAGTTGATGCGCTGGTCGATCGAGTTCTCGCGCTGACGCAGCCGCTGGTTTTCCTCACGCTGGGATTTGTTGTCCGAGAGCGCGGTCTGAAGCTCGGTGCGCAACTGCTTCACTTGGGCAACGAGCGTCGCCACGGTGTCGCGCGGGGTATCCCCCTCGATGCCCAACGCTTTCATTTCCGCAGGCGTGAGCTTGGCGCCGGCATCCGCGGCCGGTGGTGCCGAAGTGCTGCCACCCGAGAACAGCCGGATGGCGACGAACAGCACCAGCAAGGCAACCGGGATCATCAGCCACTTCAGGAGTCCATTACTGCGCATCGGGGGCCTCCTTGGCGTCCGTGGGCCTGTCTTTCGGCAGCGGGAGATGTGCGGCGGGGTCGAAGCGGTGGATCGCGGGCAGCAGCGACTGCGCAAGGCCGCGACCGCGCGTCACCAGGTACAGGACGGTCGTGTCCTCGGGTGTTCCGCGCGGGCCAAGCGCCTCATGTTGGAAGGTGGCGGTGAGGAAGTCGCCTTGCAGCACGCGCGGATCAAGCGTGACCCAGCCCGCGCCCGTGTTGGTCAAGCGCACGGCGGTGACCCACTGGTCTTCCAGGCGCCACGACGCGAGCGCGAGTGCGCGCACGGGCAATGTCGGCATCAGCGTGCCGAGGTCCATGTCGCGGCGCAGGTTGACCCGCATGACGCCCGGCAGCGGTTCCACAGTGCGCAGCGGCGCGTAGAGGTTCTGTGCGGCGAAGCGCGTCAACACGACCGGGACCGGGGTTTCGCGCCGCGCTGCTCGCGTCCCTGCCTGGTCCTGGGCGCGCGCCGGGGTCTCGTCGGCACCACCGGACTGATTGCCATAGCGCGCTGGAGTGCTGTTGCCTTCGACGATTCGCACCGGCTCCAGTTCGGCTTCCCCGTCCTTGGGTGGTTCGGCGGCGATGTCCAGCAGGATCAGCGCGCCCGTGTCGGCGTCCTGCAATTGCAGCCGTGTCGGCTCGATCGGCTCGCTGGCGCGCAGGTACACGGCGCCGCCCGCACTTTGAACGCGCAGGCGCTCGCCCACGCCCGCAGGCACGCCGACGCGGACGTTGCGGTCGATGAACACGATGCGCTCCTGGCCGACCTTCAGCGGCACCGCCAGCGGCATGCGCTCCCAGCGCAGGATTTCCACCGCCTGGGCGATGGGTGCGGCGGCCACGGCCAGCAGCCCCAGCAGCGCGAGTACAGGATGCTTCATGGGGTGGTTCCTCCTTGAGGCGCTTGCGGAGACAGGCCGCCGGATGCCGGGCGCGTCGGCTCCGGGGTGCTGATGCGCTGGGGCGTGCCGGCGTAGCAGTCGAGCGCCAGGCCGAACGGATTGCGCGCGGGGTCGATGTCCACTTTGGTGACTTTCACGGGGTAGCGCACCAGGGCGCGCTTGACTTGTTCCGCGCCGTAGTACTCGTCCGCGGTGATGTCCAGCGTCACCACCCAGTCGCGATCGGAGACCGTGCGCACGCGCGCCGTAGGGTCGTCGCCGTAGCCGCGGCCAGGGATTTCGTAGATGCCGCGCACGCGCTGGCGCAGCTCGCCCGTGCTGCGGCGGTAGTCGTAGTCCGCGCGCAGGAAGGCTTGGCAGGACGGCGTGAGGTACGGCGAGAGCGTGTGGAGGTTGCGCGCGTAGTCCTCTTCGCCATTCGTCGGCCAGCGATTGAGGGTCTGGAACACGTAGAACGTGAACGCATAGACCGATTCGGGCGGCACCTCCCACCACTTGCGGGTGCTGCCCGAGCGCAGGTCAGGTGGGACGTGGATGGTCAGGTCGCGCGGCGCGCTCCACCAGCCGCCGCCCATGACCAGGGCGACGATGACCAGGGCACCGGCACCCAGGCGAAGCGTCTTGATGTGCGCCTGCAGGTGGGCGATCTCGTTCTTGAAGCGGCTCATCGTGCGCTCCTTGAGGCAGACCGTCGGGTGGTCCAGAAACCGGAGCGCGAGATCAGCACGTGGCCGCCCACCCAGCCCGCCATCAGCGGATGCAGCGTGGCGATGCGCCATTGCAGTTGCCGATACAGCCAGGTGTCGGGGCGCCCACGCTTGAGGCGGCGCAGGATGCCGCCGCCGATGAACACGCCCAAGGCCACGCCCAGGACAACGAACGTCGGTGCGATGGCAATGGTGCGGAGCATCCACGAAAGCGGCGCGCCGACCAGCAGGCCGGCCGCGCCGGACAAGCCGCAGCAGATCCACAGCTCGTCGGCGGTGAGGCCGCGCACGACAACGGGGTGGCGGTTAAGCCGGTGCGGAAGGAACGTCACGGTCCCGTCCGCACGGACGTGCTGCTGATCGGACATACCGGCCTAGCCTTACAGGATGCCGGTGGCTTCGGTGAGCAGCCAGATGCCGATCACGAGCAGCACGGCGCCGATGGCGACCGTGAGGCCGAACTGGCCCCACGTCTTACGGCCGGTGTGGATTTCCGCGTAGGTGCCGTAGGCGTGGTAGCAGACGCCGATGAACATCGACGCCACCACCAGCAGGGCCACGAGCATGATGATGTCGTAGCCGTAGTTCCTGATGGTCTCCATGATGCCGTTGCCGGTTCCCCGCGTCGGGTTCTCCAACTGCGGCAGACCTTGTGCGAACGACAGCGCCGGCAGCGCGGCGGCGCCCAGTACCACGGCGGTGCGCTGGGCAAGATGGGAATTGAGGATGCGGTTTTGCATGGTCAGGCCTTTCAGGTCAGGAGAGGAGGAAGAAGGTCAGCACGAGATACATCGCCAAAAACCGGACGACGACGCCGAGGAACTGGCGCTGGTTGAGGCGGCTCTCGGACCACCCCACGTAGGCCGTTCGGATGGCCCAGACGCCCCAGACGAGCAGGACCGCGAACACGACGCCGACCAGGACGGTCGCCATCGCAGAAGGCGCGATGCCGCTGTTGGCTTGAAATGCCGAGACCTGGGCGCCGTTCATGGCTTGCCCTCCGCAGGCGTCGGCGGCGATGGCGCGACGGCCCGCTCCGTGCGGTAGTCGCCGCCCAGTTCGGAGGGGTCGCGGGGCTGGGCGCGTGATGGCGTCAGGTGGAACTGGATGCCGGCGCGAACACGTGCCAAGTCAGCTTGGAGCCGCGGGTAGTCGAAGTGGTAGCGCTCGCCCGGCTGGATCGGCGCATGCGCGGCGCTGTCCGCGACGGTGCGCTCCAGCGCGTCGAGTTGGCGCAGCGCAGCGGCCAGTTCCTGGCGTTGCACAGGGGACTCGGCCAACGCCATCGGGGACTGACCCAGCACGAGGGCCGTCACGAGAAAAGTGGGCATGCCGCGATGCGCGGCGCGCAGCCAGATCGAAGCCACCATCGCGCCATTCCTGTGTGATCAGCAATGGGTTGATCGTGGAGATCAGGGCGGTTTCAGGCCGCAAACAATAGGAACCCGGAAGCGACCGGATTGATGACCTAGAGGTACTTTTTGAAGCTGCCTGCGGTCAGGCTCACGGCCAGTCCGAGCAAGGCCGCGCTGGGCAACAGGATCACCAGCGGATGCACCGAGATCGGCAACGCCAGGTAGGTGATCCAGGGCAGCACGGCCAGCGGCATCAGGCTCGCTTTCGCGCGGTGGTAGATGAAGCCCGATTCCCGGCCCGCGCCGAACCGACGCACGTCCCGCCGTACCAGGCCGTCGATCAAGCCGACGAAGGCCGCGGTGAGGATCAGCGGCAGCGTGAGCACCAGGACCAGCAGGCGCACGAGGAAAGTCAGCGTCGTGAAGGCCGCGGCGATCAGGTAGCTCTCGGCCCAGACGTAGACCTGGCTGATGTAGTAGCGGAAATTGCGCGTCGGCTCGTGGCTGGGCGCACGGGAGCGCTCGGCGGTTCGGCTCATGCGCTCCAGCAACCCCGAGCGCACGAACACCCACTCGTAGCCGGTATCGACCAGTTCGTGCGCCGTGCGCCCCGGCTCCTGCACGACCACGCTGCGCGTGAAGTGGTTGGACAGGTGCCCGAGTTCGTATTGCAGCATCTGCCGGGAGTGGCGCCAGCCCTGGTCCTTCCAGAACAGGTGCATGCCGACGCACTCCACCACGATCGAGAACAGCAGCGAGCCAATCAGCACCCCGAGCAGCCGGAACGGCAAGGTGATGGTGCCGACGATCAGGCCCTGGCGCTGGTTCTGCTCCCGCTGCGCAGTCGAGGCGGCGTCCTTCATGGCGCGGCCTCGTTGCCCGCGCCGTCATCGGCGCCGGCGGCCAACGCGCCAGGCTCGGCCAGAGCAGCATCATCCAGCAGGTCCTCGGGCAAGGCCGCGTCCTGCAAGGCCGGGGAACTGGTGAATTCCCACCACTGCGTCGCCTCGCTGTAGCTCTGGCGCATGTACCCCGCCAGTTGCTGCAGATCCTGCGGCATCACTTCGTCCGGGTCCGGCGCCGGCAGCGGCATGCGCACCTTCCAAAGCTGCCCGCCCTGCAGCAGCGCGAAGCACTGGCCTTTGGGCAGGCCGACGACGTGCGACGGCTCGATCATCGGCACGCTGGACATGCTGATGCGATCCTGCGTGTTGCTGGTGAAATCCGTGGCCCCACGGATGTCCGA
Source organism: Burkholderiaceae bacterium (assembly GCA_027493945.1). GTDB lineage: Bacteria > Pseudomonadota > Gammaproteobacteria > Burkholderiales > Burkholderiaceae_E > Zeimonas. Next base: position 1,246,930 of record JAOSJU010000001.1, on the reverse strand, counting down.
GCTGTCGGTCGCGCCGGAGACGATGGTGGTCGTATAGACCTCAACCTTCGGCAACTGCCTCGTCAGCAGTTCGGCCGTGGCCGTCTCGCGCACACGCAGCATGAACAGGTTGTTGAAGTTCCCGATGACCTGGCCTGCCTTGGCCCGGTTGCCGATACGCGCTTCAATGTCGGAAAGCGTCTGCGTGTAGGCCGTGACCTGCATCCCTGCGCCGCCGCCCTTGTTGATCAACGGCACGAATTCGTCCCCCATCAACTCGTTGAATTCGTCGGCGTGGACGTTGATCGGCACGCGAGCGCCAGCCGATGCGCCCGGCAGGCCGTCGTCGATTCCGTGCTTGTAGATGTGCCCAGCCACCGAGACGAGATCGCTGAACATCGAGTTGCCGACCGCTGCGGCGACCTCCGCATCGGACAGCGCGTCCAAGCCGACATAGACGACGGCGCGCTTCCTGATCACCTGCATCCAGTCGAAGATCGGACGCGGGTCGGCCAGGTCGGAGTAGTTCGGCGCCAGAAGCTGGGCGATCTTGCCGCTGGTGAGCTTTTCCAGCAGCGGCAACAACGATGCGACGATCTTGTCGAAGTACGTCTTGTCGTATCGGACAGCGGAGCGCAGGCCATCCAGCACCGGGTCATAGTTGCGCGCCTGCGAGAGGTACTGCTCCAGCGCCACCACGCGCTTCTCGCGCCCGATCATGTTCCTGGGGATGTTCTTCTCGTTGAGCTTGGCCTCGATCTGGACGATCACCTCCCAGGCCTTGGGCTCCGTCTTGGCGAAGAAATGCTGGGCGTACTCGATGAACAGCGCGTCGATGTTGATGACGTGGCGCTGGATCAGCATGTAGTCCGGGCGCTGCCCCAGTTCCACCAGGGCGCGGGCGATGATGTTCACGAAGCGCCATGCGAACTCGCGGAACGCCGCGCTGTTGCCTTCGCCGGAGAGCTGCCCCGCCACCCGGGTCGCCACTTCCGAGATCCGGCCGAAACGGCCCACGGCGTTGTAGCGGGCGCTGATTTCCGGCCAGCCCAAGTGGAAGATGTAGAACTCGCCTTCGCGGCCAGCGCGCTGGGCTTCGACGTACATCCGCTTCAAGAGATCGGCATCCCCCTTGGGATCGATGACGATGACGACCTCATGCTCGCCGGCGGCGTTCTTACGCCGGATGTCCTGGGTGACGAACAACTCGGCCAGGCGCGTCTTGCCCACCCGCGTGGTGCCCAGCACCAGCGAGTGCCCGACGCGCTCGCCCAGCGGCAGGCTGACGTCCACTTCGTCGGGCTCGATGCCGTGCAGCCTTGGCAGGCCTCCCACAGGCGGCAACGGGCGCACGGGGTTGAAAGGCACGTCCCAGCCGGTGAGCTTCGGCAGGCGCGAGAGCGGCAACGGCGCGAACTCCAGCCGTTCCTCCAGGCGTCTGGCCAGCCGGTAGGCCGGCGTCGGCTCGACGTAGCGCCGGAACTCCGGCCGGTACGTCTGCATCAGCCTATGGGTGTGCTTCTGCTCCCAGAGGAACCCACGCCCCACGAACAGCCGCTGCTGGCTGACCGGCACGTCCTTGCTCGTCATCACGTAGCGCGGCAGGCGGCGGATGTTGCGCCGGTAGCGCAGGATGACGCGGGCATCGCGGTAGCGGATCGCGCCGTAGGCGCCGAACGCCAAGGCGCTGCCGATGCCCATGGCCGGGCTCAGCGCGAGCGACCATGGGGCCACCAGGCACAGAAACGCGGCGCCTGCACACGCCGCGACGGTGTATAGCTCCACCGCTGGGCGTAGCAGAACCTCGACCGGCTGTTTCCCCGACATGGCTTCATTGCTCGATGCCGGTGGCCGTGATCAGCGCCGGGTAGTGCCGCAGGCCCAGCCGATAGGCCAGGTCGTCGCCGGCCACGGGCGCGAGCGGCACGCCGGGCACCAGGGCGCGCAGCCGCGTCAGGCCCTGCGCAGTCTCGACGTTGACCACCAGGCCGACCGCGCCGCGTTCGCGCAAAGCGGCGGCGCGGCGCTGCAACCACGCCCGCGAAGCCTCGTCGTCGCCGATGACCACGAACGGCCGCAGGCCGGGCGCTTCGATCACCCGCCGCGCGACGGTGCCGGGCGTGAGCTTGGCGCTGCGCACCGGCAGCATCGCGGCTTCGTCCGCTGGCGTGGCCGGAGCGCGGGGCGTCGGGATGGGCGGCCGCGCCGGGGAACCGGCGCGCGGCTGGAGGTTGAGGGCTTCGTAGTACGGCAGCGCCGACGTGCCGCCACGGTCTTCGACCACGATCAGCGGTTCGCCGGCGCGCGAGGCCAACGGCAGGCCAGCCAGCAGCATGAGCAGGCCCGTGAACGCGAGATGGGCCGGATGGGGTTTGGTCATGGGGAACTCTCCTCGGTGCGCGGCGAGTACCGCGGCGGTTGGGCGCGCGCCCTGCACTCGGGCAAGGTGGCGCGACACACTGCGCCGGTAGCGGGCGGCGGGCTCGCCGCCAGCGGGGCGGTGGTAGCGGCCGATCGCCAGCAGCCAGTCCTCGCCGGGGGTGTGCTGCTCTTTCAGGATCTCGGCGGCAATGGCCAGATTGCGGTACGGGTCCAGCAAGTCGCACGGACTGGTGAAGCGGTGCTTGTGGTAGCCGAGGTTGATCTGGCCCAGGCCCGCGTCGATGCGTGTGTGCGGTGTGGCGCGCATCGCCTGCTGCAAGCCAGAGCAGGCATCGGCCCGCGTGGCGAAGCGGCGGGACTGGCCGGCAACGTTGAGGGACCACGGCCAGGGAACGATGCGCCCGTTGCGCCGGATGCCGCTCTCCTGCAAGGCCACGGCGTAGAGCACGGTCGATGGGATGCCTGCGCGCTGGGCAGCGAGTTGGTAAGCCGGTGGCGGAACCTCCTGGGCCAGGGCGGCACCGGCATACAGGCCGGCAGCGAGCACCAGTGCGCGAAGGGGTACGGCTACGGCTGGCGCTGCCATTGGCCGTTCACTTCGCGCACGGCGGCGGGCAGATCGCCGGGCAGGCCCAGCGACAGCCAGCGGCCACCGTCGTGGTTGAGCGTGATGCTGCCGGCGCGCACGCGCGCCGGGTCGATCTGCGCGCGCTTGGCCCAGTCGCGGATGCGGGCATCATCCTGGCGGCTGCCCACCATATACAGGTCGAACTCCGCGCCCGAGGATTGCAGGCGCTGCACGAGCTGCCCGCAGGCCGTGCAGCCGTCCTTGACGAACACCGCCATGCGGCCGCTGCCACGCGCGATGCCGGCGCTTGGCTTGTCGTCGGGCAGGTTCACGCGCTGCATGCCGGGGTTCAGGCGCTGCCAGGCCTCGTCGTAGGCGCGCTGGTAGGCGAGCAGCTTCTCGACGCGGCGCGCTTCCACCTGCACCTGCAGCTCGGCGTAGCGGCGCCGTTCTTCATCGGTGCGGGCCTCGATACCCAGGGCAGACAGCGGGTCCAGGTTGGGCGACTGGATGCCCAGCGGCCCGTCCATCAGCTCGCGGTAGCGAGCCCATTCCTGCGGTTGCAGGCCCCATTCACTGGCTGCCCGGTCGTCCAGCACAAGGGCGGCCAGCGGGCGCTCCTGGCTCTGTGCATTGCGCGCGGGGGCCGTGGCGGGCTGCTGCGCCCAGGTCGCCCACTGCACCGACGCCAGGACGAGCGCACAAAGGAGGATCGACGGCTTCATGGGGTGTGCTCCTGTCAGGGAATCGCCACGCGGCGCGTCTGGTCGCCGGCCTGAAACACCGCGGCATTGCCCTCGATGGCCTGCAAGCGCCATGGGCCGACCGCATCACCGGGCAGCAGCACCTGGAGCTGGTCGGGCGTGAAATCCCCATTGGCCGGCGCGACGGACACGCTGCGCTCGCCCGCGCGCAGCTCGGCGCCGACGACGCGGCACGGCAGCGGCTGCGGTTCGGCCTTGGAGGCGGTGGCCGGGCGTGATGCGCGCGGCTGGGCGGGTGCTGCGGCGCGGGCGGCGGCCTGGCGCGTCTTGATCTGCTCGATCTCCGCTCGCAGTGCTTGAAGATCATCGGCGGCGGCATAGCCGTTCAGCGACTTCTCCACCTGGGCGGCGCGTGCTTCCAGGATTTGGCGGGTGTCCTTGAGGTCAGCGGCCGTTGCGACGGCCGGGCGCTGCTGGATGGCCTCGATCGTCTCGGCCAGGCCAGTCGCCTGCGCTTCGAGGCGCTGCAGGCGGGAATCCAGCCGCTCTGGTCGGTTTGGTCGCGCATCGCCAGATAGCCGAGCGCCACGATGACGCTGAGGCCGATCAGCCAGAGCCAGAACAGGCTCTGTACGACGACCGCGGCAGTTGAGCGTTGAGCGGGATGCAAGGCATTCATGGCTGGCCTCCCGAAACCGCAGGCGCCAGCGGGAACGTCTGCACCGCCGCGGTTGCGGTTGGCACGGGGGTGTTGTCGCCGGGCCGCTCGAAACAAATCTGCCGCGCGCGGTCATCCGCGTGCAGCTCCCGGGCCGGACCAGCCAGCGTGAGCAGCGCATCGCGCAAGGTCATGGGGCCGAGGTGCAGGTGTGCCGCCGGCAACGGCAGCGCGTACAGCTCGATCACAGCATGCGCGTTCTGGCACAGGCTGTAGCCGCTGCGCTTGAGCACATGCCGCACCCCATCCCCGACCGTGGCGCGGGCATCCTCGGGCATGGACACGTCGATGGTCTGCAAGAGCAGGTCGCGCTGCGCCGCCATGGGGGCCAGTTCGACCAGTGTGTAGCGGGCGTAGCGCACAACCGGGATGTACTCGGGCGCTTCGGGTTCGGGCGCGGCCGAGACTTCCTCGATGGTGTCGGGCGCGACCGGCGCAGTCGTCGTCGCGCAGCCACCGGCCAGCACCGACCACAGTAGGCCGAAAAATCCCGCCAGCAGGCGGCGTTCGGGATGGTGAAACCAGGGGTGGAGAGGGGCACATAGCTCGGTGTCCAGAAACATCGAGCCCTCACCATCGCCGCTCGGGCCACGAGCGGCAGCAAACAATGCGAACCAGGCAGCGCCCGATTTGCTAGGAGCGACAAAAGATGGTCGGTGACGAGTCCCCGGGGAAACTCGCCAGGGAATCAAAACGTTATATTTGGCACACTACTTCCGCTCAGTTTGCAGAGCGGAGATTTCATGGGCTAGGAACCATATAAGAGCGGCGCAGTAGAAAGCTAAGCGCGCTGTATCGGAGTCGATTACCAATGACGGCCAGCTCATTCTGTTCATCAAAACGCGCTCGATCGCTGCGTCAGAACCGAGGAATGCACAGCAGAGTCCCGGTTTGAAAGTCAGATCTCGTGGCTCGTCGGCTATCTGTCTGGCTGATAAAACCAACAACGAGAGACAAGCCTTAATCGCACTTCTTGAGGAACCGGATGTTACCGTCAACGATGCCTGTCCGTTTGGCACCTCATGACCCGCGCTGGGCGAACCAAGCGGCGAACGAAGCAGAGCGACTTAAACAGGGCGTGGACTCGATCCTCCAAGTCCATCATATCGGCTCAACTTCTATTCCGGGAATCGCCGCTAAGCCCATCCTCGACCTTATGCCGGTCGTTCTGAACTTGGCCGCATTGGATAGCGAACGATCTGCCGTTGAAGCCCTTGGCTACGTATGGCACGGAGCCAACGGCATCGAGGGAAGGCGCTATTGCACCCTACATGATCCTGAAACGGGTGAGCGCCTCATTCAAATTCACTGCTTCGCGGATGGAGACGCCGCTATCCGCAGACACCTCGCTTTCCGCGATCTTCTGCGTAGTTCGCCGAGCCTCGCAGATCAGTACGAACGGGAGAAGTGCCGATGTGCAGCGCTACATCCCGAAAACAGTCGTGCGTACTCTGATTGCAAGGACGCTTGGATTAAGCGAATCGAAGCGGAAGCATTGTCTCGCTTTTCCTAGCCTCAACTTCAATGTCCGCTTTCGCGCGGCTGTACCGGCGTACGGTCGCGGCAAGCATGGCCCATCAGCATAGCTTCGGGGGCGCGACTTGGCCCGCGCCTAACTTCTTGAATCCCCGTCCTTGATAAACCTGCTGTGGCGGGCTTAGGCGAAATCCAGCGCAACGCCGAGCTGGAGCCATCGTGAGACAAAAAAACGGCCCCGAAGGGCCGTAAGTGGAAGGCATCACGCGGCGACAAGCTGCCGGGCCAGTGCGACCTCGACGGAATCACCGTCCTGGTTCAGGACATCAAGCCCGGATTCGGGCACGTCGCCCGAGGTGGACTGCGAGACCATGATCTTCTTGGCCATCAGCTCCGGGCAGGTCATCTGCGAGGAACCGGCGTAGCCGAGGTAGATCACGCGCACGGGCTGCTTCTGCCCGATGCGCCAGGAGCGGCGTGCCGCCTGTTGGAGGCTATATACGTTGTAGCCCGACTGCATGAACACGATCGTCGGAAACTCCAACAGGTCCAACCCCGTCTTGACAAGTTCGGGATTGGTGATGAGCACGTCGATGCCACGGTCCAGTTGCTCGGCGATCCAGTCTTCGCGACGGCTGGCATCCACGCTTGCGCGCAGCACCGCCACCCGAAAACCTTCCTGTTCCAGCAGTACCTTCAGGCGTGACGTCGTGTCGCGCGTGCCGGTATAGACCGTGTAGGCCAGGACCTTGCGGCCCTGTGCCTTCTCCTCTTTGCAGATGTCGATCAGCTCACGCTCCTTGGGGCTGATCTCGAACTCGTTGAACTGAGCCGGGACAAACGCCAGGGTGTCGCGCGTGCGCGGATGCACCACCGTCTCCGACCGGAAGCAGCAATCCGGCCAGGCCAGCAGCACGTTGAGGACCACACCCAGCAGCGTCGTATCGCGTCGCGCCAGAGCCTGTTTCAGCTCCGCGGTCAGCCGACCCGCCAGGTCGCGGTAGGCCGCGGCTTGCGCCGTGTCCATCGCGACTTCGCGGAACTCCTCGTCATACGGCGGAAGCACATTGCCGCCGATGTCCTTGAGCTTGAGGAAGATCGTGAACGGCAGGATGCAGCGCAACACGCCCTTGGGGCCGAAGCCCGGGGCCTTGACCGTTCTGACACTGACTTTCGTGCCCTTCGCGGTCTTGTGCGCCGTGCCGGTGCTCTCGGAATAGATGTCCTTGAGGACTCCGTGGTCCCTCATGAACGCCATCGCGGCCGACGTCATGCTGCCGCTCGTGGTCGGCCGGTAGCCGTCTTCGAGCATCCGCCCGGGCAAGGCGCGGAACAGCAGATAAAAGAGATCGTCGCCGTAGCCGCCCATCAACGTGCCGGTCAGCAGCAAGGTCTTGCGAGCCTTCGCCGCCAGCACGCCCATGGCCCGGCCTTGGGCACTGCCACCGTTCTTGTACTCATGCGCTTCATCAGCGATGAGCAGGTCGAACGTGCTTTGCGGCAGGTAGCGTTTGACGAACTCCGAGGGTTGATAGCCGCCCTCGCCAAAACCGAACTCCATGTTGGCCATCGCACGTTCCATGCGCGTGGCCTGACGGTCGGAAAACACCAGCTCGCCGTTGCCGTCCATGAGGTTGATGAACTCATGGATGTTGTCACCCAGCATCGAGGCCAGGAAGCCGTCACCGAACTTCTGCATCAGCTTCTGCGCGGTGACTTCCCCGATCGTCGGGATGCGCTTCAAGGCTTTGAGGACGGCCGAGGACTGATCGCTACCGGACAGGCTGCGCGGGCGGATCAGTGTCCACAGGGGCGCAGCGCAATGGCTGCACTTCCTGCGGGACTCCTCGGCTTGGAGCGCGACCGGGTTGACCGGCTCGCCGTCGAGGTCGGTGATGACCGTGCCGCAGTCCGGGCACGCTGCCACGTCGCCGTGGCGGGTGCGCCGCGTGGTGAAAACGGGCTTCCAGTGGAAGCCCATCCGCATCCTGACGCGGCCCAGGACGAAGAACTCCTGACCCGTGGGCTGGACACCCAACTGCTCACGCAGCTTGATGAGCTTGACGAGCGTGTCCGGCCCGTTGAGCACCCACACCTTGGCGCCCGCCACCGTCTCCTGGATCTCGCGCCGCCACTTGTAAACCAGGTGCGGTGGCGACAGGACCAGGGTACGGCGGTAGCCTTCGGCGTTGAGCACGGCGGCCGTGGCGATGCCGACGGTCGTCTTGCCGCAGCCCATCTCGCCATTGACGATCGCGGCGCGTTCGCCACGGTCGATCAGCAGCTCGGCGGCAGCGTGGACGACTTCGGCCTGGGCCGGGAACAGCTTGCGCTTGAGGCTGGCGACGATGAGTTGCCGGTGGGCCTGCGGTTGGCCGGTATAGACCGGCGGGTTCGCGCTGTTGAGGGCGTCGAGCAGTTCGTCGCCGAACTCGCCGACGAAATCCTGAAGGCTCAGGGTCAGAGGGGATGATTCCGCGTCGAGCAGTTCGCCCTGTACGGGCGCGGCGTCAGCGGCAGTGGTTTCGAGATCGAGGGACATGGTGATGCTCCAATGAAAAATGTCCGCTGTCAAGTCTTTCATGCAGACATGCAGCAGGGCAAAAGGTCTTATGGGGTAATAGGTTAGGCTAGATTTCAGCCGTTGTGTCCTCTTGCTGCTTTTCGAGCTAGGTGTCGCATAGGCGCTTCGCGGTGGTAAGCGCAAGGGCACCGCAGCAGGCAAGGTCGCATCGGTCATCATAGTCCTGCACTTCCAGAAGGCTCCTCAAAAGCGAAAGCGCAGCCAGTGGGCTGCGCTTTCTTGGTGAGCGGATGGCGGATACGCTCGTATCGTCAACCCGACTTCGGCGGTGCGGCCTTGCTCCCGCTTCCCTTCCTGAATCCCCGATCCCCTGCCATGAACGCCTCCAGCATGTGCGGAATCAATGTCGTCGCATCGACCGCTTCGCCATACGCTTGCGCGTGCAGCGCAGCGTAGCGGTCGAGGTCGGTTTTCAGGCTGGCCGGGCAAGCGAAGGTCAGCTTCACATTCTCGGTCTTGGGCAGCGGCCCGAGCCGCAGCTTCTTGGCCGTGCTCATCGCATCGCCCCCGATTGAAAAACATAGGCTGGTACGGCCGCAACATCAGATCGCGGTTGACGATGATCCGCACCGGCAGGCCCGGCCGCTCCGTCAAGGTCGGCTGAATGTTCATGTTGCGCCGGGTCATCTCCTGGCCGACCTGATTGATGCTGTCCTGTGCGCTATCGCGCCCGGCAATCACGATGCGGTTGCCGTTCTGCCGGTTCTCCGGCGCGACCAGCTCGGCGCCCACGCCCAGCAACGTGGTCAGCGCCGCACCGGCAAAAGCGCGATCCCAGTGCCAATCGACGCCATCCTCCAGCCCGGCATAGCCAGCCGGATCGGTGCCCGCGAGGTTGTCGAGTTTCAGCGAGGACGTGTCCGGCAGGATGATCCGATTCCACACCACCTGCACGCGGCTCTGCCCATAGCTCACCTGGCTGTTGTATTTGCCCAGAATGCGCGAGCCCTGTGGGATCAGCAGGAACTTGCCGGTGGCTGTGTCGTACACCGGCTCCGTCACAGTGCCGATCACGTCCCCCGGCAAATCCGACTTGATGCCTGTCACCAGCGCGCCGGCGATCACCGTTCCGGCCATGACTTGGTACGGCGAGGATGGCATTTGCAGATTGCCGGAATTGCGGGTTTCTGTAGAGCCGCCTTTCAGGAACGCCTCTTTCTGGTCTTGCCGGTTCTGCACGGCGGTCGGGTCGGCGGGCTGAGCCGCCGTCGAGGCAGGCCCGGCAGCGAGCGGGTCGAAGGCCGCGAGCGCACTTGCACCACCAGGCGCACCCGGCGCCGCCTGCGCCACCGTTGCGGCCTTGCCCTGAGCGCCCGAGCGGAAGAACACCGACGAAGTCGCCGCCGCATCGGCTTCCTTGCGCCGTGCATCCTCTGGATCATGCCCCGGCGGTGCGTAAGCTGGCGTCACCGGCTGCTGCGACTTCACGATGGCCGGGCCGAGATCGCCCGGCAGCGGCGGCCCCAACTCGGGCACCTTCGGCGGCAGCTTCGAGTAGTCGCTCGGCAGGCCATCCAGCCCTTCCGGACTTCGAGACGCGATCGACGTTGTAAAGCTCGGTCTGCTCGCCCGCGCCACGCTGATGCGGTTGCAGCGACCAGATTGTGGCTCCGAGCACGGCGACCGACAAGCCGCCGACGAGGATGGCCAGCGTGCGCCGGTTCAGTCGTGTGACCGGGCGCGGCTGGGCGCGCAGCGCCACCGCCTCGGGTGCGACCTTGCCCGCCTGCGATGCAAGATCAGGGGAATCGTCCTGGCTCATGGTCAGTTCCTCCGCGTGCCACCGAAAACGCCATCTGTGCGCTCAATTCGCACCACGTCGCCCTTGTCGCCGCCCAAGCGCAGCTCGGCTGCACCGAACAGGCGATCCACGATGTAGTACGGCGAGCGGAAGCGGTAGTTCACCAGTTGCCCGTCGCCCCGCGCGCCGATCACGAACAGCGGGGGCAGCTCGCCCTGGGCGATGCCCGGCGGAAACTGGATGTAGACCTTCTCACCGTCATCGAAGGCACGCAGCGGCTTCCACGGCGGATTACTGCCGCTGACCGCGTAGCGGAAACGGATCTTTTCCAGCGACAAGCCCGCATCGACCGGCGCGGCGGCGCTGGCCGCCTGCGCCTCGGCGCTGCAAGGCCAACATCTTGTCCTTGGGATATTCCCAAGACACCGACGCCATCCACGTCTTCTCGGTCGAGGTCAGTTCCAGCAGGTAGGTGCGCCTGCTGGTGGTGACGACCAGATTGGTTTTCAGGCCCGAGCGGATCGGCTTGACCATCACGTTCACGCGCAGCCCACCATCGTTGCTATTGCCGCTGCCGCTCGATGTGTCCCCAACGATCCAGCGCACCGTGTCGCCAGCGGCCACCGTCACCAGTTCCTCGCCCGGCTGGAGCGCGATCACGGTCACGCGGCCCACGGCCGCATAGACCTGATACAGCGCGCCATCGGTGAAGGGCCACACCTGAATTGCGTTGACATAGCCTTCGCGCGTGGGTGCGATGCGCGCTTCGGCATTGGCGCGGGACACGCGCACGGTTTCATCGACGGGTTCCGGCGTGGGCTTGACATCCGGCACAGGCTTCATCTGCGCCGGCATCGGCAGCACCTGCGGCACGGCCACCACTTCCACAGGCGCAGGCGGCTCCGGCAGCGGCTGGGCCTGTACCGGCTCATCGAGCGAGATCACCGGCGGCGGCTTACCCTGCGTGGCGCAGCCCGTGAACAGAACAGTCGATGCAAGCAGGATCACCGGCAAGGCGGATTTACGGAAAAGATCATTCATGGCTTGGCTCCTTCGTTTCCTTCCAGTTCGCGGCTCCACGACAGGCCGTTGACGTAGATGCCCAGAGGGTTCTTGCGCAGACGCTGCTCGGTGCGCGGGGCTTGCAGCACCGTGGAAATCACCGCGTTCCAGCGTTCGGTACGATCCAGCGCGCCGTTGACGAAGCGCGTCTCCGTCCAGCGCACGTTGAACGACGTGTCGCTGGCGCGGGTCACGCTGCTGATCTGCACCGTCACCGACTCCTTGCCGATGCGCGCAAACGGGTCATTGGTGCGGGCGTATTCGTTGAGCACGGCCGCGCCCTTGTCCGTGGTGTAGTCGTAGGCGTCCAGCCAGTTCTGCCGCACCACGATGGGGTCGATGGACAGCGAGCGCACCAGGCCGACGAAGCGGCCCAGGTGATAGGCCACCCGGGCATCGCTGGGCCGGTATGGCGTGGCGGCCTCGCCGACAGCGCGCACCGGCCCGCGTTGTCCACTTCAATGACGTAGGGCGTCACGATGGACTGCGCGGAGCGCCAAACCAGTCCACCCGCCATCAGCACCGCCAACGTGAGGCAGCCGAAGGCCATGAAACGCCAGTTCTTCGCCTGCACGCGGGCCGAGCCGATGCGCTCGTCCCAAACCTCGGGCGGCGGATTGGTACGGAGTGGCAGGCTGCGGCGTGTCGGCGTAGCGCACCTGCGGTCTTTTGAATCGCATGGATGTTCTCCTTGAGGATCAGGAATCGGAATCACGAAGACTTGGTCCCTGGCTGGAGCTGCCGCCGTCGCCGCCGCGCAGCGTGTGGGCGGCCGTGGTCGCGGCATGGGTGATCTGCTGCCTGCGATGCAGGCGCTTGGCCCAGGCGGGTTGCGCAGTGGATGGGGTTGGCTCGTTTGCCGCCTGCGCGGCACCGGCCCCCGAAGCCGATCCGGCGTCGTCGGGCCGGAAGGCAGCGGCGACACGCTCCTTCATCGAGCGTGCGCCCTCGGCCACCTTCTGCCCGGCCGCCTGTGCGCCGGTCTTGGCGACATTGCCCACGCCAGCGGCAGCGCCCTTGAGGCCACCGCCAGCGGATGCGGAACCTGCCTGAAACGCCGACCGGGCACTGCTGGCGACTCCGGTGGCGGCACGCGCTCCGCTGCCCGCCAGCTTGGCGGCTGCGGGCGCCATGCGCGCCCCGGCGGCGACCGCGCCGCCGACGCCCGTGGCCGCAGCGCCCACGGCAACAGCAGCGCCGGCCGCGCCCAGCGCGGCACCGGCCATTGCACCTGCGCCGAGCTGCGGGCCGCCGGACACCAGCCCGGTCGCAATGCCCGGCCCGAAGATGCCCAAGGCCAGCAGCGTCAGCGAGGCCAGCATCACGACCACGGAGTGGTCGATGGATGGCTCGGCTGGCTGCACTTGAAACTCGGCAAACAACCCCGAGCCGATGCCGATGATCACCGCCAGCACCAGCACCTTGATGCCCGACGACACCACGTTGCCCAGCACCTTCTCGGCGAGGAATGCGGTCTTGTTCCAGAGTGCGAACGGCACGAGCACGAAGCCCGCGAGCGTGGTCAGCTTGAACTCGATCAGCGTGATGAAAAGCTGGATCGCCAGCACGAAGAAGCACAGCAGGACGATCAGCCACGCGAGGAACATCACGACGATGGGCGTGATGTTCACGAACACTTCGGGAAAGCCCGCCATGTCGCCGATCTGCTTCAGGATCGGCGCCCCGGCGTCGATGCCGACCTTCGCCAGCCGGCCCGGTTGCAAGAAGTTCTCCATGCTCAGGGTCGAGCCGCTGGCCGTCAGGCCCAGACCCGCGAATGAGCGGAACACGATGCCGGCCAGCCAGTTGAAGTTGCCGATGATGTAGGCGAAGGCGCCGACGTACAGCACCTTGCGGATCAGCTTGACAATCACGTCCTCGCCCTGGCCGGTGGCATGGCTCATCGCCCAGAACAGCCCGGCGAGCGTCATGTCGATGACGATCAGCGTGGCGGTCAGAAACGCCACTTCGCCGTGCAACAGGCCAAAGCCCGAGTCGATGTAGCGCGAGAAGGTGTCGAGGAAACGATCGATGATCGTTACGTCGTTCATGGCGAGTCCTCCTGCCCAGGCGCATCGGCATCGGTGGGTTCATCGAAGCTGGGCGGAATCGGTGGCAGGTCGGCGAGCGTCTGGTACTCGCCCGGCCCGGCCTGGCCGGAGAGAAAGCGCCGCAGGTCGGCTTGAGCCACCTGCGCGCAAAACGCGCCGTCGTGCGCGCCCGTGCGGCACTGCGCGCGCAGCGCGTGCAGCCGGGCCGGGTCGGCGGCGAGCGCATTCACCGGCACCTGCTGCGGCCGGTCACAGCCGGCCAGCACCAGCGCATGAACGGCGAAGGCGAACACGACGGGCGTGCGTTGCATGGCAGCCTCCCTCAGCGGTTGTAGAAATTGACGGACTGCGGCGTGTACGGCGTGCCTTCGCCCAGGAAGCGGCGCGTCACCTCGCGTCCGCGCTCCGTGGCCGCCGCCTGCCGCGCCAGTTCCAGCGAGGCCGCGCGGTCTTGCGTGATCTGCAGGCGCTGCGTCTGGATCGACTGCTTGGCCTGCAAGGCCAGCAACTGGTTCATGGCCTGCATCGCTTGCAGCGCGCCCTCGGCCGACTGGCTCTTGCCCACGAGGTCGGCCAGCACGCTTTCGTCATCGCTCAGGTTCTGCGACGCCTGGGCCTGCATCTGCATGGTGGTTTGCAGGCCATTGAGCGTGCTCTTCCAACGCTCCTGCGCATCGAGGTACATCTGATTGCCGCTCACCGTGGCGGCGTACTTCTCGGGATACAGGCGCGCGAACTCCCGGTCGATGCTCGTCACGTCGTAGGCCAGGCCCTTGGCCTGCGCGATCAGTCGCTGGGTGGTCGCCAGGTTCGCACGCAACTGGCCGACCACGCTGGACGGCAGGCTGGCCAGATTGCGCGCCTGGTTGATGAGCATTTGCGCTTCGTTCTGGAGTTGGCGGATCTGGTTGTTGATCTGCTCCAGCGTGCGCGCAGCAGTCATCGTGTTCTGAATCAGATTGGTCGGGTCGAGCACGATGTCGCCGACACCGAACAAGGCATGCGCGGGCTGCGCGATGCCGAAGGCGAGCACGCAGGCAGCGGTCAGCGCGGCGAGTTTGGGGGTATGCAATTTCATGGTTGGTTCTCCAGGGGGTGGTCAGCGGTACGGAGGGAACCCGGCGCGAGGCCGGGGAACGAGGGCAGCAGGTCAGCCGCCCAATCGAGGCCGCGATGGCGCAGCCAGGCGCCCGCGAAGCCGGGCACGCCGGCGTCCAGCAGGACGCGGCCAAGAACTTCATCAATGGCGCGCTGGTCTTGCGGCGTGGAAGCGCCCGCGAAGGCCAGCGTCGCCGGCCCCAGGTCGAGGTCGAACACGCGGTTGCCGAGGCGGGATTGGTAGTAGTAGTCGCGCTTGGGCTGCGCGGTGGCGACGATCTCGATCTGCCGGCTGTTGAGGCCGAAGCCCTCGTAGATCGTGCGAATCTGCGGTTCGGTCGCTTGCGGGTTCGGCAAGAAAATCCGACTCGCGCAGCTTTCGATGATGGCCGGCGCGATGGCCGAGTCCTTCACGTCCGCGAGCGACTGCGTGGCGAAGATGACGCTGACATTCTTCTTGCGCAGCGTCTTGAGCCACTGGCGGATGCGCGCGGCAAACACCGGGTCATCAAGGAACAACCACGCTTCATCAAGGATCAGCAGCGTGGGCGCACCATCCAACCGCTCCTCGAAGCGCGCGAACAGATAGCGCAGCACCGCGAGCACAGCGGCCTTGCTGTGCATCAGCTCCTCCATCTCGAACGCCTGCACGTCGGCCGTGCCGAGGCGGTCGTGGTCGGCATCCAGCAGCCTGCCGTGCGCGCCGCCCAGGACGTAGGGCGCGAGTGCCTGGCGCAACGTGTTCGATTGCAGCAAGGCCGTCAGGCCCGTGAGCGTGCGCTGCTCCACCGGCGCGCTGGCCAGGCTCCCCAGCGCAGACCAGATGGCCGCCTTCTCGTCCGGGCCGACGGCCGCGCCTTCGTGCAGCAGGCGGCCTTCCACCCATTCGCTGGCCCAGGTGCGGTAGCCCTCGCGGTCGATGCGGGCCAGCGGCTGGAAGGCGATCTCGTCGTCCGCGCCCAGGTCGTAGTGCTCGCCGCCCATGCCCAGGACGGCCGCACGGATCGAGCGCCCCATGTCGAAGGCGAAGATGCGCGAGCCTCGATAACGGCGGAACTGCATCGCCATCGTCGCCAGCAGCACCGATTTGCCCATGCCGATGGGGCCAACCACCAGCGTGTTGCCCACGTCGCCGATGTGCGTCACCAGCCGGAACGGCGTGGCACCGTCTGTGCGCGTGACGATCAGCGGCGGGCCATCGAGGTGCGCATTGCGCTCCTGGCCGGCCCACACCGCCGACACCGGCATCATGTGCGCCAGGTTCAGCGTCGAGACGATGGGCTGGCGCACATTCGCATAGGCATTGCCGGGGATCGAGGACAGCCACGCATCCACGGCGTTGAGCGTTTCGGGGATGGTGACGAAGCCGCGCCCCTGAATGACGCGCTCCACCATGCGCAGCTTCTCGTCGGCCACGGCGGCGTCCGCGTCCATGACGGTGACGGTCGCCGTCAGGTAGCCGAAGGCGACTTGATCGCTGCCCAACTCCTGCAAGGCGGCATCGGCGTCGGCGGCCTTGTTGTTGGCGTCGGTATCGACCAGCGGGCTTTCCTGCTGGAAGATCGTCTCGCGCAGCAGCGCGATGACGTTCTTCCTTTTCGCAAACCACTGGCGACGCAGGCGGGCGAGTTCTTTTTCCGCCTCGGCTTTGTCGAGGCACAGAAAGCGCGTACTCCAGCGATACGCAAAGCCCAGGCGGTTGAGGTCGTCCAGGATCCCCGGCCAGGTCGAGGTCGGGAAACCCCGTACCGACACCACGCGCAGGTGCTGGTCGCCCAGCATCGGCGCCAGGCCGCCGACCAGCGCGGAATCGGTCAGCAGCGCGTCGATATGGAAAGGCACTTCGGGCACACCGACGCGGTAGCGTCGCGTCGAGACGGTCGCGTGCAGGTAGGTCAGCGTCTGGCTGTCATCGAGCCATGCGATTTCCGGCATGACGCCATCGAGCAGGTCGAAGATGCGATCCGTTTCAGCGACGAAGGCGTGCAGCCGTTCGCGCCAATCCACGCCTTCGGTCGGCCGGTTTTCGTACAGCAGGCCCGCAGCGCGGGCACGGGATTCCTCGGACGGCAGGTACACCAGCGTCAGGTGATAGCCACTCTCGAAGTGGTTGCCCGAATCCTCGAAAGCGGCGCGGCGTTCTTCATCGACCAGCCAGGACAGCGGTTCGGGGAAATCGGAGTGCGGGTAGTCGGCGGCGGCGCGGCGTTCGGCTTCGATGAACAGCGCCCAGCCCGAACCCAGCCTGCGCAGCGCGTTGTTCAGGCGCGCGGACGTGGAGATCAGCTCGCCCTGTGTCGCGCTGTCGAGGTCGGGCCCACGAAAGCACGCCGTGCGCTGGAAACTGCCGTCCTTGTTCAAGACGACGCCCGGTGCCACCAGTCCGGCCCAGGGCAGCCAGTCGGCGAGCAGCGCAGGACGCTGGCGGTATTCGGCGAGGTTCAGCATCGCGGCGTCCTCCCTTACACGTCCAGCAGTGGGCGGTGCTTGATGTGCCGCGCGAACACGGCCATGAACTGCGGATCGACGCGCGCCCCCCACATCGCCAGCGAATGGCCGACGATCCAGAGCACGACACCGGGAATCCACAGTTGCAGGCCCAGGCCGACAGCGGCGGCCAGCGTGCCGTTGGCGATCGCCACGGTGCGCGGCGCACCGCCCAGCAGGATCGGCTCGGTCAGCGAGCGATGCAGCGGCACCTCGAACCCGGCCGCGAAGGTGTCGGCGCCGCTCATACGACGGCCCCGCCGGAGAAGCTGAAGAACGACAGGAAGAACGACGACGCGGCGAAGGCAATGCTCAAGCCGAACACGATCTGGATCAGCTTGCGAAAGCCGCCCGACGTGTCACCGAACGCGAGCGCGAGGCCCGTGGCGATGATGATGATGACCGCGACGATGCGCGCCACCGGCCCCTGGATGGATTCGAGGATGGATTGCAGCGGGCCTTCCCAAGGCATTGAGGAACCAGCGGCCTGCGCGGTGCCGGCCAGGAACAGCATCAGCGCGGCCAGCAGCAGCCCTTGCCCCGCCGGGCGGGCGAGGCTGCGCAGCCGTGCGAGGCCCGACAGGTGGAAAAGCGGATTTACGGAAACACGGAAAGCATGGGCGTGCATCGTCATGGAAGTCCTCCAGAAAGGTCGAGAAATGGGGAAGTCGCCGCAGCGGGTGCGGCATCGGGAAGTGGCGGCAGCTCGGGAAACGGCGTTTCCAGCGCATTCGCCAGTTGGTAGCCAACGCCGTCAAAGCCGACGACGCGGGCAATGCTCTCGATGCGGCGCTTGCGCCCGCGCCCGGCGATGTGGATCACCACGTTGACCGCCTCGGCGATCAACGCACGGGGCGGGTTCACCGCCACTTCGAGGATCAGTTGCTCCAGGCGCAGCAGTGCCCCGAACGCGGAACCCGCGTGGATCGTGGCGATGCCGCCGGGGTGGCCCGTGCCCCACACCTTGATGAGATCCAGTGCCTCGGGGCCGCGCACCTCGCCGACGACGACACGATCCGGGCGCAGGCGCATGGACGAGCGCACCAGCTCGGTCATGGACACCGCGCCTGCGCGGGTGCGCAGCGGAACGTGGTCGCGGGCCGCGCATTGCAGCTCCACCGTGTCTTCGAGCACCAGCACGCGGTCGCCCGTGGCGGCAATCTCGGCCAGCAGCGCATTGGCGAGCGTGGTCTTGCCGCTACTGGTGGCGCCCGCGATCAGGATGTTCTGGCGCTCGCGCACGGCGCGAACGAGAAAGCCCGCGTGGGCGCTGGTCATCATTCCGTCGATGACGTACCGCTCCAGCGGGATCACGCCGATGGCGCGCTTGCGCAGCGCGAAGGCCGGCCCCGGCGCTGCCGGTGGCAAGATGCCCTCAAAGCGTTCGCCGGTTTCGGGCAGCTCGGCGGACAGCAGCGGCTGGCCGCGATGCACTTCCGCGCCGACGTGGGCGGCGACCAGCCGGATGATCCGCTCGCCATCTGCCTCGGGCAGTTCCACGCCCATAGGTGCGCGCCCGCTGGAAAGCCGATCCACCCAAAGGGTGCGATCAGGATTTAGCATCACTTCCACCACGTCCGGATCTTCGAGCGCGGCAGCGATCAGCGGCCCCATCGCCGTGCGGAGCATCTGGATGCGGCGGTCGAGCGAGGTGGCGAAGGACGAGGGAACGGCACTCATGAGGCACGCTCCTGCGCGTCGGCAACTGCCGCCGCGTCATCCATCCGCATCGGGTCGGGGTGCAGTTCCTCCACCACATCGCGCACCAGGCTGCGCCCGCGCAGCAGGTGGCGGCCCAACTGCTCTATGAACTGCTCGAAGCGCGCTCTGCCCTGGGCGCGCGCCGCTTTTGATGAGCCTCGGGAACTGGCGTGCTGACCGTGAGGAAGTAGCGGATGAACAGCGCCAGCGTCTCGATATGGATGTTCTGATCGCGCTCCATGCGCTCGGCCTGGCGCGACAGGCGATCCAGCCGTTTGGCGATGGCTGCTTCGCGCTGGTCGGCGGCATCGGGCGACAGCCACGATGCAAGCGCCGCCGCGACGATGGACGATTTGGACACGCCTTTCTTGGCGGCCAGCTCATCGAGGCGCCTGGCGTGCTCGGGCTGGATAAAGAGGTTCAGGCGGTAGTGGCTCATAGCTCGATTCCGTCGTTGGGGTTCAGCGATGCCAGCCGGGCCGTGCGCTGCATGGCCGGATCGAGCTGGCGCGGAAGGGGAAGCGGTAGGTCGTCGTCGTCATCGAGCAGCCCAAGGTCGGCTGCGGACGCGGCCAGCTCGGGGTCGTAGGCGACGGTCTCGGAGAGTTCGGGCTGGCGGCGCGGGCCGCCGCCGTCGGCACTGCCCAGCTCATCAGTGGGAACGGGAGCGGGAGCCGGTGTGGCGGGCACGGCGGGAATCGCCAGCCCGCTCCAGTCGTCGGCCCGCGATGGCGGCACGTCGGCATAGCGCCCGGCCGCAAGCACGGGCGGCGGCAGCACGCGGCGTTTGAAATTGGCGTCCGCGTAGTAGCGCAGCTTCTTGGCCTTGATCGGCGCCACGCTGGACACCATCACCACGGCTTCATCGGGCGGTAGCTGCATCACTTCGCCCGGCGTCAGCAGTGGGCGCGCGGTCTCCTGGCGCGACACCATCAGGTGGCCCAGCCACGGCGCGAGCCGGTGGCCGGCGTAATTGCGCTGCGCGCGCAGCTCAGTGGCCGTGCCCAGCGTTTCGGAAATGCGCTTGGCCGTGCGTTCGTCGTTGGTGGCGAACGTCACGCGCACATGGCAGTTGTCGAGGATGGAATGGTTCTGGCCGTAGGCTTTGTCGATCTGGTTCAGGCTTTGGGCTATGAGGAAGCTGCGGATGCCATAGCCCGCCATGAAAGCCAGCGCCGTCTCGAAGAAGTCCAGGCGCCCGAGCGCCGGGAACTCGTCGAGCATCAGCAGCAGCTTGTGGCGGCGCTCGATGCCGTCGGAGCCGTCGAGCGATTCAGTGAGGCGCCGGCCGATCTGGTTGAGGATCAAGCGGATCAGCGGTTTTGTCCGCGAAATGTCCGAAGGCGGCACCACCAGATACAGCGACACCGGATGCTCGGCCGCGATCAGGTCGGCGATGCGCCAGTCGCAGCGCGACGTGACTTCGGCCACCGTGGGGTCACGGTACAGGCCGAGGAACGACATGGCGGTGCTCAACACGCCGGAGCGTTCGTTGTCCGACTTGTTGAGCACTTCGCGCGCGGCGGATGCGACAACGGGGTGCGGTGCATCGCCAAGATGCCGCGTGGTCATCATCCGGTGCAGCGTCAGCTCGAACGGGCACGCCGGATCGCTGAGGAAGTTGGCAACTCCGCGCAGCGTCTTGTCCTCGCCCGCATAGAGCACATGCAGGATGGCGCCGACCAGCAGCGCATGGCTGGTTTTCTCCCAATGGTTGCGCTTCTCCAGCGCGCCTTCGGGATCGACCAGAATGTCCGCGATGTTCTGAACGTCACGCACTTCATGTGCGCCGCGCCGGACTTCCAGCAGCGGGTTGTAGGCCGCCGACTTCGCATCGGTCGGGTTGAACAGCAGGCAGTGTGAGAAGCGCGAGCGCCAACCTGCGGTGATCTTCCAGTTCTCGCCCTTGATGTCGTGGATGACGGCGGATGCAGGCCAGGAAAGCAGTGTCGGCACCACCAGGCCCACGCCCTTGCCCGAGCGCGTGGGCGCGAAGGTCAGGACGTGTTCCGGGCCTTCATGGCGCAGGTACTGGCGATCGTGCTGGCCGAGAAACACGCCGGCCGGCTGTGTGAGGTCGGCCTTGCGAATGTCCTGCGCGTTCGCCCAGCGTGCCGAGCCGTAGGTCGTGACCAGGCGCGATTGCCGCGAGCGCCAGACCGACATGCCAATGGCAACCAGCACGGCGACGAGCCCGCTGCCGCCCGCCATCATGCCGCCAGTGTTGAAGACTTCCGGCGCGTAGGCATCGAAGACGAACCACCACTCAAACAGCTTCCACGGGTGGTAGACCGGCGTGCCAAAAAAATCGAACCAGGGCGAGCCCAAGCGTAGCTGGTAGCCCAGGGCGGCGGCTGTCCATTGTGTGGCGCTCCACACTCCGGCGATCACGATGCCGAATACCACGGCGATCTGACCGAACAGCACGTTCGTCCCTTGCATGACCTGGCCTCCGATTTCTCCTGCGCTGGTTCCTCATGGGAAAAGCGGCACAAGGGTGTGCCGCAGGCGTCAGGATCGGTGCCGGGTCAGTGCCGGTCAAAGGCCGTTATGGCGGGGATTGAGGCTGAAAGAGCCAGATTTCGCGCGGAAGCGAAAGCTATAGAAACACCACAGACGCGAGCGCATTGCGGCGTGGTGAGGTATCAGCGAGAACTTCGTGCTGTAAAACGGCGACAAGGCAGTTACTTGGATTTTTGCTCAGGCCGATCACCGAAGAAGCGCTGGTTGGCGGCTTCTGCCGCACGCAAGCAGAGTTCGTCGCCGACCTTCGATCGATCTTCCTTGCATTGGCGCTGGATCTCCTTGATGCGGTCGGGATTGGCGGCGAGCGCATCCACGGTTTCCGAAGGTTGGGAGGGGCCGCATGCGGTCAGCGCAGCAACCACCATCAGCAGCATCACTTTGTTCATGGGATCAATCCTTTCATCGGGTGGATCGTGGATTCCCGATGCTGCTCAGAGATTCTGCTGAATCAATGGAGGCCACCCGGTCGATGAATCGGGCCAACATCTCTGGAGCCTCTGTATCGCGACACAGTAGATAGGTCGTCAGCATGGGCGGTTTACCCGCCAACGGCCGAGCCACTACACCAAGCTCACGGCTGGACGCAACGTGTGCTGCTCCGGCCAAGCCCAAGGCCAGCCCGGCGGAAACCAAGGTCATCATGAGGTCAAAAGAGGCAACGTGCTGAACTATGAGCGGCTCCCGTTCGTACTTGCGCAAGATTCGATCGACCTGACGCGCATGCCCTTCGCAAATCAACGGGTCGCCCAGCACCAGCGGGTAGTGCAGAACCTCCTCCAGCGGAATCTGCTTGAAGGCCAGAACGGGATGGCGAGCGGGCACCGCCACCATCAACTCATCCTCCCAGGCAGGCGTGACCACGATGCCATCACCTACGTCTTCGGCCATCGAAAATCCTGCGTCGTATAGCTCATCGTGCAGACCCTTGATTTGCTGGGCCATCGAAACTTCGAACAACCGAACCTCGACCTCGGGGTCTTCTTCGCGGCACTGCGCAAGTAGCGCCGGCAAGCGTGATGGCGTGATGCCATCGGACAAGGCAATGCGCAATTGCCCGTGATAACCATTGGAGGCAGACCTGACGCTATCGCGTGCTTGCTCCAGCGCAGCGAAGATGCGCGGTACGTGCTCCAACAGCAATCGACCCGCACGGGTCAATTGCGTGCTGCGGGTAGTGCGAACAAACAGGCGCGCACCAAGGTCTTCCTCCAGTTCCTTGATGGTGCGAGACAGCGGCGATTGGTCGATGTGTAACCGTTCAGCGGCCCGAGCAAAATGAAGCTCTTCCGCGACTGCGGTAAAACATCGAAGGTGGCGTAGCTCCACTTCTGCCCTTCCTAGCGTGTCAGATCGTCCACGTTCCGTGGGATGCAGCCGGATGCTCCACTCATGTGAGAACACCAAGGACGCTGTCCTTCCAAACCGAAAATGTCCAAGGTGCGATGCAAGCGATCCAGTCAAGACTGAGTAGTAAGTGATATGTTACTTACTATTCTTCGAAAAATCAATGACTGAACTCATCGTTGCGCTGGGCAGCTCCCTCTCCGGACGGAAGACGAATCAGCGGCTGTCAACCGATGCTTGGAAATATCCTCGCGCAGGATTCGCCGGATTTCGACGATGGATGCGGCGGTCTCCCTGCACGCTGTGTCCGGACACGATGATTTTTTTCTGACTTGGCGCCATCCAGATGCGCGCTTCGATAGGGAACCAAACCATCGTCCGATTCAGCGAGAGGACCGTTAGCCTGCCGCCCGGCAATGATCGAGTGATAGGACACCTGATCCGAAATCGGAAGCTCGCTCGTAGCTTTGACGAAGGGATCGTTTTCGTCGAGTTGGTCAATGCTGTTGGGGATGTTCTTCAAGATCGTGGCCTGTGCCGTGGCAGCGGTGTCGGCGCGAGCCGGGAAGGCGTCGCCGAGGGTTGACAGCAGCGTCAATGGCAAGCGGATCAATCCGGCAACCCAACGCCCAAGTCCCTGGCCGGCAACCGCCGTACCACGATGCGGAGTGGCAATGAATACCACACGCTCAACACCTGAAAATGGCTGAAAGCGCAAAAGAGGGTCAAGTTGGGAGCGGATGCTCCCAAGGCGATCCAGATCGATCCTGGCGTCCGATGCGGCCCACTTCCACAGTTGCTGGTCTGCCGTGGAGACCATCAGCCGCGCCAGCAGTCCTCCCATGCTGTGTCCAATCAACACCAGCCCGTGGGAAGCCAAGGTTTCCTCATCAGGGTCGAAGTGATGCAAAGCTGCCGCCAGAACTTGGCGGATTGCTGCATGACTGGCTGGTACAGGCATATTCGTGGGGTAATAAATCTCCCACACTTGGAATTCGCATCGCAGCTCCTCATCGGCCAGAAGCTCATTGGCAACGTTGACCCATGCTTCGGGGCTGCTCGCCAGTCCATGCACCATCACGATGATGCGCCGCCGCGGGTCGAACGGCTGCATCAGATACAGATGCGGCTGATCGATGCCACGCTCACGCCCAAACAGCCCTCGCAAAGATTGCTGGTTGAATCCCGAACGCGCCAACCATAAGCCGTAGCCAGCCGTGAAGTTACCAGCCAGTGGAACGCGTTGGCCGTGGAGTTGCAGATAGTCCTGTACCAAGGGGTCATACACACCGACGATGAGTTCATGCGAGGCAAGCAGCTCATCGACGGTGAGTGCATCAAAACGAAGCACTGCTGTCACGTTGGGCGTTGGCATTTCGCTCCAGGCGGGAAATACCCTCGGACGTCCGTTACCGGCGGAAGATTCGCCTGATTCGTCCAGTGACCTCGGTTCTGCATCCGTTACGGCCACCAATTCGGCACCCAAGCCGTCCCTGCGATAGATGCCGCGCAGGCCTTGGAATGCCAGAGCGTTCGCAGGCAGCAACTCGCGTGGCGTGGTCGCATCGTTGGGCAGCCGGGCGTTCAAGTCGACTCGCAAAGCCCAGTCACCCAAGCGCAATGTCGCTTCGGCTTCGCCAGCATGTGCACGAAGTGCTTGGTGCTGTAGGCCAAACAATTGCGTGACCGTTTTTTGCACCGCATAGTTGTACCAATCGCGCACCTGCGTCTGCCGCTCCTCAAACGCGCGCTCGCCGGGCGAGCGCCTGGTGAAAAAGAGATACGCGTAAGCGTGCCGAGCCGTCTCGATCCAGGCGGAAGTAGAAACGATGCGACTATTTGGGACTGCCGTCGAGATCGACATGGCATGCTGCAACCAGAGTTCAGCCAGTGCCGACAGCCTCGTTTCGCCGTCCAAGTCCTTCATCATGGTCAACGCCTCGATGCAAGTGAGCGAGGTGTTCGTTGCGCAAACTCGCTCATCGAGCCCGGTAACGCGGATCGTCTGCAAGGTCGGTGCGCTGAGTTTGCCTCTGCCGAGGAGATCGCCGCGTCGTAGAGCAACGTATTCATCCGGCGTCATCGCGCGTACAGCGACAGAAGGTTTGAACTCACTGACGACCGCGCAACCACCAAGTGCAAACGCGGCGGTGATCACGATCAACCAACGCCAGAGAGATGCAAGGAGCATATGCCTCACGATCGAGAGCTGCGTACCGGCACTGCAGAATCATTACCTAAAACGAACGGAACATTGTCCGTGAAATTGCATTTCATACGCGGCTCCCTTCGCACTGAACAAAAGCACGCTGGCGATGCGCCAAGATCAGCGCAATGGCGCATGAAGCTATTCGCGTGCGGCGGGAGTCCGAGCGACTGGTGAGCACAATCGGCACGCGCGCGCCCATCACGATCCCCGCGCTATCGGCTTGGCCCATGTATTCCAGTTGCTTGGCCAGCATGTTGCCGCTTTCCAGGTCGGGAACGACCAGGATGTCGGCTTGCCCGGCCACGGCGGACTTGATGCCCTTGACGCGCGCGGCATCGGGAGAGACGGCGTTATCAAAGGCCAGTGGCCCGTCGAGCACACCTCCGGTGATCTGGCCACGATCGGCCATCTTGCACAGTGCCGCAGCATCCAGGGTCGAAAGCATGCGCGGGTTGACGGTCTCGACCGCCGCGAGGATCGCCACCTTGGGCTCGGCAATGCCGATGGAGTGCGCCAAGTCGATGGCGTTGCGCACGATGTCGGCCTTGATTTCGAGCGTCGGAGCGATATTGATGGCGGCGTCGGTGATGATGAAGGGCCGAGGGTAGCTGGCCGTCTGCATGATGTAACAGTGCGTCAATCGACGCTCGGTGCGCAGGCAGGCTTCGGGCGCCAGGATGGCACCCAGGTACTCATCGCTGTGCAAGCTGCCTTTCATCAGCGCCTGCACCTCGCCCTTGCCAGCCAGCCGGGCGGCGGTGGCCGCTGCGGCGTGGCTGTGCGGCACATCGACGACCTCGCTGTCTCCCAGTTCCAACCCCGTGTCGGCTGCAACGGCACGCAACTTGGCGAGCGGTGCCACCAATACTGGTGTGATGACGCCGGCATCGCGCGCGTCCAAGGCACCGCCCAGGCTGAGCGCGTCACAAGGGTGCACCACCGCGGTGCGAACCGGGGCCATGGTTTTGACATGGGCGATAAGACGCTCGACACCGCTTTGAGGGTCGGCGCGAGCACCCTCAGGGGCTTGTTCATGCATGTGATTTCTTTGCCTTGTTTGCGCCAGTTGGACGCCGGCGTGACGTACTGGTGTTGTTGCTGGCCTTGACTGGCGCCCGTGCGGCTGAAGATGGCTGGCCACCATCTCGGCTCGACTGGCGCACCAGCATTACCGGAACTGGCGCAATGCGCGCTACTTGCTCCGCATCGCTGCCCAGCAGCAGCCGGTTCACGCCGCGACGCCCGTGAGTGCCCAGGATGATCAAGTCGCAATCGCTCACCTCGGCCTGCTGCGCGATCTGTTCCGACACGCGTTCGGTGCCGCTTTCAAGCAGCACCGTCTCTGTGGCAATTCCTTCCCGACGGAGCCGACTCGCAGCCTCATCCAGCAACGCCTGGCCGGCTTTGAGGAAGCGTGGGCGGACATCCTTGATGTAGACCTCGGGGCGCTCGAAACCCGTGCTGTGGCGCGTTGGTTCGACGATATGCAGCAAGATCACGGTGGCGCCGCTCAGGCGTGCCAGTTCTGCCGCATGATCGAGGGCCAGGAAGGATGTGGAACTACCGTCCAGCGGCACCAGAAATCGGGAATACATGGAACTCCTCCAGGAGTTGGTGACTGCCGCGTCGGAAACCGCCCGCGAGGGCCGCGGGTTCTCCCAACTCATGACATGTGCTGGCCACCGTTCATCGCCACGTTGCTGCCCGTCATGAAGGCGGCAGCCTCACTGGCGATGAAGGCCACCAGCGCCGCGATCTCGTCCGGATGACCGAGGCGGCCGACTGGAATCGCATCGATGATCTTCTGGCGCACATCCTCACGCACCGCCATCACCATCTCGGTGGCCAGGTAGCCCGGCGAGACGGTGTTGACCGTCACGCCCTTGCGCGCCACCTCCTGCGCCAGCGCCTTGGTGAAGCCGTGCACGCCGGCCTTGGCCGCCGAGTAATTGGTCTGGCCGAACTGGCCCTTGCTGCCGTTGATCGACGAGATATTGATGATGCGTCCCCAGCCACGCTCCATCATCGGGTCGATGAACGGCTTGGTGACGTTGAACATGGAGTCCAGGTTGGTGCGCAGCACGGCGTCCCAGCCGGATTTGTCCATCTTGCGCAAGGTCGCGTCACGGGTGATGCCGGCGTTGTTCACCAGGATGTCAACGTGGTAGCCGTCCGCCTGAATCTGACGCGCCAAAGCCTGGGTCGATTCCCAGTCGCCGACATCGACGCCGTAGGCCACGAACCGGTAGCCTTTGGTGTCCTGCGCGTCGAGCCAGGCAGCGACCTTATCGTTGCCGGGCGTGTGCGTGATGATGACGCGGTGGCCCGCGTCGTCCAGGGCGCGGGCAATGGCCGCGCCAAGACCGCGATTGCCGCCAGTGACCAGGGCGGTTCGTCCGGAACTGCTCATGTGCACCTCCTTACTTTTTGGCCTTGCCCTGAGGCGCGGCGCCTGGCGCGCTCCAGGGCTGCGTCCATTGCTGACAAAACTGCGCGAAAGAGGCTGTGCCACCGCTGGCGCCGAATACTTCGGAGACGGATGCCTGCCAGGTCGTCAGCGCCTCGCGCAGGCCATCAGCGAATGCCGCCTGGCTCTTGGCAGCAGCCTGGCCGACCGCCTGGGTATCGCCCATACGGCCCTGGCACAGGCGCCAGAACACCTCGGATGGCAAGGTGGCAAGCGCCTGCCAGTCCGCCGCCTGTTGGAGGTTCTGGATGCGCGAGGTGGTCTCCAGCACGCCGCCAGCACTGAGCTGTTGCATGGCTTCGAACCAGTGGTGGCCGCTTTCTTGCAGCAAGCGAGTGATCTGAAGCTGCAACTCGGCATTGGCCTTGTAGAGTTGGATGGGCAGTTCGTTGTTCATTTCAATTCTCCACGGTGGTGATGTGCCCCTCTGGGGCGGGTGTGGGCAATGCCTGCGCAACGACCCGATGAAAGTTGAGTGATGTGTTCGTGGACGCGTTTTGCCATGTCATCGCATGGCCACATAGGTTCCCGGCGCATCGCCAAGCGGTGGTTGCGTCCCGCCCATGGCAGGCGGAGCGACGCGCCCGGCCGAGCGCCCGGCCAACCATTGCTGCCATGCCGGCCACCAGGAGCCTTCGTTCAGCGGGGTCTCGGCACGCCACAATTGCGGATCGATATAGCGATCGCCAGCGGCACGGGTCGCAATCTGGAAGCTGCGCCGGGGGTGCCCTGGCTCGCTGACGACGCCGGCGTTGTGCCCGCCGCTGGTCAGCACGAAGGTCAGCTCCGCATCATTGAGCAGATGCATCTTGTACACGGATGGCCAGGGAGCGACGTGATCGCGCACCGTGCCGACGATGAACATGGGCACCTCGATGTCGGCCAGCGCCACGGGTCTCCCGCCGACGCGGTAGCGCCCCTCGGCCAGGTCGTTGTCCAGATACAAGCGCCGCAGGTACTCGCTGTGCATGCGGTACGGCATGCGGGTCACGTCGGCATTCCAGGCCATCAGGTCATTGAAGGTCTGGCGCTCGCCCAACAGGTATTCACGCACCCGTCGCGACCAGATCAGGTCGCGCGAGTTGAGCATCTGGAACGCGCCGGCCATCTGCCTGCCGTCGAGATAGCCCTTGTCCCACATACCGGCTTCAAGCCAGGCCAGTTGACTGTCGTCGATGAAGAGCGCGATCTCGCCCGATTCGCGGAAATCGGTCTCCGACGCCAACAGCGTCAGGCTTTGCAGCCGCTCGTCGCCATCGCGCGCCATCGCGGCGGCGGCGATCGTGAGCAAGGTGCCGCCCAGGCAATAGCCCACTGCTTGCACTTTGCGCTCGGGCACGATGGCCGTGACCGCATCCAACGCGTCCATGACCCCCAGCCAGCGGTAATCCTCCAGACCGAGGTCGCGATCGGCCGCCGTCGGGTTCTTCCATGAAAGGATGAACACCGTGTGCCCCTGATCGACCAGGTACTTCACCATCGAGTTGTGCGGCGACAGGTCGAGGATGTAGTACTTCATGATCCAGGACGGCACGATCAGTACCGGCTCCACATGCACATCCGGCGTCGTGGGTGAGTACTGAATCAACTCGATCAGGTGGTTTCGAAACACCACCTTGCCTGGCGTGATCGCCACGTCCTTGCCCACCTCGAACCCTTCGACCCCTGCTGGCGCATCGTCGAGCGCGAGGCGTCGCGCATCGTCAAGGAAGTTCACGGCGCCGCGCCACAGGTTTGCGCCACCGCTTTGCGTGATGGCGTGCAGCACCTCGGGGTTGGTCCAGATGAAATTCGAAGGCGACCACATGTCCAGCCACTGCCGCCCAGCGAACGTGACCATGTTCTCGTGATGGCGCGACACGCCACGCACGCCCGTGGTGGCGTTGTGCCACCACTGCTGCTGGAGCAAAAAGCCCTGGTGAATCAGGTTGAAGGGCCACTGCTGCCAAGCCGGGGCGGCAAAGCGCCGATCCTGCTCCAGGGGCTCGATGCAGGTCGGGCAATCGTGCGCGCTGGCAACACGCAAGGCATAGCGCGCAAGGCGTTGCTGTTTGTGCAAGCCCTTTTCGATCAAGCTGCGTTGCTTGCCCGGCGAAAGGCTCAGGTGCAGCGCCCAGTCGTACCAAGCCAGCAGGCCGGCCGCCGGTGACAACCCCCCCGTGCTGCGCGCCCGCCAAGCGTTCGCAAGCGTATCCAGGGCGTCAGGGCGACAGGCTTCGGGCTGCGTCAGATCGGCCCTGCCATGTATTGCGACGTTGCTCATTTCCAGCCTTTCATTTAGCGAGTAACATATTACTATCTTATCGCTTGCAGGAAAAGTTGCAAGCCTTCCGCAGGGGCGCAAAGTTTTTTCAGCCTTCACAAACGCAATCACTGCCGCGGCTGAAGCTCCAGGCCCAACGATCACGCATCTTCCGATCTGCCTGATATGGGATCCAGCTTCTTGAGTTGCATCAAGTTGACCGATCCGCTCTCCGTATGAAAGGCCCGCAGTTCTGTCTCATCCGACAAGTTTCCGATCTTGCGTCATGGTCATTTTGCGTGTTACGATAGTAATAGATCACTTACTACATGGAGTCTGAATCGTGAGCCAACGCCCCCAATACCTGTCCGCCGAAGATCGGCGTGCGGCCACAGTGCAAGCCGTGGTTGATCTGGCAGCCGAGCAGAACTCGGCCGAGATCACGACCACGGCGATTGCCGACCGAATGGGCTTGACGCAGGGCGCGTTGTTTCGTCACTTCCCCAACAAGGAAGCCATCGTGGAAGCCACGATGTCCTGGGTCGGCGAACGCCTTCTGGTCAGCGTGGACAAGGCGGCCGAAGGCGCCGCATCTCCTGGCGCGGCGCTCGAAGCCATGTTCATGACGCACATCGACTTCGTGTCCAAGCACCCGGGCGTGCCACGCATGCTGTTCGGAGAGTTGCAGCGCTCTGGCGAGACGCTCGCCAAGCGCATGGTGCAAACCCTGATCCGCCAGTACGAGCAGCGCCTGCGCCGCCTGATGGAAGCGGGCAAGGCGCAGGGCGAGCTGGATGCGGATCTGGACGTGGATGCCGCCGCCGTGCTGTTCATCGGCACGATCCAGGGGCTGGTCATGCAGTCCCTGCTGGCCGGCAAGGTCAGTCGGATTCGTCGCGATGCGCCCGCCGTGTTCGCCATCTATCGCCGTGGCATCGAAAGCGGCACATGAAGCACCCGTCCAGTCCTCAAACGGCACGACGATCCAGCAAACCCTCCGAAGAACCGGGAGCAATGAACATGACAGCACACAACGGGCGCGGCATCTGGATGCGTGTGATCGCCCTGATTGCCATCGGTTTTGGCCTGATGACCATCCGGGAAGGCGGCGCCGTCCTGTTTTATGACGGTGCAGCGCGTGACGCGGCCGGAAGCTATGTGCCCTTCGTGCTTTGGTTCAACTTTCTGGCCGGGTTCGCCTACGTCATCGCTGGCGTCGGGTTGTGGATGCGTCGGCGCTGGGCCACATGGCTGGCCATGGCCATCGCAGTTGCGACGGCACTCGTATTCCTGGCCTTCGGAGTGCATGTGGCGCTCGGCGGCGCCTGGGAGCGGCGCACGGTCATTGCCATGACGCTGCGCACGCTGGTGTGGGTCGGCATCGCGGCCATTGCTTGGCGTCGATCAACGGCGAATGCACCGGCCACGCGCGAGCAGTGAGCATCTTTTTTTAGTGGAAACCCATCCATGACAACTCCGAACCTCTCTACAAAAAAAACCCGTTGGGTCGTGATCATTGTTGCCCTGCTCGTTCTTGGCGGTGCACTGGCGTTCTGGTTCACGCGCGGCCATGACAATCAAGATGCATTGCGCCTCTACGGCAACGTCGACATCCGCGAGGTTCAATTGGCTTTCCGCCAGCCCGGGCGCGTCACGCAGATGGCTTTTGACGAGGGTGATTCCGTCACTGCCGGCGCGCGCCTGGCCACGCTCGACGCGCAGCCATATCAAGACGCCCTTGCAGCCGCACAAGCCCGGTACAGGTGGCGCAGGCGGAGCTGACCAAGCTGCGCCGCGGCCTGCGACCTCAGGAAATCACCCAGGCACGCGAGGCGCTTAAGAAAGCGCAGGCGCTCGCCCTCGATGCCGAGCGCAACTTTCAGCGCCAGAGCAGCCTGTTGGCGTCGGGTGCAAGCAGCCAGCGCACGGTCGATGCTGCCCGCACCGCAAGAGATCAGTCGGTTGCGGGCGTCGAATCAGCCAAGGCCGCCCTGTCGCAAGCATCCGAAGGCTTTCGCAAGGAAGACATTGCCGCAGCAGAGGCTCGCCTTGCAGCGGCGCAGGCAGCCGCAGCGCAAGCCACTACATCTCTGGCGGACACTGAACTCATGGCACCCAGCGATGGAACCATCATCGCGCGGGTGCGTGAACCCGGCAGCATGGTGGCCAGCCAGAGTGCGGTCTACAGCCTGAGCCTGGACAAGCCCGTGTACGTGCGCGCCTACGTGGGCGAGCGGGATCTGGGCCGCATCGCACCGGGCACGGCGGTGCACGTCAAGAGCGATTCCGGGGAAAAGATCTATCGCGGCCAGATCGGTTTCATCTCGCCGCGCGCCGAATTCACGCCCAAGACAGTGGAGACGACGGACTTGCGCACGGATCTGGTGTATCGCCTGCGCATCGTCATTGACGAGGCCGACAGCGACGCCGCCTTGCGTCAGGGCATGCCGGTGACGATCGCGGTCGATGCCAAGCCGGCCTCCAGCACGCGCGTGGGGGAGCGTTGAGATGCAGGCCAACGCCGCCATGGCCGCCACGCCGACAAGCGCTGTCGCCGCTGCCGCCGTCGTCATCGAAGGTGTGGACAAGCATTTCGGCAAGGTGCAGGCCCTGCGCAGCTTGAGCGCGCACATCCACTACGGACGGTTGACCGGTCTGGTCGGCCCGGACGGCGCCGGCAAGACGACGCTGATGCGCATCCTGACCGGCCTGCTGGTGCCCAATGCCGGCCGCGTCACCCTGGCCGGTTATGACGTGGTCCGGGACAACGACGCCATCCACGTTGCCAGCGGCTACATGCCGCAGCGCTTTGGCCTGTACGAAGACCTGTCGGTGATGGAGAACATGCGCCTGTATGCGCAGCTTCGCGGCATGGATGCGGATCGCAATGCCGATCTATTTGCCGAGTTGCTGGACTTCACGCGGCTGGGACCTTTTACGAAGCGCTTGGCCGGCAAGCTCTCCGGCGGCATGAAGCAAAAGTTGGGGCTGGCCTGTGCGCTCATGGCGCGGCCCAAGGTGCTGCTGCTGGACGAGCCCGGCGTGGGCGTTGACCCGGTCAGCCGCCAGGATTTGTGGCGCATGGTGCAGGCACTGACCGATGAGGGCATGGCCGTGGTCTGGTCTACCGCCTATCTGGACGAGGCCGAGCGCTGCGAGAGCGTGCTGTTGCTGAACCAGGGGCAGCTCTTGTTCGATGGCCCGCCGCAAGCACTGACCGCGCAGCTCGAAGGCCGCAGCTTCCGCCTGGAAAACGTCGGCGCCGAGCGCCGGGCGGTTCTGACCGAGGCACTCGATCTGGAGAGCGTGAGCGATGGCGTGATTCAGGGCGCCGGCGTGCGCGTGGTACTGCGCGAGGGTGCGCAGGCAAGCCAAATCCAGTCGCTGGCTGATCGTGCCCAAGTGCAGCTGGCCCGGGTGCCCGCGCGCTTCGAAGACGCCTTCATCGATCTCCTCGGTGGCGGCCCCGGCGGCACTTCGACACTGGCCGAACGCCTGTCACCGGTCGAACTGGGCTCGGACATTGCCGTCTCCTGCCGCAATCTCACCAAGCGCTTCGGCGAGTTCACCGCCACCGACCAGGTCAGCTTCGAGGTGCGCAAAGGCGAAATCTTCGGTCTGCTTGGCCCCAATGGCGCCGGCAAGTCCACCACCTTCAAGATGCTGTGCGGCCTGCTCAAACCCACCGCGGGCGAGGCGCACGTGGTGGGGCATGACCTGCGCCGCGCCACCGGCGCGGCCAAGAGCCGGCTGGGCTACATGGCGCAGAAGTTCTCGCTCTACGGCCTGCTGTCGGTGCAGCAGAACCTGGAATTTTCGGCCGGCGTCTACGGGCTGGAAGGCAACACCCGGCGCGAACGCATTGCCGAGATGATCGAGACCTTCGATCTGGGGGAGTGGCTGTCCGCCACGCCCGATTCCCTGCCGCTGGGGCACAAACAGCGCCTGGCGCTGGCCTGCTCGCTCATGCATCGGCCTCCCGTGTTGTTCCTGGATGAGCCTACTTCGGGCGTGGATCCGATCACCCGGCGCGAATTCTGGACCCACATCAACGGCCTGGCGCGCAAGGGCGTGACCATCATGGTCACCACCCACTTCATGGACGAGGCCGAATACTGCGACCGCGTCGCCATGCTCTCTCGCGCGCGCCTGATCGCGCTCGACACGCCCGATGCGCTCAAGCGTGCCGCCGCGAATGCCGAACATCCCGACCCGACCATGGAGGACGCCTTCATTCACCTGGTGGAGTCTGCCGACCGTGAGATGGAGGTTGCCGCATGAAGGTCGTTGAGAAACACAAGGACGGCGCCGGCCCGATGCAGGGCGACTTGCGCCGTTTTGACCTGCGGCGCCTGGTGGCCTTGGTCACCAAGGAAAGTTATCAGGCGTTGCGTGACCCATCCACTTTGTTGATCGCCTTCGTGCTGCCGGTGGTGTTGCTGCTGCTGTTTGCCTATGCAGTGTCGCTGGATGCGAAGGATGTTCGTGTCGGTGTCGTGCTGGAGTCGCCCGGTGCGGCAGCGCAGGAACTGGCGGCGGCGTTTTCCGGGACGCGCTTCCTCGATGTGCACTTCGCCCATGATCGCCGCGAAGTGGCCGAGCAGCTCGTCTCCGGTGCGCTGCGCGGCTACGTCGTCATTCCGCAGGATTTCGAACAACGCTTGGCCCAGCGCGGCAGCGAGCCGCTGGTGCAGATCGTCACCGATGGCTCCTACCCCAACACCGCCAACTATGTCGAAAACTACGCTCGCGGCGTGGTGCAGACGTGGCGCGCCGGGCTGGATGTCGCAGCACCCGCGCAGTCCGTCGTGCTGGAGCCGCGCTACTGGTTCAACCCCGAGCTGGAAAGCCGGCGCGCGCTGATTCCGGGCGCGATTGCCATCGTCATGACCATCATCGGCACCATGTTGACCGCGCTGGTGGTGGCGCGCGAATGGGAGCGCGGCACCATGGAGGCGGTGCTCTCCACGCCGGCCTCGGTGGCGGAGATATTGATCGGCAAGCTGCTGCCGTACTTCGTGCTCGGCATGCTGTCCACACTGGGCGCGGCCGCACTGGCCGTGTTCGTGTTCGGCGTCCCGATGCGTGGCTCGCTGGCGGCGTTGCTGCTTTTGTCCGCCGTGTTCATGGTGCCGGCGCTGGGCCAGGGTCTGCTGATCTCGTCCCTGGCGCGTAACCAGTTCCTGGCGGCGCAGATTGCGCTGTTCACGGGCTTTCTGCCGGCTTTCATGCTGTCGGGCTTTTTGTACGAGATCGATGCCATGCCGGCGCCGATCCGCGCCATCACCCGAGCGGTTCCGGCGCGCTACTTCGTCGACTCGCTCAAAACCGTGTTTCTCGCCGGCGACATCTGGGCCGTATTCCTGCCCAATCTGGCAGCCATGGCGGCGATCGGGGCTGTGTTCTTCATCATCGCCAAGCGCGCCACGCGCAAGAACCTGGAGTGAAGCCATGTTGACCTCCGCCTTCTCGTTCACCCGCCTGCGCGCCCAATTCATCAAGGAAGTGCTGAGCGTGCTGCGCGACCCGCGCAGCCGCATGGTGGTGTTCGTGCCGCCCATCCTGCAATTGCTGGTATTCGCCTTTGCCGCGACGCTGGAAGTGCGCAACGTCGACATCGCCGTCTACAACCGGGACGCCGGACGCTGGTCGCACGAACTGGTGCAGCGACTGGACAGCGCCCGCTTCGTCACCCACGTCCGGCATGTGGACAGCCAGCGGCAGTTGCACGAGATGATCGACCGGGGCGAGGTCATCGCCGCACTCGCCATTCCGGTGGACTTCTCGCGCACCATCGCCGCCGGTGGCAGTGGCAAGGCACAGGTGGTGGTCGATGGCCGCCGCAGCAACTCGGGCCAGATCACCGTGGCCTACCTGTCCACCATTGCCGCCGACGTCGGCGCCGAGGTTGTGCCCGACGCGCAGGCACCGACGCCGGTGGTCGTGCGCCACTGGTTCAACCCGAACCTGGTCTACCGCTGGTTCATCGTGCCCGGCTCGACCGGCATCCGCGGCACTGTTCAGCGCGCTGCTCATCACCTCGCTGTCGATCGCGCGCGAGCGTGAGCTCGGAACCTTTGACCAGCTGCTGGTGTCGCCCACCTCCACGCCGGAAATCATTATTTCAAGTCGTTGCCGGCACTGGCGATCGGCACGCTACTCGGCCTGTTCATGATCAGCGCAGGCGTGTTCCTGTTCGGCATCCCGTTCACCGGCTCGTTCGCTGCTGCTCGCCAGCCTGGTGCTGTTCATCCTGTCGGTGGTCGGCATCGGTCTGATGATTTCCGCAGTCAGCATGACGCAGCAGCAGGCCATCCTGGGGGCGTTCGCCATCGGCGTGCCGGCGGTGTTGATGTCGGGCTTTGCCACGCCAGTGGAGAACATGCCCCTCGTCCTGCAATGGCTGGCCCAAGCCATTCCGCTGACCCACTTCCTCATCATCGTCGAAGGCAGCTTCCTGAAGGCCATGCCGCCCAGCGACATTCTTTCCAGCCTCTGGCCGTTGGCGGTCATTGCCCTCGCCACGTTGGCGATGGCCACCGTATTCGTCCGAGGACGCCTGCAATGAAGACCAAAACCCGCCACCTCTCCTCGCGCACGCCAGCCGCACCGCCGGCGTTCAGGCGCTTGCGCCCGCTCGCGCTGGCCCTGTCCTGCGTGCTGCTGACCGCCTGTGCGGCCGTGGGCCCCGACTACCGCGAGCCGCCTCCGGTGGACATCGGCAACGGCTGGACCTTGCCTCTGGCGAGCGAATCGCAGTCCGCGGACCTGGCCCGCTGGTGGTCCGCGTTGGACGACCCGATCCTCGACCGCCTGATGAGTACGGCACTGGCACAGAACCCGGATCTGCGCCAGGCCGCGGCACGCATCGACGAGGCGCGCGCCCTGCGCGACCGCGTGGCTGGCGACCAGATGCCCACCGTGAGCGCCGGCGCCAAAAGCGTGAACCGGCGCGGGCAAAGCAAGAACGGCCCCTTGCCCGTGGGCTCGATTCCCGGCATGGACGCCACCCAGACCATCTACGACGCGGGCTTCGATGCGGCTTCCGAGGCCGATCTATTCGGCGCCGGGCGCCGCGCCCCCGAAGGTGCCAGCGCTCGCCTGCAAGCCACCGAAGTCGAAGCACAGGTGTGCGCATGCGCATCGTGGCCGAGGTCGCGCGCACCCGTTCACCGCCGTTCAGCGCTTTCCACCCCCCGACCGGTGCTGGATATCGTCATCGGCCTGATCCTGCTCAGCTTGCCGTTGTGGCTGGATTCGCCGTGGCGGTGGCTGGGGCTCATTGGAATCATGCCGCTCGCCACCGGCCTGGCGGGTCGCTGTCCGGGCTATCGCCTGCTCGGCGTGAACACCTGTCCAATGCAAAAGAAGAAACCCGAGTGAGCATCCCATGAAACTGAAATTTCTGGGCGCTGCGCGCGAAGTCACCGGATCGTGCTTTCTGGTGGAGGCGCTCAACCTGCGCTTCCTGGTGGATTGCGGCATGGTTCAAGGGGGATCTGCGGCGGCGGCGCGCAACCGCGAGCCATTTCCGTTCGACCCGGCAGCTATCGATTTCGTGCTCCTGACCCATGCCCACATCGACCACAGCGGGCTATTGCCCAAACTCACCCGCGCCGGGTTCAAAGGGGCCATCTACGCCACTCCCGCCACAGTTGATCTGCTGGGCGTGATGCTGCCCGACAGTGCACACATCCAGGAGAGCGATGCAAAACGCAGTGCCAAGCGGTTCCGCGGAAAGGATCCGCTGCCGCCGCTGTACACGCTGCAGGATGCGCGCGAATGCCTGCAGCAGGTACGAGGCATCGAATACGACCGGGAGTTCGCGCCCCGGGTCGGGGTGCGCGCGCTTTCGCGATGCCGGGCACATCCTCGGGTCGGCCATCATCGAAGTCTGGGTCACCGAGTACGGCTACCCGACAAAACTGGTATTCAGCGGCGACCTTGGCCAGCCGGGACGCCCGATATTGCGCGACCCGACACCCATCGAGGACGCCGACATCCTCGTCATCGAGTCCACCTATGGCAACCGCCAGCACAAGGACTTTTCGGCAACCGAAGAGGAGATGATCGGCATCGTCGAGAAAACCCTGTTCGAACGCGGTGGCAACGTCATCGTGCCGGCCTTCGCGGTCGGTCGAACCCAGGAAGTCCTGTACCACCTGCACCGTCTCACCAGCGAGGGGCGGCTGCGGCAACCGAGAGTATTCGTTGATTCGCCGATGGCCACGGAAGCCACGCGCATCACGCGCGAACACCTTGAGCTGTTCGACGAGCAGGCCACGCGCCTGGCAGGATGGCACGCGCGCGGCGAAAACCTGCCGTATCTGCATTTCACGGAAAGCGCCGAGGAATCCATGGCGCTGAACCAGATTCGTTCGGGCGCGATCATCATTTCCGCCAGCGGCATGTGCGACGCGGGACGCATCCGGCACCACCTGCGCCACAATTTGCCGCGCAAGGAATGCAGCGTCCTGTTCTCCGGCTTTCAGGCGCAGGGAACACTGGGCCGCCAACTGGTCGATGGCGCGGCGCGCGTGCGCATCTTCGGCGACGACATTCCGGTGCGCGCGGCGATTCACAGTGTCGATGGGCTCTCGGCGCACGCCGACCAAACAGCCCTGATGGCCTGGGCCCGAGGCTTCAAGCAAGCCCCTGAGCAAACGTTCGTGGTGCATGGGGAGTCGTCCGCCGCGCAGGCTTTGGCTGAACTCCTGCAACAGCAGCTTGGCTGGCAGGTCTCGGTGCCCGAGCACGGTCGGGTCGTTCCGTGGCCGGATTTTCTGGTGGTCGAGCGATGACACCGCCCGCTGCTCCTGACGAGCGCCTGCGCGCCATCCTCGATTCACCGACGTACCGCCTTGCGTACGAGGACATAGATTTGCTTGGCCAGGACGATCTGCGTCCGTTGCGTCTCCAACTCGAACTGCTCAAGCCCGAACGCATCTTGCGTGAGCAAGGCGTGCATTCGACCGTGGTGGTGTTTGGCAGTGCGCGCGTAAGCGACGCTGTCACCGCACGCGACCGGCTCGCCGTGCTGGAGCAGCGAGCGGGCGCCATGCCAAGGAATCCGACGCTTGGGCGGGAACTGGCCTTGGCCCGTCGCCGCGTGGAACAGGCGCGCCATTACGAAGAGGCACAGCGCTTCGCCCAACGGATCTCTGCTCGTTTCCAGCAGGAGGGGCGGTGCGACTTCGTCGTCATCACTGGTGGCGGCCCCGGCATCATGGAAGCCGCCAATCGCGGTGCTTTCGATGCAGGGGCTCGCTCGATCGGCCTCAACATCACGTTGCCCCACGAACAAGCGCCGAACCCCTACATGTGTCCGGAGCTGGCGTTCCGGTTCCACTATTTCGCGCTACGCAAGATGCATTTCTTGCTGCATGCGAAAGGTTTGGTGGCCTTCCCCGGTGGTTATGGAACGCTCGACGAACTGTTCGAGGTACTGACCCTGATCCAGACCGGGAAGATGCAACGGATTCCGGTGGTTCTGGTCGGTCGCGACTTCTGGAGCCGAGCCGTTGATTTCGATCTTCTGCTCGACGAAGGCTACGTATCGCCGTCCGATCTCGACTTGTTTACCTGCGTCGACAAAGCCGAGGAAATCATGGGTGCCTTGGAACGCTTTTACGTCGATAGGGCAACAGATGGCGCGCCATCATGATGCGCATCGGCAGCTTTCACGCGCGGCTGTCCAATGCCAATGTGCAATGGTCGATGCGCAGTATCACGCCGCTGATTGCGTGCGCGGTACTCGGCTCGACTGCCGCCCGTGGCGCAGAACCCGCATCCTCGGATGGTATTTCCCGCTGCCTGCCAGAGCACGCCTTGCACTGGAGAGGTGGAACCCTGCGCCTGGAGAACGATTTGTTCACGGGCACCGACCGCAACTACACCAACGGTGTGGCGTTGAGCGTGGTTTCGCGCGATCTGCAAGGCACGCTCCGCCCGGAGTGTCTACCCCAACCGATTGCCTGGTACACCCGCTTCATCGGCTGGGCTGATCCCGAGTTCTGGCGCGACTCCGGCGCCCAGTCGGCATCGCAAAACATCGTCGTGCGCTTCGGTCAGTCCATGTACACGCCCGAGGACAAGACACGCACCGATCTGATTTCCGACGATCGCCCATACGCCGGCCTGCTGTACCTGGGCTTGGCATGGAATCGCCGCGTCCACCCACAGGCCGCCAGCTATGAAATGCTTGACGTGCGCGAACTGACCCTGGGCGTGATTGGCCCCTGGTCGTTGGCGGAGCAATCACAGGGTCTGGTGCATCGGGTGCGGGGCATCGATCGTTTTCGCGGCTGGGACAACCAGTTGCGCAACGAACCCGCGTTCCAGATGGCGATGGAGCGCAAGTTCAAGTCGTACACAGAGGGTGCCGTCCGGCCGGGGTGGAGCGGCGACGTGATCGGCAGCTATGCCCTGCGGATCGGAAACATCGAAACCGCAGCCAGCACCGGCATGGAATTGCGTGCGGGCTGGAATATTCCGAACGACTTCGGCAGCTATCCGATTCGACCCGGCGCGGAGAACCGCCCGCCCTCGGGCGTTTCCGACCTGCGCAGAACAGAGCCTCAATCAGCGCGCGCGCCCAAACCCGGAGCGCATGCATTCCTGAATCTGGAGGCCAAAGCCGTTGCCTGGGATTTCTCGCTCGACGGGAATCTGTTTCGGCACAGCCATCACGTCAGTCCGACGGCCCTGGTCGCTCAGGCAGCCATTGGCATCAGCAGCCAATGGATTGTTGCCGGGCATGGCGTGCGGCTTGCCGTGATGCGCGTCTGGAGAACCCGCGAGTTCGACCAGCAGATCGGCCATCACGCCTTCGGATCGATTGCGCTGAGCATGGAATTTTGAAAGCCCGAAGCCACGCGCCCGCCTGCGAAGTATTCATCAACAACCTCCATGGAGAATCCCGTGAGTCACCTCTTGAACCATCGACAGCTTTTGACGATCGCCTTGTCCGTAGCCTTGGCTACCGCCGCCACGGGACTGGGCGCGCAGTCCGCCGAGGCTGCAAAGCCGATGGCGCTTCGCAGCGTCATGGAGCGACTTGGCCGTGACATGCAAGCCGTCACCGGTGCGATTTCCAAGGAGGAATGGACGCTGGTCGCCGAGCTGGCGCCCAAAATCGCCAAGCATGCCGAGCCACCCCTGGGCGAAAAGATGCGCATTCTTGGCTGGCTTGGCACGGATGCCGGAAAGTTTCGGAGTTTCGACGGGCAGGTTCAGGACGCTGCGAGCGCCATGGGGGATGCCGCCAAGCGCGGCGACGGCCAGGCCGTGATCGCCGCATTCTCCAAGACGCAGCAAAGCTGCCTCGCTTGCCACCAAAGCTTCCGGCAATCGTTCGTAGAGCAGTTTTATGGGAGCCGCTGACACGCACTTGTCCCAGATCGGTTTGCATGGAACATCACGATTGGGAGCGTCACGATGAGCAACTCACAACCGAGCCTCATCCTGGTGCTCAATTGCGGTTCCTCAAGCATCAAGTTCGCCTTGTTCGATGCACAGGCGTGCCCGTTGCCGCGCAAGCCGCTGTGGCACGGCAAGGTGCAAGGGATTGCTGGGCCTGCGCCTGAATACAGCGACAGTGGCACTGCGCAGCAGCGCATCCATCTGGATCACGTACACCCTCACACCGCCGCTCTGGCGTTGATTCAAGCGCGCATCGTGGCCCGACTCGATGGCCGCCGCATCGTGGCCATCGCGCATCGTGTCGTCCATGGCGGCAACAGGTACTTCGAGCCAACCGTGGTGACCGCTGGCACCATCGCGGAGCTGCGGGCCTTGATTCCTTTGGCGCCGTTGCATCAACCCTTTCCCCTGAAGGCCATGAGTTTGCTGTTCGAGCAGTGGCCCGGAATTGTTCAGGTAGCGTGCTTCGATACAGCCTTTCACCGCACGATGCCCAAAGTGGAGCAGATCCTGCCGCTGCCGTACTCGGCCTGGGAACGCGGTCTGCGCCGCTACGGCTTTCACGGCCTTTCATACGACTACATGAGCCACGTCCTGCCCGAGCGCCACGGTGATCTGGCACGCGGCCGCACCATCGTTGCACACCTCGGCAGCGGGGCCAGCCTGTGCGCGATGCAGAACCTGCAGAGCATCGCCACCACGATGGGCTTTTCCGCACTCGACGGCCTGATGATGGGTACCCGCACAGGTTCGCTCGATCCGGGCGCCTTGCTCTACCTGATGGAGATCGAAAAGCTCTCGCTGGAAGAAGTGGGCCGCACGCTTTACAACCAGTCCGGCCTGCTCGGTGTTTCCGGGATTTCGGCCGAACCGCGCGTGGTGGTGAAGCACGAGAGCGATTCCGGCGAAGTCGGCGAACGCGCCCGCATCGCGTTGGCGCTCTACGTGCGCCGTATCGTGCGGGAGATTGGCGCACTGACCGCAGTCCTTGGCGGCCTGGATCTGCTCGTGTTCACTGCCGGTGTCGGTGAGCACAACGCCTTCGTGCGCGAGCGCGTCTGCCGCGACCTGGCCTTTGCCGGCATCAAGCTGGATGCCAATGCCAACGCCATTGATGCCCCGGTCATCTCCACCACCGACAGTCGCGTGCTGGTCGCGGTGGAGCCTACCAACGAGGAATGGATCACCGCGCGCTATACGCAGGAATTGATGGGCGCCGCGTGATGTCCCAGCCAGGCCGAACGCGCTCAGCTCAACTGACTCTGTAGCCACGCAGAGATTCATCGACATAAAAGAGGGGAAATCGCATGACCACCGCTTCCACCATCCGCCAGCGCTGGCTTGCCGGCCACGGCCCCATCGTCCATGGCGACGAGACCGTCGAACGCATGGAAATACTGCTGACCCGTTTGATCGCTGAAGGCCGTGTTGCTGACGAGACGACGGCCTACACCCTGCTTGCCGCCGCTGACCGCCTGAGCTGCGTGGCCATGAACGTGGTTGCGCACATGACCTATGCGCGCCGCATCGATCTTTCCGGCGCAGCGCTGTCAGCCGAAGACTTCAAGCCCACGCCCGAAGGCCACACCGGCGGCTCGCTGAACATGGTGCAGGCCTTCGTCGGCTACCTGCTGGCCAATGCGCTCACCGGCAGCACGCGCGGCTGGATCATGGGCCAGGGCCATTGCGTCGCTGCCATCGAAGCCGTCAATGCGCTGACCGGCGATGTCTCGCCCGCGCAGCGGGGCCGCTACGACCGCAGCGAGGAAGGCCTGTCGCGCCTGTGTGCCGATTTCTATTCCTATGCCATCGATGCGCAAGGCCGCCCGGCCGTTCCGCTGGGCAGCCATGCTGGCCCCAATACCGCCGGCGCTGTGTCTGAAGGCGGCTACCTCGGCTTTGCCGAACTGCAGTACATCCACATGCCGCTGCCTGGTGAATCGCTGGTCGCCTTCCTCAGCGACGGCGCCTTCGAGGAGCAGCGCGGCCCGGACTGGGCGCCGCGCTGGTGGCGCGCGCAAGACAGCGGCTTCGCTGTGCCGGTGATGATCCTCAATGGCCGCCGCATCGAGCAACGTACCCAGATCATGCAGGAAGGGGGTGCGCAATGGCTGGCCGAAGACGTGCGCCACAACGGCTTCGACCCGGTGATCGTCGATGGCCGCGACCCGGCCGCAATCGCTTGGGCGATTGTCGAATCCGAGGGCGCGCTGCGGGCGTTTGCCGCCAGCCCGGATCGTCGGTATCCGGCGCCTCTGCCCTACGTGATCGCCGAGACCGAGAAGGGCTTCGGCTTTCCCGGTGCTGGCAGCAACGCCGCGCACAACCTGCCGCTGGGCGGCAACCCCCACACGGATGCCGCCATGCGTGGGCGGTTCAACGAAAGCGCGGTCGCACTGTTCGTTGCGCCAGCTGAACTCGACGCCGCGCTCGCCGCCTTCGCGACCCACGCCGCCCAGCGGCGCCCGCTGGAAAGCGCGCATCCGATGGCGCACCGCCACCCCGCTGCGCCCAGGCTTCCCGAACCGCGCTGGGAAATATCAGGCAGCGAAGGCAGTGCGATGACGGCGCTGGATCAGTGGTTCGTTGAATTCGCCAAAGCCAATCCCGAGCTGCGCATGCGCATCGGCAACCCTGACGAATTGGCCAGCAACAAGATGGGCGGCACGCTGGCGCTGCTCAAGCACCGCGTCAACGAGCCCGAACCCGGCGTGCCCGAGGATTTGCACGGCGCCGTCATCACCGCGCTCAACGAAGAGGCCGTGGCCGCCGCCGCACTCGGCAACAAGGGTGGATTGAACCTGATCGTCAGCTACGAGGCCTTCGCCGTAAAAATGCTCGGCCTGATGCGGCAGGAAATCATTTTCGCCCGTCACCAGCGTCAGGCCGGCCAGCCCGCCGGCTGGCTGTCGGTGCCACTCATCGTCACCTCGCACACCTGGGAGAACGCCAAGAATGAACAGTCGCACCAAGATCCGACGATCGGCGAGGCCCTGCTGGGCGAAATGTCGGACACCTCGCGCGTGTTGTTCCCGGTGGATGGAAACACGGCCGTCGCCGCGCTGCGCGACGTCTATGCCGGACGCGGGCAACTGGCCTGCCTGATCGTTTCCAAGCGCGACGTGGAGAACCGCTTTGATGCCGAATCGGCGCAACGCCTGGTCCGTGACGGCGCAGCCCATCTGATCGGTGACCCCGCCGAGGCCGAAGTGCAGCTCATCGCGCTGGGCGCCTACCAACTCGACGAAGCGGTCAAGGCGCAGCAGCACCTCGCCAAGATGGGCAAGCGCGCCTGCGTCACCGTCATCCTGGAACCTGGCCGCCTGCGCATCCCGCGCGACGCCATGGAAGCGGAATTCGTCGATGACGACGCCACCGTCAGCACGCTGTTCCCGCAAGGCCTGCCGCGTGTGATCCTCACCCACACGCGCCCCGAGCCCATGCTCGGCATCCTGCGCCGCATCGACAACGGCCCGGCCAAGACGCATGCCCTCGGCTACATCGGCCGCGGCGGCACCTTCGATGTCCCCGGCATGCTGTTCGCCAACCGCTGCACCTGGGCGCATACGGTGGATGCCGCAGCGACCGTGG
This sequence comes from Burkholderiaceae bacterium, assembly GCA_027493945.1. GTDB lineage: Bacteria > Pseudomonadota > Gammaproteobacteria > Burkholderiales > Burkholderiaceae_E > Zeimonas. Next base: position 1,202,579 of record JAOSJU010000001.1, on the reverse strand, counting down.
CCGGCTGGAATCGCGAAGCGCTGCTCGACCATGCACAGCGCGCGGCTCTTGATGGCACCGGTGATCCCAATGATTTATTGAGCCCGTGAGTCAGGTACGCGAATCCTGTGCCGGATATGAAGTGCGCCGACAGCACTGCCCGGTGATATACCACAGAGGCGTCACGATGATCTTTGTCTTGGGGTAGTTTCAGCTGATCGACATCCCACGCCCCCGCCCCATATCCCACGACGCAACGCCGCCGCGCATAGTCGCCGCAATCTGCTGCCCCAGCCGCTGCTCGATCACCGGCTTCCACGGCACTAGGCTGAACCCCATGCCGTCATCGAGCATGGCGTAGCGCCCGCTGGCGAGCATGACACTGCGCCGGTAGATGCCAGCCACGCGCTGGCCGTCGGCAACCGGGCGATGCTCCAAGCCAGTTTCGGCGGCAATGTCCTTGGCGGCCTGTGCCAGTTCCCGGTTGCGCAGCGTGCCCAGCAGGTTGCGCGCCAGGATCACGCGCTGCCCACGCCGCTCGGCCAGTCCCTGTTCGGCTAGGAAGTCGGCGCGCTGCTGCATCGCCTGCTTGGCCTCGCCGCCAAAGCCCAGGTCGCCTAAGCCCGAGCCGCCGCCGATCAGTTGTTGGTCGAGCCAGGTAGCGCCGATGACTCGGGCCTGCCGCTCGATGGGCAGATGCGATTTCAGTTCCACGGCCACGCCGCCCAGGCGCTGCGCGTCGTACTTACGGCCACGCTCGGGCAGATCGTCCGGCACCTTCCATAGACCTTCGGCCACGCGCTCCACGATGCCTGCCCGGCGCAAGGCTTCCAGCCGGCGGACGTGAGTTGCCACAACCTCTTGCGGATCGCGGCCGGGCACGGCCTGGCCCTGGGCGATGGCAAGGTGATGGTCAGTGCGGTACAAGCCACCGCTCGCCAGCGCGGCGATGTTCTTGTCGGCTGCGCGCACGTCGACCGATCCTTTCACCTCCACCACGGCGCCGCTCGGGTAGTTCGCCAGCTCGTCGCGAGCATTGAGCGCGACGTAGTGGGCTTTGCCGTCCACGCCGTCGATGACCAGATAGCCCCGGTCGTGCAGTTCGTCGGCCAGCCCCTTGGCGGCCACGCGGCCGAGGATGGTTCGGCCGTCGTCGCCTGGCTCGAACATCGCCAGTTCGCGCGGTTCGCCGCGCATGGCCCGCTGCATGGTGCGGATGATGTCGCCGCGTTCGCCCAGGGAACGCAGCGTCTTCTCGGCATCGGTATGGACGGCCCAGGTGCCGGACTGCACCTCGTCGGCCAGGCCCAGGCGCTGCAAGAGTTGCAGGCGGCCGATCAGCAGCAGGCGCTGGCGTTGCAGCCGCGGTTCGTTGAAGCGTTCGATCTGCACTCGGCCGTTGTCGCCAGCCTCACGCTTCAAGGTGCGATCCAGGCTCGTCCACCGCTCCTGCCCCACCTCGCGCTGCAAGGTCTGCTGGATCTCCAGCTCAGTGCGCGGCCCCAGCCATTCGGTCGCCAGCTCGGACGCGCGATGCCGGAAGCCATTGGCGATGTAGTCGCCCGCGATGATGAGGTCTTTGCCCGTGTCGTCGCGCCCACGCACGATCAGGTGGGTATGCGGGTTGTCGGTGTTCCAGTGATCCACCGCCACCCATTCCAACCGCGTGCCCAGGTCGGCCTCCATGCGCCCCATCAAGTGCCGCGTGTAGGTGCGCAGGTCTTCCAGCTCCGCGCCATCCTCCGGCGAGAGGATGAAGCGGAAGTGATGCCGGTCATCGGCGCAGCATTCCTTGAAAGCGTCGAGGTCGGCGGCATCGGTCTGCGGCCCGTAGGCTTGGCCCGGCTCGCCATCGCGGCCCACGCCATCGCGCTCGATGTAGCGCAGGTGCTTGGCGAGCGATTGCGGGCTGGCCCGCTGCTGGTTGAGCAGCAGCGTCTTGATGGTCACGCGCCGCGACATGGGTGTCAGCTTCGCCCCGGCGAAGCGTGCCGCTGTGTGGCCGCGTCCCAGGCGCGAGCCGGGCCGCTGGCCTGTACCCCTCCCGCCAGGACGACGCACCGACGACTTGCCGCTGCTGGCCTTGCGTGCCTGCTTGAGCACCTTGGAGACGAAGCCCTGGTCGCGGTTCTTCGGAGCGCTGGGGCGGATGCGGAAATCATCGTCGCGGCGGTTGGTCATGGCTGCGCTCTCCGAAAGCTGCGGCGTGTCCGGTCGTGCGAAGCACGCGGACATGCCCGCATCGGCGCGGGCCACGCGCCACAAGCAGCACGGCGGCGAAGCCGCGTCGTGCCGCGCCACCCCCACGTGCAGACTGGCTTTGCGGGCCGACAGGTGCCGCACCCTTTTGTCTTGCCTTCCGCCTTTGCCCTTCGCTGTCGCTCCGGGCAGCGGCGGCACGGCGGCGCTGCTGCGCGAGCAGCCAGCGCGCCGGCGAACGCGGACACGGCCGCAGGCCGGTCGCGTTCGAGGCAAGACGCCTGCACGTTGGACGGCTGCGCCGAAGGCAGCGCGAAGTGCGGTGCCCAATGCGCAGGATTGGCACCCGCACTGCACGCGCGACGACACGGCGACGGCCAGCAGGACGACACGCCCGATGGCACGATGAGATGCACGGCAACGTGCAGCGAATCGACGGCCATCATGGGCGGGATTCCAGCCAGATCGGATGCGCGACGCCGATCACGGCGGATGTGCTGACCGGCCCGAAATACCGGCTGTCGAACGACGCCGGGTTGGTCACACTCAAGAGGAACAGTTCGTCGGATTCGAGGCGGCGGCATTGCTGCCAGGATGGCAGCGGCCGGCCCCAGCGGTCAGCAGGCAGCACGGCGGCCGAAGGCACGCCGTCGATGCGGACAACGCGGCCAGTGATGCACACCTCCTGCGGTGCAACGGCGCCCACGCGCTTGAGCAGCGGCACGCGCGCCGGCAGGTAGCCGCGCTGCGCGGCCAGCGTGGCAGCGTCTGGCGGCAGCGTGGTCAGAACGATGCTGCCCACGGACAGAGGACGTGGCAGCGAGCCGGTATCGTGGCCCAGCGGATCGACGCGATACCAGCCGACCGCCACACTGTCGGACGGGTTGTAGATCAGGCGCGGCAGCGGATGCACGAAGGACGCCCAGGCCAGCGCAGCGAGGCCGCAGGCGGACAGGCCCGCCAGCACGATGCGAGCGCGCAGGCGCGAGCGAGGACGTGGCGCGGTGTCGGTAGTGGAAACGGCGGTCATGGCAGTTCTTTCCCGATCAGCCATGCGGCGTGCCGCTCGGCGGTGTATTCGGGCAGCGGCAGGCGCGCAGCGAGTCGGTTGGCGAGCGTGCGCCAGTACGCCGGCGAGACGCTGACGGGCGCGATGCCCAGCGCCTCGATAGCGTCGATGCACTCCAGCACGGCGCGCACCTGCATCTCGCCCTCGGCGTGCAGCAGCAGGCGCGCGCCCGGCTGCACGCCGGGGATGCGCTGCGCCGCGTCGAGCGGCGTGCAAGCCTGCATCACCATGAGCTGCCAGCGGATCGTGCCATAGTCGTTGGCCTCCCACCGGATGCGGCACAACATGGCACCCGGCAGGAACACCGCGCAGCGCCGCCAGCGGTCGTGCTGGAGCGTGCGCGCAGGTTCGCCGAAGCGCAAATAGAGCTTGAAGCGCGGTTCGATGTAGGCCAGCGCCACGCGCGTCAGCGGCGCGCTGGCAGGCTGGCCGGAAGGCGCTGCGAGCGCAGCCGTGGCCGCGATGGCGACAGGTACGGTGGCAGGCGAAGCGGATGCAGTCATGGGGTGTTCTCCCTGCGGTGTTCTGGAAACTCGCGCTCCAACAGGCCGCGCAGCAGATCGGCCACCGTTACGCCTTGACCGAAGGCGGCGATCTTGATGCGAGCGCGTAGCGCGGGCGTCACGTCGAGGGTCAGGCGAGCCGTGTAGTGGTCGCCCTTGCCAAGTGCATCGGCATCGCCCTGGCGAATCCACGCCTCGGCGTGCGGATTCGCAGGTGGACGCGCGCCGATGCCGACGCGCTTTGCGCGAGGTGGCGGCTTCGCTGTCATGTCGGCCACCGCAGGAGTTCGTCCACCAGCGCGGTGATTTCGCGCGCGGCGGCGCTGTCCGGCGCCGTCTCGCGTGCAAGCCGGCCAGCGGCCACGCTGTCAGCGAACACGATGCGCTGATGCACTTCCCCGCGCAGCGCAGGAAGCGGTTGGTCGGCCAGCGCCTGGCGCGCTTCGCGCCCGATCACGGTGGTACTGACGCGCCGATTGATGACGAAGGCCGCGCGCAGCGCAGGCCGAAACACTTGCGCTTCGCGGATCAGCGCCACCATCTCGGTGCTGGCCCACAGGTCGTAGGGGGCTGGGCTGCACGGGGATCAGCACGCGCTCGGCCGCCAGCAGCGCGGAGCGCGCCAGTGCCGCGATGCGTGGCGGGCCGTCGATGATGACGTGATCGGCCCGCCTGGCGAGTTCTGGTGCCTCTTGGTGCAGCGTTTCACGCGCAAGACCCACGGCGCTGAACAGCCGTGGCAAGCCTTGCTGGCTTCTGCGCTGTGTCCAGTCCAGCGATGAACCCTGCGGGTCGGCGTCCAGCAGAACGACGTGTTGGCCGCGCATCGCCAGCTCGCCGGCGATGTGCGTGGCGAGCGTGGTCTTGCCCACGCCGCCTTTCTGGTTGAGCAAAGCGACGATCATGGCCTGGCCCTCCATGCTGGAAAGCCGGGCTTTTGCTGCTGCGTTTGTGGCCGCGTGGTGGTTGTCCACCGCAGCGGCGCTTCCTACTAAAAGTTAGAGAAATTAAGTTAGGGAAGTTAGAGGACGCGCAAACCCAATGCTGGCGCGGATTTGCGGCCGATTGACACGCCTGATAGCACGATAGTCCCACGCCTGATAGCACGACACCCCCCACGCCTGATAGCACGACACTGTTCACAGGCTTTCCCGGAGTTATCCCCGTGCCGTATGCGGCACGGGCCGGAAGGTCAGCAGCTCCGTTCCGTCGTCCGGCATCCGCTCGATGCCCAGGATGTAGCCGGGCAGCGACTGCCGCGCGACGAGCGCGCGCAGGTCGCAGGCGAAGTCGTAGGGCTTGGCCGTGCTGCCGGATTTCTGGTGCAGGTAGCGAAAGTCGAACTGCCAGCCGTATTCCTGTTTGCCGCCGTGCTTGCGCACCAGTCGGTACAGCCACCGCTCGATGCCGCCGGTCAGCCGGAAATACGCCGGGTCGATGGTCAGCACCAGGGCGGCATCGAGTACGCCCGCATAAAACCAGTCCGGCAAGATCAGCTCGATACCCAGCGGCCTGCCGCTGGCATCGGCTACCTCCTTCCATTCGTTGATCCACGAGAAGCGGTGCAGTCGCCGCCCGGTCGTCTCGCGGATGGATGTGGCCACCGTGGTCGATTGCAGGCGATCCAGCGCGGCCTTGAGGCGCTGGTAGTCGCGCAGCGACTTGCCGCGCCCAATGAAACGCAGGATCTCGTAGGGCGTCGCGCGCATCAGCCGCGAAGGCGGCAGGCCTGCGTCCTTCGCCTCCACGATCTGCGAGGCCGCCCATATCAGCACGTCCGCATCCCAAATCGTGGCGATGCCATGCTCCTGCGTGCCCTCCACGCGGATCGCGATGTTGCCTGCCCGGAAGTCGATGGGCTTGACCCGCTTGGACTTGCCTAGCGAGAAGAACGGATAGGCCATCAAGTCCTGGCTGTCGCGCGGCGCCATATCGCCAGGCAAGGCGCGGAACAGGTCGAGCTGTTCGCGCTCTTGCAACGGCCGCTGCCGGAACGGCAGCGCGGTGCTGGACATGGCGATGGCCTGCCGCTCGCCGCCGATCAGCGCGCACGGCTGTCGGCCGAGTGGTGCTCGGCGTATTCGGGATCGGAGGTCGTCTCGAAACTGCGATCAGCGGCCCGGTATCGAGGTCGGCCACGGCGTACATGACGCGCCGGCCGAACTTGCGAAAGCGCGGGCCGCCGCCGATCACGCGCTGCTTTTCCAGCGTGCGCGGCGACAGGCGCAGGTACTCGGCGGCTTCGTCGTTGGTGAGGTAGCGTTGGGGCTGCGCGGCAGCGGTCGAGACAGCGGCGGCAGGCCGCAAGGGAGCGGGACGCATGGTGTGAACCTCCATCGGTTGAAAGCGCCCGGCCACACAGCGCGACCGGATGGAGGCAGTCTCAAGAAGCGAGGGGTTTCCGATCAGGGCCGTTTTGCGTCCGCATCAAAACGACCCTTTTCAAGCGGCGGAAGCTGTGCTAACTGGCGATAGCCGCCGCGCATCAGCGCATCGCCGCGCCGCACCAGGCGGCGCACCTTGGATCGCAGGCCGCCATCGCTGTACCAATCGGCCACGGCCTCGGCACCGAACAGCCCTTCGCCCACATCGCGCAAGGACGCGCCCGAGAGGGTCGCGTCGAGCGCCTGCAAGGTGTGAAGCTCCAGCAGCGCGGCAGGTGTGGGCCGGGGTTTGGCGACGGCCAGGCCCACGCTGGGCGGCTGGTTGCGCGCAGGCGCGACAGCGCCGCCGCGGTGGGCATAGGCGACAGCCATGCCGTCTTCCAGGCCGGGCGCGAGCGCGAAGCGCAGGCAATGTCCTGGGCTGCATGCGATCAACGCCAGCCCTTTGCCGTCGTGGAGTAATTGCTTGTGGCCGGGGACGCGCCAGAACGCAAAGGCGATGGCGTCCTGCGGTGGATCGGCGTCGGGGTAGAGCTGCACCACGGCCGCATGACCAGGCAGCCAGGCCGGATGCGCGTCGCGCGCATCCAGTATCGGGTCTTCCAGCAGGCGCAAGCCCCAGCGATGCGCTGCTCCCTGTGCCGCCTGCGGCCGGCGATGACGGCGCAGCCAGTCGAGCCGGTAGTCGGGGTTCCTGCGCAGGTATTCCCAAGCGAGCGCAAGGTCGTCCAGATGCAGCGCGTACAGGTACGCGGCTGTCGGATACCAAGGCTCGGCGCTGCGATCGACCATGACGCCATCTCCCTGCGAACAGGACTGGCCGCCACGGAAGGACTACGCGCCACATCGTCAGAACATCAGAGATTGCAAGGTGGCTGGTGGGTGTCAAGACCGATTGGCTCCGATGCGTTGCGGTATTCGTCTCAATGCTGCGGCGGCAACGCCCCGAGATAGGGCGCCGTACAGACCAGCCTGCCGCAGCCCGCGTCGGGCATCATGTCTATTTGGATCAAACTGGTGCGGCTGCGCCGCAAGAATGCTGATTGAGACCTGCCCGGTCTGACACCAGACTGAAAAAGTCACAGTCGGCTGTGCTCAGTCCGGGATAGCCCCGTCTTGCTCGGCCAGCCGCGTGTATTCCGACAGCGTACGCGTGGGTCGGAAATAGAGGTCGCGTAGTACGGGCTGCTGGCGCGGCCCGACGATGCCGGCCAGCTCGGACAGCTTGACGGTGCCCTGCGCCGGCATCCCGATCCCCAGGTCGATGAGGCCCCAGGCGGTGTCGCCATCGGCGGGATCGAGCGCGGCCAGCAGCCAGGTCACATGCGCGTCCGGCGTGAACAGACGCACGACGGGCACCGGGTCGATGGCTTGCCCAGCGGCGCGGGCCGCGCCGTTGGCGAGCAGTTGCGCGCGCTCCGGGACAGTGGCGAGTGGCTGGGGCATGGTTGGCGATCCCACAAATCCAATGATGCACGAATGCGGCTTCACGCCGAAGCGCGGAACCGCCAAGCCGGATTTGCGCCTTCGTGCGCAAGCGCGGATGCGGTTTCGTGGCTTTGCTGAAACCCGCTGATGCGGATTTCCGTAAAGGCACAGAGACGTAAAACAATATCAAATGAACACTATAGATTGTAGCCCTATAGGGCGCAATGGGCTGTCATCTTGGTTTTTGAAGGAAACCATAGGTGGCGGCTGGGAACTCATTGGCGAAGGCGTTGAAGACGGTCAGGAAGGCGCGTGGCTTGAGCCAGGAAGCCTTCTCTGACGTGTCCAGCCGCACCTACATGAGCACCCTCGAACGCGACCTGAAAAGCCCGACCCTGCATAAGCTGGCCGAGCTGTGCGAGGTGATGGAGATCCACCCACTCACGCTGCTGACGCTGGCCTACGCGGGTGACAGCCCGCGCAAGGCCGACGAGCTGCTGGCGCAGGTGCGCCGGGAGTTGGAGGCGGTACTAAAGGAGCGAGACGCGGCGAAGCCGCGCGCGTGACGTAATGATGTGCTGCGATCAGCAGCACAGCGCCCCGCCGCGATGGGCGGGGCGCTGCGGCGGTTACGCCGTCTGGGGCTTGCTGCGCGACCAGATCAGGTCGTGCGTGCCGGCCTCGCCTTCGATCAGGCGGGCATAGACCGGCGCCGGAAACGAAGGATCATCGAAGGTCACGGACAGGTATTCGCGCCCGGTCTCGCTGGTCTTCTTCCACGCCGCGCCGATGTCGTGGCCTGCGGCTTGCAGGCGGAAGTCGGGGGCGTTCTCGCTGTTGCCCTTGTCGTTGGGAACCAGCTTGACCTTGACGTTGAGCGTCAGGGTGCGAAGCGTGCCGGTGAAGCCGTCTTTGTCTGCGGTGAAGGTGCCGATGTTGGCCATGATGTTTTCCTTTCGGTTGAACAAGGTTCGCGCCCATCGCGTCCTTGTTGTGATCCGGCCGGTGGGGGACGGGCTGGCTGCACCGCTTGCGGTCGCAACGCAGTGGAGAACCGGAAGGCGAAAAGAATTTGCTGCGCGAGGAAGCCGCGTAGCGGCGGGGAAATTGTTTTCGCTGGACGGTTGCAGCCATGAAGCCCGAGGCGCAGCCGCGGCCCCGCCAGGATTCACAACGAGACAAGGACGCCTTGGGCCGAACCGCTCCGAAAGGAGGTGGAGCCAACTCGGCATCCCCGCCCGAAGGGTTCTCCGGCTCGCCCGCTGACGCGGGCCAGGTCAACCACCCGACGACAGGCGAGAACGTCCCTGCCGCACTTTGCGGTGCCGGCCTTGAGGCGTGGCGTGGAAGCTCCATAGTGATGCCGGGCAGGATGTCCGTGAACCGTCCTTCGTGATGGACAGGCAACGATCGCCAGCGTCGAGGACGGCACCCATCTGCACAACCTGTCGCAGCAGGCGCCAGCGTGTTCACCAGCGCCCCGCCCATCGCGGCGGGCGCTGGTCGGGCCGATCCGGCGCAGCCGGTTCGGCCGCATCAAGGGGCGCCAAGCATCGCGCGGCGGGGATAGCCCGCAGGGCTTTCTCCTGGAGGCAAGCGAAGCGCGCAGCGCCGCAGGCGCGAAGGCGTGAGGGATTGAAGCCGAATGGCCGTGACGGCAAAGACGGCACGGGGCGCAGCCTGAAAGCCCGGCGGCGCTACGCGCCGACACGCAATGTTCGATGGGTGTCTGACCTGATATAGTTAGTCGCCATACAATATGGCGGCATTTTCATGAAGTTGGAACAAAAATATCTGGCGCTGATACAGGAAGCGCAGCAACGCAAGATGCCCGACGTGGATGGCATTCGCCTATGCTTCCAGACGCTCTCGCTGGCGGCTGGAATCGACCGCGACTGCGCCACGTTGCTGGCACCTCACGGTCTCTCCGAGGGCCGCTTCGTACTGCTGTTCCTGCTTGATGCCGCACCCGGCGGGCTAGCACCCAACGCACTGGCCGAACGGGCCGGCGTCACCCGCGCTACGGTGACGGGCCTGCTCGATGGTCTGGAGCGCGAAGAACTGATCGAGCGCCATGCCGATGCCACCGACCGCCGCGCCTTGTGCATACGGCTCACGCGCAAGGGCAAACGGGTTGCGAAGGTCACATTCGAGCAGCATGGCCGCTGGATCGCCAGCCTGTACGGCAATCTCTCCGCACCGGAGCGCAAGCAGCTGGCGACGCTGCTGGAAAAGGTCGCGGACAATCTCGCAGGGACTGCGCCATGACGCACGCCCGCAAAGGCGCGATCCGCGCCGCCGACATTCCTGCCGATGTGCTGCACGCCCTGTCGCGCGGCCAGATGCAAAGCGCCACGTTGGCCGAATGTATGGCGCTCGATCAGGCCATGCTGGTGCGAACCGTGTTTCCCGGCCTGTCGGCCTCTGCGTTGAAGGCCGTCAATGTCGCTTGCGCGCTGGGCGTCCTCAAGCGCATGGCCTGCATCGGTGCAGTGCTGCTGGACGAACTGGGCACGGATGGGATTGCACAGTGCCAGAGCCACGCTGCCGATACGGTGCGTGGCTGGGCCTGCTTCATGATCGGCGCGCAGCCCGCGCTGGATCTGCAAGCGCGGCTGACTTCCATTCGCCCGCTGGCCGACGACGTGCATTTCGGCGTGCGTGAATGGGCGTGGATGGGCGTGCGCCCGCATCTGGCGCAGGAACTGGCGGAGTCCATCGCGCACTTGGCGCCATGGACGGCGGAGCCATCCGAACGCCTGCGCCGATTCGCCAGCGAAGCCCTGCGTCCGCGTGGCGTGTGGTGCGCCCACATCGCCGCGCTCAAGCGCGAACCCGCACAGGCGCTGCCCATTTTGTCGCCGTTGCGCGCTGATCCATCTGCCTACGTGCAGGACTCGGTGGCCAACTGGCTCAACGATGCCGCCAAGGATCAACCCGTTTTCGTGCGTGACCTCTGTACCCAGTGGCTGCAAGGTGCATCGACCGATGCAACCCGCCGCATTTGTCAACGCGCCCAGCGCAACCTCGCATAACCACAAAGGAGAAACCCGTGTCTCACTACCTCGTCGAACTTTATACCCCCAACGCCGCATGGAATGCGCTGCCGGCCGAGCAGCGCCAGCAGTTCCTCGCCAACGTCGGCAATGCGATGGGTGGCCTTGCCAGCATGGGGGTGGAAGTGTTGACGCTGGCCGAAACCGAACCCCACATCGACCAAGGCAGCGAACACCGCTTCCTCGGTATCTGGCGCTTCCCTGACCAGCACGCCCGGAACGCGCTGCTGGCGGGCATCAAGGCCAGCGGCTGGTACGACTACTTCGACCATGTGAACGCCGCCAGCAGCGCGGGCAGCTTTGAACAGCATCTGGCGGCGCTGGTGGCTGCATGATGGCGCTGCTTCGAGCTGCGGCTTGAGGCTGTTAGCTTTGAACACAGGGCGCGGCCACTGCCGCACCCGGATTTTGCGTCCACCGCGCCCAGGACGGAACGGCCTGGGCGCGGTGCTGATCGCGGTTATTCCTTCGTCTCGATGAGCCACCACACGGCACGCGGCAAGGCGCGGCCCGTGATGGGATGAATGTCGATGAGATCGGCGCGGGCCGACCAGCCCGAGGGCGGGCGGTAGCCGCGCACGTCGCCTTCGCCGTGCCAGCGGCGGGCGCGTACCGTGCCGGGGACGTAGATCGCCGCCATGCGCGGGCGGCTGGTGGTGGTGCGGGTCATGGTGGCTTTTCCTTCCAGCAAAGCGCCCCGGTCGAGGCCGGAGCGCTTGCCTTCGGCACGGGTCAAGCGGCCAGCACCTCGGCGGGTTCATCCGTCATTGCCACGGTATCTTCCGGGGCGTCCTGCTCCGGGTCTGCCTCCTGCGCGGCATCCTGCGAGCCTGCGGCCTTGAAGATGGCGGGCATCCAGCCCGTGCCATCGGCCAGCCGTTCGGCCTCGCTGGCAATGTCGGCCTTCTTCAACTTCGCCAGCCGCGTGACGTGCTCCGGCGCGTACTCGCCCACGGCTTGCAGGATCGCAGCCTTCGGAACGTGCTTGAAGTAGCCTTCGGCGGTCGGCTTCCACCATGCGGCCATGTCGAGGCCCACGGCCTGCGCCAGTCCCGCGCCGGGCTGGTACGGCGTGGCGCGGGGCGTCACCACGTCAACCGTCGAGGCCACGCACATGGCCAGCACCCTCACGAGTTCGTCTTGCGACTTCGCCAGCAGCGCGGCGAACAGTTCGGCGCTGTCCTGCGGCAAGGCTTCGCCCGCCACCTGTTGCAGTTCGCGCAGCGCCACGGCGGCGGGCGATTCCGGCCAGTCCGGGGCCATGCCTTCCAGCCGGTCTTGTACTTTCAGGCTCACGCCTAACGGTAAGTCGTGGCCGTAGTGGCGCTCCTGCAAGACGGTCTGCACCATGCCATGCACCACGGCAGCCAGCGCGGCTTGCGGATGCCGGGCGACTTCGATTTGCAGCGCCGCCGTGCGGTGGGCGCTCAACCGTTGCGCCAGCCGGTCGGACATGGTGGGGGCTTGTGTCTCGTCTGCCGTGTCGCCTTCATCATCGTTCTCGTTCTCGGCATCCTCGCCGCTGAACCCTTGGCGCAGCCGTTCCAGCGTGCGCAGTGCCTTGGCCTCAGCCTCGCGCATCAGGCCACGATGAATCACGGCCTCGCCGTTGCGGTCGATGGTGACGATGGCACCGGCTGTGGCCTTCACGTTCGCGTCGTAGTCCTGTAAGCCATCTTCCAGCGCTTGCAACTGCTCGCCCACGGTTTCGCCTTCCTCCTGCAAGGCGTCGGCCTTTTCCTCGTCGTCGGCGTCCAGCGCGGCATCCACGGCTTCGGCTAGTTCGTGCAGCTTGGTTTGCAGCTTCTCAATGCGCTGCGCTTCGCGCTTGTTCGGTTCGCGCCGTTCCCTCGGCGCACGCTGGAAGGCGTGCAGGTCAGCATGGGTCACGCCCGGCGTGGCATCCACCCATGTCCAGCCTTCGGCCTTCACCTCGGCGGCGATAGCCGCCAGCCTGTCTTGCACCAGCCGTTCCAGCAGCGCGGCATCGGTCAGATACACGCCCGCATCGCCTTCCGCGAACAGGTCACGGCGGATGCCTCCGTCCGCCTGTTCGTAGGCGTCCAGCCCGACGAAGCGCGCCAGCGGATGCCGGTAGGCGTCGATTTCCCGCTCGGTCAGGCGTTCGCGCAGCGCGGAAGGTTGGCGCTGCCATTGGGGCGCATCGTAGAACGCGGCTTCCTGCGCGGCGTGGTCGTCGGTGATGGCAAGGGCCATCAACTGGTCAAGGCTCACGGCATCGGCGCGATAATCGGCCATCAGGCGCGGGGAGACATTCGCCAGCTTCAAGCGGCGCTGCACCACCAGCGGCGTGACACTGAAATCCGCTGCAATGTCCTCGATGGGACGGCCTTCGGCCACCAGTGCCGCAAAGGCTTCAAACTGGTCTGCCGGGTGCATCGCTTCGCGCTGCACGTTCTCGGTGAGGCTGGCGGTGCGGGCGGTGCCATTGGCCACCAGCAGGCAAGGCACCTCCCATTCCTTGGCGATGCGGTGCTTCTTCGCCAGCAGCTTGAGCGCTGCAAGGCGACGGCCACCGGCCACCACCTCGTAATGCTCGCCATCGGCGGCGGGAATCACGATCAGGTTTTGCAGCAGGCCCACGCGGTGGATGCTCGCGGCCAGTTCGGGGATGGACATGCGCGGGGTCTTGCGCACGTTGCGGCCCGTGGGGCGCAGCACCAGCCGCGACAGCGGAACCAGAATCAGGTTCTTGGTCGGGTCGGCAGCTTCCAGCGCGGGGGCTTGGATGGCGCGGGCTTCGGTTTGGGTAATGGCGTTCATGGTGTATCTCCAATCGAGTGAAACAAGGGAATGGAGGGGAACCGCCCCTCCGGCGGGGGAACGGTTCAGGCTTTCAACTGGCGCAGGCCATCGGCCAGCATCCAGAGGGCGCGATTCAGGCGCACGTCGGAATCAATGCCCTGCACGGGTCGGGTCTGCTGGCGGCGTCCGTTGGCGCTGCGGCCATGCAATCCGCCCTTGGTCAAGTTCTCCTGTGCGCGGTTGAACACGCTCCACAGGTCGGGGCGGCGGTCGTCGAACCGGCGCGGCATCAGGATTTGCGACTCGGTGACGGGCGCGGGCTTGTTCGGGTCGTCGTACTTGAGGGCCAATGCAGCACGGGCGAATACTTCGGCCTCGCCATCGTCGAGCGTGACGGCCCGCATTGCTTCGCGGTTTTGCTTCACGCGCTCAAAGCCGCTCAACACTTGATAAGCGCCTTCGATAACGTGCCCGGCCACATCGCCTTTGTGGGGCACGCGCACGTCCGCCACGGTGTCGCCGCAGACAAGGCCATTGCTGCAAACGAAGCGGAACATGCCCGCCAGCATCTGATAGCTGCTGGTGCCGTCGTGGGAGTTCAACAGCACGATTTCATTGGCTTCCGCGCCGTTGATCTGGCTGGCGTGGCGCAGGCGCAGCATGTGTTTCGTATGCTCGCGCTTGCCTTCATCGCGCACACGGGTCTGCGTCACCATGAAGGGTTGAAACCCCTCCTTGCGAAGCTCGGTCAGTACGGCGGCGGTGGGTATGTAGCTGTACCGCTCGGAGCGGCTTTCGTGCGGGGCGTCCGCGAAGATGGACGGGGCCACGCGGTGAATCTGGTCATCGGACAGCGGGTAATCGCTGCGCAGCACCGGGGAATGGGAAGCGAAACGGGATGCGAGTTGCATGATCTTTCTCCTGACAAAGAGGGTTTGCTGTTCACACCGCACACCGGATTCCTAGATTCGGAGCCCAGCCTTTCGGCTGTTCGGTGCGGTCGGCACGAGGAACCCGGTTGGCCCTGTTGCCACCGTCTTTCCTGAGTTCATCGCCCGCGACGAAGGGGAGCCCGTGGACGGGGGCCGTCAAGGAGGCAAGCGCAGGGTTGGTGCGGCCCGCAGGCGCAGCCGAGGACACGGCCCTGCGCGCCTTGACGGCGCACGGGCGCGGGCTACAGTCGCGGACAAGGTGATGAAGTCAGGGGAGACGGCTGGACAAGGCAACGGCCCCTCAACACGCCGACCGCACGGCAAGCGAAGCGCGCAGGCCCGGATCTAGGAATCCGGGCCGGAGGCGTCAGCCGAGCGGAGCGAGGGAACGATGGAAGCCCATCAGGGGCGAGACGCCGCAGGCGGCTCGATGCGAAGCACGACAGCGCGACCGGCCATGTCTGCTTGGCCGGGGACGCACGACCGTCCTACCATCCCTCTATGGAAGAAACCATCATCAACAACGACCCGTTGGAGCACATGCTTCACCGCTCCAATGCCTTGCACGAACGGCTGGATGAATTGCTGGGCAATGCCGAGTTCGATGGATCGCCCCGTGGCGAATCAGCCCTCGGCATGTGCTTGGTGGCTATGGAACATGCGGCGGCAATGCGAGCGTTGATGTCGCTGCGACTGCCCACGTCTGCCGTCGGCCTCATGCGCCTGCAGTTCGAGGCCCTGACACGGGCAATGTGGCTGCTCTACGCAGCTAGCGACGCAGCGATCGACAAGTTGCTGGCGCCACTGACGCAGCAGAGCGAACAGGCAGCCAAGAACTTGCCCGGCGCCAGCGAAATGATTGAGCAGATCGGCAAGCGAGTCGGACAAGGCGCGCCGGCAGCCGCGCACCAGATGCTGTTGCACTTCAAGGATGTGACCTGGCACGGCATGAACTCATTCGTGCATGGCGGCATTCATCCGCTGCGGCGTAGTGCCGACGGCTTCCCGGTCGATCTTGCGCTGCAAGTGCTGCGCAGCTCGAACGGTCTGATGACCATGACCGGCATGACGATGGCAGTTCTCACCGGCGATGAAGCCGTGGCCAAGCCCGTGAGCAAGATCCAGCCGGCATTCGCCGACTGCCTGCCGGATCTGCTGAGACCTTGAACGGGGCTTCTTGCGACGCCCCGCGCAAATCATTGGACGATTCGCCCGGCCAGCCGCGCATCGCGCGCATAGGCGCTCAACCGCTTTTCGGCCCGGAAAGACAGGTCTCGTTCGATTGGCAGGCCCAGCGCGCCGCTCACGGTTGCCAGTTCGCCCAGGCTGACCCAGCCGATTTCCGGCATCCCCGGGCCCAGGTCACAAAGACCAAAGGCGTGGTCGTGGTCATCGGGATCAATCTCGGTCAACAGCCAGGTCGCGCCGGCATCCGGCGTGAACAGCTTGACCACGGGTGCCGGATCGAAGTCCGGGTTCTGCAAGGATTCGCGGCCATTGGCCAGCAGCACGACGCGCTGCTCGTCGGTGATGAATGCGCAGTTCATGGTGAACTCCTGAAAGGTTGCCGGGCGGAATTGCCCGACCCTTCCGGGGCACGGCGCAGCGCAAGCAGTCAGGGGGCAACGACGGCCGCCAGGACGCCAGCGCCAGCGGCGCGCAGCCCTTGACGGCGAGAACGCCGTGGCACGATGAAGGGAACAGCAAGACCGCCTCCCTCGTACGTCCACGCAACTCGGTTTTCGGCAAGTGCGCAGCACGCGCAGGCCCGCGAGGGCCGGAGTTGCGCCGCCGGGCGCAGCAAAAAGGGGGCCGAAGCCCCCTTGGTTAGATCAGGCCGCGCTCGGCGAAGGATGTGGTGCTGCTGCCCGCCACGATGATGTGATCCAGCGTGCGAACATCCACTAGTGCGAGTGCCTCCCTGAGCCGCTGCGTCAGCGCCCGATCAGCGGCGCTCGGCTCGGGATTGCCGCTCGGATGGTTGTGCGAAACGATGACCGCCGCCGCATTGAGCCGCAGCGCCTCCTTGACCAGCTCGCGCGGATACACCGATGCGCTGTCGATGGTGCCGCGGAACATCTCGGCATACTCGATCAAACGATGCTGCGAATCGAGGAACAGCACCGAGAACACTTCGTGCTCGAAGCCAGCCAGCTTGGCGCGCAGGTACTCCTTGACCGCCGCCGGCGAACTGAACGATGCACCGCGCTGCATTTTGTGCTCGATGGCTTGGCGCGCGGCCTCCAGAATCTGGTCTGCCGTCGCCAGCAGGTAGCGGCCTTGTGCATCGCGCACCATCAGCGAGGCATCGAACGAGGAGGAAGGACAGTTGCGACATGATCGTGCTCCGGTTGCTCGGGCGGAATTGCCCGGAACCGTGGCCAGCACGGCGCAGCGCAAGCAGTCAGGGGTCGCAGACGGCCGCCAGGACGCCAGCGCGCAAAAGCGCGCCGCCCTTGACGGCGAGAACGCCGTGATACGGTGAAGGGAACAGCAAGACCGCCACACCCGCCCACTGCACACACTCGGATTTTTTGGCAAGCGGAGCGCGCAGGCCCGGATCAGTGAGCCGGGCAGGAGGCGTCAGTGATGGAAGCCCGCATGGGACGAGACTCGCGCAGCGAGGCTCGATGCGCAGCACGAGAGCGCGGCCGACCGATTCATCGGTCGGAGACGTACCAACTCGCTCACCGACTAAACCGCGGCCAAGAGAGGGGCGTCAGCATGTGAAGCCTTCACCAGCGAAGCCAGACGCTTCAGCTTGGTATCGCGTACTCAAGACTGGATATTTCGAGCGCAAGAAACAGAGAGCGCGAACGGAGGCGAATCACTACGCTTGATTCCAAGCGAGACATGGAACGTCTCACTGCCATGAGCCCGGCACGTCGCCGGCTTTGGCTTCACGCAAGGAGTCCGCCATGTTCATCCGATTGATCCAGCCAAGTACCTATGCAGACCTCGGCGACGTTTGGCTCCGCGACCAGCTTGCACGTCTCACGCAGAAGCATGCGCAATTCGGAGGGCATTACCGAATCGAAGCTGATGCGGTACTGGCGCGGTTGGCATGCACTGCCAGATCGGCGAGAGAGGTGGCAGCCGCTGCCGCCGTGCAGGCTTCAACTGGCGACCACTTCCGGCGGGCAACGATCGAGGCCATCGAGTATTGCAATCGTCTGGAAAGTCGCGTCACTCGTGCTGCCGCAGCCGTCATCGCGCACTGATCGCTGCACGAGATCGCTGTTGTCCTCGAACCTGCACGATCTGACAATGCTCGTCATTCCCAGCGAGTTCTTGCCGATTCATCGGCTCGGTACACCTCCGTATGACGAGTGGATGGCCGTGCTTCCCGACAACACTGAAGTCGTCGTTGCCGATGTGGCAGGCAAGCCCAGCTCCATCGGGATTGAGAAAGCCATCGCGATCGTGCAAAGCCGTGCCTATCTTGAGGCGCGGGCGCGCCAACTCCTCGTCCCGCTCGGTATGGAGGATGGCGAATGGCGACTGATTTCCATCGACTTTGGCAGCGAGGCGCAGCACCATGATTGCGAATTTTTGATGTGCTTCGCCTTCCAGGCGGCGATGACCGATCCTGCGGGCACGAGCCCATATGTCGAAGTCGGCTTTGCGTTGCCGGCGAGCTTGAGCGTCGGCCCGAGTTTCAGCCCGATGTTCGTTTTGATGATTCAAACGACAGCGGGGCTCGATGGATGACATGGCGAGAACTGGGTGGCTTTGCCGGGCATGTGGCGCAAGAAGTGGAGTCCACAAACGTGCTTGTCGCCAAGACCGAAGAACCTTATGTCGGATTTGGTGATGCAGGATGCGTATCGAAAAACGCAAGGTCGGGAGCAAGCGAAATCTCGTGAGCAGCTTCATCACTGCCTTCGTGGGTTCCGGCTCCGTAGAAAGCGTCTGCATCAAGTTCGCCATGTTCGATGGCACCACACGGCTCTCGTACTGGGAGCCCAGGTGGTTTCAGGCCCTTCATCAGTGCATCGAGTATTACAGCGGCATGCACTACTACGGCTCCGACCTGCAACGCACCGCAGAGGAACCGGGCTTCTTCGCCAGCCTCCCCAAACGGCATGCGGTTCGGACTATGGAAGACGAGAAGCCCCATCTCACCGAAGAGGATATCAAACGGCGAAAGAGCGATTCCCTGTCGCGTCGCTGGCGGTGATCGATGAAGG
The DNA here is from genome assembly GCA_027493945.1 of Burkholderiaceae bacterium. Taxonomy (GTDB): domain Bacteria; phylum Pseudomonadota; class Gammaproteobacteria; order Burkholderiales; family Burkholderiaceae_E; genus Zeimonas. The sequence goes on along the minus strand of JAOSJU010000001.1, from coordinate 1,184,073 downwards.
TGCGACTTGTCGCATTGAATGCACCTACCTCAACGGAGATCGCCGGCTCGAAGTGCTGCCCGCTTACATCGCAATGAACCTGTGCGCGTCATTGAAAACCAGTGTCGATCTGTCCGACCTGATCGCAGTCGAGCCTGGCGGGACCGGGTAGCTCCACGTCGCAGGGGTGTGCACCCAGCACTAAGACATCATCCTCCTGAATCAGCCACAAAAGGGAACAAGCCGTATCTGCCGTGATGTGGATTCTTACCAAACATCAGTGACTGCTCGCGCTTCATGATTGCATCAGGCGGATCAGTGTTTTCGACCACGATTACCTGTGTGTCGATGGGCAATGCTTCAAGGTAGGCATAGAACTGCTCCTGAAGATCAGTGCCGGTCAAATCATCTTCCGTCCCATCAGGCTCCCGATACGCGAGCAAGGGAGAGTCAAGAACAACGAACCCAGTGTGCGGCGTTTGGCGCGCTCGACAGAACGCTAGCAGCCCGAGCGTGAAGGCCGCGTGCGTGATTGCGCGAAGGCCCTTACCAAAAGCACTGCGCGACTTGCCGGCGATGACAAGATCGCGAGTCTTGGAGTCGAAATACACATCCCCGGCTTCTGGAAAGTGCCAGCCCGTCAGAATGTTCTCAACAGTCTTGGCAAAGCTGTGAGTCACAGTGGTTGGGAGGTCTGTGTTAGCAAGCGCCCCAGCCTTCTCGCCCTCGGCGCCCTTCTCAAGATCGGCACGGCGGCGCTCCATGTCTTGTACGGTGGCGTAGAGTGCCAATGCCTCACGCACCTCGGCGCGTTTGTCGGCGAAATCAGAATAGGACTTGCGAAGGGTCGAAAGCCTAGGTGCGATCAGTTCTTCCACAGCGTCGGAAATTGATCCCAATTCCTGAACGACTGAAGGTAGCCTACGATCGAAGCTGACACTCTCACGCTCAAGATTGCGGACAGTGGCTGCAAGCTCTGCTCGCAGTACTTCGATCTTAGCGATCTCCATCCGGGCAGCCTGAACGACAGCATCGGTATCCCCGTTGCATTCGGCATCGGCGCGATGATGAGCGGGCGCTGCACCACAAAGGGGGCAGTGCCCACCACCTAGCACGTTAAACAGTGTCCCTCCTTCTTCAATAGCACGCAGCCGTTCGATGTCGGATACGTAGTGCTTGTCTAGCAGGCTGAACCGCTCAAGCATCGCCCCGACCTCTGCTCGTCGCTCGCGGCTTTCCTCCAGTTTTTTTCGCAGTTCACGTCGCTTCCCCGCAGCTTCCTCGGAATTCTGCTTCAGTGGTGTTCACTTGGCCCGCCTGCTGACGCAGCGAGGTGTCGATCTTCTCTAACTGCTCCTCTAACTCCTTCGGGCTTTTGGTCAGCTCCCTGAGCCGCTCGCGGTAGTCGTCAAGAAGCTGATCAAGAAGTTGTAGCTGTGCCTCACGCGACAGTTCTTCCGGTTCGCTCTTGTTGTTCGCGACCAGCGCCGAGTCGTCCGTGCCCGTCAGAAGTAGCTTGAACGTTGCGAGGTTGGGCGTATTGGCGGTGGGATTGCCATCAAACAGAGGGGAGCTTTGTTGCGTGATCTCCGTCTCGTCGACGATCATCAGGCGCGCAATGTTGCGAAAGCTCAGGCTGTTGGTTTCGTTCCTGGAATTCTTGCGGACGCGCTTGCCGCGAAGACCGCACAGCTCCAGTAAGAAGGAGGAAAGGTTTGCGTCATTCCTCTCACTATGTTTATCGTCAAGCTGCTTGTATGAAATGTCGGTCGCAGGTGGCGTCTGATGCAAACCGTCATAGAGCCGAAAACCGCCGCCGTCCATACTGCGCCAGAGCGTGAAGGGCTTACCGTCAAGTGTCTCAAGCCCGAGAAGAATGAGGTCGTATCCGACACGCTCCGGAATGTCACGCAGGGGCGGCTTGCCACCGAGCATGAAATCGATAGCCTCAACGATAAAAGATTTCCCGGTGTTCGACGCGCCATAGATGACATTCAGGCCGGGACCGAAGGTGACACTTGATGGCTGCTTCTGCGGCCCGTAGAAGCCGAGAAAACGCAGGCGGAAACCGGGAGTTGCTGCTGTCATGCTTCTCCCCCCAGACTTTGCTCAACGTGGTGAAATTCCTCGACCCATTTATCGAAAAATCGGCGCATCATGCTCTTAAATTGTTCGTCCGTGAGACCACCGATGGCTTCGACAAGCCAAGTGGCACGCTCCTTGAGGGCTACCAGGTAGTTGGAAGACACCGACGACAGAAACGTGGTGGCGTTCTCGCCCGCACCGTACTTGATGCCGTCGGCTGTAACCTCACGCGCCACCAGGTCACGGGTCATCATCAGAAGCAGCGACTGCTCGACCAGTTTGCGGCGCACGAGCATTTCAGCAGAGGGCGTCGGCGTCGGAGGATGCAAATTTTCCGGACCGTCGAGATCGCCTGTATGGACAAGTAGGTAGTCAAGCGCGACGAGCCGCTGGAGGTCATAGGTTTGCGGGTAGGCAGCGCCCAGAATCGAGACCGCGCGGATACCGGCCTCAAGCGGACCATTGAAGGTGATCGGCTTACGCTCCTGGTTCATGATCGTGTCCACCGTAGGCGATCTTCATTCACGAGCTGATGGCAGATTCCATCCCGGTCTTTGGGGTTCGTGCAGGTGATGAGGGCATTCGCCGTGATTTGCATGTCGCGGGCCGCCTTGGTTACGGCGCAGACCTTTACGTAGCCATCGGCATGACTCGCGTCGTGTGTGTCGATAACGCCGTCGTGAATGTCGTCGAGCAAGGACTCAAAGGTGCCAGGCGGGACACCATCGCGGGCGAAGACGCGCAGTGACTCTGCTTCGTAGAACGCTTCGCGCTGACGACGGAAGTGATCTTTGAGCTTCTGCACAGACAGCCCAGAGGGGTCGGTCACGACCGCCCCCGTGTGCTCACCGTATGCGCCGAGCAACTGCGTCACATAGCGACTTTCGGCGGAAGCGACCTCTTGAGGAGGCTTTTCCGAAGCAGGTCGCGGTCGCAGTCCGCCACCGAAGCGCGCGGCGTGAGCCGGCGTAGTGCGATGATCGTCAACGAGCTGCAGTGCGGTCTTGGCGTCGAAGATGGAGAGGTCGAAGGCGTCTACGTAGGCGCGGAGCTTTGCGTCGAGTGGCACCGTTTGTGTGCTAGTGATCGCATCTTTTACGTTCTTATCCCAGTTTGCAATCAACTCCTCGCGCAGCTTCGTAGCATTCGAAAACAGGCGGCTGAGTGATGTGCCGGCACCGTGCGGCGAAACAAAGAAGTAGCAGCGGGGAGCTGTGTATTCACCGGTGTATGAATACCAGATAACCTTGCCAAACTCGGCCCAGACGTCGCTGGGCCTGAGGGCATGGTCGTAGTGTTTGCACTGGTAGTTGTCCCGGGCGCCCTTCAAGCGCGCGTCGTCAACGAACCCGGCAACGTCGATCCCCATGTCGCCAGCACCCGAAAAGCGCTGGACGTGCTTGTACTTCGCTGCGAGGCAATAGTAGGCCCACTCTTCAACGAACCCTTCCCACTCGACCGGCGAATAGGTCAACAGCCTTTGCTGCGGCGGAATGACGGGGCCATTCGCCACCTGCGCAGCGGTGACCGCATTTGCAGGGCTTGGTGGCTTGTTGATGTCTTTCCAATTCGCTGTCATGACCCGCCACCTCCTTGAACGTCATGAGGGCGGAAATACGGGTTCTTGTGTATCTGCGCCGCCTGGATTTTCTTCGTGAAGAACTCAGCAAGGTCGTCCTGCTGATTGAGCAAATACACGATCTCTTGAAGCGTCGAGAGGATCAAGACCTTGTGTTGCAGGAACTCGCGTACCGTGTGAATCGCGGGTTCTGTGTAGTCACTGGCAGAAATGAAGATGCCACGCACCTCGGCGCGCGACATGAGGCGAACAAGATGCTCTGAAATCTCGGGCTTGCCTACCGGATCGCGATACCACTTCATCTCAACGAAGTACAGGGTGCCGCCGAGTTCAATAACCCCATCAATTTGCTCCACGATTCCTTCTCCGGCCTCGCCAACGAGGTGGAAGGCTTTGCGGACAAGAACGTCGTAGGCTTGAAAGAGATTGTTGATGGCGGCTTCCAGCATCTTGCCGCGTTGCTGTGCAGTCGCCGTGGAGCCAAACAGCGCATACAAATCCTGCTTGGCATTCTCGATCCTGGCAGTGCGCTCGCGCTTCTCCGCCGTGATCCGCTGCGTCTCGGCAAGGCGCGCTTGCCGCTCCTCTTCGCGAGCGTTGTTCATGCGTGTGAAGGCGTCCTTCTGGTTGACGACTTCGCGGATGCTGGCGACGAGGCCCTTTGCTTTGAGTTGGTCATCTGGCCAGCACGAGTCGAAGTTTGCAAAGTCCACAACGCGTCGCAGCACCTCTCGCCGCTCTCGCAGAGCAGATTCCCCCTTTGCGTTGAGGCGCTCAAGCACAGTGCGCGCCATCTGATACTTGTTGACATCTTTCGGCGCGGCCTTCAAGCGGGCTGCGATGTCAGAGGTCATGCTGTCAGACACACCTGCGCCTCGAAAGAAAACCAGCACGTCGGTTTTCGAGCGATTGAGCAGCGGCAGAATATCCACAAGAAGATTGAATAGCTCCGGTGGATAGTGGAACGTGATGTCGGCTGACCCGTCAGTCATGCACTAGCCCTCAAACACACATCACCGATGTGAGAAAAGGTTTTGTTCTCCCTTGTCATAAATCCTTTCCTACACGGTCTTCGCATGCCTGTTGGCATTGGCGTCGCGAGCGGTTGGCCCCGTGGGGAGTGAGCTGATAGATCGTCCCGACTCAGCTTCCGCAATCTCCAGGTCGCACTGCACCTGCAAGCTCATCCAGAACTGTGGGGTATCTCCGAACCAGTGGGCGAGTCGCAACGCCGAGTCGCCAGTGATCCCGCGCTTGCCGTTGATGATCTGAGTGATCCTATTGGCGGGAACGTCGAGTTGACGCGCCAGCTCAGTCGGCGACACGCCAACGGCTTCAAGCCGTTGGGCGAGAATTTCACCCGGATGATGGACTGCTACCGTCATGTTGCGCTTCAGAATGAACGGGCTGTCGCCCTTGCTTTCAGTGCTTGACTAACGTCAGGTCAAAAATATTGACGATGTACGTCAATCGTACATTACTTTTTCTTACTTGTGCGCAATGAAAGTGCGCAGTACGCGTTGGACCGAGGCGGCCGGAATGCGTGAAAGTTCAAAGCCGAAACGCAGTGATTCGGCATCAAGCGCGGGACAACGGCCGAGAGCGTGAAGGCGCTCCGCTCCGCCGTGCCCAAATGCTGCTATCAGGGCGAGGTGCCGTCCGTCTTGCGCTGCTCGATCTCCAACTGCGCCCGCTGGGTGGCCTGATGCAGCCGCTCGGCCAACACCGCACGCGGCGGCAAGGTGGTCAGATACTCGGCAACGTGGATGCCCGATTTGTCCAACTCCAGTAGCTCGATCTGCTCGGACTTCTTGCCGGTGCAGAGAATGATGCCCAGCGGCGAGGCTTCTTCCGGCTCCCGTTCGTGCTTGTCAAGCCAGCGCAGGTAAAGCTCCATCTGCCCCTTGTACGCGGCCTTGAACTCGCCGACCTTCAGCTCCACTGCTACCAGCCGTCGCAGCTTGCGGTTGTAGAACAGCAGGTCGAGGTGAAAATCGTCGCCGTCGATCTGGATGCGTTTCTGACGGGCCACGAACGTGAAGCCCACGCCCAGCTCCAGCAGGAAGGACTCCATTTCGCGGATGATCGCCGCCTCCAAGTCGCCTTCCTGCCAGGTGTCCTGCAGACCCAGGAAGTCGAGGATGTACGGGTCGCGCATGACTAGGGCGGGCGACATACGCTGGGCATCGTGCATCGTCGCCAGTTCCTGCGCGATCATCTCGTCCGGCTTCTTGGACAGCGCCGTGCGCTCGTACAGCATCGAGTCGATGCGCTCGCGCAGCGTCCGCACGCTCCAGCGTTCGGCGTTAGCCATCTGCGCGTAGTAGTCCCGCTGAAGCGAGTCTTTCAGCGGCAGCAAGGCCACGAAATGCGACCAGCTCAATTGTCGTGACAGCGTCACGACAATTGGCTCGTCCGGGTAGGTAGCCGCAAACTGCACCATCCGGCGCAGGTTCTTGTCCGCGAAGCTGCGGCCGTAATCCTGGACAAGCTGCGCGGCCAGGGTCGGCAGGATTTCCTCGCCGTACCCGGCCCGCTGGCCGGCCAGCACTTCCGTATGGATGCGCTGGCCGATGCGCCAGAACAGCAGGGTCAATTCCGCATTGACTGCCGAGGCGGTGCGCTGCCGCGCCGCCTCGATCAGCGCCCGAATGTCGCCCAGCAGCACCAAAGGCGCTGTGGACGATGCAACCGATGTTTTGCGCGTGGTCATGCCACCACCTCCTCGGCATACCGCGCCCCGGTAATCGCCTTGCGCCGGTTTGCTACCAGTTCGGCCGCCTCGCGTACCGGCTTGTCCTCGGTGTGGACGTAGCGCATGAACATCGCCACGGTCTTGTGCGCCGTCAGCGCCATGCCGACCTTGACCGGGATACCTGAGTTGGCAATGTCGGTGGCCGAGCGGTGCCGGATGCCGTGGGTGCCTACGTGGCTCACGCCGGCGCGCTTGAGGATGCGTGTCCAGCCGCCGTAATACTCGCCCGTGGTCAGATGCTGCCCCGGATGGTTGGGGGACGGGAAGACGTGCGGGCAATTGTCCTGGCGCGGCGCGGTGGACAGCAGCCGGAAGGCTTCCTCGCTCAAGGGCTTGGACATGCCGCCTGTCTTGCTGTCGGGCCAGACCACGCGCCGGTTCTCCAGATCCACCCAATCCCATTGAAGAGTGACGATCTCGGAGCGCCGGCCCGCGAACTCGAATTGCAGCCGGATGGCCAGCGGCAGGATCGCGTGGTCCAGCCCCAGCCCGTCGGCTTCCAGATAGTCGAGATGCCGGAACAGCTTGCCCATTTCCTCATCGCTGATGAGGTGGGTGGCTTTGCCGTTGGGGTACATCGGGACATGGCGGCACGGGTTGGTGCCATCAGGCCGGTAACCCCACACCTCGGCCAGGTTGAACATCTTGCGCATCACGCTGAATGTGCGGTTCGCGTCCGCCGGTTTGTGCGCCATCTTCTTCATCGCCCCTGCAATATCCGGGCGCTTCACGTCCTGCACCTTCATGCGGCCGAGCAGCGGAATGATGTTGTTATTGATGCACTTCTGGTAGCCGACTTGGGTGCTGGGCTTGTTGCGCTGTTTGGAGTGGTCCTCCATGAACTTCTCGCACAGTTCCTTGACCGTGGGGGCTGCTCGGGCGGCGGCTTTGGCCGCGCCGGGGTCGCCGCCTCGGCGAACCTCGGCCAGCCACTCTTGCGCCAGCGAGCGGGCTTGTTCAACCGTCAATTCCCCGTACAGGCCCAAGGCGGGCTTGCGGCGTTCACCGGCGTTCGTGCGGTACTGAACCATGAAGACCTTGCGGCCCGCTGGTGTAACCTTGCATAGGAAGCCGGGCACCATCGTGTCCCGGAGTTCGACGGCCTGCGCCTGGGGTTGTGCCGCATCGACTGCGGACTTGGTGAGCTTGATCTTCGCCATGATGACTCCTCGGAAAGACCCGATTCCCGGGAGCCTTGTAGGGGCCAGCAGAAGGGAAGCCAGGTCAGGTTTCGGAAAGCACCGGCATATGTTGAACTCGCCTAAGTTATTGATAAACCTGCTGTATCGGGCTTCGGCGTAGTCCAGCAAAGTTCGGTGCTGGAGTCATGGTGAAATGAAAAATGGGGCATGCACCACCCCCAGCGGGGCAATGGCATGCCCCGTGGTGGGAAGGAAATCGGCGCGTGGCCGAAGGTGGTTGAAGATGCTGGCCTGAGTGGCCTGCGGGTGAACCGTGCTCAGTCTTCGGACGGCAGCACGATGACAGTGGCGCGGCGCTCCGCGTCGGTGACGAGGCGGATGGCCAGCCCTGGATGGATCACGTAGTGCGATTCCAGCGATGCGCCCGATTGAAGTGCAACGCCGTTGGCGTGCCATTGCTGGACGTTGACGTCACCCCAGTCGCCACGGGTGTGGCGCCTGAAGTACGGAATCGGGTCCAGGCGACCCGCGCGGACCAGGCGGTCAACACCTCTGCTGAAGATGAGCGCTCCGATCGGGAACGCCAGCCGCCGGCAGTAGGTTTCGATGCGATGCGATGCCATCGGCTCCTCCTTGATGGGTCATTGAGCCACGACACCCCTGGCGGAGGGAAGTGGCTCCGTCAGGCGGATGAAGATGACGATGTGGGACCTCAGATCAGGTCCCGCTCTTCGGGAAGCTGGACCACCGTGGTCTGGTGGTCCTCGCTGGTCTTGACGATCAGCGCCAGGTCCGGCGTGATCCTGAACTGCGAGATCATCAGGTTGTCCTGTTGGATCGCCACGTCGTTGGCTTGGCGTGTGGCCTCATCGATCTCGCCCCAGTCCCCGCGCACATGGCGCTGGACATAGGCCAAGGGGTCGATCAGGCCTCGCCGGGCCAGCCAATGCACCTTCTCGCTCAACTTCAGCGTACTCGGTGCGAACAACGGTTGCTTGTGCGGCGCAGGCCGCTTGAACGGATTGGGGATCATGCTGTTTCTCCTTCGAGGTGGTACAGCAGGACGGCAGCGCGTCCGGTGGATCAGCGAATGGTCAACACCTCGCCCCGCGTCGCGGAGCCAGGTGTCATGTCCCATGCGCGGATGACAGGCACGAACTTGTCGGTGAGGATTCGGGTCTCGGCGATGGAGCCGTCTTCGCGTTCGGTGAACTCCCGCTGGAGCGTCTTGTCCTTGTGGGTGTCACCTTTGACGACGAGCACGCGCCCGGTCTTGGAGCGCACAACCCCCGAGATCGCACCCGCGGCCAGAGCCAGGGCGAGATGCCAGTGGGACAAGGCACGCGCCGGCGGACGCAGCGACTGCTGCGCGGCCCCCAGGTGCGTGTCCAGAGACGGCCAGAGACCTTGCAGCCGACCAACCTCGTCGGCGAACTGTTCGGGCTCCATCGTCACGCGGAAGAAATGCTCCGGCTCGGCCGGACTAGCGGGGACGATGTACGGCAGGAACGGCCAATCGCTCGGCAACTCCTCGGCTTCGACTTCGCCTTGCCCAACCTGCAGCAGCAGATTGCGCACGGCCTTGACGCCATCGGGCACCTGCTCGCGCTGGCGCACCCGGCGTCCGAAGATCACCACCTGCTTGAACTGCGTTTCCACCGCTCGGTAGATGCGCAGATCGGTGTAGTGGCGCGTCAACCAGCCGACCAGCTCCGCGTCGAGCACGTAGCCGGGGACGATGAAGACCAGCACGCCGCCGTACTGCAACAGCGACAGGCTGCGCTGGTAGAACAGCTTTTCGAGGCGGGCACGGCCCTGGCCCTGATAGCCGATGTTGCCGTTGACGTCCTTGGACAGATCGCCATACGGCGGGTTGAGCCAGAGCAACCCGAAGGATTGCTTGGAGATCATCGTGTCCATCAGGTCCGCGTGCAGGCAGTGATCGACCAGGCCGCGGGCATGGCGTGCCCGCTCCGCGTCGAACTCGACCGCAAACGCCTTGGCCTGCTCGCGCCCGAGGGCGTGGGCGGCTTCGGCGATCGCCACGCCTTCGCCGGCGCAGGGATCGAGGATGCACATCGGCCCATCGCTGGGCATCAGTGCGTTGAGGGCTCTTTCGAGCGTGGGTTCGTCGGTCGGGAAATATCCGTTCTTGACGAAATTGCGGGCGAGCCGCGGGAACATGAGGGCCATGGAAGTCTCCTGGTTGGCGGGGATGAAAGACGGAGGCATGCCAAGGCGTGCCTCCGAGGGTGGATCAGGCCGCTACCGCTTCCGGCGTCCAGATCCTGGACGGATACGGATAGGCAGTGAGCGTGTCGCTGCGGATCAGGGAGCCCAGCGCCGGGGTCAGTGCCGGCACGTCGATGGCGAGCCGATGGCCTTCCAGCGGCCCGAGGGCGAACGGAAGGCGGGCCAGCATCTCGCGGCTTTGCAGCAGGTCCAGCACGGTCTCGCGCCAGTGGTCGAGCAGCGGCAACGGACAGGTGTCCCGCACCAGCATCCACAGGCGGTCAAGCCGGTGGGCGCTGTCGCGCGGCAGCAGTGCCAATGCGCTGGCGTTGGCCTTGTCGGGCTTGACGCAGCGCCGGTCGAACAGCCACACGTTGGACAGCGAACCGAACAGCGTTCGCCGATAGGCGCGCGTGACGCGCTTCTCCAGGCGATCGACGTTGCCGATGAACACCGGGACGCTGCCGCCCTGGTCGGTGAGGATGTGGAACTGGTCCAGTCCCTGCTCGTCGCGCCCGAGGGTCAGGCGAGCGAGGATCTGCTGGACGGCGGTGTCCCGCGCCCAGATGGACAGGAAGATCAGGTTGCCCTGGTCATCGCCGACGCAGGCGTCGGCCATCACGTCCGGGCATTCGTCGATGCGGTACAGCGTGGAAGAAGTGTTTGCGGGCATGGTGGTGTCCTCGGATGAACGGGAACAGCACCGCCCGCTGGGGCAAGTACTGCCCCAGGGGGTGGGAGAAAACCGCTCAGTCCGGCTCGAACTGCCGGGTGTGCGGGTTGAAGTGAAGCGCCTCGTCCGCCGCCGTGATCGGCGTGAAGCCGTCCAGGTAGATGTTGTTGAGGTACTGATCGCGGTAGGTCAGTGCCTGTCGCGCCTGCTCCTCGGTGAGGCCGTTGTCGATGAAGTACGCCAGCATTTCCTCGTCGGAGGACACTTCGTCGTTGGACAAACTGCCTTCAACGAGTGCCAGCAGCGATGGCGTGAGCGAAGCCAAAATCGGGTCCATGTCGGTTCCTCCTGGCTCAGGCCATCGACGCCGCGGCGGATGCCGCGGATGCCGTGGGTGTGCGCCGCCGTGCGTGGTAGGCGCGAACGCCTGCACGCCAGTCGGCGGACTGCTCCGGTGCGAGGTCCAGATAGGACAGCGGGCACGTGTAGTAGTACGGGTGCATGGACTCGTCCCCACTGGCCGCCGCTGCGTTCAAGCAGATCGCAGCGGATGTAGCGAAGGGACTGGTCCGGTGCGAGATCACGATGCACGCCTTCGACCTTGGCGGTCATTTCGGCGACGGACCACAGCACGTTGCCGCGCAGGGTGTGAGCGATGACCTTGACGCTGGCGCGCTCGGTCTCTTGCGTTGCGATCAGTTCCGCGATCAGTTCGGACCGCGATTGGTTTGAGAAATACCAGCCCATGAGAGGCCTCCTCGAAAAGTTGAGCCGGAGGCCTCCCGTGGGGAAGAACCCCCAGCGGGTGATGGAATGTCGCAGGTGCGCGAAGGAACCTATGCCCTGTCCTCAGTCCCAGTCGTCATCGTCTCGATCACAACCGGCCGGGCAGTAGCCAAACTCGATGCCGTGCGAGCAGTAGCCGTGCGTTGCATTCCAGTCCTGGGATTCCTGCCGCTCGGCAGGTGTTGCGTAGTCCCATTCCTGTGCGGCGATTTCGAGAGCCTGAGCACGCTGCTCTTCCGGCAATCTATTGGCCAGCGCGTCGATCTCCGAACTGAAGAGCGTCACGTAGTGGTCCTAGGACAAGCCGCAACCGCGCTGGGCGTGTGCGGCGGCCGCCTTGCAGAGTTCCCGCCACGCGGGTTCATCCAGCGTTGAACGCGGGGTATCGCAAGCGATGATGGACATGATGGAGACCTCCAGAAAATGGCCAGGGCCTCCCCCGCATGGGGAAGGAACCCCGGCGGGTGGATGAAGAACACCGCGCATGCGGCGTCTGCTCACGCAGCTTGTGGTTCGGCCTTGGCGGCTCCACTCCTGCGTCTTGAAGTCCAGCGCGTAGCCCAGCTCGCCCAGGCGGGCGATCTGCGCGCGCAGGGTGCGGCGGTCGATGGTCGAATCCAGTTTCACGGACTCGCCCAGCGGCCACAGCAAGCCGAACAGCGCGGCGTCACCGTCTTCGGTGCTGCCGGGGGCAGCGGCCGCAGCAGGCGGTGGCGCATCCACGCCGAAGGGCGTGGTATCGACCAGCGGGTCCGCGGACGCCTGCACGGGTGCGGGCTTGGCAGGCCTGGATGCCTTGGCGGGCTTGGCCGGCGTTGCCGCAGGCTGCGCCCCTTGCTCTTCATCGAGCGGATCGACGTCCTGGGTGGCGAAGCTGCGGGCTTCGTCGCGGCTCAGTTTGTCGATGCCGTTGAGCGTCATTCCGTCGAGGCTGGCACGGATCTCGAACCGCATGCCGCCGCCGACCGGGTAGGACTTCGGGAAGATGTAGCGGATGATGAATTCCCCGTCGTACTTGCCTTCGGGGTACTGCTCCAGCTCCGGGTCTTTGACCTCGAACGTACCGAGGTGCGTGGCGAGACGGCCGACCGTGAACGGGCCGTTCTTGCCGCGGATGGTGCGCAGCGTGAGCTGGCCGGGGACGACGATGGGCGCGACCGATTTCTCGGGTGCCGATGTGACTGCCATGATGGTTCTCCTTGAAGAATAGGAAAAGGCAAGGCCCCGTGAGGGGGCCATGCCGGATCAGAACGAAGCAGCCAATGCCGGCTCCTGCTCTTCGACCTCACCTGCGGGCTCGCGCTCGGCGGGCTCGACAGGCTGGTCGGCAGCGGTGCCGGCGGCGTCCTCGGCTTCGGGCGCGGGTGCGTCCTCGGCCTGCGGCGCCTCGGCTTGCGCCTGGCTCGTCGGATAGACCCGGGTGCCGTCGATCTTGATCAGACCGATGTGGATCAGTGTCGATTCCAGGCTCGCTCCCGGCTCCCCGGCGCGCTCACCCTTGGTGCGGATGTACGGATCGATCTTCATGTCGTTCAACTTGAAGGCGATCAGCACCTTGCGGTCCCCTTCGATGGCCTGCACGCACCGGCGAACCAGGTGCTCGGCTTCAGGGGTGGCGACGATGGTGTCGAAGTACCGATAGTCCGGTTCACCGACAGGCCCGGCCAGAGCCGCGACGCAGCACGACAGGAACGGATCGCCATCCTTGGGGGTGACGTCCTTCGGACGGCTGAGGTAGCCGATGCCGCGGGTGATCAGCTCGTGCTGCTTGATGGAAGCCAGTTCGGCCCGGTCAAGCGGCTCGGTCTTGAGCAGTCGCGCCTTGAGGGACGCGGCGGCTTCACCCTTGCGCTCGCCCTTGTCGCGGATGTACGCATCGCCCCAGAGGTCGCCGAGGCGGAAGCGCACCAGCGGGCGCTGCTTGGGATCATCAACGCCGATATAGCGTTCGACCAGCTTCTTGGCCTCGGCACCGGAGACCTTGACATCGAAGTAGCGGTAGCTGGGGTCCTTTGCGGAGCCGACCAGCGCGGCAACGGTGCATGCCAGGAAAGGCTGCGCACGGCGGCCGCCCCGGACAGGCACTTCACGGACACGCTGGATGTAGCCGATGCCCGAGGTGTGGAGGTCGAAATACGACTTCTCGTTGGATGTGGTGTTCATGGTGAATCTCCATAGGGAAGAAGCGGAGACACACCAGCCCCACGCATGCGGGGAAAGGTGCGTAACCCCGCGGTGGGTTGATAAGGCGAAAGCATCCGCCACCAGAGACTGGTGGCCGCTCGCGGATGGATGCGGTGCGAGCTGGCTCGGTCACGCAGTGGGAACTGCGACGCAACCTCGAAGACCGATGGTTGCCTGGCATGTCGCTGACAACGTCAGCAAGCATGGGGTCAGCATGGCCGGGCCTCGCGCGCGCGACAGCAATCAATCGGCATCCGGGCGTTTCCCTTTGTCCGCGCCGTCAGGCGCGCGCCACAGGCACTTGGGGCCGCGCAGGTGGTCGGGGGTGTCGGCGCGAGGACGGCTGGGGCGGCTCCAGGTACCGCCGCCGCGCGTACCGACCAGCCGCCAGCCGGCAGCGCGCAGGCTGGCACCGCCTTCCTCGGGCAAGGTGTAGGTGATCAGCCGCGTGTAGCCCAGGGCCTTAGCCGCCTTCCAGGCGGCTCCGTAGAGCTTGCTGCAGGCGTTCGGCGCGCCATCGGTGCAGAGCCTGGTGACTTCGAGGGTCCAGCCGTCGTCCAGGTGACGCGCGACCGGGCGACCGACGATGGCCACGCCGCAAATACTGTCGCTGCCGGACAGCGTGACCGCCAGCGCGAACTTCGCCCCCTGAACCGGGCGGTGGTGTCGGTGGTGCTCCTGCACGAAGGCATTGGCGGTGCGCAGCGACACGGGCACCAGTTGCAGCCGTGGCGAGGCCAATGCCGTGCGCACAGCATCAATCGCCGCAGAAGCAGGCGAGCGGTTCCTCGGCGGCATCGAACAGGTCGCCCTGGTCGGCGGCGAAGCGCGCCAGGTCGGCGTAGCTGGGGCCATCGGCGCGAAACCGAGCGCCGCTGGGCTTGCTCGCCAAGTTCAGGGATTCCATGCGAATCCACCACACGGCGGCTTCGGGCCGGGCCTTGATGAGGGCCAGGCGCTGCCCGCGCGGCTTCAGGAAGCACAGATCGCAGTTGCCTTCGAGCGTGCGTCCGTTGACCGTGAGCAGGTCGAGGTCGAACGGCTGCGCCTGCCAGAAGGTGCCCACGTCGCGCACGGTGACGCCGGCATCCGCCAGCGGCATGCACATGGTTTCGTGGGTCGATTCGGTGGAGTGGCCGCGTGCGCGAATCTTGGCGACGCGCCGTTGCTCGTCGGCCCTGATGCCGATCATCTGGTCCCAGTCCGTCCAGCCCAGGTGCCGCAGGAAGCGGTGCATCGGGCGAATCTTCAGGCTGGTCGTGCAGCCGCGCGCCACGGGATTGGGCAGGTACTGGCGCTTGCGTATCAGCGCCTCGAACGGTTCGCCCTGACGGCTGGCTCGCTCGAAATCGACCAGCATGAAGCCCGGCTCCATGGGCAGGTATTCCAGCCAGTGAATCGGCATCTGCCAGCGTTCGGCGCAGTCGCGCACGAAGCGCAAGGTCGCTTCCACTTCCTTGCCGGTGTTGGCGAAGCAGACCACGGTGTCAGCAGGCAGGCCGCCATTGGCCTGCAACACACGCCAGAGCATGTACGCGCTGGTGCGTCCCCCGGAGAAGCTGATGCAGGTGGGTTGGGTGATCTTGAACGGGTCGTGCATGCGGTCGTCTCCGTGGGCATGTCGGCGGCAGGCCGACGAGGCAGGCCATGGCGGCCGGAGACGAGCGCGCACGCGCGGCGGTGGCCGCGGTACGAAGAAAGGAAAGCCCCCGGATGGGGGCTGCGAGGGCCCGCGCGGCGGTTGCTGCGCTATGCCGGGGGAACCACCTCCAGCGACAGATGCGTGGCGGTGGCGGACAGCATCAGGTCGTCCGTGCCGTGCAGGATGCGTGCGAAGACGCCTTCCTTCGGATCGAAGAACTCGCCGAAGTCGTCGCCGCCCAGTTCGGCGCGTGCCAGCTCCCACCAGTCATCGAACGGATCGGTATCCGGGTTGCAGCCGACGGCATAGGCCAACAGCTTCACCCGACCGTCCGGGCGTCGTTCCCCGCGCTCGGCGAGGAAGTACACGCCCTGATCCTTGGCGAGGATCACGCGGCCCTGAGTGGCGATCGCCTCGGCCAGCACGGGGCGCAGGTCGGAGCCTCTGAATCGCAGGGACATGATTGAAATCTCCTGTGTGGAATGGAAAAGAAAAGGCCCTCCACCCGGATGGATGGAAGGCCCGTGGGGCATGCGGCCGGTAGGCTTCGGCGTCAGCCGTAGTGCCGCCGGGCCTCCTGCCATGGAACGAAGCGCGCATCACCGCCAGTGGAGATCGGAAGCTGCAAGCTCCCGGTCTCTTCCGCCGAGAAGCACGTCGCCTGGTCGAACGGGACCCAGCCGAACTCGTTGGACCAGAAGCCGGCGCTGTCGCCGATGGCCGACTCGTTGGGCGAATACACCACCCAGCAGTCGCCGGCCTTGGACGTCATGCCGGCACTGCCCGGCGGCGGGCCGCTTTGGCGTCGATCACGCTCACGTCGATCAGGCGCCAGCGTCCGTCGTCGATGAGCCGCTCCAGCACTTCGCCGAGCATGTCGAAATACACCTCGTCGTGCCGATCGACCAGCTCGCCGTCGCGGCGCAGTTCCACCACGTAGGTGTCCCCGCCGCGGTCGTAGAGGATCGTCACCTGGCCCTCGAACTTTGCGGTCGAGACCGTGAAGCTGATCGCCGGCGGGGTCTCGATGATCTTCGACGGCTTGGGATCGACCCAGGTGAAGTCCCGGGCGCCCGCATCGACCAGCATGTGGGTGATGCGCCGGAACCCGTCGGGCGCCGGCATTTCCTCCAACTGCTCGATGAGCTGGCCCAGCTCCATGCACTGCGGCTCGGGGATGGGCAGCTTGGCTGGCGCGGAGCCGAGAATATGCCTCGTGATGGTGTAAGGCGTGCCATCCGAGGTTTTCTCGGTGATGACTTCCGGGGTGTCCGCGCGCAGGCCGTCGAAGCGGTGGCGGGCATACGGTTGGACATGCACCTTGGCGCCTTCGCTGGGAACGGCGGTCACCAGGTTGGGGTCGAGCACCGCGAACTCGCTGGGTTTGAGCTTGACGACGATGGCATCGTCCGTCGCGGCGACCACCTTGCCGTCGAAAGGCTGGGGATCGAAGGCGAAGCCCAGCGCCGAAGGCTGCGGCTGATCATCGAACACACGGTACTTGATCGACCGCACGTTGCGGGGCACATGACCCGCGACAAGCGAAGGCATCAGGGTCTTGATGAGAGAGCGATCCATGGGAATCTCCTTGAGGAAAAACAAGGGATTCCCTGCCCACAAGGGAGAGGTCCCTTGTGGGTGGATGGACGCGGTACGTCCGTAGGAAGAAACGACCAGCACGGTTTCCCGCGCTTGCAGCCTCGAAGGTCTTGGCTGCCTGGGCATGTGTCGGCAACGCCGACGAACATGGGGCAAGGATGGCCCTGGAGTGAGCGGTCCGCCCGTAGGAAACCGCACCGCGCCGCATCCGCTTTCCTTCGCTGCGGGCAAGAAAAAGCCCCTCGGAAGGGGCTTGGGGGGTCAAGCTTCGTAAACGAAGTAGTGCTCGCGCTGGCGCGGGAAGAAGACATGCTTCCATGTATCGCCGCTGGTGTTGCCACCGTCGAACACGACCATTTCGTAGTCGTCCACGTCGGTGTCCACCAGGTCGGCGCTGGCGATATGGCGCATGTGCAGCGTGCCACGCATGCGCTCGAATACCAGGATCTGGCCGATGGCGTCGTCCTGGCTCATGGCATTGACGCAGGCTCCAAGCTGGTGCTCGAAGTCGAGCGCGGGCGAGATGAGGTCGGGGAACATGAGGGTGCTCCTGTGAAAATGAACCAGCCCGGCTCCGGGCAGGAGACGGGCTGGTATGGGGGAGAAAGAGGAAGGATGGCGCGTCGCGTGGCTGCTAGGACTCGGCCAGCGGCAGGCCCGGTAGCACGGAAGCGTCGGCGTCGAGGATCAGGATGCGCACGTCGGCCTGGCCAGCCAGTTCAAGGATGTTCGCCAGTTCGTCCGGCATGCCCTTGTTCCGGTGCTCCTGCCGAAGCTGCTCGGCGGTGATGCCCTCGGCATACTCCAGGTTCTGGTCCGTCCAGGGCGTGGAGATCAGCTTGATGCCGATCGCCGGGCTGTACGGAACCCGGAACGCGATGAACAGGAAAGCCTCCGGCGTGGCGAGGTCTGCCAGGTTGGCGAGGTAGTGCCAGGTATCGACGGTGATGTGCTCACGGCTGATTTCCCAGGCCCGGCTGAAATACCCGGTCTCGAAACTCAGGCGCTGCACGACTTCCCGCGCGGCCTCGGCCGAATAGGTGTCACCGACGTGGACCGGACGGCCGTCGAAGTCGTCGCCATGGATGGCATAGACCACGGCGCCGATCACGCCTTGGCCGCTGACGCCCTCACCGGCATCGCATTCGGCCAGCACCTCGGCACTCACGGGGTGAGGACCATTGCTGACCACGGCGAAATCGCTGGTGACGATGCAGGACGATGAAACCAGCTCCTCGTCGGAGAGGTGTTCTTGGCTCTGGTGGATGTTTCGCCAGACATGCGGGCTTCCGTCCTCGTAGCTGATGCACAGCGTGCGGACGATTTTCAGATTCCAGTAGCCGCGGAGAAAGGGATTGGGTTTCTGGGACATGGGAACTCTCCAGATTTGAATAATGGAGCCAATCCCCGCCACCGGGAATTGGACCCGGTGGGTTGAAAGTGGAAAATGCGTCAGGCGGCGCTGATCGTCGGCGTCTGGGCCAGTCGTTCGGCGACGCGATGGCGCACACTCAGGCGGAAATGCTCGTCGTTGATGCCGGCGAGCAGGTTGGCGGCCTCCAACGCGATCAACGCCGAGGCCTCTTCGATGTCGGTGGCCACGATGGCCTTGCGCAGTTGGTCGCCGAGTTGGAGCGCCTGCGAGGACGTTCTGAAGACCTGTACCTCGCGGCTCAGGTAGCAGCCGTGGCCACCGAACTCGAACAGCCTTGGCTTGCTGCAATACCAGCAGCCCTCGAACTGGATGGCGGTCAGGTGATGGCCGTCATCGAAGCGGGAGGCGATCAGAAGCAAGGCTTCCAGGTCGGCGCTGTCCTCGAACTGGTGGTGCTCGATCAGGTTCTCCAGCTCCCCGTCCTGGTCAGCGCCGAAGTGCGCGGCCAGCCGTTCAAGCAGAGGCGGAATCGACAACTCTTCGTCGTCGGGCATGGGGATGCCGAGTTGTGCGGCCAGGTTTTCCAGACCGTCCAGCACATCTGTCCATCGCGGATTATTGGTCTCGGCGATCTGGGCGATGTAGGCCTGCCCATTGCTGGGATGGTGTTCGTCCAGCCTGAAGGCACCGAACAGTGCCTTGATGACGGGAGTAACGTGGTCGAGCACGAGAACGCCCGTGCCTTCGTAGTAGTTGTTTGCCATGCTGGCTCCTTTCGGGGAAGTGAGCGGAGCCAGCCCATGCGGACGACGGCATCCGCAGGGAATCGCCCAAGGCCGTTGGCGCCGGGCGATGGGGAAGAAATTGAGGGACATGGCCTTGTGGGCGCATGTCCCTCACGGGGGATCGAGAGGACGGTGGCGTGCCGGAGACCGGCTCACCAGCCGTTGTAGTTCACCAGCAGGTCGGCGATGACCTTGCGGCGCTCCAGATCGAGACCGTCGAAGTCCGACAGCCCGTGGAAGTGGCAGCGCTTGAGCATGGCACCGCCCTCGCGCGCGTTGTAGAAGCTGACCATGGCGGACAGGAACATGCGTTCGCCGCTGCTCAGGACGCCGAGGGCATCGTTGAGCCGCAGCATGTCGGGACGCAAATCCCACTTGGTGTTGGCCTGGTTCAGGCCTTCACGGGTGCCGTCGCCGAACCACTCGGGACCAGCAATCTCGACACCGCGCTTCCAGGCCTCGAAGAAGGCTTGGGGCGCGGCAGCGAAACGCTGATCTTCCCGCATGATCTGATCGACGACTTCCCGCGGCAATAGCTGGTTCATGACGTGATTTCTCCAGTTGGATCAGGGAACGGCGAGCTGGGACCAGCCGCCTCTTTCGAGGGCGCGTTGAGCCGCGGCATAGCTGCGGAAGTACTCGCGGGATTCCCGCGAAACGGGACCTTCGGTATCGCGCGTGCCGATGTAGTGGCCGGCGGCGCTTTGCAGGACTTCGAGCGGCAGGAACTTGCCGCAGTAGGTCAGGGCCAACTGGCCGAAAGAGGCTTGCTGGGACATGGACGGGCTCCTTGGAAAAGCGGGGCCTCGTCCCTCACGGGATGGCAGCTCCCGCACGCGGTTGGAAAAAAAGCATCGGCGTCACGGGGACGCGCGTCCGCGAGATTGATGCGATGCGGACTGGTGGGTGACGCGGGAGAGACCCGCGGCAGCCTGGAACCCTGGCTGCTGGCATGTGCTGACGAATCAGCGAACATGCGGGCAGCTTCGTGCGAGGGCCGCTCGGCGTCAGTGGGAAAACGGCATCCGGCCCAGCCCCGATTGATGGGCGCAGAGAAAAGAAAAGCCCCGCATCGAGTGCGGGGCTGTCAGGAGGGTGCGGTGGCGCTGGGTCAGTCGGGCTTGTCGCCCAGGACATGCTGCTTCCACAAGTCGAATGCCTGCTCGGGCGGAAGCTCGGCGAGGATGACGATGGGCTGGGCCTGCCGGCTGCGCAGCTTTGCAAAGTACGCCGCGCGGTCGGCAATGGCCTTGAGCTTGATGCCCTTGATGAACAGCAGTTTGCCGTCCTTGATGAACAGCACCTTGTTGCCGATGTCGCGGTTGAACGCGGCTCGCACCTTGCGTTCCGCGTGCATGGCATCGGCCAGCTCATCGACCAGGAAGTCGAGCGTCATGTCGATGTAATGAGGATCTTCGCCCTCCTGGCCGAGATCGAGCGGCGTGGGCGGCAGGCCCTTGGCGAAGGCTTCGGCCTGAGCCAGCAGCGCCGCCTTGCCGTTGAGTGCGCGTAGGAACGTCGATCCGCCATGCCCGTCGTTGCGGGCCTCGGCGATGGGAGTGTCGTCGAACACGATGGTGGCGGTGAAGCACAGCGTTTCCTCGCTGGCGAAGTCGGCCACCTTGAGGTTCTTCAGCGTGATGCGGTTTTGCTTGGTGATGGTTTCCATGGGAAGTCCTGAAATCGACCGGGCGGCGACATGCCCCTGACGGGACGTGGCGACCATCCCGTGGGTTGGAGAAAGGAGGCATCGATGCCCCGGTGGGCAGCGTTCGCCGGTGAGATGCCGAAGCGAACTGGCGGGTGGCGTGGGCGGAACCCACGGCAGCCTGGACACCCTGGCTGCGGGCTGCTGCCGATACATCGGCAATGCAGGAAGGAGAATGGCGCGGCCCGCAGGCTGCGTCGCCGATCAAACCGAAGCGGTCGAGCCCGTCTTGTGCAGGCACTGCATCAGCCGGTGGCCCAGCCAAGCCATGCACGGGACGGCCATGGAGTTGCCGATCGCCTTGTAGCGCGGAGCGTCCGCGGCAGGCTTGCCGCGGTATGGGATCAGCGTGTAGTCGTCGGGCATGCCCTGCAGCCGCTCGCACTCCATGGGCATCAGCCGCCGCACCCGCCAGTGCGACCAGTCGCCGGGGCCGGGGTCGTTCCAGTCGTAGCGGAAATGCGCCTCGAAGTCGGGGGCCAGCACATGGGGCTTGTCCGCGCCGCCGCCGCTGGTGCGCAGTGCGGCCGCTACGCTGCCGCCCAGCTCGGCGGCAAGACCCTGCGGCCGTCCCCGCAGGGCAACGCAGGCCACCATCGGCACCCCGTAGCCTGGCTTGCCGTTGGACAGGACGGTGCAAGCCACCTGTCCGTGGCCCGACTCGAAGCGCACTTCGCCGCGGTTATTCTGCGCGAACGCGATGGCAGGCACGACACCGGCGTTCGCATGGCTGTTGCGATGCCCGCCAGCGCGCAGCGTCGGCGTCAGGTCGATCGTCGCATCCGCGCCGTTGCCCTGGGCGGTGAAGGCGATGATTGGCACGCCCTTGCCCGTGCCGTCCTCGCTGCTGCCCTTGCCGTTGTTGGCGGTATCGAGGGCATGGGCGATGCTGCCGGCGACCGACTGCACCATGAACGTCTCGGTGCGGATGTCGTGCTTGGGGCCAGCGGCCATCAGGCATGCCGCCACATCGACGGGGCCGGTGCCGCCGCTGAATCCGAACGTCGTCGTGACCTGACCGTAGGGCTGCTTCAGTCCTGCGTATCCCGAGTACTCGCCTGCTGCCGCAGCACCCGGTCCAGCAGCGCGGGCAGCTTCTTGCCACGGCGCGCGGCCCGCAGAAGAATCCCCGCGCAGGCCTGGGCGCTCAAAAAGTACTTCGGCGGGATCGAGGTCATCACCACCACATGCCACAAGAAACACGCGCTTGCGGCGTTGGGCGACACCGAAATATTGAGCGTCGAGCACGCGCCAGGCGATGCGGCGGCGGGGTCCAGACACACAACCAGCGTGCGCCCATTTTTCCCCTGGCGGCTGGAGCGCACGGCCTTCTCCGGCCAGTGCGCCCAGGAAATGCCCGAAGGCATTGCTGCGGTCGTTGAGGACGCCGGGGACGTTTTCCCAGACGAGCGTTGCCGGCGAGCGGCGGTTTTGGTGGCGGGTTTGGTCGATGGCATTTGCAAGCTCCACATAGGCAAGGGTCAAGGCTCCACGCGGGTCGTTCAGCCCCTGGCGCGCGCCGGCAACGCTGAACGACTGGCACGGCGTGCCGCCGACCAGGATGTCGGGCGCTGGCACGATGCCGGAGCGCACCTGGCGGGCGATCGCGGTCATGTCGCCGAGGTTGGGCACGTGGGGGTAGCGGTGGGCGAGCACGGCGCTCGGGAAGGCGTCGATCTCGGCGAACCACGCGGCTTGCAGGCCGAGAGGTTGCCAGGCGAGGCTCACGGCCTCGATGCCGCTGCACACGCTGCCGTACAGCAGTGGCGCGGCCCGGGGCGCACCGCGAAGGGTGCGAGGTTGCGGGTTCATGTCGGGTCTCCTGTTCGTGTGGCCCTGGGCGGGCCGGGACGTTGATCGGCAGGAGAAAGACGCCGAAGGCCCTGCGGCCTTCGGCTCGGGAGGACAGAACCACCCGTGGGCTGTTGCAGGCCCGGTCGTCGCTAGAACCGTCTGCTCATCAGCAATCACACCCGGCCCATGTCGTGGCTGGGGCCGGCATCGTCTGGCGTGTATCCACACACAAACGGAGCCCAGTGTTTCGCCGGCGGGCACCGGCACCGAATACCGCTGACCACGAAGGGTCTCCGGGTGGCTCGCGCAGGCAAGCCATCGGGGGACCCTTCGCAGCGGGCGGAAAAATGCAGATCAGCAGAACGCGCGGGAAACGGTTCGCGGAGAAGCTACCTTCAGGTCCCGTGGCCGGGGACGGCCGGGCGGGACGCGCACGCGGACAAGAAGGCGTTGCGCGCTGGGCGTCCCGCAGGGCGTGCGGAACACGGGCCGCGCCGCCGATGGCGGGCACGGCTCACGGGAAACGGGGTCGTTCAGGAGCCTTTGCGGCCGCTGTCACTGGTACGGCGCGGGCGCGAGGCCCCGCGCTTGGACGTGCCGGATTCGACCGGCAGCGTGCCTTTGCAGTCGGGGTAGCGACTGCACGACCAGAACGGGCCGCTCTTGCCGGTGCGCTGGCGTGTGGGTGCGCCGCATTGCGGGCAAGTCGGCCCTTGGGGAACCTTGATGGACAGGGATGTGCTGCCGTACTGCGCGATCAACTGGGAAATCCATGCGGCCTGCTTGCCGATGAACACGTCCAGCGTGAGTTGGCCGGCCTCGATCATGTCCAGCGCCTGTTCCCAGACGGCGGTGGTCCCTGGGTCGGCAATCGCTGCGGGCACCGCGTCGATCAGGGTGAAGGCAGCTTCCGAGGCGCGGATGGAGCGCCCCTTCTTCACGAGGTAGCCCCGCGTCAGCAGGCCGGTGATGATGTTGGCGCGCGTGGCTTCGGTGCCGATGCCCGTCGTGTCCTTCAACTTCTGTTTCAGGCGCGGGTCGGTCACGAAACGCGCAACGCCCTTCATCGACTTGACCAGTTCGCCCTGAGTGTAGGGCTTGGGCGGCATCGTCTTGAGCGCCTTGATCTCGGCCTCGGCCACCTGGCATGCCATGCCTTCGCGCAGCGCGGGCAGAGCCTGGCTGCGCGCGGTGGCCTCGCCATCCTCGTCGGGCTGCGGCTCGGCCAGCACCAGGTGCCAGCCGCGGGCGACGACTTGCTTTCCCGTGGCCGCAAGCGTCTGCTGGCCGCAGGAGAAGTTCGCCACGGTGCGATCGAACTCGTGATGTGGCAAAAATTGGGCGAGATAGTGCGCCCGGATCAGTCGGTACACCGCCAGTTCCTTCTCGCTCATGGCCGAGAGGTTCGCCGGTTCGAGCGTCGGGATGATGCCGTGGTGCGCCGTGACCTTGCCGTCGTTCCAGGCGCGCGAGCGTTGGGTACGGTCGAGCTGGCCCATGATCGGACGCAGCGACGGATCGGTCTTGAGCAGGCTGTCCAGTACCGCAGGCACCTCGGCGAACATGCTTTCAGGCAGGTAGCCGGAATCGGAACGCGGGTACGTGGTGGCCTTGTGCGTCTCGTACAGGGCCTGGGCAATCTCCAGGGTTTCCTGCACGTCCAGCCCAAGCTGCTTGGAGCACACCTCCTGCAAGGTGCCCAGGTCGAACAGCAGCGGCGGACCTTCGCGCACGCGTTCGGTCTCGACCGACACCACCCGGGCACTGCCGGCTGCGCGGATCTGCTGCGCGGCCTGCTGAGCGATGGGCTGCTGCACGCATCGGCCGGCGGCGTCGGTGCAGCCTTCGGGCGGAACCCACTGCGCGCTGAAAGCCTGGCCGCCTGCGGACAGGGACACGTCGATGGCCCAAAACGGCACCGACCTGAAAGCCGCGATCTCGCGGTCGCGGTCCACCACGAGCTTGAGCGTCGGGGTCTGGACGCGCCCGACCGACAGCACGCCGTCATAGCCTGCCTGCCGCCCCAGCACCGTGAACAGCCGGCTGAGGTTCATGCCGACGAGCCAGTCGGCCCGCGAGCGCGCCAGTGCCGAGAAGTACATCGGCAGCGTGTCGGACGACGGCCGCAGCTTGCCGAGCGCGGTGCGGATCGAGGCATCGTTGAGCGCCGACAGCCACAGGCGCTCGATGGGGCCTCGGTAGCCACACAGATCGATGATCTCGCGGGCGATCAGTTCGCCCTCGCGGTCGGCATCGGTGGCGATGACCAGGTGGGTCGTCTTCGCCAGAAGCGCCTTGACGACCTTGAATTGCGTGGCGGTCTTCGGTTTGACCTCGACCCGCCATTGCTGGGGAATGATGGGCAACTGGTCCAGCGACCAGCGCTTGAGCGCCGCGTCATAGACCTCGGGTGCTGCCGCTTCTACGAGATGGCCGATGCACCAGGTGACGGTGACGCCGGAGCCGCTGAGACAGCCTTCACCGCGCTGCGTCGCGCCGAGAATCCGGCCAATGTCGTTGCCCTGGGAAGGCTTCTCGCACAAGAACAGCCGCATGTTCGTCCATCCGATTTCCGTGGTTCGCTGAGTTGCTGGAAACTAGGATGCCGAGCACCACCAGAGGCAGCAGCAAACAAGCCGCATGCGGCGGCGACCACTTTCACGGGATGGAATGGCTGGGTCGGGGATGGCGTGCAGCCGGGGATATGCGGGCCGGGAGCCGCGATTTTCGGGAGCGCGTGGAAGCCGGTGGACGTTGATGGAGCTATCCCCTGGGGATAGCTCGCGAGAGCATGGAGGGCGGCGAAGACGTGCGACCGCCCTCCATGCCGGGTCACTTCCTGCGCTTGGCTTCTTTCGGCGCAGCCGGCTCCTGCGCGGGCTGGGGCTTGGGTTCTGCCTCCTGCGGCTTCGGACTGAGGGCCACGGACTCGATGCGGAATGGCAGGATGCCGACGCTGCGCGCGTTGACCTGCCAGGTCTCACGCGGCTGATCCTCATTGTCCGTCCAGGGTTCGCGCTCCATGCGGCCGACGACCAGCACGCGCATGCCTTTCTGGTACAGGTCTTTCCAGTGCGCGGCGTCCCGGTGCCAGATTTCCACCGGCGCCCAGAAGCCGCCGCGGTCCTCGAAGTCGCCGCCCTTGGTGGGAACGGGGTTGTCGAAATAGACGTTCAGCCGCAGCAAGCGCCGCGGTTCGTCGTTGCCGTTGGGGAACTCCCGGTACTCGGGTGGCGAGCCGATGTTGCCTTCGCCGGAAAAATGCGTGCTCATGGTGTGATCTCCGTGGTGGTTGAAATACCCGTGCCTCGTCGGCGTCGGGCGCGTGCTGGGGTGCCCGACGCGATCACCGATCGCGCATTGCAGAGGGGATGGACGTGAGCCGGCGCAGGTAGGCGTCTTCCGCCTCGGCCGCCTTGCTGGCGCATTCCTGCGCCTGCCTGCCCAAGGTGTGCAACAGGCTGATCTGCATGTTCAGCGTGATGCGCTGAAGTTCGATCGCGTGCAGATCGGCCAGCAGGTTGACCGGCGTGCTGGTGCTCGCCATCAGTGCCTGCCACAGGGCCACGCCCATGGCCGAGCGGTCGTGCCTGCGCCAGCGCAAGAACGTCGTTCCCGCGCCAGTGGTCTGCTGGGCCAGTTCGATGGGCAGCAGGTGGAAGGGATGCCCGATGGCCTGTTGCAGCACTTGTCGCTGCGCCAGGCCGATCAACTCGTCGCGCATGGCGAAGCACTGGCTGGCCCAGACCTCGAAGTCCCTCTTACCTTTAAAAGGCTTTAAAAGGCCTTTTAGAGAGGCCGCGTGTTCCAGCCGCATGAAGGCACCCTGTTGCAGGCCCCGGAAGTAGCGGGTGGACTGGTTCAGATCGCTCATGCGGATTCGTCCTCGCCGACAGCGGGTGCACCTTCGGACAAGTCGGCAGCAGCGGCTTCGTCGCCATTGGCAAGGGAAGCGCCTACGGCTGCGGCAGGCCCCTCACCGCGCTGCTGCAGGCCACGACGCACGATGGGCGGTGCAAACTTCGAGCGGCGCATGCCTTCGAGCACGTCCTGTGGCAGTTCGCCGAATTTCTCCAGCGCCGCCCGCGCTGCGGCATTCTTCGCCGCGAAGTCGTCGCGGGTGCAGCCCGAGTAGCGGTACTGCTGGGCCAGCGAGAACAGGCTGCGCAGCGCGTGCGCGCCCTCGTTGAGCCAGCGCTCCAAGGTGCTGCGGTCGATGAGCGCGGTGTGGTGGGCGAGGATCAGCTTGCGCGCGATGTCGTCGTAGTCGGCCAGCAGATAGACCGCCGCGAAGCCCAGTTGCGCGTTGACGAACAGCGGCAGCTTGACGGGTTGCACATTGAGGTTCTCGCCCAGGCTCAATGCCGCAGGCACGCCCGCCAGTGCCTGGTCCACCTGTTCGCGCAAGGTCTGCAGCGTGGTCCTGGTCTGGTCGAGCTTGTCCTCGATGCGCAGCATCCACCAGTCTGAATACGGGTCGTCCTGCTCCGAGCCGCGCTTCATCTTGTTCATCACCGCGATGTAGCCGTTCAGGCCGACGATGCCAGGTCGCCCTTCGGCGGCGGCGCGGCCGTGCCAGATGCGGGAAGCGTGGTGGGTGTGCAGCGTCAGCGACATCGCGCTGCGCAGGGAGCCGAGGTTGAGTTGCAATGGTTCGTTGCTGGTTGCCATGGTGAGCGCTCGCAGGTGGACAGGGAGCCGCCAGCATCCGCATGCAGCGGAAGGCAGTCAGTCAACAAACCGAAATGGGCCAGGCCCCGGTTTCGTCGTGATCGTCGCGCGCGGGTGAGAGCTATCCCGGGGATAGCTCCACCAAACACCATGGAGCGCTGTTCGCCCCGAGCACGACGGACATGCGCTGAGAAAGGCATCGTGCAGACCCCGCATGAGGGCGTTACACCTTGCATCACGGCTATCCCCTGGGGATAGCTCCATGGAGCGCCAACGAAAGCGATTCGCCGGGCTCAGCGCGGATGGCCCGGTCTGGGGCGATCATTCGATGCCTGGTCCGCCCGCATCCGAGATCCATCACCGCCGACGAACTATCCCCGGGGATAGCTCCACTGAACGCCATGGGCGTCTGCTTCATGGTCTGATCGCACGAAGCGGTCAACTCTTGCGCAGAAGCTCGCGTAGCCGGTCGATGTGCTGCTTGGCCACCTCGGGCGGAACCACGTTGCGTGGGGGCTCAGGTGGCGCATCTCGCGTGGCGGCTGGTGGCGGTGCCGACCCAGCCTGCTTGGCCCACGCATTGAACTCGCCACGGATGGCCCGCTGGATGATGCCGAACAGGTAGCCGGCCGGGTTGCGGATGGCGCTGCCACGACAGCGCTCCGCCCATTCGTCCAGCACGGCTTGTCGCAGCGAGGCATCGACCTGCTGCAAGGCCACCATGGCGCCGGCCTGCTGCTCTTCTTTCAAATCGAGGAAGCGCTCGGGCAGGCGAATGCCCTGCATCGCGCGCGCCTGCTCACGCTCACGCGCGGTAGTACGTACTTCATCAATACGACTACTACGTACTGTACGGTCCTGCTTCGGATTCCGAAGAGAGGCGTCTGACGCGGGTTTCGGCCCTGCTTCGGAATCCGAAGAGGGGCGTTCGCCATTCCGAAGAAGGCTCGCGGGCCCTTCTTCGGAATCGTGGGAGGCTCCCCCCTGTGGATAACTTTCGGTGGCTCCGATGCCCTGGCGCGCCGGGCGCTCGGCAAGCACCTGCAGCCGCGACGGCAAGGTGCGGCCGGACAGCAGCGGGTCGTCCGCGATCTCCTTCAAGGTGTTCAGGCCCACGACCTGCACGGCCTTGGCCGAGTGGCCGAGGGCCTGGCTGACCAACTCCAGGTAGTCGGCGTCCAACTGCATCGCCTCGAACGGGGTCAGGGGCTCGTCATGCAGCACGTAGAGGTTGCCGAGGATGCGGCCGGTCTTGGGGTCGCGTCGCCGGCGCACCAGGCTCAGCCAGCGCGTCAGGCGCAGCAGCGTCAGCGCCCGTGCCACGGTTTCATGCGAAGCCGATCCTGCGCAGGGCATCGACGCCAGCCAGGGGCGTAGCTGCTCATAGGTGGGGAACGCGGTCACCCCGTCCTGGTTGAGCATCAGCCGGAACACCTGCCAGGCATTGCGTTCCAGCGGCGTCAGCCGACGATCGAGGAACAGTCGCCTGGGCACGCTCTCGTGCCGGTTGCCGCTGAAGAGGAAGCCGTCGCTGGGTGCGGTCGCGGGTGCGCTGGAACGGGGCGCGAGTTCCTTCAGGGCGCCCGCGAACAGATCGGCGAGGGCGACGGGGCCTTGGCGCGGTGCGCGTGGTGCGGGGTCGTCCACGGCCATCGCTTAACCCAGTCCCTGATCGACCCAGTTCTTGATCGCGGCCCAGACCACCGACAGCGGCAGTGACATGCCTTCGGCCAGGTCCATTGCCGCATCGAGAATCGAGGTTTCATCCTCCAGATCGACGTTTCTGCTGCTGGTCACGGCCTTCCATTGCCGCCACAGTTCCGTATCTTGGGTCTCGTCCAAGACAGGGTGGCGCCCCTTGCGCTTAGGCAGGCCGAGGATCTCGCGCCGCAGCGCAACTTCCTGGTGGGTGAGGCCGTAAAAGCGGCTCACCATTTCCGTGCTGGCACCCGGGCGCAACATGCGATCGACCGTGGCGATCTCCTTCTCCACGTCCTGCGCCTGTTTGAGCAGCCGCCGGAGCACTTCGCGATTGACCGTCACCGAACACCACGACACATTGGCGTTGGCCAGCACGCTGATCAGCGCAGGGTGCTTGAGCGCGTCCAGTTCTTCCTCTCCGAACCCCATCAGCTTGCAGCGCCGCAGTTGCCCATTGCGCAGGTCATACAGCGCCTGGGCAATGACGGCCTGGTTGAGGGGGTGCGGTGCAGACATGCTGGACTCCCTCGCTCAGGTCCCGGAAGCCGTGGTGCTGGCTTCCAAATCCAGCAGGCGCCGAGCCAGACGCAGCAGCCGAAAGAGCTTGACCACTGCGGTGTCGCTCAAGCACGTGGCGTCGTGGCTTTGACCCTGGCCGTGCAGCAGTGCCGGCAGATCAAGGGCGAGTTGCCCGTTGTCCAGGCCAAGCTCGGCGAGGCTCTGGCCCGCAAGGCACGCCAGCAGCGCCAGCACGGCGCGGCCCGCCGGTGATGGGGCCTGGCCACGGCATGCGAAGCCGATGCCATCGGGACGGTCATCGATGCACCCGTCCAGGTCCGCTTCGGCCGCGATCTCGCGCGCGAACTGAGCAATGTGAATGCGCAGCCGGTCCGGTGTGTCCAAGCCGGGATCGATGTACCAGACGTCCGAGATGGGATAGAGGCCACCGGCCTGCACCGGGATGGACTGCAGCACGTTGGCCGAGAAATCGGGCGGGAGCGCATCCCCCAACTGGTCGGCGACCATGCGCTGGATGGATTGGAGTCGCTCCGTCGTCGGTGCCGGCGAGACGATGTGCCCCTGCAGCAGATCGCCCGACGCTGCCACTGGGTTGCCCGAAGACGCCTCGCCAGCCGCGTTGTCCTCGGCGTGGGGGCACGGCGCCTGGCCGTCCCACAGGGGATGCCACGGTCGGCGCGGGCGTTGACGCATCACGTGGCGGCCGCGCCAGGGGCACGGGATCGGGCAAGGTCGGTTGTGCCGGGGACGGCGTCGGGTCGCTGACCAATGCACGGTGACGGCTTTCCGATTCGGTCAGGTCCAGCGCCAGCACGTCGTAGTCGATGCCCAGCAACTCGGACATCTGGCCGATCAGCTCGTCCTGCACGCGCTGCGGCGAGAACTCGTCGGCCTGCGTGTCGAACTGCGACAGCACTTCCTGAAAGAACCCCTCGAAGTCCAAAGGAAGCGACTTGGCTTTGGCGTACTGCTCCCAGGTGCGCTCGCAGGCCTTGCGCATGACCGACAGCCGCTCGACCTGGTGGCGGCCGAGCCCTCCATAGAGCACGGTCGGGATCGCGGGCAGCAGGTAGCGCACCGCATCGGCCATGCGGCTGATGTGTGACTGCTGCACGGGGTAGCCATCGGCGCCCAGACGGCGGGCCAGTTCGGACTGGCTTAGCGTGGCGCCGCTTTCCGCTTCATAGAACTCGCGAGCTTTCTCGACGCCCAAGGCGCGTTCGATGAACGTGAGGCCGCCGCGCAACTCGTTCTCCGCAAGGTGGCCGGTCAACGCGACGATTTCGCCCCGCGCGGGCCAGGGCCGAAACAGGCACGATATGCGGAAGAAGCGCTCGTCCCGCGTTTCCGACCAGAGTTCACGCAGGATCGCCAGGCGCGTGTTGCCGCCGTTGCGGATGATGTAGTGATCTTCGCCTCGGTCGGCGGGTGATGGCCGGCGCCGCATCCAGGCCCCGTTCGCGAATGGATGCCTTGATCTCCTCGTAGGCGGGATTGCGCTTCTTGCGCGGGTCGTGGTCGTAAGGGCGCAACTGGTCCAGCGTCACGACCATCGGCGTGTCGGCGATCGGATCGCTCAAGGCCGTGGCCGATGGACCGCTGCGCTCGAACCCGGCGGCAAGCAGCTTGCCGGCCATGTCCTGGGAGGTCATCTCAGCCATGGCCGCATCCCTTCGTGCTGGCGGCCTGGGCCAAGCGAGCCTCGCGCTCGGCACGGCGGATCTGCGCGCGGGCATTGAGGGCCGCCCGGTGGTCGCTCGCGGTCGAGCTGGTATAGATCGCAGCGCAACCGGCTTTGGTGAACTTAAGGTGCCCGCTCGGTGTGCGCTTGACGTGCCAACCTTCGCCGATCGCGAATTCGATCAGGGCGCGCAGCCGCTTGTGGCCGCGCGCCAGTTCATGTGCGTTCGCCATGGGGCCTCCCCCATCTCAGAGGGGCGCTGCGGGCGGCCGGACACGCGGGCCAGTTGCTCCTGCCATTGCGGGAACAATTCGCCGGCAAGGGCGCGCATGGTGTCGAGCGCGGCGGGCGCGACTCTGCCCAGCGGCTGTCGGTATTCGACCCGATGCACAGGCAGGCCACGGGTCGCAGCGCGTGGATAGGCTTCGATGGCCGGCACGTCGGTGTCGAGCACGCGGATGCCGGCGTGGTCCTGGAACAGGTCGCGCAGGGCCTGCTGGATCAGCCGCGCGTTGGCGGACACGGGGTGGACGCGGTTGATCAGCAGATGCAACGGCGGCGGTTCGATGCCGAGGTGGCGATACGGCGCGATGTCTTCCAGCAACTGCATGGTGCCGCGTCGCAGTTCGCGGGCTGCGAGGATTTCCGGGGTCACGGGCGACAGCGCAAGATCGGAGGCGAGCACCGCCATCTCCAGCAGCACGCTGCGCGCCCCCTGGGTGTCGATCAGCAGCAGGTCGTAGAGGGGTGCCAGCACCGGCAACAGGTGGCGCAGCCGCAAGCGCCCGTCTGGCGCATGCAGCAGCAAGGTGTTCAGTTCGCCCCGGTGATCGTTGGAGACCACCAGGTCCAGCCCCGCGATGATCGTGCGGGACACGAGCCGGCCGAGGTCGCGCTCGTTGAAGGCCAGCAGCTCGTAGATGCCGCCGGGCGCGCGGTGGGCCAGCTCGTAGTAGGAGGACAGCGTGGGCTGCACGTCGAGGTCGAGCAGCAGCACGCGTAGGCCCGCATCGGAAACGAGTCCGCCGAGGTTGGCGGCGGTGGTGGTCTTGCCGACGCCGCCCTTGGTCGAGATGATGGATACAACCTGCATGGCGCTCTCCGTCTGGGAATGGGAAGTCCAAGGGAGAGCGGATCAGGTCCGGTTGTTGAGGCGTTCGGCGATCCACTGGTCGATTTCGATCGAATCCCAGCCGACGGCGCGAATGCCGAGGCGCAGCGCCTGGGGGAACTGGCGCTTCTTCATCAGGCTGTAGATGTGGGCGCGCTTGAAGCCCGACTTGGCTTCGACTTCATCGAGCCGCAAGATGCGGCGCTCGTTCGGTGGCAGGACAGGTGCTTGCGACATGTCGGTCACTCCTGAACGCTCGGTGGCGTTTGTTGGCGTGACCTCTATTCAATAGACATCGCTACGAAAAGACATTGCAAATGCAATCTCCGCGACTGCACTGAACCGCCCCGGGTTTTGAGGAGGCTCTTTTCCCTGAGAGGATAGAGCCATGAGCAAGAAGTCGAAGCAGTTTTCACCCGAAGTGCGCGAGCGTGCTGTTCGCATGGTGCTGGAGCACCGAGGCGAGTACCCATCTCTGTGGGCGGCCATCGATTCGATCGCGCCCAAGATCGGTTGTGTGCCGCAGACCCTGCATACCTGGGTCAAGCGTGTCGAGGTCGACAGCGGCGTGCGTGAGGGCGTCAGCACTTCCGAGCTGCAGCGTCTGGAAGGAGCTCGAACGCGAGAACAAGGAGCTGCGCAAGGCCAACGAGATCTTGAAGCTGGCCAGCGCGTTTTTCGCCCAGGCGGAGCTCGACCGCCGTCTGAAGCCCTGAAGGGCTTCATCGACCAGTATCGACAGGCCTACGGGGTCGAGTCGATCTGCAAGGTGTTGCAGGTCGCCCCGTCAGGCTATTGGCGCCACGCCGCTCAACAACGCAACCCCCAACTGCGCTGTCCGCGCGCTCAACGTGACGACACCCTGGTGGCGCACATTGAACGCGTCTGGCAGGCCAACATGCGGGTCTATGGCGCCGACAAGGTCTGGAAGCAAATGAACCGCGAAGGCATTGTGGTGGCGCGCTGCACGGTCGAGCGGCTGATGCGGCGCCTGCGCTTGCAGGGCGTGCGCCGTGGCAAGGGGGTGCGTACCACCATCAGCGATGCCCGGGCGCCGTGCCCGCTGGACCGGGTCAACCGGGTGTTCAGAGCAGACCGGCCCAACCAGCTCTGGGTCTCGGACTTCACCTACGTGTCGACCTGGCAGGGCTGGCTGTACGTGGCCTTCGTGATCGATGTGTACGCCCGGCGCATCGTGGGCTGGCGGGTAAGCAGTTCGATGCGCACGGACTTCGTGCTCGATGCCCTGGAACAGGCGCTGTATGCGCGCCAGCCTGAGCGCGATGGCAGCCTGGTTTGCCACTCCGACAGGGGGTCGCAATACGTCAGCATCCGCTACACCGAGCGACTGGCCCAGGCCGGTATCGAGCCCTCGGTGGGCAGCAAAGGTGACAGCTACGACAACGCGCTGGCCGAGACGATCAACGGGCTGTACAAGGCCGAATTGATCCATCGGCGAGCCCCATGGAGGACCAAGGAGTCGGTGGAGCTCGCTACCCTCCAATGGGTGTCATGGTTCAACCACCACCGGCTGCTCGAACCCATCGGCTACATCCCGCCGGCCGAGGCTGAGGCAAACTACTACCGGCAACTCGCCAATCAGGCCTCCATGGTGGTGGCCTGACTTAAACCAACCGGCCTCCACGATTCCCGGGGCGGTTCAGCACATACAAGCTGGAAAACCTCATGCGCTTGCGCTACGGACGTACTTCCTGGCGTTGGCGAACTTGCCGTTCAAGGTTCGCTCCGTGATGCCCATGGTGCCGCCGTAGTGGGCGACCAATGCCGAGACAAGGGCCTCCTGCGTTTTGAAGCTGGAGTAAGGCACGCCCGAGGGGGACTGGCCCAGCATCAGCGTCAGCATCCCGCCGATGATGTTGAGATACGTCGTCTCCGCCCGTTCGCTGATCTCGCACTGGCTGGCAGCCAGCAGCACGGTGGACTGCTTGAGCAGGGTGTCGTGCTGCTCCTGCAGTTCTCGTATCTGGCGCCCGGCTTGCTCCAGCGCTGCCTGAAGGGCCAGCCGCTCCACCAGGATCGCCTGTCCTGTTTCCATGGTGATGAAAGGATGCGCCATGCGTTCGCCACGGCTGAACAGGAATCCTGGCCGGTGCTCAGGATAGTGGGTGCGCATCCAACGTTTCAGATCAACATGGCGAACGGTCAAATCCGGCGACTGCAGTAGCTTCGGGTCATTGAGCGTGATCCCGTCCGTGCCGTAGGGCAGGTCTCCGTTGAGGATGCCGTCATAGATGCGCTCCGAGTACAGCCGGCACTCGTTCCACCGCGGGCAGTTCAGCGACGGTGGCAGGAAGCGCGGTGATGCGATCGCGGCCAGGATCATCGGCAGGTACCGCAGCAACCCGGCCCATCGGATGGCCGCTTCGATGGGTCGATAGAACACCTTTGATGTTGAAATGTCCTTGTGCATGTCTTCGTCTCCTTTCGGAAGCGCTACATCACCGGCTCCTTTCTTGCCCTGCCAAGGGCTGTCGTGTCGTTATGGCCTGCAGCGGATGCCCGGGACGATGCCCTGAACGTAGGCGGGCGAGATGATTGGCATCCGCCGCAGGTGGCCTCGTCTTGTTCGATGTGCAAGAATTGACCGGTTGCCGGCCCATCGAGCGATGAGGACGCAAGCTCGATATTGGCGCTCACGGTATCAGCGTCATGCGCTGCGCTATCCCTCGCAAAACCGGTTCGGTATGGTCTGATACGCCGACGGTTTCACAAAGCCGTGAGCAGCGCCATTTATGCCTGTAGGTCTCGGATCAGCAGAGGAAAGCGGCGGTGTCATATCTGGCCCGGATGCTGATATTGCGATATAGCATCACGCACGTGCGGGCCAAGGTGACTGCTTACCTCAGATTCCATGCTCACAAATCCCGGCCGCATCTGACGATCGCAGGGGGGCAATGCGAAGTGGCAGGCCTACTCGCTCTTTGCTTCTTCGACCTTCGACAGGGCAGCGCTGTCGTCGGAACCGAGGTGGGGGCGATCTGCTGGAGGGCTCGGTGCTGTCGGAGGTGGCTTTGCCAAACATGCTCGTGGTAAAATCCCAAAGGCTTACTTTGGAATTCCGTTCGGGCGCACTCGGGCTGAGTTCTAGCTTCTAAATTCAATACTTTGGTCTGTCCATGACCCGTACCGCTTCGACCAACATCGCTCTGTGGTGGCGCTTCCAATAGGAAGCGGCATGTCGTTGCGGTCTTGACCGCACCTTGCCGCCGTACCGGCAGGCAAGGTTTCAAGAAGGCTTCCCCGGCACGGCGGCTCCAAGATTTGAGGAGATTGCCCGATGCCCTTAGCTGATCATCCCCATCGTCGAACTGATGCTCCGCGCCCCGCGACGCTGCGATGGGGGAGTCTGCCCGTTCCGTCTCATCACTCGGCCCAACCATGCTGGCGTAGGCGCTGCTCCAGTGCGCCGCGTTGGCGCGCTTTGCCACTTCTCTCAAGATCCGTTGCCGCTGTCAGCAAGCACCTGCGCGCACTTCGTCCATCGCAAGCGACTGTCGATGTGTGTAATGAAGTGAGTAATGGAGGGTGCGTGTAATGAGAAACATCAATAAAATCAAGGACTTATAATCATGAGACTCCTGATGATCGACAACTACGACAGCTTCACCGGAACCTGGTGCAGTACTTCGGCGAGCTGGGCGAGGCGGTGCGCACCGTGCGCAACGACGCGATCACGCTCGACGAGGTCGCCGCGCTCGCGCCGGCGCGCATCGTGATCTCGCCGGGCCCGTGCACGCCGGCCGAGGCCGGCATCTCGCTGCCGCTGATCGAGCGTTTCGCGGGCCGCATCCCGATCCTCGGTGTCTGTCTGGGGCACCAGGCGATCGGCGCCGCCTTCGGTGGGCGCGTGGTGCGCGCGAAGCAGGTGATGCACGGCAAGACCTCGCCGATCCGTCACGACGGGGTCGGCGTCTTCCGCGGGCTTCCCGACCCGTTCACCGCGATCCGCTATCACTCGCTGGCGGTCGAGCGCGAATCGCTGCCCGGCTGCCTCGAAGTCACCGCCTGGACCGACGACGGCGAAATCATGGGGCTGAGGCACCGCGAACTGGCGGTGGAAGGCGTGCAGTTCCATCCCGAATCCATCCTCACCGAGCACGGCCACGCGCTGCTGCGCAATTTCCTGGGAGAACCGAGATGACGATCACCGCGCAGGAAGCGCTCACCCGTTGCATCGAGCATCGCGAGATCTTCCACGACGAGATGCTCAGGATCATGCGCCAGATCATGAGCGGCGAGATGTCGCCGACGATGATGGCGGCAATCCTGATGGGCTTGCGCGCGAAGAAGGAGACGGTCGGCGAGATCAGCGCCGCGGCGCAGGTGATGCGCGAGTTCGCCAACAAGGTCGAGGTCGACGGCGGCCCGCACTTCGTCGACGTGGTCGGTACTGGCGGCGATGGCTCGCACACCTTCAACATCTCGACCGCGTCGACCTTCGTGGCCGCGGCGGCCGGTGCGACGGTGGCCAAGCACGGCAATCGCGGCGTCTCGTCGAAATCGGGCGCTGCCGACGTGCTCGAGGCTCTGGGCGCCAACATCATGCTGAATTCCTCGCAAGTGGCGGACTGCGTTCGCGCCACCGGGGTCGGCTTCATGTTCGCCCCCAATCACCATCCGGCGATGAAGAACGTCGCCGCGGTGCGCCGCGAGCTGGGCGTGCGAACAATCTTCAACATTCTCGGCCCGCTCACCAACCCGGCCGGCGCACCGAACATCCTGATGGGCGTGTTCCACCCCGACCTGGTCGGTATCCAGGTGCGCGTCATGCAGCGGCTGGGTGCCGGGCATGCGGTCGTCGTCTGGGGCAAGGACGGGATGGATGAAGTGTCGCTGGGCGCTGCGACGATGGTCGGCGAACTGAAGGATGGCGAGGTGAGCGAGTACGAGATCCATCCGGAGGACTTTGGCCTGTCGATGATCAGCAACCGCGGCCTGCGGGTGGCCGACGCGCTCGAATCGAAGGAGATGGTGCTCGAGGCGCTGTCGAACCGGCCGGGCACGCAGCGCGAGATCGTCACGCTGAACGCGGGCACGGCCCTCTATGCGGCCGACGTGGTCGACTCGATCGCAGCCGGCATTGCGCTGGCGCGCGAGACGATCGCATCGGGTGCGGCGCGCGCCCGGCTCGACGCGTTCGTGCAGTTCACGCAGCGCTGCGCGGGGCAGGGCCATGGCTGAGGACGTTCTGGCGCGCATCGTCGCGGTCAAGCGCGACGAAGTGGCGGCGGCGCGCCGGCTGCAAAGCGACGCCGGGTTGCGCGCCCAGGCCGAAGCCGCGGGCGGCGAGCGGCCCGCGCGCGGCTTCGAGCGCGCGCTGCGCGCGAAGATCGCGGCGGGTCGTCCTGCCGTCATCGCCGAGATCAAGAAGGCGAGCCCGAGCAAGGGCCTGCTGCGCGAGCCCTTCGATCCACCAGCGATCGCTGCGCGCTATGCCGCGCACGGCGCGGCCTGCCTGTCGGTGCTCACCGACGAGTGCTTCTTCCGGGGTTCGCTCGACGACCTGCACGCCGCGCGTGCAGCGTGCGCGCTGCCGGTGCTGCGCAAGGACTTCGTCGTCGACGCCTGGCAGGTCTACGAGGCGCGCGTGAACGGCGCCGACTGCATCCTGCTGATCGTCGCGGTGCTCGACGACGCGCAACTCGCCGAATTTGCGGCAATCGCCCGCGCACTGTCGATGGACGTGCTGGTCGAGGTGCACGATGCGGCCGAACTCGATCGCGCGCTCGCGCTGGGCACGCCGCTGCTGGGCATCAACAATCGCAACCTGCGCAGCTTCGAGGTTTCGCTCGATACCACTTTGACGCTGCTGCCGCGCATCCCTGCCGACCGGCTGGTCGTCACCGAAAGCGGCATCCTCGCCCCGGCCGACGTGGCACGGATGCGGCAGGCCGGCGTGAACGCGTTCCTGGTCGGCGAGGCGTTCATGCGCGCGGCCGACCCCGGCGAGGCGCTGGCGATGCTGTTCGGCTGAGCAGGCCGGAGCTGCTCGCGCGTTGGGGTGCTCAGCTGGCGCGGGCCGGCCGGCTCCCGCCCAGCCAGCCGGCGAGCAGGCGCGTCGCACGCGCCCCGGGCTTCGGCGCGAGCTTCAGCTTCGCATCGATGGCCGGCGGCGCGTCGAGTTCGAGTTCGCAGTCGAACAGCTCGTCGCGACGGAACGCGTGCACGCGCAGCCGGTCTCCCGGCTTGCGGCGCGCGAGCAGCGCCTTCAGCGTACGCTCGTCGACGCGCAGGCCGTCGACGGCCACCAGCGTGTCGCCGGCCGAAAGACCGGCGCGCTGCGCCGCCTGGCCGGTGTAGGCGGTCGCGATCGTCAACTGTCCCTCGCGCGTGGCGAGCTTCGCGCCGAACGAGGCCGGTCCCTGGTCGCCGGTACCGAATCCGGGTTCGACGCCCACCGCACGCAGCAGCGGCGCGAGTGGCAGCTCCGTTGTGCCGTATGCCCAGCTGCGGATCTGCGCATCGAGCCGCAGGCCGACCGCTTCTTCGAGCAGGCGCGGGAACTCGTCCTCGGCGAGTCCTTCGCGCCGCGCGAAGAAGTCGCGCCCGTAGCGCCGCCACATCAGCCGCATCGCGTCGTCGAGCGAGCGCTTCCCGTCGGTGCGAATGCGGATCGTCAGGTCGAGCGCCAGCGCCACCAGCGAACCCTTCGCGTAGTAGCTGGCGATCGCGTTCGGCGAGTTCTCGTCCTGCCGGTAGTGCTTGATCCACGCGTCGAAGCTCGACTCGGCCACGCTCTGCATACGTCGGCCCGGACCGCGCATCACGCCGCTGATCGTCTTCGCCAGCAGGTCGAGGTATGCGTCGCGGCCGATGACCCCGGAGCGCACCAGCATCAGGTCGTCGTAGTACGAGGTGAAGCCCTCGAAGATCCACAGCAGCCGCGTGTAGTTCTCCTGCTGCAGGTCGTAGCGCGCGAACGCGGCAGGCTTGATGCGCTTGACGTTCCGGTATGGAAGTACTCGTGGCTCGCCAGCCCGAGGAAGCTGCGATAGCCTTCGGACGTCTCGTGCTGGCCGCGCCACGGCAGGTCGTTGCGCGAGCAGATCAGCGCGGTGCTCGATCGGTGCTCGAGGCCCCCGTATCCGTCGCCGACCGCCATCACCAGGAACAGGTAGCGCTCGACCGGCGCGCGGCGCGTGCGCGGCTCGAACAGGCGCGCCTGCTGCGTGCAGATGCGTGCGAGGTCGCGGCACAGCCGCGCGGTGTCCGCATCGTGGCGGCCGGTGATCGCGACTTCGTGGCGCGCGCCGCCCGCCTCGAAGCCGGCGAGCGTGAAGCGTCCCATCTCCACCGGGTGATCGACCAGTTCGTCGTAGTCGGCCGCGCGATAGCGGCCAAAGCCGTGGCGGCGCGCGCCCGCCTCGGGCAGCGTGGTGGCCACGCGCCAGCCGGCGTATTCGTCGCCGGCCGGCGGCTCGATCAGCACCTCGCAGGGCCGGTCCTCCTGGCCGATCACCCTGAGGAAGACGCTGGTGCCGTTGAAGAAGCCGTGTGTCGCGTCGAGGTGTGCGGCGCGCACCGACAGGTCCCAGGCGTAGACGCGGCAGACGAATGTCAACGGACCGTCGCTGCGCGCCGCCTGCCGGTGTGCTTGTCGAGCTTGCGCAGGCGCACCGCGCGCCCACCACTGCGCGCGTCGATCGAGACGACGTGCCGTGCGAATTCGCGGATCATGTAGCTGCCGGGGATCCAGGCCGGCAGCGCCACGCGCTGGCCGTCCGGGTCGGGCTGCGCGATCGTCAGCGTGATCTCGAACAGGTGCGCGTGCGGATCGACCGGGGCGATCCGGTACGACACGAGTTCGCCGCCGCGCCCGCGCGCGACGGCGGCCGAGGTGCGTTCGCCCTTGACGGGCCGCGCCGCGCCGCTGGCCCGGCGCTTCGCCGGCGCGCTCAACGGTTCACGTCGACCGCGATGCGGCCGCGTACCTTGCCGGCCAGCATCTCCGGAGCGAGCTTCAGCGCGTCGTCGAGGCCGACGACGGTCGTGATGCGCTTCGAGTCGCCCCGGATCGAGTTCGTCTGCGAGCCGCTTCCAGGCTTCGCGCCGCTCGTCGATCGGACACATCACCGAGTCGACACCGATCAGCGCCACGCCGCGCAGGATGAACGGAGCGACCGTCGCCGGAAAGTCCATCCCGCCGGCCAGTCCGCAGGCGGCGACCGTGCCGCGGTACTTCGTCTGTGCACAGGCGTTGGCCAGCGTGTGCGAGCCCACCGCATCGACCACGCCGGCCCAGCGCTCCTTCTGCAGCGGCTTGCCCGGGGCCGACAGCGCGGCACGCTCGATCACTTCGGCGGCGCCGAGCGCGCGCAGGTAGTCGGCTTCGCTGGCCCGTCCGGTGGAGGCGACGACGCGAAAACCGAGCCGCGCGAGCAGCGCGATCGCCACGCTGCCCACGCCACCCGCAGCGCCGGTCACGAGGATCTCGCCCTGCGCAGGTGTCACGCCGCGGCGCTCGAGCGCCATCACGCAAAGCATCGCGGTGTAGCCGGCGGTGCCGATCGACATCGCGCGGCGCGCGTCGATGCCTGCGGGCATCGCGACCAGCCAGTCGCCCCTGAGCCGCGCGCGCTGCGCGAGGCATCCCCAGTGCGTCTCGCCCACGCCCCAGCCGTTGAGGATCACCCGGTCACCAGCGGCGAAGCCCGGATGCGAGCTCGCCTCGACCACGCCGGCGCCGTCGATGCCCGGCACCATCGGCCAGCGACGCACCACCGGCGAACGCTCGGTGAGCGCGAGCGCGTCCTTGTAGTTGATCGTCGAATACTCGATGCGCACCGTGACGTCGGCATCGGGTGTGGCCGCCGCAAGCTCGTCGTCGCTCAGCTTCCTGCGGGTCGCGGAGAATCCACCGTCGGATTTCTCCAGGTAAAGCGCGTCGAACATCCGGTTCTCCTGCAGTGTGTCGCTCGAAGCGCGCTATTTTGCCCGCTTCGCTGGGGGAACGGCGATTCGCGTCTCGATCGCCGGCAAGCCCGGCGCCGCTCGCACCGTTGCCTGCCGGTACACTCGGCGGTGCGTGCCCTCCGTTCGTCCGGCCGTCGGGCGGGATGCCCGGGCATGCATCGACACTCGCACCGTACGCAGTTGACTGGGGGCAGCCGCCATGAATCCCGACCGCACGCGTGAACTCCGGCTCTTCCGGGCCGGGGCCATCGGGCTGCTTTTCGCCACGAGTCTCGCGGCCTGCGGAGGCGGATCGAGCACCGGCCACGGCCCCTTCGTTCCGGTTCCGGTGGCCTGCGATTCGGCGTCGGCGTCGAGCGGCGACGGCTATGCGATCGGCATGTGCGCGTCGACGAAGACCGGCGTCTTCCTCTCCATCGAGAGTGGCGTTGACATTCCGCTGCCGGTGGACAGCTACAACCTGACCCTGCTCTTCCCGCCGGCCTTGCAGTCTCTCGACGACGTCAAGGCGTTCGCCAGCGGCAACAAGACTCTTCCCGTCTACGAGCGCGATATCCTCGGGCGCCCTGCAGGGGAGCGCGTACGAGGACCCGCCGAGGCCCGAATTGAGCGCGCCGTACGTAGCACTCACCGACTTCCGGAGCGCTTGCTGCTACAAGGTCGCCACGACGTGGGAGCCGCCGCAGTTGAAATACGTCGGCTACGGCACCTGGGAGAAGGTGCCGACCGACGCCGAGGGCTTCGTCGGCCCGTGGTACGCGGCGACCCCGGACAATCTGACCAATCTCTGGCCGCTCGACCGGGCGAGCGGGTCGTTTCGCGGATACGTCGTCGGCGCCGTCGGACCGGATGAAACCGGTGGTGGATACCTGGACCGTCTGCGCAGCTTCAGCGCACCCATCGAAATCAAGGTCGGAGGCACCGGGCAGATCGTCTCGGGGCGCATCGGCACGATCGTAATGCCCTACTACACGAGCACCCGCCCCGGCACGCTGGCGTTCGAGACCTTGCCCCTCGGCCCCGTAGACCTGTCGGCATCATCCGGCGCGTCTCCGGGCAAATTGGCGGGTTCGCTCGCCTCTGTCGGCGGCCTCGATGCCGACCTCGATGCGGGGAGCTTCGAGGCACAGTACTTCGGCAGATCGGGCGAGGTGGGCTACGAACTCGCCGGGCGCTTTCGGTTCCGCACCAGCAACGGCCTGATCGCCATCGGCTCCTTCGGCGCCCAGTTCGTGCCGTGATTGCCGGGGCCAAGCGGGCCGACGCTCACCGCCCCCGCTTGTCGATCACCCGCTTCGCCTTGCCCAGCGAGCGTTCGATCGCGCCCGGCGGCTCCACCCGCACGGTCACCGTCACGCCGATGTAGGTCTTGATCGCGTGTTCGAGCGCGGCGGCCGCGCCGACCGCGTCGGCGCCGTCGTGGTGCTCGCCGGCCTTCAGTTCGACGCGTACGGTGAGTGCGTCCATCGGCCCCTTCGCGAGTGAGCTCGCAGACGTAGTGCGGCGCCAGGTTGGGCCGCTGCAGGATCAGCTCCTCGATCTGCGACGGGAACACGTTCACGCCGCGCACGATCATCATGTCGTCGGAGCGACCGGTGATCTTCTGCATGCGCCGCATCGTGCGGGCGCTGCCCGGCAGCAGCCGGGTGAGGTCGCGGGTGCGGTAGCGCACGATCGGTAGCGCTTCCTTCGACAGCGAGGTGAACACCAGTTCGCCGAACTCGCCCTCGGGAAGCACCTTGCCGGTTTGCGGATCGACGATCTCGGGATAGAAGTGGTCTTCCCAGATCGTCGGGCCGTCCTTCGTTTCGAGGCATTCGCAGGCCACGCCGGGCCCCATCACCTCGGACAGGCCGTAGAGATCGACCGCGTCGATCGCGAGCCGCTTCTCGATCTCGGCGCGCATCTCGTTGGTCCACGGTTCGGCGCCGAATACGCCGATGCGCAGGCTGGTGGCGCGCGGATCGAGTCCCTGGCGCTCGATCTCGTCGGCGATCGCCAGCATGTAGCTCGGCGTGACCATGATGATCGCCGGCCGGAAGTCGGCGATCAGCTGCACCTGCCGCTCGGTCTGGCCGCCGCCGAACGGGATCACCGTCAGGCCCAGCCGCTCGGCGCCGTAGTGGGCGCCCAGCCCACCGGTGAACAACCCGTAGCCGTAGCTGACGTGAGCGATGTCGCCGGGGCGGGCGCCCGCGGCGCGGATCGATCGCGCCATCAGGTTCGCCCACGCGTCGATGTCGCGCGCGGTGTAGCCGACGACGGTCGGCTTGCCGGTGGTGCCGCTGGACGCATGGATGCGCACCACCTTCTCGCGAGGCACCGCGAACATGCCGAACGGGTAGGTCTCGCGCAGGTCGGCCTTGGTGGTGAACGGAAACCGTGCCAGGTCGTCCAGCGAGTTCAGATCCTCGGGGCGAACTCCCGCGGCATCGAACTTCGCGCGGTAGTACGCAATGTTGCGGTACGCGTGGTCGAGCGACCAGCGCAGCCGCTGTAGCTGCAGTGCGCGCAGTTCGTCGACACTCGCCCGCTCGATCGGCTCGAGCGGGAACCCCCCGGCCGAGACCATCGCTGCGGCATCCTGGCTGCTCATGGCGACTCCTCCGTTCTCGTGGCGCGCGCGCCGGCGGCCCGGCGGCCGTGGTCCGCGGCGATCCGATGTTAAACCCTGCGCCGCTGACCGGCGTCTTGGGTACGGGCCGCGTGGCAGAATCGGAGTCGACGACCGGCGCGGCGCTCTCTGGTGCGCATCCGGTCGGCGCCTTCCGTCCACCTTACGCGGCGCCGCTTGCCGGTGCCGCACAACGCGCCCGCCCGCAGCGCGGGCGCCATGAGGAGCCCTGCGAATGTCCTACGAGAACATCCTGGTCGAAACCCGCAACCGGGTCGGCCTGGTCACGCTGAATCGGCCCAAGCAGCTCAACGCGCTCAACGATCGC
Organism: Burkholderiaceae bacterium; assembly: GCA_027493945.1. GTDB lineage: Bacteria > Pseudomonadota > Gammaproteobacteria > Burkholderiales > Burkholderiaceae_E > Zeimonas. The sequence goes on along the minus strand of JAOSJU010000001.1, from coordinate 1,140,196 downwards.
CTGATGGACGAGCTCGGCGCGGCCCTGCTCGATTTCGACGCCGACGACGGCATCGGCGCGATCGTGATCACCGGCAGCGACAAGGCGTTCGCTGCCGGCGCCGACATTGCGGCGATGGCCGGTTGGGGCTACATGGAGGTTTTCCGCAACGAGTACATCACTCGGAACTGGGGAGACGCTGCGGCGCATCCGCAAGCCGGTGATCGCCGCGGTGGCCGGCTACGCGCTCGGCGGCGGTTGCGAGCTGGTGATGATGTGCGACATCGTGATCGCTGCCGACACCGCGAAGTTCGGCCAGCCCGAGATCCGCCTCGGCGTGATCCCGGGCGCTGGCGGCACCCAGCGTCTCCCGCGCGCGATCTCGAAAGCCAAGGCGATGGACATGTGCCTGACGGCCCGCACCATGGACGCGGCGGAAGCCGAGCGCGCCGGGCTGGTGTCGCGGGTGGTGCCGGCGGAGCGGCTGCTCGACGAGGCGCTCGAGGCCGCCACCACGATTGCGGGTTTTTCGCTGCCGGCGCTGATGATGGCCAAGGAGGCGATCAACCGCGCCTACGAGGCGCCGCTCGCTGAAGGGATCCTGTTCGAGCGGCGGCTGTTCCATTCGCTGTTCGCCACCGAGGACCAGAAGGAAGGAATGGCTGCCTTCGTCGAGAAGCGCAAGCCGCAGTTCCGCCATCGCTGAGTTGCATGCATCCACGATTGCCGCTATAGTCGCGGGCTCTGCAGTGCTTCGGCGCTGCACGGCCGGCAGGCCCCCACCGCAGAGGCGGGAACGGGCGAAACGCCGGGCAGGGAAGGTCGTCGAGTTGACAGGATTTCAGGAACTGGTCATACTCTCCCTTCTCTGCTGATCGCGACCCACTGCAAATGCAGCGCGATCCATGATCTTTAAAAACCAACAGCCGATAAGTGTGGGCGTTCGGGCGAACGCGCCAAGCCGAGGGTTCTCATGGACTCGAGGCGGGTTCCAATCCGGACTCGTTCCGGTGCGGATCTCGGAAAATCGAACGCTCACACGGTAAACGAACATCCATTGGGTAACCAATGAATGTCGATTCCGTTGAGCAGGCCCGGAAAAGGGCAACCAAAAAGCCCAAAAAAAGGGGTTGGACCCCCCCCCGGATGAACCCCGCCCGCCGCCCCCCCAACCCCCAACCCCCCCCCCCCCCCGGCCCCCCCCCTTGGGGGGGGGGGGGACGGGGGGGGAATGCCTCCGAACGTGCCCAGTAGTGGGGGATAGCTCGGCGAAAGCCGAATTAATACCGCATACGTACTGAGGTAGAAAGCGGGGGACCGAAAGGCCTCGCGCTATTGGAGCGGCCGATGTCGGATTAGCTTGTTGGTGGGGTAATGGCCTACCAAGGCGACGATCCGTAACTGGTCTGAGAGGACGACCAGTCACACTGGGACTGAGACACGGCCCAGACTCCTACGGGAGGCAGCAGTGGGGAATTTTGGACAATGGGCGAAAGCCTGATCCAGCAATGCCGCGTGTGTGAAGAAGGCCTTCGGGTTGTAAAGCACTTTTGTCCGGAAAGAAATCCGTCTGGCTAATACCCGGACGGGATGACGGTACCGGAAGAATAAGCACCGGCTAACTACGTGCCAGCAGCCGCGGTAATACGTAGGGTGCGAGCGTTAATCGGAATTACTGGGCGTAAAGCGTGCGCAGGCGGTTATGCAAGACAGGTGTGAAATCCCCGGGCTCAACCTGGGAACTGCACTTGTGACTGCATGACTAGAGTGCGTCAGAGGGAGGTGGAATTCCGCGTGTAGCAGTGAAATGCGTAGAGATGCGGAGGAACACCGATGGCGAAGGCAGCCTCCTGGGATGACACTGACGCTCATGCACGAAAGCGTGGGGAGCAAACAGGATTAGATACCCTGGTAGTCCACGCCCTAAACGATGTCTACTAGTTGTCGGGGATTCATTTCCTTGGTAACGCAGCTAACGCGTGAAGTAGACCGCCTGGGGAGTACGGCCGCAAGGTTAAAACTCAAAGGAATTGACGGGGACCCGCACAAGCGGTGGATGATGTGGATTAATTCGATGCAACGCGAAAAACCTTACCTACGCTTGACATGCCAGGAACTTTCCAGAGATGGATTGGTGCCCGAAAGGGAACCTGGACACAGGTGCTGCATGGCTGTCGTCAGCTCGTGTCGTGAGATGTTGGGTTAAGTCCCGCAACGAGCGCAACCCTTATCCTTAGTTGCTACGCAAGGGCACTCTAGGGAGACTGCCGGTGACAAACCGGAGGAAGGTGGGGATGACGTCAAGTCCTCATGGCCCTTATGTGTAGGGCTTCACACGTCATACAATGGTCGGTACAGAGGGTCGCCAACCCGCGAGGGGGAGCCAATCCCAGAAAACCGATCGTAGTCCGGATTGCAGTCTGCAACTCGACTGCATGAAGTCGGAATCGCTAGTAATCGCGGATCAGCATGTCGCGGTGAATACGTTCCCGGGTCTTGTACACACCGCCCGTCACACCATGGGAGTGGGTTCTACCAGAAGTAGGTAGCCTAACCGCAAGGAGGGCGCTTACCACGGTAGGGCTCATGACTGGGGTGAAGTCGTAACAAGGTAGCCGTATCGGAAGGTGCGGCTGGATCACCTCCTTTCAGAGATCGCGCCAAGCACGGGCGCCCACACTTATCGGCTGTCATCCGGTTCATAACAACTGGGTCTGTAGCTCAGCTGGTTAGAGCACCGTCTTGATAAGGCGGGGGTCGCTGGTTCGAATCCAGCCAGACCCACCACGGTTTACACGGGGGTGTAGCTCAGCTGGGAGAGCACCTGCTTTGCAAGCAGGGGGTCATCGGTTCGATCCCGTTCACCTCCACCACTCCCTCCATGGCGGGCCGGTGGCAGAACCCCAGGGGCGATCCGCAAGCGAGTTCGACAGAGGTCGCTTGCGCATCATTCCTCGTTGAATGAGTCGGCTGTTCTTTAACAATTCGGAAGAAGATATCGTATTCAGTCTTTTTGATCTGGATACGGGTATGTGATTGCATACACAACTGTTCTCTTTAAACCAGAGAATTGCGGCATAACGCGAGCTTGATCCTGCACTCACTCTCATGGAGTGCGCAAAGTTATGGGGTCAAGTGAATAAGTGCATGTGGTGGATGCCTTGGCGATCACAGGCGATGAAGGACGTTGTAGCCTGCGATAAGCTGCGGGGAGCTGGCAAACAAGCTTTGATCCGCAGATTTCCGAATGGGGAAACCCGGCCCGCAAGGGTCATCCCGCGCTGAATACATAGGCGCGTGGAGGCGAACGCAGCGAACTGAAACATCTAAGTAGCTGCAGGAAAAGAAATCAACCGAGATTCCGAAAGTAGCGGCGAGCGAAATCGGAGCAGCCTGTGCGTGATAGTCGATACGTTAGCGGAACGGTCTGGAAAGTCCGGCCATAGCGGGTGATAGCCCCGTACGCGAAAACGGATCGGTGGTACTGAGCGCACGACAAGTAGGGCGGGGCACGTGAAACCCTGTCTGAACATGGGGGGACCATCCTCCAAGGCTAAATACTCGTGATCGACCGATAGTGAACCAGTACCGTGAGGGAAAGGCGAAAAGAACCCCGGGAGGGGAGTGAAATAGATCCTGAAACCGCATGCATACAAACAGTCGGAGCCCAGCACAATTGGTCTTCGGGGTCTTTCGCGCGCGAAGCGCCAAAAGACCTTCAGATTGAAATAGATCTCGATGGCTATCGTCTGGTGACGCATCGCGCGAAGCGCGATGACGGCACCCAGCACGATTGGCCCGTCGAGGCCAATCGTGCTGGGTGACGGCGTACCTTTTGTATAATGGGTCAGCGACTTACGTTTAGTGGCGAGCTTAACCGCATAGGGAAGGCGCAGGGAAACCGAGTCCGAACAGGGCGAATCAGTCGCTAGGCGTAGACCCGAAACCGAGTGATCTACCCATGGCCGGGATGAAGGTGCGGTAACACGCCCTGGAGGTCCGAACCGACTACTGTTGCAAAAGTAGCGGATGAGCTGTGGGTAGGGGTGAAAGGCTAAACAAACTCGGAAATAGCTGGTTCTCCCCGAAAACTATTTAGGTAGTGCGTCGTGTATTGCTCCAGGGGGTAGAGCACTGTAATGGTTGCGGGGGTCATACGGACTTACCGCGCCATAGCAAACTCCGAATACCTGGAAGTATGAGCACGGCAGACAGTCCTCGGGTGCTAACGTCCGAGGTCGAGAGGGAAACAACCCAGACCGCCAGCTAAGGTCCCCAATATCCGCTAAGTGGGAAACGAAGTGGGAAGGCTAAAACAGTCAGGAGGTTGGCTTAGAAGCAGCCACCCTTTAAAGAAAGCGTAATAGCTCACTGATCGAGTCGTCCTGCGCGGAAGATGTAACGGGGCTAAGCGGATAACCGAAGCTGCGGACCTGGAGCAATCCAGGTGGTAGGGGAGCGTTCTGTACGTCTGTGAAGGTGAGTCGAGAGGCTTGCTGGAGATATCAGAAGTGCGAATGCTGACATGAGTAGCGTTAAAGCAGGTGAAAAGCCTGCTCGCCGTAAGCGCAAGGTTTCCTACGCCACGTTCATCGGCGTAGGGTGAGTCGGCCCCTAAGGTGAGGGCGAAAGCCGTAGCTGATGGGAAGCTGGTTAATATTCCAGCACCGTCTCTGAGTGCGATGGGGGGACGGATCGTGGAAGGTTGTCCGGGTGTTGGATGTCCCGGTTCTTGATCTGTAGGTGTCCGGCAGGAAAATCCGCCGGGCGTATGCCGAGGGGTCGAGACGAGCGAGCTTGCTCGCGAAGCAACTGGAAGGGGTCCCAGGAAAAGCCTCTAAGCTTCAGCTCAGAGAGACCGTACCGCAAACCGACACTGGTGCGCGAGATGAGTATTCTCAGGCGCTTGAGAGAACTCGGGAGAAGGAACTCGGCAAATTGACACCGTAACTTCGGAAGAAGGTGTGCCTTTGTAGCTTGAGTGTGAACAACACGAGGGCGAAGAGGTTGCAAAAAATCGGTGGCTGCGACTGTTTACCAAAAACACAGCACTCTGCAAACACGAAAGTGGACGTATAGGGTGTGACGCCTGCCCGGTGCCGGAAGGTTAAGTGATGGGGTGCAAGCTCTTGATCGAAGCCCCGGTAAACGGCGGCCGTAACTATAACGGTCCTAAGGTAGCGAAATTCCTTGTCGGGTAAGTTCCGACCTGCACGAATGGCGTAACGATGGCCACACTGTCTCCTCCCGAGACTCAGCGAAGTTGAAATGTTTGTGATGATGCAATCTACCCGCAGCTAGACGGAAAGACCCCATGAACCTTTACTGTAGCTTTGCATTGGACTGTGAACCGATCTGTGTAGGATAGGTGGGAGGCTTTGAAGCCGGGACGCTAGTTTCGGTGGAGCCAACCTTGAAATACCACCCTGGTTTGTTTGCGGTTCTAACCTGGGCCCGTTATCCGGGTCGGGAACAGTGCATGGTAGGCAGTTTGACTGGGGCGGTCTCCTCCTAAAGCGTAACGGAGGAGTTCGAAGGTACGCTTGGTACGGTCGGAAATCGTGCCTAAAGTGCAAGGGCAAAAGCGTGCTTAACTGCGAGACTGACAAGTCGAGCAGGTGCGAAAGCAGGACCTAGTGATCCGGTGGTTCTGAATGGAAGGGCCATCGCTCAACGGATAAAAAGGTACTCTGGGGATAACAGGCTGATACCGCCCAAGAGTTCATATCGACGGCGGTGTTTGGCACCTCGATGTCGGCTCATCTCATCCTGGGGCTGTAGCCGGTCCCAAGGGTATGGCTGTTCGCCATTTAAAGAGGTACGTGAGCTGGGTTCAAAACGTCGTGAGACAGTTTGGTCCCTATCTGCTGTGGGCGCTGGAGATTTGACGGGGCCTGCTCCTAGTACGAGAGGACCGGAGTGGACGCACCTCTGGTGTACCTGTTGTCACGCCAGTGGCATTGCAGGGTAGCTAAGTGCGGAAGAGATAACCGCTGAAAGCATCTAAGCGGGAAACTCTCCTGAAGATGAGATCTCCCTGGGGACTCGATCCCCCTGAAGGGTCGTCCGAGACCAGGACGTTGATAGGCCGGGTGTGGAAGCGCAGTAATGCGTTAAGCTAACCGGTACTAATTGCCCGTGAGGCTTGACCCTATAACTTTGCGAAAGCTCAGCGCTTGTGCCGCAAGGTTGTGGATGCCTCACAAACCCCGTGTCCCGCCCGGACACGAAAACAGATCAGCGGCTGTTGCGATTTCTTCTATCCGAATTGGCTCGCACGCCGACCGGGAAACCGGTCGGCCGGGCGGGCAACAAGTCATGCCTGATGACCATAGCGCAGTGGAACCACGCCTTCCCATCCCGAACAGGACCGTGAAACGCTGCAGCGCCGATGATAGTGAGCAGCTCGCTCGTGAAAGTAGGACATCGTCAGGCAAATTTCCGACGCAAGAAAGCCACCTTCGGGTGGCTTTCTTGTTTGTGCGCTCGCTGTGTGCGGACGGGGCACGGCACTGATCCCCGCGCCCGCAACGGGGCAGCAGTCAGTCCGACTGCTCGGCATCCTGCGCGAGCATCGGCGGGATCGCTCCGGGCTGGCGCTCACGCAACGGGGTCGCCGCTGCGCGCGCGATCGATGCGCGCAGCCACTCGTGCCCGGGCCGCCCGGCGCGGCGGCGCAGCCACAGGGCTTCGACGTCCACGCGGGGAAGCTCCATCGGCAGCGGGCGTACCGCCACCTTGTCGGTGGTGCCAGTAGAGGCGAGGAAGTGGCGCGGCAGCGCAGTCAGCAGGTCTGAGTTCGCGACCACGATGCCGGCGGTGAAGAACTGGTTCACGGTGAGCACGATCCGGCGGGTACGGCCGAGCGCGGCAAGCGTCTCGTCGATGTTGCCGAACGGCCGGCCGGAGACGCTCACCAGCAGGTGGTTCGCGGCGCAGTAGGCATCGAGGGTCAGGTCGCCGTGTGCCAGCGGATGATCGCGGCGCATCACGCAGGTGTAGTGGCTGCTGTAGAGCCGACGGTGGCCGAACGCAGCCACCGAGCCGGGATGCATTTCCTCGACCGAGACCGCGGTGATCACCCCCGGGAAATGTCCGACGGCCACGTCGACGTCCTGGGTCATCAGCATCTGGCGCGGATCGCGGGTCGACAGCGGCACCACTCGCAGCGTCACCCCGGGAGCCTCGCGATCGACGATCGCCACCAGCGGCGGGATCAGCAGCGACGCGGTCGCGTCGGCCATTGCCAGCGTGAACAAGGTACACGCTTCGGACGGTACGAAGGTCGAAGGCGTGAACGCCGAGCGCAATTGCTCGAGGGCATCACGTACCGTCGGCCACAGCGACAGCGCGGTCGGCGTGGGCTCGACCCCGTAGCCCGAGCGCACGACCAGGTCGTCGCCCAGCGCCTCGCGCAGGCGCTTGAGTGCATTGCTCACTGCAGGCTGCGTCATCGCGAGCTTGCTTGCGGCGCGTGTCAGGTTGCGCTCGATCATGACTTCGTCGAAGACGCGCAGCAGGTTCAGGTCGAGGGTGCGAAAATTCATGAGGGCTTACCCGCATAAACAATAACTGAGGTGAATTGTACTCATCGCCAATATCAATTGGAAAAATACCTTGGAATCCCGATAATGGAATCATTGCAGTGCAACATCCGATAGGGAGTTCAAGATGAGTACGCTTGTCACCACCCACGAAGGCCTGGATCGGGTCATTCGCGGCGGGCAGGCCGTCGCAGACATGTTCAGCCGCGGAGCGGCGCGCCCCACGGGCAAGAACGCCGCCAAGGCCTCGAAGGCCCCGGCCGCCGGGATCGCCGGGATGGTTGCCCGCGTGATCGAGCGCGCGCGCCAGCGCCGGCAGGAACGGCTTTTCATGCAGCTGATGCAGGACGATCCGCGCGTTCATGCGGATGTGCAGGCTGCCGCTGCGCGCCAGGAGTGGCGCTGACCTGATCACGGGCGGCGACCGGTTCGCTGCCCCCACCGTGTCTCCTCCTCCACTTGACAAGTGGATTGAGCCCGCGAGTTTCGCGGGCTTTTTTTTGTGTGTGCAACAATGCACGATCCGGGAGCCACTTCTTCAGGCGCGGCGATGAACATCGACAGCATCGATCCCAAGGCCGTTCTCGATGGATCGCGCGTGGTGCTGGCGCGCGCCGTGTCCGTGCTCGAGAACGATCGCCCGGGGGCCGACGAACTGCACGCGGCACTCGCACCCCGACGCGGGCGCGCCCACGTGATCGGCATCACCGGGGCGCCCGGCGCGGGCAAGTCCACGCTGATCAGCGCACTGTTGCGCGAGTTGCGGGCACGCGCGCGCAGCGTGGCGGTGCTGGCGATCGATCCGTCCAGCCCGATCAGCGGCGGTGCGCTGCTCGGCGATCGTGTCCGGATGGGCGAACCCGGCGAGGACGAGGGCGTGTTCATCCGCTCGGTGTCGTCGCGCGGCCACCTCGGAGGCTTGTCGCGAAGCGCGGGACGGATCATCGACCTGTTCGATGCGGCCGGCTTCGACGTCGTCATCGTCGAGACCGTGGGTACCGGCCAGTCCGAGGTCGAGATCGGCCGCTTCGCGGACACCAACGTGGTCGTCTGCCCGCCGGGGCTCGGCGACGAAGTGCAGGCGATCAAGGCCGGTATCCTCGGAGATCGCCGACGTTCTCATCGTGAACAAGGCTGATCTGCCGCTCGCTGCGCGCACCGCCCGCGACCTCGAGACCGCACCCGGACTGCGCCATCGAGTCGGCTGGACGGTTCCGGTGCTGAGCACCGTGGCCACCGACGGCAAAGGCGTCGCGGCGCTGGTCGATGCGCTGGATCGACATGCACGGGCCGGCGGCATCGGCCGTCGGTTGCGCGGCGCCCCAGCGGCACCCGGGGATGGCGGGGCGCCGGCCACCGACGACGAATTGTTCGAGCACCTGCAGCGTTGGCGAGCCGCCGGCAAGGGCGTGGCGCTCGCGACGGTGGTGCGCACCCGGGGCTCGTCGCCACGTGCCGAAGGCAGCCATCTGGCCGTCGAGGAGGGTGGGGGCTTCGTCGGTTCGGTTTCGGGGGCTGCGTCGAGGGGGCGGTGATTGCGGAAGCGCTCGGCGTGATCGCGCAGGGCACGCCGAAGCTGCTCGAGTTCGGCGTGAGCGACCAGCAGGCCTGGGACGTGGGATTGGCCTGCGGCGGCAAGGTACAGGTGTACGTGGAGCGGATCGGGTGAAGGCGAAACTGTTCGAGCAGGTGCTCGCCGACCGGACGGCTCGGCGGCCGGTGGCCGTGGTCACGCGGCTGGCCGACGGCCTCCAGGCGCTGGTGCATCACGATGACGTGTCGGGCGAGCTCGTGTTGACCGCCGAGCAGGTGGATGAGACCCGCCAGCGGCTGCGCGGCAATCGCAGCGGCTCCTTGGGGCAACACGACGAGTCGCTGTTCGTGCGTTGCCACGCGCGGCCGCCGCGGATGATCGTGGTGGGCGCAGTCCACATCGCGCAGGCGCTGGCGCCGATGGCGGCGATGGCCGGCTACGAGGTGACGGTGATCGACCCGCGCCGCGCCTTCGGCACGACGGAACGGCTGCCCGGAGTGAACATGGTCTCGCTATGGCCCGACGAGGCGATCGCCCAGCTCGGCATCGACGCCGAGACTGCGGTGGTGACGCTGTCGCACGACCCGAAGCTGGACGATCTCGCGCTCACGGCTGCGCTGCGCAGCCCGGCGTTCTACATCGGCGCGCTGGGCAGCACGCGCACCCACGCCAAGCGGGTGGAGCGGCTCACGGCGGCCGGACTCGGCGATGCCCTTGGGCGCATCCGTGCGCCCATCGGACTCGACCTGGGCGGACGCGCCCCGGTGGAGATTGCGGTGGCCATCCTCGCCCAGGTGATCCAGGCTCGCTACGCGCGTTGAGTCGCGACGGATACCTACGACAGCGGCTCGCGCACCTCGCGCGGCAGGCTGGGGACCACCAGCATTGCCGCGTACAGCGCGAACCAGACGGCGAACGGCGCCAGCCACAGCAGCGCGGCCAGCGCCACCAGGCCATGGCCCGTGGCACCCATCTGGACGGCGGCCAGGCGTGCCAGCGCGGCGAGAAACATCGCCGCCATGGCGATGCGGATCGCCTGCGGTGCAATCGGTGTTCGCCCGGTATGGCGCAGCACCACGCGCGTCATCAGCGCGAGCATCATCAGGCCGAGGCTGCCCACGGTGAAGGCGTGCACCCAGGCCGCTTCGGGCACGGCCGACCCGAGTTCGGCCGCCGCCTTCAGCGCGAAGGCGCACAGCAGCCAAGCGAAGCCCAGATGCATCGCCGACACAAGTGGCGCATCGACGACACGCCAGCCTTTCCAGCGCGCCAACCGCCACGCGTGGACCAGCGTGCAGGCGACGGCCGCTGCGCCGATCCAGCTCGCGGGCGCGCCCGCGAGATCGAGGCAGCCCAGCGCGACCACGACTGCCACCGCTGCCACGTCCAGCGCCATCACGAAGGGCGCCTGGTCGCCGCGTCGCGCCTCGCGCAGCGCATTGCCGGTGAACACCGGCGTGAGCACGCCACCCTTGAGCACGTAGAGGACGACCAGGCCGTAGACGCCGGCGCGTAGGCCGACGATGGCGAGGTGATCGCTGCCGGCCAGCACGCCGACGTACCACGCGAGATGGGCGCCGAACAGGGCGAGGAGGATCGGCAGCAGGAGCAGATAGAGCCGATTGGCGGCGCGCAGCAGGCAAGGGGTGACGATGACGAACACCGCGGGAAAGAACGCCAGGTCGATCGCTGCGCGCCACGGTGCGGCTGGCCAGTGGCCGCCCCAGAAGACAAGCCGTCCGGCCAGCCAGACAAGTACCAGCACGGCCAGAGGAGCACCGCGCACTTCCGGCGTGTGCGCCCAGCTCGGCAGCGCGGTCAGCACGATGCCGATCACGACCGCAGCGGCGAAACCGAACAGCATTTCGTGCCCGTGCAGCTGGCGCAGCGAAAGTCCGGCGAGGGGTGCAGACCAGATCCCCAGCCATGCGCCTGTCCACGCGGCCATCAGCGCCAGCCCGTAGGCGATGCCGAGCAGGTAGAACGGCCGGAACGCACTGGCCAGCAACGGGGCGAGACGCTGGCGCAGGCTGTCCAAGGCGCAACGACCCCGCGCGTCGCTAGACGAGCTCGACCGGGACGCTGCGGCTCGCCCGCCCGGCGATTCGTTCGCGCATCGACTCGAGCAACTGCTCCTCCTGGCGGGCGGCCGCCTGCGCCGCGCGTTGCCGGATCGGGCCGTAGCCGCGGATGCTCTCGGGCAGGCGTGCGACCTGCACCGCGAGCGCGAGCGTATCGGCACCGAGGCCGGCAAGCAGCGTGTCCACGGTGGATTCGTAGCGCGCCATCAGCGCGCGCTCGAGACGGCGCTCTGCGCTTCGGCCGAAGGGATCGAAGGGCGTGTCGCGCAGGCGCTTCAGGCGCGCCAGCACCCGGAACAGGTGCATCATCCACGGCCCGTAGCGGCGCTTCTTCGTCTCGCCGGTGTGCGGGTCGACGCTTCCCCATTGCGGATAGCCGAGGTGGAAGTTCAGGCTGAAATCGCCCTCGAAGGTGGCGTGCAGCGCCCGTTCGAACTCGGCGTCGGTGAACAGGCGCGCCACCTCGTAGGGGTCCTTGCGCGCGAGCAACCGGAACCAGCCGCGCGCCACCGCTTCGGTGAGTTGCGTGCTGCCGGGCAGCGACTCGTGCTCGGCGCGCCGCACGCGGGCGACGAGGTCGGTGTAGCGGCGCGCGTAGGCCTCGTCCTGGTAGGCCACCAGCCAGGCGTGGCGCCGCTCGATGGTTTCCTCCAGGCTTCCGGAGAGCCGGTGCGTCGGCATCGTCGGCTCGGCAGCGGCGGCGATCCGCTCGACGCCTTCGGGGTCGAACGCCGTGCGCCGGCCCCACAGGAACGCGTCGCGGTTGTCGGCAGCGGCCACGCCGTTGAGTTCGATCGCGCGCATGATCGCCTCGGCCGACACCGGCACCAGTCCGAGCTGCCAGGCGAAGCCGAGCATGAAGATGTTGGCCGCGATCGAGTGGCCCATCAGCAGGGTGGCCAGGCGCGCGGAATCGACGAAGGTCGCCGCGTCGCCGCCCACCGCATCGCGTACCTGGCGCTGCATCGCGGCCAGCGGGAACGGGTAGTCGGGGTTGCGCACGAAGTCGCCGGTGATCGCCTGTCCGGTGTTGACGACGGCGCGCGTGAGGCCGGCGCGCATCTTCGAGAGCGCGTCCTCGCTGGTCGTCACGATGAGATCGCAGCCGAGCACGACGTCGGCCTCGCCGGTGGCCACGCGCGCCGCGTGCAGGACCCCATGGTCGCCGGCCAGGCGCACGTGCGACATCACCGCACCGCCCTTCTGGGCGAGACCCGTCATGTCGAGCACCGAGACCGCCTTGCCTTCGAGGTGCGCCGCCATGCCGAGCAGCGCGCCGATGGTGACCACGCCGGTACCGCCGATGCCGGCGACGACGATGCTCCAGGGGCGCGCGAGGCTCGGCAGTGCGGGTTCGGGCAGCGCGGCAAAGGCGCCGGCGTCGGTGCCCACCGGCTGGCGCTTGCGCAGCGCGCCGCCTTCGACGGTCACGAAGCTCGGGCAGAAGCCGTCGACGCAGGAGTAGTCCTTGTTGCACGAGAACTGGTCGATCGCGCGCTTTCGGCCGAACTCGGTCTCCATCGGCACCACCGACAGGCAGTTCGACTTGACACTGCAGTCGCCGCAGCCTTCGCAGACGAGTTCGTTGATGAACACGCGTCGCGCCGGGTCGGGATAGGCACCGCGCTTGCGTCGCCGGCGTTTTTCTGCGGCGCAGGTCTGGTCGTAGACGATGACCGTGACGCCGCGCATTTCGCGCAGCCGTCGCTGCACCGCGTCGAGTTCGTCGCGCGAGCGCACCTGCACGCCGGGGGCGAATCCGGTGTCGCGCGGATAGGTGGTCGGGTCTTCGGCGAGCACCTCGATGTGCTCGACGCCTTCGGCGGCCAGCTGGCGCGTGATCTGCGGCACGGTGAGCGGGCCGTCGACCGGCTGGCCGCCGGTCATGGCCACCGCGTCGTTGTAGAGGATCTTGTAGGTGATGTCGACGCCCGCGGCCACCGCCGCACGGATCGCGAGCAGCCCGGAGTGGTAGTAGGTACCGTCGCCCATGTTGGCGAAGATGTGGCGCGTGCCCGAGTGCCCGGCGATGCCGAGCCAGCTCACGCCTTCGCCGCCCATCTGGGCGATGGTGGAGGTATTGCGGCCCATCGACACTGCCATCAGGTGACAGCCCACGCCGGCCAGTGCCGCCGAGCCTTCCGGCACCACGGTCGAGCGGTTGTGCGGGCAGCCCGAGCAGAACCACGGCGTGCGCACCATCGACGGGCGCGGGCGCGCCAGCGTGGCGTCGATGGCGCCGAGCGTCGCCAGTCGCTCGCGAATCGCGGGCGAACTGTGGAAACGCCCCAGGCGCGCGGCGATGGCGCGCGCCACGATCGCCGGCGTGAGCTCGCCGGTCGGCGGCACGAGCCAGCGGCCGTACTGCCCACCCGACTGCGCGCCCGACTGCGCGCCGCCGTCCGGCGAGGCGGCCGGGCCCGCGGCGCCGGCGGCCGTCGGCATCCATTCGTCGACGTCGGGGAACTTGCCGACCACGCGCGGGCGCACGTCCTCGCGCCAGTTGTAGAGCTGTTCCTTGATCTGGTATTCGATGAGCTGGCGCTTTTCCTCGATGACGAGGATCTCCTCCAGCCCTTCGGCGAAGCGGCGTACGCCGTCGGCCTCCAGCGGCCACGGCATGGCCACCTTGTAGAGCCGCAGCCCGATGTCGGCGGCGGTGCGCGCGTCGATACCCAGGTCGTCGAGCGCCCGGCGCGTATCGAGGTACGCCTTGCCGCTGGCGATGATGCCCAGGCGCGGGCGCGGCGAATCGAAGACGATGTGGTCGAGCCGGTTGGCGCGGGCGTACGCGAGCGCCGCGTACACCTTGAATTCGAGCATCCGGCGTTCCTGCACCAGTTGCGGATCGGGCCAGCGCAGGTGCAGGCCGTCGGGTGGCAGCCGGAAATCGTCGGGAAGGCGCACGTCGATGCGATCGGCGTCGATGACCACCGGGCCCGAGCTCTCGACGGTGTCGGTGGTGGTCTTGAGCGCGACCCAGCAACCCGAGTAGCGCGACATCGCCCAGCCGTGCAGGCCGAGGTCGAGGTACTCCTGGATGCCTGCCGGCGCGAGCACCGGTATGCCGCAGGCCGAGAAGGCGTGGTCGCTCTGGTGGGCCACCGACGACGAACGCGCGCCCGGATCGTCGCCGGCCACGACCAGCACTCCGCCGTGCTTCGCGGTGCCGGCATAGTTGGCGTTCTTGAAGACGTCGATCGAGCGGTCGACGCCGGGGCCCTTGCCGTACCACATGGCGAAGACGCCGTCGAACCGCGGATCGGGGAACAGGTGCAGCTGCTGCGTTCCCCAGATGGCGGTGGCGGCGAGTTCCTCGTTCACCGCCGGACGGAAGGTGATGTGCTGCGCGTCGAGGAAGGCCTTCGCGCCGTGCAATGCGGTGTCGAGCCCGGCCAGCGGCGAGCCGCGGTATCCCGAGACGTAGCCGGCAGTGTTCAGCCCGGCGGCGGCGTCACGCTGGCGCTGCAGCATCGGCAGCCGCGCCAGCGCCTGCACCCCGGTGAGGAACACGCGTCCGTGCTCGGCGCGATACTTGTCATCGAGCGAAACGCTTGCAAGGGTCATGTCGCCCCGCCGGGGTTGCCGGTTCAGTCGCGGACCAGCGTGAACTTGCCGTTCTTCACCGTCATCAGCACGCGGCCACGCTGATCGTAGCCCGAGTGATCCTTCGGCGTCATGTTGACCACGCCCTGCGAGGTGACGAGGTCGTGCGTCGCCTCCAGTGCATCGCGCAGCGCCGCACGGAATTCGGGCGTACCCGGCTTGCCCTTCTTCGCCGCCGCCGGGATCGCGTGCTGCAGCAACATGCCGGCATCCCACACTCCGGCGCCGAAGATCGGCGGGCGCGATCCGAACTGCTTCTCGTACCGGGTCAGGTACTCGAGGGCCACCTTCTTCGTCGGCACGCTGTCGGGGATCTCGTCGATGACCAGCAGCAGCGGCCCGACCACCATCGCGCCCTCGACCTTCTTGCCGCCGATCTGGATGAAGGCGCCCGTCGCCGATCCGTGGGTGTGGTAGATCGTGCCCTTGTAGCCCGCATCGACGAGTTGCGTGTGCGGCAGTGCGGCGCCGGCGGCCACGCCCGCGACCAGCACCGCGTCGGGGTTGGCGGCGATCAGCTTGAGCACCTGTCCGGTGACGCTGGTGTCCTGCCGGCTGTAGCGTTCGTTGGCGACGATCTTCAGGCCGGCCTTCTCGGCCATCGGCGCGAAGGTCTTGTACCAGACCTCGCCATAGGGATCGTTGTAGCCGATGAAGCCGACGGTCTTCACGCCGCGCCCGGTCATGGCGGCGATGAGGCCGTCGCTGATCACGTCGTCGTTCGGGTGCGTCTTGAACGCCCAGCGCTTCTGGTCGTCCATCGGCAGGACCACTGCGCCCGTGCCGACCGGCGCGAGCATCGGCGTCTTCGCCTCGGCCATGAACTGCAGCACGCCCATGGCATTGGGCGAGCCCGAAGGCCCGACCATCGCGTCGATCGAGAATTCGGAGAGCAGCTTCTTGGTGAGCTGGACGCTCTGGGTGGAGTCGCTCGCGTCGTCGTAGCTGAGGTACTCGACGGTGAGGTCGCCGATCTTCGTCGGCAGCAGCGCAGCGGTGTTCTTCTGCGGGATGCCGACGAAGGCGGTGGGCCCGGTGGCCGACGTGATCACCCCGATCTTCACCTGCGCCTGCACCGACAGGCTCGCGGCCAGCGCCAGCCCCGACAGGGCCAGCAGGACGGTTGTCGATCTCCTTCTCATCGTCTCGCTCCTTCAGCGTGGTTAATCGATCCTGCAGTGTCCCGCATCGGCAGGCGCGCAAGGCCCCGGCTGCCGTGAGGGTTCCGGTATCGTGTTCCGCGACCTGCCGCGCAGGTTCTCATTGTTCGCGTCCCAGGCCGAGATACGACTCGACGACCCGCGGGTCGTGAGCCAGTTCGACGGCGGGTCCTTCGAGCACGATCTCGCCGCTCTCGAGCACGTAGCCGTAGTCGGCC
This sequence comes from Burkholderiaceae bacterium, assembly GCA_027493945.1. Classification (GTDB taxonomy): domain Bacteria; phylum Pseudomonadota; class Gammaproteobacteria; order Burkholderiales; family Burkholderiaceae_E; genus Zeimonas. Next base: position 1,124,074 of record JAOSJU010000001.1, on the reverse strand, counting down.
ACCTGCAGCGCCGCGCGCGCGTTCTGCTCGACCAGCAGGATCGAGACGCCCGTGCGCTTGAGCTCCATGATGACCCGGAAGATCTCCCTGACGATCAACGGCGCCAGCCCCAGGCTCGGCTCGTCGAGCAGCAGAAGGCGCGGCCTGGCCATCAGCGCGCGCCCGAGCGCGAGCATCTGCCGCTCGCCGCCCGAGAGCGTGCCGGCCTGCTGTTCGCGCCGTTCCCGCAGGCGCGGGAAGATGTCGAACACGCGTTCCATCGACTCGGCATGATCGCGCGCGCCGGCGCGGTGGCGCGCGAACGCGCCCAGCAGCAGGTTGTCGGCGACGCTCAGCTCCGCGAACAGCGCGCGCGATTCGGGCACCAGTCCCATGCCGCGGGCGACCATCTGCTCGACATCGAGGTCGGGGGTGGTCTCGCCGAGGAAATGCACCTCGCCGCGGCTGCGCCCGAGCAGGCCCATGATGGCCGAGAGCATGGTGGTCTTGCCGGCGCCGTTGGGTCCGATGACAGTGACGATGGTGCCCGCTTCGACGCGCAGGCGCGCCTCGTGCAGCGCCTCGACCTTGCCGTAGGACACGCACAGCCCGTCCACGACGAGCAGGGGGTCGGCTGCGCCGGGGCACGGTGCGGTCATGCCGCCACTCCACCCGGGTAGGCCTCGATCACCGTCGGGTCCTTCTGCACCTCTTCGGGAAGACCCTCTGCGATCTTCTCCCCGAACTCCATGACCACCACCCGGTCGGCCGGGCCCATGACGAAGTCCATGTCGTGCTCGACCAGAAGGATGCCGATCGATTCGCCGCGCAGCTTGTCGAGCAGTTCGGCCAGCGCCTTCTTCTCGCGAAAGCGCAGGCCGGCGGCCGGTTCGTCGAGCAGCAGCAGGCACGGGTCGGCGGCCAGCGCGCGCGCGATCTCGACGATGCGCTGCTGGCCAAGGGCGAGACTGCCCGCCGGTTCGAGCATGCTGGCGGCCGGGCCGACGCGTTCGATCTGGCGCGCCGCCTCGGCGAGCAGTTGCCGCTCTTCGGCGCGCTCGAGCCGCAGGCCGGCGGCCAGCACGCCGCGCTTGCCGCGCAGATGCGCGCCGATCGCGACGTTTTCGAGCACGCTCATCGCCGGCAGCAGGCGCACGTGCTGGAAGGTGCGGCTCATGCCCAGGCGTGCGATCTTGCGCGCGTCGAGCCGGTCGATGCGCCGCCCGAGAAAGCGGATCTCCCCCTCGCTGACCGGATTCGCTCCCGAGATGCAGTTGAACAAGGTGCTCTTGCCTGCGCCATTGGGGCCGATCAGGGCCATCACTTCGCCGGCGCGCACGGTGAAGCTCATGTCGTGATTCGCCACCAGGCCGCCGTAGCGCTTGGTGACCTTGTCCAGGACGAGCAGGTCGCTGCCGCGGGCGGGTGCCGTGCGCCGCGCCAGCGGTGCGCCCTGCACCGGCGCAGGACGAGGGCGCGCGCGACTGCGTGCAGCCGGCACGCAGCGCGCGAGGATCGGCCACAGGCCGTCGGGCGCGCGCTGCAGCAGCAGCACCATCATCACGCCGAACACGATCACCTCGAAGTTTCCCGAGGCTCCGAAGATCGCCGGAAGCAGGTCCTGCAGCCACTGCTTCAGCAGGGTGATCAGGCTGGCGCCGAGCAATGCGCCCCAGACGCTGACCGCGCCCCCGACCACCGCCATGAACAGGTACTCGATGCCCGGGTTCAGGCCGAAGGGATTGGGGTTGATGAAGCGCTGCATGTGCGCGTAGAGCCAGCCCGAGACGGCGGCGAACAGCGCGGCGACCAGGAACGCGATCATCTTCGCGCGCGCCGTATCCGCGCCCATCGCTTCGGCCATCAGGGAGCCGCCCCTGAGTGCGCGGATGGCCCGCCCCTCGCGCGAATCGAGCAGGTTGCGCGTGAACCACATCGCCGCGAGCAGGACCAGCCAGATCAGGTAGTAGAAGCTGCGTGCCTCGCGGATCTCGAGACCGGCCAGGTGCAGTGCCGGGATCCCGGTGATGCCGGTGTGTCCGCCCAGGAAGTCGAGGTTGCCGAACAGGAAGTACAGGCTGATGCCCCAGGCGATCGTGCCCAGCGGCAGATAGTGTCCCGACAGTCCCAGTGTCAGCGCCCCCAGCACCCAGGCCACGATCGTGGTCAGGGCCAGTCCCAGCGCCAGGCCGATCCACGGCGAGCCGCCGGTCCAGGCGAGCCAGCCGGGCAGGACGGAAGTGGTGCTCAGCCACGCGCTCGCGTAGGCGCCCAGGCCCACGAAAGCCGCCCGGCCGAAGGAAGTCAGCCCCGCGACGCCCGTGAGCAGCACCAGGCCCAGCGCCACCAGCGCGTACAGCCCGATGTAGTTGAGCAGGGTGACGTGGAAGTCGGGCAGCGCGAAGGGCCCGAGCGCGAGCAGGACGAGAAAGGCGAGCAGCGGCGCGCGCGGCATCATTCGTCCTCGTCGACGCGGCGCGTGGCGAGCGAGCGCCACAGCAGGACCGGGATGATCAGCGTGAAGACGATCACCTCCTTGAAGGCCGAGGCCCAGAACGACGAGAACGATTCGAGCAGGCCCACCAGCAGCGCGCCGGCCGCCGCGGCGGGGTAGCTCGCGAGGCCGCCCACGATCGCCCCGACGAAACCCTTCAGGCCGATGAGGAAGCCCGTGTCGTAGTAGATGGTGGTGAGCGGCGCGACCAGGATTCCCGACAGTGCGCCGATCAGCGCCACCAGCAGGAACGAGAGCTTGCCGGCCAGTACCGTGGGGATCCCCATCAGGCGGGCGCCGGTGCGATTCATCGCCGTGGCGCGCAGTGCCTTGCCGTAGATCGTGCGCTCGAAGAACAGGTACAGCAGCACGATCAGCGCGATCGAGGCGCCCACCACCCACAGGGCCTGCCCGTTGACGGACACGATGCCGAGATCGAAGCGCGTATCGGTGAACGGCTGCGTGCGCGAGCCCTCGGCGCCGAAAATGAGCAGCGCCAGTCCGACCAGCGCGAAGTGCACCGCCACCGCCACGATCAGCAGCACCAGCACCGATGCATGCGCCAGCGGCTGGAAGGCGAGTCGGTAGACCATGGGCCCCAGTGGCACGACCAGGATCAGCGCAAGGCCGATCTGTGCCGCCAGCGGCAGGCTGCTCACGTCGAGCGCCGTCACCACGAGCGCGGCGACCGCCGGATACGCGAGGTTCCAGCCGACGACGGAGGCGAGGCCGCGGCGCTTGCCGGTGCGCGCGGCGATCACCACTTCGACTGCGGTCACCAGCGCTCCCGCGCCGAGCAGCAGCCAGACGGTGCCGGGCATGCGGCCCGCCTGCAGGCTCGCCAGCGTGAGCGCGCCCAGCGCGACGTATTCGCCCTGGGGGATGAAGATCACCCGCGTGACCGTGAACACCAGCACCAGCGCCAGCGCGAGCAGCGCATAGATCGCACCGTTGGTGACGCCGTCCTGCGTCAGCAGCATGGTGATTTGCAGGTTCATGCCGTTCTTCGGAGCGAGCGACGCTACTCGGGCTTCGCGCCGGTGAGCGCGAGCAGGATCGACGAGAGCCGGGATTTCATCGGGATTCCCCGGATGGTGAGCGGCGACGGTCATGGCGGCGTGCGGTGGGTGTCGGTCGTGCTCTTTGCCGCCTCAGCCTGTCTTCGTGAAGTCGGGTGCGCGCCGTTCGTGAAAGGCGGCGATGCCTTCGCGCGCGGCCGCGGTGCAGGCGCTCGCGCCGAATGCGCGGTAGCCGATCTCCAGCGCGGCCGCGAGCGTGGGCGCGGCGGCCGCCTCGCGCACGGCACGCTCGATCAGCGCCACGGTAGCGCGGCTGAGCGCCATGCCGCCGGCGGCGGTCGGCGCCTGGCCCGCGAACGGCGGGATCTCGACCGGGCCATCGGGAGTCGGCATTCGCCGCTCGGCAAGGGCATGCACCCGTTGCACCGCCTCCTGCACCAGCGCGCGCGGGTCGTCGGCCAGCGAGTCGACGATGCCGAGCTCGTGCGCGCGCGCCGCCTTCAGTCGCTCGCCACGCCGCAGCATGTCGTGGAACACGGCGGCGGCCGCGGGCCAGCGCCGGTAAGGCACCACCATCGCACCGATGCCGGGCAGGATGCCCAGCGTCACCTCGGGCAGCTGCATCCACGCATCGCGCACGGCCACCAGCGCGTGGCATCGCATCGCCAGCTCGAAGCCGCCGCCCAGCGCCATGCCGTTGAGCGCGGCGACCACGGGCTTGGCCATCGCGTCGAGGTGCACGAGCAGGCGCGAGCAGTCGCGCGCGTATTGCGCCGACGCGTCGGCGTCGCCGAGCATCGACGGGAAACGTCCGATGTCGGCGCCCGCGCAGAACGCGCGCGTGCCGTAGCCGGTGATCACGAAGCCTGCCACCGCGTCGTCGCCCTCGTGGCGGCGGATCACGTCGAGGATCTCGTCGGTCATCTCGTCGTGCAGCGCGTTCAGCGCCTCGGGCCGCCGAAGCGTGATCACCTTGACTCCGTCGAGGTCGTCGACCAGCACGTGGCGCTCGAAGCGCTGGTAGTCGGCGAGCGGTCGCTTCGGCATCGGCATGCCGGGCCGCTCGCGAGCGAAGCGCCCGAGCACGCGTGCGCTCTCCTTCTCGCCGAGCGCGCGCATCAGCTCGAGCGGGCCGCGCCGGAAGCCGAGCGCAACGCGGCAGCCCAGGTCGAGGTCGGCCGCCTCGCCGATCGCGCGATCGAGGATGTCCACCGATTGCGAAAACAGCACGCCGAGCAGGCGGTCGCGCACCGTCGCTGCGGTGTCGGGTGCCACCTCGAGCCGCTGGTTCGGCTTGATCGTGATCCAGTTGTCCACCGACCGGAAGATCGAGGCCGGCCGGTAGTGCTCGCCCTCTTCGTCGGCCTGCAGGGTGTTGGTCTCGACGATGATCGGGTTGCCGCGCGCCAGGTTCAGCACGAAGAACGGCCCGGCGTGCACGTAGTCGGCCGCGACGCTGTCGATTTCGCCGGCGCTCGCGTGTTCGAGCAGCAGCGCCGACTCGTTGCACCAGTTGTCGAAGATCCGGTCGAGCATGAAGCACGGCGCGTCCGCGGTGACCAGCGGCAGCTTGCCGGTCTCGCAGAAGAAGCGTCGCAGGTGTGCGACGAGCGCGGGATCGGCGCCCGGCCAGTCGACGACCTCGACCGCCGGGTTGCGCCAGGCTGGCGCGAAGAAGTGCGTGACGGTGGCGCGGCGCTTCTCGCGCAGCTCCGAGAAGATCCGTGCGGCCGGCAGCGAACTCGTGTTCGACGTGATGATCGCGTCGGGTGTCACGCGCGCCTCGACCTCGGCGAAGATCCGGCGCTTGAGCGCGAGGTTCTCGGTAGCCGCCTCGAGCACCCAGTCGCATCCGGCGATCGCGTCGTAGTCGGTCGTGCCGGTAATGTTGGCCAGCACGGCGTCCTTGTCCGAGGGCTTCATCTTGCCGCGCGCGACCGCCTTTTCCGCGTAGCCGCGCAACCGGGCGATCGCGGTATCGAGCGCCGGCTGCTGCAGGTCGACCAGCGTGAGCGACAGCGACGGCAGCGCGCTCTTCAGGTAGTAGCCGATGTCCGGGCCGATCGAGCCGGCGCCGATGATCGCCACGCGCTTCGGCGTCGGGCGCGTGGGAGCTTGCAGCAATGGATTGGAGAAGGTCGTGGTCACGGATTACTCCTGGAGCAGGGCGGTCGGGGGCGGCGCGGCCGCCGGTGCGTCACCGGGTCTTCTTCGTCTATCGGCGCCGGCTCACCCGGCAGACGGCTCAGGCGATCACCCCCGCGCCGCGCAGCGCCTGAAGCTCGTCGCCGGAATAGCCCGCCTCGCCCAGCACGCGCGTGGTGTCGGCGCCGTAGCGCGGCGGGAACGACAGCTCGGGGCGCGCGCCGGCCACGTCGACCGCCATCGGCTGCATGTGCACGACCCGACCGTCGGGCATCGTGGTGCGCGTGAGCTTGTCGCGCAATTGGGGCAACTCCCGCACCTGCCGGATGTCGAGGATGCGCGTGGCCGGGATCGTCGCCGCGCGCAGGTCGGCGAGAATTTCGTCGGCGGTGTGCGCGCGCGTGACCGCCGCCATGTCGCGGTGGATCGCCTCGCGCTCGCGGTGGCGCCCCTCGTTGGTCGCGCGCCCCTCGCTGGCTACCGGCGCGAACTTCGGAATGGCCGTGAGCCGGCGCCACTGCACGTCGCTGCCGATCGCGAGGAACACGTAGCCGTCGCTGGTCGGGTAGACGTTGGTCGGGATGAACTTGCGGTGCTCGTTGCCGGCGCGGGTGATCTCGTCGGGCCGGCAGCCGAAATCGACCAGCGGCAGCACGGTGGTCAGCCACGACGCGGCCGCCTGCAGCATCGATACGTCGATCCGCGTGCCGCGACCCGTCTCGTGGCGCTCGAGCAGCGCCGCCAACACGTTGGCGTAGACCTCGTCGCCGGCCTTCAGGTCGATCACCGGGATGCCGGCGAGCATCGGCGGTCCGTTCGGGTCGCCGGTGACCTCCATGTAGCCGACCATCGCCTGCATCACCGGGTCGTAGCCGGGCGCATCCGGATACGCGGGTCCCATTGCCGAGATGCCGGCCCAGACCAGGTCGGGCTTGACCGCCGAGAGCGTCTCGTAGTCGATGCCCAGCGCGCGGTAGCGCGAGGGCACGGTGTTGCAACAGAACACGTCGACGTCGAGCTCGCGGATCAGCCGCTGCAGCACCTGTCGGCCGCGCTCGTCCTTCAGGTTCAGCGCGATCGCTTCCTTGCCGACGTTGGGGGCCACGAAGTAGCTGCGCCGGTCGTCGTCGGCCACGCGCGAGCCGATGTAGCGGTTCGGGTCGCCCGGAAGCCCCGCGCCGGCAGGCGTGGACTCGACCCGGATCACGCGCCAGCCCAGTTGCACGAAGCGCAGCGTTGCCGAAGGCAGCGACAGCGCCTGCTCCATCGACAGGACCGTGCGGCGCTTCATGCGGCCATGCCTTCGTCGATACGGTGGGAACTCAAGGCGCACTCCTCAGCCGCCCGCGATCGGCGGGACCAGAATGACTTCGTCGTCGTCGCGCACCGGATGGTCGCGATTCGCATACTCGTCGTTCACCGAAACCAGCACGACGTCGATGTACTCGAAGGCATGCCTGAAGCGCTCGTCGCGGGTGGGAAGCCAGTCGAGCAGCATGCCCACGTTGCTGATCCCTTCGGGCAGGGCGATGCTTTCCGATTCGCATCCCATGCTGTGGCGAAGCCAGGCGAAGTACTTCAGTTTCATTCCCGCTCACGCCGTCACGCTCTCGCGCCGGACGGCGGCCCCGCCGGCCGCTGCGGCCGCCCGCTTCTCGTGGATGGCACGCGCAACCGTTTCCGGCGTCATCGGTGGATCGAAGATGCGCACGCCGGTCGCGTTGTACAGCGCGTTGGCGACGGCCGGCGCGATCACGATCGTCGGCAGCTCGGAGATGCCCTTGGCGCCATAGGGGCCCTCGGCACAATCGCTCTCGATGAAGTGCATCTCGATCTCCGGCATCTCGGGCGCCGTGATCAGCTTGTAATCGCGGAACGACGGGTTCCTCAGCATGCCGTTCTCGATGCGCATGTTCTCGCTGATCGCGTAGCCGAGCCCGATCGCGATGCCGCCTTCGATCTGGCCCTCGAGGCCCATGCGGTTGATGACGCGGCCGACGTCCTGCGCGACCGTCACCTTGTCCACCTTGATCTCGCCGGTGAGCGTGTCGACGGTGATCTCGGCGACGTGCACCGCGTGGGCATACGCGGCCGAGTGGTCGGAGATGTGCCCGGCGCCTTCGGGCTCGCTCCTGGGCTCGTAGTAGTCGGTGACCATCACCAGTTCGGGCTCCGCCTGGAAATGCATCTGGCGCAGCAGGCGCTCGAGCTTGATCAGCGCAGCGCCGTCATCGGCGCGCACTACCCAGCCGCCGCGCAGGTCCAGGTTCCCGGCGGGTTCCTCGACGAACTTCTCGGCGGCGTTCAGGATCTGCGTCTTCGCCTTGCGCGCGGCACGGCGCGCTCCGTTTCCCGCGATGAAGGTGGTGCGCGATGCGTGCACGCCCACGTCCCACGGCGCGATGTCGGAATCGTTGTTGACGAGGGTCACGTGCTCGAGCGGCACGCCCAGTTCCTCGGCCACGATCAGGGTGATGACCGCGTCGATGCCCTGGCCGATCTCGGAGGCGCCGGTGATGACCGTGACCCGCGCGTAGTCGTCCACCTTCAGGATGGTGCCGATGCCGTCCGACTTGTGGATCTTGGCGCCGCCGGCGTTGTGGATCGACGAGGCGAGGCCGATGCCTTTCCTGTAGCGTCCCGGGGCATCGCGCAGCGCCGCGTACTCCTTGTGCTTGCGGCTGTAGTCGCTCGCCCCGGCGGCGGTTTCCAGGCATTCCACGAAGGCGCATTCGCGCAGGAACGATTTCTGCGGCGTGGTCTCGCCCGATACCTGGGCGTTCTTCAGGCGGAACTCCAGCGGGTCCATGTCGACCATTTCGGCGAGCATGTCCATCTGCTGCGCGGTGGCCCAGGTGGTCTGGACGTTGCCGTATCCGCGGAATGATCCGGCATAGGGGTTGTTGGTGTAGATCGCCTGCGCCTTGAAGTCGACCACCGGCACGCGATAGTGACCGGAAGTGGTGCGCATCATGATGACCGGGATGGTCGGCCCCCACGAGGTGTAGGCGCCGTTGTCCAGCAGCACGTCGGCGGTGCGGAAGGTGAGTGCGCCGTCGCGGGTGCAGCCGGTGCGCATGTGGATGATCGCCGCCCGGCGCGTGGGCGAAGCCTGGAACTCTTCCTCGCGCGTGTAGATGACCTTGACCGGCCGGCCGGTCTTCTTCGCCAGCAGCGCGGCGATCGGCTCGTAGGGGTAGACGTCGAGCTTGGAGCCGAAGGCGCCGCCCACGGGCGGCTGGATGACCCGGATGTCGCCCGGATCGATGCCCAGCGCCGGGGCGAGGTCCATCTTGTAGTTGTACGGATACTGGGTCTGCGTCCAGATCGTCAGCTTGCCGTTGTGGTCGAAGTCTGCGATCGCGCAGGAGGTGCCCATGCAGCAGTGCGTCACGTGGTGCGGGCGGAACACGTTGTCGACGATCAGGTCGGAGGCCGCTTCGGCCGCGGCCAGGTCGCCGTGCCTGAATTCGAAATGCAGGCTCCTGTTGCCGGGGAAATCGTCGTGGACGAGCGGCGCGCCTTCCCGGGCGCCGGCCTCGGGCGTGAACACGCCGGGCAGGTCCTCGTACTCGACTTCGATCAGCCCGAGCGCGCGGGCGGCGATCTCCTCGGTCTCGGCCGCGACCGCGGCGATCTCGTCGTGCTCGCAGCGTACCTTGTCCTTGAGCGCGACGTTGTCGCGCACGAAGCCGAACTTCAGGCCGACGGCGTCCTGGCCGGTGAGCACCGCGTGCACGCCGGGCAGCTTGCGCGCCGCCTCGGTGTCGATGCGCATGATCCGGGCATGCGGCCGGCCGGCGAACAACACCTTGCCGATCAGCATCTGCGGCAACACCATGTCGTTGATGTAGCGCGTCTTGCCGGTCGCCTTGTCGGGTGCGTCGGGTTTCCTGACGCGCTGGCCGATCAGGGACTCCTTCATGATCGGTGCAGGGATGGCGCTCTTTTTCATCGCTGTGCTCCGCTCTTCCCGGCCACGGCTTCCACTGCATCCAGCACCTTGGTGTAGCCGGTGCAGCGGCAGAGGTTGCCTTCGAGGCCCCGTCGCGCCTCTTCGCGCGTCAGGCCGGGGTTGTTCTCCAGCAGGTAGTGGGCCTGCATGATCATGCCGGGCATGCAGAAGCCGCACTGCACGGCGCCGCAGTCGACGAAGGCCTGCTGCACCGGGTGCATGCTCTGCGGCGTGCGCAATCCCTCGATGGTCACGACCTCGCGCCCGTCGCAATCGACCGCGTACATCAGGCAGCTGTTGACGGTCTTGCCGTCGACGCTGACCGTGCAGGCGCCGCACTCGCCTTCGCCGCAGGCGTACTTGGTCCCGGTCAGGCCGAGCTTGTCGCGCAGCATGGCCAGCGTCTTCATCACGACGGGTACCTTCAGGCGAACGTCGCGGCCATTGAGCTTGAAGCTGATTTCAGTCTCGACGGACATCATTGAGTACCTCTTCGACGAATACCCGGACAAGATGACTGCGGTACCAGGCGCTGGCGCGCACGTCATCGATCGGCCTGGCGTCCTCGCCGGTTGCGGCGACCGCGGCGGCGATCGTCGCCGCGTCCAGCGGCTTGCCTTCGAGCGCGGCTTCCACGTGGCGGGCGCGCAGGGGTGTGGCTGCGACCGACCCCATGGCCACGCGTACCGCGCCGAGCCTGCCGCCGGCGAGCCGCGCGCCCAGCGCGACCGACACGGTGGAGATCTCGAGCGCGGGACGCGGTCCGGCCTTGCGGAACCTGCTGACGAAGTCGGCCGCGGGCCGGGTGAACACGACTGCGGTGAGCAGCTCTTCCGGCTGCATGACGGTCTTGCGGGGAGCGAGGAAGAACCGTTCCAGCGGTACCCGGCGCGTCTGCACCGCGCCGTCGCGCCAGCAGGCGAGCTCGACCGAAGCGTCCAGTACCAGCAGCGGCGGGCTCATGTCGCTCGCGGGCGAGGCGTTGCACAGGTTGCCGCCCACCGATGCCGCGTTGCGCAGCTGCTCGCTGGCGAAATGCCCGGCCGCCTGGACCAGCCCCGGCGCGATTTCCGCGAGTGTCGCGTTGCGGCAGATCTCGCTGACGGTCGTCGTGGCGCCGATGCGGATCTCGTCGCCGCTGGCGTCGATGCCGCCCAGGCCCTCGATGCGACGAATGTTCAGCAGCGTCGCCTTGTACTGGCGCACGCCCGCTTCGGTCTGCGGCGTGAGGTCCGTGCCGCCGCACAACACCGTGGCATCGCCGTCGGCCATTGCCTGCAGCGCCTCGTCCAGACGGTGCGGCGCCGGTAGGTGTTTACCTCTTGCATGAATCGCTCCCGACCGCGAAATGGTTCAAGTCGCAATCATTCATGTCTTTCAGAATCTTATCGGTTCGCGGTAGCGACCGAACACCTCGACCATCTTCCCGGTGATCTCTCCCACGCTGGCGTAGGCCTTCACCGCCTCGACGATTGCCGGCATCAGGTTGACGCCGGCTTGCGCGTCGCGCGCGACGCGGTCGAGCGCGCGCGCGACGGCTGCCTGGTCGCGCTCGGCGCGCACCCGGTTCAGGCCCTCGATCTGCACCCGGGCGTCTTCTTCCCTGTACGGATGGAATTCCACCGGATGCTCGTCTTCCTTCTCGTTGCGATAGCGGTTCACGCCGACTTTCGGAAACCTGCCAGAGTCGATGTCGCGCTGCATCTGGTAGGCCTGCGCCGACACCTTCGCCTGGACGATGCCCTCGGAGACCAGCCGCACGATGCCGCCCTGCGCATCGGTCTCGGCGATGATCTCCTCCATTTTCCGGCGCATCCGGTTGGTCATCGTCTCGACGTAGTACGAGCCTCCCAGCGGATCGACGGTCTCGGTCAGGCCCATCTCCTCGATCAGGATCTGCATCGTGCGCAGCGAGATGCGCGCCGAGTACTCGGTGGGGATCGTGTAGGCCTCGTCGTACGAGCACAGCGCCATCGTCTGCGCGCCCGAGAGCGCGCTGATCAGCGCGTAGTAGGCGCCGCGCACGATGTTGAGCTCCGGCTGCTCGAAGGTGAGGCCGCCGCCGCCGCCGCCGGCGATCATCCGCAGCCACATCGAGCCGGGCTTCTCGGCCTTGTACTGCTCCTTCATGATCTTTGCCCACAGGCTGCGCCCGGCGCGGAACTTGCAGACCTGCTCGAAGAGGTTTCCGAAGATGTTGAAGTTGTACGACAGCCGGCCGGCGAACTCGTCGACGTGCACGCCGCGCCGGATCACCTCGTCGGCGTAGGCGCGCGCGATGCAGAACGCGTAGGCCATTTCCTGTGCGGGCGTCGCACCCGACTCGCGGATGTGGTAGCCGCACACCGACACCGGGCTGTACTTCGGCGCGTGCTCGGCGCAATACTCGATCGTGTCGCCCACCAGCCGGATCGACGGCTCCACCGGGAAGATCCAGGTGCCGCGGCCGATGAACTCCTTCAGGATGTCGTTCTGCGCGGTGCCGCGCAGCTGCTTCACATCGTAGCCGCGCTTTTCGGCCATCGCCAGGTACATCGCGATCAGGATCGCCGCCGCACCGTTGATCGTGAGCGACACGGTGATCTTCGCCAGGTCGATGCCGTCGAAGGCGACCTCGAAGTCGCGCAGCGTGTCCACCGACATGCCCACGCGGCCGATCTCGCCTTCGGCCATCGGATCGTCGGAATCCAGTCCGATCTGCGTGGGCAGGTCGAACGCCACGTTCAGCCCGGTCTGGCCATTGGCGATCAGGTACTTGAAGCGCTGGTTGGTCTCGGCCGGATTGCCGAAGCCCGCGTACTGGCGCATCGTCCACGGCTGCTTGCGGTACATCAGCCGGTGGATGCCGCGGGTGAACGGGTACTCGCCGGGTTCGCCCAGCATCGCCAGCCCGCCGCTTTCGTCGACGTCGGCGGCGGTGTACAGCGGCTGGACTTCGATGCCTGATTCGTTGAGCACCGGCCGCAGCCCGGGAGGCAGGCGGTCGTTCATTTCACCTCCCCCGGATGTAGTCGACGATCGCATCGAGCTTCGAGCCGGTGGGAAACACGCCGCGAAAGCCCAGCGCGCGCAGCTCGTCGTGGTCCTGCGCAGGCAGGTTGCCGCCGATCAGCCAGAGCTTGTCGGTGAGCCTGTTGGCTTCGAGCAGCGGCCTGAGCTTGCGGCAGAACGGCAGGTGCGAGCCGGCCAGGCTCGAGAGCGCGATCACGTCGACGTCTTCCTCCAGCGACATGCGGGCGACCGCCTCGGGCGTTTGCCGCAGCCCCGTGTAGATGACCTCGAAGCCGGCATCCATCATCGCGCGCGCGACGACCTTCGCGCCCTGGTCGTGGCCATCCGGGCCGGGCTTGGCCAGAAGGATCCGGATCCGGCGCCCCTGCGCCGGACCCCCGGGCCTCGCAAGCCCCTGAGCCACTGCACTCATGACGTCACCTCCTTGGCGATGATCAGTTTCAGGATTTCGCTGGTGCCGCCGCCGATCAGCGTGAAGCGCACGTCGCGCAGGTAGCGCTGCACCGGGTATTCCATCGCGTAGCCATACGAGGCCAGCACGCGTGCGGCCTTGGTCGCAGATCGACGCGGCGGTTTCGGTGGCGAAGAGCTTGCACATCGCCGCCTCCTTGTGATGCGGGCGTCCCGAGTCGCGCAGCCAGGCGGCGTAGCGCACCAGGTGCGTTGCGGCTTCGAGCCCGGTGGCCATCTCGGCGAGCTTCATCTGGATCGCCTGGAAGCGGTCGATCGGCTTGCCGAACTGCTTGCGTTCGCCCGCGTAGCGCACCGCCTCGTCGAGCGCGGCGCGCGCCACGCCCAGCGCCATCGCGCCGGTGATGATCCGGATCTCGGCCAGCGTCTTCCTCAGGTGGGCCTCACCGTCGCCTTCTTCCTTCGACAACCGGTGGCTGTCGGGAACGAAGCAGCCGGAGAACGCGACTTCCGAGGTCGGCAGCGCCCAGACCCCCATCTTGTGGATCTCGCGCCCGACCGTGATGCCCGGGAAATGCTTTTCGACGAGGAAGATCGTGAGCTTCTTCTCCTCGCCTGCGCGCGCGAAGACGGTGAAGAAGTCGGCCACCGGCGCCGAGGTGATCCAGGTCTTCTGCCCGTCGAGCAGGTAGCCGCCGTCGACCTTCTTCGCGACGGTGGCGATCGAGCCGAGGTCGGAGCCGGCGTTCGGCTCGGTCATGCAGATCGCGCCGATCTTCTCGCCGGCAAGCGCCGGCTTGAACAGGCGCTCGACGATGTCGGCGTTGCCCAGCATGTGCAGGAACTTGGTGCCCATCAGTGACTGCATCGCCGCGGCGCCGGCCAGCGACATCGAGCCGCGCGCGATCTCCTCCGAGCGCCAGGCAGAACTCGGCGAGCGCCATGCCGCTGCCGCCGACCTCCTCCGGATAGCGCATCCCGAACAGGCCGAGCGCCGCCAGCTCGCCGAACAGCTCGCGCGGGAACGCATGCGCCTCGTCGAGCGCCGCGGCCTGGGGGGCGATCCGCTGGTCGGCGAAGCGCGCGAACGCGTCACGCACCGCCTTCTGCTCGACGCTCGGTTCGAAGTCCATCGGCGGAACTCCTCAATCCATCCCGTAGAGGTCGCGCGCCGCCTCGGCCGAGATCACGCCGTTGCGCACCTCCTCGGCGAGCACCTTGCGGTCGCGCTTCCCCGGGTCGCCGTAGCCGCCGCCGCCGCTGGCCACCTGGTGATAGACCGTGCCTTTCGGCACGCCGGTGATCAGGTCCTTGTTTCTCGGTACCACGGTGCGTCCGTCCGGGTAGTGCAGGCGGATGAAGTTCAGCCCGGCGTCGCGGCCGCCGAACAGGCCGAAGGCCGGCTCGAAGTCGCCGTCGCCGAAGGTGACCAGCTGGGTGTCGTCCGAGCCGATCTCGAAGATCGTCTCCACGCCCAGCCCGCCGCGCCACTGGCCCGCTCCGGCCGAGTCGGGCAGCAGTTCGTGGCGCACCAGCGTGTGCGGCGTCTGCTGCTCGAACATCTCGTAGTCCTGGTCGAGCACGCCGCCGGAGGCGTCGATCATGCCGATGTGGTCGTAGCCGTCGGCGCCGAGCATCGCGCCCGAGCCGCCCTTCAGGCCCATGAAGCCGATGTCGACGTATTTCTCTCCGGTGCGCGGATCGATGCCGGTAGTGAGCGACGCCAGCAGGTTGTTCCAGCCGGCGGTGACGCGGTCGGGCAGCACCGGCGCGAGCGCGCGCTGGATCGCGTCGGCGTTGGGCGGGCACAGGTGGTTGCCGAAGGTGGTGGCCTTCGGGTAGGCGGCGTTCAGGATCGTGCCTTCCGGAATCACGATCTCGATCGGCTGCACCATCCCCTCGTTGTGCGGGATGTCGGGGTTCACCATCTGCAGCAGCGTGAGGATCGTGGCCGAGGCGCTGGAGGTGAAGGTGCCGTTGACGAAACCGTTGGTCTGCGGGTCGGTGCGCGAGTAGTCGAAGCGGATCTTGCGCTCCTCGACCTCGATGTCGACGCGGATCGTGAACTTCGAGCCCTCGTGGCGCCCGTCGTAGTAGACGTAGCCTTCGCCCGAATAGCGGCCGTTCGGGATCTTCGCGATCTCGGCTTCCATCATCCGGCGCGTCGCGTCGAACAGCGCCTGCTTGTGCGCCTCGTAGCTATCGACGCCGTACTTGGCCAGCAGCTCGAGCATGCGTCGCTCGCCGATCGTGCACGCGCCCATCTCGGCCTTCATGTCGTGCTGCACGATGTCGAGCCGCACGTTGGCGAAGATCAGGTTCCAGACGTCGCGGCGCAGCTTGCCGCGCTCGACCACCTTCACCGGCGGAATGCGCAGCGCCTCCTGCCAGACCTCGACCGCGTTCGGGTTGTAGCCGCCGGCGACGTTGCCGCCGATGTCGGCCTGGTGGCCCTTCACCGCGGTCCAGGCGACCAGCCTGTCGCCGAGGAAGACCGGCTTGAACACCGCGACGTCGTTGTTCTGGTTGCCGAGACTGAACACGTCGTTGTGGAAGATCACGTCGCCCGGGTAGATCTCGTCGCCGAAGTACTCCTTGATGTACTTGCACACCGGCGCCAGCGAGAAGGCGAGGATCGGCAGGTTCTCGGTCTGTTCGAGCATGTTGCCGTCGCCGTCGTACAGGCCGGTGACGTAGTCCTTGGCCTCGCAGAGGATCGGCGATCGCGTCGTCTGCTCCATCGAGATGCTCATCTCGTCGGTGATCGAGCGGAAGGTGCGCGCGTAGACCGACAGCAGGATCGGATCGATCTTCGGGGATTCGGCGGTGCTCATGGCAATGGCTCCGTGTCGGGTTCAGGCGGCGACCGTGGCCGGCTCGGCCTGCGTCGAAGGGCCGAAGGCCGCGCGGCAGAGGTCCTCGCGTCCCTTGCGATAGACCGCGAACGAGCCCAGCGCGTCGACCACGCAGTCGTACGAGGCGCTCACGAAGATCGCGGTGGTGGCCTGCTCGATCATCGCCGGACCGTCGATCCGGTTGCCGAATCGCATCCGGTGCCCGTCGTAGATCGGCACCTCGACAAAGGCGCGCGTCTCGGGGAGGTAGACGCTGCGGCGGCCCTTCAGCGCATGCGAGGCGTCGGCGCCGGCCCACTCGTCCTTGCGGTAGGCCGGCATGTCGACCGCGCCGATCGCCTGCACGCGCACGTTGATGATCTCGATCGGCGTGTTCTCCTGCTCGAGCGAGTAGCCGTAGAGCCGGTTGTGCTCGGCGTGGAAGGCGCGCGCGATCCCGGATGCGTCGCGCGCGTCGAGCAGCGCGCGCGGCACGAGGAACGACACCTCGTGGTACTGGCGGATGTAGCGGCAGTCGAACTTGACCTCGTAGCGGCGGCGCGCCTCGGGGATGCGCTCCTCGGCCAGTTGCGCGGCGCCGTCGCGCGCCATCTCGTCGACGATGCCGACGAGCTTCGTCCAGTCGAGCGATTCGAGCCGCGCGACGAAGGTGCGCACGAAGTCGTGCTTGAGTTCGCTCATCAGCATGCCGAACGCGCACAGCACCGAGGATTCGCGCGGCACGATCTGAAGCGGAATCTCGAGTTCGTGGCAGATCAGGCACGAGTGGATCGGACCGGCGCCGCCGGCCGGCACGATCGGGAACTCGCGCGGATCGAAGCCGCGCTTGATCGTGACCTCGCGCACGCCCTGGGCCATGTTGTTGCAGGCGACCCGGTACATGCCGGCCGCAGCTTCCTCGACCGTCAGCCCCATCGGCCTGGCGATGTGCTCGTCGATCGCCGCCCGCGCGGCGGCCGCGTCGAGCTTCATCCTGCCGCCGGCGAAGAAGCCCGGGTCGAGGTAGCCGAGCACCACGTTGGCATCGGTGGTGGTGGGCAGCGTGCCGCCCTTGCCGTAGCAGGCCGGGCCCGGGTCGGCACCGGCGCTCTGCGGGCCCATGCGCAGCAGTCCGCCTTCGTCGAGCCAGCCGATCGAGCCCCCGCCCGCCCCGATCGTGTGGATGTCGAGCATCGGCAGCGCCAGCTTGTGGCGCGCGATCTCGCCGTCGTTCTTGATCATCGGCGCGCCCACCGAGACCGACGCCTCGAAGCTGGTGCCGCCCATGTCGGTGGTGATGCACTTGTCGAAGCCGTGCGCGCGCGCGTAGAACAGGCCGGCGCCCGGCCCGCCGGCCGGCCCCGACAACAGCGTGAGCGCCGCCTTCTCGCGCGCCAGCTGCGGCGAGATCACCCCGCCGTTGGACTGCATGATCAGCAGCAGTCCTCCGAAGCCGATGCCCTTCAGGCGTCCGACCAGCTGGTCGAGGTAGTGGTTCAGCTTCGGCCCGACGTACGCGTTGAGCGCCGTGGTGCTCACCCGCTCGTAGAAGCGGATCGACGGCAGCAGGTCGGTGGAGACCGACAGCCAGGCGTCGGGCAGCTCGCGCCGGACGATCCCGGCGGCGGCGCGCTCGTGCGCGGGGTTGGCGAACGAGTTCATGAAGCAGATCGCCACCGCCTGCACGTTCTCGCGCCGGAACAGCTCGATCGCCTCGCGCACGCCATCGAGGTCGAGCGGCACGGTCTCGGCGCCCCCCCGGTCGATGCGCCCCCGGACGCCGGCGCGCAGGTAGCGCGGCACGAGCGGCTTCACGTTCGCGTAGCGGTTGTTGTACTGCTCCTCGCGGATGCCGCGGCGCATCTCGAGCGCGTCGCGCACGCCCTGCGTGGTGAGCAGGCCGCACTTCGCGCCGGTGTGCGTGAGCGTGGCGTTGGTGGTCACCGTCGTGCCGTGCACGATCGAGTCGATCGTCGGGGCGAAGGCCTCGAGCGTCATCGGCGGATTCATGCTCGCTGCGATGTCGGCCAGTCCGTTGACCACCGCGATCGACGGGTCGGCCGGCGTCGACAGCGACTTGAAGATTGCCGGCTCGGCGCCGTCGCGGGTGACGACGAAGTCGGTGAAGGTGCCGCCGACGTCGATGCCGATCTCGAGGGCCATGGGGAATTCCTCCTTTGTCAGCCGATGGCGGGAGTGCCGGCAAGCAGGCGCCGCACTTCCTCGCGACGGACCTTGCCGAGCGCCGTCTTGGGCAAAGCATCGACGAAGAGCACCCGCTTCGGATGCTTGAAGCGCGCGATGCGGCCTTCGAGCAGGCCGAGCACCGTGGCCTCGTCGAGGCGCCGGCCGGCACGCGGGGCCACGACCGCGACCGCGATCTCGCCCCAGCGACGGTCGGGCCAGCCCACCACCGAAGCTTCGGCGATGTCGGGCGACTCGGTGAGCACGTTCTCGATCTCGGCCGGATAGATGTTCTCGCCACCCGAGATGATCATTTCCTTGCGCCGTCCGTCGACGTACAGGAAGCCTTCGGGGTCGAGGTGCCCCATGTCGCCGGTGTGGAACCAGCCGTCGGTCAGCACCGCTGCGGTGGCCTGCGGCGCGTTCCAGTAGCCGCTCATCAGGTTCGGGCCGCGCACCAGGATCTCGCCGGTGGCGCCCTGCGCGACGTCGCGGCCGTCGTCGCCGACGATGCGCAGTTCGCAGTGCGCGGCGGCCCGACCGGTCGATCCGGCCTTGCGCAGCGCGTCCTGCGCCTGCTGGCAGGCTGCGATCGGGCAGGTTTCGGTGGCGCCGTAGACCTGCACCAGCGGCACGCCGCGCGCGTGCACCGCGCGGATCAGGCGTTCGGGCACGATCATCGAGCCGGTGGTGATCATCCGCAGGCTCGAAAAGTCGGCGCTGTTCCAGCGCGGATGCGCGAGCATCGCCTCCGAGCTGCGCGGGCACCAGCACGGTGAGCGTGATGCGCTCATGCTCGATCGCGTCGAAGGTGGCCTCGACATCGAACTTCGGATGCAGCACCACGGTGCAGCCGGCACGCAGCGCCGGCGTGGTCTGGTTGTTGAGCCCACCGACGTGGAACAGCGGCAGTGTCGTGAGGACGTGGTCGTCTTCGGTGAGATCGTGCATCGCCGCGCTGTTCAGCGCGTTCCAGGCGATGGCATCCTGCGTGAGCACGACGCCCTTGGGCCTGCCGGTGGAGCCCGAGGTGTAGCAGACGAGCAGCGCGGCGCCGGCATCGGCGTCACCTTCGTGCGTCTCGCCCGCGCCCGCGGCCGGCGCGGTGGGCGGCTCGCCGCCGCGCGACAGGAACGCGGCGCAATCGGTCCAGCCCGGCGCGCGCTGGCCCCAGGTGATCGCCGCATCGCGGCGCACCGACGCGCGCAGCACCTCGGCGTGCTCGACGAACTGCGGCTCGACGAACAGCAGCGATGGCGGGCAATCGGCGAGAATCTGCCGGTGCTCGGGCGCAGCCAGCCGCCAGTTCAGCGGCAGGAACATCGCGCCCAGCCGCGCGCAGGCGAACAGCAGCGCGATCTCTTCGGGACTGTTCAGGCCCAGGTACGCGATGCAGTTGCCGCGCCGGATGCCTCCGGCAGCCAGCGCTGCCGCATAGCGGTCGACCAGTTGCGCGAGTGCCGCGTAGCTGAAGTCGCGGCCGGGAAAGCGGATCGCCAGCCGCCCGGGGCTGCGCCGGGCGTGATGGTGGATCCAGGCGTGCATCTGCATCGTCGCGCTCCTCCGCCGCTGCGCTGCGCTGCGTCGGCTAGGCGTCCCCGACCTCGAGCACCACCGCCATCGAGGTATCGCCGGCGGCACAGCCGGTGAACAGCCCGAAGCCGCCGCCGCGGATCGCGAGTTCTTCGATCAGCTCGATGATCGCGCGCGTGCCCATCGGTGCCTGCGGATGGCCCCAGACGAGCGAGCAGCCGTAGTTGTTCATCGATTGCAGGTCGGCGCCGGTTTCCTGTGCGAAATAGAGGTCGTTGACCGCGAACGGGTTGTGCGTCTTGATCGCCGCCATCTGCGAGATCGACCGACCGGCCTGCGCGAGCGCGCGTTGCGCCGCCGGCACCGTTGCCTCGGGCATGTGCGCGAGCGCCGCGCGCGCCAGCCCGAAGCCGTGCAGTCGCACCGCGATCTTCGGGTCGCTGGAGAGTTCGCGCGCGCGCCCGGCGCTGGTGACGATGATGGCCGCGTTGCCGTCGGCCGGGTGGGTCTGGCCGCCGAAGGTGATCGTGCCCCCCTTGGCCACCGGCTCGAGCCGCGCCAGCCCTTCGGGCGTGGAACGCGAGACGCCTTCGTCGGCCTCGAGCGTGCCGGCGCTCTTGCGATAGCCGGGCGCGGGCACGTCGAAGGGCAGGGTCATGAAGCGCTTGAGGAACGCCGCGCCGTCGGCGAGCGCGTCGCGGTACTGCTCCTCGCGGCGCAGCACGACTTCGTGCTGTGCAGCGGTTGCGATGCCGTGCTTCTTCGCGACGTTTTCGGCGGTGACCAGCATCGCGTGCGGGCCGAGCGGGTCGCAGTTGAAGTTGTCCATCACCCAGTCTTCGGCGGCGCCGGTGCCACCGGGTCCGCGCGGATTGGGGTAGTACAGGTGCGGGCCGTTGGAGGTGCGGTCGCAATTGATCGCCAGCGCGACGCTGGCCATGCCGACCTCGATCTCCTGGGCGGCGGCCAGCAGCGTGCGCACGCCGGTGGCGCAGGCCTGCATCAGCGTGGGGCCGCCCACGTGCCCGGCGCCGATCAGGCCGGTGAGCCACGGCAGCCCGTAGAACGAATGCTTCTGCGGCACCGAGAAGCCGAGCGCGCCGTAGTCGAGCACCTTCGGGTCGATGCGACGCTTCGCAAGCTCGGCGCGCGCGACGTGCGCGGCGAACTCGATGCTGTTCAGGTTCGCGAAGCTGCCCTGCCAGCGCGCGAACGGGGTGCTCCAGTAGGCGCCGTAGGGGATCTGGGCCTTGTAGGGCATGGGGGCCTCCCGGTGAGTGTCAGGCAGTGGCCTTGTCGAGGCCGACGGCGGTAACGAACGCGCGCTTGGCCTCGACCAGGTGCGCGTGCATCGCGGTGGCGGCCGCGTCCGCGTCGCCGGCCCGCAGCGCCTCGATCAGGCGCTCGAAGCCCGCGAGCACGATGGCGCGGATGTCGGGGTCGTCCAGCGTCAGCGCCCGGATGCGCTGCATGTGGTCGGCGTATTGCTCGATCACTTTCACCAGCCGCCGGTTCGGCACCAGCGCGAGCCAGGCACTGCGGAAGTGCACGTGGCTTTCGCGAAAGGCCGCGGCGTCGCCGGCACGGTGTGCCGCGCGCGCTTCGGCGAGTGCCGCCTCGATCGGCGCGCGCACTTCGGGATCGGCGGTACGCTCGGCCACGCGGCGGGTCGCCGGCGGCTCGATCAGGAAGCGCACCTCGTAGATGTCGTCGACGTCGGCGAGCGTGAGCTCGGGCACCATGTAGCTGCGGCCGCCCGAGACCAGCAGGCCCTCGCTCGCCAGCCGCGCAAGTGCCTCGCGCACCGGGGTGCGCGAGACGCCCAGCTGCGTGGCGAGTTGCACTTCCTGCAGCGGCTGGCCTGCCTGGATCGCGCCGTCGCGCAGGTATGCGCGCAGCGTGTCGTAGACCTGCTCGCCGAGGGCGACGGGGCGATCGACAGGCTCGAGCGACGGAACCAAGGCGCACCTCCACCGCGCGCGGCGGCTGGAAATCATGGCCGGCGATCGCGACCGGAAACTCGGGCCGGGCGCGAGGCCGGGAATCGGATGTCTGCTGCGAATGTGTGCTGGATACTGTATACACACTCTATTCCTCAACGATCGCGCTGTAAAGCGGGAATCGTCCCGGGGAGGCGTTCCCGGCACGGCGCGTGCCACGATGCCGGCCAGGCCGCCGCGGTGGCTATAGTCTCGACCACGGCGACGAAACACAGAGGAGGCGCGAGGCCCATGTCGACCCCGGAAGTCCTGTGGCGGCCGAGCCGCGAGCGAATCGCGCGCGCCCGCATCACGCGTTATCGCGAGTGGCTGCGGCAGACTCGCGGGCTCGCCTTCGCCGACTACGAGGCGCTGTGGACCTGGTCGGTCGAGCACCTCGAGGATTTCTGGGAGTCGTTTCATCAGTGGGCCGGCGTGATCGCCCACACGCCCTGTTCGCGGGTGCTGTCGGCGCGCGAGATGCCCGGGGCGCGCTGGTTCGAAGGCGAAACGCTCAATTACGCCGAGCACCTGCTCGCGCCCGCGCGCGTGCACGCCCATGGCGATCGTCCGGCGCTGGTGTTCGAGTCGGAACTGCAGCCGCGCACCGAGATCGGCTGGGATCGCCTGCGCGCGCAAACCGGCGCGCTGACCGCGACGCTGAAGCGGCTCGGGGTCGCTCCCGGCGATCGCTGCGTCTCGTACATGCCGAACATTCCGCAAGCCGTCGTCGCGCTGCTGGCGACGACGAGCCTGGGCGCGATCTGGTCGAGCTCGTCGCCCGACATGGGGCCGGTGAGCGTGCTCGACCGCTTCCGGCAGATCGAGCCGAAGGTGCTGTTCGCGGTCGACGGCTATCGGTATGGCGGCAAGGATTTCGACCGGCGCGACGTGGTTCGCGAGCTCGTGCGGCAACTGCCGAGCGTGCGCGCGGTCATCTTCGTGCCCTACCTCGACGCTGGGGCGAGCCTGGGCGCGGTGGGCCCCGCCGGCACAGCGGTCGAAGTGGTGAACTGGTCTGATGCGCTCGCCCGCGCGGCCGACTGCGCGTTCACGCCGGTGCCGTTCGACCATCCGCTGTGGATCGTCTATTCGTCGGGCACCACCGGCATGCCCAAGCCGATCGTGCACGGACATGGCGGCTTCGTGCTCGAGACGCTGAAGACCAACCTGCTGCATCTCGATGTCGGCGAGGACGACCGCTTCTTCTGGTTCTCCTCGACTGGCTGGATCATGTGGAACCTTTGGGTGTCCACGCTGATGACCGGCGCGACGCTGCTGCAGTTCGACGGCAATCCGGGGTTCCCCGACCTGGGGCGGCTTTGGCAGCTCGCCGAGCGCGAGCGGCTCACTTTCCTGGGCATCAGCCCGGCGTTCGTCTCACTGTGCATGAAGGCGGGCATGAAGCCGCGCGAACAGTTCGACCTGTCGGCGCTGCGCACCATCGGGTCGACCGGCTCGCCGCTGACCGAGGACGCGTATCGCTGGATCTATTCGTCGGTGCACCCCGACGTGATGCTCGCGTCGATCTCGGGCGGCACCGATCCGGGCGCGGCCTTCCTCACCTCGTGTCCGATCCTGCCGGTGTACGCAGGCGAGATGCAGTGCCGCACCCTCGGCGGGGCAATCCATGCGTACGGAGACGACGGCAAGCCGCTGCTCGACGAAGTGGGCGAGCTCGTCTGCGCCGCGCCGATGCCGTCGATGCCGCTGTACTTCTGGGGCGACACCGACGGCCGGCGCTACTTCGAGAGCTACTTCGACGTCTTTCCGGGGCCGCCGAGCGTCTGGCGTCACGGCGACTGGCTGAAGCTCACGCCGCGCGCCGAGTCGGTCACCGCGACCATCTACGGCCGATCGGACTCCACCATCAACCGGTACGGCATCCGCATGGGCACGAGCGAGCTGTACCGGGTGGTCGAGGAATTCGACGAGGTCGCCGACTCGCTGGTGGTCGACCCGGAGTACCTGGGACGCGAATCGTTCCTCGCGCTGTTCGTGGTGCTGCGCGAGCCCGGATGGGCGATCGCCGGCATCGGCGCGAAGGGACGGGCCCCTGAGGGCGCGTCGGCCGCCCGCGGGGAGACCGGCGTCGATCCCGCACTGCGCCAGCGCATCCTCGACGCGCTGCGCACGCGGCTGTCGGCGCGCCACCTGCCCAACGAGGTCTACGCGATTCCCGAGGTGCCGCGCACGATGTCGGGCAAGAAGCTGGAGGTGCCGGTGCGCAAGATCCTGCTTGGCCGGCCGGTCGAGCAATCGGTGAATCGCGACTCGATGGCCAACCCGTCGTCGATCGACTGGTTTGCCGCGTTCGCGACGGCGCGGGGTATCTGACGCCCGGCGCGCCGACGAGGCCTATTGCCCTATTGCGCCTGCATGGCGCGCGCCGCCTGCAGTGCGATCTTCGCCAGGCGCGTGACCACGTTGACGAGCGCCGTCTCGGCCTGCTCGAAAAGCGCGTCGGTGGCCGTCCCCATCACGGCCTCGAGCTCCTCGCTCAGGGCCTCGAAGCGGCTTCTGTGCGGCCACCAGCAGGTGCGCCGGATCGTCGGTGTCGGGCACCGGCGCGGGCGGGCCGGCGGCGTCCGCGGCCGGATGCGACGGCGCCTCCAGCAGCGTTTCGAGTAGCCCTGCGCTGTCTTCGTCGCCGATTTCGCGAAGACGGGCAGCGAGTGCACGGTGAGCCTGCGCGATCGCGGCTTCGCGCTTCGCGAGCAACGCGCGCAGCGCGCCGGCCGAGGCGATGGCGGCTGCGGCGGGTCGCGGCTCCTCGCGCGCGGCGCGCCGCTCGCGATGCCACGCTTCGCGGCGCCAGCGACGCATCACCGCCGCATGGCGCAGCTCCTCGATGCCCAGCCGCTCGGCCTGCGCCCGCACGCGCGGATCGGTCGCGCGTGCGGCCGGTAGCTGTAGAGCGCGAATGCGCGCTTCTCGTTGTCGACCGCGATCGCGAACGCGCGATAAGGCGTGAGCAGCGCGCTGCCGGAGATCTCGTCCCAGGAGCTCGACAGCTCGGCGGGCAGTTGCCAGTCGAACCTGCCCGGCTCGGGGACCGGTTCGCCCAGGCCGACCGCCCATCGTGCGACTTCGTCGACATGGTGGCGCTCTTCCTCGAGCATGACCCGGAAGGCCGCCGCGGTGGCGGCTTCGCCGCGACGCTCCATCGTCCCGGCGAGCGCCGTGTAGCGCTCGAGCGATTCACGCTCGATTGCGCTGGCGATGCCGACAAGCAGCGGCATGCTCACCGACTGGATCTCGGGGTCGCGCATTAACAGCGACGCGCGCATCGTCCGGCCTCCATGACGTGATGCATCTTGACCGCGAGCAAGTGATCCGTGCGGCCTGCTGCAATAATCCCACAAACCAGAACAAACGCGGGGATCCGACTTGTCCGTCTCCAGCGCCCGTGAGGTGCTCCTGGTTGTTCTCGCGCGTGCCCTCATGGTCGCCGCGATGCTCGGGTCGACCCTGGCGGTGGCGCAGCCCGTTGCCGCGAATCTCGGGGAGTTCATCGCCGGGCTCTCCGCGTCCGAGGTCGTGCCCGGCGCCGACCGGTTCGGCCCGGTGCAGCCCGATCCCGCCGTGGCGCCGATGTATCGCGGCGAGACGCTGGTCGGCTATGCGTACCTGAACTCGCAGCAGGTCGACGCGGTCGGCTATTCGGGCAAGCCGATCCACATCGTCGTGGGCCTGGATCTCGAAGGCACGATCGTCGGCGCGAAACTGGTCGCGCACAGCGAGCCGATCGTGCTGATTGGCATTCCCGAGAAGCGGGTCGTTGCCTATCTGGCGCATTTCGTCGGCTACAACCCGCTTCGCGCGGCGGCCGAGGGACGCGGGCCGCCGCAGGCCGACATCGTCAGCGGCGCCACCGTCACCGTGCTGGTGATGGGCGAGAGCGTCGTGCGCTCGGCGGTCCGGGTCGCGCGGGCGCTGCATCTGGGCACCGCTGCAGCGGGCGCGCAGGCGGCAGCGCGCGTGATGGACCCGCAGGCCGGGGCGATCGCCGACTGGCCGACGCTGTCGCGTGACGGCGCGGTTCGCCACCTCCACCTCACGATCGGCGAGGTGAACAAGGCCTTCGTCGATTCGGGCAACAAGGCGGCGGCCGCGCGGCCCGAGCCCGGGGCGGCCGACGAGCCGTTCATCGACCTTTACACCGCGCTGGTCTCGCAGCCGGCCATCGGGCGCAGCCTGCTCGGCGACGACGAATACGCGAGCGTCGCGCGCATGCTCGCGCCCGGCCAGCAGGCGATCCTGATCGCCGGCGACGGCCTGTATTCGTTCAAGGGCTCGGGCTATGTGCGTGGCGGCATCTTCGATCGCATCGAGTTGCTGCAGGGCGCCGAGACGATCCGCTTTCGCGACTATCTGCATCGGCGCGTCGGCGACCTGCGCGCCGCGGGTGCGCCGACGTTGAGGGAGATCGGCGTCTTCGTCGTGCCGCCGGGGTCCGAATTCGACCCGGCGGCGCCGTGGCGCCTTCAACTGCTCGTCCAGCGCTCGGTGGGCGCGCTCGACAAGGCGTTCGTGTCGTTCGGACTCGATTACCGCCTGCCCGAGCGCTACACGAAGACGCCGCCGACTCCGGCGGCGGCGCCCGCCGCGCCGGCGACACCAGCGCCCGCGGCCGGGCCCGCGGCCGGGCCCGCGACTGCGCCTGCGGCACCGGCTGCCGCCGTTCCTGCGACAACGCCCGCCGCAGCGCCTGCTGCCGCCGGCGCAACGGCCGCAGGCGCAGCGCCCGCACCTGCGGAAGCGGCTGGGGAGTTCCACGAGCCGCACGAGCCGCTGTGGATGCGCATCTGGCGCAGCAAGGTCGCGGCGCTGGCGGTGCTGACGGTGATGCTGGGCGTGCTCACGCTGGTCTTCTTCTTCCAGGACGTGCTGGTTGCGCGCGAGCGGCTGTTCGACCGCGTGCGGCTCGTCTACCTGGCCGCGACGCTGTTCTGGCTGGGCTGGGTCGCGCAGGCGCAGCTGTCGGTGGTCAACGTGCTCACCTTCGCCAACGCGCTGCGCTCGGGCTTCGAATGGTCGCAGTTCCTCATCGACCCGCTGATCTTCGTGCTGTGGTGCTCGGTGGCGGCGGCGCTGCTGTTCTGGGGTCGCGGTCCCTTCTGCGGCTGGTTGTGCCCGTTCGGAGCCCTGCAGGAGCTGTCCAACCGTGCGGCCAGGCTGCTCAAGGTGCCGCAGCTGAAGATTCCCTGGGCGGTGCACGAACGCCTGTGGCCGATCAAGTACATCGTCTTCCTGGGCCTGTTCGGCGTTTCGCTCGGTTCGCTGGCCTTTGCCGAGCGGCTCGCCGAGATCGAGCCGTTCAAGACCGCGATCGTGCTGCGCTTCATGCGCCAGTGGTGGTTCGTCGCGTTCGCGCTCGCGCTGCTGGCCGCAGGCCTGTTCGTCGAGCGCTTCTTCTGCCGCTACCTGTGTCCGCTCGGTGCCGCGCTGGCCATTCCCGGGCGGATGCGCATGTTCGATTGGCTCAAGCGCTATCGCGAGTGCGGCAATCCGTGCATGCGCTGCTTCAACGAGTGCCCGGTCGAGGCGATCCATCCGGAGGGGTACATCAACCCGAACGAATGCATCTCGTGCCTGCATTGCCAGGTGCTGTACCGGCACGATTACAAGTGCCCGGTGCGCGTGCAGCGCCGGCTCAAGCGCGAGAAGCGGGCGGCGATGGCACCGACGCCCGCCGCCCGCAGCGGGCCCGCGACCGCGGGCCCGACCGTCTGAGAACGTGTGCCCGATTCGTTCACGCGTTCTGAACGGGCATCCGCGCGATGTCCGAATCCCGGGCGCGCGCCTGGCGCGCTCCAACCGACAGGGGAGGTCGAGAAATGGCTGAAGAAAAGAACCGCAACGGATTGCCCGACCCGGATCGCCGGGCGATACTCGGCGGCAGCGCGAAAGCGGTCGCGCTCGCTGCAGGGGCCGGACTGCTGAGCAGCTGCGGCGAGAAGGCGCCTGCGCCGAAACCGGAATCCGCGGCCGCGCCGCCGGCCGCCCCGGCCGCCGCAACGCCGGCGCCGGCGGCCCCCGTCTCTTCGACCGCCGCGGCCATCGCGAAGACCCACGTCGGGCCGGGCGAGCTCGACGAGTACTACGTCTTCTTCTCCAGCGGCCAGTGCGGCGAGTTGCGCATCGTCGGGTTGCCGTCGATGCGCGAGCTGATGCGCGTGCCGGTGTTCAATCGCTGCAGCGCCACCGGCTGGGGCCAGACCAACGAGAGCCTGAAGATCCTCACCGAGGGCCTGACGCCCGAGACCCGCAAGTACCTCGCATCGCGCGGCGGCACCTACTTCAACGGCGACCTGCACCACCCGCACATGTCGTTCACCGACGGCACCTACGACGGACGCTACATCTTCATGAACGACAAGGCGAACACGCGCGTGGCGCGGGTGCGCTGCGACGTGATGAAGTGCGACAGGATCATCGAGCTGCCGAACCAGCACACGGTGCACGGGCTGCGCGTGCAGAAGTATCCGAAGACCGGCTACGTGTTCTGCAACGGCGAGGACGGGGTGCCGATTCCCAACGACGGCCGCAACGTCGCCGACCCGAAGGAATACCGCTACGTGTTCACTGCGCTCGACGGCGACACGATGAAGGTCGCCTGGCAGGTCATCGTCAACGGCAACCTCGACAACGTCGATTGCGACTACCAGGGCAAGTACGCGTTCGCCACCAGCTACAACTCGGAGGAGGGCGTCACGCTGGCCGAGAGCACGAAGGCCGAGCAGGACTGGGTCACGGTGTTCAACCTGAAGCGAATCGAGGAGGCGGTGGCCAGGGGCGAGTTCAAGCGAATCGGCGGCGTGCCGGTGCTCGACGGCAGGAAGGGCTCGCCGTTCACCCGCTACATCCCGGTGCCGAACAGCCCGCACGGCATCAACACCGCGCCCGACGGCATCCACGTGGTGGCCAACGGCAAGCTGTCGCCCACCGTCACCGTGCTCGACGTGCGGCGCTTCGACGACCTGTTCGACGACAGGATCAAGCCGCGCGACACGGTCGTCGCCGAACCGGAACTCGGCCTGGGCCCGCTGCACACTGCGTTCGACGGCCGCGGCAACGCCTACACGACGCTGTTCATCGACAGCCAGGTCTGCAAGTGGTCGATCGCCAAGGCGATCGAGAAGTTCAACGGCAAGGACGTCGACCCGATCATCCACAAGCTCGACGTGCACTACCAGCCGGGCCACAACCACACGTCGATGGGGCAGACGAAGGAGGCCGACGGCAAGTGGCTGATCTCTCTGAACAAGTTCTCCAAGGACCGGTTCCTGAACGTTGGTCCACTGAAGGCCGAATGCGACCAGCTGATCGACATCTCGGGCGAGCGCATGGTGCTCGTGCATGACTCGCCGAGCTTCGCGGAACCGCACGACGCCACCATCGTGCACCGCTCGAAGGTCAACCCGATCGACATCTGGAAGCGCGACGACCCGATGTGGGAGGACGCGCGGCGCCAGGCCAAGGCCGACGGTGTCGACCTCGACACCGATTCGAAGGTGATTCGCGACGGCAACAAGGTGCGCGTCTACATGTTCTCGGTCGCGCCCACCTTCAGCATGACCGACTTCACCGTGAAGGAGGGCGACGAGGTCACCGTCTACGTCACCAACCGCGACCAGGTCCAGGACCTCACCCACGGATTCACGATCGTCAACTACGGGATCGCGATGGAGGTCGGCCCGCAGGCCACCGCGTCGGTCACCTTCAAGGCCGACCGGCCCGGCGTGTTCTGGTACTACTGCCAGTGGTTCTGCCACGCGCTGCACATGGAAATGAAGGGGCGCATGCTGGTCGAACCGCGCCGGCGCTGAAGCATGGCACTGCGTGGCATCGCGATTGCGGCCGCACTCGCGACCGCGCTCGCGGTCCCGCCGGCGCCCGCTGTCATGGCGGCGGCGGGAGCCGGCGAGCGCATCGTGGCGCCCGGAGAACCGATCCAGCCCTTGCTCGATGCGCTGCCGTCCGGGGCCACCGTGCGGCTGGCGCCGGGGCGTCACGCCGGCCCGTTGCGCATCGACCGGCCGCTGACGCTGCTGGGCGAGCCCGGCTCGGTGCTCGTCGGCCCGGGCACCGGCAGCGTGATCGTCGTCACCGCAGCCGACGTGCGCATCGAGGGCCTGGAGATCACCGGTTCGGGGCTGGAGGTTCCGGAGATGGACTCGGCGATCCGGCTCGCGCAGACCGCCGAGCGCGCGCGCATCCGCTCGAACCGGCTGGTCGACAACCTGTTCGGGGTCTACGTGCACGGCGCATCCGGCTCGATCATCGAGAACAACCTGATCGAGGGGCGGCGCG
Source organism: Burkholderiaceae bacterium (assembly GCA_027493945.1). GTDB lineage: Bacteria > Pseudomonadota > Gammaproteobacteria > Burkholderiales > Burkholderiaceae_E > Zeimonas. The sequence goes on along the minus strand of JAOSJU010000001.1, from coordinate 1,094,213 downwards.
ACCTGCGGCTCTCGGAGGCCGGCAACGGCGTGTCGATCTGGAACGCGCCCGGTGCGCAGGTGATCGGCAACGCGATCAGGTACGGGCGCGACGGCATCTTCGTGAAGACCAGTTCGCACAACCTGTTCGCGAACAACAGCTTCGAGACGTTGCGCTTCGCGATCCACTACATGTACACGAACGACAGTCGCATCGTCGGCAACCGTTCGCGGGGCAACCACGTCGGCTGGGCGATCATGTATTCCGACCGGCTCGAGATCCGTGGCAACGTCTCCGACGACGACCGTGACCACGGCCTGATGCTCAATTCGACCAACCGCTCGCAACTGATCGGCAACGTCGTGCGCGGCGGGCACGAGAAGTGCGTGTTCGTCTACGCCGCCAACGGCAACCTGCTGAAAGACAACTGGTTCGAGGGATGCCCGATCGGCATCCACTTCACCGCGGGTTCCGAGGGCAACACGATGACCGGCAACGCCTTCGTCGGCAACCGCAACCAGGTGAAGTACGTCGGCACGCGCTACCTCGACTGGGCGCACGAGGGGCGCGGCAACTACTGGAGCGACAACCCGGCATTCGACCTCGACGGTGACGGTATCGCCGACCGGCCGTACCGGCCGAACGACGTGATGGACGCGATTCTCTGGACGCTTCCGGCGGCCAAGGCGCTGGTCAACAGCCCGGCCGTCCAGATGGTGCGCTGGGCGCAGGCGCGCTTTCCGGCGCTCTATCCGGGTGGGGTCGTCGACAGCGCGCCGCTGATGCGCCCGGTCGCGGTGCCGCCGCCTGCATCGCCATGACGATCGTCGCGCAATGGAGTTCGGTCACGAAGCGTTATCGCGGCGTGACCGCGGTCGAGGACGTCTCGCTCGGACTCGAGGCGGGCCAGGTGACCGCGCTGGTGGGCCACAACGGCGCGGGCAAGACCACGCTGATCAAGCTGCTGCTCGGGCTGATCCGGCCGACCGAGGGCAGCGTGCGGATCTCCGGCATCGATCCTGCGGGCAGCCGCGGGGCCGGGGCGCGTCGCGCGATCGGCTTCCTTCCCGAGAGCGTCGCGTTCCACGGCGCGATGACGGGCAACGAACTGATGGCCTTCCACGCGCGGCTCAAGGGCGAGTCGTGCCGCGGCAACGCCGCGCTGCTCGAAGCGGGTCGGCATCGCGCACGCGGCGAACCGGCGCGTGGCCACCTGGTCGAAGGGCATGCGGCAGCGCCTGGGCATCGCGCAGGCGCTGATCGGGGCGCCACGCCTGTTGCTGTTCGACGAGCCGACCAGCGGGCTCGATCCGGCCTCGCGCAGCGACGTCTACCGGATGATCGACTCGCTGCGGATCGGCGGCGCCACCGTGCTCGTTTGCACGCATGCGCTGGCCGAGGTGCAGGATCGGGTCGACCGGGCCGCGATCATGCACCGTGGGCATCTGCTGGCTGCGGGAACGCTCGCCGAGTTGCGCCGGGGCGCCGCTGCCGACGCACGCATCCGCGTGCGCGTGCGGCCGTCCGCGGCCGACCAGGTGCTCGCCGGCCTTCCCCTCGGGGTGCACTGCACCGAACGCGACGACGCGTCGCTGGCACTGGAGGTCGCGGCGGGCGCGAAGATGCCGGTGCTGCGCGCGCTCGCGCAGGCCGGCGAACTGGTCGAAGACGTCGAGACCAGCGCGCCCGGATTGCAGGAGATCTACGACGGGCTCGTCGGCGCCACCGGAGAGCCGGCATGAACGCGCTGGTGATCGCCGCCCAGGAGGTCCGGGTCGGCATGCGCAATCGCTGGGTGCTGGCGACCACGGTGCTGATGGCAGCGCTCGCGCTGTCGCTGGCGCTGCTCGGCAGCGCGCCCACCGGCACGGTGAAGGCCGATCCGCTCGCGGTCACGGTCGTGAGCCTCGCGAGCCTCACCATCTTCCTGGTGCCGCTGATTGCGCTGCTGCTGTCGTTCGACGCGATCGTCGGCGAGCAGGAGCGCGGCACGCTGATGCTGCTGTTGTCGTACCCGGTTGCGCGCTGGCAGGTGGTCGTCGGCAAATGCCTCGGGCAGGTCGCGATCCTCACGGTGGCGACGGTGATCGGCTATGGCGCTGCCGGTGCTGCCCTCGCCCTGAAGGCCGGAATCGCGCCGCAGGCCTGGTCGGCTTACGCGGCGATGGTGCTCACCTCGATCATGCTCGGCGCCTCGTTCGTGTCGCTGGGCTGCCTGGCGAGTACGCTGGTGCAGGAGCGTGCGACCGCCGCGGGCCTCGCGGTCGGCCTCTGGCTGTTCTTCGTGCTGATCTACGACACCGCACTGCTCGGCGTGCTCGTCGCCGACCAGGGCCGCATCGTCGACAAGCCGGTGCTCGACGCGCTGCTGTTGCTCAACCCCGCCGATGTCTACCGGCTGTTCAACATGACCGCCAGCCACGCGGTGTCGGTCTACAGCGGGATGGCCGGCCCCGGCGACCCGGCGGCGCTGCCGGCTCCGGTGTTCCTGGCGGTGCTCGCCGCCTGGATCGTGGGGCCGCTGGCGATGGCGATCGTCGCTTTCAGGAGGAGGCCGTTGTGAGTTCGCCGCACGCGCTGCGGGTCGCGATCCCCCTTGTGGCGGTCATCGTGGCGCTTGCCGCCGTGGCCGGTTGCGACCGTCGCACCGATGAACGATCCCGACCCTCGCCCTCGGAGGTGCTCGCCGAGGCCACCGGGTACTACTGCGGCATGCGGCTTGCCGAGCACGAGGGGCCGAAGGGCCAGGTGTACCTGGCCAGCCGCAGCGAGCCGATCTGGTTCTCGTCGGTGCGCGACACGATTGCATTCCTGCGGGCACCGGAGGAGCCGCGCGACATCGCCGCGGTCTACGTCAACGACATGGGCCGGTCGGCCAGCTGGCAGCAGCCCGATCGCGGCGCCTGGGTCGACGCCAGGCTGGCCTGGTTCGTGATCGGGAGCCAGGCGCGCGGCGGAATGGGCGCGCCCGAAGCGGTGCCGTTCTCCGAACAGGCCGCGGCCGAGGCGTTCCGTGTTTCACAGGGCGGCCGCGTGGTCCGCCTCGACGAGATCCCGGACGACTACCTGTTCGGCTTGCCCGGGCAGCCGGCCGGGGTGTCAGTCCCGGAAAAGCATTGAGGAGAGCAGTCATGGGCGATCGCCGACGCTTCCTGTCGATCGTCGCCGCTTGCGCGGCGTCGGCACCGTTCGCCGTCGCACGCGCCGGCGCTGCCGCCGGGGCCGTCGTATGGAGGGGCACCGCAATGGGCGCGCTGGCCTCGATGACGCTGGTCGAACCCGACCGCGAGAAGGCGCAGGCGCTCGTGCAGCGCTGCGTCGACGAGATCGACCGGCTCGAGTCGGTGTTCAGCCTGTACCGTCCCGATTCGTCGCTGTCGCGGCTGAACGCTGCGGGCGAATTGCGCGACCCGCCGTTCGAACTGGTCGAGTTGCTGTCGCAAAGCCTCGGCCTGGCGCGATCGAGCGGAGGCGCTTTCGATCCCACGGTGCAGCCGCTCTATCGGCTCTACGCTGCGCACTTCGCGCTGCCCGGCGCATCTGCCGCCGGCCCGTCGCCGGCGGCGATCGCCGCCACGCTGCGCAAGGTGGGGTTTGCCGGCGTCGAGCTTCGCGCCGACCTCATCCGGCTGCGGCGCCCCGGCATGGCGATCACGCTGAACGGCATCGCGCAGGGTTTCGTGACCGACCGTGTGGCCGACCTGCTGCGCGGCGCGGGTCTGGTGAACCTGATGATCGACCTCGGTGAGGCACGCGCGCATGGTCACAGCGCCAGAGGCGATTCCTGGCGCGCGGCGATCGCCGACCCGCGCCAGCCGCGGCGCACGCTGTTCGAGCTGCCGCTGGGCGACGGTGCCGTAGAGTTACCGGCGCTGGCCACGTCGGCCGGATACGGCACCACCTTCGGAACCGATCCGCGCATTCATCACCTGTTCGACCCGGCCACGGGCCGCAGCGCGAACCGCCATCTGTCGGTTTCGGTTGCGGCACCGCGCGCCGCCCTGGCCGATGGCCTGTCCACCGCGCTGTCGGTCATGCCTGCCGAGCGCGCCGCCAGGCTTCTGGCCGACTATCCGTCGGTGCGCGCCTGGCTCGTCCAGCCTGACGGCGAGGTCGCAGTGCTGGGTCGCGGCGCACGGGCCGGCGCAGCGACGCGCGCGCGCGCATAGCGCTCGGGCCCCAAGCCGTCCGTGCTGATCGCAGGCTGGCGCCCGACAATCCGGTCGGCCAGCAGCTGTCCGGAACCGCAGGCCATCGTCCAGCCGAGCGTGCCGTGGCCGGTGTTCAGCCACAGGTTGCGCTGCCGCGCGCGTCCGACGATCGGCGTGCCGTCGGGAGTCATTGGGCGCAGGCCGGTCCAGAACGTCGCGGCGCGCAGGTCGCCGGCGCCCGGAAACAGGCTCTCGACCACCATCTGCAGCGTCTCGCGGCGCCGCGGGTTCAGCGACAGGTCGAAGCCCGATACCTCGGCCATGCCGCCGACGCGGATCCTGTCGTCGAAGCGCGTAACCGCGATCTTGTAGCTCTCGTCCATCACGGTCGATACTGGCGCACGCGATGCGTCGACGATCGGAATCGTCAGCGAATAGCCCTTCAGCGGGTAGACCGGCAGCGACAGTCGCGCCGACTTCGCCAGCTCGCGCGAGTAGCTGCCGAGCGCGATCACGTAGTGATCGGCGTTGTACAACGTGCCGTCGATCGCCACGCCATCGACGCGGCCGTCGCCGGCGACGATGCCCTCGATCGAGCGGCCGAATTCGAAGCGCACGCCGAGCGTGCGGCAACGATCGGCCAGTCTCATGGTGAACAACTGGCAGTCGCCGGTTTCGTCGCCGGGCAGCCGCAGCGCGCCGACCAGCGTGCCGGCCACGCGTGCGAGCGCCGGCTCGACCTGCGTGAGATCCCCGCGCCCGAGCAGTTCGAAGCGCACGCCGACTTCGCGCAGCACCTCGATGTCACGCCGGGCCGCCTCGAGCTGCGCCTCGGTGCGGAACACCTGCAGCGTGCCGAGCTGGCGGCCTTCGTACTCGATGCCGGTTTCGGCGCGCAGCGCACGCAGGCAGTCGCGGCTGTATTCGGAGAGCCGCAGCATCCGCTCCTTGTTGACCGCGTAGCGCGAAGCGGTGCAGTTCGCGAGCATCCGCGCCATCCATTGCAGCTGGAACAGAGTTCCGTCGGGGCGGATCGCCAGCGGCGAGTGCCGCTGGAACAGCCACTTCAGCGCCTTCAGCGGAATGCCGGGCGCCGCCCACGGCGTCGAATAGCCGGGCGAGACCTGGCCGGCGTTGGCGAAGCTGGTTTCCATGGCCGCGGCCGGCTGCCGGTCGATCACGGTCACCTGCATGCCGGCGCGCGCCGGTACCGGGCGCTGGTCACGCCGATCACGCCGCTGCCGAGAACCGGGACACGCATCGCCATACTCCGTTGCGGTTTGCGGGCACGTCGCGCCCGATGAGCGGATTGTCCCGCGGCGGTCGGAGAAACTTTTAACGTATTTGATGAAAGCGGTAGAATTTCTCGTGAAATCTGCGAAAGACTGGTGAAAAAACCTTGAGAAATCGCGCCCAGCAGGTGACGGACCTCGACCGCATCGATCGCAACATCCTGCGGCTGCTGCAGGAGCATGGACGAATGTCGATGACCGAACTCGCCGACCGGGTCGGACTGTCGGTGACGCCATGCAGCGAGCGCGTCAAGCGCCCGGAGCGCGACGGCTTCATCCTCGGCTACCACGCGCGGCTCGATCCGCATCGGCTCGGCCAGCGCCTGCTCGTGTTCGTCGAGATCAAGCTCGCGGCCAAGTCGGGCGCGATCTTCGACGACTTCCGGCGCGAGGTCCTGAAGCTGCCCAACGTGCTCGAATGCCATCTCGTGTCGGGCGAATTCGACTACCTGATCAAGGCGCGTATCCCCGAGATGGGCGCCTACCGTAAACTGCTCGGCGACATGCTGCTCGCGCTGCCCGGAGCGCGCGAGTCGCGCAGCTACATGGTGATGGAAGAGATCAAGGAAAGCCTGGTGCTCGATCTGCCCGAAACGCAGGCGCGCGCATGACGACGGCCGATGCGCAGCGGAGCGCGCGCATCGAGGTGATCGCGCCATCGGGCGCGCACCTGTCGCTCGACGCCTTCGATGCGGGCGTGGCCGCGCTGCGCGCGCGCGGCTACTCGGTGCATTGCACCGTCCCGCGCGAAGCCTGGCAGCGCTTTTCGGACACCGACGATGCGCGGCTTGTGCAGATCCACCGTGCTGCGCGCGCCACCGACATCGATGCGGTGATGATCGCGCGCGGAGGCTATGGACTGTCGCGGCTGCTCGATCGCATCGACTGGGGGTTGATCGCCGCTTCGGCCACGCGTGGCGTGCGCTGGGTCGGCTACAGCGACTTCACCGCCTTCCAGTTGGCGCTGCTGGCGAGAACCGGCGCACCAAGCTTCGCCGGCCCCGGTGTGAGCGGCGATTTCGGCGTCGCGCGGCCCGATGAGTTCATGCTCGAGGGCTTCGACGCGCTGATGGCGGGGCGGCTGCTGCCGGTCCAGTGGGTCGAGCAGCACCCGGCGACTGCGCCGAAACCGGCCGCGGCGATCGACGGTACGGTCTGGGGTGGCAACCTGTCGCTGGTCGCGGCGGCGGTGGGCACGCCCTACCTGCCGCAGATCGACGATGGGCTGCTCTTCCTCGAAGATGTCGCCGAGCATCCGTACCGTATCGAGCGCATGCTGCACCAGCTGCTGCATGCGGGAGTGCTCGCGCGCCAGCGCGCGATCGTGCTTGGCGCGTTCACCGACTGGAAGGCCGCGCCGCACGACAACGGCTACGGTCTGGATTCGGTGGTCGAGTACTTCCGCTCGCGGTTGTCGGTGCCGATCGTCACCGGACTTCCGTTCGGCCACGTTGCCCGCAAGGCGGTGCTTGGTGTCGGCCTGCGCTATCGTCTTTCGCTGACGGTCGGATCGCAGCCAGGCGACGAGGCGGTCGTGCGCCTCGCCCCCCTCTGAATGTCGTGTGCCGAGCATGCAGGCTCGTGGCGATCGCGAAGGCGATCTCACGCAGGCCGGGCGGCCTCAGCCGGTCGATCCTATCGGCATCGACTGCTCGGCCAGGCGCGCGAACAGCGCCGCGCCCAGCGGCAGGATCGCGTCGTTGAAGTCGTAGCGGCTGCCGTGCAGCAGGCAGCCGGTTTCGGCGCCGCCCTGTCCGATGCGGAAATAGGCGCCCGGGCGCACGCGCAGCATGAAGGAGAAGTCTTCGGCCCCCATGCTCGGTTCGAGGTCGCGCACCACGTGCTCGGCGCCGACCAGTTCTTCGGCGACGTGTGCGCCGAACAGCGCTTCGCGCCGGCTGTTGATCGTCGCCGGATAGATGCGCTCGTAGAGCACTTCGGCGGTCGCGCCGAAGGCGGCGGCAATCGAGCCGACCAGCGCGCGCAGCCGCCGCTCGATCATGTCCTGCGTCTCGCTGCGGAAGGTGCGCACCGTGCCCACCAGCTTCGCCTCGTTCGGGATCACGCTCATCGCGCCGGGGTGCCCCGCCTGCATCGAGCACAGGCTCACCACCGCCGAGTCGATCGGGCTCACGTTGCGCGAGACGATCGACTGTGCGGCGGTGATCACGTGTGCCGCAACCAGCACCGGATCGACCGCCAGGTAGGGGTGCGCGCCGTGCCCGCCGCGCCCGGTGATGGTGATCGTGATCCGGTCGGCGGCGGCCATCATCGGCCCGGGCCGTACCGCGAACGTGCCCGGCGGCAGCGCCGGCCAGTTGTGCATCGCGTAGACGCTGTCGCAGGGAAAGCGCTCGAACAGGCCGTCGTCGATCATCGCCTGCGCGCCCGCGAAGCCTTCCTCGCCGGGCTGGAAGATCAGGTGCGCGGTCCCGTCGAAGTCGCGGTGTTCGGCCAGGTAGCGCGCCGCGCCGAGCAGCATCGTCACGTGGCCATCGTGGCCGCAACCGTGCATCGCGCCGGCCTTGCGCGAGCGGTGCGGCAGATCGTTCTCCTCATGCATCGGCAGCGCGTCCATATCGGCGCGCAGGCCGATCGTGCGGCTGCTGTGCGTCTGCCGGCCGCGGATCACGCCCACCAGGCCGGTGCGGCCGATGCCGCGATGGACCTCGTCGACGCCGTAGCGCACTAGCTGCCGCGCGATCAGCTCGCCTGTGAAGTGCTCCTCGAAGCCCAGCTCGGGGTTGGCGTGCAGTGCGTGCCGCAGCGCGGTGAGCTCGCGGTGCCAGCCGCGCAGCGTGGCGAGTGCGCGCTGCGGCATTCAGCGCGGCGCCAGCCAGCGCTCGGCCAGGTGGACCCAGTACGAGGCTCCGATCGGGATGAGCTCGTCGTTGAAGTCGTAGTTCGGGTTGTGCAGCGTGCACGGACCCAGCCCGTGTCCGGCCTCGCGGTGCGCGCCTTCGCCGTTGCCGATGACCACGTAGCAGCCGGGTTTCTCGAGCAGGAAGTACGCGAAGTCTTCCGAGCCCAGCGTGGGCTCGAAGTCGAACACGTTCGCTTCGCCGACGATGTCCTTCATCACCTCGCGGCAGAAGTCGGTCTCCTTCGCGTGGTTGATCGTCGGCGGGTAGTTGCGCACGAACTCCAGCTCGGCGGTGCAACCGAAGGCCGCGGCGGTGTGTTCGACCAGCGCGCGCATCCGCTGCTCGACCAGGTCGATCGTCTCGACGGTGAAGGTGCGCAGCGTACCCTGGATCTCGGCGGTATCGGGCACCACGTTGGTGGCCTCGCCCGCGTGGATCATCGTCACCGACAGCACTGCCGCCTCGATCGGCCGCTTGTTGCGGGTGATGATCGTCTGGAACGCCTGCACCATCTGGCAGGCCACCGGCACCGGGTCGACGCCGTTGTGCGGCAGCGCCGCATGCGAGCCGCGCCCGCGGATCGTGACCTTGAACTCGGTGGATGAACCCATTACCGGACCGGCCTTCAGCGCGAACTGCCCGGCGGCGAGCCCCGGCCAGTTGTGCATGCCGAAGATCGCCTCCATCGGGAATTTCTCGAACAGCCCGTCGCGAATCATCTCGCGTGCGCCGCCACCGCCTTCCTCGGCCGGCTGGAAGACCGGGTAGGCCGTGCCGTCGAAGTTGCGCTGCGTGGCGAAATGCTTCGCGGCGGCCAGCAGCATCGCCACGTGGCCGTCGTGGCCGCAGGCGTGCATGCGCCCGGGGTGCTTCGAGGCGTGCGCGAAGCGGTTGAACTCAGTCATCGGCAGCGCGTCCATGTCGGCACGCAGGCCGATCGCGCGGCGCGAGGTGCCCGCCTTCACGATGCCCACTACGCCGGTGCCGCCCAGCCCGCGGTCGACCGGAATGCCCCAGGCGCCCGGGCGTTCGGCGATCAGGTCGGCGGTGCGGAATTCCTCGAACTTCAACTCCGGATGCGCGTGCAGGTCGCGCCGGAAATCGCGGAGCTCCGCGTGGAAATCGACGATCTGTTCGACCAGTTTCATGATGCGTCTCGAAGGCGCGGGCGCAATGGCGATAGATTAGCATTCGCTCATGAGTGCCACTGTCTTTGCCATCGTCCGATCGGTCGCAGCGCTTGCGCTGCTGGCGCTGGTCGGCGGCTGTTCGTCCTGGCGCGACGGCCCGGGCTACTACTGGCAATCGATGGCCGGTCACCTCGCGGTGATGCGCGAGGCGCGCCCGATCGACGAACTGCTCGCCGGGCCCGCGCTCGACCCCGAGCTGCGGCGCAAGCTGGAACAGGCGCTGGCGATCCGCCGTTTCGCGTCGGCGCAGCTCGCGCTGCCGGAGAACGGCAGCTACACCGGCTACGCCGACCTGAAGCGCCCGTTCGTCGTCTGGAACGTGTTCGCGACCCCCGAGCTGTCGCTGAAGCTGAAGGAGTGGTGCTTCCCGGTCGCCGGCTGCGTCGGCTACCGCGGCTATTACGACGCCGGGGACGCCGAGCATTTCGCTGCCCGGCTTCGCGCCGAAGGCTACGAAGCCTTCGTGCGCGGCGTGCCCGCCTATTCGACGCTGGGCTGGTTCGACGACCCGGTGCTCAACACTTTCGTGCGCTACCCGGATGGCGAGCTTGCCCGCCTGGTGTTTCACGAACTCGCGCACCAGGAGCTCTACCTGAAGGGCGACACCACCTTCAACGAGTCGTTCGCCACCGCGGTCGAGCAGGCCGGCCTCGAGCGCTGGCTGGCCGCGCGCGAGGCAGCCGGCGCCGATCCGGCGCTGCGCGCCGAGTGGCAGCGATTCGCCGCGCGGCGCGAGCAGTTCCTGGCGCTGCTCGCGCGGCAACGCGCGGCGCTCGACGCGGTCTACGCATCGGACGCGTCCGACGATGAAAAGCGGGCCGCCAAGGCCGGGATCTTCGCGGCGCTGCGCAACGACTATGAAGCGCTGAAGCGACAATGGGGCGGCTACGCCGGCTACGACCGCTGGTTCGCGCAGCCGCTCACCAACGCGCACCTGGCGTCGGTCGCTACCTACACCGCCCAGGTTCCGGCCTTCCGCGCGCTGCTCGCGCGCGAGCACGGCAAGCTGCCGGCTTTCTACGCGGCGGCGCGCCGCCTGGCCGGGTTGCCGAAGGCCGAGCGCGAGCAGGCGCTGGCGGCGCTCGCGCCGCCCACGATCGAGCCGCCCATGGCCGGATGGCGTCGTCAAGCCCAGCCGCTTCTGGCCGGGCCGCGCCAGGCCGGACAGCATGCGCCGCGGGCCTTGACCGCGCTCAGTCCCGGGGCTGCCGATTGACGGCATAATGCCGGCCGAGTGCAGGATCCGGCGGCGGGCCGCGTTCCGCTCATCACGACTCAGAGAACCGACCATGGACCGCTTCTGGTTGAAGAGCTACCCCGCGGGGGTGCCCCACGAGATCGACCACCATCGCTACGAGTCGGTGGTGCAGATCTTCGACGAAGCGTTTGCGAAGTATCGCGACCGCAAGGCGTTCGTCGGCCTGGGCAAGCCGATGAGCTTCGGCGAACTCGACGATCTCTCCAGGTGCGTTGCCGCCTGGCTGCAGTCGCGCGGCCTGCAGAAGGGCGACCGCGTCGCGGTGATGATGCCCAACATCCTGCAGTACCCGGTGGCGATCGCCGCGGTGCTGCGCGCCGGCTACGTCGTCGTCAACGTCAATCCGCTGTACACGCCGCGCGAGCTCGAGCACCAGCTGAAGGACTCCGGCGCGCGGGCGATCTTCATCCTCGAGAACTTCGCGACGACGCTGCAGCAGGTGCTCGCCCGCACGAAGATCGAGCACGTGGTGCTCGCGTCGATGGGCGACCTGCTCGGCTTCGCCAAGGGCGCGCTGGTGAACTTCGTCGTGCGCCACGTGAAGAAGATGGTGCCGGCCTTCGAGTTGGCCAGCACCACGCGCTTCAACGCGGTGCTCGCCGAGGGAAGCCGCCTGCCGTACAAGCCGGTGGCGCTGGCGCACGAAGACGTTGCGTTCCTGCAGTACACCGGTGGCACCACCGGCCTGGCCAAGGGCGCCACGCTGGTTCATCGCAACATCATCGCCAACGTGCTGCAGGCCGAGGTCTGGATCCAGCCGGCGCTCACCAACCCGAAGAAGGGGCCGCCGCCCGAGCAGCTCGTCTGGGTCTGCGCGCTGCCGCTTTATCACATCTTCGCGCTCACCGCGTGCTTCCTGATCGGCATGCGGCTGGGCGGCCTGAACATCCTGATCCCCAACCCTCGCGACCTGCCGGCGCTGATCAAGGAGATCCGGCCGTACAAGTTCAACCTGTTCCCGGCGGTCAACACGCTGTTCAACGTGCTCGCCAACAACGCCGAGTTCGCCAAGCTCGACTTCTCGCAGCTTCGCGTTTCGCTGGGCGGCGGCATGGCGGTGCAGGAGGCAGTCGCGAAGAAGTGGCTCGCGGTCACCGGCTGCCCGGTCTGCGAGGCCTACGGCCTGTCGGAAACCTCGCCCGCGGCCACCGGCAACCCGACCGACACCGACGTGTTCACCGGCACGATCGGCCTGCCGTTCCCGTCCACCGAAGTCGCGATCCTCGACGACGACGGCAAGCCGGTGCCGCTGGGCGAGCGCGGCGAGATCGCGATCCGCGGCCCGCAGGTCATGGCCGGCTACTGGGGCCAGCCCGGCGAGACCGAGAAGGTCATGACCCCCGACGGCTTCTTCAAGACCGGCGACATCGGCATCATGGACGAGCGCGGCTACACCCGCATCGTCGATCGCAAGAAGGACATGATCCTGGTCTCGGGCTTCAACGTGTACCCGAACGAGATCGAGGGCGTGATTGCCAGCCACCCCGGCGTGCTCGAAGTGGCGGCCGTGGGGGTGCCCGATGCGAACTCGGGCGAGGCGGTGAAACTCTTCGTGGTGAAGAAGGACCAGAGCCTCACCGAGCGCGACCTGATGCAGTACTGCGCCGAGAACCTCACCGGCTACAAGAAGCCGAAGTACATCGAGTTCCGCGTCGAGCTGCCGAAGACCAACGTGGGCAAGATCCTGCGGCGCGAGTTGCGCGACGAGGCGCTGAAGAAGGCGGCGTAAGGATTCGCGGCGCCTATCGCTCGACGAACAGGGTACGGAACTCGCGGGGTAGCAAGCGAGAGGTGCGGGCGCCCGCTATCACGCGGTCCAGCAACCATGGCGAGCACGGATCATGCGGTGTCCAGGCACCGCGCGATACCATCTGCTCGACATGTGCGACGGAATCGAGCCGCATGTGGCGGACGCGATGTAGCTGGCATGGTGAACGAACGGGTGGTCACCCGAATCAAGTTCGCAGGCGGCGTCGTGGGGAACACCGCTGTGAATGCTCGTCACGCTTACCATCGCTGTTTGCGGGGTCGGGCCGTACGTGGGTAGAACGACGGGCCCGAGAACGATGATGAAAAGATGGAGTCCGCGGGGCCCGGAAGGCACCAACAGGGTGGCACCGGGTTCGCTCTGCCAGGCCGCCACGCTCGATGCGTCACGCAAACACTTCGTTCAGCCGGCGCTGTTGCGAGAGCCGTTCGGCGAGTGCAGCCGACTCGTCGGCTGAATAGCCGAGTTTTCGAAAGAGCACTTCATACGGAATCGGCCGGCTCGAACCCTCGGGATCCTCCCACTCGGGGCACGCACCCGAATGCATGTGCGTGACAAGATCCCAGCGATCCCAGTGACCGAATTCGGTCCAGACTTCTTCGAGAACCTCCAGATCGCTCTCGCTCAGTCGCCGCAAGTCGGTTTCGGGCGTACGTATCTTGCTTGGATCACGAAGAGCGACGACGTGTGACGCGCGATCGGAAATCCAGGACTCCCACCCACCTTCCTCCGAAAGTAGCGCCCCATTGATGAGATCGTAGGTCATCGAGAGAACAGGGCCATGTGGCATGGAAACAAGCCTGTCGCCCGTAATCGGCTCACCGTACTTCTTCAGGGACAGGCGCTCCGCCAGATACAACAGCTTGACCAGCTTGATCACGGGCAGCTTCCCGCCTGCCCGGAAGAGCAAGTAGGCGGCGGCCTGTGCCGTTCGGACTTCATCGAAGAGCGGCGCTTTCATCCCGGGAGTCCGTTGTTGTCGTATTCGATGATCTGCTCGGTGGGGCGTTCGTCCCTGGTCGGAAGGGCGGCATATGCGGCCAGGGCTTCTTGCACCGCATACCTTCGTCTTGCGGAACGGACTCGGCGCGCAAGGGCTTCTTCGAGCAGCACGATCGCCTCCTGGTTGATCGAGCGGCGATTGGCCTCGGCCTCTCGGACGATTAGTTCCTTGAGGTCTCGAGGCAGCTTTTTGATGAAAAGGTCGCAATCCATCTGATTAGGGGAGTCATGGCGAAATGGTAGCGAAACGGTAGCGCCATGGCAAGCGAGGCGCCACTGTACGACAGCGACGTTTGACCGCGCAACCTCAACCGGCCCGCAACCGGAACCGCTGCAGCTTGCCCGTTTCGGTGCGTGGCAGCGACTCGCGGAACTCGACCGAGCGCGGGTACTTGTACGGCGCGATCGTCTGCTTGACGAAGTCCTGCAGCGCAGCGACCATTGCCGCGTCGTCCCGGGAGCCCGGCTTCAGCACCACGAAGGCCTTGACGATCTGCCCGCGCTCCTCGTCGGGCACGCCGATCACGCCGCATTCGGCGACCGCCTCGTGCAGCATCAGCGCCGCCTCCACTTCGGGCCCGGCGATGTTGTAGCCGCCCGAGACGATCATGTCGTCCGAGCGCGCCTGGTAGTAGAAGTAGCCGTCGGCGTCCATCATGAAGGTGTCGCCCGGCAGGTTCCAGCCCTTCTTCACGTAATTGAGCTGGCGATCGTCGGCCAGGTAGCGGCAGCCGGTCGGCCCCTTCACCGCGAGCTTGCCGACCGTGCCTGGCGGCAACTCGTTCATCTCGTCGTCCACGATGCGCGCTTCGTAGCCGGGCACCGGCTTGCCGATCGCGCCGCGGCGTACCGTCTCGGGCGGCGACGAAATGAAGATGTGGATCATCTCGGTCGAGCCGATGCCGTCGATGATCTCGATGCCGGTGGCCTGCTTCCACAGCTGGCGCGTGGCGTCGGGCAGCGCCTCGCCGGCCGACACGCATTTCTTCAGCGACGAGAGGTCGAACCGGCCGGTGATCGCCGCCATCTGCCGGTACATCGTCGGCGCAGTGAACAGCACGCTCGCGCGGTGGCGCTCGATGGCGCCCAGCAGCGTCTCCGGCGTGCCGCGCTCGAAAGCAACACCACCGAGGCGCCCACGCGCATCGGAAAGCACAGCATGCCGCCCAGCCCGAAGGTGAAGGCGAGCGGCGGCGTGCCGCAGAAGACGTCGCCGGGCTGCGGACGCAGCACGTGTCGCGGGAACAGGTCGCACATCGCGACGATGTCGCGGTGAAAGTGCATCGTGCCTTTCGGCGTGCCGGTCGTGCCCGAGGTGAACGCGATCAGCGCGACGTCGTCCTGCGCGGTGTCGCAGGCGGCGAAGCGCGTCGGCATCTCCGCCGGTGAGTCTCCAGCGCGTCGGCGGCGCCGCTGCCATCGTTGAAGAACATCGCCTGCTTCAATGAGGGCGTCTCGCGCATCAGCGCGTCGAGTTCATCGCGCAGCGCGATGTCGCACAAGGCCGCGGCGACCTTCGCTTTCGCGACCACCGGCGCGAGATCCTTCGCGCGCAGCAGCGGCATTGTCGGTACCGCCACCAGTCCGGCCTTGATCGTCGCGAGCAGACAGGCCGCCATCATCGGGTTGTTCGTGCCGCGCAGCAGCACCCGGTTGCCGGGCACCAGACCCATGCGTTCGCGCAACGCATGCGCGATCTGGTTCACGCGCACGCGCAGTTGATTCCAGGTACAGGCCGCCTCATCGGTGCGCAGCGCGATCGCGTCGCCGAAGCCGCGCTCGACCATCCGGTCGAGCAGTTCCACCGTCGCGTTCAGCCGTTCCGGGTACTGCGTGTCGGGCGACTGCGGCAGGTCCGGCCACCATTCGGGAGGCGGAAGGTTGTCCCGGGCGAAGGTGTCGATGTGCGCGGATCGGTGCATGTGGCGTCTCCTCGTTTCTGCTTGTTGTTGTCGGCGATCGTATCGTGCCGCTGCTGCGGTCAACAGGGTGTTCAGGCAACGCTTCGCGGCGGGGCCGTCGAGCGTGTGCGGCGGTTGGCCGGGCGTCGTTCCCCGGCTCGACGCTTTCCCTCGACCAGACCCGGCTTGAGCCTGGCCAGCAGCGTGAGCAACTGGCGCTGCTCGTCGTGCGACAGCGCCTCGAACAGCGAGACGATCCACCGCTCGTGTCCTTCCGCCATCTCCGCAAAGCGCTTGCGTCCGGCGGCGGAGAGCTCGAGCCGGACTGCGCGGCGATCGTCGCTCACCGGTTTACGGCGCAGCAACCCTTCGGCCTCGAGCTGATCGGCGAGCGCGGTGATGTTGCCGCCGGTCACCATCAGCCGCTGCGACAGCTCGCTCATGCGCAACCCCTGCGGATGTCGTTCGAGTTGCGCGAGCAGGTCGAATCGCGGCAGCGTGCTGTCGAAGTCGGCGCGCAGGATCTGCCTGACCGACGTTTCGATCAGGCTCGTGCAGGTGAGCAGTCGCAGCCAGAGCCGCAGCGCAGTGTGGTCGTGGGCTTGCAGGCGCGTTTCGTGATCGGGCGGCGAGGGTGGGCTGTCGGGCGTCGGCATGCCCCCAGTTTAGGGTTGAACAGTTCACACTTCAAACAATCCGACGCTGCCGGGTGTCGCGGCAGACTTGGCAACTGTTGCCAGTCGCCCTAAACTTCCTGCATGAGCGCCGCGACGACTTCCATGAACATCGCCCTGTCCGAGGGCTTGCGCAACTACGTGGCCGAGCGCGTCGCCTCAGGACAATACGGCAATACCAGCGAGTACATCCGGGAACTCATCCGGCGCGACCAGCGCGAGCAGGACGACCTGCGTCTGCGTGCGATGCTCGAGGAGGGCTTGGCAAGTGGTGCCCCCGTGGCCGACACCCCCGAAGACTGGGAAGAACTCGACGCCATCGCTCGCGGCAGGCGGGATTGAAGCGTTGCGTATTGCGTCCACGCGCCCGCGAAGACCGGCGCACCGAGCTTCGCCACTACCGTGAGGAAGCGGGAGAGCGTGTCTCCCTGCGTCTTGTCGATGCCATGCGCGAGGCGCTCGAGGCGTTGTCGCGTCACCCGGCGATGGGTTCGCCCTTGCTCGGGCGGGCACTCGGCGTCGAGGGGCTGCGCACTGGCGAGTCATCGGCTTTCCGCTGACCTTCTGGTACTTCGAGCGACCCGACCATGTCGACGTCGTGCGTCTGGTCGGTCAGCGGCAGGATCCGGCAGGCTTGTCCGATTACGAGCAGACGTAAGCGGCAGCGCAGCGAGCCAGGGGGCGAACATCGCGGCTCGGCATCCACTCTTCGGCACGCCGTTTTGAGACAAAAAAAAGCGCCGGGTTTCCCCGGCGCTTTCAGACCTGCTTCGATGACCGGCTTACGCCGGCAATCGATCAGAACATGTGGCGCACGCCCACCGCGAAGGCCGACGGATCGGCGCCGGCAGCACCAGCGGCGATCCGCTGATCCGAACCCATGACCGGGAACGCGCCCGCCGCGTTGTTGCGGGTGGTACCGTAGGTGGCGTACAGGTTGGTGCGCTTCGACAGCGGATGCACGTAAGCCAGACCCCATGCCGTGCCTTTCGGGTCGCCAGCAACGTCGGTCTTGATCTGCATGACCTGGGCGAGGACCTCGCCAGCACCGACCTTCACGCCGCCGCCAAGACCGTAGGCCTTGGTCTTCACGCCGGCCGGCGTTTCGACCTGGCCGTACGCGGCCGTTACGCGGAACGCGCCGAAGTTCCAGCCGCCGCCCAGGCCCATCTGCTTCGAGGCATCGCCGGCCGCGTCGTTGAGCTCCTGGTAGTAGATCTGCGCCGTCAGCGGGCCGCCGCGATAGACGGCAGCCAAGCCGTATCCGTCGTCCTTGTTGTCCGGCGTTTCAGCAGCGCTATGCGCCATCGAGTAGAAACCGGTCAAGGTCAGGCCGCCGCTGAACGCGCCGCACTCGGTGGGGGCGGGAGCCGCCATGCACTTGGTGTTGCCGATAGCCGGGCTGGTGTACCAGACGGCGTTGCTGGCGCGAGTGGTGATGCCACCGGAGCCTGTCGTGAAGGTCAGCCAGTTGCCGTACAGGCCATAGCCCATGACGTCGGTGGTGCCCGCCGCCGAGAAGCCCGTGGTGTAGTCGCGACCGAAGCGGACTTCACCCCAGCTGCCGGCCAGCCCGGCCACCGCGCGGCGCTGCCACATGCCAGCCCCGTTGGCGTCGCTGCTGCCATCGTCGTACTGCATGCCGTGCTCGATGTTGAAGATCGCCTTCAGGCCGCCGCCCAGATCTTCCGTACCACGAATGCCCACGCGGCTCGTCGACTGCACGCCCGATTCGACGAACATGGTGCTGTCGCCACCGGGGGCGTCGTTGTCCAACACACCGACGCCGACGTCCGCGATACCGTAAAGCGTCACGTTCGTCTGCGCGAACGCGGCCGCCGGCAGAGCTGCCGCGACAGCCACTGCGAGAAGCGATTTCTTCATTGAAGGTTCTCCTGGGTTGAAATCAATCGACGGCCTCCACGCCGCCGCAACTCCCCGAAGCGGCTGGTGGGCCTTCCCCGGTCAGAAGTCCTGCGTATTCTCGCCAAATTCGGGGAGGGGGCAAAGCCAGGCACCTTTCAGTCGTTGTTTTTTTGGGTATCCTGTCGTTCTCCAACAACAGTCGGGCACCGGTCATCGTTGCCGCCCGCGGTCAGGTCCGAGGCCGCGTGACCGATGCCCGGCCGCGAAAGTGAGGGATCTCACATGTCGGACGGATTCAGGCGCCAGGACGCCGTCGATCGCCTGTTTTCCGGCGCCTGTCGGGCGCTGGCTACGCTGAGCGGTGCCGCCCCGGCCGCGCGGGCCATGCCGGTGGCCGGTGGCGACCCGGCGGAGCCGGTCGGGCCGGCCGAGCGCCGGCTGTCGGGGGCCCTGATGAGGGTGAACCACGTCGGGGGAGATCTGCGCCCAGGCGCTGTACGAGGGGCAGGCGGCAGCCACTACCGACCCGCGCCTGGCCGACGAATTCCGCCAGGCTGCGCGCGAGGAGGGCGACCACCTGGCCTGGACCCGCGAGCGGCTGCGCGAGCTCGATGCCCGTCCCTCGCTGCTCAATCCGCTCTGGTACGGTGGCGCGCTATTGCTGGGCTTGGTCGCCGGTCGCGCCGGCGACCGGCTCAGCCTCGGCTTCATGGCCGAGACCGAACGACAGGTGGAGGCGCACTTGGCCGGGCATCTCGAGCGGCTGCCGGCATCGGATCTGCGCTCGCGGGCGATCGTGGTCGCGATGAAGGACGACGAGATCCGGCATGCGCAGAATGCGCTGAGGCTGGGTGGCGCCGAACTGCCGGCGCCGGTGCGCGGGGCGATGCGTGCGGCAGCGAAGGTGATGACGGCGACGGCGCATCACATATAAGAGAAGGCTTGGCCCTCGCCGGAAGGTTCAGTCCTCGACGATTTCCCAGTCGTGCGTCAATTCGGCCGTTTTGCCCAACATGATCGACGCCGAGCAGTACTTGTCGTGCGAGAGCTTGATCGCCCGCTCGACCACGTTCGGCTTCAGGCCGCGCCCGCGCACGACGAAGTGGAAGTGGATCCGGGTGAACACCTTCGGGTCGGTTTCGGCGCGCTCGGCCCGAAGCTGCACGTCGCAACCGCGTACGTCCTGTCCGCTGCGACCGAGGATCACGACGACGTCGGATGCGGTGCAGCCACCGGCGCCCAGCAGCACCATTTCCATCGGGCGCGGGCCGAGGTTGCGCCCGCCGGTCTCGGGCGCGCCGTCCATCACCAGCGCATGCCCGCTGCCGGTCTCGGCGACGAAACTCATTCCGCCCGGGCCGGTCCATTTCACCACGCACTCCATCGCCGCTCCTGTTCGTTGCCGCTGCCCGGCGATTGTAGTGCGGGGTCCGGAGCAGTGACGCCAGCCGGTATTTGCCGCGCTGCCGCAACCTTGGGCCAGTGGCCGCGTCGATCAGAGGGTTTTCTCGAAATCCTGACCAAGGCGGCCCACCGGCTGCCGGGCAAGGAAAAGATTCGATATTTCAATGGCTTGAGGACCGTTCTGGGTCGCTCCGGCAGCCCTGCATCAGCATGCGCCCGATCGGGGCCATGCGGCATCTTGCAATGCACAATCCGTTCGGCTATAGTTCGAACCGTCTCCTCCACCCTCCTCCTTTGGTGGATTCAGCCCGGACCTCTGCGTCCGGGCTTTTTTGGTTCTTCGCGGGCCGTCGCGGCTCACCAGGGCGTCCGGCAGCCGAATTGCCCGAATGCCGGGTCCCGCGTCACCAGCGCCAGCCCCTCGATCTCCGACTGCGCGGCGAGCATCCGGTCGGACGGATCGCGGTGATGTGGCGTGTAGCAGCCGGCATGAATCTGATCTTTGACGACCGTCCCCGGATTCGGCTAGAATCAAAGGCTTTCCGCGCTCCCCTCCCCAAGAGAGAGTCATGAAGACGTTTTCCGCCAAGCCGCACGAGGTCAAGCGCGACTGGTTCGTCGTCGACGCCAGCGACAAGGTGCTCGGTCGGCTGGCCGCCGAGATCGCCCTGCGCCTGCGAGGCAAGCACAAGCCCGAATTCACCCCGCACGTCGATACCGGCGATTTCATCGTCGTGGTCAACGCCGCGAAGTTGCGCGTCACCGGCAACAAGTCCGAAGACAAGAAGTACTACCGGCACAGCGGCTACCCGGGCGGCATTACCGAAACCACCTTCGTCAAGATGCAGTCGCGCTTTCCCGGCCGCGCGCTCGAGAAGGCGGTCAAGGGCATGCTGCCCAAGGGGCCGCTCGGCTACGCGATGATCAAGAAACTCAAGGTGTATGCCGAAGGCACGCACCCGCATTCGGCGCAGCAGCCGAAGGTCCTGGAGGTCTGACGCGATGATCGGCGATTACTACTACGGCACCGGCCGGCGCAAGACCTCGGTCGCGCGGGTGTTCCTCAAGCGTGGCACCGGCAGGTTCGTGGTGAATGGCAAGCCGCTCGACGACTATTTCGCCCGCGAAACCGGCCGCATGGTCGTGCGCCAGCCGCTCGATCTCACCGACAACATCCGCAGCTTCGACATCATGGTCAACGTCGCCGGCGGCGGCGAGTCGGGGCAGGCGGGCGCGGTGCGCCACGGCATCACCCGCGCGCTGATCGACTACGACGCGGCGCTCAAGCCCGCGCTGTCGGACGCCGGGCTGGTCACGCGCGACGCGCGCGAGGTCGAGCGCAAGAAGGTCGGTTTCCACAAGGCGCGACGTCGCAAGCAGTTCTCGAAGCGCTGATCCGCGCACGCCCTGCGCGATACCGCGCGCTTCGGGAACAGGCCGCCTTGCTTCGCAGGCGGCCTTTTTACATCCGGCGATCCCTTCCGGGCCCCAGTAGGCATCCACGGAGTCGAGCATGATCAAGGTCGGAATCGTAGGCGGCACCGGTTACACCGGCGTCGAACTGCTGCGGCTGCTGGCGCAGCATCCGAAGGCGGAACTGCTGGCGATCACTTCGCGCAAGGAAACCGGAATGCCGGTGGCCGAGATGTTCCCGTCGCTGCGCGGGCGCGTGTCGCTGGCTTTCTCCGATCCGGCCCGGGCGCCGCTCACCCGCTGCGACGTGGTGTTCTTCGCCACGCCGCACGGTGTGGCGATGTCACAGGCGCGCGAACTGCTCGCTGCCGGCGTGAAGGTGATCGATCTCGCGGCCGACTTCCGGCTGAAGGACACCGCGGAGTTCGAGCGCTGGTACAAGATGCCGCACGCGTGCCCGGACATTCTGGCCGAGGCGGTCTACGGCTTGCCCGAGGTGAACCGTGAGGCGATCCGCAAGGCGCGCGTGATCGGGCTGCCGGGCTGCTATCCCACTTCGGTGCAGCTGGGCTTCCTGCCGGTGCTCGAGCCGGCGGCCGTGGCTGCGGCCGGCGGCGACCTGGTGGAGTGCGACAGCCTGATCGCCGACTGCAAGTCCGGCGCATCGGGCGCGGGTCGCAAGGCCGAAGTGCACACGTTGCTGGCCGAGGCGGCCGACAACTTCAAGGCCTACTCGGTGAGCGGGCACAGGCATCTTCCCGAAATTCGTCAGGGCCTGCAGGCAATCGCCGGCAAGCCGGTGAACCTCGTGTTCACGCCGCACCTGGTGCCGATGGTGCGCGGCATCTTCTCGACCCTGTATGCGCGGCTGACGCCGGCGGGCCGCGGCATCGACCTGCAGGCGCTCTACGAGAAGCGCTATGCCGGCGAGCCCTTCGTCGACGTGATGCCGGCCGGCTCGATGCCCGAGACGCGATCGGTGCGCGCTTCGAACACCGCGCGCATCGCGGTGCACCGCCCACCGGGCAGCGACCTGCTGATGGTGCTGGTGGTCGAGGACAACCTGGTCAAGGGTGCATCCGGGCAGGGCGTGCAGGCGATGAACCTCATGTTCGGGCTGCCGGAAGGCACCGGGCTCGACCAGGTGCCGGTGCTACCATGACCTGGAGTGAAGAAGAGACTGTTCGTGCGGCGCCGCTCGGTGAGCGCCGCCAGGATGACTGTTCGACGGCACGTGCCGTGGCCGTTGCGGCTTGCGTCGCTCGCGCTTGCGGCGGCCTTGGGCGTGGTGGCCGGCATGTGGCTGTGGCGCGCCGCGTTCGACGGCGCTGCGATCGAGCGTGATCGGCTCGACGCCGAGCTGGCCAGCCTGCGCGACCAGCTCGCCGACGAGCGTGCCGAGCGCATGCGCCTGACCGACGTGCTCGTGCCGACCGACAGCGGGCTGCGCATCGATCAGGTCGCCGCGCAACGCCGCGAGCAGCAGCTGCGGGCGCTGGAAGCCGAGAACGCCGAGCTCAAGGCCGATCTCGCCTATCTCGAAAGCCTGCTGCCGGCCGCCGATGCGCAGGGCCCGGTGGCCATTCGTCGGTTCGAGGTCGAGCCCGATGCCGGTGAGCCCAACCGCATGCGCTATCGTGCCCTTCTGGTGCAGGCGGGCCGCGCCGAGCGGCTGTTCTCGGGGTCGCTGCAGTTGCTGGTGACCACCGTGACCCAGGGGCACAGCACGATCCTGAAGCTGCCCGACGATGGTCCCGCCGACGCGCGCGAGCGCATGAAGCTGTCCTTCCGGCGCCTGTTGCGCGTCGAAGGATACTTCAGGGTGCCGGAGGGCGCGGTGCTGAAGTCGGTGCAGATGCGCGTGCTCGAACGGGGCGTGCTGCGCGCCGAGCAGAGCGCCTCCCTCTGAACGAGGAGTCGCGATGTTCGGCAGGAAGAAGCTCAACTCCGGTACGATCGATTGCCTGATCGGAGCCGGCACCGCAATCCGCGGCGACGTTCGTTTCAGGGGCGGGCTGCGCATCGACGGCGAGGTGTGCGGCAACGTGATCGCCGAGGAAGGCGAGCCCAGCATGCTGGTACTGTCGGAGAACGCGCGCATCGAAGGGCAGGTGCGGGCGGCCCATCTGGTGGTCAACGGCACGATCGTGGGTCCGGTGCAGGCCGACGAGCTGCTCGAACTGCAGCCGAAGGCGCAGGTGAGCGGCGAGATCCGCTACCGGGCGATCGAGATGCATCACGGGGCGATCCTCGACGGCGCGCTCGCGCACCTCGGCGGGCAGGAGCGCCCGCACCGGAGCTGGCGAGCAGCAACGAGTGAATTGCCCCGACAGTGGCGCGGTTTCTGGCCGCATCCTAAAATGTCGGGCCAACCGGAGGTTATCTCGATGAGCGCTGTCGCCGAAATGCCCGCACCGCTGCTGTTCACCGAAAGCGCGGCCGCCAAGGTCAAGCAACTGATCGACGAAGAGGGCAACCCGGCCCTGAAGCTGCGCGTGTTCGTGCAGGGTGGAGGCTGTTCCGGCTTCCAGTACGGTTTCACCTTCGACGAGGAAACGAACGAAGACGACACCGTGATGGAGAAGGGCGGCGTCACGCTGCTGATCGACGCGGCGAGCTTCCAGTACTTGGTGGGCGCCGAGATCGACTACAAGGAAGACCTGCAGGGCGCGCAGTTCGTCATCAAGAACCCGAACGCCAGCAGCACCTGCGGCTGCGGCTCGTCGTTCTCCTGATCAATTCCGCGGCCGCGGCTCGGCCAGCAGGCCGAGCACGCGCGGCCCGCGTGCGCCGGTCACCGACGCCAGGTTGCCGGCATTTCCATCGATGCGTCGCGCCGCCAGCCAGGCGAACGCGGCCGCTTCCACGGCCTGAGGATCGACGCCGAGCGCCTGCGTCGTGCTGACTTTCGCCGGCGCGGCGCTGGCGGCGAGCCGCTCCATCAGGAACCGGTTGCGCGCGCCGCCGCCGCAGACGAACACCCGCCCGGCACCCGACTCGCGGCAGGCCCGCCCGACCGTCAGTGCCGTGAGTTCGACCAGTGTCGCCTGCACGTCGCGCGGGTCGCGCTTTTCGCCGGCGGCCAGCGTGCGGTCGAGCCAGCCGGCGTTGAACAGATCGCGTCCGGTGCTCTTGGGCGGTGCCAGGGCAAAGTAGGGCTCGGCCAGCCAGCTCGCGAGCAGCGCGGCGTCGACCGTGCCGCCGCGCGCCCAGTCGCCGTCGCGGTCGAAGTCGGCGCCGGTGTGGCGGCGGCACCAGGCGTCCAGCAGCGTGTTGGCCGGGCCGGTGTCGTAGCCGGTGACCGGTTCGGGCGAGGCGAGCGGCGGCAGCACGCTGATGTTGGCGACGCCCCCGAGGTTGACCACCGCCCGGCGCTCGGCGGCATCGCGGAACGCCTCGGCATGGAAGGCCGGGGCCAGCGGCGCGCCTTGGCCTCCCGCCGCGATGTCGGCGGCCCGCAGGTCGCAGACCACGGCGATGCCGCAGGCCTCGGCAAGCCGCGCCGGCTGCAGCAGCTGGATCGTGTAGCCGAGCTCGGGACGATGCCGCACCGTCTGGCCGTGCGCGCCGATCGCGGTGACCGAAGCAGCCGCGCAGCCTGCTTGGGTCAGCAGGTCGGCGACGACCTCGGCATAGACGTCGGCGAGCGCGTTGGCCGCGAGCGCCGCGCGCCTCAGTTCGTCGGCGCCGGGCGACTGCAGGGCTTCCAGTTCGTGGCGGAGATTGTCGGGAATCGGCCGGCTGGCGAAGGCGGAGGTGCGCAGCGTGTCGGGCTGCTGGCCGCCGAACTCGAGCAGCGCGCCGTCGACCGCATCGATGCTGGTGCCCGACATCAGGCCGATGAAGCGGCGCACGGCGTCGGGCGCCCCGGGGCGGGGCCTATTCGAAGCGGGCGAGGCGGACGACGCCGTCGGTCTGGGCCAGGCGGGTGCGCAGGCCGGCAGTGCGCGCCATGAAGTGCACGCGCTCGGCGGCATCGAGCGGCGCCGCCGGCGGCAGCACGACCGACAGCGGATCGACCTGCTCGCCCGCGACCTTGAATTCGTAGTGCAGGTGCGGGCCGGTGGACCAGCCCGTGGTTCCGACGTAGCCGATGACCGCGCCCTGGGCCACTTTCGCGCCTTTCGACAGGCCGGACGCGAACCCGTTCAGGTGCGCGTAGAGCGTGGAGATGCCGTTGCGATGGCGGATTTCGACGATGTTGCCGTAGCCGCGCTGCTGGCCGACGAACTCGACCACGCCGTCGCCCGAGCTGCGCACCTTGGTGCCGATCGGGGCGGCGAAATCGACGCCCTTGTGCTCGCGCGTGTACTTCAGGATCGGATGCATGCGGGCGTTGCTGAAGCCCGAGGAGATGCGGCTGAACTCGACCGGGTGATGCAGGAAGGCCTTGCGCAGGCTGCGGCCGTCGAAGGTGAAGTACTCGCCGTGCTCGGAGCCCTCGCGGTCGAACCAGACGGCTTCGTGGCGGGCGCCGTTGATCGTGAATTCCAGCGCGAGGATGCGCCCGATCGTCGGCGGATCGAGGCTGTCGGACTCGCGGATCGTTTCGTAGGACCACGCGCAGCTGGTCGCCGCGGCGCAGGTCACGATTGAAGTCGACCTCGCCGTCGAGGATGTCGGCGATGTGGGTAGCGACCGCCTCGGGGATGCCCGCCGCGTCGATCGCCGCGAACAGCGAGGTACGAATTTCGGCGACCGCCACCGCGACCTGTCGCTCGAAAGCGAGATCGGCTCGTCGCTGGCCCCGAAACCGAGGTCGGCGCGGCGGATGGTCACCCGGCCGGTGGGCTGCGTGGGCTCGTCAGACTCGCTGTCGAGGTGGGCGTAGCGGTACTGCAGCGATTGCACGCG
This sequence comes from Burkholderiaceae bacterium, assembly GCA_027493945.1. Classification (GTDB taxonomy): domain Bacteria; phylum Pseudomonadota; class Gammaproteobacteria; order Burkholderiales; family Burkholderiaceae_E; genus Zeimonas. Next base: position 1,068,597 of record JAOSJU010000001.1, on the reverse strand, counting down.
CCCCGCCTCGTCGATCAGCGCGTTGACGGTGCGCCCGGCCTGCAGCTGCATCAGCTTGCGCGCCCGGCGGTCGGCGGCGACGAATTTCTGGAAGTCGACGTCGGTGGCACCGAGCCGGTCGAGCAGCGAGACCAGTGTCTCGCCGCGCCGGATGCGCTCGGAGCGGGCGTAGTGCTGCAGCGGCGCAGGCACGACGGCCTCGGCCGACTGGAGCGACGGCGCGATCGCGACCCTCTCGACGATGGTTTGCACCGGGGGCAGTTCGACTTCGCGCAACGGCGCAGTGCCGAAGGCGGTCACCGCGACCAGGGTGAGCGTGACGGCGACCGCGGTCGCCACTTTCGGGAAGCTGGGCAGGGCAGGCGGACTCATCGGGCTGACGGGGTCGTGCGATCCTCGGGTACGGCTGCATCGCCGGGGCCGTACGAACCCTCGGCTAGAATCTGCCCCTTCGGTTCGGTGCCGGCAGCGGCGCCAGGGCGCCACCCGCCCGGTCGGGGGACAGCGGCCGATTCTACCGGATGATTCCAGGAAACCCGGCACGAAATGACGATGAACGGCCCAAAAACTCCGATGGGGCCTGGCCCGGCCTCTCGCGGCGCTCCTCCCGAGGCTCCTCCCGGGGCTTCTCCCGGGGCTTCTCCCGGGGCCGGGGCCCCGCCGGTGACCGACCGGACCCGTGAGGCGCTGGCGGTCAGCCTGCGCGGCTGCGACGAACTGCTGATCGAGTCGGAGTGGCTGGCCAAGCTCGCCCGCAGCGAGGCCACCGGCAGTCCGCTGCGGATCAAGCTGGGACTGGACCCCACCGCCCCCGACCTGCACCTGGGCCACACCGTGGTCCTGAACAAGATGCGCCAGCTGCAGGATCTCGGCCACCGGGTGATCTTCCTGATCGGCGACTTCACCGCGATGATCGGCGACCCGTCGGGCCGCAACACCACGCGGCCGCCGCTCACGCGCGAGCAGATCGAGGAGAACGCGAAGACCTACTTCGAGCAGGCCAGTCTGGTGCTCGATCGCGAACGCACCGAGATCCGCTACAACTCCGAATGGTCCGACCCGCTGGGCGCCCGGGGCATGATCCAGCTGGCTGCCCGGTACACGCTCGCGCGAATGATGGAGCGCGACGACTTCACCCGGCGCTTCCGCGCCGGCCAGCCGATCTCGGTGCACGAGCTGCTCTATCCGCTGATGCAGGGCTACGACTCGGTGGCGCTGAAGTCCGATATCGAGCTGGGCGGCACCGACCAGAAGTTCAACCTGCTGGTGGGGCGCGAGTTGCAGCGCGAGTACGGGCAGGAGCCGCAGTGCATCCTGACGATGCCGTTGCTCGAGGGGCTGGACGGCGTCGAGAAGATGTCGAAGTCGAAGAACAACTACGTCGGCATCGCCGAGGCGCCCGAACAGATGTTCGGCAAGCTGATGTCGATCTCCGACGAGCTGATGTGGCGCTATTACGAGCTGCTGTCGTTCCGCTCGCTGGGCGAGATCGCGCAGCTGCGCGAGCAGTGCGCGGCCGGGCGCAATCCGCGCGACGCGAAGGTCATGCTGGCGCTGGAGATCGTCGAGCGCTTCCATTCGCGCGCGGCGGCCGAGGCGGCGCTGGCCGGGTTCGAGGCGCGTTTTCGCCATGGCGCGCTGCCCGACGACATGCCCGAGGTGGTGCTGCACGGGGTGCCGATGCCGATCGCGCAACTGCTCAAGCAGGCCCGGCTGGCGCCGCCGACCACCGAGGCCAATCGCAACATCGACCAGGGCGGCGTGCGCGCCGACGGCGAGCGCATCGCGGACAAGGCGCTGAAGCTGCCCGCGGGCACTTACGTCGTGCAGGTGGGCAAGCGCAGGTTCGCGCGGGTGAAACTCGAGCCGGCGGCCTGATCGTGCGCCGCGGAGTGCCCGGATCGCCGGCACGGGGTATGGTTCGGGTGGGCGCCGCGCAACCGGGCGGCCAGGGAGAATGAACCGATGAGAGTTTTCAGTGAATCCTTCGCCGACGGGCAGCCGATCCCGGCCGAGTTCGCGTTCTGCCGCATCGACCCGAAGTCGCACGTGACGCTGTCGGGCAACCGCAATCCGCAGCTTTCGTGGTCGGGGGCGCCGGTGGGCACGCGCTCGTTCGCGATCGTCTGCCACGACCCCGACGTGCCCAGCCGCGGCGATGACGTGAACCAGGAGGGGCGCGAGATTCCGGCCACGCTCAAGCGCGTCGATTTCTTCCACTGGGTGCTGGTCGACCTGCCTGCGAGCCTCGATTCGATCGCCGCCGGCGAGTACTCCGACAAGGTCACGCCCAAGGGCAAGACGGGGCCGGCAGCGAAGCACGGCGCGCGCCAAGGGATCAACGACTACACCGGCTGGTTCGCCGGCGACCACGACATGGCCGGCGACTATTACGGATACGACGGCCCGTGTCCGCCGTGGAACGACTCGATCGTGCATCGCTACGTGTTCACCGTCTACGCGCTCGACGTCGAGCGCGTGCCGCTGATGGGCCGCTTCAGCGGCGCCGACGCGCGCAAGGTGATCGCGCACCATCGGCTCGGCGAGGCGTCGATCACCGGCACCTGCACGCTGAACCCGCGGCTCGCGTCGGGACGGGCTTGAGCGCGGGGGCCTCGAACGCGCCGGGTTCGAGCGCGCGGCAGCCCGGTCGCCGGCACACCGAACTGGTGCTGATCCGGCACGGTGTCACCGCCTGGAACCGCGAGCGGCGCTTCCAGGGGCAGATCGACATCGGGCTCGACGACGAAGGGCTGGCGCAGGCGGCGCTCACCGGCCGCAGACTGGCGACATGGCGGGTCGACGCGGTCTACGCGAGCGACCTGTCGCGCGCCCGCCAGACCGCCGAGCCGATCGCCGCGGCCCGCGGCCTTTCGACGCGCATCGAACCGCGCCTGCGCGAACGCCACTACGGAAGCTTCGAGGGCCGTACCCACGAGGAGCTCGAAGCGACTGCAGGGCGAAGCCTGGCGGCGCTGGCGGCAGCGCGAACCCGATTTCGCGCTGCCCGGCGGCGGCGAGTCGCTGCGCGCGTTCCACGCGCGCGTGGCCGCGGCGCTGGGCGACCTGGCGCAGGCCCATCCGGGGCAGACTGTCATTGCGGTCACCCACGGCGGCGTGCTCGACATCGCCTACCGGATCGCCACCGGCATGCCGCTGGAGGCGCCGCGCGGCCACGACCTGCTGAATGCCAGCCTGAACCGCATCCGCTGGGACGGCAGCGCATTCAGCCTGCTTGCGTGGGCCGATGTCGCGCACCTCGCGACCTCGCGGGAAGCGCCGCTCGACGACGTCGAGGCGCGGCGCCGACGCGATCCTTTAGAATCGCGGGTGCCGCGTGACACCGGCGCCACCAGGTGACTTCCATGTTCGATCGCAACCACGGCATTTCCCTCACCGACCCTGAACTCTGGAACGCGATCCGGCTGGAGAACCAGCGCCAGGAAGCTCACATCGAGCTGATCGCTTCCGAGAACTACGCCAGCCCCGCGGTGATGGCCGCGCAGGGCAGCCAGCTCACGAACAAGTACGCGGAGGGCTACCCGGGCAAGCGCTACTACGGTGGCTGCGAGCACGTCGACGTGGCCGAGTCGCTGGCAATCGAACGGCTCGAGCGGCTGTTCGGCGCCGAATGCGCGAACGTGCAGCCGCACTCGGGCGCGCAGGCCAACGAGGCGGTGTTCCTCGCCTTCCTGAAACCGGGCGACACCATCATGGGGATGAGCCTCGCCGAGGGCGGCCACCTCACCCACGGCATGGCGCTGAACATGTCGGGCAAGTGGTTCAACGTCGTGTCGTACGGTCTGGACGAATCCGAGGCGATCGACTACGACGCGATGGAGCGCAAGGCGCACGAGCACAAGCCGAAGCTGATCATCGCCGGTGCCTCCGCCTACAGCCTGCGCATCGACTGGGAGCGCTTCGCGAAGGTCGCGAAGGACGTCGGCGCGCTGCTGATGGCCGACATGGCGCACTATGCGGGCCTGATCGCCGGCGGCGTCTACCCGAATCCGGTGCCGCACGCCGACATCGTCACCTCCACGACGCACAAGAGCCTGCGCGGGCCGCGCGGCGGCTTCATCCTGATGCCCGAACGCCACGAGAAGGCGATCAACTCGGCGATCTTCCCCGGCCTGCAGGGCGGCCCGCTGATGCACGTGATCGCCGCCAAGGCGGTGGCGTTCCACGAGGCGCTGCAACCCGCGTTCCGGGCCTACCAGCAGCAGGTGGCGGCCAATGCGCAGGTGCTGGCGCAGACGCTGATCGAGCGCGGGATGCGCATCGTGTCGGGGCGCACCGAGTCGCACCTGATGCTGGTCGACCTGCGCGCCAAGAGAATCACCGGCAAGGAAGCCGAGCGCCTGCTCGGCGAAGCGCACATCACCTGCAACAAGAACTCGATTCCCAACGACCCTGAAAAGCCGATGGTCACCAGCGGCATCCGGGTGGGCACGCCGGCGATGACCACCCGCGGTTTCGGCGACGAGGAAGCGCGGCTGGTGGGCCACCTGATCGCCGACATCCTCGACCATCCGGGCGACGCCGCGAAGCTCGCGACGGTGCGCGAGAAGGTCGGGCAGCTGACCGCGAAGTTTCCGGTCTACGGCTGAGCGTCCTTCCGGTAACCTCCGGGCATGCGCTGCCCGTTCTGCGACCATCCCGATACCCAGGTCATCGAGACCCGCGAGTCCGACGACGGCGCGAGCACCCGGCGGCGCCGACGCTGCCTGAACTGCGACAAGCGCTTCACCACCTACGAGCGTGTCGAACTGGCGCTGCCGGCGGTGGTCAAGAAGAACGGCGTGCGCGCCGAGTTCGACCGCCGCAAGATGCGCGCCTCGATGGCGCTGGCGCTGCGCAAGCGGCCGGTGAGCGCCGAGGCGGTCGATGCGGCGATCCACCGGATCGAGGACAAGCTGCTCAGCCCGGGGCTGCGCGAGGTGCCGAGCGAGCGGATCGGCGAGCTGGTGATGCGCGAGCTGAAGAAGCTGGACAAGGTGGCCTACGTGCGCTTCGCATCGGTCTACCGAAGCTTCGAGGACGTCGACGAGTTCGCCGACGTGATCCTCGAAGTGCAGGCGCGCAAGCGGCGCACGACCCGCTGAACGCGCCGTCCCTGCGGGGGCGGCTGCGGTGTGGCGCGCCGGCCGCTTGGGGGGCCGACGGCTCGCTCGGCGCAGGCCCGCGGCAACGGGGGGTGGCCCGTGGTACGCCCGGGCCGGTGCTGCGGCCCCCGCTTCGCGGGGGCTTCCCTCGCCTTCCTCGCAATTCCGCACCCGCGGCCGACACGCGCTGCGCGCGTGACGGCGACGGGTCCCGCGGAATTGCCTTCGGAAGCGCTCGGCTTGCACAGGCCCGGGCGTACCGCGGGCCACCCCCCGTTGCCGCGGGCCTGCGCCGAGCGAGCCGTCGGCCCCCCAAGCGGCCGGCGCGCCACACCGCAGCCGCCCCCGCAGGGACTCGGGGCGCAGCCGGGGACGCCGCCCGTCGCGGATCGAGACAGCGTCTTGATGCCGAGGCTGGCGTCGTGACGGGCCAGCCGTCGACCGTGTCGAAGCCTCGTTGGGTTCCGGGTTTGCCGGGGGCCGTTGGCCGCAGCCCGTGGCGTGCCGCATGCGGGGGCGTTGGCGTTCGGCCGCCGAGCATATGCAAGCCGAGCGCTACCGAAAGCAAATCGGCGGGACCCGCTCGTCCGCGCGAAGCGCGTACGACGCGGGTGCCGATTTGCGAGGTAGGCGAGGAAGCCCCGCGAAGCGGGGCCGCAGCATCCGCTCGGCGGCCGAACGCCAACGCCCCCGCATGCGGCACGCCACGGGCTGCGGCCAACGGCCCCCGGCAAACCCGGAACCTCCCCGGTGAACGAAGCTGCGACACCCGCCTACCGCTTCGCCCCGGAGGCGCGGATCGCGTCGAGCGTCGCGTTGGGCGTGATCGCCTGCGGGTCGACTTTCAGGTGCACCACGGCCGGCCGGCGGTTCGCGCGGGCGTGGTCGAGCGCCGCGCGCATGGCCCGCTCGAACTCCGCGGTGCGCTCGACGCGCGTGCCGAAGCCGCCGAAGGTCTCGCCGTATTTCGCGAAGTCGGGGTTCGCCAGCTCGGTGCCCACTACCCGCGACGGGTACTCGCGCTCCTGGTGCATGCGGATCGTGCCGTACATGCCGTTGTCGAACACGATCACGACCGGCGCGGCGCCGTACTGCGCTGCCGTGGCCAGCTCCTGTCCGTTCATCAGGAAGTCGCCGTCGCCGGCGAAGCAGACCACGGTGCGCTGCGGCTGCACGATCGCCGCCGATACCGCGGCGGGCACGCCGTAGCCCATCGAGCCCGAGGTGGTCGACAGGAGCGTGCGCAGCCCCGCGTAGGGCCAGAAGCGGTTGGCCCAGGTGGCAAAGTTGCCGGCGCCGTTGGTCAGGATCGCATCGGCGGGGAGAAGGCGCTTCAACGTCTGCACCACCTGCCACAGGTCGAGCGCCGGCGCGGCGCCGCCCGCATAGATCGCGGGCTGGCCCTGCCAGGCTTCGTACTCGGCGCGCGCCTGCGCGAGCGAGCCGGCCCAGGCCTCCGAATCGACCTTCACCGTGCGCAGCGCCGCGGCGATCTCGGGCATGCCCGAGGCGATCATCAGGTCGGCCTGGTAGACGCGACCCAGTTCCTCGATGCCGGCGTGCACGTGCACCAGCGACTGCTTCGGTCGCGGCGCTTCCAGCAGCGTGTAGCCCGAGGTGGTCATCTCGCCCAGGCGCGGGCCGATCGCCAGCACCAGGTCGGCATCTCTCAGGCGCGCCGCGAGCTTCGGGTTCACGCCGATGCCCACGTCGCCGACGTAGTTCGGATGGCGGTTGTCGAAGAGGTCCTGGAAGCGGAACGCGCAGGCCACCGGCAGGCGGTTGGCTTCGGCGAAGATGCGCAGGTCGTCGCAGGCCTGGCTGCTCCATCCGGTGCCGCCGAGCATCACGAAGGGCCTGCGCGCGCGTGCCAGCATCGCCGCGAGCGCCTCGATCTGCGCGGGGCCCGGACTGGCGCGCACCGGCCGATGGCAGCGCGCGTCGGCGACTGTGGCCTGCTGCACCAGCATGTCCTCGGGCAGCGCGAGCACCACCGGCCCCATGCGCCCGCTCGCGGCCACCTGGAAGGCGCGCGCGACGTACTCGGGGAGGCGATCTGCGCGGTCGACCTGCGCGACCCACTTGGCCATCTGGCCGAACATGCGCCGGTAGTCGACCTCCTGGAATGCCTCGCGGTCGATGAAGTCGGTGCCCACCTGGCCGACGAAGACGACCATCGGCACCGAGTCCTGGAAGGCGGCGTGCACGCCCACCGACGCGTTGCTCGCCCCCGGCCCGCGCGTGACCATCACCACGCCGGGCTTGCCGGTGAGCTTGGCGTAGGCGTCGGCCATGAACGCCGCACCGCCCTCTTGGCGGCAGGTCACGAAACGGATGCGCTCGCGGTGACGGTACAGCCCGTCGAGCACCGCCAGGTAGCTCTCGCCCGGCACGCCGAACACCGTGTCGACCCCCTGCAGCGCCAGCGTGTCGGCGAGGATCTGGCCGCCGGGGCGCGCACCGGGCGCGGCTGTCGTCGAGTCGGTCAATGCCTTCTCCTTCGGTGAATCGGGGGGATGGGAGCGGGCCTCCCCCGTGCGGGGACGATCGTAGCGCGAACCGGCCCCGATTCGGCGCGATAATGGCGCCCCATGTTCACGCCGGCCGACCACGACTTCATGGAGCGCGCGCTGCAACTCGCGGCGCTCGGGCTCACGACCGCCACGCCGAACCCGCGCGTGGGCTGCGTGGTCGTGCGCGACAACGCGATCGTCGGCGAGGGATGGCACCGGCGCGCCGGCGAGCCGCACGCCGAGGTGCTGGCGCTGGCGCAGGCCGGCGAGCGCGCGCGCGGCGCCACCGCCTACATCACGCTCGAGCCGTGCAACCACCACGGCCGCACGCCGCCGTGCGTGGACGCGCTGATCGAGGCCCGGGTGGCCGGGGTCGTCGCCGCGATGGAAGACCCGAACCCGTCGGTCAACGGCGAAGGGCTCGAGCGCCTGCGGGCCGCGGGCATCGACGTGCGCTGCGGACTGCTGCAGCAGGAAGCGCGCGAGCTGAACATCGGCTTCGCCTCGCGGATGGTGCACAACCGGCCCTGGGTGCGGCTGAAGGTCGCCGCGAGCCTGGACGGCCGCACCGCGCTGCCCGACGGCCGCAGCCAGTGGATCACCGGCGAGGCGGCGCGCGCCGACGGTCATGCGTGGCGCGCCCGCGCCTGCGCGATCCTCACCGGCATCGGCACGGTGCGCGACGACAACCCGCAGCTCACCGTGCGCCATGTGCAGACGTCGCGGCAGCCGTTGCGGGTGCTGGTCGACTCGCGCCTCGAAGTCGACCCGGCCGCGCGTATCCTCGAGGGCGGCAGCACGCTGGTGGTATGCGCGATCGACGAGGCGAAGCGCGTGTCCAGGACCGCGCAGCTCGAAGAGCTGGGCAGCGAGGTGATCACGCTGCCCGACGCGCGCGGCAAGGTCGACCTGCCGGCGCTCATGCGCGAGCTCGCGCGCCGCGGCATCAACGAGCTGCACGTCGAGGCGGGCTACCGGCTGAACGGGTCGCTGCTGCGCGAGAACTGCGTCGACGAACTGCTGGTCTACATGGCGCCTACGCTGCTCGGCAACGCGATGGGACTTGCCGACCTCGCTCCTCCCGGGTCGCTCGACGAGCGCCTCGTCCTTCAATGGCAGTCGGTCGATCGCGTCGGCGACGACCTGCGGCTGCTGGCACGGCTTGCGGAGAGGATCTGAAGCATGTTCACCGGAATCGTCTCGGCCGTGGGCCGCATCGAGCGCATCGACCCGCTGGGTGCCGATGCCGGAGTGCGCCTGACCATCGACGCGGGCGCGCTCGACCTGTCCGACGTGGCGCCCGGCGACTCGATCGCGATCCAGGGTGCCTGCATGACCGCCATCGGCATCGACGGCGGGCGCTTCGTGGTCGAGGTCTCGAAGGAAAGCCTGTCGAAGACCAGCGGCCTGGACCGCGTCGGCGACGTCAACCTCGAGAAGGCGATGCGGCTCGACGACCGCATCGGCGGGCACCTGGTGTCGGGGCACGTCGACGGTCTCGGGCAGGTGGTCGCGTTCGAGCCGGTGGGCGAGTCGTGGCGGCTGGTGCTGCGCGCGCCCGCCGCGCTGGCGAAGTTCTTCGCCTACAAGGGCTCGGTCACGGTCAACGGCGTCAGCCTCACGGTCAATCGCGTCAGCGACGTGGCCGGCGGCGCCGAGTTCGAGATCAACCTGATTCCGCACACGATCGCGGTCACCACGCTGAAGGCGCTGAAGGCGGGCGACCGGGTCAACCTCGAAGTCGACCTGATCGCGCGCTACGTCGAGCGGATGCTCGGCGCGGACGGCTCCTAAAGGCCCGTGGTGCTCGCGCCGATCGCGACCGACGCGCCGGCGACCAGTTCGTCGAGCAGTCCGCGCGCCTGCGACACGGCCTCCTCGTCGAAGTCGACCAGGGTGAGCGCGTTGTCGTGATGAGGGCGGCGCAGCACCACCCGGTCGTCCACCAGCACGAAGCCGCGCGGATAGTTGCGCGCCGACTCCTCGCTGCGCAGCACGCGCAGCCGCGGCCAGTGCCGGCGCAGCAGCGCGACCACGCGCGGGCACGAGCGCTCGACGAAGCCGGCGTCGTGCAGGACGATCTCGACCGTGGTGTCGCGGCCGCGCCCGAGCAGCGCTTCGAGCGCGTCGGCGAAGCTCTTGCGATCGAAGCCGTAGAACTCGCCGCGATCGTCGGCGATGCGCAGCGAACGCTGCGCGCGCGACACGATGCCGTCGAACGCGGCGCGCGCTTCGCTGCGCGTGTCGACGCGACGGTAGCTCTGCAGGTCCTGCGGATTCATCACTTGCGCAGTATCGCGCCGCAGGGGCCCGCCGCAGCCGCCGCCCGGCGGCGACGGCCGCCCGCCCAGCGTAAAATGCCCGGATGACACTGTCCAGCACCCCCGAAATCATCGCCGAGCTCGCCGCCGGCCGGATGGTCATCCTGGTCGACGAGGAAGACCGCGAGAACGAAGGCGACCTGGTGCTCGCGGCCGACTTCGTCACCCCGGAAGCGATCAACTTCATGGCCCGCTACGGCCGCGGACTGATCTGCCTCACGCTCACCGAAGAGCGCTGCCGCCAGCTCGAGCTGCCGCTGATGGTCGTCAGCAACGGCACGCGCCACGGCACGAACTTCACCGTGTCGATCGAGGCCGCCGAAGGAGTGTCCACCGGCATCTCGGCGGCCGACCGCGCGCGCACGGTGCAGGCGGCAGTCGCGCGCCATGCGAAGCCCGACGACCTGGTCCAGCCCGGCCACGTCTTCCCGCTGATGGCGCAGCGCGGCGGCGTGCTGATGCGCGCCGGCCATACCGAGGCCGGCTGCGACCTCGCGCGACTGGCGGGCCTGACGCCCGCGTCGGTCATCTGCGAGATCCTGAAAGACGACGGCACGATGGCGCGCCTGCCCGACCTGGTCGAGTTCGCCGCGCGCCACAACCTGAAGATCGGCGCGATCGCCGAGCTCATCCAGTACCGCAGCGCCCACGAGAGCCTGATCGAGCGGCTCTCCCAGCGCCCGATCCACACCCGCTGGGGCACGTTCCGGCTGGTCGCCTATCGCGACACCGCCGCCGGCTCGCCGCACCTGGCGCTGGTTCACGGCGAGATCGATTCGCGACGCGAGACGCTGGTGCGGGTGCACGAACCGCTGTCGGTGCTCGACCTGCTCGAGGCCGACGCGTCCACCCACTCGTGGCCGCTGGAGCGCGCGCTGTCGATGATCGCCGCCGAGCCCTGCGGCGTCGTGGTGTTGCTCAACTGCGCGCAGCCCGCCGAGGCGCTTTTCGCGCAACTGCAGCTCTCGGCCGACGGCGAGGCGCGCGCGAACGTGCGGCGGCGCACCGGCAAGCTCGACCTGCGCACCTACGGCATCGGGGCGCAGATCCTCAAGGACCTGGGCGTCGGACGCATGCGGCTGCTCTCGCAGCCGCGCAAGATGCCCAGCATGACCGGCTTCGAGCTCGAAGTCGCCGGCTTCGAGCCGGGCAACCAGGAGTAACGCATGGAAATCGAAGTGTTCCAGTCCGACCTGGACGGCAGCGGCCTGCGCATCGGCGTGGTCCAGGCGCGGTTCAACCAGGTCGTCTGCGAGGCCCTGCGCGACGCCTGCCTGGCCGAACTGGTCGACCTCGGCGTCGACGCCGAGGACGTGTTCGTCTGCACCGTGCCCGGTTCGCTCGAGATTCCGCTGGTGCTGCAGCAGCTCGCGGCGTCGGGCGAGTTCGACGCGCTGATCGCGCTCGGCGCCGTCGTGCGCGGCGAGACCTATCATTTCGAGGTCGTCTCCAACGAGAGCGCGGCCGGCATCTCGCGCGTGGCGCTCGACTTCAACCTGCCGGTGGCCAACGCGGTGCTCACCACCGAGACCGACGAGCAGGCCTCGGCGCGCGCGGCCGAGAAAGGCGCCGAAGCGGCGCGCGTGGCCGTCGAGATGGCCAATCTCGCGTCGTCGCTGTCCGGCCTCGCCGGCGAGGACGAAGACGACTACGACGACGACGACGACGACGAGGAAGAAGACGAGGACGAGGACGAAGAAGACGAAGAGGACGGAGAGCCCGAAGAGGAACGCCGTGCGCCGGGCCGCCACGGGCGCGGGGCGCGCCACTGATGCCTGAGCCCGGCAAGGGGCGGGGCACGCCGGCCAAGAGCGCGCGGCGCCGCGCACGCGAGCTCGCGCTCCAGGGCCTGTACCAGTGGCTGATGTCGCGTGAAGATTCCGGCGCGATCCAGGCCCACCTCGCCGACACGCCGGGTTTCGAAAAGGCCGATGCCGGCCACTTCGAGGCGCTGCTGCACGGTGCGATCGGCGCGGCCGACGAACTCGACGAGCTGATCGCGCCGAACCTCGACCGCAAGGTCGCCGAACTGAGTCCGGTCGAGCACGGCGTGCTGATGCTCGCGGCGTTCGAGCTGTCGCGCATGCCCGAGATCCCTTATCGCGTCGTGATCAACGAGGCGGTCGAACTGGCCAAGACCTACGGCGGCACCGACGGCTACAAGTACGTGAACGGCGTGCTCGACCGGGTCGCCGCGCGCCTGCGTCCGCACGAAGCGACCTCGCGCGGCTGAGCCGCGGCACGATCGCTTGCGCACCATGCCGCTCGGCGAATTCGAACTGATCGCGCGGTATTTCGACCGTGGCCCGGCGCGCGAGGCGATCCTCGGCATCGGCGACGACTGCGCGCTGCTCGCGCCCGCGCCGCCGCACTGCGTGACCGCCGTGTCTACCGACATGCTGCTCGCGGGCCGGCATTTCCTCGCGGACGACGACCCGGCGACGGTGGGCCACAAGGCGCTGGCGGTGAACCTGTCCGATCTCGCCGCGATGGGGGCGCGCCCGAGCGCGTTCACGCTGGCGCTGGCCGTGCCGCAGGTCGACGAAGCGTGGCTCGCCGGCTTTTGCGCGGGCCTGTTCGCGATCGCCGATCGCCATGGCTGCGAGCTGGTCGGCGGCGACACCACGCGCGGCCCGACCACGATCTGCATCACGGTGTTCGGCGACGTGCCACCCGAGGCGGCGCTGCGCCGCGACGCGGCGCAGCCCGACGACGACCTCTGGGTGTCGGGCACGCTGGGCGCGGCGGCGCTGGCGGTGCACGAATCCGGCGAGGGCAGGCCGCGTCCGCCCGGCGACCCCCGCGCGCATGCGGCTCGACCGCCCCGAGCCGCGCGTGGCGCTGGGCCTCTCGCTGCGCCACCTCGCACGCGCCGCCATCGACCTGTCCGACGGCCTGGTCGGCGACCTCGGCCACATCCTCGATCGCTCGCGCGTCGGCGCCGAGATCGACTGGAGCGCGGTGCCGGTAGCCCCGAGCCTGGACGGCCTTCCCGAGCCGCTGCGCCGCCGTCTCGCGCTGGCCGGCGGGGACGACTACGAACTGCTGTTCACCGCCGCCGCGGAGAACCGCAGCGCGATCGAGGCGATCGGTGGCCGTCTCGGATTGCCGCTCGCGCGCATCGGCCGCATCGTGGCCGGCGAGGGGCTGCACCTTCACGACGCCCGCGGCCGGCCGCTCACCGTCGATGGACATGGCTTCGACCACTTCGCCTGAGCGCGCGCCGGTGCCGGCGCCAGCCCCGGTGCGCGCCGATTCGCGCTTCATGCGCCAGCGCCTGTCGCGGCTGATCGCGTTCGGCTTCGGCAGCGGCCTGTCGCCGTGGGCGCCGGGCACCGTGGGCACGCTGTGGGCCTGGCTCGCCTTCGTCGTGCTCGACCGCTGGCTCGGGCGGCCCGCCTGGGCGGCGGTCATCGCGGCGGGTGCCGCCGTCGGCATCTGGGCCTGCGGCAAGACCGCGCGCGACCTCGGCGTGGCCGATCACGGATCGATCGTCTGGGACGAGATCGTCGCGTTCTGGCTGGTGCTGCTGTTCGTGCCGGCGACCACGGCCGCGCAGTTCGCCGCATTCGTGCTGTTCCGCTTCTTCGACATCGTCAAGCCGCCGCCGATACGCCATTTCGACGCGAAGCTGAAGAGCGGTTTCGGCGTAATGTTCGACGACCTGCTGGCGGCGTTCTACACGCTGCTGCTGATGGCACTGTGGCAGCGCTGACGGCGCCGCCGGGGAGGAGGCATGCCATGACGACCGATGACGCCGATCGCCTGCCCGAGGTCGTCGACGCCGCCGTCGCGCTCGGCCACGCGCTGCGCGTCTGCGGCTGGATGGTGGCCACCGCCGAGTCCTGCACCGGCGGCGCGATCGCCCGCGCGCTCACCGAGTCGGGCGGGGCCAGCCAGTGGTTCGAGCGCGGCTTCGTCACCTACAGCGACCAGGCGAAGGTCGGCCTGCTCGGCGTGTCGGCCGAGACGCTGGCCGCCGCGGGCGCGGTCAGCGAGGCGGTCGCGGCGCAGATGGCCGACGGCGCGCTCACGCGCAGCCGCGCGCAACTCGCGCTGGCGGTCACCGGTATCGCCGGGCCGAGCGGCGCGACGCCGGGCAAGCCGGTGGGCACGGTCTGCTTCGGCTGGGCGGCGATCGACGCGGCGCCGGTGACCGAGACGCGGCAGTTCGCCGGCGACCGGGCGGCGGTGCGGCGCGCGGCCGCGCTGCACGCGCTGCGCGGCGCGCACCGGCTGCTGCCGGCCCGGGTCGATGCCGCCGCGGGCGACGACGGGCCTAAGACCAACAGCTGATTGTTTATACAGTAGTGCTGTGCCATAATCCGGACCACCTCCCTGCAACCGGACAAGGCCAGCCATGGACAAAGTGATCAAGATGGACGACGCAAAATCCAGGACCGAACGCGCCAAAGCGCTATCCGCGGCGCTGGCCCAGATCGAAAAGCAGTTCGGCAAGGGCTCGGTCATGAAGCTCTCCGACGCCGACGTCGCGCGCGATATCCAGGTAGTGTCCACCGGCTCGCTGGGGCTCGACATCGCGCTGGGCGTGGGTGGCCTGCCGCGCGGCCGCGTCGTCGAGATCTACGGTCCCGAGTCCTCGGGCAAGACCACGCTCACGCTGCAGGTCATCGCCGAAATGCAGAAGCTGGGCGGCACCTGCGCGTTCATCGACGCCGAGCACGCGCTCGACGTGCAGTACGCGGCCAAGCTCGGCGTCGACCTCCGAGAACCTGCTGGTCTCGCAACCCGACACCGGCGAGCAGGCGCTCGAGATCACCGACGCGCTGGTGCGCTCCGGTTCGGTCGACCTCATCGTCATCGACTCGGTCGCTGCGCTCACGCCGAAGGCCGAGATCGAAGGCGAGATGGGCGACTCGCTCCCCGGCCTGCAGGCGCGGCTGATGTCGCAGGCGCTGCGCAAGCTCACCGGCACGATCAACCGCACCAACACCACGGTGATCTTCATCAACCAGATCCGGATGAAAATCGGCGTCATGTTCGGCAACCCCGAAACCACCACCGGCGGCAACGCGCTGAAGTTCTACTCGTCGGTGCGGCTCGACATCCGCCGCACCGGCTCGATCAAGAAGGGCGACGAAGTCGTCGGCAGCGAAACCCGGGTCAAGGTCGTCAAGAACAAGGTCGCGCCGCCGTTCAAGACGGCCGAGTTCGACATCCTCTACGGCGAAGGCACGTCGCGCGAAGGTGAGATCCTCGACCTCGGCTCGGCCTGCAACGTGGTCGAAAAGAGCGGCGCCTGGTACAGCTATGGCGGCGAGCGCATCGGCCAGGGCAAGGACAACGCGCGCGAGTTCCTGCGCGAGCGCCCCGAACTCGCGCTCGAAATCGAAAACAAGGTGCGCGCGCACTACGGCGTGGCCGCCCGTGGCGC
This sequence comes from Burkholderiaceae bacterium, assembly GCA_027493945.1. Lineage (GTDB taxonomy): Bacteria > Pseudomonadota > Gammaproteobacteria > Burkholderiales > Burkholderiaceae_E > Zeimonas. Next base: position 1,053,263 of record JAOSJU010000001.1, on the reverse strand, counting down.
GGCGCCCGAAGAGGCGGCTGCCTGAAACCCGGCGGCGCGTCGCTGAAGGCGCGCGCGCTGCGCCTGCTCGCGCGGCGCGAGCACAGCCGCGCCGAGCTCGCCCGCAAGCTTGCCGCGCACGCCGACAGCGCCGCGCAGCTCGATGCGCTGCTCGACGAGCTAGCCGCGGCGCGGCTACTGTCGAACGAGCGCTTCGCCGAGTCGCTCGTGCACCGGCGCGCCGAACGCTTCGGCGTGGCCACGATTCGCCACGAAATGCGCACGCACGGGCTCGACGAAACGCTGGTGCAGGCGCATGTCGCCGCCCTCGAACGCACCGAGCTCGAGCGTGCCCGCGCGGTCTGGCAGCGCCGCTTCAAGGCACCGCCCGAGTCGCCGGCCGATCGCGCGCGCCAGTCCCGCTTTTTGCTCGCCCGCGGATTCTCCGCCGAGACGGTGCGCCGCGTGCTCGGCGCGGCGCGCGATGACGAAAGCTGAACCGCAAGAAGGCCGAACCACAGCAAGGCCGATCCGCGGCCGATTCCCCCGATTTCGGTATGCCGCGTCGCAGCATCGCGACGGGGGCGCATGTTAAACTCCACCGCTTTCCGCCCGTGGGCGCCCATGGCCGCTGTCGTGGCCGCCAGACTCGCCGACCGCTTCCCGCAAGCATGCCGCTGCCCCCGCCCGATTGCCCGCGCACGCCGATGCACACGCGATCGGTGCGCGTCGACGCATTCCGGCGCGCCGACGGCGCCTGGGATCTCGAAGCCGAACTGGTCGGCGTGAAGCCGCACGACACGCCGCTGCACAGCGGCGTGCGCCCGGCCGGCGAGCCGGTGCACCTGATGCGGCTGCGGGTCACGATCGACGACGCCTACGATGTGATCGACGTCGTCGCGGTGTCCGACGCGGTGCCGTATCGCGGCGTCTGCGAGCTCGTCGCACCCGACTATCGGCGCCTGGTGGGGCTGAACCTGCTGCGCGGCTTTCGCGCGGGCGTGCGCGAGCGGCTGGGCAGCGTCGCCGGCTGCACGCACATGAGCGAACTGGCGCAGCTGCTGCCGACCGCGGCGGTGCAGGCGATGTCGGGCGAGGAGTGGCGACGCCGCGAGCAGCTCGAACGCGAAGGCGGCAAGCCGCACCGGCCGTTCACGATCGATCGCTGCCACGCGTGGCGCAGCGACGGCCCGGTGGTCGAGCGCTATTTTCCGATCTGGTACCGACCCGGCCAGGTGCCCGCCCGCGACCAGGATTCCCGTGTTTCGACAGAGGAACGACCGTGAAGATCCATGAGTACCAGGGCAAGGAGATCCTGAAGAAGTACGGCGTCGCGGTGCCTCGCGGCATTCCGTGCTTCTCGGTCGACGAGGCGGCCAAGGCGGCCGAGGCGCTGGGCGGCCCGGTCTGGGTCGTCAAGGCGCAGATCCACGCCGGCGGCCGCGGCAAGGGTGGCGGCGTGAAGCTCGCGCGCTCGATCGACGAGGTGCGCACGCTGTCGGGCCAGATCCTCGGGCATGCAGCTGAAGACCCACCAGACCGGGCCCGAAGGCCAGAAGGTGCGCCGCCTGCTGATCGAGGAGGGCGCCGACATCCGCAAGGAGCTGTACGTGGGCATGGTGGTCGACCGCGTCACGCAGCGGGTGTGCCTGATGGCCTCCAGCGAGGGCGGCATGGACATCGAGGAAGTCGCCGCGCACACGCCCGAGAAGATCCACAAGGTGTTCGTCGACCCGGTCGCCGGCCTCGGCGACGCCGAGTGCGACGACGTGGCGCGGAGAATCGGCGTGCCCGATGCGAGCCTGCCGCAGGCGCGCAGCGTGCTGCAGGGCCTGTACCGCGCGTTCTGGGAAACCGACGCCTCGCTCGCCGAGATCAACCCGCTGATCCTCACCGGCGACGGCAAGGTGATCGCGCTCGACGCGAAGCTGAACTTCGACGCCAACGCGCTGTACCGCCATCCGGAGATCGTCGAGCTGCGCGACCTCGACGAGGAAGATCCGGCCGAGATCGAGGCCTCGAAGTTCGACCTCGCCTACATCCAGCTCGACGGCAACATCGGCTGCCTGGTGAACGGCGCCGGTCTCGCGATGGCCACGATGGACACGATCAAGCTGTTCGGCGGCGAGCCGGCGAACTTCCTCGACGTGGGCGGCGGCGCCACCACCGAGAAGGTCACCGAAGCCTTCAAGATCATGCTGCGCAACCCGAACCTGCGGGCGATCCTGGTGAACATCTTCGGCGGCATCATGCGCTGCGACGTGATCGCCGAGGGCGTGATCGCCGCGAGCAAGGCGGTCGGCTTGAAGGTGCCGCTGGTGGTGCGGATGAAAGGCACCAACGAGGAACTGGGCCGCAAGATGCTCGCGGAGTCCGGCCTGCCGATCATCTCGGCCGACACGATGGCCGAGGCGGCGCAGAAGGTCGTCGCCGCCGCCCGCTGAAACGGAGACAGAGCATGTCGATCCTGATCAACAAGGACACCAAGGTCATCACGCAGGGCATCACCGGCAAGACCGGCCAGTTCCACACGCGGATGTGCCGCGAGTACGCCAACGGCAAGGCCGGCTTCGTGGCCGGCGTGAACCCGAAGAAGGCCGGCGAAGACTTCGAGGGCATCCCGATCTTCGCGAGCGTGAAGGAAGCCCGCGCGAAGACCGGCGCCACCGTCTCGGTGGTCTACGTGCCGCCGGCGGGCGCGGCCGACGCGATCTGGGAAGCGGTGGACGCCGACCTCGACCTCGTCATCTGCATCACCGAAGGCATTCCGGTGCGCGACATGATCGTGGTGCGCGACCGCATGCGCCGCGGCAAGCGCAAGACGCTGCTGCTCGGGCCGAACTGCCCGGGCGTGATCACCCCCGACGAACTGAAGATCGGCATCATGCCGGGCCACATCCACCGCAAGGGCCGCATCGGCGTGGTCTCGCGCTCGGGCACGCTCACCTACGAGGCGGTCGCGCAACTCACCGCGCTCGGGCTCGGCCAGTCGAGCGCGGTCGGCATCGGCGGCGACCCGGTCAACGGCCTGAAGCACGTCGACGTGCTGCGGCTGTTCAACGATGACCCCGACACCGACGCGGTGGTGATGATCGGCGAGATCGGCGGCTCCGACGAGGAGGCCGCCGCCGAGTGGGTCAAGGCCAACATGAAGAAGCCGGTGGTCGGCTTCATCGCCGGCGTCACCGCGCCCCCGGGCAAGCGGATGGGCCACGCGGGCGCGATCATTTCGGGCGGCAAGGGCACCGCGCAGGAGAAGCTCGCGGTCATGGAAGCCTGCGGCATCCGCGTGACCCGCGACCCCTCCGAGATGGGCAAGCTGCTGAAGAGCGTGCTGTAAGGGCAGGTCGCGATGGAAACCGCGATCGGCTACCTGTCGACCCTGCACTGGGGGCGATCCTCCAGATCATCGTCATCGACATCCTGCTGGGCGGCGACAACGCGGTGGTGATCGCGCTGGCCTGTCGTAACCTGCCGAAAGAGCAGCGGATGAAGGGCATCCTGTGGGGCACCGCGGGTGCGATCGTCCTGAGGGTGATCCTCATCGCGTTCGCGGTCGCGCTGCTGAAGGTGCCGTTCCTGAAGCTGGTCGGCGGCGCGCTGCCCCTGTTGGGGGGCGGGCCCCCCGCCCCCCGCCCCCCCCCCCCCCCCCCCCCCCCCCGGGGGCGCCCCCCCCCCCGGCGGCGCCCGCCACCGCCCCCGGCGGCCCCGGGGGGCGCGCGCCCGCCCCGCCCCCGCGCCCCCGCCCCCGGCGGCGCAGCAGGCCGATCCCGACCACCAGATGGGCCTGGTGATCTTCGGCCTGGTCGTCAGCATCCCGCTGATCGTCTGGGGCAGCACGCTGGTGCTCAAGCTGCTCGAACGGTTCCCGATCGTCATCACGCTGGGCGGCGCGCTGCTCGGCTGGATCGCCGGCGGCATGATGATCACCGACATCGCCACCGTTCGCGCGATCGGCGAGCCGAGCGCGCCGGTGCACTATGCCGCCGCGGTAGCGGGCGCGGTGCTCGTGGTGCTGATCGGCAAGGTGCTCGGCGCGCGCCGCAAGCCGGCGGTTCACGCCGATTGAGCCGGCGCGCGCTGTCGCGCCGGCGCGGCGCCGGTTCGGCTCGGCTTCGCCGTCCGACCCAGCCGAACGGCCGTTCATGAAATAGTTCCTCGGGCGCCCTTCGGCCCGACGGTAGCCTGCTGCGCATGGCCGACGCCGAACATCCGGGAATGCGCGACCGCGAGGCCGCGGTGGCGATCCGCCTGCTGGTGAGCAGCGGACAGTCGCCGCTGCGCGTCGTGCCCGTGCTGAAGGAGTGCCTGACCATCGGCCGGCGTCCGTACAACGACATCGCGCTCGACGACCTCACGGTGAGCGGCGAGCACGCGCTGCTGCGCACCCGCGGCACCGAAAGTGTGGTCCACGACCTCGAAAGCCGCAACGGCACCCTGGTCAACGGCATGCCGGTGGACAAGCGCGTGCTCGGCGACGGCGACGTGATCGACATCGGCATCTATCGGCTGCGCTACGTGCTCGACCCCGGGGCGCCGGGCGTCGTGGTGCTGCCCGAAGCCAGCCAGGCGACCGCGTTCGTCGATTTCCTGAGCGGCCCGCTGGCCGGCACCACGCAGCGCATCGACCGCGCGGTCACGCGCCTGGCCGGCCATCCCGAGCAGGTGGCGGTGATCTCGCGCCGCAAGGGCCGGTTCTTCGTCACCCACCTGGAAGGGCCGGCCTTTCCGCGCGTGAACGGCGAAGCGATCGGCCTGGCCGCGCGCCAGGTCGTCGACGGCGACCTGATCGAGCTCGCCGGCGTGACGCTGCGCTTCCGGCTCGGCGGCTGAGCGCCCGGGCGGGACGGGCCAGCGATGTCCCCGCTGCTGCGATCGCGGTTCTGGCGCGCGTTGGCCGGCCTGGCGATCGTCGCCGCGTTCGCCGCGGCCGATCTCGGGGTGTTGCGCATCGACAGCCTGTCGGCGCTCGATCGCGAGCTCTACGACGGCCGCCAGCGACTGGCCGCGCCGGTGCGCGACGACCGCATCGTGATCGTCGACGTCGACGAGCGGAGCCTGGCCGAGCGCGGCCGCTGGCCGTGGGACCGTGGGGCGATCGCGGCGCTGGTGCATTCGCTGGTCGACCGGGGTGGGGCGGCGGTGGTCGGCCTCGACATTCTCTTCGCGGAGCGCCAGGCGGGCAGCGACGACGACGCACGGCTGGCGCGCACGCTGGCCGAGCGGCCAGTGGTGCTCGGCTATTACTTCACCAGCGACCGCGACGGGCGCACCAGCGGCGCGCTGCCCGCGCCGCTCTACGACGGCGACGCGGCGCGCGAGCTCGCGCCGCGCATCACCCGGGCCAGCGGCTATGGCGCAAACCTGGCCGAGCTGCAGCGCACGGCGCGTGCCTCCGGTTTCTTCAATCCGTTCCTCGGCGGCGGGCTCGACTCCGACGGCGTGATCCGCGCGCTGCCGCTGCTGATCGGCTACGGCGACGCGATCTACGACTCGCTGGCGGTGGCGGTGATGCGCGAATACCTGGGCAACGCGTCGCTCGCGGTGCAGGGCGACCGGCTGGTGCTCGACGGCGCCCGCGGGCGCGTCGAGTTTCCGGTCTCGGCGCAGTTCACCGCGATGGTGCCGCTGGCCGGGCGCGGCGGGCCGAACGGCGGGCGCTTCCGGTACCTGTCGGCCAGCGACGTGCTCGACGGGCGCGTCGACTGGAGCCTGCTGCGCGATCGCATCGTGCTGGTGGGCACCACCGCCCCGGGGCTGACCGACCTGCGCGCCACGCCGGTGAGCGAGGTGTTCCCGGGGGTGGAGATCCATGCGTCGCTGCTGTCGGGCGCGCTCGACGGCCGCATCAAGCAGCGCGTGGCCGAGGCGCCGACGATCGCGGCACTGCTCACGCTGGCGGTGGCGGGCCTGCTCGCGCTCGCGCTGCCGGCGCTGGGCGCGCTCGGCGCAGTGGTGGCGAGCGTGGTGGGCGCGATGACGCTGGCCGGCGCCAACGCGATCGCGTATTCGAACCTGGGCCAGGTGCTGCCGTTGTCGGCTTCGCTCGCCGCGGTGCTGGCACTTGGCCTGTTCAACCTGGCCGCGGGCTGGCTTTCCGAGGGCCGCGCGCGACGCGCGATGACGCAGCTCTTCGGCGAATACCTGTCCCCGAGCTGGTCGAGCAGATGGCCCGCGACCCGTATGCCTATCGCATCGGCCAGAGCACGAACCGCGAGCTCACGATCCTGTTCGCCGACATCCGCGGCTTCACGCGGATCGCGGAGACGATGGAGCCGGAGGCGTTGCGCGAGTACCTGAACGCGTTCCTCACCGGCATGACCGAGGTGATCCACGCGCACCGCGGCACCGTCGACAAGTACATGGGCGACGCGGTGATGGCTTTCTGGGGAGCGCCGATCGACGACCCCGCGCACGCCGACCACGCGGTCGCGGCCGCGCTCGCGATGCAGGCCGAGGTGCGCCGGATGTCCGAGGTGCTGCGCGCGCGCGGCCTGCCGCCGCTGGCGATCGGCATCGGCGTGAACACCGGCGTGGCGCGGGTCGGCGACATGGGCTCGAAGCGGCGCCGTGCCTATACTGCCGTGGGCGACGCGGTGAACCTCGCCTCGCGGCTGGAGGGCTTGACCAGGAAGTACGAGGTTCCAGTCATCGTCGGCGAGGCCACGGTGCGGCGCTGCCGGCAGCACGAGTTCCTCGCGCTTGCGCGCGCCACGGTGGCGGGGCGCACCGAGTCGGTCAGGGTGTTCGTGCCGAAGGCCACGCACGAGGCGGGCGCCGGGACCGTGCCCACGCGGCCGATGCCGGTACAGAAGCAGGTTGCAGGCGACGCCAGGGAAGCCTTGCATGAAGGTACGAGTCCTGGGGTGTAGCGGGGGGATCGGCGCCCGTGCCCGGACCACCTCGTTTCTCGTCGATCACGACGTCCTGCTCGACGCGGGCACCGGCGTGGAGGACCTGTCGGTCGAGGAACTCGCCGCGATCGACCACGTGTTCCTCACCCATTCGCATCTGGATCACGTCGCGGCGCTGCCGCTGCTGGTCGACTCGGTGGGCGCGCAGCGCGACAAGCCGCTCGTGGTGCACGCGCTGCCCGAGACGATCGCAGCGCTGAAGACGCACATTTTCAACTGGGTGATCTGGCCCGACTTCGCCGAGATCCCGCACTACGAACGCCCGTGGATGGTGTTCGAGCCGCTGTCGATCGGCAGCGTGGTCGAGGTGGGCGGCCGCTGGGTGCGCAGCCTGGCGGCCAGCCACACCGTGCCGGCGCTCGCGTTCCACGTCTACAACGAAGAGGCCGCGCTGGTCTTCTCGGGCGACACCGGCCCGAACGACGAGTTCTGGCGCCAGGTGAACGGCGTGCCGAACCTGAAATACCTGATCATCGAGACCGCGTTCTCGAACCGCGAGCAGGACCTCGCGGTGACCGCGAAGCACCTGTTCCCGATCCAGCTCGGCCAGGAACTCGCCAAGCTGCAGCGCGAGCCGCAGATTCTCATCACGCACCTCAAGCCGTCGGACCGCGAGACGATCGGCCGCGAGATCGAGGCCTGGGCGGGCCGGTTTTCGCCTCGAATGCTGGAGCGGGGGGACGTGCTGGAGTTGTAGCTTGGGCGGGCTGGACGTCAACCCAGCGCCAGATGCAGTCGCAGCGCCGGATCGAGCGTGGCGAACCAGATCTCACCACGCCGAATCGTCTTCGATGCCGTCGGCACTGACGGATTCGAAGGCGCGGCCTACCACTCTTGCTACCATGCATCCAGAGCTTCGACGTGCCATTGGAGGGACGTCTTTCGTCGCGGGTGCTCGTGCGGCGGTGCTCGTGCACCTGCCCGCCCGCAGGCCGCTGCGCGGTTTCGCGGTAGCCGGCACGATCGGCGTGATGTTCGCTGCGGTCAGGCGATCCACTTCGACAAGGCGGTGAAGGCGCCGAGCGCGACGACGACGATGCCGCCAAGCCGAATGGCGAGGCGCGGCTCGATGGCGCGGAGTTCGGCACGCAGCGCCTGGATTTCGGCCACGATCGTCATGGTCGCCTCGCGGAGGTCGCGGCCTGTCACCAGTTCGGCCGCCTCTTGGGTGTCACGCGTTGCCTCTCGAAGGTCATGAGGGTGACGCGGCGCGTCAGGTCCTGCCAGCTTGCGGCAGCCTCGTGCACGTTCTGCGTCACGCGCGGCGATGGCAGGCCGGCATCCAGAGTGACGAACATCACGCGCCGATCGTGCAGCGACCATTCGTCGGCCGAAAGGCGCCGCACGCCAACGATGGCACGTTGCCTGCGACTGGATACGCGAGTCGACGCCGTCGACCGACTTTCCCAATCACTCATCGGGAGCTGAACAGATGAAGATCCGCAAGCAACTTCAACAGGGTTTCACCCTGATCGAACTGATGATCGTCGTGGCGATCATCGGGATCCTGGCGGCGGTGGCGCTGCCGGCGTACCAGGACTACACGATCCGGGCGAAGGTCTCCGAGGCCGCCAGCATTTCTTCCACTGCGCGAACGGCAATTTCGCTTGCGTTCAACGAAGGCACCCTGAACGGTGCGGACAACGCCGCCCTCGGCCTGGCTACAGCGGCAAGCATCACCAGCAAGTACGTGACGTCGGTCACCGCTGCCGGCACGTCTGCCACGGCTGGCACGGTCACTGTTCTGATGAAGGGCACGGGCGAGAGCACCGTGGATGGCAAGGATGTTATCTACACGGCAACGTGCGTGTCCGGCGCCCAGTGCTCGTGGGCGGTTGGCGGTAGCGTTCCTGCGAAATACCTGCCGAAGGTCTGAGCGATCGCTCGTTCAGTGCCATACCGAGAAAAGGCCCGCGCAAGCGGGCCTTTTTCTTGTGCGTCCGGCACGGGCGCACTCCTGCGGGTGAAAGTCCCGCCACGATTCGATTACAGCGAGTGAAATGCAGCGTGACTGCCCGAGGGTGACCGTGTTGCGGATGCCATGGTGCCGCAGCGCCCGAACGCGTCGGCATCGCCGCGGAAGGTTTCACTGCGGCTTCACACCTGTCGCCGCCCGCGGTCCCGCTTCGAACGCCTCGACCACCCCGCGCGCATTGGCCTCGACTCGCGTCGCATCGGCGCGCCCCACGCCGCCCGCTTCCCCGAACACCGCGGTGATCACCGCCACCGCTGCAGCTCCGGCCTGCGCCACCTCGTAGGCATTCCCCGCGTCGATTCCCCCGATCGCCACCGCGTGCATCCCGGCCTCGCGCGCCTTCGCGAACAGCGCGAGCGGTGCGCGCACCGCTCCCGGTTTCACCGCCGACACGAACACGCTGCCGAACGCGACGTAGTCGGCAATGCCGCGCGCCGCCAGCGCGCGCTCGAACGAGTCGTAGCACGACACGCCGAGCACCGGCTGCGCGCCGAGCGCGGCGCGCACCGCCGCCGGGTCGCCGTCGTCGCGGCCGATGTGCAGGCCGTCGGCATTCACCGCCGTCGCCAGTTCGACCGTGTCGTTGACGATGAAGAGCGCGCCCGCTTCTCGGCAGATGCGCGCGAGCCGCTGCGCCTGGCGCAGCCGCTGCGCCGCGTCGGCAGCCTTGTTGCGGTATTGCACCGCCGCTGCGCCGCCGCGGATCGCCGCGCTCACCGCCATCGCGAGCCAGTCGTCGTCCACCGTGTCGGGCGTCAGTGCGTAAAGGCCGGTCGGCAGGCGCTTGCTCATCGGAAATTCCTGTGCGTTTGTCGCAACACCGGGGCCACTGGTCGGCGATGAAAGGTTGGGCCTTTTACGCGAGGTTAACATCGCCGCACGGTCGCCATGAGCGTGCCGACACCAACACGAAACCGGCGTGAAGTCCGTGGGGACGGCGCCGCAGGCCAGTCGAAGGGAACGAGCAATGAGCGATGCGCCGGGCGCGGGGTACCGCACGTGGATGTGCCTGATATGCGGGTGGATGTACGACGAGGAAAAGGGCTTGCCGGAGGAGGGAATTGCCGCCGGCACGCGCTGGGAGGACATCCCGCCCAACTGGACCTGCCCCGAGTGCGGCGCTCGCAAGGAAGAGTTCGAGATGGTGGAGACATGAGATGAACGCTGCCGCCGGGCTCGCGGGCCTGAAGGTGATGGTGATCGACGACAGCAACACGATCCGTCGAAGTGCCGAGATCTTCCTGAAGCAGTCCGGCTGCCAGGTGATCCTCGCCGACGACGGGTTCGACGCGCTGGCGAAGATCGCCGACCACGACCCCGACCTGATCTTCTGCGACATCCTGATGCCGCGGCTCGACGGCTACCAGACCTGCGCGCTGATCAAGAAGAGCCCGCGCTTCGGCGAAACCCCGGTGGTGATGCTGTCGAGCAGGGACGGCCTGTTCGATCGCGCGCGCGGCCGCATGGTGGGCTGCGACCAGTACCTCACCAAGCCCTTCACCAAGGACAGCCTGATCCGCACCGCCGGCGAATGCGCGCGGCGCGTCGCCGCGCTGGGCAGCCGCGAACAGGCGAGCGCCTGAGCATGCGCCGCACCGAACACGGAACCGGGGACCGCCTCATGGCATCGCAGAAGATCCCGGTCGTCGACGATTCGCCGACCGAACGCTTCTTTCTCGCCGAGTTGCTGGCGAAGAAGGGGTACACGGTCATCACCGCCGAGAACGGCCAGGAGGCGATCGCCAAGGCGAAGACCGAGCGCCCGAGCCTGGTGGTGATGGACGTGGTGATGCCCGGCCAGAACGGCTTCCAGGTGACGCGCACGCTGTCGCGCGACCCCGAGACGCAGGGCATCCCGATCATCATCTGCACCAGCAAGTCCAACGAGACCGATCGCATCTGGGGCCTGCGGCAGGGCGCGCGCGAGTACCTGGTCAAGCCGATCAGGCCCGACGAACTGCTGGCCCGCGTGGCCGACCTGGCGCACTGACCATGGCCGAGCGCAAGCACCTGCGCGACTTCCAGGCGCGGCTGTCGGAGCGGCTGCGCCAGGCCGCCGCGGAGCCCGCGCAGGCGGCGCGCCTGGGCGTGCAGGTCGGCGGCCGGCGCTTTCTGGTCGAATTGTCGGAGGCCGGCGAGATCGCGGCCTGCAGCGGCGCGATCGCGCCGGTGCCGCTCACGCAGGACTGGTTCATGGGCCTGGTAAACCTGCGCGGCTCGCTGTTCGGCGTCTCCGACCTGGCCCGCTTTGCCGGCGGCGACTTCACGCCGGGCACGAAGGAGGCGCGGCTGGTCGCCTTCGCGCCGCGGCTGAACCTGAACGGGGCGATCCTGGTCGACCGGATGCTCGGGCTGCAGAGCCTGACGGCGATGACCGAAGCCGAAGACGATCCGGCCGGCGACGCGGGCCAGCCATGGCTGGGCCGCGGCTGGGTCGACGGGCAGGGCCACCGCTGGACCGAACTGAGCCTGGAACGATTGGCGGGCGACGAGCGCTTTCTCGGCGTGAGTCGCTGAACCGCCCCGGAGAACCGAAGATGAAAGTGGCGATCAAGCTTCCCGCCTTCATGCAGCCGCGCACCAACCGGCACGAAGACCTCGCGCCGGACTCGGCGATTCTCGAGGACCTGCTGCCGGACACGGGCTTCGGGCCGTTCGCGGGGGCTGCGCCCGCGACTGCCCCGGACGAGGTGCCCAAGAGCCGCATCGCCGTCAGCGAACCGGCCGAGGCACCGACGCCGGCTGCGCGCCCGCGCGAGCGCTTCCGCATTCCGGTCATCGGCGCGATGCCGTTTCGCAAGCAGCTCGAAGTCTGGGTGCCGATGCTGTTCGTTGCAGTGCTGATCGCGTTCGTGTTCCTGTGGCTCGACTCGCGCCAGGCCGCCGACGGGGCGCGCTGGCTGCAGGAGGTGGGCGACGCACTGACGCACTCGCAGCGCGTCGCGAAGGCCGCGCCGCAGGCGGTCGCCGGCGACCCCGATGCGTTCGCGCAGCTGCGCGAGAGCCGCGAGATCGTGAACCGTTCGATCACGCGGCTCGCCGAGGGCGGCGATGGCGCGCACGCGTTGCCCGGCGAGATGCTCTCGGACGTGAACCGGCTGCAGCAGGCCTGGGCGGCGTCGAGCGAGGCCGCGCAGATGATCGGCTACCAGAGCGCGCTGCTGCAGTCTCTGGGCGCGATGCGCCGCGAGGTGATCCGCGTGAATCCGCAGATGCTCGACGCCGCGCAGGCGGTGGCCGCGAGCAAGCTGCAGTCGGGCGCGTCGAACCGCGAGGTGGCCGCGGCCGGCGAACTGGTGATGCTCACCCAGCGCATCGCCAAGGACGTGAACGAGCTGGTGTTCTCGGGCATGGCCGACAACACCGCCGAGGCGAACCTTCGGCAGTCCGTGACCGGTTTTCGCGAACTCAACGAGAGCCTGCTCTCGGGCAACGACCGGATGCGTCTTCCGGCCGCCGGCGACCCCGATGCGCGGCGCGCGTTGAACGAACTGAAGAAGGCGATGGCGAGCATCGATCCGGCACTCGCCGGCGTGCTGTCGAGCCTGCCGCGGCTTCAGCAGGCCAAGCTGTCGGAGCGGCGCATCTTCGGCGACAGCGAGCCGGTGCGCACGCAGTTCGAGGCGGTGCGCGCGAAGCTGCAGGCGGGCGAGTCGGGGCGCGTCTGGAACCTGGCGATCGCCGCGATGTTCGGCATGCTCGCGCTGTTCGCGGTGTACGGGCTGTTCCGCGCGTTTCTGTCCGACAGCGAACAGCGCGCCGAGGACGCCGAGCGCCAGCAGGCGGTGGCGCAGCGGCTCGAACAGGACGCCAAGCGCACCAACGACCAGAACCAGGCGGCGATCCTCAGGCTGATGAACGAATTGCAGGAGGTGGCCGACGGCGACCTCACGGTGCAGGCGACAGTGTCCGAGGACATCACCGGCGCGATCGCCGACTCGGTGAACTACACGGTGGAGGAGCTGCGCAACCTGGTGGCGCGGATCAACACCACCGCCGAGCTGGTGAACGATGCGTCCTCGCGGGCGCAGACGACCGCGTCGAGCCTGCAGGCGGCGAGCGAGCAGCAGTCGCGCGAGATCCGCGAGACCGGCGAGTCGGTGCTGCGCATGGCGCAGCAGATCAACGACGTGTCGGCGCGCGCCGCCGAGTCGGTCAAGGTGGCGCGCCAGTCGCTGAACGCGTCCGAGGACGGCTCGCGCGCGGTGGACAACGCGATCAGCGGCATGAACGGCATCCGCGACCAGATCCAGGACACCGCGAAGCGGATCAAGCGGCTGGGCGAGTCTTCGCAGGAGATCGGCGAGATCGTCGAGCTGATCTCCGACATCACCGAGCAGACCAACGTGCTGGCGCTGAACGCCGCGATCCAGGCGGCGTCGGCCGGCGAGGCGGGCCGCGGGTTCACCATCGTCGCCGAGGAGGTGCAGCGGCTGGCCGAGCGCTCGGCCGAGGCGACGCGCCAGATCTCGGCGCTGATCCGCGCGATCCAGACCGACACGGCCGACGCGGTGTCGGCGATGGAACGCAGCACCCAGGGCGTGGTCGAGGGAACGCGGCTCTCCGACGAGGCGGGCCGGGCGCTGGGCGAGATCGGCCGCGTCTCGACGACGATGGCCGAGCTGATCGACGACTTCTCGACCACCACCTCGCGCCAGGCAGCGTCGGCCGGGACAGTCGCCCAGTCGATCCAGCGTATCCTTCTGGTGACCGAGCAGACCAGCGAAGGCACGCTGCAGACCGCGGGGTCGATTCACCAGCTCTCCCAGCTGTCCCACGAGTTGAAGAACTCGGTGTCGCGGTTCAAGGTTGCCTGAGCGGCGACTCACGCGATTGCACGCGATGAACGACGCGAACCGACGCCCGCCCGCCGAAGCGCCCGATCTCGCCACGCTGTCGTGGTGCGCGGGCGAGATCCGCGAGTCGCTCGCCGCCAGCGAGGCGAAGCTGCGCGAGCAGCTCGGCCGCGGCGACGGCGCCCACGACGACGAGCTGTCGGCGCTGCGCGCTGCGCGCGTCACGCTGCACCAGGCGCACGGCGCGCTCGTGCTGGTCGACCTTCCCGGGGTGTCGCTGCTCAGCGCGGAAGCCGAGACGCTGCTCGAGCAGGTCGAGCGCGGACCGCTGCGACTGTCGCGCGAACTGGTCGAGCGCATCGCGCGCGGCTTCGGTGCGATCGTCGAGTATCTCGACGAGGTGCTGCTCGGCGAGCCGCAGCAGCCGCTGTACCTGTTTCCCTACTATCGCGACCTGCTCGAGGCGCGGGGCGCCGAGCGCGTGCATCCGGCCGACCTCTTCGTCGTGCCGGTGGCTGCGCAGCTGGTGGTCGCCGATGCGCAGGTTCGCTCGCTCGACGCGGCGACGCTGTCGGCGGCGCGCGCGCAGTTCGAGCGCGGCCTGCTTCAGGTGTTGCGCAGTCCGGCCGACGCAGCGGGCATCGCGGCGCTGCATCAGGCGATCGACACGGTCGCCGGCTCGCAGGTGGGCGCGCGGCATCCGACTTTCTGGAAAGTCGCCCTCGCCTGGTTCGAGGCACTGCGCGATGGAGCGATCGCGCTCGACGTCTACGGCAAGCGCCTGCTTGCGCGGATGAACCTGCAGTTGCGCCGCGCGATCGTCGACGGCACGCCGGTGGCCGAGCGGCTGATGAAGGATGCGCTGTTCGCGCTGGCGCGCGTCGACGTTTCGAAGGCACAGGACTCGCCGTTGCTGGCCGAGGTGCTGCGCGCCTTCGACATCGAGAGCGTCGTTCCCGCCGATTTCGAAGTGCCGCGATTCGGTCGCGTCGACGCGCGTGCGCTCGGTGCGGCGCGCGAGGCGCTGGCCCGCGCCAAGCCGGCCTGGGAGAAGGTTGCCGCGGGCAGCCGCGCCGACCTGGCCGGTCTCGCGCAGGCGATCGCGGCGCTGCGCGCGGCCGCAGGCGCCCTGCCGGGGGACGGCTTGCGGGCACTGGCCGAAGCCTTCGTCGAGGCCAGCCGCGTGATCGCGACGCGCCCGGGCCAGATGGCCGAAGCGCTCGCGCTCGAAGGCGCGTCTGCGCTGCTGTTCGCCGAGCAGCTGTTCGAGCGCGGCTTCGGGGCGCAGGACGCGCTGGACGCGCGCACGGCAGAGATGGCCACGCGGCTGCTCCAGGCGCTCGCCGGCGCCGCGATCGACGGCGAGCTGCCCCAGTGGCTGCGCGAACTGAGCCATGCGGCGCAGGAGCGCCTGACGATGGCCAGCTTCGTTGCCGAAACGCAGGGCAGTCTGCGCTCGGCCGAGCAGGCGCTCGATTCCTTCTTTCGCGATGCGTCGCAGCGTGCCGACCTGCCGCAGACCGCACAGCACCTCGATCAGGTTGCCGGCGCGCTTCAGGTGCTTGGCCACCGCGACGCCGCGGCGGCGGCGCGCAGCATCGCGGAACGCGTGCGCGGTTTCGCGGCGCAGGAGGCCGGCCCGTCTGCCGACGACTCCGAGCTGGTTGCCTCCAGCCTCGGTGCGGTGGGATTCTTCGTCGACGGGCTGCAGCAGCGCGGTCGCAGTGGCGCCCGCTTCGAATTCGACGCCGCCACCGGCCGGTTCAGCGCCGAGCTGAACGAGCCGCGGCGCGCGCCGGCGGCAGTGGTGGTGGCGCTCGAGGCGCGCAGCGTGCAGCTGCCGCCCTCGCCTTCGGCAGACACCGCAGAGTCGCTGCTCGCCGACCGGTCGCAGCGCGCAGGCGAGCTGATCGGTTCGCTGCGCGAAGCGCCCGACGACGCCGCGCTGCGCAGCGAGCTGCGCGAGACGCTGGCGCAACTGCGCGACGATGCGCAACTGGTCGACGACGGCGCGCTGAAGAGCCGGGCGAGCGAGGCGATTGCTCTGCTCGACGCAGGAGGCACGGCTGCAGATGCGTCGTTGCAGGCCACGCTGGCCGGCATCGCGGGCGCGCAGCCGGCGCCGGAGGGCGTGCGGCCGGAGGAGCCGCAGCGCGACGAGGCCGAAATCGACAGCGAGTTGCTCGAAATCTTCCTGGGCGAGGCGCAGGAGGTGCTGGAAGCGATCGCCGACGCGACGGCGCAGTCGCGCCGGGCGCCGGCCGACCAGGTCTTCCTCACGACGATCCGGCGCGGCTTCCACACGCTGAAGGGCTCGAGTCGGATGGTCGGCCTGACGGACTTCGGCGACGCGGGCTGGGCGATGGAGCAGGTGATGAACCTGTGGCTCGCCGAAGAGCGGGTGGTCACGCCGGCGCTGCACGACCTGATCGGGCTGGCCTGCGGACGTTTCCAGGACTGGGTCGGGCTGCTCCAGGGCGGCACGTCGTTCCGGCCAGATCCGCAGCCGATGATCGATGCCGCAACCGCGCTGCGCGAAAACCGGCCGCATGCGGACGCCTTCGCGGCACTGGCCGCGCAGGTGGACGTTGCCGGCGAAGCGGCGGTCGAGGCCGTGGTCGAGTTCGCCGAAGCCATCGATGCCGACGAGTTCATCGTCGTCGCCGGCGCCGCCGCGCTCGACGAACCTGTTGCGGTCGACGAACCTGTTGCGGTCGACGAGCCTGTTGCGGTCGGCGAACCTGTTGCGCTCGACGAACCTGTTGCGCTCGACGAACCTGTTGCGCTCGACGAACCTGTTGCGGTCGACGCTCCCGAGGCGGCTCCCGCCGTCGACGAAGTACGCATCGGCGACCGCACGATCAACCGCCCGCTCTACGACATCTTCCTGTCCGAGGCCGACGACCTGATCGCGACGCTCGGCGCCGATACCGCGCATTGGGCCGACGAGCCGGTGCGCGCGGCCAGCGAAGCGGCGCAGCGTGCGATGCATTCGCTGAAGGGCAGCGCGTCGCTGGTCGAACTGCACGACGTGCAGGCGCTGGCCGAGCAGCTCGAGACCTTCCTGTTGCGGCAGCGCGCATCGGGCCGCACGCTGGGCGCCGAGGATCTGTCCGATTACGCGACGACGATCGAGCGGCTGCAGGCGATGCTGCATCGCTTTGCCGCGGGAAGCGCGCCGGCCGATGAGTCCGCCGCGCTTGCGCTCGCGCACGCGCTGGCCAGCCGCTGGGATCCGCGCAACGAACCCCAGGCGCAGATCGAGCCGCTCGCCGCGCAAGCGCCGCCGGAGAGCGGGCTCGACGAGGAACTGCTGCCGATCTTCGTCGAGGAGGCCGCCGACTACCTGCCGAAGATCGGCGAGAACCTGCGCCGCTGGCAGGCCGAACCGGCCGACCGCTCGGTGCAACAATTGCTGATGCGCCACCTGCACACCATCAAGGGCAGTGCGCGGATGGCCGGGGCCATGGCGCTCGGCCAGCTGGTGCACGAGATGGAAACGCGCATCGAAGCGGCCAGCGTGCTCACCGTGGTGCCGGCTTCGCTGATCGAGGAACTGATCGCCGATTGCGACAACGCGGTGGCGATGTTCGAAGCCATCCGCGATCCGTCGGCGCAAGGGGTCGCAAAGCCCCCGGTCGCAATCGCGCCGACCACCACTGCCGCAGGCGTCGATGCCGCAACCGTCGATGCCGCAACCGTCGATGCCGCCGGCACCGCGCCCGCCGCAACAGGCCGGGTCGCGCCCATCGCCGGGGCCGCCTCGCTTGCTGCCGCCTCGCCGACGCCGGCCGCCGCGTCGCTGGTTCGCGTTCGCTCCGACCTGCTCGAGCGGGTGGTCAACGAATCGGGAGAGGTGTCGATCGCCCGCTCGCGGGTGGACAACGAGCTGGGGCAGCTGCGCCAGTCGCTGCAGGACCTGACCGAGAACGTCGGCCGGCTGCGCTCGCAGCTGCGCGAGATCGAGATCCAGGCCGAGTCGCAGATCCAGGCGCGCATCGCGCTGCAGCGCGAGACCAGCGCGGAGTTCGACCCGCTGGAGTTCGACCGTTACACGCGCTTCCAGGAACTCACGCGGATGCTCGCCGAGTCGGTCAACGACGTGGCGACCGTGCAGCACAACGCGACGCGCAGCCTCGATTCGGCCGCGCAGGACATGGCGCGCCAGTCGCAGGTGCTGCGCGAGCTGCAGCAGAATCTGATGCGCATGCGGATGGTGCAGTTCGGCTCGATCGGCGATCGCCTCTATCGCGTGGTGCGCCAGGCGGCCAAGGAACTGGGCAAGCGCGTGGCGCTCGACATCCGCGGCGCCTCGGTCGAGATCGACCGCGGTGTGCTGGAGCGGATGGCCGGTCCGGTCGAGCACCTGTTGCGCAACGCGGTCGCGCACGGCATCGAGCCGCCGGCGCAGCGCGAAGAGGCGAACAAGCCGGAGACCGGCGAGATCCGCCTCGAGGTGCGCCAGGAAGGCAACGAAGTCGTGCTGACGCTCGCCGACGACGGCGGCGGGCTCGACCATGCGAAGATCCTCGCCCGCGCGCGCAGTCTCGGGTTGGTCGAGGCTGACGCGCAGCCCGGCGAGCGCGAGCTGGCCGAGATGATCTTCATGCCCGGCTTCTCGACCGCGAGCGAAGTCACCGAGCTGGCCGGCCGCGGCATCGGTACCGACGTGGTGCGCGCCGAGGTGCTGTCGCTGGGCGGGCGCATCGAGGTCGAGTCGACGCGCGGCGGTGGCACGCGCTTCACCGTGCACCTGCCGCTCACGCTGGCGATCGCACAGGTCGTGCTGGTGGGCGCGGGCGCCGTGCAATACGCGATTCCGTCGTCCAGCGTCGAGCAGGTGCTGCAGCTCAAGCCGCAGGCGCTGGCGGCAGCCTACCGTGACGGCTCGATCGAATGGCAGGGCGCGCGCCTGCCGATGCACTACCTCGGCATGCTGGTGGACGCGGCGGACACGCGGCCGATCGCGCAGCACCTGTCGCCGGTGGTGATCGTTCGCTCGGCCAGCCTGCGGCTCGCGATCCACGTCGATGCAGTCAGCCGCAACCAGGAGGTGGTGGTCAAGAACGTCGGCGCGCAAGTGGCGCGCGTGCCCGGCGTGGGTGGCGCGACCGTCCTCGGCAACGGCGAGATCGTGCTGATCCTCAATCCGGTGCGGCTCGCGCAGGCGGTGCTCGGCGACCTGTGGCTCGAGCGCCCCGCGCCGGGCGTGCCGCGCGCGCCGCTGGCCGAGGTGCCGCCGGCGGTGATGGTGGTCGACGACTCGCTGACCGTGCGCAAGGCGACGCAGCGTCTGCTGGCGCGCGAAGGCTACGACGTGATGCTCGCCAAGGACGGCGTCGATGCGCTGCGCCAGCTGGCCGAGCGCCAGCCCGACGTGATGCTGGTCGACATCGAGATGCCGCGGATGGACGGCTTCGACCTGACGCGCCATGTGCGTGCCGACGAGCGCCTGCGCGAGTTGCCGATCGTGATGATCACGTCGCGCACCGCCGACAAGCACCGCAACTACGCGCTCTCGCTCGGCGTCGACGCCTACCGGGCAAGCCGTATCGCGATGACGAGCTGCTCGGCCAGGTGGCGAGGTTCAGCGCGTCGCGGCGCCGCCGCTCGGGCGCCTGACCGTCGCGTAGCGCGCCAGCGTGGCTTTGCGCGCTGCCGAGGGCGGCGGCGGAGGGCGGATGGCGACGGAGGGCGGATTGTGCCCGCCGGATCGCCCCTTTACAATCGCTGCATGGCCGAGCAGCCTGTGATCGACCTCACCAACCAGTTCCTGATCGCCATGCCCGACATGGCCGATCCGAACTTCGGCGGCGCTGTCGTGTTCGTCGCCGAGCACAGCCCTAAAGGCGCGCTGGGGCTGGTCATCAACCGGCCGATGGAAATCGACCTCGCCACGCTGTTCGAGCGCATCGATCTCGAGCTCGGGATCGCGCCGCTCGCCCACTCGCCGGTGTTCTTCGGCGGGCCGGTGCAGATGGATCGCGGCTTCGTGCTGCACGAGCCTGCCGGCGAATGGAACTCCACGGTCACGGTCGGCAACGAAATCGGCCTCACCTCCTCGAAGGACGTGCTCGAGGCGGTGGCCAGCGGCGGCGGCCCGCGGCGCATGCTGGTCACGCTGGGCTACGCCGGCTGGGGGCCGGGCCAGCTCGAGGAAGAAATCTCGCGCAACGCCCGGCTCACGGTGCCGGCCAGCGCCGAGCTCATCTTCGACACGCCGGTCGAGCAGCGCTTCGCAGCCGCGTTCCGGCTGCTAGGCATCGATCCGGCTTTCCTGGCCAGTTCGGCCGGGCACGCCTGAGTGGCGGAGACGCTGCTGGGCTTCGACTTCGGTACCCGCCGCATCGGAGTGGCAGTCGGCAACACGCTGACCGGCTCGGCGCGTCCCTTGTGCATCGTGGCCTGCGAGCCGGTAGCCGACCGCTGGACAGCGATCGCCGCCCTGGTCGCCGGATGGCAGCCGCAACGGCTGGTGGTCGGCCGCCCGCGCCATCCCGACGGTGCGCCGTTGCCGGTCACTTCCCGTTGCGAGCGCTTCGCGCGCCAGCTGGGCGGGCGCTTCGGACTGCCGGTCGAACTGGTCGACGAGAACTTCTCCAGCGTCGAGGCGCGCGCCGACCGGGCGCCGACGCAGCCCCGCGGCCTCGGCCCGGACAGGGTTCGCCGCGCCGGCGAGCCGGTCGATGCGGAGGCGGCCGCCGTAATCCTGCGACAATATCTGTCCAGCCGCCGACCCGAAGCCTCCGCGCAATGAACGCCGCCCCCGACGCCGAAGCTGTCTATGCGCGCCTGCTGCAGGCGGTGCGCGAGGGCATCGCCGGGCGCGACGTCTCGCTGATCGGCATTCACAGTGGCGGAGCGTGGATTGCCGAGCGCCTGCACCGCGACCTCACGATCGTCCGGCCGCTGGGCACGCTGTCCAGCGCGTTTCACCGCGACGATTACGGCAGGCGCGGCGGCCGGGTGGGGCTGCCCGCGGCGATGAAGGCTACCGAGCTGCCGTTCGACGTGAACGGCGCCGACATCGTGCTGGTCGACGACATCCTGTTCACCGGCCGCACGGTGCGCGCCGCGATGAACGAGCTGTTCGACTACGGCCGGCCGGCGCGCATCGAACTGGCGGTGCTGCTCGACCGCGGCGGGCGCGAGCTGCCGATCGAGGCCCGCTATTGCGGCGCGACGCATCCGCTCGCCGCGCCGCGCAACTTCGCGCTGCAACGAACCGACGACGGCCGCTTCACGCTGCGCATCGAATGACGCCATGCCGCTGCGCCATCCCCAGCTGAACGAGAACGGCCAACTGCGGCACCTGCTCACCATCGAGGGCTGCCGCGCGAGCTGATCCATCACATCCTCGGACACCGCCGCGACCTTCGTCGGCGTGTCCGATCGCGACATCAAGAAGGTGCCGCTGCTGCGCGGCAAGTCGGTGTTCAACCTGTTCTTCGAGAGCTCGACGCGCACGCGCACCACCTTCGAGATCGCCGCCAAGCGGCTGTCGGCCGACGTGATCAACCTGAACATCGGCACCTCGTCCACTTCGAAGGGCGAGTCGCTGCTCGACACGATCGACAACCTGGTGGCGATGCACGCCGACATGTTCGTCGTGCGCCACGCCGAGAGCGGCGCGCCGTTCCTGATCGCGCAGCACATCGACCGCACGCGCGGCCGCGGGCACGTGCACGTCGTCAACGCCGGCGACGGGCGCCACGCGCACCCCACGCAGGGCCTGCTCGACGTCTACACGATCCGCCACTTCAAGGGCGACTTCACGAAGCTCACGGTGGCGATCGTCGGCGACGTGCTGCACTCGCGCGTGGCGCGCTCCGACATTCATGCGCTCACCACGCTGGGCGTGCCCGAGGTGCGCGTGATCGGGCCGCGCACGCTGGTGCCCGGCGGCCTTGGCGCAGATGGGTGTGCGCACCTTCACCGACATGCGCGAAGGGCTGCGCGGCGTCGACGTGGTGATCATGCTCAGGCTGCAGAACGAGCGCATGCGCGGCGCGCTGCTGCCCTCGGCGCAGGAGTACTTCAAGCAGTACGGCCTGACGCAGGACAAGCTCGCGCTGGCCGCGCCCGACTGCATCGTGATGCACCCGGGCCCGATGAACCGCGGCGTCGAGATCGAGTCGGCGGTGGCCGACGGGCCGCAGTCGGTGATCCTCGACCAGGTGACCTTCGGCATCGCGGTGCGCATGGCCGTGATGAGCATCCTCGCGCAATCCTGAACGCATGAGACTGTCCATCCTCGACGGCCGGCTCGTCGATCCCGCCACGGCCACCGACCGGCGCGCCGACCTGCACCTCGCCGACGGGCGCATCGTCGCGATCGGAGCGCCGCCGCAGGGCTTTCGCGCCGAGCGCACGCTCGATGCGTCCGGTCTCGTGGTGGCGCCGGGGCTGGTCGATCTCGCCGCGCGGCTGCGCGAGCCGGGCTTCGAATACAGGGCCACGCTCGAATCCGAGATGCGCGCCGCGCTCGCCGGAGGCGTCACCTCGCTGTCGTGCCCGCCCGATACCGATCCGCCGCTCGACGAGCCGGGGCTGGTCGAGATGCTCAAGCACCGCGCGCGCGGGCTGGACCAGGCGCGCCTGTATCCGCTGGGAGCGCTCACCGTCGGGCTGAAGGGCGAAGTGATCACCGAGATGGCCGAGCTGGCCGAGGCCGGCTGCGTCGGCTTCTCGCAGGCCGGTGCGCCGATCTTCGACACGCAGGTGCTGCTGCGCGCGATGCTCTACGCGAACACCTACGGCTTCACCGTCTGGGCGCGCCCGCAGGATCCCCACCTGTCGCGCGGCGGCGTCGCGCACAGCGGGACGGTGGCTGCGCGGATGGGGCTGGCCGGCATTCCGGTGGCCGCCGAGACGATCGCGCTGCACACGATCCTCGACCTGGTGCGCGAAACCGGCTGCCGCGTGCACCTGTGCCGGATGTCCTCGGCCGCCGGGCTCGAACTGGTGCGCGCCGCCAAGGCCGAGGGACTGCCGGTGAGCGCCGACGTCGCGGTGCATCACCTGCACCTGATCGACATCGACATCGGCTACTTCGACAGCCAGTATCGCGTCGACCCGCCGTTTCGCTCGCAGCGCGACCGCGACGCGATCCGCGCCGCGCTGGCCGACGGCACGCTCGACGCGATCTGCTCGGATCACACGCCGGTGGACGACGACGCGAAGCAATTGCCGTTCGCCGAAGCGGAACCCGGCGTCACCGGGCTCGAACTGCTGCTGCCGCTCACGCTGAAGTGGGCCAGCGAGACACGCACCGGCCTGCTCGCGGCGCTGTCGAAGGTCACGGTCGGAGCGAGCGCGGTGCTCGGGCTGGGCGAGTCGGCCGGCACGATCCGCGAAGGCGCGCCCGCCGATCTCTGCGTGTTCGATCCGGAAGAAGCCTGGACGGTGACCCGCGAGGGTCTCGCGAGCCAGGGCCGGCACACGCCGTACCTCGGCATGGAAGTCATCGGCCGGGCGCGGTTCACCGTGGTCGACGGGCGCGTCGTCTTCGAGCGCTGAGAACGTGTGAAGCAATCATCCGCTCCCGTCTTGCACGCCAGGAAGTGCCCGTGCTTCGTTGCAAATGCTCGCCATATCAACCGATATGGCTGCGCTTTGCGCCTCGCCCGGGCACTTCCTGGCGCGCCTTCCGGGCGCGGCCGATTGCTTCACACGTTCTGAGCGCCGGGATTTCGTTCGGGGACCGGCGGGCGTTCGGTGCTCCACGGGCTGAACGACGGATAGGCCGAACGATCGATAGACCGAACGGCCGATTGACCGGGTGTCGCGCGCTAACTAGAATCCGTTACATGAAACACTTCGACTACCTGGGCAGCGGCCCTCGGGAGACGCGGCCGTGAGCAACGTTGCCGAACGGGTTCGTCGCCACCGCGAGGAGCTGCGTGCGGCCGGCTTGCGCCCGATCCAGATCTGGGTGCCCGATGCGCGGCGTCCGGGCTTCGTGGGCGAGTGCCGGCGCCAGTCTGCGTTGCTGCGCGAAGATCCGCATGAGGCAGCCGTGCTCGAATGGCTCGACGCGGCGGCCGATCGCACCGGCTGGAGATGAGGCGCGGCGACGTCGTCACGGTCGCGCTGTCGGGCGACTACGGCAAACCGCGGCCTGCGCTGGTGATCCAGTCGGACCTCTTTGCCGAGCATCCGTCGGTGACGATCCTGCCGATCACCCGCGAGTTGCGCGATGCGCCGCTGTTCCGCATCGCGCTGCCGGCCGACGTATCGACCGGTTTGCGACATCCGTCGCAGGTCATGATCGACAAGGCGCAGACAATTCCCGGTGCGAAACTGGGGCAGCAGATCGGCAGGGTGGACGACACGCGGATGCTCGCGGTCACCCGCGCGCTTGCGCTGTTCCTCGGCTTCGCCTGATTCGAGGCCCCGCGTGCCTCCTCTGTTACCCTCGTCCATTTCCGAAGCAGTCCAGTGAGCGCTCCCGTCATCGTCACCGGCGCGGCCGGTTTCATCGGCATGCACCTGTGCCGTCGCCTGCTGGCCGACGGCCGCCGCGTGGTCGGCATCGACAACCTGAACGACTACTACGATCCGCGGCTCAAGCGCGCGCGGCTGGCCACGCTCGCAGGCTTCGACGGCTTCGCGTTCCACGAGGCCGACGTCGCCGATCGCGCGGCGATCGACGCGCTGTTCGACACGCACCGCCCGCAACAGGTGGTGCACCTGGCCGCGCAGGCCGGCGTGCGCTATGCGCTCATCAACCCGATGGCCTATTCCGACAGCAACCTCGCCGGCATGGCGGTGATGCTCGAGGCCTGCCGGCGTCTCGAGGTGCGGCACCTGGTCTTCGCGAGCAGCTCGAGCGTCTACGGCGCAAACCGCAAGCTGCCGTTCTCCGAGCGCGACCCGGTCGACCATCCGGTGAGCCTGTACGCGGCCACCAAGCGCGCCAACGAGCTGATGGCGCACAGCTATGCGCACCTGTTCGCGCTGCCGGTCACCGGGCTGCGCTATTTCACCGTGTACGGGCCTTGGGGCCGCCCCGACATGGCGATCTGGAAGTTCACCGACGCGATGCTCCGCGGCAAGCCGATCGACGTCTACGGCGGCGGCGTGCTGTCGCGCGACTTCACCCACATCGACGACACGGTCGAGGCCACGGTGCGGCTGATCGATGCGCCGCGCGAGGCGAGCAGCTCGGCGAACCCGGCCGACTGGAATGCCGACGGGCCCGACACCAGCTGGGCGCCGTTCGAGGTGGTCAACCTCGGGCGCAGCGACCCGGTGAGCGTCAACGAACTGATCGCACGCCTCGAGGCGATCACTGGCCGGCGCGCCCTGCGCAACGAGATGGGCATGCAGCCCGGCGACGTCGAGCGCACGTTCTCGTCGACCGACAAGCTTGCGCGGATCACCGGCTTCACGCCGAAGATGCCGCTCGACGAGGGCCTGCGGGCCTTCGTCGCGTGGTTCCGTGAATACCACCGTATCGATCGATAACGGAGCCTCCGAACGATGCGCCTCGCAGTATTCGGAGCCGGCTACGTCGGTCTCGTCACCGCGGCCTGCTTCGCCGAAATGGGCAACCACGTCGTCTGCGTCGACGTCGACGCAGACCGTGTCGCGCGGCTCTCGCGCGGCGAGGTGCCCATCCACGAGCCGGGCCTCGCGCCGCTGATCGAGCGCGGCCTTGGCGCAGCAGCGCATCCGCTTCACGCTCGACGCTGTCGACGCGATGGACGGCGCCGAGGCGGTCTTCATCGCGGTGGGCACGCCGCCGGGCGAGGACGGCTCGGCCGACCTCTCGCACGTGCTCGCGGTGGCGCGCACGGTGGGCTCGCTGCTTGCCGGCCGCTGCGTGGTGGTCGACAAGAGCACGGTGCCGGTGGGCACCGCCGACCGCGTGCGCGAGGCGATCGCCGCCGAGCTGGCGCGGCGCGGCGTCGCCCACGAATTCGCGGTGGTCTCGAACCCCGAGTTCCTGAAGGAGGGCGCGGCGATCGGCGATTTCATGCGCCCCGACCGCATCGTGATCGGCAGCCGCGAGGCCTGGGCCACCGAGGTCATGCGCGCGCTCTATGCGCCGTTCTCGCGCAACCACGAGAAGCTGATCGTGATGGACGTGCGCTCGGCCGAGCTCACCAAGTACGCGGCCAACACGATGCTCGCGGTGCGCATCTCGTTCATGAACGAGCTGGCGGCGCTCGCCGAGCGGCTGGGCGCCGACATCGAGGACGTGCGCCGCGGCATCGGCAGCGACCCGCGCATCGGCCCGAGCTTCCTGTACCCGGGTGCCGGCTTCGGCGGTTCGTGCTTTCCGAAAGACCTGCGCGCGCTGCTGCGCACCGGCGTCGACCATGGTTCGCCGCTCACCATCGTGCAGGCGGCGTTCGATGCCAACGAGCGGCAGAAGCAGGTGCTGTTCGCCAAGGCCCACCGGGCATTCGACGGCCGGCTGGCCGGCGTGCGCGCCGCGCTCTGGGGGCTGGCGTTCAAGCCGGACACCGACGACATTCGCGAGGCCCCGAGCCTCGAGCTGATCGAGGGTCTGCTCGCGGCCGGCGCCAGCGTCGTCGGCTACGACCCCGAGGCCGCCGAGAACGTGCGCGCGGCGCTCGCGGGCCGCGACGGCTTTCGCACCGAAGACGACGCCTACCGCGCAGCCGAAGGCGCCGACGTGCTGTTCGTGGTCACCGAATGGCGCGAGTTTCGCAGCCCCGACTTCGCGCGGCTGCGCTCGATCATGCGCCAGCCGGTGCTGATCGACGGGCGCAACCTCTACGATCCACAGGCGGTGCAGGCCGCCGGTTTTCGCTACGACTCGATCGGCCGGCCTGGCTTCAGCCCCGGGCAGGCGCCGGCGCGCATTGCACCGAGCGCCGGGTGCGGTCGGAGAGCCGCACCGCGGTGAGCTCGCGCCCCCAGACGCAACCCGTGTCGATCGACAGCAGGTCGGGGCGGTTCATGTAGCCGAGCGCCGCCCAGTGGCCGAACACGATCGGGGTGCCCACGCTCGCCCGCCCGGGCACTTCGAACCACGGCAGGTGCCCGTCGGGGGCACAGTCGAGCCCTTCCTTGGCGGCGAAATCCATGCGGCCGTCGGGCGTGCAGAAGCGGATGCGCGTGAGCGCGTTGACGATCACGCGCAGCCGGTCGTTGCCGCGCAGCGACTCGCTCCATCGCGCCGGCTCGTTGCCGTACATCTCGCGCAGGAACCCCATCCAATCGGGGCCGGAGAGCACGCGCTGTACCTCCGCGGCCAGTTCGAGCGTGCGCGCGACCGACCACTGCGGCAGCACGCCGGCGTGCACCATCAGCCACCCATGCTCGAAGTGCGCCAGCGGCCGCGAGCGCACCCAGTCGATCAGCGCGTCGCGGTCGGGCGCGGCGAGGATGTCGTCGAGCGTGTCGGTGCGGTGCGCGCGGCGGATGCCCGCGGCCACCGCCAGCAGGTGCAGGTCGTGGTTGCCCAGCACCGTGACCAGCCGCTCGCCTTGCGCGATCGCCCAGCGCAGGCTGTCGGCCGAGCGCGGGCCGCGGTTGACGATGTCGCCGGGCATCCAGATGCGGGCATCGGCGGGCAACTGCGGCAGCAGGCGCAGCAGGCTGTCGAGGCAACCCTGCAGGTCGCCGATGGCCCAGGTTTCGGCACTCATACGGATGCTTACGCGCGAAACGGATCGTGAATCGTCAGGGTTTCGATCCGTTGGCCGTGCTGCAGATCCTCGCTGATCAGACGCGTGCAACCGGCCGCGAGGGCCGCCGCGACGATCAGAGAATCGTAGAAGCCGAAGCGCCAGCGCGCCTGTACGTCGAGCGCGCGCTGATAGAGCGCCACGCTCGCCGACACGCGAAGCAGCGGGGCCAGGACCGTTTCCAGGTACGCCCGAGCCTGCGCGATGTCGAGCGTGACCTGCGCCTTGCGCAGCACGACATTCAGGCATTCCTGCATCACCTGATGGCTGATGCAGGCATTGCCGTGCAGCAGTGCCTGGCGGACGATGCGTTCGGCGATCGCCTGCTTGCGCGGGTCGCTCGCGTCCAGGTGGTAGATGAAGAGGTTGGTGTCGATGAAGTCTTCAGCGCTCATTCATCTCTTCCCGGGTCAGCTTGCGGCCCAGCTTCAACTTGCCGCGCAGTTGCACCATCGTCTCGTCGTAACGCTGCATGCGTTCATGGGTGCCGGCGTAGTCGGCGAGCCAGCGCCGGAACTGCTCGTTCAGGGTCGTGTGCTCGGCGCGCGCCCGTTCACGTGCCGCCTCGATCAGGCTTTCGTCTGCGGTGAGGGTGATGTTCTTCATGGGCAATCTCCGATCCGAAAGGTACACGGAACAAGTGTGCACGATATTCGTGCGATTTGTGGCTTCTTCCAGGATTTTCAGCCGTAGTCGGATAAAATTTTATAATCAGGAACGTAACATCTCTTTATTCGAGAAGAAGCAAGCATGAACCCCATCGACCGCATCGTCGAACGCGCCCGGTCGGCGCCACGCCGCATCGTGCTCTCCGAAGGCGAAGACGTCCGCGTGCTGCAGGCGGCGTCGCGGGCCGCGCGCGAGGCCGTGGCGCGGCCGATCATCGTGGGCGCGGGCGCGGCGATCCGCGAAGCCGCGGCCCGCGAAGGGGTCGACCTCGCGGGCGTCGAGATCGTCGATCCGCAGGCCTCGCCGCTCGCGCCAGCGTTCGCCGAGGCACTGTTCGAGTTGCGCCGCGGCAAGGGGATGACCTCCGGGCAGGCGAGCGCCGCGGTATGCGACCCGCTGTGCTTCGCCGATCTGATGGTGCGGCTGGGCCATGCCGACGGCTCGGTGGCCGGTGCGGTACGCACCACGGCCGACGTGGTCCGCACCGCGATCCAGGTGATCGGTCCGGCGCCCGGCTGCAAGCTGGTGTCGAGCTTTTTCCTGATGATCTTCGCCGAGCCCTGGCACAGGGTGCGCCGCGGGCTGATCTTCTCGGACTGCGGGCTGGTGGTCGATCCCGACGCGCAGGCGCTGTCCGAGATCGCGATTGCGGCCGCCGGCAACGCGCGCAGCCTGCTGATGGAAGATCCGCGAGTCGCGATGCTGTCGTTCTCCACCGCCGGCAGCGCGCGCCATCCGATGGTCGACAAGGTGGTCGAAGCCACGCGGCTGGTGCGCGAGCGCCGCCCGGATCTGCCGGTGGACGGCGAGGTGCAGCTCGACGCGGCGCTGGTGCCGCAGATCGCGGCGCGCAAGCTGCCCGGATCGCGCGTGAACGGCGCGGCCAACGTGCTCGTCTTTCCCGATCTCGACGCGGGCAACATCGGCTACAAGCTGGCCGAGCGCCTGGGCGGCGCGATCGCGGTCGGGCCGATGCTGCAGGGGCTGAACCGCCCGGCCAACGACCTGTCGCGGGGGTGCTGCGCCGACGACGTGTTCAACGTGATCGCGGTCACCGTGGTCCAGGCGCAGGCGGCCGAAGCGGCAGCTGCGCAGGCCTGACACGCGTTCGTCGGCGACGGCGCAACGATCGCGCCGGACCGTGCTTCAGCGCCGGCGCCGCCCGGCGATCAGGCCGGCGATCGACAGGAACAGCTCGTTGCCGATCGGCTCGGCGGGGTCGGTGGCCAGGCAACGCCGGTAGAACGGGCTCAGGTCGAGCCCGACGCCCAGCCCCAGCACTTCGACCGTGCCCGATTGCTCGTGGCGCGCGACCACCTCCTTCAGGTGGTTGTCCGGTAGAAGCGGTCGTTGGCCAGCGCGGTCGCGCTGTCCATCGGGCAGCCGTCGGAGATCACGACCAGGATGCGGCGCCGTGCGGCGCGCTGCATGAGCCGGCCACAGGCCCAGTCGAGCGCCTCGCCGTCGATGCCCTCGCGGAACAGGTCGGGCTTCAGAAGCGCGGCGAGATCGGTGCGCGCGCGCCGCCAGTTGCGATCGGCGCTCTTGAAGACCATGTGCAGCAGCTCGTTCAGGCGCCCGGGATGCGCAGGCCGGCCGCGCGCGAGCCACTCGCGGTACGGGCGCCCCCGTTCCAGGCGCCGGTGGTGAAGCCGAGCACCTCGGTGGCCGCGCCCGCGGCTTCGAGTGCGCGCACCATCACGTCGATGACCATGGCCACCGGCTCGACGTGCTCCTTCATCGAGCCCGAGCAGTCGACCAGGGAACGCGAGCGCGCAGTCGGCCACCGGCCGATGGCGCTCGAGCCGGAACAGCCGGCGCTCGGCCGGCGCGCTGACCAGCCGCGCCAGCCGCGCGCCGTCCACGTAGCCTTCCTCCTCGCCGAAGCTCCAGCCGTCGCGTCGCGGCGTGGCGAGGATCGCGGCCAGCAGGCGCGACAGGCGCGCCAGGTGGATGCCGCTGGCGGCGATGCGCTGGTCGAGCCGCTCGCGGTATTCGCGCAGCAGTTCGCGGCGCACCAGCGGCGCCGCGTCGATCTCGCGATCGTAGCGCGTGGTGTACGCGCGATAGCCTTCGCCGCCGGCGTCGAAAACCTGGCTCTGGCCGCTCGTCGCGCTCGCGATGCCGTCGCCGTCGTTCTGCTCGAAGTCGAGCAGCAACGCGAACGCGGCCGGCACGTCCTCGTCGTTGTCGTTGCGCACATCGCGTTCGCTCGCCTGCTGCGCCTCGGCCGCGCGCACCATCGCGCCGACGATCGCGGCGATACGCAGCGCGTACGCAGCGAATGCGCGCTGGTCGGCGCGCTCGCGCCGGATTCCGGCCAGCGTGCCGGCGAGCGCGCGGCCCAGCTTCGCGCGGGTGGTCTCGATGATCTCCTCGGTCTCCGCGAGCGGCGGCTCGCCGTTCAGCATCGACCAGCAGCTCTGCGCCAGCGCGTACATCAGCAGCCCGAGCCGCGTCTCGGTGAGCCGCGACGCGTGAAACGCGCGCGACCATTGCTCGAAGCGATGCCGAAGGTTCGCGGCCACGCCGGGCATCTCCCCGGGCGCCAGCGTCTCGACGCGCAACTGCTCGAGCATCTCGAAGACCGGGCGCTCGACCGGATCGGCGGGAGCGAGCTCCCGGTGCAGCGCCGGATCGGAATGGCGCAGGCGCAGCGCCATCGCGTCGGCCAGTCCGCGCCGCGAGCCGAAGTCCTCGAAGCCCGAGGCCACCGAGTCGTCGCGCAGGTGCGGGGCGAGAAAGCGCAGCGGCGCATGCCCGCGGTGCAGCGTGCTGCCGCGGTAGTGCAGCTGCGCGTCGCCGGTGAGCGCGCGGATCGACGCCGCGCACAATTCCTCGATGCGCTGCTGGCGGCGCGCCTGCTGCTGCGCGCTGGCCTGCTGCGGCGCGCTGGTCACCGCGGCCCGGCCCCCGCGGCCTGCGATTCGTCGAGTTCCTCGCCGAAGCAGCGCTGGTAGTACTCGGCGACGATCGGCCGCTCGACTTCGTCGCACTTGTTCAGGAAGGCCAGCCGGAAGGCGAGCGCCGGGTCGTGGAAGATCTCGCAGTTCTCGGCCCAGGTGATCACGGTGCGCGGCGACATCAAGGTGGAGAGGTCGCCGGCAGCGAAGCCCTTGCGCGTGAGCTCGGCCAGCGCGACCATCGATTCGATCAGCTTGCGCCCGCGCTCGTGCGCCTTCGAGGGCACGCGTGCGAGCACGATCGCGACTTCCTCGTCGCGCGGCAGGTAATTGAGGGTGGCCACGATGTTCCACCGATCGATCTGCGCATGGTTCAGCGCCTGCGTGCCCTGGTACATCCCGCTCGGGTTGCCCAGGCCCACGGTGTTCGAGGTGGCGAACAGCCGGAAATACGGGTGCGGGCGGATCACCCGGTTCTGGTCGAGCAGCGTGAAGCGGCCGTCGCGCTCCAGGATGCGCTGGATCACGAACATCACGTCGGGGCGCCCGGCGTCGTATTCGTCGAACACCAGCGCCACCGGGCGCTGCAGCGCCCAGGGCACGATGCCCTCCTCGGAACTCGGTCACCTGCAGGCCGTCGCGCACCACGATCGCGTCCTTGCCCACGAGGTCGAGGCGGCTCACGTGTCCGTCGAGGTTCACCCGCACGCAGGGCCAGTTCAGCCGCGCGGCCACCTGCTCGATGTGCGTCGATTTCCCGGTGCCGTGCAGTCCCTGGACCATCACCCGGCGATTGCGGGCGAAGCCGGCGAGGATGGCCAGCGTGACCTCGGGGTTGAATCGGTACGCGTCGTCGACGTCGGGGACGTGGTCGTCGCGCTCGCGAAAGGCGGGCACTTCGAGGTCGGAATCGATGCCGAACACGGCGCGCACCGGCACCATCAGCTCGGGTTCGGACAGGGCGGGGAGGGTCATGCCGGCTACCTCGACTCGGGAAGACCCCATCATACCGGGATTCCGAAATCTGATCTATTGCATATCTGATTTCGAAATGGACGTTGACGAGTCCCGAAATCGTCCGATACAGTTTCGCCGATCGGATCGTTAAATCGAACATTTCGTACCGGAATCCGGTAGCGCCTTAGGCCTTCACCCAACCGTTCCATCGCCCCAGGAGAAGACACGATGAGCAAGCAAGCCCCCGGAAACGCCCGCTCGGTGGTGAAGGGCGTCCAGAAAATGACGCCCTCCGAGGCGTTCGTCGAGACGATGGTGGCCAACGGCGTCACCGACATGTTCGGCATCATGGGCTCGGCGTTCATGGATGCGATGGACATCTTCGCGCCGGCCGGCATTCGCCTGATTCCGGTGGTGCACGAACAGGGCGCCGGCCACATGGCCGACGGCTACGCGCGCGTGAGCGGCCGCCACGGCGTGGTGATCGGCCAGAACGGCCCCGGCATCAGCAACTGCGTGACCGCGATCGCGGCGGCCTACTGGGCGCACACCCCGGTGGTGATCGTCACGCCGCAGACCGGCACGGGCACGATCGGGCTAGGCGGCTTCCGGGAATGCGACCAGCTGCCGATGTTCCAGGAGTTCACCAGGTACCAGGGGCACGTCACGCATCCGGCGCGCATGGCCGAGTTCACCGGCCGCTGCTTCGATCGCGCGATGTCGGAGATGGGTCCGACGCAGCTGAACATCCCGCGCGACTACTTCTACGGCGAGATCAACGCCGAGATCCCGATGCCCTCGCGGCTCGATCGCGGCCCCGGCGGCGAGACGAGCCTGAACGAGGCGGCCGACCTGCTGGCGCAGGCGAAGTTCCCGGTGATCATCTCCGGCGGCGGCGTGGTGATGGCCGACGGCGTGGAAGAGTGCAAGGCGCTGGCCGAGCGGCTGGGCGCCCCGGTGGTCAACAGCTACCTGCACAACGATTCGTTTCCGGCCAGCCATCCGTTGTGGTGCGGCCCGCTGGGCTACCAGGGCTCGAAGGCGGCGATGAAGCTGATGGCGCAGGCCGACGTGGTCGTGGCGCTGGGCTCGCGGCTGGGCCCGTTCGGCACGCTGCCGCAGCACGGCATGGACTACTGGCCGAAGAACGCGAAGATCATCCAGATCGACGCCGACAACAAGATGCTGGGCCTGGTGAAGAAGATCTCGGTCGGCATCTGCGGCGACGCCAGGGCTGCGGCGACCGCGCTCGTGCAGCGCCTGGCCAATCGCACGCTCGCCTGCGACGCGACCAAGGCGCAGCGCGCCGCCACGGTCGCCGCCGAGAAGGCGGCCTTGGGAAAAAGAGCTCGACGAGTGGACCCACGAGCGCGACCCGTACAGCCTCGACATGATCGCCGAGCAAAGCGGCGAGAAGCCGTTCTCCGGCGGCCAGTACCTGCACCCGCGGCAGGTGCTGCGCGAGCTGGAGAAGGCGATGCCGGCCGACGTGATGGTGTCCACCGACATCGGCAACATCAACTCGGTGGCCAACAGCTACCTGCGTTTCGAGAAGCCGCGCAGCTTCTTCGCGGCGATGAGCTTCGGCAACTGCGGCTACGCGTTCCCGACGATCATCGGCGCCAAGGTCGCCGCGCCGCATCGCCCGGCGATCTCCTACGCCGGCGACGGCGCCTGGGGCATGAGCCTGATGGAGACGATGACCTGCGTGCGCCACGACATTCCCGTCACCGCGGTCGTGTTCCACAACCGCCAGTGGGGCGCCGAGAAGAAGAACCGGGTCGACTTCTACAACCGTCGCTTCGTCGCCGGCGAGCTCGACAACCCGAGCTTCGCGGAGATCGCGAAGGCGATGGGCGCCGAGGGCATCGTGGTCGACCGGCTCGGGGACGTCGGCCCGGCGCTGAAGCGCGCGGTGGACATGCAGATGAACGAGCGCAAGACCTGCATCGTCGAGATCATGTGCACGCGCGAACTGGGCGACCCGTTCCGCCGCGACGCGCTGTCGAAGCCGGTGCGCTTCCTCGACAAGTACAAGGACTACGTTTGAGCGGGCGAAACCCCTTCACCCGAACCCGTACGACACACGGAGCCCGAACATGAGCACACCCAACGTCGAATTCCTGAAGGCGTTCGGCGACGCCTGGAATCGCCACGACATCGAAGCGCTGATGAGCATGATGGACGACGACTGCGTGTTCCACGCGGTCGGCGGCCCCGACCTCTTCGGCAAGAGCTACGTCGGACGCGACGAGGTGCGCGCCGGCTTCGAGGCCGCCTGGAAGACCTTCCCCGATGCGGCCTGGCTCGACGGCGAGCATTTCGTCTGCGGCGATCGCGGCGTCTCGGAGACCACCTTCAAGGGCACGCGCGCCGACGGCACGCGCGTGGAGGCGCGGATGGTGGACGTCTTCACTTTCCGCAACGGGAGAATCGCCGTCAAGAACGCCTTCCGCAAGGATCGTCCGCCGGTGGTCGCCGCCGGCCGCTGATCGTCGTCGCGCACCCGCGCGCATCCGCCTCCGAGGAAACGCAGTCATGTCCGCAACCGCCACGGCCGCCCCCGAAACCGCAGGCTCAGCCACCGCGAGCCTGCGCGCCTACGATCCGGCCTACGATCCGCTCGTCTCGCCCACGCCGGGCCACGGCACCGACTATGCGCCCACCTACTGGATCGGCACCGCGGGCGCGCCACCCGAAGACGACGGCCCGGTCGTCGCCGACATGGACGTCGACGTGGCGATCATCGGCTCGGGCTTCACCGGCCTGACCGCGGCGATCTTTCTCGCGCAGGAGCACGGCATCAAGGCCACGGTGCTCGAGGCCAACCGCAGCAGCTGGGGGTGCAGCACGCGCAACGGCGGCCAGGCGCAATGCGCGTCGGGGCGGCTGAAGCGCTCGCAGTGGATCACCCGCTACGGGCTGGACACCGCGCTGGCGCTGCATCGCGAGTGCCTCGAAGGCATGGAGACTTTCAAGGAACTGATCAGGGACATCGACTGCGAGCCGCAGCCCGGCGGTCACCTGTACATCGCGCACCGGCCGAAGGTGATGCCGACGCTGGCGAAGGAAGTCGAATGCCTTCGCGAGGTCTTCAAGTACGACGCGCGCCTGCTCGACGCCCCGACGGTGAAGCGCGAATGGGTTAACGACAGCGAGGCCGCGGGCGCGATGCACGAACCCGAGGGCATCGGCATCCACGCCGGCAAGCTCGCGTTCGGCTACCTGAAGAAGGCGCGCGCCCTCGGCGTGAAGGTGCGCCCGGCCAGCCCGGTGCAGGGCTGGGAGACGCGCAACGGCGTGCACTACCTGCGCACGCCCGGCGGCACCGTCAGGGCGCGCGCGGTCGGCGTGGCCACCGGCGGCTACACCTCGCAGACGCTGCACGGCGAACTGAAGAACCGCCTGCTGCCGATCCTGTCGAACTCGATCGTCACGCGCCCGCTCACGCCCTCGGAGATCGAGGCGTGCAACTTCCGCACGCGCCAGGTGCTCACCGACACGCGCGTGCTGCGGCACTACTACCGCCTGCTTCCCGACAACCGGCTGCAGATCGGCAGCCGCAGCGCGATCACCGGGCGCGATGCGCCGCAGAAGAAGTACGAGCAGCTGCTGATCGGCGACATGCACCGCAAGTTTCCGGCGCTCACCGGCATCCCGATCGAGTATTCGTGGTGGGGATGGGTCGACGTCGCCCACGACATGATGCCGCGCATCTTCCAGCCCGATTCCACGCAGTCGCTGTACTACGCGCTCGGCTACGGCGGCAACGGCGTCATGTACTCCGCGCAGGCCGGCCGCCGGCTCGCGCAGTGGATCGCCGGCCAGGGCGCCTCGCTGCAGCTGCCGATCTTCCGCTCGAAGCTGCCATTCCCCAATATCAGGGAGATGGTGGTCTCCGAGTACTTCGCCCCGTTCCGCCGCTTCGGCCAACGGTTCCTGTACCGCTGGTACTACCTGAACGACGAGATCCTGTAGGCCGGCACCGCTCCATTCATTCGAGGAGACATCGATGAGACTTCGCAACACCCTGCTCGTGTCGCTGTTCGCCGCGGCCGGCCTGCTGGCCGCCGCGCCCGCAGCGGTTGCCAAGACCTTCAAGGTCGCCATCGGCGACGCCGCCGGCGGCACGCAGCACCATTTCGGCCTCACGTTCGCCAAGCTGTTCGCCGAGAAGACCGGCGGCGCGCACAAGGTCGACCTGTTCCCGAACAGCCAGCTCGGCAGCGAGGAAGACACGGTCAACAACGCTGCGATGGGGCTGCTCGACTTCTCGATCCTCGCGATCAACAACATCACGCCGTTCTCGCCCACCGTGGGCGTGCTCACGCTGCCCTACGTGATCCAGAGCGCCGAGGAAGCGAAGAAGCTGACGACGGGCCCGGTGGGCAAGGAGCTCGCCGAGAACACGGTGCGCGACGCCGGCGTGCGCATCATCGGCTGGACGTACTCCGGCTTTCGCCGGCTCACCAACTCGAAGCGTCCGGTGAAGACGCTCCAGGACCTGCAGGGCCTGGTGATCCGGGTGCCGAAGAACGAAATCATGATCGCCACCTACCAGGCCTGGGGCATCAACCCGACGCCGATGGCCTGGTCGGAGACCTTCACCGGCCTGCAGCAGCGGGTGATCGACGGCCAGGACAACCCGTACATCACCGTTGCGGCGATGAAGTTCTACGAGGTTCAGAAGTACGTCACCAACATCCGCTACATCTTCTCGCTCGAGCCGATGGTCGTGAGCGAACAGGTGTTCAAGGCGCAGAAGCCCGACGTGCAGAAGGCGATCCTCGACGCAGGCCAGGAAGCCACCGAGGAGAGCTATCGCTACCTGCTCGCCAGCGAGGAGAAGATCCGCAAGGACCTGGTCGCGCGCGGCATGGAGATCGTCGATCCGGCCGACGGCGAGAAGGCCTGGATCGAGAAGGCGAAGACCGTGTGGCCCAGGTTCCACAAGAGCATCGGCGGCAAGGACAAGCTCGACCGCGTGCTGAAGGAACTCGGCCGCTGACGCACTGCGCACCCACGTCGCCGCCCGCAGCCGCGCCGGGCGGCGGCGCGCGACGATCGGCGGCACCCTCCACCCGACGGAGATACCCATGCCGACCAGGGGCATCCTTTCCGATCTCGCGACGAATTTCGAGGAGTACGTCTGCGACGCGCTGCTCGCGTTCTTCATGCTGCTGCTGTTCGTGCAGATCCTGCTGCGACAGTTTTTCCTCTACTCGATCCCGTGGGGCGAGGAACTGGCGACCTACCTCTTTGTCTGGTTCGCCTATCTCGGCGCCTCGGTGGCGGCGCGCATGTCGGCGCACAACCGCGTCACCTTCCAGTTCATGTTTTTCCCGCCGATCGTCAAGAAGGTGGCCGAGGCGTTCGCCGACCTGCTGTGGGTCGCGTTCAACCTGTACTTCGTCTACCTGAGCTACGAGTTCGTCAGCCGGATGAACCCGTTCTGGAAGTCGCAGACGATCGGGCTGCCGATGAAGTACTTCTACATGATCCTTCCCGTCGCCTTCACGCTGATGTCGATCCGCGTCCTCTGGAACAACTACCAGACGCTGGTCAAGGGCGTGGAGATCCGCGACCCCGAGGCCGAGGAAATCGAGGCGCTCAAGAAGGCGAGCGCGGCCAGTTCCGCCCAGCAAAGCTGAAGCCCGCGGAGAGCCTCCATGGAAACCTGGGTCGTGGAAATCCTGTTCGGCGGCTTCCTGCTGCTGATGCTGATCGGCGCGCCGATCACCGTCGCGCTGGCCGGCGCCGCCATGTTCGCGTTCCTCGCGATCGAGAAGAACCCGATCGCCTTCGTGCAGATCGCGTTCACTTCGGTGGGCAGTTTCCCGCTGATGGCGCTGCCGGCCTTCGTGCTGGCCGGCGCGCTGATGGAGGCTGCCGGCATCTCGAAGCGGCTGGTCGACATCGCCGAAACGCTCGCCGGGCCGATCACCGGCGGCCTGGGCGCGGCCACGGTGCTCGCCTGCCTGTTCTTCGGGGCGATCTCGGGCTCGGGGCCGGCCACCACCGCCGCGGTGGGCATGCTGATGATCCCGGCGATGACGCGGCGCCATTACGAGCGCAGCTACGCGTCGGCGGTCACCGCCGCATCGGGAGGTCTGGGCATCATCATCCCGCCGTCGATCCCGATGGTGATCTTCGGCATCTCGGCGATGAGTCTCGCGCCCACCGCCGCCGACGTCAAGGCGCACGGCGAGTTCGCGTCGCTGTCGATCCCGAAGCTCTTCATCGCCGGCGTGCTGCCCGGCATCCTGATGGCGCTCGCGCTGCTGGTGACGAACTACCTGATCTCGAAGCGCCGCGGCTATCGCGGCATGGCGGAGACCTGGTCGTTCGGCGAAATCGGCACGGCGCTGCGCAAGGGCGTCTGGTCGGTGCTGGCGCCGTTCGTGATTCTCGGCGGCATCTACACGGGGCTGTTCACGCCCACCGAGTCAGCGGTGGTCGCGATCTTCTACACGCTGTTCGTCGGCCTGTTCCTGCATCGCGAGCTGAAGTTTCGCGCGGTGCTGCACGCATTGCGCACCACCACCGGATCACCGGGCGCGTGCTGATGATCCTGTTCGCGGCTACCGTGTTCGGCCGCCTGCTGGTGGAGCAGCGCATTCCGGCGGTGATCGCCGAATCGCTGCTCGCGCTCACCTCGAACATGTACCTGATCTGGACGCTCACGATCGTGTTCCTGCTGTTCGTGGGCATGTTCATGGAAACGCTGGCCGCGATCATGATCCCGGTGCCGGTGCTGATGCCGGTGATGTTCTCGCTCGGCGCCGACCCGACCCACGTCGGCATCGTCGTGATCTGCGCGCTGTCGGTGGGCTTCATGACGCCGCCGCTCGGCGAGAACCTGTTCGTCGCCTCGGGCATCGGCGGGTCGAGCGTGGAGGCGATCACCGTGCGCGCGCTGCCGTTCATGCTCGCCGCCACCGTCGCGGTGTTCCTGATTGCGTTCTTCCCGGAGATCTCGCTGTGGATACCGCGCATGTTCGGTTACTCCTGATGCCCGGCGACTGCAGCATGCGGAGCCAGACGATGAAGCCACCTGCCTCGACCTCGCGCCGTGCGGCGCTCGGCCTGCTCTCGGGCCTCGTGCTGGGGGCGGCATCCGCCTCGCCGCGCTATCGCAGCAGCCAGGAGGCGCGCGCGCAGGCGCTGCTCGACCGCGCGGTTGCGCACCTGCGACAGCGCGGCGAGGCGGGGGCGGCCGACTTCGGCCGGCAGTCCGACTTCGTGGACCGCGACCTCTACGTGTACGCGCTGCGCACCGACGGTCGGTTCCTGGCCAGCGGCGGGGCGTCGGCCGCGCTGGTGGGCGAGAACGTGCTCGGCGTGACCGACGCCACCGGCAAGAAGTATTTCAGCGACATGATCGCGCAGGGCAGGGCGAGAGGCGGCGGACGCATCGAGTACCTGTGGTTCGACGCGGTGGACGGGCGCGACCGGCCCAAGCAGACGCTGTTCCGCAAGGTGGGCGAGGTGATCGTGGCGGTGGGCTTCTATCCGCCGCGCGCCACGCCGGTGGAGGCGAAGGCGATGCTGCGGCGGGCCGTGAAGGCGATGCGCGTCGACGAGAAGGCCGCGCTCGGCGCATTCCAGGCGTACCCCGGCCCGTTCATCCGCGACGATCTCTACGTGTTCGTGATCGACGTGGCCAGCGGGCGCTTCCTGGCCAACGGCGCGAACCCCACGCTGGTGGGCACCGATGCCCGAGCGCTGCGCGACTCCGAGGGCCGGCCGATCGTCACCGATGCGATGGAAGCGCTCGCGCGCGGCCGCCGCGGTGCCCGCCGCGAAGTGGCGTATTCATGGCGCAATCCGGTAACCGGCCGGATCGAGAGCAAGCACACCTACTTCCGCGCGGTGGACGGAAAAGTGGTGGGCGTGGGCTACTTCACGCGCTGAGGCGCTCGTCGGCGGAGTCGTCGTCCTGCCGGGGCGCCTGCCCGCCCTTTGCCGGCCGCTCGCCCGTGTCGACGAGATCGAGCGCCGCGCGCCGCAGCACCGGCAACACCCCCACCGCCTGCGCGGCGGTGAGCCGCATGATCGGGGCCTGCACCGCCAGCCCGATGTTCGAGCGCCCGCCGTCGGCCGCGGGCACCAGTACCGCGATGCACACCAGCCCCGGCAGGAACTCCTCGTCGTCGAGCGCGTAGCCCTCGGCGCGTACCTTCTCGAGTTCGCGCTCGAGCGCCTCGGGTTCGGTGATCGTGTTCGGCGTGTAGCGCTGCAGCGGGCCCGGCCCGAGCACGCGCGCGCGCTGCGCCGGTGTCATCTGCGCCAGGAACAGCTTGCCGCTGGCCGAGCAATGCGCCGGCACGCGCGAGCCCGGATGCAGATAGAAGCGCAGCGGTGCCGCCGTCTCGACGCGATCGAGATAGAGCACGTCGCCGCTCGACAGCGCGGTGACGTTGCAGCTCTCGCCGACCTCGTCCTTCAGCCGGCGCAGCACCGCGCGCCGCGCGCTGTGCGCGGTGTCGTTGAGCAGCAGGTTCTCGGCGAGCCGGCGCAGGCGTGCCCCGGTGCCGTAGCTGCGGCCGTCGTGCTCGCGCTGCAGCAACCGCGCCGATTCGAGCTGGTGCAGCATGCGGTGCAGCGTGGGCTTGGGCAGACCGGTCTCCTCGACCAGCCCTTGCAGCGTGACGAACTCGTCTTTCGAGGCAATGACTTCCAGCAGCGCGATCAGGCGCATCGTGGGCGTGTCGCCGTCGATCCGGGGGGCCTGCGCGTCTTCGCTGCGCGGCAATTCTTCCATCCGTGCCTCGATGCTCATTCCATGAATTCAACCGATATTGTACCGGTTTCCGAGACGACGAGGGGGATTTTCCGGCGAACGAGGCGGGTGCCGCATTAGAATCCGCGCGTCCACCAGCTTTTCCGGAACGGGCCTTTACCCCGCACTACCGAACCATGAGCGCCTTCCACGAAGAACGGGTGCTGAGCGTGCACCACTGGACCGACCGCCTGTTCAGCTTCACCACCACGCGCGACCAGTCGCTGCGTTTCAGCAACGGCCACTTCACGATGATCGGCCTGCAGGACGGCGGCAGGAAGCTGATGCGCGCCTACAGCATCGTGAGCCCGAACTACGAGGACCACCTCGAGTTCCTGAGCATCAAGGTGCCCGGCGGCCCGCTCACCTCGAAGCTTCAGCACATCAGGCCGGGCGACACGATCATCGTCGGGCGCAAGCCCACCGGCACGCTGCTGATCGACTACCTGCTGCCCGGCAAGCGGCTGTACCTGCTGGCCACCGGCACCGGCCTCGCACCCTTCATGAGCGTGGTGCGCGACCCGCAGACCTACGAGCGCTTCGAGCACGTGATCCTGGTGCACAGCGTGCGCGAGGTCGACGAGCTGGCCTATCACGACTACCTGCTCGAACACCTGCCGAGGCACGAGTTCCTCGGCGACCTCGTGACCGGCAAGCTGCGCTACTACCCGACGGTGACGCGCGAGGAGTTCGTCAACATGGGGCGGATCACCGAGCTGATGCAGAGCGGCAAGCTGTTCGAGGACCTCGGGGTGCCGCCGCTCGACGTGGCGAACGACCGGGTGATGCTGTGCGGGAGTCCGGCGATGTTGCGCGATCTGAAGGCGATGCTGGAGGCGCGGGGGTTTTCGGAAGGGAACACTTCGCGGCCGGGCGATTTCGTGGTGGAGCGGGCGTTCGCGGAGCAGTAGCCGGTACGCATCGGCCATCCGTCGGATGGTGTGCCACGTCGCACCTGGCTATAACGATGACGACATCCGAATCGCGATCGTCGAGCCGGGTGCAACCCGCTCTGCGGGCTGCTTTCCTGAAATACCGAAATGGTATAGCATTCGATGCATGTCATCGCGAAGCCCATCCTGATCGAGTTCTGGCGCCAGCACCCTGACGCCCAGCGTCCGCTGATCGCCCGGTACCGCATCATGAAGAGCAGCACCTTCACCGACTTGAACCACTTGCGCATGACATTCGCCACCGCGGACTACGTGGACGGACTGACGGTGTTCGACATCGGGGGAAACAAGTACAGGCTGATTGCCTCCATCCACTACGACCGGCACAAGGTGTATGTCCGCGCGGTGCTTGGCCACGAGGCGTACGACCGCGGAAGATGGAAACGGACAAGGATGAACTGATGGCTCATGCACGCAGGCAGGCGTCTCGACCGCAGGCGATCCTTCGCGCCTGGATTGCCCTCGGAGAGGCGGTCGGCGTTACCTCGGTCCGCACCGGCGACGACTACGCCCGGGCGCGAGCGACCATCGAGGTTCTGCTGGACGAGATCGGCGACGACGAGAGTCACCCGCTGGCCGAAGTGCTCGACTATCTGGCCGAGCGGGTTGCCGCCTACGAGGAAGAGCACGCTCCCATCCCTGAGGCCGAACCGAAGGAAGTGCTGCGCTTCCTCATGAGCCAGCACGGCCTGAAACAGGAAGATCTCGCCGATTGCGCGCCCCAAGGCCGGATCTCGGACATCCTGAGCGGCCGGCGCGGAGTCAGCAAGGAGATCGCAAGGAGGCTGGCGCGGCGGTTCAACGTGAGCGCGGCGGTGTTTCTATGAAGGGCGTGCTACGATTGTGCTACGATTCATAGAACCCAACTGCCTCGAGGCACGTCCCGATGGATACACTCAGCATTCGTGATCTGCGAAATCGGCCGGGCGCCGTACAGGCCGATCTTTCGAAGAAGGGCGAGTTGCTGCTCACGTCCAACGGACGTCCAGTGGCACTGATGCTGCCCGTGGACGGGTCGAACCTCGATGAGACCCTCCAGGCGATTCGCCTTGCGCGCGGTCAGCTCGCGCTGCGGGCTCTGCGACGTCAAGCGCGCGAGCATGGCGCGAGCGAACTGTCGCAGGCCGACATCGACGCGGAAATCGCGGCTGCCCGAAAAGTCCGCAGTTGATGCGGTTGGTTCTCGACACCAACGTCGTGGTGTCGGGCGTGCTCACGCCGATGGGCCCGCCCGGTCACCTGCTCGATCTGGTGCTCGCGGGTGAGGTCACCCTGGTGATGGAACCGCGGGTCGCAGGTGAGTATCGTGAGGTGCTGTTACGCCCGAGATTCGGGCTGGATCCTGCGTATGTGCACCCGCTGATCGATGCACTCGGGGAGATCGGCGTGCAGGTCACGGCTCTTCCCCGGCCTTCCGAGCTGCAGGATCGCAGCGACGAGATCTTTCTCGCCACTGCCAGCGCCGGGCAAGCCGTCCTCGTCACCGGCAATGTCGCGGATTTCCCGGTCTCGAAACGTCAGGGTGTGATCGTCCGGACGCCACGGCAATGCCTGGATGAACTGCGCCAATAGCGGTGCGCCGTCGTATCGCCCTCGGCTTTGCGAGCCGGCTCCATCCAGCGCATCGGCCGTTCGTTGCATTGCGCCATCGGGTGCTTTCCGGATAAAATGACCATATGGTCATTTTCGTATGGGCTGTGTGATGCGTAGTGTCGCCGTGGTGGAAATGAAGGCCCACCTGTCGTCACTGCTCGCCGAGGTGGAACGCGGCGAAGAGATCGCGATCACCCGCCACGGCAGGGTGATCGCGCGGCTCGTGCCCGATGCGCCGCGCATGGCCTCCGATGCCTTCCGGGCGTTCTGGGGTGAAGCCGACATCGACCTCGAAGCACCCCCTGATCAACCGGCCGAGCCGGCCGAGCCGGCCGAGCCGGTCGAGTCGGTCGAGTCGGTCGATTGATCGCCTGCGATGCGCTACCTGCTCGATACCAGCATCGTCATCGCCGCGATGAAGGGGCACCCGTTGGTGCGGCGGCGACTCGAGCGTACGCCGGCGGCAAACGTCCTGTTGTCACCGGTGGTGCTGGGAGAACTGGCCTTCGGTGCCCGGGAGAGCGCGCACGTCGCACGCAATGAGGCGCGCGTGGCCGAGTTGGCCGCTGCGTTCCAGGTACCCCCGATGGACGCGCGAGCCGGCCTGCATTACGGCGAGGTGCGGGCGCGATTCGAGCGCCAGGGTTTGCCGATCGGCGCCAACGACACTGGATCGCTGCGCATGCCCTGGCCCTGGAGGCGGTGCTCGTCACCGACAACGTGCGCGAATTCTCCCGGGTGCCGTCGCTCGTGGTCGAGAACTGGACGATCGAGGGGGCTTGATTCGTCGGCCCGGCCCGAGCGCCGGTCGCCCGAAAGCCGCGGTCACAGCCCGGTGAGCCGCACCGATTCGATCGCCTGCTCGCACACCGGACGCGCCCGCTCGAAGAAATAGCGCGTGAGCGCCTTGCAGCTCGCCCAGAACATCTTCGACTGGCCGTGCGTGCCGGCGACGATCCGCTCGTACTGCACGCCCTCGTCGAAGCGCGCGGCGCGATCTTCCCAGCCGGCCAGGTCCGGCTGCGTGTATGCGAACGCCTCGCCCGCCACGATATCGAACGTGGCGATCGTGTCGTCGAATTCATCCTGCTCGGTGTCCGACAGCGCCGGCATCGGGACCGCGACGATGTCGGTGCGCGACGCGAGCACGCGGCGCAGCGCACTGTCGAAATGGGCGCTGGCTTCGCGGGAGAGTTGGGGCACTTTCTGGGTGACGCCGCCGGCCGAGAGTTCGCGAACTTCGATCTGCGAGTCGAGGACCAGCACCTTGCGGGGCGCTTGCGCCTGACCCGCCTCGGCGAGCCGCCAGTGCACGCGCGTGTTCGCGTCGGCGGCCACCGCGCCCGGTGCTCCCATCGCGCAGGCCAGGGCGACCGCCAGCGCCGGCCACCACCGCTCGAGTCGAATCATCCGGATTCCCCATTGTTCACGCAGACGCGATCCGCGCGCGACGCGGATTCTGGCAGAGTGCGAGCAGGCGCGAATTGACCGGGAGCAACTGCCAGCCGGCGCGAGCGCCGCACCGTTTCGTCCGCGACGTTGCCAGGCATGGAAGTCACCGGATTCAACCTTTTCGACACCGCGATCGGGCCTTGCGGCATCGCCTGGGGCGAGCATGGGTTGAAGGGTGTGCAACTTCCCGAGGCCGACGAGGCGCGCACCCGCGTGCGGATGCGTCGGCGGTTTCCCGGCGCGCCCGAAGTTCCCCCGCCG
The DNA here is from genome assembly GCA_027493945.1 of Burkholderiaceae bacterium. Lineage (GTDB taxonomy): Bacteria > Pseudomonadota > Gammaproteobacteria > Burkholderiales > Burkholderiaceae_E > Zeimonas. The sequence goes on along the minus strand of JAOSJU010000001.1, from coordinate 1,008,365 downwards.
CCGGACGTGTGTGCAGCGGCCGCCCGGATCGCGGCGCTGCTGGGCGGCGAGCGCGACGACCTGCGCGACATCGGGCTCGACATGTCCGGCGTGCCGTCGTTCGAGCGGCGGGTCTACGAGTGCGTTCGCGCCATCGCGCCGGGCGAGACGCTCACCTACGGCGAGGTCGCTGCGCGCCTGGGCGAACCGGGTGCGGCCCGCGCGGTGGGGCAGGCGCTCGGCAGGAATCCGTTCGCGCCGATCGTGCCGTGCCATCGCGTGCTCGCAGCCGACGGTCGATCCGGGGGTTTCTCGGCGCGCGGCGGGGTCGCAACGAAACTGCGGATGCTGCAGATCGAAGGGGCGCGCATCGGGGCGGGGCGGGGGTTGTTCGACGTGTAGAGGTGGCCCGCTCACCTCGAAGGCACATCAGGCCGTGCGACAGGATTATTGTTGGGCGCAAGCCCACCGGCACGCTGCTCATCGACTACCTGCTCGAACACCTGCCCAGGCACGAGTCCCCGGCGACCTGGTGACCGGCAAGCTGCGCTACTACCCGACGGTGACGCGCGAGGAGTTCGTGAACATGGGCCGCATCACCGAGCTGATGCAGAGCGGCAAGCTGTTCGAAGACCTCGGGGTGCCGCCGCTCGACGTGGCGAGCGACCGCGTGATGCTGTGCGGGAGTCCGGCGATGCTGCGCGATCTGAAGGCGATGCTGGGGGGCGGGGGTTCAGCGAGGGCAATACGTCGAAGCCGGGGGATTTCGTGGTGGAGCGGGCGTTCGCGGAGCAGTGATCGCTGTCCTGTCTGATGCATCGATCGGCTACGGCTGGCGATACTTGCCCGGCACCGCCCAAGACAGACTGAGTGGCCGGTCGCGACGCCACCGCCTTGTCACACTTCTGCTAGCATCGGCCCGAAGGCAACGCCGAGCGACCCTGTTCTGGACCCAGGAGGCGAGATTGTCAGGACACAGGAAGCCAAAGCCGGGTACCGGTACGCTGCACGAAAGGTCCGACCACGAAGACGAAGTCGCTGCCGGTTCGGACAAGGGCTTTGGGCTGACGTTCTGTGGCTTGTTCCTGCTGCTGGCGGGGGCGGACTATTGGCTGTGGAGCGCCAAGTGGTGGGGACTCTGGCTTGCGTTCGGCGCGTTTTTCGCTGCCGTCTCGCTGTCAAGGCCGGCGCTGCTCCATACGCTGAACGTGGCGTGGACCAGGTTCGGGATGCTGCTTCACGTCGCGGTCAATCCGGTGGTGATGGCTGCGATCTTCGCCATCGCCTTCGTGCCGGTCGGGATGCTCATGCGCGCTCTTGGCAAGGATCCACTCAAGTTGCGTTGGGATCCACATGCAAGCACCTACTGGATCGCGCGCGATCCGCCTGGCCCCGATCCGAAGGACATGACCAACCAGTTCTGAAAGCCGCCGAGGTGAAAACTTGATCTCGTTCGCTCGTGAACTCTGGGCATTTATTCGTGTGCGTCGGAAATACTGGCTGATCCCGATCCCGGTGGTCGTGGTGCTGCTCGGTGGTTTGATCGTGCTCACCCAGGGTTCTGCTGTCGCACCCTTCATCTACACGTTGTTCTGACGACACGGGGACGATGCGGATCCTCGGCGTTTCGGCGTTTTACCACGACAGCGCCGCCGCGCTGGTCGAGGACGGAGCGATCGTCGCAGCGGCGCAGGAGGAGCGTTTCACGCGCAGGAAGCACGACGCGCGCTTCCCCCGGCGTGCGATCGAATACTGCGTTCGCGAAGCGGGCATCGACTTCGCGTCGATCGATTACGTTGCCTTCTACGACAAGCCGTTCCTGAAATTCGAACGACTCCTCGAGACCTACCTCGCGTTTGTCCCACGGGGCTTCCGGTCGTTCCGAATGGCGATGCCCTTGTGGCTGAAGGAGAAGCTCTTCCAGAAACACCTGCTCCGGCAGGAACTGGAGAAGTACGATCCGAACTGCGACTGGGAAAGGCGACTGCTGTTCGGCGAGCATCATCAAAGCCATGCAGCATCCGCTTTCTTCCCCTCTCCTTTCGAGGAGGCGATCGTTCTCACGATGGACGGCGTTGGCGAGTGGGCCACGACGTCGATGGCAATTGGCACGGGCAATCGCCTCCAGATGGTCAAGGAGATCCACTTCCCGCATTCGCTTGGATTGTTGTACTCGGCATTCACCTACTACACCGGCTTCAAGGTCAATTCAGGCGAGTACAAGGTCATGGGGCTCGCGCCATACGGTGAGCCACGCTTCGCCCGGCTCATCCTCGACCGGCTGATCGATGTCAAGGAGGACGGAAGCTTTCGCCTCGATCTGGGCTATTTCAATTATTGCACCGGTTTGACCATGACCAATGCGCGGTTCAACCAACTCTTCGGCGGGCCGCCGCGGCATCCCGACGAGCCCCTGACCCAACGCCATATGGATCTCGCGGCATCGATTCAAGCAGTCACCGAGCAGGTCGTGTTGCGCCTCGCGCGAGGCTTGGCGAGCGAGACGGGCCTGCGCAATCTGTGCCTCGCTGGAGGAGTCGCGTTGAACTGCGTCGCGAACGGGAAGGTGCTGCGCGACGGGGCCTTCGAGCGAATCTGGATCCAACCCGCTGCCGGCGACGCGGGGGCGCCCTTGGCGTCGCACTGGCCGCCTACTACGGGCACCTCGACGGCGCGCGGACCGCGCGCGCGGCCGGCGACGAGATGCGGGGCAGCTATCTGGGTCCGGAGTTCTCCCAGAGGGAAATCGTCGAGCGTCTGGCTGCGATCGGGGCGGTATTCGAGCTTCTCGAGGCCGAGGACGCGCTTCTCGACCAGACCGTCGATGCGCTCGTTGCGGGCAACGTGGTCGGTTGGTTCGAGGGACGCATGGAGTTCGGGCCTCGAGCGCTCGGCGGTCGTTCGATCCTGGGAGATCCGCGGAACCCGGAGATGCAGCGCACGCTCAATCTGCGGGTGAAGTACCGAGAGAGCTTCCGCCCATTCGCGCCATCGGTGCTGCGCGAAGACGTGGCCGACTGGTTCGAACTGGATGTCGACAGCCCCTACATGTTACTGGTCGCGGATGTCGTCGCGCGTCGGCGCCGTGAGATGAGCACCCAGCAGCAGGCGCTTTTCGGAATCGACAAGCTGAATGTCGTGCGTTCCGAGATCCCGGCAGTTACCCACGTGGATTACTCCGCGAGGATCCAGACCGTTCACCGGGACACTGCTCCGCGCTATCACGCGTTACTCGCACGCTTCAAGGCGCGGACCGGCTGCCCGGTGCTGGTGAATACGAGTTTCAATGTCCGGGGTGAGCCAATCGTCGGGACGCCGGAAGACGCGTTTCGCTGCTTCATGGGCACCGGCATGGAGACCCTCGTCATCGGCAACTGTCTGCTACGCAAGGAAGCCCAGGATCCGAAGCTCCTGCGCAACTACGAAGACGCGTTCGAGAAGGACTGACAGCGGTGTGGGGCGCACGCGCAAGTCTCTGGGCGCTTGTGACATTCTCGGCCTCCCTCATGGCTTGTTGGGGTGGCTGGCTCGGCTGGGAAGCAACGCGCGTCGTGCCTGTCGCTGCCGTACAACCCGTCGGCGGTGCGGCCTACCACTTCCTGCTGCCTGCGACCGCCTTGCCAGCGGCGCTCGAGCCGCGCAGCGACCTCGAGGGTGAGCCGGCCCGATCGCGCCTCACGATCCTGGAAGAGGGTCGTCCACTGGGACCGGCACACGCATTCCACGCCGACATTGTCGCAAGAGGAGCAGGCCGCTACTCGCATTGGGGGCCGGGCGTTTACTTCTCGGCATCCGACAGCTCCGATCCGAGGACCAATGGGCGGCGCTATCTCGTCGTATATCCCCTGTTCCTCCCACAATGGGTCGCGTGGATCGGTGGACTGGCTGCCACCTCGTTGGCCGCGGTTGTCCTTCTCGCGCTTCGCAGCCGGCTGACCTCCCTGCCTGGTCCTGCAGGGGCGGCAATTCGCAAGTTGGCGGAGGTGGTTGGCATGGCGACGATCGGCCTCGTTACCGTGGCCGTCTTCGGTGCCGTGGGAGAGGTCGTCTTGCGGGCGGGGAGGCCTTTCCTGAACCCGGAATGGCCCAGCACCTTCGACCCTCGCGTCGGCCCCCATCTGATACCGGGCGCGCGAGTCCGCTGGACCAACCAACTCGACTTCTGGAACGAGGCGACGGTGAACTCGCTGGGATTTCTCGACCGCGAACCGTCGTCCGAAATTGGTGGGCCCGGTGCCTGCAACGTCACGTTTCTCGGAGACTCGTTCGTCGAGGCGGCCCAGGTGCCGAACGAGCAGAAGTTCCACGTCCTGTTCGAGGAACGTGCAAGACGGCAAATGCCGGAGCGTCGCATCGTCACACAGGCATTCGGCTACTCGGGAACCGGCCAACTCAACCAGTTGCCGTTCTATCAGGTCTTCGCACGACCCGCGCGGCCACGGGTAGTCGTGCTGGTGTTTGTCAGCAACGACTTCGCGAACAATTCGAACGTGCTTGAAGCAGTCCGCAATGGTTGGCACCCGCTTCGAACGCCTCGGCTGTTTGCCCGAATTAACCACGATGATGGCTCGATCCAGCTGCAGCCGATTGCGGACGACTGGGCTGCCCATCAGCTTGCACTGCCAGCGGCGGTCGAGGCAGGCGGGGCACTGAGTTCAGTGCACGGCACACTGCTGAAGAGCAGCTACTTCTACGCGTGGCTCTGGGCGAATCTGAAGCTGCGCTTTCCGGGGATCGCTTCATGCATCGACCGGGGGACGGACCTGTCTCGAGTCTATGCGGCGCGAATCAGGGAGATCGACAAGCTGCCCGATTACGACTGGGGGATGCGCGGCTGGCGCTATCCCCGTGACCTCGACCTCGATGCGATGTTCGGCGCGACCGGGGAGGTGCCTGCTGCCTTCACGGAAGCGTGGGACTACACGGCGTTCGCGCTCGACCTCCTCAGCGCCGAAGCCGCCAAGGACGAAGCTACAGTCGTGGCGCTGCTGTCGACGTCGCTTTCGACGCCGCTGCCGACCGAAGCGCGAGAACTGGGCGGCCGCTCGTGGGGGCGACGCACGGCACTGGAAAGGCTCGTTCGAATGCTCGATGCCAGCGGGATACCTTACGTCGATCAGCAGGCCTACCTCGACTCGATCGGAGTCGATTCGGACGCGGCCCATTTTCGTCACGACGGGCACTGGTCGCCCGAAGGGCATCGGTACGCCGCAGAGGCGTTGTTGAAGCTGTTTGAACAGAATCCGCGTCTTTGCGCCCCGTAAGGGCAAGCTGGTCGGCGAGCCGGAGTAGTCAGGAACCTCGTGCCCCCTGCAATCCGGGCGGTCGACGGGTATCCAGGTACCACGCAGCCGTCCGTGCGAGGCCTGCTTCGACGGTGAACGTCGGTGCCCATCCGAGGGTTGCACGAATCGCGCCGGAATCGACCGAGAACGACCCGACCATGCGCTCGATTGTGGCACGCCGACCGGACAGCACGCCGGCGGCGCGCAGCAGCGCGACTGGTACGGGAAGCAGGCGCGGCCGGTGGCCGAGCGCACGCGCGAGGCGCCGCACGAGCTCGGGCGTCGAGATGTCGTCGCCGTCGGACACCAGGAAGGTGCGCTGCGCGGCTGCCGGATGCGCAAGGCACGCGAGGATCGCGTCCGCGAGATTGCCGACGTAGATGAGGCTTCGCCGGTTCTCGACGCTGCCGAAGGGCAGCGGAATCCCGGCATCGACAGCCTGCATCAGCTTCAGGAAGTTGCCACCCACCCTCGGTCCATAGACAAGTGGAATGCGCAGGATCGTCGCCTCCATGCTGGTCCCGGAAGCGATTTCGCGCAGGGTCCGCTCCGCTTCCAGCTTCGAGCGCGCGTAGCCATCCCGCGGCGCAGGAGCATCGGTCTCGGCATATGGCTCCGGCCGTCCCTCACCGTGGACCTTGACCGTGCTCGCCAGCAGGAATCGCCTGATGCCGGCAGCCGCCGACTGCTGTGCCAGTGCGCGAGTGGCCTCCACGTTTGTCTCGCGATACTCGGCGTAGGCGTCGCGGCGCTCGCGCACCACGTGCACGCGCGCGGCGAGGTGAACGACGGCATCACAACCCTCGAGCGCCGCGCGCCAGTCGGTGCTGCCGTCGATCGTGCCAACGATGCAGCAATCGCGCGGGACGGGGCCGGATGCCTCCCAGCCTGCCATTCGGACCGCGGCACGTGCGGGCAAGCCGCGCCCGGCGAGCGCAGTCAGCAAGTGGCTGCCGACAAAACCGTTCGCACCGGTCACCAGTACCCGACTCACGCCATCAACTCCCGGTATACCGCGATCGTCTCGGCGAAGATTCGCTCCTGCGCGAACGTCTCTCGGGCACGCTGCCGGCTGCGCGCGCCCATCAGCCTTCGCGTGTTGGGCTCCTCGATGAGCCGCGACAGCGCCGCTGACAGCGCCGCGGCGTCACGTGGCGGCACCAGCAAGCCGTTGTACCCATCGCGAGCGACTTCCCGGCAGCCAGGCACGTCGGTCGCGACGATCGGAAGTCCGCAGGCTGCGGCTTCGAGCAGCGACTTGGGCAGGCCCTCGCGGTACGAAGGCAGGCATGCGAGGTGGGCTTGGGCGTAGACCGCGGGCATGTCTTCGCGATGACCCCACCATTCGACCGTGCCTTCGTCGCGCCACGCCGACAACTGCGCCACGGGAATCGACGCCGGATTCATTGGATCCGGCGCACCGACGAGGGCGAACCGCGCGACGTGCCCGGACGCTTTCGTCATCCGCGCTGCTTCGACGAATTCGCGGACGCCCTTGTCGGAGAGCATGCGCGCCGGCAGGACGATCAGCGGCGGCTCCGGGGGCGTCGGCACCGGCGCGAACGCGTCGCAGTCGACGCCGGCGCCTCGGATCACCCGGAAGCTTGCCGGGGTTCCAACGCTGCACGGCGGCTGCGTCCTCCGGGTTCTGCACGATCACGCAGGTGGACTTCAGCGCATGCTTCAGCAATCGGGTGACAAGAGCGGAGAGTCCGCCTCGCTCCGGGCGCCCGGCAGTGAACAACCAGCCCATTCCCGCCAGGGCGTTGACTACGCGGCGAACGCCGGCCACGCGAGCCGCAAGCGATCCATAGATGACTGGCTTCATTGCGACGTGGTGCACGATGTCGGGTTGCTCGCGTCGATAGAGCCACGCGAGTCGCGCGATCGTCATCGCGTCTCGCAGCGGATTCGTCCCACCCCGGTCGAATTCGAACGGAATCACGCGAACCCCGGTTTCCCGGATCGGGTCAGCGTGGTTCGCAATGCGGGTCGCCAGCGCCACTTCGAAGCCCGCCGCCAGCGCGGCCTTCGCCAAGGCGAGCCTGTGGGAAACGAAGTACCAGTCCTCGGTGACCACGAACAGCAGGCGAGGTCGTCTGCAGGTGAAGGCGCCGTCGGGCGCGACCTGCCTCCGGCGGTCAGGCTGCATCGATCGAACCCTGCCGATAGAGCGACAGGTGGGCGTCGACCATCGCGGAGACCGGATACCTCGTCCGGACTGAATCGCTCGCGCGCCGACCGAACGCGGCGCGCTCGCCTTCGTCGCCAAGCAGGCGCGAGACCGCTTGCGCGAGCACGACGGGGTCGCGCGCAGGCACCAGCAGGCCGCAGGCGCCGTGGTCCAGCGCCTCGGGGTTGCCGCCGACATTGGTGGCGACGATGCCGAGTCCGCTGGCCATCGCCTCGAGAAGCGCATTGGAGAATCCCTCCTCGTGCGACGGCAGTACGAAGACGTCCATCGCAGCAAGCAGGGCCGGCACGTCGTCGCGACGCCCGAGAAAGACGATCGCCGGCAGTACGGCCAGCGAGGCGGCAATCTGGCGCAAGTCCGGCTCGCGCCCGCGGTCTTCGCCGGCCAGAAACAGCCGTGCACGTGGATGGCGCTCGAGGACTGCGGGCAACGCGCGAACGAGGTCGTCGTGGCCCTTGTAGGCCAGCAGGTTGCCTACCGCCACGATGGCCTGGTCTTGCGGGCCGAGCCGCAGGTGCCTGCGCATCGTGCCTCGCGTTCCGGCCGCTGCGTCGAAGCGCGAGAACTCCATTCCGTTGGGAATCAGGACGAGCTTGTCGCGTCGAACCGCGTCGCGCGCCACCGTATCCTCCCCGACCGCACGTGAATTCACCGTGATGCGATGGCTCAGCGCGTTGGCGACTCGATCGAACGGCTTCCACAGCGGATGGCGATCCTGGTGCGTGCCCAGCGCCCTTCGACTCGTGAGGACCAGCGGAACGCGTGCGGCCCAGCCAGCGACGGCGCCGAGGAAGTTCGTGAGCGGCAGGAAGGCGTGGAGAACGTCGGGACGTGCGCGACGCGCCACGAACCACAACCGAAGCAGCGCGCGGGCGATCTGGCCCGCTCTGCGCCAGCCCGGCGCCCCTGAATCGTAGCCCCCGTCGTGGATCGCGGCGCCCGATGCATCGATCGCGTCGCGCAAGGAACCCCGTGCCTCGAGCACGAAGAGTTCGCACTGCCAGTCGCGGGCGGACAGCTCGCGGATCAGCAGCGCCATTTGGGATTCGGCGCCGCCGAGCCCGAGGCTGCCGATGGCGAACAGTACTTTCGGCACGGAGACGTCAGGCGGGTCGATCGCGTACGAAGAGGAACTCGGTGTTGGCCTCGCCGGTGGCAATCTTTTCGAGCCGGAAGCCGAGGTTCTCGCAGAACCTGATCGCGTCGGCGTCGTAGACGAACTCCATCGGCCATCCGCCGAGCCAGTCGCGGATGTCGGTGAAGATGTTCATGCCGCGGTTTTTCTTGTACTCGCGCATCCGCGCGAGGAAGGCGGGCAGGGCCGACATCTTTCTGCCCATCTGGAAGCGCCAGACGTACCACAGATCCATCCAGCGCCGCGTCAGCCAGCCCGCCGAGACGTACCTGCGCTTCACGTCGAGCCAGAACTCGGGCGTGGGGTCGACCTGCACGTCCGCCGAATACAGCGCGATGTAGAAAAGGCCCCCGGGTCTGACACGCCCTGCCGCATTGCCGATCGCGTGCCAGACGTCCCCGGTGTGGTGCAGCACGCCCCACGAATAGACGAGGTCGAACTGCGGAAGACGCGACATGAAAGCGTCGTCGAGCACCGATCCCTGCTCGACGCGCCAGTTCGACGGGTTGCCTGCCCGGCTCTGTACGTAGCGGGTGGCGGCCACCGAGTTCGGGTCGTAGTCGAATCCGTGCACCGAGCGCGCCCCCGCCCGGAGCGCAGCGATCGAATGAAGGCCGCTGCCGCATCCGATGTCCAGGAAAGTCAGCCCGTCCGGGCTCCCGCGTCCCATAAAGGCGAGCATATGGCGGCGGGAGATGTCGACCTTGTCCTGGCCGTAGTTCTTCTGGATGAAATCGTGCCAGTTCTTGCCGAACTCGAATCTCTGCTCTTGGGCTTGCGTCATTTCAGGTCACCGGGCCGATGCCATAGATGGAAAGGGTTTCGTCGAGCATGCGCTCGACACCGAAAGCCTCGCGTACGAACTCGTACGCGCTGGATCGCGCCCGCGACAACCAGGCTCGGTCGTGCAACAGCCTCGAAAGCACGTCAGCGACGTGCGCCGGATCGTCCCGGTCGAGCACCCAGCCGCTCGTGCCGTGGAACACGGTCTCGGGCGCGCCGCCGGCAGGCGTCGTCACGACCGGCACGCCGAGCATCTGCGCCTCGACCAGGACGTTCGGGAGGCCCTCGGCGCGAGACGTCAGCAGGAAGATGTCCATGGCGGCGATTGCCGCCAGTGCGTCGCGCTGGTGGCCCACGAGGCGAACGGCGTCACACAGGTCCGCTCGTCCGGCGCGCGCGTGCACCTCGTCGCGAAGGACTCCGTCTCCGACGACCAGGAAGCGGGCTTCGGGCATGGTGCGGCGCAACGCTGCAGCGATTTCGAGCCACAACAGAGGCCGTTTTTCCTCGCTGAAGCGGATCACCGTGCCGATCACCGGAGCGTCGCCGGGAAGCCCGTGCCGGGCGCGGAAGTCGCGGCTCCCGCTCGCGCACCGCGCCAGTGTCGCGGGGTCGAAATCGAAGCCGTTGTGCACGACGTGGACGGCCCCGGAGGACAGCCCGAGCCAGGATTCGTAGGCACGGGCGCCGGCGGCGCTGTTGTTCAGGAGCGCGACGCGAGGATGCTTCGCCAACCACCGGTAGGCCTCGCGCATGTACGGTTGGTGAAATGCGTAGTTCAACGGCGGAAGGCTGCGCAGGCCGAGCACGACCCGCGGCACGCCGGCCGCGACGGCCGCGAGTCCCCCCTTTACGTTCACCTCGTCGAGCCAGAAGTGCGCCACGCGCGGGCCCAGCGCGGCGATCGTCCTCGCGTAGTCGACCACTTCGTGCAGCGAGAAGGGCAGGGACCTGCAGGCGTCGGCGATCGATTCGAAGTGGCTTCCGGCGTCCCGGCTCGCGTCCCGATCGATTTCCCGCACCGGGATCGACGCCGCCTCCGAGTTGAGGCAGGAAGAAGCGCGCCGCCTCGTCTCGCAAGGATGCGCACGCCAACTCGACCGGGGCAAGGCCGCGCCGCACCAGCCCGATCAGGGTCAGCACTGCCTGCCGTTCCGCGCCGCCCGGCCCCAGTCCCCCGGTTATCAGGAGGATGCCTCCGCGGCGGCTTGTCGTCCCGCGCGCGGGAAGCGCGGACAGCAGCCTTTCGAATTGCGCCAGGCGCCGACGGTAGAGCGGGTCGGGCAGCGCCAGGAACGCCGCCAGCGCGCGGCGCTTCGCGCGCTCCGGCGCACGCAGGGTGCGCGGCTGCCGATTCAGCAGGTGCCGATGCGCCGAGGCGCCCGTCCAGGCCTTCGCCATTCCGCCCCGGGCGAGGACATAGGGCAGCCTTGCCAGGCGAGCCGCGGCGAAGCGCGCGGCCGACAACTCGCGATGCGGTGATGGCGCGGCGCTGTGCGCGGCGAGCCATTGCCGCATGAGTCTCGCGCGCGCGATCGTGCGATACACCCTGTCCGCGATCGGCCTGCGGATCGGGGTGGGCACGAGCAGGCGGATGGCGCGCCGCAGCATCGCTTCGCTCACTCCCTTCGCACGCCGATATAGAGCAGGTTGCTCTGCGCGCCGACCATTGCGGGCCGATTCGCCCGCAACTCGACGATGTACGGGGGCGGCGTAGCGTCGGCTGCGGCGCCTCCCCAGAGTGGGTCGCCGGGCACGAACAGCGCGTCGTTGAATTCGACGCAGTGCGTGACGATCTCGTCGAAGCCGTACCGCGCGAGCAGTTCCGCGAGCGTGGCAGCCGTGAACGAGCGCACGTGCTGCCAGCGGTGAAAGAGCATGTTGCTCGCCGGGCAATAGGCCATGCCGAGCTCGAGGTCCTCGTTGTTCGGCGTGGTCACGATGAGCACCCCCGCCGGCTTCGTGAGCTGTGCGATTCGCGACAGCGTGGCGTCGAGTTGCTCGTCGAGGATATGTTCGATGACCTCGGCCATCACCACGACGTCGAACGACTCCGCCGAATCCGCGTTCGCAATGCCGAGGAATCCGCGGCAGTCTTTCAGCGAGTTCGAGAGGTTCTCCGAGCGGCCCGCCGAAGGCTCGTAGGCAGCGACCCGGTATCCGCGCTCGCACATCAAGCGGATCAGGTGCCCGTCTCCTGCGCCGAAATCGAGCATCCGGCCATCGCGCGACAGCAGGTGTTCGATCGCCAGGACGACGCTGCGGCCTGCCTGCTTCGAGAAACTCATCTCGACCAGCCGCGTTTGCGCGAAGCCGGTCCAGAAGCGCTCGACGAGCTCCGGCGTCCAGCGCATGCGCTGCGGCGTCATGCGCTGGCCCTTCCCTTTCCAGTCCGCATTGCGTGCCCCCCGTCAGCGTTTGATGGCAAAGGCCTGGCCAGTGGACAGCATGACGACGGGTTCCGGCTTGTCCCGGAAAAACTCGTCGGCTGCCGCCTTCGCCCCCGGACAGGTCCGGAATCCGTAGTCGTCCATCAGGATCACGCCCCGGGCAGTGTGCGTTCGTAGAAGAATTCGAGCGAGTCCAGTGTCGGCCGGTACAGATCGACGTCGATGTGCACGAACGCGAACGCGTGCCCGGCGACTTCGGGGAAGCGCCCGGGGATCCAACCCTGGTAGACGCGGTAATTGTCGAAGCCGGCGAGGCTTTCGCGCAGCGCCTGCTCGGGCATCTCAAGGGCTCTGGGGGTCCAGTAGTCGCCGTCGAACTCACCGGGGTCCGAGAGTCCCTCGAACGAATCGAACAGGTGCACGAGGCGGCCGCTGCCTCGATGCGCACGGCACATCAGGAACGCTGACGCACCCTTGTAGGCGCCACACTCCGCGACGTCGCCCGCCAGGTGCAGCGTCAGCTTGAGCAACTGGTCGAGCGTGTACTTGCGGTCCAGCGAGTGCCAGTTCCCCGGGTCCATGAAGCGTTCGTAATAGGCCAGGAAGTCCGTGTCTTCCAGGAAGAGGCGCGCGTACTCGCTGAACTTGTATTTCGGATAAACCGCGGTCGCGAGCGCCTCGGCAGTCTGGTAGAGCGCGTTCTCGTTCGATCCGGATGCCATCCCGTCACATAACCGCGCCAGCAACACTTCCGCGCGGTCTGGCGCAAGCCGGGTGAGCTCACCGGCCAGTTGAATGACACGCGCCGGCACCGTGTCGGCAAGCGTGTTGGCCGGCGCAGGTGACGTCGCCACGGACCGCGCCGGAACCACGGCCTTCGGCGCCGGCGCGAAGATCCGGCGTAGCAGGCTCATGCGCAGGCCTCGCGATTTCGATCTGCCGATTCGATCACGAACCTGCTTTGCATGTTGACCACGGATGTCGTGAAGATGTTTCCCGGACCCAGGACCCGGAACCCGATTGCGTCCTCGACGAAATCGATCTTGCCGCCGTCGCCGAGGTGCGCGGCCCCGAGCGTGACGAAGTAGTCGCCCGCAGCGAGCCACATCACGCCGGACGCCGAGATCGACAAGGTTTCCCCAGCCTGAACGCGCATCGCGGAGCGGCTATCGGTCAGGTTCGTGACGCCCCAGAGTACGGTGCCACGCCTGTCCTTTACCGCGAAGCCGCAGGACAGGTCTTCGATCTCCCGGGCGCAGAACAGGGTCATGGACAACGAGAACGGGCTGCCCGACTCGATCAGCGTCACGCGTGCACCACTCGCATCGAGCAGGGCCCAATCCAGCAACTCGCCTTCGCCGGACCCGTAGCGCACCGTGTGCGCTGCCGACGGCTGACTGGGCCCCCCTTGCTCCTCGGCGGAAGGCGGGGCGGCACGAGCTTCGTCGCCATTCTCGCGCCTCCCGAACAGCATATTGTGGTAGAGGACCGACACTCGTTTCGAATCGCCCTCGGCATGGACCTTGCCATTCTCGAGGATCAGCGCGCGGTCGCACAGTGTCGTGATGGTATTGGTGTCGTGCGACACGAGGAGGACGGTGGTCCTGTTCGCGCGCAATTGCTGCATGCGGCCGAAGCACTTCAACTGGAAGCGCGCATCGCCGACGGACAGCGCCTCATCGACGATCAGGATATCGGGGTCCACGCTGATGGCGGTGCTGAACGTCAGTCTGGCCTGCATGCCGGTCGAGTAGGTCTTGAACGGCTGGTCGATGACGTCGCGCAGTTCGCTGAAGTCGATGATCGATTCGAGCTTGGCGTCGATCTCGGCCCGGGACATGCCCAGGCACAGGCCTCCCATATAGATGTTCTCCCTGCCCGTGTACTCGGGATGGAAGCCGGTGCCGAGCTCGAGGATCGCGGTGATGCGTCCGTGGACTTCCAGTTCCCCGGCCGTCCTTTCGAGCGTACCGGCGATGATCTTCAGGAGCGTGCTCTTGCCGGCACCGTTGCGTCCGAGAACGCCGACGATCTCTCCCCTGCGTAACTCCAGGTCAACGTTGTCCAGCGCCACGCGCTCCACGTGTCGCCGCTTGCCGGTCAGTGCCTCCACCAGCGCATCGATCGGGCGCGCATAGAGGCGGTAGGCCTTGCGCAGGCCGCGCGCACGGATCGCAAGGGGCATGTCACTCAAAGGGCGTCCCCAAACGAGTGGCGCGTGCGCTCGAAAACCATCCAGCCGAGCGCCAGCACGCCGAGACTTCCGAGCGGGAAGACGACCCACGCGACAGGATGCATCGGTGCGCCGTGAAACAGCACGTCCTGCCAGCACCAGACCGGTAGCTGAACGGGTTCGCCAGGAACACCAACTCCAGCCACCGTGGAGTCGCGAACGGATTGTAGAGAATCGGCTGCGCGAAGAGGTTTACCGCGCAGAACACCGTCACCAGGTCGCGCAGGTCGCGAAAGAAGACACCGCCAGCCGCCAGCAGGAACGCGACGCCGACCATCGCCACCAGTTGGAACGCGACCACCAGTGGCAACGCGAGCACGAACCAGGAAAGAGTGCCGTGCCATGCCGCGTATCCGACCGCGAAGGCGAGGCCGACGCTGAATGGCAGCGCGCTGGCGAGGGCTGTCTTCACCGGAAGCACCTCCGTCGGGAAGACGATCTGCTTGACCAGAGTTGGCGTGGCCGACCAGTATCGACGGCGATCGTGCCAGGATGTCCCGGAATGCGAGCCACGGCACGATGCCGGCGAAGACATTCACCGAGTAGTCGCGAATGCCGCTGCCGATGCCGGCCCGCGCGGGAAACACGTAGGCGAACAGGAACGTGTAGAGCAGCATCAGCAGGAGCGGATGGCCGTAGGCCCAAAGCACGCCGAGCAGCTGGCCGGTGTGCCGATCGCGCAGTTCCCGGCGCGCCAGTTCGCCGATGAGTTCGCGTCGGGCATAAAGCGCCGCAGCCGGGGATGCCAGCGCGATCACAGGTCCACCTGTGGGTTGGCCTCGATCCATGCCTGCGCCATCAGGACGTTCCACAGCGGGTACCCCCAGTTGGCGCCGCCAAGGTGGGACAGCCAGCGCTCGCGGATTGGCGCGACGGCAAAGAGATCCTGGCGCTGCAGGCGGCGCTCGTCGAGCAGGTACTCGGCCCAGTCGCGCAGCGGACCGCGCAACCATTGGTCGAACGGCACGCCGAATCCCATTTTCGGTCGCTCGATCAGGTCACGCGGGACCCGCTTGTACAGCACCTGCCTGAGTGCCCACTTGCTCGACCCGTCACGCACCTTCATTCGTTGCGGCATGTTCCACGCGCACTCGACGACGCGATGATCGAGCAGGGGGACGCGTGCCTCGAGGGCGACGCGCATGCTCGCACGGTCGACCTTGGTCAGGATGTCGTCCGGGAGATAGGTGACAGTGTCGAGGAACTGCATCCGATCGAGGAAATCGGGAATCGACTTCGAGACAGTCGGATCCCAGAGGATTCCCTTCGACTCGCGGCTTCCCAAGACGATCTGGTCGGGTTCGTGCCAGTGGCTGAGCATTCGACGGTACATCGCATCCGGATCGTCCAGCGAGATCGCATTGGCGAACTTGTGCAGCTTGCTCCCGAGCTGGGGCGGTCGCCAGCGGGACGGAAGCGCGCGGGCAAGCGCGTCGAGCCGGCTCGTCGGTTGCGAGAGCAGTGCCCGAGCAGCGGCGCGGCGAACGGGGTACGGCGCGAGGTTCGCCTTGTTCCACATCTCCAGGCCGAGCGTGTATCGATTGTAGCCGGCAAACAACTCGTCGCCTCCGTCGCCGGAGAGGACCACCGTCACGTGCCGGCGGGTCAGTTCGCACACCATTGCGGTGGGGATCTGCGACGAATCCGCGAATGGCTCGTCGTACCAGTACGGGAGCCTGTCGACCAGATCGAGGGCGTGTCGCGGCTCGACGTACAGTTCGGTGTGATGCGTGCCGAGGTGGCTCGCGATCTTCCGTGCGTAGGGAGCCTCGTCGTATTCCTTTTCCGAGAAGCCGATCGAGAATGTGTTGATCGGCCGATCGCTCTGCTCGGCCATCAGGGCAGTGACCAGCGACGAGTCGATCCCGCCGGACAGCAGGGTTCCGAGGGCACGTCGGAAACCATCCGCCTGCGCACTGCGTCGCCCAGCAATTCGTCGAGCTGTTCGATCTGCTCCTCGTCGCGAGCGCGCGACGGCGAAGCGATGCCGCGCTCGACGATCGTGCGCAAGTCCCAGAACCGCGAGTGCGTCACCGCACCGCCTGGTCCGATGCGCAGCAGGCAACCCGGCTCCAGCTTGGAGACCCCCTGATAGATCGAGTGCGGCGCGGGGATGTAGTTGTGCCGCATGAACGCGGACATGGCGTTGCGATCGATGCGCGGCCTCCACCCCGGTGCGGCGCGTAGCGCCTTCAGTTCCGAGCCAAACAGGAAGATGCCGTCGAAAAGGCCCCAATAAAGCGGCTTGATGCCCAGCCGGTCGCGGATCAGGATCAGCTCGCGCCTTTCGCGGTCGAACAGCGCAATCGCGAACATCCCGATCAAACGCTGGACCGTGCGCTCGACGCCCCATTCGGCGCACGCTTCGACAATGACGGCGGTGTCGGACGTTCCCCGTGGATGCCGCCCGTACTGCGCGAGGTCGCGGGCAATCTCCAGGTGCGAATAAACCTCGCCGTTGTATGCGATGACGAACCGTCCGCAGGAGGACACCATGGGCTGGTGGCCGGTCGGCGAGAGGTCCCTGATGGCCAGGCGGCGGTGCCCGATTGCGACGCCGGCCGCCGGATCCACCCAGGTGCCCCGCGAGTCGGGACCGCGATGCCCGAGGGTGTCGGTCATGAAATCGACCGCTTCCTGCAGGGATAAATCGGTAGTACCGTGGCCGAACCGGTAGATCCCGGCGATTCCGCACATCGCAGTCCCCGGGGTCAGTGGTTGGCCGTGGCGACGACGGGAGGCACGTTCGTTCTCACCAGGCCAGAGCGGTGTTCATGGATAATGGCCCATTCTACCGTGCAAGCATCCACCATCCTGGGACAGTTCGTCGCGTTTGTGCTTGCGGGGGGCTCTCCGCTCTGGCCTTGGCCTCGATGCTTCGGGCGGCCTGGCCGACCGGATTCATCGACACGCCGAATCCCCGGTCCCTGCACCGAAGACCGATACCGCGCGTCGGCGGCCTGGCTGTGCATCCCGCGTGGCTTCTGGCCTGTCTGGCCATGCTGGCGACGCGCGATCCGGCGCAGCTTCCGTGGCTGCCGATCGGCGCCGCAGCATGGGCTTCGGTGCTGCTGTTCGTGGTGTCCCTCGTCGACGATCGCCGCCACCTGCCCGTGTGGGTTCGCCTTCCGGCGCACTTCGCCTGCGCGTCGGTGGTGGTCCTCCTCTCGCCGTCCGCCGCCGGCAGCATCGCGACGGCGTCGTGCGTGGTCCTGGCGATCGTATGGGGCACGAACCTGTACAACTTCATGGACGGTGCCAACGGCCTCGCTGGCGGCATGGCGGTGATCGGTTTTCTGGCCTATGCGTGGATCGCGTCGACAGCCGGTGACGACACCATGGCCCTGGTCTGCGCTAGCATTGCCGGCGCCGCGCTCGGCTTCCTCCCCTTCAATTTTGGCCACGCTCGCGTCTTTCTCGGTGACTGCGGTTCGATCCCGCTGGGTTTTCTTGCCGGGGCGCTGGGCTGGCTCGGCTTCGCGGCAGGCACGTGGAAGTGGTGGACGCCGGTGTTGGTATTCCTGCCCTTCGTTGCAGACGCGACCGCGACCCTCATCAGGCGGCTGGCGAGGAGGGAGCGAGTGTGGCTCGCCCACCGGGACCACGCGTACCAGAAGCTGGTACTCGCCGGTTGGTCGCACGCGCGGCTCGCACGATGGGCCTACGCGACGATGCTGGCCTGCGCGGTCTCGGCATCGGTCCTCCAGCGGACATCGGGTGCGACCCAGTATGTCTCGCTCGGTGGGGCAGTGGCGATCGTGTTGCTCGTGCTCCACCGGATCGAGCATGCTTGCGGGAACCGCAGGGTTGCGGCCTCCGCGGGACGGTGAGCCGTATGTCTGTCCGATGCGAATCGGACATGTCTGGATGAGATGAAGATCATCGATCGTTCCACGCTTGTCTTCCTCTTCGACATCCTGGGGGCGGTCGTCGCATGGGTCGGAGCCTTCCTGCTGCGCTTCAACCTGGGCTTGCCGATCCCGTACGAAGATCACCTGCTCTTCGGTCTGGTCGCCCTGGTTCCCGCGCATGCGCTGATCTGCCGATGGGCGGGCCTTTACCGCGGACTGTGGATCTTCGCCAGCCTGCCGGACCTGAAGCGCGTGTTGCGCGCCGTGGCGGCATCGTCGCTGGTGATGCTTGCCTTCGTGGCGTTCTATCGTGATCCCTTCGGCACGCCGCGCTCGATCGTCGTGCTGTACCCGATGCTCCTCGCGTTCTGGATGGCCGGCGGTCGCGCGGCCTACCGGATGGCGAAGGAACATCGCCTCTACGGGCGCCTCAATGCGGAGGGCAAGCCGGTGATCATCGTTGGCGCTGGCCGCAGCGGGGCCGCGCTGGTGCGCGAACTCGATCGGGTCCCCGATTGGCGCGTGGTCGGACTGGTTGACGATGACCCGGCGAAGTGGGGTCGAGAGGTGCTTGGCAGGCCCGTTTTCGGTGCGGTCGACATCCTTCCGCAAGTGCTCACGAACGAGAAGGCGCGGCACGCGATTCTGGCGATCCCGTCTGCGTCGGTTGCCATGCGCCGGCGGGCAACCGACCTGGCGGTAAGGGCGGGCGCGCACGTGTTCACCGTGCCTGGCGTCGACGATCTGCTCTCCGGTCGAGTGTCGGTCTCCTCGCTTCGGCGAATCGAGATCGACGACCTGCTTGGGCGGGAAACGGTCGAGATCGACACCGCGGGTGTGAGCGAGATGGTCGCGGCGCGTACCGTGCTGGTGACCGGCGCCGGTGGCTCGATTGGTGGAGAGCTGTGCCGGCAGCTGTCCCGCTTCGGGCCGGCAAGGCTCCTGCTCTTCGAGCAGGGAGAGTTCGCGCTATACACCCTCGAGCAGTGGTTTGCTGCCAATCGCCCCGACGTGCCGATCGTCCCGCTGGCCGGCGACGTGAAGGACGCTGCCCGGCTCGACGAGGTCTTTGCAGCGCACCGTCCGCAACTCGTCTTCCACGCCGCCGCCTACAAGCACGTGCCGCTGATGGAGGTCGGCAACGCATGGCAGGCGGCGCGCAACAACGTGCTTGGCACGCTGCAGGTCGCCGAATGTGCGCAGCGCCATGGCGCCGAGCGCTTCGTGCTGATCTCCACCGACAAGGCGGTGAACCCCACCAACGTGATGGGCGCGACCAAGCGGCTGGCCGAGATCGCCTGCCAGGCGCTGCAGGGGCAGGGCGGGCCGACGCGGTTCGAGATGGTGCGCTTCGGCAACGTGCTGGGCAGCACCGGCAGCGTGATCCCGAAGTTCCAGGCGCAGATCGCGCGCGGCGGCCCGGTCACGGTCACGCACCCGGAGATCACCCGCTACTTCATGTCGATTCCCGAGGCGGCGCAACTCATGCTGCAGGCGGCCACGATGGGCGAGGGCGGCGAGATCTTCGTGCTCGACATGGGCGAGCCGGTGAGGATCATCGATCTCGCGCGCAACATGATCCGCCTGTCCGGCTTCGGCGAGGACGAGATTCGCATCGAGTTCACCGGACTTCGCCCCGGCGAGAAGCTCTACGAGGAGCTGCTGGCCGACGCGGAGCAGACGCTGGCGACGCCGCACCCGAAACTGCGCGTCGCGCGCTCGCGGCCGGTGCCCGACGGCATCCTCGCGGAACTGCGTGACTGGCTCGGCCGCGCCGGGCCGGTATCGGACGACGAGGTGCGCGCGGCGCTGGGCCGCTGGGTGCCCGAGTACGTGCCGTACGAGGCGCGGCCCGCGCTGCGGGTGGTGGCGGGCACTGCGGTCGAGAGCGAGCGCGCGGTGTCGGGCGGCTGAGAGGCGGGCGGCTGAGGCGGGCGCTATCGGGCGCCGAGAAGTTCGACGCCGTTGACGTCGGCCGCGGCGCGCAGTTCCCGATCCAGCGTGGCGAGCGGCAGCCGCCGGCGCTGCGCGAGTTCCAGATATGCTGCGTCGCACAGGGTCAGTCCATGGCGCGCGGCCAGCTCGAGCGTGTCGGCCCGGGCACGGGCGTGTGTCTCGGGATCGACGGCAACCATAAGCGCCTGCAGGTCGGCGATCGACGCGTCCCGAAACGCCGGGTCGATCCGGCCCCGCCTGACCGCCGTTTGCAGCCCGTTCGCGACTTCCAGTCGCCACAGTGACGGGGCGACGGCGCCATTCTCGACGACACGCTGCAGCACCTCGTCGGCAGCCGGGGTGCGCTCGTCTTCGAAGAGCCGGGCCAATGTGATCGAGCTGTCGAGCACCGGGCTCACGGCCGATTACCCCTTTCAGCCATCGATCCTATAATTCGTACAGGTTGTACATAATCAGGATGTACGGATGGAGACGCTCGGTATCGACGCAACGCGACGTCGGTTGCCCGAACTGGTGGCCGCGGCCCACGAAGGGAAGATGACCCTGATCACGCGACATGGCCGGCCGTATGCCGCCATCGTGCCGGTGGAGAAGGCGAGCCAGCGACGCTTGCCCACGGCGATGCTGGCCTTGAAGGGTTGCGCGGTCGGCCTGTGGGGAAAGGAGCCCGCGCGCTCCGTCGAGGCATTGCGCGCCGAGTGGGCCGAGTGAAAACCGGGCGAGCTGCCATCGACTGGTCCGGATTGCCCGACGACGCACTGCTTCTCGTCGATACGGCACCGTTCATTTGTCACTTCCAGGACGACGTGCGGTATGCGGGCAGGTTCGCAGGCTTGTTCGAGCAAGCCGCCGCCGGGCGACTGCGCATCGCATTGTCGACCGTCACGCTGGCCGAGGTGCTGACGGGCCCGTATGGTCATGGACGCGACGCGCTGGGCAAGCAGCTCGAAGCGGCGTTGTGCGATTTCGACGTTCATCCGCTGAGCGTGCCGATTGCCGTGGAGGCCGCCCGGCTGCGGGCGCGATATCGGCTGCGATTGCCCGACGCCATCCAGTTGGCTACCGCGCTCGAGATCGGCGCCTGGGGGTTGGTCACTCACGACCGCGACTTCTCGGCGGTTCAGGATGTCAGGGTGCTGAGGTAGGGCGACGCCCCTCGGGAGACGAACAGAGCGTTCGGAATGGTTCACGCGGGCTGTGCCGCACCGACGCCCAGCAATCTTGCGGCCGTGATCATGGCCCGGTCGAGCGTACAGATCGGCGCCCCACGCTCTGCGGAGACGGCCAGGTGCAGTGCGTCGCCGGCGCGCAGTCCGGAGGTGTGCAGGTCGGCGAACCGGGCCGCCGTGCGGTAGTCGGCGCGCGTGACCGGCCAGACCTCGAGACTCTCTTCCGCCAGGCGCGCGAACGCGGCGAGCACCTCCGCCCGGTCGGCCGCGCCGATCTGCTTCTCGCGCGACTTGATCGACAGCGCGGCGGAGAACTCGGTGATCACCCAGTCGCTGATCGCGATCGAACCGGCCGGCTGGCTCGCGAGCCAGCGCTGGGCCACGCGCGTCATGGCCTCGCTGGTGAGCGCGGCGACCAGAAGGCTGGTGTCGAGATAGTGCACCGGGTTCAGTAACGGGCGTCTTCGCGCAGGCGACGCATGAACGCGCCGGCGCTCTCGCGCTGCTTCGGCTGTCGCTCGGTGAGCTTGCGCAACGCGTCGATATCCACGGGTTTGCGGGCGACTCGTGGGCGCACCAGCTCGAGCACAGGCTTGCCGTGCCGGGTGATGACGACCGGCTCCCCGGCCGCGGCCAGGTCGACCAGTTCGCTGAGCTTTGCCTTCGCTTCGCTGAGGCTGAATACGTGGGTTGCCATGTAAAATATGACTAAAAATATAGTCAGGAGCTTAACAGAAACCCGGCGCTCCGGAAAGTCGATCGGGCGGTCGATGCGGACGGACGATTGCTGGCGCAGGAGGTCAAACATCGTAGACTGCGTGGACGAGCACGGCTCGTACGCCGCCGTGTCTTGTCCGTCGAACCGCAGCGAACTCAATTCGATGACCACCACGATCTCCCCCTCCATCTTCAAGGCTTACGACATCCGCGGCGTCGTCGACGACACGCTCACGGTCGACGCGGTGCGCGCGATCGGCCTTGCGCTCGGCGCGCTGGCCCGCAAGGCCGGCACCCGCGAGACGGTGATCGGCCGCGACGGCCGGCTCTCCGGGCCGAAGCTGGTCGCCGCGCTGTCCGACGGCTTTCGCGCCGCCGGCGTCGACGTGATCGACATCGGCATGGTGCCCACCCCGGTCGTCTACTACGCGACCTTCAAACTCGGCACCGGCACCGGCGTCGCGGTCACCGGCAGCCACAACCCGCCCGACTACAACGGCCTGAAGATGGTGATCGCCGGCGACGCGATCTACGGCGACGCGATCCAGGGCCTGCGCGAGGCGATCGCCTCGGGTGCGCTCGCGGAGGTACCCGAGGCGCGGCGCGGCGGCCTGCGCAGCGAAGACCTGTCGGCGCGCTACCTCGCGCGCATCACCGGCGACGTGAAGCTCGCGCGTCCGATGAAGATCGCGATCGACTGCGGCAACGGCGTGGCCGGCGCGCTCGCGCCGCAGCTGTTTCGCGGGCTCGGCTGCGAGGTGGTCGAACTGTTCTGCGAGGTCGACGGCACTTTCCCGAACCACCATCCCGACCCCGCGCATCCCGAGAACCTGCAGGACCTGATCCGCGCATTGCGCGACACCGACGCCGAGCTCGGGCTGGCCTTCGACGGCGACGGCGACCGCCTGGGAGTGGTCACCAAGGACGGCCAGATCATCTACCCGGACCGCCAGCTGATGCTGTTCGCCGAGGACGTGCTGTCGCGCAACCCGGGCGCCGAGATCATCTTCGACGTGAAGTGCAGCCGCAACGTCGCGGCGCACGTCCGCCGCCACGGCGGGCGCCCGACGATGTGGCGCACCGGCCATTCGCTGGTGAAGGCCAAGCTGAAGGAAACCGGCGCGCCGCTCGCCGGCGAGATGAGCGGGCACACCTTCTTCAAGGAGCGCTGGTACGGCTTCGACGACGGGCTGTACACCGGTGCGCGGCTGCTCGAGATCCTGTCGCGGCATGCCGACCCGAGCGCGGTGCTCAATGCGCTGCCCAACTCGCCGGCCACGCCGGAGCTTCAGCTGAAGACGGCCGAGGGCGAGAACTTCACGCTGGTGGAGGAACTGAAGCGCACCGCGAAGTTCGAAGGGGCGACCGAGGTCATCAAGATCGACGGCGTTCGGGTCGAGTACCCGGACGGCTTCGGGCTGGCGCGGCCGTCGAACACGACGCCGGTGGTGGTGATCCGCTTCGAGGCCGACACGCCCGAGGCGCTGGCGCGGATCCAGGCGGATTTCCGCCGGGCGATCCTGGCGGTGAAGCCGGGGGCGGCGCTACCGTTTTGAGAGGCGCGCCGGGTTCGACCCGGCGCCGTGCCGCGGCGGAGAGAATTGATGCGTTGATGTTGTATTGATGCTAAGATGCAACAATGCGAACCACCCTGAATATCGACGAAGACGCTTTCCTGGCCGCGAAGGAAGTCGCCGCCCGCGAACGGGTTTCCATCGGCGAGGCAGTGTCGCGCCTGATTCGTCGCGGCCTCGCCCCGCATCGTGTCTCGGAGCCGCCGCCGCAACCGCTGCGCGGACGTTTTGCGCTACTTCCCAGGCGCGACGAGGTGATCACGGCAGAGCATGTGCGCGAGATCATGGAGCGCGAAGGGATCTGATGCGATTCCTGTTCGACGTGAACGTCTGGGTCGCCCTGTTCGACGACGCCCATGTCTTCTCCGAGCAGGCGAACGAACTCGTCGAGACTCCCGGGCTGCAGATTGCAACCTGCCCGCTGGTCGAAAACGGCGTGATTCGCGTGATGAACTCGCCGAGCTACGGCCGCAGGGGTGCCGTGGGCATCCGGCAGGTTCGCGCCCGTCTGCAACAGGCGTGCGACGAACTCGATCATGAATTCTGGCCCGACGACGTCTCCTTGCGCGACGACGGGCGTGTCGACTTCGATCGCATCCATGGTCATCGACAGGTCACCGACGTCTATCTGCTGGCCTTGGCCGTTGCGCACGGCGGTTGCCTGGTCACCTTCGATCGGGGCGTTCCTGTTTCTGCGGTTCGCGGCGCGACAGCCGGGCATCTGCGTGCGCTGTGATCGCATCGGCAGGCATGGTTTCCGGTGCTTCGGGAACTGCTCGAGGCCTGCGCCCGAGTGCTGCGCGGGCAATCCGCCGCTGCGGCCGACCCGATCTTGGGGCTGCACTACCAGAGGGCGCTGCGATCCTGCCCGCCCAAGCGCTCGGAGAGCTCTTCAACGTCCTGACGCGAAAGCTGCTGCGCAGTCGCGAGGTCGCGCGCACTGCAGTCCTCGAATGGGCCGACAGTTTCGAGGTGGCTGACTCCTCGTGGCCCGCATACCAGGCAGCGCTCGATCTGTGCACCGACCATGGTTTGCAGGTCCGGGATGCGCTGATCCTGTCGGTGGCCGCCGAGAACCAGTGCCGCATCCTGCTCAGCGAGGACTTGCAGCACGGTTTCACCTGGCGCGGCGTGACGGTGGTGAATCCGTTCGCCGAGCCGCGGGACGCGCTACTCGTAAGGGCGCTTCAGACCCGGTAGTCGTCGCGCGACTTGCCCTGCGCCTCGAGCGCCGCCAGCCAGCGCGGCGTGCGCCCGCGCCCGGACCAGGTTTCGCCGGTCTTCGCGTTGCGATATTTCGGCGCGACCGGCTTGCGGGCGGCCCCTTTCTTCGCGGCACGCTTCTTCGCGCCGCCTTTCGCAGCGCGCGTCCGGCGGGGCCGGGCGCCGGCCATGTCTTCGAGCGACACGCCGAGCTTCTTCATCAGCGCGACGACCTGCGCGACGGCCTGCTTCTTTTTCTGTTCCGCGGCGTCCTCGAGCTTGCGCGCCTGGGCTTCGAGTTTCTCGATCTGCTTGCGGATGGCTTCGTAGGATCGGCGTGGCATGTTGGTCGGCAGTCCTCTGAAGGCGGGAGATTCCGGGCTCGATACTGCCACAGCGGCGCCGCCGCGGGGTGGCCGGCGCGGCCTCCGGCGTTCCGGGAGGCGTCATGGCTGGCATAATCGCCCGATGCCGCGTCCGGCCTCGTCCGGCATTCTCCGGTGGCACCGATCGCCCAAACTCTCCGCCGATGACCGCGCATCCGAACCCCGAGCCCGTCGCCCGCGCGGTGCTCTGGGGCTGGCACAGCGACGATGCCGTGGCGGCGGTGCGCGATCTGCGCGGGCGGGGCCGGCTCGACGTGGTGGGCTGGTTCGGCAACGGACCCGACTGCACTCATCGCCTCGATCCCTTCATTCACCAGTTCCGGCTCGATCCGGTGCCGGCCGGCATCGACGTCGACCCCGGCAGGCTCGCGCCGGACGAATTGCTGATGTTCTGCGACATGTATTCGCGGGTGTCGCGGGCCCGCGCGCTGCCGATCCATGAACTCGGGCATGTCGCTTACTGCTACCTGCGTTTCTGGGCGGCCCTGCTCGCATCGGGCCGGGTGACGCACGTGTTCTTCTCCAGCCCGCCGCATTTCGGGGTCGATTACCTGCTGTACCTCGCGGCGCGGCGCGCGGGTGCGAGCACCGCGTTCTGTTGCCAATCGCTCTTCCCGGATCGCTTCTTCTACGTGCGCACGCTCGAGGATTTCGGCCGCTTCGACGAGGTGCCCGAGGCCTGCGGCCGCGACCCCGACGAGCCGCCACTGCAGATCGAGCGTCGCTTCGAGAAGAAGCTGTTCTACATGCAGGGCGTGAAGATCCGCGCCAAGCCGGCGCTTCCGAGCCTCGCCAACGATCTGCGCCGTCTCGCAAGCACGCGTCCGGGCAAGCCGATGTCGCTGGCCGGCGCGCTGCAGAAGTACGAGGAGGCGCGCCAGTTCGCCCGCGGCTACGAGCGGATCGCCGCCGACGCCCCCGACCTGTCGGTGCCCTACGTCTATTTCGCACTGCAGTTGCAGCCAGAGATGACGACGTCGACGCTGGGGGCCGGCTACTCGGACCAGCTGTCGGCGCTGGAACGGCTGTCGGCCATGGTTCCCGACGGCTGGCGCATCTACGCGAAGGAGAACCCGAAGCAGACCGGGCGACAGCGCGGCGCGGCATTCTTCAGGCGCCTCGCGATGATCCCGAATGTGACCTACGGTGCGAAGACGGTCGACACCTACGCGCTGTTGCAGGGCTGCCGCTTTGCGAGCACGGTGACCGGCACCGTGGGGTGGGAGGCGATCACCGGCGGCAAGCCCGTGGTGGCGTTCGGCCAGCCCTGGTTCGCGTCGCTGCCGGGCGTGCAGCGTTTCCGGCCCGGGCTGACGGTGGACGAGGTGTTGCAGACCCGGATCGACCACGCCGCGCTGGAGCGCGCGCTCCAGGCGCTGCTCGGGAAGTCGATGCGCGGAGTGATCGATCCGGTCTACCAGGGGATCGTGCCCGACTTCGACGCGCCGACGAACGTCGGGCGGCTGAAGAGCTTCCTCGAGCGCGGCATCGACGGGCAACTGTTCGCTGCAGCGCCGACGCAGAGGGCTGCGTGATGCGCACTGCCGTCTTCTTCGTGGCGTCGCCGCTGCACTATCTCGCCGCGCGTCGCGTGGCGCTCGATCACGAGCGCGATTCGCGGCACGTGCTGGTCTGCTACAACCGCGTGATCGAGCCCGTGATCCGTGAAGGGGACTGGGACGCGGTGGTCCACATTCCGTGGCCGCGCCTCGAGCCGCTGCCGGGCCTGTTCGGGCGTCACCGGCGCCTGCTGGAAAACCTGCGACGCGTCGCCGACGCGATCGGTGCGGTCGACACGCTGGTCCTGCACAGTCCGGTGTTCGACACCGAAGCGATCAACTATTTCCTGCGCGCGCTGCCACGCATGACCGGCGCCGCGGCGATGCAGGCGCGCATCCTGCCCGACGGGCTGCTCAACGTGCAGCGCTATCCGCTGAGCCGCGTCAAGCGCATCGCGCAACGGTTCAGGACCCTGCGCCGCCTGGCGAGCCCGGCGCTCCAGTACTGGCACTTCTCGGGCGACCGGATCGGTTCGGACGCGCCTTTCGTCGATCGCATCTACGTGCTCGGGGGCTTTCCGCACCGCTACGATCCGTTGCGCACGGTGACGCTCGAATCCCTGGCGGAGCTGGCCGAGCCGCTGCCGGCGAAGGCGGCGACCGACGACGCGGAGCAGGCCGGGGCGCTCGTGGTCGGCCAGCCGCTGGTGGCCTTCGGCCTGATGAGCGAAGCCGACCGTGCCAGCACTTCGAAGGAGATCGCCGACTGGCTCGCGAAGGAATGCCCGGGGCCGGTGGACTACAAGGCGCATCCGCGCGAAGGCGACCGGCACGAATTGCGCGAGTCCGGCTACCGCGTGCTGGAGATCGACGAGCCGCTCGAGAGCTACCTGGCCCACAGGCGCTACCGGGTCGTGGTCGGGTGCTGCTCCACCGCATTGTTCGTTGCCCGGCAGATCTACGGGCCGGCGGCGCGGATCGCCGCCTTCGGCGTCGATCGCGTGCGGTTCAAGGGCGCCGGAAAGCGCGAGAATACGCTGGCGCTGATGCGCGAGCTCTCCATCGAGGTCCACTGAAAGTCATGCTCGACGGCAAATCCATTTTGATCACGGGCGGCACCGGCTCGTTCGGCAAGCAATACGTGAAGACGATCCTGTCGGGGTACAGGCCGCGCCGGGTCGTGGTGTTCTCGCGCGACGAACTGAAGCAGTTCGAGATGCAGCAGGAGTACGACGCGCCCGAGATGCGCTACTTCATCGGCGACGTGCGCGACGCGCAGCGGCTGCGCCAGGCGATGCGCGGCATCGACGTGGTGATCCACGCGGCGGCACTCAAGCAGGTGCCGGCGGCCGAGTACAACCCGATGGAGTGCATCAAGACCAACGTGCACGGCGCCGAGAACGTGATCCTCGCCGCGCTCGAGAACGAGGTGCAGCAGGTGATCGCGTTGTCCACCGACAAGGCGGCCAATCCGATCAACCTCTACGGCGCGACCAAGCTCGCTTCCGACAAGCTGTTCGTCGCGGCCAACAACATGGCGGGCGGCCACAAGACGCGCTTCGGCGTCGTCCGCTACGGCAATGTCGTCGGCTCGCGCGGCTCGGTGGTGCCGTTCTTCCGGCGGCTGATCGCCGACGGCACCGACCACCTGCCGATCACGCATGCCGACATGACGCGTTTCTGGATCACGCTGCAGCAGGGCGTCGACTTCGTGCTGAAGTGCTTCCAGCGGATGCAGGGCGGAGAGATCTTCGTGCCGAAGATTCCGTCGATTCGCATCACCGATCTCGCAGCGGCGATGGCGCCGGATCTGCCGATGCGCATCGTCGGCATCCGTCCGGGCGAGAAATTGCACGAGATCATGTGCCCGGCCGACGATTCGCACCTGACGCTGGAATTCGACGACCACTTCGTGATCCGGCCGACGATCCGCTTCTTCCATTCCGAGATGGACTACGCGACGAACCGTCTCGGCGAAGCCGGTCGTGCGGTGCCGCAGGGCTTCGAATACAACTCGGGCAACAACGCGCACTTTCTCACCGTGCCCGAGATCCGCGAGGTCAACCGGGTGGCCGGCGCATGATTCCGTACGGCCGCCAGGAGGTGACCCAGGCCGACATCGACGCGGTCGATGCGGTGCTGCGGTCGGACTTCCTCACGCAGGGCCCGGCGGTCATGCGCTTCGAGCAGGCGCTCGCCGCGAATTGCGGCGCGGCGCACGGGGTCGCGGTGGCCAACGCGACCGCCGCGTTGCACCTGGCGTGCCTCGCGCTCGACCTCGGGCCCGGCGACTGGCTCTGGACCTCGTCGAATACGTTTCTCGCTTCGGCCAATTGCGCGCTCTACTGCGGCGCCCGCGTCGATTTCGTCGACATCGATCCACGCACGTACAACATGGACCCGGCGGCGCTCGCGGCGAAGCTCGAGCGCGCCGAGCGCGACGGGCGGCTGCCGAAGGTCGTCGTGCCGGTGCACTTCGCCGGCCAGAGCTGCGACATGGCGGCGATCGGCGCGCTGGCGAAGCGCTACGGCTTTCGCGTCGTCGAAGACGCTTCGCACGCGGTGGGCGGCCGGTATCGCGACGCGCCGGTCGGATCCTGCGCCTTCAGCGACATCGCCGTGTTCAGCTTCCATCCGGTGAAGATCGTCACCACCGGCGAAGGCGGCATGGCGCTCACCAACGACGGGCTGCTGGCGCGCCGCCTCGAGCGGCTGCGCAGCCACGGCATGACGCGCGAGGCCCCGTTGATGGACGCCGAGCCCGACGGGCCGTGGTACTACCAGCAGATCGAGCTCGGCTACAACTACCGGATCACCGACATCCAGGCCGCGCTCGGGCTGAGCCAGCTCGCGCGGCTCGGCGATTACGTGCAACGCCGGCACCGGCTCGCCGCACGCTACGACGCGCTGCTGGCCGATCTGCCGGTGATCGTTCCGGCGCGCGCGGCCGACGCTCATTCGGCGCTGCACCTGTATCCGATCCAGGTCGACGCGGCGCGCTGCAAGCGCAGCCGCCGGCAGGTGTTCGACGCGCTGCGCGCGGCGGGAATCGGGGTCAATGTGCATTACATTCCGGTGCACACGCAGCCGTACTACCGGCGCATGGGTTTCGCGCGCGGCGACTTCCCCCGAGCCGAGGCCTATTACGCGCAGGCGATCAGCCTGCCGATGTTCGCGACGCTCACCGATGCCCAGCAGGACGAGGTGGTGGCCGCGCTGCGCGGGGCGCTCGCGTGAGGCTCGCGGTGATTCCGGCGCGCGGCGGCAGCAAGCGGATTCCGCGCAAGAACGTGCGCCCGTTCGCCGGCAAGCCGATCATCGCGCATTCGATCGACGCGGCACGCGCGAGCGGCCTGTTCGACCGGATCGTCGTCTCCACCGACGACGACGAGATCGCGCGCGTGGCGCGCGACTGCGGTGCCGAGACGCCGTTCGTGCGGCCGGCCGAGCTGTCGGACGACCACACCGGCACCAACGCGGTGGTCAGGCACGCGATCGGCTGGTTCGGCGAGCGCGGCGCACTGCCGCAGCACGTCTGCTGCATCTACGCGACCGCCCCGTTCGTGCAGCCGCACTCCCTGCGCGAGGGCTACGACCGGCTCGTCGCCAGCGGCAAGTCGTTCGCGTTCTCGGTGACCAGTTTCGCGTTCCCGATCCAGCGCGCGCTGCGCATCGACGCGGACGGCTGCGTGCAGCCGATCTGGCCCGAGAACATCGCGCGCCGCTCGCAGGACCTCGAGGAGGCGTACCACGACGCGGGGCAGTTCTACTGGGGCACGGCGCGCGCCTTCCTCGACGAGCTCGTGCTGTACTCGTCCGCGTCGGTGCCGGTGATCCTGCCGCGCCACCGGTGCAGGACATCGACACCGAGGAAGACTGGGTGCGCGCCGAGCTGATGTTCGGCGCGTTGCAGGCGCAGAAGGGCGCACGATGAAGGTCGCGTTGCGCACCGATGCATCGGAGCGCATCGGCACCGGGCACCTGATGCGCTGCCTGACGCTGGCCGACGCGCTGCGCTCGGGCGGTGCGCGCACGCGCTTCGTGTGCCGGCCGCTGCCTGCGGGGCTCGCCGAGCTGGTCACGGGTCGCGGGCACGAACTGGCGGCGCTGCCGCCGGGCGATGGCGCAGCGGGGGGCGGGGCAGTGGGGGGCGGGGCAGCGATCGGCGCGGCGGGCGAGCCCGAGGCCGGCAGCGTGTCCGATCCGCCACACGCGGCCCGGCTCGGCGCGTCGCAGGCCGACGACGCGCAGGCGACGCTCGCGGCCCTCGCGGGCGAAGCCGCATGGGACTGGCTCGTCGTGGACCACTATGCGCTCGATGCGCGCTGGGAATCGCGGCTGCGCGGCTGCGCGCGTCGCATCCTCGCGATCGACGACCTGGCCGACCGGCGCCACGACTGCGACGCGCTGCTCGACCAGAACCTGCATGCCGACATGCAGGCGCGCTACGCGCGGCGGGTGCCGGCGCATTGCGTGCAACTGCTCGGGCCGCGGTATGCGCTGTTGCGGCCCGAGTTCGGCGAGGCGCGCGCCCGGCTGCGCGAGCGCGGCGAAGCAGTCGGGCGGGTGCTGGTGTTCTTCGGCGGCATCGACGCGGCCAACCTCACCGCGTCGGCGCTCGATGCGCTCGACGCGCTCGGGCTCGACGCGGACGTCGACGTGGTGATCGGCGCCGCGCATCCGCGGCGCGCGGCGCTCGAAGCGCGCTCCACCGCGCGGCCGCGCACCGCACTCCACGTGCAGGCGACCGACATGGCGGCTCTGATCGCCGCGGCCGACGTGGGCATCGGCGCCGCCGGCGTCGCCACCTGGGAGCGCTGCGCGCTCGGCCTGCCGTCGCTGGCGTTCGCGGTGGCCGCCAACCAGCAGGAACTGTTGCGCGACGCGGCGCGCGAGGGATTGGTGCTGGGGCCGCAGGTCGATCCGTCGGATCCGGCCGCGCTCGCGCTGCAACTGCGGGCGCTGCTCGAAAACCCGGCGCTGCGCGCGCATCTCGCGCGGCGCGGCCTCGAGTCGGTCGACGCGCAGGGTGCGTCGCGCGTGGCGCGCGCGTTGCTGCAGCCGGAGGTCGTCGTCCGCCCGGCAACGCGGGCCGACGCGCGCGACCTCTTCGAATGGCGCAACGCCCCCGAGGTGCGGCGCTTCTCGCGCAGCGACGCGGCGATCGGCTGGGACGATCATTGCCGCTGGCTGGCAGCCGTGCTCGACGACCCGCAGCGCGCGCTGCTCGTGGGCAGCGCCGGCGCGTCGCCGGCGGGGGTCGTCCGCTTTGACATCGACGGCGTCGAAGCCGAGGTGTCGATCTATCTCGCGCCGGGCCAGGCCGGCCGCGGGATGGGACGAGCCTTGCTCGACGCCGCCGAACGCTGGCTCGCGGCGCATCGCGCCGGGGTCTCGCTGTTGGGTGCCGAGGCGCTGGCCCGCAACGACGCTTCGCACCGGCTGTTCACCGGCTGCGGCTTCGAGGCGTTCTCGACCCGCTATCGCAAGAGGATCGATCGATGAACGCGCCTGCTTCCTTCGAAATCGCGGGACGTCGCGTCGGCGCCGACGCGCCGCCCTTCGTCATCGCCGAGATGTCCGGCAATCACAACCAGTCGCTCGGGCGCGCAATCGCGATCGTCGAGGCCGCGGCAAGGGCGGGTGCGCACGCGCTGAAGATCCAGACCTACACCGCCGACACGATGACGATCGACGTCGACGAAGGAGCGTTCCGCATTTCCGATCCCGGCAGCCTCTGGCAGGGCAAGTCGCTGCACCGGCTGTACCAGGAGGCTTACACGCCGTGGGAGTGGCACGCGCCGATCTTCGCGCGCGCGAGAGAGCTGGGGATGATCGCGTTCTCGACGCCGTTCGACGAGACCGCGGTCGACTTCCTCGAGTCGCTCGACACGCCCTGCTACAAGATCGCGTCGTTCGAGAACACCGACATTCCGCTGGTGCGCCGCGTCGCCGCGACCGGCAAGCCGATGATCGTCTCCACCGGAATGGCCAGCGTCGCCGAACTCGACGAGACGGTGCGCGCGGCGCGCGAGGCGGGCTGCCGCGACCTGGTGCTGCTCAAGTGCACCAGCACCTATCCGGCCACCCCCGAGCACACCAACGTCGTCACGATCCCGCACATGCGCGAGCTGTTCGGCTGCCAGGTCGGGCTGTCGGACCACACGATGGGAGTGGGCGTGGCGGTGGCTGCGGTGGCACTGGGCGCCACGGTCATCGAGAAGCACTTCACGCTCGCGCGCGCCGACGGCGGCGTCGATGCGAGCTTCTCGCTCGAGCCGGCCGAGATGGCGAGCCTCGTCGTCGAGAGCGCGCGCGCCTG
Source organism: Burkholderiaceae bacterium (assembly GCA_027493945.1). Lineage (GTDB taxonomy): Bacteria > Pseudomonadota > Gammaproteobacteria > Burkholderiales > Burkholderiaceae_E > Zeimonas. Next base: position 975,689 of record JAOSJU010000001.1, on the reverse strand, counting down.
GCAGTCGCTGGGCGGCGTCACCTACGGGCCGCAATCGGAGCAGGAGCGCAAGTCACTCGTGTTCCGGCGCTCGCTCTACCTGGTGCGCGACGTGAAGGCGGGCGAAGCGTTCACGCGCGAGAACGTGCGTGCGATCCGCCCGGGCCTGGGCCCGGCGCCGAAGCACCTGGAGCAGGTGCTGGGCCGGCGCGCGAGCCGCGACGCCGCGCGCGGCACGCCGCTCGCCCGGGACTTGCTCGGCTGAGCCGGCGCGGCCGGCCTCACAACGCCAGCGAAATCGCCTCCTCCCACCCCGGCATCGCGCGTCCGAACGTCGCCTCGTAGCGCGACGGGTCGAGCGCCGAATACTGCGGCCGCTTCGCCGGGCGGGCGAGCGCGGCTTCCGCGAATCCTTCGAGGTGCGGCGCTCGTTGCGCGGCGAGCCGGCCGGCGCGGATCGCTTCGCGAACGAAGGCCACGCCGAAGTCGTACCAGCTCGTCGCGCCGCGCGCCGACAGGTGATAGAGCCCCGACGGGGCCAGGCCGGCGGCGCCGGCGATCGCCGCGTCGCGCGCGATGCAGTCGGCCACTTCGCGCGCGACCAGCTGCACCGGGTTGGGCACGCCGAGCCGGTCGTTGGCGAGCCGGAGGGTCCGGCCGGCGCCGGCGCGCTCGAGCAGCATCGCCGAGACGTTTCGCCGCGGCGCGCCGTACAGCCAGCTGATCCGGAAGATCCAGTGGCGGCAGCCCGAGTCGGCGATCGCGCGATCGCCGTCGAGCTTGGTGGCGCCGTAGACCGACAGCGGGTTGGGCGCGTCGTCTTCGCGATAGGGGCGGCGCAGCGCGCCGTCGAACACGTAGTCGGTCGAGAAGTGGATCAGCCGCGCGCCGCCGGCGGCGGCCTCGCGGGCCAGTGCGCCGGGCAGCGCCGCGTTGAGCTGCCTGGCCGCGCCGGGCTCGCGCTCGCAGCGATCGACGTCGGTGAGCGCGATGCAGTTCACGACCACCTCGGGGCGCCAGTGCGCGAACCAGCGGGCGGCGGTGTCGGCGGGCGCGTCCGGGTCGAGCGCCAGTTCGTGCCGCCTGGGCGCGAGCAACTCGATGTGGGCGCCACCCGGCGCCTGCGCGGCGAGCCGCGCGGCGATCGCGCTGCCCAGGCGGCCGTGGCCTCCGAGCAGCAGCACGCGCAGCGGCGCGAGCGGCGCGCCGCGGTCGCCAGCCGCGACCGGGTCAGTCATGGGCACTTGCCGCGCCTGTCGCCGCATCGAAGCGGAACAGTTCGGCCTGCGTGAAGTCCGGCGCGTCGCGATCGCGCTGTGAGAGCAGCGGCCGCGCGCCCGCGAGCGGCCAGTCGATCGCGAGCTGCGGCGAGTCCCAGCGGATCGCGCGATCGAGCGCCGCGCTCCACGGCTGCGTGAGCCCGTAGAGAAGCAGGCTGTCTTCGAGCGCGAGGAAGCCGTGCGCGAATCCCGGCGGCACCCACAGCATCTGCGGGCGATCGGCGTGCAGTTCGATCGCGAACGGCGTGGCGAAGTGGGGCGAGCCGCGGCGCAGGTCGACGATCACGTCGTGCACGCTGCCTTCGATGACCTGCACGAGCTTGCCCTGCGGCGCGCCGAGCTGGTAGTGCAGGCCGCGCAGCACGCCGCGCCGGCTGCGGCTGAGATTCTGCTGGACGATCTCGACCGCGCCGGCGTGTGCGCGCAGCGTGTCGAGGCGCAAGGCTTCGATGAGCCAGCCGCGCTCGTCGCGGTGCACGGGCGCGTCGAACAGTGCCCAGCCGGCAGCGTGCGCGCTGCGCAGCTTCATGGCGTCCGGGGCGCCTTCGGCGCTGCCGCGCCAGGCTCGACCGGGCCGACGGGCGCGAATCGGGCACCGCGCCCGAGCGCCGCGCGCACCGCGGCGCGCAGGCCTTCGTCGAGCGTGACCTGCGGCGCCCAGCCGGCCTGGCTGCGCAGCTTGCGGTCGTCCATCGCGTAACGCCGGTCGTGGCCCGGGCGATCGGCCACGAAGCGGATCCAGCGCGCGATGCCGCCTGCCGGTGCATCGGCGCAGGGGCCGGCCTCACCGGCGAAGGCCCGGTGCTCGGGTCGTCCGCGCGTCTCGGTGCGGATCGCCTCGACCAGCCGCGCGACCAGCTCGAGGTTGGTCACAGCCTGATGGCCCGCGACGTTGTACGACTGGCCGGGCACGCCGCGCTCGAAGCGCTGCGACGAGCGCGGCCACGTGGTCGCCGACGTGGAGCCAGTCGCGCACCGCCAGCCCGTCGCCATACAGCGGCACCGGCTCCGCGGCGAGGATGCGATCGATCGCCAGTGCGACCAGCTTCTCGCGATGCTGTCCCGGCCCGTAGGTGTTCGAGCCGCGCGTGATGAGGGTCGGCAGGCCGTGGGTGACGTGGAACGCGGCGACGAAGTGATCGGCGGCCGCCTTCGACGCGGCATACGGATTTCGCGGGCGGTAGGGTGCCTGCTCGTCGCACGGCGCCTCGTCGGGCCCGAGCGAGCCGAACACCTCGTCGGTGGAGCAGTGCAGGAAGCGGAAAGCCGCCGCTTCGGCCGGGTCGCGCGTGCGCAGGTGCGCGTGCGCGGCCTGCAGCAGCGTGAGCGTGCCCACCGTGTTGCTCTGCGCGAAGACGGTGGCGTCGGCGATCGCGCGATCGACGTGTGTCTCGGCGGCCAGGTGCACGATCGCGCGCGGACGGTGGGCGGCGAGCAGCGCATCGAGCAGCGCGCGGTCGCGCACGTCGCCGTGAACGAACGCGTAGCGCGGATCGCGCTCGATCGGCGCGAGCGCCTGCGGCTGCGCGGCGTAGGTGAGCGCATCGAGGTTCACCAGCGGCTCGGCGCGCGTGGCGAGCCAGTCGAGCACGAATCGCGCTCCGATGAAGCCGCAGCCGCCCGTGACGAGGATCATGTTGGCGAGGGCCTGTTCATGCCACGAGCGACCCCGCGCCGGGGCCTGCCGGGCCGCCAGACGAGGCGCCGGTGACGCGCGTGGCGGTGCCACGCAAGGAGCCGGCAACGAAGTATGGCGGCTCGGCAGGCCCCGGCCCGCAGGGTGAGCCCGGAATCGGCGCGCACTCCGCGTTGCAAATGCTCGCCGTGGCCACCGCCACGGCTGTGCCTTGCGCCTTGATTGCGCGCCGATTCCGGGCTCACGCGGGGTCGCTCGTGGTATGAACAGGCCCTAGAATACCCAATCCCGTCACGACCGCGCGAACGATCCACGTCCCACATGGCCCGCTGGCTCTACACGATCGCCTGGTATCTGGCGATGCCGCTGGCGCTGGCCTGGCTGCTGTGGCGATCGCGCCGCCAGCCGGCCTATCGGGAACACCTGGGCGAGCGCTTCGGCGCCCATGCGCGGCGCACCGACATGCAAGCGCTGGTCTGGCTGCACGCGGTGTCGGTCGGCGAGACCCGCGCGGCGCAGCCGCTGGTGGAGGCGCTGCTCGAAAGCGCTACCCCGACTGCGAGGTGCTGATCACGCACATGACGCCTACCGGCCGCGAGACCGGCGCTTCGCTGTTCACGGGCCGGCGCGTGCACCAGGCGTATCTCCCCTACGATTTACCGTTCGCGGTGCGCCGCTTCCTGCGCGCCTGGCGCCCCACGATCGGCCTGCTGGTCGAAACCGAGCTGTGGCCGAACCCGGTGGCGGTGGCGCGCGCCGAGGGCGTGCCGATGGCGCTGGTCAACGCGCGCCTGTCCGACCGGTCGCTGCGCAAGGCGCGCCGCTGGGCACCGCTCATCCGTCCGGCGCTGGCCTCGCTCGACCTGGTGCTCGCGCAGACCGATGCCGACGCGCGCCGGCTTGCGCAACTGGGCCGGCATGCGGTCCCGGTACTGGGCAACCTGAAGTTCGACGTGGTGGCCGAGCCCGCGCTCGAAGAGCGCGGGCATCGCTGGCGCGCCGCGTGGCTCGCGCGCTCGGTGGGCGGGCTGCCGCGCTTTTGCGTACTGGCGGCCAGCATGCGCGAGGGCGAGGAGGCGTTGCTGCTCGACGCCTGGGCGCAGCACCTGCAGCCGCCGGCGCTGGCCAGCCGGTTCCCGCCGCTGCTGGTCATCGTGCCGCGCCATCCGCAGCGCTTCGACGAGGTGGCCGGGCTGATCGAGGCGCGTGGCTGGAAGACCGCGCGGCGCAGCCGCCTGACCGACGACGAGAGCCTCGACGTGCAGGTGCTGCTCGGGGACTCGATGGGCGAGATGGCCGCCTGGTATGCGCTTGCCGACGTGGCGATCATCGGCGGCTCGCTGCTGCCCTTCGGCGGCCAGAACCTGATCGAGGCCTGCGCCGCGGGCGTTCCGGTGATCGTCGGTCCGCACACCTTCAATTTTGCCGAGGCCGCCGAGCAGGCGATCGCCGCCGACGCCGCGATCAGGGTGCCCGACGCGTCGCAGGCCGTGGGCGAGGCGCTGGCGATCGTGCTCGATGCCGAGCAGCGCCAGTCGATGAGCGATCGCGCGCTCGCCTTCGGGGGTCGGCACCGCGGCGCGACCGCGCGCACGATGCAGGCGCTGGCGCCGTATCTCGACCGGCAGTCGCCGTCGGCGTGATCAGGGCTTCTCGACGCGCCGGCCGCTGGCAGGCGGCACGAGCAGCGCGTTCACCTGCGCCACGTCGGCTTCGCCGAGCGCGCCCGCGGTGGACTTCAGCCGCAGGCCGTTGAGCAGCGCGTCGTAGCGGGCCCGAGCGAGGTCGCGCTGTGTGGAGTACAGCTGCTGCTGCGCGTTGAGCACGTCGATGTTGATGCGCACCCCGACCTGGTAGCCGAGCAGGTTCGACTCGAGCGCGAGCCGGCTCGAGCGCTCGGCCGCCTCGAGCGCGCCCACCTGCGCCAGGCCGCTGTTCAGCCCGAGGTAGGCCTGGCGCGCGCCCTGCTCGGCCTGGCGGCGTGCGTTCTCGAGGTCGGACTGCGAGCGCGCGTGCGAGGCCGCCGCTTCGCGCACGCGGGCCTCGATGCCGCCGCCGGCGTAGATCGGGATCGACAGTTGCAGGCCGAGCATCGCGCTGTCGGCGCGCACGCCGACGAAGGCATAGGTGCTGTTCTCGGCGCGCTGCAGCGTGCCGACCATGTCGACGGTCGGGTAATGGCCGTAGCGCTGGCGGTCGATCTCGCGCCGTGCGATCTCGCTGGCGACGCGCTGCTGCTGCACCACCAGGTTGTTGTCGCGCGCGTTGCGCACCCAGTCGGCCTCGCCGGCCGGCTGCGGGCCTTCGAGCGCGAGGCCGGGCCGCAGCACGTCGAGCTCGCCCACCGGCCGGCCGATCAGCTGCGCGAGCGCGGCGCGCCGCACTTCGAGGTCGTTGCGCGCCGCGATCTCCTGCGCCGAGGCGAGGTCGTAGCGCGCCTGAGCCTCCTGCTGGTCGGTGATCGTCGCGGTGCCGACCTCGAAGTTTCGTTTGGCCGCCGCCAGCTGCTCGGAAATCGCGCGCATCTGCGCGCGAAGCGTGTCGAGGTTGTCCTGCGCGGCCAGCACGTCGAAGTAGGCTTGCGAGAGCCGCAGCGCGAGGTCCTGCGTGGCCTGCGCGTATTGCGCCTCGCCGGCCGAGACCTGCAGCTTGCTCTGCTCGAACGATTCGACGTTCTGCAGCCGGAACAGCGGATAGCTGAGCTGGATCGCGTAGGTGCGCGCGGTGAAGTCGCGGGTCGGGCCGACGCTGGGGTCGATGGTTTGCGGGTTGACCGCGGCGCTGGCGTTCACCGCCGGCAGCAGCCCGGCGCGCGCCTGCGGCACCCGCTCGCGCGTGGCCTGCAGCTGCGAGCGCGCGCTGGCCAGCTGAGCGTCGTTGGCGAGCGCGGCGCGCCAGGCCTGCATCAGGTCGAGCGCGAACGAAGGCGCGGCGGCGCCCAGCGCGAGCGCCGCGGCGAGCGCCTTCAGGATCGGGGTGGGTTTCATCGCGAACGCTCCGCCGTCAGTAGATGGGCATCGTGTGGTCGACCTCGCGCGCCCAGCCGTCGACGCCCCCCTGCAGGTTGAACACCGACTCGAATCCGCGGTGCTCGAGGAACATCGCGACCTGCAGGCTGCGCACGCCGTGATGGCAGACGCAGACGATCGGCCGCGACGGATCGAGCTGGTTCAGCCGCGCCGGGATCTCGCGCATCGGCACGTGCACACTGCCGGGCAGCGAGCACAGCGCGTACTCCCAGTGCTCGCGCACGTCGAGCAGCAGCGGCGCGCCAGGGCCGCGCGCGACGCTGCCGGCGTCGGGCGCGAGCCACTGGGCCAGTTCCGCGGGGTGCAGGTTCTGCATCTAGAAAACGAAGCTCTCTTTCTTCGGGAACTCGACCAGCGGCAGCGCGACCGTGTCGAACAGGTTTTCGGCCGCGAACTGGCGATCGGCCACGCGCGTGATGCGCTGCGCGGTCATCATCGGCAGCTCGCCCACGATCGCGACCAGCCGCCCGCCCACCGTGAGCCGCTCGAGCAGCGACTCGGGCACGAAGGGCACCGAGCCCGACACCATGATCGCCTCGAAGCTCGCCCCCGGGGCGGCGCGCAGGCCGTGACGGTGCTCGACGGCGGCGTTGGAGATGCGCGCGCGCGCGAGGTTGGCGGCGGCGAAGCGGGCGAGATCGTCGCGGATCTCGGCCGAGACGACGCGCCGCGCGCAATGCGCGAGCAGTGCGGCCACGTAGCCCGAGCCGGCGCCGATCTCGAGCACGGTTTCGTGCTTCTTCGGGGCGAGCGCCTGCAGCATCCGCGCTTCGACCTTCGGCGCCAGCATCACTTCGCCGGTGTCGTGGCCGTCGACGGCGAGCGGAATCTCCATGTCGGTGAACGCCAGCGTGCGCCAGACCGGCGGTACGAAGTCTTCGCGGTGTACCGCGAACAGCAGGTCGAGCACATCCTGGTCGAGCACGTCCCAGGGCCGGATCTGCTGCTCGATCATGTTGTAGCGGGCGCGTTCGAAGTCCATGGTCGGTGTCCGGGCGCTGAAAACCAGAGATTCTAGCAATCGCCCCCTTTTTCAGGAGTCGGGAGCGGGCGGCGCGCCGGCGGTCTCGCGCGGGCGCCCGGTGAGGCGCGCTCCGAGGTCGTCGAGGAAGGTGTAGAGCACCGGCACGACCAGCAGCGTGAGCAGCGTCGAGGCGAGCACGCCGCCGATCACCGCATGCGCCAGCGGCGCGCGCTGCTCGGCGCCTTCGCCAGTGCCGATCGCCAGCGGCAGCATGCCGAAGACCATCGCGAGCGTGGTCATCAGGATCGGGCGCAGCCGGATCTCGGCGGCCTGCAGCAGCGCCTGCGCGCGGGCCAGGCCGCTCGCGCGTGCCTGGTTCGCGAAGTCGACCAGCAGGATCGCGTTCTTGGTGACCAGCCCCATCAGCATGATGAAGCCGATCATCGAGAACATGTTCAGCGTCGAGCGCCAGGCGAGCAGCGCCAGCACCACGCCGATCAGCGACAGCGGCAGCGAGGCCATGATCGCGAACGGCTGCAGGAAGCTGCCGAACTGCGAGGCGAGGATCATGTAGATGAACAGGACCGCGAGCACCAGCGCCTGCAGCGCGTAGCCGAAGCTCTCGGTCATGTCGCGGTTCGAGCCGCCGGTCTCGAAGCGGTAGCCGGCGGGCAGGTCGATTTTCGCGAGCTGCTTCTGCAGCAGGCTGCCGGCGCTGCCGGCGGCGATGCCCTCGACGTTGGCCGAGATCAGGATTTCGCGGGTCAGCGCCTTGCGGTTGATCTGCGTCGGCCCGAGCCCCTGGCGGAAGTCCGCGATCTGGCGCAGCGTCACCATCCGCGGGATGCCGTCGCCGTCGGCACGCGTCGACACGAGGGTGAGGCGTCCCAGGTCGTCCACCGAACTGCGCTCCCTGCGCGGCAGGCGCACCCGCACGTCGTAGTTCTCGTCGTCGGGCGCGCGCCGGTGGTGGTGGCGTCGCCCGCCAGCAGCGGCCGCAGCACCGCGCTCACCTGCGCGACGCCCACGCCGAGGTCGGAGGCGAGCGCGCGATCGATCTCGGCCGACACCGTCGGCTTGGCCGGCTTGGAGCTGGTGTCGACCTCGACGATGCCGCCGCGGCCGAGCTGCGCGTTCACCGCGGCGATCGCCTGCTGCACCTGCACCGCCAGCCGGTCGAGCACCGCGGTGTCCTGTCCCTGGATGCTGATCTGGATCGGCTTGCCCGAGCTCACCGCGTTCAGGGTGCCGAGGTCGGTGACGGTGATGCCGGCGATCCGCGCCAGCCGTTCGCGCACCGGCGTGCGCATCTGCTGCACCGACAGCGGCCTGCGGCTGCGGTCGACCAGCACCGCGAAGGCCAGCGCGTAGTTGCGCCCCTGCGCGACGCCGGTATTGATCGTGCCGTAGGTCATCGTCACGCCCTCGAACTCCTGCAGCGCGGCCTCGACCTGGCGCAGCTTGTCTTCGGTGAACTGCAGCGACGAGCCCACCGGCGTGTAGAACTGGACGTAGATTTCGTTGTTGTCGGCCTCGGGGACGAACTCGGTGCCCACCAGCTTCATCAGCGGAAACGCGCTGGCGAAGATGGCGGCGGCCGCCGCCAGCGCGATCACGCGGTGGCGCAGCCCCCAGCGCAGCAGCGCGACGTAGCCGCCTTCCAGCCGCAGCATCGTCGCCTGGAACACGCGCAGCAGGCGCGCCACCGGGCCGTTGCCGCGCGGGCCGTGCACGTCCGGGTCGCGCCAGACCGAGGAGAGCATCGGGTCGAGCGTGAAGGCGATCAGCATCGACAGCATGACCGCGAACGCGACGGTGACGCCGAACTGCTTGAAGAAGCGGCCGATGATGCCGCCCATGAAGCCGATCGGCATGAACACCGCGACGATCGTGAAGGTGGTGGCCGCGACCGCCAGCCCGATCTCCTTCGTGCCGTCGAACGCGGCGTCGCGATGGTGCTTGCCCATCGCCCGGTGGCGCACGATGTTCTCGCGCACCACGATCGCGTCGTCGATCAGCAGGCCCACGCAGATCGACAGCGCGAGCAGCGTCACCAGGTTGATCGAGAAGCCCATCGCGAACATCACGAGGAAGGTGCCGATCAGCGAGATCGGCAGCGTGAGCCCGGTGATCACCGTCGAACGCCACGACGACAGGAACAGGAACACGATCGCCACGGTGAGCAGCGCCCCCTCGACGATGTTGCGCTGCACGCTGGAGACCGAGTTGCGGATCGCGGTCGACGCGTCGCGCACCACCGAGACGGTCACGTCGGGCGGCAGTTCGGCGGCCGGGCGCTCGACGGTGCGGCGCGCGCTGTCGACCACCGCGATCGTGTTCTCGCCCTGCGCGCGCACCACGTCGAGCGCGATCGCGCGCTCGCCGTCGACCAGCGCGCTGGTCTCGGGTTCCTCCTCGCCGTCGATCACGTCGGCCACCTGCGACAGGTAGACCGGATGGCCGCCGCGGCGCGCCACGATGATGCGGCCGAAGTCGGCGACGCTGCCCATGCGCGCGCGAATCTGCACCACCTGCTCGCGATCGCGCGACACCAGCGTGCCGGCAGGAAGCTCCTGGTTCTCGCTGGCGAGCGCCTGCATCACCTGGTCGACGCCGACCCGCAGCGCCTCCATGTCGGTGGGCCGAAGCGCCACCTGCACTTCGCGGCGCACGCCGCCGACCAGTGTCACGCGACCCACGCCACGCACGTTCTCGAGCCGCCGCTTCACCACCTGGTCGGCCAGCGTGGTGAGTTCGCGGGCGTCGCGCTGCTTCGAGCGGATCGCCAGCGACACCACCGGCACGTCGTCGGGGTTGAAGCGGGTGACCAGCGACTCCTTGACGTCTTCGCGCAGCTGCGGGCGCACCAGCGCGATCTTCTCGCGCACGTCCTGCGTGGCCTGCGCCGGGTCGACCGTCAGGTCGAAGCGGATGATGACGACCGAATTGCCCTCGAACGAACGCGACGACAGCTCATAGACGCCGCTGATCGTGTTGACCTGTTCCTCGATGCGCCGCGTGATGTCCGACTCGACGACCTCGGGCGAGGCGCCCGGCCACGCGGTGGTGACCACCACGACAGGGAATTCGACGTTGGGGAACTGCTCGACCGGCAGCCGGTGGTAGGAGAAGATCCCCAGCACCAGGAACGCGGCCATCACCATGGTCGCGAAGACCGGGTGGTTGATCGAGACGCGGGTGAACCACATTACGGTCGAGCTGTGCCTGCCGGGGACGGTCGAGCTGCGCCTGGCGGTGCGGGCGCCGGCCGCGGTGCGGACGCCGGCGCGATCGCCACGCGGCTGCCGGTGCGCAGCGTGCCCGGGTTCACGCCGACGATGCTGTCGCCCGCCTTCAGCCCCTCGCGCACTTCGGCCAGGCCGACGGCTCCCTGGCCGGCCGGCGCCGATTCGTCGCGCAGGCCCACGCGCAGGTCGCGCTCGGCGAGGCGCCCGCCGTCGATCAGGTAGACGAACTGACGCCCGCCCGCGTCGCGGATCGAGGCCAGCGGCACCACCAGCACGTCGCGGCGCTCCTGCAGCGCGAGGCGGCCCTGCGCGAACATGCCCGCCCGCACGCGCGCTTCGCCCGGCGGGAAGGACAGCGCGATGTAGATCGGCACCGAGCGGGTGCCCGGCTGCGTGCCCGGGTTGATCCGCGCCACGCGGCCGACCTGCTCGCCATCGATGCCCTCGATCGACAGCGACACCGGCTGGCCGATGCGCACCGCCGCGATCTCGCTGGCGGGCACCGGCGCCTCGATCTCCATCCGCGAGAGGTCGACGATCGACAGGATGCGGGCGTCGGCGGGAAGCTTCTCGCCCACCTGCGCGAAGCGATCGGCGACGCTGCCCGACATCGGCGCGGTGATGCGCGTGTCCGCGAGCGCCTTGCGCGCCTGGTTCAGCTGCGCCGCGGCCGCGTCGCGCGCGGCGAGCGCGACGTCGACCGCCGAGCTGGCGTTGTCGAATGCGTTCTGCGAGATGAACTGCTTCTCGAGCAGCCGGCGGTTGTTCTCGAGCGTGCGCTGTGCCTGCGCGAGCTGCGCCTGTGCCGAGCGCAGCTGCGCTTCGCGTTCGCGCACGCGCAACTCGAAGTCGGTGGGGTCGAAACGCGCGAGCAGCTGGCCTTGCCGCACCGCTTCGCCTTCGCGTACCGCGAGCTCGACGATGTCGCCGGCGAGCTTCGCCTTCACGGTGGTGCGCTCCACCGGCGTGAGCGTGCCGGTCACCGGGATCGTTCGCGCGATCGTGCCGGTGCGCACCGTATAGAGGTCGGTGCCGGCGAATTCGATCGCCGCGGGCGCCGACGCTTCGGCCGTGCCGGCCGGGCCGTCGGCCGGTGCGCGGGCAGGGGCGGGCTGCGCGGCAATGGCGGGCGGCGGCGGCTCCGGGCGCAGCCACAGCGCTGCGGCGCCGGCCGCGAGCGCCAGCGTGATCGCGATCGCGGTGACCGGCCAGCGCCTCACCGGGCCCGCTCCGGCAGGCCTTGCGCCGCGTCGGGCGCGAGCGCGCCCAGCACGAAGTCGACATGCGCATCGAGGAAGCGCTCGATCGGGACTTCGGCCCCGGACGGGCAACAGGGCAGGATCGAGTGCTCCCAGATCGCGCGCATCACCATCGGCGACATCCAGAGGTGAATGCTGGCGTCCACGTCGACCGCGCGAAACTCGCGCTGGCGCACGCCGCGCTCGATGATCGAGCGCAGCAGCATCGCGTTGCGCAGCACGACTTCCTGCTGGAAGAAGCGCGCCAGCTCGGGGAAGTTGCCGGCCTCGCCGACCACCAGCTTCGCGATTCCCGCCAGCGGCGTGGCGCCGAACGAGCTCCACCAGCGCCGGAAGAACTCACCGAGCAGCGCCGCGCTGCCCGCGGTGGAACCGGCCGCGTCGCGCTCGAACGCCTCGAGCAGCGGCACGATGTTCTGGCGCACGACCGCCTTGAACAGCTCTTCCTTGCCGGCGTAATAGAGGTAGAGCGTGCCCTTGCTGACGCCGGCACGCGCGGCCACGTCGTCGAGCCGCGTCGCGGCATAGCCTTTCTCGACGAACAGCGCGAGCGCCGAGTCGAGCAGCTCGCCGGGACGCGCGTCCTTGCGGCGCTCCCAGCGGGGCGGACGCGGCGCGGCGGCAGGTTCGGGGGCAGGCGGGCGCAATTTAATGACCAAAAGGTCAGTAATTGTAGGGATCAAGCGTCCCCGCGTCAAAGCGGCCGCGACCGGCGGCTCCGGGGCCCGGGATTCCGCGGCAGGCCTCGCGGCCCGGTTTGCCTTGCCCGGGCGGCTGCGCTACCTTCTGCGCTCGCTAGGGGTCCTGGGCGGCCGCGCGGAGGGCGCGCGGCGGTGCCGGGTGAGAGAGTCCCTCCGAACCTGATGCGGGTAATGCCGCCGAAGGGAAGCCGACATGAACGCCAATCCGCAGTTCCTGGCCGCCACTGCAGCGGTCGACGCGGCGGCCATCCAGCCGCTGCCCAACTCCCGCAAGATCTACGTCGAAGGCTCGCGTCCCGACATCCGGGTGCCGATGCGCGAGATCGCGCAATCGGACACGCAGGCGATCGGCGGCGCGAGCGAGCCCAATCCGCCGGTGTGGGTCTACGACACCAGCGGACCGTACACTGATCCGGCGGCGCGCATCGATATCCGGCGCGGCCTCGCGCCGCTGCGCGCGCGCTGGATCGAGGAGCGCGGCGACACCGAGCCGCTGGACGGCCCGACTTCGGATTACGGGCGTGAGCGGCTCGGCGACCCGAAGCTCGCCGCGCTGCGCTTCGACCTCGGGCGTGCGCCGCGTCGCGCGCGCGCCGGCGCCAACGTCACGCAGATGCACTACGCGCGCCGCGGCCTTGGTCACCCCCGAGATGGAGTTCGTCGCGATCCGCGAGAACCAGCGCCGTGCCGACTACGTGGCGGCGCTGCAGGCCGCGGGCCCGCAGGGCGCGCGCATGGCCGCGGCGCTGCTGCGCCAGCATCGCGGCGAGTCGTTCGGCGCGGCGATACCGGCGGAGATCACTCCGGAGTTCGTGCGCGGCGAAGTCGCGCGCGGCCGCGCGATCATCCCGGCCAACGTGAACCACCCGGAGAGCGAACCGATGATCATCGGGCGCAACTTCCTGGTGAAGGTCAACGCGAACATCGGCAACTCGGCGGTGACCTCGTCGATCGGCGAGGAAGTCGAGAAGATGACCTGGGCGATCCGCTGGGGCGGCGACACCGTGATGGACCTGTCCACCGGCAAGCACATCCACGAGACGCGCGAGTGGATCGTCCGCAACTCGCCGGTGCCGATCGGCACGGTGCCGATCTACCAGGCGCTCGAGAAGGTGGACGGCCGCGCCGATGCGCTCACCTGGGAGATCTTCCGCGACACGCTGGTGGAGCAGGCCGAGCAGGGCGTCGACTATTTCACGATCCACGCCGGCGTGCGCCTGCCGTTCGTGCCGCTCACCGCGCAGCGGCTCACCGGCATCGTCTCGCGCGGCGGCTCGATCATGGCGAAGTGGTGCCTCGCGCATCACCGCGAGAGCTTCCTGTACACGCACTTCGAAGAGATCTGCGAGATCATGAAGGCCTACGACGTGAGCTTCTCGCTCGGCGACGGCCTGCGCCCCGGGTCGATCCACGACGCCAACGACGGCGCGCAACTGGCCGAACTGCGCACGCTGGGCGAACTCACGCAGGTGGCCTGGAAGCACGACGTGCAGGTGATGATCGAAGGGCCGGGGCACGTGCCGATGCAGCTCATCAGGGAGAACATGGAGCTGCAGCTGCGCGATTGCCAGGAGGCGCCGTTCTACACGCTGGGGCCGCTCACCACCGACATCGCGCCCGGCTACGACCACATCACCAGCGCGATCGGCGCCGCGCAGATCGGCTGGTACGGCACGGCGATGCTCTGCTACGTGACGCCGAAGGAGCACCTGGGGCTGCCGAACAAGAAGGACGTGAAGGACGGCATCGTCGCCTACAGGATCGCCGCGCACGCGGCCGACCTGGCGAAGGGGCATCCGGGCGCGCAGATCCGCGACAACGCGCTGTCGAAGGCGCGCTTCGAGTTCCGCTGGGCCGACCAGTTCAACCTGGGCCTCGATCCGGACACCGCGAAGGACTTCCACGACGAGACGCTGCCGAAGGAGTCGATGAAGACCGCGCACTTCTGCTCGATGTGCGGCCCGCACTTCTGCTCGATGAAGATCACGCAGGAAGTGCGCGACTACGCGGCCAGCCAGGGCATCGGCGAGCGCGAGGCGCTCGAGCAGGGGATGCAGCAGAAGGCCGGTGAATTCGTCGCGCGCGGCGCCGAGATCTACCACCGATCGTGAGTGGGTGGTTGGCGATTGGCGCGGGCAAATGCGCGGGCCGTGCGCCGCGGCCGCGCCGGGTGCTTGCCCCCGCTTCGCGGGGGTGCCCTGCGATGCGAGTGCGGTGTTTCACGCCATGCGCCACTTGTGGAGCCGCGCCTTTGCCCGGGTGGCGGCGTTGCGAATCCTCGCCATGCCCCCGGCATGGCTGCGGTTCGCGCCTTGCCACCCGCAAATCCGCTGGCCCACAAGCGCTGCATGGCGTGAAACACCGCACTGGCCGCACCGGCTGGCGCGGCGAAACTCGCTGCGCTCGCTGCGCGAGCTCCGCTAAACAAGTTGCCGCGAGAATGATGGACGATGCGCGCTGCGCGCGCCGCCGGTGCCGCTGCGCTTCTCGGCTGCGCACAAGGCGCGCCCGCGGCGCACGGCCCGCGCCTTTGCCGAGACCGTCGTGGTGTTCGCGGGCAACGGCCCCGTCTTCGATGCGAATACCACCCACGCTTCCCGAGCGGCAAGCGGCGGCGGGCCGGTCTTCGGCTCTGCGGTGGCGCGGGTCGCCGTTCGGGCCTGCGACGCGGAGCGCCGTGCGGGGCGCCCCCGCGCACAGCGGGCGATGTCGGCGGCGCCGAGCAGCGCAGCGTCGGGGTCGGCGCGCGAAGCGCGCTTCGTACTTCTGACTTGCGGCGCCCTGTCTGAGCGCAGCTCGCGAAGCGAGCGTAGCGAGTTGCGCCGCACGACCTCGGCGCGAGCAGCACAGGGAAGTCGGTGCGAAGCACCGACCGCCGTCGTCATCGCCCGCTGTGCGCGGGGGCGCCCCGCACGGCGCTCCGCGTCGCAGGCCCGAACGGCGACCCGCGCCACCGCAGAGCCGAAGGCCGGCCCGCCGCCGCTTGCCGCGACGCGCCCGCTTCAGTCCGTCGACCGCGACATCGCCGCGAGCACTTCGTCGAGGTTCTGCGGCATGCCCAGCGCGTTGAAGCCGCAGTCGACGTAGTGGATCTCGCCGGTGACCGCGCCGCCGAGCGCCGACAGCAGGTACAGCGCGGTGCCGCCCAACTCGTCGAGCTCGACGCCGCGGCGCAGCGGCGCCGACAGCACGTTGTACTTGTAGATCGCCCGCGCGCTGCCCACGGCAGCCCCGGACAGCGTGCGCATCGGCCCGGCGGAGACCGCGTTCACGCGGATGCCCTGCGGGCCGAGGTCGGCCGCGAGATAGCGCGTCGACGCTTCGAGCGCCGCCTTGGCCACGCCCATCACGTTGTAGTTGGGCATCACCTTCTCGGCACCGTAGTAGCTCAGCGTGATCGCCGCGCCGCCGCCGGGCATCAGCGCCGCGGCGCGGCGCATCACCGAGGTGAACGAATAGCACGAGACGTGCATCGTGTGCAGAAAGTTCGCCAGCGTCGTGTCGACGTAGCGGCCCTTGAGCTCGTCGCGGCTCGAGTGCGCCACCGCATGCACCACGAAGTCGAGCCCGCCCCAGCGCGCGCGGATCGTGTCGAAGGTCGCGTCGATCGCCTCTTCGCGCTCGACGTCGCAGTCGAGCACCAGATCCGAGCCGGCCTCGCTCGCCAGCTGCGCGACGCGCTTCTTCATCGCCTCGCCCTGGTAGGTGAATGCCAGTTCGGCGCCGTGCGCGCGCAGCGTGCGCGCGATTCCCCAGGCGATCGAGCGCTCGTTGGCCACTCCCATGACCAGGCCGCGCCGGCCCTGCATCAGCGCCGATGCGCCGGTCGCGATCGCTTCGCCCACGATCAGCCCTCGAAACGCGACAGCGCCAGCGTGCAGTTGGTGCCGCCGAAGCCGAAGCTGTTGGACAGGATCGTCTGGTGCTTCACGCCGTCGATGCGCTGGCGCGCGATCGGGATCGCGCCGGCGCCTTCGTCGAGCTGCTCGATGTTGATGCTGGGGGCGACGAAATCATGCTTCATCATCAGCAGGCAGTAGATCGCTTCCTGGACGCCGGTGGCGCCCAGCGAGTGGCCGGTCATCGACTTGGTCGACGAGACGAAGGGCAGCGCCTCGTCGGGGCGCCCGAATACCTCGCGGATCGCGTTCAGCTCGGTGATGTCGCCCGCCGGCGTGCTGGTGCCGTGGCTGTTGATGTAGGTGACCGGCGTGTGCACGGTGCGCAGCGCGTTGCGCATGCAGCGCACCGCGCCTTCGCCGCTGGGCGCGACCATGTCGGCGCCGTCGGAGGTGGCTCCGTAGCCGGTGACTTCGGCGTAGATCTTCGCGCCGCGCGCCTTCGCGTGGCCGAGTTCTTCGAGCACCACCAAGCCGCCGCCGCCGGCGATCACGAAGCCGTCGCGGTCGGCGTCGTAGGCGCGCGAGGCGGTCTGGGGACGGTCGTTGTACTTCGACGACATCGCGCCCATCGCGTCGAACAGCACCGACAGCGTCCAGTCGAGTTCTTCGCCGCCGCCTGCAAACACGATGTCCTGCTTGCCCCACTGGATGAGCTCGGTACCGTTGCCGATGCAGTGCGCCGAGGTGGAGCAGGCCGAGGAGATCGTGTAGTTCACGCCCTTGATGCGGAAGTTGGTCGCCGCGGTCGCCGAGGTGGTCGAGGACATGCAGCGCGGCACCATGTACGGACCCACGCGTTTCGGCCCGCGCTCCCTGCAGATCGCGGCCGCCTCGACCTGGTTGCGCGTGGACGGCCCGCCCGAGCCCACGACGATGCCGGTGCGCTCGTTGACCACGTCGGAGGTCTCGAGCCCGGCGTCGGCGATCGCCTGTTCCATCGACAGGTGCAGGTAGGCGGCGCCGTCGCCCATGAAGCGCTTGAGCCTGCGGTCGATCGCGGCGTCCAGGTCGATGTCGGGGCGCCCCGCGACCTGGCTGCGAAAACCCATCTCGGCGTACTCGGGAACCGCCGCGATGCCGGACCGGCCGGCGCGCAGCGACTGCAGGACCTGGTTCTGGTCGAGACCGATGCAGGAGATGATCCCCGGGCCGGTGATCACGACCCGGCGCGTACCGCTCGCTTCAGTCATGGAGGTGCTCCTTCGCGTCGCGCTCAGAGCGATTTCGGATTTTCGAACAATCCGACCTGCAAGTCGGCAGCCTCGTAGATCGCCTTGCCGTCGGCCTTGACGACGCCGTCGGCAACGCCCAGCACCAGCCGCCGGCTGATGATCCGCTTCACGTCGATACGGTACTGCACCAGGCGCGTCTCGGGCAGGATCTGTCCGGTGAACTTCAGCTGTCCCAGGCCGAGCGCGCGTCCGGAACCCGGCGCGCCGGTCCAGCCGAGGAAGAAGCCGAGCATCTGCCACAGCGAATCCAGGCCCAGGCAGCCCGGCATCACCGGGTCGCCCTCGAAATGGCAGCCGAAGAACCACAGGTCGGGCCGGATGTCGAATTCGGCGGCGACGAAGCCCTTGTCGAACGCGCCGCCGGTGGACGATATCTCGGTGATGCGGTCGAACATCAGCATCGGCGGCAGCGGCAGCCTGGCGTTGCCGGGGCCGAACAGGCGGCCGTGTCCGCAATCGATCAGTTCGTCGTATCCGTAGCTCGCCTTCGGAGTGAAATGCATCGGCTCAAGGCCCTGGTTCGGGTTGGATCGTGGCCGCCATGATACGGAAAGATCGGCCGGCCTCGGCGCGGGGCGGCGCCGCGGCCTCGCGCAGCAGGCGCATGCCTACCAGCGTATAGCGGGTCTGGGGCGTGTTCCAGTTGCGGTACGCGCAGCGCGCGTAGAACGGCCATGTGTGCCAGGAGCCGCCGCGGCGCACGCGCACCGTGCCGCTGGCGGGGCCGGGCGGATCGTCCATCGGCGAGCGGGCGTAGTAGCGCTCGTCGTGCCAGTCGGCGGTCCATTCCCGGGCGTTTCCGTGCATGTCGTACAGGCCGAACGCATTGGGGGCGAAGCTTCCGACCGGCGCGGTGAACGCAAAGCCGTCGTGGCCGGCCAGCGCATGCACGCTCCAGCGCGGCCAGTACGGTTGCGCGTCTTCGTCGAACAGGTTGGCCACGCGCAGCAGTGCGCGCGGATCGTCGCCTGCGTGATAGCGGGTGCGCATGCCGGCGTGGCACGCGTACTCCCATTCGGCCTCGGTAGGCAGCCGGTAGGTCACGCCTTCGGTTTCGCCGAGCCAGCGCGCCATCGCCATCGCGTCGTTCCAGGTGACGTTGACCACCGGATGGTCATCGCTTTGCGGAAAGCCGGGGTTGCGCCATGAGTACTTCGGGTTCCGCCCGTCGAAGGCATCGCCGCGCGCGCTCTTCGACGGATCGTAGGCGGGGTCGTAGCCGTAGCCGCCGGTGCCGTCGGCAACCGATTCGGGCACGTATCCGGATCGGGCCAGGAAGCGCCGGAACTGGCCGACGGTGACCTCGTGCTGTCCGAGGTAGAACGGGTGCGTGATGCGCACCCGATGCGCGGGCGTCTCGTCACCGATCTCCTCGAAGCGGCGGCGTTCGAGGTCCGGGTAGGCCGCGGCCAGCGCATCGGGCGACTCGTCGCTGCCCATCGTGAACTCGCCCGCCGGCACCAGCACGAAGCGCATGCCCAGCGTGTTGACCAGCACGGCCGGTGGTGGGTCGGCTTGCGCGGTTGCGATCGACATCGCCGCGGCGGCCGCCGCGAGCAGCGTGGGAATGCTTCGGGGCGGCATCGTCCGGACAGTGGTGCGCGAGGAGTCGTCGGCGCGTGCCTGCGGCGCTTCAGCGCAATTCGCTGCCCTGCGCGAGCGTCACGCCGGCGTCGCGCATGGCCTGGAGCGCGCGCCCCAGCGAGCCGCCGAGGTCGATCGCCCGGCACGCGTCGAGCAGCACCACCGCGTCGAAATGCAGGCGTCGCGCGTCGAGCGCCGACCAGGCGACGCAGTAGTCGGTGGCCAGTCCGCAGATGAACAGGCGCGAGAAGCCGCGCTCGCGCAGGTAGCCGGCCAGGCCGGTGGGGCTGGTGCGGTCGTTCTCGTAGAAGGCCGAATACGAGTCGATGTCGGGCCGGAATCCCTTGCGGATCAGCAGCTCCGCCCGCGCGAGCTCGAGGCCGGCGTGCAGCGCGGCGCCCGCCGTGCCCTGCACGCAATGGTCGGGCCAGAGCGTCTGCGGGCCGTAGGCGAGCTCGATGGTTTCGAACGGCGCGCGCCCGGGGTGCGAACTCGCGAACGAACAGTGGCCGGGCGGGTGCCAGTCTTGCGTGAGCACCACGTGCTCGAAGCGGCGGGCGAGCGCATTGACCACCGGCACCACCGCGTCGCCATCGGCGACCGCCAGCGCGCCGCCGGGGCAGAAGTCGTTCTGCACGTCGGTGACGACGAGCACGTCGTGGCGCGGATCGATGGCCGGGATCGGCTGCATGACGTTCAGCTTCCCATTGCGTCAGGCATGCGTCAACCGATCGTCGGCGTATCGACTGTCGTCGCGCCGCGCGGCCTTCGGTTTCATCGGCGGCGCAGCAGCGGCTGCTGCAGGCGCCGGGCGAGCTCGCGCTTTGCGAGGTCGATCGCCAACGGGGCGGGATCGATCCTCCAGGACAGTGCATCGAACGGTCCGCTCAGATGGACCGGCACCGCCGGGCCGCGCAGCGCGGCCAGGCCGGCCGGGTCGCCGGCGGACGATGACTCGGGGAGCGTCACCCGGGCTGCGTAGTCGAGGCGCTGGCGAGCGAGGTCGACGTCGCCGGAGCCGGCCACGCGCAGCAGTGGCGAGCGCAGGTCGAGGTCGTCGCTGTGCGCGATGCCGTTCCGGATCGCGAAGCTGGCGTCGAGCGACGAGAACGCGGTCCGATCGCCGGCGGCGGTGTTCTGCTCGATCGCAGCGAGCCCGCCGCGCGCGGCCGCCAGCGCCAGGCGCAGGCGATGCATCACGTCGGCCAGGTCCACGCCGACGATCGCGCCGTTGCGAAGCGACA
This sequence comes from Burkholderiaceae bacterium, assembly GCA_027493945.1. Taxonomy (GTDB): domain Bacteria; phylum Pseudomonadota; class Gammaproteobacteria; order Burkholderiales; family Burkholderiaceae_E; genus Zeimonas. Next base: position 955,631 of record JAOSJU010000001.1, on the reverse strand, counting down.
GCGCCGCGGTGCCGTCCAGCGATCGCTCGAAAGCGCAGCCGGGGTGCCCCCGCCGGCGGTGACGTCGATGCGCAGGTCGCCGTGTCCGTCGAGCGCGTCGCGACCGAAGAGGGCGCGCACGGCCATGCCGGCGTCCACTCCGGCGAGCCGCATCTGCAGCGCGTGCCGGCCCGAGCCGGCGAGCGTCGCTCGGGCATCGAGCGCTCCGCCGAACACGGCGGCGCCGAGCCGCGTCAGCTCGATGCGATTCGCGCCCGAGCGGATCTCCGCTGTCACCTGGGTCGCATGGATGCTGCGCAGTGTCAGCGCGCCGATGCGCGCGCTGCCGCTCGCTTCGAGGCCGGCGAGCGCCGCCGGGAAGACGGCCGCGTCGCCGGCACGCGCATGCTCGTCGCTGTGCACGCCGGCCTCGCTGCCTGCGCCGTCGACGGCGGCGTCTGCCGGTGCCCTGTCGAGCGCGGCGCGAAGGCGGTCCAGGTCGAGGCGATCGGCCTGCAGTTCATAGCGGATCGCCATCGGCGAGAAGCGACTGGTCGCGATCTTCGCGTGCAGCATCGAGCCGTCGAGCGTTCCGGTCAGCGACAGGGCCGCAGTTTCGCGCTCCGGGTCGATGCTGCCGTGGCCGGCGAAGATGCCCGCGATGTCGTGGCCGGCGCGCAGCGCGAGGTTCAGGTCGGAGATCTCGAAAGGTCCCCGGGGAGGATCCCCGACGAACTCGCCGCGCAGTCGCGCATCCACCGCGAATGCGCCTGCGGCCTTGCCGCGCGCCTTCAGGTCGAAGCCGGCCAGGCGCGTCGCCAGCGTCGCGAAGTCGACGGTGTAACCGCTCGAAAGCTCGATCGCCAGGTCGGTCAGCGGCCGCTTGCCGATCAGGCGTCCCGACAGGCGCAACGAGCCGGGCGTGCCGCTGGCGATGGGTCCGGCCTCCAGATCGGCCTGCTGCAGGCGCCATTCGCCGCCGCTGGCCTCGTCGCGCCAGCCGAGCGTGGCCTGCCGCAACTGCAGGCTGGCGATCGACAGCGCCGCCGCCGCGGCCGCAGGCGCCGGATGCGCGCCGGGGGCTCGCGCGCCCCGGGCGCGCAGCAGCAGATCGTCGAAGTTGGTGCTGCCGTCGCGCCGGCGCACCGCTTCGAGCTTCAGGCCGTCGAGCGCGACGCGCTCGATCACCAGCCGGCGCGACAGCAGCGGCCACAGTGCGACGCCGACCTGCGCCGCATCGAACTGTGCGAACTCGCCGTGCCCGCCGGGACCCGACAGGTGTGCCGACCCGATCGCGAGCCCCGGGCGCGGAAGCAGCGACAGCGACAGCTCGCCGTCGATCGACAGCACGCGGCCGGTGCGCTCGCGGACCGCCTCGACCAGTTCGGGCTTGTAGCGGTTGACGTCGACGCTGGCCACGAACACGAACGCGAACACGACCGCGGCAGCGGCAGCGGCCAGCAGCCCGGCCACTGCCGCGATCGCGATCGGCAGGCGACGAACTCGCATCGATGTGCCCCGGTCCCCGGACTTCCCGGGGCATCCTAAGCCGGCAGTGACCGGCTGCGATATGCGCGTTTCACCCGGTCGGGTTACACCCAGTTACCGTTCTTTCAGGTTTGCGTCTGGGCAGGCCGGCCGGGCATCGGTAGGGTGAAAGCCATGGCTCGGCCGAATGGCATTCCGCTTGGCGGGATCCGGCCTCGGGCCCAACGTGACGAGGAGTCTCGAATGAACCAGTCCCCGAAACGCTTCCGGATCGTTGCCGCCGCTGCCGCGCTGTCGGCAGGCGTGCTGGCCACCGGCACCGCGCAGGCGTCCGACTCGGTGCTGGGCGCGGTGATCGGCGGGGGAGCAGGCGCGGTCATCGGCCAGTCGCTGGGCGGGCGCGACGGCGCAATCATCGGCGGCGCCATCGGCGCGGCGGCCGGCGCCGCGGCGGCGTCCGACCACCGACACCGCGGCGGGTACGCCTACGGCGGCGGCGCGGCGGTCTATCCGGCCCCGGTTTATTCGCCGGCTCCCGTTTACGCCCCGGCTCCCGTCTATGCGCCGGCTCCGGTCTATGCGCCGGCTCCGGTCTACCGCGTGGCGCCCAGGGTCGTCTACGAGGCGCCCCCGCGGGTCGTGTATCGTCCGGTGTACGTAGCGCCGCGTCCGGTGTACTACGAACGACCCGGGTGGCGGCGCGGGCACGATCGCCACGATTATCGGGGGCGTGGTTACGGATACGGCTACTGACGCGTTTCGCCCGCTGCGCGAATCCCGCCTCGGGCCTGCGCACGCGTTCGAGACGGGTTCGGGCATCGTGAACCTGGCGGCCGGCATTGCCGGCCGCTTTGGCGTGAACGCTGCGCTGCCGCCGGTGCGCGAGCCGATCCTTGGCGAGGCGCTCGCTGCCGCGGGCTCGGTCGTCACGGTCCTGTTCGACGGTCTCGGCGAACGCCAGCTCGCCGCACATGCGCCGCGCGGCGCGCTGGCCGCGCACCGCTTGCGCACGCTCCACTCGGTCTTTCCGTCCAGTACCGCCCCGGCGCTCACCTCGCTGGCCACGGCCGCGTGTCCGGCCGATCACGGCAACCCGGCCTGGATGATCTGGTCGGCGCAGGCGGGAGCGGTGCTGCGCACGTTGCCGATGGACCTGCGCGGCCAGCACCAGCGTACCGTGCGCGCCGCCGATACCTGGTCCTGGCAGCCATGGGCGGCCCGCGCGCCGGTGCCTTCGTTCGCGATCCTGCCGCGCGAGATCGCCGATTCGGAGTACTCGCGGCACGCCTACGGCGGTTCGTCGCGGCTGGCGTACGCGCGGCTCGACGAGATCGTGCCGATGGTGCTCGATGCGCTGCGTGCGGGTGACGGTGCCGGGGGCGCCAGCGTCTTCGTCTACCTGCCGCACTTCGACGCGGCCAGTCACGAAGCCGGCTGGCAAAGCGAGGCGGCCGCCGCGGTGGTGGGCGAGTTCGACCGCTGGTTCGGGATGCTGGTCGAGCGGCTGCGCAGCGTCGATGCGCTGGTGCTCGCCACGGCCGACCATGGCTTCGTCGATGTCGCCGAGCGCGACCAGTTCCGGCTCGAAGACTTTCCGGCCATTGCCGAATGCCTCGAGCATCCGCTTTGCGGCGAACCGCGCGTACCGTTCTGCCAGGTGCGCGCGGGGCAGCGCGAGCGCTTCGCCGAGATCGTGGCGGCCTCTCTGGATGACGCCTTCGAGGTTCACGAGTCGGCCGCGCTGCTGCGGGCCGGCTGGTTCGGACGGCCCGATTCCGCGCGCCTCGGCCCGTTGCCGATCGCGGGCCGCATCGGCACGCACATCCTGGTGCCCACGCGAGCGGTGACGCTGGTCGACCATGTTGCGGGCGAGCGCGCGCATCGCTTCGTCGGCATGCATGGCGGCACCAGCGACGACGAAATGCGTGTACCGCTACTGATGGCCTGGCGCGGCGGGTAACATCGCGGTTCCCGGCGGCCGTGCCGCCCCGTCCTCGCGTCCTCGTACCGTGAACACCCCGAAGCGTCCGTCCCCTCCCAATGCGCTGAGCGTCGCAGGCATCGACCCGAGCGGCGGTGCCGGCATTTTCGCCGACCTGAAGGCGTTTTCCGCGCTCGGCGCCTACGGCACCGGGGTGGTGGCTGCGCTCACCGCGCAGAACACGCAGGGGGTCACCGGCGTGCACGCCGTTCCGCCGCCCTTCGTTCGCCTGCAGCTCGATACGCTGTTCGCCGACGTGCGCATCGACGCCGCCAAGGTGGGCATGCTCGGCACCGCGGCGATCGCGATCGCGGTGGCCGAGGGGCTCGCGCCGCCGATCTCGGCAGGGCGGTTGCCGCACCTGGTGGTCGATCCGGTGATGGTCGCCAAGAGCGGCGACACGCTGCTCGGCCGCGAGGCGATCGCGACGCTGATCGAGGCGCTGCTGCCGCTGGCCACGGTGCTCACGCCGAACCTGCCCGAGGCGGGTGTGCTGCTCGACGCGCGTCCGGCCGACAACCTGAAGGAGATGCAGCGCGCGGCCGAGCGGCTGCGCCGCCTGCTGCGCGACGACGGGCGGCGCTTCGTGCTGCTCAAGGGCGGCCACCTCGCCGGCGACGCGACCGACCTGCTGTTCGACGGCGACCGGATGGTCGAGCTGAGCGCGCCGCGGGTGGCCACCCGCAACACCCATGGCACCGGCTGCACGCTGTCGGCGGCGATCGCGGCGCTGCTCGCGCACGGCATCGAGCCGGTGGCGGCGGTGCGCCAGGCCAAGCAATACCTGACCGAGGCGCTGCGCCAGGCCGACCGGCTCGACGTCGGCTCCGGGCACGGGCCGGTCCACCACTTCCACGCGTGGTGGCCGCGTGCTTGAGCTGCTCTACGCGCTGCCGTTGCTGGCGAAGGCGGCGATCCTCGGCGTCGTCGAGGGCCTGACCGAGTTCCTGCCGATCTCCAGCACCGGCCACCTGATCCTGGCGGGCAGCCTGCTGGGTTTTGCCGGCGAAAAGGAGAAGATGTTCGACGTCGCGATCCAGACCGGCGCGATGTTCGCGGTGATCTGGTACTACCGCGCGCGCATCGTCGAGACGGTCGCAGGCATCGCGCGCGAGCCGCGCGCGCAGCGCTTCGCCGCCAACGTCGTGATCGCGTTCCTGCCGGCGGCGGTGCTCGGCGTGCTGTTCGCGAAGCACATCAAGGCCTGGCTCTTCAAGCCGGTGCCGGTGGCGATCGCGTTCATCGTCGGCGGGCTGGTCATCCTGTGGGTCGAGTCGCGCCAGCGGCGCGGCCTGGCAGCTGCGCGCATTCACGACGTCGACGCGATGAGTCCGGCCGATGCGCTGCGGCTGGGCATCGCGCAGGCGTTCGCGCTGATTCCGGGCACCAGCCGCTCGGGTGCGACGATCATCGGCGGGATGCTGTTCGGGCTGTCGCGCCGGGCCGCTACCGAGTTCTCGTTCTTCCTCGCGATCCCGACGCTGATCGGTGCCGGCGTCTACGACAGCTGGAAATACCGGCACCTGCTGGGTGCCGGCGACGTGCCGATGTTCGCGGTGGGGCTGGTGTTCGCGTTCTTCAGCGCGCTGGCCTGCGTGCACTGGCTGATCCGGTACGTGGCCTCGCACGACTTCGTGCCGTTCGCGTGGTACCGGATCGCCTTCGGCCTGGTGGTGCTCGCCACGGCGGCCGGCGGCGTGGTCGACTGGGCGGGCTAGACACCATGGTCGTGTTCACACTACGATCGTCCCCGCGTGAGCCCGGAAAAAGCGCGCAATCAAGGCGCAAAGCGCAGCCGTGGCGGGGCCACGGCGAGCATTTGCAACGCGGAGTGCGCGCTTTTTTCGCACTCACCCTCCGGGCCGGGGCCTGCCGGGCCGCCACACTTCGTTGCCGGCTCCTTGCGTGGCACCGCCACGCGCGTCGCCGGCGCCTCGTTTGGCGGCCCGGCAGGCCCCGGCGCGGGACGATCGTAGTGTGAACACGCCCTAACGCCGCACGAAGAGCAGATCCCGGACGCCGTGGCCTAGCCTCAGGCCGCGCGATTCGAACTTCGTGAGCGGCCGCCACGCCGGACGCGGCGCGAAGCCGCGACACTGCGCGACCGTCTCGCCCACCGTCGTCTCGCCGGCGCTGTTCGCGAGCAGAGGTTCGCGCGACAGCACGTCGAGCATCTGCACCGCATAGTGCTCCCAGTCGGTCGCGCAGTGCAGGTAGCCGCCCGGCGCGAGGCGGCTCGCCAGCAGCGCGACGAACGGCGGCTGGATCAGCCTGCGCTTGTGGTGACGCTTCTTCGGCCAGGGGTCGGGGAAGAAGACGTGCACGCCGGCCAGCGTGCCGGGCGCGATCATGTCGCGGACGACCTCGACCGCGTCGTGCTGCACGATGCGCAGGTTGCGCAGCCCCGCCGCCTCGATCCGCGCGAGCAGGCTGCCGACTCCGGCCGGATAGACCTCGATGCCGAGGAAGTCGTGTGCCGGATCGGCGGCGGCGATCTGCGCAGTGGTCTCGCCCATTCCGAAGCCGATCTCGACGACCAGCGGCGCCTGCCGGCCGAAGACGGCGGCGGCATCGATCGCTGCGTTGCGATACGGCAGGCACCAGCGCTCGCGCAGCGTCTCGTAGGCGAGTCGCTGCCCCGCGGTGAAGTGGCCGCGGCGTCCCGAGAAGCTGCGGATGTGCGGATGCGCAGTGCGTGCGATCGCCTCGCCGCCCGTGTCGGCCTCGTCGCGCGCCACGCCGCTCACGACGCCTGTCGCGGCGCGCCGATCAGTCCGCCGGTGGGCGACGACGGCGTCGCCGAGTAGAACTTCTTCGGCATGCGGCCGGCGAGGTAAGCGTCGCGTCCGGCCTCGACCGCCTTGCGCATTGCGCGCGCCATGCGGATCGGATCGCGGGCGGCGGCCACCGCGGTGTTCATCAGCACGCCGGCGCAGCCGAGTTCCATCGCGATGGCTGCGTCGGACGCGGTGCCGACGCCGGCGTCGACGATGATCGGCACCTGCGCCTTCTCGATGATCAGTTGCAGGTTCCAGGGGTTGAGGATGCCCATTCCCGAGCCGATCAGCGAGGCGAGCGGCATGACTGCGACGCAGCCGATCTCTTCGAGGCGCTTCGCCTGGATCGGGTCGTCGCTGCAGTAGACCATGACCTCGAAGCCGTCGCGCACCAGCGTTTCGGCCGCCTTCAGCGTCTCGGGCATGTTCGGGTACAGGTTGTTCGGGTCGCCGAGCACCTCGAGCTTGACCAGCGTATGCCCGTCGAGCAGTTCGCGCGCCAGGCGCAGGGTGCGCACCGCGTCGTCGGCGCTATAGCATCCGGCCGTGTTCGGCAGGATCGTGAAGCGCTCGGGCGACAGGAAGTCGAGCAGGTTCGGCTCGCCGGCGGTCTGGCCGATGTTGGTGCGGCGGATTGCCACGGTGACGATCTGCGCGCCGCTCTCCTCGACCGCTTCGCGGGTTTCGTCGAAGTCGCGGTACTTGCCGGTGCCGATCAGCAGGCGCGAGCCGAACTCTCGCCGGCCGATCTTCAGGATGTCGGAGGCTTCGCTCATCATGGGCTTTCGTTCAACCGCCGCCGACGGCGACGACGATCTCGAGGCGGTCGCCGGGCGCGAGCGCTTCGGTGTCGTGGCGGCTGCGCGGCACGATCTCGCCGTTGCGCTCGACCGCGATGCGACGCCCGATCAGTCCGAGTTCGGCGAGCAGCGCGGCGACGGTGCCGGGCGCCGGCAGGGGACGCGCTTCGCCGTTGACGACGATGGTTTCCATGCCGCGATTGTCTCACGCGCGGCCGCCGGGCCATTCCGTTTCGGGCGTACGGCGCGGCGGCGCCGGCAGGGCGAACGGGCCCTGGCCGGGGGCGCTTCAGAGCAGTTCGTCGGGCGCGAACGGCGACAGCAGCATCAGCAGAAACTGCAGCCCCATGCTGGCATCGGGCTCGGAGCCTTCGACCGTGGGCGCGCCCGGCGCCTGCCCGACCCAGCGAAGCCGGCCGTCGGCGAGCGCCGGACTGCGCATGACGAGCGCGATCTCGGTATTCAGCCGCGCCGAGCGCGGGTCCATGTTCATCGATCCGATCAGCAGCAGCCGGCGGTCGATCACCAGCGCCTTCGCGTGCAGGCTGGCAAGCGAGGAGCCGAAGGTGCCGAACCGGCTGCGAGGCGTGCCGAGCTGGTTGCGCAGCTCATGCAGCTGGGCGCCCGCTTCGAGCAGGTCGTGCCGGTAGCGCGCGTATCCGACGTGCACGATCGGCGCATCGGTGGCGGCCAGCGAGTTCGTCAGCACGCGAAGCTGCACGCCGCGCGCGCGCAGCTCGCGGGCCAGCGCCACGCCACGCTTGCCGGGTACGAAGTACGGCGAAATCAGGACGACTTCGCGCCGCGCCGCGCGGGTCAGCGTGACGATGTCGTCGGCCCCGGCGGTGTTCAGGTCGTCGAGCAGCACGCGCACGCGAACGCCGCGCTGCGCGGCGCCGAGGACGTGCCGCAGCAGCGCTCGCGTCGATGCGTCGTCGTGCATCAGGTAGTACTGAAGGTCGAGCGTGCGCTGCGCGTGGTCGGCGAGAGCGGCCAGCGTGGCCAGCGCATCTTCGCCCGACGCGAGCAGCCGCAAGCCCGAGAGGCGCGGGTAGGGGGCGGCGGCCGCCGCCAGCGTGCCGAGTTCGGTGGCCTCGGGCGGCGGCCAGGCGTGCGTGACCGGCTTGGCTGGAGGCGGGGGCAGGCTCGCGCAGGCGGCGCACAGCGCCACCGCCACCCACGCCAGGCATCGTCCTGCCGTTACAAACCACCCGTTCATTCGACTGTCGTCCCCGCCGTGGCCCGGGCGGCGCCTCCACGGTACACTACGCACCGCGCGCGGGTGTAGTTCAATGGCAGAACGGCAGCTTCCCAAGCTGCATACGAGGGTTCGATTCCCTTCACCCGCTCCATTGCATCGATCCCTCGAAAGCGACGATCGACGAAGCGAGCGACTCGAGGTCGAGTGCCCTGTCCTGCCTGTCCTCGAGCCACCGATTCCTGGTGACCGATTCCCGGTGAACGTGCCGGCCATGCTGCCGCGCAGCGGCGCCATGGTTCGCGACATCTCCGCATCCGGGCCGGCGGGCGAGCGGGCGACGGGCGACGCAAGGGTGCGTTACAGTGTCCGCCGGAGGACCACAGCGTGAAGGCAGCCTACATCACCCATCCGAGCTTCATGCGCCACGAGATGGGCCCGCAGCATCCGGAGTGCCCGGAGCGGCTGGCGGCGATTTCCGATCGCCTGCTGTTGCGCGGGGTCCTCGACCTGATGGACACGTTCGAGGCGCCGGCGGCCACGCTCGAACAGATCGACCGCGCGCACGACATGCGCCACTACTACGAGTTGCAGGGGGCTTCGCCGGCCGAGGGCTACCTGGGCCTCGATCCCGACACGGCGATGAACCCGCACACCTGGACCGCGGCGCTGCATGCCGCCGGTGCGCTGGTGCTGGCGACCGAGCTCGTGGCGCGCGGCGACTACCGACGCGCTTTCTGCGCGGTGCGTCCGCCGGGCCATCACGCCACCAGCGACCAGGCGATGGGTTTCTGCTTCTTCAACAACGTGGCGGTCGGCATCCGCCATGCGACCCAGGTGCTCGGCCTCGAGCGCGTGGCGCTGATCGATTTCGACGTTCACCACGGCAACGGCAGCGAGGAGATCCTGGCCGGCGACGAGCAGGTGCTGATGGTGTCGACCTTCCAGACGCGGCTCTATCCGTTCAACGGGGAAGACGCGCGCGGGCCCAACATGTGCAACGTCGGTCTGCCGCCCTACAGCGACGGCGCCGCGCTGCGCGCCGCGGTGAGCGAGCGCTGGTTACCGGCGCTGCGCGCCTTCCGGCCGCAGATGCTGTTCGTCTCCGCCGGCTTCGATGCGCACCGCGAGGACGACATGAGCCAGCTCGGCTGGCGCGACGAAGACTACGCGTGGGTGAGCCGCGAGATCGTCCGCTTCGCCGACGAGGCCTGCGAGGGGCGGATCGTTTCGGCGCTCGAGGGCGGCTACCACATCGCCGCGCTCGCGCGTTGCGTCGAGCTGCACCTGCGGGCGTTGCTCGATCTCGACTGACGCGCAGTCCCGGTGATGCAGCACCTGCACGAGCTTGCCGCGCTGTTCGACCCGGCGACGGTCGTGCTGCTGGTCGAGCCCGGCGAGTTGCCCGGCTGGATCGACGAACTGGCGCGGCAGCTGAGCGACGCGAAGGTGCAGGCGCGGCGCGTGGTGCTGGGCGAAGTGTCGGACGCGACGGGCCCCGACGGCCCCGAGGGTGTTCCGCCCTGCTGCGACCTCGCGCTGATCGCAGTCGGTGCCGAGCGCGAGGGGCAGGCGCTGCGCGCGGCTGCCGCGTTGCGCGTGCGCAGCGCGGTGCTGCTGTCGCCGCACGCGACGCCCGAACGCTCGCGCGAGCTCGCGGCGATCGCGCGCGAGGCGCGCATCCGCCTGCTCGGTCCGGCGACGATGGGTTTCGTGCGACCTTCGCGCGGGCTGAATGCCGGGCGCACGGGCGCGATGCCGCCGGCAGGCAACGTCGCGCTGGTGTCGCAGTCGGGAGTGCTGAACGCCGCGGTGCTCGACTGGGCGGGGGGCAGCACGATCGGCTTCTCGCTGGCCGTCTCGCTGGGCGCCGAAGCGGACATCGACGTCGCGCAGGTGCTCGACTTCCTTGCCAGCGACACGGCGACGCGCGCGGTGGTCGTCTATCTCGAAGCGGTGCGCGATTCGCGCAGTTTCATGAGCGCGCTGCGCGCCCCGGCCACCGTGAAGCCGGTCGTCGTGCTCAAGGGCGGGCGCGACCACGCCGCGCGGCCGGGTGCACGCACGCACTCGGGCGCGATCGTCGCCGGCGACGCCGTCTACACCGCGGCGCTGCGCCGCGCGGGGGTGGTGCAGGTGCGCCTGTTCACGCAACTGTTCACCGCGGTGCGCTACCTCGCGTCGCGCAACTGGCCGATCGGCAAGCGCCTCACGGTCGTCTCGAACGGCAACGGTCCGGCGGTGCTGGCGGCCGACCAGGCTTTCTTCCAGGGCATCCGGCTGCTGCCGTTCACGCCGCCGACGCAGCGTCGGCTCGGCGACGCGCTGCCGGGCGTCGAGATCGTCAATCCGCTGAACCTCGGCATGGCGGCCGACGCCGACGCGTACGCGGCGGCGATCGAGACGATCGCCTACGATCCCGAGTGCGACGCGATGCTGGCGATGATGACTCCATACGCCGGCGTGCAGGCCGAGGCGATCACCGATCGCGTCGCGACGATCGCGCGCACGCTGGTCAAGCCGCTGTTCGCCTGCTGGCTGGGCGACAGCTCGACGCGCGCGCTGCGCACCCGCCTCGATGCGGCAGGCGTGCCGGTGTTCCGCACGCCGGAGGCGGCGGTCGACGCGTTCTCGACCGTCGCCACCTTCTACCAGAACCAGATGCTGTTGCAGCAGGTGCCGACCTCGCTGTCGGAGATGGAGCCGCCCGATCTCGGCGCGGCGCGCCGCGTGATCGACGAGACGCTCGCCGCCGGGCGCGAAGCGCTGACCGAGCTGGAGTCGAAGGCGTTGCTCGCGGCGTTCCACGTGCCGGTGAACCGCACCGTGCTGGCGCGCGACCCCGACGATGCGGCGGCGCTTGCGGCGCAGATCGGTTTCCCGGTGGCGATGAAGATCAGCTCGGCCGACGTCGTCCACAAGAGCGACGTCGGCGGCGTCGTGCTGAACGTGCGCAACGCCGACGAAGCGAGGAGCCAGTACGCGGCGATCGTCGATGCGGTGCGCGCGGCGCGGCCCGAGGCGCGGCCAGACGGCGTGACGCTGCAGGCGATGAAATCCGGGCGTCACGGGCGCGAACTCTACGTGGGCGTCTTCCGCGATCCGCTGTTCGGCCCGGTGATCGCTTTCGGCACCGGCGGCACGCGGGTGGAGGTGGTGCGCGACACCACGCTCGAACTGCCGCCGTTGAACGATTTCCTCGCGCGCAGCATGATCGCGCGCACCCGCGTCGCGCAGACGCTGGGCGAATTCCGCGGTGCCCCGCCGATCGACGTCGAGGCGCTGGTCCGGGTGCTGGTGCGCGTGTCCGAAATGGTCTGCGAGCTGCCGCAGATCGCGGAGATGGACATCAACCCGATCATCGCCGAGGGCGGCGACGTGGTGGCGGTCGACGGGCGGGTCGTGGTCGACCGCGAGACGCCGCGCGCATGGCTTCCCGGCCACGCCGCGACCGGGCCGCGTCACGGGCACATGGCGATCATGCCGTACCCGGCCCACATGGTGGGCGAACGCGCGCTGCGCGACGGGCGCTGGTACACGATCCGGCCGATCCGCGCCGAGGACGGCGGGCGGCTGCAGCGCTTCGTGCGCGGGCTGTCGGAGCAGTCGCGCTACTTCCGCTTCATCTCGACGCTCACCGAGCTCACCCCGCAGATGCTCGCGCGCTACACGCAGATCGACTACGACCGCGAGCTGGCGCTGGTGGCCACGATCGGCTCCGACGACGCGCAGGCCGAGGACGGCGACGAGACGATCATCGGCGTGGTGCGCTACCTGCTCAATCCCGACCGCGAGACCTGCGAGTTCGCGATCGCGATCGCCGATCGCTTCCACGGACAGGGGCTGGGCACGACGCTGATGCTGTCGATCGTCGACGCGGCGCGCGACAAGGGGCTGAAACGCATCGACGGCTACGTGCTTGCGATCAACGCGCCGATGATCGGCCTGATGCGCGCGCTGGGCTTTCGCATCGAGACCGACGCGGACGACCCGGCGCTCAAGCGCGTCTGGCGGCCGATCGACTGACCCCTGTATTGCGCGTGCCGCTGTCTGCGCGTCGCGGCTGTCGGCGGCGAACCGGGGTGCGGCGCGAACGGGCCGAGCGGGCGCCGTACGGGGCGCGTGTGGCGGGGCGCCTGAGGCGCAGGCTGCGGCGGTCGGTGCTTCGCACCGACTGCCCTGCGCTGCTCGACCTCGGGGTCGTGCGGCGCAACTCGCTGCGCTCGCTTCGCGAGCTCCGCTCGGACACAGCGCCGCAAGTCAGAAGTACGAAGCGCGCTGCGCGCGCCGACCCCGAGGCTGCGCTGCTCGGCGCCGCAGACAGCGCCTCAGGCGTCCCGCCACACGCGCCCCGTACGGCGCCCGCTCGGCCCGTTCGCGCCGCACCCCGGTTCGCCGCCGACCGCCGCTCGAGCAACGTCGGTGGTGCACGCATCGAAGACGGGGCCGTTGCTCGTGAATACCACGACGGTCTCGGCGAAGGCGCGGGCCGTGCGCCGCGGCCGCGCCTTGTGCGCAGCCGAGAAGCGCAGCGGCACCGGCGGCGCGCGCAGCGCGCATCGTCCATCATTCTCGCGGCGACTTGTTTGAGCGGAGCTCGCGCAGCGAGCGCAGCGAGTTTCGCCGCGCCAGCCGGTGCCGCGAGCATCGCAGGAACCCCCGCGAAGCGGGGGCAAGCACCCGGCGCGCCCGCGGCGCACGGCCCGCGCCTTCGCCTGCGCCGACCGGGCCGCGCACCAGCGCGTGCGAACGGCCGACGGCGCGTCAGGTGCTCAGTCAGGTTCGCGGTGGTAGCTGGTTGCGCGCTCGACTTCGGCCTTCGAGCCGAGGATCACGGCGACGCGCTCGTGCAGCTTCTTTGGCACGATCTCCATGATCCGCTGGTGGCCGTTGGTGGCGGTGCCGCCGGCCTGCTCGACCAGGAACGACATCGGGTTGGCCTCGTACATCAGTCGCAGCTTGCCGGGCTTGTCGGGGTCGCGGTTGTCGCGCGGGTACATGAAGATGCCGCCGCGGCACAGGATGCGGTGCACGTCGGCCACCATCGAGGCGACCCAGCGCATGTTGAAGTCGACGCCGCGCGGCCCGTCGCGGCCGGCGAGCAGTTCGTCGACGTAGCGCTTGACGGGCGCCTCCCAGTGGCGCGCGTTCGACGCGTTGATCGCGAATTCGCGCGTCTGCTCGGGCACGCGCATCCGCTCGACCGTGAGCCACCAGCTGCCGATCTCCTTGTCGAGCGTGAAACAGGCCACGCCGTCGCCCACGGTGAGCACCAGCAGCGTCGAGGGACCGTAGACCGCATAGCCCGCGGCCACCTGCCTGGTGCCGGGCTGCAGGAAGTGCTCCTCGCCCGGTTCCTTCACTCCTTCGGGGAGCCGCAGCACCGAGAAGATCGTGCCGATCGAGACGTTGACGTCGATGTTCGAGGAGCCGTCGAGCGGGTCGTAGAGCAGCAGGAACTCGCCTTTCGGGTAGCGGTGCGGAATCGGGTACGGATGGTCCATTTCCTCGGAGGCCAGCGCGGCGAGGTTGCCACCCCATTCGTTGGCTTCGAGCAGCGCCTCGTTGGCGATCACGTCGAGCTTCTTCTGCGCCTCGCCCTGCACGTTCGACGAGCCGGCCTCGCCGAGCACGCCGTCGATCGCGCCGCGCGAGACCGTGTAGCCGATGCGCTTGCAGGCGCGCGCGACGACCTCCAGCAGCAGGCGCAGCTCGGCGGGGATGAGCCCTTTTTCGCGCTGCTTTTCGACCGGTATTGCGTGAGGCTGATGCGGGGGCCATTGCGTACTCCGATTTGCGCGGGTCTTCAGGATGCGAGCGCCTTGCCGACGATCTCGCGCACGTCGGCGGACAGCGACTCGTGCGCGGCCACCTCTTCGAGCACCGCGCGCATCGCCGCCTGCCGCCCGGGCGTGAACTTGCTCCAGCGATCGAGCGCGCGCGCCAGCCGCGCGGCCACCTGCGGGTTGATCGCGTCGACCGCCAGCACCTGCTCGCGCCAGAATGCGTAGCCCGAGCCGTCGGCGGCATGGAACTCGGCGAGGTTGCCGTTGCAGAAGCTGCCCACCAGCGCGCGCACCCGGTTCGGGTTGCGCGCCGAGAACGCGGGATGCCCGAGCAGCGCGCGCACGCGCCCGAGCACCGGCGGATCGCCGGCATGCCGGTGCATCGTCGCCTGCATCGAGAACCACTTGTCGAGCACCAGCGGTTCGTCGGCGAAGTCGCGCCCGAAGCGTGCGAGCGCCGCCTCGCGCTCGCGCGCCGCGGTGCGCAGCAGCGCGTGCAGCGCGCCCGCGCGGTCGGTCATGTTGTCGGCGCGCTGGAATTGCGCGGCCGCCGCGGCGATCGCCTCGGGCGCCTGCGTCTCGACCCACCAGGCGAGCACCGTGTTCTTCAACGCGCGCCGGCCGGCGGCGGCCGGCTCGGGCGACCAGGGGCCGGGGTCGGACAGCGCCGCCCAGGCAGGCGCCCAGCGTTTCGCGAGCGCCCCCGCCACGCAGCGGCGCAGCGCATTGCGCGCGTCGCGCAGCGCCACCGGGTCGACGACCGCGAGTTGCTCGGCGATGAATCCCTCGGACGGCAGCACGAACAGCTGGTCGCGAAACGCCGGATCGAGCGCTTCGTCTTCGAGCAGGCGCCCGAGGACGGCCGCCAGCGGCGCGCTGCGGTCGGCCGCATCGGCGCCGCCGACGATCCCGAGGACCGCGTCGGTCGCCAGCCGCTGCGCCGCCTCCCAGCGGTTGAATGGATCGCTGTCGTGCGCGGCGAGGAAGGCGAGTTGCGCTTCGTCGTAGTCGAACTCGACCGTCACCGGTGCCGAGAAGTTGCGCGCGAGCGAAGGAATCGGCGCGGCGTCGACGTCTTCGAAGACGAACAGGTGGCGCGGCCCGGTGACGTCGAGCACCACGGTGCGGCCATGCGCGCTCGCCTCGGTGCGCGCCGCGACTTGCCGCAGCACGCCGTCGCGCTCTTCGAATACGCGCAGTTCGCGGTCGCTGCCGTCGGGGCCGACCAGGCCGAGCGCGAGCGGAACGTGGAAGGGTGCCTTGTCGGGCTGGCCGGGCGAGGGCGGGCACGACTGCTCGATCGCGAGCAGGTAGCGGCGCGCCTGCGCGTCGTGGCGTCCGCTGGCGCGCAATCGGGGCGTTCCGGCCTGCGAATACCAGCGCCCGAACTGCCCGAGCGCCACGCCGTTGGCGTCGGCGATCGCGGCGACGAAGTCGTCGCAGGTGACCGCCCGGCCGTCGTGCCGCACGAAATAGAGGTCCATGCCGCGCCGGAAGCCGTCGCGGCCCACCAGCGTCTGCAGCATGCGGATCACTTCGGCGCCTTTCTCGTAGACCGTGACGGTGTAGAAGTTGTTGATCTCCTGGTAGCTGTCGGGCCGGATCGGGTGCGCCATCGGGCCGGCGTCCTCCGGGAACTGCGCGGCCCGCAGCACGCGCACGTCCTCGATGCGCTTGACTGCGCGCGCGCTCGCGGCCGCGGCGGCGGTGGTGCTGCGCGCGGCCAGCATGTCGGCCGAGAACTCCTGGTCGCGAAAGACGGTGAGGCCTTCCTTCAACGTCAGCTGGAACCAGTCGCGGCAGGTCACGCGGTTGCCGGTCCAGTTGTGGAAGTACTCGTGGCCGACGACCGACTCGATCGCGGCGAAGTCCTGGTCGGTGGCGATGCGCGGATTGGCGAACACGTACTTCGTGTTGAAGATGTTCAGCCCCTTGTTCTCCATCGCCCCCATGTTGAAGTCGCCCACCGCGACGATCATGAAGCGGTCGAGATCGAGCTCGAGGCCGAAGCGCTCTTCGTCCCAGCGGATCGCGCGCACCAGCGACTGCATCGCGTGATCGGTGCGATCTTCGTTGCCCGGCTCGACCCAGACCTGCAGCAGCACTTCGCGCCCCGAGCGCGTGTGCAGCCGGCGCTCGGTGGCCGCGAGCCTGCCGGCCACCACTGCGAACAGGTAGCTGGGCTTCGGGAACGGGTCTTCCCAGTGGCCCAGTGCCAGCCGCGGCGGTCGGCGCCGTCGGGGCCCACGGCCTCGCAGTCGCCGCTCGCGACCAGGTTGCCGTTCGACAGCAGCACCGGGCAGCGCTCGCGCGACGCGCGCAGCGTGACCGTGTAGCGGGCCATCACGTCGGGGCGGTCTGGAAACCAGGTGATGCGGCGGAAGCCCTCGGCTTCGCACTGGGTGAAGAAGTTGTCGTTCGAGACGTACAGGCCGCTCAGCGAGGTGTTCGCGGCCGGCGCGATGCGCGACACCGTCGCGAGCTCGAAGCGCTCGGGCGCCGCGGGCACCGACAGCGTGTCGCCGTCGATCGAGAATTCGTGCGGCGCGAGCGGCCTGCCGTCGATGCGAAGCTCAACCAGCGAAATGCGCTCGCCGTTCAGCATGAGCGGAGCCGGTTTGCCGTCGGCACCGCGGTGGGCCGGATTGCGCCGCAGGCGCAGCGCGGCGCGCACGACCGTGTCGTCGGGGTCGAGGTCGAATTCGAGTCGGACGTCGTCCACCAGGAAGGCGGGCGGCGTATAGTCGACGCGTCGGATCGTGACGGGCTGGTCGGTACGCATGAGCAGCAAGAGGCAGTCGATGGACGATTGTAAGCGTTCGGGCGGCGCCCTCCGCTCGGGGGCGGCACGACGCTGGCTGGCGGGCGTCGTGGCCGGACTGGCGGTGCTGCTGGCCGGATGCGCGACGCCGCTGCGCGGGCAGCTCACCGCCTTCCACGAATGGCCGGCCGACGCGCCGCGCACCTTCCAATTCGCGCGCAGCGCGGCGCAGCGCAACAGCCTCGAACACGCCGCCTGGGAGCAGGTGATGCGCGCCGAGCTGGCACGCGCCGGCTTTCGGGAAGCGGTCAATCCGCGCTTCTCCGTCTCGTTCGACTATCGCGTCATGCGGCAGATGGGGCGCGTCGTCGAGGCCTACCCGGTGGTGCAGCCGTATTTCTGGTGGGGTACGTGGGGTTCGCACGGCGGCGTGAGCATCGGTGGCCCGTGGCCGTGGTGGGGGCCGGGCTACTACCCGATGGAATACGACCGCGTCTGGTACGAATACCGGCTGCGCGTCGAAATCGAAGACCTCGCCGCGCGGCCGCCGCGTCGCGTCTACGAAGGCACCGCGGTCAGCGACGGACGCGAATCGTCGACGCCCCCCGAAGTGCTGCCGCTGCTCGCGCGCGCGATTCTCGGCGACTTTCCGGGGCCGAGCGGGGTGACGCGGCGGGTCGAGGTGCCGGTGGAGCCGAAACCTTAAGCTCGGCCCGAGCTACGCTCGCCCGGCGAGCGCCCAGGCGAGCATTCCCGCCACGCCGCAGGCCGTGATGGCTGTCATCGCGACCGCGAGCCGGCGCGTCAGTTGCGTGTTGCGGGCGCGGAACATGAACGGCACGTTGATCACCACGCTCGCCAGCGAAGCGAGCAGGGCGCCGACGGCGCCCTGCCAGGGATCGATGGTTCGTTGCGCGACCATGACGGCAGCGGAGGCCACCGCGCTGGCGCTCGAGAGCAGTCCGCCGACGAAGCTCACCGCATAGAACGCAGCCTCGCCGAGCAGGTTGAGCGTCAGCGAACTGACGACGGTGAGCAGCAGGAACAGCAGCCCGTATTTGAGCGCCACGGTGAGCGAGAACGGCAATTCGAGGGCGACCGACGGATCTTCCGTGCCGGAGAGCTCGAATCGGCGATTCAGCCGCAGCAGCAGCAGGCAGCACAGCAGCATCGGCGCGAACGCGCCGAGGCAGTAGAACAGGGCGCCGGGCGCCAGGATGCCGAGCAGCACGATGTTGCGCGTGAGCATGGCCGTGGTGGCAAGGATGACGCCCCGGTAAGCGCCATGAACCGCTTCGGGGCTGGCGCTGGCCGCGCGCGATGCGAGCTCGCTCACGGTGACGCTGCTGTTCACCAGGCCGCCGAGGAATCCGGCGATGTCGGCTCCGCGGCTGCCGTAGAGCTTCCAGAGAATGTAGTTGATGAAGCCGATGCCGGCGATGAGCAGCACGGTGATCCACGCGGCCCGCGGCTCGATGAGCGACATCGGGCCCACGCTGCCTTCGGGCAAGGCGGGATAGATCACGATCGCGAGAATCGCCAGCACGATGGCCGAGCGCACCTCGGCCTCGGTCAGCCCGCGGGTGAAGCCGGACAGCGGGCGCTTCCAGGCCAGCAGCGCGGTGGTCGAGACGATCACCGCTGCCGGCGTCAGCCGATGCCCGAGTCCGCACAGGATGCCGGCCGGGCAGGTCAGCAGCATCGCGGCCGACGTGGTCAGTTCCGCCCCTTCGCGCTCCATCAGGGTTCGCACGTTCAGGTAGACCGTCAGCAGCGCGGTGAGCGCCAGCGACACGAGCGCGTACGCGTCGCCCATGATTCCGCCGAGCGTGCCCATCACGGCAATGAACGCGAAGGTGCGCAGGCCCGCCTCCTTCGCGCTGCGCTCGCGTTCGAGCCCGATCAGCAGGCCGAGCGAAAGCCCCAGCGACAGCCGCAGCAGCGTCTCGACGTAGGGCCACTCGGCGCTCGGGAGCATTCGCGGGTTCCGGGGAGGAGGTTCCGCGGCGTGCGGCGCGTCGTTACTTCAGTTCGCGGGGCCGCCACCAGTTCGGTGTGGCCGCTTCGACTTTGCCGCTCTCGTGCAGCTGGTTGGCGAGTGCTAGCGAGGGCAGCCCCGGCGGCGAATCGACCAGCCAGCTGCGGCCTTCCGGGTCGAGCGGTCGCACCGGCAACAGGCCGGCGTCGGCCGGGCGGGCTCGCGCCTCGGGCAGGTCGGCCTCGCGCAGGCGCACGATGACGCCGCCGCCCAGCGCGCGCGCGGCCCCGTTGTCGTCGCGGAACACCGGCGAAGCGCCGCCGGGCAACGTCTCCAGCGCTTTCCCGCCGCCGATGAAGCGCTTCAGCGGCGTGCGCGACTTGCCCCGCTCGGCTTTGCCGGGCGAGGCGAAGTCGGCGACCCAGCCCGGCTCGACGCGCAAGGCCTTCCTCTGGCCGTTCTCGTACCAGTAATGCCCGGCCGAAGCATCGGCCGGCTTGGCGACGGCCGGGGCTGCCGCCTTGTCCGTCGGCACGGGGCCGGGCTTTCTCGGCAATTGGTGCCCCGGTTCGCTGGCGAGCGACGATGCGGCGAAGACCAGGCCGGCAAGCGCCATGATCGCGGGTCGCATCATCGCCCCCAGATGGTCAGGCCCCAGGAACTCCAGGTGCCTGTGTCGCCTGCCTGGGCGTCGGCGACCCGCAAGGTCCAGGTGCCCGCTGCAGGCTCTTCCAGGTGGCGCACCGATCCGAATTGCCAGCCGTCGGGCGGCAGGCCCGGATCGTCGTAGTTGCCGCAGCTGTCGGCGACGTCGTCGTTGTCGAGGTTGCAGACGCGTTCGTTCGCCAGCAGGCTCACCTGGCCGGCCGGGCTGATCAGCTCGATGCGCAGGTCGCCCGCATAGCCGTGGGTGGCCCTGAAGCGCACTTCGACGAACTCGATGCGCGTGATGCCGCAGTGGCCTGCGTCGATGCTGATGCCGTCGGTCACCGGCGTGGCGGCGCTGTCGGGAATCGCACGGGCCGGCACGAAGGGTCGATTCACGGTGCAACTCTTCATGACCGGACTGCCATTGTCGATCGATGTCCAGGTTTTCGCCAGTGCCACGGCCGCGGCGGCGTCGGCCGCGCCGAAGCCGTATTTCGGATTGAAGTGCAGGCCGAAGTTCGTCGTCCAGCCCGTGTCGGCGGGATCGTTCTGTCGCGCCGACTTCGCCAGGATCAGTCGTACGTCGCGCCACGTCAGGTCGGGTCGTTCCTTCAGGATCAGCGCGACGATGCCGGACACCATCGGCGTGCTGGCCGAGCTGCCGTTGAAGTTCGAGCGCTCGGCGCCCCGGGGCATGAGCGTGGTGATGCCGATGCGGTTGTTGCCCGAGCGGCCGCAGACGAGGATGTTGGCGCCGGGTTCCGCATAGAAGGGCGCGCGGCCGTTGTCGCCGACGGAGCAGACGGCGATCACGCCGCGCTTGTTCACGTAGCCGTCGAAATTCGAGTTCTCGGAAAGTGCGCAGGAACCGTCGGCGTTTTGCAGGTAGCAGCCACCGTTGCCGGCTGGAAAGACGTAGATCGATCCCTTGCCGCTGCGGCCCGAAGTGATGCCCGTCTCGATCGCGGTGACGAAGGACGACTCCGCCGCGTTCAGCACGCCGTTGTCCGGCGATCCCCAGCTGTTGTTGTAGACGCCGGTGACGGCGCGGTCGCGGCCCAGCGCATCGGCGATGTCGGCGTTGAAGCTGGTGGCCAGCGCGTTGTAGGCGCCCAGCGACGCGCGAGGGGCGACACCGGCGCCGAAAATCTCGTTGCCGTCGCGCGCGACCGCGATGCCGGCCACTGACGTGCCGTGGTCCTCGTCGAAGTAGTAGGGCAGCGGCAATTGTCCCGGGAAGCGGTAGTTGTAGTACGACGCCGGCTGGCTCGCCTGGAAGTTCGGAGCGAGGTCGGGATGGACGACCTCGACCGCGTCGTCGACGATCGCCACGCGCACGCCTTCGCCTTTCGTGCCCAGCGCCCATGCGCCGGACGGTCCGGCCACGTTCAGGTCTTCGCCCGGGGTCCCGCCCATTTGCCCGGTGTTCTCGAGATGCCACTGGGCGGGCAGCAACGGATCCGGGCCAGTCAGCGGCGGCGGCACCACGAACGAACTGTAGTCGTAGCAGCAAGGCCCGTTGCCGCCGTCGACCGGGTCGCCGCCGCCACCGCCGCCACAGGCGGCCAGCAGCGCGCTGATCGAGAGACCGAGAAGCGCCCGGAGCCGGCGCGGCGGAGGAGAAATCATCGAGACGTCGTCGGAGGCCTGCGCCGGCGGCGCATCGCAGCCAGCATCCTAACCGTTGCGTGGCGGCGAATCGGAAGGAATCGCGTCGCGTCCGGCGCGTTTGGTGGCGTGCCGGCAACAAGGAGGGCGCCGCCCGGGCCCGCGCCCGACGCTGTCCGCGGCCGGGATACCCCGGCATTGCGGCGCCGGAGGCGCGCGGGTAATGTTGCGGAGCCGCAACCGCCGCCGGCCTGCGTTCCCTCTTCCGTTGCCGCGAGAGCCGGGTGCATCGCACGCGCGCTGTCGCCAGTCCCCGAAAAAGTCCGCAAATGCCACGAATCCAGTCGCTTCTCGTCGCGAACCGCTCCGAAATCGCGATCCGCGTGATGCGCGCCGCCGCCGAACTCGGCATGCGCACCGTCGCCATCTATTCGCACGAGGACCGCTTCGCGCTGCACCGGTTCAAGGCCGACGAGAGCTACCTGGTGGGCGAGGGGCGCAAGCCGCTGCAGGCGTACCTCGACGTCGACGACATCATCCGCATCGCCAGGCGCGCGAAAGTCGACGCGATCCATCCGGGTTACGGTTTCCTGTCGGAGAACCCGGAGTTCGCGCGCGCCTGCGCGGCCGCCGGCATCGTCTTCGTGGGGCCGACGCCCGAAGTGATGACCACGCTCGGCAACAAGATCGCGGCGCGCGCCGCCGCAGTCGCGGCCGGAGTGCCGGTGATGCCGGCCACCGGCCCGCTGCCGGCCGATGTCACCGAGGTGCGCCGGCTGGCCGCCGCAGTCGGCTACCCGCTGATGCTCAAGGCGAGCTGGGGCGGGGGCGGCCGCGGCATGCGGGTGATCGAATCGGAGGCCGATCTCGAGGTGCAATTGCCGGCGGCGCGGCGCGAGGCCGCGGCCGCCTTCGGCAACGACGAGGTCTATCTCGAGAAACTGGTTCGGAACGCGCGACACGTCGAAGTGCAGGTGGTCGGCGACCGGCACGGCAACCTGGTGCACCTGTTCGAGCGCGACTGTTCGGTGCAGCGGCGCAACCAGAAGGTGGTCGAGCGGGCCCCGGCACCATACCTCGACGACGCGCGTCGTGCGGAACTGTGCGAAGCGGCGCTGCGGCTGGCGCGGCAGGTGGGCTACACGCACGCCGGCACGATCGAGTTCCTGATGGACGCCGACAGCGGGCGCTTCTACTTCATCGAGGTCAATCCGCGCATCCAGGTCGAGCACACGGTGACCGAGCAGGTCACCGGCATCGACATCGTCAAGGCGCAATTGCGCATCAGCGAGGGGGCGCGCATCGGCGACCCCGATTGCCCGGTGCCGCGCCAGGAAGAGATCAGGCTGAACGGCCACGCTCTGCAGTGTCGCATCACGACCGAGGATCCCGAGAACAACTTCACTCCCGACTACGGGCGCATCACCGCGTATCGCAGTGCCGCCGGCTTCGGCCTGCGGCTCGACGGCGGCACCGCCTATTCGGGCGCGGTGATCACGCCGTATTACGACTCGCTGCTGGTGAAGGTGACTGCCTCGGGCGCCGACTGCCGAGGAGGCGATCCGGCGGATGGACCGCGGGCTGCGCGAATTCCGCATCCGCGGGCTCGCGACCAACCTGCAGTTCGTCGAGAACGTGATCAACCATCCGGACTTCGTGGCCGGCCGCGTGACCACGCGCTTCATCGACACGACGCCCGAGCTGTTCCGCTTCGCGAAGCGGCGCGACCGGGCCACGCGCCTGCTGCGCTACATCGGCGACGTGACTGTCAACGGTCATCCGGACATGAAGGGGCGGGCGCGCCCCGAGTTGTCGCACCAGCCGCTGGCGCTGCCGCGACGCCGGCGCAACGGGGAGGGCGGCGCGGCCGGCCAGGCTCGCCCGGCTGACGCGGCCGAAGCGGCAGCGCGCGCGAGCGCCGCTGCGCCGGTCGACTTGTCCGAAGCGCCGCCCGCGGGCACGCGCCAGCGGCTGCGGGAGATCGGGCCGCAGCGCTTCGCCGAATGGATGCGCGCGCAGCCGGGCGTGCTGCTCACCGACACCACGATGCGCGATGCGCACCAGTCGCTGTTCGCGACGCGGATGCGCACCGTCGACATGCTGCGCATCGCCCCGTATTACGCGCGGATGCTGCCGCAGCTGCTGTCGCTCGAATGCTGGGGCGGGGCGACGTTCGACGTGGCGCTGCGCTTCCTGAAGGAAGACCCGTGGGAGCGGCTCGCGCGGCTGCGCGAGGCGGTGCCGAACATCCTGCTGCAGATGCTCTTGCGGGGCAGCAATGCGGTCGGCTACACCAATTACAGCGACAACGTGGTGCGGTATTTCGTCGCGCGCGCGGCCGCCGGCGGCATCGACCTGTTCCGCGTATTCGATTCGCTGAACTGGGTCGAGAACATGCGCGTGGCGATCGATGCCGTGCTCGAATCGGGTGCGCTGTGCGAAGGCGCGATCTGCTACACCGCCGACCTGTTCGACGCGTCGCGGCCCAAGTACGGGCTGCGCTATTACCTCGACACCGCGCGCCAGCTGCAGCGCGCCGGCGTGCACCTGATCGGCGTCAAGGACATGGCGGGCGTGTGCCGGCCGCGCGCGGCGCGCGAACTGGTGCGCGCGTTGCGCGAGGAGACCGGCTTGCCGGTGCATTTCCACACGCACGACACCAGCGGCGCCGCGGCGGCTTCGGTGCTCGCGGCGATCGACGGGGGCGCGGACGCGGTCGACGGGGCGATCGACGCGATGAGCGGGCTCACTTCGCAGCCGAACCTGGGCGCGATCGTGGCCGCGCTCGAAGGCAGCGAGCGCGACACCGGCGTCGACCGGGCAGCGCTGCAGGAGATCTCGCATTACTGGGAGAGCGTGCGCCGGCTCTATGCGCCGTTCGAGTCCGACATCCGCGCGGGCACCGCCGACGTCTACCGCCACGAGATGCCGGGCGGGCAGTACACGAACCTGCGCGAGCAGGCCCGCGCGCTCGGGCTCGAGCAGCGCTGGCCGGCGGTGGCGCAGGCTTACGCGGAGGTGAACCGGCTGTTCGGCGACATCGTGAAAGTCACGCCGACATCGAAAGTCGTCGGCGACATGGCGCTGTTCATGGTGGCCAACGACCTGTCGGCCGACGACGTGCTCGACCCGGCGCGCGCGATCGCGTTCCCCGAGAGCGTGGTATCGCTGTTTCGCGGCGAGCTGGGCTTTCCGCCCGACGGTTTTCCGCAGGCGCTGTCGCGCAAGGTGCTCGATTGCGACGGCGCGCACCCGTTGCTTGCCGAGCCGCCGGCGCCGTACCGCCCCGGCGACCGCCTCGCGCCAGTCGACCCGGAGCAGGCGCGCCAGGAAGCGTGCAAGGCGGCCGGCCACCGCATCGGCGACGACGACCTCGCTTCGTGGCTGATGTATCCGAAAGTGTTCCGCGACTATGCCGAGCACCGCAGGCAATACGGCGACGTGAGCCTGCTGCCGACGCAGGCATTTTTCTACGGCATGCGCGAGCGCGAGGAAATCGCGATCGACATCGATCGGGGCAAGACGCTGATCGTGGGCATGCAGGGCATGGCGCCGGCCGAGGAGGAAGGGCTGGTGCGCGTGTTCTTCGAATTGAACGGCCAGCCGCGCACGATGCGCATCGAGAAAGCGGGTGCTGCGCGTCCGCACAAGCGCCGGCAGGCCGAGTCGGGCAATCCGGCGCACGTTCCGGCGCCGATGCCCGGGATGGTCGTCACGGTAGCGGTGAAGGCTGGGCAGGCAGTGCGCGCCGGCGATCCGCTGGTGTCGATCGAGGCGATGAAAATGGAGACGCAGATCCGCGCCGAGCGCGACGGCACGGTGCGCGCGGTGCACGTGAGGCCCGGCGAGACCGTGGCGGCGCACGATCTGCTGCTCGAATACTGAGGCGCGGCCGGGCATGCATCTTCCCCCGCGTTGCGTGGGGTGCGAACCTCGTGTCCGGAAACGGCGAGTCCGCGGCCGGGCAGCGGCGCATAATCGGTCCATGCTTCCCGATGCCGATGCCTGCTATGCGGCGATCCTCGCCCACGATCCGCGCTTCGACGGGCGCCTGTACGTCGGTGTGCGCTCGACCGGCGTCTATTGCCGGCCGGTGTGCCGGGTGCGCACGCCGAAACTCGGGAACTGCCGCTTCTTCGCGAGCGCGGCGGCGGCCGAGAGCCACGGTTTCCGGCCGTGCCTGCGCTGCCGTCCCGAGCTGGCGCCGGGTCGCGCGGGCATCGACATCGGATCGCGGCTCGCGCAGGGCGGGGCGCGGCTGATCGAGTCAGGCGAGCTCGATCGCGGTGGCGTCGAGGCGCTGGCCGCCCGGGTGGGCACCAGTTCGCGACACCTGCGCCGCGTCTTCAAGGCCGAGTTCGGCGTGACGCCGCTCGAATATGCGCAGACGCATCGGCTGTTGCTCGCCAAGCGCTTGCTCACCGACACCGCGTTGCCGGCCACCGAGATCGCCGCCGCCTCGGGCTTCAGGAGCTTGCGCCGCTTCAACGCGGCGTTTCGCGAGCGTTACCGGCTCAGTCCCACGCAGTTGCGTTCGCGCGCCGGCGCGCGGCCCGCGGAAACGATGCGTTTCCGGCTCGCGTACCGGCCGCCCTGCGACTGGAAGCGCTCGCTGGCGTTTCTCGCGGCGCGGGCGATCGAGCGTGTCGAGGTCGCGACGGGCGACGCGTACCACCGCAGCGTGCGCTGGCAGGCGGGCGCCCAGGAACTGCGCGGCTGGCTGGGCGTGCGGCCCTTGCCGTCGCGCGCGCTGCTCGAGGTCGAGCTGTCGGCGTCGCTGGCGGCAGCGATTCCGCCGATCCTGCAGCGTATCCGCGACGTGTTCGACCTCGATTGCGAGCCCGCGCAATTGCAGCGCGTGCTGCCGGCACGCGCGGAGGGTGGCGCACCGATGCGGCTGATCGGATCCTTCGACGGCTTCGAGCTTGCGGTGCGGGGGCGTCGTCGGGCAGCAGGTCAGCGTCAAGGCCGCGCGCACCGTCATCGCCAGGCTGGCCGAGCGCCACGGCGAACCGCTTCGAGGGCGCGGTGCCGGACGGCCTCGTGCGCATCTTTCCGTCGCCGGCGACGATCGCCGGCCTTGACGTCGCGGCAATCGCCGGCCTGGGGATCCAGCCGCGGCGCGCCGAAGCGATTCGCGCGCTGGCGCGGGCGATCGTGGACGGGCATCTCGCGCTGGAGCCGCGCGCGCCGGTGGAGGCGACAGTCGCGGCGCTGCGCGCGATTCCCGGCATCGGCGACTGGACCGCGCAGTACATTGCGATGCGAGCGCTGTGCTGGCCCGACGCGTTTCCGGCCGGCGACCTCGCGGTGCTCAGGGCGCTGCAGGCGCGCACGCCGGCGCAGGCGCGCGAGCGCGCACGCGCCTGGCAGCCGTGGCGCGCGTACGCAGTGATGAATCTGTGGGCATCGATCGGAGAGAACCCATGACGATCCGCTATGCGCTGTTCGATTCGAGCTTCGGCGAGGTGCTGGCGATCGCGCGCGATGCGCGGCTCGCGGGGCTGTATTTCGTCGGCCAGAAAGACCAGCCCGATCTCGACGAGCTGGCGCGCGCCGGGGCGCTTCGCGACGACGCCTGGCCGGTGCTGGCCGCGACGCGGCGGCAACTCGCCGAATACGAGGCCGGCCGGCGCGTCGCGTTCGAGCTGGCGCTCGACCTCGCGGGCACCGATTTCCAGCGCCGCGTCTGGGCGCAATTGCTCGAGATCCCGTTCGGGCAGACGCGCAGTTACGCCGAGGTGGCGCGCGCAGCCGGATCGCCGCGCGGCATGCGTGCGGCCGGCGCCGCGATCGGACGCAATCCGGTGTCGCTCGTGGTGCCCTGCCATCGCGTCGTGGGCAGCGACGGCGCGCTCACCGGTTACACCGGGGGCATCGAGCGCAAGCGCGCGCTGTTGCACCACGAGCGCGTGCTCTGAACGATGACGCGTCGCGATCTCGCCGACATGCTGCTGCTCGCCGCGCTGTGGGGCGGGTCGTTCCTGTTCATGCGGATCGCGGCGCCGCAGTTCGGCGCGTTCGCGCTGATGGCGCTGCGCACCGGCATCGGCGCCGCGGTGCTGTTGCCGTTCGCGCTGCGCGGGGGCGCCGCCGCCGAGCTGCGCGCGAACGCCGGGCGCATTGCGTGGATCGGCCTGCTCAACTCGGCGTTGCCGTTCGTGATGCTCGGTTACGCGATGCAGCACCTGGATGCAGGGTTCGCGTCGATCCTGAACGCGACTACGCCGTTCTGGGGCGCGATCGTCGCCTTTCTGTGGCTGGGCGAGCGGCTCGGCCGGCTCGGCGTCGTCGGGCTGCTCGTCGGTTTCGGCGGGGTGCTGGTGCTGGTCGGCGGCCGCGACGGCCTCGCCGCCGACGGCGCGATCGTGCCGATCCTCGCCTCGCTGGTGGCGACCGCTTCGTACGGCGTGGCGGCGACTGCCACGAGGAAGCAGCTCGGCCACGTGAGCACGATGGTTGTGGCGGCCGGCAGCCAGATGTTCGCGGCGCTGGCGCTGCTGCCGTTCGCGCTCGCAGGGTGGCCGTCGACGCCGCCCGACGCGCTCGCGTGGCTGAGCGTCGTGCTGATGGGCGTGCTGTGCACCGGGCTGGCGTATCTGCTGTTCTTCAGGCTGATCGCCCGCATCGGCAGCAACCGGACGATCACGGTCACTTTCCTGGTCCCGGTGTTCGGGATGCTGTGGGGGTCGTTGTTCCTGGGCGAGACGATCAGCGCGAGCATGCTGGCCGGGGCAGCGACGATCCTGGTGGGCACCGCGCTCACCACCGGCCTGCTCGCTTCGGGCCGCCGCGCAGCCGTGGCGGCCGAGGCCGGCGGGCTCGCCGCCAGGCCGCGATCGCGCGGCTGAAGCCTGCGCGAGCGGATGCGGCCGCGCGCTGCCGAAGCGCGCTGCTACATTCGCGCGCCGGTGCGCGCGTCGAACAGGTGCGTGGTGCCGGCCAGCGGCGCGAGCGCGATGCGCTCGCCCGGGCGAAACGCGTGGCGCTCGCGGAAGGCGGCGGTCAGGCCGCCGCCGGCAAAGCGCGCCAGCACCTGCGTGTCGGCGCCGGTGGGCTCGACCACGGCGACCTCGCAGGCAATGCCCTCGTCGTCGAGCGCCAGGTGCTCGGGCCGGATGCCGAGCTTCACCGGCTGGCCCGGCTCGCCGGCCGTCGCCGGCAGAACGACGCGCGCGCCGCCGTCGAGTTCGACGCTGGCGCGGTCGGGACCGATGCGGCCGTCGAGGATGTTCATCGCCGGCGAGCCGATGAAGGTCGCGACGAACGGGTTGACCGGATGGTCGTAGAGTTCGAGCGGCGTGCCCACCTGCTCGACCACGCCGTCGTGCATCACCACGATCCGGTCGGCCATCGTCATCGCCTCGATCTGGTCGTGCGTCACGTAGATCGAGGTGGTCTTCAGTCTCAGGTGAAGCTCGCGGATCTCGGCGCGCATCTGCACGCGCAGTTTCGCGTCGAGGTTCGACAGCGGTTCGTCGAACAGGAAGACCTTCGGCTTGCGCACGATCGCGCGGCCCATCGCGACGCGCTGGCGCTGCCCGCCCGAGAGCTGGCGCGGATAGCGATCGAGGTAGGGCGTCAGGCCGAGGATGCCCGCGGCCTCGTCGACCCGGCGCTCGATCTCGGCCTTCGGGCGTCGCGCGAGCATCAGCGAGAACGCCATGTTCTCGCGCACCTTCATGTGCGGATACAGCGCGTAGTTCTGGAACACCATCGCGATGTCCCGGTCCTTCGCCTGCACGTCGTTCACCACCCGCTCGCCGATGCGGACGCGCCCGGAGCTGATTTCCTCGAGTCCGGCGATCATCCTGAGCAGCGTCGACTTGCCGCAGCCCGACGGGCCCACGAGGACGCAGAACTCGCCGTCGGCGATCGAGACGTCGACGCCGTGCACCACTTCGACCGTGCCGTACGACTTCCTGACTGCTTCGATAGTGACCGATGCCACGCCCGGGCTCCGCGAGATCAGCGTCGATGCCACGACGACAGCCGGACATGTTAGCAAGCCGCGTCCGGGGCCCGGCCCTGAACCCCGGTTGACCGGCATCAAGTCCGCATGCCCATCGTCCGGGCAGCATACCCTCATGGGGTCTCGTGTTCCTGACGTCTCGTCGCTGCGCGATCTGCTGGCCCGGGCTCTCGCAATGCGGCGCGAGGCCGCCGCGGCTTATCGTCGGCTGGCCAGGGAACCCTCGGTGAGGGAGGTGCCGCAGGTGGCCCGGGTGTTCTCGCGCCTGGCGGTGCTCGAGGGCGAGCAGGCCGCGCGCATCGAGCGCGACTTGCCCGATCTCGGGGTGGGGACGATACTGGCCGAGCGGGTCGCGTGGGCGCCGCCGATGCGGCCGGCCCGGTCGGCGGCGGGCGTGTCCCTCGAAGACGCGCTCCAGACGGCGCGCGACAACGAGCGCGGAATGCGGGCGATCTTCGAGCACATCGCGGCCACCTCGCCCAACGAGGCGGTGCGGATCCGGGCGCTGCAGTTCGCGCTGGCAGAAACCCGCCACCTGTCGACGATCGAAGAGGCGGTCGCGGCTGCCCGAGACGGAGGGAAGGCATGACGCAGAAGATCCCCACCACATCGGCCGATTTCGACCACACGCGGATCATCGAGCGGCCCGATGGCTTCTACTGGCAGGACGACGCCGACGGCCGCGAATACGGGCCGTTCCAGACGATGCTCGAGGCGGCCGCCGACATGCAGCTGGCCGACGACGAGGCGGCGGCCGAGGAAGCCGGCGCCGACGACCTGCGCGACACCGGCGACCTGCTGGGCGTGCCCGACTGGGTCGACCCCGACACCGGCCAACTGGCCGACGACGAACGCACGCGAACCGACGATCATTGAACCGGACCGATCCGGCACAATCCTTATCGGCGCCCGGCCCGCAGCCGGGCATTTCCTGAGACGAAGGAGCCTTATGCGTACACCGCTGCAGATCAACTTCCGCGGCATGGATACGTCGCCGGCGCTGGAGACGCTGATTCGCGACAAGACCGCCAAGCTCGAACAGTTCCACCCGAACGTCACGGGTTGCCGCGTCGTGATCGACAAGCCGCACCAGCACAAGCAGCAAGGAGAGCATTTCATCGTTTCGATCGACGTCTCGGTGCCGGGCAGCAACATCGTTGCCAATCACGCGCATCACGAGGACGTCAACGTCGCGTTGCGCGACGCCTTCTTCGCCGCCCGGCGGCAGCTCGAGGAGCACGCCGTGCGATTGCGCGGCGAGGACAAGCGGCGCGTCCCGACGGGCAGCGCGATGGTCGAGCGCGGGTCCGAGGCCGGCGCGGAGGCCGAATAACGGCGATGCACATCCGGGCGGGCGGCGCGATCCGCCGCCCGCGATCCGCAGCGTGAACGCGATGGAAGAAGCGCACGCGATTCCGCATCTTCGCGAGACGCTGCTGTTCCTCGGACTGGCCGGCGTGCTGGTGCCGCTGCTGCAGCGCTACCGCGTGAGCAGCGTGCTCGGCTTTCTCGCGGTGGGCATCCTGGTCGGACCCTTCGGGCTGGGGCGCGTGGCGGCCGACGTGCCGCTGCTCGGCTGGCTGGTGTTTCCGACGCTCGAGGCGGTCTCGGTACTGGCCGAGGTCGGCGTCATGTTCCTGATGTTCATGATCGGGCTCGAATTGTCGGCCGAGCGGCTTTGGGCGATGCGGGGCTGGGTGTTCGCGGCCGGCAGCGCCCAGGTGCTGGCGAGCGCCGCGGCGATCGGCCTGGTCGCCACGGCCCTTGGCAGCACGCCGGCGGCGGCGCTGGTCGTCGGCCTGGCGCTGTCCTTTTCGTCGACCGCCGTGGTGATGCAGCTGCTGTCGTCGCGCCGCGAACTCGGCACGCCGATCGGCCAGGCCAGCTTCTCGATCCTGCTGTTTCAGGATCTCGCGGTGGTGCCGGTGCTGATCCTGGTCGGACTGCTCGGCCGGCCCGATGAGACGTCGGTGGCCGTGTCGATGGCGATCGCCATCGGCAAGGCGGCGGCGGCGATCGTCCTGATCTACCTGCTCGGCCGCGTGGCGATCCGGCCGTTGTTCCGGCGCATGGCGGCGAGCCGCCAGGCTGATACCTTCATGGCGCTCACGCTGCTCAGCACGCTGGGCATCGCATCGCTCACCTGGCTGGCCGGACTGTCGATGGCACTGGGTGCGCTGCTCGCCGGCCTGCTGCTGGCCGAAACCGAATTCCGCCATGAGGTCGAGATCACGATCGATCCGTTTCGCGGGCTGCTGATGGGGCTGTTCTTCCTGTCGGTCGGCATGTCGATCGATCCGCTCGAGATCGTGCGTGCGCCGGTGCTGCTGCTCGGCGCGGTGGCGGGGCTGTTCGCACTGAAGGCGATCGTCGTCGCTTCGGTGACGCGGATCGGCGGACTGCCGCCGGCCAGGGCGATCGAGGCGGGCCTGCTTCTGGGGCAGGGCGGCGAGTTCGCCTTCATCGTGTTCGGTGCCGCGATGTCGCTCGGCCTGCTCGACGAACGCGCGGGGCGCTTCCTGTTGCTCGTGGTCGGCCTGTCGATGTTCGCCGCACCGCTGGTGGCCGAGGCGGGCCGGCGGCTCGGGATACGCGTGCAGCGCGCGGCATCGCCGCCGCCCGCGGTCGAGCCGGTGCTGCCCGGCCTGTCGGGCCACGTGGTCGTGGCCGGCTACGGGCGCGTCGGGCAACTGCTCGGCCAGCTGTTCGATTCGCAGGGGATCGGCTACCTCGCGATCGATCCCGATGCGCGCCTGGTGGCGGGTTTCCATGAGCAGGGCCGGCCGGTGTTCGTCGGCGACGCGAGCCGCGGCGAGCTGCTGCGGCGCCTGGGGCTCGACGATGCCTGTGCGATCGTGCTCACGATGGACCGAGGTCCGGCGACCTCGCGCGCGGTGCAGGCTGTCCGGCGCGAATGGCCGCGCCTGGCGATCCTTGCACGCGCACGCGACGAGCGGCATGCGCTGGCGCTGCGCGAGGCGGGCGCCGACGCGGTGATTCCCGAGGCGCTCGAAGCGGCGCTTCAACTCGCGGCGCTGGCGCTGGCACGCGCAGGCCTGCCCGGCAGCGCACTGGTCGAGCTGATCGACCGCGAGCGCGAGCAGCGGATCGCCTCGTTCCACGGGGAGCGGACGGCATGAGCGGTGCTTCGCGTCGCCCGGTTGCGAAGGTTCGGGCGAAGGCGCCGGGCTCGATCCTGGTCGCCACCGACTTCTCGCGCAATGCCGGGCAAGCCGCGTTGCGCGCGCTCGCTCTGGCCGACGAACTCGGAGCCGATGCCCTGCGGCTGCTGCACGTCGTCGA
The DNA here is from genome assembly GCA_027493945.1 of Burkholderiaceae bacterium. Classification (GTDB taxonomy): domain Bacteria; phylum Pseudomonadota; class Gammaproteobacteria; order Burkholderiales; family Burkholderiaceae_E; genus Zeimonas. The sequence continues at coordinate 923,352 of JAOSJU010000001.1, read as the reverse complement.
GGCGCCCTGGCTGGGCGCATTGCAGCAATGGTTCGGCCTGGCCGACGCATCGCAGCAGGGGCTGGTCGCGGAGGCGCAGCGCTCGATGGCGGCGCTGGTCGCGTCGATCGAAGCCCGCTCGGGCCGGCGCGTCGCCGCCGAGGTTGCGGTCGGCGTGCTGCTCGACACCGTGATCGAGCGCGCGGCGCAGGCCGACCTGCTGGTGATCGGCGCACGTGGCCAGCACCCGGTGCGCGACTTCGCCATCGGCACGACCGGCGAGCGGCTGCTGCGCAAGCGGCGCGGGCCGTTGCTGGTGGTGCGGCGCTCGCCGGCCCGACGCTACCGGCGGGTGCTTGCGTCGGTCGATTTTTCGGTCCACGCGCCGTGGGTGCTCGCGCAGGCCGCCACGATCGCTCCGGCAGCGCGGATCGAGTTGCTGCACGCGTTCGAGCTTCCGTTCGAGGGCAAGCTGCGCTCCGCCGGCGTGCCCCTCGCGGAGATCCACCTCTCGAGGCAGCAGGCGCGCGCGCAGGCGGTCGAGCGCCTGGCCGGGGTCGTGGTCGCGAGCGGCATCGACCCCGTGCGCGTGCATCGCCGCATCGAGCACGGTTATGCGCCGCGCGTCATCGTCGACGCAGCGCGCGAATCGCAGGCCGACCTGATCGTCATCGGCAAGCATGGTGAATCGATCGTCGAGGACCTGCTGCTCGGCAGCGTGACGTTGCACGTGCTCGGCGAGGCACGCTGCGACGTGCTGGTGGTGAGTGCGCCGCAGCCGCGGCGCGCGGCGCGCCAGCGCCTGTGAACCGGCTTCAGTCCTCGAACGGCAGGCCCACGTAGTTCTCGGCCAGCGAGGTGGACGCTGCCTTCGAGCCGACCAGGTATGCCAGTTCGGTCTCCTCGGATCTTCTGGCCGAATTCGCCGGTGTCGGGAAAGCGGTGCAGCATCGAGGTCATCCACCAGGAGAAGCGCACCGCTTTCCAGACGCGCCGCAGGCACTTGCCGGAATAGGCGTCGATCTCCTTCATCGAGCCACTGTGATAGTGGTCGATCAGCGCGCGCGACAGGTAGCGCACGTCGCTCGCCGCGAGGTTCAGGCCTTTTGCGCCGGTGGGCGGCACGATGTGCGCGGCGTCACCGGCCAGCAGCAGGCGGCCGAAGCGCATCGGCTCGGCGACATAGCTGCGCAGCGGCGCGATGCTCTTCTCGATCGACGGGCCGGTGACGATCGTGGTGGCGGCCTGCGTGTCCAGGCGGCGCTTCAGCTCGTCCCAGAAGCGCTCGTCGGGCCAGTCGTCGATTTTCTCGTCGAGCGGCACCTGCACGTAGTAGCGGCTGCGGGTGCGCGAGCGCATGCTGCACAGCGCGAAGCCGCGCGGGTGATTCACGTAGATCAGTTCGTGCGACACCGGCGGCACATCGGCGAGGATGCCCAGCCAGCCGAACGGATAGACGCGCTCGTAGTGCTTCACCGCGTTTGCCGGCAGGCTCTCGCGGCACACGCCGTGGAAGCCGTCGCAGCCGGCGATGAAGTCGCAGGCGATCTCGTGCGTGACGCCGTCCTTGCGGTAGCGCACGACCGGCGAATCGGTGTCGAAACCGTGGATGCTCACGTCCCCGGCTTCGTAGACGGTGGGCGCACCCGCGGCCGCGCGCGCGTCCATCAGGTCGCGCGTGACCTCGGTCTGGCCATAGACGGTGACGTGCTTGCCGCCGGTGAGGCCGGCCATGTCGATGCGATGGCGCTCGCCGTCGAAGCACAGTTCGATGCCGCCGTGCACGAGCCCCTCGGCGTGCAGCCGCTTGCCCACGCCGGCTTCGCCGAGCAGGTCGACCGCGCCCTGCTCGAGCACGCCGGCGCGGATGCGACCGAGCACGTATTCGCCGCTCTTGCGCTCGAGGATGATCGCGTCGACGCCGGCGCGATGCAACAGCTGGCCCAGCAGCAGGCCGGACGGCCCGGCGCCGATGATCGCGACCTGCACCCGCATGGCATTCCCCCGTCGGTTCGATGGTCGCAAGTGTAAGGCGTCCGGGCGGCGATAATGGAGCTTGTGCCGCAATGACCCTTTCCCGGAGTCCGATGTCGTTCGTCTATCTCGTCCGCCATGCCCAGGCTTCGTTCGGGGCGCAGCACTACGATCGGCTGTCCGACCTGGGGCGCCAGCAGGCGCGCTGGCTCGGCGGCTATTTCGCCGAGCGCGGGCTGCGCTTCGCGCGCGTGATGGCCGGAACGCTGGCGCGCCAGCACGACACGGCGCGCGAGGTGCTGGCGGCGATGGGCGCCGATCCCGGCGCGGTGGCCACCCATGCGGGCCTCGACGAGTATCACGGCGAGGCGCTCTATGCAGCGTGGTCGGGAGGCGTCGATCCGCGCGAGCACCAGCGTGCCGATCACCGCGACTACTGGCGCGCGTTCAGGCAGGCGATGCAGGCCTGGTCAGAGGATCGCCTCGCCGGCGTGCCCGAGAGCTGGCAGGCGTTCGGCGAGCGGGTGCGGGCAGGGCTGGACGAGGCGGTGCGCGACACCTCGCGCGACGACGTGGTGCTGGTGGTGAGCTCGGGAGGAGCGATCGGGCGCGCGCTCGCCGACATTGCGGGGGCGCCCGCGTGCACCGCGATCGAGCTGAACCTTCAGTGCCGCAACAGCGGCTTCTGCGAGCTGATCGCGGGCTCGGGCGGCACGATGCGGCTGCTCAGTTTCAACAACGTGCCGCACCTCGAAGTCGCCGGCACGCCGCCAGGCGATCACTTTCGCCTGAGCGGCCGCGCGTGCGTGTTCAGTCGGCCTTTGCCGGGGCTTCCTTCATGCACTTCCTGACGAAGCTGGTCTTCGCCGCGCCGTGCAGCTTCTTCCCGGCGGCTGCCGCCTCGCACGAGGCCGCGCCGTCCTTCTCGCACTTCTTGATGAAGCTGGTCCGGGCCGCACCGTGCAGCTTCTTCTCGTCGGCGCGATCCGTGCAGGTGGGGCCGGCGGCGAACGCCGCGGCGGCAAACAGCGACAGACAGGCAGCAGCGATGAGCTTGGACATGATGTCTCCGCAGACGTGCGCGCGCCGCGGATGCGGCGCGCGCGAAAACTATACCGCGGCGCATTGCGCCGCGCGGCAGCGACGATCGGGTGTGGCGTCGCGACGACGACGGGGGCGACGTGCGCGGTTTGCTGAGGCTGGCCGTCGCCGTGACGGCGTTGTCGCTGTTCGCTCAGGTCGCACAGGCGCAGGAACAGGGGCGAACCGGGCAGCAGGTGCGAACGCAGGCGCAGGGGCCTTTGCTGCCGCATGCCGGCGCAGCTCACCGCAAGGCGCCGTTCGAGGACAGCATCGCGCAGCGCATGCTTGCCTGTTCGGCCTGTCACGGGGCGCAGGGCCGGGCCACGCGCGAGGGCTACTTCCCGCGCATCGCCGGCAAGCCCGCCGGCTACCTGTTCGAGCAGCTGCGCAGCTTCCGCGACGGACGGCGCGCGTATCCGCCGATGGCCGGCCTGCTCGCCAACCTCGGCGACGACTACCTGCGCGAGATCGCCGATCACTTCGCGGGGCTCGACCTGCCGTATCCGGCGCCGCAGGCATCGCGGTTGCCGCAGCCGATGCTGGTGCGGGGGCGAACGCTGGCGCTCGACGGCGATGCCTCGCACGAATTGCCGGCCTGCGCCGAATGCCACGGTCGTGCGCTGACCGGCGCAGCGCCGTCGATCCCCGGGCTGCTGGGCCTGTCGCGCGACTATCTGAATGCACAGCTCGGCGCCTGGCGCGACGGGTTGCGTCACGCCGCCGCGCCCGACTGCATGGGGGAGATTGCGCGCCGCCTGCGGGCCGAGGACGTCGCCGCGATCACCGGTTGGCTGGCCGCCCAGCCGGTACCGCAGGGCCCGGTGCCGCGTGCGCAAGCCGGCGCGCGGCTTCCGATGCGCTGCGGCAGCGTCGATGCGGGCGCGCTCGCAGTCGTGCCGGAAGCCGTGCCGGAAGTCGTGCGGCGGACGGCTGCCTCGCCCGGCGTCCCTGCGACGGCGCAGCCGGCCGACGCGGCGCAGGTTGCCCGCGGCGCCTACCGGCGCGCGCCGGCAATTGCGCCGGCTGCCACACCGAACGCGGCGCGCTGCCGTATGCCGGCGGGCGCGGCGTGGCCACGCCGTTCGGCACCGTCTACGCATCGAATCTCACGCCCGACGACGACGCCGGCATCGGGCGCTGGAGCGCTGACGATTTCTGGCGCGCGATGCACGACGGGCGTTCGAAGGACGGGCGGGCGCTCTATCCGGCGTTCCCGTACCCGCAGTTCACGCGCGTCACGCGCGAGGATTCCGACGCGATCTTCGCTTACTTGCGAGGCCTGCCGGCGGTGCGCCGCGCCAACCGGCCGCATGCGCTGCGCTTTCCGTACGACCGCCAGATCGTCCTCGAAGCCTGGCGCTGGCTGTTCTTCCGCCCGTCCGCGTTCGTCGCCGACCCGGCACGCCCGGCCGACTGGAACCGCGGCGCCTATCTGGTGGGCGGGCTCGCGCACTGCGCGGCCTGCCACGGCGCGCGCAACGCCTTCGGCGCGGCGCGCGCCCCCGGCCGCTTCGACGGCGAACAGATGCCGCAGCAGGGCTGGTACGCGCCGTCGCTGCACGATGCGCGCCAGGCCGGGGTCGCCGACTGGCCGGTCGAAGACATCGTCGGGCTGCTGCGCGTCGGCGCGACCGCACGCGCCGGCATGGCCGGACCGATGGCCGGGGTCGTTGCGCACGGCACGCAGCACCTGAACGACGCCGACCTGCGCGCGATCGCCGTATTCCTGAAGGGGTTGCCGGCCGATTCGCCAGGCCCCGCGCCGCAAGGAGCGACCGATCGCGACGCGGCCTGGCTCGCGCGCGGCGCGCGCGGGTACGACGCGCATTGCGCGCAGTGCCACGGCGACGAGGGCGAAGGGGTGCCGCAAGCGTATCCGGCGCTGGCGGGAAATCGCGCGGTGACGATGGATCCGCCGGTCAACCTGGTGCGGATCGCCGCGCACGGCGGCTTTCCTCCGCAGACGGCGGCGAACCCGCGCCCGTTCGGCATGCCGCCGTTCACGCAGGCGCTCGACGACGCGGATCTGGCAGCGATCCTGTCGTTCGTGCGCAATGCATGGGGCAATCGCGGCTCGATCCTGTCGGCGCCCGACGCGAGCCGCCATCGCGGCAGCGCGGGCGAGTGATCTTGACCCGAATCAGCCGCAGATCGGCGCGACGCGCCACACTACGAACAACGAGGCCATGAGCGGCCCGACAGGAGCGATCGATTGGAGGAAGCCGCCTTCTACCGGGCCGGGGAACTCGACGAGGTGGTCGCGCGCATGGCGCGCGAAGTACAGGCGCTGGTGCGCGACCCGGCGCGGTTGACGGTGGTCGGCATCCTGCGGCGCGGCGCGCCGCTGGCCGACCGTCTCTGCGCGCAACTGCACGAGGCGTGGCGCATCGGGCGCATCGAGCGGCTCGACCTGGACATCAAGCGTTATGCCGACGATCTCACGCTGCTGCACCCCGAGACGCGGCTGCGCGAGGACGCGGCGGCGCCGCCCGATCTTGCCGGGCGCACGGTGCTGCTGGTCGACGACGTGCTCTACGAGGGGCACTCGCTGCTGCGCGCGCTGCGCTGGCTGGCCGAGCGCGGGGTGGCCGAGATCCGTACCGCGGTGCTGGTCGACCGGCGCTGCGCGCGGCTTCCGCTGAAGGCCGACGTGGCCGGGCTGGTCCTCGAAGTTGCGCCGCTGCAGATCGTCGACGTGCACGTGCCGCCCTATGAACCGCAATTCGGCATCCACATCAAGCGTCGGGAGGAGGATCATGTTCAGGAATCGTGAGGACGCGGCGCATCAGCTCGTCGGGGCGCTCGATGCATGGCGCGGCAGACATCCGCTGGTGCTCGCGATCCCGCGCGGGGCGCTGCCGATGGGGCGGGTACTCGCAGATGCGCTCGCCGGCGAGCTCGACGTGGTGCTGGTTCGCAAGATCGGCGCGCGCTGGCAGCCGGAGTTCGCACTGGCGGCGATCGACGAGAACGGCGAACTGCACTGGACGCCGGGGATCGATCCGCAATCGACCGATCCGCAATGGCTCGAGCACGAGAGGCACTCGCAACTCGAGTTGCTGCGCGGCAGGCGCGAGCGATATCGGGCCGGCCGGCCGGCGATCGATCCGGCCGGGCGCGTGGTCATCATCGTCGACGATGGCCCGGCCACCGGCTCGACGATGGTCGCCGCGCTGCACGCGACGCGTGCGCGAAAGCCCGAGCGGCTGATCTGCGCGGTGCCGGTGGCGGCTCCGTCGGCGCTCGAGCGTGTGCGACCCTATGCCGACGAGGTGGTCTGCCTGTCCGCGCCGCCCTTCTTCCAGGCGGTTTCGCAGTTCTATCGCGAGTTTCCGCAGGTGGAGGACGACGAGGCGGTGCGCATCCTCGCAGATGCGCGGGCGGCCGCGCGCTCCGGCACGTCCGGCGACGCGCAGTCCTGATCCCTGTTCCGGGGGACTGGACACGGTGGCCGCCCGCCAATGCGCGGGCGACCATGGTGTCTAACCGGCCCGCGTCGAACCGGCCGGATCGATTGCGGCCGGACCCGATCCGGGCGCTGCGGGCACGGGCGCGATCCATTCCTCGCAGCCGCTGCCGCCGTCGCTGCGTGCGGTCACGAACACCGGCAGCATCTTCGCCAGGTAGAGTCCGAATGCACCGATCCAGGCTACCCCTGCGAGATGCAGCAGCGCTGTGGACGGCAGGCCGGGAATGCCGGCGCCGGCTCGCGCCAGCGCGGCGATGATCACCAGCGCGGCGCCCGTGGGCACCCAGGCTCGCTGGTCGAGCGGACGCCCGCCGTGGATGCGCCCGGCGATGCTGAGCACCGCATAGATCGACAGCCCCATTGCGCCCGCGGCGAGCAGGTGCCGCCCGACGCTCGTGCCGAAGGCCCCCGTCATCAGCGCTGCGCCGATCGCGGCATAGCCGAGCGCCATCAGCCAGTAGACCGCGTAAAGCATCGACGGCAGGCGTGTGCACAGCGCGCGCCCCACGTGCCAGTCGTTGAGCAGGTTCAGTACGGCCGCCGCCGCGGCCAGCGCGGTCCAGGCAGCGACCGGCGAGTCCGGCACGACGAATTCGACCGTCGTGTGCAGCGCGATCGCGAAGATCGCGAGGTTGCGCCGCGGCGGCCTTGCACGGTACTCGGGCGCGTCCGGGTCCGCTGCGGCTCGCCTCGCATCGAGCGCATCGTTGACGATGCGCATCGACACGCGACTCATTGCGACGACGATCAACGCCATCATGGCGCCGATCCCCGCGTGGGCCCAGCGCAGCGGATCGACCCCGCGCAGCACGTCCAGATGGTAGCCGGCAGCGGTTGTCGCGATCGCGAGCAGGCCCCAGAGGAAACCGGTATGGCGGTGCTCCGGATCGGCCATCAGGCGCCGGCAGACCAGCACAGGCAACGATGCGGCGAAACCGCTTCCGAGCACGGCGGCCGGCCAGGGGCCGATCAGGCCGGATGCCCAGAACGCAGTGCGGGCGGCGAGCCAGCCGGCCGTGATGCCGAGCGCGACCCGCGGGCCGAAGGCGGGCGTGCCGGTGAACTCCGGCACCGCGGTCGCGACGAAGCCCGCCACCGCCGCCAGCCCGAAGCCGAACACCATTTCGTGTGCATGCCAGGCGACCGGGCCGCCGGGCACCGCGGGCACTGCGAGGCCGAAGGCGAGGAAGGCCGACCAGAGCGCCAGGCCGATCGCGGCGAAGCCGGCGGTGGCGACGAACATCGGCCGCAGCGTACAGCTGAACAGAGGGCGTGCCGCCGCCCTGTCGAGGAGGCTGCCGCTCGCGCGCATCGGGCCCTCGCTCAGCATCGACTCGCGGTGCGCGCGAGCGGCACCACGGTAGCCGTCGGCCGCGCCGACACGAGGCCGGTCGTCGCGTCGGCGCCGGACGCGGGCACATCGGCCGGCCGTGCGGGCAAGCCGAAGCTCGCGCGCACCACCGGCTGCTGTACCAGTCGCGCGGTGTTGCGGTGGATCCAGGCTTCGTCGCGCCGGGCGGGCGCGAGGTCGAGCATGAAGTGCCCGACGATGCGGCCCGGGCGCGGTGCCATCACGAGGATCTCGTCGGACAGTCGCACTGCTTCCATCAGGTCGTGGGTGATCATCAGCACGCCCATGCGCCGCGCAGCCAGATGCGCCAGCAGCAGGCCATAGAGTTCCTCGCGCAGTCCGACGTCCAGCGCCGAGAACGGCTCGTCGAGCAGCAGCAGCTGCGGTTCGAGCACCAGCGCGCGCGCCAGCGATACGCGACTTTGCATGCCGCCGGAGAGCTGGTGCGGAAAGCGGGCGAGATCGACGGCCGACAGCCCGAGCCTCAGTGCGAGCTCGTGCGCGCGGCGCTCGCGTTCGCCGCGCGCCATGCCGATCGCAGCCAGGCCCAGCGCGATGTTGTCGAGGGCCATCTTCCACGGCAGCAGGCGCGGCTGCTGGAACATGAAGGCCTGGCTGCCGAAGCCGTTGTCGATCGAGCCTTCGCGCACGTGCAGCAGGCCGGCGCACAGGTGCAGCAGCGTGGTCTTGCCGCATCCGGAGGGGCCCACGAGCGCGACGATCCGGCCGGCTTCGAGGTCGAGGTCGACGCCGTCGAGCACCTCGTGGCGCGCGAATGCGTGACGCAGTCCCCTCACGCGCAGGGCGGGCGCGTTCATGGTCCGGCCTCCGAAGCAGCGTGGGGTTCGCGCCAGCGCTCGACTTCGCGCTTTACCGGTTCGAGCAGCAGGTATTCGACCGCCAGCAGCAACCCGACCACCGCCGAAATCCAGGCCATCGTCGCCGCGGTGTCGAGCTGCGAGCGCGATACTGCGAGCGCCGCGCCCACGCCGTCCTGCGTGGACAGCAGCTCGGCCATCACCACGACCTTCCACGACATCCCGAGCGCGGCGATCCAGGCCGGAAACAGGTACGAGACCACGTGCGGCAGGTAGACGTCGAAGAACATCATCCGGCGCGGCAGCCGGAACGATTCCGCCATCGTCCTGAGCTGGTTGTCGAGCGTGCGCGTTCCCTGCAGCGCGCCGACGAAGACGACCGGGAAGCTGGCGACGAACACGGTGAAGACCGGCGTGCCGTCGCTCGCGCCGAACCACAGCATCGCCAGCACCAGCCACGCGATCGGAGGGGTGCCCATCAACACGGTGACGATCGGCCGCGACATCGCCGAGGCGGTCATCGACACGCCGGCGGCCAGCCCGAGCACGCTGCCGGCGAGCACCGACAGCGCGAAGCCTGCCAGCGCGCGCCGGGCGGTGGCCTCGAGTTCCGGCCAGGCTGCGCCGCTCGCGAGCAGCGCGTGCAGCGTGGCGAACGCCGAGCGCGGGTCCGGCAGCACCAGCGGCCCGTACATCGCGGCGACGGCTTCCCAGGCGGCCATCAGCATCAGCAGGCTGGCGACCGCGCCCCAGCCGCTCCACAGGTAGGCCGGCAGTCCGGCGATCCAGGAGCGCAGCAGCTTCATCCCGATTTGCCCGGCGCCCGCGTTCGCGCGTAGAAGTCGTCGGGGGGCAGTCGCCCGCCGAGCAGCGCGGGGTTCTTCTTCAGCAGCAGGTCGAACAGGAACGTGAGTTCGGCGCGCGCATCGGGCGCGGGCACGGCGCGCAGGCGACTCGAAGCGACCGCATCGGCGACCGCCTCGGGCAGCAGCGCGTCGATGTGTCGGGCCACCATTCGCCCGCACTCCTGCGCGTTGGCGTTGCACCAGTCGAGCGACTGCGCGTACGCGTCGGCGATGCGCGCGACCACCTCGGGCCGGTCCATCACGCTGGACATGACCGCGATGCCGGCCTGCGGGATGCGCGGATCGCGTCCGAACGCGTGGCCCCACTCCTCCTGGAGATCGACTGCCCGATGCAGCTCGGGCGCGATCAGGCTGAGCGGGAAGGACCCGGTCTTGCGCAATGCCATCGAGACCGCCGGTTCGGCCAGCAACGCGTTCTCGACGCGACGCGCGACGAGCAGTTGCATCGCGTCGATCGGCGAGGCGACGTAGCGCAGCCGCACGTCCTTGCGCAGGTCGATGCCTTCGCGCTCGGCCACCAGGCCGAACAGGATGTCGGGCATGTCGCCGCGGAACGGCATCGCGATCTCGCGTCCGCGCAGGTCGGCCAGGCGCTTCACCGACGGATCGCGCGACACGACCCACAGCAGGCCCCAGGTCGAGACGTTGAGCAGGCGCAGCTTCGCGCCGCGGTTGTAGAGGTTCGCCGCGACGTTGACCGGCATCGCGAGCACGTCGGCCTTGCCTTCGAGGGCCATCAGCCGCAACTGGTCGGGATCGCGCCAGGAGACGAACTCCACTTTTTCGGCCACGTCGGCGAGTCCGCCCGACTCGGCCATCCGGATCAGCGGGTTCGATACCGACGCGAAGGGGCCGGCGAGCAGCAGCCGCGGCATCTTCGAGGCGGGCAGGACCGCCGTGGCGTGGGCTTTCGGCGCGCCGGCCAGCGCGAGAAGCGCCGCCAGCAGGCTGCGCCGGCGGGGCTTCGATGGATCGGGCATCTCAGAAGCTTCCATTCAGGCCGACGATCAGGCCGCGTCCCGGTGCGGGCAGCTCGTGGCCGGAAAGCCCATCGACGAGGTGTTCGTGGTAGCGCCGGTCGAACAGGTTCACCAGGCGCACGTCGAGGCTCGCGCTGCGCATCGCGCCGAGCTTTCCGAAGCGCCACCCGAAGCGCAGGTCGGCGGTGACGAACCCCGGCGTGGGGTCTTCGGTGCCCGCCGAGAAGCGCGTCGCGACCCGGTCCTGACGCGCCACGGCCCGCAGTTGCGCACGCCAGTGAAAGCCGCGCTGCGCGGGCTGTCCGACGCCGACCCGCACTTCGGGCGGCGGCATCTGGGACAGCGGTTCGTCGTCCTGGCGATTCACGCCGCGCAGCCAGGTGAAGGCGGCGTCGCCGACCAGCCTGCCGATCGGCGCGCTGACGCTGCCCTCGATGCCGTAGATCACGATCCGGTCGAGGTTCTCGGTGCGCTTGACCGGCAGGCCCGTGCCGGGGTTGATCGCGCCGGTGACGCGGCCTGCGATGTAGTCGTCGATGCGCGTGTGAAACGCGGCAAGGCCGTATTCGAGCCCGGCGCCGCGGCCCTTGAAACCCAGTTCGACGCTGGTCGAGCGCTCCGGATCGAGTTGCGGGTTGCCGACGTGGTAGTAGCCGTCGCCGCGCGCCGCGTCCTCGAAACGCTCGCGCAGGTCGGCAGCGCGATAGCCGCGGCCGAGGTTGGCGTAGACGCTCGCCCGATCCGACAGGGCGCGGGTCGCGCCCAGCGACCACGACAGCGTCGTGTCCTCGTGATCGAGTCCGGAGGTCTGTGCGGCCGGGCCTGCGCCCTTGCGGGCGGCATCGCCGGCGACGCGGTCCAGCCGCGCGCCGGCCACCACGCGCGTGCCTCCGAGATCGATTTCGTCCTGCACGAACAAGCCGGAAGAACGCAGGCTGCCGCGGTCGAACGGATCGTTGCGCAGGTTGTTGTCGAACAGCGGCGGGTTGTTGTCGATGTAGCGCTCAGGGTCGGCGCGCATGCGCCGGGACTCGGCGCCGAGCGTGAGAAGATGCCGCTGTCCCGCAGCCACGAAATATTTCGCGCGCAGGCCGTCCGTGGCGAAGGTGACGTCGTTGCGAACGTAGTCGCGGCCGATCGTCGCCGAATACGCACGGATCTGGCGGAAGACTTCCTGCCGGTACACGTCGGCTTCGAGCCTGCCGGGGCCGAGCCCGGCTTCGATGCCGGTTTCGAAGAGATCGCGGCGCTGCTCGGGCGAATGAATGGTCACCGTGCCCAGCAAAGGCGGGATACCGGCGCCGCCCGGTTGTCCGCCGGTGCGCGCCGAGCCCGGATACCAGACGTCGTGATCGGCGTGACGCTGCAGGTTCAGCTTCAGGCTCGCGTGATCCGACAGGCGGTAGCGGTATTTCGCGAGCAGCGTGTCGGAGCGATAACCCGTGTCCGGCTCGCGGCCGTCCGGGCTGCGGTAATCGTCGGCGTCGCGCGCGGCCGCCCCGAGCACGAGCGCATGGTCCGCGTTCGAGCGTTCCAGCAGCACGGCGCCGGAGAGGCTGCGGTCATTGCTGCCCGCGCCCAGGCCGACTCGCCCCGCCGCCGTCGGCTGCGCGGTGAAACGCGGCTCGGGCGTGAGGAGGTTGACCACCCCGCCCAGCGCGCCGCTGCCGTACAGCACCGAGCCGGGCCCCTTGACGACCTCGGCGCGTTCGAGCAGGCCGAGATCGAGGAACGAGGCGATGGCACCCTGCGGCTGCGCGGAGTTCACGCGCACGCCGTCGACCAGCACGACCACGCTCTCCTTCTTCAATCCGCGCAGCACCGGGTTCTGGCCCCAGGCGCCGTCCGACTGTACCGCCAGTCCGGGTTCGCCGCGGAACATCTCGCCGGCCGGCGCCGCTGCGGAAGTGCGCTCCGGCGACAGGACTTCGACTGCCTGCGGCGTTTCGATCGGGTCGGCGGCGCGCCCCGTTGCGGTCACCACTACCGCATCGAGCTTCGGCTGGGCTTGCGTCGGGAGGGCAAGCAGGGCGGCCGTGCCGCCGACGACTGTGAGGATCAGGGATCGCAAGGTTGAGTCCTAAAGGGTCAGGGAGTCGGCTGCGCGGCGGGTTCCGCTTCAGGGACCGTTCGCATCGGGCAATTCTAAACAGAAACGCGAATGACTCGTATTTAATATGGATCAAGCCCGAGCGACTCTGCGCCCGGTTTTCGAGGCGGATGACTTGACAGTGGGCTCCGCACAGGCGGAAGATAGTAATAAGTCACTTACTTTCAGGTCTTCGACGCCCATGGACGTCACTTCCAGGCACCTGCCTGCCGAGGCGCGCCGCGCCGAGACGGTCGACACCGTCCTCACCCTGGCCGCCGAGCAGAACCCCAGCGAGATCACCACCGCGGCGATCGCCCAGCGAATGGGCCTCACCCAGGGGGCCCTGTTCCGCCACTTCCCGACCAAGGACGCGATCTGGGCCGCGGTGATGAACTGGGTGGCCGAACGGCTGATGGCGCGCGTCGAGCGCGCAGCGCAGTCGGCCGCTTCGCCGCTGGCGGCGCTCGAAGCGATGTTCGTCGCGCACGCCGGTTTCATCGCCGAACATCCGGGCGTGCCGCGGATGCTGTTCGGCGAGTTGCAGCGGGGTGGCGACTCGGCGACCCGGCGCATGGTTCAGACGCTGCTCGGCCACTATCGCGACCGACTGGGCGGGCTGATCGAGCAGGGGCAGGCCGGCGGCGACCTCGATCCGCAGGTCGATCCCGACCAGGCGGCGCTGGTGTTCATCGGTGCGATCCAGGGCCTGGTGATGCAGTCGATGGTCGCCGGCGACATGCAGCGCGTCCGCAGCGACGCCCCGGCCGCATTCGCGACGCTGTGCCGCGGCATCGGGAGCAAATCATGAAGCGGTTGTCGATCGGTCGGCGCACGCTGGCGCTGGCCGCGGTCCTCGCGGTGTTGCTCGGCCTGTTCGCCTGGGTCGCGCTGCGCGCGGGCCCGCTCGCGCCGGTGCGGGTCACGGTGGCGACGGTGGAGCGACACGCAATCACCCCGGCGCTGTTCGGCATCGGCATCGTCGAGGCGCGCCAGACCTTCCGGATCGGCCCGACGGCGGCCGGCCGGCTCGCGCGCATCGACGTGCAGGTCGGCGACGCGGTACGCGCCGGGCAGGTGCTCGGCGAGATGGATCCGGTCGACCCGGACGACCGGGTGCTCGCGCAGCAGGCCGTGCTCGAGCGCGCGCGCGCCGGTGTGCTCGCGGCCGAAGCGCAGCTGCACGACCTGTCGGTGCGGCGCGCCTTCGCCGAGACGCAGGCACGCCGCTACGAGCAACTGCGCGCCGCGCGCTCGGTGAGCGAGGAGGCGGCCGAGACGCGGCGCCAGGGAATGGCAGGTCGCCGAGGCCGGCCATGTCGCGGCGCGTGCCAACCTCGATGTGGCGCGCCAGGAACTGGCGCGGGTGCGCGCCGAGCGCGAAGGCGTGGTGCGCCAGCGCGCGAACCTGCGGCTGGTCGCGCCCGTGGCCGGCATCGTCGCGGCGCGCGCGGTCGATCCCGGTACGACGGTGGTAGTCGGCCAGGCGGTGGTCGACGTGGTCGATCCGTCCGCACTGTGGCTGAACGTGCGCTTCGACCAGTTGCGCGCATCCGGGCTGCGTGCCGGACTGCCGGCGCGCATCGCGTTGCGCTCGCGCAGCGGCGAGTCGATCCCGGGCCAGGTCGCGCGCGCGGAACCGGTCGCCGATGCGGTCACCGAGGAAGCGCTTGCGAAGATCGCCTTCGAGCCGATCCCGCAGCCGCCGCCCGCGATCGGCGAACTGGCGCAGGTCACGATCGCGCTGCCGGCGCGGCCAGCGGTGCCCGTCGTGCCCAATGCGAGCATCCAGCGATCGAACGGGCAGGCGGGTGCCTGGGTGGTCGACGGCGGATCGCTGCGCTTCGCGCCGGTGCGACTGGGCGCCTCCGACCTGGATGGCCACGTCGAGGTGCTCGAGGGCCTGAAGGAGGGCGAGCGCATCGTGGTCTACAGCGAGCGCGCGCTCGACGCGCGCACCCGCATCGAGATCGTCGACCGACTCGCGGGGGCGCGGCCGTGATCAGCCTCGCCGGGCGCGACATCCTGCAGTCGTGGGGCAAGTTCGTCTTCACCGGCGTGGGCCTGGGCTTGCTGATCGGCGCGACGCTGACGATGGCGGGCGTCTATCGCGGCATGGTCGACGACGCTCGCGTGCTGCTCGACAACAGCGGCGCCGACCTGTGGGTCGTGCAGCAGGACACGCTCGGCCCGTACGCCGAATCGTCGAGCCTGTACGACGACGTGTATCGCGGCATCGCCGCGATGCCCGGCGTCGCGCGTGCGGCCAACGTCACCTATCTCACGATGCAGGTGGGCCGCGGCGACCGTGACGTGCGCTCGATGGTCGTCGGCGTCGTTCCGGGCGGCCCCGGCGAGCCGGGCCAGCCCGGCTTCCTGGTGGCGGGCCGGCACATCACGCGCAGTCACTACGAGGCCGTCGCCGACGTGGCCACCGGTTTCGCGCTGGGCGACGAGATCCGCATCCGCCGCAACCTGTACACCGTGGTCGGGCTCACCCGGCGCATGGTGTCCTCGGGCGGCGACCCGATGGTCTTCATCCCGCTGCGCGACGCACAGGAGGCGCAGTTCCTGAAGGACAACGACGCGATCGTCAGGCAGCGGCGGCGCACCGCGCAGAATCCCGCCTTCGATCGCGCCGGCGCGCCGGGCCTGCTCGACGCGGTGATCGCGTCGCAGAGCGTGAATCCCTACGTGAACGCGGTGCTGGTGCGCATCGCCCCGGGCGTGGCGCCCGAGGACGTGGCCGGGCCGATCAGGCGCTGGAAGCGGCTGCAGGTGTACACGCGTGCGCAGATGGAGGAGATCCTGATCGGCAAGCTGATCGCCATGTCGGCGCGCCAGATCGGGCTGTTCCTGGTGATCCTCGCGATCGTCAGCGCGGCCATCGTGGCCTTCATCATCTACACGCTGACGCTGGGCAAGATCCGCGAGATCGCGGTGCTCAAGCTGATCGGCACCCGGAACGCCACGATCGCCTCGATGATCCTCCAGCAGGCGCTGGGGCTGGGGCTGATCGGGTTCGTCGTCGGCAAGGTGGCCGCGACCCTGTGGGCGCCGATCTTTCCGCGCAACATCGTTCTCGAGACCGCCGATGCAGGGCGCGCGATCGTCGCGGTCCTCGGCGATCTGCACGCTGGCGAGCACGATGGCGATCCGCGCGGCGCTGCGGGTCGATCCGGCGGAGGCGGTCGGTGGCTGAGGACGCGAAACGCGGCATCCGCATCGAGGGCCTGCGCAAGCGCTACGGCTCGGGCGAGACCGCGGTCGACGCGCTCAGGCACGTCGACATGGAGGTCGCCGCGGGCGAGGTGGTGGGCCTGATCGGCCCCTCGGGCTCGGGCAAGAGCACGCTGCTGAAGTGCCTGGGTGCAGTGATCGAGCCGAGCGCCGGGCGCATGACGCTCGGCGACGAGGTGATCTACGACGACGGCTGGAAGGTGCGCGACCTGCGCGCGCTGCGGCGCGACCGTATCGGCTTCGTGTTCCGGGCGCCCTACCTGATTCCGTTCCTCGACGTCACCGACAACGTCGCGCTGCTGCCGATGCTCGCGGGCGTTCCCAACGGCGAGGCGCGCGCCAGGGCGCTGGAACTGCTTACCGCGCTGGACGTGCAGCATCGCGCGCGCGCGATGCCGTCGCAGCTCTCCGGCGGCGAACAGCAACGGGTTGCGATCGCCCGCGGGCTCGTCAACCGCCCGCCGGTGATCCTCGCCGACGAGCCGACCGCGCCGCTGGACAGCGTGCGCGCAATGTCGGTGATCCGCATTCTCAACGAGATGGCGCGCAGGTTCGAGACCGCCATCGTCGTGGTCACGCACGACGAGAAGATCATCCCGACCTTCCGGCGGATCTACCACATCCGCGATGGCGTGACGCAGGAGGAAGCGGGTGAAGGCAGGCCGTTCGAATGATGATCGACATCGACACCGTGCGCGGCCATGTCGCGCGATCAGACGGACCGCTTCTCCACGGGCTGCGCGCCTTCGGGCTGCTGGCCGCGGCAGCACTGCTCGCGGGCTGCGCCGTCGGTCCCGACTTCAGGGCGCCGCCAGCGCCCGCGGCATCCGGGTACCTGGCGAGCCCCGGGCCCGAGCGCACCGCGTCGGCGCCGGTCGCGCTGGGCGAAGTGCAGCGCTTCGTGCCGGCCGCGCCGATCGACGCGCAATGGTGGCGCGACCTCGGCTCGGCCAGGCTCGATGCGCTGATCGACGAAGCGCTCGAGGCCAGCCCGACCGTCGAGGCGGCGCAGGCCACGCTGCGCCAGGCGCGCGAGACACTCGATGCGCGCGCCGGCGCGACGCAGTATCCGCAGGCGAGCGGCCGGCTCGGTGCGCAGCGTCAGCGCACCAACGGCGCCGCGCTCGGCCAATCCGGCGTCGAGCGCACCTTCGAGCTGTACAACGCCTCGGTGGCGGTCAGCTACGACCTCGACCTGGCCGGCGGCAACCGCCGCGCGCTCGAAGCGCTGGCCGCGCAGGTCGACCACCAGCGCTTCCAGCTGGAGGCGGCGCGACTGGCGCTGGCCGGCAACCTGGCCACCGCGGCGATCGCGCAGGGGCAACTGGCCGCACAACTCGCGGCCAGCGAGGCGATCGCAGGCGCGCAGCAGGAACAGGTGGAGATCACGCGGCAGCGGGTGTCGCTGGGCGCGGCTGCGCGCGACGAACTTCTCGCGCTGCAGACGCAGCTCGGGCAGTCGCGCGCCGCGATCTCCGATCTGCGCAAGCGGCTCGACCAGGCCGGGCACCTGCTTGCGATGCTGGCCGGACGAAGCCCCGACGACGCGACGGTGCCGCGCTTCGCGCTCGCCGAGTTCGCACTGCCGCGAGAGCTGCCGCTGCGCCTGCCCTCGGAGCTGGCTCGCAGGCGCCCCGACATCCGTGCCTCCGAGGCGCTGCTGCACGCCGCCAACGCGCAGCACGGAGCGGCGATTGCGAAGCTCTATCCGCAGATCACGCTGAGCGCGACCACCGGCTCGCAGGCGCTGACCGCCGCGGGCCTGTTCGGCACCGGCTCGCTGGTCTGGGGCCTGGCGGGGCAGGCCGCCCAGCCGCTGTTCAACCCCGGCCTGCGCGCCGAGGCGCGGGCCGCCGAAGCGGGCTTCGACGCCGCAGCGGCGAACTACCGCCAGACCGTGCTGCAGGCACTGCGCAACGTTGCCGACGTGCTGCGGGCGCTCGAGCACGACGCCGAGACGCTGGCGGCGCAGGCGGCGGCCGATGCGTCGGCGGGCGAGTCGCTGTCGACGGTGGGCAGCCGGCACGCGCTCGGCGCGGCGAGCTACCTGCAGTGGCTCACCGCGCAGCAGCAGGCGCAGCAGGCGCGGCTCGGCCTGGTCGCGGCGCAGGCGCAGCGGCTCGCCGACACGGTGGCGCTGTACCAGGCGATGGGCGGCGGCTGGACGGACTGACGGGGGCGCGTCAGCCGCGCGCGAGCGGCAAGCGGGCCTGCGCCTGCAGGCCGCCGAGCGCGGCCGAACGACGGTAGCGGATCGAGCCGCCGTATTGCGCGACGATGTCCGCGGCGATCGCCAGCCCCAGCCCGTGGCCGGGCTGCTGCTCGTCGATGCGCATGCCGGCGGTGCCCAGTTCCCCGAGCATCTCGTCGGGCACGCCGGGGCCGTCGTCGTCGATGCTGAGATCCAGCGCGTCGGAGGCGGGTCCGGCCGGGGCCACCGAGACGCGGACGCGATGGCGCGCCCACTTGCAGGCGTTGTCGAGCAGGTTGCCGAAGAGCTCGAGCAGGTCTTCGCGATCGAGCGCGACGCGCTGCTCGGCCGCGTCGACCTCGATCGCGATGCCGCGATCGCGGTGCAGTTGCCGCAGCACGTCGGCCAGCGCGCCGAGCAGCGCGCGAATCTCCACCGGTTCGCCCGGCGCACTGCCGCCGGCCAGGCGCGCCCGCCGCAGTTCGCGCTCGATCGTCGCGCGCATCGCGTCGAGTTGCTCGCGCATCGACGCGGCCGCGCCTGCCTCGCCGCGCGCGGCCAGGTCGTCGGCCTGCTGCGACAGCACCGCCAGCGGCGTCTTCAGCGCGTGCGACAGGTTGCCCACCGCGTGACGGATCCGGCCCAGGCGTTGCACATGGTGGCGCGCCAGCCGGTCGAGCGCGTCGAGCATCGGCTGCACTTCCGAGGGGCGGCGCGCGCGGATGGGCCGGCCGCGTCGGCCAGCGGCTCGCCGCGCTCGATGCGGCGGCAGGTGGCGACCGCGTCGTCGAGCGGCGCCAGTCCGCGCACCAGCAACACCCGCTGCAGCGCGAGCAGGGCCAGCAACGCGAGCGCGACACCGACGAGCAGCCGCGCGCGGAATTGCGCGATCGCGTCGTCGATGGCCGAGACGTCTTCGGCGACGGTGACCGTGACGCCGCCGTCGGCGCCGGGAAAGCGCTTGGTGAACACCAGCAGTGTCTGGCCTGCCGGACCGGACACGCGCCGCGCCCATCCGGCCTGCGCATCGACGGGCCTCGCCAGGTCATCGCCCCACGGCGCGTCCCACAGCGAGCGCGAGCGGATGACCTGACCGCCCGGGCGGATCACGAAATAATGTCCCGACAGCGGCAACTGGAAGGCGTTCCCCGCGGTGTCCTGCGCGGCCGCATCGGGATCGGGCGCGTCGAGCACGCGCGCGTACAGCAGGTCGGCATCGTGGCGCAGCCGCGAGCCGACGAAGTCCTCGACCAGCCGGCGCGGAAAATCCTGCAGCCCGAAGGCGAGCAGCCCGGCGGCCGCGAGCAGCACCAGCGACAGCGCGAGCGACAGCCGGTTGCGCAGCGACTTCACGAACGGCCGACGAAGACGTAGCCCTGCCCGCGCCGCGTCTCGATGCATTCGGCGCCCAGCAGCGTGCGCAGGCGGCGCACGTAGACCTCGATCACGTTGCTGTCGCGCTCGGCGTCGTAGTCGTAGACGTGCTCGGACAGGCGGGTCTTCGACAGCACTTCGTCGGGGTGGCGCATGAAATAGCGCAGCAGGCGAAACTCGGTGCCGGTGAGCGGCTGCTCGCGGCCGTCCCCGCCGATCAGGCACTGGCGGGCTTCGTCGAGCCGCCAGCCGCCGGCGCGCAATTCGGTGGCCTGCACCGGGGCAGCGCGGCGCAGCAGGGCCTGCACGCGCGCGAGCAGTTCCTCGACGTGAAACGGCTTGCCCAGATAGTCGTCGGCGCCGGCCTGCAGCCCCTCGACGCGCTCGCTCCAGCCATCGCGCGCCGTCAGGATCAGCACCGGGACCGTATTGCCGCCGGCGCGCCATTCGCGCAGCACCGCCAGCCCTGCCTTGCGCGGCAGCCCGAGATCGAGAATCACCGCGTCGTAGGGGCTCGGTGCTCCCCAGGTGCGCGGCGTCGACGCCGTCGGCGGCGACGTCGACCGCGTAGCCCGCATCGGCCAGCCGCGCGCGCAGCCGGCCGGCGAGCGCCGCGTCGTCCTCCGCGATCAGCAGGCGCACACGCTCACCGCGTCTTGCGCCGCAGCAGCTCGCCGCTGCCCGCGTCGAGTTCGAGCTTGTGCACCTTGTCGGCGTCGTCGATCACTTTCACCTCGTAGACGTAGCGACCGCTTTCGCGCTCGAGTTCGACCTCGACGACCTGGCCGGGCTGCGCTGCCCGGGCGCGGCCGAGGATGTCCTCCATCGGCAGGATCTTGCCACTTTCGCGCAGCTGGCGGACCTCCTGCTGGCGCACGCGGTCGCTGGCCGAGGCGGGCAGGGTGGTGAGGGCGGCGCCGGCCAGTACGGCGGCGGCTGCGGCGGCGGCAAACAGATGACGTGTCTTCACGACTCGACTCCAGTGCGTACATGATGCCGGTGACGGCGACGAGGGGCAGTATCGGCGCCGTGCGCTGAAGCGAAGCTGAATCTCAGCGCAGGAAGAACAGCACCGTCATGACCAATCCGGTCGCGACGATCGCCGCGCGCAGCATCGCCGGCGCAATGCGTCTCGCCGCGCGTGCGCCCAGGTAGCCGCCGGCGGTCGCCGCGACCATCATCGCGAGCGCCTGCGGCCACAGTACCAGGCCGCCCCACGCGTAGATCACGACCGCGATCGCGGTGAGCAGCGCCGAGACCAGGTTCTTCAACCCATTCATCGCGTTCAGGTTCGACTGGCCGAGCAGCCCGAACAGCGCGAGCAGCAGAATGCCCAGGCCGCCGTTGAAGTAGCCGCCGTAGGCGGCGACCGCCAGCCCGCCGGCGATCGATCGAGCCGGGCCGGCCGGCGCGCCGCCGCCGGCGCGTCGCATCAGCCACGGCCCGGCGGCGAACAATGCGGTGGCGGCGAGCAGCAGCCAGGGCACGATCCGGCGGAAGGCCGCGTCGCCCGTGACCAGCAGCAGCGCCGCGCCGAGCGCGCCGCCGACGAGGCTCACCCCTGCGAGCGTGCGTATCGACATGCCGGGCGGCGCCTGCATGTCCGAGCGAAAGCCCAATGCGCCGGAAAGATAGCCGGGCAGCAGCGCGACGGTGCCGGTGGCATTCGCAACCACCGCCGGCACGCCGGTGAAGACCAGCGCCGGCAGCGTGAGGAAGCTGCCGCCGCCGGCCACCGCGTTGAGCGCGCCGGCAACGAAGGCGGCCGCGAGCAGCAGGGCGAGGTGCAGCGGATCGGTCACTCGGCGTTCTGGTCGGGCTGCCTGCGGCGCGGTCCATTCGCGGCAGATCTTCGTCGTCTGGGCGGCTGCGAGCGCCTCGCCGGTGAGCCCGCAGCGATACCCGCTGTCCCCGACGAGGAAATGCGCGCACTCGCGGCACACGCCGAACGCGCGATGCTCGTTGTGCCTTTGAAGTGCGGCCAGCAGCGCGCCGAGACCCTGCTGCGCGGCCTGCGCGTCGTGGCCGGTCGCCGCCAGCGCATCGTCGAGCCGGCGCGCCCAGCTGCGCGCGAGCACCGAGCGCCCGGCCGCGGTGAGCGCCGGTGGATGCGCTTCCCGTGCCGCTCGTCGGGTTTGCGCGCGACCAGGCCCTTGCGCTCGAAAGCACTGCGAGCGTCTGCGACACCGTTCCCCGCGTGATGCCGAAATACTCGGCGACCGCGATCGGCGAATCGCTGTAGCGATTGGCCTGCGCGAGATAGCCGAGCACCTGCAGGTGGATCGGCAACAGGCCGTGGCGGGCGGCGTCGTCGCGCACCGACTGGTGGACCAGCGCCGCGAGGCGTTCGAACAGGACGGAAGCAGGGTGCATCGCATCAATGTATCGGCTCGATACACGGTTGACAAGCGTGCTGTGCCGGATCTAAGCTGTTGCGTGTATCGACTCGATACATAAGGTACGCTTGCGTTCGACTTCCACCTGCATTCGAAGGAGACCCGAAATGAGCACCGCAATCAGCAGCGCCACTTTCTTCCACGCCGGCTGTCCGGTATGCGTGTCGGCAGAGCAACAGTTCATCGACGCGCTCGACGCCGGCCGCTACCGGGTCGAGGTCGTTCACCTTGGCGAGCAGAAGGGGCGGATCGGCGAGGCCGAGCGCCTCGGCGTGAAGTCGGTTCCCGCGCTCGTCATCGACGGGCAGCCATTCCATATCAACTTCGGCGCGTCGCTGGCCGACCTGAAGTGAGCCCCACCGTGCAGCCCGGCGACGTCGCGCCGCCGTGGCGCGTCGAGGGCTGGCTCGTCGCGCCGCAGCCTCCGACGCTGGAGGCGCTGCGCGGGCGCGTCGTGGTGTTGCACGCGTTCCAGATGCTGTGCCCGGGTTGCGTCGCGCACGGCCTGCCCCAGGCGCGCGCGGTTCACGCCACCTTCGCGGGCGAAGGCGTCGCGGTGATCGGGCTGCACACGGTCTTCGAGCACCACGATGCGATGAGGCCGGTGTCGCTGGCGGCCTTCGTTCACGAGTACCGGATCGACTTTCCGGTGGGGATCGACGCCCATGCCGACGGCGATCCGGTGCCGTTGACGATGCAGGCCTACGGAATGCGCGGCACGCCGACGCTGGTCGTGATCGGCCCCGACGGCAGGGTCCGCCTGCACGCCTTCGGGCGCGTCGAGGATCTCGTCGTCGGCGCGCTGATCGGACGGCTGCTCGGTCGGTTCGAACCCTGATCCGACTGCCGCGTTGACTTCGGTCAAACCGAAGTGGTGCGGTTGAAGTATTCATCGTGCATGGCGCACAAACAGGTTCTGTTCCGTTCGGCCGCGCGCGAGAAGGTGCTGCGCGGCGCCACGCAACTCGCCGACGCGGTCCGCGTCACGCTCGGGCCGCGCTCGAAGTCGGTGCTGATCGACCGCAAGTGGGGCGAGCCGATCGTCTGCAACGACGGCGTGACGATCGCCAGGGAGTTCGACCTCCAGGACGCCGAGGAGAACCTCGGCGCGCGCATGCTGCGCCAGGCCGCGGTGAAGACCGGCGACGTCGTCGGCGACGGAACCAGCACGTCGACGATCCTCGCGCACGCGATCTTTGCCGACGGCGTGCGCAACGTGGTCGCCGGCGCCAGCGCGATCGACATCAAGCGCGGCCTCGATCGCGCGTCGCGGCGCGCGATCGAGGCGCTGCGCGCGCTGTCCAGGCCGGTGGCCACGCGCAAGGAGCGAGCGCAGGTTGCCGCGATCTCGGCGCACAACGACGTCGACATCGGCGAACTGGTCGCCGAGGCGATCGACAAGGTCGGCAACGAGGGCGTGATCACCGTCGAGGAGTCGAAGACCACCGAGACGGTGCTCGACGTGGTCGAGGGCATGCAGTTCGACCGCGGCTACCAGTCGCCGTACTTCGTCACCAACGCGGAGAACATGGAGGCGGTGCTCGAAGACTGCCTGGTGCTGCTGTGCGACCGCAAGATCGGCGCGCTCGCCGACATGATCCCGGTGCTCGAGAAAGTGGTGAAGGCCGGCCGCCCCCTGCTGGTCATCGCCGAGGAGCTCGAGGGCGAGGCGCTCGCCACCCTGATCGTCAACCAGGTGCGCGGCGTGCTCAAGAGTTGCGCGGTGAAGGCGCCGGGCTTCGGCGACCGCCGCAAGGCGATGCTGCAGGACATCGCGATCCTCACCGGCGGGCAGGTGGTCTCCGAAGAGCTCGGCCTGAAGCTGGAGAACACCGCGCTCGACCAGCTCGGCCGTGCCGGGCGCGTGGTGGTCGACAAGGACAACACCACGATCATCGGCGGCATGGGCGATGCGAAGGCGATCGAGAGCCGCGTCGAGCAGCTGCGTCGCGAGATCGACAAGGCCACCAGCGACTACGACCGCGACAAGCTGCAGGAGCGGGTGGCCAAGCTCGCCGGCGGCGTCGCGGTGATCCGCGTCGGCGCGCCTTCCGAGGCCGAGATGAAGTCGAAGAAGGAAGCCCTCGACGACGCGATCAGCGCCACCAAGGCGGCGGTGGCCGAAGGCATCGTTCCGGGCGGCGGGCTCGCGCTTCTGCGCTGCGTGGCAGAGGTCGCCGACGAGGAGGCGAAGTGCGAGGGCGACGAGCGCACCGGCGTGCAGATCCTCAGGCGCGCGCTCGAGGCGCCTACGCGCCAGATCGCCGAGAACTCGGCAGTCGACGGCGGCGTCGTCGTCGCCCGGATGCTCGAGGGCGAGGGCAACTACGGGTTCGACGCCGGGCGCAAGCAGTATGTCGACCCGGTGGAAGCGGGCATCATCGATCCGACGAAGGTGGTGCGCGTCGCGCTCGAGAACGCGGTGTCGGTGGCCAGCGTGCTGCTGCTCACCGAAGCGACGATGACCGAGCTTCCCGAGCCGAAGGGCGCGCGCGGCGCCGAGCCCGAGATGCCGATGTAGCGGGCGCGCCGCGCATGCCGTCGATCAGCAGCGGCCAGGTCTTGCGCGCGGCGCTGGCCATGCCGCGCTCGCCGCCCGACAGCGTCGCCTGCATCAGCAGTCCCTGCACCGTACCGACCACCAGCGCGGCAGCGATCTCCTCGTCGAGTTGCACCGGAAACTGCCCGGCGGCCTTCGCGTCGGCCATCAGCGCTCCGAGCCGCTTGCGATAGCCGCCGACCATCGTGCGCACCCGCGCCTGGGCCGGCGAGCCGACCGGGCGCTGCAGTTCGTGATACAGGATGCGCGCCACCCCCGGGTGGCGCGCAACGAACGCGACATGCGCGAGGAACACGCGCTCGAGCGTCTGCAGCGGCGTGCCGCCGGCGGCGAAGGCCGCGCCGACCGCGTCGCCGAGCGCCTCGCGCACCCAGTCGAAGACCGCCGCCCAGATCGCGTTCTTGTCGGGGAAGTGGCGAAACAGCGCGCCGTGCGTGACCCCGACCCGCTCGGCGATCGCCTGCGTGGTGATGCCCTCCGGCCCGGCCTCGCGGGCCAGATCGACGACCGCGAGCACGATTTCGCGCTGCCGCTCGGGGCTGCGCAGCCGCCTGCGCGCCCGCGGTATCGCGTCCGACGGATGTCCCTGTTCGCGGCGTGCCATTATCGACAAGTAAGCAGACTGTTACTTAGCATAGAGGCCCGTTTCCGTTCGCACAAGGCCCCGCCATGACTTCCGTGCTTGCCGCGCCGACCGTTCCCGCGTTCTTCGTCGATGCGCCGGCAATCCTGGTCCACGACGCGCTGTCGGAGTTCCTCGGCGCCGCCGAGGGCGGGATCGTCGAGTACCGGTATGCCGACGCGGTGAAGCTGGCCGGACACTCGTGTCCGACCGTGGCCGGTGCCTTCATGATGGCGCGGGCGGCGCTGCGTGCGCTGTACCCGGATCCGCAAGAGTTGCCCGAACGCGGCGAGATCCGCGTCGATTGCCGCGACGCGCGCGACGCCGGGGTGACCGGCGTGATCGCGACGGTGCTCGGTCTGGTCACCGGAGCGGCCGGCGACGGAGGCTTTCGCGGCATTGCCGGGCGCTTCGTGCGGTGCGACCGTTTGTTCTTCGAGCAGCCGCTGGCCAGCGGCGAGGTGCGCTTCACGCGACTGGACGACGGCCGCTCGGTCGAGGCGGCGACCCGCCTCGACCGGGTGTCGGGCGATCCGCGCACCTCCTGGGCGATGTCGCGCTGCCTCGCCGGCCAGGCCTCGCCCGAAGAGGCCGCGCTGTTTCGCCAGCTGTGGCAGGATCGCGTCCGCCGCGTCCTGGTCGATCACGCCGACGACCCCGGCCTGGTCGAAATCTTCCCCGTCTCCCGGTAGCACGCGGCACGCGCCCGCATATCCGTTCGCCTGCCCGTGCAAGGCCGCAGTTGACAGAAACAGTACCAAAACGGTACTGTTTCGTCCGTACTGGCATCAGCGCTGCGACGCCAGGGGAGACCGGTAGCAATGCTTCGGATCAGCAAACTCGCCGACTACGGCACGATGGTCATGAGCCAGATGGCAAGCAATCCCGACCGGCTGTTCAGTGCCAACGACCTCGCGGTCACGCTCGGCCTGGGGCGCGCCACGGTCAGCAAGGTGCTCAAGAGCCTCGCCCGCCATGAGCTGGTGGCCAGCGTGCGCGGGCTGCACGGCGGCTACGCGCTGGCGCGCCCGCCGCAGCAGATCACGGTGGCCGACGTGGTCGATGCGCTGGAAGACCAGCCGTTCGGGCTCACCGAGTGCAGCGCCACGTCGGGCAACTGCGACATCGAGACCAGCTGCCACGTGCGCACCAACTGGCAGAAGATCAGCCTGATCGTGCGCCGCGCGCTCGAAGGCGTGACCCCGGCCGACATGATCCAGCCGACCCCGGTCGAGCAGCCGGTCGTGCTGCACCGGCTGCGCGCGGCGGCTGCGCAGACGATGCCCGCGCAGTCGACCGGTTCGGCCCAATGACAGGAACTCGATAGCATGAGCGCAGTCACCAACAAGCTCGACACCTTTCTCGACCGCGAGTACGAGGCCGGCTTCGTCACCGAGGTCGAGTCCGACTCGATCCCGAAGGGCCTGTCCGAAGACACCATTCGCCTGATCTCCGCGCGCAAGCAGGAGCCCGAGTTCATGCTCGAAGTGGCGGCTGCAGGCGTACCGGCGCTGGGTCACGATGCCCCACCCCGAGTGGGCGCAGGTCCACTACCCGCCGATCGACTTCCGGGACATCGTCTACTACTCGGCGCCGAAGGCGAAGAAAGACGGCCCGAAGAGCCTCGACGAGGTCGACCCGGAGCTGCTGCGCACCTACGAGAAGCTCGGCGTGCCGCTGCATGAGCGCGCGCGGCTGGCCGGCGTGGCGGTCGACGCGGTGTTCGACTCGGTGTCGGTGGCCACCACTTTCAAGAAGCAGCTGGCCGAGCACGGCATCATCTTCTGCTCGTTCTCCGAGGCGGTGAAGGAGCATCCCGAGCTGGTGAAGAAGTACCTCGGCTCGGTGGTGCCGCAGGGCGACAACTTCTACGCGGCGCTGAACTCGGCGGTGTTCTCCGACGGCTCGTTCGTCTACATCCCCAAGGGCGTCAAGTGCCCGATGGAGCTGTCGACCTACTTCCGCATCAACGCGCGCGACACCGGCCAGTTCGAGCGCACGCTGATCGTCGCCGACGAGGGCGCGTCGGTCAGCTACCTCGAGGGCTGCACCGCGCCGATGCGCGACGAGAACCAGCTGCACGCGGCGGTGGTCGAGCTGGTCGCGATGGACGACGCGCACATCAAGTACTCCACCGTGCAGAACTGGTACCCGGGCGACAAGGACGGCGTCGGCGGCATCTACAACTTCGTCACCAAGCGCGGCGACTGCCGCGGCGCGCGCTCGCGCATCTCGTGGACCCAGGTCGAGACCGGCTCGGCGATCACCTGGAAGTACCCGAGCGTGGTGCTGCGCGGCGACGAGTCGGTGGGCGAGTTCCACTCGGTGGCGCTGTCGAACCACCGGCAGCAGGCCGACACCGGCACGAAGATGATCCACATGGGTCGCAACACGCGCAGCACGATCCTCTCCAAGGGCATCTCCGCCGGCCACGGCAGCAACACCTACCGCGGCCTGGTGCGCATCAGCCCGAAGGCGGTGGGCGCGCGCAACTACACGCAATGCGACTCGCTGCTGATCGGCGACAAGTGCGCGGCGCACACCTTCCCCACGGTCGAGGTGCGGCACCCGTCGGCGCAGGTCGAGCACGAGGCGACCACCTCGCGGATCGGCGAGGACCAGCTGTTCTACGCGATGCAGCGCGGCCTGTCGGCCGAGGACGCGGTATCGATGATCGTCAGCGGCTTCTGCCGCGAAGTGTTCAAGGAATTGCCGATGGAGTTCGCGGTCGAGGCACAGAACCTGCTCGGCGTGAGCCTCGAAGGCAGCATCGGCTGAAAGAGGAAAGACGAAATGCTCGATATCAAAGACCTGCACGCCTCGGTCGACGGCAAGCAGATCCTGCGCGGCCTGAACCTCGAGGTGAAGTCGGGCGAGGTGCACGCGATCATGGGTCCCAACGGCTCGGGCAAGAGCACGCTCGCGCAGGTGCTCGCCGGCCGCGACAGCTACACGGTCGACGGCGGCAGCGTCGCCTGGGACGGCAAGGACCTGCTCGCGCTGCCCGCCGAGGAGCGCGCGCGCGAGGGACTGTTCCTCGCGTTCCAGTACCCGGTCGAGATTCCGGGCGTCTCCAACGCCTATTTTCTGAAGGCCGCGGTCAACGCGGTGCGCCGCCACCGCAAGCTGCCCGAGCTCGACGCGATGGACTTCCTCAAGCGCGTGAAGGCCGAGATGAAGGCGGTGGGCATGCGCGAGGAGTTCCTGTACCGCTCGGTGAACGAGGGGTTTTCGGGCGGCGAGAAGAAGCGCAACGAAGTGCTGCAGATGGCGCTGCTCGAGCCGAAGCTGGCGGTGCTCGACGAGACCGATTCGGGGCTCGACATCGACGCGCTGCGCATCGTCGCCGACGGCGTGAACCGGCTGCGCAGCCCCGAGCGCTCGATGATCGTCATCACGCACTACCAGCGGCTGCTCGACTACATCGTGCCCGACAAGGTGCACGTGCTCTCGGGCGGGCGCATCGTGCATTCGGGCGGACCGGAGCTCGCGCTCGAGCTCGAGCAGCGCGGCTACGCGTGGGTGTCCGACGCGCCGAAGGCGCCGGCCGCCTCCGCCAGAGGCGAAACTGCGCCGGCTGGCGCCGCCGCGGGCGGGGCCGCGCGATGAGCGACATCGACACCTGGCTCGCGGCGTTCCGCACCCGGGCCGCGACGCTGTCGGGCGCCGGACTGCCGTGGCTGGCGGCGGTGCGCCAGCGCGCGATCGAGCGTTTCGCCGACGAGGGCTGGCCCACCAGCCGGGTCGAGGCCTTCCGGCACACCTCGCTCGCCTTTCTCGCGCAGCAGCGTTTCGTTGCCGCGCAGCCGGCCGACGCGACGGCCGCGGCCGCGCAGGAAGTCGTCGCTCAACTGCGGCGCAACGAGCCCGAAGGCCACTGGCTCGTGTTCGTCGACGGAGTGTTCTCGCCGGCGCTCTCGGCAGTGGGCAGTTTGCCCGCCGGTGCGCAGGTCGGCTCGCTGTCGCAGGCGCTGGCGCAATCGCCCGAGCGGGTCGAGGCTGCGTTCGGCAGCGCCGAGGACGGCGCGAGCCCGGCGGCGCTGAACGCCGCGCTCGCCACCGACGGCGCCTGGGTCTACCTGCCGCGAGCGGTCGCGATCGAGGCGCCGATCCACCTGGTGTTCGTGGCAGCCACGCCCGGTGGCGCCTGCCATCCGCGCAACCTGGTCGTCGCCGAGGCGGGCGCGCAGGCCACCGTGGTCGAGCACTACCCGGGACTCGACGGCGGCGCACCCGAGACGTCGACGCTGACCAACGCGGTAACCCGCGTCCAGGCCGGGCCCGACGCGCGCATCACGCACATGAAGTTGCAGCAGGAGGCCGCACAGGCGATCCACCTCGCCACGATCGACGCGGCACAGGCGCAGGGCGCGGCGTTCGACTCGCACTCGCTGTCGTTCGGCGCGCGGCTGGCGCGCAACGACATCGTCACGCGCTTCCAGGGCGAGGGCTGCGAGACGCTGCTCAACGGGCTGTTCCATGTGGACGGCCGCCGCCACGTCGACCATCACACGCGCATCGAGCACGCGCACCCGCGCGGCACGAGCCGCGAGTTCTACCGCGGCATCCTCGACGGCGCGGCCCGCGGCGTGTTCGCCGGCCGCATCGTCGTCGCGCCGGGCGCGATGCGCACCGATGCGCAGCAGCGCACCGACAACCTGCTGCTGTCGCCGCAGGCCGAGGCCGATGCGCGGCCCGAGCTCGAGATCTACGCCGACGACGTCAAGTGCGCGCACGGCGCCACCGTCGGCCAGATCGACGAGGCGAGCCTGTTCTACCTGCGTTCGCGCGGGCTGGACGAAGCGCACGCGCGCAACCTGCTCACCTACGCCTTCGCCGCGGAGGCGCTGGCGCGCATCCGGCTCGCGCCGCTGCGCCGGCGCGCGGCGGCGTCGATCCGCGCACGCCTGCCGGACGGCGAACTGCTCGGGGAGCTGTCATGAACGCGTTGGCCACTGCCGCCCCGATCCGGGGCACTACCTGCGGCGCGGCCGCGGCCGGCGCCGCGAAGGGCGCCTTCGTCGCCGCCGATTTCGCCCGCGATTTCCCGATCCTGTCGCGGCCGGTGCGCGGCAAGCGGCTGGTCTACCTCGACAATGGCGCGACGACGCAAAAGCCCGAGGCGGTGATCGAGGCCGAGCGACTCTTCTATCGCGAATCCAACGCCAATATCCATCGCGGCGTGCACTGGCTGTCGCAGCACGCCACCGACCTGTACGAGCAGGCGCGCGAGCGCGTGCGGCGGCTGCTCAACGCCGCCAGCGCCGACGAGATCGTCTTCACCCGCGGCACCACCGAGGCGATCAACCTGGTCGCGTACAGCTGGGGCCGCGCCAACCTGAAGGCCGGCGACGAGATCGTGCTCACCGGCATGGAGCACCACTCGAACATCGTGCCCTGGCAGCTGATCTGCGAGCAGACCGGCGCGGTGCTGAAGGTGGTGCCGCTCACCGACCGCGGCGAGCTGCAGTTCGACGCGTTCGAGGCGCTGCTCGGGCCGCGCACGCGGCTGGTGTCGGTGGTCCACGTCTCGAACGCGCTGGGCACGGTGAACCCGGTGGCCCGTATCGTCGAGCGCGCGCACGCGGTCGGCGCGAAAGTGCTGGTCGACGGCGCGCAGGCGGTCGCGCACCAGGCGGTCGACGTGCAGGCGATCGGCTGCGACTTCTACGCGTTTTCCGGCCACAAGCTCTACGGGCCGACCGGAATCGGTGCGCTGTACGCGCGGCGCGAGATTCTCGCGGCGATGCCGCCCTGGCAGGGCGGCGGCGACATGATCCGCACCGTGAGCTTCGAGCGCAGCACCTGGGCCGACGCGCCGCAGCGCTTCGAGGCCGGCACACCGAACATCGCCGGCGCGGTCGGGCTGGGCGCGGCGATCGACTACCTGATGGCGATCGGCCTCGACCGCGTCGCCGGGCACGAGCACCGGCTGCTCGCGCATGCCACCGAGGCCGCGCAGCGCATCCCCGGGCTGCGGCTGATCGGCACCGCACCCGAGAAGGCCGGCATCCTGTCGTTCGTGGTCGACGGCATCCATCCGCACGATCTCGGCACGATCCTCGACGCCGACGGCGTGGCAATCCGTGCCGGCCATCACTGCGCGATGCCGGTGATGACGCGCTTCGGCATCCCGGGCACGGCGCGCGCCTCGTTCGCGCTCTACAACGACGAGGAAGACGTCGCGGCGCTGATGGCCGCGCTGGCGAAGGCGCAGCAGATGTTCGGGGGGGCGCGCAGATGAGCCTGGGACACGGCGACCTGCGCGAGCTCTACCAGGAAGTGATCTTCGATCACAACCGCAGCCCGCGCAATTTCCACAAGATGGACGACGCCGACCGCGTCGCGGAGGGCCACAACCCGCTGTGCGGCGACCAGCTCACGCTGTACGTGCGCCTGAAGGACGGCCTGATCGACGAAGTGAGCTTCGTCGGTCACGGCTGTGCGATCTCGACTGCATCGGCCTCGCTGATGACCGAGGCGGTCAAGGGCCGCACGATCGCCGAGGTCGAAGCGTTGTTTCGTGATTTCCATGCGCTGCTTACGGGTGAGCCGCCGCAAGGGCGCGATTTCGGCAAACTCGAAGTGCTGGCCGGCGTGCGCGAATTTCCGGTGCGCGTGAAGTGCGCAACGCTCGCCTGGCACACGCTGCACAACGCGCTGACCGGCGAGGCGGCTGCGGCGAAGACCGAATGAGGTAGATGCGATGGGTTACCGGCACGGCGACATCCAGGAAGTCACGCTCACCCGCGATTGCCCCGCGGTGGCGGTGCCTTGGGGCACGGCCACCACGCTGGAGTCGGGTCGCGTCGGCTACATCAGCCAGCAACTGGGCGGCACCTTCACCGTGATGGTCGACGGCAACCTGTACCGCATCGACGGCCGGCATGCCGATGCGCTGGGCCTCGAGCTCGAGCCATCCGAGGAACTGGCTGCGGGCGTGGGCAGCGGCCCGCCGACCACCGTCGAGGCGGTCGAGACGGCCGCCTGGAAGCAACTGGCCACCTGCTACGACCCGGAAATCCCGATCGACATCGTCAATCTCGGGCTGGTCTACGGCTGCGACGTCAAGCCGGTCGAGGGCGAGAAGTTCCGCATCGACGTGCGCATGACGCTCACCGCGGCCGGCTGCGGCATGGGCACGCTGCTGGCCGACGAGGCGCGCACCAAGCTGCTGGGCATCCCGAACGTCGAAGACGTCGACGTCGAGCTCGTCTGGGATCCGCCCCGGAGCCGCGAAATGATGAGCGAGTCCGCCCAGCTCGAGATGGGGCTGCTATAGGGCAGCCGCTTACGGGGCGGCCACTTCGGGCCGCGGCCGACGATCAGGCCAGGCCCACCCCCACCAGGCTGCCGATCGCGTAGGTGGCCGCGCCCGCGGCCGCGCCGATCGCCAGCATCCGCAGGCCCGACGCGAAGGCGCTGCGCCCGGTGAACAGCGACAGCGTGGCCCCCACCCCGAACAGCGCCGCAGCCGCGAGCGCGATCGAAGCCGCGAACGCGCGCGCGCCTTCGCCGAGCACGAAGGGCAGCAGCGGAATCACCGCGCCCACCGCAAACGCGAGGAACGAGGCGCTGGCGGCCCCCCATGGCGAGCCCAGCTCGTCCGGGTTCAGGCCGAGCTCCTCGCGCGCAAGCGTATCGAGCGCGCGCTCGGGGTCTGCGATCAGCGTCTGCGCGAGCCGCCGCGCGTCGTCGCGCTCGAAGCCTTTGGTCTCGTAGATCAGCGCGAGCTCGTCGGCCTCGGCCTGCGGATATTCCTCGAGTTCCTCGCGCTCCAGGCCGATCTGGTACTCGAAGACTTCGCGTTGCGAGCGCACCGACACGTATTCGCCGGCGGCCATCGAGAAGGCGCCGGCCAGCAGGCCGGCCACGCCGGTGAGCAGCAGCGTGCGCGGCTCGGCGGCGGCGCCGGCCATGCCCATGATCAGGCTCGCATTCGACACCAGTCCGTCGTTCACGCCGAACACCGCCGCGCGCAGGTTGCCGCCGCCGGTGCGGTGCCGCCGCCCGATCTCGTCGACGCGCGTGACCCTCGGATGGCCGGGCGCGGGCGGCGCCGAGTACACCGACAGCCCGCGGATCTTCAATGCGGTGAAGATGCTGCGCATCGGCCGGATCCCGATGCGGCGCGCCAGCGCCAGCGCGGCACGGGCGCGCAAGCCGAGCGGCGCGTCGGCCGGGATCGGCTGGCCGGCCGCGCGCAACCTGTCGGCCCAGAGCGCGGCCTGCTGCGTGGCCATCCCGGAGAGGTCGCGGTACATCCGCGCGATGCGCGCCTCGGATTCGATCGCGGCGAGCGCGAGGTACAGCCGCGACGAACGCGTTTCCTCGAGATAGCCTTCGAGCGCGGCGTCGGCGTCGCGCTCGGGGATCGGGTCTGCTGCGGGGCGCTCACGAATCTGCAAATCGCAATGCCGGAATCGGCGCCGCATCGTAGTGCGTTCGGGCCCCGGTGAGCAAGGCGTCGATGCGACAGGCGCCCATCGGACACACGCTCGCGCAGCCGCGTGCCGGGCGGATGACAGCCTGCCGGGGGCGATGCGAAGATGCTCGCCAACCGTGTCGACGTTGCGAACCTTCCTGCTCACCGGCATCGCCGCCATGCTGGCGACGCGCGCGCGTGCCGCCGGGCAGGGCGGGCGCTGACGACCGTGGACGGCGCCGTGCTGCAGCGAAGACTGATGATCCACGGCCTGGTGCAGGGCGTGGGTTTTCGCGCATCGCTGGCGCGCGAGGCCAGGTGCCGCGGGCTGGCCGGCTGGGTGCGCAATCGCAGCGACGGTTCGGTCGAGGCGGTGGTGGCCGGCGAGCCCTCGGCGGTGGAAGATCTGATTCGCTGGGCAGGACGAGGGCCGCCCGCCGCGCGGGTCGTGCGCGTCGACGTGGAGCCGGCCAGCGGGGAGTTGCAGGGCTTCGAAACCCGGCCGACTTCCTAGCGCGAATACTCCATACCCCTTTAAGGTAATACCTCGCCTATCATCAGGGTTATGGACGTGTTCCGGGCGGCCCCGGAACATGCATAACGGCGGTCGCGGGGAGAGTCTCGCGCCGGATACGACAACGAGGCTGGGGGAGACATCGTAATGTTCAGGATCACTCGGGTTGCACTGGTGGTTGCTGGTTGCCTGGCGCCGGCGCTCGGCTACGCCACCAACGGCTACTTCTCGCACGGCTACGGGATCAAGGCCAAGGGCATGGCGGGGGTCGGTATCGCGTTGCCGCAGGACGCGATGGCCGCGGCAACGAACCCGGCCGGCATGGCGTTGGTGGGCAGCCGGATGGACGTCGGGCTCGACGTGTTCATGCCTGCCCGCGACACCACGATCACCGGCAACGGTGCCGGACTGAACGGCAGCTACGACGGCGACGGGCGCGACAAGTTCTTCGTTCCCGATTTCGGTTACAACCGAATGGTGAACCCCAATCTCGCGATCGGTGTGGTGGTCTACGGCAACGGCGGGATGAACACCACCTACGAGAAGTCGCCGTTCGCGGCGTGGGGTGTCACGGGGACCACCGGCGTCGACCTCACGCAGCTGTTCATCGCGCCGACGGTGGCGTACAAGATCACGCCGGACCACGCGGTCGGCATCTCGCTGAACCTCGGCGCACCAGCGTTTCTCGGCGTACGGGCTGCAGCCGTTCGCGATGATGTCGTCGGACCCGACGAAGCTGACCAACAACGGCGAAGACTCCTCGTCGGGCTGGGGCGTGCGCATCGGCTGGACCGGTCGCATGAGCGACATGGTGACGCTCGGCGCGACCTACCAGACCAAGACGGACATGGGCCGGTTCGACGACTACGCGGGCCTGTTCCCGGATCGCGGCGCCTTCGACATTCCGGCGAACTACGGCGTGGGCATCGCGGTGAAGGCAACGCCGAAACTCACGATCGCGGCCGACGTGCAACAGATCGACTACAGCGGCGTTCCGGCGGTCGGCGATACCGGCGCGTCGGCGCTGCCGCTGGGCGCAAAGGGCGGGCCGGGCTTCGGCTGGCGCGACATGACCGTGTTCAAGCTCGGCGCGAGCTACCAGTACAACGACCAGCTGACCCTGCGTGGCGGCATCAGCGCCGGCCGCCAGCCGATCCCGTCGAACGAGACGCTCTTCAACATCCTCGCGCCCGGCGTGATCGAGAACCACCTGACGCTGGGGGCGACCTGGCAGCTCGGCGGCGGCAAGGAGCTGAGCGTCGCCTACATGCACGGGTTCGAGAAGACGGTCAGCGGCCCGCTGCCGGCCACGGTGGGCGGCGGAACGGCCGATCTGCGCATGCACCAGAACACGCTCGGTGTCGCATTCGGCTGGAAGTTCTGAACCAGACACGACGAGGGACGGACATTGGAGTACCTGATCAACGGCGTCGAGGTCGCGGCGGACGACGAAGGCTTCCTGCTCGAACCCGACTACAGCGACGAGGCAGCGCGCGTGATCGCGCAGGCCGAGGGGATCTCGCTCACCGACGAGCACTGGCTGGTGATCGGCTGGCTGCGCGAGTGTTTCCGGGACGAGGGCCACACGCCGAACTTCCGCGCGATGGTGAAGCAGTTCGAGGAGGCTCATCCCGGGACCGACTGGAAGTCGAAGCTCTACGAGTTGTTCCCGAACCAGCCGGCCCGGCAGGGGCCGCGCGTTGCCGGCCTGACGAAGCCCTTCGGCAAGGGTGGATACTGAGCATACGCAGCCGGTGGCGGCCGCTTACCCTATACGGGTATGGACGCCGCCCCGGGCATCGCGCGTAATTTGCGGTTAGGCTCCGGGGCGCGGACGTGTCGCCGCGACCGGCGGCGGCGAACGCCGAACGCCGATCGATCAACGAAGGGAGAATCGACGATGAATTACGACAAGGAACTCGACGCGCGCGGACTGAACTGCCCGCTGCCGATCATCAAGACCAAGAAGGCGCTGAACGACCTCGGCTCGGGGCAGGTGCTGCGCGTCACGTCGACCGATTCCGGTTCGGTGAAGGACATGGAAGCCTTCGCCAAGCAGACCGGCAACGAATTGCTCCAGTCCGGTGAGGAGGGCGGCAGCTTCGTGTTCCTCATCAAGAAGAAGTAACGGCGGGTCGGCGCGCATCGCCGGCAGCCATCGACAGGATCTCAACGCGAAAGCGACAGAGGGAGACGCATGGAACCGAAGAAGATGGCGATCATCGCCACCAAGGGCACGCTCGACTGGGCGTACCCGCCCCTGATCCTGTCTTCGACGGCCGCTGCGCTCGGCTACGAGGTGCAGGTGTTCTGCACCTTCTATGGCCTTGCGCTGCTGCGCAAGGACGTCAGCGGCATGCGGGTCAGCCCGCTCGGCAATCCCGCGATGCCGATGCCGATGCCGATGCCGGTGCTCGTGCAGGCGCTGCCGGGCATGGAGGCGATGGCGACGATGATGATGAAGAACAAGATGAAGGCCAAGGGCGTGGCATCCATCGAGGAACTGCGCTCGCTGTGCCTCGAGGCCGACGTCAAGTTCATCGCCTGCCAGATGACCGTCGACCTGTTCGAGTTCAAGCGCGACGAGTTCATCGACGGCATCGAGTACGCCGGCGCGACCGCCTTCCTCGACTTCGCCGGCTCGGCCGACATCCAGCTCTACATCTGAGCAGGCCTTGGACGCGCACCGATCCGACGGCTCGAAGCGGGTCTTTCCGATCCGCATCGAGACGCTCGGCCCGGGCGCGGCCCACGGGCAGGACGGCGGGCAGGACGGCGGGCACGAGGGGGGCGACGGCTGCTCGTCCGGCGAGTCGTTCGCGCTGATGGTGCTCGGTGACTCGATGCTGCCCGAGTTCGCCGAGGGCGAGATCATCGTCATCGAGCCCGACGGCCTGGTCTCCGACGGCTCGTTCGTCCTCGCACGCTCCGACGACGACTGGATCTTCCGCCAGCTCGCGCGCGGCCCGGCCGGCAACTGGCTGCTGCGGCCGCTCAATTCCGCCTATCCCGACATCCCGATCGCCGACCTGTCGGCGATCCGCGGCGTGATCATCCAGAAGT
This sequence comes from Burkholderiaceae bacterium, assembly GCA_027493945.1. Classification (GTDB taxonomy): domain Bacteria; phylum Pseudomonadota; class Gammaproteobacteria; order Burkholderiales; family Burkholderiaceae_E; genus Zeimonas. The sequence goes on along the minus strand of JAOSJU010000001.1, from coordinate 886,358 downwards.
CCAGACCGGGCCGTCGCCGCGCCAGCAAGCGCTACGTCGCCTGAGAGCGCCCCATGCCGGGCATCGAGGAACTGTCCGCGGCGGTCCAGCACAACTGCGACCTCGCCGACGCGGTGCACGCGCAGGATCTCTCGCTGTGCACCTACCTGCTGCAGATGCGCGAATTCTTCCGCTGGGAGCGCGGCCTGCCGCTCGACCGCCTGCCCGACCGCGCCGAGGTCGGCCGCTGGATCGCGATGCGCGAGGCGCACTGGGAGTCGCTCGCGGGGCAGGCAGATCCGCGCTTCGATTCGCTGCCGATCGGCGGCGGTGTCGATGCGTTCGACGAGGTGGCCGCCAACGTGCGGCTCGATGCGCACGGGCTGGTCTACGCGGCCGGGCTCGCGCGCTTTCGCCGGCCCGAGTTCGTGCTGGCCGAGCGGCTCGATTCGCAGACGCGCGAGGGCGCCAGCATCGTGGTCACCGGGCGCGAGCACGCGCGCGGGCTCAATCCGCCGATGGCCGCCAGCCGCGGCGACCAGGTCCTGGTGCGGCGCGACGTGCTGCGGCGCTGGCTCGGTACACGCCTGGAGCTGTCGCAGCAGCGGCCGTCGGCCGAGGGGCTGTGCGCGGCGGCCGACGCCTGGCAGGTCGGCGACGACCGCGAGGCTGCGCTCGATCGCATCGCGGCGGCCGAGACCGAGACGCTGATCCTGCACGAACTGGGCGAGCGGCGCGCCGCCGCGCTGCTCGGTCCGCCGTGGGAGCACATGCTCGAATCGCTGGACGACCAGCGCAGCGAGCTCGTCGCCCGCGCGATCCGCGACCTGCTCGCCGACTGCGAGTCGACGCTGCCGTCCCTGCTCGAACGCGACGAGCGGGCGTCGATCCACTTCTGGTTCGCCAACCTTGGAGGGCATGCGCGGCCTGCTCGCGCCGGAGTTGCGCGCCGGGTACCTGCGCTGGCGCAGCGAGGCGCCCGGCACCCCGGGCGCCTCGGCCGCGCTGGCCGATGCGGTGCAGGCGCAGCGCGAACATTGGCTGGCGCAGGCGCGCGCGCTGCTCGCCGCCTGGCGCGACGCGGCGGCGGCCGGTGCGATCGCGTTCAGCGAGGCGCTCGTCGCCGCGGCTCGTGGCGAACCACCGCCCGGATGATGCGTGACCACGGCAGCGCCTCCGGGTCGCGATAGCGCTGCAGCGCCCGCTGTATCAGCGCGTCGGCGTCGGGCACGGTTGCGCCTTCGTCGAGCGCCTCGCTCAGGCCGATCAGGCCGCCGCACTGCAGCCGGATCTCCTTCGAGAAGGGCCATGGCGCCGACGGATCGGCGCGAAGCGCGAAGCGCGATGCCGCGCGCAGCCGGTCGCGATAGTCGTCGCAGCGTTCGCTGGCCGCCTGGGCGTCGCAGCCGATCGCTTCGCGCTCGGCCAGCAGCACCGTGCGCGCGCGGCTGCAGGCCGCGCATCGCGAGAGCAGCGCGCGCTCGAACGGGCAGGGGTAGTCGAGCGCAGCCTGGCGCCGCAGGCGGAACGCGTCCTCGTCGGGCGGTGGCATGCGCGGCGCGCGCCGATGGAAGTCTCAGTCGTCGGCGCCGTACAGCGACGGATCGAGCTCGCGCGGCTGCGTGAGCAGGTCGGCCGCCTCGAACTCGTTGGCGGCGAAGATCATGCGGATCGGCGCCGCGTCGTCGCCTTCGCGCGCGCGCAGCTCGCGCAGGATCGCCTTGGCCTCGCGATAGCTGGGCGCCTCGGCGAGGCGCTCGGGCAGGCCGGCCAGGCCCCCCATGCGGAACACGAAATACGGCATCGGGTTCTCCGGATGTGGACGATCACCAGTATGCGAGCACCCGCCCGCTCTCGATCCGCGTCTCGTAGCGGGTGAGCGGGCTCGTGCCGTTCTTCACGCAGGCGCCGCTGGCCAGGTCGAAGGCCCAGCCGTGCTTCGGGCAGGTGAGCGTGCCCGCCTCGAGCGCGAGTTCGGGAATGTCGGTGCCCTGGTGCGGGCAGCGGCTGTCGAACGCGTTCGGCCCCGAAGGGCCGCGCGCGACGAACAGCGCGCGCCCGTCGCGTTCGATGCGGAGCGCGCCGACGGCAGGCAGCTCGGCCTCGGCCACCAGATCGTGCCAGCGCGCCGCGGCCTCGGCCTTCGCGCCGGGCTCGAAGCCCGGCAGCTGCATCGACAGGATCACGTCGATGGCCCAGGTGATCTTCGACAGTCCGAGGGCCGGAAAAGCCATCAGCAGCGCGTCGATCACCTCGGCGGGCGTGACGCCTTCGTCGAGCGCGCGCTTCAGGTACTGCTTCAGCCCGCGCTCGGTCTGCGAATGCACCTTGGTGATCACCGAGATCAGGCTGCGGGTCTTCGGATCGAGGTGCTTGCCCGCGTCCTTCAGGAACGCGAAGTAATGGCCCATCGCCTCGGGGCGGGCCTCGAGCAGGAAGTTCAGTGCGTCGCTCATGAAGGGGCCAGGGCAGTCAGCAGGTGGTCGCGCACAGGCGCTCGGCCGGCGCGCCGGCCTCGGAGCAGGCGGCGCGCCGCGGCGTCGACGAACGCCTGCGGACCGGCAATGAAGTAACGGCTGGTGCCGGGGTCGCCTTCGTCGAGCGCGCGCTTCGCGAGCAGCGAGCCGCCGCGCACGACGTCGTCGTCGGAGGCCGCATGGTAGTCGAACTCGTCGAACGCGTCGGTCCAGGCCTCGCACTGGTTGGCGAGGTAGTGCCCGTCCGGGCGCGACGCGAGCCAGTACAGCGAGAAGCGTTCCACGGCCTCGGCGGCCATTGCGTGCTCGATCAGGCTCTTGACCGGCCCGAAGCCGGTGTCGCAGGCGAGGAAGACGGCCCGCGGAGGCATTTCGGTGCCGAGGACGAAGTCGCCGCTCGGGCCGTGCACCCCCAGCGTGTCACCGCTCTTCACCGCGCCGGCGAACAGCCGCTCGGCGAGAGGGTCGCCCGCGTCGCGCGCCACGTGGAAATGCAGATTGCGGTCGTCGCAGGGGCAACTCGCGATCGGCCAGGTCGCGTGCAGGTCGCCGCCCCGTTGCGCGAGGCCCAGCGTCACGCTCTGGCCCGCCAGGAAGCGCAGCCGCGCGCTGCGCGGCGCCTGCAGGTGCAGAAGCATCGTGTTCGGTCCGAGCGGCTGGAGCGCGCGCACGCGCGCGACCAGCTCCTGCTCCGGGATGTCGGCCGGGCTGCCGGCCTCGAGCGTCTCGATCACCATGTCGCCGACGGCGGTGTGCGCGCACAGCAGCAGGTAGCCTTGCGCGCGCTCGGCCGCCGACAGGCTGTAGTCGGATTGCAGGATCTGGCGCGTCTCGCCCGAGATCACGCGCGCCTTGCACAGGCCGCAGTTGCCTCCCGCGCAGCCGTAATTCAGGCCGAGCCCGGCCTTCAGGCCGGCTTGCAGGATGCTGTCGTTGCCCTGCACGAGGAACTCGCGCCCGCTGGGGCGCACCACCACGTTCGCGGATACCACCTTCAGCATGTCGGTCATGGCGTCGAGACGGTTGTCGGATTCACTTCCCAGTACCTGTGCCAGCCCGCGTTCGAGCATTTCGCGGGTCTCCTCGGCGAGCGCGGCCGAGGCCGGGCGCCGGTCCAGAAGCTCGATGGTAGCGGCTACCAGCTCGTGGTACGCCTGCAGATGCCGGCGCATCTCCGCCAGTTCTTCGCTCTGGACCAACACGCGCTGCGACAGCAGCTCGGGCGAGGGCAGCACGAACTCGCGCACCCGGCGGCCGAAAGCCTCCTCGCGGATGCGCGTGACGTTCTCGAGGAGGCCGGATTGCTCGACGCGCGCGTCGGGAAAGGCGCGCAGCAACTCGTCGACGTCGACCAGCCCCTCGGACTGCGCCAGTTCGCCGGCGCCGATCATCCGCTGCAGGACCGCCCTGGAGACGCCGACCAGCTGCGCTGCCCTGGAAACCGTCAGTGAGCGTGACATAGAATAGCGCCGCCTTCCGACGGACAATCTATCATCGAACCGGAGGCGAGGTGACCCGATGACCGATCAGATTCCCGATTTCACCGATACCGAGCGCGAGGTCGACTCGATGCTGGTCGAGCGGCGCCGGCCGTGAGGATCTGCATCGTCTCGGACAGCCACGATCGCGCGCCGTTGCTCGCGGCGGCAGTGTCGGCCGCAAGGCAGGCCGGAGCGCAGGCCGTCATTCACTGCGGCGACGTGATCGGCGCAGGCACGCTCGAGCCGCTGCTCGCGCTGGGGTTGCCGGTGCACGTGGTGCACGGCAACAACCTCGGCGACGCGATGGCGCTGCACCGGATGTGCGCGGACTCCGGCGGGCTGCTCGTCTATCACGGCGCCGACGCCGAACTCGAGCTCGGAGGCCGGCGGATTTTCGCGACCCATTATCCGCACTACGCACGAGGAATCGCCTGCACCGGCGACTACGAGATCGTCTGCTGCGGGCACTCGCACCGCGCGTTGGTGACGCAACAGCCGACGGTCTCGGGCGGCACGGCCTGGCTCGTCAACCCAGGCACGATCGCCGGATTGCACGCGCCGCCGACCTGGATCCTGGCCGATCTCGACGCCTGCGAGTTCGAAATCAGGACGCTCGAATGACATCGGCCCGTCCGGGCAGCGCTTCGGCCGTGGACAATCCGCCGTTCTTCCCGCCGCAGCGCTACGAAGACCCGGCCGCGGCGCTGGCGCAGGTCGTCGCGATCTACGAGGCCGGTGTGGCCTGGCTGCGCGAGGCGGTGCAGCGGTTCGTGGCGGGGCAAGACCCGTCGCATCGCGTGCACGCGTTCTACCCGGTCGTGCGCATCCGGACCGAGACGGTAGCGCGCGCCGACTCGCGGCTCAGCTACGGGTTCGTCGCCGGGCCGGGCACCTACGAGACGACGCTGACGCGCCCCGACCTGTTCGGGCGCTACTACCTCGAACAGTTCCGGTTGCTGCTGGCGAACCACCAGGTGCCGATCGAGGTCGCCACCGGAAAGACGCCGATCCCGGTGCACTTCGCGATGGCCGGCCAGGAGCACATCGAGGGGTCGATCGACGCCGCGCGGCGGCGCCTGATGCGCGACCTGTTCGACCTGCCGGACCTGGGCGCGATGGACGACGGCATCGCCAACGGCACCTGGGTGCCGCGCTCGGGCATGCCGCGCCCGCTGGCGCTGTTCACCGCGCCGCGCGTCGACTATTCGCTGCACCGGCTGCGCCACTACACCGCGACCGAGCCGGCGCACTTCCAGAACTTCGTGCTGTTCACCAACTACCAGTTCTACGTCGACCAGTTCGTGCGGCTCGGCCACGAGTTGATGGCCGAGGCCGAGCCGGCTGCGCACGGCTATTCGGCGTTCGTCGAGCCGGGCAACGTCGTGACGCGGCGCGCGGCGCCAGCAGGGGGCGCCGTGCCCGCGGCGCACGCGTCCGGGACGCCGGGCCCATCCGCGGCCGCGGCGCAGCATCCGGCGCCGGCGAGGCTGCCGCAGATGCCGGCCTACCATCTGATCCGCGAGGACGGATCGGGCATCACGATGGTCAACATCGGCGTCGGACCGGCCAACGCGAAAACGATCACCGATCACGTCGCGGTATTGCGGCCGCACGCGTGGATCATGCTCGGTCATTGCGCCGGGCTGCGCACGGCGCAGCAGCTCGGCGACTACGTGCTCGCGCACGGCTACGTGCGCGAGGACCACGTGCTGGACGAAGACCTGCCGCCGTGGGTGCCGGTGCCGGCGCTGGCCGAGGTGCAGGTCGCCCTCGAATCGGCGGTCGCCGAGGTCACGCAACTCACCGGCTACGAGCTCAAGCGCGTGATGCGCACCGGTACCGTGGCCAGCACCGACAACCGGAACTGGGAACTGCTGCCGCACGGCACGCCGATGCGTCGCTTCAGCCAGAGCCGCGCGATCGCGCTCGACATGGAGAGCGCGACGATCGCCGCGAACGGGTTCCGCTTCCGGATCCCGTACGGCACGCTGCTGTGCGTCAGCGACAAGCCGCTGCACGGCGAGATCAAGCTGCCGGGCATGGCCGACCAGTTCTATCGGGAGCGCGTCGAGCAGCACCTGCGGATCGGCATGCGCGCGATCGACCTGCTGCGCCGCCAGCGCGCCGAGCAGCTTCACAGCCGCAAGCTGCGCAGCTTCGACGAAGTCGCGTTCCAGTAGCGGTGGGGCGGCCTCTTCGGGTCTACGGCTGCTTCGGCGTCTGGTATTCGGCTTCCTTCTGGAACGGCTCCCAGATGGTCTCGAAGCCGATGAACCCCTTTTCGGTCGGTGGCAACGCGCGCGTCGTCACGAAACGCGAATGTCCATCAGGAACCGGGGCCTTGGTGGGCTGCTGTTCGCTCATGTTTCAACTCCTTTCACCGTAAAGTCAGGCCGGTCTCCGCAAGCGCTTGCGCCCGGGGCCGTGCGCCGTTCAATGTCGCTGCTCAGACGGGCCGCAGCAGCCTGGGGTCGATGTCCGGACCGGTGGCCATCGCCCCGCCGGCTTTGGTCTCGTCGCTGGTTGCGTCGCGCACGGTCAGTATCTCGAGCGTGAAGACGACCTCTCTGCCGCAAAGCGGATTGTTGCCATCGACAGTCAGGGTCTCGTCGTCCATGTGCGTCACGAGAAAGCTGCGCGTCTGGCCTTCGTCGTTTTCCATCAGGATCGAGGCGCCGACCTGCCGGTATTCCTCGGGGACGTTCTCGATGCGATCGGTGAAGACCAGCGATTCGTCCCCGGGGCCGAAAATCTGGTTGCCGTCGATCGCCACTTCGATGACTTCGCCGGCCGATCTGCCTTCGAGCTGCGCATGGACCGACGGGGCGAGGATCTCGGTGTGGCCATGGACATAGCCCAGAGGAAACTCGACCCTGGTCAGGACATGCCCCGACTTCCGGTCGGTGACCTTGTAGCTCAGCTCGACGAACTTGCCGACCCCGATGACTTGATTCACGTCAGATCCCGACAAAGTGGTCAGAAGATGGAGGCACCGAAGATCCTGAGTTGCCCGTCCTCGTAGCCGAGCACGAGTCGGCCGAGCCATTCGCCGGGCTTCTTCGTGCTGCGCTGCCGGAACAGGACGGTGACGTGCTCGCCGCGACGGATGGTGCCCAGCGTGTCGAACTGGTCGGAGAGATTCCGGGCCAGCTCGCTGTGTGCGAACTGGTGGCCGGCGGCGACCTGGTCCATGGCGCGCGCCAGTGAACTGGAGAAGTTCCTGGAGAAATCGCCGTACTTGCCTTCGTTCGAGTACCTGACGAGGTCGCGCCACAGGGGCGCGGCCAGCGCCAGGATCTCTTCGTCCGTCTTCTCGATGATGTTCACGCGCGTTGCCGACGATGCTGCTATTTCTCGTCGCCCACCAGGTGATAGCAGGGCGCCTTCTCCATCGTGTACTCACCCGTCTTCGGGTCGCGCCGCGAGACCGTCAACACGTGCCAGTTCTGGTCGTCCAGCTTCAGGTAGTCGCCCCGGTAATAGTAGCCGGGCCAGCGCGTCTCCTTGCGGAACAGCGTGTGATGCGTGACGCATTCGGCGGCGCGATGACGGTGTTTCAGTTCCCATGCGCGCAGCAACTCGTGCGAGTCGGCGGCGGCCAGCTTCTCGAGATCCTCCTCCATGATCCTGAGTTTCTTCAGGCCGATGTGCAGAAGCTTCTCGTTGGTCATGTAGTTGGCCGATACCCCGCCGCAGTACTCGTCCATCAGCTTCTGCAGGCGGTCGAGCCCCTGCTCGGGGTTGATGTAGTGCGGATTGACGCTGCCCGCAACGACCGCATTGCGGTTGATCCGATAGTGCTCGAGAGGCCTGTACACCTCCTTCTCGAGGCGATCGATCTGCGCCTGCGAAACGACGATGCCGTTCGCCTTGCCGTCGTCGATGTACTTGCAGGCGGCCTTCGCCGCCAGCCGGCCCTCGGTGAACGAGCCCGACGAGAACGCGTGCGGTGTGCCGCCCACCGTGTCGCCCGCCCCGAAAAGACCTTCGATCGTCGTCATGCGGTTGTAGCCCCAGAAGTACTCGGGGGGCGACACGTCTTCGGGACCCGAGCACCAGGCGCCTGATCCGGTCGCGTGCGAGCCCATCACGTAGGGTTCGGAGGTGGTCAGTTCGGGGTTCTCGTTCTTCGGGTCGACGTCGGTGGCGGCCCACAGGACCGCCTGCCCGACGGTCATGCCCAGGAAGTTCTCCCAGCCGACTTCTTCGAGGTGCGGGTCCTGGAAGGCGCGCATCGTCACCATGTGAATCGGGCCGCGGCCGGCGTTGATCTCGCTGATCATTGCGTGGTTGCGCAGACAGGTCGGGATCGGACGATGCGTCAGGTGCGAAGCTTCCGGATCCAGGTATTCCTTGCCGACCATCTGCTGCAGTCCGGGCCACCACCTGGATTCGAACTCCTCGCCCGCGCCGTTCTGGGTGTACGTCTTCAGGTGCAGGAAGTAGGCGCCGACCGGGCCGTACCCGTCCTTGAAGCGGGCCAGCACGATGCGGTTTTCCATCTGCGTCATCTTGGCGCCCGCGTTGATCAGCAGGCCGTAGGCGGACGCCGACGACCACGGTGCGTACCAGGTGCGTCCAGCGCCTTCGCCCACCGAGCGCGGCTTGAAGATGTTCGACGCGCCGCCCGCGCCGCAGATCACGGTCTTCGCCTTGAAGACATGGAAGTTGCCGGTGCGGACGTTGAAGCCGACGGCGCCGGCGACCCGGTTCTCGCGGCTTTCGTCCATCAGCAGGTGCGTGACGCAGATGCGGTTGAAGACCTTGTCGGCCGACTTCTTGGCCGCCTCGGCCACGATGGGCTTGTAGGACTCGCCGTGGATCATGATCTGCCACCGACCTTCGCGCAGATAGCGCCCGGTCTTCGGGTCTTTCATGATCGGCAGGCCCCACTCCTCGAACTGATGCACCGTGGAGTCGACGTGACGGGCCATGTCGAACGCCAGATCCTCGCGCACCATGCCCATCAGGTCGATGCGTGCGTAGCGCACATGGTCCTCCGGCTGGTTCTCTCCCCAGCGCGTGCCCATGTAGCAGTTGATCGCGTACAGGCCCTGGGCGACCGCACCCGAACGATCGATGTTCGCCTTCTCGGCGACGACGATCTTCTTGTTCTGCCCCCAGAAACGCGCCTCCCAGGCGGCTCCGGTGCCGCCCAGTCCCGCACCGACCACGAGAATGTCGATGCCGTCTTCGATGATGGTTTGGTAGGCCATATCAGTAGTACACGCCTTTTTTCAATTTGAGGCCTGCATCCTGCAGGGTGCGCAGACCGCCGTCGTCCAGCCGGACGTATTTCGGTTCGTTGTAGAGGAGCTCGCTGTTGCGCATCTCCTCGCGCGGCGGCGGGACCTCCGCGAGCTTCGGAATCGCCTCGCCCCAGGGCTTGGTGGTGATGGGCGAGAGAAAGTTCTTCTCCGTGCCGTTGCGGAACTTGATCCGCCAGGCGATCGTGCCTCGCCGTTCGTCCCAGTCGACTCGCACGCTGTGCCCCAACGGGGCGAAGTCGGCGTATCCGCGCACGTCGATCGCATGCTGGGGGCAGGCCTTGACGCAGGAAAAGCACTCCCAGCACATGTTCGGCTCGATGTTGTAGGCGCGCCGATAGGTCTTGTCGATGTGCATGATGTCCGAGGGGCAGATGTCGACGCAGTGTCCGCATCCGTCGCATCGCGTCATGTAGACGAAGGTTGGCATTCGTTCAGCTCCTTGCGTGTCTGTTTTCAGTAGTGCCGCGGCGCTTCGCGCTTGATGCCGAGCCCCATGTCCATCGGAGCGTCCACCAACAGTTGCATCGAGTGTCGCTTCTGCTGTTCGGGGTCGTCGCGGGTTTGCGTGGGCAGGTTCTCGGCGGTTCCGTCGGCCCTGGACAACCGCTTCTCCATCGCGGCCGCGGGCTTGAAGAACATGTGCGCGAACTTCGACCAGGGAATGCCGGCGAACAGCACTGTCGTGGCGAGAATGTACAGCCAGAACAGCACGCCGGCGCCGCCGCCCGTCGCCGCCCAGATCAGCGCGAGCGTCGCGCTGGCCAGCAGCGACAGGATGAACAGGTCGGCCTTGACGATTCTGAAAGGCGAGTGGCCCTCGGCGGCGACGTCGACGCGGATGAAGAACCAGAACCAGTAGCCGCCGACGCAGATCATCAGGGCGCCGATCCACCAGAGCTGCGCCCAGAACGGGCCCGCCGACAAATCGAAAACCAGCACCGCGGTGGCGAGCACGTAGAACACGAAGCCGTACATGCCGAGCAGGTGCGCAACGCGCCGGCGCGGATTGCAGAACTCGCCCGAGGCCAGCACGTCGACCAGCGCCGTCTGCACGGCGATCGAAGCGGCCTGGCCACCGCCGACCCGGCGTGCCGCCTTCGACTTCGACCTGCGAAGGTTCTCGAAGAAGTAAGCGGCGCTTCCCTTGTGCACGACGTCGAACAGCGTTCCCGCCACGACCAGTATGAACATGACAATGACGTACGCCTGCATGACTGCAGGCGAAAGCGACGCCGACAGACCGGCAAACGGATTGGTGGCAAGCATCGTGTGATCTCCTCCGCGATGGATCGTGGGTGTAGTTGCGACCCGGCAGCCTCAGCGCGCCGAATGTCCGGTCATCTTTACCTCGACGCGCTCGTGCGCGGCGAGACCTTCGTAGTACTCCCTGAGCAGGACCAGCACCTCGGGCCGGCTGAACTCGGCCGGCACCTCGGCGCCCTCGGAGAGCCACTTGCGAAGCTTGGTGCCCGAGACGAGCAGCCGGTCGGCGTCGTCATGCGGGCAGGTGCGCGCGGAGGCCATGCCGCCGCACTTGTAGCACCAGAAGGTCCAGTCGATCTTCAACGGCTGCGTCTGCAGCGAGCCCTTCGGGATCTCGTCGAAGATGTGGTGCGCGTCGAACGGCCCGTAGTAGCTGCCCACGCCCGCGTGGTCGCGCCCGACGATCTGGTGCGAACAGCCGTAGTTCTGCCGGAACAGCGCGTGCAGCAGCGCCTCGCGCGGGCCCGCGTAACGCATGTCCAGCGGATAGCCGGCCTGGACGATGGTCTTCTTCTGGAAGTATCCGTCGACCAGCACCGAGATCGCTCGCGTGCGCACTTCTGCCGGGATGTCGCCGGGCTTGAGCGCACCGAGCAGCGAGTGCACCAGCACGCCGTCGCTCACTTCGATCGCGACCTTGGCGAGGTACTCGTGCGAACGGTGCATCGGGTTGCGCGTCTGGAACGCGGCGACCTTCGACCAGCCGAGCGACTCGAACAGCGCGCGCGTCTGCGCGGGCGTCATGAACAGGTCGCCGTATTTCTCGCGGAAGTCGCCGGTGGACAGCACTTTCACCGGTCCGGCCAGGTTCACGTCGCCCTGGGCCATCACCATCTTCACGCCGGGATGCTCGGGGTCGGTGGTGCGAAAGACGGTGGCGCACTCGTGCGCCTTGTCGATCGCGTATTTCTCGGTGACCTTCATCGTCGCGAGCGCGGAGCCGTCGTCGGGGTCGACGAGCGCCAGCTCGGCGCCGACCGCGATCGAGTCGGCCTGCGCGGCGCTGGTCGACAGCGTGATCGGGATCGGCCAGAACAGCCCGTTGGCCATGCGCATGCCGTCGCAGACGCCCTGCCAGTCGGCGTGCGTCATGAACCCCTGCAGCGGCGTGAACCCGCCGATGCCCATCATGATCAGGTCGCCCTTCTCGCGGGAACTGACCTGCAGCTTCGGCAGCGCCTGCGCGCGGGCCCGCTCGGCCGCCAGTGCGTCTCCTTCGAGCAGCAGCGGCAACAGCTTTCCGCCCCCGTGGGGATCAACGAGCGCCATGATTCGTACCCCTCCCTGTATCTAGCCGCCGTTCGCGAACATACCCGATCGAGCGCCCCGATTCCTTGACGTATCGCAGCTTCATGCGACCGCCCGGTAATACAGGTTCTGCGGGTGGTTCGCCTCGGCGAAGAAGAACCAGCGCTCGGCCAACAGGCCGGCGAACTGGATCGTGAATGCCAGCGCCAGCAGCGGTCCGGCCGAACCGCCCGGACCGGCCAGGGCGAGCGCCTGCAGCGCCGCCGGCACCGCGAACGCCGCCGCCAGGAACGCCCACTTCACCCAGCGCAGCGTGCCCGCCGGGCGCCCGTGGAAGAACTCGTGGGTGTTGAACGAGCCCGACTGGAAGCCCATCGACTTCTGCACGATGCGCGGATGCTTGATCCCGATGGCCGTCTGCAGCGTGGATTTCGGCTTCAGCCGGCGGTTGCGAACGAGCGCCGCGCCGCGGCTGGCCATCCCCAGCAGCGTGAACGCCAGCGCGTAGCCGGTGAACAGCCGGGTGAGCTCGGGCGCCGCTGCGACGGAGAATGCGGCCGCCAGCGTGAAGCCCGACGCGCAGCCGAGCAGCAGGAAATTGAGCGGCGTGAGCGGGCTGTGCCACTCGCGCAGGAACGGCAGGCACGCATAGATCATGCCGGTGCAGACGAACAGCGCGAATGCCACCAGCGTCGCCGCCAGCCCGACCAGCGTGGCCAGGTCGATCGCGCCGCCACCGGGCAGCCGGGCGAGTACCGGCCGCACCCCGGCGAAGTGCACGAGCGCGTAGACGAAGACGGCGAACATGAACGCCGGCAGCACGATCACTTCGCGCGACAGCCAGGAGGTGCGCCATTGCGCGATCGCGCGCCAGGCGCGTTCGGGGCGCCCGAGATGGAAGAACGAGGCGAGCAGGCCCGCGCCGGTGAGCACCAGCGCGATCGCGCTGCCGGCGACGTCGAAGGCGAGGCTGTCGGCGGCCGGGACCAGGTCGAACAGGGCCAGCCCGTGCGCGGTGAAGATCGCGAGGAACAGCCCCGGCCGGCGCCGATGAGCGTCGTCAGCAGGATCACCGAGGCTTCGGGGCGCATCGGGCTTGCCGTTACCAGGAGGTGACGTCGTCGAGCGACGGATCGGTCTTCGGCGGCTTGGGCAACAGGCCGTCGACCTTCAGCGGATTGTCGGCGCGCTCGAGCTCGTCGGCGTGCACGCGCATCGCGGTGCGCCGGCGCGGCAGGTAGTGGTTCGACGGATGCGTGCCCCATTCGGGCATCAGCGCGTAGCCTGCGTTGTCGCGGATCGCTGTCGAGACCGCCGATTCGGGATCGTGGATGTCGCCGAACAGCCGCGCGCTGGTCGGGCAGGCCAGCACGCAGGCCGGCTTGCGCTCGGATTCGGGCTTCGTGGCGTCGTAGATCCGGTCGACGCACAGCGTGCACTTGGTCATGACCTTGCGCTCGGGGTCGATCTCGCGCACCCCGTAGGGGCAGGCCCATGAGCAGTACTTGCAGCCGATGCACTTGTCGTAGTCGACCAGCACGATGCCGTCTTCGGGCCGCTTGTAGCTGGCGCCGGTGGGGCACACCGGCACGCAGGGCGGATCTTCGCAATGCAGGCACGACTTCGGGAAGTGCACCGTCTGCGTGTCGGGGAACTCGCCGACCTCGAAGGTCTGCACCCGGTTGAAGAACGCGCCGCCGGGGTCGGCGTCGTAGGGGTTGACGTCGGCCAGCGGGCCGGCCGCACCCGAGGTGTTCCACTGCTTGCAGCTCGTCACGCAGGCGTGGCAGCCGACGCAGACGTTCAGGTCGATGACCAGCGCGAGCTGGGTCATGGCCGCCTCCCGCCGCCGGCGAACCAGGCCAGCATCCGCGGCCGGTACGCGGCCTTCGTGCCGGGCGCCGCCGGCACCGGCTCGAACTGCGGCCAGCTCTGCGCCGGTTCGTCGTCGTCGGCCCGGTAGATGCGCACCCGCACGTCGTACCAGCCGGCCTGGCCGGTGACCGGATCGGAATTCGAGACGCTGCCTTCGTCGCCGACGCCCGGCAGTTCTTCGGTGATCAGGTGGTTGAGCAGGAAGCCGCGACGCGACTCGTTGGCGTCGGGCGCGAGGCCCCAGGTCCCCGGGGCCTTGCCGATCGCGTTCCAGGTCCAGACGGTGCCCGGTTCGACCGCCTCCGAGTAGCTGGCCTGGCAACGCACGCGACCCCATTGCGACTCGACCCACATCCAGCCGCCGTCCTCGATGCCGTGCGCCCGCGCGAGTCGCGGGTTCAGGTAGAGCTGGTTGTGGCTGTGGATCTGCCGCAGCCAGGCGTTCTGGGAATCCCAGGAGTGGTACATCGCCATCGGCCGCTGGGTGACCGCGCTCAACGGATAGCGCACCCGGTCGGTGCGCTGCGCCTCGAAGCGGCTCGAAGTAGAACGGCAGCGGATCGAAGAATTCGTCGACGCGCTTGCGCAGGTGCTCGGGTGGCTTGCGCGAGGGGCCCTTGCCGCGCGCGGCCAGCCGGAACTTCTGGAGCACTTCCGAGTACAGGTGGATCAGGATCGGCTCGGCGTAGCGCGTGATGCGGTTGCGCAGCGACCACTCGAGGTAGCCCTTGTTCCAGTTGCGCATGTACTGGTACGAGGGCGGCAGCTTGTAGTGGTAGACGCAGTTGTTCTGCGCGTACATCTCCCACTGGCGCGGGTTCGGCTCGCCGCGCATGAACTTCTCGCCGCCCTTGCCGCGCCAGCCGGCCAGGAAGCCGATGCCCGAGCCCGGCTCGGTCTCGTAGTTGACGATGAAGTCGGGATAGTCGCGGTACTTGCGGCTGCCGTCACGGCGCACGAAGGCGGGCAGCCTCAGGCGGCTGCCCAGCTCGATCAGCACCTCCTGGAACGGCTTGCACTGGCCGGTGGGCGGCACCACCGGCACGCGCACCGAATCGACCGGGCCGTCGAACTCGGAGATCGGCCGGTCGAGCATCGACATCACGTCGTGGCGCTCGAGGTAGGTGGTGTCGGGCAGGACCAGGTCGGCGAACGCGGTCATCTCCGACTGGAACGCGTCGGCGACGACGATGAACGGGATCTTGTACTCGCCGTCTTCGCCGCGGTCTTCGAGCATGGCGCGGACCTGCGACGTGTTCATCGTCGAGTTCCACGCCATGTTCGCCATGAAGATCATCAGCGTGTCGATCGGGTAGGGGTCTCCCCGCCACGCGTTGGTGATCACGTTGTGCATCAGCCCGTGCACCGACAGCGGGTACTCCCACGAGAACGCCTTGTCGATGCGCACCGGCCGGCCCGCGTCGTCGACGAACAGGTCGTCGGGCTCGGCGGGCCAGCCGAGGGCGAGGCCGTCGAGCGGATGGCCGGGCTTGACCGCCAGCGGCGTGTTCGGCGTCTTCGCGCACGGCGGGATCGGACGCGGGAACGGCGCCTTGTGCCGGAAGCCGCCGGGCCGGTCGATCGTGCCCAGCAGCGACATCAGGATCGCGAGCGCGCGGATCGTATGAAAGCCGTTGGAGTGCGCGGCCAGCCCGCGCATCGCGTGGAACGCGACCGGGTTGCCGGTGACCGTGTCGTGTTCCTTGCCCCAGGCGTCGGTCCAGGCGATCGGCAGCTCGATCCGGTGGTCGCGGGCGGTGATGCCCATCTCGTGCGCGAGGCGGCGGATGGTCTGCGCCGGGATGCCGGTGATCCCCGATGCCCACTCGGGGGTGTAGTGCTCGACGCGGTCGCGCAGCAACTGGAACGCGGGCTTCACCGCGGTGCCGTCGCGCAGGTGGAATTCGCCGTGCAGGTACGGGTCGGCGCCCTCGGCGTGCGTGACCACCGGGCCGTTGGTGACGCGGTCCCACCAGAGCTTGTTCTGCGGGTCGTAGCAACCCTCTTCGGCGGGCACGTCGGTGCGCACGAACAGCCCCGCCTCGTCGTGGGACTCGTCGACGTTCACCAGCTGCCCGGCGTTGGTATTGCGCACCAGGAATTCGCGGTCGTACAGCCCCAGCGCGATGATCTCGTGAATCAGCGCGAGCATCAGCGCGCCGTCGGTGCCCGGGCGGATCGGCACCCACTCGTCGGCGATCGCCGAATAGCCGGTGCGCACCGGATTGATCGAGATGAAGCGACCCCCGTTGCGCTTGAATTTCGAGACCGCGATCTTCAGCGGGTTGGAATGATGGTCTTCGGCGGTGCCGATCATCACGAACAGCCGCGCGCGATCGAGGTCGGGGCCGCCGAACTCCCAGAAGGAGCCGCCGATCGTGTAGATCATCCCCGCGGCCATGTTCACCGAGCAGAAGCCGCCGTGCGCCGCGTAGTTGGGCGTGCCGTACTGGCGCGCGAACAGCCCGGTGAGCGCCTGCATCTGGTCGCGCCCGGTGAACAGCGCGAACTTCTTCGGGTCGGTGGCGCGGATCTTCGCGAGCCGCTCTTCGAGCAGCGCGAAGGCTTCGTCCCAGCCGATCTCCTCGAACTGGCCGGCGCCGCGCGCAGCGCCGGCCTTGCGCCGCAGCGGCCGGGTGAGCCGCGCCGGCGAGTACTGCTTCATGATGCCCGAGGAGCCCTTGGCGCAGATCACCCCCCGGTTCAGCGGGTGGTCGGGGTTGCCCTCGATGTAGCGGACTTCGCCATTGCGCAAGTGCACCCGTATGCCACAGCGGCAGGCGCACATGTAGCAGGTGGTGTTGCGGACCTCGGTGCTGGCGTCGGGCAGCGGCGCCCGCGCAGGGTCGTGGATCGGCTGGGGTGGCATCTCCGAAGCGATACTAGGTGATCGCGACAGGGGCATCCATAAGCATTCCGGGGAGTCGTTCCATTATCCGTTTGGGGGATCGGCGTGTAATATCGGTTCGGGAGGCTCCCCGCAGGGGAGCCGCAGGAGGTGAAATGCAGGTTTCGGGTTCCGGAATTTCTCCGGGCAGCTCGGCGGACGCGGCGACGCTGGCCGGCCCGGCGCCGGGCGCAGGCAAGGCGGTGCGGGTGGTGCCGATCGCCGATGCCCGGACGCAGCGTCCGGATGCGCGCGGCACGGCGGCGCCCGTCGCCTCCGGGGTCGGCGGCACGCCGCAGTCGATGCTCGACGCGTTCCTCGTCACCGTCGTCAGGCTGGCGGGTGCGCGGGCCGGGGCGGTCCGCGCGCTCACTCCCGAGGGGGACAAGCTGCGACTGATCGCGGCCTGGGGCCTGCCCGAGGACGTGCTTGCGCGCGAGGCGCTGATCGGCCCCTGCGGCGTATGCGGCGACGCGCTGAACGGCGACGGCGTCCGGGTGGCCGACAGCGCATCGCCGTGCGGCACGCTCGCGGTCGACAGCTTCTTCGAGCAGGTCTGTACCGGAACCGTCGCCGTGCCCCTCGAGTTCAAGGGACGCTCGGTGGGCGTGTTCACGCTGTTCTTCGACGGCGTGCACAGCCTGCGCGGCGAGGTGATCCACCTGCTGCGCCCGGTCGGCCAGCTGTTCGGCCTGGCCCTGGAGAACGCCCGGCTCGAGCGCGAGAACCTGCAGTCGAGCCTGGTTCACGAACGGCAGACGATCGCCGGCGAACTGCACGACTCCCTCGCGCAGTCGCTCACCTTCGTGCGGATGCGCATGCCGCTGCTGCAGGATGCGATCGCGCAGCAGGACACGCCGCGCGCGCAGAAGTACTGCCAGGACGTCAACGACGAGCTCGGCAGCGCCAACCGGCGCATGCGCGAGCTGATCACCCATTTCCGGGCCGGCATGGACGCGCAGGGACTGCACCGCGCGCTCGAACAGATGGCCGATACCTTCTACGAGCGCACCGGCGTGGCGCTGGAGTTCGATTGCCGCATTCCCCAGCTTCGGCTGCCGGCCGAGGTCGAGGTGCAGACGTTCCATATCCTGCAGGAGGCGCTGGCCAACGTGCGCCGGCACTCCGGAGCGCGCCGCGCCTTGCTGCAGGTCGAGCGCGAAGGCGCCGACGTGGTGTTCAGCGTGCACGACGACGGCCGCGGTTTCGCGCGGCCGGCGCCCGCGTCCAGGCGTGCGGCGCGCACCAGTTTCGGGCTGGAGATCATGCGCGAGCGCGCGCAGGCGATCGGCGCGCGTGTCGCATTCGACAACCCGCCGGCCGGCGGGGCACGCGTCGTGGTGCGCGTTCCGGCGGGCGATCCGTCCGCGAGCGAGGCGCGTCATGGCTGAGCCGTTGCGCGTTGCGCTGGTCGACGATCACGGGCTGTGCCGGCGCGGGCTGGGCGAGCTGCTCGAACTGCGCGCCGGCATGAAAGTGGTCGCCACCACCGGCAACCCCGAGGAAGGGATCGAAATGATCCAGGCGCATGCGCCCGACCTCGCGGTGATCGACCTGCGGATGCCGCAGCTCGACGGGCTGAGGCTGCTGCGCGGCCTGCGCGACGCCGGATCACGGGTGCCGGTGGTGATCCTCACGATGAGCGACTCGCGCGAAGACCTCTCCGCGGCGCTGCGCATGGGCGCGCGGGGTTATCTGCTCAAGGACATGGATCCGCAGGACGTGATCGACGCGATCACGCGAGCGGCGCGCGGCGAGCTGGTGGTGGCACCGGCCATGGCGGCCAAGCTGGCCGGCCTGCTCGAAGAGGGGCCACAGCGGGCCGCGCCGGGCAGCTCGCTCGACCAGCTGACGGTGCGCGAGCGCGAAATTCTCGCGCAGGTGGCACGCGGGCTGAGCAACAAGGCGATCGCTCGCGAGCTCGGCATCAGCCACGACACCGTGAAGCTGCACGTGCGCCACATCCTGTCGAAGCTCGGCTTCTCGTCCCGGGTCGAGGCGGCCGTGTTCGCGATCGAGAACCGGGTGGGCGAGGGCGCGCGCGCCGCCCGCGAAGACGCCGATACCCCTGCCGCGCGGCTGGTGCACTCGCGTTAGTTCAGGCTTCGGCCGTGTCGGGCGCCGCCATGGCGTGCGCCTGCAGCGTGCGCTCGAACCACTTCAGCTTGTCGCGCAGGCGTACGACCTCGCCGACGATGATCAGCGTGGGTGGCGCGAGCCGGGCCTGCGCCGCCGGGGCGGGCAGCGTGCGCAGCGTGCCGGTGACGACGCGCTGACTGCGCTGCGTGCCTTTCTGCACGATCGCGGCCGGCGTGGCTTCGTCCAGGCCGTGCTCGGCGAGCTTCGCGCACAGCTCGACCAGCCCCTGGAACCCCATGTAGCAGACCAGCGTCTGCCCGGGCCGCGCCAGCGCAGGCCAGTCGAGGTTCATCGTGCCGTCGCGCAGGTGCCCGGTGACCAGCACGCAGGCGTGCGCGTGGTCGCGGTGCGTGAGCGGGATGCCGGTGTAGGCGGCCACGCCCGCGGCCGCGGTGATGCCGGGGACGACCTGGAAGCGCACGTCGTGCTCCGACAGCGTCTCGATCTCCTCGCCGCCGCGGCCGAAGATGAAGGGGTCGCCGCCCTTGAGCCGGACCACCCGGTGGCCGGCACGCGCGAGGTCGACCATCAGCTCGTTGATCGCTTCCTGGCGCATCGTGTGGCGGTTGCGCTCCTTGCCGACGTAGATGCGCTGCGCGTCCGGGCCGACCATCGCCATGATCTCGGGCGAGACCAGGTTGTCGTAGAGCACCACGTCGGCCTGCTGCATCAGGCGCAGCGCCTTGAGCGTCAGCAGCTCGGGGTCGCCCGGGCCGGTGCCGACCAGTGCGACCTCGCCGGGCGCGAGCGGCGGGCCGGCTTCGGGAGTTGCGGCGTCGGCGTGCGGGGGGATGAAAGCCATGTCCATCGGACGTCTCCGGCGGGTCAGTCTTCGTGCCGCGGGGCGCGGCCGAAGACGAAGCGGAACTCTTCGGGTGCGGTCTCGACGTAGTCGAGCACGGTGCCCTCGAGCGACGCGCGCGACGGGGGCGAGACGAGCAGGATCACGCCTTCGCTGCGGATCTCCTCGTCCTGTTCGCGGCGATCGTCGAAACCCATGCCGATCTCGAGCTCGTCGGTGTCGTCGTCGTAGCGGGCGGCGATCCGCAACAACGGTTCTTCCATGCCGGCCTGCTCGGCGGCAATCAGAATCTGATGGGCAGCGGCCGGGGTGACGGTGATCATGAGGAGCACTCGGTGAGGGTGGGGCGCTCGCGGCGGGCGGCCGCGACGCCGCGGACGAACTGGACGAAGCGTTGCAGGCCAGCGATTTCCGCCGACGCTGCGCAGGTGCGCATACGATGCAAGCACGTTGCGATGCACGATGCCATCGCGCGAGCCGTCGATGCCGTGGCCGCGCACGACGCGGTACGCGTAGCGCAGCCCGGGTGCCGCGTTTTCGAGCCCGGAATGATGGAACTCGTGCCCGCGCACCGTGGCGAGCGGCCCGCCGGGCCACGGAAACGCGTCGGTCTCCTCGAGCCTGACGTAGCCGCGACCCACCGCGCGGTCGTGCATGACGACGTCGGCAGGGATCGCGCCGACCATGTCGTGGCGCTCGCCGTGCCAGCGGATCGAGCGCGCGAGGTACATCAGGCCGCCGCACTCGGCGTACACCGGCAGGCCCGCCTCGATGCGCTCGCGCAGTTCACTGCGAATCGCCCGGTTGGCGGCCAGCCGCGCGGCCAGCTCCTCGGGAAAGCCGCCGCCGATGAACAGGCCGTCTACCGCGGGCAGCGCGGCATCGCGCAGCGTGTCGAAGGGCACGAGCTCGGCGCCGGCTGCCCGCAGCGCTTCCAGGTCGTCGATGTAGTAGAAGCCGAAGGCCTCGTCTCGCGCGATGCCGATGCGCACGGGCGCGTCATGGCCGCGCCCGGACCCCGACGCGGCCGCGGCCGCGGCCGGCGAGGCCCGCTCCGCCGTGGGCGCCGGCGTTGCCGGGGCGGCGGGTGCACCCGCCGCCCTGGAGCGCGGAAGGTTCGCCGGCGCGCGGCGCGGTCGCGTCGAGCAGCGCATCGAGATCGACGCTCGCCGCGATCGCGTCGGCGAGGGTTTCGACGATGCCCGCCGCGTCCTGCGCCTCGTTGCCCGGCACCAGGCCGAGGTGCCGCTCGAGGATCGCGAGCCGCGGATCCTCGCCGATCGCGCCGAGCACCGGCACGTCGGTGTAGCGCTCGAGCGCCTCGCGCAGCCGGCCTTCGTGGCGCGCGCCGCCGACGCGATTGAGGATCACGCCGGCGATCCGCAGTCGCGGTTCGAATGCCTGATAGCCGAGCACCAGCGGCGCAATGCCGCGCGAGGTGCCGCGTGCGTCGAGCACCAGCACGACGGGCAGGCCGAGCCGGCAGGCCAGTGCCGCGTTGCTGTCGCTGCCGTCGGCCGCCATGCCGTCGTGAAGCCCGAGGTTGCCTTCGACCAGGCTGGCATCGGCGTGGCCGGCGTGACGCAGGAATGCCGCTTCGATCTCGTCGAGCCCGGCCAGGTGCGGGTCGAGGTTGCGGCAGGCGCGGCCGGCAGCCAGCGTGAGCCACATCGGGTCGATGTAGTCGGGCCCCTTCTTGAACGGCTGCACCGACAGGCCGCGACGGCGCAGCGCGGCGCACAGCCCGATCGAAACCGTCGTCTTGCCCGAAGATCGATGCGCTGCGGAGACGAGCCAGCGACTCATCGCGATGCTCAACCGCTACCGGTGGCCGACGCCGGGGCCGCCTCGGGGTCGCGCGGCAGGAAATCGAGGACGTGCACGCCGATCGCGGTGAGCAGGAACGCGGCGGCCACCCCGCCGATGCCGAGCAGCAGTTCGGGCAGCGACGGTGCGTACGGTGCGAGCTGCCCGTCGTAGAAGGTCGAGCGCACGACCGCGCCGGGGAACAGCTCGAGCGGGAACGCCTGGCCGCCGATGATGAACACGTACAGCGCGCAGAAGGCGCCGGCGACCACCAGCGCTGCCGCAACTGCCGCGTTGCGCGGTTTCGTGGCGTCGCCCGCGTAGACGAGAACCAGTGGCGCGATGCTGCCCACCGCGACATAACCGATCCAGAACAGCAGCGGATAGACGCCCCCGTCGACGAGGATGAAACGCTCGAACTCGACCTGGCGCGCGAAATACAGGTTGGTGACGTGGTGCATGGCCACCATGTAGAGGGTCGCCGCGACGAACACGCCGAGCAGCCGGCTCATCCGGCGGCTGGCTTCGGCGGGCAGCGTCAGCCCGTTCCGGGCGTAGACCGCGGCCTGCACGAGCAGGAACACCGCCAGGCCCCAGGCGAACGACATGATGACGAACATCGGCGCGAGCAGCGCCGAACCGTAGGCCTGTCGCGCGACCAGGAAACCGAAGATCGAGCCGGTGCCTGTGGTCAGCAACAGCCGCCAGATGAAGGCGGCCACGCCTGCCGGCTTCGAGTAGCGGTTCATGCGCCGTTCCATCAGCGTCCAGAGATAGACGCCGACGATGGCGGCCATGCCCGAATACAGGAAGACGTTCAGCGCGAACATCGACGTGAAGTTGTAGTGCGTGGCCGCGACGATCAGCCGGTCGGGGCGGCCGAGGTCGAGCATCAGCACCATCAGGCCGCCGGCCAGCATCGCCAGGCACAGCAGCCCGGACAGCGGCGCGCGCGCCTTGTAGATCGCCTTGCCGAAAACCGAGCCGACCGAGGCCACGTTGAGCACGCCCGACGCCGCGACGATCAGGAAGATCGCGAACACGTGCGGCAGGCCCCAGACGACGTGGTTGTTCATGCCGGTGACGATGTGGCCCTCGACCTCCATGTAATGCGCCGCCCCCAGCCCGGCCGCGACCAGCGCCGCGGCGAGCGCGACGACCAGCCAGAACCGGTTCGCGGGAGGAGTGGCGGTGGCGATGCCTGGCTGCATGGGGTCAGATTCCGTGATAGCGAACGCCGGTGTCCAGGCGCAGGTCTTCGCGGATGCGGGTGGTGGCGATCTCGCGGATGCGCCGCGAGATCGCGCTCTCGGGGTCGTTGAGGTCGCCGAAGAGGATCGCCTGCTCGGGGCACGATTCGGCGCAGGCCGGTTGCTGGCCGCGATCGACGCGGTGCACGCACATCGTGCAGCCTTCGACGCAACCCTTGCCGCGCGGCACGTCGGGTTTTTGCGCCGTGAGCGGCTCGTGAACGAAGCTGCGCGCCTTGTAGGGGCAGGCCATCACGCAATAGCGGCAGCCGATGCAGGTGTGCCGGTCGACGAGCACGATGCCGTCGGCGCGCTTGAACGACGCCCCGGTCGGGCAGACATCGACGCAGGGCGGGTTCGCGCAGTGCTGGCACATCACCGGGGCGCTGCTGGTGCGGCCGGTGTCCTTGTGGCGGATCTCGACCTTGCGGATCCACTGCGAGTCGGTCGGCAGCGTGCCGCCCGACAGGCCGTTTTCCGTGTTGCAGGCCTTCACGCACTCGTTGCAGTCGGTGGCACAGCGCGTGGTGTCGATCAGCATGCCCCAGCGCACCTTCGACGAGGCTGGCTCGCCGGCGGGGCGCGCGCCCTGCGCGGCGGCGATCTCGATCAGGCGCACGCCGGGCGCCAGCAGCACGCCCGCCAGGGCGGCGGTGCCGGCGGCGAGCATCGCGCGGCGCGACGTGCCGCTGCCGGGTCGCCCGGCTTCGCGCGCCTGCAGCGCATCGGGGCGATCGGGGCGATCGAAATCGCTCATCGCTGTGCTCCTGCCGCGCCCGGAGCGGCAGCCGCAGCGTCGCCCGGCGCGGTGGTCGGGGCGGCGAGGAATGCCTGTGCTGCCTGCGCGGCGCGCGCCGGCGGTGCCGCGCCGGCCTGCGCGCGCGCGGGCTGCGCGCCGGCCGGCCTGGCCTGGTGGCATTCGAAGCAGTCGAGCTTGACGGCCGCGTAGCGGTGGCAGGTTTCGCAGAACGCCTGCGGCGAGCCGGCCGCCGAGCCCGCGGCGGCGCCGGCGCCGGGGCCCGCGTGGCAGTCGATGCAGCCGTTCAGGCTGACCTTCTCGCCGCGGATGCCCTTGCGCACGGTGCGGTCGCGCTCGTGCTTGAGCATGTCCATGTGCGTGCGCCGCATCACCTCGGGGCTGTCGATGCACTGTGTCGAGCGGTCGACCGAGATCGACGGCTTGACGACGCGCCCGGCCGGGTCGGCGGCGAGTGCCGCGCCGGCGAAGGCGGCCGCGCACAGCGCCGCCACGATCGCCGCGAGCCAGCGGGTCGGAACGATGCCCGGCATCTGCGCGCCCTTACTCGCCCAGTCCCATCTGGATGTAGCCGGTGGGGCAGACGTCGGCGCAGATGTGGCAGCCGATGCACCGGTCGTAGTCGGTGTAGACGTAGCGGCCCATCGTTGCCTCCTTCTTCGGCACCCGCTTGACCGCGGTCTGCGGGCAATACACCACGCAGTTGTCGCACTCGAAGCACTGGCCGCAGCTCATGCAGCGCTTGGCCTCGGCGACCACCTCGGCTTCGCTGAGCGCCTCGATGCGCTCCTCGAAGTTGCCCAGCGCGCTCTCTTTCGTGAGCGTGATGAACTTGCGCTTGACCCGCGGCGTGTAGCCGAAGTGCCCGAGGAACAGCTCCTCGTGCGGGATCACGTAGCGCTCGGAGCGGTCGTCGTAGTTGTGCAGCGCACCCTTGCTCGTGTCGGTGCCCCAGGTCGGCTCGTGGATCTCGCCCACCGCCAGGCCTTGTTCGATGTGCTTGCGCATCAGGTCGAAGTGGTGCACGTCGATCTTCGGGCGCTTGTGGGCTTCCTCGCCCAACAGGAAGCGGTCGATGCCGTCGGCGGCGATCGCGCCATGGCCGATCGCGGTGGTCAGCAGGTGCGGCCGGATCACGTCGCCGCCGGCGAACACGCCGGGCTGGTCTTTCACCTGGTAGCTGCGGTCGGCGTTGACCGCGCCGCGGCCGTTGTCGAACATCTCCAGGCCGGTGAAGTCGACCGCCTGTCCGATCGCCGAGACGATCAGGTCGGCGGGAATGTCTTCCTCGGTGCCGTCGATCACCTTGATCTCGAGCTTGCCGCCGGCCATCTTCGCTTCGCACCTCGCGACGCGCAACGCGGTGGCGCGCCCGTCCGGGCCCTTGACCAGCGCCAGCGGCACCAGGCCGCCGCGGATGTGGATGTCCTCGGCCTGCGCCTGCTCGATCTCGTGCCGGTTCGCCTGCATCTTCTCGATCGGGAACACCGAGGTGAGCACCACGTCTGCGCCCTGCTTGGCCGACACGTCGGCCACGTCGTGGGCCATCTGCCCGCTGATCGCCGACTCGAAGTCGGTCGGCTTCGAGCTCGCGAGGTGGCCCAGGCGCCGCGCGACGGTGGCTACGTCGATCGAGGTGTCGCCGCCTCCGACCACCACCACGCGCTTGCCGACGTGGCGCAGCCGCCCGTCATTGAAGGCTCGCAGGAACGCGGTGGCGGTGACCACGTTCGGCGCCTCGCCGTCCTTCACCGGCAGCGCGCGGCCCCCCTGCGCGCCCAGTCCGAGGAACACCGCGTCGAAGTCGCGTCGCAGTTCGTCCATCGTCACGTCGGTGCCGATGCGGCACTTCATCCGCGTCTGGATGCCCAACTCGAGGATGCGGTCGATCTCGGCGTCGAGCACATCGCGCGGAGTGCGAAAACCGGGGATGCCGTAGCGCATCATGCCGCCCAGTTCCTCGTGGTCATCGAAGATCGTGACCGCGTGGCCCCTGAGCGCCAGCTGGTAGGCCGCCGACAGGCCGGCGGGGCCGCCGCCGATCACCGCGACCTTCTTGCCGGTGGAGTTCTCGGGCTTCACGTACTTCAGGCCGTTGCGGTTGGCGTAGTCGCCGAGGAAATGCTCGACCGAGTTGATGCCGACGTGGTCTTCGAGCGCGTTGCGGTTGCAGCCGGTTTCGCACGGCGCCGGGCACACGCGGCCCATCACCGACGGGAACGGGTTGGCTTCGGTGAGCCGGCGCCAGGCGTATTCGAAGACCGGCATGCCTTTCGGCGGCTTCTCGATGCCGCGCACGATGTTCAGGTAGCCGCGGATGTCCTCGCCGGCCGGGCAGCTGGCCTGGCACGGAGGCGCCGACTGGATGTAGGTCGGACACTTGTGGGAATGGTCGGCGTCGAAGATCTTCTTGCGGAAGTCCTTCCACGTGTGATCGCCATCCTCGAAGCGTCGATAGTTGACTTTCTCGACCGGTTGATCAGCGTTCGTCGACATTGTGCGTGTTCTCCGAAGCAGTAGTCGGATGGCGCGTCAGGATTTCGCGCCCAGCCGGATCGCGGTGCTCACCAGCTGGTGCACGCCGCCCACCATTCCCATCTTGAAGCCGTAGTACGGCAGCACCTTCGTGAACTGCGCCTTGCAGATCGCGCAGATCGTCGCCATGAAGTTCACGCCGTGGTCCTTCACGACCCGCTCGAGCGCCTCCATGCGGGGTAGGGCGCCCTTGACGCGCAGGTCGATCAGCTCGTCGGTGAGCACGCCGCCGCCGCCTCCGCAGCAGAAGGTCTGCTCGTGCGTGGTTCCCGGCGCCATTTCGTGAAAACGATTGACCGTGGCGCGCACGATCGCGCGCGGGATCTCGAACTGGCCGCCTGGCGTGTCGCCCATCCGCGAGGCGCGCGCGACGTTGCAGCTGTCGTGGAAGGTGACGACGCGGTGGTCGTTGGCTTCCTTGTCGAGCGTGAGCGCGCCGCGCTGGATGAGATCCCAGGTGAACTCGCAGATGTGCATCGGCTGCCGGTAGCGCATGTCGAGCTGGCTCTGCAGCTGCAGCGCGAAAGGGTCTTTCGCACCGGCGCCGATTCCGGCGAGCGTGTTCCAGAAGCTGTAGGCGACGCGCCAGGCGTGGCCGCACTCGCCGACGACGATGCGCTTGACGCCCAGTTCGAGCGCCGCCTCGCGGATGCGCAGCGCGAGCGTGCGCATCTGGTCGTAGTTGCCGATGAACATGCCGAAGTTGGCAGCCTCCGACGCATACGACGACATCGTCCAGCTGACTCCGGCGGCATGGAACACCTTGCCGTAGCCGATCAGGCTTTCGACGTGGGGCTCGGCGAAGAAGTCCGCCGACGGGGTGATCAGCAGTACCTCGGCGCCCTTCTGGTCGAGCGGATAGCGCACGTCGACGCCGGTCTCTTCCTTGACGTCTTCCTCGAGCCCCTCGAGCGTGTCGACGAGCGCCGGGCCGGGCAGCCCGAGGTTGTTGCCGATCCTGTGGACCTTGCCGATGATTTCGTTGCTGTACTTCTGGCCGTAACCGACCGCATCGAGGATCTCGCGCCCGGCCATCGTGATCTCGGCGGTGTCGATGCCGTATGGGCAGAACACCGAGCAGCGCCTGCACTCCGAGCACTGGTTGTAGTAGGTGTACCACTCGTCGAGCACTTCGCGCGTGAGGTCGCGCGCGCCGACGAGTTTCGGCACCAGCTTGCCCGCCAGCGTGAAGTAGCGCCGATAGACGCTGCGCATCAGGTCCTGGCGCGCCACCGGCATGTTCTTCGGGTCGCCGGTACCGAGGAAGTAATGGCACTTGTCGGTGCACGCGCCGCAATGCACGCAGGCGTCGAGGTAGACCTTGAGCGAGCGGTAGCGCTGGAGCAGCGTGCCCATGTGCGCGATCGCCTTGTCGTGCACCGCCGGCCAGTCGTCGGAGACCTTGCCCGGAAAGCCGAGCGCCTCGTTCATCTTCTCGGCGGCCGGTACGGGCGGCTCGCGGCCATCGCGCCCGGCACGATCGCCGGAGACACCTCCGGGAACTCGCGCAGCGCGGGTGCCTTGACTTCGGCGGCCATCGCTCAGCGCTCCTCCGAGGCGCGCGGCCCACGGCGCCAGGTGCCGCGACTCGCGGGGATTGTCGACCTGGTTGCGCGACGGCGAGAAGAACAGCCCCGGCGCGTGCAGCAGCTTGGAGAACGGGAAGATGATCATCAGCGACGCCACCAGCAGCAGGTGCAGGTAGAGCGGGGCGCTGGCCGGCAGCGGCTGCCAGTCGAAGACCATCAGGCCGAGGAAGAACGCCTTCACGCCGACGATGTCGGTGTGGAACAGGTACTTCATCGACAGACCCGAGGCGGCGATCGCCAGCAGCAGCGCGAGCATCAGGTGGTCGGAGGGCGTGGAGATGTAGCGCACCCGCTCGACCAGGAACCGGCGCGCCCACAGCCCGGCCAGGCCGATGGCCATCGCGAATGCGGCATAGAGGCCGAACGGCTGGACGAAGGCGACCCAGCCCCAGACCGGTTCGGTGAAATAGCGCAGGTGCCGGGCGAGCACCAGCGCCAGGCTGACGTGGAAGATCCAGCCGAACGCCCAGGTCCAGAGGTTGCCCTTGAACAGGCTCTCGAAGAAGACGACTTCGCGCAGCATGCGCAGCGCGACGCCCGTGCCCGTGGTGGGGGCCGGCGTGGTGGGAATCTTCAACGGCGCCGGCGTGCGCGCGTAACCGACGATGCGCACCACCAGCCCGGCCACGCAGACCGCGGTCGCGAAATAGAACAGCACCGCGAAGAATGCGGTCGAGGCCGGCATTGTCTCCTCCTGGCGGCGTTCACGGGCCAGCGTCGCGCGCGGCGCGGCCGCCGGGCCGCGCGCGTCGCCCGCGGGCTCTCAGACGCACCCGGTCGGCTTGGGCAGGCCGGCGATCTTGCAGGCCTGCTTGGCCGGGCCGTAGGGGAACAGCTCGTACAGGTACTGGCTGTTGCCCTTGTCGGGTCCGAGCTTCTTGCCGATCGCCTTGGTGAGCACGCGCACCGCCGGGGCGATCTGGAACTCGTCGTAGTACTCGCGCAGGAAGTTCACCACCTCCCAGTGCGACTCGCTCATGTCGATGTTCTCGGCCTTGGCGATTTCGCCGGCGATGTCCTCGTCCCAGTCGGCCAGATTGACGAGGTAACCTTCCTCGTCGATTTCGACCTGCTTGCCTTGGACGTCGAGAGTAGCCATGTCAGTCTCCCCCAGAATATGCCTTGATGATGGATGGGCCAGCGTGCTAGAGCCACGACTGGCAGTTCGGGTGTTCGGCGACCAGGTCGACGAAACCGCCGTAATCGACCGCGGTTACGCCTTCGCTCAGGCGGTCGGCCATGCCGCGCGCTTCGAGATCGGGCGCGAGCACGTAGACCTTCAGCCGATCGAGGGCACCCTGGATGCGCGCCTCGGCAGGGTTGCCCCGCGTGGCGGCGTACACCGCATCCTCGATCAGCAGCAACGCGCCCTGTCCGGAGAGCCGCAGCGCGCTGTCGAACGCGCTGCCGTCGGTGGGCGACTTGTTGACGATGTGAAGCATTCGCCGGGCCTCGCTGCTAGAAGCTCAACACCACGTCCTGCTCCTGCATCAGGGCGGACATTTCGTCGCGATCGAGAACCGTGACGTCGACCAGCAGGTCTTCCTCGGCCAGGCCGCGCGCCTCGAGCGACTCGCGTTCGACGTAGAGCTTTTCCACGTCGTAGCCGTCGAGCGCGCGGTAGGTGGGCGAGAAATTCTTGGTCTCGATCCCCTTCGTCTGCATGCCACGCTTGAGCTGGTAGACGCCGTCGTCCACGAACGCCAGCGAAACGTCCTGGTCGAACGCGGCGGTGATCAGCACGACTTCGAGCGACTCGAGCGCGTAGACCGTGCCGTAGGGCGCCTTGCGGTTCACGAACATGAATTTCTTGTGCGCGGACATCGTGCGCCTCAGTCTCCGAAGGTGACGAGGCGGTCGGCCTCGATGCCGGCCTCGACCAGCTGGCCGAGGCCGGAGATGCGGAAGCCGGGCGCCAGCACTTCGTCCTTGATGCCGCGGCGCAGCGCCGCGGCCACGCAGACAACCAGGTCGACGCCGTGATCTTCCGCCAGCTTCGACCACCGCGCGACGACGTTGCGGTCGTCCTGCGGCGGCTCGGTGAGCCGCGTGGAGTTGTTCACCCCGTCGTGGTAGAAGAACACGCGGCTGACCTCGTGACCCTTGGCGATCGCGGCCCTGCAGAACAGATAGGCCGAATCGCTGGCCTGATGCTGGTAGGGCCCTTCGTTGACCAGAATGCCGAACTTCATTGGCGCGCCGAACCTCAGAAGCGGATGTGGGTCGAGGCGTTCAGGCTCGACCGCGAGCCGCGCCAGTCGTCGATCAGGTACTTGGTGAACGGCAGCCCGGTCTTCTCGAAGAAGCGCGGCCAGCCGATGCGCTCGATCCAGTCGGCCATGCGCTCCCAGGGACGCGCGTCGTCCTTGTAGGTGTACAGGATCTTGCGCACCACCTCGCCGACCTCGGGCCAGCGCGGCGGGTTGTTGGGCAGGCCGCTGGTCACCATTTTCATGAAGGTGGGCTTGCCGCGCGCGTTGGAGTTCTTGCCGCCGACCCAGACCGAGAACTTCGAGTACTCGGCGTGGTTGATCTGCATCGGCGGGCACGGCGGATAGCAGGCGCCGCAGCAGATGCATTTCTTCTCGTCGACTTCCGAGCGAGGGCTTGCCATTGACCAGCGCCGGGCGGATCGCGGCGACCGGGCAGCGCGCCACCACGGCGGGGCGTTCGCAGACGTTCGCCACCAGGTCATGGTTGATGAACGGCGGCTTGGTGTGCTGCATGATGATCGCGATGTCGGCCTGGCCGCCGCAGTTGATCTCGCAGCAGGAGGTCGACATGTGCACGCGGTTGGGCATGTCCTCGTGGGTGAACTCCTCGTAGAGCTCGTCCATCAGTGCCTTGACCACGCCCGACGCGTCGGTGCCCGGGATGTCGCAGTGCAGGAAGCCCTGCGTGTGCGAAATCATGGTGACCGAGTTGCCGGTGCCGCCCACCGGGAAGCCGTTGGACTGGAGCGCCTGGATCAGCGGGGCGACCTTCTTCTCGTCGGCCACCATGAACTCGATGTTCGAGCGGATCGTGAAGCGCACGTAGCCGTCGGCGTACTGGTCGGCGATGTCGCACAGCTTGCGGATCGTCGGCAGGCCCATCTGGCGCTCGGTGCCGGCGCGCACCGTCCAGATCTGCTCGCCGGTGTGCGAGACGTGATGCAGCACGCCGGGCCTCGGGCGGTCGTGGTATTTCCAGTTGCCGGAGTTGCGCAGCAACGTGGGGTGCATGAACTGCTTGTTGTCCGGGACGCCGGTCTCTTTGGCGCGTCGCGGCGTCTGGGGGGCCGCCTTGGCGGCCTGGGTTGCCACAGCCTGGTCCATCGTCGTCGTTCCTCCGGTTCGTTCGCCTGGTCGCCCGGGCGTGCTCAGGCGGCGCTCTTGCGCGCGTTGATCTTCGCGACCTCGTCGTCCCACCCGTCCATGCGCACGAACGGGTTGGTGCGCGGCGTGGAGACCATGTTCGGATCCGCTTCGATGCCGATGCCGTCGAGGAAGTTGACCAGGCCGATGCGCTCGATCATCTCGCCGGTGCGCTCGTGCTCGAGCGCGTTGTCGGCGAAGAAGTCGATCACGCGCTGGCCGAGGTCGACGAGGTTGTCCATGTCTTCCTCGGTCTCGAGCTTCATGAAGGGCACGATCACGGTGCCCATCAGGTCGCCGATCTTCAGCGTGCGCTTGCCGCCCACCAGGATCGTCGCGCCCTTGTCCTTGCCGGGGGCCAGCGCGCCGGTCATGACGTTGATGCAGTGCATGCAGCGCACGCAGTCGCGGTTGTCGATCTCGAGCGCGTTCTGGTCGTCGAGCTTGACGCTGGAGATGGTGGGGCCGGACTTGACCTGGTCGATCGGCTTGATCTGGATCGTCCTGGTCGGGCAGCGCGTGACGACGTCGCTCACCAGCTCGTGCATGCCGTGCTTCGCGAACCACTTGCGCGCCAGCTCTTCGTCGGTGCGGATGTTGTCGCGCCAGGTGCCGATGACCGCCATGTCGGAGCGCTGCACCGAGTTCATGCAGTCGTTCGGGCAACCCGAGAACTTGAACTTGAACTTGTACGGCAGCGCGGGGCGATGCATCTCGTCGAGGAAGGTGTTGACCACCTTGCGGTGCGCGCGCCCCTCGTCGAAGCACGACTGCTCGCAGCGCGCGGCGCCCACGCACGACATCGACGTGCGCACCGACGGCCCGGCGCCGCCGAGGTCGAAGCCGAGCTCGTTGATCTCGTCGAACGCCGGCTGCACGTTGGCCGACGTGGCGCCCTGGAACATGATGTCGCCCGACTGCCCGTGAAACGCGATCAGGCCGGAGCCGTGGCGTTCCCAGATGTCGGTCATCTTGCGCAGGATGTCGGTGGTGTAGTGCATGCCGGGAGGCGGCATGATGCGCAGGGTGTGGAATTCGGCCGCGTCGGGGAACCTCGGCTTGCCGTTCTCGTCCTTCAGTTCGGTGAAGCGCGGGATGACCCCGCCGCCATAGCCGAACACGCTGATCGTGCCGCCCTTCCAGTAGCCCTTGATGTCCTTGTAGGAGGCTTCGAGATGGCCGAGCACGTCGACCATGTAGTCGCTGTCCTGCGCGACCTTCTTCAGGCCGGTGACGAAGCTGGGCCAGGGGCCGGTCTCGAGCTGGTCGAGCATCGGCGTGTCGTGCATTTTCTTTGCCATGGGCATCTCCTCCGAACGCGCCGGGAGTGGCGCGTGACCGCCAGGTCAATGTGTGGGGCAGGCGATGGGACGATCCTACGAAAGCGCGTGCTCCTGCGGCCATCCCCCTGCGCGGCTATTCTTGTCGGCATGAGGGGGGAGGGCAGCTACCCGTTTGGGGTAGGGTCGATCACCGCCACTGGTTATGGACGCCGCGCGCGGCAGAATGCCCAATCCGCACACGACATGGACAAGTTCACCGTTACCACTTTGCAGCAGCTGCAGGTGCCGCTCGGCGGCCAGGAGATCGAGTTGCAGCAGATCGATTTCGCCGCCGGCGGCATGAGCATGCTGCGCGTTCGCATCCGCGAGGGGCGGCGCTTCACCATCTTCGACCTCGACCCGGGCACGGCACGGGCATGGGGCGAGGCAATGGCCCGCTGGGCGCAGGCCCAGCCGGGCGGGCGAGCCGAGTGAGCCTGCCTGCGTTTCCGTTGCAGCTGCCGCCGGGCAGCGGCACCAGCGAGCGAGCGTTCGACCTGGTGTTCGCGATGTCTGCCGCGCGGCTGCCGCTCGACTACGGACTGTCGCTCTGGGAGGCGCTGCTCGGAAGCCTGCCCTGGCTCGCCGACGAGCAGGAGGTCGGCGTGCACGCGATCCGCGGGTCGGTCTGCGACGGGGGCTGCTGCTGCTGTCGCGGCGCGCCCGGCTCGTGCTGCGGCTGCCCCGGCGCCGCCTGGACGACGCGATGCGGCTCGAAGGGCAGGCGCTCGAGGTGGGCGGCGAGCGGCTGTCGATCGGCGAAGCGCGACCGCGCCTGCTCGAGCCGTTTCCGACGCTGTCGGCCCATTTCGTGGCCACCGGCGCTGCCGATGCGCTGGCGCACGAGCAGGCGGTCGAGGCGATGCTTGCCGAACTCGGCATGCCGCCGCGCTTCATCTGCGGCAGAATCCACACGCTGAGGGTGGGCGGCGTGCCGCTTGCCGGCGCCGAAGTCGTGCTCCACGAGCTGCACCCCGAGGATTCGCTGGCGATGCAGGAGCGCGGACTCGGCGGCGAACGCCATCTCGGTCACGGCCTGTTCCTGCCGCACAAGACCATCCGCGACATCGACTGAAGCGATGGGCTCGGTGAACACCGGATTGCGCGAGGTTTCGTCATGAGCGACCCGTTTATGCCCAAGCCCGGAGTCACGCTCGACCTGTCCGGCGTGAGCTGCCCGGGCCCGATCATCGGCGCGAAGAAGATCCTCATGGAGCTCGCCGAGGGCGAGGTGATGCTGCTGATCTCCGACTGCCCGGCCACCAGCGACGAGCTGCACACCGGGCCGAGCGCACCGGCAACCAGGTCATCAAGACCGAAAAGCTGGAAAGCAGCGCGACCGGCTATTTCCTGCGGCGCGGGCGGCGCGCCGAACCGGCTCCGCACGTGTCCCTCGACATGCGCGGCTCGAGCTGCCCCGGGCCCGTCCCGGAGGCGAAGAAGGTGCTCGAGGGGATGGCGCCGGGCGAGCTGCTGAAGCTGGTCAGCAACTGCCCGGGCGCGCGCGCCGACGTCGAGGACTGGGCGCGGCTCACCGGATACCGGCTCGAGGACGTGGTCGAGACCGGCGCGCACGAGTGGGAGTTCTACATCCGTAGACCATGATGCGAACACGGATATTCTTTCTGGAGCGATGAAGTGCGACCGGGGATGCGCCTGAAAACTCACTGGTTCCGAGACGCGACGCCGCGCGATCCCGAACAGATCGCCAATGCGCTGTCGTCGATCGTCTGGCGCAGTGCCGATGCGCGGCTCAGGAACCTGCGCAAGGGCAACTTCGAGATCGCCGCTGGACCGCACTACCTGCAGGTGCTGGTCGAGATCCTCGTCTTCCTCGTGGTGGTGGCCGACCGGATCGCGCTCAGGTACCAGCCGCCAGAATGGCGCGCGGCGTTCACCCCGGCGCTGGTCACGCGCGTGGGCGAACTGCTGCAGGACAGCTTCGACGACCTTCTCGGTCCCGCTCCGGGCGGCGGCTACCGCAAGCGCTTCGTCGACCGGTTCAACATCCGCGTGACCGAGTACGGCGAATTCGAGTACCACCCGCACGGCCCCGAGTTCGCGCTGCTTCGGTTCTTCGGCGACCTGCTCACGCAGGCGATGCCCGAGGCCGAGGACCGGCGCTGGGCGCTCGACCAGGCCATGACCGTCGAAGGGCCCGAATGCGTCGACGTGATCGAGAAGTCGATGCGCGGCTTGCTGGGTCTGGAGCCCGGGCCGCAGCGGCGGGCCGGCGAGGCGGGCGAATAGGCCGATGGCGGCTTCCGCAGCGCTGCGAGCCGGACGGAATCCGTTCGCGCTCGACGACGACGACGGCGCCTACCGGCGCTGGCGCGACTGGAAGCTCGCCGGCGCGCCGCGACGGGCGGAGGACCTGCTGGTCGAGATCGGCGACCCGTGCCGGCTCGCCGACAGCGAGCGCGAGGCGATCGTCGCGCGTTGCCGCAGGTCGAACATGGCGGTCTACGCGAGCCGCAGCAGCGGCGAGGGCAAGGACGTCGCCCGGCTGCTGGGCGAGCAACTCGGCCTGCGCCGCCTCGACGCGAACTGGCTGGCCGACGAAGACGGGATCAGCACGCTGTCGGTGAGCGAGCACGGAGCCCGCGGCGAATACATTCCCTACACCGACCGGCCGATCCGCTGGCATACCGACGGCTACTACAACCCGCCGCAGCGCACGATCGCCGCGATGCTGCTGCACTGCGTCGAGCGCGCCGCCGAGGGCGGGGCCAATCGGGTGCTCGACCACGAGATCGCGTACATCCTGTTGCGCGATGCCGATCCCGCGCATGTGCGCGCGCTGTCGGCGCCCGATGCGATGTCGATTCCGCCGCGCGAGGCGCAAGCCGGCGCCGGCCGCGACGCAGGTGCCGGCGCCGCGGTGGCGCGGCACGAGCAGGCCGGCCCGGTGTTCTCGCTGCTCGCGCCCGGCGGCGACCTGCACATGCGCTACACCGCGCGCACGCGCAGCATCGCCTGGCGCGACGACGCGGCCACGCGCGCCGCGGTGCAGGCGCTGCGCGCGATCCTCGACGCCGGCTCACCCTGGGTGCTCGGCCTGCGCCTCGAGCCCGGCATGGGCATCGTCTGCAACAACGTGCTGCACGAGCGCGACGGCTTCGTCGACTCGCCCCAGCGCCGCCGGCAGCTGCTGCGCGCCCGATATCATGACCGCATCGCCGGCACGCACGCGTCGCATCTCGCGGCGTTCGCCGGCTGAACGAGCCACCTTAGAGAGTGCCTGCAATGGATACCGCACTGCCGTCCGCGACCCTGATCGCCTGGCTGGGCTTCGGCCCGGGCGCCGTCTTCGGCTTCGTCGGCAACAAGACCAATTTCTGCACGATGGGCGCCATCTCCGACGTGGTGAACATGGGCAACTGGACGCGAATGCGGATGTGGCTGCTGGCGATCGCGGTGGCCATCCTCGGCGTCTGGGCCATGCAGCGGGCCGGCCTCGTCGACACGCGCAAGTCGATCTACACCGGCACCAACCTGATGTGGCTGTCGAACATCGTCGGCGGCCTGCTGTTCGGCGTGGGCATGACGCTCGCCTCGGGCTGCACCAGCAAGGCGCTGATCCGCCTGGGCGGCGGCAACCTGAAGTCGCTGGTGGTGTTCGTGGTGCTCGGCATCTCGGCGTACATGACGCTCAAGGGAGTGTTCGGCGTGTGGCGCGTGAACACGCTCGACCTGGTCTCGACGAAGCTGGCCACGAGCCAGGACCTGCCGGCGCTGCTGGCGGGCGCGTTCGGCTTCGAGCGGGCGGGCATCGAGGGATGGCTGCCACCGGCGATCGGCGCGCTGTTGCTCGCGTTCGTGCTGGCCAATCGCGAGGCGCGCGGCGCCGATCCGCTGCTGGGCGGCATCGTGATCGGACTCACGGCAGTCGGCGGCTGGTACGCGACCGGGCACGTGGGCTTCGTCGCCGAGCATCCCGACACGCTGCAGGAGGCGTTCATCGGCACCAACAGCAACCGCGCCGAGTCGCTGTCGCTGGTGGCGCCGTACGCCTTCACGCTGGAACTGCTGATGTTCTGGAGCGACACCAGCAAGCACGTCAGCTTCGGCATCGCCACCGCGCTGGGCATCGTCGCCGGCTCACTGGCGTGGGCGCTGGCGTCGCGCACCTGGCGCGAAGAGAGCTTTCCCGACGCGACCGACCTCAAGCGTCACATCGTGGGCGCGATCCTGATGGGTTTCGGCGGCATCACGGCGCTGGGTTGCACGATCGGGCAGGGACTGTCGGGCGTGTCGACGCTGGCGCTCGGCTCGATCGTCACGTTCCTGTCGATCTGCGCCGGCGCGGCCCTGACGATGAAGCTGGACTACTGGCGGCTGATGCGCGCGGCGTAGCGCGCCGGGCCGCGACGCCCCTCGCGCAACGCCGCGCGGGGCGTGCCGCACCGCTCAGCCGGTGCTCCAGATGCGCGGCTTGCGCATGCCGGCGATCTTGCAGGCCTGCTTGACGTAACCGTAGGGGAACAGCACGAACAGCGCGTCGCGCGCCTGGTCGCCCTTGCCGCGCTCCTTCGCGAGGAAGCGCATCACGAAGCGGGTATCGGCAGGGATCTGGTGCTCGTCGTAGTAGTCGCGCATGAACCGCAGCACCGCCCAGTGCTCGTCGGTGAGCTCGACCCCCTCGCGTCGGGCCAGCACCTGCGCGATCTCCGGACTCCAGTCGGCGGGGTCGATCAGGTACCCCTCCTCGTCGGTCCGGAAGGCTCCTTCCTGCGTCGCTTCGGACATGGTGTCTCCCCCAGGTTCTTCCGGCAGCATGCGTTGCCCAATCGTAGCGGCATAAGGGCACTCGCGCATACCCCTTAAGACGTATCCCCCGATGCCCCCATCGGGGCAGCCTCGGCCCATGCCCGACCGTGGTTGACCGCCGTCAGGAGGCGCCCGCGCGAACCCGGTATGTTAGCGGTGGTGCGGCGACCGCCGTGCGTATCCAGCATTCATGACCGAGGAACTTCCGTGATCCGAGAAATCGAAGGCGACATCCTGCTGTCCAGGGCCCAGGTGATCGCCCATGGCATTGCCCCGCACGACCATTTCGACACCGGCCTGGCGCTGGCGCTGCGCGAGCGCTGGCCGTCGATGGTGCGCGACTACCGCCACGCCATCCACTCGCGGCCGCTCGAACCTGGCGAGATCTGGGTCTGGTCGGGAGTCGATGCCGACGGCAGCGCCCGCGGCATCGTCAACCTGCTCACGCAGGGCATGCTGCACGGCGGGCCCGCCGGCAAGCCGGGCAAGGCCACGCTGGAGAACGTGGGCCGCGCGCTGAAGGCGCTTGCCCGCCTCGTGCGCGAGGAGAACATCCGCAGCGTCGCGCTGCCGCGACTGGCCACCGGTGTCGGCGGCCTCGCCTGGAGCGACGTCAAGCCGCTGGTGCAGCAATACCTCGGCGAGCTCGATGTGCCGGTGCTCGTCTACGAGGTCTACCGGTCCGGCGTGCAGGCGGACGAGCAGCTCGGATGAAACACGCTTTCAGCGGCGTCTTTCCGATCCTCGCGACGCCGTTTCGCGACGACGAGAGCCGTCGACACCGACTCGCTGCGCACCTTGCTCGGCTTCATGGCCGCGATCGGCGTCGACGGTGTCACGGTGCTCGGCGTGCTGGGCGAGGCCAACCGGATGGGCGAGCGCGAGCGCGAGACGGTCGTGCGCAGCGCGGTGGAGGTGGCGCGCGGGCGCATGTCGGTGATCGTCGGCGTGTCGCACCCCGGCACCCGGGCGACGATCGAGCTCGGCGCCATGGCCGACGCGCTCGGCGCCGACGCGCTGATGGTGGCGCCGTCGGCCGAGCCGGTGCCCAGCGAAGCGCGCGTGGCCGAGTACTTCGGGCGCGTGTGCGCGGGGGTGTCGCTGCCGGTGGTGCTCCAGGACCATCCCGCGTCCACCGGCGTGCACATGAGCGTGCCGACGATCGCGCGGATCGTCGCCGACAATCCTGGCATTGCCTGCGTCAAGGCCGAGGCGGTGCCCTCGGCGGCGAAGATCGAGGCGCTGTCGGCCGCGCTGGCGCGGCCCGTGCCGATGCTTACCGGGCTGGGCGCCCTGTATGGACAGTTCGACCTGGAAAAGGGGTCGAGCGGCTACAACACCGGGTTCGCCTTCCCCGAGGTGCTGCAGGCGCACCTGGCGGCCTGGCGCAGCGGCAATCGCGCGCTCGCGCGGCGCATCTGGGCGCACTTCCTGCCGCTGATCGTCTTCGAGCAGCAGCCGGGCGTGGCGGTGCGCAAGGAGATCCTGCGTCGCCGGGGCCTGATCGCCAGCGCCGCGGTCCGGCATCCGGGCGCGGGGCTCGGTGCGGGCAGCGCCGCCCAGCTCACCGACTTGCTGGAGTTCACGATGCCGGGCGTCGACATCGGGCGGCCCGTGGACGTCGCGGCAATCGTCGGAGCCTGAGGGCCCCTGGCGGCGCGCGGGCCGGCCGCGCGCCGCCGCGCATCGGCGAGAGCCGGCATCGGGAGGCGCCATGAAGACCGTTCCGATCGAAATCGAACTGCCGCCGCGCGGGACGCGCGGGCTCCCACTCGGGGGCACGCTGCCGGGCACGCTGTCGCTGCCCGAGCCGGCGCGCGGCCTGGTGGCGTTCGTGCACGGCAGCGGCAGCAGCCGGCTGTCGCCGCGCAATACCTGCGTGGCCGAGGTGCTGCAGCGCGCCGGCATCGCGACGCTGCTGTTCGACCTGCTCACCGCGGACGAGGATCGCGAACGCGCGGCGCGCTTCGACATCGCGCTGCTCACCTCACGCCTGCTGCTCGCGACGAACTGGATCGACAGGCAGGCCGAGCTGCGCTCGCTGCCGCTCGGCTACTTCGGCGCGAGTACCGGCGCGGCGGCCGCGCTCGAAGCCGCCGCGCGCGAGGATGCGCGCGTCACCGCGGTCGTGTCGCGTGGCGGGCGCCCCGACCTCGCCGGGCCGGGGCTGCTGGAGGCCGTGAGGGCGCCCACGCTGCTGATCGTCGGCGGCGAGGACGACGTGGTGATCGAACTGAATCGCAAGGCGATGGCGCGGATGCGCTGCGAAACCAGGCTGGTCATCGTGCCGGGAGCCACGCACCTGTTCGAGGAACCGGGCACGCTCGAGCAGGTGGCGCAGCACGCGGCCGACTGGTTCGGCAGCCGGCTGCGCTGAAGCCCACCGGAACTATTCCGGCGGCTCGATCGGGTCGCGCCGGCAGGCGCCGTGCCGCAGCAGCGGCTGCAGCGCCGGAGCGAGCGCATGCAGCAGTTGCGTGGGCAGCGCGCTGGTGAACTTGTAGTCGGCCGCCCAGGGTTCGCTGACGTAGGCCATGATCGTGCCGAACCATCGATCGCCGATCAGGAACGCGAAGGTGGCGGTGCGGTTCACCACGCGCGAGGAGATCAGTTGGCCGCCTCGGCCGAAGACGTCGAAGCGGTGGTCGCCGGTGCCGGTCTTGCCGCCGATCGGGATCGCCTGCCCGTCGGCCGACGTGATCGCGCCTTTCAGGCGCCGCGCCGTGCCTTGCTCGACCACGCCGACCAGCGCGTCGCGCACGATGTCGGCGAGCTCCTCGGGCAGCAGCCGTTCGCCGCCGGATGGGCGCAGCGTGAGATGGGTCTCGTAAGGCGTGTCGCGCGCGAAAACCATCGAGCTGATCCGCGCCGTCGGCAGGCGCACTCCGCGGTTGACGATGATCCCCATCAGTTCGGCCAGTGCCGCGGGGCGGTCGCCGGAGGCACCGATCGAAGTCGCATAGGACGGGGTCAGCGACTCGAACGGATAGCCGAGCCGTCGCCATGCGCGGTGCACTTCCTGGAACGCCTCGATTTCCAGCAGGCTGCGGATGCGCTGGTCCTGCGCGTTCTTGTTTCGCGTGCGAAACAGCCACGTGTAGACCTCCTGCCGCTGCTCGCTGCTCGCCGAAAGCGCCTGGGCCAGCGTGGCGTCGGGCTTGCCCCGCAGGTAGCCGACCAGCCACAGCTCGAGCGGATGCACGCCCGCCACGTAGCCGCGGTCTGCGAGCGACATGTGCTCTGCCCGGTATCGATCGTGCAGCGCCTCGATCGCCTGGCCCGAGAGCGCGCTGCCGGCCAGCCGCCGCGCGAGGAATCCGGCCAGCGCGTGCTCGTCGCCGCCGGGGTCGAGTTCGTAGAAGACGCTGGCCAGGCGCGCCGGCGTCGCGTGCACGCTTTGCAGCAGCAGCTCTTCGGCTGCTTCGGCCGGCTTTCCCCGGTACTTGCGGTAAAAGCGCGCGAGAAACTGGCTGCCCTCGCGGTCGGCGAAGCGCGACAGGTATTCGCGCCGCAGCGGATCGGACGCGTCCTCGAGCAGAGTCGCGCTGGAGGCGGGCGCATTGAACATGTAGTGATGCGAGATGTCGCGCATCATGCGGATGAACACCAGGTTCACCGAGTTGCGCAGCGCCTCGCGCACGGTCAGCACGCGGCCGTCGTCGCGCGGGTCGAAGTTCACGAAGTGGTGCAGGCCGCCACCGGTGAAGAAGCCCTCGGAGGGATCGGCCGGATAGCGTCGCTGCATCGCCGCTTCGAGCATCGCGCCCAGGCTGCGGTCGGAGGCCTGCGCCAGGTATTCCTTCGCCCAGCGCGCCAGCACGTCGCGCTCGGCGACCCGTTGCGTGGCGAGCTCCTCGCGGTCGAGGCCGCTCCAGCGCTCGTGCAGTGCCGCGACGATCTCCGGTAGGTGACCAGCGTGCGCAGCTTGGCGGTGGAGCCGAGGTCGAGCCGCGCGCCTTCGTTGATGTCGAGCGGCTGGTCGTGGCTGTCGGTCTGCACGCGCAGCAGGTTGCGGGCCCCGACGCGCTCGAACAGCGTGAAGCTGAAGGTGAGCCGCGACGGGTCGTCGCCATCGCGCAGCAGCCTGAAACCATAGAGGCCGGCGGCCTTCGCGCCGTCCGGGTCGGCGAGGCTGCGCAGCACGCGTGTCACCTCGTCCTCGGATCCGGCCGTCGAGCGTGCTGCGCGCACTGAGATCGAAGCGGTCGAGCTCGTACACGCGACCCACGCCGAGCAGTCCGGCAAGCCGCGTGCGCATCGCGTTCGCGGCCTTGCGCTGCACGAACGAGATCGGCGCGGTGGCCAGGCGCCGCTGCTGCAGCGACAGCTGCAGCGCAAGCGCAGCGTCGCGCAGGCGCGCGTCGATGATCCCGGCCTCGGCGAGCAGCCGCAGGTGGCTGTCGGCCAGTTCGGCGAGTTCGGCTTCGCCGCCGCCCAGGTACCAGGCGGGGCGGCGCTGTGCGATCATCAGCGACAGCGCCTGCTTGAACGCGAGCGCGCGCGCGGCGAGCGCGTCGTCGGCGCTCTCGCCTTCACCCGCGGCGGCGAGCAGGCGGTTGACCTCGTCGAAGTCGCGCCCGTACCAGGCCCAGAGCCCGTCGCCGATGCCATTGACCTCGCCGAAGCCCGGGCGCGCCGCCAGCGGCACGGTGTTCAGGTAGTCGACGACGATCTGGCGCCGGCGCGGCAACGTGTCCGGGCCATCGAGATAGGCGCGCAGCGACGCCGAGGCCATCTGGCGCAGCTTCTCCTTGCCCGACGCCGTGCGGCCTTCGGGCGAGTGCCGGTACTTCTCGATCTGCGTGGCGAGCGTGCTGCCGCCGTGCGCCGGATGCGCGTCGTCGACCAGGTGCCAGAGCTGGTCGAAGCTGGCGCGCGCGAGCCGGTCCCACTCGACGGCCGGATTGCGCGCCGGGTTGTCCGGGTCGAGCAGCTCGCGGTTCTCGATGAAGAGCAGCGCCTGCGCCATCAGCGGCGGCACTTCGTCGAAGTCCGCGTAGACCCGCTGCGGAAAGCGCGCGACGAACAGCGTGTCGTCGCGGCAATCGAGCAGCTCCAGTCCTGCCCGGCTCTTCTCGCGGTAGGTCGCGAACAGGCCCCGGTCGACGAGTTCGATCGACCGCGGCGACATCCGCGCCTGCGCGGTGACCTCGAAGCCCTGCGCGGCGAGCCGCTCGATCGTCTGCGGCAGCTGGTGGTAGCCGAGCCGCTCGTCGTAGGGGCCATTGCCGGGAAAGCGGATCGAGGTGCTCGGCCCGGGCTCGACCTCGAAGGCGGTCTGGCGCGCGATGTCGCCGAGCAGCTCGGCCTGCAGCCGCGAGGTGCGAATCTCGTCGACGAGCCACCAGGCCGCCACCCCCAGGGCAGCGACCGGCAGTGCCAGCAGCAGGAATCGTGCGAGCCTTCGCCAGGGGCGGCGCGGCGAAGCGGGCGTTGCAGACAAGGACCGGGAAACCTCAGCAGTGCGACGCCTTCACGATATCACTGCTTCGACGACGACGCCTTTAGTTCGAGGCGACGCCGGTGCAACACCGGCTCGGTGTAGCCCGACGGTTGCCTCGTGCCCTCGAAGACCAGGTCGCAGGCCGCCCTGAATGCGACACCGTCGTAGCCCGGCGCCATCGGACGATAGAACGGATCGCCGGCGTTCTGCCCGTCGGCGACCGCGGCCATCCGCTTCATCACCTCCATCACCCGGTCTTTCGTGACCACGCCGTGGTGCAGCCAGTTGGCGATGTGCTGCGAGGAGATGCGGCAGGTCGCGCGATCTTCCATCAGCGCGACGTTGTTGATGTCGGGCACCTTCGAGCAACCTACGCCCTGGTCGATCCAGCGCACCACGTAGCCGAGAATGCCCTGCGCGTTGTTCTCCAGCTCGGCGGTGATCTCGGCGTCCGACCAGTTCGGCGATTTCGCCACCGGGATCGTGAGGATGTCGGCCAGTTTCGCGCGCCGGCCGTCTTTCGCGATCCCGGCCTGGCGCGCGAACACGTCGACCTTGTGGTAGTGGGTGGCGTGCAGTGTGGCGGCGGTGGGACTGGGCACCCACGCGCAGTTGGCACCCGCCTGCGGATGACCGATTTTCTGCTTTCGAGCATTGCCGCCATCAGGTCGGGCATCGCCCACATCCCCTTGCCGATCTGCGCCCGGCCCGCCAGCCCGCAGGCGAGCCCGTTGTCGGCGTTCCA
Organism: Burkholderiaceae bacterium; assembly: GCA_027493945.1. Classification (GTDB taxonomy): domain Bacteria; phylum Pseudomonadota; class Gammaproteobacteria; order Burkholderiales; family Burkholderiaceae_E; genus Zeimonas. The sequence goes on along the minus strand of JAOSJU010000001.1, from coordinate 843,364 downwards.
CAGCTCGTAGGCGGCGATCCAGGGCTGCGACTTCATCTCGGCCTTGCGCACCATCGGACCGGCTTCCATCGAGGTGTGGATCTCGTCGCCGGTGCGATCCAGGAAGCCGGTGTTGATGAAGGCGACGCGGCGCTTCGCCGCGCGGATGCACTCCTTCAGGTTGACGGTGGTGCGGCGCTCCTCGTCCATGATGCCGATCTTCACCGTGTCGGCGGGCAGGCCGAGCGCGCGCTCGACGTGGGTGAAGATCTCGTCGGCGAACGCGACCTCGTCGGGGCCGTGCATCTTGGGCTTGACGACGTAGATCGAGCCCGTGGTCGAGTTGCGCGCGCCGCCCTGCTTGCGCAGGTCGTGCATCGCGATCAGCGCGGTGCACATCGCATCGAGCAGGCCCTCGAACGCCTCGTTGCCGTCGCGATCGAGCACCGCGGGGTTGGTCATCAGGTGGCCGACGTTGCGCACCAGCATCAGCGAGCGGCCCTTGAGCGCGAGCGGCTTGCCGTCGGCGCCGACGTAGTCGCGGTCGGCGGAAAGCCTGCGCTGGAAGCTGCCGCCGCCCTTGTCGACGCTCTCGACCAGGTCGCCGCGCATCAGGCCCAGCCAGTTGCGGTAGGCGAGTGCCTTGTCCTCGGCGTCGACCGCGGCGACCGAGTCCTCGCAGTCCATGATCGTGGTGATCGCGGCTTCCATCAGCACGTCGGCCACGCCGGCCCGGTCGGTGCGGCCGATCGCATGGCCGCGGTCGATGCGGATCTCGACGTGCAGCCGGTGGTTCGCCAGCAGGATCGCCGACGGAGCCTGCGCGTCGCCGCGATGGCCGGCGAAGCGCGAAGGATCGACCAGTCGCCTGTCGCCGGAGGGCGTGGCAGCCACCAGCGCGCCGTCGGTCACGCGATACGCGGTGACGTCGGCGTGGCTCGCCGCGGCCAGCGGCGCGACCTCGTCGAGGAACGACTTCGCCCAGGCGATCACGCGCGCGCCGCGCACCGGGTCGTAGCCGCCGGGTTGCGGCGCGTCGCCCATCGCGTCGGTGCCGTACAGCGCGTCGTAGAGGCTGCCCCATCGGGCGTTGGCGGCGTTGAGCGCGTAGCGCGCGTTCATCACCGGGACCACGAGCTGCGGGCCGGGGACGATCGCGATCTCGGGATCGACGTTGGCGGTCTCCACCGCGAAGTCGGGCCCTTCGGGCACCGGTAGCCGATCTCCGACAGGAACGCGGTGTAGGCCGCGGCGTCGTGCGGCTGGCCGCGGCGCGAGCGGTGCCGGGCATCGATCTTCGCCTGCAGCTCGTCGCGCCGGGCGAGCAGCGCGCGGTTCTTCGGCCCCTTCTCGTGGACCAGATCGGACAGGCCCTTCCAGAACTGGTCGGACGGCACGCCGGTTCCCGGCAGCGCCTCGCGCTCGATCATGTCGTGCAGGCTGCGGGCCACCCGCAGGCCGAATTTCTCGATGCGTTCGGTCATTGAATTCTCTCCGTCGGTTTGCATCTCGCGATTGCCGTTGCTCAGGATGCCCGTCGGCAGCCCGGCGGCCTTCAGTGCGCGCAGCGCGGAAAGGTTCTCCGGGAACGCCGACAGGCTGGCGTACTGGTTCATCAACCTGACTTCGTGCCCGGGCTGCATCGACAGGGCCAGCCGCTCGGTGGCGAAGCGCAGCGCGTCGCGGGTGATGTCCCAGAACGGCTTGTAGCGCCCGGACATCGCGCGCAGCCACGAGTATTCGAGCTGCTTCTGGCGCCACAGCTGCGACAGCGCGTCGCCCTTGCCCGGAAAGAGCTGCTCGGCGAGGCTGGCCACCGAGTGCACGTCGAACAGCGTGCCGTAGGCATCGAAGACCACCGCCCGGATCGGGGCGGGGGCATTGGGGGCGCAGGGGCTGGCATTTCCCATGCCCGCCACTTTAGCGAACGGATTGATGCGGAAAAAGTACCCAATTGCCGAATGAGCTTCTCTTTTTTGTCATGAATCAGTCACGAGCGACGCGCAGCCGAGGCGCATCGAGATCAGCTCGGGCTGAGCGCGGCGCGCCGCCGCTGGCGACGCGCGTGCGCGAGTCCTTCGGCGAAGGGCTCGTCCAGGGCTTCGAGGAAGTCGGCGCACCAGCGATGCACGTCGTGCTCGCGGATGCGCCGCAGCAGCGCGTCGTGCCGCGCCTGGCGCTCGGCCAGCGGCATCGCGAGCGCCTGCTGCAGCGTCTCGGCCGTGCCGCGGATGTCGTAGGGATTCACCGGCAGCGCTTCGGCGAGTTGCTCAGCCGCGCCGGTGAAACGCGACAGCACCAGCACGCCCGGATCGGCCGCGTCCTGCGACGCGACGTATTCCTTGGCGACCAGATTCATGCCGTCGCGCAGCGGCGTGATTACGCCGACGCAGGCCGCGCGGTACAGGCCCGGCAGGCGGCGCCGTGCCACGGTGCGGTGGATGTAGCGCACCGGCATCCAGCCGAGGTCGCCGAAATCGCCGTTCAGCGCCCCACACAAGCGCTCGAGCTCCTCGCGGATCTCCGCGTAGGCCTCGACGCTCTCGCGGCTCGGCGAGGCGATCTGGATCAGCGTTGCGCTGTGGCGGTTGGCGGGATGGTGCGCCAGCAGCTCGCGGAATGCGCGGATCCGCTGCGGGATGCCCTTCGTGTAGTCGAGCCGGTCGACGCCGATCAGCAACCGGCGCCGCGCGTATTCGGTGCGCGTCGTCAGGAAGGCCTCGCGTGCCTCCTTTCCGCGCCCGAGGCGCTCGAATTCGTCGACGTCGATGCCGATCGGAAAGGACCGCGCGTGCAATCGGCGTCCGAAGGCCTCGAGAACGTGCTCGCCCGCCGGCTTCGCGCCGGCGCTGCAGCGCGCGTGTTCGACGAAGTGACCGAGGTCGGTACGGCTCTGGAAGCCGACCACGTCGTACGCGAACAGCGCGCGGGTCAGCCATTCGTGCTGCGGGACGGCCGCGAAGATCTGCGACGGCGGCATCGGGATGTGCAGGAAGAAGCCGATACGCTGGCTGCAGCCCGCGGCGCGCAGTTCGGCTGCCAGCGGGATCAGGTGATAGTCGTGCACCCAGACGACGTCGTCGGGCCGCAGCAGCGGCACCAGCCGGCGCGCGAACAGCCGGTTCACGCGGCGATAGCCGTCGAAATACTGACCGTCGAAATCGGCCAGATCGAGCCGGTAGTGGAATGCCGGCCAGAGCACGCCGTTGCTGTAGCCGGCGTAATAGGCGTCGTGGTCCTCGCGGCACAGGTCGACCGTGGCCAGCGTGACCGGGCCGGCCTGCTGCAGGTGCAGATCGCCATCGCCGGGCGTGCCGCCGTCGACGATCGCGCCGCTCCAGCCGAACCACAGCCCGCCGGTGTTGCGCAGCACCTCGCCGAGCGCCACCGCCAGCCCGCCGGCCGCCGGCTTGCGCGGATCGGCGATGCGGTTGGAGACGACGACCAGGCGACCCATTGGCAAGCCCTCAGATGACGGTGTGCCACGCGGCCGACAGCCGCACCGCGCCGTTGATGATGCCGACCATCGAATAGGTCTGCGGAAAGTTGCCCCACATCTCGCCGGTGGTCGGGTGGGTGTCTTCGGAGAGCAGGCCGAGGTGGTTGCGGTGCGCGAGCATCGATTCGAAGATCTCGCGGGCCCGCTGCCGGCGCCCGGTGCGCGCCAGCGCGTCGATGTGCCAGAAACTGCAGATGTTGAACGCGGTCTCGGGCCTTCCGAAGTCGTCGGCCGCTTCGTAGCGGCGCATCCAGGGGCCGTCGCACAGATGGCGCTCGAGCGCTTCGAGCGTGCACACGAAGCGCGGGTCGCCCGCGTCGATCAGCCCGACCTCGGCCATCAGCAGCACGCTGGCGTCGAGGTCGCGGCCGCCGAAGCTCTCGACGAAGGCCTGGCGCTGCTCGTTCCAGGCCTCGCGCAGGATGCGCTCGCGCATCGCGTCGGCGTGCGAGCGCCAGTAGGCCGCGCGGCCGGGCACCGCCAGCAGCGCCGCGATGCGCGCCAACCGGTCGCAGGCCGCCCAGCTCATCAGCGCCGACGACGTGTGCACGCGCGCGCGCGTGCGCAGCTCCCACATGCCGGCGTCGGGCTGGCCGAACACCTTCACCGCCTGCTCGCCCGCCTGTTCGAGCCGCTGGAATTCGGGCAGGCCGGCGCGGTGCAGCAGCCGGTGGTCGTAGAACGCCTGCGTCGCGCCGAGGATCACGTTGCCGTAGACGTCGTGCTGATAGTGCTCGTGAGCCCGGTTGCCGACGCGCACCGGACCCATGCCGCGATATCCGGACAGGTTTTCGCAGATCGATTCGGGCAGGCTGCGCTCCAGCCCGATTCCGTAGAGCGGCTGGATGTGCTCGCCGCGCGTCTCCACGACCACGTTGCCGAGCCAGTCGAGGTAGTCCTCCATCGTCCCGACCTCGGACAGGCTGTTCAGCGCGCGCACCACGAAGAACGCGTCGCGCAGCCAGCAGTAGCGGTAGTCCCAGTTGCGACCGCTGTCGGGCGCCTCGGGAATGCTGGTCGTCATCGCGGCGACGATCGCGCCGGTGTCCTCGAACACCGACAGCTTCAGCGTGATCGCCGCGCGGATCACCGCCTCCTGCCATTCGAGCGGCACGGCCAGTCGCTGGCACCAGCCGCGCCAGTAGGCGAGCGTTTCCTGCTCGAAGTGCCGCGCCGTGTCGGCGACCCCTTCCTGCAGCGTCTCGTCGGCGCCCAGCAGGAAGTTCATCTCGCGGCTGAGCACGAACGGCTGCTGCGAGAGGACGTGCGAGATCGGGGCGTCGGTGTTCAGGCGCAGGGTGAGCACGTCGCCGACGTAGCGCACGTGGTTGCTGCCGCGCGTCACCTCGGGTTCGGTCGCGCCCCAGTCGAAGCGCGGCGCGAGCGCGACGCGGATGCGCGGCGTGCCGGCGATCGGCCGGACGCGGCGCACCAGCATCAGCGGCCGGAAGAAGCGCGAGCGGCTCATGAAGCGCGGCGCGAAATCGGTGATTTCGATGCCTTGTCCCGCACGATCGTAAAGCTGCGTGCGCAGCACCGCGGTGTTCGGCTCGTAACGTTGCCGCGACTCGGCGAAGTCCTCGATCTCGATGCCGAACGCGCTGCCGCGCGCCGAGGGTTCCAGCAGCGCATCGAAGACCGGATCGCCGTCGAAGCGCGGCCAGCAGCACCAGACGATGCGACCGCGCGCATCGACGAGCGCGCTGAACGCGCAGTTGCCGATCACGCCGAGCGCGAGCGAAGGATCGGCGGGCGGGCAGAAACCGGCACCGGGCGCGTCGGCATGGACCGGCTGCGCCTGGTCGGGTGATGCGTGCCGTGGGTCGTCTGCCATCGCTGCGGTCCCTGTGCGGCCTGCGGCGCCCGCCTCAGCGCGCCGATCCTGTCATCGCCGACGACGCCGACGCGATCGATGCACTCGATGTAGCCGATGCAGCCGACGCGAGCCAGCCGCGCAGCGCCTCGGGCGATTCGCAGGCATGTCGCGCGACGGTGTCGCCGTCGCCCACCTTGATCGCCACGCCGCCGCTTTGCTGCACGAAGGCGAAGCCGGCCTCGTCGGTCACGTCGTCGCCCGCGAAGATCGGCTGCCGCCCGGCGAACGGAGGGCTGGACATCAGCGCGGCGATCGCGCGGCCCTTGTCGATGCCGGCGCGCCGCACTTCGACGAGGCACTTGCCGTGCAGCAGCTCCAGTTCCGGACGATCCTCGATCGTCGCGGCCATCGCGTCGATGCACGACTGCGCGAGTTGCGGCGCGCCGCGAAAGTGCAGCGCCACCGACATCGTCTTGCGCTCGAGCACCACGGCGGGATGCGCGCGAGCCAGCTCCGCGCCGGCACGCAGCGCCTCGCTCAGGTCGGGGGCTTCGGTACAGTGCATTCGCCCGTCGGCCAGGCGCAGCACCGCACCGTGCTCGGCAGCGACCGCTGGCCGCATCGGCGCGAGCAGGCGGTCGAGATCGGCCAGCGAGCGGCCCGAGACGATCGCCAGGGCGCCGCCGAGCGATCCGGAGAGTGCCGCGAGGCTGTCGAGGAGGCCCGGAGCGGTGCGTACCGCATCGGGGGTCGGGGCCAGTTCGGCCAGCGTACCGTCGAAGTCGAGGAACAGTGCGCTCGACTCGCGGATCGACGGCAGCACGCTGCTGCGCGGATCGGAGTTCGGCATAGGGCCGAGTCTAACGGCTTCGGCGCGCCGTGTCGCGGCGAGGCGGCCACGCGCCGCCGGTCAGCCCTCGGCCGGTGGTGCCGAACTCGATCGGCGCCTTCACGTAGAAGACCCGGATGCGCTCGTCGCGCAGGCGCTCGAACAGGCGGTCCACCTCGGATGCGCCCAGCGCCATCGTCACCTCGACCGGCTGGTCCGCCAGTTCGATGAAGTGCGCGGCGTGAAGCTTGCCGTCGCGTCCGAAGCCCTCGGCGGCCGCAACCAGTGTCGCGCCCGAGACGCCGAGCTTGCGCGCTTCCTGCAGCAGCCATTCGCCGAGCGGCAGGCCGCCGTGGCGCCGGTCCTGCGTCGTGAAGAAGGTCAACTGGTAGCCCTGCATCGTCGCCCTCCTCAAAGGCGCTCGAGCGCGCGCACCGACGCCAGCCCGAGCACGGTGAGCGCCAGCGAGCCGACGAGATGGCTGCCGATCGCCGCGGTCGCCCAGAGAAGACGTCCCTGCTGGATCAGCGTGGTGACTTCGGCCGAGAAGGTGGAGAAGGTGGTGAGCCCGCCGAGGAATCCGGTGATGACGAGCAGGCGCCATTCCGGAGCGAGGCCGGGATGGTCGGCGAACACCGCCATCGCCACGCCGACCAGGTAGCCGCCGATCAGGTTGGCGAGCAGCGTGCCCGGCGGAATCGTGGGAAACATCGCGTTGAGCGATATGCCAAGCAGCCAGCGCGTTACCGCGCCGGCCGAGGCGCCTGCACAGATCGCGAGAATCGAAGCGAGCATGGTCTCGTCCCGGGGCCGCAGTCTACGCCGATCGCGGGTGCGCGGGTGCGCGGGTGCGGCCTCTGTATCGCTGTCGCCCGGATCGGCGCCGCAGCGAAGAAGTGTCCGGAAGAATCGTCGCGAAGAAGCGTCGCCTTGTCCGTGGCTTGCGGGCAACCGATAATCGCGGCAAATGCAGCCCGGATGCCTGCCGGCTCGCGGCGGGCGCAGCCACGCAGAGGTGTCGCGATGAAATGGAACGTGCCGGTCGAGGAATACACGACCCCCAATCCCGTCACGGCGACGGAGGACCTGTCGATCGACGAGATTCGGCAATTGATGCAGCAGTGCGGCGTGCGTCATCTTCCGATCGTCCGCGACGGCAAGGTGGTGGGGGTGGTCAGCGACCGCGACGTGCGCGTCGCGCAGGGGCTGAGCGTCGAGCACAAGATCCAGGTGCGCGCGGCCGACATCATGGCCACCGATCCCGTGGCGGTGACGGCCGGCACGCCGCTCGACGAAGTGGCGTATGAGATGTCCGACCGCAAGATCGGCAGCGTGATCGTGAACGAGGACACGGGCGAGTTCCTCGGCATCTTCACCGTCACCGACGCGCTGAACGCGCTGATCGAGATCAGCCGGGCCGGGCGCAGCAGCGGCTGAAGCGAGGGGTCGGGAAAGACCATGCCCAATACCCTAACCGCGGCGGTCGTGCAGTCAGCCTCTGTCTTGCTGGACACGCCTGCTACCGTGGAACGCACGCTGGAGCTGATGGCCGACGCGTCGAGACGCGGCGCGCGTCTGGTGGTCTTCCCGGAGGCGTTCATCGGCGGCTACCCCAAAGGGGCCGACTTTCACATCTACCTGGGAGGGCGGACCCCGCAGGGACGGGCCGAGTTCAAGCAGTATTTCGACGTGGCCGTCGCGGTGGACGGGCCCGAGATCGCGCAACTGGCCAAGGCAGCTTCACGGCACAAGACCTACGTGGTCATGGGAATCATCGAGCGTGATGGCGGCACCTTGTACTGCACGGCCGTGTACATCGGGCCGGACGGTCGGGTGCTGGGCAAGCATCGCAAGCTCATGCCGACGGCCCTCGAGCGGCTGGTCTGGGGTTTCGGCGACGGATCGACCCTGCTGGCGGTCGACACGCCGCACGGCAAGCTGGGCGCGGTCATCTGCTGGGAAAACTACATGCCGGCGCTGCGCATGGCGATGTACCAGCAACGCGTCGCCCTGTACTGCGCCCCCACGGCCGACGATCGCGACAGCTGGGTGTCGACGATGCAGCACATTGCGCTGGAGGGGCGCTGTTTCGTGCTCTCGGCGTGCCAGCACCTGCGGCAGTCGCAATTCCCTCAGGACCGCATGAACAACCGGCTGCCCGAGGCACCCGACACCGTACTGATGCGCGGCGGCAGCCTGATCGTCGACCCGCTGGGCAAGTTGCTGGCGGGTCCCGTGTACAACGAGGATGCGATCCTGACGGCGGAGCTGGACCTGTCGGTGATTCCGATGGCGCAGATGGACTTCGATCCGGTCGGACACTACGCGCGCCCGGACGTGTTCTCGCTGCAGGTGAACACGGCGCCGCAACGAGCCGTCACGCTGGGCGATGCGCCCGAGGACTGAGGGGGCGCGAGGGGCCGTGCGCGGCCAGGAAGCGGCGGGCGACCGCTTGCGGTGCGAGAACCGGTTGCCGATCGACGGCATCGCGGCGGGGGTCTGCACCGCCGGGTGACTCTCCCCCGTCAGGCGGCGTATTCTGCCCATGCAAGACCCCAGGGGCCGTGCGTAGGGAGACGATCATGCCTGACCACGTCCATCCTCCCGTTCCGGACGACGAGCGCGTCGCCTGCGAGGTGTGCCTGAAGGAGATTCCGAGGTCGGAGGCCACCGTGGCCGAGGTGACCGATTACGTCGCCTACTTCTGCGGCCTCGACTGCTACGACAAGTGGCAGGCGAAAGGAAAGGCGCAGGACCGGGCGCCGGTTGCGCCACCCGGGTCGGCACCAGACTGACAAGACCTGCAATCGGCGTTCAACCAGACACCTGCGAGAATTTCGGTTACGCCGTGCAAGAAACAACGCCCTGCGAGGCAGGGCGTTGTCTTCGGATGGTGGAGCCGCGCACCGCGCCTGCCCGAGGAGCTGCGCGTGCTGCACGGCGCCGGGGGCTTCGGCAAGTGGCTCGCGCAGCTCGCCCGCACCGACGTGCTGATCCTCGACGACTGGGGCACCGGCAACATCGATGCGACGACGCGCAACGACCTGCTCGAGATGATCGACGACCGGGCCCGCCACCGGGCGACGATCATCGCGCACCAGGTCACGATCGCCGAAACCCGCGGTCACGATGCCGAAACGCACGGTCACGTTCGCCGAAATACGCAGCAGGCTGACCCTGTCGGTGTCGATCCAGATCAAACGCCGCAGTGGCCGCAAACTGGTCATTCTCCCAAACGGCGAAACCGCCCCAGTCAGGCCCGTGGGATGTGGCGCCGACCTCCATCCAACTGGCGCTGGCCAGAGGCCACCGTTGGCTGGCGATGCTGGAATCAGGGGAAGCGAAGTCCTTGAAGGAGATCGGGGAGGGGATCGACGACAGCTACGTGGGCCGGATGGTCAACCTGACCACGCTGGCACCCGACATCGTGGCCGCCATCCTGGACGACGCGTTGCCGAACCACATCACGCTGTTCGACCTGGCGGTCGATCCGCCGGCGCTGTGGGATGAGCAGCGGAGAAGAGTCAGACTCTGAGAGCATCCTAGTCATACTGTGTTAATAAATGCCTCGTGGCCCGGAAGCAGCACGGACATCGGGCGAAGCTACGAAGTAGCAGCGCGCCGATACGCAGCCGCAAACTCGTGATCGACCAGGGGACGTGGCGCTGCGCCCGGCGGGGCGCCTCGAGGGACGTAATGCGTGGGTACGGCAGGTTCCTGGCGAAGTGGCGTTTTTTTCTGCCCGGGCCTGCTCGGGATAGCTGAGTCGCTGCCCAAGCAGGAATCCGTAGGCGGCGATGCTCAGGCTCGCATGGTGATGGAATCCTCGCCAGCCTCGGCCCTCGTAGTGGCCCAGCCCCAGGTCCTGCTTGAGTTCCTGGTAGTCGCGCTCGATGCGCCAGCGCATCTTCGCTTCATACACCATGCGCTTTCGAGCGCTACGGCCTCGGGCAGCGTCGAGAGCCAGTACTTGGTCGGCTCGGCTTCGTCCTCGGGCCACTCGATGAGCAGCCACTCGGGCGGGCGTGGTTCGTTGCGCAGATGGTCCCGATGCGCGGCTCGTACCCTGAGCCGTGCAAAGCGCGAGCGCAGCGTCTGGTTCGTGCCCTCACGCCAACTGGCCCGGTACCGGGCCAGCGGCGAGAGCGCGAGCGCGACCTCCTTGACCGATTGCGGGCGGTGCTGCTCGTCGCCGGCCTTGGCCCCGGCGCAAGCGCCTGCCCTGCGGCCCGCGCGCGGCGTCGGTCTGGGCGCCAAGGGTTCTCGCGGCGGCGCCCAGACCGTCACACTGCCGGTGATGCCTGCCACATAGGCCAGCCCCAGTTCAGTGAGCCGCTCGCGAAACGCCGTGTCCACCCCGTAGCCCGCATCGGCCAGCACCGTATGGCGCGGTGCGCCCTGCGCAAGCAGATCTTCGATCTGCCCGGGGGCGATGTTCGGCTTGGTCGCGAACTCGATCTCGGCCGGTACGCCGGCCTTGCGGCGCCTGGCCTCGTCCTCGGCCCACTCCCCGGGCAGATACAGCCGCCAGGCCACCGGCAGGCTCGCTGCCTCACAGGCCAGCGACACGCTCACCGCTACCCGGCAATTGTCCTGCTTGCCCAGCATCCCGCAGTACTGGCGCGCCACGCCCACCGAATGACGACCCGCCTTCGGAAAGCCGGTGTCGTCGATGATCCACCAGCCGCCGTCGGAGAAGTCCATCCGCGGCACCACCCATTGCGCCACCCGCAGCCGCAGCGCCTCGTCGGACCAGTCCGAATCCGCCACGAAATGGTGCAGCGACTGATGACGAGAACGAACATGCTGCGGATCGACCGCCGCGGCCATCGGCTCGACGCTCTTTCGGGCCAGCGGCGACATCAGCCCCGCACAGTACCCGCGCAACCCCGCATGCCGGTCGGCGTGACCCAGCGCTTCACTCAGATGCGCCATGTATCGCTGGAGCTCGCCAAGTTCGTCCATCGCTTCGCACCTTGCACTTGAAGATGCGCGTATAGTAGACTGATTTTATTAACACAGTATGACTAGGCCCCCGTCGGGGGCGCGGCGTTCGCGGAGAAACAATTTTTGCGCTACAAGGGGAACGGCAGCGCCGAGATGACCGAATACGCATTGGTGCGAGCCTGCAGCGGTGACCGCCGCTGCAGTGCGAGCCCGCCTGAGAGCATGGTCCGGGGATCGTCGGCGACAGTGGTGAGCACAGTGATGTGCATCCCGTTCATGAGATCGAGTCGAATTCGACGACTCCCATGGCGCTGCCGTTCGACGACTATCTTGGAGCGGACGATGGCGATGCGCAAGCGCGACGATGATCTGGTGTTTCCCAACGCGGCGGGGATCGACGTGGGAGGATCGAGCCACTGGGTGGCGGTCCCTCGACACACGTGTGAGGAGCCGGTACGCGAGTTCGGTGCGATGACTGACGACCTGAACGCGATGGCCGACTGGCTGCTGGCGTGCGGTGTCGATACGGTGGCGCTGGAGTCCACTGGGGTGTATTGGATCCCGGTGTACGAGGTCTTGGAGCAGCGCGGTCTGAAGGTCTTCTCGGTCGATGCGCGGCAGATGAAGTACGTGCCCGGGCGCAAGAGCGACGTGCAGGACTGCCAGTGGCTGCAGCGCCTGATGAGCCGGGGCTACCTGCGCGCGGCATTCCGCCCGACCGACGAGGTCTGTGTGGTGCGCGCGGTGGCGCGCCAGCGCGACGTGCTCCTGGTCGAGCAGGCCAGTTGGGTGCAGCGCATGCAAAAGGCGCTGGTCCAGATGAACATCCAGCTCACCGAGGTGCTCACCGACGTGATGGGCACGACCGGGCAGGCCATCATCCGCGCCATCGTCGCCGGCGAGCGCGACGCGCAGATCCTGGCGCGGCACCGCCACAGCCGCGTGAAGGCCAGCGAGCACGACATCGCCAAGGCGCTCACCGGCAACTGGCGCGACGAGCACCTGTTCGTGCTGCGCCAGGCACTGGCGATGTACGACGACATCGCGCGCCACCTGGGCGAGTGCGACGCCAAGCTGCAAGCGCTGCTGAGCCAGCTCGGTTCATCCCGGGTCGATCTCGGCCAGGTGCCGCGCGCGGGCAGCAAGACGCGCGCGCAGTTCGACCAGCGACAGATCCCCGCCAACTGGGCTGGCGTCGATCTCACGCGCATCAACGGCCTGGGGCTGGCGGCGGTGATGAAGATTCTCTCGGAGATTGGCCCCGACCTGAGCCGCTTTGCCAACGTCAAGCACTTCTGCTCGTGGCTGGGCTTGTGCCCGGGCACCAAGATCAGCGGCGGCAAGGTGCTGTCGGCCAAGACCAAACGATCGGCCAACCGGGTGCGTCAGGCGCTGAAGATGGCCGCCATGAGCCTGTCGCACAGCGATTCGGCGCTCGGCGCGTTCTACCGCCGGATGTGTGCGCGCATGGACAAGCCACGTGCCAACACCGCCACGGCCCACAAGCTCGCCCGCATGGTCTACTTCATGCTGACCCGCGGCGAAGCCTATGTCGATCAGGGCCAGCAGAACTACGAAGCCCAGCAGCGCGAGCGCAGCATCGCGGCGCTCAAACGTCGCGCCGCCGCACTCGGCTTCGCAGTCATGCCAACGACCGCGACGCCCGCATGAAAACGCCCCTCAACCTGTTTTGTTTCTCATGAGCGCCGGGCTCGAACGCTACGGCCCGTGGATCGCGAGAACCAGGCGGCGCAGAATCCGCGCGACTTCGCGCGATGCGCGGCTGAGCGGGTGGTGAGTCGTTGTCTTCATCATCACGCTGCGGGGCAGCCTCGGGATCGATGATGCGGCGCGCCGCAAAAGACGCGTCGAATCGCTGCAACCGCACTGAGTTCTCGCTCCAGAGCGCGTAGCAGCGCTCGCGCGAGATGATCGCGTGCTGGGCTTCGACCGAGTCGGCCTCGAGCACGACGTTCAGGCGGAACCCGCGGCGGCGGGCTTCCTCGTCGACGCAGAGCCGCAGTCCGTTCGGCGAGGCCGGCAGCACTAGCGGTATCGATGCCAGCGCTTGGAAGGGCAGTTTGTCGCCCTTTTCCCCGAGGTCGGGGTTACCCACCACCATCACGTCCGATGTGGCGAGCACGTCCTGCTTGTCCAGGCCCGTCCTGCGATAGCGGGTGACCAGTGCGATGTCGACCCAGCCGTTCGACAGCCAATCCTCATGCTGCACGCTGAAGCTCTCCACCAGGCGCAGCACAATGCCGGGAAACTGACGGTGTACCTCGTCGAATAGGTCTGCGGCCAGCATTTGCATGTACATGGTCAGGAGCGCTACCGTCACCGTGCCGGTCGGTGTGCGCATCTGGTCGCGGATGTTGGCGGAGAACTGGTCGGCATGGGCCAGCAGCGCCTGCGCCCTAAGCAGGGTCTGCTCGCCGATCTCCGTGAGCTTCACGCCGCGGCCGGTGCGGTGAAAGAGCGGCGCCTGCAGGCTGTCCTCGAGCGCCCGCAATGCCCGGCTCACGGACGGTTGCGTGGTGCCGATGACGGCCGCCGCATGCGACAGGTTCCCCAGTTCGGCGACTTTCACGAAGAGCCGAAGGGCCTCGAGCTTGGGCCGACCGTCTGTCATACGTGAGACGTATACCAGTTAACCAGACTGCCGGCTAGTTCCGTCGATATGGTTGCCGTATGGTCTGGGCCAGCGATCGGAAGAACACTTCGAATGTGTTGATTGAACCATCTCTTGCACAGGAGACCCGCCATGATCCGAGCAGTTGCAGCTCTTCTCGCCGCAGCGCTTTCGTTGCTGGTACCACTGTCGGCGAGCGCGCAGGCGTGGCCGACGAAGCCCGTGCGCATCATCGTCGCCTATCCGCCGGGTGGCGCTACCGACCTCCAGGCGAGGCTGGTGGCGGCGAAGCTGAACGAGCGCTGGGGCGTCCCGGTGATCGTCGAAAACAAGCCGGGCGCCAACACGGTCATCGCGACCGACATGGTCGCCAAGGCGGCGCCGGATGGACAGACCGTCCTCCTCACGGCGATGCCGTACGCGCTGAATCCGATGCTGATCGCCAAGCTTCCGTACGACACCGCCAAAGACCTGGTGCCGGTGACGCTGATGGCGACGATTCCGAACGTCCTGGTGGTGTATCCCGGCCTGCCGGTCAACTCGGTCGGCGACCTGATCAAGCTGGCGCGTGCCGAACCGGGCTCGCTCTCGTTCGCCTCGACCGGCCAGGCGACCTCCACGCACCTGTCGGGCGAACTGTTCGGGAAGATGGCCGGCTTGAAGCTCAATCACATTCCGTACAAGGGAAGCGCGCCCGCGCACCTCGACCTGATCGCGGGGCGGGTGTCGATGATGTTCGACAACGGGGCGCTGCAGCACGTCCGGTCCGGGAAGCTGAAGGCCCTCGCGGTCACCTCCGCGAAACGGGTGCCGTGGCTGCCTGATACCCCGACCATGATGGAGCAGGGGCTCGCGGGCTATGAAGCGGCGGCCTGGTACGGCGTCTTCGCCCCGGGCGGAACGCCGGCCGAGATCGTCCGGAAGCTCGCCGACGAGATCACTTGGGCGCTGCACTCGCCCGACACCGTGGAGAAGCTAACCGTGGCCGGCGCGATCGCGGGTGGAGGCACTCCGGAGGAGTTTCGCAAGTTCCTCGCGGTCGAGACGGACAAGTGGGGGCAACTGGTCAGGGACCTCGGAATGAAGCCTGAGTGACGGGTCCACCCTCGAAAAGGACTGACCATGCACTACATCGGTAAGAAGACCTCCGACGTTCAAAGCCTGCTGGTGGATTACGCGAAGAGCGGCCGGTCGGAATCCTACGTCGGACTGACCTCGGAGCCGTACCTGTTCGTCGTCGACCAGAAATCGATCGAGCAGGTGGCCTATGCATGCGGAGCGGCGCACGACTGGCGCCTGCCGTCCGGCGCCAACCGGGGCCCGATCGAGGCGCCGCACGCCTATCTGTTCTACCTGCTCAATAACACCCGCACCTACCGTGTCTACGAGCAGACGATCATCACCGGGCTCCCGTCCGGTCGCGCGCAGCTCCACGCCGGGGACGACTTTCACTATCACCGCCCGATCCTGAGCGGAGACGTTCTTGCCGTCACCGCGACGATCCTCCCGAGCTACAGGAAGACCGGCCGTCACGGTGAGCTGGAGTTCTTCAGCGACGAGTGGCGCATGTATAACCAGCGCAACGAGTTGGCGGCGCGGTTGATCCGCAAGGCGATCGCCCTCGATTTCGGCGAATCTGGGGTGCTCACGTCCCCTGTCGAAACGCGGGTTGCGCTTCCGCCCGATCCTGGGGCGCCGACGTGGTTGCGCGCGACGGACGTCGAATCTGCATTCAAGGTCGACCAGACTACCCACCTGAAGCGCCATCCGAAGTTCACCTGGATGTCGATGATGGGGTGGCTGGCGGCGGTAGACGAGTACTCGCCGACGCACTACGACCCGGACTTCGCCAAATCGCACCGCTACGGCGGCGGCCGGAACATCGTCGCGGGTCCGCAGCTGGCTTCGGTGATGGTGGCCGCGCTCGAGGAATCGCTCGGGCCCGGCTGGTGGATCAGCGACTACGAGAACGTGCAGCGCCGGGCGGTGTATCCGAACGAGACCTTGATCAGCTTCAGCAAGGTGCTCTGGATCCGCGACGGCGCCGCGCGAATCCACCTCTGGCTGGTCGACGAGGAAGGCGTCGTCAAGGGAACCGGCGATGCGACGGTGAAGGCCGTCACGGATGAGAGGAGGGTGTCGGCATGAGCACCGGGGAACTGAACCTGCCGGCCGAGGGCGAGAGCCTGGACATCGTCAGGACGGTCGACGACTCCCTGCTCACCCCGCGCTTCGGAAAGCCGGACATCGTGGTGCTCGCGTCGCCGGCCGTGGTGTCCCTGATGGAGATCGCCAGCCTGCAATTGGTCGAGCGGGATCTTCCTGATGACCTGACCTCGGTAGGGATCCGGATGACGTTCGAGCATCTGCAGCCGTCCTACGCCGGTGCCGAGATCGTGACGCGGGCCACCGTGCAGGAGGTGTCGGGCCGGCGCATCGAACTGCAGGTCGAGTCGTTCGAGGGGCAGACGCTTGTGGCGCGGGCCGCGCACACGCGAGCGGTCGCCCCGAGGGCGAAGTTCCGCCCGCCCTCGGGGAGGACCGAATAGCGGACGGAATGCGGGGGACGGAATGGTCGCCCGGCGATTCCGTGGAATCTGAACGCGCGGCAGGGACCTCATATGGATGTCAGATCGATCTTGCGCCGGGGCGCGAGCTATTACGCACGTCTACCAGCGGTCGTGGTCGGCGGCAGGGAATATACGTTCGAGGAATGCTGGCGCAGAGGATTGCGTTGCTACAACGGACTCCGGTCGATCGGCTTGTTGCCGGGCGACCGCGTGGGCATGCTGGATGACAACACCATTCTGGGTGTCGATCTCTATCTTGCATGCGCCATCGGAAATTTCGTCCGGGTGCCGTTGTACTGGAGGAACAGCGTTGATCGGCATCTCCAGATGATTGGCAAGTCCGGATGCCGGATCGTGCTGGCATCCGCAGACGCCCCTCCGGAGCTGGACAGGGCAAGAGCGGAAAACCCGTTCCTGAAGGAAATCGTCGTCGCCGACGGCGGGTACGAGAAATGGCTGGCGAGCCAGTCCGAGGAAGAAGGCCACGCGCCGATCAGCGAGAACGATCTGTGCGTGATCAAGTTTACCGGCGGGACGACCGGCGAACCCAAGGGAATACCCAACACGCATCGCCAGTGGATCTCGATTGGGCGAGACACTATGTCGTTCAAGCCGCGCATTTGCACCGGCGATACGATGCTGCACATGGCGCCGCTGAGCCACGCGTCCGCCTATTACTTCCTGCCGGCATGGGCCCAAGGCGCAAGGCAGATCCTCGGGTCCGGCCTCGAGCCGACCGAGATCGTGACGCTGATGAGTCGGGAGAAGGTGGCCCACTCATTCATGCCGCCCACGCTGCTTAACATGGTGGCGAACACCGACAACGCGTCCAACCATGACTGGAGCACGCTGAGGAGCCCGGCAATCGGCTCGGCGCCGGTTGGCATCAATACCCTGCTCAAGGCCGAGGAGGTCTTCGGCCGAAGAGTTCTCCATCAGACGTATGGAACCAACGAGGCGGTGCCCTTGGCAGGAATGGGGCCCGAGGCATGGTTCGCAGTCGTGAGTGGATCGGAGCCGATGAAGGCGGTCGGCAAGCCGCTTCCGTGCGCCGACGTGGAGATCTGGGACGAGGAAGGAAACGTCTTGCCGGTCGGGGAAGTCGGCGAGGTCGTCGGCAAATGCGACGGCCAGATGGACGGCTATTGGATGGACCCTGTGGAAACGGCCAGGAAGGTCGCCAACGGATGGATCAAGACCGGAGACCTGGGCAGGATCGACAAGAACGGATATCTGTACCTCACGGATCGGGTGGGGGAGATGATTATCTCCGGCGGTCACAACATTTATCCGGGAGAGCTGGAGAAAATCATATCCGGCCATCCGGATGTCCTGGAGGTCTGCGTTTTCGGCATTCCGGACAAGAAATGGGGGAGACCCCAGTGGCGGTATGCCAAGTCAAGCGGGGTAGCAAGATCACCGACAGCGACATCATGTCCCTGGTCGCGAAGGAGATCGGCTCGTATATGAAGCCGAGCAAGGTGCAGCTTGTTTTCGACTCGCTTCCGAAGAGCGCGGTCGGCAAGATCTCGCGGAAATTGATGCGTGAAGCCTTTTTGGGAGCGTGAGCTCCCGATCATACGGAGGAGAGCATGAAGAAGCCGTTGCTGGCACTGGCTTTCGTTTTCGGAGCATTGTTCGGTCACTCGGCATTTGGACAGGAGTATCCCTCCGGGCCGATCCGCCTCATCGTTCCGTTTGGCCCGGGGGCCGGGGTAGACATCCTGGCGCGCGGAGTGGGCAAGCTGCTGACCGAGCGGATGGGCCAGCCGGTGGTGGTCGAGAACCGGCCCGGCGCGGGGGGCAACATCGGTGTGGATACGGTGGCGAAGGCGGCGCCGGACGGCTACACGTTGCTGATGGGAAGCAACGGCCCGCTCGCGGCGAACGTCAGCCTCTATGAGAAGCTCACCTTCGATCCGGCCAAGGATCTGACTCCGATCGTGCTCATGGGGCGGTTGCCTATGATCCTGGTCGCGAACAATGCCGCGCCGGCAGGCTCCGTGTCCGATCTGGTTCGGCTCGCGAAATCCAGCCCGGGGGCGGTCAACTTCGGCGCATCCAATACCACGGCTCGCGTCTGGATCGATCTGATAGGGCGCATGACCGACACCAAGAGCGAGACGGTGCAGTACAAGAACGTCGGTACCTTGCTCGCCGACCTCATGGGCGGCCAGATCCAGTATGCAGTCGAGAACGTCGGCCCCTCCATGCCGCAGATCCGCGCGGGCAAGATCAAGGCGCTTGCGGTGACCAGCCACAAGCGGGCCGGGTTCGCACCGGAAATTCCCTCGTTCGGCGAGGTCGGGCTGACCCGCTACGACCTGGTGGTGTGGTATGCGATGTTCGCCCCCAATGGGACGCCGGCGGACATCGTCCAGCGACTCAACGCCGAGGTGAACAAGATGATGCGGGACGAGCCTGAGATCGCTCGGCTGGCTGCGTCGGTCGGGATGGAAGTCGAGGGCGGCACACCGCAGCAGTTGGGCGAGTTCCAGAAGGCCGAGATTGCCAAGTGGGACGAGCTGGTGAGAACCACGGGCATCAAGCTTTACTAGGCGCACGCGGGTCCTACATTCCGCACTTCGATTCGCGCAATAGCGGTGAATTAGCAGCCCCTGGAGGCACCGACGGTTAGCTGGCTCGACGGTAGGCGCGAGCGGGCACGCCGAGCAGTTCGAGTACCGTGAGTTGGAGTTCGGTGAGTTCGGGCTCGAAGACCTTCAGGGTGGCGCCGTTGGCGCGCAGGGTGTGGCGCTCGGCGAGGCTGAACAGGCGCAGGATGTGTTCGGTCGTGGGCCGACGACAGGCGCGGCTCTCCGGATACAGCGGCAGTGCGTCGATCTTGTGGCGCTTCATCGCGAGGCGCAGTTCGCGCTCGATGAGCGCTTGCACGACGAGGGCGAGGAAGTAGACAGTGAACAGCGCCTCGATGCGCGATTCGTTCTTCAGGAACACCGGCGCGATCTCATGCACGGATTTGAGCTGCTCGAAGCGCCGCTCGATGCAAGGTTGGCCCTTGTGGGCGATGAGGACCTGCGCGCCCGACAGGCTGCGGTCGTTGGTCATCAACGGGTACATGCCGTCGGACTTCTGGTCGTAGGCGATGGCCTCGGTGTCGAGCGTCCACTCGATGTCGTAGCGCCGCTTGGTGATCTTGCGGTAGGCGGTGTCGGGCCCGGGCCTGCCGCGGCGCGCCTGGCGAAAGACGTGCTCCTCGCGCACGACGCGGCTGACCTTCAGGTATCGGCCGGCCTGATAGCGGGCGAGGACCTCGTCGACCTCTTGATCGATTTGCGCAGCCCCGCGCAGACGGGCGCGGGCCGCACCGAGCCTGCGCTTGATGTCCACGAGGTGATCGATGGCGGCGGCCACGTTCCTCTGGCGCCGGTAGCCCCGGCTGAGCGTGAGCAAGGTGCTCCAGACCCAGACGATGGGGTAGGCCTCGGCCGAAGGCACCTCGGGGCAAAAGACGTACCACTCGTCGCGCGGGCCCTCGGCGTTTCTCGGGTTGGGTCGCTGCCAGACGAGTTCCCAGTGCGGCGTATGCGTCTGGATCCAGTGCCGGAACTGGGCATCCTCCTCGGCGGTTGCGCGGCATCACCGTCACGAAGCGCCCGCCGTGGCGCGCGATGTAGTCCATGTTCGGGCGTGAGCACAGCTTGCTGTCGGCGACGTAGAGGAAATCCGCGCGCCCGGCGATCTCGCGCAGCGTGTTCCAGGTGTCGATGTGGGTGACGGCATCGGCGACGTTGCCGCTGGCGCACCGAAAGTGCACCGGCACGCCATCGTCGCCGTCGATGGTCAGGATGAACAGCAACTGCTTCAGATCGGGCCGGTGGTCTTTGCTGTAGCCGTAGGTGATCGCAGGTGCCCGACGAGCGCGAACGCTGCGTCCCGAGGCTGCGCGGTACTGCCCGCAAAAGGAGACCGAAGTCGAGTCGTTGTGCAGCCGATCGAAGCGCACGCCGAAGCGTCGCGCAAGCGTGACGACGACCTCGGTCAGCAATGCCGCCCGGTCCACGTCGAACAAGCGCTCGAGCGCCCGTCCGATGCGGTCGTCGGTGAGGTGCGACAGGTCGGCGGTGCTCAGGCCGAACAGGCCGCCGGCGAACGACACCGCGGTCTCCTGCTGGCGGTAGACCGGCTCGCGCTCGACGACGATCGAGCGCAGCAGCACGCCCAGCGCCTGCGTGTGAGAAACGGCGGAGCGGTGCGAGCGCGCATCGCCATCGACGTGCTTCTCGAGGATCTCGAGCACGCCGCTGCGATCGAGGAAGTGGTTGAGCAGGGGTAGCGGGCCCAGGCGCTCGGTCAGCAGATCGAGCTGCGCGTCGGGGGAGGGTTGCTCTGCCATTGCTCTTGTGATATCTCATACGTAAGACCGCCGTCGAATCAAGCCCACCGCTGCCGAAGAATGCATCCTCCGTGGTGAAAAAACCCTCGACCAGGCAAGTCGACGCGGCGCGCCAGCGCATCGCAAAGCTGCGCGCAAGGCTCGGCGAGATCGAATTGCTGTGCTCCGGTTCGCTCAGCGAGCGGATGATGAAGTGCGGCAAACCGAACTGCCGGTGCGCGACTGACCCTTCAGCGCGGCACGGCCCGTACTACGAGTGGGGTCGCATGCGCGCCGGCAAGATCGCGCATCGCTACGTCACGCCCGAACAGGCGAAGTTGCTGCGTCAAGCGATCGACAACTATCGCTTGGTGAAAAAAACTGCTCAGGGCCCGGGAGGCCGATTCCGAACGACTCATCGACGCAGCACATCCGGCCAAGCCCTGATCCGCCCAAATTGCACGCGCAATTGCGATCTAATACGCCATTCGAAGTGCGGAATGTAGGGCGGGTAGGTCGCTTTCCGGATTGATGCGATGGGGCCTTTGGCGAGTATCAGGATCGTGGAGCTCACCGGGATCGGACCGGGACCCGATGTTCGCGATGCTTCTCGCGGAGATCCGTAGGCCGCGGTCTCGAGACGTGCCCTTACAGCAGCGCTGCTTCGAGTCGCTGCTTGCGTAGCTCCCAGTCAGGCATCACTTGCCGCAGCAGCTTGAAGAACCGCGTGTCGTGGTCGCGGTGCCTGGTGTGGCATAGCTCGTGGGCCACCACGTACTCGATGCAGGGGCGCGGCGCGCGTACCAGATTGACATTCAAGGTCATGGTGCCGGCGCGCGACAGGCTGCCCCAGCGCGATTGCATGGTGCGCACGATCAGGCGCGGGCGCTCGGCGCGCTCGAAGCGAGCGAGGATGGTGTCGAGCACGTCGCTGAACACGGCCCGGGCGCGTTCGAGATACCAGTCATGCAGCAACGTCTTGATGCGATCCGGATCAGGGTCGCCGGACAGGCTCACGAGCAGTTGGCCGCGCGCGAGCTTCACGTCGGCCGTCTCGCCTTGCAGCAACTTCAACCGGTATTGCCGGCCGAGGTACAGATGCGTTTCGCCGCTGACGTACTGCCGCGCCGGGGTGCGGGGACGATAGCGCTCGAACTCGGCCAATTGCCGGCTGATCCAGCCGGCGCGTTTCTGCACGCGCTCGGCAATCAATGCCTCGGGGCAATCGACTGGCGCGCGCACCAGCACACGGCTGTCGGGGTGCACCTCGATGCCCAAGGACTGCCGCGATGCCAGGAAGCGTACTTCGTAGCGGATGGTGTCGCGGCCGTAGGTCAGGATACCGACCACGGTCTTCACCCGGCCATCCGATGACGAGCGAGTTGCATGGTCTTCTCGATGATCTCGTCCATCTCGTCGGTGGAGAGCGCGATGCCCCGCGCACCCTTCACCTCGTCGTAGAGGTAGTCGTCGATCTCGTTCATGGTGCGGCGCTGGGCGTCGAGGTCATCCCAGTAGCCCACCTTGCGGTTGCGCCGGAAGATGTCCCACACCGCCATGGCTGCCTCGGCGGCGGTTGTCCGGACCCGCGCGGCGTCGCTCAGGTGGTTCGCCACGAAGGGGCGCAGCAGGCCATAGACGGCGGCTGCGTCGGCGTCGTCGTTCAGTGCCGGTGGCAGGTCATCACCCTTGCGCGACACCACGGCGTTCTTGATCTCGGTGACACGCTGCAGGTATTCCAGATCGGACAGACGTTTCGCGCGGTAGTCGTCGATGGCCTGCTGGATCAGCCTGGAGAACTTCTCGTAGAACGCTGGATCCTGTTCCAGCCGCTCATGGATGGCGCGCCGGGTGGCGTGAGCGATCATGTCGGCCTTGGCGCCCGGGTTCTTCTCGCTGCCTGCGCCTTGCTCCTCGACCACCTTCTGGAAAGCAGCCTCGTCGAAGATATTCACCGGCGCATTGAGCTGCACCACCTCGGAGGCCGAGATGTGCGTGTCCAGCAGCTTCTGGATGCGCGGCTCGAAATCCCGGTAGTCCACGGATTCGGCATAGCGCAGTTTCACGGCTGCCTTCAGGTTGACAAACCGCTTCAGGTCGTTCTTGTAGGCGCGCAGTTTCTGTTCGGGCGTGTCGGTGATGAAGCGTTCGCTGGACAGCGCAATCGCCAGCGTCTTCGCGTAGGCCGACAGTCGTTCGTAGAAGCCGGCGCGCAGCCTTTCATCAGCCAGCAGCAGTTCGAAACCTTCCTCGTCCTGGCGGTTCTTCACTGTCTTGAAGACGTCCCACAGTTCGGCATGGCGCTGCGGCAGTGCCCGGGTCTCCTCGTGGATCGAGGCCAACGCACCCTTCAGGTCCGCCTCCTCGAAGCCCTCCAGCGCGCTGTAGGTGGTCAGCGCCTGGTCCAGCTCGCCGAGTACGCCTACATAGTCGATCACGTAGCCGAAATCCTTGGTGCGGCTGCCGGTGTCATCCTCGTACAGTCGGTTGACCCGGGCGATAGCCTGCAGCAGGGTGTGGTCCTTCAGGCGGCGGGCCAGATAGAGCACCGTGTTGCGCGGCGCATCGAAGCCGGTGAGCAGCTTGTCCACCACGATCAGGATCTCGGGCTCGTCGCCGAACTTGAAGGCATTGACGATCTGCTTGACGTAGTCCTCCTCCGAACCGTAGCGCTTCATCATGCGCTGCCAGAAGGCCACCACGACATCAGTCGATTTCTCGGCGTCGATCTCGTCGAAGCCCTCGCGCTCGTCCGGCGGGGAGATGATCACCTCGCTAGTGACCGCGCCCAGCTCGTCCAGAAATGCCTTGTAGCGCAGCGCCGCGGCCTTGTTGGGCGCCACCAGCTGTGCCTTGAAGCCGGTGCCCTGCCAGTTCTGGCGGTAATGCTCGCTGATGTCGAACGCGCGCATGTAGACCACCTGCTCGGCCTTGTTGAGCATTTCGGCGCGCGCGTACTTCTTCTTCAGGTCGGCCTTCTGCTGGTCGGTCAGCCCCTCGGGTGTGGCGCTCGAACCAGATGTCGATGGCGGCCTGGTTCTGTTCCAGCTCCACCATCCGCCCTTCGTAGAGCAGCGGCACGATGGCGCCATCGGCTACCGCCTGGTCGATGGCGTAGGTGTGGATCACACCGCCGAACCTGGCGACGTCGCTCTTCTCGCGAGTGAGCAGCGGCGTGCCGGTAAAGCCGATGTAGCAGGCATTGGGAAACATCTGGCGCATACGCGCCGAGTAACCGCCCAACTGGGTGCGCTGGGTCTCGTCCACCAGAACGAAGATATCGGGCGAAGCGTCGCTGAACTTCCTGTAGGCCAGCGCCTTGTCGAACTTGTGCACCAGGGTGGTGACGATGTGTGCCTTTCCGTCGGACATCAGCTCCACCAGGTGGCGCCCGCTCTCGGCGCGATCGGGCGACAGACCGCAGGCGGCGAAGGTGTTGCCGAGCTGTTTGTCCAGATCCACCCGGTCCGTCACCAGCACGATGCGCGGGTTGCGGATAGCCGGCTCCAGCGCCAGAGCGCGGGCCAACATCACCATGGTCAGCGACTTGCCCGAGCCCTGGGTGTGCCAGACGATGCCGCCCTGACGCTTGCCGCTCTCGTCCGTCTGCCGTACGCGGGCCAGAACCTCGCGGATGGCGAACACCTGCTGGTAGCGCGCGATCTTTCGCACGCCGCCGTCGAACACGGTGAAGGCCCAGGCCGTCTCCAACAGGCGCTCGGGGCGGCACAGCGCGTAGAGCGTGCGGTCCTGCTCGGTCACCTGCCGGCCCACGAGATAGGGCGCCACTTCCTCGCGCACGCCCAGTTCCGCAAAAGCCAGATCGAACAGCGAGGCTTTCACCGATTCCGGCAGCGGGCGCTCCAGCAGCGGCGACAAGTCTGTGTCCGCCACGTCCTCCTTCCACTTCGACCAGAACTTCGCCGGCGTGCCGGTGGTGCCATAGCGGGCCTCGTTCTTGTTCACCGCCAGCACCGTCTGCACGTAGGTGAACAGGCGCGGGATGTACTCGTCGCGCTGGTTGCGGATGGTCTGCGAAACGGCCCGGGCGACTTCGACCTTCGGAGACTTGCATTCGATTACCGCGAAGGGAATGCCGTTGACGAACAGCACGATGTCGGGCCGACAGGTCTCGGCGCTGCGGGTGCGCTCCACCGCGAACTCGGCTGCCACGTGGTAGACGTTGTTGGCCGGGTTGCGCCAGTCCACGTAATTCAGCGTGAAGCTCTTCAGGTCACCCTCGACGGATTGCTCCAGCGCCACGCCCAGCGTCAGCAGATCGTAGACCGTCTCGTTGGTCTTGAGCAGGCCGTCGTACTTCACGTTCTTCAGTCGCTGGATGGCACTCTGGATGTTCTCCTCGCTGAAGAGATAGCTGCCACCCTTGTGCTGGATGCGGTTCAGCTTCTTCAGTTGATCGCGCAGGATCTCCTCCAGCAGGACGTGGCCGGCCTTGCCGCCGCGTGCTGCCAGTGCCTCGGCTGGCGTCAGGTACTGGAAGCCCAGGTTGACCAGTACCTGCAGGGCCGGGATCTGGGAGAGGTATTTTTCGTCGAAGCGGAAGCTGTCCATGACTCAGATCCCCAGTAGGCCGCCAACGTCCGGCAGTAGGCGCTTGATGGTGGATTCCGCCTGAATGGAATTGCCGGAACGTTCTTGGGACCGTGCAAGCGATGCGAGCTGTTTCAGGCGGCCTACCGCGTCTCGCTTCCATTGCGGTGCGGACCAGCCCACATCCAACGAGTCGACAGCCTGAAAGAAGAAGTCTGCCAATTGGCGAGAGCCAAGCAACCCCAAGAAACCATATGTCTGCCCGGCAATGTGTTTCTCCAGGGCATAGGACTCGAACGGGTGCTTTGCCGTGGCATTCCAGTACTTCATGACCCGGACGAGCGGTTTGATCAGATTGCCATTGGCCTGGTTTGCATTGCTCAACGTCTGATTGAAACCGTTCGGGTCGGTATCCTGCCAACTCTGATAGCCGGAGCCTTTGCCTGGAATCTGCAGGCCGCTGAACCATTTCTGCACGGCAGGCACCAGCTCGAAGCGGATATGGTTGAGTTCCAGCACGACCGTCGGGTGCGACTGCTCCACTTCCGGAGCGGGCGTACCGGGCCTCTGCGAACCGCCGCAGACGATCCAGGTAGCTTTGCGGCTGTAGCCCGGTGTCGGCAAAAACCACCATGTAATCGACGTCGGATTGTGGGTCCATCGAACGGGGCAGGATGGTTCCTCGGCTATAGGAGCCGAATACAAAGTGCTGACCGATCTGATTGCCGAGGTGATTGCCCAGGCGGGTTTGCAGCGCCGCAATTGAGCGCTGCACGCTGGCCTTCTCGTCGTCGCGCAGGATCGCATGGTTTGCGAGGCTCGTGAGGTGGCTGTTGATGGTCACGGTTTGGCCTCGTCTCTGCGGTATCGGGCGCGGCCGCCATCGATATCCTGCTTTGCCAGTTCGTAGTCACCACGTGCGGGGGCTGGCGCCCGCTGATTCAGTTCGTCGCGCGCCTCCGCGATCGCGAATAGGCGCGTCTTGGCTTTCTCGGGCTCCATACCGTCCAGCAGCTCGATCTCCCGGAAGATCCGTGCCTGGTTGCGCAGCGACTGGTACTGACCAGCGACTGCCTTGTGTGCGTATTTCGGCCCATCGTGACCGCCCGTTTCGGCAATGTGACCGCGCATTTCGGCCGAATGTGACCGCGCATTTCGGCGCATCGTGACCGGCCGTTTCGGCAACGTGACCGAACGTTTCGGCGATCGTGACCGGTGCCTCGGCGTCGGCTGTGGCATTGCGTAGAGATCTGGATCCTGGCCCGTACCCTCGGCGGTTTTGCCCGCAGGAGGAAGACGGTGCCGAAACCACGGATGGCTCTACGCATGATCAAGGACGTGATTCGATTGAAGTGGGAGGCGCAGCTCTCCCACGAGAGCATTGCCGCCGCGCTGGGCGTCTCGAAGGGCGCGGTGGCCAAGTACTGGGTTGGCCAGCGCCGCCGGCCTTGGACTGGGAGACGGTGCGCGAGTGGGACGAGCGCCAGCTCGCCGCGCGGCTGCTGCCGCGCGCGCCGGCCACCTCGCCCTTCGTCGAGCCCGACTGGGGCCGGGTGCACCGCGAACTCGACCGCAAGGGCGTGACGCTGATGCTGCTGTGGGAGGAGTATGTTGCCGCCCACCCGCACGAGCGCACGTGGCGCTACACGCAGTTCTGCGAGCACTACAAGGCGTTCGCACGGCGCCTGAAGCGTTCGATGCGCCAGCACCGGCGCGCCGGAGAGAAGCTGTTCATCGACTTCGCCGGCCCCCCCGTTGCGCTGCACGGCGGCGGGCGTGCCCAGGTGTTCGTCGCGGCGCTGGGCGCCTCGAGCTACACCTTCGCCTGCGCCACGGGCGCGCAGAAGCTCGAGGACTGGGTCGAGTGCATGGTGCGCGCGCTCGCCTTCTACGGCGGCGTGCCGCAGCTGATCGTGCCCGACAACGCGCGTGCGGTCATCGTCGATCCGAACCGCTACGAGCCACGCGCTGCCGACACCGTGCGCGACCTTGCCCGCCACTACGGCACCTCGGTCCTGCCGGCCAGGCCCCGTTCGCCCAGGGACAAGGCCACCGCGGAGAGCTCGGTGCAGGTGGTGACCCGCTGGATCCTTGCGCGCCTGCGCCACGAGCGCTTCGAGAGCGTCGCGCAGGCCGATGCGGCGATCGCGGCGCTGCTGCCGTCGCTGAACGATCGCCCGTTCCAGAAGCTGCCCGGCTCGCGCGCGAGCGTGTTCACTGAGCTCGATCGTCCGGCGCTCATGCCCCTGCCGCCCACCCGCTATGAGCTCGCCCGCTTCAAGACGGTGAAGGTGCACATCGACTACCACGTCGAGATCGACGGCCACCGCTACAGCGTGCCGCACGCGCTCGTGGGCCAGCAACTGGAAGCCCGCCTGACCCAGCGCGCCGTGGAGCTGCTGCTGCGCGGCAACCGCGTGGCCAGCCACGCGCGCTCGGCTCGCCGCGGCGGCTTCACGACCATCGAGGCGCACATGCCGGCGGCGCACCGCGCCCACCTCGAGTGGACCCCGCAGCGCCTGATCGAGTGGGGCCGGCGCATTGGCGTGGCGACCGGCGAGGTCGTCACGCGGCTGCTCGCGCACAACAAGCACCCCGAGCACGGCTACCGCGCCTGCCTGGGGCTGCTGGGGCTTGCCAAGCGCTACGGCAACGCGCGGCTCGAGGCGGCCTGCGAGCGCACGCTGGCGCTGGGCGCCTTCAAGTACCGCCACGTGCGCGACGTGCTCGCGAACAACCGCGACCGGCTCGACCCCCAAGGCACCGACTCCGGCTGGACGAGCCCGCTGCACGCCCACGTGCGCGGCCCCGGCTACTACCAATGACATCGAATCCACCGAGGACACCGACCATGCTCGATCACGCCACCGTCGCCAACCTGCGCACGCTCAAACTGACCGGCTTCGCCGAGGGGCTGCTCGAACAGATGGGCCAACCCGAGACGCTCGCCATGAGCTTCGAGGAGCGGCTCGCCCTGCTCGTGGATCGCGAGCTCAACGCACGCAGCGATCGCAAGCGTGCGCGGCTGCTGCAGCGCGCGCAGCTGAAGTACCCCAACGCCACCGTCGAGGACGCCGCGTTCGGCGAGGTGCGCGGCATCGATCGCAAGACGCTCACGAGTCTGGCGCTCTCGGGTTGGGTCGAGCGCGGCGACACGGTCCTGTTCGGCGGCGCCACGGGCCTGGGCAAGACGTGGCTGGCCTGCGCGCTTGCGCAGTACGCCTGCCGGCGCGGGCACAGCGCGCTGTACCTGCGCGCACCGCGCCTGCCCGCGGAGCTGCGCGTGCTGCCCGGCGCCGGGGGCTTCGGCAAGTGGCGCGCGCAGCGCGCCCGCCCCGGCGTGCTGATCCTCGACGACTGGGGCACCGGCAACATCGATGCGACGACGCGCAACGACCTGCTCGAGATCATCGACGACCGGGCCGGCCACCGGGCGACGATCATCGCCCACCAGTTGCCCGTGGAGCATTGGCACGGCTGGATCGGCGACGCCACCATCGCCGATGCGATCCTCGATCGGCTGATGCAGCGCGTTCATCGCTTCATCCTCGAGGGCGAGTCGCGCCGCACCGGTGCGACCCGCAAGCCCGCTGCCCGGGCCCGGGCGCAGGCCACTGGCCTGCGTTCGCCGATCCACACCCAGGAGGCCTCGATGTCCTGACACCGTCCAACCCGATACACTGCAAGCCTGCGCAATGCCGTCGCCGCTTCGCCGGTCACGATCGCCGAAACCCGCGGTCACGATGCCGAAACGCACGGTCACGTTGCTTCGTGATGCGCGGTCACGATCGACCGAAACGATCGGTCACGTTCGCCGAAATACGCATTGTGCATCTCCGCGCGCTCCGATGGCTTCAGAAACGTCAATACGGTGGTCAGCGCGGTGGATACCAGTGCTAGCGCACCTGCCCACTCCGGCTGGTCCCTGAAGGCCGTTGCACCGGCGATCGCCGCCAACAGTGCGGCGGGTAGCCCAATCCACAGGTGATAGCGACCCCAGCGCCCTGCCGCGTTGTAGTGCCCCTTGAAAGAATGCTCGGTGTCTTCCTCGACCCGGCTGGCCTCGTCGGCCAACTTGGTGATGAGATCGCTCATGCCGTTGCCTCCTGGGAGATGAGCGGCCGCCACTGCCCGGTGAGCAACTTCTGCATCAGACCACGCTTCTGGGTCTCGAGCGCCGCGATGGTCTGGTCGAGCAGCTTGAGCTCCGCGCGCAGAGCGTTGAGGTAACGGGCAATGGCGGCTTGCGTGCTCCTATCTGGTAGCGGAATCGTGATGGCGGCAAATTCGGAGAACGACACCGTCTCGCGGACGCTGCCCTGAGCGCTGTTCTTGATGCGCTGGCGTGCCTCGTGGGAGTTCAGCCAGTGCAGGAAATAGTCCGAATCGACCTTGGCGTCATCGAGCCTGAACACGACATACATCGGGCTGAGCACGCCATCATCCCAGTCATCGAGACGGGCGATGGAGCCGATGTTGATGCGCGACGGGTTGTAGGCGTACTGCCCACGGCGCACGATCTTGTAATTGGACAGGTCGGCGCTGGCGACGCGGCGCTCGAACTGGTCTTCCGGCAGCGCGAAGCCGCGTGAGTTGGTCACGCTCAGGACGCGGGCCTCATTGCCGCCACGATTGCGGGCGGAGACTTCCTCGGCGAAGGCGCCGACATGGGCGGGCGAGTGCTGCCTCCGGCTGATAACACTCGAGAGTTCGTGGCTGTAGTGCCGCTCCTTCGCCGCGATTAGTTGCTCGGTTGTCTGGATTGCGGCATCCCAAGCATCCAGGATTTCAGCGATCTTGGCTTGCTCGTCAAGCCTCGGGAGCGGTACTTGCAGCTCGCGTATCAATCCAGCATTGAGGTTCTGCTGGCCACTGCTATTGCTGGCGTTGCGAATTGCCTTATAACGAAACAACAGCTGTTGATAGACGTATCTGCAATGCGCCTCCTCATTCAAGATGATCGCGGCACAGTTCTGGTTGATCGCGGCGTCAGTTGTCAGGACTGCAACCTGACCGCGAGTCTTCCCTTGACCGACCATGGCCATAAGGATCGACCCGGCCGGTATCAGCTTCGCCGAAGATCTCTTGAGGCCGGCTTCGGTGATCTTCTCGTCTATGTCGTCGAGGCCAATTTCGCAGTTCTGAACGAGTGTCGTCTTTACCCACGGGACGGTGCCACCCCAGTAGGCCGGGTTCTCGCGATCTGGCGTTCCGCCGGATGTGATCTTGGCGATGGCTCCCGGGGTGACAGTGCGGGTTGTCATTTCTTCTTCCCCCGCCCCTTGCCTTCCAGCTCCCGCCCGACCTGCTTAAGCTTCGCAACCTCCTTCACCACACGGTCGAAGTCCGATTCGAAGCGCAGATCCTGGACGACCCGATAGCGTTCGAACTCGCTCTCGGCATGCAGCCCGGCCGCCTCGGCACTGATGCGGCCGGCGTTCTGCAGGATGCCGCGATCGGTCAACCCGAGAAAGCGGTCGAGCTGCCTGGCCCAGTCTTCCATCGTCATCGGTATCCGGCGCTGGGCGCGATCCTCGGCCAGGTCCAGGTAGGCGTTGACGATGCGGCCGAGCGCCTGCAGTTCCTCCTCGCTCAGGTAGTTCTTGGCGATGCCGACATCGGTCTTCAGGATCTTGCCGTGCGGGGCAGCCTCCCACGTGGTCAGCCCCATGTTGGGCTGGTCGCTGCGGGCACGCTCGACGATCAGCTCGGCGGCGGTGCGGCCGTGGATCGCGAAGTGCAGCTTGTTCTGCACCTTGGCGAAAAACTCGCGGGTGGTCGGGGCGTCCTTGTTGTAGTCGACGGCGGTGGAATAGATGTCGGTGACCTTCTGGTAGAAGCGCCGCTCGGAAAGGCGGATCTCGCGGATTTCTTCCAGCAGCCGCTCGAAATAATCCTCGCCGAGGAAGGCGCCGTTCTCCGGGCGCTTGCGATCCAGCACGTAGCCCCTGATCGCGAACTCGCGCAGCACCTGGGTGGCCCACTGGCGGAACTGGGTGGCGCGCACCGAGTTGACGCGGTAGCCGACCGAGATGATGGCGTCGAGGTTGTAGTGCTGCGCCAGGTAGGTCTTGCCGTCGGCGGCAGTTATCCGGATTTTCCGGACAACTGAATCCGCATCCAGCTCACTGGATTCGAAGATGTTTCTCAGGTGCTCGCTGACCGTGCGCACGTCCACGGCGAACAGTTCGGCCATCAGCTTCTGCGTCAGCCAGATGGTCTGGTCCTCGAAGCGAACCTGAAGGCTTTCCTCGCCCGCCTGCCGGGTGAAGATCAGGAACTCTGCAGTGCTGTTTCGGATGGTCAGGCCCCTGGATTTCCTGTCGCTCATACGCCCAGCTCCTGAGGTACTGCTTCATGCGCAGGCGCACCTCGGCCAGTTCGCTCTCCAGGCGCTCGATTTCCTGCTCGACAGCGGCGACGTCGATCTCCTCCTCTTCCTCGAAGGTGTCCACGTAGCGCGGGATGTTGAGGTTGAAGTCGTTGTCGGCGATCTCCTGCAGGCTCGCGACATGGGCGTACTTGCCGACGGGCTGCCGGCCACGGAAGGCGGCGAGCACCTTGGCCATGTGCTCGTCGAGCAGGGCGTTCTGGTTCTTGCCGCTCTGGTAGTCGCGGCTGGCGTCGATGAACAGCACGTCCTGGCAGGCCTCGCGGGTGCCGCCTTTTTCACGGGCGCGGTCGAATACCGGGATGGCGACCGGGATCGAGGTGGTGGGGAACAGGTTGCCCGGCAGGCCGATCACGGCATCGAGCAGGTTTTCCTCGATCAGGGCGCGGCGGATGCGGCCTTCGGCGCCGCCGCGGAACAGCACGCCGTGCGGCACCACCACGGCCACGCGGCCTTCCTGCGGCAGCGCGGTTTCGATCATGTGGGTGATGAAGGCGTAGTCGCCCTTGGACTTGGGCGGCAGGCCGCGCCAGAAGCGGCTGTAGCGGTCGGCCTCGATCTCCGCGCTGCCCCATTTGTCGAGGCTGAAGGGCGGGTTGGCCACCACCACGTTGAAGCGCATCAGGCGGTCGGCCTCCACCAGTGCCGGGCTGTTGAGGGTGTCGCCCCATTCGATGCGGGCGGCGTCCTTGCCATGCAGGAACATGTTCATGCGGGCCAGTGCCCAGGTGCTGCCGTTGACCTCCTGGCCGAACAGGGCGAAGTCGCGGCTGCCTTGCGCCTCCACCAGCGCAGCCGCCTCGATCAGCAGGCCGCCCGAGCCGCAGGTGGGGTCGCAGATGCGGTCGCCGGGCTGGGGCGCGGCCAGCTGTGCCAGCAGCTTCGAGACCTGCTTGGGCGTGTAGAACTCGCCGGCCTTCTTGCCGGCGTCGGAGGCGAAGCGCTCGATCAGGTAGATGTAGGTGTTGCCGATCACGTCCTCGGAGACGCGCGACGGGCGAAGATCCAGCCTGGCGAAGTCGCCCAGCAGGTTTTCCAGCCGGCGGTTGCGGTCCTTGGTCTTGCCGAGGTTGGCTTCGGAGTTGAAGTCGATGTTGCGGAACACGCCCTCGAGCTTGGCCTTGTTGGCCTCCTCGATGTGGTCCAGCACGATGTTGATCAGCTCGCCGAGGTTGGCCGCCTTGCGCCGCTCGTAAAGGGCGTGGAAGTCGGCCAGGAAACGATCGGTGACCTCGCCGGTCTTTTCGTCCTTGAACTCGACGTAGGGCAGAAGGAAGCGTTCGCGCTCCAGCTTGCGGCGGATGCGCTCCTCGTTGTCGCCGTACTCCTTCTTGTACTCGGCGTAGTGGTCGGCCCACAGATCGCTGATGTACTTGAGGAA
Source organism: Burkholderiaceae bacterium (assembly GCA_027493945.1). GTDB lineage: Bacteria > Pseudomonadota > Gammaproteobacteria > Burkholderiales > Burkholderiaceae_E > Zeimonas. Next base: position 810,433 of record JAOSJU010000001.1, on the reverse strand, counting down.
CAGCATCACCAGGATGTAGTCCTTGTACTGCGCCGGATCGACGACGCCGCGGAACGTGTCGCAGGCGGCCCACGCGGTGTTGTTGACGTCTTGCTGGGTGAGCGGGTCGGTCATGGCGTGGCCTCGCGGGCGGACTTCATCAGGATGTGGGTAGTCAGACGCTGGCGCAGCGTGGCGATCCGGGCCAGCAGCGCTTGTTCTCGTTCGGCGAGCGCCGCGGCCTGCACGATCCGTTGCTGCCTGGCCAGCGGGGGCAGCGGCACGTCCAGCGCCTTCAGGGCTTCGGCGCTGATCATCCGCACCGAGGTGCCTTCGGCCAGCGCCGCCAGCTGGGCTTGGGTGGCCGGCGCGTTGAGGTGCCAGCAGAGGTAGGCGGGCAGTACCCCGTGGGGCCGGATCAGCAGCATCGGCGCCGCGAGTACCGCTTGCCCGACACCTTCCAGCACCTGAGCCGCGCCATTGCTGCGGCCGCGCGAGCGGAACAGCAGATCGCCCGCGCGCAGCAGGTGGTGGGTCTTGCCCTCGGGCAGTGTTACCCGGACGGCTTCTTCGGCGTGCAGCAAGTTGGCGTCGTCGATGTCCTTCATCTGAATCACGGCGACATCGCCCTGCGGATCGTGCTCGAGGCGCGATCTGAAGGGGTAGCCCATCTGGACTTCGGCTAGCTCACATATTTGCATGCAGGAACGTCGTTACGGCAAATAATCGATCAAATCATAAGTTGAGAGCTACAGCTATGTCAATCGTAGGAATGACGTTTCTACGAAATAATCTGCGTTGTGCTGAGTACGCCCCAAAAGGGCACCGGGAACAAGTGCAAAGAGGGCTGCCCCTTTCGGGGCAGCCCTCTTCGAAGGGTGGGCCGGTGCCCGGCGGGAATCGGCCTTGCAGGCCGCGCTCGCGCTTGCAAGCGCGAGCCGGCTCGCAGGCACGAGACAGCGCGCAGGCGCTGTCTCGTGTCCGGCTCGCCCCCGCGTCCGTGCCGGACGCGGATTCGATTCGCGCCGGTACTACAACGATCAAACGGAAACGGGCTGCCCCTTTCGGGGCAGCCCGTTTCCGTTTGATGGTGGAGCCGGCGGGAATCGAACCCGCGTCCGCAAGTCCTCTACGACCAGTTCTACATGCGTAGTCGATCTATTTGGATCTCGATGCAGGCTTAGCCGGTCGACAGGCCGACCTGCATCCAGCTACCTTGGTTTTAGCTCCGCACCAAGTAGCCCGGCGCGGCACGATCCGACATGAATGACGCTGCAGTTCCTTGCGGAACCCGGGCTATCGGCGACCCGGTGCAGCGGCTTAGGCCTTAAGCGGCCAGAGCGAAACGCTCGTCGTTGGCGTTTGTGGTTTTGCCAATGGATTTACGAGGAAAAGGCGCCTCGGCATGCCCTGTGCCGCTTCGCTACCCACGTCGAAACCAGGTCGGCCCCGAAATTCGGTATCTCGCAACACTGCGCGACGACTCGCGCATGGCCGAAGTATAGACCGGTTCGGCGATTTCAAGGGCTGCCTCTCTGGAGGACGCCCTCCAGAGCCGCGGGCAGCGCCGGCCCGCGGGGCAGGGCGCCGCCGCGCCAGCCTGCGACGATCATTACGACACTTGGCATGAATTGCTCTATGGAGTAATCTTGATTGCGAATGCACACGATGAACCCCGAGCCTCGCCACCTGATCCTGAACCTGCTGCTGGTTGCGGCGCAGCGACGCCTGTCCGCGCGCGAGGCGGTCGGCGCTTGCGCGCTGTTCGGCATCCGCGAGAACAGCGTGCGCGTCACCTTGGCGCGGCTGTCGGCAGCCGGCCTCGTCGAAGCCGTCGACCGCGGCGAATACCGCCTCGGGCCCGGCGCGGCGCGCCTCGCCGACGAGGTGGCCACCGGCGCGATGCCGAGCGCAGGGTGCGCGACTGGAACGGCGCCTCGGATCGTGGTGCACGTGGGCGATCTCGGCCGCAGCGATCGTGCCGCGCTGCGCGCTCGCGACCGCGCGCTCGGAATACTCGGCCTGCGCGAACTCGACCGCGGCCTGTTCCTGCGCCCCGACAATCTCGCTGGCGGCGTGGAAGCGGCGCGCGAGCGCCTGCTCAAGCTCGGGCTCGAGCCCGAAGCGGCCGTGTTCGTCGCGCACGGCTTCGATGCGGCCCGCGAGCGCCGTGCGGCCGCGCTCTGGGACGGGCGCGCGCTCACGCAGGCCTGGCGCGAGACGCGTGGGCGGCTCGAAGGCTGGCTGGCGCGGGCTGCCTCGCTCGCGCTCGAGCCCGCCGCGCGCGAGTCGTACCTGCTCGGCAATGCCGCGATCCGCCAGCTGGTCTTCGACCCGCTGCTGCCCGCCCCGCTGGTCGACGTGGACGCGCGTCGCGACTTCCTCGACGCGGTGGTGCGCTTCGACGCGGCCGGGCATGCCATCTGGAACCGGTTCCTGCGCGACGGCATCGGCCGGCGCGCGAGCACGCGGGCACGGCCCGCATCCGATCGGGTCGGTCCGGCGCGCGGCGCGCCGCGGCCGGCCCCCGCTGCAACGCTGGAGACTCCGTCATGAACGCCCCCGAATCGCTGCGCAAGGATTCCCTCTACCTCGCCGAAACCCACGAGGTGGTCAACGTCGCGCGAGACCTCGTCGACTACAACCTCTACCTGCAGGACGCGGCGCTGCAGGAGGCGGTGCGCCGCGAGGGCGCGGCGTGGGCGCACGACGATCTCGCCGCCTTCGGCGCGATGCTCGGCGCGGCCGACTACCTCGAGCTCGGGGTTCTCGCCAACCGCAATCCGCCGGAGCTCGACACGCACGACCGCTTCGGCAACCGCGTGGACCTGGTGCGCTTCCATCCCGCCTATCACACGCTGATGAAGACCTCGATCGAGCACGGGCTGCACGCGTCGCCGTGGGCCGATCCGGGCGAGGGGGCACACGTGGCGCGCGCCGCGCGCGTCTACATGCATTCGCAGGTCGAGGCGGGCCACCAGTGCCCGGTCACGATGACCTTCGCCGTGGTGCCGTCGCTGCGCACCACGCCGCAGCTGGCGACGCTGTGGGAGCCGAAGATCACCGCGCGCGTCTACGATCCGCGCAACGTGCCCGACGCCGACAAGCGCGGCCTGACGATCGGCATGGCGATGACCGAGAAGCAGGGGGGCTCGGACGTGCGCGCGAACACCACGCGCGCGTACCCGGTCGGCTCCGGCGGACCCGGGCAGCCGTACGAACTGGTGGGCCACAAGTACTTCGTGTCGGCGCCGATGTGCGACGCGTTCCTCGTGCTGGCGCAGGCGCCGGGCGGGCTGTCGTGCTTCCTGATGCCGCGCTGGCGGCCCGACGGCAGCAGGAACGCGCTGCAGGTGCTGCGCCTGAAACGCAAGATGGGCAACGTCTCGAACGCGTCGAGCGAGACCGAACTGCGCGGCGCGCTCGCCTGGATGGTCGGCGAGGAGGGGCGCGGCGTGCGCACGATCATCGAGATGGTGGCGATGACGCGCTTCGACTGCATGGTCGGCTCGTCCTCCGGCCAGCGTGCGGCCGTCGCGCAGGCGCTGCACCATTGTTCGCTGCGCTCGGCCTTCGGCAAGGTGCTGAACGAGCAGCCGCTGATGCGCAACGTGCTGGCCGACCTGGTGCTCGAGAACGAGGGTTCGGTCGCGCTCACGATGCGCATGGCGCGCGCGCTCGATCATCGCGCCGACGAGCACGAAGACCTGCTGGTGCGCCTGTGCACGGCGGTGGGCAAGTACTGGATCTGCAAGCGCACGCCCGGCCACGCCTACGAGTCGATGGAGTGCATCGGCGGCAGCGGCGTGATGGAGGACAGCCCGTTCCCGCGGCTGTTCCGCGAATCGCCGGTCAACGCGATCTGGGAGGGCAGCGGCAACGTGCAGTGCCTGGACGTGCTGCGCGCGATGCAGAAGACGCCGGCAGTCGTCGGCGCGTTCTTCGCCGACCTGGCGAAGGCGCGTGGCGCCAACGCCACGCTCGACCGCTACGTGGTGGCGCTGCAGAAGGAGTTCGGCGACCTGGCCGATCTGGAATACCGCGCGCGCGACGTCGCCGACCGGATGGCGCTCGCGCTTCAGGCGGCGCTTCTGGCGCAGCACGCGCCGGCCGCGGTGGCCGACGCGTTCTGCGCGTCGCGGCTGGCCGCCAGCGGCCATCACAACTACGGTGCGCTGCCTCGCGGCGTGGATTGCGCGGCGATCGTCGCGCGGGCGACGCCCAAGGCCTGAACGGGGACGCGCTCGGGGCCGGCCAGGCGCGATCAGGCCGCGATCGGTACCGCGGCAGCGCGCGCCAGCGCGACGCGGCTGGCGACGTGCGCCAGCGCCTCGCCGACCTGGTCGATCAGGATCAGGCACAGGTCGCCGGGTTCGAGTTGGGCGAGCGCGGCGTCGATCGCCGCGAACTCGCCGCGGATCTCCTGCACGCGGGCGGTGCGCGTCGCGCCGGCGAGCCCCTGGCGCAGCAGCGCCACCACTTCGCCGTCGCCGCGGCCACGCTGGCACTGGTCTTCGTAGAGAATCACCTCGTCGAAGGCCGCGCCGAGGATCTCCGTCTGGCGGCGGATGTCCTCGTCGCGCCGGTCGCCGGCGCCGCTGATCACGACGAAGCGGCGGCTCGCCGGCATTGCCTCGACCGCGCGCGTGAGCGCGGCGATCGCATCGGGGTTGTGGCCGTAGTCGGCGATGACGGTGGCGCCGCGGTGGTCGAAGACGTTGAAGCGCCCGGGCACGGTGCGCGCGTCGCTCACGAAGCTGCGCATGCCGGCGCGCACCGCGTGCCAGTCGAGGCCGAGCGCCCAGGCCGCACCCACCGCGGCCATCGCGTTCTCCACCTGGAAGCCGATCGTGCCGCGCCGCGTGATCGCGACGTCGGCCAGCGCGATGCGCTGCTCGGAATCGCCCTGCGCGGCGACGATCGCGTCGCCGTCGACGTAGACCACCCGGTGCCCCTTCGCGCGGTGCGTGGCCATCAGCGGCAGTTGCGGGTCGACTGCGAAGAAGGTGACCGACCCCGGGCACGAGCCGGCCATTTTCGCGACCATCGGGTCTGCGGCGTTGAGCACCGCCACGCCGTCGGGTGCGACGTTCTGCACGATGACGCGCTTGAGCACCGCGAGGTCTTCGACGGTGGTGATGAAGTTCAGGCCCAGGTGGTCGCCGACGCCGATGTTGGTGACCACCGCCACCTTGCAGCGATCGAAGCCCAGCCCCTCGCGCAGCATGCCGCCGCGCGCGGTCTCGAAGACGGCGGCATCGACGTGCGGATGCATCAGCACGTTGCGCGCGCTGCGCGGCCCGCTGCAGTCGCCGGTGTCGATGCACTGGCCGTTGACGAAGACGCCGTCGGTATTCGTCATGCCGACCCGCGCGCCGGTGCCCGCCAGCAGGTGGGCGATGAGTCGAACGGTGGTGGTCTTGCCGTTGGTGCCGGTCACCGCGACCACTGGAATGCGGCCGTCGTCGCCGTCGCCGAACATCGTGCCGATGATCGCCTCGCCCACCGGGCGGCCCTTGCCGTACGAAGGCGCGAGGTGCATGCGCAGGCCCGGCGCCGCGTTGACCTCGACGATGCCGCCGCCCTGTTCCTCGAGCGGGCGCCCGATGTTCTCGCACACGACGTCGACGCCGCAGATGTCGAGGCCGACCGCCCGGGCCGCCTCGATCGCGCGCGCGGCGAGTTCGGGATGGACATCGTCGGTGACGTCGGTGGCCGTGCCGCCGGTGCTCAGGTTTGCGTTGTGCCGCAGCAGCACGCGCGCACCGCGCGGCGGGATCGAGTTGGCGTCGTAGCCCTGCTTGGCGAGCTGCGCCAGCGCGACTTCGTCCAGGCGAATGCGGGTGAGGGGAGTTGCATGGCCCTCGCCGCGGCGCGGGTCGAGGTTCACCTCGTCGACGAGCTCGCGCACCGTGTGCATGCCATCGCCGACCACGTGGGCAGGCTCGCGCCGCGCCGCCGCTACCAGCTGGCCGCCGACCACCAGCGCGCGGAAGTCGTGCCCCGGAATGAAGCGCTCGACGAGAATGTCGGAGCTGATCTCGCTGGCGGCCGCCCAGGCCGCCTCGAGGTGCTCGCGCGTCTCCACGTTCACCGACACTCCCTTGCCCTGGTTGCCGTCGCGCGGCTTGACGACGACCGGGCTGCCGAGCGCCTCGAACGCGGCGATCGCCTCGTCGAGATCGCCGACGGCGCGGCCCTCGGGCACCGGAACACCGACTGTCGCCAGCAGCTGCTTCGTGAGCTCCTTGTCCTGCGCGATCTGCTCGGCCACCGCACTGGTCGCGTCGATTTCGGCTGCCTGGATGCGCCGCTGCCTGCTGCCCCATCCGAACTGCACCAGGCTGCCGTCGGTGAGCCGGCGGTAGGGGATGCCGCGGACCACTGCGGCGTGGACGATCGCGCCGGTGCTCGGGCCCAGCCGGACGTCTTCGTCGAGCTCGCGCAAGCGCGCCAGCGCATCGGCGAGGTCGAAGCCGGTGTCGTCGAGCGCCGAGCGGCACAAGGCCTCGGCCAGTTCGAGCGCGAAGCGGCCGACCGCTTCCTCGGTGTATTCGACCACCACCTGGTAGACGCCGGGCTCGGTGGTCTGCGTGGTCCGGGAGAAGCTCACCGGGCAGCCGGCCTGTGCCTGCAGCGCCAGGGCCGCGGCGGCGAGCACATGGGCGACCGATCCGCCCTGGCATTGGCCGAGTGCTTGCAGCGGGCCGATTTCGGGGAAACGTGCGCGCAGCCGCGCCTCGAAGCCGGGCAGCAGGTCGATGCAGCGCTGAGCCTCGTCGCAGGTGACGATGGCCTCGATCGCGGTGCGCCGCGACCAGAGATTCGGGCCGCGCAGCGCGCGGATGCGTGAGATGTTCATGACGGACAGGCTGGTTGGGCGCGTGATGACGCGCGATCAGGCAACGACGGTTTCGTTCGCTTCGACCTGCACCGCGCAGAGTGTCTCGACGCCGGTGCGGATCAGGTCGGGGTTGATGTCCAGCGCCCAGGCGGCCGCGATTGCGGCGAGCAGGTCGTCGAGGCGATGCTCGCCGACCCCGCCGACGGCAAGCCGCGAGAGCTCGGCCACCGGCAGGACGCGGTCGCCGGTGGCCAGCACGATGCGTCCGCCGCGAACCACCACGGCGCGCCGGCCGGTGGCGAGGTGCGCATCGACGACCTCGCTGCCGGCACCGGCGTCGTAGAACACGACGTCGCCGTCGCACAGCGAAGCCATCTTCGCGACCAGCGGGTCGGCCGCGTCGAGCACCGCCGCGCCTTCGGGCAGCACGACGTCGACCCGGGTGCGCAGCAGCGTGTACATCTGCTCCGCGCTCGCGATGTCGAACTGCGGGATCGTCGCGTTCGGGTCGATGCCGGTCACCACGCCGACCTGGCAGCGGTCGTAGGCGAGGCCCTCGGAGACGATCGCCAGGGCCGTCGTTCTCGATCACCGCCGCCTCGACGCGCCGGTTCATCAGAAGCCGGCGCGCGGGTTCCCAGCGGGCGCAATCGCCACTGGCGAGCCGGCGCCCGCCGACGTAAAGGCCTTCGCCGCAGGCCAGGCCGGCGCGCCGCCCCGCCAGGCGGATGAACTCGGCGACCAGGCGCGCGATCGCGGCGCCGCTGCGCGTGCCGGCGATGCCGACGATCGGGATGCGGCCCGAGTCGCCCTCGGGGAACAGGTTGTTCACGATCGCCGCGCCGACCGGTTGCGCCGTGCCGGCAGCCGGCTTCAGGTGCATCTGCAGGCCGGGCCCGGCGTTGACCTCGACGATCGCGCCGCGCTGCTCGTACAGCGACCGGGAGATGTCCTCGACCACCAGGTCGATACCGGCGATGTCGAGGCCGACCACGTCGGCCGCCACCGCCACCGCATGGGCGACGCTGGGGTGAACCCGGCTGGTGACGTCGATCGCGACGTTGCCGTTGCGCTGGATCAGCAGCCGCTCGCCGGCCGGCGGAATCGACTCGGCGTCGTAGCCCTGGCGCGCGAGCTCCATGCGTGCCGACGAGTCGATGCGCACGAAATTCAGCGGGCGGTCTTCGGTGCTTCCGCGACTCGGGTCGCTGTTCAGCTGCAGGTCGATGAGCTCGGTGACGCTGGAGCGGCCGTCGCCGACGACGAACGCGGGCTCGCCGCGCGCGGCGGCGACCATCCGGCCACCGACCACCAGCAGCCGATGCTCCTTGCCCTGCACGAAGCGCTCGACGATGACGCCGCTGCCTTCCTCGATCGCGATCGCCCAGGCCGCCTCGACTTCCTCGCGGGTCATCACGTTGGTGAACACGCCGCGGCCATGGTTGCCGTCGTAGGGCTTCACCACCACCGGCACGCCGATCTCGCGGGCGGCCTCCCAGGCATCGTCGGCGTTCGTGGCGAGCCGGCCTTCGGGCACCGGCACCCCGCACGACTGCAGCAGCTGCTTGGTGAGGTCCTTGTCGCGCGAGATGCCCTCGGCGATCGCGCTGGTGCGATCGGATTCGGCCGTCCAGATGCGATGCTGGCGGGCGCCGTAGCCGAGTTGCACGAGGTTTCCGTCGTTCAGGCGGATCGCGGGGATCGAACGGTCGTCGGCGGCGTCGACGATCGACAGCGTGCTCGGTCCGAGGTAGTGCTCGTCGGACAGCGCGTGCAGTTCCTCGACTGTGCTTACGACGTCGTAAGGCCGGTCTTCGATCGCCGCCGTGACCAGGTCGCGGGCCGCGTACAGCGCCGCCAGCGCCACTTCTTCCTGGAAGGCGCGGATCACCACCCGGTAGACGCCGCGCTTCGACGTCTCGCGGGCCCGCCCGAACCCGCCCGGCATGCCGGCGGGCCCTGCAACTTTCGAGGCGCCACATGCTCGGGGGATGTGCGCCGGCCAGGTGCCTTCGTGCAGCCGCCGGACGAAGCCGCCGCGCTCGCCGTAGCTGCAGTGATGCTCGATCAGCGACGGCAGCCAGGCGACCAGCCGCTCCGGAAAGCCGGGGATCAGGTTGGAGGGGAAATCTTCCAGCGCACCGATGTCGACCACCGCCTCGAGGACCGGGCGGTAGGTCCAGCGCCCCGGCCCGCGGATGAAACGGTATCCGGCGATGTCGATGTCCTTGCGCGAAGAGTCGGTCGCGGCGGATCCCTGCGGGCTGGGTGCGGGCATGTAAGGTTCCCGGAGTCGTTTCGCTGTTGAACGCGGCAGGCCGGCATCGGTTGACGGCAACCCGTCGCCGGCGCGATGCATCGCAAGCCCTCCACGGGGCCGTCGCCGGATGCGGTAAGCTTGCCGGCCCGCGACTGCGCGTCGCGGCACGATGTCCATGACAGCAGCCGCCGCAACGCCCCGCACCGCCGACGCATCGCTTCCCGCCTCGTGGCGCAGCGAGGCCGAGGCCCGGCTCGAAACCGGCGAGACGCCGCTGGCCTGGGTCGAACTCGACCTCGACGAGCGCCTGCGCTTCGCGCCCGGGCTGTTGCTGCTGACCCCGAGACGACTGCTTGCCGTGGGTGCCGATGGGGCATCATGGCACAGCTGGGCGCTCGACCCCGGTCAGGCGCTCGAGCTGTCCGACCACGGCGGGGTGGCCGCGCTCGAGCTGCGCGATGCCCGGGCGCGCGTCGCCATCTGGCGCTTCACGCTCGGCCAGCATGCGGCTGCGCAGCGGCTGGTCGATCGGTTCGAAGGCCTGCGTGCGCACGGCGAGCCCGCCGCCATGGAGCCTGCCGCCATGGAGCCTGCGGCGATCTGTCCGCAATGCCAGGCGACACTTCCGGCTCCCGGCGCACCGTGCTCGCGCTGTGCGCTGCCGGCGGCGGCCGAGGCGGAAGCCGTCGGCGAGAGCGAGGAGCCCCCGTCGACCTGGACGCTGCTGCGGCTGTGGCGCTTCGCCCATCCGTACCGGCGGCAGCTGCTGGCCGGCTTCCTGCTGACGCTGGCCTCCACCGCCGCGACGCTGGTGCCGCCGTACATGACGATGCCGCTGATGGACGACGTTCTGATCCCGTTCCAGAACGGCAAGCAGATCGATCCGATGCTGGTGGGCGCCTACCTCGGCGGGCTGCTGGGGGCGGCGCTGCTGGCCCGGGCGCTGGGCTGGGCGCGCACCTACATCCTGGCGCTGGTCAGCGAGCGGCTGGGCGCCGACCTGCGCACCGCGACCTACGAGCACCTGCTCGGGCTGTCGCTCGAGTATTTCGGCGGCAAGCGAACCGGCGACCTGATGGCGCGCATCGGCAGCGAGACCGATCGCCTGAACCTCTTCCTGTCGCTGCACCTGCTCGATTTCGCCACCGACGTGCTGATGATCGCGATGACTGCGGCGATCCTGGTCTCGATCGATCCGTGGCTTGCGGCCGTGACGCTGCTGCCGCTGCCGTTCATCGCGTGGCTGATCCACCTGGTGCGCGACCGCCTGCGGCACGGTTTCGAGAAAGTCGACCGCATCTGGTCGGAGGTGACCAACGTGCTGGCCGACACGATCCCCGGCATCCGGGTCGTCAAGGCGTTCGCGCAGGAGACCCGCGAGGCGGCGCGCTTTCGCGCCGCCAACGAGCACAACCTCGCGGTCAACGACCGCGTGAACCGCGTCTGGTCGCTGTTCTCGCCGTCGGTGACGCTGGCTACCGAGGTCGGCCTGCTGGTGGTCTGGGCGTTCGGCATCTGGCAGGTCTCGCGCAGCAGCATCACCGTCGGCGTGCTCACCGCGTTCCTCGCCTACATCGGGCGCTTCTACACGCGGCTCGACGCGATGAGCCGGATCGTCTCGCACACCCAGAAGGCGGCGGCTGGCGCCAAGCGTATCTTCGACATCCTCGACCACGTCTCCAGCGTTCCCGAGCCGGCCGGGCCGGTGTACCTGCCGCGGGTGGACGGGCGCATCGAGCTGCGCAACATCGGCTTTCGCTACGGCAACCGCGCGGTGATCCGCGGCATCGACCTCGACATCGCGCCGGGCGAGATGATCGGGCTGGTGGGCCACAGCGGCTCGGGCAAGAGCACGCTGGTCAACCTGATCTGCCGCTTCTACGACGTCTCCGAGGGCTCGATCCTGGTCGACGGCGTGGACATCCGCTCGCTGCCCAACGCCGAGTACCGGCGTCACATCGGGCTGGTGCTGCAGGAGCCGTTCCTGTTCTTCGGCACCATCGCGGAGAACATCGCCTACGGCAAGCCGGGGGCCAGTCGCGAAGAGATCGTCGCGGCCGCGCGCGCCGCGCACGCCCACGAGTTCATCCTGCGGCTGCCGCACGGCTACGACTCGCTGGTCGGCGAGCGCGGCCAGGCGCTGTCGGGCGGCGAGCGGCAGCGCATCTCGATCGCGCGCGCGCTGCTGATCGACCCGCGCATCCTGATCCTCGACGAGGCGACCTCGGCGGTGGACACCGCCACCGAGAAGGAGATCCAGAAGGCGCTCGACAACCTGGTGCAGGGCCGGACCACGATCGCGATCGCCCATCGCCTGAGCACGCTGCGCAAGGCGCACCGGCTGGTGGTGCTCGATCGGGGCCAGGTGGTCGAGGTCGGCCCGCACGACGAGCTGATGGCCTGCGAGGGCGCCTACTACCGGCTCTACCAGGCACAGCAGCGCCGCGCCGAGGCCGATCGGCTCGACGAAGGCGCGGCAGGCGACGCCGGCCACGGCGAGGTCGAGCCGGCCACGGTCGCGCCGACGATCGCCGGCGGAGCGAAGCAGGGATGAGCGTCGATCCGGGTCCGACCGGCACGCTGGCCGCGATCGCGCCGCCGGGCTTTGCGCTCGGTCGCGATCCGTTCGGCCGTCTGACGGTGCGGCTGGCCGACGGCACCGCCCATGTCGGCGCGGTGGCGGTGCGGGCCTTTCCGATCTCGGCGCCGGGCGAAGGCGTGTCGCTGATCGACGCCGAAGGCCACGAGCTGGTGTGGGTCCCGCGGCTCGACGCGCTACCCGAGGCCACGCGCGCGCTGCTCGACGAGGAACTGGGGCGGCGCGAGTTCATGCCCGAGATTCGCGCGATCGCCTCGGTGTCGGGCTTCGTCACGCCCTGCACCTGGGAGGTGACCACCGATCGCGGCGCGGCCCGCTTCGTGCTGCCCGGCGAGGAAGCGATCCGGCGGCTGTCGCGCTCGACGCTGCTGATCGCCGACTCGCACGGCATCCATTACCTGGTGCGCGACATCGCTGCGCTCGACCGCACGAGTCGCAAGCTGCTCGACCGGTTTCTCTGAAGCCGCGGCGGCGGCGGTCTCAGAGTTCGTGAACTTTTCGGCCGACACCGCGCGGGCGTCTGAACGGACCCGCCTAGGCAGGTGAAGCCGTCCGGCGTTTACACCAGCGATTCACCGGGGTCCGGAGCGCGTCCGGTGCCGCCCGAGTCGGGTTTTCGGTCATTTTCCTTCCATTACGCGGTGCCTGGGCCGATCGCGCACGGAGCTTGGGTGTCCGAGAACATCTTCGGCATCAGCACAATGCTGCGCATCAGGTTGTGGGCCAGCGCGAACAGCAGCGCCACGCAGCGCACCTTCGCCTGTCCGCGCACCGGCAGACGCTGCAGGCCCCGGTTGCGCGCCTGCGCGTTGACGCATTCGGCCGTCGCCGCCCTGAGCCTGTAGAGGTCCTTGGCACGGGGCGTGGCCATCCGCTCGCGCCACTGCGCGACGGCGTCGCTATCGTCGGGCTTGCGCTCATGATTGCCCGGGCATCCACCGCCGCCGCCTTGCTCGTCTTTGTCGCCTTTGTCGGCGCGTGCCTGCGGCACCGGCGCGTAGACCTCGGTCTTGCCGGCAACCGCCTCGATCTGCTCGTGCGCCGGGTACCCTCCATCGACCAACCACTGATCGGGCGTGGTGCCGAAGCGCTGCTCCAGTTGCTCGACCATGGGCTCGAAGCTGCGCCATGTCCGAGCCGCTCGTGCTCACCTGCACCCCCACCACCACGTGGCTGTCGCAGTCGCTGGCGAACTGCACGTTGTACGCCGGCCGGTACCCGCCGTCGGCCATCTTCATCACGCTCGCCTGCGCGTCGCTGCTCGAGGCGCGCGCCTGCTCGATCGGCTTGCCGTTGCGCTTCTTGATCGCCTCCATCTCCGGCAAACGCGCCAGCGCCGCTTCCAGACGCTGCTCGAGCTCGCGGCGCGCCCGCTGCTGCGCGGCCGCCTTGCGCCGGCTCTCGAGCCCGGGATCCGTCTCGAAGTTGATCCTTCAGCCCACGTACTCGCTCGCGCGCCCGCTCCAGGTTCTCCTGCAGACTCGCTCGACGACGAAACGACGCCGCACCCGCGCTGGCGCGAACCCGAACCCCATCCTGCGCCACCGTCGCCAGCTTCACCGCCCCGGCGCTCATCAGCATCGCCACGCTCGCGCTGAGCATCTCGTCGAGCGCCTCACCGTGCCCGACGCGAAAGTCCGACAAGCTGTGGTGGTTCACCTGCACCCCGCCACTGATCCAGCGGTACGCATCGTGCTCGAGAATCAGCCGTGACAGTTGCCGCGCACTGCCCACGCCTTCGAGCGTCGCATACAGCCACAGCGCAAACAGGATCTCCGGCGCAATCGCCGCGCGTCCCACCGTGCCCTCGCGCGCCTCGATGCGCTCGTACATCGCGCTCAGATCCTGTCGGCGCACCCACTCCCACACGAGCCGTGCACGATGCCCCGCCGGCAGCAGCGACTCCAGGTCCATCGGGCGCAACTCCACCTGCTCGCGATTGGGCATCAGCACGCGCGCTTTGCCGCGTGCTGATGCAACCAGCTTGCTCGGCGAGCGTTCGACAGGCGCCAGCGCCTCGAACAACTCGCGCTCCCGCGGCTCGGATTCTGCTTCGTGTCTCGTGTGCATGGACACTCAACGCTGCTCAGCTCGATTCGTGCACCTGCGCGGCGAAAAATTCACAGGCTCTCAGCGCAGTCCGAGCAGATCGATGAGTTCGAGCGGCGCGGCGATCAGCTCGTCGGCACCCCAGTGCTCGGGCGGCGCATCGCCGCCGCAGAAACCGTAGGCGGCAGCGATCGCGCGCATCCGCGCAGCGTGGCCCGCTTCGATGTCGCGCTGGTCGTCGCCGATGTAGATGCAGCGGTGCGCGTCGACCGCGGCGAGCCCGGCGCCGTGCAGCAGCGGCTCGGGGGTGCGGTTTCGAGTAGCCGGTCGTGTCGCCGCCCACCGCACAGGCCGAACGCGAGAGCAGGCCGAGTCCGGCGAGGATCGGGCGCACGTAGCGCTCGAACTTGTTGCTCACCACGCCCCAGCGGATGCCTGCGGCGTCGAGCGCATCGAGCACCTCGGGCATTCCGTCGAACAGCCGCGTGCGCACCAGCATCGCGGCCTCGTAGCGTCGCAGGAAATCCTGGCGCAGCGGCTCGAAGCCGGTGTCCTCGCGGGCGACGCCCAGGCCCTTCATGATCAGCCCGCGGGCGCCCATCGACGCATAGGGGCGCAGCACGTCGTCGGCCAGTGCAGGCAGGCCGCGTTCCGCGCGCATCGCGTGGATCGGCGCGGCGAGGTCTTCGGCCGTATCGGCCAGGGTGCCGTCGAGATCGAAGAAGACGGCCAGCGGGCGCTCGAAGGCCATCGGCTCAGGCGGGACGCCGGAATGCGGCCAGGTAATTGACGTCGACGTCGCGCGAATCGAGTCGATAGCGCCGCGAGATCGGGTTGTAGGTCATCCCGCTCATCTCCACCACTTCGAGGCCGCTGCGGCGTGCTGCCGCCACCAGTTCGGAAGGCCGGATGAACTTCTCGTATTCGTGCGTGCCGCGCGGCAGCATGCGCAGCAGGTATTCCGCGCCGACGATCGCCAGCATGAACGCCTTCGGATTGCGGTTGATCGTGGAGAAGAACACCCAGCCGCCCGGCCGCGCCAGGGCCGCGCAGGCGCGCACCGTCGATTCGGGGTCGGGAACGTGCTCGAGCATCTCCATGCAGGTGACGACGTCCCAGGCGCCGGGCTCGCGGGCGGCCAGCTCTTCGGCGGCGATGCGCTCGTACTCGACCGACGCGCCGCTCTCGATGGCGTGCAGTTCGGCCACCTGCAGCGAGCGCTCGGCGAGGTCGATGCCGCGGACCTGCGCGCCGCGCTGCGCCATGGCTTCGGCGAGGATGCCGCCGCCGCAACCGACGTCGAGGGTGCGCTTGCCCGCCAGCGACGCGATGCGGTCGATCCAGTCGAGCCGCAGCGGGTTGATCTCGTGCAGCGGCCGGAACTCCGAGTGCGGATCCCACCAGCGCGAGGCGAGCGCCCGGAATTTCGCCAGTTCGGCAGGATCGACGTTGGCGGGAGGAGAGGCTGTCACGGCGGCGGGCGAGCGGTAAGCGTTCGGCAACTGGCGATTCTACGGGACGAAAAAAAAACCCCGCCGAAGCGGGGTTGCGGCCATCCGGCCGGGCGAGCCGGCCGGGCGGCGCGATCAGCGGCGCGTGCGCGTGCCGACCACCTCGACTTCCACGCGACGGTTCTTCGCGCGGCCTTCGCGGGTGCGGTTGTCGGCGACCGGCTGCTTCTCGCCCTTGCCTTCGGTGTAGACGCGGTTGGCTTCGATGCCCTTGCTCACCGGTAGGCCTTGACCGCCTCGGCGCGACGCACCGACAGCTTCTGGTTGTAGGCATCGGTGCCGACGCTGTCGGTGTGGCCGACCGCGATGATCACCTCGAGCGTGACGCCCGCGAGCTTGCCGACGAGATCGTCGAGGCGCGCCTTGCCTTCGGGCTTGAGCACGGCCTTGTCGAAATCGAAGAACGTGTCGGCCGCGAAAGTGACTTTCTCGCTGGTCGGGGCCGGAGCCGGAGCAGGTTTCGGAGCCGGAGCGGGCGCCGGAGCCGGAGCGGGTGCAGGCTTGGGGGCCGGGGCAGGCGCCGGGGCCGGTTTCGGCAGCAGATCGTCGTCGCAGCCGACGAACGCGTCGGCGGGCGTCCAGTAGCCGGTGTGCACGCACAGGCCGCCGCCGCTCCTGACGACCGTGCGGTCGGGGCTGACGACATAGCCCGTCTTGTCGGCAGGTGCGGTTTGCGAATACGACGCCAAGGGAGCCGCCAGCATCGCCGCAGCGACGACGCAAGCCAGTTTGACCGGTTTGTTCATGTTTCTCCTTTCGGTAGAACGCAATTCTGGATTCGACGCTGACAGGCGCGAGACGGCCCGGAATCAGACCTGACCTGACAAGATTTCGCCGACACGATTGTGCCACACGGCAGTACGGCCAACTACCTCACGAATCCGGAGTCTGGCCGCATCGTCAGTTATTTGTCGCTTGCTGACAACATGCCTGCCGGCCACCCAGACGTGCTGGACGTGCTCGCGGCCGCAGCTGTAGACGAGGTGCGAAACCGGGTCGAACACGGGGGCGAGTTCGGCGGCGGAGAGGTCGAGCGCGACCAGGTCGGCCTGCTTGCCCGCCTCGATCGACCCGATCCGGTCGTCCATGCCCAGGGCGCGCGCCGCGTCGAGCGTCATCGCGCGCAAGGTGTGCGCCGCCGGCCACGTTTCGGCACTGCCCGAATGACCCTTGGCCAGCAAGGCCGCGGTGCGCGCCTCGCCCAGCAGGTCGAGCCGGTTGTTGCTCGCCGAGCCGTCGGTGCCGATGCCCACCGCGATGCCCAGTTCCTGCATCCGTGCCGTGGGCGCGATGCCGCTGGCCAGCTTGAGGTTGGAGTGCGGGCAGTGCGCGACCGCCGCCCCCGCGTCGGCAAGCAGGCGCAGGTCGCTTTCGCTCAGGTGCACCGCGTGCACCGCGATCAGCTCGGGGCCGACCACGCCGAGATCGGCCAGGCGCTCGAGCGGACGCATGCCGTGGCGCGCGACGCTGGTTTCGACCTCCTCGCGCGTCTCGTGCACGTGCGTGTGGATCGGCAGGCCCAGCTCGCGCGACAGCGTCGCGATCCGGCGCAGGGCCTCGTCGCTCACCGTGTACGGCGCGTGCGGCGCGAGGCAGAAGCCCACCAGCGGCTCGTCGCGCATGCGGTCGCGCAGCTCCAGGCCCCTGCGCAGGTAGTCGGCCGCGTCGCTCGCCCAGGCCGACGGGAAGTCGATGACGATGATGCCGTGGACGCTGCGCAGCCCGAGCGTCGCCGCCGCCGCGATCGCCTCTTCGGGAAAGAAGTACATGTCGTTCACGCAGGTGACGCCGCCCAGCAGCATCTCGTGAAAGGCGAGCAGCGCGCCGTCGTGAACGAACTGGGAACCGATCAGCCGCGATTCGAGTGGCCAGATGCGCTCGTGCAGCCAGCGCCCGAGCGGCAGGTCGTCGCCGACGCCGCGCAGCAGCGCCATGGCCGCGTGCGAGTGCAGGTTCACGAAGCCCGGTGCCAGCAGGTGTCCGGGCAGGGCCAGGGTGTCGGCATGCGGGTAGCGCCGCCGGGCCTCGGCCAGCGGCAGCAGCGCGGCGATGCGGTCGGCCTCGATCACCACGGCGTGATCGCAGAGCGCGCGATGCGCGCGCTCGCTGTTGCGGGAGTCCGCCGGCGCGGGTCCGACGGGAACGATCCACTGCGGCGCGATCAGGAGCGGGTTCGGCAAGGGCGGATCCGGCGGTCTGGCGGACGCGGGCCGCCAACGGCGGCGCCTTCGGCCGCGATTTAAGCACAGGCGCCGCGCGGCGTCGCCACGCGGCCCGGGAGCGTGGGTTCCGCGTGTTAAAATTCAAAGGTTTAGCTGCAGCCGCGCGCCCCCGCCGAGATCCCTCCGCATGGATTCCTTCGCCAAAGAAACGCTCCCGATCAGCCTCGAAGAGGAGATGCGCCGTTCGTACCTCGACTACGCGATGAGCGTGATCGTCGGGCGGGCGTTGCCCGACGTGCGCGACGGCCTCAAGCCGGTGCATCGCCGCGTGCTGTTCGCGATGCACGAGGTCAACAACGTCTGGAACCGGCCGTTCGTGAAGTGCGCGCGCATCGTCGGCGACGTGATGGGCAAGTACCACCCGCACGGCGACGCGTCGATCTACGACACGCTGGTGCGCATGGCGCAGGATTTCTCGCTGCGCTACCTGCTCGTCGACGGCCAGGGCAACTTCGGCTCGGTCGACGGCGACAACGCGGCGGCGATGCGCTACACGGAGTGCCGGTTGCAGCGCCTGGCCGGCGAGATGCTCGCCGACATCGACAAGGAAACGGTCGATTTCCAGCCGAACTACGACGGCAAGGAGAACGAGCCCACCGTCCTGCCCGCGCGCATCCCGAACCTGCTGATCAACGGCTCGGCGGGCATCGCGGTCGGCATGGCCACGAACATCCCGCCGCACAACCTGGGCGAGGTCGTCGAGGCCTGCCTCGCGCTGCTGCGCCGGCCCGAGACCACGATCGACGAGCTGATCGAACTCGTCCCGGCGCCCGACTTCCCCACCGCCGGCATCATCTACGGCGTGCAGGGGGTGCGCGAGGGTTATCGCACGGGACGCGGCAGGGTGGTGATGCGCGCGACGACGCACGTCGAGGAGATCGACCGCGGCAACCGCACCGCGATCATCGTCGACGAGTTGCCGTACCAGGTGAACAAGCGCCTGCTGCTCGAGCGCATCGCCGACCTGGTCAACGACAAGAAGATCGACGGCATCTCCGACATCCGCGACGAGTCCGACAAGTCGGGCATGCGCGTGGTGATCGAACTGAAGCGCGGCGAGATGCCCGAGATCGTGCTGAACAACCTGTACAAGCAGACGCAGCTGCAGGACACGTTCGGCATCAACATGGTGGCGCTGGTCGACGGCCAGCCGCGGCTGCTCAACCTGCGGCAGATGCTCGAGGCGTTTCTCGCGCACCGGCGCGAGGTGGTCACGCGGCGCACCATGTTCGAGCTGCGCAAGGCGCGCGAGCGCGGCCACATCCTGGAAGGGCTGGCGGTCGCGATCGCGAACGTCGACGAGATGATCGAGCTGATCAAGGCGTCGCCCACGCCGCCGATCGCGAAGGAGCGCCTGATGGCGCGCGGCTGGAACGCCGGCGTGGCGCGCGAGATGCTCGAGCGCGCCGGCAGCGGGATCGCGGAGTTCAGGCCCGAGGGGCTCGATCCTTCGGTGGGGCTGTCGGGCGACATCTACCGGCTCTCCGACGTGCAGGCGCAGGAAATCCTGCAGATGCGGCTGCAGAGGCTCACCGGGCTCGAGCAGGACAAGATCGTGCAGGAGTACCGCGAGGTGATCGGCCAGATCGTCGACCTGCTCGACATCCTGGCGCGGCCCGAGCGCATCACGCAGATCATCGGCGACGAGCTGAAGTCGATCAAGGCCGAATACGGCGACGCACGCCGCTCGGTGATCGAGACGAACGCCACCGAGCTCGACACCGAAGACCTGATCGCGCCGCAGGACATGGTGGTCACGCTGTCGCACTCGGGCTACATCAAGAGCCAGCCGCTTTCGGAATACCGCGCGCAGCGCCGCGGCGGGCGGGGCAAGCAGGCTGCGGCCACCAAGGAAGAAGACTGGATCGACCAGCTGTTCATCGCGAACACGCACCAGTTCATCCTGTGCTTCTCCGACCGCGGCCGGGTCTACTGGATCAAGGTCTGGGAGGTGCCGCAGGGCACCCGCACTTCGCGCGGCAAGCCGATCGTCAACCTGTTCCCGCTGGCCGACGGCGAGAAGATCACCGTCGTGCTGCCGGTGAAGGCATTCGACGAGTCGCTCTACGTGTTCATGGCCACCAGCCCGGGCACCGTGAAGAAGACGCCGCTGCCGGAATTCTCGAATCCGCGCAAGGCCGGCATCATCGCGGTCGACCTCGACGACGGCGACTTCCTGATCGGCGCCGCGGTCACCGACGGCGCCCACGACGTGATGCTGTTCTCCGATGCGGGCAAGGCGGTGCGCTTCGACGAGAACGACGTGCGCCCGATGGGCCGCGCGGCGCGCGGCGTGCGCGGCATGATGCTCGAGGACGGCCAGCAGGTGATCTCGATGCTGGTGGCGGACGACGAGCAGCAATCGGTGCTCACCGCCACCGAGAACGGGTTCGGCAAGCGCACGCCGATCACCGAGTACACGCGGCACGGCCGCGGCACCAAGGGAATGATCGCGATCCAGACTTCCGAGCGCAACGGCAAGGTGGTCGCGGCGGTACTGGTCGATGAGCGCGACGAGATCATGCTGATCACCACCGGCGGCGTGCTGGTGCGCACCCGGGTGGCCGAGATCCGCGAGATGGGCCGCGCGACGCAGGGCGTGACGCTGATCGCGGTCGACGAGGGCGCCACCCTTACCGGCGTGCAGCGGGTCGTCGAGCGCGACGCCGCCGAGAACGGCCACGAGGGCGAGGGCGCGGAGACGCCGGGTGCGGCCAACGACGGCGAGGGCGGCTCCGAGTAGGGCCTGTCCACGCTCCGATCGTCCTCGCGAGCGCCCCCGCATGGGGACCGCCGCCGCGACGATGATGCTCACCAAGAGCCTGGTGCACCCGTTGCTGGTCTGGCTGATCGGCGCCTTCGTGCTGCGGCTCGGTCTGTTGCCGCTGGCGGTGGCTACGGTGACCGCGGCGCTGCCGATCGGCGCCAACGTGTACCTGTACGCGCAGCGCTACGACGCGCAGGTGGGCGAGGTGAGCGCGGCAGTCACGCTGTCGACGCTGGCCGGCGCGTTCGCGCTGCCATGGCTGCTGCTGTGGCTGCCTGGGCGTTGAGGAGGCGCGCCGCCTGCCGGTCCCGCGATCGCGCGTTTGGTACGATCCACGCCACCATCTTCCGAAGAGCGCCGCCATGGCCGAGCAAACGAATCCACAGCCCGCGGCCGCGGACGGCGAACTCGACGCGCTGCGGGCGGCAATCGACGCGGTCGACCGCGAGATCGTCGAGCGGCTGAACCGGCGAGCCCGGCTCGCGCAGCAGGTCGGCGAGTTCAAGCATCGCACCGACGCGCCGGTCTATCGGCCCGAGCGCGAAGCGCAGATCATGGCGCGGCTGCGCAGCATCAACCCCGGCCCGCTTTCGGGCGACGCGATCGAGGCGATCTGGCGCGAAGTCGTCTCGGCCTGCCGCGAGCTCGAGCGGCGCTTGCGCGTGGCGTATCTCGGCCCGGCGGGCACATTTTCCGAGCAGGCGCTGCTGCGCCACTTCGGGTCGTCGGTCGAGGCGATGCCGTGCGCGACGATCGACGAGGTGTTTCGCGCCACCGAGGCCGGAACCACCGATTTCGGCGTCGTGCCGGTCGAGAACTCCTCCGAGGGCGCGGTCAACCGCACGCTCGACCTGCTCCTGCTCACGCCGCTGTCGATCAGCGGCGAGGTGTCGGTGCCGGTGCGCCAGAACCTGATGACGATCAGCGGAAGTCTCGACGGCGTGCGCCGGATCGCCTCGCATCCGCAGTCGCTCGCGCAGTGCGCCGGCTGGCTCGATCGCAACGCGCCGGGCATCGAGCGCCTGCCGGTGGCGAGCAACGCGGAAGCGGCACGACTCGCGGCGGCGGAGCCCGGCACCGCCGCGATCGCCGGCGATCACGCGGCGCAGCGCTACGGCCTGCAGATCGTCGCGCGCAGCATCCAGGACGACGCCAACAACCGGACCCGGTTCGCGGTGATCGGCCGCCACGCCTGTGCGCCTTCGGGGGCCGACCAGACTTCGCTGATCCTCTCGGTGCCCGACCGGGCCGGCGCGGTGCATGCGCTGATCGAGCCATTCGCGCGCCACGGCGTGTCGATGAAGCGCTTCGAATCGCGCCCGGCGCGCCAGGGCCTGTGGGAGTACTACTTCTACATCGACGTGATCGGCCATCGCGACGATCCGCCGGTGGTCGCGGCGCTCGCCGAACTGAAGTCGCAGGCCGCGTTCTGCAAGGTGATCGGCTCGTATCCGCGCGCGGCGTAGCGCGTCGGTTATCCTTGCACGCCATCCGCCGGAGCCTCCGGCGGCCGCATTTCCAGGCATCGAAGACATGAGCATCCAGGCACCCGAGTACGTCAGGAGAATCGCCCCGTATCAGGCCGGCAAGCCGATATCCGAACTGGCGCGCGAATACGGACTGCAGCCCGAACGCATCGTCAAGCTGGCGTCGAACGAGAATCCACTGGGCATTGCGCCCTCGGCCCGCGAAGCGATGATCGGCGCGATCGCCGATCTCGGGCGCTATCCGGACTCCAACGGCTTCGAGCTCAAGGCGGCGCTGTCGCGTCGCTACGCGGTGCCGCCGGAATGGATCACGCTGGGCAACGGCTCGAACGACATCCTCGAGCTGGCCGCGCATGCGCTGTTGCAGCCCGGTGCCTCGGCGGTCTACTCGCAGTACTCGTTCGCGGTCTACGCGCTGGCCACGCAGGAGACCGGCGCGCGCGCGATCGTGGTGCCGGCGCGCGAGCTGGGCCACGACCTCGACGCGATGCGTGCGGCGATTGCCGCCGACACGCGGCTGGTGTTCATCGCCAACCCGAACAACCCGACCGGCACCTTCCTGCCGGCCGACGCGATCGCCGCGTTCCTGGCGGCGGTTCCCCGCGACGTGGTCGTCGTGCTCGACGAGGCCTACAACGAGTACCTCGAGCCGTCGCTGCGCTTCGATTCGACGCGCTGGCTTCGCGACCATCCGAACCTGGTGATCTCGCGCACCTTCTCGAAGGCGTACGGGCTGGCCGGCCTGCGGGTGGGTTTCGGGCTGGCGCAGGCGGAGTTGACCGACCTGATGAATCGCGTGCGCCAGCCGTTCAACGTGAGCGCGGTGGCGCAGGCCGCCGCGATCGCGGCGCTCGACGACGCCGACTTCCTGCAGCGCAGCTACGAGCTGAACCGCCAGGGGACTGGCGCGGCTGCAGTCCGCGTTTGCGCGGATGGGCTTCGAGTACGTGCCCTCGCATGGCAACTTCGTGCTGGTGCGCGTCGGCGACGCCGGCGCCGTCTACGAGGGGCTGCTGCGCGCGGGCATCATCGTGCGTCCGGTGGACAACTATGGCCTGCCGCAGTGGCTGCGGGTGACGGTGGGGCTGCCCGAGGAGAACGAAGCCTTCCTCGAGGCGTTCGCGCGCGTGACGGGACGCTGAGGTGCAACCGGCATCGCCGTTGGTCCAGCGGATCGCGATCCTCGGCGTCGGACTGATCGGCGGCTCGCTCGCGGCGGCGCTCAAGCGTGTCGGCGCGGTCGCGCAGGTGGCCGGCTATTCGCCGAACGACGACGCCCGCGTCGCGCGCGCGCTCGGCCACGTCGACGTGGCCTGCGACAGCGTCGCCGAGGCAGTCGCCGGTGCCTCGTTCGTCGTGCTCGCCGCGCCGGTCACCGCGATGCCGGAGCTGTTCGCGCAGTTGCGCGATGCGCTCGAGCCGCGTGCGATCGTCACCGACTGCGGCAGCACCAAGCGCAGCGTGATCGACGCGGCGCGGCGCGCGCTCGGGGATGCCTTCCTGCGCTACGTGCCCGGCCACCCGATCGCGGGCTCGGAGCACAGCGGGCCGCAGGCGGCCGACCCCGACCTGTTCCGCGACCGGCGCTGGCTGCTGTGCCCGGTCGAGACCACGCCGCAACAGCACTGCGAGGCGGTCAGGCGCCTGGTCGAGACGGTGGGCGCGCAGGTCTCGACGCTCGATCCGGCGCTGCACGACCGGGTGTTCGCCGAAGCCTCGCACTGGCCGCATGCGGTTGCGTTCGGTTTGTCGGCGGCGATCGCGGGCGGCGAACTGGCCGAGCAGGCGCTCGAATTCTCCGGAGCGGGCCTGCGCGACACGACCCGGGTGGGCGCATCCTCGCCGGCGATGTGGGCCGATATCCTGCTGGACAATCGCGACGCGTGTCTGGCGTCGGCGGCGCGTTTTCGCGCGAGCAACGAAGCGATCGTCGCGGCGCTCGAAGCGGGTGACCGCGACGCGCTGGTGGAGATTTTCTCGGCGGCCAGCCGCTGGCGCAACCGGCTCGGCTGACAGGCCGTGACCGAATCCGCCATGCCCACCCGGCCGCCGGGCGGGCGCGGCGCGTTCAGAGCGGGGAGCGGCTGCGCGTTGCGTTCGGCCCCGGGCCTGCGCCCCAGACGCCGCGGCGGTCGGCGGGCTGCCCGCGCCGCCCGATCTTCAGTCGGTTCAGGTAGTACTCGCGCAGGTTCGTCAGCTCGAGGATGCAGTCGAACGGGAAGCCCGCGCGGTGGCCACGCTGGTCGATCAGCAGTTCGTCCATCAGCTGCAGGAAGCGCCCGGGCGCCTCCCATTCGGCCGCGATGCGTTCGACCACGTGCGGAAAGCGCTGCCGCGTGACCGACAGGCGCAACGCGTAGGGCAAGGACGCGATCAGGCGCTCGGCGCGCCTGTCGGTGCTCTGTAGAATCATGGCTGCCTCGTCGCTCATGGGCACACTCTAGCCTTCAGGGCGGAGCGCGCCACAGGAAAAATTTCATGTCCCGCAGTTTCCGCGTCGCCCCGGGCGGCAGCCTGTCCGGAACCTTCCGCGTGCCGGGCGACAAGTCGATCTCGCATCGCTCGGTGATGCTCGGCGCGATCGCCGACGGCGTGACCGAAATCACCGGCTTCCTCGAGGGCGCCGACGCGATCTCGACGATGCAGATCTTCCGCGCGCTGGGCGTGCGCATCGACGGCCCGCAGGCCGGCCGGGTGACGGTGCACGGCGTGGGCCTGCATGGGCTGCGCGCGCCCGCGGGGCCGCTCGATTGCGGCAACGCCGGCACCGCGATGCGCCTGCTCATGGGGCTGCTCGCGGGCCAGCGCTTCGAGTCGACGCTGGTGGGCGACGAGAGCCTGTCGGCGCGGCCGATGCGGCGCGTCGCCGAGCCGCTGGCCGCGATGGGCGCGCGCATCGAGACGCGCGACGGCTGCCCGCCGGTGCGCATCCTGCCGGTCGAGGCGCTGCGGGGAATCCGCTACCCGCTTCCGATGGCCAGCGCACAGGTGAAGTCGGCCCTGCTGCTGGCCGGCCTGTATGCCCGGGGCGAGACCACCGTGATCGAGCCGGCGCCCACGCGCGACCACACCGAGCGCATGCTCGGAGGCTTCGGCGTCGCCGTGCGGCGCGAGGGAGCAGCGGTCACGCTTCGCGGCGGCCAGTCGCTGCGCGCAACCGGGATCGACGTGCCGGCCGACATCTCGTCGGCAGCGTTCTTCCTGGTGGGCGCGACGATCGCTGCGGGGTCCGACCTGCTCCTGCAGCACGTCGGCATGAATCCGACCCGCACCGGCGTCCTGGCGATCCTGCGGCTGATGGGCGCCGACATCGAGGTGCGCAACGAGCGCGAGGCAGGCGGCGAGCCGGTCGCCGACCTGCGGGTGCGCGCCGCGGCGCTGCGAGGGATCGCGGTGCCGCCGGAACTGGTGCCGCTGGCGATCGACGAGTTCCCGGCGCTGTTCGTGGCCGCGGCCTGCGCTCGCGGGCGCACGGTGGTGAGCGGCGCCGCCGAACTGCGCGTGAAGGAGTCCGACCGCATCGCGGTGATGGCCGAGGGCCTGCGCGCGCTCGGCATCGATGCGACGCCCACGCCCGACGGCATGGTGATCGAAGGGCGCGGCGAGCAGGCCGCGGTGTTCGCGCCGGGCGCGGTGTACGCGCATGCCGATCACCGCATCGCGATGTCGTTCGCGATGGCGGCGCTGCGCGCCGAGGGCGAACTGGCGGTGCACGACGCCGCCAACGTCGCCACCTCGTTCCCGGCGTTCGAGGCGCTGGCGCGCTCGGCGGGCCTGCGCATCGAATCGCAGGCGTGAGCGGGTCGCCGATGCTGGTGCCGCTGATCGCGATCGACGGGCCCACTGCCTCGGGCAAGGGCACGGTCGCGCAACGGGTCGCGCGCGCGCTCGGCTGGGCATATCTCGATTCCGGCGCGCTGTACCGGCTTTGCGCGCTGGCGGCATTGCGCGGCGGCGTGGCGCTGGACGACGAAGCGGGGCTTGCCGCGCTCGCCAGCGCGTTGCCGGTGCGCTTCGACGACGACCGCATCGAGCTCGACGGCCAGGACGCGACCGAGGTGATCCGCGACGAGGCGGTCGGCAACGCGGCGTCGCGAATCGCCGCGCTGCCGGCGCTGCGTGCGGCGCTTCTCGGGTTGCAGCGCGGTTTCCGGCGCCCGCCGGGGCTGGTCGCCGACGGGCGCGACATGGGCACCGTGGTGTTCCCCGATGCGACGCTCAAGGTCTTTCTCGTCGCGACTGCCGAGTCGCGCGCCGAGCGGCGGTATAAGCAGTTGATCGAAAAGGGTTTTTCTGCTAATCTCGCCGACCTTTTACGGGACCTGCGGCAGCGCGACGAACGCGACTCGAATCGTGCCGTCGCCCCGCTCAGGCCCGCGGAAGGCGCGGTGGTGATCGACTCCACGCACCTCGACATCGACCAGACGGTCGCGCAGGTGCTCAGGGCCTATCGCCACTGCGTGCGTCGCTGATCGGCCCTTCGGGCCGCCAGAGGCGCAATCCGGACCGTCACGGATCGCGGGGGCCGCGTGTCCCCGGGCGGAAGGCGCCCGCCGCTTGCGGCGGGATCATCGTCAACTCCGCTGGGTTGCCGCCCGGCGCACGCACCGGAACCGCTTTCCGGGCGGGCGCAGGAACCGGCCGTCTGGCGTGTTTTGAAGAACTGGAACCACTTTGACTACCGCAACCGCAATTTCAACCCCGTCCGAAAGCTTCGCCCTGCTGTTCGAGGAATCCCTGTCGCGCCGGGAAATGCGCCAGGGCGAGGTCATCACTGCCGAGGTGGTGCGCATCGACCACAACTTCGTCGTGGTCAACGCCGGCCTGAAATCCGAAAGCTTCATTCCGATCGAGGAATTCCACGACGACCGTGGCGCGCTCGACGTCAAGGCTGGCGACTTCGTGTCGGTGGCGATCGAGGCGCTCGAAGACGGCTACGGCGAGACCCGCCTGTCGCGCGACCGCGCCAAGCGCCTGTCGGCCTGGATCAGCCTCGAGAAGGCGCTCGAGTCCGGCGACCACGTCGACGGCACGATCACCGGCAAGGTCAAGGGCGGCCTCACCGTCATGACCAACGGCATCCGCGCGTTCCTGCCCGGCTCGCTGATCGACACGCGCCCGGTCAAGGACACCACGCCGTACGAGGGCAAGACGCTCGAGTTCAAGGTCATCAAGCTCGACCGCAAGCGCAACAACGTGGTGCTGTCGCGCCGCGCGGTGGTCGAGCTCACGCAGGGCGAGGAGCGCGCCAAGCTGCTCGAGACGCTGCACGAGGGCGCGACTGTTCACGGCGTGGTCAAGAACATCACCGACTACGGCGCGTTCATCGACCTGGGCGGCATCGACGGCCTGCTGCACATCACCGACATGGCGTGGCGCCGCGTGCGCCATCCGTCCGAGGTGCTGCAGGTCGGCCAGGACGTCACCGCCAAGGTGCTCAAGTTCGACCAGGAGAAGAACCGCGTGTCGCTGGGCGTCAAGCAGCTTGGCGACGACCCGTGGGTCGGCATCGGCCGGCGCTATCCGCAAGGCACGCGGATGTTCGGCAAGATCACCAACATCACCGACTACGGCGCATTCGTCGAGATCGAGCCGGGCATCGAAGGCCTGGTGCACGTCTCCGAGATGGACTGGACGAACAAGAACGTCAACCCGGGCAAGATCGTCGCGCTCGGCGACGAGGTCGAGGTGATGGTGCTCGAGATCGACGAAGACCGCCGCCGCATCTCGCTCGGCATGAAGCAGTGCCGCCCGAATCCGTGGGAGGAGTTCGCCGACAACCACCGCAAGGGCGACAAGGTCCGCGGCACGATCAAGTCGATCACCGACTTCGGCGTGTTCATCGGCCTGCCCGGCGGCATCGACGGGCTGGTGCACCTGTCCGACCTGTCGTGGCACAGCCCCGGCGAGGAGGCGGTGCGCAACTTCAAGAAGGGCGACGAGATCGAGGCGATGGTGCTGGCGATCGACACCGAGCGCGAGCGCATCTCGCTGGGGATCAAGCAGCTCGAGGGCGATCCGTTCAGCAACTACGCGGCCACGCACGAGAAGGGCGCGATCGTCAAGGGCACCGTCAGGAGCGTCGACCCGAAGGGCGCGGTCATCGACCTGGGCAGCGACGTCGAGGGGTACCTGCGTGCCTCCGAGATCTCGCGCGACCGGGTGGAAGACGCGCGCAACCACCTGAAGGAAGGCGAAGAGATCGAGGCGATGATCGTCAACGTCGATCGCAAGAACCGCTCGATCAACCTGTCGTTGAAGGCGCGCGACACGGTCGAGACCGCCGAGGCGCTGCAGCGGATGCAGGCCGAGAGCGGCGCGGCCAGCGGCACGACGAACCTCGGCGCGCTGCTGCGCGCCAAGCTCGACACGCCGAAGGAGTGAGGGCGGGCTCCGGGGGCGCGTCGCCGGCGACAGACCGGCGTCGTGGCCCCGGCGCCGCTGCCTGATGCGGTCAGGGTCGCTGGAGGCGGATGGGGAGACATGGAATTCCGGTCTGACGAAGGCAGCGCTGCGAACGATGCCGGGCAACCGACGATGACCAAGTCGGAGCTGATCGCCCGGCTTGCCGAGCGCTATCCGCAACTGGTCGCCAAGGACGCCGAGTTCGCCGTCAAGACCATCCTCGACGCGATGGCGCGAACGCTCGCCGAAGGACGGCGCATCGAGATCCGCGGCTTCGGGAGCTTCGCGCTGTCGCATCGGCCGCCACGCGTGGGACGCAATCCGAAGTCGGGCGAGAAAGTGCTGGTGCCCGAGAAGCGCGTGCCGCACTTCAAGCCGGG
The DNA here is from genome assembly GCA_027493945.1 of Burkholderiaceae bacterium. Lineage (GTDB taxonomy): Bacteria > Pseudomonadota > Gammaproteobacteria > Burkholderiales > Burkholderiaceae_E > Zeimonas. The sequence goes on along the minus strand of JAOSJU010000001.1, from coordinate 781,930 downwards.
CAAGGAACTGCGCGAGCGCGTCGACGGCGGTCCTTCTCCGAAGGGCGCCGCCTGATTCGCCACGGGGCCTGTCCGAAGGCCCCGGGGGCCTCGCGAACCTCATGCGTGTGTCCGAGGTCGCCAGCCGTGCGGCCGAAGCGCCGGGCCGATGCCCTTGGTTGCCACTCCGGCCCTCCAGTCGGTCAGAATAGCGTCCTGCCCGGCCCGATCGGAGTCGTCGATGCGAGTCGTCACCTGGCTGTTCAACCTCATGTTGTTCCTGCTTGCGCTGGGGTTCGCGTTGTCGAACACCGCAACGGTCGAGTTGCGGTTCCTGCCGGGCGAACTGGTCTGGCGTGCCCCGCTGGTCGTGTTCCTGCTGATCTTCCTCGCCGCCGGAGTCGTGCTCGGCCTGCTGGGCGCGGTGCCGTCGCTGTTTCGCCAGCGCCGCGAAATCGCCCGGCTGACGAAGGAGTTGCGGCACGCTGGCAGGCCTGCCACGCAGGCGCAGGTGCCGGCGACGCCGGCGCCAACGGTTGCGGAGACGGTCGCCGGCTCTTCGGTTGGCCTCGGCGTCTGAGTCGCGCATGCTCGAGTTCGAGACCTGGTGGCTGCTGGCGATTCCGCTGTTCTTCGTGCTCGGGTGGTTCGCGGCGCGCTACGAGGCTGAGCTCGGAAGCGGCGGGCGGCGTCGCGACGGCGGCGGCTTGCCCGATGCCTATTTCCGCGGACTGAACTTCCTGCTCAACGAGCAGTCCGACAAGGCGGTCGACGCGTTCATCGACGTCGTGCGCCTCGACCCCGAAACGGTCGACCTTCACTTCGCGCTGGGCAACCTGTTTCGCCGCCGCGGCGAATCCGACCGGGCGCTCCGCGTTCACCTGAACCTCGTCGAGCGCGGCGACCTCGACGCGTCGCAGCGCGAGCACGCGCTGTTCGAGCTCGGCCAGGACTACCTGAAGGCGGGTCTGCTCGACCGCGCCGAAGACGCGTTCAACCGCCTCGAGGGCACCCGCTACGGCGCACCGGCACTGCATCATCGGCTCGAAATCGCGCAGATGGTGCGCGACTGGCCGCTGGCGATCGAACTGGCCGAGCGCCTGCAGCGCGACCGGGGCGAGAATCGCGCGCGCGACATCGCGCATTTTCGTTGCGAGCTCGCTGCGCGCGCGCTGGCCGGCGACGCGGAATCGCGCTTCGAGCAAGCGCGGCGCGAGCTCGACCTCGGCGGTGCAGGCCGACCCGGCCCATCCGCGGCCGCGACTGCTGCGCGGCGAGGTGGCGGCCGCCGAAGGCGATCACGCGGCGGCGATCGAGTCATGGCGCGGCGTCGAGCGCGACAGCCCGGAATGGCTGGCGCTGGTCGCGCCCGGCTGGCTGGCGGCGTTCGCGGCGCTCGGCCGTGGCGACGAGGGCATCGAGGCGCTCGAGGCAGTGCATCGTGCGCATCCGTCGATCGACGCGTTCACCGCCCTGGCGGCGGCCCGCGCGGAGCGCGACGGCGGCGCTGCGGCGGTGGCATGGGCCGAGCAGGCCTTGCAGGCGGCGCCGTCGCTGCTCGGCCTGGAGAAGCTGCTCGCGATGAAGGCGGCGCTGCGGCGCGACGGCGAACAGGCCGAGGTCGAGCTCGCGCAGCGGCTGATCCAGGCGCAGGCGCGCCGCCTGTCGCGCTACGTCTGCGGCCATTGCGGCTTCAAGGCAAGGCAGTTCTACTGGCAATGCCCGGGGTGCAACCGCTGGGACACCTACGCGCCCAAGCGCAGCGAGGAGCTCGAACGTGGCTGAGGCGGTTCCCCGCGTCGATTTTTCGAGTGCGCGCCTGCTGGTGGTGGGTGACCTGATGCTCGATCGCTACTGGTTCGGCGACGTGCAGCGCATCTCGCCCGAGGCGCCGGTACCGGTGGTGCGTGTCACGCGCAGCGACGAGCGACTCGGCGGCGCGGCGAACGTCGCGTTCAACGCGGCCAGCCTCGGCGTACGTGCGACGCTCGTCGGTGCGATCGGCGAGGACGAACCCGGCCGGCGCATCGAGGCGCTGGCGCGCGAGCGCGGCATCGAGTTGCGCGCGGCACGCGACCCGCAGCTGGCCACCACGATCAAGCTGCGCGTGATCGGGCGCCAGCAGCAGCTGCTGCGCGTCGACTTCGAGCAGGCACCCGGGGCGCAGGCGCTCGAGCAGGCGTTCGAGGCGGTGCGCGCGGCGATCGACCAAGCCCAGGTGGTGGTGCTGTCCGACTACGGCAAGGGAGTGCTCGCGCAGATCGAGCGCATCGTCGCGCTGGCGCGTGCGGCCGGGCGGATCGTCATCGTCGACCCAAAGGGCGACGATTACTCGCGCTACGCCGGCGCCACGGTGCTCACGCCGAACCGCGGCGAGCTGCGCGAGGTGGTCGGCAGCTGGCGCGACGAGGCCGATCTCGCCGCGCGCGCGCAGGCGCTGCGCCGCTCGCTGAAGGTGCGCTACCTGCTGCTCACCCGCTCCGAGGAAGGCATGACGCTGTTCTCCGACGACGGCGTGCTCGACGTGCCTGCGCTGGCGCGCGAGGTCTACGATGTCTCGGGCGCGGGCGACACCGTGGTCGCGGTGCTGGCATCGATGCTGGCCGCCGGCCGGCCGATCGCGGAGGCGGTCACGCTGGCCAATCGCGCGGCCGGAATCGTCGTGGGCAAACTGGGTACCGCGGCGGTCACGCCGCAGGAACTGTTCGCGTGAAGGCGGTTGTCGTGCTGCGTGCGATCGTCGCCGTCGCGCTCGGCCTGGCCTGTGCCGGCGCGTCGCTGGCGCTCGATGCGAACACGGCCAGCCGGGACGAGCTGCAGACCCTGCGCGGCGTCGGCCCGGCCTTGTCGGCGCGCATCGTCGAAGCGCGCCGCGCGCAGCCGTTCACCGATCTGGAAGACCTGAAGGCGCGGGTGCGCGGCATCGGCGACGCGAACCTGCGTCGGATGCGCGAGGCAGGGCTGCGGGTGGGCCCACCCGGACGCGTCGACCAGGTGCAGACCTTCGTCGGCCAACCGGCCGCGGACGGCGCCGGGCGCGGGCGCTCCACGCCGGGAAGCCGCCTGCCCGGACGTTGCCGGCCGCGCCCTCGGCGCCCGGGAAGTCGCCGGCCGCCGCGGCGCGCTAGCGCAGCGCCGCAAGCGAAACGGGACGCGCATGCCCTCCGGCCTCGATCGCCGTGCCGCTCCGCAGCCGGCGCCCGCGGGTAGCGCTTCCCGGCCATCCCCCGGCCTTCGGCAACGTGCGGGCCTGTACTGGCGCCTCACGCGGATGCACCGCCCGATCGGCACCTTGCTGTTGCTTTGGCCGACGCTCGCGGCGCTGTTCATCGCATCGCACGGCTGGCCCGATGCGTACCTGCTGTTCGCCTTTCCGCTGGGCACGCTGCTGATGCGCTCGGCCGGTTGCGCGATCAATGACTGGGCCGACCGCGACTTCGACCGGCACGTCGCGCGCACGCGCGACCGTCCGCTGACCGCTGGAGCGATCGAGCCCTCGGGAGGCGGTCGCGGTGTTCGTCGCGCTGTCGCTGGTGGCGCTGCTGCTGGTCCTGCCGATGAATCGGCTCGCCCGGGCGCTCGCGGTGGTGGCGGCGTTCCTGGCCGCCAGCTATCCGTTCACCAAGCGCTTCCTCTCGCTGCCGCAGGCGTATCTCGGCATCGCGTTCGGGTTCGGCATCCCGATGGCGTTCGCGGCGGTCCGCAGCGAACTGCCGATGGCGGCCTGGACGATGCTCGCGTCGAATGTCTTCTGGGCGCTGGCCTACGACACCGAGTACGCGATGGTCGATCGCGACGACGACCTGAAGATCGGTATTCGCACCGCGGCGATCACCTTCGGCAGGTTCGACGTCGCCGCGGTGATGATCTGCTATGCGGCCACGCTCGCGCTGCTCGCCGCGGTCGGGCGCATCGAGGCGCTCGGCGCGTTGTATTACGCGGGGCTGGCCGTGGCCGCGGGCATCGCCGTCTACCACTACACGCTGATTCGCGATCGCAGCCGCGAAGGGTGCTTTCGCGCCTTCAACCACAACAACTGGTTCGGTGCGGCCGTGTTCGGCGGCGTGCTCGCGAGCTACCTGGCCGGCTGAGCGTCGCAGCCGTCGGCGAATGCTGCCAGGGTCGCACTGCGGTCGGGCTCAGGCGCTGCCGAATTCGTCGCCCATTTCCACGCCGCGGCGATGCGCCGCCGCGATCGCCCGCTCCACCAGTCCGCGCAGGTCGCCCGCTTCCATCACCGCGAGCGCGGCCGCCGTCGTGCCGCCGCGCGAGGTGACGCGCTCGCGCAGCGTGGCCGGCGGCTCGTCGGCGCGCAGCGCCAGCTGCGCCGCGCCGGCGAAGGTGTTCAGCACCAGCTCGCGCGCCTGGCGCGCGTCCAGGCCCAGCGCCCGAGCCGCCTGCTGCATCGCTTCCATGAACAGGAACACGTAGGCCGGACCGCTGCCGCTCACCGCGGTGACCGCGTCGAGCAGGGATTCGTCGTCGACCCAGACCGTCGGGCCGACTGCGCCGAGGGCGCGCTCGGCGGTTTCACGGTCGGCCTGGCCGGTACCCGGCAGCGCGGCCAGGCCGGTCACGCCCATGCCGATCAGCGCCGGCGTGTTCGGCATCGCCCGCACGACCCTGCGGTGCCCGCCCAGCCAGCGCGACAGGTCGCTCGCGCGGATGCCAGCGGCCACGCTGACCACCAGCGCGTCGCGCAGCAGCGGCTGCAGCGGTGCGACCGCCTCGCGCATCTGCTGCGGCTTGACCGCCAGTACGACCAGGTCGGCGCCGGCCAGCGCATCGGCGCCGGCGCGCTCGAAGGCGGCGACGCCGAAGCGTGCATGAAGGGCTTCACGTTGCGCCGCGAGCGGTTCGACCACGCGGATCGACGCCGGCGCCGCGCCGCGCGCAAGCAGGCCTCCGACGAGTGCGGCGGCCATGTTGCCGCCGCCGATGAATGCGATCTGCATGCCGGGCTCCGTTGCAAAAGCGAGAGGATCGGCGCTTTCGCCGCTCGTGCGCAAGCGGCCGGCCAGCGCCAGGGCTTGCAGGCCCTCGTTCATGTGTCGCGACTGCCCCGGCGACCACGTCCCACGAACTGAATCGGCCGCACCCCCAGGGCAAGCAGCGCGCCCAGATAGAGGAGCGCGCCGCCGCCGACCAGTCCCAGCGCCAGCCCGATGCGTTCGAACGGCGCCGCGCGCAGCGCGATCCAGTCGAAGCGCGGCACGGCGATGGCCAGCGCGAGCGCCAGCAGCGTGGCGGCGGCGATCGTCTGGGCGAGGAACTTCGGCCAGCCCGGCGTCGGCCGCCAGACGCCGCGCCGATGCAGGCCCCTGAGCAGCAGGCCGGCGTTGGCCAGGGCGCCCAGCGAGATCGACACCGCCAGCCCCGCGTGCGCCAGCCAGGGCACCGTGAGCAGGTTCAGCAATTGCGTCACCGCCAGCACGAACAGCGCGATCTTCACCGGTGTGCGCACGTCCTGCTGCGCATAGAAGCCGGGGGCGAGCACCTTGACCGCGATGAGGCCGATCAACCCGATCGCGTAGCCGCCGACCGCCCGCCGGGTCATCTCGACGTCGTGCGCGTCGAACCGCCCGTAGTGGAACAGCAGCGCGGTCAGCGGTTCGGCCATCAGCGCCAGGCCCACCATGCACGGCAGCGCCAGCAGCACGCACAGCCGCAGGCCCCAGTCGAGCAGCTCGCTGTAGGCGCGCTCGTCGCCTCGGCCGCGCGCGCTCGCCAGCGTCGGCAGCAGCACGGTGCCCAGCGCCACGCCGAGCAGCGCGGTGGGGAATTCCATCAGCCGGTCGCCGTAGGAGATCCAGGAAACGCTTCCCGCCGCCAGTCGCGACGCGATGTGCGTGTTGATCAGCAGGCTGATCTGCGCGACCGAGACCGCCAGCGCTGCCGGGGCCATCAGGCTCAGGATGCGCCGCGTATGCGGATCGGCGAGCGCCCGGCGCGGGTTCAGGCCGATGCGCGGCAGCATGCCGATGCGCCGCAGCGCCGGAATCTGGATCGCGAGCTGCGCGATGCCGCCGAGCACGACGCCGGCGGCCAGCGCGTAGACCGGCGGGTCGAAGCGGCTCGCCAGTCCGAGCGCTGCGCCGATGAAGCACAGGTTGAGCATCACCGGCGTGAAGGCGGGGACCGCGAAGCGCCGCCAGGTGTTGAGGATGCCGGCCGACAGCGCGATCAGCGAGGCAAACAGGATGTACGGGAACATCCAGCGGGTCATGACCACTGCCGCGTCGAAGGCCTCGGGCTGCTCGTGAAGCCCCGATGCGATCGCCCAGACGAGGGCGGGCGAGGCCGCCGCGCCCAGCAGCGACACGGCCACCAGCGCCCAGAACAGCGAGGTCGCGACGCGGTCGACCAGCGTCTTCGTCTGGGCCAGCGCGGCCTGCGGGTCGGCGCCGCAGCGCGCCTCGGCTTGCGCGCGCGATTCGGCCAGGATCGGCACGAACGCCTGCGAGAACGCTCCTTCCGCGAACAGGCGCCGCAGCAGGTTGGGCAGCCGGAACGCCACGAAGAAGGCGTCGGTGAACGCCGATGCGCCGAAGATCGCGGCGGTGAGGTTCTCCCGCGCGAGGCCGGTGATCCGCGACAGCAGGGTCAGGCCGCTGACGGTGGCTGCCGCCCGCAACAAGCTCATGCGCGGCCGCGGCGCTGGCGGCAGCCGTTGGGCAGGCTTGCGGGGTTGGCGCGAAATCGGTTATTATTCAAGGCTTTCCGGAACATTTTCCGGGCCGTAACAATGCCTGCACAGCGGATGCCTGCACAGCACCTGCACCGCAGGCCGGCGTTCACGGTGCCGGAGTTCAACCTGAGCGACCCAAGCGAGATTCTCTCATGGCCAACATCGCCTCTTCCCGCAAGCGCGCCCGCCAGGCCGTCAAGCGCAACCTGCACAATTCGAGCCTGCGTTCGCGCCTGCGCACCGCGATCAAGTCGGTCCGCAAGGCGATCCTGGTCGGTGACAAGGAAGCCGCGGCGAAGACGCTGCAATCGGCGCAAAGCGTGATCGACAAGATCGCCGACAAGAAAATCGTTCACAAGAACGCGGCCTCGCGCCACAAGAGCCGCCTCGCCGCCGCCGTCAAGTCGATGGGCTGAGCGATGACTCGGGCGGCGGGCTGAGTTCCCGCGTCGCCCGAGGGCGGGCGCCAAACAGCGCGCTGCCCACCCGCACGATCGTCGCACCCTCCATCACCGCGGATTCCAGGTCCGCGGACATTCCCATGGACAGCGTATCGAAGCAGTTCGCCGCGTCGGCGGCGAGCGCGGCGCGTACGCGCGCATGAAGCTTGCGTAGCGCGGCAAAGCGGCTGCGCTGCAAGCCCGGGTCGTCGGTCGGCTCCGGTATCGCCATCAGTCCGCGCAGCCTGAGCCGCGGCAGCGTCGCCACCGCCAGCGCGAGCGCGACCACCTCGCCGGGCGCCACGCCGCTCTTGCTCGTCTCGCCCGACACGTTGACCTGCAGGCACAGGTTCAGCGCGGCCCGCTCCGCCGGGCGCTGTTCGGAGAGCCGGCGGGCGATCTTCTCCCGGTCCACCGAATGGACCCAGTCGAAGTGCGCAGCGATCGGCCGGGTCTTGTTCGACTGGATCGGGCCGATGAAATGCCATTCGAGCGCCTGCAACTCCACATGCGCCTGCAACCCTACATGCGCCTGCGGCGCGGCGGGCGCCGACCCTGCGGCGGCGATGGCCGACCGCTCGTCGCTGCATGCGGCGATCTTGTCCAGCGCTTCTTGCAGGTAGTTTTCGCCGAACGCACGCTGGCCCAGGGCCGCCAGCGCAAGCACGCTCGCGGCCGGAAAAGCCTTGCTGACCGCGAGCAGGCGCACCGAATCGGCCGGCCGGCCGGCCGCTTCGCAGGCGTCCCGGATCCGTTTCAGGACCTGCTCGTAGTTTTGGCGCAACGTGCGGTCGCCGTTCATCGCGGAAATTGCCGTTTCGCCCCGGCAGGGGTGCCGGGGGAGCCCCGGTTCCGAAGATAGCAGGAATGGACGATGGCGCCGCCTCCGCGGCGCCGCAGCCGACAAAGGAAAGCGCGATGGACATTGCCGAACTGCTGGCGTTCGCGGTCAGGAACAAGGCCTCGGACCTGCACCTGTCAGCGGGCCTGCCGCCGATGATCCGGGTGCACGGGGACGTGCGCCGGATCAACCTGCCGCCGATGGAGCACAAGGACGTCCACGGCATGATCTACGACATCATGAACGACTCGCAGAGGAAGGAGTACGAGGAGAGCCTCGAGTGCGACTTCTCCTTCGCGATTCCGGGCCTGGCGCGCTTCCGCGTGAACGCGTTCGTGCAGCAGCGCGGCGCCGGGGCGGTGATGCGGACGATTCCGTCGAAGATCCTGACGCTCGAGGAACTGAACACGCCGAAGATCTTCTCGGAGATTTCGATGACGCCGCGTGGCCTCGTCCTCGTCACCGGCCCGACGGGCTCGGGGAAGTCGACGACGCTCGCGGCGATGATCAACCACGTCAACGAGAACCTGTACGGCCACATCCTCACGGTCGAGGATCCGATCGAGTTCGTCCACGAATCGAAGCGCTGCCTGATCAACCAGCGCGAGGTCGGCCCGATGACGCTGTCATTCAACAACGCGCTGCGCTCGGCGCTTCGCGAAGACCCCGACGTCATCCTGGTGGGCGAATTGCGCGACCTGGAGACAATCCGGCTGGCGCTCACCGCCGCCGAGACCGGCCACCTGGTGTTCGGCACGCTGCACACTTCGTCGGCCGCCAAGACGATCGACCGCGTCATCGACGTCTTCCCGGCGGCGGAGAAGGACATGGTGCGCGCAATGCTTTCGGAATCGTTGCGCGCGGTGATCTCGCAGACGCTGCTCAAGACCAAGGACGGCAACGGCCGCATCGCGGCGCACGAGATCATGATCGGCACCCCGGCGATCCGCAACCTGATCCGCGAAGCGAAAGTCGCCCAGATGAACTCGGCGATCCAGACCGGCGCGTCGATGGGCATGCAGACGCTGGACCAGTGCCTGGCCGACCTGGTGCGCAAGAACCGGATCTCCATGACCGAAGCCCGCGCGGTCGCAGCCGTGAAGGAGAACTTTCCGGGGTGACCCGCCAACCCGAAAATTCCCCCGGCCCGATACCGCAAGCCAACCCACCGGACCCCACCATGGAACGCGAACAAGCCTCCAAGTTCCTGCACGACCTGCTGCGGCTGATGAGCTCGCGCAACGGATCGGACCTCTTCCTGACCGCGGAGTTCCCGCCCGCGTTCAAGATCGACGGCAAGGTCCAGCCGGTGTCGACCGCGCCGCTGAGCGCGCAGCACACGGTGGAACTCGCGCGCGCGCTGATGAACGACAAGCAGGCGGCCGAGTTCGAGGCGCACAAGGAGGTGAACTTCGCGATCAGCCCCGCCGGAATCGGCAGGTTCCGCGTGAACGCGTTCATGCAGCAGAACCGGGTCGGCATCGTGATGCGGACGATCAACACCGAGATCCCCACCTTCGAGCAGCTGCAGCTGCCGTCGGTGCTGAAGGAACTGGCTCTCACCAAGCGCGGCATGATCATCGTCGTCGGCGCGACCGGGTCGGGCAAGTCGAACACGCTGGCCGCCGTGGTCGGACACCGCAACGAGATGTCGCACGGTCACATCGTGACGATCGAGGATCCGGTCGAGTTCGTGCATCCGCACCGCAACTGCATCGTCACGCACCGCGAGGTCGGCGTGGACACCGAGAGCTGGGGTGTGGCGCTGAAGAACACGCTGCGCCAGGCGCCCGACGTGATCATGATCGGCGAGATCCGCGACCGCGAGACGATGGAGCACGCGGTCGCGTTCGCCGAGACCGGTCACCTGTGCCTCGCGACGCTGCACTCGAACAGCGCGAACCAGGCGCTGGACCGGATCATCAACTTCTTCCCCGAGGAGCGGCGCGCGCAGCTGCTGATGGACCTGTCGCTGAACCTGAAGTCGATCGTTTCGCAGCGGCTGATTCCGACGGCCGCCGGCAAGGGAAGGGTGCCCGCGGTGGAGATCCTGTTGAACTCGCCGCTGATCGCCGACCTGATCTTCAAGGGCGAGGTCGGGGCGATCAAGGAGGTGATGAAGAAGAGCCGCGAGCTCGGGATGCAGACCTTCGACCAGGCGCTGTTCGACCTCTTCGAGGAGGGGCGGATCAGCTACGAGGACGCGCTGCGCAACGCGGACTCGGTCAACGACCTGAGGCTGAACATCAAGCTGAACAGCAAGCGCTCGGACCGCGATCTCACCCGCGGCCTGGAGCACCTCGACATCGTGTAGCGTGTCGGGTCAGTCCTTGTGCCGGAAGCTGATCCGGCCCTTCGTCAGGTCGTACGGCGACAGCTCCATCGTCACCCGGTCGCCGGGCAGCACGCGGATGCGGTGCTTCTTCATCTTGCCGGACGCATAAGCCGAGACTTCGACGCCGTTGCTGAGCGTGACGCGAAAGCGCGTGTCGGGCAGCACTTCGGCGACGACGCCTTGCATCTCGATCAATTCTTCCTTTGCCATGCTGGGCTCCTGGTTCGCGCGGGCGCGCGCGGCTCGCGCCGTTCCGCTTGCGCGACAGCGAGCCGACGTTTTCGCAGGGGTCGCGCCGTTCGCACCTGCGGCGAGCGGCGATGCGGGGGGAATGTTGCCGGAAGGGTGCGATTATACTCTTGATCGCTCGCGCCGGCCTGGCATCGCGCCAGGTCCGGGCACTCGTTTCAACCGCTACTTTCTCCCGGATCCGCGGCATGCCTGCTCTCCGCCTCGCCGGCCGGCCGGCTTCCTGGCTCGCGCCGCTGGCCGCCTTCGCGCTGCTCGCGCCCGCTGCCTGGGCCGACAACGTCACGCTGCACAACGGAGATCGCCTCACCGGGCGCGTGCTGCACCTGTCGCCGTCGACGCTCACCTTCGAGACCACCTGGGCCGGCGAACTGCGCATTCCGCGCTACGAGGTCCGCGCGATCGAAACCGACAAGCCGGTAGGCGTGCTGCGCGAGCGTTCGAACCGCACCGAGTCGATGACGCTCGGGCCGGCGCCGGCCGGGCAGGTCACCCTCTCGCCGGAAGCGCCGGGTCGGGCGCCCGTCACCGACGACGACGGGTCGGCGCAACCCGGTGCGCCGGTACCGGCCGGCTCCGGGCAGGCCGAGGCAGCGGCGCCGCCCGCAGTCACGGTGCCGCTTGCGCGAGTGCGCTACCTCAACCCGAAGCCCGAGGAAAGCGGCGAGGGCGTTTCCCGCGAGGGGCGCGTCACGCTCGCTGGAACCTTCGTGCGCGGCAACAGTGCCGGCGATCGGGCCTATGCCGAGGGCGACTTCGAGGCGCGCGCCCTGGACTGGCGCTACGCGTTGAACGCGAAGCTCAACCGCGAGCGCGGCGACGAGGCCACGACCGCATCGAACTGGCTGGTCGGCGGGAACTTCGACCGCTTCATCGACGAGCGCCGTTTCGGCTACCTGCGCGGCTCGGTCGAGCGCGATCGCTTCCGCGACATCGGCACCCGCGCCGCGGCCGGCGCTGGGTTCGGCGTGCAGCTCGTCCAGACCGCGCGTGCGAAGCTGTCGCTGCGCGGCGGTCTCGACGCCATCGACGTGCGGCGCATCGTCGGCCCCGACGAGTCCTGGCCCGCGCTGGGTTGGGGCGCGAATCTCGGGTACCGGCTCGACACCTGGCCGGCCGAGCTGTTCCATGACCAGCAGGGCTTCCTGAACCTCGACGATCCTTCGCAGGTCACGCTGCGAAGCCGCAGCGGTCTGCGCGTGCCGTTCGCCTCGGGGCTTACCGCGTCGCTGCAGTTCAACTTGGATTGGGACAGCCAGCCCTCGCCCGGGCGCCGCAGCGGCGACTCGACCTGGCTGGTCGGGCTCGGCTATGCCTGGTGAGAACGGCCCGCGGCGCACGCTCGGCGCGCTGGCCGCAAGCGTCGTCGCATCGGTCGTGATCGCAGCCTGTGCGCAGTCGCCCGCGCCGCCGCGGACGGGGCAGGAGGGTGCGAGCGTCGCGGTGCGCGACGCGACCGCCGCGACGCGCGATGCCGCCGCGGCCGAGGCTGCAGCCCTGGCGATGGCCGCGCCGCGCATCGACGAGGCAGCGGCGCGCGTCGTCTACGCCGGGGCGAGAACCTATTCGGGGACGCTGCTGTGCGTTGGCTGTCCGGCGCGCAGGCTGACGCTCACCATCTTCCCCGACGGCACCTTCCGCATGCTCGAAGCGGACGAGGATGGCGCGGGGATGCGCATCGTGCACGACTTCGGGCGCTGGAGCGCGTCCGTCGATGCCGCCGACACGATCGTGCTGCATGGCGACACCGAGGGTGCGCGGCTGCTGCGACGCGTCGCCCCCGACGGACTGGCGATCGTCGACAACGAGGGGCGCGAGATCCGCGGCCTGGGCAACGCCACGCTGTCGCGCGCGCCGCAGGTCGATCCGCTGCCGGGGCCCCTGCGGCTGGTCGGCAGCTACCTGCGCGAGGACGGGAAGCCGGTGTTCGTCGATTGCCTGACGCGGCGTCGCCTGCCGGTCGTCGAGGCCGTACCCGCCAGCGGCGCACCGCAGGCTGCGCGCCAGCTCGCCGCGGCGCGGGCGGCGCTCGACGACGCGCAGCAGGCGATCGGCAACAGCCCCGGCGAGCCGGTGCTTGCGGTCGTGCGCGGCTATCTGGTGCCGCAGGCCGCACCGCCGGGCGGCTCGGGTGGCGAAGCGCTGGTGGTCGCGACGTTCGAGCGGGCCATGCGGGCCGGCCGCTGCGAAGACTTCGTGCGCCGGACGCCATGAGCGCGGACCGCCTGTTCCTGTTCCTCGGAGCGCTGTCGGCGGCGATTTCGGTGACCGCCGGCGCGCCCCGACGCTGGCGGGCACCCTGTTCGCACTGGGCACGCTGCTCTTTTGCGCAGGCCTGTACCTGCACTCGCTCGCGGACCTGCGTGCTGCCGCGATGATCGTGCCGGTGGGCGGGGCCGCCTTCATCGCCGGCTGGGCTTGCCTGGCATGGGCGGCGGTGGCCGCCGCGCGTCATCCTCACTGAGCTGGGCCGCCCGGGCGAAGATCTCGAAGGCGAACAGCCGGCATTCGAGCGCGCCGTTGTACAGCGGCGTGCGTCGGCGCTGCTTCATGCCGAGTTGCGCGGGCAGGCCGCGGTCGCTGCTGAGCAGCCATACGTGCCAGCCGGCGAAGCGCTCGCGCAGCGTCGCGCCGAACGCCCGCATGGCGCGCTCGTGGCGTTCGGCGTCGCGCCGTGCGCCGGGTGGCGGGCCGGCCGTGCCGATCGCCTCGATGCGCTCGCCGTACGGTGGATTGGCCACGATGGTGCCGGGCGCATCGAACGGCGGACGCGCCGCGGCGGCGTCGACGACGCGAGCGTCGACGGCTCGTGCCGGGAGTCCGGCGTGCTCGAAATTGCGCAGTGCCTGCTCGATCGCGCGCGGATCGATGTCGGAAGCCGCAAGCCGGGGAGCGTTCGCGCCGCGCCGCGCCGCTGCCTGTGCCCGGCGCATCGCATCGGCGCGCAACTCTGCCCAGGCCTTCGCGTCATGGTCGAGCAGCTTCTCCAGGCCGAACGCGCGCGAAAGGCCAGGCGCGATGTCGAACGCGATCTGCGCGGCTTCGATCACGATGGTTCCGGAGCCGCAGAACGGGTCGTACAGCGGCGTCTGCGGTGTCCAGCCCGACAGCGCGAGCAGGCCGGCCGCGAGGTTCTCCTTCAATGGCGCCTGGCCCTTGTCGTCACGCCCCGAGCGCCATCCACGCTTGAACAGCGGCTCGCCGCTCAGGTCGAGATAGAGCGTCGCCTGCCGATCCTCCAGGTGCGCGAACACGCGCGCGTCGGGGGCACGCGTGTCGATCGAGGGGCGCGCGCCGGTGCGCTCGCGAAGCCGGTCGACGATGCCGTCCTTTACGCGCAGCGTGGCGAAGTTCAGGCTGCGCAGCGGGGAGCGCACCGCGCTCAGGTCGACGCGCAGCGAATGGCGCGCGTCGAAGAAGCGCTCCCATTCGACGCCGAGCGCGAGGCGGTACAGGTCGTCGTCGTCGCGGTAGCGCCGCTGCGCGACCCGGCGCATCACCCGACTGGCGAGCCGCGACCACAGGTTCGCGCGGTAGGCGACCGCGCGCTCGCCGTCGAACAGCACCCCGCCGGCAAGCGGGCGGCAGTCGCGCGCGCCGAAGCCGGCCAGCTCGGCGGCCAGCGCGTCTTCGAGCCCACGCGGGCAGGCCGCGAACATTCCGGGGATTCCGGACGCCTGTGCCGCCGGAGCCGGCGCGTGAGCGCGCGCAATCACGTTCAGAACGGCTTGACCACGACGAGCACGACGATCACCAGCAGCGCGAGCACCGGCAGTTCGTTGAACCAGCGGAACCAGACGTGCGAGCGGCGATTCGCGCCGCGCTCGAAGCCGTGCAGCAGCCGGCCGCAGCCGTACTGATAGCCGACCAGCAGCACCACCGCCGCCAGCTTCGCATGCATCCACCCCCGCCGATGCCGTAGCCCAGCCACAGCCAGGTTCCGAGCGCGATCGCGAGCCACATCAGCGGCTGCATGAAGCGCCACAGCTTGCGCGCCATCAGCAGCAGCCGATCGCGCTCCGCGCCCGGGCCGTCGACCATCGCCAGGTTCACGAAGATCCGCGGCAAATAGAACAGCCCCGCGAACCAGCTCGTCACGAAGACAATATGAAGTGCCTTGACCCAGAGATAGCCGATCGACATCAGGCGCTCCGTGGCCGGGCGATGCCAGCGACGACGCGACGCGTCGGGGTCGATGCGCTACGCGATGCGTGCCACGACTCGATGCCGGGCGACCGGGGCGAGGCCTGCGCCCGATTCGCGCGCGTAGGCAAGCGCCGGGCTACCGAAAGCAATTCCGCGGGACCCGTCGCCGTCGCGCGAAGCGCGTCGGCAGCGGGTGCGGAATTGCGAGGTAGACGGCGGAAGCCCCGCGAAGCGGGGCCGCAGCCTTCGCGCGCGAATCGGGCGCAGGCCTCGCCCCGGTCGCCCGGCATCGCGCACGCCACAGAATGATCGATCGGGGCATCGACCCCGGCGCGTCGCGTCGGCACGGGCATCGATCAGCCGCGGATTTCGCCGTGGCCGAGCACGATATATTTCAGCGACGTCAGGCCTTCCAGGCCGACCGGGCCGCGCGCGTGCAGCTTGTCGGTCGAGATGCCGATCTCGGCGCCCGTGCCGTATTCGAAGCCGTCGGCGAAGCGGGTCGACGCGTTGATCATGACCGAGGCGGAGTCGACTTCGCGGACGAAGCGCATCGCGCGGGTGTGGTTCTCGGTGACGATCGCGTCGGTGTGCTGCGAGCCGTAGGCGGCGATGTGGTCCATCGCCTCGTCGAGGCCGGCGACCACGCGGATCGACAGGATGGGTGCGAGGTATTCGGTGCGCCAGTCCTCTTCCGTCGCTTCGTTGCAGGCGATGCCCGCGGCGGACAGGATCGTCCGCGCCTGGGCATCGCCGCGCAGTTCGACCTGCTTGTCGGCGTAGAGGTGGCCGAGCCGCGGCAGCACTTCGGCGGCGATGCCCGCGGCCACGAGCAGCGTCTCCATCGTGTTGCACGGCGAGTAGCGCTGCGTCTTGGCGTTGTCGGCGATGCGCACCGCCATCTCCGGGTCGGCGTCGTCGTCGATGTAGACGTGGCAGATGCCGTCGAGGTGCTTGAGCACCGGCACCCTGGAGTCGCGGGCGATGCGCTCGATCAGCGACTTGCCGCCGCGCGGCACGATCACGTCGACCCATTCGGGATGCGAGATCAGCGCGCCGACGGCGGCGCGATCGGTGGTCTCGATCACCTGCACCGCGTCCTCGGGCAGCCCGGCGCTGCGCAGCCCTTCGCGGATCAACGCGGCGAGTGCCTGGTTGCTGTGGAGGGCCTCGGAGCCGCCGCGCAGGATAGTGGCGTTGCCCGACTTCACGCACAGGCCGGCCGCGTCGATCGTGACGTTCGGACGCGATTCGTAGACGATGCCGATCACGCCCAGCGGCACCCGCATCCGGCCCACCTGGATGCCGGTGGGACGGTAGCGCAGCTCGAGGATCTCGCCCACCGGATCGGGCAGCGCGGCGATCTGCGTCAGGCCGCTGGCCATCGACTCGATCACCGCGTCGGTGAGCGCGAGCCGGTCGACGAAGGCGGCATCGTGGCCGGCCGCACGCGCGGCGGCGAGATCCTTCGCGTTGGCCGCCTTCAGCGCCGCCGCGTCGCGGCGGATCGCCTCGGCAGTGGCGACGAGCGCGCGATTCTTCGCCGCGGTGGAGGCGCGCGCGGTCAGGCGGCCGGCCGCCCGGGCGCGCCGGCCCACGTCGGCCACGTAGGCCTCGATGTCGATCGGATGGATGTCCACGTCAGTTCCCTGCAAGGATCGGGGCGCCCGCGACCGACATCGCCAGGTCCTGCAACCCGCGCCAGGCGTCGGCGCCGTCGAGGCCCTTGACCATTCTATCGGTCCGGGCGGCGCACTGCAGCGCGTCGCGGATCCGGTCTTCGTCGAGGCGCCGCAGCGCCTCTCCGAACAGCCGCTCGCGCGGGCCGAACACGCGCGCCTCGCGCATCGCCTGCGCGAGCGGCCGGCCCTTGCTGCGCGCGTCGAAGAGCCTGAGCAGCGTGCGCAGCGCGTCGGCGAGCATCCACAGCACCAGCGGCTCGGCGACGCCTTCGGCGCGCAGGCCGTCGAGGCTGCGCAGCGTCCGCGGCACGTCGCCGGCCAGCATCGCCGCGACGAGGTCGGAAGCGTCGTAGCGCGCGACGTCGAGCACGGCGGCGCGGGTCTGCTCGGGCGGCAGTTCGCCCTCGGGGAACAGCAATCCCAGCTTGCCGATCTCCTGGTGAGCCGCCAGCAGGTTGCCCTCGACCCGCTCGGCGATCAGGGCCAGCGTGTCGCGGTCGGCACGCTGGTTCTGGCGCGCGAGCCGGGCGGCGATCCATTGCGGCAGTTGCGCGCGCTCGACCGGCCAGATCGGGACGATCAGGCCGAGGCGCTCGATGGCGGCGAACCAGGCCGATTCGGTGCTGGCGCGATCCAGCCGCGGTCCGGTGACCAGCAGACGGGTGTCGTCGCCGGCCTGCGCAGCCGCTTCGGCGAGCGCCTGCCCGATCTCGCGGTTCGGCTTGCCGGCGAGACGCAGCTCGACCAGGCGGCGGCTCGCGAACAGCGACAGCGCACTCGTCTCGGCCAGGAACGCGTCGGCGCGAAAGGCGCGCCCGCCCTCGAACACCGGCGCTCGTCGAAGCCGGCGGCGCGCAGCGCCCGGCGCACCGCGTCGGCAGCCTCCTGGACGAGCAGCGGCTCGTCGCCGTGGATCCACACCAGCGGCGGCACGCCGCGCGCCAGCGCCGCGGCCAGGCCCTCGGCGCGAACCTGTGTCATCTGCGGATCGCCGCGAGGCGCCGCAGCAGTTGCTGGACCAGGTCCGACTGCATCTCGCGATACAGCAGTTCCTCTTCCTGCTGCTTCGAGACGAGCTCGATGTCGCTCGAAGTGATGTCGCGGCGCAGGACGATTTCGGTGGGCGCGAGCAGCGGCTGGCCCTCGCGGTCGACCACGCGGAAGGTGAATCGCAGCCGCAGCTGGTATTCGCGCGGCCGACCGGTGCTCGAGAAACCGACGACCTCCTTCTCGCGCAATTCGCGGATCACCTCGAGCCGCGCCTCGGCCTCGGCCGGATCGTCGACCAGCCGCGTGTCCTCGGCCACGCGCACCAGGCGGCGGAACTCGCCGCCGATCGCGGAAGTGGGCGCGAAGCTGGTGTACAGCGTGCGAAACGGCAGCGCGGCCGATCGGCGCAGCTGGAAGCCGCATCCGGCCGTGGCGGCGATCGCCAGCGAGGCGAGCGCGATCGCGAGCGCCCGGCGCGCCGGCGTGCGAGGCGCCGGCGCGGCGCTGCGCCCGTCGAGGCAGCGCATCGTGGCGCTGCGTCCGTCGCGGCAGCGCGGCGCGGCACGGACTCGCGCGGCAGGCATCGTTGCTTCAGACGACGACGTTGACCAGGCGGCCAGGCACGACGACGACCTTGCGTGCGGCACGGCCCTCGGCGTGGCGCGCGAACGCCTCGGTGGACACTGCCGCGGCCTCGATCGCGGCGCGATCGGCCCGCGCCGGCACGCGCACGGCGCCGCGCACCTTGCCGTTGATCTGCAGCACGAGCTCGATCTCGTCCTGCGCGAGCGCGCTCTCGTCGACCTGCGGCCACGCGGCGTCGAGCAGGTCGCCGTGGCTGCGGGCATAGCCGAGGTCGTTCCACAGCGAATGGGTGATGTGCGGCACCACCGGATACAGCACCCGGATCAGGATCGACAGCGCCTCGCGCATCACCGCGGTGGTCTCGCTCGACGGCGCGAGCTTCGCACCCTCGATCGCGTTGAGCATCTTCATCGCGGCCGAGACGACCGTGTTGTACTGCTTGCGCTGGTAGTCGTAGTCGGCCTGGCGCAGGATCGAGTGGATCTCGCGGCGCAGCGCCTTGTGCGCATCCGACAGGTGGGTCGCGTCGAGCGCGGCAGGGGCGGCCGACAGGCTCGCGTGCTGCTCGAACGCGCAGGCCCAAAGCCGGCGCAGGAAGCGCTGCGCGCCCTCCACGCCGGCGCCCGACCATTCGAGCGTCTGTTCCGGGGGCGAGGCGAACATCACGAACAGCCGCGCGGTGTCGGCGCCGTACTGGTCGATCAGCGACTGCGGGTCGACGCCGTTGTTCTTGCTCTTGGACATCGTGCCGATGCCGTTGTAGTCGACCGGCAGGCCGTCGGTCTTCGAGCGGCAGCCGACCGGCTTGCCGGATTCGTCGTGGATCCACTCGATGTCGTCGGGCCAGAAGTACTCGATGCCGCCCTTGTCGGTCTTGCGAGAGAAGATGTGGTTGAGCACCATGCCCTGGCACAGCAGGTTGCTGAACGGCTCGTCGAAGCGCACCAGCCCGCGCTGCGGGTCGCCCGGGAACTCGCCGCGCAGGTCGCGCATCACCTTGGTCCAGAAGCGCGCGTACAGCAGGTGCAGCACCGCGTGCTCGATGCCGCCGATGTACTGGTCCATCGGCATCCAGTAGTCGTTGCGCGCGTCGACCATCGCCCGATCGTTGTCGGGCGAGCAGTAGCGCATGTAGTACCACGACGAGTCGACGAAAGTGTCCATCGTGTCGGTCTCGCGCCGTGCGGGCTTTCCGCACTTCGGGCACGCGCACTTCAGGAAGCGCTCGTCCTTCGCCAGCGGGTTGCCGCTGCCGTCGGGAACCAGGTCTTCGGGCAGCACGACCGGCAGGTCTTCCTGGGGCACCGGCACCGCGCCGCAGGCGTCGCAATGGATGATCGGAATCGGCGTGCCCCAGTAGCGCTGGCGCGAGATGCCCCAGTCGCGCAGCCGGTACTGGATGCGCTTTTCGCCCAGGCCCTTCGCGGCCAGGTCGGCGGCGATCGCGTCGACCGCGGCCTCGTGCGCGAGGCCGTCGTAGCGGCCCGAGTTGACGCAGCGGCCGTTGGCCTTGTCTTCGTACCAGGCTTGCCATTCCCGATCGGAGAACGGCTGGCCCTTCACGTCGATGACCTGCCGGATCGGCAGGCCGAACTTGCGCGCGAACGCAAAGTCGCGCTCGTCGTGCGCGGGCACGCCCATCACTGCGCCGTCGCCGTAGCTCATCAGCACGTAGTTGCCGACCCAGACCTCGACCGGCTCGCCGGTGATCGGGTGGCTGACGTACAGGCCGGTGCGCCGGCCGTCCTTGTCGCGCGTGGCGAGCTCGGCCTCGGTGACGCCTCCGCGCCTGCACTCTTCGACGAATGCGGCGAGCGCGGCGTCGTTCGCGGCCGCGGCGGCGGCGATCGGATGCTCGGGAGCCACCGCGACGAAAGTCACGCCCATGATCGTGTCGGCGCGCGTGGTGAACACGTACATGCGCCCGTCGCCGATCAGCGCGCCTTGCGCGTCGCGGATGTCGTGCGGAAACGCGAAGCGCACGCCAGTGGATCGGCCGATCCAGTTCTCCTGCATCAGCTTGACCCGCTCGGGCCAGCCGATTCCGGCGAGGTCGGCGAGCAGTTCCTCGGCGTAGCGCGTGATGCCGAGGTAGTACATCGGGATCTCGCGCTTCTCGACGAGTGCTCCCGAGCGCCAGCCGCGGCCGTCGATCACCTGCTCGTTGGCGAGCACCGTCTGGTCGGCCGGGTCCCAGTTGACGGTGCCGGTCTTCAGGTAGGCGATGCCGCGCTCGAGCATCTTCAGGAACAGCCACTGGTTCCACTTGTAGTAGTCGGCCGAGCAGGTGGCGACCTCGCGGGTCCAGTCGATCGCCAGCCCCATCGCCTGCATCTGCGCCTTCATGTGCGCGATGTTGTCCCAGGTCCACCTGGCGGGCGCCACGCCGTTCTTCATCGCGGCGTTCTCGGCCGGCAGCCCGAACGCGTCCCAGCCCATCGGCATCAGCACGTTGAACCCGTTCATCCGCAGATGCCGGTACATCACGTCGTTGATCGTGTAGTTGCGCACGTGGCCCATGTGCAGCTTGCCCGACGGGTAGGGCAGCATCGAGCAGGCGTAGAACTTGCCCTTCGGGAAGCGCGGGTCGTGCTCGATCGCGCGGTAGGCGTCGGTCGCCGCCCAATGCGCCTGGGCGACCGCTTCGACCGCGGCGGCGTCGTACTTTTCGTGCATGGTCCTGGGAGATCCGGGGAGGGTCGCCGGCGCGGGGCCGGATAAACCCTTGATTTTACACGCGGCAATGCCGCGGCCGGCGGCCGCGCACGGACGTTTCAGGGGTGCGGATCGCGATCGGGGCCGCGCGCCTTGTCGGAAGATCGTTTCCAGTTCCTGATGGCCCACCACGCCAGCGCGATGAAGGCAGCCAGGTTGATGCCGATGCCTGCGATCCAGAAGCCGGTCAAGTCGATCCCTCCAGAGCCGAGGCCTGCGACTCGCCCTCAGCTTGTGAGTGAGCCTGCATTATCGATCAGCTTCGCGCATTCGACGACGTCGTATGCGGCCAACCAGGGCAGCAAGCATCGCCGCATCGGTTGCCTGGCATTCCCACACCACTTGCACCGACCATCCAAGGTGACGCAATGCCGTGGCCTTGCGCTCGTCGCGCTCGCGATTGGCTGCGATCTTCGATTGCCAGAACTCCCGGTTCGTGCGCGCCTGCACGGAACCGTGCCTGCAGTCGTGGCCATGCCAGAAGCAACCGTGGACGTAGATCGCAGTTCGATAGCGAGGCAGGACGATATCGGGAGTGCCGGGCAGGTCGCGAACATGCAGGCGGTATCGAAGTCCACGCGCATGAAGGTATCGGCGAACCGCGAGTTCCGGCGCGGTATCCTTGCGGCCGACACTTTTCATCAGCGCCGACCTTTGGGGCGGCGTCGACGACTTCGGGAAAGGGCGGGTGGACATGAGAGGTCCGGCGATTCTCGCACGCACGATGAGCGTTGCCACTACGCGCGGTACCGGCGATCGGGCATGGCAATATCACTCGCGCAGCGACAATCACTCGAAGGTCGCGTGCTGGACCGTCCTGTTCGATTTCCTCCTCGAGTGCGACATCTTTCGCGCGCATGCCGAACGCGGACTGGTCGGCTTCGGCATCAATCACGTGATGGTCGGGCCGATCAACAAGACGCTGGATCTGGTCGTGACACGGATATCGCCGGGAAGGGCGCCGACGCGGCGACAACGGTTCGCCGACCTCGTCGACCACTATGGCATCGTGCTCGACCAGCCTGATCGGGAGGCGCTCGCGTCGCTTCCGGTTCTCGAGGGAGACATCGGTAGGGAGGACGTCTCGGAAGTGGTCGTCGCGCTGGAGGCCAAGGCTTGCATGACGGAACACAGCAAGTCCCTGCCGCGATTGCATGCCGAGATTCTGGCAACGGGGTATCTGGCCAAGCGTGCACAGCCTCGATGCATTACGGTCTCGTACTCGATGGTGAACGCGGCCGACGAGTTCGTTACCCCGAGCGGCGCCGGCAAGGTCAACACGCATTCGCAGCCGGAAGATGCGCGAAAGGTCGTCAGGATGCTGGGCCAGGCCATTCCGCTGGCTCGGGATGCCGGATCGATCGGATACAACGTCATCGGTGTGACCGTCGTCGATTGCCGGAACGATGGTTCGCCGGTGACGCTCGTCGGAGGCGAGCCCGCTCCCGATCGCCACAGCCACATCAACTACGATCGAATGATCGTCGGTCTCTGCAGCGAGTATCGAGCCCGGTTCGGCAGTTGATCGGGCGCGCAGGTCGTGGCCGATGCCTACGCAGCGAGAAGGTCGAGTTGGCTGGGGGCGGTGCGCGGAGGGATTACGCCGCCCATCCGGACGAGGTGGTGCTCGATGGCTTCGATGAATCCTGGTTCGAAACGCAACCTGGCTCGGCGGGTGCGCGCCAGGAATCCGAGCGTTGCCTTCGCGGAGAGAGGCTGAGCCCGTTCGGTGTGTTCGAGGAAGTCCGCGAGGTGCGGCGGACGAATTCCCAGCGCATCGACACCGAGTGCGACCGCGTGGCGTCGCTTTCCGTCGAACCTTGCGCAGCGCGGCGGACGGCCTTGCGCGGGGAAGTCTTGATCGCGCCCGATGTCGTAGGTACCGGGCGCCGACAGGCGTCGACCGATCCATTCGGCGACCGGGACGCTGACCGCGCTGCCGACCAGGCTCCAACGGATGGACGGGCGCGCGACGGATTCCGCGGGCTCCGTCCAGCCGGCATCGAACCCCTGCAGGCGTTCCCCGTCACGGATGCCGGGCTTGATCAGTGAACCGTCGGGCATCAGGATTGCCGGTGGCGACGGGATTCCGATGGTGCTGCCGTTCTTGAGCGTCGGGACGGAGTCGACAGCCCAACCGAGACCGCCGAGACCTTCGGTCCAGTAAAAGCCGTGCGCCGGGCGGGAAAGGTCTGTTGCAGGTCGTACGAGGGGGCGGTCGTCTGTCAGAAGGACTTCCGCAGGATCGAGAACTCTGGATGCAACGAGGAACACCCGCTCTCGCCGCTGCGGAAGCCCGAACGAAAAAGTGTCCACGACGCGGTATGCCCATCGATAACCGCGCCGCTCGAACTCGTCGACGATCGCCCGCATCGCATTGCCGCCGTTGAGTTGCAGCATGAACGGGACATTCTCGACGACCACAGTGGGCACACGGCGACGCGAAAGAAGCCGAAACACCTCCCCGATCAGCCCGGAGCGCTCACCGTCCAGTCCCGCGGTGCGGCCCGCCTGGCTGAGATCCTGGCAGGGGAACCCTGCGCAGACGAGGTCGATCGACGCCGGAAGCGAGCGAAGTTTCGTGATGTCGTCGCGATACTCGACGCCCGGAAACCTGGCGCCGAGGACCGCTTTCGACGCCGGCAGGATGTCGCAAAGCAGTTCGGCCTCGTGTCCGGAGCGTGCCAGACCCAGCTCGAACCCTCCGATGCCTGCGAACAAGCCTGCGGTACGCATGTGTATGGATGTCCAGTATTCAGCGAGATGGTATCAGGACGCTGATGCGAATCCAAGCCTGCGATCGGTCTAAGAACATCGTTGCATTCTATCGGCTGCCTTGGGGCGTGGGGCCCTGATGCGCGAAGAAATACGCGAGGTCGACGAGGTCGGCGTCGGACAGGCCGCTGGCGAACTCGCGCGTCGCCCTCAGAGTGTGTAGCTCGCCCGGGCGCCGACCAGCCAGTTGCGTTGCGGCGCCGGCTCGTAGTAGCGGCCGTTGGCGGCATTGACGATGACCGAGCCGATGTAGCGGGTGTCGGAGAGGTTGTCGATGCGCACGAACGGCGAGAGCCGCAGGCGGCCCAGGCGCCAGTCGAATCCGGCGTGCCAGCCGAGCACCGTGTGCGAGCCCGCGTACTCCGAGTTCGCGTCGTCGGCGGCCACCTTCGCGTTCCAGCGGCCTTCGATGCCGGTGGCGAAGCCGCTCGCCGCATGGCGCCACGCCAGTTCGGCGTAGACCGACGACCTCGGCACGCCGGGGATCGCGTTGCCGGAGAGGTCGGCTCCCGACGTGCTCAGGTAGTCGCGGAACCGGGCGTCGACGAGGGTCCAGGCGAGCCAGCCGCCGAACCCGGCGCCGAGATCCGATTCCATCCCCAGTTCGATGCCGCGCCGTGCAGTGCGCGCCGCGTTGCGGAAGGTCGTGCGGCCGCCTGCGTTGACGTCCGGAACGATGTCGCTTCGGGTCGTGGTGCGGAACACCGCGAGGTTCAGGCGCCCGGCGCGCCCGAACGACATCTTGACGCCGGCTTCGTAGTTCGTGTTGCGGCTCGGCTCGAGCGCGAAGTTCAGCCCCGGCAGGCCGTCGGGCCGATAGGCCAGCTCGGCGAAGGTCGGGGTCTCGAAGCCGCGGCCGGCCGAGGCGTAGAGATTGATCGTGTCGGTGAGCGCATGCAGTAGGACGATGACCGGGCTGGTCGCGGCGTAGCGCTTGCTGCCCGAATCGTCCGGATTGACAGCGGTGACGAAATCGTCGCGCACGTCGAGCGAGACACTCGATCGGCGCACGCCGCCCGACAGCTTCCAGTCGGGGGCGAACCACCACTCGGCGATCGCGTACTGGCCCAGGCTCGCGGCCGTGTCCACTTCGTTGCGGCGCAGGGCGCCGGCCACGCCCGACTCGTTCACGTAGCCGCGGCGACGCTCCTGCATCCGGTCGTAATCGATGCCCAGCGTGAAATCGAGATGCCCGTCGGCCAGCGCGGTCGAGCGCGTCCATTGCAGGCTCGCACCGCCGAAGCCGCGGTCGAGGTCGACCACGCCGCCCGAGGACGACGCTGCAGCCCCACTGAAAGCGAGAAACTGCGTGACCTGGCGCTCGCCGAGATGGCCGCGCAGCGTGAGCGTGTCGCGCGCACCGAGCCGGCTCTGCCAGGACAGCCCGAGTTGTCGATGCTCCACGCTCTTGCGCGTGTCGAAGGCGATGGCGCCGGTGCCGGCCTGCCGAGGGTCTTCCCGCACCTGCTGGCGGGTGAGCCCCAGCGGGTCTCCCGTATCGGGTTGGTGAAGCACCGTGGCGTCGAGCGTGAACCGGCTGTCCGGACTGTCGGCATACGTCAACCGGGCGCTGGCCAGGTCGCGCCGCGTGCGGCTGTGCTCGCGATAGCCGTCGGTGTCGAAGCGCGACGCGTCCATGCGCGCACCGACCGCGCCGATCGTGTCGCCGAAGCCGGCGCCGAACTTCCACGCGCCGAAGCTGCCGCCATGTCCCGTGGCCCGCCAGGTCGGGCGCCCCGGCGGGTCGCCGGTGAACACCGAGACCAGGCCGCCGGAGGAATTGCCGTAGAGCGCGGCGAACGGTCCGCGCAGCACCTCGATGCGCTCGGCGGTTTCCAGGTCGAACAAGCCGGTCTGGCCCTGGCCGTCGGGCGCGGTGAACGGAATGCCGTCCTGCAGCAGACGCACGCCGCGCACGCCGAAGGCGGCCCGCGCGCCGAAGCCGCGCGACGACAGCTGCAGATCCTGGGCGTAGTTCTCGCGTTTCTGCGCGCGGATGCCGGGAATGCGGCCGAGCGACTCCGACAGGTCGACGCCGGGCTCGTGTTCGCGGATCGCGTCGCCGCCGATCGCGTCGATCGCTGCCGGCGCATCGAAGCTGCGCTGTTCGATGCGCGTGGCGCTGACGGTGACCGGATCGAGCCCGCTCGATGCGCCCGGCGTCGGCTGGGCCTGTTGCGCCTGCGCACCGGCGGCGACGATCGACACGAGAGCCGCCGCGCCGCGCGGTGTCCATGCGTGGTGTCTCGCGCTTCCGCTTCGCCGCTTCATGGGCCCTCGCCGCCGCACTGTCGCGAGAGTATGCGTTGGCCGGGGAGGCCCGGCCAAGCCCCGGGCCTCGGGCGCCGTGCGCGCCGCGATCCGGATGCCGACAGGGCGCAACTTGGCTTATGCTTGCACTGCAGCACCAACCGCTCGAGGAGGCGTCCCGCATGTACGATCGAATCCTGGTGCCCGTCGACGGGTCCCCTTTTTCCGAGGAAGTGCTGCCGCACGCGCTCGGCATCGTGCGCGCCACGGGCGTGGCACTGTCGCTGCTGCAGGTGGTCGAGCGCGACGACGAACAGGCCGAGGCCGCGCGCTATGTCGGGGCGCTCGCCTCCGAACTGGGGGCCGACGCGCGCGCGCTCGTCGCCCGCGGCGACCTCGCCGACACGATCCTCGCCGAAGCGCGGCGCGTGCCGGGTACGCTGATCGCGATGACTTCGCACGGCCACAGCGGCCTGATGGAAGCAATGATGGGCAGCGTGGCGATGCGCATCGTGCGCACGAGCGGCGACCCGGTCATGCTCTATCGGCCACGCGGCGCGGCGGTCGAGGGCCGACGGCAGGCGGTGAAGATCAACAGCGTCCTGCTGCCGCTCGACGGGACCCGGGTCTCGGAGGCGATGGCGTCGCAGGCCGCCGGCATGGCGCAGTGGCTCGGCGCCGACCTCCACCTCGTCCAGGCGATCTCGCCCGAGGCACGACCTGGCGCCGACATCCCGGTCGGCGACGTGATGGAATCCTCGTACGTGCGCGGCCGCGCCGACGATTACCGCACGCGATACGGCGTGCGCACCAGCTGGGAAGTGCTGCATGGCGACCCGGCCGACGCGATCGCGCGCTACCGGACGGGCGCCGCGACGTGCTGCTCGCGATGGTGACGCGCGCCCGCCGCCCGCTCGAGGCCGCGATCCTCGGCAGCGTCACCGCGGGCTGCCTGCAGAAGTGCGGCGTGCCGATCGTCACGCGCCTGCCTTGAGCCGGCGCACGCACAGCCTCAGCGCTGCGGCATGTCCTTGACCGAATAGCCGAGGCTCACGGTCGCATCGGCCGGGATCGGCGGCATCGTCGCGTCCCAGGCCTCCCAGTCGGCGCGCATGCGCTGCAGGCGTTCCGACTCGCGCGGCGCGCGGTTGGCGCGCTCGCGCTCGTCGGCTGCGAGGTCGAACAGGTAGTCGTTGCCGTCGACGCGCAGGTACTTCCAGTCGCCGTCGCGAAGCGCGCGCTGGCCGCGGTGGTTCATCCGCCAGTAGAGCTTGCGGTCGAACCGGTGGCGCGCGTTGCGCAGTACCGGCATCAGGGACACGCCGTCCAGGGGGTACCGGGCATCGGGAGCGACGCCGGCGGCGTCGAGCATGGTGGCGGTCCAGTCCATGGTCATGCAGTGTTGCGCGCTGATGCCGCCCGGCGCGATCGCCGCCGGCCAGTGCGCGATCCACGGCACCCGGATGCCGCCTTCGGTGAGGTCCATCTTGCCGCCCACCAGCGGCCAGTTGTCGGAGAAGCGCTCGCCTCCGTTGTCGCTGGTGAATACGACCAGCGTGTCGCGCTCCAGGCCGTGCTCGCGCAACGCCTGCATCAGCCAGCCGATGCCTTCGTCCATGTGGTGGATCATGCGTCGGTAGCCGTGGATGTTGCCGCCGTGAAGGTGGAACAGGTTGTCGGCCACCTCTGCCGCCAGCGCCGCGTCGTCGCGCGTCTCCCAGGGCCAATGCGGGGCCGTGTAGTGCAGGCTCAGGAAGAACGGTTCGCGCCGCGCGGCGACCCGGTTCACCCAGTCGACGGCACGACGCGAAATCAGGTCGGTGAGGTAGCCGATTTCGGAATGTTCGTTCTCGCCGGACCAGAGATCGTGGGTGCCACGCGAATCGCAGTGCGTGAAGTAATCGACGCCGCCCGACATGGGGCCGAAGAACTCCTCGTAGCCGCAGCGCAGCGGGCCGAATGCCGGCGGATACCCGAGATGCCATTTGCCGATCAGCGCAGTGCGGTAGCCGGCGGCGCGCAGCAGCGAGGGCAGGGTCGGATGCTCGGGCGGCAGGCCGAGCGTGGTGCTGCCGCGACTGCGGCTGTTGATCGGCTCTTCGGCAGCGCCGCGCAGGCGGTACTGGTAGCGCCCGGTCATCAGGGCGAATCGCGTGGGCGAGCAGACCGGCGAGTTCGAGTAGCCCTGGGTCAGCATCAGGCCGCCGGCGGCGAGCTCGTCGAGCACTGGCGACACCGGCGCACGTCCG
This sequence comes from Burkholderiaceae bacterium, assembly GCA_027493945.1. GTDB lineage: Bacteria > Pseudomonadota > Gammaproteobacteria > Burkholderiales > Burkholderiaceae_E > Zeimonas. The sequence goes on along the minus strand of JAOSJU010000001.1, from coordinate 754,006 downwards.
CCGTAGCAGCCGAGATCGGCGTAACCGAGATCGTCGGCGACGATGAAGACGATGTTCGGGCGCGAACGGGTGCTCGGGGACATCGCGTCGGATCCCCCGCGCTACTGCGTGAAGCCCGACCGCTTCACGACCGGCTCCCACTGCGCACGGTAGGCGGCCAGCATCTTCGCGGTCTGCTCGGGCGTTGCCGAGACTGGCTCCATGCTCGCAGCTTCGAATTTCGCGCATATCTCCTTGTCGCGCATCACGTCGCGGATCGCCAGGCCGATGCGCTGGACGACCTCCTTCGGCATCGAGACCGGCGCGAACATCGCGTTCCAGCCGGTGGCCACCGTGTCCAGGCCCGATTCGCGCAGCGTCGGGATCGTGGGCGCCATCGACGATCGCTTCGCGCCGGCCATCGCGAGGATCCGCAACTTGCCGCCTGACGCGTGCGGCAGCAGCGCGTCCAGTGTGTCCACCGCCACTGGGATGACTCCGGCCATCAGGTCGGTGATCGACGGTGCCGAGCCGCGATAGCCGATGATCTGCGGCTTCACGCCGATCGAGTCGCCGATCATCAGTGCGAAGAAGTGCGGCAGGCTGCCCGTGGCGGGCACGCCGAAATTGGCCTTCTCGGGGTTTGCGCGCAGCCAGGCCGCAAGGTGATTGAATTCGCGCACCGGCACCGCCGACCCCACCGCCACTGCGAAGTCGTAATTGGTGATGTGCGAGACCGGCACGAAGTCGCGCTGCGCGTCGTAGCCGACGTCGCGGAAGACGACCGGCGCGACGACCATGAGCGCCGGATTGACCACCACCAGGACGTGCTGGCCCGCAGGCGTTGCCTTCAGCTGCTGCATTGCCGGGCGACCGCCGGCGCCGGTGCGGTTCTCTACCACGACGCTCGTGCCCAGCTTGCCCTCGAGCCCGTCGGCCACCAGTCTTGCGGCGCGATCCGAGGCGCCTCCCGGCGGATACGGAACCACGATGCGCAGGCCGCCGTCGAGGGGCTGCGCGGGCGTCGGCGTCGGCGCGGCCAACGACAGGATCGCGACGAGCCACAGCATCGATACGGATTTCATGGTGTCTCCTGGTTGCGGCCCCCCGACCTCTGGCCGATCGCGATTGTCGCCGATGCCCGATGACGCGACCATCCGGAAAACCCTGTTCCGCTTTCTGCATAATACGGTTCATGGAGCATGATCAGACGTCCGCGGCCGACGACGCCACGCCTGCGGGCTCGGCGATCCTGCGCGCGTTGCGCGTGATGGAGGCGATCGCGTCCACCGAGGTGCCGCCGCAGCTGGCCGACATCTGCAAGACGGTCGGGCTGCCAAAGCCGACGGTGTTCCGCATTCTCGCGACGCTCGAGGCCGCGGGCCTGGTGGGCCGGGAGCCGGGCAGCAAGCGGTATCACTGCGGTCGCCGGCTGAGCACGCTGGCCGGGGAGGTGCTGCTCAATTCGCCGAGCCGCGCGGCGCGCCATGCGATCCTGGAAGAGCTCGTCGAGCACACCGGCGAGACCTGCAACCTCACGATCCCGAACGGCAACGCAGTGATCTACCTCGACCGGGTCGAGACCGCGTGGCCGCTGCGCATCGCGCTCGGCGCGGGGTCGACCGTGCCGCTGCACGCGTCGGCCAGCGGCAAGCTGTTCCTGGCGCACATGCCGAAGCGTTCGCGCGAGCGCTTCGTCCGGCAAAGCCCGCTGGTGCGGCACACGCGCAAGACGCTGACCGATGCCGCTGCGCTGGCAGCCGAACTCGAACGGGTGCGCGAGCAGGGCTACGCGACCGACGACGAGGAGTACCTCGCCGGCATCTGCTGCCTCGCGGTGCCGGTGCACGACGCCGACGGCCGGGTGGTCGCGGCGCTGGCGATGCATGCGCCGGTGCCCCGGTTGCCGCTCGCCGAAGCCATGCAGTTCCCGGCTTCGATGCAGTCGGCTGCCGAGGCGATGGCGCAGACGATCGACTGGTCGACCACGTGACCCTCCTCGGTCCTGAACAGCGGCTCTTCGAGCTTCAAGTTCGCCGTCTACCGACGGGGCGATGCGTTCGGCGGCGCGCCGTGCCGGCCCCGGGAGCTGTTGCGCGGGCAGGTGCACGGACTGCCGGATTCGCCGGTCATGGTCTGGCGTGCCGATGGCGCGCAGGGCGGCGAGATCGCGCTGCCGGCGCCTGCCGACCAGCGCAAGGCGTTGCGCGAGGTGCTCGCGCGGCTGCGCGAGCAGGGCCTGATCGATCGGGTCGAGGCGGTGGGGCACCGGGTGGTGCACGGCGGCGAGGCGCTGGTGGCGCCGTGCCTGGTCGATCGGGCGTCGCTGCGGCTGATGGAGTCGCTCGAGCCGCTCGCGCCGCTGCACCAATCGCATTGCGTTGCCGGAATCCATGCGATGGCGGCGATCGATCCCGGTCTTGCGCAGGTGGCCTGCTTCGACACCGCGTTCCACGCGACGCAGCCGCGGCTGCACACGACGCTGCCGCTGCCGGCCTCGTGGCGCGACCGCGGCGTGCGGCGCTACGGCTTTCACGGCCTGTCGTTCGAGTCGATCGCGCAGCAGCTTCCGGCGCTGCTGGGCGAGCAGGCCGACGGCCGGATCGTGGTGGCGCACCTGGGCAGCGGAGCCAGCGTCTGCGCGATGCGCGAGCGGCGCTCGGTGCGCACGAGCATGAGCCTGTCGACCCTCGACGGGCTGGTGATGAGCACGCGCCCGGGCGCGGTCGACATCGGCGTGGCGCTGTTCGCGCAGCAGCAGCTCGGCATGGACCTGGAGACGCTGTCGCGCGGGCTGTACCACCAGTCCGGCCTGCTGGGCCTGTCGGGCATTTCGGGCGACATGCGGGTGCTCGCCGCCAGCGACGATCCGCGCGCCCGCTTCGCGATCGACGCGTTCTGCCAGCGCGCGGCACAGGAGATCGCCGCAAGCGCGGTGGTGCTCGGCGGCTGCGACGCGATCGTCTTCACCGCCGGCATCGGCGAGAACGACGCCGGCGCGCGCGCCCGGATCTCGGCGCTGCTGGGCTGGATGGGCACGCGCATCGACGATGCCGCGAATGCGGCGCATGGGCCGAGGCTGCACACGGCCGGTTCGACGATCGGGCTGTGGGTGGTGCCGACCGACGAGGAGGCCGTGATCGCTGGCCACACCGACGCGCTGGTGAGCTGGCGCTAGGGACACACCGGGAATCGGGCCGCATACCCGCCGAAGAGATCGAGCATGCGTCCTCGCCACGTCGCGACGGGATCGCCATCGAGCAGGACCGGGAATCGGGATACCGAGCGTGCCCACTGGAATATGCCGAAGACGACATAGTCGGCAAAGGCCGGCGCCGCACCGCAGACGAACGGCTGCGCGCTCAGGACCCGCCGCAGCGGGGCAAGGGTCTCGGCGAAGACCGTGCGGGTATGCTCGCGACCCGCGACGTACGCCTCCAATGTGGTGCCGTATCGTTTTTCCCGGCTTGCTCGGTAGTACGCCTTGTCCTCGTCGTCGAGCTGTTCGTATACGTCGAGCGCAATCATCGCCGGCATCAGCGGGTGGACTACCGATTCGATCCAGTGGGCGACGAAGCGCGCATGCTGCCTCCCGGCCTCGCCGTCGAAGAGCGCGGGCCTGTGGGGGTAATGTTCGTCGAGGTATTCTGCGATTCGCCATGAATCGGGTATCACGGACTCGCCGTCGATCAGAACGGGTACCTGGGTCGCGCCCGAAAACGCTGCGGTACCTCGGTCACGAAACCGCCACGGCACCGTCTCGAACGGGAGCCCCTTGTGCATGAGCGCCAGTGCACGCGCCAGCAATACGGACTGAAGCGCACCGCGGAATCGGCCGCGGCCAGGTCATAGAGTCTCAGCACGCGAACTCCTGTCTGTCGAAGTCGATCGAGGATCAGGGTCGGTCCTCGGGCGCAACACGGTTGCCGTCAACAACCGTTCACTCGATCCTGATCCCCGTTTCAGACACGACTCTCTTCCACAGCGTCAGGTCCGACTTCATCAGGTCGCGGAAACTGTCGGGCGTACTCGCCGCTTCGATCACCATGCCGCGGGCCTGGAGCGTCTCACGCACGCCCGGATCCTTAAGCGCATTGCCGATGGCGGCCGAGAGCCGATCGACGATCGGACGCGGCGTTCCGGCGGGAGCCAGGTAGCCCACCCATTGGTCGACCAGACTCCCGCATACCCGGCTTCTGCCATTGTCGGCACGTCCGGGAGCAGTGGCAGTCGCGTCGAGCCCGTCGTGGCAAGGGCAATCACCTTGCCGGCTTTGATGTGTGGCATCGCGACGGCCGCGTTGGCGAACTGGAAATCGATCCGGCCGGCAAGCTGGTCCGTGATCGATTCGGCCGCACCCTTGTAGGGGACGTGGATCGCGCGCACATTCGCAGCCTTGCAGAACATCTCGCCTGCGAAATGCGCTGGCGTGCCGATGCCGGCCGTACCGTAGACGAGTTCGCCCTTGCGGGCGCGTGCCAACTCGACCAAATCCTTCACCGAGCGCAGGTCCGGCGACGGTTTCGCGATCAGGATCATCGGCGCTCTGGCGGCGACAGCGACGGGTTCGAACGCGCCGCTGACGTCGAACGGCAGCTTCTGCCCGAGCGCGGCGTTCATGTTCAGGCTCGAATTGATCAGCAACAACGTGTATCCGTCCGGCCTGGCCCTTGCAGCCGTATCCGCGCCGAGCATGCCGCCGGCCCCTCGGCTTGTTGACGACGACGACCGGTTGTCCGAGTTCGTTTGACATCTTGGCGCCGATGACGCGGGCCGTGATGTCGATGATTCCCGCTGGCGCCCATGGAACGATGACGTTGACCGGGTTCGACGGATACTCAGCGGCGAGTGCTGTACGCGCACCCAATGCCATGATCGCTGCCAAGGCGTGTAAGGCCATGCGACGGTTAGCAAGAATTCTCGGCATTCTCGTCTCCTGTTGTCAGACCTGGCGCCAACAAGGCGGTAATTTGCATCGGATCGGCTGAATGGTACTCAAGGCCCGATAATCCCGGTGGACACAAACACGGTCGGTTGGCGCTTCGAGCCGGATGCCACGTACCGGATGTCGACCACTGTGCACGCTGTCTCCCCCGCCGCGCGCAACGACCATGCGCTCAGGTTCGCACCCGTCATCCAGGGCAGGGCAGTGCAGGCAACGGTACCCGGCGCGACAGTGTCGGTGAGTTTCACGATGCCGTTCAACTCGCCGCGGGCGTTGGAGACGACTGCGGTGTCGGTGTCCGCGAGGCCAAGGCGCGCAGCGGTGCGCGGGTGGATGGCAAGCGTCGGCAGTGTGGTGCCCGCACGCGGCACTGCAATCCCCGAGTATGCTTCGACGTGATCGACCGCCACGCCCGGCACAAGCAGCAGCACATCGTCCGGTGGCGCCTGCGCGGCATCCCGCGACGCCTGCGGAAAGGTCAGACGCTCGTCGGCGTTCGGAAATCGCTTCGTCCCGGACGGGAAGGCCCGATTGCGTTGGAACAGGACGTTCGGTGCGCCGCGGACGTCACCGCGTGCAAAGCGGCTGTTTTCGAAGGCGATCTGCGAACGTTCGGTGCACGGCCACAGGACTCCGCCGGGCGGGCTCCTCTCGGGATCGAGGTCGTCGACCGTCACCGCCCTTGTCCACGGATTGCGTCGCAGCGCCCATTCGGCCGCGGCGCGGTTCCACCGCGCCCGCGTTGCATCGTGCCACGGAAGGCGCTGCGCGAAGCCGAACGCGGTCGCGAGGTCGGTCCAGAACTCGAGGTGGGAACGGCATGCGCCGGGCGGTGGCGTCACCCTGTGATGCCACTGCAGCGCGCGTCCGTTGCCGTTGGCGACGAGCCCCTCGCATTCGAGCCACGAGGCCATCGGGAAGACGACGTCCGCGTGATACGTGGTTGCGTTCTCGTAGGTGCCGAGCACCGCGACGAATGGAACCTGCGCGAGCGCGGTCCGCGCGGCTTGGCCACCCGCCAGGCGCGCGCAGGGATCACCGTCGAGGACGAGCGCCCCGAGTGATTCCGGGCGTTCGAGGAGGATTTCCTCGAGCGCAAGCGGGGCGGGCCCGGCCCCGATCGACTCCGCGCCGAGCCACTCCTCGCAATCGAACGGGGATGCGTTCAGCAGGTTCAGGCCGCCGCCGGGAATGCCGATCGAGCCACGCAGCGCGACGAGGGCGGCGCAAAGCCGCAGGTCATCGTCGTCGAACCTTTCGGCGGCGAGCCAGCCGCCGGTCATCACCTGGATCGGCCTGGACTTGCCGATCACCTGCGCGACCCGGTTCAACTCCGCCTGGGGAATGCCGCAGTCATGCGCGACGCGCTCCACGGGATAGGCGGCAAGCTCGGCGCGCAGTGCATCCGCGCCATTCGTGGCCTCGCGAACGAACTCGGCGTCGATCCAGTCGTTGTCGAAGAGGAGCCGAAGGATGCCGCGCATCGCAATCGACTCGGTTCCAGGTCGCGGTCGCAGCGCATGCGACGCCTTCGTCGCCGTGACCGTCGTGCGACTGTCGATGACCACAACTTCCATTGCCCGCTCGCGGGCGTCGATCACCGGACCGATCGACATCGGATCGGTAGCCGCGAGGTCCGGGCCATAGACGACGATGCACTGACTGTTCGCCCAATCGCGCTGCGTGTTGGCGAGCAGGTGCGATCCCGCGATGCCGAACATCCTCGGCGATGGCTCCGTCCGGTCCGAGCGAGTGCGGGCGAAAGCGCCAGGGGCCGTTCGGAGTGCCGTACTCGCGCGCGAAGTGTGTGGCGCCCAGCCGGTGGCCGAAGGGAGAGGAAGCCGTCGCATGGACGTGGCATCCGTGGCGACCCTTCTGGCTCTCGGCATCGCGCAGCCGGCGCACGGTGAATTCGAGCGCCTCGTCCCAGGACGCCTTGCGGAACGCTTCGCCCCGGTCGACGCGCAATAGCGGTTGCGTGACGCGCCGTGCGTGGTTGCCGTGCAGATAGGCGAGCAGTCCCTTGGGGCAGAACGAACCCTTGTTCGCCGGGTGCTCCTCGTCGCCGAGGATGTCGACGATCCTGCCCTCCTTCGTGTGGACCTTGACGCCGCAGCCGGCGGGGCAGTTGGTGCAGGTGCTTCGCCGCACCTGGTCGAAGTCGCGCTGGGTGCGCTGACGCTTTCCGAGTACCACGTCCTATCCCTTCACGGCCTTTGCACCGGCCGGTCCCGTCTCCGAGACATGGAACCTGTTCTGCCGGATCATCTGCTTCAGTTGCGCTGCCGCCTTCGATGCCGGCGCGCCGTGGAGCGGCTCGGCGGCGCTCGAACGCCCCCACTCGGCCAGTGGCCCAAGATCGGCCGCCTCGCCGACGGGTAGGGCGCAGGCAACCATGTGGCGCGGCCGCGCGCCAGGGTTCTCCATCAGCGTCGCGTCCATGCCGTGGATGTCGGCGGCGAGGGCGAGGCACATCGCACCCGGGCGGTCGCGCGTGCCGGAGCCCACTACAATGCCCTGTGCACCGTTCAGCGCGATGCGCGCCCCCGGCACCAGCGACCGTCCGAGGATCGCGAGCGTGTCGGCGCCCTCCGGGAGTCGCGCGTTGTAGACATAGAAACGAGCGAACTCGAGGCCGGCGAGATCGAACTCGTTGCGATGCACCGTTTCCTCGACCGAGTGGCACTCGACTTCGATGCGCTTCCCGCCGATGAGGTCCAGGAACAATGCAGAGCCATCGTAGCCGGTGCCCGATCCCGATCCCGATCCCGATCCCGATCCCGATCCCGACTCCGGCTCATCGGCGAAGATCAGCGTGTCGACGACACCCAGGCGCTCGTTCGGTGCGGGGCCGGGATGGCCGCGCACCCGGTTCACGAAGATCTCCTCTGCCCGCGTAAAGACACCGCGACCGGCCACCGGTACCACCAGCATCGCCGCGGAGCCGGAAATGCTCGTCGGGAACGCGAGCGTGACGAGATCGACCGACCCGGCGACATCCTGCGCCGATCGGCAGAGTTCCTCGAGCGTGACGACGGTTGCGGTCCCGTCGGCAATGCGCTGGTTGACTTCGGCGTTGCTCGCGGCGGGTGCGCCGAAGGGGGGCAACGAAAGCCCGAAACGCGAAAGGTCGAACGGGATCGCGGTCATGGCGTGAGTTCGAGCGGCAGCCCGGCGTCGGCGAGGAAGAAGCTGCGCTCAGTCAGTTTTTCCTTGAGGTAGGCTGCGAGTTCGATGACGCGTCTCCGGTTCGAAAGACGGTAGGTGATCGGCATCGTGCGATTGCCGATCGCAAGTTCGCCGATCCGCCCCTGCGGCGCATGCCCCCGCCCAGAGAAGGCGCCCCCGGGCAGTTCGCCGTACACGCACCGCAGGCGACGCAAAGCGTCTGGTCGATGCGCTTCTCGCGCCACGAGATCGCACCCATCGGGCAGAAGTACTCCGCCGGACACTGGAACGAACAGACGATGCAACGGTCGCCGTCGAAGTCCACCCACAGCGCCGCGCCGTCCCAGACATCCGCGTAGGTCGCCCGGGTGAACGGAACCCGGTCGGCGAGGTCAGCAATGTCCATCTCGACATTCTCGTCGAGAACCTGCGAGAGTCGCTCGAGGACGCTTTCGTCGAGCACAGGAATCGGGATCGCGACGCTGTTGGTGATCTCCATCCCGTGTCGCGTCTTGAACCCTCCCATGAACTCCGGATCCATGCCGCGCAGGTCGGCCGCGAGCGAAAGGTTCGGTCCATGGCGCGAGGCGCGCGTGCCCGAGCCGATCACCACGCCCTCGGCCTTGTTCACGAGGACGCGCGTGCCGGGGTGGATGACGCGTCCTTCCGGGTCGTTCTCGAGCGGATTGAGCTCGCCGCTGCCGCTGACGGTGAGGGCCTTCATCCAGGGCAGCGCCCGGTTGGCGAAGATCGTGTTCGGATGCTCGCGGTAGGAGCGGCGGTTGCGGGCGTTCGTGAACGCGCTGTAGTTGCGGTACGCGTTGCGGAAGCTGTAGATCCGTGCGAAGGGCAACTCCTTCAGCGACGTCGTCCGGTGATGAGTGCGTCCGTCGGCGGACTCCCATTCGACGTCGGCGGTCTTGCCGGACACCAGGTCGCGCAGCAGGTGGCCACCGCCGTAGCCGTTCGGGAAGTCCCTGCTCTCCGCGGTCCCCTGGACCACGACGTCGACCTGCCCGTCGCCCTGCTCGGCGACGAGGCACGGCAGGCCGTTGACCCAGATGCGGCGTGCCGGATCGCCGCTGTCGAGCGGCACGCCCAGGATGGCCGAAGTCCCCGACATCACCGCCCGCGTGGCGGTGGTGACGACGTCGACATCGCCCAGCCTGAACCGGCGGCCGTTGCGGACCTCCTGCTTGAACTCCATGGCAGTCATCACGACCGCGTCTCCCCGGGCGAGGCGCTCGTTGATTTCCGCGATCGATCGCTGGGCGGGCACGGACAATGCTCCTCTATCCGGTGAGTTCGATGTCGCCAAAGGCGGCGAGGTGTCCGTCGGCGACGATGACCGCCGCGCGCGCACCCATCGAGCGCGCGCGGGCGAGTGCCGGCGCGAGATCAGCCTCGCGCTGCACGATGTTGCCGATCGCGGTGGCCAGTGCGTCGGCCAGGGCGCCGCTCTCGGCGACCACCATCACGGCGTCCGCATTGCCGAAGCTCAGCGAATGGCCCAGCGTCCCTGCCGATGTCGCGATTCCTGCGCCCTCCGGTGCGGGCGGGACCGTGATGCGTATGCCGCCGAACGCGGTGTTCTCCGCGAGCAGCGTGAGCTCGCGCCGATGGCGCGAGCTCAGATAGAGATCGCCGCCGTTCTCGACGATTACTTCGGGGCTTTTCGTGCCGAGCCCTCGACCGACGAACTCGGCGATCGCGCCCGCGACCGCCGCCATGGGACCAACGTTGGCGCGCCGCGCAGCGTCGAGCATGGCCGCGATGACGGCGGGGGCCGAACGATCGTCGTCGAGCGGAACCAGCGACCGCAGGAACTCGGGGCAGCGGGCGATGCGACGCTCGACCTGGGCGCGCGCTTCGAGGACGAGCGCAAGCGCCTCGGCCCTCAGGTCGGCTTCGGCTGACACCCGCATGTCAGTCTGCTTCACGCGCAGCTCGAAGGTCACCAGGTCGTTCGGCCGCGCGAGGCGCCGATAGTCGGCGGCCGTCCACTCGTATGCGAGGTTCGCGCCCACGTCAGCCCTCGAACTCCATGTCGCCCTTCTCGTGCAGCCGCTTTTCGGCGAGGACCAGCGCCATTTCGGCAGGGCGGCCGAAGTAGATGGTCTTCATCGTGCAACGCATCGCGCATGCCGGGTACAGATCTTCACCCACGCGCTGGGCGCAAGAGTCGCAGAACGCGTGCGTCGCGATGCGTGTCTGCTGTGAAGGACACATCACCCAGAAATTGTAGGCGCTGTGGTATTCGCACGGCGTCTCGCAGTGCCGGCAGGTGAGCGGCAGGCACACCATGCGCGCCTCCGGGCTCGCCGCTGCGAGGATCGGACGCATCGGCTCTCCGGCGCCCAATGCCCCTTCGTGCTCGATCTCGCAGGCGAGCGCGCAGGCACCGCAGCCGATGCAACGATCGAGATCGACCAGCATGACGAGTTCGTCCGGCTGGCATTGCCGCGGATCGAAGCTCTCGCCCTTGAACCGGCGGCTCGTGAAATGAAGCTTCATGCGGCCCCGCCTTTCTGATCGCCGGGCGATCGCAGGCGTGCGGGCATCTCGCCGCCGGTGGCCCAATCGAGCAGTTCAACCGTATGCACGACCGGCAGGGCACCGAGGCGCCCGATGTGCAGCATGCAGCCCATGTTCCCGGTCGCTACCACCTTGGCGCCCGTACTTTCGAGTGCCTGCGCCTTGCGCTGGCCGAGCTGGTCCGAGATGACCGGTTGCATGAGGTTGTAGGTTCCAGCCGCCCCGCAGCACATGTGGCTCTCGGGTGCCAGGCTCACCTCGAAGCCGGCCTCGTCGAGCAGCCGGCGCGGAGCGATCGAGATACCCTGGCCGTGTTGCATCGAGCAAGGCAGGTGCAGTGCCACGTGCATGCGATCGACCTCTCTCGTGAGCCGGAGCGGCAGGTCGGAGAGGAGCTCGGTGACGTCCATCGTCATCGCCGCGACGCGGCGCGCCTCGTCGGCCCACTGTGGATCATCGGCGAGAATCCGGCCGTAGTCCTTCACCGTCGAGCCGCAACCGGACGCGTTGATCACGATCGCGTCGATGCCGCTGGAGGCGTCGGCGCGCAGCCACGCCGCGATGTTGGCCTTCGCATGTTCACGCGCTGCATGCTCGAAGCCCAGGTGCAGCGGGACCGCTCCGCAGCAGCCACCGCCTTCGGCAACGACGACCTCGCAGCCGTGCCGCGTGAGCAGGCGGATCGTCGCAGCGTCGATCGATGCGCCGAGCACCTGCTGAACGCATCCGGAAAGCAGCGCCACGCGCTTGCGCCGCTCGCCTTCGGCAGGATAGACGCGCGGCCGTGCGACGGGGCTCGGGGCCGGAGGCGTTCGCGGCGCCTGGTCCACCATGCGCCGCAGCCTTCCGGGAAGAATCGGTCGCATGACACGGCCGAGGGAAGCCGCCGACATTCCGGTGGCGAACAGCCGCGGCGAACTCAGCGTGCGCGCCATGGTGCGCCGCCAGAGACGCTCGGGGAGCGGGCGCACCTTCCGCGTCTCGATCGCAGCGCGTGCGGCATCCCAGAGCCCCGAGTGGTCGACCCCATATGGACAGCTGCTGGTGCACGACAGACAGGACAGGCAGCGATCCGGTGGTCGAGCGCCTTGCGCGACGGGCGTTCGCCCTGCTCGAGGATCTGCCCGGCGATTCGCACCCGGCCTCGCGGGCTGTCGCCCTCGTCGCGCAGCACGACGAAAGTCGGGCATCGGATCGTGCAGAAACCGCACTCCATGCATTGGCCGAGAGAACTGTGCTCTTCGCCGCGGCCCGGGAATACGAGCCGTTCCGGCGACAGATCAACGTGCATGACGATTCCTGCTCCGGTTCGGGTGCAAGGCATTGCCGGTGGTCGCGGCTATCGATTTAAATGAATCCATGTGAATGCAAAGTGTATCCTGACTGAACCGGGAGCGGAAGGGGCGTCGCGGAATCGAGCAGGGTTGGGCCCGATTCGGCACGACGCATCATCAATGGCGCGAACCAGGGAAGAGGTAGGACTTCAGCAGGCGATTCAGTTCGGGAATCAGTGATTCATGTTCGAGATCCAGCGGTCCGGGGTTGTTCAGAACCGCGTGGACGAGGACGCCCGCAAGTGCCTGGAAGGCAAACAGGGCGCGCATGCGAGCCGTCGCCTCGGGTAACGGCAGCAGCGGCACCATGGCATTCGCGAACTCGGTACGGTGCCTGTCGCCGGACGCCTTGATGACCTGCCACATGCCTTCCTTCGTGCGCTGCAACGACGCCCGCATCATTCCGACGTTCTCTCGAAACTGGCTGACCAGTAGCGACACCATGTCTTCCACGAGATCGTCGACGTTCGAGTTGCTGCTGCCGTGACGGCGTATGACCTCGGCCAGCTTTGCCTGTGATCTGAACGTCTGCAGTCGCTGCAGCGTGATGAAGAAGCTTTCCTTGCTCTGGAATCGGCAATAGAAACTGCCGACGGTGACGCCAGCCATGTCACAGACGGCTTCGACCGACAGGTCGGCGAACGTGCTTTTGCGAATGATCTCCCGGCCCGCATCGACCATGGCCAGGGCACTTCGGAGACTTCGTTCCTGACGGGTGGGGGCGACCTCTGGCAGGTGCCCCTGATCGATCCACTGCCGCAATTCCTGCAGCCTCTCATCCTGAATCATGGTCGTCATCATTTCACCTGCGCCATATGCCAACGTGGGCCCGCCAGAAGCTGACGTTGCCGCAAGAATTCTCAGGGCTTCCAATCTGCGAATTTCCGGAACAACACACCGAGCGAATTTTGGTCAATTACAATTAGTATACTAATACTAAAAGCTATCTTATGTTCGAAAACAGGAGACGACGATGGTGGATCGCCGCAAGTCCTTGACCCGGACAGGTTCGGTCCTCGCGATGGCGAGTGCGGGCATCGCCGGCAACATGCCCCTGACGGTGGCTGCCGCGACCGACGATGGATATCCCGACCGCCCGGTTGAGTCGCTTTTGTCGTCCAGAGGACTCGCTCCGGGCCGAGCGAGAGTCAGTCGCATGGTCGCCTTCGCGCTACTTGCGGCGATGGTGCTCCTGGGTGTGCACGACGTTCGGGCACAACGCTATCCCGAGAAGCCGATTCGCATCGTCGTCATCTTTCCTGCCGGCGGTGCGGCCGACGTCCTGGGCAGGTCGGTCGGGGACAAGCTGCGCCAAAGCTGGGGCCAGCCCGTGATCGTCGAGAATCGCCCGGGTGCCAGCGGAAACATCGCTGCCGAGGCCGTGGCAAAGTCGGCGCCAGACGGGTACACGATCCTCCTTGGCGGGCTCACCACGCATGGCATCAATCCGAGCCTCTATCGACGCCTGCCGTATGACCCGGTCAGGGATTTCGTTCCCATCACGATCGCCGCAACCACCCCCGCTGGTTCTCGAGGTGCACCCCTCGGTGCCGGCACATTCCGTCGATGAACTGATCTCCCTGGCCAGGTCCCGGCCGGGAGAGCTGAACTACGCTTCCTTCGGCAACGGGACCTCGGGACACTTGTCCACCGTGCTTTTCAGCTCCCTGGCGGGGATCGACATGATGCACGTTCCGTACAAGGGTAGTCCTCCGGCCATGGCGGATCTTCTGGCTGGAAGGGTCCATCTGATGATCGACGCCATCCCCGCATCCCTTCCGCATATCAAGGCCGGCAAGCTTAGAGCGCTCGCGGTAACCAGCGCGGAGCGGTCGCGCGCGCTTCCGGATGTTCCGACGATCGCAGAGGCCGCATTGCCAGGGCTTCGAGGTGATCGGCTGGCTCGGGTTCTTCGCACCCGCCGGAGTTCCTGCCCCGATCGTCCAGAGACTCAGTGCCGAAATCGGGAGCGTTCTGCGCATGCCGGATGTGCGCGAACGACTCGTTGCGCAAGGTCTCGACGTCGAGACGAACACGCCCGGAGAATTTGCGCGATTCGTCGATTCGGAGCTGAAGAAGTGGGCCGGGGTGGTGAAGACGGCCGGGGTACGGGTCGATTGACGGCGGACACGCCGCGAGCCGGTCGATGCGGCGGCAGGTTGCCGGACAAGGGCGATGCTATCGGCCGCCCGTATCGAGGTCGACACTGTCGACGATCCGCACGACGCGACAAAGCGATTCGCCTTTCAGCTGCATCTCCAGCACCGCCACATGATCGCCCGCTCCCAGGTCGATGATCAGGCGTGCCGGCCGGTTTGTTCGCAGGAGTTTCACCAGGGCAATGCGAAAGAGGACCGTGGAGGTGCAGCATGGGCAGCCGATCGTGGCCTGCTTGATCACGATGTGCGGCGTCAGCGGCAGCGACTGGCTGCCAAACACGCCGCTTCCAAGGCGCAGGACGGCGGTCGGGCGACCTGCAGCTTCCGGCTCGGCGAGTCGCGTGATCGTCGCATCGCGTTCCCCGGATACTGCCGCCACGGAGGACTACTGCAGGCACGGGTGCATGGTCGGTATTCATGGGCACGAGAAACGAAGCACAGGTCGGCGAGTATCGACTACCGCTGCGCGGGCGACTCCGCAATCCTGTGCAGTGCATCGGAGGTGGCGCGGATGTGCTCCGGCAAGGAGCCGCAGCAGTAACCGATGACGTGGGCGCCCGCGCGAACCAGCGCCGGGAGCCGTGCCACGGCGACATCGGGGCCCTCGTAGGACTGGCTCGACATCACGGCTGAGTTCGGCTTCGCCGCCACGAACACCTTGCCGGCGAGCCCGCGGGCGTCGATGTGCTGCCGGAAGCGCGCCGCGATCGGGATCATGTCGTCCAGCCCTACCGAGCAGTTCGCCCCGATTACCGTGCACCCGAGTGCGAGCATGCCGTCGAAGTGCTGCTGGGCGAGCGCGTCATGCTTGCCGTCGAGCATCTCCGCCACCGAATCGCCGAAGAACGTACGGTGCTCGCTCTGGCCGGGCGCGAGGTCCGTGAACACGACTGTCATGTACAACGGAAGCTGCACGCCCTCCTTGGCGAATACCTCGTGTGCAGCCTCGGCGGCAGCCTGTCCCTCCAGCGCCTGCAGCAGGGTTTCGACGCAGATCACGTCTACGCCCGCCTGGACGAGGGCGCGGATCTGGCGCGCGAAACTGTCACGTATGTCGGGATACGTCCCAGTCTCGCCCACGATGAGGCCGGTCGGGCCGACATCTCCGCCGATGAAGCAGTGTCGTCCGGTGTCGACCATCGCCTGGCGCAGCAACCGCACGCCCTCGATGTTGAGCCGATCAGCCTCGGCGGCGTCGATACCGAACTCGGGCAGCCGCAGAACGCAACTGTTGAACGTGTTCGTGAGGACCAGTTCGGCGCCCGCTTCGAGCTTCTCGCGATACATCTGCCGCACGGCATCGGGCCGCGTCAGGTTGTAGCCGTCACAGCAGGCGCCTGGTTCGTCCTCGACGCGGTTCTGGAACCAAGTGCCTGTCGCGCTGTCCGCAAGGATCGGGCGCTGGTCGGCGCGCGCGAGGCGCTCGAGGAAAATCTCTCGTTGCTGCATTTTTCACTCCTTGCTGGCGCCGGCCAGCGGAACGAGGCCATAGAGTCCGATGAGCGTCTTTTCCGGAAGGATGGCGCCGCTTTCCAGCACCTCGATGCCTGGGAGTTGCCCGCCGGCGGCGAGCGCGGCGATGACCATCGTCGCTTGCTCCAGTGGCCAGTCCGAGTAGCCGGGGCCGAGACGTCGCGTCACGCGAAGATTTCCAGCGCGTGCACGAGCGCCGATTCGCTGGCGCACGGCGCTGAGTGCCGACTGCACGAGCACCCATCCCGCAGTGTCGAGGAACAGACCTTCCACGCCGTCCATCGCCTCGAAGAGTTCGGTCACGCGCTCGTCGAGCCGCGGCCCGATCGTCACCACGAACAGCGTCGCTGTCTGGGCGCCCCGCAGCGCGGCCGCAAGTGCCGTGCCGGTGAGCATGAGGCCTGGTTCGAGTTCGACGCATCCATCGCCGACCTCGCGGATGGACACTTCGCGGAACCACGCCACGGGGACAGCGACCTCGAGTGCGTGCGCAGCCATCGCCGCGGCGATCATACGAACGCCCTGCGCTACCCGGGCAAGGTCGGGATAGTGCGCCCGAAGGATCTGCTCGGCGCGAACCGAGACCGGCAGGTCGCGCAGTCGCGCGGGTTCGTGCACGTCGGCGGCCATGCACTGCATCCGGTTGCCGCTCGAAGGTCTGACCCTAGTCATACTGTGTTAATAAATGCCTCGTGGCCTGGAAGCAGCACGGACATCGGGCGAAGCTACGAAGTAGCAGCGCGCCGATACGCAGCCGCAAACTCGTGATCGACCAGGGGACGTGGCGCTGCGCCCGGCGGGGCGCCTCGAGGGACGTAATGCGTGGGTACGGCAGGTTCCTCGGCGAAGTGGCGTTTTTTTTCTGCCCGGGCCTGCTCGGGATAGCTGAGTCGCTGCCCAAGCAGGAATCCGTAGGCGGCGATGCTCAGGCTCGCATGGTGATGGAATCCTCGCCAGCCTCGGCCCTCGTAGTGGCCCAGCCCCAGGTCCTGCTTGAGTTCCTGGTAGTCGCGCTCGATGCGCCAGCGCATCTTCGCTTCATACACCATGCGCTCGAAAGCGCTACGGCCTCGGGCAGCGTCGAGAGCCAGTACTTGGTCGGCTCGGCTTCGTCCTCGGGCCACTCGATGAGCAGCCACTCGGGCGGGCGTGGTTCGTTGCGCAGATGGTCCCGATGCGCGGCTCGTACCCTGAGCCGTGCAAAGCGCGAGCGCAGCGTCTGGTTCGTGCCCTCACGCCAACTGGCCCGGTACCAGGCCAGCGGCGAGAGCGCGAGCGCGACCTCCTTGACCGATTGCGGGCGGTGCTGCTCGTCGCCGGCCCGGCCCCGGCGCAAGCGCCTGCCCTGCGGCCCGCGCGCGGCGTCGGTCCCGGGCGCCAAGGGTTCTCGCGGCGGCGCCCAGACCGTCACACTGCCGGTGATGCCTGCCACATAGGCCAGCCCCAGTTCAGTGAGCCGCTCGCGAAACGCCGTGTCCACCCCGTAGCCCGCATCGGCCAGCACCGTATGGCGCGGTGCGCCCTGCGCAAGCAGATCTTCGATCTGCCCCGGGGCGATGTTCGGCTTGGTCGCGAACTCGATCTCGGCCGGTACGCCGGCCTTGCGGCGCCGGACCTCGTCCTCGGCCCACTCCCCGGGCAGATACAGCCGCCAGGCCACCGGCAGGCTCGCTGCCTCACAGGCGAGCGACACGCTCACCGCTACCGGCAATTGTCCTGCTTGCCCAGCATCCCGCAGTACTGGCGCGCCACGCCCACCGAATGACGACCCGCCTTCGGAAAGCCGGTGTCGTCGATGATCCACCAGCCGCCGTCGGAGAAGTCCATCCGCGGCACCACCCATTGCGCCACCCGCAGCCGCAGCGCCTCGTCGGACCAGTCCGAATCCGCCACGAAATGGTGCAGCGACTGATGACGAGAACGAACATGCTGCGGATCGACCGCCGCGGCCATCGGCTCGACGCTCTTTCGGGCCAGCGGCGACATCAGCCCCGCACAGTACCCGCGCAACCCCGCATGCCGGTCGGCGTGACCCAGCGCTTCACTCAGATGCGCCATGTATCGCTGGAGCTCGCCAAGTTCGTCCATCGCTTCGCACCTTGCACTTGAAGATGCGCGTATAGTAGACTGATTTTATTAACACAGTATGACTAGTGGGCCAGGCGGAGTTTGTCGACGAACACCTCCTGGAAGGATTCGTCGGTCGCCATGTCGACCCGCACGGCCTCGCGTGCCACCCGCACCGCCGCTTCGAGATGCCGGCGCGACAACGTCGCCAGAACCGCGCCGGCCAATGCCGCGTTGCCGACGAACTCGACGCGCTCGAAGCGGCACGTCGGGCAGCAGTCCGATCCGCAGGACGCTGACCGGATCGAGATAGCTGCCAAAGGCGCCCGCGACGTACACATGGTCGAGGTCGGCAGCACGGATTCCGGCCGCGTGCATCACATAGTGGATCGCGGCCGCAGTGGCTGCCTTCGCAAGCTGCAGCTCGCGGACGTCGCCCTGGTGCAGATAGAGCGGCCGGCCTTCCGCGTCGCGTGCGACGACGAAGGCCCGCATCTCCCCTGCGGCATGCGCGCGTTCGCGCAACCACGCCGGCCAATGCATGGTGTCACGCATGAACCCGGACGCATCGAGTACGCCGACCCGAACGAGCTCCGCCACCGCATCGACGATACCCGTACCGGCGATGCCGAACGGCGGCTTCTCGTCCACCGTGTCGAGACGTAGCTGCTGGCGCGCCTCGTCGATCGCGATCCTGGTGATCGCTCCGGGGCGCGCCTGTGTGCCGCAGGCCATCTGTGCGCCCTCGAACGCCGGACCAGCCGGCGCCGAGCACACATACAGACGTCCACGGTGGACGAGCGCAACCTCGGCGTTGGTACCCACGTCGACGGCCATCGCGGTGTCCGACCGGCCGAGCAGGTCGAGGGCAATCGCCACCCCGACCGCGTCGGCGCCGATATAGCCGGAGATCAGGGGCAGGTTGACGACGGGTGTCGCCGGCTCGAGCCGCAGCGCGAGCTCGGCCGCAGGAACCGTCATCCGCGCATCGAGCACCGGACGGAACGGAAAGCCGCCGAGTGTCTTGACGTCGAGCCCGAGAAACAAATGGTGCATGACCGGATTGCCGACGACGGTGACGAGGGCGATATCGTGCCGCGCGATGCCGTAGCTCGACAGCAGCCGCTCGACCATCCTGTTGACGCCGCTGACGATCTTGCGCTGCAGCTCGCGCAGGTTGTCGTCCTTCTCCATGGCGAAGGCGATACGCGACATGAAGTCGCCGCCGTACGCGCCCTGCGGATTGCGCTCGGTCTCGACCGACAGCATCGCGCGATCGGCGAGGTCGAGCAGCGCCATCGACACCGTGCTCGTGCCGATGTCGATGGCCAGGCCGTACAGGAGGGGCGACGAAGATCGCGGGCGCACGTCGAGCAGCATGTGGTCATGCACCAGGCAGCGCAGTACGGTCTCGTGTCGAGCCAGCGCGAGCCCAAGCCCGCGCAATGCCGCCACCGACGAGCGGCGAACCGCAACGCCGCTCGCCTCGAGCGCGTCGTCGAGCAGCTCGACTGCCGCGCGATCACTGTCCGCCGGCGTGCCGGAGAGATCCACCGTCACGTCCTGGATGACTGGTTCGATCGAGGCAAGCTGAGGCAGCACAACGGCCGGATCGAGCAGCTTCAGCGAGACCGGCGGCAGTTCGATCGTCAGTGGGGTGTCGACCTGCAGCTGGCAAGACAACCTCCAGCCGCGCGCCACGTCTCCAGGCTCGAGCAGCGAGTGATCCAGCGCACTGGGCGCGGCTTCGCCGTCGACGACGATGACGCGGCATTCCCGGCACCGACCGCGTCCGCCGCAGATGCCCGGCAGGTCGATGTCGTGCTGCCGGCAGGCTTCGAGCACGGTGACGCCGGGGTCGACGTCGACCGTGAGCCCCTGGGGAAGAATGGTGAGACCCACTACCGGGCCTTTTGCGCCACCAGTCCCCTGGCCACGTCCACGGCCATCGCGGCATGGCTCGCCCGGGCATCGGCGCCGACTTGCCGGGCGAAGCTCTCGCTCACCGGCGCTCCGCCGACCATCAGGCGGAGCTGCCCGCGCATGGATTCCTTGTCCACCGCCTGGGTGACCGTCTCCATGTAGAGCATGGTCGTGCTCATCAGCGCCGACATCGCGATGATGTCGGCGTTCTCCTCGCGCGCCTTGGCTAGGAACGTCTCGACCGGGCAGTTGACCCCCGGTCGTGCACCGTGAAGCCGGCCGTGCGCAGCATCAATGCCACCAGGTTCTTCCCGATTTGGTGAATGTCGCCTTTGACCGTCGCGATGACCACCGTCCCTTTGTGCATTCCGGCATCGACCTTCAGATGCGGCTCGAGGAGGCCGATGCCTGTGTTCATCGCCTTGGCGGCACGCAGCAGTTCGGGGACGAAGTACTCGCGGCGTTCGAACTTGCCGCTTACCACTGTCATGCCCCGGGCGAGGCCGTCGTTGATCGCCTCGTAGGCGTCCGGGCCTGTTGTGATCGCACGCTGGGCGAACTCGGCGGCCAATGCCGGGTCGAGCTTCACGACGGCGTTGGCCAGTCCGGCCAGAATCGCCTCTCGCTCGCTCGCCGGCGCGCCATTCATGCTGGGGGTCGTGTCGCTCATCGCTGGCTCAGTTCGTCGTCGCAGCGGCGGCCATCGCACGCAGGTTCTCGAGCCGGGTCAATGGTGGCACGGCGCACCCGGGGGCAAGCACGTCGACGCCGTCGGCGAAACATTTGCGCGCTTCGCGCAGGACGTCGTCGGGGTCGCCGTTCAGCAGCGTGCGCACCGGCGCCACGTTGCCGATCGACACCACGTCGCCCAGAAGCCGCCGTGCATCCTTCACTTCGACTTTCTCCTCGAACGAGAATGCGAGCGCTCCGGTCGCGCCGATGTGCGGCATCAGATCGATTGTGTAACCGCAAATGTGCAGTGCGGTCGGCACCGGGACGGTAGCGAACACCGGGCCTCGTAGGGCAGCGCGAACTCGACGAACTGATCGGCGCTCAGGAGGTCGCCGCTGGCAGCGGGGTCCGCGAGCGTGATCGTGTCTGCGCCGGCCTGGATGGCCGCGCGCGACAGCTCGATGGCGAACTGCGCGAGCACGTCCAGCAATCGTTTGACCGCATCGGGCTCCTCGATGGTGGCGAGCAGGATGCGCTCGGCGCCGAACAGCGTGCAGGCGAGGGTCAAGGGTCCGACGACTTTCATGTTGACCGGCTGGACGTCGCGCTGGCTCGCCGCCAGCAGCGAGATCGCCTCGAGGAGTGCCGGGATGCGTCCGCGCGAGAGGATGTCGCCGGGTACCGCGAAGTCGTCGAACGAAGACTCGAGGTGTTCCATGATCTGCGGCTGTGTAGCCTGCGAGCCCCATTCCACCGGGCATCCGAGTGCCTCGCCCTCCAGCGTCAGGCAGAACGGCACCGTGCAGCACGGGACGCCGGTGAGCTCGAAGGTCGACGCGGCGAGTCGCGCGAGCTTTCGCGGATCGCGGTGAGCCTGCGGCCACGAGGCGTCGACCTGCTTCATCGCCTCGACGGTGACGCCGACCGTGGGCACCCACACCAGGCGCCCTTCCTGCCTTTTACCGCGCAATGCGCCGAGAATGCGCTCTTTCATGTTCGAACATCCCTACGATGGGCACTGACGCGGGAACGCGCTCGCCGGTTTCGGGCGTGCGCCGCACCGGACCGGGCGGAGTCACCTTGTCTGCGGATGCGTCAGCAGGGCGGGTAACCGGGAAGCGACCGGAGCACGTCGATCCGGCAGCGGGCGAAGCGAAAGCCGCCGTCGTCGTCGATACCGCGCAGCCATTCGCAGGTTGCACAGACGTCGATGTCCACGTCGCCGCCACGGTTGGGACAGGCAACGCGCCCGTTCTGGACGACGCGCTGGTCGGATTTGGAGCGGGCAAGACCGAACATTTGCGACACCTCACGGTTGGCCGACGATGCGGGGTGCAGCGACCCCGGCCCTGAGCCGTACGAATACAGATGAATTCAGTTGAATGCTGAGAACAGCTTAGACGATAAGGAGGTGACAGGCGCGTCCCGGCTTCGCATGCGCTTGATCCATATCAACCGGGGTCAGTCGAAAACGATGACCGATCGGATCGTCTCACCCCGCTGCATCGCGGCGAACGCGTCCTCGACGTCGTCGAGCCCGATTCGCTCCGACACCATCTTGTCCAGGGCGAGATCGCCGCGCTGGTAGAGCGAGGCGAACAGCGGGAAGTCGCGCCCGGCGACGATGTCGCCGTAGCTCGTTGCGCGCAGCCGTCCGCGGTTGAAGAAGAACTTGGCCAGCGGCAGGGTGATCTGGCTGTTCTGGGCGGGAACGCCGATCAGGACCGCCGTTCCCGCGATGTCGCAACTCGCGATCGTCTGCTCGACCGCCTGGGGTGTACCGACCGCTTCGAATGCGAAGTCGACGCCGAGGCCGTCGGTGAGCATCCTGATCGCTTCGACAGGGTCACCCTCTCTTGCGTCCACCGTGTCGGTGGCGCCGAACGCCTTCGCCCATTCCAGCTTCGACGGCGCGATGTCCACACCGATGATGCGGGAGGCGTGCGCGATCCGTGCGCCCTGGATCACCGAAATGCCGACTGCGCCGCAGCCGAATACGGCGACCGTCGAACCCGGTGTCGCCTTGCCTGAATAGAGCGCAGCGCCAACGCCCGTGCCGACGGCGCAGCCGACAAGGCAGGTCGCCGCCGGATCGAGGGTCTCCTTCATGGGGATGGCCTGGTCCGCAGCGACGACCGTGTAGTCGGCGAACGTGCCCAGCCCCAGCACGCGGCCGAGCGTGATCCCGTCGTGGGTCTTCATGCGCGGCTGGGCAGTCAGCGCGCTCGGGCACACCTGCGAATCGCCGCGCACGCAGAAACGGCAGACGCCGCACGGAGCACGCCATGACAGCGTAACTGTCTGACCGGCTGTGGGACGGCTCACATGGTCGCCGACCGATTCTACGATACCCGTCGCTTCATGGCCCAGCAGGTAGGGCAAGGCGGCACCGAACTTCCCTTCCTTCGCGAACAGGTCGGTGTGGCAGACGCCACTGGTCAGCATCTTGACCCGAACCTCGCCCGGGCCCGGGTCCTCGATCGTGATGTCTTCCACCCCGGCCGGAGATCCGGGCTGCCGGGCGACGACGCCTCGTCCATGGATGACCGCCATTCAGATCCTCCCGTTCAGGTACGTCTCGCCATCGGGTGCGTGGTTCCCGACGAAATCCGAGACTGCCTTGATGGACGGGGGCGCCCCAGAAATCAGGTTGGCAGCGTCGCGCAGCGCCCCGCCCAGCATGGCAAGGACGTCCTCGTCGATGCCATGGACGCTTCCCGTGAAGGCAAGGCAGCCGATGAATCCTTGCGGCCCGCGAATGGGGGCCGCGACCGCGTAGATGCCGATGAACGTGCTCAGCCGGGCCAGTGCATAGCCGCGGGAGGCAAGTGCTTGGATCTCCGCCTCGAGTGCGGCGTAAGTCGTGGCCGCATGCGGGGTCGGAGCGGGCAATGGCTCGTCGCCGAGCAGCTTGCGCCGTTCATCGCGTGACAGGTTGCTCAACAGGACGATGCCGGCCGCCGAGGCGTTCAGCGGATTGCTGAGCCACGTTCCATAGAGTGGGCTCAGCGGTTCGCGGCCGGGCACGAAATCGATGATCACCCGCTGGTGGCCTACGAACACGATCAGGCACACGCTCTGGTCGTGGCGTTCGCGCAGGTGGCGCAACTGCTCGCGGGACTCGAGGCGTAGGCGGTTCAACGGGTGGTGAAGGCTCATCGGATAGAGCGCCCGCGCGGCCGCGCTGTAGCGCCGCGTGGCGTCGCACTTGCGTGCATACCCGGTCTCGACGAGTCGCTCGAGCAGGCGATGGGCGGTATTGGGCTCGAGTCCGCTTGCCAGGGCAATGCTCGCGAGCGTGGCGGGTCCTGGAACCTCGATCAGGATCTGCAGCAGGCGCAGCGTGCGCTCGGGCGCACCTCGCGGCGCGGTCGGCGGTCCGATGCGGCCCTCGAGAGCAGGCCGCTTGCCGGGGGTCTGCCGGCTGCGAATGGCGGAGTGCTTGCGTTCGACGGTGCGGGTCTCTTTCCGGTCCATGGGCGATCGCGTGATGGGTGAACTTCGGAGATTAGAACACCATTTAATGGAACGGGAATCTCCCCGAGGGCGGTTGACATCCAAATTTCAGCCGCCTATGTTCGATCGAAAGCGTGACCCGCATCGCAACATTGCGAACCCAGGAGGAGACGATGAACAAGTTCCAATCTTTCTGCCCGTGCTGTGACCCCATCCCGAGCGCATCGATTTCGCGGCGCGCGTTCCTCGGCACGATGGGTGCCGGCGCGGCCGCGGTGGCCGTATCCGGCGCGATGAGCGGAGTTGCTCGCGCGCAGGGTTCGATGAAGACGTTGCCGCTTGGGGGCCTGGTCGGCGCGGCCGCGCACAACGCCGGCATGGAGATGGCCCAGGCGAAGGGCTTCGACAAGGCCAACGGGCTCGTCATCGACCGCAAGGAGTACAACGCGGGGGCGTTTCTGTTGCAGGCCATCGCTGCCGGCGAAGTCATTGCCGGTACCTGCGGCAACAATCCGACGATTCTCGCGAAAGCCCGGGGTCTGGACGTGAAGATCGTGGGCCGCTCGAACATGGAGGGTTCGGTCCTGGTCGTCGGTCCCGACATCAAGAGCCCGAGTGACCTCAATGGGCGCAAGGTCGGTACGCCGGGCGTGGCGGCGATCCAGGACACGCTCATGCTCCGGTACGAGCAGAAGCACGGCGTCAAGACCGAGCATGTGTTCATGAAGGTCACCGACATGCCGACGATGCTGCGCAACAAGGAGATCGCCGGCTACATCGTCTGGGAGGTCACGGGTCATGCCGGTCTCAAGATGGGCGGCGGCCGCGTGTTGGCGACCTCGCACGACATCAGCCCGGGCCACGAATGCTGCGCGCTGGTGGCGAGTGGCAAGTTTCTCCGCGACGATCCGGACGGCGCCCAGCGGTTGGTTAAGACGTTCGCCCAGGGGCTGAAGTACGTGGTGGAACATCCGGCCGAACTGGTGCCTGTCGTGGCGAAGCGCGACGGACTCGACGAGGACACGGCGCGCCTTGCGCTGGCCAACGTGAAGTACGCGTATCCGCCGATCAACGACCCGGCGGACGTGGCAACCGTGGTCGACTCGCTGCTGGCCAGCGGCAAGCTCGAGCGCCGACAGGTGCCCGACCCCAGGAAGTTCGTCGAGGACCTGCTCGACAACCGGTTGGTCAAGAGCCTCGCGGTATGACAGGGGCCCCGGAACGATGCTGACAACTATCGCCGCCGCGCAGGCGCCGGGTTCTGCGCGCCTCGGGCGGCGCCGTTCGCGCCTGTCGCGCCGGGGCCGGACGTGGATCAACAACCTCCTCATGCTGGCTGCGTTCGTGGTCCTGTGGCATGTCGCTGCGGTGATCTACGACTCTCCGTTCATTCCCAAACCGTATGACGTATGGCTCGCGCTGGAGCGCCTGACCGTCAAGGGCGACGTGAACGGCCACACCATGTGGGCGCACACCCAGGCGAGCCTCGTGCGGGTGCTGGCCGGTTTCGCGGCCGCGGTCGTGATGGGTGTTCCGCTCGGCCTGCTGATGGGACTCTATCCGTCCCTCTACCAGGGGACGCGCAGCCTTTCCGAGCCGCTGCGCTTCATTCCGCCGCTCGCGTGGATTCCGATCGCGCTCGTCACGATGACGGGTTTCAGCCGGTACGTCTTCATCATCTGGCTCGGTGCATTCTTCCCGATCTTCGTCGCGACGCTGGTCGGCGTGCCCAGGGTCGAGATCCTGCACAAGAACGTGGCGATGGTGCACGGGGCGAGCAAGGGCTGGATCGTGCGCAAGGTGGTCATTCCGTCGATCCTCCCGGATATCTTCGGCGGCATGCGCGTGGGCCTCGGGGTCGGGTGGATGTGCATCGTGGCTGCCGAGATGATCGGCGGCGACTCGCTGGGCTTGGGCAAGCTGATCCTGAAGTATGCCGAGATGCTGCGCATGTCGGAGATCGTCGCAGGCATGATCGTGATCGGTCTGCTCGGCCTGATCATGAACGAGATCCTGCTCGCCTTCGAGCGGCACCTGTTCCGCTGGCGTTGGGAGGTCAAGCTGTGAGCGCGGTTGCGAACGCGAAGATCAAGGTCGATATCACCCAGCGCTTCGACGCGCTGACGGTGTTCCAGAACCTCAAGTACACCGTCGCCGAAAACGAGTTCCTCTGCATTCTCGGCCGCAGCGGCTGCGGCAAGACGACACTCGCCAACCTGATGACCGGTCTCCTCAAACCCACCGAGGGAGCCATTTCCATCGACGACGTGCCGGTCGACCCCAAGCGGCACGAACTCGCCTTCGTCTTCCAGGAACCTTCGCTGTGGCCCTGGCGGAACGTGCGCGACAACATCCGCATCGGCATGGAGATCAAGAAGGTTCCGCCCGACGTCGTCGAGCAGCGCATGGCGGAGATGACCGAACTGGTTGGCCTGAAAGGGTTCGAGAACTACTACCCCTATCAGATCTCCGGCGGGATGAAACAGCGCGTGGCGATCGCGCGGGCGTTTTCGGTCGACGCCGACCTCATCCTGATGGACGAACCGTTCGCCGCCCTCGATGCGCAGACGCGCCAGAAAATGCAGGCCGAAGTGCTTCGAATCTGGGAGCAGCGCAAGCACACGGTCATGTTCATCACGCACAGCCTCGAGGAATCGATCTACCGGCCGAGCGGATCATCGTACTGAGTGACAAGCCCACGACGATCAAGGGAGACTTCGTGGTGGACTTGCCACGCCCGCGCGACTACGCGCATCCGGGCTTCCTCGCGTTGCGCAAGAAGCTGAGCGAGCTGATCGGGGCCGACTGATCGCTGCTTTGTCCGGATCGGCGCCGGCGCACGAAGGCGCTCCGGTTGCCCGGAGGCTGCGTGTCAGGTTCAGGAAGCGAGCAGCTCCCTCAACCCCTGCTCGATGAACCGGTCCTCGTGGGTTCCCGGGCCGCGCGCCCCGGCCCGGTGTCCCCACTTCGACGGAATCGGCCGGAAGCGCGCCCCGGGGACGCGCTCGGCTTCGCGCCTGCAGTCCTCTGTGTGCACGTAGAGATCCGATTCGCTCGGCATTATCAGTCCCTGCGCGCGGATGTCTCCGAGCGCGTGATCGAGGTCCTTGCGGTACAAATCGTTGTCACTGATGTCGGCGTGCTGCCAGGTCCAGATCTGCGCGAGCAGGTTACGCGCATCGCGACGCAGGAAGTTGGCCTCCCAGACGTCGGTGATGTAGCGCTCGACCGAAGCGCAGCCGAGCGAGCGCCAGAGCTCCTCCCGGTAGAAGGCCTGCGACACGGCCCATCCGGCGAAGATCCGCCCGACCGCCCGCAGGCCGCGCTCGGCGCCAGCCATCCGTCCGTTCTCGACTTGCATGCCGGCAGTCAGCGCCGCTTTCACGCCTTCGAGGAAGACATGGTTGTGAGCGGAGCATCGCGCCGCACCGCAGATCGCTGCGAACCGGCGTACGCGGTCCGGGAACAGCGCTGCCCAGTGATACGCCTGGATGCCGCCCATCGAGAATCCGCAGGCGAGTTCGATCTGCTCGATGCCGAACACCTCGCGCAGCAGCCGTTCCTGGACACGCACGTTGTCTGCAATCGTGCACCCGGGCCAGTCCTCGCCGACATGGGCGGAGCCAGCGTCGCTGGGTGACGACGAGAGGCCATTGCCGAAGAGATTCATCAGCACAACGAAGTAGCGCTGCGGATCGATCGCGCGGCCGGGGCCCACCATCCATTCGATGTCGGTGTGCTGGGCGCCGAAAGGCGTCGTCAGTACGACCGCGTTGCTGCGTGTGTTGTTGAGCCGGCCGAGCGTCTTGTATGCCAGCCGCGCATCCGGGAGCGTTGCCCCTGATTGCAGGCGCACATCTCCGGCCTCGAAGATCGTGTGTACGGAATCCGGGTCACTGGAAGCGGTCAAAGCGGACATCGTTGCGCGGCACTCCGAAGTGGTCGGTGAGCATCGCGAGCGCGCCATCGACGACAGGTGGCGGGCCGGCGACGAAGAAGCAGGCGCCTTCGTGATGATCCTGCTCGAGTCGTGCCCGCGCGACATCGAGGACGAGCCCAGATGCGAATGTCAGCGTCGGGTATCGTGCCGCGGCCGCCGCGTGTCCCTCGGAGAGGGCGACCGCGATCGCAACTCGCTCCTGTGCGAGGTGCGCCCACTCCGAAAGTCGCTCCAGCGCGAAGGCGTCGGCTTCGGTGCGTACGCCGAAGACCAGTGTCGCGCCCGCGCTGGTCAGGTCGCCGCGGAGGATGGCCTCCTCGAAGACCGAGAGGATGCCTGCGATCCCGGTGCCGGCAGCGATGGCGAACAGGCGCCTTGGCGTCTGCGGCAGGACGGCGCGACCGAGCGGGCCGAAGACGCGCACCGGTGATCCCGGCTGCGCACGTCGGCAAAGCCAGTCCGAGAAGGCGCCCCCGTTCCTGGTCTTGATGACGAACTCGAGAGGGCCGTCGATCCGTGGAGAGCATCCCAGGCCCCCGTCGGGGCGCGGCGTTCGCGGAGAAACAATTTTGCGCTACAAGGGGAACGGCAGCGCCGAGATGACCGAATACGCATTGGTGCGAGCCTGCAGCGGTGACCGCCGCTGCAGTGCGAGCCCGCCTGAGAGCATGGTCCGGGGATCGTCGGCGACAGTGGTGAGCACAGTGATGTGCATCCCGTTCATGAGATCGAGTCGAATTCGACGACTCCCATGGCGCTGCCGTTCGACGACTATCTTGGAGCGAACGATGGCGATGCGCAAGCGCGACGATGATCTGGTGTTTCCCAACGCGGCGGGGATCGACGTGGGAGGATCGAGCCACTGGGTGGCGGTCCCTCGACACACGTGTGAGGAGCCGGTACGCGAGTTCGGTGCGATGACCGACGACCTGAACGCGATGGCCGACTGGCTGCTGGCGTGCGGTGTCGATACGGTGGCGCTGGAGTCCACTGGGGTGTATTGGATCCCGGTGTACGAGGTCTTGGAGCAGCGCGGTCTGAAGGTCTTCCTGGTCGATGCGCGGCAGATGAAGTACGTGCCCGGGCGCAAGAGCGACGTGCAGGACTGCCAGTGGCTGCAGCGCCTGATGAGCCAGGGCTACCTGCGCGCGGCATTCCGCCCGACCGACGAGGTCTGTGTGGTGCGCGCGGTGGCGCGCCAGCGCGACGTGCTCCTGGTCGAGCAGGCCAGTTGGGTGCAGCGCATGCAAAAGGCGCTGGTCCAGATGAACATCCAGCTCACCGAGGTGCTCACCGACGTGATGGGCACGACCGGGCAGGCCATCATCCGCGCCATCGTCGCCGGCGAGCGCGACGCGCAGATCCTGGCGCGGCACCGCCACAGCCGCGTGAAGGCCAGCGAGCACGACATCGCCAAGGCGCTCACCGGCAACTGGCGCGACGAGCACCTGTTCGTGCTGCGCCAGGCACTGGCGATGTACGACGACATCGCGCGCCACCTGGGCGAGTGCGACGCCAAGCTGCAAGCGCTGCTGAGCCAGCTCGGTTCGGCCCGGGTCGATCTCGGCCAGGCGCCGCGCGCGGGCAGCAAGACGCGCGCGCAGTTCGACCAGCGACAGATCCTGGCCAACTGGGCTGGCGTCGATCTCACGCGCATCAACGGCCTGGGGCTGGCGGCGGTGATGAAGATTCTCTCGGAGATCGGCCCCGACCTGAGCCGCTTTGCCAACGTCAAGCACTTCTGCTCGTGGCTGGGCTTGTGCCCGGGCACCAAGATCAGCGGCGGCAAGGTGCTGTCGGCCAAGACCAAACGATCGGCCAACCGGGTGCGTCAGGCGCTGAAGATGGCCGCCATGAGCCTGTCGCACAGCGATTCGGCGCTCGGCGCGTTCTACCGCCGAATGTGTGCGCGCATGGACAAGCCACGTGCCAACACCGCCACGGCCCACAAGCTCGCCCGCATGGTCTACTTCATGCTGACCCGCGGCGAAGCCTATGTCGATCAGGGCCAGCAGAACTACGAAGCCCAGCAGCGCGAGCGCAGCATCGCGGCGCTCAAACGTCGCGCCGCCGCACTCGGCTTCGCAGTCATGCCAACGACCGCGACGCCCGCATGAAAACGCCCCTCAACCTGTTTTGTTTCTCGTGAGGCGGTCATGCTGTATGCGCGGTAGCCGGGGACGCCGTCCACCGAGAGCATCGCGAACTGGCCTGCCTGATAGGGCAGGCGTTCGGCCGTGCCGACCGACAGGGCATAGGTATCCCGAGCGATCTGCTGCAGCGAGCGTACGTCGCCCTCGACGTATCGTGGCCGCGGTTGCCCCTCCGGCAAGTTCCTGAGACGGGCAAAGAGGCGCAACTCGACGTCTGCCGCGCAGGCCGTCTGGCACATCAGCAAACGGCCTGCCGCGAGGTCCGTCGCGGCCGGCGCATCGGGGTAGAGGTTGCATACGGCTTCGGGCGCTGCACTCAGCAGTTGCGCCTGGCACGAGCCGCAGGCGCCCGAGACGCATTCATAGGGCAGGTCGAGGCCCGCGCGCAGCCCCGCGAACAGCAGCCGCTCGCCGACTTCTGCCTCGAAGCCGGCGCTGTCGCGCTTCGTGTTCAGATCGACGCGGATCATGCGCGAAGCGCAGGACAAGCTCAGGTCTCCGCGTCGATCCGGATGAACACCTTGCCGCCCTCCTGCTGGGTAGGGAACGTTCGCAGCGGCACGCTCACTGGTCCGCCCCTGGGCTTGCCGGTGCGGATGCAGAAGCGCCCCTGGTGCAGGGGGCACTCGATCACGCCGTTGATGACCACCCCTTCGGAAAGCGATGCCTGTCCGTGCGTGCAGGCATCCTCGGTTGCATAGAACTCTTCACCGAGCCGGTAGACCGCCAGTTCGCGATTCTCGATGACGACCTGGACCACGTCTTCCTCATCGACGGCGGAGGCGTCGACTGCATAGCGCCATTGCATGACCATGGTGTTCGAAGCCCTTACGTGGAGGGCTGGCCGGCAGCCTTCCTGAGGAAGCCCGAGACGTGGCGCGTCACGATCTCCCACTGGACTGCGAGGTAGCCCTTGGACGTCGGGTTCAGCTTGTGGCCCACTTTCTCGTGAAGCGCGGGAAGTGCGTGGAACGGCACGGCGCTCGTGAGATGGTGCTCGCAGTGAAAGTTCATGTTCCAGCAGAAGTACTGGGTGACAGGGTCGGTCTTCACGGTACGGGCCAGATTGCGCAAGTCCATCTTGTCGGCGCATCCGGTGTGATCGGCAAGGCGCAGCGCACGCGCCATGGGGCTCACCAGGAACAGGGGGCCGGCCCAGAAGATGAGTGCATTCCAAGACTGCAACCATACCGAAATACCGATCACTGCGGCGTAGACGCCGAGCATGAAGCGCGCTTCCCAATAGACGATGCGGCGCTCCGACTCGGGTACGAATTGCCGGTTGAACGGTGCGATGCGACCGATCGCGTGGTTGAACAGCCAGCCGAAGGTGCGCACCCACAGCTGCAGCCCCAGCAGGACGTAGAAGTAGCCCAACAGCGTGCGCGGGGGCGGAAAGATCTGCTCCGGGTCCGCGCCCTGCACCTGTGCGAACGTGTGGTGTGCGGCATGGTCGTAGCGAAAGTACATCGGCGGCCAGATCGTCACCAGCCCGCAGAACCACAAGACCGCCTCGTTGATCCAACGCGTCTTGAAGGCGGTGCCATGTGAGTATTCGTGCACCGGCGCGAACAGGTGGTTGAGGAAGATCCCGTGCACGATGAAGGCAGGCCACATCCATGGGGTGCCCAGCGAGAGATAGAGCAGGTACCCGGTGGCGAGGATCGTTCCGAGATGAACGGAAATACGGATCAGGCCTGCGGAGTCGTTCCTCTTCCGGAACTGCTTGAGATCTTCCTTCGAGATGATTTCGTGTTGCTGGCGCAGCAGTTCGTTGTTCGCCCGTCGGGCGGTTTCCAGGTCGATCGTGTGCATCAGCGGCCTCCCGCGCAGGAATTTGCGTGTCGTCGAAAGGGGAACTGTGCGATAGTGTATCCGAAGTTCAACCATTTGAATACACCTGAATTCAATCATGTCGACTGCCCAGGAAGTGGCGTACAACCACATCAAGTCTCAAATACTCAGCTGCGAGCTGGAGCCGGGTCAGCGGCTGGTCGCCATGGAACTGGCAAGCGGGATCGGCTTGAGCCGCACGCCGGTGCGAGAGGCGCTCAGCCGCCTCGAGCAGGAAGACATGGTGGTGCGGGAGTCGGGCTGGGGCTACGTCGTCAAGTCCATCGAGTTCAAGGACCTCATGGATCTCTACCGGGTGCGCGAGATCCTCGAGGTCGAGGCGGCGCTCCAGGCGGTTGCCGCCGCCGACGACGTGCATATCGCCATGCTGCGCGACCTGTTGCGCCGTGCTGCGGATGCAATGGAAACACGGTCGTACACGGAATTCATCCGGATCATTCGCAGCGTCACCGCGTTCATCGCGCAGATGACGGGCAACAAGCTGCTACAGGACATGATTTCGAGAATCACCGACCGTATCCGGATCATCGGTGCGCTCATGGTGCGTCACAAACTTTCACGGGCCCAGGAGATCCTCGAGGAAAACACGCGAATCGTCGATGCGCTCGCCCGTCGCGATGCCGAGGCCGTGGAGGCAGCGATGCGTACGCATGTGCGCAACGGTCGCGAGTCGGCAGCGTTGGTCATCAGTATGCGCAACGAGGAGCGCACGACTGCAGGCGACTCCATCGGCGGCTCGACAGCCCCCTCCTTGCCGAAATCGCGTCGCGCGACCGCGAGTGCATCGGAGACGTGATCGGGTCACGGCAACCATCACCGTTTCCTCGGGGGGGCGTCGGCAGCCCCGTCGCCCGGAATCACGCGGACACAACCGCTGCCAGCGCGGCGGCGGCCGCTTCGAGTACCGGGCGCAGGGCCACCGCCCGCTTCAGCGACAGGCGTCCGATCGGTCCGTGCACCGCCAGCGCGGCCACGGGCCGTCCGTCGGGGCCGGGCACCGGGACGGCGATCGCCACCAGGCCGACCAGGAACTCTTCGCGATCGAGGCTGTAGCCGCGACGCAGGATCGTGCGCGCCTCCTTCTCGATCGCCGCCGCGTCGGTGAGGGACTTCGGGGTGGCCGACCGCAGCGCAAGCGTCGCCAGCACGCGGGCGCGCTGCGCAGCCGGCATGTGCGCGAGGAACAGCTTGCCGCTGGCGGTGCAGTGCAGCGGCACCCGCGAGCCGGGTTCGAGGTGCAGCCGCAACGGCCACGCCGACTCGACGCGATCGACGTAGAGGACCTCGGCGCCGGCGAGCATCGTCAGGTTGCAGGTCTCGCCGACTCGGTCGACCAGCGCACGCAGGATCGCGCGGCGCTCGGCGTTGGCGGCATCGTGATGCAGCGCGGCCAGCGCGAACTTCAGCGCCGCCGGGCCCAGGCTCAGGTTGCGCTCGCTGCTGCTGCGCAGCAGCCATCCGGCCTGCTCGAGATGGGCGCACAACCGGTGCACCGACGGCTTCGGCCAGCCCAGTTGCTGCGTGATCCGGTGCAGCGACACGCCTTCCGGGTGTTGCGCGAGCTCCGACAGCAACGCCAGCGCGCGCAGGGTGACCGAGCCGGCGTGCCGCGCGTCTGCGTCGGCCTGCGGCGGCACGGGCCGGGGCGTCGCCGCACGCGGCGCGGCGGGCTTTCTCGCGGCGGCCTTCGCTACCGCAGCACGCCGGGCAGCCACAGCGCGATCGACGGGAAGTACAGCACGAGCAGCAGGCCGATCACCTGCAGCACCATGAACTGCATCATGCCGGCGTAGATGTCGCCCAGGTCCCACTGCGGCACTACGCCCCTGAGGAAGTAGGCCGACAGCGCGACCGGCGGCGACATCCACGCCGTCTGCAGGCATACCGCGACCAGCGTGCAGAACCAGACCAGGTCGATGCCCAGCTTGTTCACGATCGGCAGGAAGATCGGCACGACCACCAGTACGATCGGCACCCACTCGAGCGGCCAGCCCAGCACGAAAATGAGTGCGAGCATCAGAAGCAGCATGATGGTGGGGCTGAACTCGAACCCAAGCAGCAGGTTGGCGATCCAGTCGGCGCTGCCCAGCCGCGAGAAGACCGAGCCGAAGTAGTTCGACGCGGCCACCAGCAGCAGGATCATGCACGAGACTTCGACAGTGGACATCATCGCGCGGCGCAGGCCCGGCCAGGTCATCCGGCGGTAGGCGAACGTGAGCAGCAGCGTCGCGAACGCGCCCACCGCGCCGGCGTCGGTGGGCGTGGCGATGCCGGCCAGGATCACGCCGAGCGTGGCCATGATGACCAGCACCACCGGCACCGCGCCGATCGCCAGCTCGCGAAGCACTTCCGGCAACGGCCGCCGCTCCGACATCGGCAGCGCCGGCCCGAGCTTCGGGTTCCAGTAGCTGCGCGCGAGCGTGTAGACGATGAACAAGCCCGACAACAGCAGCCCGGGGAACACCGCGGCGGCGAACAGGTCGGTGGCCGGAACCCCCACCACCGGGCCCATCACGATCAGCATGACCGACGGCGGAATCAGGATTCCCAACGTGCCGCCGGCCGTGATCGCGCCGGCGCTCATGCGCACGTCGTAGCCGCTCTTCATCATCGCCGGGGCGGCCATCACGCCGAGCAGCGTGACCGACGAGCCGACGATGCCGGTGGCCGCGGCGAAGATCGTCGCGGTGATGATCACCGCCAGGTAGAGCGACCCGTTGACGCCGGCCAGCAGCAGCTGCACGCCGCGGAACAGCCGCTGGATCAGCCCCGACTCCTCGAGCAGGTAGCCCATGAAGAGGAAGAAGGGCACGGCCGCCAGCGTCGGGTCGCGCATCACCGAGAACACCTGCAGCGTCATCAGGTGGATCGCGACGTCGCCGAGCGCGAACTGCCCGACGCCCAGCGCGATGGCAATTAGCGTGAAGGCGATCGGAAAGCCGATGAAGATCGCGACGAAGAGGATGGCCAGGGCGACGAGCCCGATGATCTCCGGGCTCACGGCCACACGCCCCGGCGCGCCGCAACCACGCTCTTGATGAACTCGGAGACGCCCTGCAGCAGCATCAGCGCGGTGGCAACCGGGATCGAAAGCTTGAACGGCCAGACGATCGGCATCCAGGGGCTGGTGACCATGCGTTCCTCGCGCACCCAGGAAGTCCAGAAGAAGTCCCAGCCGACCATCAGGAAGGCGATCATCGCCGGGAAGAAGAACAGCAGGTAGCAGGCGGCGTCGACCGTGCCCTGCGTGCGCACCGACCAGTTGGCGTAGAACATGTCGGTTCGGATGTGTCCCTTGCGCATCAGCGTGTAGGCCGAGCCGAGCATGAAGAAGCTGCCGTACAGCATGTAGGTCATGTCGTACGCCCAGGTGGTCGGGGCGTCGAACAGGTAGCGCGCCCCGACTTCGTAGACGAGGCTCGCGACCATGGGGATCAGCATCCAGGACACCGCGCGCCCCGACCAGAGCGCGACGGCGTCGATGGCGGCGACGAGGCGGGCGACCCGCCCCGTGCCGGCGGGCGTGTCGCTCATTTCCTGTCTTGCAGCGCGGCGTTGCCCATGTTGGTGTACAGCGCGTTGATCTTCGTCCAGTACGGCACGACCGTCTTCGCGAAGGTGCGCTGCGAATCGAGCACTTCCTTGAAGAACGCGTCCTTCGCGGCGTGCCGGTCGAGCACCGCGTTGGTCGCCTTGATGAACGCCGGGAAGAAGTCGGCTGGCGTGTCGTGCACGACGACCCGGGAGTCTTTCTTCAGTTTCTCGAGCGCGGCGGCGTTGCGTGCGATGTTGAAGACGTAGGTCTCTGCGGAGGTCGCCATGGCGGCGGTGCGCAGCATCTCCTTGATCTCGGGCGACTGCTTGTCGAACCAGGTCTTGTTGAACAGCACTTCGCCGACGTCGGTCGACTGGTGCAGGCCCTGCAGGTAGTAGTGCTTCCAGACCCGGTGCAGCCCGAGATTCACGTCGTCGGCCGGCCCGATCCATTCGGCGGCGTCGATCACGCCGCGCTGCGCCGCCGGGACGATCTCGCCGCCAGGCAACGCGACCGCCGAGACGCCCATCTCCTTGAAGATCTCGCCGGTGATGCCGGGGGGCGAGCGGTACTTCATCTTCTTGAAGTCCTCGACGCTGGTGATCGGCTGCTTGAACCAGCCCAGCGGATCGGGGCCCATCGGCTGCAGCATGAAGCCCACGACCTTGACCTTGAGCACGTCGGTGTAGAGCTTGTCATAGAGCGCCTGGCCGCCCCCCTCGGCGAGCCACGCCATGTGCGAGAGCTGGTCCAGGCCGGCACCGGCGCCAGCCATCGGGTTCGAGAACAGGCCGGCAGCGGCGTGCTTGCCGGACCAGTAGTGGGTCCAGGCGAAACCGCCCTCGACGATCCCCTTGTCGACCGCGTCGAGAACCTCGAACGCGGGCACGACGGCACCGTCGGGGAGAACGTCGATCCTGAGCTTGCCGCCGGACATCCTGTCGACGCGGTCGGCGTAGCGCTTCATCAGTTCGAAGTAGATGCTCGCCGTCGGGACGGCGGTCTGGATGCGGATCTTCTGCTGCGCCGATACGCCGCTCGCGATCGTGAGGCCGCCGACGGCGAGCACCGTCGCGGCGAGCTTGCGAAGCCAGGGTTTCATGTCTCCTCCACGTTGTATGGATTCGGTTGTTCTGGTGCGCCGTGTTTCCGCCAGTGCCGCACGCGACGACCCGGAGCACGGCAGACGCTAACACCCGGCGCATCGCGCCGACAACGCCTGCGGCCGGCCAGGCGTTCCGAAAAACGATAATCCGGATTTCGCAGGATTGAATCCTCCCGGCGCTTCCGATTCAATTCCCGTCACGCCGCGCGACGGATCCGCACGCACGGCCAACCGGCACGGGCGGGCCAATGGACGAATACGACTACATCGTGGTGGGGGCGGGATCGGCGGGCTGCGTGATGGCGGCGCGGCTGAGCGAGGACGGGCGTCACCGCGTGCTGCTGCTCGAAGCCGGTCCCGAGGACCGCTATCCGTGGATCCACGTTCCGATCGGATACGCGAAGACGATGTTCAATCCGGTGCTGAACTGGATGTTCCGCACCGACCCCGACCCGGGAATGAACCGGCGCCAGGTCTACTGGCCGCGCGGCAAGACGCTGGGCGGATCGAGCGCGATCAACGGCCTGATCTTCATCCGCGGGCAGGCCGAGGACTACGACGACTGGGCAGCGCAGGGCAACCCCGAGTGGTCGTACGAACAGGTGCTGCCGTGGTTTCGCCGGCTCGAGCACAACACGCTGGGCGCCGACGAATGGCGCGGCACCGGCGGGCCATTGTGGTCCTCGCACATCCGCGTGCGCCATCCGCTGATCGACGCGGTCATCGACGCCTGCGAGGAGGCCGGCATTCCCCGCAACCCCGACTTCAACGGCGCGCGGCAGGAGGGCGCCGGCTACTACCAGCTCAGCACGCGCAACGGCTTTCGCTGCAGCACCGCGGTGGCCTATCTGCGGCCGGCGCGCAGGCGCCCGAACCTGCGGGTGCTCACGCGCGCGCAGACGACGCGCATCGTCTTCGAGGGTCGGCGCGCGGTGGGCGTCGAGTACCGGCCCGGGGCGCGTGCAGACCGGCGCGACGCCGGCACCGCGAAGGCCTCGGGCGTCACCGTCGAGGCGGGGCCGCCGGTACGGGTGCGAGCGCGCCGCGAGGTGATCCTGTGCGCGGGCGCGCTGCAGTCGCCGCAGCTGCTGCAGCTCTCCGGCGTCGGTCCGGCGGAGCTGCTTGGCTCGTTCGGTATTCCGGTCGTGCACGAGCTGGCCGGCGTCGGCGAGAACCTGCAGGATCACCTGCAGGCGCGGATCATGTTCCGGTGCAGCCGGCCGATCACCACCAACGACCAGCTCGCTTCGCTGTGGGGCAAGCTGCGCATCGGCATGGAGTACGTCTTCATGCGCGGCGGCCCGATGGCGATCGGCATCAACCAGGGCGGCATCTTCGCGCGCACGCGTCCCGAGCTGACGCGGCCCGACGTGCAGTTTCACGTCGCGACGCTGTCGTCGGACATGGCCGGTTCGCCGGTGCACTCGCACTCCGGTTTCACGATGTCGGTGTGCCAGCTGCGCCCGGAATCGCGCGGCCACGTGCGCATCCGCTCGACCGATCCGCTCGAGCCGCCTTCGATGCAGCCGTTTTACCTGTCGACCGAGAACGACCGACGCGCCGCGGTGGACGGCGTGAAGCTCGCGCGCCGGCTCGCCGCGACGCGGGCGCTCGCGCCCTTCGTGGTCGGCGAATATGCGCCGGGGGCCCGGGCGGCGAGCGACGCCGACCTGCTCGAGTTCGTGCGCAACCACGCGGGGACGATCTTCCACCCGAGCGGCACCTGCCGGATGGGCGACGACGCGCTCGCGGTGGTCGACCAGCATCTGCGGGTGCGCGGTGTGGTCGGCCTGCGCGTGGTCGACTGCTCGGTGATGCCGACGCTGGTTTCGGGCAACACCAACGTGCCCGTCGTGATGATGGCCGAGCGCGCCGCCGCGTTCGTGCTCGCCGACGCGCGCTGAAGCGCCGGCGTACGCGCACCGCGGCGCCGGCTAGCGGAACACGACCGTCTTGCCGCCGTTCAGCAGGATGCGGTGCTCGGCGTGCCACTTCACGGCGCGCGCGAGCACCACGTTCTCGACGTCGCGGCCGATCGCGGTGAGAGTGGCGGCGTCCATCGAGTGATCGACGCGCGCGACGTCCTGCTCGATGATCGGCCCCTCGTCGAGGGCGGTGGTCACGTAGTGCGCGGTCGCGCCGATCAGCTTGACGCCGCGCTCGTGCGCCTGCCCGTAGGGCCGCGCGCCCTTGAAGCTCGGCAGGAACGAGTGATGGATGTTGATCGCCCGGCCTTCGAGGCTGCGGCACAGGTCTTCGGACAGCACCTGCATGTAGCGCGCCAGCACCACCAGCTCCACGCCTTCGGCGGTGGCGATCTCCATCAGTCGCGCTTCGGCCTGCGCCTTGGTGGCCGCGGCGACCGGCACGTGATGGAACGGGATGTCGCAGGAGGCGGCGAGCTGGTAGAAGTCGCGATGGTTCGACACCACGGCGCGGATGTCGATCGGCAGCAGCCCCGAGCGATGCCGGAACAGCAGGTCGTTCAGGCAATGGCCGAGCTTCGAGACGAGGATCAGCGTCGGCGCCGGCCGGGCGGCGTCGTGGAACGCCCAGCGCATGCGAAAGCTCTCGCCCACCGGCTCGAACGCGCGCTGCAGCGCGCCGACCGACGCGCCGGCGTCGGCAGACTCGAAGTGCACGCGCATGAAGAACAGCCCCGTATCGCGGTCGTCGTATTGCGCCGCCTCGAGGATGTTGCCGCCGTGCCCGAGCAGGAAGCCCGAGACCGCATGGACGATGCCCGGGCGATCCGGGCATGAGAGCGTGAGGACGAAGCCGTCGTTCATGGAAGTCCGGATCGATGCCGCGCGCCTACGCCGCGCGCGCCGGCCAGCGCAGCAGCGGTCCGATCGCGTCGAGCGTGTTCTTCAGGATCAGCCCGTACTCGGTGTCGCCTTCCATCACCAGCGCGCGCTCGAAGAACAGCCGGTCGGCGTCTTCCTCGCCGCGCAGCAGGCGCAGGTAGCTCGATGCGTCGGCGGCCACGCGCAGCGCGACCGTGCCGCCGTCGGGCGCCGCATGAAAGCCGTTGGCGTCGAGCATCAGGCGGCAGCGGATGCCGAGATCGCGGACCTCGATCTCGACGACCCTGCCGGCCAGCTGCTGCGCGGCATCGGCCGGGAGCTGCGGGCGCAGCAGGCGATCGAGCGCGAGCGCCAGGACGACCGAGGGCGGGCGGATCGGAAGCCGCGAGACGAAGCGCCGAAGCGGCTCGGGCACGGGCAGGCCGGTGTTGCGGTGTGGGGGCATGAGAGGCTCCTTCAGGTCCAGCTCCGTTCGAGTCCGGGACGGCGATGCGCGAAGCCGTCGACCAGCCCGCCCGGCAGGCTCATCGCGGCCAGCGCGGCGCGTTCTTCGGCGGCGTCGCCGGCGCCGTTGAGCACGCGCTCGTAGCTCGCCAGCACTTCGCCGAAGCGCTGCGCCACCGGCGAGAGCCGCACGCGGCTCACGCCCGCGGCGCGCATCGCGTCGGCTTCTCCGATGAGGCACTGCTGCCCGGCCGATTGCGTCTGGATGCCGTTCAGCGTGAGGAACGGCGCGCCCTCGCCCGTGGACAGCAGCAGGCCGTCGGGGTGCTCGATGCAACGAAACTCGCACTCGTCCTTGTTCAGGTGGTAGTGGCGCGCGGTGAAGCAGCGCGCCGAGAAGGCCAGCGGCAGCCTGCCGAAGGCGAACAACTCGGTGGCGATCGGCGTACCGGCGCCCGGGCCGCCGGCGACCGGCGCTTCGGCAGGATTGACCAGCCCGATCGCCTCGAGGCTCAACTCGACCGGCGCCACCCAGCGCACCGCGCCGAGCGCGGCGTGCTCTTCGAGTGCGGGACGGCTGTAGACGTTGACGTGCGGCCCGAGCACGAATGCGCGGCCGGCGAGCGCGCGCAACGCCGAGGCGTCACCGGCTTCGACCATGAACTCGTCCTGCGCGGCCACGCGGCGCATGTCGCGCAGGTCGGATTCGGATTCGAGCAGCGCCTGGCTGGCCAGCACGACCTCCTTGCCGCAGCCGGCGAGGTCGCGCGCCAGCGCGAGCCAGTCGTCGAGCTTCATTTCGTGGCGCCGCGAGCAGACCACTTCGCCCAGCACCACCGTGTCGGCGGGCGAGTCGGCGACCTGCCCATAGAAGTCGATCAGCGTCTTGCGCGGCCAGTAGTAGAGAACCGGGCCGACGGTGAGCCGGATGCGCGGATTCATGACGATGCCTCCTGTCAGCGCCACGGGCGATTGTATGCGCCCAGCGTGTGCTGCTGGCCTTCGGACCAGCGCCCGAGCGCGGCCACCCACTGCGGCTGCACCGCGAAGCGCGAGGGCTGCGCCGCGCACTGGTC
The DNA here is from genome assembly GCA_027493945.1 of Burkholderiaceae bacterium. Taxonomy (GTDB): domain Bacteria; phylum Pseudomonadota; class Gammaproteobacteria; order Burkholderiales; family Burkholderiaceae_E; genus Zeimonas. The sequence goes on along the minus strand of JAOSJU010000001.1, from coordinate 713,381 downwards.
GATCGCAGCGCGCCAGACGCGCGTCACCTGCTCGACGTAGGCGGGGCTGCGCTGGCGGCCCTCGATCTTGATCGCGGCGATGCCGAACTCCATCAGTTGCGGCAGCACCGCCAGCGTGTTCAGGCTGGTCGGTTCCTCGAGCGCGTAGTCGCGCACTCCTTCCACGTGGAACCGGCCCTTGCACAGCGTCGGATAGCCACGCGGCTCGTCGGGCGCGTAGCTGTCGATCAGCACCTCGTTCAGGCGCGCGCGCACGCCGTCGGCGGCGTCCTCCCAGCGTACCGCCGAAGGCGGCGAGCACACGCCCGCGGTGTTGGGCGACTGGCCGGTCGCGTACGACGACAGCGCGCAGCGTCCCTCCACCATCACGCACAGGCTGCCGAAGCCGAAGACCTCGATTTCGGCGTCGGTGTGGCGGCAGACGTGCCCGACCTGCGACAGCGTGAGCACGCGCGGCAGCACCGCGCGCTGGATGCCGTAGCGTTCGCGGTAGAACTCGATCGCCTCGTAGGTGGTGGCCGAGGCCTGCACCGACAGGTGCAGCCGCAGTTGCGGATGGTGGTCGCGCGCGTAGGCGAGCACGGCGGTGTCGGCGCAGATCAGCGCATCGGCGCCCAGCCCCGCCGCCACGTCGACCGCGTTCCACCAGCGTTGCGGTTCACGCGCGTCGGCGAAGGTGTTCAGCGCCATCAGCACGCGGGCGTCGCGCGCGTGCGCGTAGGCGATGCCTTCGCGTGCCTGGTCGAGGTCGAAGTTCAGGCCGGCGAAGTTGCGCGCATTGGTCGCGTCTTTCAGGCCCATGTAGACGGCGTCGGCGCCGGCGTCGACCGCGCGCTCGAGTGCGCGCAGCGAGCCGGCAGGGCAGACGAGATCGGGCTTGCGCGGTGCAGCGCTTCGTCGTTCGTTCATCGGACATTCCTCCGGAGCGGGCGCCGGCGCGGCGCCCTGGTGTGAGCGGTACGTGACTGTGCGGCGATCATCCCGGCCGCCCGTCGCTGCGCGGCCGCCCGTACCAGCGGGCATGTCGGGCGGCCCATGCGAGCATCGCGATCGCCCACAGCGCAGCCGCCGCCAGCAGCAGGGTCGGCATCGAGGGCAGCCAGGCCGCGGCGATGCGCACCGCGACCGCGGCCTGCAGAACGAGGAACAGACCCCAGGCGATGCCGTCGATCGCCTGCGCGCGCCCGTCCTGGCCTGCGCTGACGCGAGTCACGAACGCGAACTGGATCGAGCCGAAGAAGCCCATGCCGAGCGCATGCAGGCTCGCGATCGACGGCTGAATCGGCTCGCCTGCCCACCAGGCCTGCGCGGCCGATGCGGCCTGAAGCGCCAGCGCGAGCCCGAGCCAGACGAAGCCGAGGTTGAGCATCGCCAGCAGCCGGATGCGCAGGTTCTGCGTGGCCCGCCAGCGCAGCGCGAGGCCCAGCACGAGTGCCGCACCAGCGGCATCGACGACGAATGCCAATGCGCTGAACAGGGGATTGGCGAGCAGCCCCGACGCAAGCGGCACCTGCAGGCCGACCAGGACCAACAGCGTCCAGAGCAGCCATTCGGGGTAGCGCTCGTCGAGTCGCGGTGCGGCGACCCCGAAGAACGGCACCATCCGGTGCATCGCGGTGGCGAAGACCGGCGAAAGGAACCCCCACAGCCCGACGGCGAGCGCGGCGCCCACCGTTGCCGCCGCGCCGGCGGCCAGGCCGGCAGCGGCGGTCCAGAGCGTGGCCGCGCCGATGCCGCAGGCGCAGCCGATGACCCTGAGGTGAGTGCGGTCGGAGACCTTGCCGCGCCGGAGCAGCCGTGCGAGGCGCCAGACGAACAGCGTCCAGCCGGCCGCGACCGTGGCGAGGCCGGCAGCGGCGAGCTTCGGGTCGAGGTGCACTCCGGCCAAAAAGATTCCCCAGCCGGCGAGCCAGACGGCCGCGACGGGCAGAAGGCTGCGCCCCGGCAGCGCCGGCAGGGCCAGCCATCGCGGGCCGGCGGTGAACAGGAAGCCGGCGAAGAACATCGGCATGAACGAGAAGCTCATCAGCAGCGCATGGGCGTGGGCCGGCGCGACGGCCCAGCGGATCGGCCGGTGCGCGACGAGTTGTACCGCCAGCGTCGCGAGCCACCAGAGCGCGCTCGTGGAGACCATGGCCGAGCCGACGAAGAATCCGAGGCGATGCGGCGCATCGAGCAGGCCGGCGGGTCGCCACGGTGCGGGCGGGGCGTCGCGTCGCGCGGAACGCCCCGGCCGGCCGGCGGCGTGGACGGAAGGCACGGAAGGGCGGCTGCGCGTCACGGAGAACCGACGATCGAATGTAGGCGGCGCAATCCGCACGCGCCTTGCGTCATATCAAGCGGAATGTATGTGCGGTGGGGTTGCCGGCCGAAAAGCCCGTCGCGCAAAGGGGCAGCGATCAGCATAATTTCGGGATCGTCAACCGTAGCACACCGGACATCGATGAACCGCGCCGCCGTCGTCGAAACGCCCTCGGGCACGCGTGCCCCCGCCGATCGCCCTTCGCTGCCGCCCGGGCAGTCCGCGGACGCGATCGAGGCGCTGCAGAACTTCCGCGTCATTTTCCGGGCGGTCCGGCGTCACTTCCACGAGGTCGAGGAGCACTGCGGGATCAGCGGCTCGCAACTCTGGGCGCTGGCGGTGGTCGTTCAGTCGCCGGGCATCCGCGTCAAGGACCTCGCCCGTTCGATGGCGGTGCAGCAGTCCACCGCCAGCAACCTCGTCGAGCAGCTGGCGCGCCAGGGATTGATCCGACGCGCTCGCGAAAGCGCCGACCAGCGCATCGTGCAGCTGCATCCGACCGCGGCGGGCGAAGAGGTGATCGCTCGTGCGCCCAAGCCCCTGGTGGGCATGCTCGCCGACGTGCTGTCGCGCTTCGATCCGAAGCGCCTCGCCACGCTGAACCGCCTGCTCGACGAGGTCGTGAAGTCGATGCGCAGCGCCGACCGCAGCGCGCGGCACCTGCCACTGTCCGACCTGTAGGGGCCGTGCCCGCAGCGCGCGACTGGCTGTTCGGCGACATCGGCGGCACCAACGTGCGCCTCTGCCGCTGGGGCCGCGAGAGCGGCGCCGGCGCCATCGCGCGGATGCGCGCCGACGAGAGCGCGGGCGTCGCCGAAGCGCTGCTCGCCTTCGAGCGCATTCAGGCGCAACCCGCCGTGCACGCCGCGCTCGCGATCGCGTTGCCGGTGCGCAGCGGACCGCTGCGCATGACCAACCGCGACTGGGTCCTCGACCCGGAGAGCCTGCGCGCCACGCTGCACCTGCGCACGCTGTGCGTGGTCAACGACTTCGTCGCCGCCGGCGCCGGCGTGCCGGCGCTGGGCGACGGCGACAGCCTCGCGCTGCGCGCGGGTACTCCGGGGACGGGCAGCCAGCTGCTGATCGGCCCGGGAACCGGACTGGGCGTGGCCGCGCTGATCGGAGCGGGCGGCGACGACGAGCGCGTGCTCGCCAGCGAGGCCGGCCACATGGGGCTTGCCTGGCAGGGCGCCGAGTTCGACGCGCTGCACGCGCTCGGGCGTGCGCGCTGGGGCCGCCTGTCGTGGGAACGCCTGTTGAGCGGCGAAGGGCTGGGCTGGCTGCACGCCTGGCGCAACGCAGCCGCGACGCCGACGCCTGCGCCCGAGGTCGCCTCGCGTGCGGCACAGGGCGAGCGCGCCGCGCGCGAAGCCGTGCAGTGGTTCTCGCGGCTGCTCGGCGCCTTCGCGGGCGACCTGTGCCCGGCCTTCGGCGCCGACGCCGGCGTCTGGCTCACCGGAGGCGTGCTCGACGGCCTTGGCCGAGACCTTCGACGCCGCGGCGTTCCTCGACGCGTTCGACGACAAGGGCCGCTACGCGGCCAGCCAGCGCGCAGTGCCGGTGCGCCGCGTGCTCGCCGGCGACCTCGCGTTCCGCGGCCTGGCACGCATCGTCGACGGTGCCTGCCGCGCGCCGCTGCTGCGCCTGTCGGACGCTGCCTGATTTTTAATCCAGACCGCTGCAACGCCGATCGTGCGCGCCGCGATCCGCGAAGCGCTGCGTGCGAACGGTTGACGCGCGCAAAGGTCTGCGCAAGCAAAGGCGCGGGCCGGGCGTTGCGGGCGCGCCGGGTGCTTGCCCCCGCTTCGCGGGGGTGCCCTGCGATGCTCGCATCACCGGCTGGCGCGGCGAAACTCGCTGCGCTCGCTGCGCGAGCTCCGCTCAAACAGATCGCCGCGAGAATGATGGACGATGCGCGCTGCGCGCGCCGCCGGTGCTGCTGCGCTTCTCGGCTGCGCACAAGGCGCGCCCGCAACGCCCGGCCCGCGCCTTTGTCGATACCGTCGTGGTGGTCGCGAGCAGGAGCCCCGTCTTCGATTCGGATGCCGCCGACGTTGCCTGAGCGGCAGGTGGCAGTGGGCCGGGGTCAGGCTTGGGGCGCCAGGCGGCGTGCGGGTTCCCCTGGCGGCGCGCCATGGCGGGGTGGCGCTGCGCCGGGCGGGCCGATGTCTGCGGCGCCGAGCAGCGCAGCCTCGGGGTCGGCGCGCGAAGCGCGCTTCGTACTTCTGACTTGCGGCGCCCTGTCTGAGCGGAGCTCGCGAAGCGAGCGCAGCGAGTTGCGCCGCACGACCCCGAGGCGAGCCGCGGAGGGGAGTCGGTGCGAAGCACCGACCGCTGCAGCCATCGGCCCGCCCGGCGCAGCGCCACCCCGCCATGGCGCGCCGCCAGGGGAACCCGCACGCCGCCTGGCGCCCCAAGCCTGACTCCGGTCCACTGCCACCTGCCGCGATGCGCAGACATCGCGACGAGACAACGACGTTACCGCGGCCGCCTGCCCGCCCGAGTGCCCGCCGCCGCGCGCGCATGCGCAAGCAGCGCGTCGGCCAGTGCGGAGCGATAGCGCTGCGGATGCGACACCAGCCAGAACGAACGGGTCAGCGCGCGGCGCAGCCCGGGCGAACGCGGCGTGATGTCGCGCAGCGTGCCGTCGCGCAGCTCGTCGGCGATCGCCATCCGGCTCAGGCAGCCGAACCAGTCGCCGGCGGCGACCAGCCTCTTGAGCGCCAGCGAATCGCTGACCTCGATCGCGATCGCGGGCATGCCGATCAGCGGCTGCATCGCGCGCAGGAAGGTTTCGCGGGTTCCCGAGCCGCGCTCGCGCAGCACCCAGCGGCCCGCCGCGAGCGCCCGCGGCGCCGGGTGGTCGGCGCGCGCGAACAGGCAGACCTCGTCGTCGAGCCAGGCCTGAACCGACAGCCCCGGCTCGAGCACCTCGCCTTCGATGAACGCCAGGTCGAGCGTCAGGTCGTGGATCCGCGCCACCAGCGTCTCGGTGTTCTCGATCGCCAGGTCCACCGACACGTTCGCCATCAGCTTCGGGTGGCGGCCGGCGAAGTCGGCCAGCAGCCCTGGCATCAGGAACGGCCCGATCGTGCGCGTGGCCCCGATCGCCAGGGCGCCGTGCGGGCGCCGCTTCGTCGATCGCGATCGTCGGCAGCTCGATGGCGCGTTCGACGATCTCGATCGCCTTCGGCAGCAGACGGCGCGCCGCCTCGGTTTGCCTCGAGCCGCGCCCGGCGCGTTCGAACAGGCGCACGCCCAGTGCCGATTCGAGTTCCTGCAAGGCCGGGCTCACCGCCGATTGCGTGCGCGCGAGCCGCTGCGCGCCGGCCGAGACGCTGCCGGCGATCGCGACCGCGCAGAACGCCTCGAGCTGCCTGAGCGTCATCCGGGCGCGAGCCACGCGCGGCGCGGGCGCTGCATCGGCGTGGATGCCGGGGCGCTCGCGGACCCGGATACCCGGTCGGGTTCTGGAAGGCATGGCCGAATCATCGGATTCGCGAATGTCCCGGTCAAGAATTTCCCGGTTTTTCAGATGAATGCGTCAAGCTAGAATGCTGGATGCACGCAGCATGGACCACGCCCCCGGCGCGGCCCCGGGAGCCGGCTTCAGTCGACCAGGGGCCGGCACTTCGCGCGCGCGGCTTCTGCCGGCGAACTGCGCCAGCGCGACGCCGCCCAGCGTGATCGCCGCGCCGAGCAGCTTCGCTGCGGTGAAGCGCTCGTCCGACGCCACCCACGCGACCGCTCCGGCGACCGGCGGCATCAGGTACATGAGCGGAGCCGTGCGGCCCACGCCGCGCACCGCGTTCGCCCACCCCCAGGCGAGCCAGCCGACGAAGGCCGAAACGATCACCGCCCACAGCAGGCCCAGCCAGAGAAGCGGCGAGAGCTTCGACCACTCGATGCCCACGCCCACCGGCATCGACAGCGCCACGACCGGCACGCTGCCCAGCAGCGTCGCGTAGGCCATCACGACGATTCCACCATGGCGTTCGATCAGCGGCTTCGAGGCCACGGTGTAGTACGAGAAGAAGCTCGCCGCGACCAGCAGGAACAGGTCGCCGCCACCGGCCAGCCAGCGGCCGGCGAGCAGCTTGTCCGACAGGAACACCAGGACGCCCGCGCAGGCGACCGCCACGCCCGCGACCTGCGCGCCGTTCAGCCGCTCGATTCCGGACCAGCGCAGGATCAGCAGCGTGAAGATCGGCCCGCAGGCCAGGATCAGCGAGCTCGAGAACGCGGTCGACCAGTCGATGCCGTGCGTCACCATCCCCACGTGGAGCACGTGGCCGACGAAGCCGAGCTTCGCCAGCGCGATGAGGTCGCGCCTGGAGACCGCCGGAAAGCGGGTGCCGTAGGTGTGCAGCAGCAGCGCCAGCGCGCACACCGGCATGATCAGGTAGCGCGCGAACAGGAACCCGGTCGGCGTGATCGCCGCGAACAGGGCCTTCTGCACCGAGAAGTTCGCGCCCCACACGGCGATGACCGCGAGCGCGACCACGAGGGCCTGCATTTCGCGCTCGCGCCCGTGGGGTGGAACCGGCCCTTGCATGATTGCTATACATGATAACTGATCGACGCACTCTCGAACGCTTCTTCCCGTTCCTCGTCTGGCTGCCGCTGGTGAAAGACCGGGCGACGCTGCGCGCCGACCTGCTCGCGGGATTGACCGGCGCGGTGGTGGTGCTGCCGCAGGGCGTGGCCTTCGCGACGCTGGCCGGAATGCCGCCGGAATACGGTCTGTACAGCGCGATGGTCCCGTGCGTGATCGCGGCACTGTTCGGCGCCAGCCGCCTGATGGTGACCGGCCCGGCGAACGCGATCTCGCTCACGGTGCTCGGCCTGATCGCGCCGCTGGCGACGCCGGGCTCGCCCGACTACGTGCAGCTGGTGATCACGCTGACGTTCATGGTCGGTTTCTGGCAGCTCGCGATCGGCCTTGCAGGGCTGGGCCGCGCGGTCGACCGGGTGCCGCACAGCGTGATCGTCGGCTTCACCGCAGGCGCCGCCGTGCTGATCGTGAACTCGCAGGTGCGCAACCTGTTCGGTTTCGACTGGCAGCGAGGCATGTCGGTGTGGCAGACGCTCTGGCGGCTGGGGCGCGACATCGGGCTCACGCACTGGCCGACCGCGGTCGTGGCTTTCGGCACCGTCGCGGCCTGCCTGCTCGCGCGGCCGTGGAACCACCGCGTGCCCTACATGCTGGTCGGCGTGCTGGCCGGCGGCGCGATCGCGGCGCTGCTGGCGGCCATCTCGCCCGAGTACGCGGTGAAGGCCGTCGAGCAGTTGCCGAGCGCGATTCCGCCGCTTTCGGTGCCGACGCTGTCGTTCGGCGCGCTCGAGATGCTGCTGGTGCCGTCGATGATCATGACGGTGCTGGCGCTGGCCGAGGCGGTGTCGATCGCTCGCGCGATCGCGGTGAAGAGCGGCGACCAGCTCGAAGGCAACCGGGAGGTCATCGGGCAGGGGATGGCGAACGTGGTCGGCTCGTTCTTCTCCTCCTACCCGGCCAGTGGGTCGTTCAACCGCTCGGGCGTCAACGTCGCGGCCGGGGCGCGCACGCCGATGTCGGCGGTGGCGGCCGCAGGGTTCCTGCTGGTCCTGCTGGCGTTCGTCGCGCCGCTGTCGCATTACCTGCCCCTGGCGTCGGTCGCGGGCATCCTGCTGATGGTCGCGGTGGGGCTCATCGACGTGCGCGACATCCGCCACATCGCGCGGCACAGTCGCCGCGACGCGATCGTGATGGCGGCGACGTTCGCGCTGGTGGTCACGATCCCGCTCGAATGGGCGATCCTCGGCGGGCTCGTGGTGCACGTCGTGCTCTCGAAGCTGATGACGCCGAAGCACTGAACACCCTGCGCGGGCGCGCACCGTGTCCGTCGTGGCGGGGTACTCGGCGCCGCCCGCGTCGATTTGGTAAAATGCCCGTTCCCCCCTTACCGATCCGGGCGCGCCGCGCCAGCTCCGGCGCCCGAGCTTCGCTCGCCCGCGCCACGCCAGTCAGGAGATCGTGCATGCAGGAAAAGCTTCGTTCGACCGTGAATTCAGTGGCCGCCGCGTCGCCCAGGCCGAAACTCGAGATCGTCGGTGGCAGTGCCGCGCCGAGCGCTTCCGACAAGGCGCAGGAGCCGGACTCCACCCGGATCTATTTCGACGGCGACTCCACCTGCGTGGCGCAGCAGTACCACGACCTCATCCGCGAGCAGGCCGTGCGCTTCAACGGGGGCCCGGGCGGCACCCTCATCGTGTCGGGGCACGCCAACTCGGTCGACCAGCCCGAGGCGGCGGTCCAGTTGAGCATGCACCGTACGCAGGCGGTGGCAGCGCTGCTCGAGCAGTTCGGCGTGCAGAGCCACCGTATCGTGCGCGTCAGCCACGGGGCCAACGCGCCGGTGGTCGACCTCGCCGACGAATCCTCGCGCTGGATCAACCGCTGCGTCGAGATCCGCCACGGCGGGCTCGCGCCGCGCCAGCCGGTCTGGTCGCAGCGGGTTCGCAAGACGGCAAAGCGCTAGGTCCATCGCAATTGCGCGCGTCGCGGCAGTTGCGCGCGCCGCGCGCCCTGTGCCAGTCAGCATGTCGACTCCGAATCTCCTGGCGCACCTGAACGAGCAGCAGCTCGCGGCCGTCACGCTGCCGACGCAGCACGCACTGGTCCTCGCTGGAGCCGGCAGCGGCAAGACGCGCGTGCTCACCACGCGGATCGCGTGGCTGGTCTCGACCGGGCAGGTGAGCCCGCAGGGGCTGCTCGCCGTCACCTTCACGAACAAGGCGGCGCGCGAGATGCACGCGCGGCTGTCGGCGATGCTGCCGGTGAACACGCGCGGCATGTGGATCGGCACCTTCCACGGCCTGGCCAACCGGATGCTGCGCGCGCATCACCGCGACGCCGGGTTGCCGCACACCTTCCAGATTCTCGACTCGCAGGACCAGCTCGCGGCGATCAAGCGGCTGCTGCGTGCGCTCAACGTCGACGACGAGAAGTTCCCGCCGAAGAACCTGCAGCACTTCATCAACGGCGCCAAGGAAGAGGCACGGCGCGCCGCCGACGTCGAGGCCGGCGACGACTACACGCGACACCTGGTCGAGCTCTACGCGGCCTACGACGAGCAGTGCCAGCGCGAGGGTGTCGTCGATTTCGCCGAGCTGCTGTTGCGCAGCTACGAACTGCTCGTGCGCAACCAGTTGCTGCGCGAGCACTACCAGGGCGCGCTTCAGGCATATCCTGGTCGACGAATTCCAGGACACCAACGCGCTCCAGTACCGATGGTTGCGGCTGCTTGCGGGCGATTCGGCGGTGATCTTCGCAGTGGGCGACGACGACCAGAGCATCTATGCGTTTCGCGGCGCCGGGGTCGCCAACATGGCGGCGTTCGAGCGCGAACTGCGCGTTGCCAACCTGATCAGGCTCGAGCAGAACTACCGTTCGCACGGCAACATCCTCGCGTGCGCGAACGCGCTGATCGCGCACAACAGTCGCCGGCTCGGAAAGAACCTCTGGACCGACGCCGGCGAGGGCGAGCCGGTGCGCATTCACGAGTCCCTGACCGACTCGCAGGAAGCGCAGTGGCTGGTCGAGGAGATCCGCGGACTGGTCGGCGAAGGCTGGTTGCGAAGCGCGATCGCGGTGCTGTACCGCTCGAACGCACAGTCCCGGGTGATCGAACACGCGCTGTTCTCGGCCGGCATCGCCTACCGCGTCTACGGCGGGCTGCGCTTCTTCGAGCGCGCCGAGATCAAGCACGCGCTCGCCTACCTGCGCCTGCTCGAGAACCCCGACGACGACGGCGCGTTCCTGAGAGTGGTCAACTTCCCCGCGCGCGGCATCGGCGCGCGCACGCTCGAGGCGCTGCAGGACGCCGCGCGCGCCCGCGGGTGCAGCCTGTTCGCGGCGCTGCCATCGATCGGCGGCGCAGCCGCGGGCAAGCTCGGCGCGTTCGCGCAGCTCGTCGAGCGCCTGCGCGCCGACACCCGCGCGATGCCGCTCACCGAGCTGGTCGAGCACGTGGTCGACCGCAGCGGCCTGATCGCCCATTACCAGACCGAGCGCGAGGGCCAGGACCGCATCGAGAACCTGCGCGAACTGGTCAACGCCGCGGCCGCCGTCCTCGCCGACGAGGGCATCGGGCGAGACGTGCCGGCCAGCTTCGGCGTCTCGGGCCTTGCCGATGCGGCACGCGGTGGTGCCGCCGACGCGGTCGGCGCCGCGAGCGACGCGCCCGAAAGCCCGGGCGCGTCCATCGGCGGCACGACGCAGGAGCCGCAGGCCGCTCCGCTGGCCACCTTCCTCGCTCACGCGTCGCTCGAGGCCGGCGAAAACCAGGCCGGCGAAGGCAGCGATGCCGTGCAGCTGATGACGGTGCACGCGGCCAAGGGACTGGAATTCGACGCGGTGATGGTCACCGGGCTCGAGGAGGGGCTGTTTCCGCACGAGAACTCGATGGCCGAACCCGAAGGGCTCGAGGAAGAACGCCGGCTGATGTACGTGGCGATCACGCGCGCGCGCCAGCGCCTGTATCTGTCGTTCTCGCAGACCCGGATGCTGCACGGGCAGACCCGCTACAGCGTGCGCTCGCGCTTTCTCGACGAATTGCCGCCGGCGCTGCTGAAGTGGCTGACGCCGCGCGCGCTGCCGGCCGTCTCGGCCGGCTATCGCGAAGGCTGGGGCGGTGCCGGGGAGGGCTTCGGCCGCCAAGGTGCGGCCGGCGGGGGCCGCCTCACGGGCGCGCGCGCGGGCGACGCCGACATCGGGCGCCTGTCGGGCGCCGAACAGCGCGCCGCGCAGAAGTTCGACCGCGGCACGGCGTTTCGCGTCGGCCAGGGCGTGGCGCATGCGCGCTTCGGCGAGGGGGTGATCGTCGGGATCGAAGGCAGCGGCGACGACGCGCGGGTGCAGGTGAACTTCGGCCGCGAAGGCCTGAAGTGGCTCGCGCTGTCGGTGGCGCGGCTCGAGCCGAGCGGCTGAGCGCCTGGCGTGGCGGCGGCCCGGCCGGCGTGCCCGGGCGGCATGGGGCGATGCGGCCGGGCGGCGAACGGGGATGTGGCCCGGGGGCGAGCGGCGGGGGCGGCCGGATGGCCGCGCAACGGGGGCGCCGCCGAATACGGGCACGAAGGCGCTGTCCCTGCGGAAACGCTTGGTCGCGCGGACGCGAAGCCCGGACCGTCGGCCCCAACTCGGCCCCTGCGGGGCCTCAGACAGGGGCCGACTCGCGCTTCGCGCGTCCGGTCTTCGCTGCGCTCCCGCGCCAGCGCCTACGCGCCCGTATTCGGCGGCGCCCCCGTTGCGCGGCCATCCGGCCGCCCCCGCCGCTCGCCGCCTGGCCACATCCCCGTTCGCCGCCCGGCCGCATCGCCCCATGCCGCCCGGGCACGCCGGCCGGGCCGCCGCCACGCCAGGCGCTCAGCCGCTCGGCTCGAGCTACGTCACCGACGCTGGGGGAGTCGGGGCGGTGTCGACGTCGACCGCGTCGCGGTAGGTGGACCAGAACGAGCAGTAGACCGCGGTGATCAGGATCAGCGACAGCGGCGAGAGCAGCATCGACAGCACGACCGGGCTGGGGCCGAGCGTCAGCTGCAGCAGGCGGATCGCCAGCGATGCGGCCAGCGCGATCGCGAACCAGCCGATGGCGTAGACGACAAAGGCGCGGCGGTTGCGCCAGACGGCGACCAGGCTGAAGAACAGCGACTGCGCCACCGGCGTGCGGTGCCAGGCGACGAACAGCGGCGCGTACCACATCGCCGCCTGCGTCGGCGCGTAGACCAGCAGGAACAGGACTGCGGAAGTCATCAGCGCGCCCTCGGACACCGTCGTGTCCTCGTTGCCGATACGTCCGGTGGCGAGCTGCATCAGCGTGCCGTCGGCGAGCGCCGACAGCGCCAGTGCCGTGACGGTGCACGCCGCGCTGACCGCGCCGAGCACGATCAGCGGCCGCCAGGCGCGACCGTCGTAATCCCTGAAAGCGGCCAGCAGCATCAGCGGCGTGGGCATCTGGCCGCGGTCGGTGGCGCGGATCGCGTGCATCACACCGACCATCAGCGCCGGGGTGAGCACCAGCGGCGCGATCGAGCCCACCACGGGGACCAGCACCGACACGGACAGCAGCAGCAGGTTCATGAAGACGATCGCGAGCAGCGCGATCGGCTGGCGTCGCAGCAGCCTGAAGCCGTCGATGACCCAGCGCCAGCCGGTGACGGCCGGGAGCACGCGGATGCGCATCGTGTCGGGGGGCGGTGGTCATGGAAGCGGGAGCACGCCGAGCCGGCGCGTGCGCAGGATGCGCTCGAAGTGCGTGGGGTCTTTCGGAGTGACCATCTCGGCGGGCCGCGGCAAGTGCAGGTCGTGCAGCCGCGACAGCCAGAAGCGCAGCGCCCCGGCGCGAAGCATCATCGGCCATGCGGCGCGCTCGGCTTCCAGCAGCGGGCGCTCGGCCGCATAGGCGCGCGCGAGCGCGTCGCCGCGCGCGGGGTCGAAGGCGCCGGTCGCGTCGTCGATGCACCAGTCGTTGGCCGCGACCGCGAGGTCGAACATCCAGGTGTCGACGCCCGCGAAGTAGAAGTCGATCACGCCGCCGAGTCGCGGAGAGCCGTCGGCTGCGGACTCGAACAGCACGTTGTCGCGGAACAGGTCGGCGTGCACCGCGCTGGCGGGCAGCGCCGCGCGCAGCGTCGACGCGGCGAAGGCGCGCTGCTGCGCGAGTTCGTCCGTCAGCAGCGCCGCCTGATCGCGATCGAGGAAGGGCAGCACCTCGGGCGCGGCGCCCGCCTTCCAGTCGATGCCGCGGGGGTTCGGCAAGCTGCCCTCGTAGCCGAGCGCCGCGCGATGCATCCGGGCGAGCAGCGCGCCCACCTGCGCGCAATGCGCGGGCCGCGGCTGCATGACCGCCTGTCCGGCCGGGCGCGTGACCAGCGCCGCCGGCTTGCCTTCGAGCCAGCCGAGCGAGACGCCTTCGCGATCGGCGACCGGGTCGGGGCAGGGAATGCCGCGGGCGGCCAGGTGGTGCATCAGGCCCAGGTAGAACGGCAGCTCGTCGAACCGAAGGCGCTCGAACAGCGTGAGCACGAAGCGCCCGGAACCGGTCGTGACGAAGAAGTTGCTGTTCTCGATGCCCGAGGCGATGCCCTCGAACCCGCGCAACTCGCCGAGGTCGTAGCGCTTCGAGCCAGTGCGCGAGCGACTCGCGCGTGACGGGCGTGAAGACGGCCATGTCGGGGGAGCAGCCCACGCTCCTACAGGTAGAGCATCCGCTCGTGCTCGTCGGCCGTGGGCACGAAGCCGCGCGTCTGGTAATGGTCGAAGATCGCCTCGACGACCCGGGACGGCTCGTCGATCAGCTGGATCAGCTCGATGTCGCCCTCGGAGATCAGCCCGTTGCCGAGCAGTTGCTCGCGCATCCAGTCGACGAGGCCCGACCAGAATGCGGTGTCCATCAGGATGATCGGGATGCGCCGGCCCATCCGCGTCTGCACCATCGTGAGCATCTCGCACAGTTCGTCGAGCGTGCCGAAGCCCCCGGGCAGCGCGACGAAGGCGGTCGCGTACTTGGCGAATGCCACCTTGCGCGCGAAGAAGTGCCGGAAGGTGAGCGAGATGTCCTGGTAGCCGTTGCCGGTCTGCTCCATCGGCAGCTGGATGTTCAGCCCGACCGAGGCCGACTTGCCCGCGTAGCCGCCGCGGTTGGCCGCTTCCATGATGCCGGGGCCGCCGCCGGAGACGATCGCAAAACCGGCGTCGGACAGGCGTCGCGCCAGGTCGACGGTGGTGTCGTACCAGCGATGTCCGGGGCTCACGCGCGCGCTGCCGAAAATCGACACCGCGGGACGGATCTCGGCGAGGCGTTCGGTCGCCTCGACGAACTCTGAGATAATTCCGAAGATATGCCAGGACTCGCGCGCTTTCAGCGACGTCGAGCGCTCCTGGCTCGCGATCGCGCGCAACTGCGGCACCTGCTTGCTGCTGGACATGTCCGAAAAGACGCTTCTGCTGGTCGACGGCTCGAGTTTCCTGTATCGCGCGTTTCACGCGATGCCGGATCTGCGCACCGGCAGCGGCGAGCCGACCGGCGCGGTGCGCGGCATGGTCGCGATGCTACGGCGTCTGCGTGCCGACGGCAAATTGAGCGGCGGCGCGACGCACGGTGCAGTGGTGTTCGACGCGCCCGGCAAGACCTTCCGCGACGACTGGTATGCCGAGTACAAGGCCAATCGCAAGGCGATGCCCGAAGACCTGGTGCGCCAGATCCCGGTCATCCACGAGATGGTGCGCGCGCTCGGGTGGCCGCTGCTGATGGTCGAGGGCATCGAGGCCGACGACGTGATCGCGACGCTGGCCGCCGAGGCGTCGCGCCAGGGCATGAACACCGTGATCTCCACCGGCGACAAGGATCTCGCCCAGCTGGTCGACGATCGCGTGGTGCTGGTGAACACGATGGCGAGCCGCGAGGGAGGTCCGGTCGAGCGGCTCGACCGCGACGGCGTGAAGACGCGCTTCGGCGTGCCGCCCGAGCGCATCGTCGACTGGCTGACGCTGGTGGGCGATTCGGTGGACAACGTGCCCGGCGTCGACAAGGTGGGCCCCAGGACCGCGGTGAAGTGGCTCGAGCAGTACGGATCGCTCGAAGCGATCGTCGAGCACGCGGCCGCGATCGGCGGCGTGGTGGGCGAGAACCTGCGCAAGGCGCTCGACTGGCTGCCGGTTGCGCGCAGGCTGGTCACCGTGAAGACCGACTGCGACCTCAGGCCGCAGGTGGAGTCGATCGACGCGTCGCTCGACCTCGGCGACGAAGACCCGGCGGCGCTGCGTGCGCTGTTCGACCGCTGCGAGTTCCGCAGCTGGCTGCGCGAGATCGACGAGGCGGCCGGCACGGCGCGTGCCACGGAGCCTGCGACCGCTGCCGCACACGCGCCCGCCGACTCGCTGGCCTACGAGACGGTGCTCGACGACGCGGCGCTCGAACGCTGGATCGCGCGCATCGAGGCCGCCGACCTGGTCGCGTTCGACACCGAGACCACCTCGCTCGACCCGATGGCTGCCGAGCTGGTCGGCCTGTCGCTGTCGGTCGCGCCCTGGGAGGCCTGCTACGTGCCGGTCGCGCACCGCTACGCCGGTGCGCCCGCGCAGCTCGCGCGCGAGCACGTGCTCGAGCGGCTGCGCGGCTGGCTCGAAGACCCGGCGCGCGCGAAGGTCGGTCAGAACCTGAAGTACGACACGCACGTGCTCGAGAATCACGGCGTACGCCCGGCCGGCATCGCGCACGACACGCTGCTCGAAAGCTACGTGCTCGAGGCGCATCGCAACCACGACATGGACTCGCTCGCCGAGCGCCACCGGGCCGGCGCACGATCGCCTATCACCAGGTGGCGGGCAAAGGGGCGAGCCAGATCGGCTTCGAGCAGGTGCCGATCGAGCAGGCAGCGCGCTACGCGGCCGAGGACGCCGACGTGACAATGCACCTGCACCGCACGCTGTATCCGCGCATCGCCGCGCACGAGGCGCTCGAGCGCATCTATCGCGAGATCGAGATCCCGGTTTCGGTCGTGCTGCAGCGGATGGAGCGCAACGGCGTGCTGATCGACGCCGCGGCGCTGGTGCGGCAGTCCGACGAGCTGGGCCGCAAGATGCTCGATTTCGAGCGGCGCGCGGTCGAGGCCGCGGGCCAGCCGTTCAACCTGAATTCGCCGAAGCAGCTCGGAGAAATCCTGTTCGGCCGGCTCGGCCTGCCGGTGGTGCGCAAGACCGCCAGCGGCGCTCCGTCCACCGACGAGGAGGTGCTGGCGAAGCTTGCCGAAGACTATCCGCTGCCGCGCATCGTGCTCGAATGGCGCGCGCTCGCCAAGCTCAAGAGCACCTACACCGACAAGCTGCCGAAGATGGTCGATCCGCGCAGCGGGCGCGTGCACACCAGCTATTCGCAGGCGGTCGCGGTCACCGGCCGGCTCGCATCGAGCGACCCGAACCTGCAGAACATTCCGGTGCGCACGCCCGAGGGACGGCGCATCCGCGAAGCCTTCGTCGCGCCGCCGGGGTCGAGCATCGTCTCGGCCGACTACTCGCAGATCGAGTTGCGCATCATGGCGCACATCTCGGGCGACGAGAGCCTGCTGCGCGCCTTCGAGCAGGGGCTCGACGTGCACCGCGCCACCGCGAGCGAAATCTTCGGCATCGCGCCCGCCGACGTGAGCGCCGAGCAGCGCCGCTACGCGAAGGTGATCAACTTCGGGCTGATCTACGGGATGAGCGCCTATGGTCTGGCCGCGAACCTGGGCATCGAGCGCGACGCGGCGAAGAACTACATCGAGCGCTATTTCGCGCGCTATCCGGGCGTGGCCCGGTACATGGACGAAACGCGTGCGCTGGCGCGCAGCCAGGGTTACGTCGAGACGGTGTTCGGCAGGCGCCTGTGGCTGTCCGAGATCAACAGCCCGAACGGCCCGCGGCGCTCCGCCGCCGAACGGGCGGCGATCAACGCGCCGATGCAGGGCACCGCGGCCGACCTGATCAAGATGGCGATGATCGCGGTGCAGCGCTGGCTCGACGAGCGCCGGATGGCCTCGAAGCTGATCATGCAGGTGCACGACGAACTGGTGCTCGAGGTGCCGCGGGCCGAGCTCGACGAGGTGCGCTCGGAGTTGCCGCGACTGATGACCGGCGTCGCGAGCCTGTCGGTGCCGCTCGAGGTCGAGTGCGGCGTCGGGGCCAACTGGGAACAGGCGCACTGACGGTGACCTCGACGCTGCTGATGACGATCGCCGCGACGCTGCTGGCCGGCGCGGCCAGCGTGCTCGCTGCTGCGTGGCTGTCGCTGCGCCTGCTCGCCGGGCTGGTGAGCCGGATGGTCAGCGTGTCGGCGGGCCTGCTGCTGGGCTCGGCGCTGCTCAACCTGATTCCGGAGGCCTTCGAGTCGCATGCCGACATCCGCGCGCTCGCCTGGACGCTGCTGCTGGGGCTGATCGGCTTCTTCGTGCTCGAGAAGCTCTCGGTGCTGCGGCACAGCCACCATCACGAAGGCGACGGGCACCAGCACCACCACGGGCACGATCGCGCGGAGGCCGGCCCCGGCGGCATGCTGATCCTGGTCGGCGACGGCATCCACAACTTCGCCGACGGCGTGATGATCGCCGCGGCGTTCATCGCCGATCCCGCGCTCGGCTGGCTGACCACCGCGGCGATCGCGGCCCACGAGATCCCGCAGGAGATCGGCGACTTCATCATCCTGATCAACGCCGGCTACACGCGCGCGCGGGCGCTGGTCTACAACGTCCTGAGCGGGCTGTCGGCGGTCGCGGGCGGCGTGCTCGGCTACGTGTCCCTGTCGCACGCCCAGGGCCTGCTGCCGTACGTGCTGGTGCTCGCCGCGGCGAGCTTCATCTACGTCGCGCTCGCCGACCTGATTCCCGACCTGCACCGCGAGACGCGCCGCCGCGGCGAGTGGTTCTGGCAGTTCGCGCTGATGATGGCGGGCATCGCGGTGATCGCGTTCACCACCGCCACGCTGCACGGGCACTGATCGGGCCCGCGGTTCAGCAGATCGCGTCGATCATGCGGGCGAACGCCGCTTCGTCGAACTCCGCGTTGTCGAAGCGCAGCAGCCCCGGGAATTCCGCGGGGTCGGGCTCGAAGCGCCGCTTGCGGTATTCGTCCCAGTGCGCGAGCTTGTAGCGATCGCGCGGGTCGCCGCGCGCGACGATGCGCGCCTTCGCGGTGGCCTCGTCGAGCGCCACCCAGACCACCCGGATGCGGGTGTCGGCCGGCACGCCGAGCGCCAGCGGGTCGAACACCCGCTTCGACTTCACCTCGCGCGAGAAGGGTCCCACCAGGACGACATTCACGCCGAGCGCCAGGTTCTCGGCCGCGACCTCGACCAGCCCGTGGTACTCCTGGTCGCGCAGGTGCTCCAGGTAGGTGGGGCTGTCGCGGTCGTCGGGATCCCCGGTGAGCAGGCCCATCACCTTCGCGCTGTAGGCGCCGTAGACCGTGTCCTTGTCGAGCACGCAGAAGCTCTCGCCGGTGCGCGCGTGCAGCAGCGGCACCGCGCGCCGCGCCAGCGTCGTCTTGCCGGTGCCGGCATGGCCGGCGATGAAGACGAGCCGCGCCATCGTGGGGCCCCGCGTCAGCCGGCGTCGCCGAGCGCCACCGGGCGCGCCGGGTCGGCGCACCATTCGCTCCACGAACCCGGGTACAGCAGCCCGCCGGGAAGGCCGGCCATCTCCATTGCAAGCAGGTTGTGGCAGGCGGTGACTCCGGACCCGCAGTGATGAATCACCGCGGCCGGCGCGCGTCCGGCCAGCAACGCGAGGTATTCCTCGCGCAGCACCTCGGCCGGCTTGAAGCGGCCGTCGGGCCGCAGGTTGCGCTGCAGCGGCCGGTTCACCGCGCCCGGGATGTGCCCCGCCACCGGGTCGAAGGGCTCCACTTCGCCGCGAAAGCGCTCGGGCGTGCGCGCGTCGAGGAGCAGGCGGTCGCTGCGGTCCAGCACCGCGAGGACGGCCTCGGTGTCCGCCTTTTCGGCCAGCGGTTCGCGCGGGCTCAACGCGCCCGGCCGCGCGACTGCCGGCTCGCGGCTCACCGGGTAGCCGGCCTTGCGCCACGCCTGGATACCGCCGTCGAGCACCGCTGCCTCGGCGTGGCCGAGCCAGCGCGCCAGCCACCACAGGCGCACCGCGTAGGCACCGCCGCTGTCGTCGTAGGCGACCAGCGGGCGCCCGTCGGACAGGCCGATCGACTCGAGCCTGCGCCGCAGCGCCTCGCGCTCGGGCAGCGGATGCCGGCCGTTGCGGCCGGTCCTCGGGCCGGCGAGATCGAAGTCCTGGTGCAGGAAGAACGCGCCCGGCAGGTGGCCCACCGCGTAGGCGGCGGGGCCGCTGTCGGGATCGGTCAGGTCATGGCGGCAATCGACCACCACGCACTGGTCGATGCGGGCGGCCAGTTCGTCGGCGCTGACGATCGTGGTCCAGCTCATCGGCGATTCTCCGCAGGCGCCGGTGACCGGACCGCAGCCGCCGGCGAAGTCTTGGCAGGTTCAGACAAGCCCGGGCTGGCGACGCAGGAACTCGTGGAAGTGCTGCATCCCGTCTTCCATCGGGCTCTGGTACGGGCCGGCATCGTCTTCGCCGCGCTCGAGCAGCGCACGCCGGCCGGCGTCCATCCGCAGCGCGATCTCGTCGTCCTCGATCGCGGTCTCCATGTAGGCGGCGCGCTCGGCCTCGACGAAGTCGCGCTCGAACAGCGCGATCTCCTCGGGATAGTAGAACTCGACGACGTTCGTGGTCTGCTGCGGCCCGCGCGGCACCAGCGTCGAGACGACGAGCACGTGCGGGTACCACTCCACCATCACGTTCGGGTAGTAGGTGAGCCAGACCGCGCCGTGGGCGGGCAGCTCGCCACCGCCGAAGCGCAGCACCTGTTCGTGCCAGCGTTCGTAAACCGGCGTTCCCGGCTTGCGCAGCCCCTGGTAGATGCCGACGGTCTGCACCGAGTACCACTCGCCGAACTCCCAGCGCAGGTCGTCGCAGGAGACGAAGTGGCCGAGCCCGGGGTGGAACGGCACGACGTGGTAGTCCTCGAGGTAGACCTCGATGAAGGTCTTCCAGTTGTACGCGCACTCGTGGATCTCGACGTGGTCGAGCACGTATCCGTCGAAATCGAACTCGCGCTCGATGCCCAGTGCGGCGAGGTCGCGCGCCACGTCGCGCCGGCCCTCGAACAGCAGCCCACGCCAGTTCTGCAACGGCGTGGCTCCTAGCTTCACGCAGGGCTGCGGGTCGAAGTGAGGCGCCCCCAGAAGGTTGCCCGACAGGTCGTAGGTCCAGCGATGCAGCGGGCAGACGATGTTTTCGGCGTGGCCGCGGCCCTCGAGCATCAGCGCCTGGCGGTGGCGGCAGACGTTCGACAGCAGCTCGACGGCCTCGGCGCTGCGCACCAGCACGCGGCCCTCGTTGCCGGCCGGGAGCACGTGGTAGTCGCCCGCCTCGGGCACCATCAGCTGGTGCCCGACGTAGCCGGGGCCCTGGCGGAACAGCGTGTCGAGCTCGCGCCGGAACAGCGCTTCGTCGAAATAGGCGGAGACAGGGAGTTGCGTGCGTGCGGGTACGAGGAATTCGCGTCGACCCAGATCCGACATCCTGACCCTCCATGCCAGTCGAAGGACGGAACCAAGCCCGGCCTCGGGAGCCCCCGGGACGGCCAACCAGGGCAGGTGCGCTCTGGGAGGGCGAAGGATACCCCGATTGGCAGGCAAGGCAAGCCCGCCCAGGGGCCCGGGAAGGGGCGCGCATCCCGAAATCCGGGCCTTCGGGGCAGACCGGGCAAAACAAAAGTAAAATCAACGCTTTGACCTGCTGCGTCAGGCTCCGGATCCCCATCGATGTCCAAGTCTTCCAGCCGGGCGCCCGGCGACCCCGCCGCGGCTGCGCCGGACGCACCTGCCGCACCGCCGCCGCAGGCCGAAGGCACTGCGCCCGAGTCCTTCGAGCTCGCGCTGGGCGAGCTCGAGAGCATCGTGCAGCGGATGGAAGGCGGTGCGCTGTCGCTCGAGCAATCGCTGGCCGATTACCGCCGCGGCGCGGCGCTGATCGCCTGGTGCCGCAAGTCGCTGTCGGAAGTCCAGCAGCAGGTGCGCATCCTCGAGGCCGACCTGCTGCGTCCGTTCGAGCCCGACGAGACCGAAGAATCCTGATGAGTCACGCGACCACCGCCGCCGCGCCGGCGGCGAACTCCATGTCGTTCGAGCGCTGGCTCGCCAGCCGCGGCCAGCGCACCGAGCAGGCGCTCGAGCGCGTGTTGCCGGCGGCGGCCACGCATCCGGCGCGGCTGCACGAGGCGATGCGCTACGCGGTGCTCGGCGGCGGCAAGCGCGTGCGTCCGCTGCTGGTGCACGCGGCCGGCGAAGCGGGCGGCGCGCCGGCGGCGGCGCTCGACTGCGCGGCCTGCGCGGTCGAACTGGTGCACGCCTATTCGCTGGTGCACGACGACCTGCCGTGCATGGACGACGACGTGCTGCGCCGCGGGCGGCCGACGGTGCACGTCAGGTACGGAGAGGCGCTGGCGATGCTGGTGGGCGACGCGCTGCAGGCGTTGGCCTTCGAGGTGCTGGCGGCGGCGGCCGCGCACGGCGCGGCCGCGGCCGCCACCACGGCGATGGTCGTCGAGCTGGCGCACGCGGCCGGCTCCATCGGCATGGCCGGCGGCCAGGCGATCGACCTCGCGTCGGTCGGCGCCGCGCTCGGGCGCGAGGCGCTCGAAGACATGCATCGACGCAAGACCGGTGCGCTGCTGCGCGCGTCGGTGCGGATGGGCGCCCTGTGCGCGCCCGATGCCGGGGCGGCAGCCGAGGCGCCCGCGCGCCGCATGCAGGCGCTCGACCATTACGCCGAAGCGGTCGGCCTGGCGTTCCAGGTGATCGACGACATCCTCGACGTCGAAGGCGACGCCGCCACGCTCGGCAAGACCGCCGGCAAGGACGCGCGGCACAACAAGCCGACCTACGTGTCGGCGCTCGGTCTCGATGGCGCGCGCCGGCTGGCCGGCCAGCTGCGCGAGCAGGCGCACGCGGCCATCGCGCCGCTGGGCGAAGCGGCGCACAGCCTGGCGTGCCTCGCCGACCTGATCGTGGCGAGGAAATCGTGAGCGGCGTGGTGCAACCCGGCGGCACGGGCGGCGTCGAGTCCGGCGCCTGGCCGCTGCTCGGCGCGATCGACGCGCCGGCCGAGCTGCGAGCCCTCGAACGCGGCCAGCTCGCGCAGCTGGCGCGCGAGCTGCGCGGCTTCGTGCTCGATTCGGTGTCGCGCACCGGCGGACACCTGTCGTCGAACCTGGGCACGGTCGAGCTGGCGATCGCGCTGCACTACGTGTTCGACACGCCGCGCGACCGGCTGATCTGGGACGTCGGGCACCAGAGCTATCCGCACAAGATCCTCACCGGACGCCGCGACCGCATGGCCGGGCTGCGCCAGTACGGCGGCATCTCGGGTTTCCCGAAGCGCAGCGAGAGCGAGTACGACGCGTTCGGCACCGCGCACTCGTCCACCTCGATCTCGGCCGCGCTCGGCATGGCGGTAGCCTCGCGCAACAAGGGCGAGAACCAGGGCCCCAAACGGCGGCGCCACGTGGCGGTGATCGGCGACGGTGCGATGACGGCGGGGATGGCCTTCGAGGCGATGAACAACGCCGGCGTGACGTCCGACATCGACCTGCTGGTGGTGCTCAACGACAACGACATGTCGATCTCGCCGCCGGTGGGTGCGCTGAACCGCTACCTGGCGCGGCTGCTGTCGGGGCGCTTCTACACCAAGGCGCGCGACGTCGGCCGCGCAATGCTGTCGAACGTGCCGCCGCTGTTCGAGCTCGCGCGCCGGATCGAGGAGCACGCCAAGGGCATGGTCGTTCCGGGGGGCACGATGTTCGGGGCGTTCGGCTTCAACTACGTGGGGCCGATCGACGGCCACGACCTCGACAGCCTGATTCCGACGCTGCAGAACCTGCGCGAGCTGCGCGGCCCCCAGTTCCTGCACATCGTCACCCGCAAGGGGCAGGGCTACAAGCTCGCCGAGGCCGATCCGGTGCTCTATCACGGGCCGGGCCGCTTCGATCCGCGGGAAGGCATCCTGAAGCCGGCCACGCCGCCGCGGCCCACCTATACCCAAGTGTTCTCCGACTGGGTCTGCGACATGGCCGCGCTCGACGATCGGCTGGTGGCGATCACGCCGGCGATGCGCGAGGGCTCGGGGCTGGTCGAGTTCGAGCGGCGCTTTCCGCAGCGCTACTTCGACGTCGGCATCGCCGAGCAGCACGCGGTCACCTTCGCGGCGGGGCTCGCCTGCGAGGGGATGAAGCCGGTGGTCGCGATCTACAGCACCTTCCTGCAGCGCGGCTACGACCAGCTGGTGCACGACGTCGCGCTGCAGAACCTGCCGGTGGTGTTCGCGCTCGACCGCGCCGGCGTCGTCGGCGCCGACGGCGCCACGCATGCCGGCGCCTACGACTTCGCCTGCCTGCGCTGCCTGCCGAACATGGTCGTGATGGCGCCCTCCG
This sequence comes from Burkholderiaceae bacterium, assembly GCA_027493945.1. GTDB lineage: Bacteria > Pseudomonadota > Gammaproteobacteria > Burkholderiales > Burkholderiaceae_E > Zeimonas. The sequence goes on along the minus strand of JAOSJU010000001.1, from coordinate 690,051 downwards.
ACGAGAACGAGTGCCGCCAGATGCTCTACACCGCGTTCCGGCACGACGGGCCTGCCGCGGTGCGCTATCCGCGCGGCGCCGGTACCGGGGTCGCGGTGTCGAAGGATCTCACCGCGCTGCCGATCGGCCGCGGCCAGGTCTGTCGCCAGGGGCGGCGCGTCGCGCTGCTCGCCTTCGGCACGATGCTGGCGCCGGCGCTCGCGGCGGGCGAGGCGCTCGACGCGACGGTCGTCAACATGCGCTTCGTCAAGCCGGTCGACGAGGCGCTGCTGGCCGAACTGGCGCGCTCGCACGAGGCCTTCGTCACGATCGAGGAACACGTGGTGATGGGTGGCGCTGGCAGCGCGGTGGCCGAAGCGCTCGCGGCGGCCGGGATCGTGCGCCCGCTGCTGCAGCTCGGCCTGCCCGACCGCTGCGTCGACCATGGCGAGCAGGCGCTGCTGCTGCGGCTCGAAGGGCTCGACGGCGAAGGCATCGAGCGCTCGGTGCGCGAACGATTCGACGAGCTGCTTGCCGGCGGCGGCGGGCCGCGACTGGTGATGCGCCGCGCCAGCTGAAGAAAAATTGGATACCGACGGAGAACAGCCGATGAACATCCGCGACACCGGAGCGCTGCTGGCCGGCGTGATGGCCGACGTGCAGGGCAGCCCCGACGCGCGCGAGCTGCCGATCCAGCGCGTCGGCGTCAAGGGCCTGCGCTATCCGCTGCGCTGGCGCAGCGCCGGCGCCGACCAGCCCAGCGTCGGCCAGTTCGGCCTGTATGTCGCGCTGCCCGCCGAGCAGAAGGGCACGCACATGTCGCGTTTCGTCGCGCTGCTCGAGGCGCGCCTGGCTGACGGCCGCCCGGCGCTCGACGCGGCCGGAATGCGCGCGATGTTCGTCGAGATGCTCGGGCTGCTCGAGGCCGACAGCGGCCGCATCGAGCTGGCGATGCCACTGTTCGTGCGCAAGACCGCGCCGGTCTCGCAGGTGCAGAGCCTGATGGACTACGACCTGTCGATCGTGGTCGAGGGCGGGGCGCGCGACGTGGTCACGACGCTGACCGTGGTCGTGCCGTGCACCAGCCTGTGCCCGTGTTCGAAGACGATCTCCGATTACGGCGCGCACAACCAGCGCTCGCACCTCACCGTTTCGGTCGTGGCCGACGCCGCGATCGAGCCCGGAGGAGCTGATCGTGCTGGCCGAGGCGCAGGCTTCCAGCGAGATCTACGGGCTGCTCAAGCGGGTCGACGAGAAGCACGTCACCGAGCGCGCCTACGACAACCCCAAGTTCGTCGAGGATCTCGTGCGCGACGTCGCCACCGCGCTGCGCCGCGATACGCGCGTGCGCCGCTTCGTGGTCGAGGCCGAAAACTTCGAGTCGATCCACAACCACTCGGCGTACGCGCGCATCGAGGGTTGAGCGCGTCGGCGGCGCCGCACGGCGTGCGCGGCCGGGGCGCCCGGCCGGGCGCCACCGGTCATGCGCGGGGACCCTGGATCGCCAGCGTGCCGCTGCGTCCGGCGATTTCGCCGCTACCGACCCGGTGCCGCGGCAGCCCGGCGCGACCGACGGCGTCGAACATCGTGCGCATCGAGACCAGCCGGTAGCCCTGCGCCTTCCAGCCGGCGAGCAGTCGCTCGAACGCGCCGGCCAGCCGCATTCCTTCGAGTTCGGCGTGCAGCGTGTAGACGTGGCCCTGCGGCGGCGGCGCATCGGCGAGCGCCAGCACGCGCTCGTGGACGTTGCCGGGGTCGAGTCCGTCCAGGCCGATCAACTCGTCGAGCGTGGGCAGCGTGGTCGGCAACTGAGGTACGCCGAACGGCTCGCCGTGCGCGTCGACCGGCTGGAACGGATGGGTGCCGCGGCCGTCGGATGCGTAATCGAAGCCGAACTCGCGCTCGAGTGCGTAGGCGGCCTCGTTCATCTGCCAGCCGGCCGCGCCGTGGGTTCGCGGGGCGGCGCCGAACACGTCGGCATAGCGCTCGACCGCCTTGCGCATCTCGTTGCGCGTCCACTGCGGGCTCGCATCGGCGACGTGGTCCTGCCAGCGGATGTGGTCCCAGGTGTGGATGCCGGCCTCGAAGCCGCGTTCGCGCACCGAGCGCATCAGCGGCGCCTCGCGCGCGCCGATGTCGGGGCCGGGAAGCAGCGTGCCGTAGAGCAGCGTGCGGATCCCGTAGTGCTCGACGACCGAGGTGCGCGATACCTTCTGCAGGAAGCCGCGCCGGAACACGCGCCGGATCGCGCGGCCGGTGTGGTCGGGGCCGAGGCTGAAGAGGAAGGTGGCGCCGGCGCCGTGGCGCTCGAGCAGTCGCACCAGGTGCGGGACGCCCTCGCGCGTGCCGCGCCAGGTGTCGACGTCGACCTTCAGCGCGAGCAATGCCATCGGCTGCGTTCGCTCAGTCGCCCAGGCGGTGCGCGGCCACGATCCGGGTGCGGTAGTGGTCGAAGATCCGCCGCAGCGCTTCGGGCATCGCGACTTCCGGCTTCCAGTCGAGGTCGGCCATCGTGTTGTCGATCTTCGGCACGCGGTTCTGCACGTCCTTGTACCCCTTGCCGTAGTAGGCGTCGGAGGTCGTCTCCTCGACCCTGGCCCGTGCCGCCTGCTCGCGGTACTCGGGGTACTCGGCCGCCAGCGCGGGCATCATCGCCGCGAGATCGCGGATCGAATAGTTGTTCGCCGGGTTGCCGATGTTGTAGATGCGCCCCGACGCCCTGCCGTCGCGGTTCTCGATGATCTTCATCAGCGCGGCGATGCCGTCGTCCACGTAGGTGAAGGCGCGCTTCTGGTGACCCCCGTCGACCAGCCGGATCGGCTCGCCGCGCACGATGTGGCCGAAGAACTGCGTGATCACGCGGCTCGAGCCCTCCTTCGGCGTGTGGATGCTGTCCAGTCCGCCGCCGATCCAGTTGAACGGGCGGAACAGCGTGTACAGCAGGCCCTGCTCCATCCCGTAGGCGTGGATCACGCGGTCCATCAGCTGCTTGGCGCACGCGCCGGGGTAGGGCCGTGCGAGCGCGCGCACCAGGTCGTGCAGTCGGCGCGCGCCGATGCCGGCGGGGATGCGGCCGTCTTCGGGACCCCGCCCGCCGTAGTAGCGCCCGCGCGAGAGCTCCTGCGGCACCGGGCGTGCGCTGCCGTCGAGCAGCGCCGGCAGGCTGCGCCACAGCACCAGCTCGGCGGCCACGCGCACCTTGTCGAAGACCTCGCGGGCGGTGTCGTCGGGCAGGATCGGCAACGCGAACTGGTCGACGATCGCGCCGTTGTCGGGTTTTTCGTTCATCAGGTGCAGCGTCGCGCCGGTCTCGGTCTCGCCTTCGATCACCGCCCAGTTCACCGGCACCCGGCCGCGGTACTTCGGCAGCAGCGATCCGTGCACGTTGTAGGCGCCGCGCGTGGGCACTGCCAGCAGCGCCGCGCCGAGCATCGACCGGTAGCAGAACGAGAACAGGAAATCGGGGCGCGCGGCGCGCACGCGCGCGAGCACCGCTTCGGTGTTCGGGTCCTCGGGGGCGATCACCGGGATCCGGTAGTCTTCGGCGGTTCTCCGGACGCTGTCGAACCAGATTTCCTCGCCGGGACGGTCGTCGTGCGTGACCACCAGCGCGACCTCGACGCCGCGCGCCAGCAGCGTCTTCAGGCAGCGCACGCCGACGTCGTGATAGGCGAAAACGACCGCCACGCTCATGGTTCGTCGCGCTTTTCCAGCACCGCCGAGATCATGTAACGCGGCCGCTGGCGCACCTCCTGGTAGATGCGGCCGATGTATTCGCCGAGAAGCCCGATGCCGAACAGCGTGATGCCCATCAGCAGGAACTCGATCGCGAACAGCGTGAACAGCCCGCCTTCCTCCGGGCCGATCGCGAGGCGCCGGACGACCAGCACGACGACCAGCACGCCCGAGAGGATCGACAGCAGCATGCCGACCAGCGACAACAGATGCAGTGGCATCACGCTGAAGCCGGTCATCAGGTCGAAGTTCAGCCGGATGAGGCTGAACAGCGAGTACTTCGACTCGCCGGCGAACCGCTCTTCGTGGCCGACGACGACCTCGGTGGGATTGCGCGCGAACTGCCAGGCGAGCGCGGGGATGAAGGTGTGCAGCTCGTTGCAGCGGTTGATCGTGTCGGCGATGCGGCGGCTGTAGGCGCGCATCATGCAGCCCTGGTCGGTCATCCTGATGCCCGTGGTGCGCTCGCGCAGCCGGTTCATCGCGCGCGAGGCCAGGCGGCGCCACAGCGGGTCGTCGCGCAGGCGGCGGATCGAGCCGACGTAGTCGTGGCCGGCATCCATCTGCCCGAGCAGCAGGTGGATGTCCTCGGGCGGGTTCTGCAGGTCGGCATCGAGCGTCACGATGCGCTCCCCGCGGGCGTGCTCGAAGCCCGCGAGGATCGCGCGGTGCTGGCCGAAATTGCCGTCGAACATCACGACCCGCGTGACCTCGGGGCGGCGATGGAACTGGTCGGTCAGCAGTGCCGCCGAACGGTCGCGGCTGCCGTCGTTGACGAACACGACCTCGTAGGCGACGCCCAGCGCGTCGAGTGCCGGGTAGAGCCGTTCGAACAGCGCGGCGAGGACCGCTTCCTCGTCGTAGACCGGGATGACGACCGACAGCTCGACGGAGGCGGCCATCTAGTCCCGGCGAAGCGCGGCCTTCACGACGCGGCTGACCGCCTCGCACACGCGAGGCACGTCGTCGTCGCGCATCGCCGGGAACAGCGGCAGCGTGACGGTGCGCCGGCCGATGTTTTCGGCCACGGGGAAGTCGCCGTCGCGGAACCCCCGGCGGCGGAACAGCGTGAACAGGTGCATCGCCGGATAGTGCACGCCGACGCCGATGCCTTCGCGCTTCATCGCTTCGATGAAGCCGCCGCGGTCGATGCTCATCCGGGCCAGCGGCAGCAGCGGCTGGAACATGTGCCAGTTGCCGGTCTCGAAATCTTCGACAGGCAGCTCGAAGCCCAGCGAACGATCGAAGTGTTCGAAGTACAGCGCGGCCAGCCGGCGGCGGCGCTCGTTGAAGGCGTCGAGGCGGCGCAACTGGCTCGAGCCGATCGCCGCGGCGATGTCGGTGAGGTTGGCCTTCGCGCCCGGCACGTCGACGTCCATCGAGCCGTCGGCGAAGCGCGTGACGCCCTGCAGCCGCAGCTTCTCGAACAGGCGCGCCTCGTGCTCGTCGTTCATCACCAGGCAGCCGCCTTCGCCGGTGGTGATGTTCTTGTTCGCGTGGAAGCTGAACGAGACGAGGTCGCCGAAGCTGCCGATGCGCCGGTCCGCCCAGCGCGCTCCCATCGACTGCGCGGCGTCTTCGAGCACGCGCAAGCCGTGGCGGCCGGCGATTTCGTACAGGCGCGTGCGGTCGACCGGCAGCCCGGCGAGATCGACCGGCAGCAGCATGCGGGTGCGCGGCGTGATCGCCTTCTCGGTGCGCGACAGGTCGATGTTGCGGGTCGACGGATCGACGTCGACGAAGACCGGCGTGGCCCCGACGCCGAGCACGACGTTGGCGGTGGCGATCCAGCTCAGCGGCGTGGTGATCACTTCGTCGCCGGGGCCGATGCCTGCGATTCGCAGCGCGAGCTCGAGCGCGGCAGTGGCCGAACTGACCAGTCGCACCGGCCGACCCCCGGTCCAGGCCGACAGCTCGGCCTCGAACTCGCGGCAGCGGGGGCCGGTGGTGAGCCAGCCCGAGCGCAACACCGCGGCGACCGCGTCGATCGCGTCCTCGTCGATGCTGGGGCGGGTGAAGGGGAGGAACTGCATCGGATCAGGACCGGACGACGACGACCCGGCGCGGGTCCTCGTAGACGACGCGCATCGGCAGGCCCGCCTGCTGCAGGCCGAGGTAGACCGCGCGCGGCATCATCGCGGCCCCACCGGAGAGCGCGCGCCATCGCGCTTCGAACTGCCCGAGCGTCGGGATCCAGCGCTGCGGGTCGCGGCTCTGGCCGAAGGCGAGCTCGCCCGACCAGGCGACCAGCGTCACGTCGCGGCGAAGGTAGTAGGGCAGCGTCTGGTCGTACATCTCCACCGAGAACACGGGGTCGGAGGGGCCGAGCTCGGGCGCGAGCGCCGCGACGGCCTCCTCGCTGCTCTTGAGCCTTCCATGGCTGTCGTGGCCGCTCATGCCGAGCGTGGCCGCCAACAGGCTGCCGGCCGCGACGATCAGCGTCGCGGCGTTCTTGCGGCCGCGACGCAGCGCGCGCCACGCCAGCGCCGCGGCCGCGACGAACAGCGCTGCGCCGACCGCCATCAGGAGCGCCATCGGCCGCAGGATCTCCGCCGGCGTGTCGTGGGTGGCGAAGCGGCCGGCGAAGGGCGCGACGGCGATCATCGCGACGCAGCCGACGACCGGCAGCAGCAGGTGCCGCGACAGCCGCGACGCATCGACGCGCTCGAGCCACGCGGCGGCCAGCAGCGCGAGCGCCGGGAACATCGGCAGGATGTACGAAGGCAGCTTCGAGCGCGAGACGCTGAAGAACACGAAGACGAACGCCGCCCAGATCAGCAGGAGGCGCAGCGGCTGGAACGACTGCGATTCGTCGCGACGCGCGCCCAGCCGCGCGAGCGCCGGCAGTGTCGTCGTCCACGGCAGGAAGCCGACCAGCAGGAACGGCACGAAATACCGGGGGCGTGCCGAGGCGCTGCCCCTCGTCGGTCAGGTAGCGCTGGAGGTGCTCGTGAATGAAGAAGAACCCGGCGAAGTCGGGGTTGCGCAGCGACACCGCGACGAACCAGGGCGCGGCGAGCGCGAGGAACAGCGGCAGCCCCGTGCCCCAGTGCATGCGCCGCCAGAACGCCCATTGCCGGTTGACCAGGCTGTAGAGCACCAGCGTCGCGCCCGGGATCAGCACGCCGACCAGCCCCTTGGACAGCGTCGCGCCGGCCATCGCGGCCCAGGTGACCCACATCGCCAGGCGCCGCTCGTCGTCGCCGGCGCCGTCGCGCTGCGCGAGCACGAACGCGCACAGCGCGAGCGTCAGGAAGAACGTGAGCCCCATGTCGAGGCTGAGGAAGTGCGAGTTGACGACGATCCAGGTGGTGCCGGCCGCCACCATCGCCGCGTGCGCGCCGGCCGCCTGCCCCCAGAGCCGGCGCGCGGTGTACGCGACCGCGACCACCGTCAGGAAGCCGGTCAGGCCGGGCCACAGCCGCGCGGCGAAATCGTTGACGCCGAACAGACGGAAGGCGAGCGCGCCCATCCAGTACTGCAGCGCCGGCTTCTCGAAGTAGAGAAAGCCGTTCAGGCGCGGCGTGATCCAGTCGCCGCTGCGCATCATCTCGAGCGCGATCGTCGCGTAGCGCCCCTCGTCGGGCGTGAGCAGCGCCCGGTCGCCGAGCGGGGCGAACCAGGCGAGCGCGAGCAGCGCCCAGCACAGCGCCTTGCGGGCCGTCCCGCTACAGGCCGCGTCGAGCGCGCGCGTGAGGCCGAACTCAGCGCGAGCGGCGGACATTCCGGACATGGATGGCCTTGCCGCGACTGCCTGCGACCGCCTGCTCGTCGATCTCGAAGTGCTCGGGCAGCGACTTCACCAGGTCGCTGAACTTGCGGTGCCCGTAGAGGCGGGCGTCGAAGTCCGGGCGCAGCTTGGTGATGTTGCTGCCGACCGACCCGAGCTGCGCCCAGCCGCTCTCCTCGGAGACGGCGTCGATCGCGTCGGCGATCAGCTCGACCAGCGCGGCGCGGTCGTCGGTCACCTTCGAGCCGCGCGCCTGGCCCGCCGGCGCGGCGGCCTTCTCGGGCATCGCCCGCAGCACTTCGGTGTAGACGAACTTGTCGCAGGCGGCGACGAACGGCTCGGGGGTTTTGCGCTCGCCGAAGCCGTAGACGAGCAGCCCCTGCTCGCGCAGGCGCGAAGCCAGGCGCGTGAAGTCGCTGTCGCTCGACACCGGGCAGAAACCGTCGAAGCGCCCGGTGTAGAGCAGGTCCATCGCGTCGATGATCAGCGAGCTGTCGGTCGCGTTCTTGCCCTTCGTGTAGCCGAACTGCTGCACCGGGACGATCGAGTGCTCGAGCAGGATCTTCTTCCAGCTGCCGAGCTGCGGCTGGGTCCAGTCGCCATAGATGCGCTTGACGCTGGCGATGCCGAACTTCGCGACCTCCGCGAGCAGCCCGTCGATGATCGAGGCCTGCGCGTTGTCGGCGTCGATCAGCACCGCGAGGCGCGCCTGCGATTCCTCGGGCGAGGCGGAGGGGGCGGCGCCGGGCAGGGCGGGTTTGCCGGGGGCGGGCATGTCGTGACGCCGCGCTTCGCCGGTGCGATCGTCAGTCGCGGAAGTTGGTGAACGACAGCGGCACGTCGGTGATCTCCTTCTTCAGCAGCGCGATCGCCGCCTGGAGATCGTCGCGCTTGGCGCCGTTCACGCGCACCGCGTCGCCCTGGATGCTGGCCTGGACCTTCAGCTTGCTGTCCTTGACGAGTCGCACGATCTTCTTCGCGTGGTCCGACGAGACCCCATGGCGCACGGTGATCACCTGCTTGACCTTGTCGCCGCCGATCTTCTGCACCGGGCCGTGGTCGAGGAAGCGCACGTCGACGTTGCGCCTGGCGCACTTGGCCACCAGCACGTCGCGCAGCTGTCCCAGCTTGAAATCGTCGTCGGCGTAGGCGGTCAGTTCGCGCTCCTTCTGCTCGATGCGCGCGTCGGAGCCCTTGAAGTCGAAGCGGTTGGCGATCTCCTTGTTGGCCTGGTCGACGGCGTTGCGCACCTCGATCGCATCGCTTTCCGACACCACGTCGAACGATGGCATGGCGATTCCTTCTCCTCGTGGCCCGGCGGGATCGACGATCCTCGACGCCGGGCATTGTAGGCCCAGCCGGGGCGCACGGGTGGCCGCGGTGGGGCAGGCGGTTCAGCGGCGCGCTTCCAGCGCCTCCCAGCGCTCGAGCGCTTCCATCAGCTCGGCCTCGATCGCCGTGAAGCGCTGGTTCGCCGCCCGCATCGCGGCGGCGTCGCCGCGCCAGCCGGCCGGGTCGGCCAACTGCTCGCCGAGCTGCTTCTGCTCGGCCTCCAGTGTCGCGATCCGCGCCGGCAGCGCCTCCAGCTCGCGTTGCTCCCGATAGCCGAGCTTCGCGCGCGGCGCGGCAGCGGCGGGCCGGTCGGCGCCCCCGGCGGCAGCCGCGCCCGCCTCGCCTGCCTCGCCTGCCTCGCCTGCGGCCCCCGCGCCACCGGCGCTCGTCGCGCGGGCCGCCGCCGCACCGGCAGCTGCCGCGTCCGCTTCGGCCTCCCGGGCGCGCGCGGCCTCGTAGTCGGCGTAGCCGCCGGGGTACTCGCGCCAGACGCCGTCGCCGACCGCGGCGATCGTCTGCGTCACCACGTTGTCCAGGAAGGCGCGGTCGTGGCTGACGATCAGCACCGTGCCCGGATACTCGGCGAGCAGCTCCCGAGCAGCTCGAGGGTGTCGATGTCGAGGTCGTTGGTAGGCTCGTCGAGCACCAGCAGGTTGGCCGGCCGGGCGAACAGCCGCGCCAGCAGCAGCCGGTTGCGCTCGCCGCCCGACAGCGAGCCCACCGGCGAGCGCGCGCGTTCGGGCGGGAACAGGAAGCGCTCCGGTAGCTCATCACGTGTGTGCGCCGACCGCCGATCTCGATCCACTCCGAGCCCGGGCTGATCGTCTCGACAAGCGTGGCCGTGTCGTCGAGCTGCTCGCGCAACTGGTCGAAATACGCGACCTGCAGCTGGGTGCCGCGGCGCACGCTGCCGCGATCGGGGGCGATCTCGCCCAGCATCAGCCTGAGCAGCGTCGTCTTGCCGCAGCCGTTCGGCCCGACCAGGCCAACACGGTCGCCGCGCTGCACGATCGCGTCGAAGTCGCGCACGACCACCCGCTCGCCCCAGGCGCGGGTCACGCCGTGCAGTTCCACGACCAGCTTGCCCGAGCGTTCGCCCGCATCGACCGCCAGGTTCACCCGGCCGAGCCGTTCGCGGCGCTCGGCGCGCTGGCGGCGCAGCGCTTCCAGCCGGCGCACGCGACCCTCGTTGCGCGTGCGTCGCGCCTCGACCCCCTTGCGGATCCAGGTTTCCTCCTGCGCGAGCAGCCGGTCGAACTTCGCGTCGGCCACCGCTTCGCCGGCCAGTTCCTCGGCCTTGCGCTCCTGGTATTGCGCGAAGCTGCCCGGGTAGGAGCGCAAACGGCCGCGGTCGAGCTCGGCGACGCGGGTGGCGACGCGGTCGAGGAAGCGCCGGTCGTGCGTGACCACGACCAGCGCGCCGCGCAGGCCGCGCAGCAGCTCCTCGAGCCAGGCGATCGACTCGATGTCGAGGTGGTTGGTCGGCTCGTCGAGCAGCAGCAGGTCGGGATCGGCCACCAGTGCGCGGGCCAGCGCGACGCGCTTGCGCTTTCCGCCCGACAGGCCGGCGACCGGCTCGGTGCCGTCGAGCGACAGGCGGGTGAGCACGCGCTCGATGCGATGCGCCGAGGCCCAGCCGCCCTCGGCCTCCAGCCGCGCCTGCAGCGCAGCCAGCTGCTCGAGTTGCGCGGGCTCGGGATGCGTCGCGCGCGCCAGCGCGGCGGCGAGCGCCTCGTATTGCGCGATCGCCTCGGCCTGCCCCGCGAGGCCCGCGGCCACCGCCTCGAAGACCGTGTGTCCAGGGTCGAGCGCCGGCTCCTGCGGCACGAAGGCGATCGACAGGCCGGCCTGCCGCACGACCTGGCCGTCGTCGAATGCGAGCTGGCCCGCGATGCCGCGCAGCAGCGAGGACTTGCCGGTGCCGTTGCGCCCGATCAGCGCGACCCGCTCGCCGGCCTCGATCGACAGTTCCGCGCCGTCGAGCAGCGCGACGTGGCCATACGCGAGGTGGACGCCCTGCAGCGAAACGAGCGGCATCAGCCCTCGGACTTGCCCGCCTTGCGCGCCCGCTTGCCCGTCGCGGCCGTCTTCTTCGGCGCGGTGGCCTTGTTCGCCGCGATCCGCATGCGCAGCGCGTTCAGCTTGATGAAGCCGCCTGCGTCGGCCTGGTCGTACGCGCCCTGGTCGTCCTCGAAGGTGGAGATGCGCTCGTCGAACAGCGAATCGGGCGACTTGCGCGAGACGACGATCACGTTGCCCTTGTACAGGCGCACGGTGACCGTGCCGTTGACGCTGGCCTGCGTATGGTCGATCAGCACCTGCAGCGCGCGCCGCTCGGGCGACCACCAGTAGCCGTTGTAGACGATGCTCGCGTAGCGCGGCATCAGCTCGTCCTTCAGGTGCGCCACTTCGCGGTCGAGCGTGAGCGACTCGATCGCGCGGTGCGCGCGCAGCAGGATCGTGCCGCCCGGCGTCTCGTAGCAGCCGCGCGACTTCATGCCGACATAGCGGTTCTCGACCAGGTCGAGGCGGCCCACGCCGTGCTTGCCGCCGAGGCGGTTGAGCTCGGCGAGCAGTTCGTGCGCCTTCATCCTGCGGCCGTTGATCGCGACCAGGTCGCCGGCGCGGAATTCGAGCTCGACGTCCTCGGGCTTGCCCGGCGCCTTCTCGACCGGAACCGTCAGGCGCCACATCCCTTTGGCCGGCGGCTCGGCGGCCGGGTCTTCGAGGATGCCGCCTTCGTACGAGATGTGCAGCAGGTTCGCGTCCATCGAGAACGGCGCGCCGCCCTTGCGCTTCTTGAAGTCGACGGGAATGCCGTGCGCGTCGGCGTAGGCGAGCAGCTTGTCCCGCGACAGCAGGTCCCACTCGCGCCACGGTGCGATGATCTTCACGTTCGGCATCAGCGCGTAGGCGCCGAGCTCGAAGCGGACCTGGTCGTTGCCCTTGCCGGTGGCACCGTGCGAGATGGCGTCGGCGTTCTCGCGCCGCGCGATCTCGACCAGGCGCTTGGCGATCAGCGGCCGCGCGATCGACGTGCCCAGCAGGTACTCGCCCTCGTAGACCGTGTTGGCGCGAAACATCGGGAAGACGAAGTCGCGGACGAACTCCTCGCGCAGGTCTTCGATGTAGATCTTCTTCACGCCGAACATCCGCGCCTTCTCGCGCGCCGGCTCGAGTTCCTCGCCCTGGCCGATATCGGCGGTGAAGGTGATGACCTCGCAGCCGTAGCTGTCCTGAAGCCACTTCAGGATCACCGATGTATCGAGCCCGCCCGAGTAGGCGAGCACCACCTTGTCGATCTTTTCCATGAACCGCCGCCGTATGGGTGCAAAACCCGCGGATTATAGGGCCAGGGGACGGTCCTCGCCGGACAGCGGAAGCTCCGGTTGCTGCGCGCCGGCCGGCGGCGCCGGCGCCGCGGCCGATGCGCTCGCTGCGTGCCCTGCGTCCGCGGCACCCGCTGCGCCTCGCCGCGGCTCCGTGCCGGCGCCGGTGCGCGCCAGGCCGGCGACCCGCACGCCGAGCAGCCGCAGCCGCCGCGTCGCCGGCACCCGGCCCAGGCATTCGAACGCGGCGCGGCGAATCGTGGCGGCGTCGTCGGTCGCCCCGGGCAGGGTCTGGTCGCGGGTGACGATCCGGAAGTCGTCGTAGCGCGCCTTCACGCCGATCGTGCGGCCCGCGTAGCCGCGCCGGCGCAGGTCGGCGGCCACCTCGCGGCACAGCTCGGCCAGGCAGGCGGCCAGCGCCTGCCAGTCGCGGTGCGGGTGCAAGTCGCGCTCGAAGGTGGTTTCCCGGCTCATCGACACCGGCTCGCTGGCGGTGACGATCGGTCGGTCGTCACGACCGTTGGCGGCCTCGTGCAGCCAGCGTCCGTAATTGCCGCCGAAGCGGGCGACGAGCATCGACAGCGGCGCCGCCGCGAGATCGCCGATCGTGCGCAGGCCGAGGTCCTCGAGCTGCAGCTCGGCCTTCGGGCCGACGCCGTTGATGCGGCGCGCCGGCAGCGGCCAGATCGTCGCCGCAATGTCCTCCTCGTCGACGATCGTCACGCCGCCGGGCTTGTGCAGGTCGGAGGCGATCTTGGCCAGCAGCTTGTTCGGCGCCAGGCCGATCGAGCAGCTCAGGCCGGTGGCCTCCAGCACCCGGCGCTGGATGTCGCGGGCCACCGGTGCACCGCGGTCGACACGGATGCCTTGCACCGCGGTGAGGTCGATGTAGACCTCGTCGATGCCGCGGTCCTCGATGCGATCGGTGACCGTCGCGATGGCCGCCTTGAAGCGACGCGAATGGCGGCGGTATTCGTCGAAGTCCACCGGCAGGAACACGCACTGCGGGCACAGCTCGGCGGCGCGCCGCAGCGCCATGCCCGAGCGGATGCCGAAGGCGCGCGCCTCGTAGGTGGCGGTGGTGACCACGCCGCGTCGCGACGGCTCGCCGTGACCGCCGATCGCCACCGGCTGGCCGCGCAATTCGGGATGGCGCAGCAACTCGACCGACGCGTAGAACGCGTCCATGTCGAGGTGGGCGATCCGGCGCCGGGGCGTCGCAGGAGTGGGCATCAGGCGACCATCGGCAGCTCGATGAAGAAGGTCGAGCCATGGCCCGGCTCGCTGCGCAGGCCGGCAGTGCCTCCGTGAAGCTCGGCCACGCGCTTGACGATCGCCAGGCCGAGGCCCGAGCTGCCGCGATGCTCGCGGTGCCGGCTGGTCTGGTAGAAGCGCTCGAACACGCGCGGCTGGTCCTCGGTGGCGACGCCCGGACCGGTGTCGGCCACTTCGAGGCGCATTGCGTCGCGCGCGCGCAGCGCGCGCACCCGCACGCGACCGCCCGCGGGCGTGACCCGCAGCGCGTTGTCGAGCAGGTTGGCGAGCGCGCGCTCGATCAGCGCCGCATCGGCGCGGGTGAGCGGCAGGCCGTCGGGATACTCGACTTCCAGCGACACGCCGGCCTGCTGCGCGGCCGCCGCGAAGCGCTGGACGACGTCGTCGGCGAGCTCGCCAATCGCGATCGGCTCGGGCTGCGCGCGGAATTCGGGACTGTCGAGGCGCGCCAGGTCGGCCAGCGCGTCGGTGAGCCGCTCCATGTGCCGGGCGTTCTGCAGCGCGCGCTCGAGCAGGTGCGCCTGGGCTTCGGGAGGCAGCGCGTCGCCCTTCAGGCGGATCGTCTCGATCTGGCCGATCAGCGCGGTGAGCGGCGTGCGCAGGTCGTGCGAGACGCTGGCGACCATCTCGCGCCGATGCGCGTCGACGGTGCGCACGCGCTCGGTCTCGAGGCGCAGGCGGTCGAACGCCTCGCGGAAGGTGCGGCTCAGGCGCCCGATCTCGTCGTCGCGATCGGCGTCCGGGAAGAAGTCGGCGCGCAGTTCGCCGGAAAACCCGGCGTTGCGGATCTTCTCGGTGGCGCGCGTGAGCGCGGTGAGCGGGCGGGTGAGCAGCGAGATCATCGCAATGGTGAGCAGCACGCCGATCGCCACCGTCATCAGCCCCGCGGTGGCGGCGGCGCGGATCGCGTAGCTCTTGAGCAGCGCGGGCATCGCGGTGTCGATGTCGGTCTGCCTGGCCACGACATAGAGCCAGCCGCGCGGCTGCCCGTCGTGCGCCACCTTCCGGGCCGCCACCAGCGACCGGCGGCCCAGGTCGTCGGGGTCGTCGGCGACGATCGGCAGCGCCGGGTCGGCCGCCATCGTCTCGGCGATCGGTGCAAGGTCGACACGGTAGTTCGGCCAGAACGGCCGGTGCTCGCCCGCGGTGGCGAGCACCCGGCCATCGAGGTCGAGCAGGTACAGGCCGGTGTTCGGCGAATACAGCGTGTACTGCTGGAGCGTCGCGCCGAAGCCGCCGGGATCCCTGGCGTAGTCGCGCCACAGATCGGGGTGGGCCTCGACCACGCGCTGCGCGAACGCGGCATTCTTCGCGTACATCCAGTCGGCGTAGTACTGGCGCACCGACGCGTGCATGATGATCGCGAACAGCGCGGCCATCATCAGGCCGAAGCCCACCACCAGCAGCAGCACGCGCGCGCGCAGCGACTTCATCGCTGGTCGGCGAAGCGGTAGCCGACGCCGCGCACCGTGAGCACGCGGCGCGGGTTGGCGGGGTCGATCTCGATCTTGGCGCGCAGGCGGTTGATGTGGGTGTTCACCGTGTGCTCGTAGCCCTCGAAGGTCGTGCCCCAGACGGCGTCGAGCAGCTGCAGGCGGGTGAACGCGCGCCCCGGGTGCCGCGCGAAGTGCGCGAGCAGGTCGAATTCCTTGGCGGTCAGCGGGATCGGCCGGCCCGACAGGCGCACTTCGCGGCTCGCGACATCGATCAGCAGGTCGCCGGCCTCGATGCGCTCGGCGGCACTCGCCGCGCCGGTACCGGCGTCGGGGGCCGCCGGCGCGTGCATTTCGAGGCGACGCAGCATCGCGCGCACGCGCGCCTGCAGCTCCGGGATCGAGAACGGCTTGGTCAGGTAGTCGTCGGCGCCCAGCTCGAGGCCGAGCACCCGGTCGAGCTCGGTCGAACGGGCGGTGAGCATCAGCACCGGCGTGGTCACCTTGTCGATGCGCAACGCGCGCACGATGTCCAGGCCGTCGCGGCCGGGCAGCATCACGTCGAGCACGACGAGGTCGTAGCGGCCCGAGCGCGCCGCCTCGTAGCCGGTCGCGCCGTCGTGCACGCAATCGACGCGGTGGCCGAGATCGCGCAGGTGCAGCGCGATCAACTCGGCGATGTCGCGCTGGTCCTCGACCACGAGTATTCGCCTGTCCATCGAATCGAGCATAGCAAAACCCCTGTTCGGTGCTCGCGGCTTCGAACCGCGGTCGCCTCGCCCGCCGGCGCGCCCCGCGAAGGCGGCTCGGCGCGGCCGGGAGCGAGGCCCTTCGTGGCGTGAGCCGGCCCGAATCGTTATCGAATCGTGATCTTCGCGAGATGGTCGGGTGAGGGCGGGACGTCAGACTCGGAACCTGTCGCAGCCATCTCCCGAACCCTCCCCATGATTCCTTCCGCCGCCACCTTCGCCGTCCCCACGCCGAGCCCGGGCGACCTTGCCGCGCACCGCGGGGCGATGCTGCGCTTCGCGCGGCGGCGTATTCGCGACGAGAATCTCGCCGAGGATGCGGTCCAGGACGCGCTGCTGGCGGCACTCTCGAACCTGGGGTCGTTCCAGGGGCAGTCGGCCTTGCGTACTGGCTGATCGGCATCCTGAATCACAAGATCCGGGACGCGTTCCGCCGCGAGGCGCGCTATCTGCCGGCGGCCGACAATGCGCGCGACGACGAGGCGCCCGACGACGGCCTGGACAGGCTCGCGTACGGACAGACCGGACAACTCGGCGACGTGGACGACCCGGCGCAGCGCGTGGCCGGCGCGCGGCTGCTCGATGCGCTGCTCGGCGAGATCGAGGCCTTGCCCGGCACGCTGCGGGAGGTCTTCGTGCTGCAGGTGCTCGAAGGGCGCGACACGGCGGAGGTCTGCCGCCGACTGGGCATCACCGAGGCCAACTGCTGGGTGCGGCTGCACCGCGCGCGCAGGCGGCTGGCCGAACGCATGCGCGATCACCTCGCCTGAGAGGCGCCCGACGCCGCCCGAAAACCGGCTATCGTTGCGGTTTCGATCACGACGACCGGATCCGCGAACGATGAAGACCCGCCGTATGGGGCGCAGCAGCCTGCTGGTCTCCGAGCTCTGCCTGGGCACGATGATGTTCGGCGACCAGGCCGACGCCGCCGCAGCCGCCGACATCGTCGCGATGGCGCGCGAGCGCGGCGTGAATTTCATCGACACCGCCGACGTCTATGCACGCGGCGGCTCCGAAGCGATGCTCGGCCCGCTGCTGAAGGCCGACCGCGATCGCTGGGTGCTCGCCTCCAAGGTGGGCAACCCGATGTCGAAGGCGCCGAACGCTTCGCGCTACTCGCGCAAGTGGCTGATCGAGGCGCTCGACGCAAGCCTGGCGCGGCTCGGCACCGACTACCTCGACATCTGGTACCTGCATCGCGACTACGACGACGGCGGCGACGAGGAGATGCTGCGCACCGTCGCCGACCTGATCCGGGCCGGGCGGATCCGCTACTGGGGCCTGTCGAACTTTCGCGGCTGGCGGATCGCGACGCTGTGCGGCATGGCCGAGCGCATCGGCATGCCCGGTCCGCTGGTCTGCCAGCCGTACTACAACCTGCTCAACCGCCAGCCCGAGGTCGAGATCCTGCCCTCGTGCGCACATCACGGCCTGGGCGTGGCCGCGTACAGCCCGGTGGCGCGCGGCGTGCTCACGGGCAAGTATGCGCCCGGCAGCGCTCTGCCCGAAGGCAGCCGCGCCGCGCGCGGCGATCGCCGCATCCTCGAAACCGAGTGGCGCGAGGAATCGCTGGCGATCGCGCAGACACTGAAGGCGCATGCCGAGGCGCGGGGCAT
Organism: Burkholderiaceae bacterium; assembly: GCA_027493945.1. Classification (GTDB taxonomy): domain Bacteria; phylum Pseudomonadota; class Gammaproteobacteria; order Burkholderiales; family Burkholderiaceae_E; genus Zeimonas. Next base: position 672,873 of record JAOSJU010000001.1, on the reverse strand, counting down.
CACGCTGCTGCAGTTCGCGGTGGCCTGGTTGCTGGCCAACGGCGTGGTGAGCTCGGTGATCGCGGGGCCGAAAACCCTCGGGCAGTTCGCCGACTACTTCGGCGCGCTCGACTACGCCTGGTCCGACGAGGACGAGGCGCTGGTCGACTCGCTGGTGACGCCGGGCCACGCATCGACGCCCGGCTATCACGATCCCCAGTACCCATTCCGCGGCCGCAGGCGCTGAGTCGACATGAGCCTCGCAGGACTGATCGACCGATGGCTCGCCGACCCGGCGTACCTGACCATGGCGCTGCGGCTGCTCGCCGCGCTGGCAGTGGGCGGCGCGATCGGGATCGAGCGCAGCTACCACGGCAGGCCGGCAGGCTTCCGTACGCACGCGCTGGTGTGCCTGTCGATCAGCCTGCTGATGCTGGTCACGATCTACGAAAACCGCTGGTTTCCCGAGCTCACCCAGGGGCGCGTTGCGCTCGACCCGACGCGAATGGCGCAGGGCATCATGACCGGCATCGGCTTCCTGGGCGCCGGCACGATCATGAAGGAGGGGCCCACGGTGCGCGGGCTCACGACCGCCGCGTCGATCTGGATCACCGCGGCGATCGGCGTGCTGATCGGCATCGGCTTCTACTTTCCCGCGCTGGTCGCCACCGTCCTGACGCTGGGCACGCTGTCGGTGTTCCGCTGGATCGAGACGCGGATGCCGGCGCAGTTCTACGCGCACTTCACGATCCGTTTCCGGCGCGCCGCGACATTGCCGGAAGGGCCGATGCGCGAGCTGCTGTCGCAGATGGGCTTCACCGTCGCGAACCTGAACTACCGGCTCGACGCCGCCGCCGACTTCTTCGAGTACCGGATGGTGATCCGCACCAGCCGCATGGACAATCTGCGCCGCCTCACCGACGCGCTGGTCTCGCTCGACTCGGTGCGCGAGTTCAACATCTCGCCCACCGGCGACTGACGGTCAGACGATTCGACCCCTTCGGCCTCGCGGCGTGCGGCGCCGCCCGCGCCGCTGCGCCATAGAATCGGCGACGAACGGTCGAAGCGCGGGAGGCGCGATGAGGTGTCCGGGATGAGTGCGACGACGACGGCGCTGGCGGCCGCGGTGCGCGACGCCTGCGCGAGCGCGGCGGTCGACGCCTACGAGGACGCGGGCATGCAGGGGCTGTGCGCCGAAGGCCGCTTCGAGGCCGCGGTCGGCGCGATCGAACGCGTGGACCTCGCGGCGATCGTCGCCGCCCGGACCGGGGCCGACGGGGCGCCGGCCCGGACGGAATCGGCGACACGGCCCATGGCGAACGGCACGAGCGCCGGCGAGGCAACGCCGGCGATCCGCCGCGCGTTGCGCGAAGACCTGCCCGCGATCGTCGCGTTGCTGGCCGACGACATGCTGGGCGCGCGACGCGAGCGCCCCGGGCCGCCGCTGGCGAGCGGCTACCTCGCGGCCTTCGAAGCCATCGAGCGCGCCCCGAATTGCGAGCTGCTGGTGGCCTGCCGCGGCGCGCAGGTGATCGGCACGATGCAACTCGACTTCACGCCGGGCCTGTCGCGGCAGGGCGCCTGGCGCGCGACGATCGAGGCGGTGAGGGTCGCGGCGGGCGAGCGCTCCCGGGGAACCGGGCGGACGATGATCGAGTGGGCGATCGCGCGGGCGCGCTCGCGCGGTTGCCGGATCGTGCAGCTCGGCTCCGATCGCTCGCGGGTGCACGCGCACCGGTTCTACGAGCGTCTCGGCTTCGTCGCCTCGCACCTGGGCATGAAGCTCGAATTGGCCGATGCCGGCTGACCGGCCCGCCCTCAGGTTTCGAGCCGCCCGAGCAGCAGGTACTCCATCAGCGCCTTCTGCGCGTGCAGCCGGTTCTCGGCCTCGTCCCAGACCACCGATTGCGGGCCGTCGATCACTTCGGCGGCGACCTCCTCTCCGCGGTGCGCCGGCAGGCAATGCATGAACAGCGCGTCCGGCCGCGCCACGCGCATCATGTCGGCGTCGACGCACCAGTCGGCGAAGGCCTTGCGCCGCGCGTCATTCTCGGCCTCGAAGCCCATGCTGGTCCAGACGTCGGTGGTGACCAGGTCGGCGCCGCGGCAGGCGTCGATCGGGTCGGCGAATTCCTCGAAGTGATCGGTGCCGAACAGGCCGGCACGCTCGGGCTCGACCTCGTAGCCCGGCGGCGTGGAGACGTGGACGTTGAAGCCGAGCACTTCGGCGGCTTGCAGCCAGGTGTTGCAGACGTTGTTGGAGTCGCCGATCCACGCCACCGTCTTGCCGGCAATCGAGCCGCGGTGCTCGATGAAGGTGAAGATGTCGGCCAGGATCTGGCACGGGTGGTACTCGTTGGTCAGGCCGTTGATGACCGGCACCCGCGAGTGTGCGGCGAAGCGCTCGACGACCTCCTGCTCGAAGGTGCGGATCATGACGATGTCGCACATCCGCGAGATCACCTGAGCGGCGTCTTCCACCGGCTCGCCGCGCCCGAGTTGCGAATCGCGCGTGGCCAGGTAGATCGCCGCGCCGCCCAGTTGCTGCATGCCCGCCTCGAACGACAGCCGCGTGCGCGTGCTGGCCTTCTCGAAGATCATGACCAGCGTACGGTCGACCAGCGGATGGTATTTCTCGTAGCGCTTGAAGCGGTCCTTGATCACGCGGGCGCGCGCGAACAGGTAGCCGATTTCGTCGGCGCTGAAGTCCCGGAACTGCAGGAAGTGCTTCTGGTTCATGGCATCCCCGCTGCTCAGGCGGCCCTCGGCCTGGTCCTCCCGGAGGAAGCCGCGGACCAGCGGGACCAGCGTGCCGACCAGCTGCTCGGCGTGCTCGGTGCGGAAGATCAGGGGCGGCAGCAGCCGGATCACCCGGTCGGCGGTGACGTTGAGCACCAGCCCGGCGTCGAGCGCGCGCCTGACCAGCGCGCCGCAGGGCCGGTCGAGTTCCACGCCGATCATCAGGCCCTGGCCGCGCACTTCGACGAAGCCGGGCGTGCCGGCCAGTTCGCGCCCGATCTCCGACATGATCAGCTGGCCCATCCGCCCCGCGTTCTCGATCAGGCCTTCCTCCTGCATCGTCGCGATCGTGACCAGGCCGCCGCGCATTGCCAGCGGATTGCCACCGAAAGTGGTGCCGTGGTTACCGGGCTGGAACACCTCGGCGGCTGCGCCGCGCGCGACGACCGCGCCGATCGGCACCCCCGAGGCCAGGCCCTTGGCCAGCGGCATGACGTCGGGCACGACGCCCGCCCACTGGTGCGCGAACCACTTGCCGGTGCGGCCCGTGCCGCACTGCACTTCGTCGACCATCATCAGCCAGCCCTTGCTGTCGCACAGCCGGCGCACCGCCTGCAGGTACTCGATTCGGGCGGGCTGGATGCCGCCTTCGCCCTGGATCGCTTCGAGGAACACCGCGACGACGTCGGGCCGCTCGGCGGCGGCGCGCTCCAGCGCGGCGACGTCGTTCAGCGGCACGCGCACGAAGCCTTCGACGAGGGGCTCGAAACCCTTCTGCACCTTGTCGTTGCCGGTGGCCGACAGCGTCGCGATCGAGCGGCCGTGAAACGCGCGCTCGTAGACGACCACCTCGGGCCGGGCGATGCCGCGTTCGTGGCCGTACTTGCGCGCGATCTTCAGGGCCGCCTCGTTGGCTTCGAGGCCGGAATTGCAGAAGAAGACGTTGGTCATGCCCGACAGCTCGATCAGCCTGGCGCCCAGTTCGGTCTGCAGCGGTACCTCGAACAGGTTCGAACTGTGGATCAGGCGCGCCACCTGCTCGCGCAGCGCCGCCACCAGCTTCGGATGGTTGTGCCCGAGCGTGTTCACCGCGATGCCCGCCAGGCAGTCGAGATAGCGCCGGCCCTCGGTGTCGTAGAGCCACGCGCCGTCGCCGTGGCTGAAGGCCACCGGCTGCCGGGCATAGGTGTTCATCAGGGGCTGGGTCGCGGGCATCGGGGGGTTCCTGGTCGGATTGCGCCTGCAGTGCGCGGAGAACGCGAACGGCGGCTGCGTGCATGCCCCGCACCCCGGGAAACATCCGCGGACCGCCGTTCTAATTCGTTGAATTGTAGGGGAAAGTGGCCCTGCGGCCAACGGTGGCGATGCACCGCGACCGCTATAATCGCGGCTTCGCGCGCCGCGACGTTGGCGCCGCCCGTTGTCGATGATTGCCGCCGCATCCCCCGGGTCTTTCGTCATTCTCGGTCTCACCTCGGCAGGGCGGCCATTTCGCCCCAGCGACTGGGCCGAGCGCCTGTGCGGCGTGATGGCCGGCTTCCGGCCCGGCGGCGCTGCGCCGGGCATGCACCTGACCTGGTCGCCGTACGTCACGCCGGGCTGGCGCGACGGCGTGAAGTGCGTGACCGTCGATGCGCGCCTGTACGAACTCGAGCCGCTCGCGTACCGTTTCGTCACCGGTTTCGCGTCCGACAACGGGCTGCAGGTGGTGCCGGCGTGAACGATCGACTGCGTGCGGTTCGGTGAACAGGTTGCGATGCAACATCAACAATCGCAGCTAAGTTGCTGCCACAACACAGTTTTTTTATGCAGAAATGCTTGCCATGAGGAGGGGGGCGATGGGTAGAATCGCGCCAGGGAGATGAGCGTGCCGCAGGAGAACAACCAGATGGCCAAGACATCCGACACCAGACCCGAGTTCCGCGTGGCCGTATTCGGCCTTGCGACGAAGCTCCAGCGGCTGCTCGAGATCGTGCTGCGCCACGCGCGGCACAACCGCTACCGCTATTCGCTTTCGCCCACCCGCGGGCCGGGCGAGTTCGACATCGCGCTGGTCGACATGACGGTGATCGGTGGTCCGGAAGTGGCGAGCACGCTGCGCCGCCTGCTGGAGGACGAAGCGGTGCTGCGGGTGGGACGGCGCGCCGATCCGCAGCGTCCGGTCGACGACCTGCTGCAGGGCAATTTCGTGGCCCAGGTGCTGTTCGCGCTGAACCGCGTGGTCGATGCGCTGGTGCAGCGGCGTCGCGACGCCGAACTGGCGCAGGCCGTGGCGACCGGACTGATGGTTTCCGATCACGGCGAGCGCCGTCGCCCGCGGGCGCTGATCGTCGACGACAGCCCGACGGTGCGCCGCCAGCTCTCGCTGGCGCTGCACCAGATCGGGCTGGACAGCGAGGCAGTGGCCAGCGCCCGCGAGGCGCTCGAGGTGCTGGCGATGCGCCGCTACGAACTGGTGCTGGCCGACGTGGTGATGCCCGACATGGACGGCTACCGGCTGACGCGGACGATCAAGCGCAACCGCGCGCTGCGCGGCATGCCGGTGGTGATCCTCACGAGCCGCTCCTCGCCGTTCGACCTGGCGCGGGGCGCGCTCGCCGGCTGCAACAGCTACCTGGTGAAGCCGGTCTCGATGCAGTCGCTGCGCGACACGGTGCAGCGCCACCTGAAGAAGCTGGCGCAGCGGCGCAGCGCCGGCGGCGAATACAGTTTCGCCTGAAGGGGCGCCCGGGTCTTTCAGGCTTTCACGCGGCTGCGGTACTCGCCGGTGCGCGTGTCGATCTCGATGCGATCGCCGATCTCGACGAACGCGGGCACCGGGATCTCGAAGCCGGTGGGCTTGATCCGGGCCGGCTTCATCACCTTGCCCGAGGTGTCGCCCTTGACCGCCGGCTCGGTGTACTCGACTTCGCGCACGACGCTGTTGCCCATCTCCACCGCGATCGCCCGGCCTTCGTAGAAGGTGACCTGGCAGGGCATGCCGTCGTCGATGTAGTTGAGCACGTCGCCCATGCTCTCGCGCTCGATCTCGTACTGGTTGTAGTCGGCATCGACGAAGACGTACATCGGGTCGGCGAAGTACGAGAAGGTGACGTCCTTCTTGTCGAGCACCAGCAGCTCGAATTTCTCGTCGGCACGGTAGACCGACTCGGTGGCCGAGCCGTTCAGAAGGTTCTTCAGCTTCATCTTCACGACCGAAGCGTTGCGGCCGGATTTGTTGAACTCGGCCTTCTGGACCACCATTGGGTCCTTGCCGATCATGACGACGTTTCCAGTGCGCAGTTCCTGGGCGATTTTCATGGGGCGTACTACACGGTAAATGTTGCGGTTAACCTTCAATTATAGCCGGTCGGCGCAGAATTCGACCAGTCGTGTCGCCAGGTCGGTCTGCTCGGCCAGGCTCGCCGACCAGGCACGGTAGGCCGGGTCGAGCCCGGGCAGCGCGGCATCGAACGCGGCCCACGCCGGCTCGATCGCACCGGCGCCGCTCCAGGCGCGCATCATCGCATCGACCGCGGGGCCGGCCGCGAAGCGGTCGAGAAACGCCTGCAGCTTCACGTGATGCGCCTGCCCGGCCTGCACGTACGGTTGCCAGACGAAGGGACGCGCCGCCCAGTGGGCCCGGATCCGGGAGTCTTCACCGCGCACGAAGTTCAGGTCGGCGCTCCACAGCAGCCGGTCGTAGTCGTCGTGCCACAGGAACGGGACGCGCTGCACCTGCAGCGCGCCGCGGCGCAACGGCTTCCCGATCTGCGACGGCGCGCCGAAGAAGGCCGCAAGCGCGTCCTCCGCGGTGCCCTGCGGCACCAGCACCCGGTGGGCCCGGGCGCCCGCGGCCAGCGCGTCGAACCATTCGGCGAGGGGGGCGTCGGGATAGCAGAACAGCGTCACCAGCTGCTCGCCGGGTTCGGGCGCGATGCCGAGCCGCCGCAGGAACTCGCGCTGCGCCGGCGAGCCCGCGAAGGCGTCGCGGCGCGCGGCGAGCGAGCGTTCGCGTAGCAGCCCGCCGCTGGCGGCGGTGAACCCGGGATAGAAGAAGTGCTCGACCGCGCCGTCGGCGGGGCGGACCGACGCCAGCCCGTGGCAGCCTTCGATCCAGCTCTCGGCACTCAGGTGTTCGAGGTTGATCCATAGCGGCCGGCGCGCTGCGCCGGCGAGCCTCGCGCGCAGCGGCGGCGGCGGCTCGACGCCGAAGGCGCCGATCAGCACGTCGTCGGCGCGGCGCGCACGATCGTCGCCGGGCCAGGTTTCGATCCGCACCGCCCCGCGCGACTCGGCACCGAAGCGGGCGAGCAGGTCGGGGCGGTCGATCGTCAGCGTGACCTGCCAGCCGAATTCGCCCGACAACTGGCGTGCCAGCCGCCAGGCCACGCCGGCGTCGCCGAAGTTGTCGACGATGCGGCACAGGATGCGCGCGGCGAGGCTCAAGCGTCGCCTTTGCCGGGGCCCGGGCCGAACAGCGAATCGAGCTTCGAGCGTGCGTCGTCGCGGCCGTCGGCGCGGGCGCGCGTCACCGCGTATTCCTCCTCGATCCGGTCGGCGTAGAACGAGGCCGGATTGGGCGCGGCGAGAAGCCGCCGCCAGACCTCGGGCGGGACCGCTTGGTAGACGCGCCGCTCGCCGTCGACGAGGTCGATTTCGAGGCGCTGCTCGCGTGCGTCGTAGCCGGCCGCCTTCAGGCGGCCGCCGCGCAGGGCTCGTCTGTCCATGTTCGTGTCTCCATGGTTCTCAGTGGCCGAGCGCGAGTCCTTCGCGCCGCGGATCGACGCCGCCCTCGAGCCAGCAGCCGCGCTCGCCGCAGCGGCGCGCGATGCCGTGCAGGCCGCTGGTCATGTCCACATACTCCACCGGATGGCCGCGCGCGGCCAGCGCGGCGCCGAGCGCAGGTTCGACCCGGCCGCGCTCCAGCTCCGTCGGGCCGTTGCGGCTGCCCAGGTTCGGAGACGATACCGCGCGCTGCAGCCCGATGCCGTCGTCGAGCACCTCGACCAGCACCCGCGCGACGTAGGAGACGATCGACGGGCCGCCGGGCGAGCCGATCGCCAGCACCAGCGCGCCGGTGGCGCGGTCGAGCACGATCGTCGGCGACATCGAGCTGCGCGGCCGCTTGCCGGGCTGCACCCGGTTGGCGACTGGCCTGCCGTCGCGCGTGGGCGCGAACGAAAAGTCGGTCAGCTGGTTGTTCAGCAGGAAGCCGCGCACCAGCACGCGAGAGCCGAATGCGTTTTCGATCGAGCTGGTCATCGACACCGCGTTGCCGCGCGCGTCGACGATCGACAGGTGCGTGGTGGCGGCCAGCTCGGGGCTCCAGCCGCTCGCGGCGTCGCCGTCGGCGCCAGCCGGTGCGCCGGGCGACGCCCGCACCATCGAGCGCGCACCGATCAGCGAGGCGCGCTCGGCGAGGTACGCGGGGTCGAGCAGCGTGCCGGGCCGTGCGGCCACCGGGTCGCCGCGGCGCTGTCCGGGCAGTGCGACGAAATCGGTGTCGGCGACGTAGCGGTCGCGATCGGCGAAGGCGAGCCGTGCGGCTTCGGTGAAGCGGTGCGCGCCATCCACGTCGAGACGGCCGTCGGGCGCGAGCAGTCGCGTTCCGGGCGGCGCGGCGCGCCAGTACGCGAGCATCTGCGCGATCGCGATGGCGCCCGACGACGGCGGCGGCATGCCGCAGATCCGGTAGCGGCGGTGCGCGGTGCACAGCGGCGTGCGCTCGAGCGCGCGGTAGAAGGCGAGGTCGCGTTCGCCGAGCGAACCCGGGTTGCGCGGATGCGCGCGCACCGCATTCACGATGTCGCGCGCCACCGGGCCCGCGTGCAGCGCGAGGCTGCCGCCGGCCGCGATGCGCGCCAGCGTGTCGGCGAGCGCCGGATTGCGCAGCCGGTGGCCGACCGGCCGGGCGCGGCCCTGCGCGTCGTAGTAGAGCGCCGCGGCCTGCGGATCGTCGCGCAGCCAGAGGTCGCGCGCGAGCAGCCGGTGCAGTCGCGGCCCGATCTCGAAGCCCTCGCGAGCCGGGGCGGATCGTGGGGTCGAACAGCCGGGCCCACGGCAGCTTGCCGTGGCGCGCGTGCGCGAGTTCGAGCATGCGCACCAAGCCCGGCACGCCGACGGAGCGTCCGCCCACCGCCGCTTCGAAGAAGGCCAGCGGGGTGCCGTCGCCGCCGGCGAACAGGTTCGCGCCGGCCGCCGCGGGCGCGGTCTCGCGGCCGTCGTAGGCGCGCACCGAGCGTTCGCGCGCATCGTAGTGCAGCAGGAAGCCGCCGCCGCCGATGCCCGAGGATTGCGGCTCGACCAGCGTCAGCACCATCTGCGCGGCGATCGCGGCGTCGACCGCGCTGCCTCCCGCGGCGAGCACGTCGAACGCGGCATGCGTCGCAAGCGGATGTGCGGTCACGGCCATGAAGCGGCGCGCCTGCGCATGGTCGCGTTCGCGATAGCCGCTGGCGGCTTCCGGTTGCGCCGGTCGCGAGGCTTCGGCACGCGCGCAAGGGCTTGCGACGAGCGTCGCGGCGGCGCCTGCCGCGACCCGGGCGAGCGCGAGCGCCAGCGCGGCTGCCATCCGGGGAAACGAAGCCTTCGCGCGCATCGGTTCATGATAACTTCGACGCCGATCCATCCGGCGTACGCTTGCCATGCCCACTGTCGTGGAAACCGTCGAATCGATTGCGCGCGGCACTTCGAGCGCGCAGGCGCTCGTCGAGTCGGCGCAATGCCAGGCCGAGCGCGCGGTCGACCTCAACCCGATCGCATACGTCGATTGGGATGCGACGCTTCGGGAGGCGCGTCGGCTCGACGCCGAGGCGAAGGCGGGCCGGCTGCGCGGCCCGCTGCACGGCATTCCGGTGTCGATCAAGGATCTCTTCGCGGTGCGCGGCATGCCGCTTGCGGCCGGAACGCGCGCGCCGCTGCCGCCGATCGACCTTGAAGAGGCGGTGCTGGTGTCGCGGCTGCGCGCGGCCGGCGCGCTCGTGTTCGCCAAGACCAACATGCACGAGATCGCGCTCGGCGCAACCGGCGAGAACCGCTGGACCGGCGACGTGAAGAATCCGTTCGATCCGGCGCGTCAGTCGGGCGGCTCGTCGAGCGGCGCCGCGGTCGCGGTGGCCACCGGCATCGGGCTGGCCGCGATCGGCAGCGATACCGGCGGCTCGGTGCGAATTCCCGCGGCGTTCTGCGGCGTGACCGGCTTCAAGCCGAGTTTCGGCGCGATTCCGCTGGGCGGCGCGCTGCACCTGTCCTGGACCTGCGACCATGCCGGGCCGCTGGCGCGCTGTGTCGATGATTGCGCGGCGCTGTTCGAGGCGATGGCTCGGCGGCGCGTCGACCACGGCGCGCCGGCGCGCCGGCCGCGGATTGCGGTGCCCGCGACCTGGCTGGCCGGGCGCCTGCAACCGGCAGTGCGCGCGGCCTTCGAGCGCATGCTGGCGACGCTGGCCCAGGAGCGCGCCGAGCTCGCCGAGGCCGATGCGCCGGCCTTCACGCTGGCCTGGGAGTGCTACACCCCGATCGTGCGCGCCGAGGCCGCCTGGGTGCATCGCGCGGCGCTCGCGGTCGGCGCGCCCGGCTTTTCCGATCTGGTGCTGCCGGCGCTCGAGGCGGGCCGTGCGCTGGGCGCCGCCGACTACATCGGCGCGCTGAAGGCGCGCGAGCGTGCCTGCGCGCAACTCGACGCGCTGCTGGCCGGCGCCGACGCCCTGGTGCTGCCCACCAGCGCGGTATTGCCGCCGCTGCGCGGGCAGGACGAAGTCGAAGTGGAAGGTGGGCGCACCACGGTGCGCGATGCGGTGCTCGGGCAGACGCTGCCGTTCTCGCTGTGCGGCCTGCCCACCCTCAGCGTTCCGGTCGGCCTGGTCGAGGGCCTGCCGATGGGCCTGCAGGTGGTCGGCCGTCGCGACGGCGACGCGGCGCTGCTCGCGGTGGGACGGTGGATCGAGGCGGCAGTCGGCGTGACGCCGATGCCGCCCGAGGAGTAGGGCCTGTGAACAGGCTCCTCGGCGCCGCCGATCAGCGCGGCGCCATCCGGATCGCGCCGTCGAGCCGGATCGTCTCGCCGTTGAGCATCGTGTTGGCGAAGATGTGCGCCACCATCTGCGCGTATTCGTCGGGCCGGCCGAGCCGCGGGGGAAACGGCACCTGGCGCCCGAGCGATTCCTGCACGTCCTTGGGCATTCCGGCGAGCAGCGGCGTGAGGAACAGGCCGGGCGCGATCGTCACCACGCGCACGCCGTCGCGCGAAAGGTCGCGCGCGATCGGCAGGGTCATGCCGACGATGCCGCCTTTCGAGGCCGAGTAGGCGGCCTGGCCGACCTGGCCGTCGAAGGCGGCCACCGACGCGGTGTTCACGATCACTCCGCGCTCGCCTTCGCCGTTGGGCTCGTTCTTCGTCATCGCCGCGGCGGCCAGCCGGATCATGTTGAAGGTGCCGATCAGGTTGATGCCGATCACTTTCGAGAACATGCCCAGCGGATGCGGACCGTCCTTGCCGACGGTCTTGGCCGCGGGGCCGATGCCGGCGCAGTTGACCAGCCCGACGAGCCGGCCCATCGATCGCGCCGCGTCGACCGCCGCCTGCGCGTCGGCCTCGCCGGTGACGTCGCAGCGCACGAACTTCGCGCGCGCGCCCAGTTGCGCCGCGTAGCGTTCGCCCAGTTCGTCGTTGACGTCGGCGATCAGCACGCTGCCGCCCGAGTCGACGACCATCCTGGCCGTTGCTCCGCCCAGCCCCGAAGCGCCTCCGGTGACCAGCACCACGTTGTCCGAGATCTTCATTGCCGGCCTCCGCAAGCCTTGCCCGAAAGACGTCATTCTAGACACCCGCAGCGAGCCGCCCTAAGATCGTCGCCAATCGCCGGGAACTCCGGAGCATGAACGCGAGGCTCGAATACTGGCGCGCCCTCGGTGCGCAGCGACGAATCGCTGCCGCTGTTCGAAGCGGCGCTGGCGATCGCGCAGGATGCCTATCCCGACCTGCCGATGGCCGAGCTGCAGGCGCGCGTCGATGGCTTCGCGCTGACGCTGAAGCGGCGGCTCGATTCGCTGCGCCAGCCGGCGGCGCGCATCGAGGCGCTGGGCGAGCACTTCGCCGACCAGCTCGGCTTCCGCGGCAACGCCAACGACTACTACGATCCCGACAACAGCTACCTGAACCGCGTGATCGAGCGGCGCCTCGGGCATACCGATCAGCCTGGCGGTGCTCTACGTCGAGATCGCCGAACAGGTGGGCCTGCCCGCGAGCGGGATCGGCTTTCCCGGGCACTTCCTGGTGCGCCACGACCTGCCCGACGGCGCGCTGGTGGTCGACGTGTTCGCCGGCGCGCGCGTGCTGTCGCAGGAAGAACTCGAGTACCGGCTGCTGCCGTACGCCGCGGGCGATCGCGGCCGGGCCAGCCGGCTGCTGCCCGCGCAACTGGCGGTCGCGGCGCCGCGAGCGATCCTGGCGAGGATGCTGCGCAACCTGCGGGCGATTCACGCCGAGCGCGGCGACGTGCCGCGCCTGGCCGCGGTCGAGCGCCGCCTGGCAGTGCTGCTGGCCGAACCGCTACGCTGAGAACGACGAGGGCGCCCGCGGGCGCCCTCGTGGCGATGCGTTCGCTCGTGCGAGGCTCAGTGCGTGCCGTACAGCATCCCCATCAGCGGCACGATCAGCAGCGCCACGATGTTGATGATCTTGATCAGCGGGTTCACGGCCGGACCGGCCGTGTCCTTGTACGGATCGCCGACGGTGTCGCCGGTGACCGCCGCCTTGTGCGCGTCCGAGCCCTTGCCGCCGTGGTGGCCTTCCTCGATGTACTTCTTGGCGTTGTCCCAGGCGCCGCCGCCGGTGCACATCGAGATTGCGACGAACAGGCCGGTGACGATCGTGCCCATCAGCATCCCGCCCAGCGCCGCCGGGCCGAGCAGCAGGCCCACCAGCACCGGCACGACCACCGGCAACAGCGACGGAACGATCATCTCGCGGATCGCCGAGCCGGTCAGCAGGTCGACCGCGCGCGAGTAATCGGGCTTGGCCGTCCCTTCCATGATGCCCTTGATCTCGCGGAACTGGCGGCGCACCTCCTCGACGACCGAGCCCGCCGCCCGGCCCACCGCTTCCATCGCCATCGCCCCGAACAGGTAGGGCACCATCCCGCCGATGAACAGGCCGACGATCACCATGTGGTTGGACAGGTCGAAGCTGACCGCGACATGCTCGGCTTCGAGCGCGTGCGTGTAGTCGGCGAACAGCACCAGCGCGGCAAGCCCCGCCGAGCCGATCGCGTAGCCCTTGGTGACCGCCTTCGTGGTGTTGCCGACCGCGTCGAGCGGGTCGGTGATGTTGCGCACCGACTCGGGCAGGTTGGCCATCTCGGCGATGCCGCCGGCGTTGTCGGTGATCGGACCGTAGGCGTCGAGCGCGACCACGATGCCGGCCATCGACAGCATCGAGGTGGCGGCGACCGCGATGCCGTACAGGCCGCCGAGCGAGTACGAGGAGACGATCGCCGCGCAGACCAGCAGCACCGGCACGGCGGTGGACTTCATCGACACGCCGATGCCGGCAATGATGTTGGTGGCGTGGCCCGTCGTCGACGCCTGCGCCACGTGCTTCACCGGCGCGAACTGCGTGCCGGTGTAGTACTCGGTGACCCAGACGATCAGCCCGGTGAGCACCATGCCCACCACCACGCACAGCCACAGGTTCAGCACCGAGGTGTGCGCGCCGGAGAGGTCGACGCCCGCGAACATCCAGCTGGTGATCGGCCAGGCGACGACCGTCGCGATCGCGCCGGCCCAGGCCAGCCCGCGGTACAGCGCCGGCATCACGTTGGTCTGTCCGGGCTTCGCCTTCACGAACATCGCGCCGACGATCGACGCGATGATCGACAGGCCGCCCAGCGCGAGCGGGTACACGACCGCCTGCAGCTCGGCGCCCTTGACCATCAGCGAGCCGAGCAGCATCGTCGCGATCAGGGTCACCGCATAGGTCTCGAACAGGTCGGCGGCCATGCCGGCGCAGTCGCCGACGTTGTCACCGACGTTGTCGGCGATCACCGCCGGGTTGCGCGGATCGTCCTCGGGAATGCCGGCCTCGACCTTGCCGACGAGGTCGGCGCCCACGTCGGCGCCCTTGGTGAAGATCCCGCCGCCCAGCCGCGCGAAGATCGAGATCAGCGACGAGCCGAAGGCCAGGCCGATCAGCGGCTTGATCACCGAATGCAGGTCGTCGACCTTGCCCAGGCCGTGCGGCGCCGAGCCCATCAGGATGCCGTAGTAGCCGGCCACGCCGAGCAGGCCCAGGCCGACCACCAGCATGCCGGTGATCGCGCCGCCGCGAAACGCCACCGCCAGCGCCTCGCCGATGCCCTTCGTTGCGGCCTGCGCGGTGCGCACGTTGGCCCGCACCGACACGTTCATGCCGATGTAGCCGGCCGCGCCCGAGAGGATCGCGCCGATCGCGAAGCCGATCGCGGTGGAGATGCCCAGTCCGGGCACGAACCAGATGACGAAGAACAGGATGACGCCGACCAGCCCGATCGTTCGGTACTGGCGGTTCAGGTAGGCCTTGGCGCCCTGCTGGATCGCCGCCGCGATTTCCTGCATGCGGGCGTTGCCCGCGTCGAGGGACAGGATCCAGCGGCTCGACGCGATGCCGTAGATCACTGCTGCCAGCCCGCAGGCCGGGGCCAGCCACAGACCTGCCGAGGTTGCAGTCATGAGAGAACCTCCATCCGGATTGCTCGGTGTTCGAAGTCGAAAGAAACGGGAAATCGGTGTGACGCGGGCGAGAGTTTACTTGAGCGCGTCGACTGCGCGGGAGGCGATTTCTTCGACGCCGCCCAGTCCGGAGATGCGCCGGTAGGCCGGCGCCGCCGCGTCGCCGCTGCGCTCCCGGGCGCTGTAGTAATCGATCAGCGGGTGCGTCTGCGAGTGATAGACCGCGAGGCGCTTGCGCACCGTTTCTTCGCGGTCGTCATCGCGCTGCGCGAGCGGTTCGCCGGTGAGGTCGTCGTGGCCGGGCACCCGCGGCGGATTGAACTTCACGTGATAGGTGCGCCCGCTCGCCGGATGCACGCGGCGCCCGCCCATCCGCTCGATGATCTCTTCGTCGGGCACGTCGATCTCGAGCACGTAGTCGATGCGCACGCCCGCGGTCTTCATCGCCTCGGCTTGCGCGATCGTGCGCGGGAAGCCGTCGAACAGGTAGCCCGCCTGGCAGTCGGGTGCGCGCAGGCGATCCATCACCAGGCCGACGATGATGTCGTCGGAAACGAGCGCCCCGGCCTTCATGACCTTCTGCGCGGCCAGCCCGACCGGCGTTCCCGCGCTGATCGCCGCGCGCAGCATGTCCCCGGTGGAGATCTGTGGAATGCCGAATTCCCGCGTGATGAACGCGGCCTGCGTGCCTTTGCCGGCGCCGGGCGGGCCGAGAAGAATCAAACGCATGGATCTGCCTGAACCGTGTGATCGGGTCGCGGGGCATGGCGACCATGCTCCGGAAGCGCGATCGGCGGGCGCAACGGGACACGGGCCGATCGGGCCGGCCACCGCCCGCAAAGCCGGCCAAGCGTACCGTCAAACGCGTCGGCCGGTCAATTTGACCGGGTCGCGGCTGTGGCTGCGAAGGCCACGCGCGCGCGCTCGAGGTCGGCGGCGGTGTCGACGCCGGGCGGCGGTGCCCCGTCGGCAAGAAGCACGGCGATGCGGTGGCCGTGCCACAGCGCGCGCAGCTGCTCGAAGCGACTCGAGCGCCTCGAGCGGCGAGCGGGCGAGCCGCGGGTATGCGTCGAGGAAGCCGGCCCGGTAGGCGTACAGCCCGATGTGGCGCAACGGCAGGCCTGCGGGCGCGAGGCCCCCGGGCAGGCGTGCGGGCAGCCGTTGCGGAAACCCCGCCATCGCGTCGCGCTCGAAGGGGATCGGCGCGCGCGAGAAATAGAGCGCGCGAAGCTCGCGGTCGCAGACGACCTTCACCACGTTCGGGTCGAGGTACTGCGCGAGCGCATCGATCGGGTGCGCGGCTGTCGCGATCGCGCAGTCGCTCGCGCCGGCGAGCCGGGCCGCGACCGCGCGCACCAGCGGCGGCGGGATCAGCGGCTCGTCGCCCTGGACGTTGACCACGATCTGGTCGGCGGACAGTCCGAGCTTGCCGGCCGCCTCGGCGAGGCGATCGGTGCCGGATGCGTGGTCTTCGCGGGTCATGATCGCCTCGAAGCCGGCTGCCGACACCGCCGCGGCGATGCGCGGCGAGTCGGTCGCGACCGCCACGCGCGCGGCGCCGGCGGCCGCCGCGCGTTCGGCCACCCTGACCACCATCGGCTTGCCGCCGATGTCGGCGAGCGGCTTGTCGGGCAGCCGCGTCGAGGCCAGGCGGGCGGGAATCAGCGCGACGAAGTCGGGCGGCGTCATCGACGCGTTCAGTCGGCGTCGCCGAGCTTGCGCGCCTCGTCGGCCAGCATCACCGGGATGTCGTCGCGCACCGGAAAGGCGAGGCGGTCGGCACGGCAGATCAGTTCGGCCTCGAGCGGCGTGCCGTCGGCGGAGGTGCCGCCGCGCTGATGCTGAAGGGGCCCCTTGCACAGCGGGCAGACGAGGATTTCAAGCAGGCGTGCGTCCACGGATCGTCTCGGTCAGCCAGTCGATGAGCGCGGGATCGGGGACCGCCTGCACTTCGAGTGCCCAGCAGCGGCTGTCCGCCCACGCGGCGCATTTTACGGCGTCCTTGGCGGTCATGACGACGAAGCTCGCCGGCAGCGCCGCGAGCTCGGCGCGGCCCAGCGTCGCGTGGTCGCCCAGTTCGACGCACTGCGGCTGCAGGCCCAGCGCGCGCAGCGTCGCGAAGAAGCGCTGCGGCGCCGCGATTCCGGCCACCGCGACCAGCCGATGCCCGTGCGCGCGCTGCGCGAACGCCTGCGGTTCGAGCGGGGCAGCGTGGCCGCCGACCGCGACGAACCGCAGCGGCTCGATCCGGAAGCGGAATTGCCGCGGATGCGCGATCGGCGCCGGCGCGTCGCCATTGAGCGCCAGCGCGTCCATCGTCGCGGCCTGCACGAGCGGGGCGCGCAGCGGTCCGGCCGGCAGCAGGCGCCCGTTGCCCGCGCCGCGCTCGTCGAAGACGACGATCTCCACGCTGCGTGCGAGCGCCGCGTGCTGCAGGCCGTCGTCGGAGATGACCAGGTCGAGCTGCGGATGCGCGGCGAGCAAGCGCGCGACGGCTGCGGCGCGGTCGCGTCCGGCGGCCACCGGCAGGCCGGTCGCCTGCGCGAGCAGCAACGGTTCGTCGCCGGCGTCGGCCGGATCGTCGCCGGCATGCACGAGGCGCGCGGCGTTGCGCGTCGCGCCATAGCCGCTCGCGACGATGCCCGGGCGCAGCCCGCGCGCGGCGAGTGCGGTCGCGATCGCCGCCACCAGCGGCGTCTTGCCGGCGCCGCCGGCAACCAGATTGCCCACCACCAGCAGCGGCGGCCGCGGAGCCTCGTGCGCGCGCAGCCGCAGGCGGCTGCGCCGCGCCGCCCAGGCAGTGACGAGCGACAGCGGCGCCAGGCAGGCGCGCAGCGCGCGCAGCGGCAGGCCGGGATCGCGCGCATACCACAGCCGCCGAACCAGCGATTCGACACGGCTGCGCCGCCCCGGACTCATCGTCCCCTGGCGGAGCCGCCGCCCTTCGCAGCGAAGGTCACCTTCGCCACGCCGGCCTCGGCGTGCTGCTTCGAGCACGCCGACCACTGCTTGGTGCGTCGCGCCTGCATCGGCGTAGATGACCAGAACCGGGTCCTTGCGCTCGGCGGCCGCGCGGCGCAGCGCCGCGGCCAGGTCGGGCGAGGCGACGAATTGCGGGTTGCCGGCGTCGAGCATGTAGCGGCCCTCGGCCGACACCGCGACCACGATCTCGCTCGGCCGTTCGGCGGCCTGCTCGGCATTGGCGCTGGGCAGGTCGACCTGCAGCTCGGTGAACTTCGAGTAGGTGGTGGTGACCATCAGGAAGATCAGGATCACCAGCAGCACGTCGATCAGCGGAACGAAGTTGATCTCCGGCTCGTCGCGCCGGATGCCGCGGCGGAAGTTCATCGCTGCAGGTTGCGCAGCGTGTCGACCAGGCGCAGCGACTGCTGTTCCATCTCGACCAGGTAGCTGTCGACGCGCGCGCGGAAGTGACGGTAGGCGATCATCGCCGGGATCGCGATCAGGATGCCGAGCGCCGTGTTGTACAAGGCGACCGAAATGCCGTGCGCCAGCTGCTGGGGGTTGGCCGAGCCGGTGGGCGCCTGCGCGCCGAAGATCTCGATCATCCCGACCACGGTTCCGAACAGGCCCATCAGCGGCGCGATCGCCGCGATCGTCCCCAGCGCCGACAGGTAGCGCTCGAGCTCGTGGGCAACGGCGCGGCCGCTTTCCTCCATGGCCTCTTTCATCAGCTCGCGCCCGGCGCCCTCGTTGCGCAGGCCGCTGGCCAGCACGCGTCCGAGCGGCGAATTGGCCGCCAGCTTGTTCAGCAGCTCGGGGGTGATCGGCTGGGAGCGCCGCAGCGCGACCACCTCTTCGAGCAGGCCGGGCGGCAGCACCCTGGCGCGCTTCAGCGACAGGAACCGTTCGATGATCAGCGCGACGGCGGCGATCGAAGCGACGATGAGAAACCACACCGGCCAGCCGGCCGCCTGGATCAGGGACAGCAAGTCATTCTCCGAGGAGGGGCCGCGCATCGGCCCGCAAGCGAAGGCCGCAATTGTCGGGTCTTTTCCCGGGCACGGGCAAGTTCGGCCGTCGGACGGCCGCCGCGCGTTCCCGCAGCGGCGGAATCTGTGGACAAGTCTGTGAACAACGCGCCGCACCACGGTTGGCGGGGCGCTGCAGCGCCCACGCAGTTCGGCAGGTGCTTGGCGAGGCCTCGAAAATCATCCGATGAATCATATACTTGGGGCTTCCGTCCAGGCGCGGCGCGAGAGCCGCCGCGAGTTCCGGGACGACAACGAGACGTGTGGAAAGCTGTCCGTCGGGAAGGCGCATGAATACTGGATCCACGAGCGGAAACCGAGGATTGGCGCGGGAAATCCTGACAGTCGGCCAGCTGAACCGCATGGTTGCTGGGTTGCTGCAAAGCAGCATTCCGCTGGTCTGGGTCGGCGGCGAACTGTCGAACGTGACGCGTGCCGCCAGCGGCCACTGGTACTTCACGCTGAAGGACGCGTCGGCGCAGGTGCGCGCGGTCATGTTCCGCGGGCGGGCGCAGCACGTGGACTTCGCGCCGCGCGATGGCGATCGCGTCGAGGTCCGGGCCTCGGTCACCCTGTACGAGGCGCGTGGCGACTACCAGCTGTCGGTCGAGTCGATGCGCCGCGCCGGTGCCGGCGACCTGTACCAGCGCTTCCTGCAGTTGAAGGCGCGACTGCAGGCCGAGGGCCTGTTCGATCCGCAACGCAAGCGGGCGCTGCCAGCGATGCCGCGCACGATCGGCGTGGTGACCTCGCCCGCGGCGGCGGCGCTGCGCGACGTGCTGACCACGTTGCGGCGGCGCGCGCCCGGCGTGGCGGTCATCGTCTACCCGACGCCGGTGCAGGGGGTCGACGCGCCGGCAGCGATCGTCGCGGCGCTGGCGGCTGCCGCGCGGCGGCGCGAGTGCGAGGTGCTGCTGCTGGTTCGCGGCGGCGGTTCGATCGAGGATCTCTGGGCGTTCAACGACGAGGCGGTCGCGCGCGCGGTGGCGGCCTCGCCGATTCCGGTGGTCAGCGGGGTGGGTCACGAGACCGACTTCACCATCGCCGACTTCGCCGCCGACCAGCGAGCGCCGACGCCGACCGCCGCGGCGGCGCTCGCCTCGCCCGACCGGCGCGAACTGATGCGCGGCGCCGAGGCGCTGGGCGGGCGGATCGCGCGCGCCTGGGCACGCCGGATCGAGTCGCTCGAACAGCGCCTGGACACCGGCGCGCGACTGCTGCGCTCGCCCGCGACGCAATGGCAGGAGCGGGCGCTCAGGCTGCAGGCGCTCGCGCAGCGCGCGATCGCGGCCGGCCGCAACCTGCTCGCGCAGCGCGCGATGCGCGTCGAGCGGCTGCGCGCCGGCCTGCGCGCGCCACGCGGCGAGGTGGCGGCGCACCGGCTCGACGCCGCGTCGCAGGGCCTGCAGCGCGCGACGCAGGCGCTGCTTGCACGGCGCGACGAGCGCGTCGCGCAACTGGCCGCGTCGCTCGCGCTGGTCAGCCCGCAGGCGGTGCTCGCGCGCGGCTACGCGATCGTGCACGATCGCGCGGGCCGCGTGCTGCGCGCCAGCGCCGACGCCGCGGTGGGCGACGGGCTGTCGGTCACGCTCGCGCGCGGCGCGCTGCGCGTCGAGGTGCGCGAGACCGTCGACGACGAAGCGCAGCCGGGCGGATCGAGCCGGCCCTGACCCCGCTCACCGGAGTGGCCGCATTGCGCGGGTGGCCGCTTTGGCTCGCGCCGCGCTTTCGTCCTAGAATCAAAGGCTCCGGCCCGCGCGGCGATCTCACTCGAGCGACAAGGACAAGACCATGGAACACACCCTCCCGGCGCTGCCGTACGCAATGGATGCACTGGCCCCGCACATCTCGAAGGAAACCTTCGAGTACCACTACGGCAAGCATCACCAGGCCTACGTCACCAACCTGAACAACCTGGTCAAAGGCACCGAATTCGAGAACCTCGGCCTCGAAGACATCGTGAAGAAGTCGCTGGGCGGCGTGTTCAACAACGCGGCCCAGGTCTGGAACCACACCTTCTTCTGGTCGAGCATGAAGCCCGCCGGCGGCGGCGAGCCCGGCGGCGCGCTGGGCGACGCGATCGCGCGCAAGTGGGGCACCTTCGCGGCGTTCAAGGAAGCTTTCACGAAGAGCGCGGTGGGCAACTTCGGCTCGGGCTGGACCTGGCTGGTGAAGAAGCCCGACGGCTCGGTCGACATCGTCAACACCAGCAACGCCGCCACGCCGCTTACCACGGCCGACCGGCCGCTGCTGACGGTCGACGTCTGGGAGCACGCCTATTACATCGACTACCGCAACGCGCGCCCGAAGTTCGTCGAGACCTTCCTGAACCACCTCGCGAACTGGGAGTTCGCGGCGAAGAACTTCGGCTGACGCGGGAGGCCGGCCATGGGCAGCCTGATCTACACCGCGATCATCGGGCTGGTGATCGGCGCGGTCGCGAAGTTCGTGATGCCGGGCACGCAGGGCGGGGGCATCCTCGTCACGATGCTGCTCGGCATCGTCGGCTCGTTCGTGGCCACCTTCGTCGGGCAGGCCGCCGGCTGGTACCCGCCGGGCGCGAGCGCCGGCTTCATCGCGTCGGTGATCGGCGCGATCGCGGTGCTCTGGGTCTACGGCAAGTTCTTCCGCAAGGGCGCCTGACCGGGAAACACCTCCCGGATTCACCAGCGTCGCGCCCGCCGACAGCGCGCGCCGCGCGAACCAGCCCTGTTCCATCTCGAGCGCGAAGCGCACCGGCGCCTTCGCGCAGTGGCTGTTCTCGGTGCGCGGCGCCATGTCCTCGATGTTGACGATGCGGCCGTCGTCGCCGATGAACGCGATCGACAGCGCCAGCAGCGTGTTGCGCATCCAGAAGCAGTACGCGCGCGGCTGCTCGAAGACGAACAGCATTCCCTCGTTCGGGCCGAGCTTCTCGCGCATCATCAGGCCGATCTCTCGCGCGCGCGGCGTCGCGGCGACTTCGGCCAGTACGATGTGCATGCCGGCCTGCAGCCGCACGACCGGCAGCTTCGGTTGAGGCGCGTCCTGCGCGGCCGCGCCAGGCGGCGCGGCGAGCATGGCCGCCACGCCCACGCCGGCGAGCAGCCGCCGCAGCGGCAGCGGGCGTAGTAGCGGGAGCGGCAGCGGCGCACCGCGAGTTCCGGAAGTCGTCTTCATCCCCGCATGTTGCCCGCCAGGCCTCGCCGAAGGCAAGGTATCTGCGGAACAGGGCACCTGGCGCTGCGGCATAATTGCGCATTCGCCCACTTCCCACGAGGAATCCCCGGCATGTACCAGCACATCAAGATCCCGTCCGCTGGCGAGAAGATCAAGGTCGACAGCGACTACTCCCTGCAGGTCCCCGACCATCCGATCATTCCGTACATCGAGGGCGACGGCACCGGGGTCGACATCACGCCGGTGATGCTCGAGGTGGTCGACGCGGCGGTGGCGAAGGCCTACGGCGGCAAGAAGAAAATCCACTGGATGGAGATCTACGCGGGCGAGAAGTCCACCAGGGTCTACGGCCCCGACGTCTGGTTGCCGGCCGAGACGCTCGACGTGCTGAAGGACTACGTGGTCTCGATCAAGGGGCCGCTCACCACGCCGGTGGGCGGAGGTATCCGCTCGCTCAACGTCGCGCTGCGCCAGCAACTCGACCTGTACGTCTGCCTGCGCCCGGTGCGCTGGTTCAAGGGCGTGCCCTCGCCGGTGAAGGAGCCCGAGAAGACCGACATGGTCATCTTCCGCGAGAACTCCGAGGACATCTACGCGGGCATCGAATACGAGGCGCAGAGCGAGAAAGCGAAGAAGCTGATCGAGTTCCTCACGAAGGAACTGGGCGTCACGAAGATCCGCTTCCCCGAGACCTCCGGCATCGGCATCAAGCCGGTTTCGCGCGAGGGCACCGAGCGGCTGATGCGCAAGGCGATCCAGTACGCGATCGACAACGACAAGCCGTCGGTGACCATCGTGCACAAGGGCAACATCATGAAGTACACCGAGGGCAGCTTCCGCGACTGGAGCTACGCGCTCGCGCAGAAGGAGTTCGGGGCGCAGCTGCTCGACGGCGGCCCGTGGTGCTCGTTCAGGAATCCGAAGAGCGGCAAGGAGATCGTGATCAAGGACGCGATCGCCGACGCCTTCCTGCAGCAGATCCTGCTGCGCCCGGCCGAGTACTCGGTCATCGCCACGCTGAACCTCAACGGCGACTACATCTCCGACGCGCTGGCCGCGCAGGTGGGCGGCATCGGCATCGCGCCGGGCGCCAACCTGTCCGATTCGGTCGCGATGTTCGAAGCCACGCACGGCACCGCGCCGAAGTACGCCGGCAAGGACTACGTGAACCCGGGCTCGGAGATCCTGTCGGCCGAGATGATGCTGCGCCACATGGGCTGGGTCGAGGCCGCCGACCTGATCATCTCGTCGATGGAGAAGTCGATCCTGTCGAAGCAGGTCACCTACGACTTCGCGCGGCTGATGCCGGGCGCCACCCAGGTGTCGTGCTCCGGCTTCGGCCAGGTGATGATCGATCACATGTGAGCAGGCCCTACGCCGCGCAACTGCGAAAACCCGCCGGCACGTCGTTGCGGGCTGGCTGGAAGAAGTTGCGATAGCGCGTGTGGCGCATGCGCGGCTGCGTCATGAACGACGCGCCGCGCAGCACCGGGCGGCCGTCGAACCACGGCGCCGAATACTCGCGGTAAGGGTGGGCAACGAAGCCGGGGAAGGGCGCGAAGGCGCTGCTCGTCCACTCCCAGACGTCGCCCCAGCGAAAATGCGGCGCGAGCGTGGCCGCGGCGCGCTCCCACTCGGCTTCGCCGGGCAGCCGCCGGCCTGCCCAGCGGCACCACGCCCGGGCCTCATGGTGCGTCAGGTGACAGGCGGCCTCGGCCGGGGCGAGCGCCTGCCAGCGGCCGTGGCGCCATTGCTGCCAATGGCCGCCGTCGCGTTGCAGGTAGTGCGGGGCGCGCGCGCCGGATTGCGCCAGCCACTGCCGGCCAGGTGCCGACCACCAGCGCGGCTGCGCGTAGCCGCCGGCCTCGACGAAGGGCAGGTACTCGGCCCAGCGCACCGCCTGCGCGTCGATCTCGCAGGCGCGCACCGCCACCTCGACCGGCGGCGATTCGTTGTCGAAGGCGAAGCCGTGCTCCTCGGGGCTGCCGAGGCGCCAGCGGCCGACCGGGAGGGCGAGGGATGCGGGCGGCGGCGGCAGCGCGCGCGCCTGCCAGCGCGAGTCGTCGATCGCGATGCCCAGCCCCTGCGCCATGTACAGCGCGGCCTCGTGGTGCATGTCTTCGTGCAGCAGCGCCAGCCGGAAGAAATACAGCGCGTCGTCGTGCTCGGGCGCATCGGCGAGCAGCGCCAGCGTCGTGTCGAGCTGGCGCTGCAGGTGCGCGCGGGTGGCTCGCGCATCGGGCAGCAGCAGCTGCCATCGGCTGTCGTGCGGCACGCGGCCGGAGTGGTACAGCTCGTCGGAGTTCGCCGGCTCGGCCGGGCCGCGCGGCGCTTCCGGGTCGGCGCGCAGGCCGTGCTCGCGCTGCGGATTGCGCTGTACCCAGTACGCCCGGAACCATCCGACGTGGCCGAGCTCCCACAGCGGCGGGTTCAGTTCGGCGCGCAGCGGCACCCGCAGGTCGGCGAGGGCCTTCTCGTAAACCGCGAACATGGCCAGCGTGTCGGCCCGGCTCGCCCGCAGCGCCTGCGACAGCGCGTCGCGCCCGCCGTGCCGGGCCAGGAGGGCAGCGTGCGCCGCGAGGCTCGCGTCGTGCATCGAAGCTCCGTCGCCGTCGTGGATGTGGGGCCGCGCCGCGCGGCCCGCCGCGAGCGGGGCCGCGCATGCGCGAAGCGCCGAGCATAGCGGGCATGGCGCGCGCGGGCGGCGATGCCATCAGCAGCGGTGCGGGAAGCCGGCCGTTCGCGGGTCGTTGACCTGGCCGCAAGCGCAACGGCTGCCCTTGCGAGCTTATGCCGCGCGTGCACGCGGGGAAAGTCCCGGCCGCACGGCGACCGGATGCTAGACTCGCTCCGGCCATGAACTCCCGTATCGCCGTGCTGGGCGCCGGCTTCGCCGGCCTGTCCACCGTGCGCGAACTGCGCCGGCGCGATCCGGGCGTCGCGATCACGCTGGTCGCGCCGCGCCCCGAACTGCACTACCTGCCCGGCATCATCTGGATTCCCGGCGGCCTTCGCACGCGCGAGCAGCTGACGGTTCCGCTCGACCGGTTCTTCGAGCGCATGCGCGTGCAGTTTCACGCTGCCGAGGTCACCGGCTTGCGCGATGGCGGGCGCGTGGTCGAAACCAGCGCCGGCGACGTCGCCAACGACGCGATGGTGATCGCCACCGGCGGGCGCTTCATCAAGAAACTGCCCGGGATCGAGCACGCGATCACGCCCTGCGAGGGCATCGCGGCGGCCGAGCGCATCCGCGACCGGCTACGCGAAATGCAGGGCGGCACGATCGCGCTGGGCTTCGCCGGCAACCCGAACGAGCCCTCGGCGATGCGCGGCGGGCCGATGTTCGAGTTCCTGTTCGGCATCGACGCGCAGTTGCGCCGCGAAGGCCGGCGCGAGCGTTTCGAGCTGGTGTTCTTCAGCCCCGCGCCGCAGCCGGGCAACCGGCTCGGCCCGAAGGCGGTCGAGCACCTGCTGGCCGAGATGGCCCGGCGCGGCGTGCGCACGCACCGGGGCACAAGCTGGTGCGCTTCGATGCCGATCGCGTGGTCACCGAAGGTGGCGAGTTCCCGGCCGACCTGATCCTGTTCATGCCCGGCATGACCGGCAACGCGTGGTTCGACGCGACCGACCTGCCGCGCTCGCCCGGCGGCCTCGTGCAGGCCGATGCGCAGTGCCGCGTGCCGGGCCGCGAGCGGGTCTACGTCGTCGGCGATTCGGGCAGCTTTCCGGGCCCCGACTGGATGCCCAAGCAGGCGCACATGGCCGACCTGCAGGCTGCGGCCGCCGCGGCCAACCTGCTGGCCGACCTGCAGGGCAAGGCGTCGAACGAGACCTTCAAGGTCGAACTGGTGTGCATCGTCGATGCGATCGACCGCGGCACGCTGGTGTTCCGCAACCTGCGACGCAACCTGCTGCTGCCGTCGGCGCGCGTGTTCCACTGGGCCAAGCGGGCCTTCGAGTGGAAGTACCTGCGCCGCTACCGCTGAGCCTGCGAACGCCCGCAGCCACCGTGCCGCCCGACGGGCGGCCAGCAGGCGGGGGATGAGGGGCGGCGATCGCGGGATCGATCGCCTGCATCGCCCCGGACCCCGGAGACGGGGCCCGGCGAGCCGTGCCGTCGGCGTCAGGGCGACTGGATGTTCGACGCCTGCTTGCCCTTGGGCCCGGCCACCACGTCGAACTGGACCTTCTGGCCTTCCTTCAGCGTCTTGAAGCCGTTCATCTGGATCGCGGAAAAGTGCGCGAAAAGATCCTCTCCCCCATCGTCGGGGGTGATGAAGCCGTACCCCTTGGAGTCGTTGAACCACTTGACGGTGCCTGTAGCCATGCCTGCCTATCCTTCGTTGTCAATGGACGAGGTCGGCCAGACGCGAGGCTGAAGAGAACGGCGCCCGATGCGCCCGGATCTCGCTGACACGACCATTCCGGTGCCGCCGGCGACTTGAAAGCGCGCAGGCCGTCCCCCACCTGCTCTGCGCAACGAAGGAGCGACCCGGTCGCGAAAGACCCCGGATAGCGCTCGGATTCTTTGGCAAAAATGTTCTTGCGTCAAGGGCGATTCGGCAAATCCGTGACACCTTCGTGAAGCGGATCACGGTCGTCGGAAATGCCTTCCGATCCGTTGTTGCATGGGGTGCATGACTCGCTAGAATGGGGTTCATGGCGACACGGCAGGAACCCTCAACCGTTCTCGAGCGCAAGGAGAAGCGGCTCGAGCCGCCGCCGATGTACCAGGTGATGTTGTTGAACGACGACTTCACCCCGATGGAGTTCGTGGTGAGCGTGCTGCAGAAGTTTTTCGGCATGGGGCGGGAGAAGGCGACGCAGGTGATGCTGAAGGTGCATCGGGAAGGGCGCGGCGTCTGTGGGGTCTATCCGCGCGACATGGCATCCACGAAGGTCGACCAGGTTAGCAGTTACTCACGCCAACACCAGCATCCGCTGCAGTGCGTGATGGAGGAAGCATGATCGCGCAGGAATTGGAAGTCAGTCTGCACATGGCCTTCGTCGAGGCCCGGCAGCAGCGCCACGAGTTCATCACCGTGGAGCACCTGCTGCTGGCGCTGCTCGACAACCCGTCGGCGGCCGAGGTGCTGCGCGCATGCGCCGCCAACATCGAAGACCTGCGCAAGAGCCTGACGACCTTCATCAAGGAAAACACCCCGGTCGTCCCCGGCAGCGAGGAAATCGACACGCAGCCCACGCTCGGGTTCCAGCGCGTGATCCAGCGCGCGATCATGCACGTGCAGAGCACGTCCAACGGCAAGAAGGAGGTCACCGGCGCCAACGTGCTGGTGGCGATCTTCGGCGAGAAGGACTCGCACGCGGTGTACTACCTGCACCAGCAGGGCATCACGCGGCTCGACGTGGTCAACTACATCTCGCACGGCATCACCAAGGCGCCGCAGCCGAAGGAGCCGCAGAAGGAAGAGCAGCCCGAGGCCGAGCAGGAAGGCGCGGCAGGCCAGCAGGGCGCGCTCGACCAGTACACGCAGAACCTGAACGCGGCTGCCCGCGAGGGGCGCATCGATCCGCTGATCGGCCGCGAGCACGAAGTCGAGCGCGTGATCCAGGTCCTCTGTCGGCGGCGCAAGAACAACCCGCTGCTGGTCGGCGAGGCCGGCGTTGGCAAGACCGCGATCGCCGAAGGGCTCGCCTGGCGGATCACGCAGGGCGACGTGCCCGAGGTGCTCGCCGACGCCACCGTCTATTCGCTCGACATGGGCGCGCTGCTGGCCGGCACCAAGTACCGCGGCGACTTCGAGCAGCGCCTGAAGACCGTGCTGAAGCAGCTGAAGGCGGCGCAGCACGCGATCCTGTTCATCGACGAGATCCACACGCTGATCGGCGCGGGCTCGGCCTCGGGCGGCACGCTCGACGCGTCGAACCTGCTGAAGCCGGCGCTGTCGTCGGGCACGCTCAAGTGCATCGGCGCGACCACCTACAACGAGTACCGCGGCATCTTCGAGAAAGACCACGCGCTGTCGCGACGCTTCCAGAAGATCGACGTGGTCGAGCCCACGGTGGAGCAGACCGTGCAGATCCTGCGCGGGCTGAAGTCGCGCTTCGAGGAGCATCACGGCATCAAGTACTCGGCCTCGGCGCTGTCGGCGGCCGCCGAGCTGGCGGCCAAGTACATCAACGACCGGCACCTGCCCGACAAGGCGATCGACGTGATCGACGAGGCGGGCGCGGCGCAGCGCATCCTGCCGAAGAGCCGCCAGAAGAAGATCATCAGCAAGGGCGAGATCGAGGACATCGTCGCGAAGATCGCGCGCATCCCGCCGGCGTCGGTGTCGTCCGACGACCGCAGCCGGCTGCAGACGCTCGACCGCGACCTGAAGGCCACCGTGTTCGGCCAGGATCCGGCCATCGAGGCGCTGGCGGCGGCGATCAAGATGTCGCGCTCGGGGCTGGGCAAGCCCGAGAAGCCGATCGGCGCGTTCCTGTTCTCCGGCCCCACCGGCGTCGGCAAGACCGAGGTCGCCAGGCAGCTCGCGTTCATCCTGGGCATCGAGCTGATCCGCTTCGACATGTCCGAGTACATGGAGCGCCACGCGGTGTCGCGGCTGATCGGCGCGCCTCCGGGCTACGTCGGCTTCGACCAGGGGGGGCTGCTCACCGAGGCGATCAGCAAGAAGCCGCACGCGGTGCTGCTGTTCGACGAGATCGAGAAGGCGCACCCGGACATCTTCAACATCCTGCTGCAGGTGATGGACCACGGCACGCTCACCGACAACAACGGGCGCAAGGCCGACTTCCGCAACGTGATCGTCATCATGACGACCAACGCCGGCGCCTCCGACCTGCAGAAGCGCTCGATCGGCTTCTCCGAGACGCGCAAGCAGGGCGACGAGATGGTCGAGATCAAGCGGCTGTTCACGCCCGAGTTCCGCAACCGGCTCGACGCGATCATCAGCTTCGCGGCGCTCGACGAAGAGATCATCATGCGCGTCGTCGACAAGTTCCTGATGCAGCTCGAGGAGCAGCTGCACGAGAAGAAGGTCGAGGCAGTGTTCACCGATCGACTGCGCAAGATGCTCGCGCGGAAGGGCTTCGATCCGCTGATGGGCGCGCGTCCGATGCAGCGCCTCATCCAGGACACGATCCGCAAGGCGCTGGCCGACGAACTGCTGTTCGGCAAGCTGATCAACGGCGGCAGGGTAACGGTCGACCTCGACGATGCCGAACAGGTCACGTTGTCGTTCGCCGAGGGCGCGCCGCCCACCGCGGGCGGGGAGGGCGAGGAATTCGTCGAAGTGTTGCCTGCCTGAGGAAGGGCCTGTGAACAGGCCCTCGTCGGCCCACCGTACTTGCGAGCGGACCATGAGCCAGATCAAGGCGTGTGCATGGCGGCGCTGACAGCATCCGCCAATGACTTGTCCGGAATCAGGGAAAGCGGGTACGAAGGGGCGGCGCTCGCGACCGTCGGGTCGGGTGCCTGACGCCGGGGCTTTGGCGTGAGGGCGATTCGCAGGCTCCTCGGCGCGCTGCGCAGTCCCCCGAAGCCCGGCACCACGGTCGGGCGCCTTTTCGGCGTCGGCGCCGGTGCGGTGGCGATCGCCGCCATCGCGATCTACGGAGTCGTCTTCTACCCGCTGCTCGAGGTCACCAACTCCACCGCCTTCTGCGTCTCCTGCCACTCGATGGAGGCGACGGTGTACCAGGAGTACAAGAAGTCGGCGCACTATTCGAACCCGTCGGGCGTGCGCGCCGGCTGCCCCGACTGCCACGTCCCGAAGCAGTTCGTCCCGAAACTCATCGCCAAGGTGCGCGCCGCGAAAGACGTCTGGCACGAGATGCTCGGCACGATCGACACGCCCGAGAAGTTCGAGGCGCATCGCTGGCGGATGGCCAACGTGGTCTGGTCGATGATGGAACGCACCGAGTCGTCGACCTGCCGCTCCTGCCACGCCCCGGGACTCGATGGACCTCGACGCGCAGGACCGCATCGGCAAGCGCAAGCACCGTTCGGCGATGGAAGAGGGTCGCACCTGCATCGAATGCCACAAGGGGTTGGTGCACAAGCGGCCGCGGGCCCCCGAAACCGAAGCCGTGCAGGAGCCCGAAGGTGCGCAGGAGCGCAGCGGCGCGCAGGAAAGTGGCGCCGCGCAGGAGAGTGGCGCCGCGCAGGAGAGTGGCGCCGCGCAGGACCGTGGCGGTGGGGCGGAGACGCAGACTCAGGGGCAGGGGGGCGGCTCCGGCTGAGGCCGCGGCGGCACCCGGGTATCACGGCAACCAAGGAGGAGGAGACGCGATGAGGAAGAAGGTATTGGGGGCTGCGCTGCTGCTGGCGGGCGCGGCGTGGGCGAGCGGTGCCGCGGCGCAGGGCGTGCCGATCTCGGTGCTGGCGGGCAACTGTGTCGGCTGTCACGGCATCGACGGCGTCAGCCGCGGGCCGGCCACGCCGAGCATCGCGGGCATGTCGAAGGTCTACTTCGTCAACGCGATGCTGTCGTACAAGTACGGCAAGGACAAGGCGAAGATCGAGGCGGCCGCGAAGGCGCTGAAGGTCGATCCCGACGACGTCGAGGGTCATGAGCGGCTGGCCACGGTGATGGATCGCATGGCCAAGGGATACAGCGACGAGGAAATCGGCCAGCTGGCCGACTACTTCGTCGGCAAGAAGCACGTGTCGGCGATCCAGCCGTTCGACGCTGCGCTCGCCGCGAAGGGCAAGCGCGTGCACGACGACGCGTGCGAGAAATGCCACGAGAACGGCGGCCGCAAGGGCGACGGCTCGGGCATGCTGGCCGGCCAGTGGATTCCCTATCTGCAGCACTCGATCACCGACTTCAACGGCGGCCATCGCGAGATGCCGAAGAAGATGCGCGCCAAGATGAAGGAGCTCAACGACAAGGACTTCGAGGCGCTGGTGCAGTTCTACGCCAGCCAGAAGTGAGGAGGACGAAACCATGACGAACATTGCACGCAGGGACTTCGTCCTCGGCACCGGCGCGGCCGGCCTGGCGCTGGCGGCTCCGGGCTTCGCGATCGCGCAGGGCAAGAAGAAGGTGGTCGTCGTCGGCGGCGGCATCGGCGGATGCACCGTGGCCGGCTACGTCCGCATGGGCGATCCGTCGATCGAGGTGACGCTGATCGAGCCCAACAAGACCTATCACACCTGTTTCATGAGCAACGAGGTGATCAGCGGCGAGCGCAAGCTCGAGTCGATCGCATTCGGCTACGACGGCCTGCGCAAGCGCGGCGTGAACGTGGTGCACGACACGGTCACCGGTATCGATCCGGCCGGCCGCACCGTGAAGACCGCCGGCGGAGGCAGCTACTCCTACGACCGGCTGGTGGTGGCTCCGGGCATCGACTTCAAGTGGACCGGCATCGAAGGCTACGACGCGGCGACGGCCGAGAAGATTCCGCACGCGTGGAAGGCCGGCCCGCAGACCGCGCTGCTGCGCAAGCAGCTCGAGGCGATGCGCGACGGCGGCACCGTGGTGATCTGCCCGCCTGCCGCCCCGTTCCGCTGCCCGCCCGGGCCCTACGAACGCGCCAGCCTGATCGCGGGTTACCTGAAGCGCCACAAGCCGAAGTCGAAGGTGCTGATCCTCGACGCCAGTGCAGCCTTCTCGAAGCAGGGGTTGTTCATCGGAGGCTGGAAGGAGTTGTACGGTTACGGCACGCCGAACGCGCTGATCGAATGGGTGAGCGGCGAGCAGACCGATCGCGGCATCGGCAAGCTCGACGCCGCGAAGCTCACCGTCACCACGAAGTTCGGCGACACGCACAAGGCCGACGTGCTCAACCTGATTCCGGCGCAGAAGGCGGGCAAGATCGCCGTCGACGCCGGGCTCACCGGCACCGGCGACTGGTGCCCGGTCGACATGGCGACCTTCGAGTCGAAGATCCACAAGGGCATCCACGTGATCGGCGACGCGTCGGTCGCCTCGACGATGCCCAAGTCGGGCTACTCGGCGAACTCGCAGGCCAAGGTGACGGCGGCGGCGATCGTGGCGCTGCTCAAGGGACAGCAGCCGGGCACGCCGTCCTTCGTCAATACCTGCTACAGCGTGGTGGGCAAGGACTACGGCATCTCGGTGGCCAACGTCTACCAGCTCGGCCAGGACGACAAGGGCGCGCAGGTGATCAAGGCGGTCTCCGGCGGCGTGAGCCCGGCCAACGCGTCGGCCGAATTCCGGCGCCGCGAGGTCGAGTACGCGCACAGCTGGTTCGCCAACATCACCCACGACGTGTTCGGCTGATCGCCGGCCGCAATCGGGCGACGCAAACGGGGCCGCAAGGCCCCGTTTGTCGCTCGGGCGGCGCGGCCGCGCCGGCCTTCCGGACGGCGAGGCGCCCGGGGCCGTCGCTCGCGATGTCGTATAGTTCGCGCATGTTTCGCCGCAGCGATTCGACCCTCCTGCTCGGCGCCGCGCTCGCGGTCGGCGCGGTCGGCGTCGCGCTCGTGCTGCAGCACCGCTTCGGCATCGAGCCCTGCGCCTGGTGCACCTTCCAGCGGCTGCTGTTCCTGCTCTTCGGCGCTTTCGCCGCGCTCGGCTGGCTTGCGCGCCGCTCGCGCATCGCGCTGCTCGCGTCGTCGACGCTGGCCGTCGTGGCGGCGCTCGGTGGCCTGTGGGCGGCACTGCACCAGCAGTTCGTGGCCGCGCAGACGCTGTCGTGCGCGTTCACCTTCGCCGACCGCGTGCTGATGAACCTGCGGCTCGACGAGACCCTGCCGTGGCTGTTCGAGGCCACCGCCTCGTGCCGCGACGCCAATGCGCCGCTGCTCGGCGTGCCGTTCGCGCTGTGGAGCGCAACGCTGTTCGTGCTGCTGGCGTTGCTTGCGGTGCGCGCCGCACTGAAGGCGCGCGCCGCGCCGGAGAATCCCGCATGAACGCACTCGAACGACTCAGGCAGTTCACCACCGTGGTCGCGGACACGGGCGACTTCAACGCGATGCGCGCCTACGCGCCGCGCGACGCGACGACCAACCCCACGCTGATCCTCAAGGCGGCGCAGAAGCCCGAATACCGCGCACTGCTCGAACAGACGGTGGCCTCGCATCCGGGCGAGCCGGCGGCGGGTGTGTGCGACCGGCTGCTGGTGCGCTTTGGCCGGGATATCCTGTCGATCGTGCCGGGCCGCGTTTCCACCGAGGTCGACGCGCGGCTGTCCTTCGACGTCGAGGCGACGCTTGCCAGGGCACGACGGCTCGTCGGGCTCTACGAAGAGGCCGGCGTCGGTCGCGAGCGGGTGCTGGTGAAGGTCGCGTCCACCGGGAAGGCATCCGCGCCGCCGAGGTGCTCGAGCGCGAAGGCATCCACTGCAACCTCACGCTGCTGTTCTCTTTCGCGCAGGCAGTGGCCTGCGCCGATGCCGGCGTGACGCTGGTCTCGCCGTTCGTCGGGCGCATCTTCGACTGGTACCGCAAGCGCGACGGCGTCGACTACGCGCCCGACGACGATCCGGGCGTGCAGTCGGTTCGGCGCATCTACGGCTACTTCAAGAAGTTCGGCTATCCGACCGAGGTGATGGGCGCGAGCTTCCGCAACGCCGGCCAGGTGCTGGCGCTGGCCGGCTGCGACCTGCTCACCATCAGTCCGGAGCTGCTCGAACAGTTGCGCGGCTCGACGCAGGAGGTCGAGCGCAGGCTCGATCCGGCGCGCGCGCGCGAAGAGCCGGTCGAGCGGGTGCGCTTCGACGAGAAGCAGTTCCGCTGGGCGCACAACGAGGATGCGATGGCCACCGAGAAGCTGGCCGAGGGCATTCGCGTGTTCGCGGCCGACGTGCTGAAGCTCGAAGCGCTGGTGACGGCAGCACGCTGAGTCGCGCCGTCGCGGCCCGGCACCCGGCAGCTACCAGATCCCCATCGACACCGCGGCGGCCATCGCCGCGCCGAGTTCGCGCGCGCGACCGAGCGAAGCCGGGTCGATCTGCTTCGGCGCGAGGATCGCTTGGGGCGTCTGCGCATGCGTGATCACGATCAGCGGTTCGGCGACCGGCTTCATCCGCCAGCCGGTGGCGATGCGGTCGATCTGCCGTGCTGCGCCCTCGGCCGTCGGAGCCGGCGCAGACCAGCGTCGCGTACGGGCGGCCTTCGACGCGAGGTTCTCGGGCGTGGCGAACAGCACGGCGTCGGCGGCGAGCAGGTCGGAGGGCTGGGCCTCGTCGGCGCGGCGCACGACGAGTTCGACACCCTCCTGGACCGCGGCACCTTCGCGGAACGCGTCGACCAGCTGGCGCGTGCCGCCGGTCATCGTCCACCAGACGACCAGCAGCCGCCTGCTCACGCCTTGCCGGTGCTGCCGAAGCCGCCGCTGCCGCGGTCGGTGGCGGCGAAGTCGTGCACCGGGTTCCACTGCACCTGCATGACGGGCACCACGATCATTTGCGCGATGCGCTCCATCGGCTGGATCGTGAACGGCTCGCGGCCGCGGTTCCAGCACGAGACCATCAGGGGTCCCTGGTAGTCGGAATCGATCAGTCCGACGAGGTTGCCGAGCACGATGCCGTGCTTCGTGGCCAGCCCCGAGCGCGGAAGGATCATCGCCGCGTAGCCCGGGTCGCCGATGTGGATCGCCATGCCGGTGGGCAGCAGTTGCGCGTCGCCGGGGGCGAGCGTGACCGGCGCGTCGATGCAGGCGCGCAGGTCGAGGCCGGCGCTGCCGGCGGTGGCGTAAGCGGGCAACTGTCCCTGCAGTCGCGGATCGAGGATCCGCACGTCGATTCGCATCATGGGCGGGGCAGCCGCTGCGCGATCTCGGCGACCAGCGCCTGTGCCAGTTGCGCCTTGTCGGCGCGCGGCAACCGTCGGCTGCCGTGCTCGTCGATCAGCAGCAGCTCGTTTTCGTCGCGGCCGAAGGTCTCGTGGCCGATGTTCGCGACCAGCAGCGGCACGCCCTTGGCGATGCGCTTGGCCTGACCGTTGGCTTCGAGGTCTTCGCTCTCGGCGGCGAAGCCGACGCACCAGGGCGCGTCGGCGCGGCGCGCCACCGTTGCGAGGATGTCGGGGTTCTGCACGAACTCGAGTTTCGGCACGTCGTGCGAGCTGCTCTTCTTCAGCTTGCGTTCGCTGGGGCTCGCCACCCGCCAGTCGGCCACGGCAGCCACCGCGACGAACGCGTCGGTGCGAGGCGGCGCGTCGAGCGCGGCCATCACCGCGTCGTGCATCTGCTGCGCGGTGCGCACGTCGATGCGGGTCACGCCGCGAGGCGTCGCGAGCGCTGTCGGGCCCGCCACCAGCGTGACCTGCGCGCCGGCCGCGCGGCAGGCGCGCGCGATCGCGAACCCCATCTTGCCCGAGGACAGGTTGGTGATGCCGCGCACCGGGTCGATCGGCTCGTAGGTGGGGCCCGCGGTGAGCAGCACGCGCCGGCCGGCGAGCGGCTTGGGCGCGAGGAAATCGGCCAGCTCGTCGACCAGCCCGGCCGGTTCGAGCATCCGGCCCATGCCGGTTTCGCCGCAGGCCTGCTCGCCGCTTTCCGGGCCGAGGATCGCGACCCCGTCGGCGGCCAGCCGAGCGACGTTGCGCTGCGTGGCCGGGTGCAGCCACATCTGCCGGTTCATCGCCGGCGCGACCAGCAGCGGGCATTCGCGCGCCAGGCACATCGTGGCGAGCAGGTCGTCGGCAAGCCCGTGCGCAGCCTTCGCGAGGAAGTCGGCGGTCGCGGGCGCGACGAGGATCGCATCGGCGGTGCGCGACAGCTCGATGTGCGCCATGTTGTTGGCGATGCGGACGTCCCACTGGTCGGTGAACACCGGCTCGCCGGTGAGCGCCTGGAAGGTCACCGGTCCGACGAATCGGGTGGCCGCCTCGGTCATCACGACCTGCACGTGCGCGCCGGCACGCTGCAGTTCGCGCGCCAGTTCGGCCGCCTTGTAGGCCGCCACGCCACCGGTCACGCCGAGCAGGATCCGTTTGCCTTGCAGGTTCATCCGTGCTGTATAGCACACTGTGCGCAGCCTCAGCGACCGCGCCGCACGCGGCGAAACTCGTCGACGATCAGCAGCACCGCGCCTACCGTGATCCCGCTGTCGGCGACGTTGAACGCCGGCCAGTGCCAGCGCTGCCAGTAGACGAGCAGGAAATCGACCACCTGGCCGTGCACGACGCGGTCGATCACGTTGCCGATCGCGCCGCCGAGGATCAGCGACAGCGCGAACGCGAACAGCCGCTGCGAGCCGTGGCGCGCCAGCAGCCAGACGATGAAGATCGCCGCGGCGATTCCGAGCCCGGTGAAGAACCAGCGCTGCCATCCCGAGGCGCCGGCCAGGAAGCTGAACGCTGCGCCGCGGTTGTAGACCAGGGTCAGGTCGAACAAGCCAGGCACGACCGCGATCCGCTCGCCGAACGACAGGCTGCGCAGGATCGCGAATTTCGACAACTGGTCGACGACCACGATCGCCGCCGCCAGCCACAGCCAGCGCTGCAGCGCACCCGATCCGCCTTTGGCCACCGTGCGGCTTCCTCGAAACGTGTTCGCGCGCGTGTTCAGGCCGCGCTGCGCGGCTCGCCCGCGCCGTGCAGGTTCTCGACACAGCGTCCGCAGATCGTGGGATGCGCGGGGTCGGCGCCGACGTCGGCGCGGTAGTGCCAGCAGCGCTCGCATTTGGCGTGCGCGCTCGCGGACACCGCAACCGTCGTCGGCTCGTCGTCGGCGCCGCGCACCACCCGCGCCTGCGAAGTGATGAACACGAAGCGCAAGTCGTCGCCGAGCGAGGCGAGCGCGTCGAACGCTTCGCCCGAGGCGCGCACCGCCACCTCGGCCTGCAGCGACGAGCCGATCGTCCCGGCGCTGCGCGCTTCCTCGAGCCTCTTCATGACCTCGGCGCGCACCGCGCGGATCGCCTCCCATTTCAGCCGCAGCAGCGCGGTGGTCTGCGCGTCTTCCGATGCGAGCTCGCCCATGCCTTCGAACGCATGCCAGGTCTGCGTGAAGATCGTCTCGCCGCCCGCCTTCCATGCCTGCGGCGCGAGCAGCGGCCAGGCCTCCTCGGCGGTGAACGAGAGGATCGGGGCCATCAGCCGCACGATCGACTGCGCGACCTGGTGCAGCGCGGTCTGCGCCGAGCGGCGCGCGCGCGAGTCGGCCGCGGTGGTGTAGAGGCGGTCCTTCAGGATGTCGAGCCAGAACGCGCCGAGGTCTTCCGAGCAGAAGGTCTGCAGCCGCGCCATCGCCGGGTGGAACTCGTAGCGCTCGTAGTCGCGCTCGACTTCGCGCTGCCAGGCGGCGGTCATCGCGATCGCATAGCGGTCGATCTCGAGCATCTCGTCCGCCGGGACCGCGTGGCGCTGCGGGTCGAAACCGGACACGTTCGCGAGCAGGAAGCGCAGCGTGTTGCGGATGCGCCGGTACGACTCGACGACCCGCTTGAGGATCTCGTCGGAGATGCCGAGCTCGCCCGAGTAGTCGGTGCTGGCCACCCACAGCCGCAGGATCTCGGCACCCAGCGTGTCCGACACCTTCTGCGGCGCGACCACGTTGCCGAGCGACTTCGACATCTTCAGGCCCTTGCCGTCGACGACGAAGCCGTGCGTGAGCAGCGCCTTGAACGGCGGCACGCCGTTCAACATCGACGAGGTGAGCAGCGACGAATGGAACCAGCCGCGGTGCTGGTCGCTGCCCTCGAGGTACATGTCGGCCGGGAAGTGCGACTGCGCCGCGTGCGAGCCGCGCAGCACCGTCTCGTGCGTGGTGCCCGAGTCGAACCAGACGTCGAGCGTGTCGCGGTTCTTCAGGTACTGGTTGGCCTCGTCGCCGAGCAGCTCGCGCGGATCGAGCCGCTGCCAGGCTTCGATGCCCTCGCGCTCGATGCGCTGCGCGACCTGCTCGAGCAACTCGTCGGTGCGCGGGTGCAGCGCGCCCGTTTCGCGGTGCACGAAGAACGCCATCGGCACGCCCCACTGGCGTTGCCGCGACAGCGTCCAGTCGGGGCGGTTGGCGATCATCCCGTGCAGACGGGCCTTGCCCCAGGCCGGATAGAAGCGGGTGGCCTCGACGCCGGCGAGCGCGCTCTCGCGCAGCGTCGGGCCGCCGTCGTGAGGGGCGATGTCCATGCCCGCGAACCACTGGCTCGACGCGCGATAGATGATCGGCGTCTTGTGGCGCCAGCAGTGCATGTAGCTGTGCGGGTACTTCTCGACGCCGAACAGGCAGCCGTGCGCGCGGATGTGCTCGACGATCTTCGGGTTGGCGTCCCAGATCGACATGCCGGCGAAGTCGGGCAGCCAGCTCGCGAAGGTGCCGTCGCCGAGCACCGGCTGCAGGATGTCCGCATCGGCCATGCCGTGCTGCTTGCACGAGGCGAAGTCCTCGATGCCGTAGGCCGGCGCCGAGTGCACCAGCCCGGTACCCGAGTCGAGCGTCACGTAGTCGCCGAGGTAGACCGGCGCGAAGCGGTCGGCGAACGGATGACGAAAGCGGATCAGTTCGAGCGCCTTGCCGCTGCAGGTGGCGACGATCTCGCCGTCGAGCTTCCAGCGCGCGAGGCACGACTCGACCGACTCGCTGGCCAGCAGCAGCAGCGCGGGCGCGCCGTTCCACTGCACCTTCACCAGCGAGTAGTCGTGGTCGGGGTGCAGGTTCAGCGCCTGGTTCGACGGGATCGTCCACGGCGTCGTGGTCCAGATGACCGCGTAGCCGCGCTCGAGCGGCAGCTTCGGCAGGCCGAAGGCCGCGGCGAGTTTCGGCAGGTCTTCGGCGGCGAACGGAAAGCCGACGTCGATCGACGGATCGACGCGGTCGGCGTACTCGACCTCGGCCTCGGCGAGCGCCGAGCCGCAGTCGAAGCACCAGTTCACCGGCTTCAGGCCGCGATACACGTAGCCCTTGCGCAGGATCTTGCCGAGTGCGCGCAGTTCGTCGGCCTCGTTCGCGAAGGCCATCGTCTTGTACGGATCGTCCCAGTCGCCGAGCACGCCCAGGCGGATGAAGTCCTTTTTCTGGCGCTCGATCTGCTCGGCAGCGTAGGCGCGCGACTTCGCCTGCACCTCGTCGGCCGGGAGGTTCTTGCCGTATTGCTTCTCGATCTGGATTTCGATCGGCATGCCGTGGCAGTCCCAGCCCGGCACGTAGCGCGCATCGAAGCCCGCCATGTTGCGGCTCTTGACGATGACGTCCTTCAGGATCTTGTTGACCGCGTGCCCGATGTGGATGTCGCCGTTCGCATACGGCGGGCCGTCGTGCAGCACCCAGACCGGGCGGCCCTTCGAAGCTTCGCGGATGCGGCGGTAGACGCCTTTCTCCTGCCACTGCCGGGTCCACTGCGGCTCGCGCTTCGCGAGGTCGCCGCGCATCGGGAACGGCGTATCGGGCAGGTTCAGCGTGTCGCGGTACGACTGGTCGCCTTTCGCGTCGCCTTTCGCGTCGCGTTCGGATCTGCCTTCCGGTTTTCCTTGGGCCATGGATGTCTCTCGGATCAGTCGTTCCGTTCGGCGCGGCCGTCGCGGAACCATGCGCGCGCGGCCTGCGCGTCGCGGTCGATCTGCGCGGTGAGCGCTTCGATCGAATCGAAATGCGCCTCGTCGCGCAGCTTGTGGAGGAACTCGACGCGCACCAGCCGTCCGTAGACGTCGGCGTCGAAGTCGAACAGGTGCACTTCGAGCAGATGCCGGCCGTCGCTTTCGACTGCCGGGCGCGTGCCCAGGCTCGCGACGCCCGCCACCGGCAGCTCGCCCAGGCCGTGCACGCGCACGACGAACACCCCCTCGACCGCGGGCCGGTCGAACGGGATCGGCACGTTCAGCGTCGGGTAGCCGATCGTGCGGCCGAGCTTGCGCCCGTGCACGACGTGCCCCGAGATGAAGTACGGGCGCCCGAGCAGCTCGCGGGCGCGCGCGAAGTCGCCCCCCGCCAGCGCCGCGCGCACCGCCGAGCTCGAGATGCGCTGGCCGTCGCGGGTGACGGTGGCGATGCGCGCGAGCTCGAAGCCGTGTCGTGCTGCAGCCTGCTCGAGCATCGCGAAGTCGCCGCGGCGCTTCGCGCCGAAGCGAAAGTCGTCGCCGATCAGCAGGTAGCGGGCGTGCAGGCCTTCGACGACGATCTCGTCGATGAAGCGCTCGGCCGGCAGCGTGGCCACCGACGCGTTGAAGTGCGTGATGCAGACGCGGTCGACGCCGCATTCGGCCAGTGCGTCGAGCTTGTCGCGCTCGGTGCAGATGCGCGCCGGCGCGGGCGCAGGCGCGCGCGGCCCGGTGCCGGTGGCGGCTGGCGCCGATGCCGCCAGCGTCGCGAAATACTCGCGCGGATGCGGCTCGAAGGTGAGCACGCAGGTGGGCAGGCCGAGCTCGTCGGCGCGCCGGCGCAGTTGCGCAAGCACCGCCCGGTGGCCGCTGTGCACGCCGTCGAAGTTGCCGATCGTGAGCGCGCAGGGGTCGCGTCGATCGGCGGGCGGCAGGCGGCGGAAGACTTCCATCTCGGCGAGGGGCGCAGGAGGGGAGCCGGCGGAGTTCGCCGGGCGACGATGCAAAACCTTGAATTATATGGCGATGATACGATTGCCCGATGAAAAGGATCGTCGCGTTGCTGTCCGGGCGGGGTTCGAACATGCTGGCGATCGCCGCGGCGCTGCGCCGCGAACGCTGGCCCGCGCAGATCGTGGGCGTCATCGGCGATCGGCCCGGCGCGGCGGGCATGCAGCGCGCCGCCGAACAGGGCCTGCCCACCGCGCTGGTCGACTACCGGGCCTTTGCGCGCCGCGAGGATTTCGAGCAGGCGCTGCGCCAGGCGATCGACGCGTTCGCCCCCGACGTCGTGGTCCTGGCCGGGTTCATGCGGGTGCTCGGCGCCGCCTTCGTCGAGCACTACCGGGGGCGGCTGCTCAACATCCATCCGTCGCTGCTGCCGGCGTTCCCCGGGCTGGCGACGCACCGGCGCGCGCTCGAGGCCGGCGTGGCCGCGCACGGCGCGACGGTTCACTTCGTGGGCGCCGAAGTCGACGACGGGCCGATCGTCGCGCAGGCGGTGGTCGCGGTGCATGCCGACGACGACGAAGCGGCGCTCGCGGCGCGCGTGCTCGAATCCGAGCACCGGCTCTACCCGATGGCGGTTCGCTGGTTCGTCGAGGGCCGACTGCGGATCGAGGATGGCCGCGTGCGACTGCTCGATCCGCGTCCGGGCGAGGCCCGCCTGCTCCACGGCGACGGCCGATGAAGCGGGCCGACGGCGCGGCGCGCGGCGCGGGGCGTGCGCGCGGGCGCGGCGCTGTCGCGTCCACGCCCACGCCGGATGCGCTGCGCCGCGCGGCGCTCGCCGAAGTCCTGCGCTTCGAGGCGCCGGCCGACGCCGCGCTGCGCGCGTTCTTTCGCCGCCATCCGTCGCTGGGCCGGCGCGACCGCGGCGAGATCGCCGAGGCGGTGTTCGACGTGCTGCGCCACCGCCGGCTGTACGCGCGCCTGGCGCAAAGCGAGGCGGGCGCCCCCGAGGCGCGGCTGCTCGCGCTGTCGGACGAGCGCCGCGCGGGGCACCTGTCGCTGCCGGAGCTGCCGTTCGCACTGCGCTTCAGCCTGCCCGACTGGCTGGCCGACGCGCTGGTGGCCGGCTACGGCGCCGCGCGGGCCGAGTCGCTCGCGGCCGCATTGTTGCAGGCTGCGCCGCTCGACCTGCGGGTGAACACGCTGAAAGCGACGCCGGCGCAGGTCGTCGCGTCGCTCGCGGCTGCAGGCATCGACGCGCAGCCGCTGCCGCAATGGTCCGGCGCGCTGCGCGTGACGGGCAAGCCCGCGCTCGAGCGCAGCGCCGCCTTCGAATCGGGCTGGTGCGAGGTGCAGGACCTCGGCAGCCAGTTGCTCGCGGCGCTGGTCGCGCCGCGCCGCGGCCAGACGGTGGTCGACCTGTGCGCGGGCGCCGGCGGCAAGACGCTGGCGCTGGCGGCAGCGATGCGCTCCACCGGCCAGGTCTACGCCTGCGACGTCTCGGCGCGGCGGCTGCTGCGGATGCGGCGCCGGCTCGAGCGCTGCGGCGCGACCAACGTGCAGCCGATGGCGATCGCCGGCGAGCGCGACCCGCGGCTCGAGCGCCTGCATGCGCGCGCCGACGCGGTGCTGGTCGATGCGCCGTGCACCGGCACCGGCACCCTCAGGCGCAACCCCGACCTGAAGTGGCGCACCGGACCCGACGAGCTCGCGCGGCTCGTCGAAGCGCAGCGTTCGATCCTGTCGGCAGCGGCCGCGCTGGTGCGGCCCGGCGGCGCGCTGGTCTACGCGACCTGCAGCCTGCTGGCGCAGGAGAACGACGAGCAGGTCGCCTGGCTCGAGGCCCGTCATCCCGGCTGGCGGCGCCGGCCCGCGGGCGAGGTCCTCGAGGCGCAGGGTGCGCGACTCGATCCGCAGGCGAGCGCCGACGGCCTGCTGCGGCTGCTGCCCGACCGCGACGGCTGCGACGGCTTCTTCGCGGCGCGCTGGGAGCGCCCGAAGCAGTAGCCGCAGCGGCATCGCAGCCGCCCCCGAAGGGTAGAATCGGGCCGCTGTTGCAGGAGACCCCGGCCTTGCTGGATTCCGTTCTCGTTTTCCTCGATCGCGGGCTGCTCGACGCCGCCGGGTGGCAGGTCGTCGCGTACACGCTCGTCGCGACGCATCTCACGATCGTCGCGCTGCGGCTTCGCAGCGACGCGGCCTGAGGTGCCTGCGATGAGCGTGCATCCCGTCGAAACGACCGCCGGCGCCGCCCGCAAGCCGGTCACACAGCTGCAGCTGGCCGAGTTGCGCGCGCGCGGCGAACCGATCGCCATGCTGACCTGCTACGACGCGAGCTACGCGGCGCTGCTCGACGAAGTCGGCATCGAGTGCCTGCTGATCGGCGATTCGCTCGGCATGGTCGTGCAGGGCCACGATTCGACGCTGCCGGTCACGCTCGACGAGGTTGCCTACCACACGCGCTGCGTGGCGCGCGGCGCCCGATACGCGTGGATCGTCGCCGACATGCCGTTCGGCAGCTACCAGGCCGGCGCGGACCACGCACTCGCGAATGCGGTCCGGCTGATGCAGGCCGGCGCGCGCATGGTCAAGCTCGAAGGCGGCGCGTGGCTCGCACCCACGGTGCAAGCGATGGTGCGCGCCGGCATTCCGGTGTGTGCACACCTGGGCCTGACGCCGCAGTCGGTGTTCGCGCTCGGCGGCTATCGGGTGCAGGGGCGAACGCCCGAGGCGGCCGAGCGGCTGCTCGCCGATGCGCTGGCACTGCAGGAGGCCGGCGCGACGATGCTGGTGCTCGAGATGGTGCCGGCGGCGCTCGCGGCAGAGGTCACGCAGCGGCTCGCGATCCCGACCATCGGCATCGGCGCCGGCGCCGCCTGCTCGGGGCAGGTGCTGGTGCTGCACGACATGCTCGACGTGTATCCGGGCCGCCGGCCGCGCTTCGTGCGCAACTTCATGGACGGCGCCGGGAGCGTGCGCGGCGCGATCGAGGCGTACCGCGACGCGGTGAAGGCGCGCGGCTTTCCCGGGCCGGAGCACGGTTACTGACGCCGGCGCGCGGCGAACCGATAGCGAGGCAAGCGATGCAGTTCGTCATCCTGACCGGGGCATCGAGGGGGCTGGGCGCGGCCATGGCCGAACGCTTGCTGTCGCCGTCGCGACAACTCGTCTGCATCGCACGCTCGCCGAACGAGGCGCTCGCGGCGAAGGCGCGCGCGAGCGGCGCGCGGCTCGACTACCGGCTGTGCGACCTGTCCGATGGCGGGGCTGCCGCGCGCCTGGCCGACTCGCTCGGCCAGGCGCTGAACTCGGCGAGCGGCGCGTCGCGATTCGTGCTGATCAACAACGCCGGCACGATCGAGCCGATCGGCCGCGTCGAGACGCTGGCAGCCGCTGCGCTGGCGACCGCGCTGCAGTTGAACCTGGCCGCGGCGATGCTGCTCACCGCGTCGTTTCTCGCCGCGACCGATGCCTCGGGCATCGAACGGCGCGTGCTGAACATCTCTTCGGGCGCCGCGCGCTATCCGGTGGCGGGCTGGTCGGCCTATTGCAGCGCCAAGGCGGCGCTCGACATGTTCACCCGATGCATCAAGGCCGAGCAGGTCGGCAGGCCGAACGCGGCGCGCGCCTGTTCGCTCGCCCCGGGCGTGATCGACACCGACATGCAGGTGACGATTCGCGGTGCCGACCAGGCCGATTTCCCGCCGGTGGAGCGCTTCCGCAAGCTGAAGGCCGATGGCGCGCTCGGCTCGCCCGGCGAGGTCGCCGCGCGCATCCTCGCCTACCTCGAGCGCGACGACTTCGGCGAGCGCGAGATCGACGACATCCGCGATTCGCTTACTTGATCTTCGTTTCCTTGTAGGCGACGTGCTTGCGGGCGACCGGATCGAATTTCCGGATCTCCATCTTCTCCGGCATCGTCCGCTTGTTCTTGGTCGTCGTGTAGAAGTGGCCGGTGCCGGCCGTCGATTCGAGCTTGATCTTGTCGCGCATGATCGTGGTCCCTCGGCGTAGTTCGTCGAATCAGGCCGCTTCACCGCGGGCGCGCAGGTCGGCGAGCACCGCGTCGATGCCTTTCTTGTCGATCAGCCTCAGCGCCGCATTGGTGATGCGCAGGCGCACCCAGCGGTTCTCGCTCTCGACCCAGAAGCGACGGTATTGCAGGTTCGGCAGGAAGCGGCGCTTGGTCTTGTTGTTCGCGTGCGAAACGTTGTGGCCGACCATCGGCGCTTT
The DNA here is from genome assembly GCA_027493945.1 of Burkholderiaceae bacterium. Lineage (GTDB taxonomy): Bacteria > Pseudomonadota > Gammaproteobacteria > Burkholderiales > Burkholderiaceae_E > Zeimonas. Next base: position 628,716 of record JAOSJU010000001.1, on the reverse strand, counting down.
TCCGGTGACTTGGCAGACTTTGGCCATGGCGGGCTCCTGGGAACGCGAGCCCTGGCTGGCTCGGCCCTTGGTGGTCTCGGTAAATTGTCGCGGTATTGCAGCAAAGCCTTGAATTCTAGCGCTATTTGGGCTTTTCGCGCAAACGCCAGTGTCCGGGTTCGCGGCGCAAGCGCGCCGGCGGTTCAGGACGCCTGCGGGGCGGGCGCTGCGCGGGCCGGGTTATAAGGGGATTTTGCGCAACCGGAGTCACATCGCATGAAGCGTTTCCTGTTCGCCGCCTTGCTCGCCGCGGCCGCCATTCCGGCCCTGGCCGCCGACGTCGGCGTGTCGATCAGCGTGGGCCAGCCCGGCTTCTACGGCCGCATCGACATCGGCCAGTTTCCGCATCCGGTGGTGATCTACCCCGAGCCGGTGATCATCCAGCAGGCGCCCTACGGGGTGGTGCGCCAGCCGATCTACCTGCACGTGCCGCCGGGCCACGCGAAGGACTGGCGCAAGCACTGCCACAACTACGGCGCCTGCGGGCAACCGGTGTATTTCGTGCAGGACCGCTGGTACAACGAGGTCTACGCGCCGCGCTATCGCGAGAGCTACCGGTCGGCGCACCGGCCGCCGCGCCATCAGCGGCGCTACGACGCGCCGCGCGGGCGCGGCCACGACGGCCGGCCGGGCCACCCGGGCTCGCGCGGCCAGGGCAAGGGCAAGGGTAACCAGGGCCGGGGCAACCGCTGAGCAGCCATCGCGCCACGTTCAGAGCAGGCCGGCCTCGGCGAACGAGAAGCAGCGGTTGCCGGCCACGATCAGGTGATCGAGCACCGGCACGTCGAGTTGCGACAGCGTGGCCTTGAGCGCCTGCGTGAGCAGGCGATCGGCCGTGCTCGGTTCGGCGATGCCCGACGGGTGGTTGTGCGCGAGGATCAGCGCGGCGCTGTTCAGTTCGAGTGCGCGGCGCGCGACCTCGCGCGGATAGACGGCGGTCTGCGTCAGCGTGCCGCGGAACAGTTCCTCGGCGGCGATCAGCCGGTTCTGCGCGTCGAGAAACAGCCCGGCGAAGATCTCGTGGCCACGGTCGCGCAGCCACAGTGCGAGGAACTCGCGCACCGCGGCCGGCGAGGCGAGCGTGTCGCGGTCGCGCAGTTCTTCGCGCAGGCTGCGCCGCGCCAGCTCGACGGCGGCCTGCAGTTGCGCGCGCCGCGCGGGGCCCAGGCCCGGATTGCGCGAGCTCGGGCGGGCGTCGGCGCACACCAGCCCGCGCAGGCCTCCGCATTCGGCGAGCAGCTCGCGGGCCAGCTCGACCGCGTGCTTGCCGGCGGTGCCGGTGCGCAGCAGCACCGCCAGCAGTTCGGCATCGGACAGGACGGCGGCGCCCCCGGCCAGCAGGCGCTCGCGGGGGCGCTGCTCGATCGGCCAATCGCGGATTCTCAACTCGGGCTCCCTGGTCGGTGAGAGGGCGGCGGCCGGGCCGCCGGACAAGTCGGCCTAGAATGGCGGCCATGACGAGCACTTCTTCGGCGGCCGCCCCGGGCACGGTGTCGGCCGACTCTCATCTGACGCTGCACTACCGGATCAGTCTGGTCGAATCCGGCGAGGACGTCATTAGCACTTTCGGCGGTCGTCCCGCCACCCTTCAGCTCGGGGTCGGCCAACTGGCCGAGCCGCTCGAACGATGCCTGATCGGACTGGCCGAGGGCACGCGCGCGAGCTTCGAGCTGGCGCCCGCGCAGGCCTTCGGCGAGCGCAACCCGGCGCTGTTGCAGGCGCTCACGCGCGCGGCCTTCGATGCGAACGCCGGCGGCGACACCGACTACCGGCCCGGCGACGCGGTGGAGTTTCCCGCGCCGGACGGCGGGCGCTACGCGGGCGTGCTGATGGAGCTCGACGAGCGCCGCGCGCTTTTCGACTTCAACCACCCGCTGGCCGGGCGGCCGATCCGCTTCGAGGTCGAGATCCTCGGCATTCTCTGAGGCCACGCATGGACGCGCTTCTTGCCCAGCCCCGCGGCTTTTGCGCCGGCGTCGACCGCGCGATCGAGATCGTCGAGCGCGCGATCGAGGCGTTCGGCCGGCCCATCTACGTGCGCCACGAAATCGTCCACAACGAGCACGTGGTGCGCGAGTTGCGCGACAAGGGGGCGATCTTCGTCGACGAGCTCGACCAGGTGCCCGACGGCGCGGTCGTGATCTTCTCGGCGCACGGCGTCTCGCGCGCGGTGCGCGCCGAGGCCGATCGGCGCGGCCTGCGCGTGTTCGACGCGACCTGCCCGCTGGTCACCAAGGTGCACATCGAAGTGGCGAAGATGCGCCGGGAGGGCCGCGAGCTGATCATGATCGGCCACGCCGGGCATCCCGAGGTGCAGGGCACGATGGGGCAGGCCGACGACGGGATCTACCGGTGCAGACGGTCGACGACGTGGCGCGGCTGCAGGTGCGCGATCCGCAGCAGCTTGGCTACGTCACGCAGACCACGCTGTCGATCGACGACTGCCGCGAGATCATCGCCGCGCTGAAGGCGCGCTTCCCGGCGATCGCCGAGCCGAAGAAGCAGGACATCTGCTACGCGACGCAGAACCGGCAGGACGCGGTCAAGGCGATGGCGCCGCAATGCGACCTGGTGCTGGTGATCGGCTCGCCCACCAGCTCGAACAGCAACCGGCTGCGCGAGGTGGCCCAGAAGATGGGCTGCGAGGCGCGGATGATCGGCTCGGCAGCCGAGCTCGATCCGGCCCGGCTGGCGGGCAAGCACCGCGTCGGTGTCACCGCCGGCGCGTCCGCCCCCGAGCGGCTGGTCGAGGAACTGCTCGCCCGCCTGAAGGCGCTCGGCGTGAGCAGCGTGCAGCCGCTGCACGGCGTGCGCGAGAACATGACCTTCCCGCTGCCCAAGGGACTGGCGCGGCCGAAGGCACAGGCCGACTGAACAGGCCTCGGGTGTCGGCGATCTGGCCCGAATCGCCGCGACCGCGAAGGACTGCCTGCGTCGCGGCCCGATTGCCCGCAATCACGACTTCGCGCGAATCCGCAATCCGCGCGGCGTAAGCGCGCGTTCGAGCAACTCGAACACGCCCTGGATCACCAGAGCCAGCAAGGCGGCGGGCACCGCGCCCTGCATGATCAGGCCGATGTCGTCGAGGCGGATGCCGGTCAGGATCGGTTCGCCGTAGCCGCCGGCACCAATCAACGCGCCGAGGGTCGCGGTGCCGACGTTGATGACCGCGGCGATCTTGACGCCGGCCAGGATCGAGCCCAGCGCCAGCGGCAGTTCGACGCGCCACAGCCGCACGCGCGGCGGCAGGCCCAGTGCCGCCGCCGACTCCAGCAACGAGGGCTCGGTGCTGGTCAGTCCGGCGTGAGTGTTGCGCACGATCGGCAGCAGGCTGTACAGGAAAAGCGCCGCGATCGCGGGTTTGGCGCCGATGCCGAACAGCGGGATCATGAACACGAAAAGCGCCAGCGACGGCACGGTCTGCAGGACCCCGGTCAGCCCCAGGACGAGCTGACCGAGTCGTCGCCGGCGCGCGGCGTAGACGCCCAGCGGTACCGCGACGACGATGGCCAGTGACAGCGAGACGCCGGCCAGTGCGAGGTGCTGCAGCGTGTGGCGGACCAGCTGCGACCGGAAACCGTCGCCCGCGACCTTGCCCGTGTCGACGCCCAGGAACGCGGCCGCGACCGCGCTTTCGTTCTCGCCGTCGAGCTTGACCGCCTTGTTCATCGCGCGCATCCGCTGGGCGTCGATGCTGCCGGCCAGGCCGTTCAGGGCCGCCACGAATCGCGGTGCGCGGCGCTCGAGGTCCAGCCGGTACAGGTACACCGCGTCGTAGCGGGGGAAATAGCCCCGGTCGTCCTCGAGCACCCGCAGGCCGTAGTCGGCGATTTCGGCGTCGGTGCTGTAAAGGTCGATCGCGTCGACGGCGCGCGATGCCAGTGCCCGGTAGGCCAATGAATGGTCCATCCCGCGTGCGCCCATCGGGAGGTGGTAGGCCGCCTGCAGCCCCGGCCAGCCGTCCTCGCGATCCATGAATTCGTTGGAGAACGCGAGCTTCAGGTTCGGGTGCCGGGCGAGGTCGGAAATGCTGCGGATGTGCAGCTTCTTCGCGTCCTCCTCGCGCATGCCGATCGCATAGGTGTTGTTGAATCCCAGTGGATCGGTGGTCCCGATCCCGAGCTCTTGCAGGCGCGCGCGCAAGGCGCCGACGCCCGCATCGGCAGGCAGGTCGCGCAGCAATTCGTGGGTGATGGTGCCGGTGTATTCGGAATAGGCGTCGATCGCGCCTTCGTTCAGCGCGCGCCACAGGATGCGCGTGCCGCCCAGGCTGCGCCGGTGTTCCGCGTCGACCCCGTGCTCGCGTGCGGCGAGTCGGGCGATCTCGGCCAGCACCACCGACTCGGTGAAGGCTTTCGAACCGACGAGCAGCGTGGCCGGGGCCGTCGACGATGCGCCCGCCGCCGCGAAGCAGGCCAGCGGCAGCCACAGCAGCCATGCCAGCCAGCGCTTCACGAGGCAGCGTCCGGCAGTTCGCGGTACGCAGCCAGGAACGCTCGCACGAAATCGTCGGCCGGCGCGCGGCGAAAATCGTCGAGGCTGCCGTCCTGCACCACGCGGCCGCGCCGCATCAGGACCAGTCGGTCGCTGAAGAACGCCGCTTCGGCGAGATCGTGGGTGACCATGATGACGGTCTTGCCGAGGCGCCGGAAGATCTCGCGCAATTCGTCCTGCAGTTCGTGGCGTACCAACGGATCGAGGGCACCCAGGGGCTCGTCGAGCAGCAGCGTCGGCGGGTTCAGCATCAACGCGCGCATCAGCGCCACGCGCTGGCGCTCGCCGCCGGACAGTTCGACCGGAAACCGCTGGAGCAGGCCCGTGTGCAGATGCGTCAGTTCAGCCAGTTCGCCCGCGCGCTCGCGGATGCGCGCCTTGTTCCAGCCGAGATGGTGCGGCAGCAGGCCGAGGTTGCCGAGCACCGTCAGGTGCGGAAACAGGCCGCCCTCCTGGATCACGTAGCCCATCCGGCGCCGTACCTCGAGCACCCGCTCGCGGCGCAATGGTTCGCCGTCGCAGCGCACTTCACCGGAGTCCGGCCATTCCAGTCCGATCAGCAGGCGCAGCGCGGTGGATTTGCCCGAGCCGCTGGTGCCGATCAGGATGGTGGTGCGCCCGCGCCGGAAGTCGAGCGTGACGTCGTCGATCGCGCGGACCGCGCCGAAGGCGTGGGTGACCCCGGTCAGCGAGAACGCCGCATCAGGGTTCGGCGAAGCGGGCATCGTCGATGTCGCGGCGCTTGCGGCCGATGGCGGCTTTGCAGGCCGGCCCGGCCGGGGACCAAAAAAAGACGGCCCGAGGGTTCGGGCCGGCGAAGACTGGTGCCGATGGACGGACTCGAACTGTCGACCTTCGCATTACGAATGCGCTGCTCTACCAACTGAGCTACACCGGCCTTGCGCGGTCCCGCAGGAAGCGGACGACGCGGCAAGCCCGCGATTATAGCAGCGTCGGATCGAGCGCGGCCAGCGTGGCATCCACCGTCGGCCAGCGCAGCCGGCAGCGCAACTCGCGCTTCAGGCGCCGGTTGGACAGCCGCCGCGACTCGCTCATGAACGAAAGCATGGCCGGACTCACCTGGCGGGTCACCTCCTCGCGCGGCAGTCGCGGCGGACGCGGCAGGCCCAGCGCATCGGCGACCTTGTCGAAGTACGCGCCCATCTTCAGGTCGCTGTCGTCGACCGCGTGATAGACGCGCCCCGGGCGCCCGCGAAACAGCGCGAGCCAGGCCGCGCGGGCCAGGTCGTCGGCGTGCACGTGGTTGCTGTACACGTCGTCGGCCTCGGCGAGCGCCGGCGTGCCGCGGCGCAGCCGTTCGATCGGCAGCCGATCCTGCGCGTAGATGCCCGGCGCGCGCAGGATCGGCACGCGCGCGAGGGCGCGGGCGCCGAGCGCGCGCATCCGCTTCTCCGCGGCGACGCGCCGGATCGCGCGCGCGCTGGCCGGCGCGACCGGCCGGGTTTCGTCGAAGACGGCGCTGCCGCAGTTGCCGTAGACGCCGGTGGTGCTGATGTAGGCCCATCTCGCGGGCATGCCGCAACGACGGCGCCGGCGCAGCGCGGGGGCGCTCGCGGCGATCAGGCGGGCGCTGCGCGGGTCGTCGCTGCCGCTGGCGGGCGGCGGCGCGAGATCGATCGCCCAGCCGGTGAAGGCCGCGAGCCGGCGCAGCGAGCGCCGGTCGTCGAGGTCGGCCGCGATCGCGCGCGCGCCCAGTGCGCGCGCCGCTGCCTGCTGCTCGGGTCGGCGCGTGACCGCGATCGCGCCGAGGGCGCCGTGCAATCGCGGCGCGAGTTGCCGCAGCAGGCGCAGGCCGACGTCGCCGCAGCCGATCACCAGCAGGCGCGGGCGCCGGAAGCGCCGGGGCAGGGCGCGGGGTGCCCCACGCGGGGCGAAGCAAAGGCTCATCGGCTCGAGAATGCGCTCGGATCGGCGGGCCATAATAGCGGCTTTGCGCGTTCGCCCTCGGGCCAGCCATGAGCTTCAAGGTCACCGTCACTCCCAGCGGCAGGCAGTTCGACGTCGACGACGACGAGTTCATCCTCGAAGCGGCCTTGCGCCAGGGCGTGGTGCTGCCCTACGGTTGCCGTGACGGCGCCTGCGGATCGTGCAAGGCGCGCGTGGTGGAGGGCCGCATCGGGCAGGGGCCGCATGCCGAGAAGGCGCTCGGCGCCGACGAGGCCGCGCGCGGCTACGCACTGCTGTGCTGCGCGCACGCGCGCTCCGACCTCTCGGTCGAATGCCGCGTGGTGGCTGCCGCCGGCGACATCCCGATCCGCAAGATGCCGTGCCGGATCGCGTCGATCGAGCACCCGGCCCCGGATGTCGCGGTGCTCGTGCTGCAGTTGCCGGCCAACGAGCGGCTGCAATACCTGGCCGGCCAATACATCGAATTGCTGCTGAAGGACGGCTCGCGACGCAGCTACTCGATGGCCGGCGCGTCGCACCTGGCCCAGGGCCGGCTCGAATTGCACGTGCGCCACATGCCCGGCGGGCGCTTCACCGACGCGCTGTTCGGCGCGGCGCAGCCGCCGATCGCGGTGCGCGACATCCTGCGCTTCGAGGGGCCGATGGGCACCTTCTTCCTGCGCGAGGACAGCGATCGGCCGATCGTGTTCGTGGTGAGCGGCACCGGCTTCGCGCCGGTCAAGGCGATGGTCGAGCATGCACGCCACGCCGGAATCGCGCGGCCCATGACGCTCTATTGGGGCGGCCGGCGCCCGCGCGACCTCTACATGAACGCGCTCGCCGGGCAGTGGGCGCGCGAGATCGACGGTTTCCAATACGTGCCGGTGGTGTCCGACGCACTGCCCGAAGACGACTGGCACGGGCGCACCGGCTTCGTGCATCGCGCGGTGATGGTCGACCTGCCCGACCTGTCCGGCCACCAGGTGTACGCCTGCGGTGCGCCGGCGATGGTCGACGCCGCGCGGCGCGACTTCACCGCGACCTGCGGGTTGCAGCCGACCGAGTTCTTCGCCGATTCGTTCACGTCGGCGGCCGACCTCGCGACGGCTGGATAGCGCCGGGAGCAGCGCAGTGCGCGGTGACGCGGTCTTCCACGTGCACGGCGTCTCCAGGGTCTACCGGATGGGCGAGGTCGAGGTGCACGCGCTGCGCGAGGTCGACCTCGACCTCTACGAGGGCGAACTGGTGGTGCTGCTCGGGGCCTCGGGCAGCGGCAAGTCGACGCTGCTGAACATCCTCGGCGGGCTCGACCGCCCGACCCGCGGCGAGGTCTACTACCGCGACCACCTGCTCACCGCGGCCACCGATGCCGAGCTCACCGAGTTCCGCCGCGAGCACGTCGGCTTCGTGTTCCAGTTCTACAACCTGATCCCGAGCCTCACCGCGCTCGAGAACGTCGCGCTGGTCACGCAGATCGCGCCCGATCCGATGGATCCGGCGCAGGCGCTCGAACTGGTCGGACTGGGCGAGCGGCGCAACCACTTCCCGGCCCAGCTGTCGGGCGGCGAGCAGCAGCGGGTCGCGATCGCGCGGGCGGTGGCCAAGCGGCCCGACGTGCTGCTGTGCGACGAGCCGACCGGCGCGCTCGACTACGCCACCGGCAAGGTGGTGCTCGAAGTGCTCGAGCGGGTGAATCGCGAACTGGGCACGATCACCGTGCTGATCACGCACAACGCGGCGATCGCGGCGATGGCCGATCGCGTGATCCGCATCGGCAGCGGCCGCATCGTCGGCATCGAGCGCAACGAGCGGGCGCGCGGCGCCGTCGGAGATTTCTCGGTGACGCCGCTGGCGCGGATCACGCTGCGCGAGTTGTGGCACCTGCGCGGGCAGGTGATGGCCGCCGCGCTGGTGGTCGCGTGCGGCATCGCCGCGTTCGTCGCGATGCGCGGCACCTGGCATTCGCTGGTCGTCGCGCAGCAGGACTACTACGCGAGCTACCGCTTCGCCGACGTGTTCGCGGGCCTGAAGCGGGCACCGCTGGAAGTCGCGCAGCGCATCCGCGCGATTCCGGGGGTCGCGACGGTCGACACCCGCGTCGTGGGCGACGTGACGCTCGACGTGCCCGGGCTCGACGAGCCTGCAACCGGGCGGCTCGTGTCGATCCCCGAGCAGCGCGTGCCGATGCTGAACGACCTCGCGCTGACCGAGGGCCGCTACGTCGAACCCGGTCGCGGCGACGAGGCGATCGCCAGTCGCACCTTCGCCGAGGCCAGCGGCCTGCGCGTGGGCGACTCGATCGGCGCGGTGCTCAATGGCCGCTGGACGAAGCTTACGATCGTCGGGCTCGCGCTGTCGCCCGAGTACATCTACGAAGTCGGCGCCGGCGCGGTATTCCCCCGACAACCGGCACTTCGGCGTGCTGTGGGTCGGCCGGCCCGCGCTCGCGGCGGCGTTCCGGATGGAAGGGGCGTTCAACGACGTCGCGCTGACGCTCGCCGGCGGCGCGGCGGAGCAGGACGTGGTCGACCGCCTCGACCGCCTGCTCGAGCCCTATGGTGGCCTGAGCGCCTATCCCCGGCGCGACCAGCTCTCGCACCGCATCCTCGCCGACGAGTTCGGCGAGATCGGCATCACCTCCACCTGGATTCCGGCGCTGTTCCTCGGCGTCGCGGCGTTCCTGCTCTACACGGTACTGTCGCGGCTGGTGAGCACGCAGCGCGCGCAGATCGGGCTGCTCAAGGCGTTCGGATATTCCGACACTGCGGTCGGGCTGCTCTACCTGTCGTTCGCGGTGGCGACGGTCGCGATCGGCGCCGGCGCGGGTATCGCGCTGGGCGTCTACCTCGGGGGCCTGACGACCGGCCTGTACGCCGACTACTTCCACTTCCCGCGCCTCGCCTTCGAGGCGCCGCCGTCGGTGCTTCTCGAGACGGTGCTGATCGCGCTCGCGGCGGCCAGCGTCGGCGCGCTGGCGGCGGTGCGGCGCGCCGCGGCGCTGCCGCCGGCCGAGGCGATGCGGCCCGAGTCGCCGGCGAGCTTTCGCGCCGGGATGATCGAGCGCAGCGGTGCGGCCCGGCTGCTGCCGCCGGCGGTGCGGATGATCGTGCGCAACCTGGCGCGGCGACCGTGGCGCGCGGCGCTGTCGGTGCTCGGGGTCGCGCTGGCGATCGGGATGATGGTCGTCGGCCACTTCGGGATCGATGCATCGGGCCACCTGATGCACGTGCAGCTCGACGTGGTCAAGCGCGACGACGTGACGGTCACGCTGCGCGAGCCGCGCGAAGCCTCGGCGCGCGAGGAGCTCGCGCGGCTGCCCGGCGTGCTGCGCGCCGAAGGCTTCCGGACGGCGCCGGTATGGCTGCGCAACGGCCACCGCTCGAAGAAGGTCGCGCTCACGGGCGTCGACGCGGATGCCACGCTGCATCGGCTGGTCGACCGGCAACTGTGCCGTGTCGATCTGCCGCCCGATGGCGTGGTGCTCGGCAGGAAGCTCGCGGAGATCCTCGGCCCGGCGGTCGGCGACCCGGTGCTCGTCGAGGTCCTGGAAGGCGAGCGCCCGACGCGGCAGGTGCCGGTCGCGGCGGTGGTCGACGAGTACCTGGGCCTGGGCGCCTACATGGACCGTCGCGCGCTGTCGCGACTGCTGCGCGAGGACCGGCTCGTCTCGGGCGCCTGGCTCAGGGTCGATCCCGCGCACGCGGAGCAGCTGTACGCCCGGCTGAAGCAGATTCCGGCGGTGGCCGGCGCCGAGGTCAAGGCCACGGTGCGCAAGGTGGTTCAGGATTCGCTCGACCGCGCATTCGAGATGTTCAGCCGCATCATCGTCGGCTTCGCCGCGGTGATCGTCGCCGGTACCATCTACAACAGTGCACGGATCGCGCTGGCCGAGCGCGGCAACGAACTGGCCAGCCTGCGCGTGCTCGGATTCCGCCAGCGCGAGGTGGTCACGATCCTGCTCGGCGAGCAGGCGCTGCTGGTGGCCGCGGCGATTCCGCTGGGTCTTGCGATCGGCTACGGGCTCGCCGCGGCGCTGGTGCCGGTCTTCGATCGCGAGATGTTCCGCCTGCCGCTGGTGATCACGAAGTTCACCTACGCCTGGGCGACGCTGGCCGCGATCGTCGCGGCGTTGCTGTCGGGGGCGATCGTCGCCCGCCGCATCCGCCGCCTCGACCTGATCGCGGTGCTCGAGACGAGGGAGTGAGCGGTCCGATGAACAGATCCCTGCGCACGATCGCGTACCTCGCCGGCGCGCTCGCGATCGCCGCGCTCGCGGCCTGGGTGCTGCGTCCCGAGCCGATCGAGGTCGAGCTCGCGCGCGCGGCGAAGGGGCCGATGGAGGTCACCGTCGAGGATCAGGGCGAGATGCGCAGCCACGACCGGTTCACGATCGTCGCGCCGGTCGCGGGGCGCCTGATGCGCATCGAGACCCGCGACGGCGACCGCGTCGACGAGAACCAGGTCGTTGCGAACATCGCGCCGGCTCCGCTCGGCGCGCGCGAGCGCAGCGAGTGGAACGCGCGGGTGGCCGCGGCCGAGGCGCTCGAGCGCGAGGCCGTCGAAGGTACCCGTCGCGCGCAGGAGAGCCTGGCGCAGGCGCGGCGCGAGCGCGAGCGCGTCGAGCGGCTGGTTGCCGACGGCTTCGTCTCGGCGCAGGCAGCCGACAAGGCGCGCAGCGACGAGACGGAGGCCGCCATCGAGGCCGACGCCGCGCGGTTTCGCGCACGCTCGGCCGCTGCCGATGTGCGCGTGGCCCGCTCGGCGTTGATCGCGCAGGCCCCGGGCGCGCCCGCGCTGGTGCCGGTGCGCGCGCCGATGGCCGGGCGCGTGCTGCGCGTTCCCGACCAGAGCGAGCGCGTGGTGGTGGCTGGCGAGCCGCTGATGACGATCGGCGACCAGTCGCGCCTCGAGGCGGTGATCGAGCTGCTGTCCTCCGAGGCCGTCAAGGTCTCGCCGGGCATGCCGGTGCGCATCGAGGGGTGGGGAGGGTTGGAGCCCCTGCGGGCGAAGGTGAGGCTGGTCGAGCCGTTCGCGTTCACCAAGGTGTCGGCGCTCGGCGTCGAGGAGAAGCGCGCCAACGTGATCGCCGACCTGCTCGATCCGCCGGGGCCGCTGGGCGACGGCTACCGCATCGAGGGGCGCATCGTGATCTGGAGCGCCGCCGACGTGCTGCGCGCGCCTGCGAGCGCCGCATTCCGGTGCGACCAGGGGTGGTGTGTCTTCGTCGTCGAGGACGGGCGCGCGCGACGCCGCGCGGTGCGCATCGGGCAGCGCAACGAGCTGGAGGTGCAGCTGCTCGACGCAGTGGCCGAGGGCGAGGCGCTGGTGCGCCATCCGGGCAACGATCTCGCCGACGGCGCGCGCGTGGTCGCACGCTGAGCCGCGGGCGCTTCAGGCCGCCGCTTCCTCGCCGAGATAGGCGGCGCGCACGCGCGGATCGTCGAGCATCGCGCGCGCATCGCCCGACATGGTGATCATGCCGGAATCCATCACGTAGGCGCGCGAGGCCGACTCGAGCGCGAGCCGCGCGTTCTGCTCCACCAGCAGGATCGTCGTGCCCTGCGCGGCGACGTCGCGCACCACTTCGAACACCCGCTCGACCATGAGCGGCGACAGCCCCATCGACGGCTCGTCGAGCAGCAGCAGCTTCGGCGCGCTCATCAGCGCGCGCGCCATCGCGAGCATCTGCTGCTCGCCGCCCGACATCGTGCCGGCGAACTGGTCGGCGCGCTCCTTCAGCCGCGGGAAGGTCTCGAACATCCGCTCGATGTCGCGGCGCACGCCGGCGGAATCGCGCCGCGTGTGCGCGCCCATCATCAGGTTCTCGACGATCGTCATGCGCGCGAACACGCCGCGGCCCTCGGGCACCATCGCGAGCCCGCGCGCTACCAGCTGGTGCGGACCGGCGTCGCGGATCGAGCGGCCGAGGTACGCGACGTCGCCGGCCGCCCACGGCTGGATGCGCGTGATCGCCTTCAGCGTGGTCGTCTTGCCGGCACCGTTGGCGCCGATCAGCGCGACCAGTTCGCCTTCGCGGACTTCGAAGTCGATGCCCTTGACCGCCTGGATGCCGCCGTAGGCGACCTGCAGCCCGGTGACCGAGAGGATCGGCGCGCTCATCGTGGCCGTCAGTGCGCGGCGCTCGCGCCGAGGTAGGCTTCGATCACCGCCGGGTCGCGCTGCACCTGCGCCGGCGTTCCCTGGGCGATGACCTTGCCGTAGTCGAGCACCGTCACCCGGTCGCACAGGCCCATCACCAGCTTCACGTCGTGCTCGATCAGCAGGATCGTGCGGCCGTCGTCGCGGATGTGCGAGAGCAGGTTTCGCAGGGTGAGCTTCTCGGTGGCGTTCATGCCGGCGGCAGGCTCGTCGAGCGCCAGCAGCTTCGGCTCGGTGGCGAGCGCGCGCGCGATCTCGAGGCGGCGCTGGTCGCCGTACGACAGCGTGCGCGCCTGGAAGTCGGCGTAGCGCGCGATACCCACGTAGTCGAGCAGCTCGAGCCCGCGGCGGCGGATCCCGGCCTCCTCGCTGCGCTGGCCGGCGGTGCGGAACACCGCGCCGAAAACGCCTGCGCCGGTGCGCACGTGGCGACCGACCATCACGTTCTCGAGCGCGGTCATTTCGCCGAACAGGCGAATGTTCTGGAAGGTGCGCGCGATGCCCGCTTCGGCGACCCGATGCACGGCGCTCGGCTCGTACGGGGCGCCGTCGAGCACGAACGTGCCCGCGTCGGGGGTGTACAGGCCGGTGATCACGTTGAAGAAGGTGGTCTTGCCGGCGCCGTTCGGGCCGATCAGGCCGTAGATCTGTCCCTGGCGGATCTCCAGGCCGACGTCCGACAGCGCCTGCAGGCCGCCGAAGCGCTTGTTGACGCCGCTCACCGAGAGGAGCACGGGCGCTTCGCTCATCGTGCTCAGCTCCGGCCGGCAGCGGCGTCGGCCGCCGCGCCTTCGGTTGCAGCGCCCACGCCCGCAACTCCGGCACCTGCAACCCCTGCGTCCGCAGCCCCGGCGCCCGTGGCGCTCCTGCGCTGCGCCGGGTTGATGCCGTGACTCGGGGCGGGCCACAGGCCGGTGGGCCGGTAGAGCATGATCAGCACCAGCGACAGCCCGAACAGCAGCATCCGCAGCGCCTCGGGCGCCACGAGTTCGGTGCCGAACAGCGCCAGCTGCACGGGCCGCGCGACCTCGCGCAGCGTCTCCGGGATCGCGTACAGCAGTACCGCGCCGAGGACCACCCCCGGCACGTGTCCCATGCCGCCGAGCACGACCATCGCGACGATGACGATCGACTCCATCAGCACGAAACTCTCGGGCGAGACGAAGCCCTGGAACGACGCGAACATCGCGCCCGAGACGCCGCCGAACGAGGCACCCATCGCGAATGCGAGCAGCTTGACGTTGCGGGTGTTGATGCCCATCGCCTTCGCGGCGATCTCGTCCTCGCGAATTGCCATCCGGGCGCGGCCGATGCGCGAGTCCTGAAGCCGGATCGACACCAGGACCACCGCGATCGCCAGCGCCAGGAACAGGTAGTAGTACAGCGTCACCGACGGGATCCGCAGATCGCCGAGCTCGATCGCCTTCGAGAAATCGATGCCGGCGATGCGCACCGGATCGATGTTGGTGATTCCCTGCGGTCCGTTGGTGATGTTCAGCGGCGCGTTCAGGTTGTTCAGGAAGATGCGGATGATCTCGCCGAAGCCCAGCGTGACGATCGCCGAGGTCGTCGCCGCGCAGGCGCAGCACCGGCGCGCCGAGCAGCACGCCGAAGAACGCGGCGAGCAGCGCGCCGAGCGGCACCACCAGCCAGATCGAGTTGTGCAGCCCGTCGGGAAAGGCCGCCGCGATCCACTCGAAGTTCTCCATCAGGTGCGGCGAGGAGAGCAGCGCGTACATGTACGCGCCCACCGCATAGAACGCGACGTAGCCGAGGTCGAGCAGGCCCGCGTAGCCGACCACGATGTTCAGCCCGAGCGCGAGCATCACGTACAGCAGCGCGAAATCGGCGAGGCGCACCCAGCGGTTGCCGCCCATGCCGAGCGCGAACGGCAGCACCGCCAGCACGATCGCCACCGCGACGGTGGCCATGAGCGCGGCCCGCGGCCTGTCGTGAAGCGAGGGGAAGAAGGTGCGGATCATGCGCGGATCGGGAGCTTCAGGCGCGGTCGGCGACCCGCTCGCCCATGATGCCCGAGGGTCGGAACAGCAGCACCAGGATCAGCACAGCGAACGCGAAGATGTCCTGGTAGTGGCTGCCGAGGAAGCCGCCGGTGAGGTCTCCGATGTAGCCCGCCCCGAGGCTTTCGATGATGCCGAGCAGCAGACCGCCGAGCATCGCGCCCGTGATGTTGCCGATGCCGCCGAGCACCGCAGCAGTGAACGCCTTCAGGCCCGGGATGAAGCCCATCGCGAAATGCGCGATGTTGTAGTTCAGCGCGACCAGCACCCCGGCGACCGCGGCCAGCGCCGCGCCGACTGCGAAGGTGGCGGCGATCACGCCGTTGGCATCCACGCCCATCAGGCTGGCGATGCGCGGGTTCTCGGCGGTGGCGCGCATCGCCCGCCCGAGACGGGTGCTATGCACCAGCAGCAGCAGGCCCGCCATCATCGTCGCCGCCACCACGAGGATCAGGATCTGCTTGGGCGCGAGGATCGCGCCGAAGATCGGCACCGGGTCGGTGGGCAGCAGGTCGGGGAAGACGATCGGGTTCGGCTTCCAGATCATCATCGCCACGGTCTGCAGCACGATCGACATGCCGATCGCGGTGATCAGCGGAGCCAGCCGCGGCGCGTTGCGCAGCGGACGGTAGGCCACGCGCTCGATCGCCACCGACAGCAGCACGCACACCGGAATGGCGGCCGCCACTGCGATGGCCAGCGCCAGCGGAGCCGGCACGCCGGCGGCCAGCAGCTTGGGCACCAGCCAGGCGGCGACCATCGCGCCCATCATCAGCACTTCGCCGTGCGCGAAGTTGATCAGCTGCAGGATGCCGTAGACCATCGTGTAGCCCAGGGCGATGAGCGCATAGACCGAGCCGAGGACGAGCCCGTTCAGGATCTGCTGCAGCAGGGTGTCGAAGTCGAACAAGGGAGGCCTATCGGCGGTCGAGCGCGGGCGAAACCGCGCGAATATAAGCGCAATTCGCGATCTGGCGAAGTCGCTCGCCGCTCGGCCGAGGGTTATCCTGGGGGAAAAAAACGCCCCGGACGAACCGGGGCGAACCAGCCAGGGAGGAAAAAATCTTTGCGCGGCTGGGAGAGGAGGCCTGTCGCGGAGCGCAAGCAGCGCCCCGCAGCCTCAATCTAGCGAGGCGATCGGCCGGGCGCGCGGCTGCGGCGCTCGGTGGCCCGAACGGGCGGACGGACGGGGCCGGGTGTTACTTGTGCGACAGCACCCACTTGACCAGCGTGGTGGCCTCGTCGGCCGACACCTGCGGATTGGCCGGCATCGGGATCTGACCCCAGACGCCGACGCCACCCTCGCGGACCTTCTTCGTGAGCTTGGCCACGGCGTCCTTGTCGTTGGCGTACTTCGCTGCGATGTCCTTGTAGGCCGGACCGATCAGCTTCTTGTCGGAGGCGTGGCAGGCGGTGCAGTTCTTGGCCTTGGCCAGGTCGGCGCTCGCGAAAGCCGCGCCCGAGGCGCAGGAGAGAGCGGCGGCGAGGGTCAGGGTGGCGAATTGCTTCATGAAATCTCCGTCTGGATGGGAACCGATGATGTGAACAGGCCTGGTCAGGTCGATAACGCGCCGGCGCGACCGCCGTTGACACCCCCGCGGGCTGCCGCCCGGCCGGCGGGCACAGACGCTGGTGCCCCGCTGCGGCACATTGAGCGCTCCGACCGCAACCGTCGCGCCGCATGCCGTTCGTCTGGATTGGAGCCTTGCTGATTGTCCTGAAGTGGCTGGAAATCGGCCCCTTCGGGCAGTGGTCGTGGTGGTGGATCCTGCTGCCGCTGGCGCTCGCGTTCGCCTGGTTCGAGCTGATCGAGCCGCTGTTCGGCTTCGATCGGCGCAAGCACGTCAAGGACCACTACGCGAAGCTGCGCAAGCAGCGCATCGAGGCGCAGTTCCCGGGCAAGGGCGGTGCCGCATCGGGCCGCCGCAGCGGCTCGGGCTCCTGAGCGAGCCGACTTCTGACCGGCGCCGCGCGCCCGGCCCGGCACGGGCGCGGTGTGCGGGCCCTGGGGAGGCTCCCGGCGGGGCCGAGCGGGGGTGGGCGCGGCATTCCGGGCAAAGAGGCTTCGGCCCCGCTTCGCGGGGCTTCCGGCGTCTGCCTCGCAAATCGTCACCCGCGTCGTACGCGCTGCGCGCGGACGAGCGGGTCCCGCCGATTTGCTTTCGGCAGCACGCCGCTCGCCAATTGCCCGGAATGCCGCGCCCACCCCCGCTCGGCCCCGCCGGGAGCCTCCCCAGGGCCCGCACACCGCGCCCGTGCCGGGCCGGGCGCGCGGCGCCGGTCAGAAGTCGTCGAGCACGGCCCCGCGGCTCGCGCTGGCTGCGAGCTTGTAGAACTTCGCGAGCACGCCGCGCGTGTAGCGCGGCGCCGGTGCCTGCCAGGCCGCCTTGCGCCGCGCGAGTTCGGCCTCGTCGACCTCGAGTCGCAGCACCAGGCGGTGCGCGTCGATGGTGATCGAATCGCCTTCGCGTACCAGCGCGATCGGACCGCCGGCGGCGGCCTCGGGAGCGACGTGGCCGACTACCATGCCCCAGGTGCCGCCGGAGAACCT
This sequence comes from Burkholderiaceae bacterium, assembly GCA_027493945.1. Lineage (GTDB taxonomy): Bacteria > Pseudomonadota > Gammaproteobacteria > Burkholderiales > Burkholderiaceae_E > Zeimonas. The sequence goes on along the minus strand of JAOSJU010000001.1, from coordinate 611,544 downwards.
GCCGTCGGTGACCAGCCCGACCGATTCGCCGAGCCCCGCGCCGATGATCGCGGAGGTGGGCGCGAGCATTTCCGGCATGCCGGGCGCGCCGCGCGGGCCGAGATAGCGCAGCACCATCACGTCGCCGGCCACGATGCGTCCGTCCAGGATCGCGGCCAGCGCGCTCTGCTCGTCGTCGAACACGCGCGCGGGGCCGGTGATGACCGGATTCTTCAGGCCGGTGATCTTGGCGACGCTGCCTTCGGGCGACAGGTTGCCCTTGAGAATCGCGAGGTGGCCCTGCCGATACAAGGCCTTGTCGATTGGGAAGATCACGTCCTGGTCGGCGCGCGGCGCCGCCGGCACCTCTTTCAGCTCGTCGGCCAGCGTGCGCCCGGTGATCGTCATGCAGTCGCCGTGGATCAGCTCGGCCTCGAGCAGGATCTTCAACACCTGCGGGATACCGCCGGCACGGTGCAGGTCGGTGGCCAGGTACTTGCCGGAGGGCTTGAGGTCGCAGATGACCGGCACGCGCTTGCGCACGCGCTCGAAGTCGTCGATCGACCACTCGACGCCCGCGGCGTGCGCGATCGCCGGTAATGCAGCACCGCGTTGGTGGAGCCGCCTACCGCCATGATCAGCGCCACCGCGTTCTCGATCGACCTGCGCGTGACGATGTCGCGAGGCTTCAGGTCGTCTTGCACCGCGCGGATCAGCACGCGCGCGGACTCGGCGGCGGATTCGGCCTTCTCCGCGTCGGGGTTGGCCATGGTCGAGGAGCCGAGCAGGCTCATCCCGAGGGCCTCGAACGACGAGGACATCGTGTTGGCGGTGTACATGCCGCCGCACGAGCCGGTGCCCGGAATCGCGTTCTCCTCGATGCCGCAGAAGTCTTCATCGCTCATGCGGCCGCGTGAGAACTCGCCGACCGCCTCGAACACCGAGACGATGTTCAGGTCCTTGCCCTTCCAGTGGCCGGCCTTGATCGTGCCGCCGTAGACGTAGATCGACGGCGCGTTCGCGCGCAGCATGCCCATCATGCCGCCAGGCATGTTCTTGTCGCAGCCGCCGATGACGACGACGCCGTCCATCCACTGGCCCTGCACCGACGTCTCGACGCAGTCGGAGATCACTTCGCGCGACACCAGCGAGTACTTCATGCCCTCGGTGCCCATTGCCATGCCGTCGGAGATGGTGGGCGTGCCGAAGACCTGCGCATTGGCGCCGGCGGCCTGGATCGCCGCGACCGCGGCGTCGGCCAGCACCTGCAGCCCCGAGTTGCACGGCGTGATCGTGCTGTGGCCGTTGGCCACGCCGATCATCGGGTTGGCGAAGTCGCTGCGCTTGTAGCCCATCGCGTAGTACATCGAGCGGTTCGGGGCGCGGGGGACGCCTTCGGTGATGTTGCGGCTGCGGCGGTTGGCGGTCATGGCGTGCGGATTTTCTTCGTGGAAGCGTGGGCGAGGACCATCGTGCATTATGCGGGTCGCGACGCCGTTCCTGCCGCATTGACCACGATCGGCCCGCGTGACCTCGCGACCCGGAACCGACCGGGTCCGCATGCAACAATAGACCGATGCTGATCCATCCCCAGTTCGACCCCATCGCCTTCAGCCTCGGGCCCATCGCGGTGCGCTGGTACGGCCTGATGTACCTGCTGGCGTTCGCCGCATTCTTCCTGCTCGGGCGCCGGCGCCTGAAGCAGCCCGCATTCGCGCAGTCCACCGGCCTGGCGCCGCGCGACCTCGAAGACCTGCTCTTCTGGGGCGCGCTGGGGGGTGGTGCTGGGCGGGCGCCTGGGCTACGTGCTGTTCTACAAGCCGGGCTACTACCTGTCGCATCCGCTCGAAGTGCTCGCGGTCTGGCAGGGCGGCATGTCGTTCCACGGCGGGCTGCTCGGCGTGATCGTGGCGACCTGGCTGTTCTGCGGGCGCCGCGGGCTCGCGTTCTGGCCGGTGATCGACTTCGCGGCGCCATTGGTGCCGATCGGCCTGGCTGCCGGGCGCCTCGGCAACTTCATCAACGGTGAATTGTGGGGTCGCCCGACCGACCTGCCGTGGGCCATGGTATTCCCGCAGGTCGACGCACTGCCGCGGCATCCGTCGCAGCTCTACCAGTTCGCCGGCGAGGGGCTGCTGCTGTTCGCGCTGCTCTGGTGGTACTCGGCGCGTCCGCGCCCGGCCGGCGCGGTCTCGGGCCTGTTCCTGATCGGTTACGCGGTGCTGCGCTTCGCCGCCGAGTTCGCGCGCGAGCCCGATTCGTTCCTCGGCCTTCAGGCGCTGGGACTCACGATGGGCCAGTGGCTGTGCCTGCCGATGTTCGTCGCCGGCCTGGCCCTGATGGCCTGGGCGCACCGCCGGCCGGCGGGGGGCCGCCCGTAGCGGGCATCGAGGAGATCGAGAGGGGCGAGAAGATGCGGGGACGCGACAACGGGAATCTTTATGAAGTCCTGTCGGCCGGCTTTCCGGCCGACCGCAGCGGCTGCTGCATCGACGCTGGCGAGGGCCTGCGCTACAGCTGGGACGACGTCGAGCGCGCCACCGCGATGATCGCGAACCTGTTCGCGCATCTGGCGCTGCCGCGGGGCGCGCGCGTGGCGGTGCAGGTCGACAAGTCTCCCGAGGCGGTGCTGCTGTACCTCGCGACGCTGCGCGCGGGATACGTGTTCCTGCCGCTGAACACCGCTTACCAGGCCACCGAGATCGACTATTTCGTTGGCGACGCCGAGCCGTCGGTAGTGGTGTGCAGCCCGGCCAATCTCGGCTGGGTCGAGCCGATCCGGCGGCGTCATCGCGTCCCGCACCTGTTCACGCTGGGCGCCGACCGCACCGGCACGCTGCTGGAGGCCGCCGCGCGCGAACCGGACCGATTCGCCACCGTTCGCAGCCGCGCCGACGAGCTCGCCTGCATCGTCTACACCTCGGGCACCACCGGCCGCAGCAAGGGCGCGATGCTCTCGCACGGCAACATCGGCAGCAACGCGCGCACGCTGCACGCCTACTGGCGCTGGCGCGCCGGCGACGTGCTGCTGCACATGCTGCCGATCTTCCACGTGCACGGCCTGTTCGTCGCGATCCACGGCGCGCTGCTGTCGGGCAGCACGATGATCTGGCGCGCGCGCTTCGACGCGAAGGAGGCGATCGGGCTGCTGCCGCGAGCCACCGTGTTCATGGGCGTGCCGACGATGTACGTGCGCCTGCTCGACGATCCCGGCTTCGGGCCCGGGGCGTGCCGCAACATGCGGCTGTTCGTCTCCGGGTCGGCGCCGCTGCTGCCGGACACCTTCCGCCAGTTCGAGGAGCGCACCGGCCAGCGCATCCTCGAGCGCTACGGCATGAGCGAGACCGCGATGATCACGTCCAACCCCTACGACGGCAATCGCGTGGCGGGCACCGTCGGCCTGCCGCTGCCGCGCATCGAGGTGCGCGTCGTCGACGATGCGGGACGGCCCTGCGCCACGGGCGAGATCGGCGCGATCCAGGTGCGCGGGCCGAACGTGTTTTCCGGCTACTGGCGGATGCCGGAAAAGACGAAGGAAGAGTTCACCGCCGACGGCTTCTTTCGCACCGGCGACATGGGCAAGTGGGACGCGAACGGCTACCTGTCGATCGTCGGGCGCAGCAAGGACCTGATCATCACCGGCGGCTACAACGTCTATCCGAAGGAGATCGAGTCGTACCTCGACGAGATGGACGGCGTGCTCGAGTCGGCGGTGATCGGCGTGCCGCACCGCGACTTCGGCGAGGCCGTCACGGCGGTGGTGGTGGGAAAGCCGGGCGCCAGGCTCGACGAGGCGGCGATCGTCGCGGCGCTCAGGGGGCGCATCGCTGCGTTCAAGGTGCCCAAGCGGGTGCATCTCGTCGACGAGCTGCCGCGCAACACGATGGGCAAGGTGCAGAAGAACCTGCTGCGCGAGCGCTACGCCGCGTGAAGCGCGTCCGCCCGCGCACGCCGCGCGCTCAGTGCCCGTACAGCCCCTTCCAGAGCATGTAGGCGGCCAGCGCGTAGAGCAGCATCGCGAACAGGGTCCTGAGCCTGCCCACGTCCATCGCGTGCGCGACCCGCGCGCCCAGCGGCGCGGTCAGCACGCTGGTGGCGACGATCGACGCCAGCGCCGGCAGGTAGATGTAGCCGATCGTGCCTGCCGGCAGGTCGAGCCCCCACCCGGCGTAGACATAGCCGACGGTGCCGGCCAGCGCGATCGGGAACCCGCAGGCGGCGCTGGTCGCCACCGCCTCATGGATCTTCACTCTGGCGCGCGTGAGGAACGGCACCGTGATGAAGCCGCCGCCCGCTCCGACGATCGCGGACGCCACCCCGATCACCGCGCCCATGCCGAAGCGACCGGCGTGGCCCGGCAGGGTGCCGTGCGCGCTGCGAGGGCGCTCGAGCAGCATGCGCGTGGCCATCAGCGCGACGAACGCGCCGAATCCGGCCGAGAGCACGCTGCCGCGCAGCGCCGCCGCGATCTGGGCGCCCGCGATCGAGCCGACCACGATGCCGGGCGCCGGGGTCTTCGCGATGTCCCAGCGCACCGCGCCGCGCTGCGCGTGCGCGCGCACGCTCGACACCGAGGTGAACAGGATCGTGGTGAGCGAGGTGGCGATGGCCGCCTTGACGATGAATTCGGACGGGAAGCCCTTGCTCGTGAGCAGTATCGTGATGAACGGCACCATCACCATGCCGCCGCCGATGCCGAGCAGTCCTGCCGCGAAACCGGTGGCCGCGCCCAGCACCAGGAACCATCCGACGAGGTCGAGAGCCATCGGGCCGTTAGACACCATGGTCGCCCGCGTCATTGCGGGCGGCCGGTCTCCTGAGTCGTAGGTTGCGCGGCGAGCCGCGCCGAGCTACATGTCGAGAACGAGTCATCGGCAAACGTAACGGAGACCGGCCATGGAACAGGTTATCAAGGTTTACGTCGGACTGGACGTGCACAAGGATTCGATCGCCATCGCGGTGGCTGAAGCGGGCCGAAGCCCGGGGCGGCTGATCGGGCAGATCGCCCACGACGTGCCCAAGCTGCTCAAGGCGCTGGCGCGGCTGGGTGCACCCGATACGGTGCACGTGGTCTACGAGGCGGGGCCGACCGGTTACGGGCTGCAGCGCGCGCTCTCGGCCAGGGGCTACCGCTGCGAGGGCATCGCCCCGTCGCTGATCCCGCGGCGCGCGGGCGATCGTGTCAAGACCGACCGGCGTGACTGCCTGCGCCTGGCCGAGCTCTCGCGTGCGGGCGAGTTGCGCGCGGTGTGGATTCCGGACCGAGGCGACGAAGCGATCCGCGACCTGTCGCGGGCGCGCGAAGACGCGGTGAACGCGCGCACGCAGGCCCGTCACCAGCTCAAGGCGTTCCTGTTGCGCCACGAGACCCGCTACAACGGCAAGACCGCCCGGACGAGGTCGTTCTACCGTTGGCTCGGAGAATTGAACTTCGGCGATGCGAGCAGCCAGGGTGGCGTTCACCGAGTACCACCTCGCGGTGCAGGCGGCCGACCAGCGCCTGCAGCGGCTGACCAAGGCACTGAGCGCCTCGGTGGCGGGTTGGCGCTTCGAGTCGGTGGTGCAGGCGTTGCAGGCGCTGCGCGGCATCGACGTGGTCTCGGCGATCGGGTTGGTGGCCGAGATCGGAGACATCGCGCGCTTCGATCACCCGCGCAAGCTGATGGCCTACCCGGGGTTGGTGCCCTCGGAACAATCCAGCGGGGATCGTGTCCGCAAGGGCTCGATCACCAAGACCGGCAACGCGCATGCACGACGATTGCTCACCGAGGCAGCGTGGAACTATCGGTTTACCCCGCGCATCGGACGCGCCGCGCAGGCGCGCCAGAGAGCCCGCCGAACCGATCAAGTCCATCGCCCGGAAGGCACAGCTGCGGCTGAGCGGGCGCTACGCACGATTGAACGGCAGGGGCGTACACCACAACAAGGTGTGCGTGGCGGTGGCGCGCGAACTCGCCGGCTTCGTCTGGGCGATTGCGCAAGCCAGCGGCGCCCAGCCTCAGTGATACAGGAGGACACGACATGAACCACGTAGATCGATGCGGCGATGCGATCCGGACCACGATCGTGGAAACCCTCGCCCGCCCTATAGCGGCACTCTGCAAAGACTGACCCGCGATGCTAGACCGAGGCAGCCCACGCGACGAATCGGTGAAATGTGGTACCCAACCCACGCATACGAGTCTGATTCATCGTCGCTGCATCGTCCGAGTCGCATCACCCCATCGATCTGCAAACCCAGGACCTGATTACTCTTGACAGTTGCGACCATACGAGGGCGTGTTCACACTACGATCGTCCCCGCGCCGGGGCCTGCCGAGCCGCCAAACGAGGCGCCGGCGACGCGCGTGGGCGGCGCCACGCAAGGAGCCGGCAACGAAGTGTGGCGGCCCGGCAGGCCCCGGCCTGGAGGGTGAGCCCGGAAAAAGCGCGCACTCCGCGTTGCAAATGCTCGCCGTGGCCCCGCCACGGCTGCGCTTTGCGCCTTGATTGCGCGCTTTTTCCGGGCTCACGCGGGGACGATCGTAGTGTGAACACGCCCTTGTCGCGCCGCGTTCGCGCCGGTGCGGCGCTCAGGCGCGACCCGTGTTCGCGTCGATCTCGCCGAGCACCTGGCGCAGCGTTTCGAACATCCACGCGATCTGGTCGGCCTCGACGATCAGCGGCGGGGCGAGCGCGATCACGTCGCCGGTCACGCGGACGAGCAGGCCGCGGTCGAAGCAACGCTGGAACGCTTCGGCCGCACGCGCGCCGGGCGCACCCTCGCGCGGCGCCAGCTCGATGCCGGTCACCAGGCCGAGGTTGCGCACGTCGACCACGTGCGGTGCATTGCGCAGCGAGTGAGCCGCGTCCTCGAACAGCGCAGCCAGGCTGCTGGCGCGCTCGAACAGGCCGTCGCGCCGATACAGGTCGAGAGTGGCCAGGATCGCGGCGCTCGCCAGCGGGTGCCCCGAATAGGTGTAGCCGTGGAAGAACTCGATGCCGCTCTGAGTGGCCTCGACGATCGCGTCGTGCACCTGGCGCCGCGCGGCGACCGCGCCGGCCGGCACCACGCCGTTGCTGATTCCCTTGGCGAGCGTGATCAGGTCGGGGGTGACGCCCAGCGCGCTCGCGGCGGTGGCCGCGCCGAGCCGACCGAACGCGGTGATCACCTCGTCGAAGATCAGCAGGATGCCGTGCCGGCTGGTGATCGCGCGCAGCCGCTCGAGATAGCCGGCCGGCGGCACCAGCACGCCGGTGGATCCCGCCATCGGCTCGACGATCACCGCCGCGATGGTCGATGGATCGTGCAGCGCCACCAGCCGCTCGAGCTCGTCGGCGAGATAGGCGCCGACGGCCGGCTGGCCGCGCGAGAACGCGTTGTCGCGCGGCAGGTGCGTGTGCGGCAGGTGGTCGATCGCCGGCAGCAGCGCACCCGAGAACGCCTTGCGATTCGCGACGATGCCGCCCACCGAGATGCCGCCGAAGCCGGCGCCGTGGTAGCCGCGCTCGCGCCCGATGAAGCGCGTGCGCTGGCCTTCGCCGCGCGCGCGGTGGTACGCGAGCGCGATCTTCAGTGCGGTGTCGACCGACTCGGAACCGGAGTTCGTGAAGAAGATGCGATCGAGGCCGTCGGGCATCAGGCCGGCGATCGCCGCGGCAGCGCGGAACGCATCGGGGTGGCCGAGCTGAAAGCCCGGGGCGTAGTCGAGCGAGGCGGCCTGCCGCGCGATCGCATCGGCGATCTCGGTGCGGCAGTGGCCCGCATTCACGCACCACAGTCCGGAGGTGCCGTCGAGGATGCGCGAGCCGTCGAGCGCCGTGTAGTGCATGCCGCTCGCGCCGGCGAGCAGCCGCGGCTTCGTCTTGAAGGCCCGGTTCGCGGTGAAGGGCATCCACAGCGCGGACAGGTCGGGCAGCTCGCTTGGCGCGTTCATCGTCTTGCTCGTCGGTCGGGAGGCTACGAACTGTAGCACCGCCGGGACGTCGCGACTCGTTGCACGCGCCGTTCGCAAGGTCGGCGCGTGCAAAGGCGCGGGCCGTGCGCCGCGGGCCCCTCGGCGCGGCCGTTGGGGCGCTGGCCACAGCGGGCGAGGGGCAGCGGGGTCACGGCGCTGGCTGCGGCGGTCGGTGCTGCGCACCGACTTCCCTTGCTGCTCACGCCGGGGTCGTGCGGCGCAACTCACTTCGCTCGCTGCGCTCGCTTCGTTCAGACACAGCGCCGCAAGTCAGAAGTACGAAGCGCGCTTCGCGCGCCGACCCCGACGCGAGCAGCGGAGGGAAGTCGGTGCGCAGCACCGACCGCTGCGGCCAGCGCTGCGACCCGACCGGCCCGCGCCCATTGCCGCCGACGCCCAGGCGCCCGCGCCGCTGCGGCCCGCTGACGGTTGCCGCGACGCGCGTCAGTGCGACGCGCCGAGCAGGCCTTGCAGGTGGCGCCACTCGGCCGGCGTCACCGGCGTGATCGACAGCCGGTTGCCCCGGCGCAGCACCGCCATGTCGGCGAGCGCCGCGTGCCCGCGCAGCTCGGCGATTCCGAGCAGGCGCGTCTTGCGCAGCACGCGCACGTCCACCAGCACCCAGCGCGGCGCTTCGCGCGTGCTCTTCGGATCGAAGTACGGCGAGGCCGGATCGAACTGCGTCTCGTCGGGATACGGCGCGGAGGCCACCTCGCCGAGGCCGGCGATGCCCGGTTGCGCGCAGCTCGAGTGATAGAACAGCACGCCGTCGCCGACGCGCATCGCGTCGCGCATGAAGTTGCGCGCCTGGTAGTTGCGCACGCCGGACCACGGCACCGTCTGGCGCGGCATCGCCAGCACATCGTCGACCGAGCATTCGTCGGGCTCGGACTTCATCAGCCAGAAGGAATGGGCGGGCATCGTCGCGAAGGCGGTACGAAGCCGGGACGAGCCACGGCGAGAAGCGAAGGGGGAAGAAGAGGGACCCCGCCTGTGCCGGCAGGCCGGCATCCTGAACCGTTCAGTTCAGTTCGGCCGCAGCAGGCACCACATCAGGTTCGTCCGACGCGGGACGATCACAACAGCGGTACGCAGAAAGCCGCGACCTGATGCAGAGCATTGGTTCAAGGAATATATGGCCTTGTCGAACACTGCAGGGTCGGGTGCCATTCTAGCGCGGAAGCCGGATCAGAAGAGGTTTTCCTGGCGTGCGAGTTCGGCATCGAGGTCTTCGCGCATCTTGCGGATCTTGCCGAGCATCTCGGCCTTCGACGTGCCGGCGACCGGGCTCTGCGCGCCGAGCAGTTCGTGCGCGAGCTGCAGGGCCGCCATCACCGCGATGCGGTCGACGCCCGAGATGCGCCCGGCTTCGCGGATCGCGCGCATTTTCTCGTCGACCATCTGCACCGCTTCGATCAGTTGCGGCTTGGTGTCGCCGCTCACCGCCAGCCGGTAGTCGCGGTCGAGGATCTTGACGTCGATCTGTTCCATCGTCGGGGTCCGTCCGGGGAGCGCCGCTATTCGCCGCTTTCGGCAGGCAGCGGCAGTCGCGCCAGCGCCGATTCGACGCGTGCGCGCGCCTCGGCGATGCGCTGCTGCAGTTGCTCGTTGACGCCGCGGCTCGCGGCGAGCTGGTCGCGCAGGTTGGCATTTTCGTCCGCGAGCCGGCGCACGACCTGCAGCATGCGGTCGATGCGCTCGCCCAGCTGATCCACTTCCTGGTCCATGGCGAAATGGTATATGAAGACGCTGTTCGGGGGCAGTCTGCCGGACGGCCGTCGCTCGCACCCCGGCGGCGCGGGGATTCGCCGGGGCGCGGCACCCGTTCCGGTAGCATTGGGGCCTCGACCCGGATTCGTGATGAGTTTGCATTCTTTGCTTCGCTCGCGGCTGATGGCCCGGGTGCTGGCCGCGCTCATGCTGGCCGGCGCGGGCGTGAGGTCCGCGCTGGGGCAGCCGGCTGTCGCCGATGCGGCCCGGACGGTCCAGGCGGCGCCGGTCGCCCAGACCGACTCCGCGCGTGCCGGCCCGACGCGCGTCGAAGCGGTCGAGGTCGAACTGGTCGCCGAAGCCGACGCGGTCGCCCCCGGTCAGCCGATGCGCCTCGGGTTGCGTATCCGGCACGACCCGCAGTGGCACACCTATTGGCGCAATCCCGGCGATTCGGGCTTGCCGACGCAACTCGTGCTGGATCTTCCGGCGGGCTTTCGCGCCGGCGCGATCGAATGGCCTGCGCCGCAGCGCCTGTTCATCCCGCCGCTGGCCAACTACGGTTACGAGGACGAGATCGTGCTGCCGGTGCCGCTGCAGGTGCCTGCCGCGATCGACGGCGAGCGCGTGCGCTTCGCGGGGCGAGCGTCCTGGCTGATGTGCCGCGAGGTCTGCATTCCCGGCGATGCCGATGTCGCGCTCGAGCTGCCGGTGCAGCGCGCGGGCAAGGCCGCGAGGTCGCGATTCGCCGCGCTGTTCGACGCCGCCGACAGCCGCATGCCGCGCGAGAGAATCGCCGCGCGCGTGTTCGCCGACGGCGACACGCTGTCGATCGCGCTGCCGCAGCGCGCGGCCTCGGTCGAATTCTTCCCATACCGGGAAGGGCTGCTGCGCAATGCCGAAGAGCAGGTGCTCCACGCAGTCGACGGTGGAGTGCGGCTGGCGGTGCGACTGAACGAGGACGGCACGCGGCAGGCGCGTGCGGATGCGGCCGTGCTCGCGCAGGCGGCAGAAGGCATCGTGGTCATCGACGGACAGGCGCGCGAGCTCGCCGTCTCGGTCTCGCCGGTCGCGCTGCCCGCTGGCACCGAGATCGCGCGGGTGGCCGGAGCGCCGCAGGCCGCGCCGGCTCCCGGGGAGGTGGGCTCGACCTGCCCGGACTGCGTAGCGGCGCCTTCTCGCCGGGCGCGCCCGCGGCCGGCACGGAAGGCGGGGGAACGGCGGGCGGGGGATTGGCGTCCGCGGGAACGGCGGGCGCGACCAGCCTGTGGATCGCGGCGCTGTTCGGCGCGATCGGCGGGCTGATCCTCAACCTGATGCCGTGCGTCTTTCCGGTGATCGGGCTGAAGGTGCTCGGCTTCGCGCGCCATGGCAGCGAAGGCAGCGCGGCATCGCGCATCGGCGCGCTTGCGTTCTCGGCCGGCGTCGTGGTCTCGTTCTGGGTGCTCGCGGCGCTGCTGCTCGGCCTGCGCGCGGCCGGCGAGGCGGCGGGCTGGGGCTTCCAGCTGCAGTCGCCGCTGTTCGTCGCCGCGATGGCGCTGCTCTTCGTCGCGATCGCGCTCAACTTCTCGGGCGTCTACGAGATCGGCCTGTCGCTCACGCGGCTCGGCCAGTTCGGGCAGGGGGGCCGCGCCGCGTCGCATCCGCTCGCGGGCTCGTTCGGCTCGGGCGTGCTCGCGGTGCTGGTCGCCACGCCGTGCACCGCGCCGTTCATGGGGTCGGCGCTCGGCTACACGCTCGGCAGCACGACGCTCGAGGCGCTGGTGGTGTTCACCGCGATCGGCGTCGGCATGGCTGCGCCGTACCTGTTGCTCGGCCTGTTCCCGGCGTGGCTGCGCTGGCTGCCGCGCCCGGGCCGCTGGATGGAAACCTTCCGGCAATCGCTCGCCTTCCCGATGTATGCGACAGCGGCCTGGCTCGCCTGGGTGCTGGGGCAGCAGGCCGGAATCGACGCGGTGCTCGCGCTGGCCATCGGCGCGGTGCTGCTCGCGCTCGCGCTGTGGCTCGTCGGGCGTTTCGTGCAGGGGGGCAGCGGAAGTCGCAGGACCTGGACGGCCTCGCTGGCGGTGGCGCTGCTCGCGCTGGGCGTCTGGACTGCCTGGCCGCAGCGCGTCGCCGGCGACGCGCCGGCGGCGCAGGCACGGCAGGACGCGTCTGCCGTCGACGGCGAGGTGCTCGGCTGGCAGCCGTGGTCGCGCGAGCGGATCGCCGACGCGCTGGCAAGCGGGCGCCCGGTGTTCGTCGACTTCACTGCGGCCTGGTGCGTCAGCTGCCAGGCCAACAAGCGCCTGGTGCTCGAGCGCGATGCGATCGTCGGGGCGATGGCGCAACGCGGCGTCGTGCGGCTCGAGGCCGACTGGACCAACCGCGATCCCGCGATCACCGAAGAGTTGGCGCGCTACGGGCGCAACGGCGTGCCGCTCTATCTGCTCTTCACGCCCGGGCAGGCTGCGCCGCGAATCCTCCCCGAACTGCTCACCACCGGCATCGTCATGGACGCGCTGGCGAGCATCGCGCCGTCCGCGGTCGCGCGCCCGGCCGATCGCTGAACCTGGCTGGAGGCGATTGCGCGAGGCGCGTTGGCGCTTCGCGCGGCAGGCATATAATCGCGTCGCTTCCGGTGTCGGGAAACAGGGAGCGTGGCCCCACGGGCCGTCGCCAACCTGTGCTGCCCCCGCAACGGTAAGCAGCGGCGTTCGCGTTCGCGCGAACGGTCGTGCACCCATCGCCACTGGGCCTGTGTCGCCTCGCGCGCACCGGTCCGGGAAGGCAGTGCCCGTCCGGGCCGGCCCCGCACTGCGAGGCCCCCGACGCTGCAAGCCCGGATACCGGCCGGAAGGGAGGGTCGCGGCCTTGCGTCGTCGATCCATTGACGAACCGTCGCCTTGCGGTGGGCAAGGCGCACAGGAGTCCCCATGTCCCTTCTGTCCACACGCCCGGTGGCCGCGCACGCGTTCGCGGTCGCCACCCGGTGCGCGAGCGCGCTGGTTGCGGGCCTGCTTTCCTCCTACGCGTATTCCCAGTCGATGAACCCGGTGGTCGTCACCGCCACGCGATCCGAGACCACGATCGATCGCGCGCTCGCCGACGTGACGGTGATCGACGCGCAGGCGATCCGCGATGCCGGCGCCTCGAGCCTGCCCGAGCTGCTGCGCAGCGCGGGCGGCATCGAGATCTCGCAGACCGGCGGCGCCGGCTCGGTCTCGGGCCTGTTCGTGCGCGGCGCGCGCAACTCGCAGTCGATCGTGCTCGTCGACGGCATCCGCATCGAGAGCCCGCTGAGCGGCGGCGCGGTTCCGGAACACCTGCCGCTGTCGGCGATCGAGCGCATCGAGGTGGTTCGCGGACCCGCGTCGGCGCTCTACGGTTCGGGAGCGATCGGCGGCGTCGTGCAGATCTTCACCCGGCAGGCCGACACCGACGGCTGGTGGCCGTTCGCGTCGGTCGGCTTCGGCACCCGGGGGCACGCAGCAGTTGCAGGTGGGTTTCCGCGCGGCCCGCGAGGGCACGCGCGTGGCCCTGTCGCTGGCTCGCGAGAGCACGGACGGCTTCGAGTCGACGCGCCCCGGCAGCCCGGATTTCCGGGCCGACCGCGACGGCAATCGCCAGCACTCGCTGACCGCGTCGCTGGCGCATCGGCTCGCCACGCACTGGGAAGCCGGCGCGAGCGCGCTGGTGAACGACGGCCACGTCGACTACGACGACGCGTTCTCCACGCCCGCCACTGCGCGCCAGGATTACCGTTCGGCAGCGGTGTCGGCGTGGCTGCGCGGGCGCCCGCTGCAGGGATGGCAGACCGAACTGCGCGCCGGCAACACCTCGATCGACTACAGCTTCCGGGCGTTCACCTTCGCACCGCGCACCGATTCGCGCACGATCGCCTGGCAGAACACGGTCGACGCCTGGGGCGGGAAGCTGTTGTTCGGGCTCGAGTCGCTGGTGCAATCGATCGACGGCGACGGCGTCACCCGCGGCGGCGCGTTCCTCTACGCGCGCGATCGCCGCGGCACCGATTCGGTCTTCGGCGGCTACGAGCATGTGTGGGGCGAACACACGCTGCGCGCCACGTTGCGGCGCGATCGCATCGAGTCGGTGGGCTCCGAGACCACCGGCGCCCTCGCCTGGGGCTGGCGCTTCGTGCCGCAGTGGCTGCTGCGCGCGAGCTACGGCACCGCGTTTCGGGCTCCGACTTTCGACGACCTGTACAACCCGTTCTCGCCGAATCCGACGCTGCGGCCGGAGAAATCGCGCGGCTACGAACTCGCGCTCGAGCGTCACGCCGGCAACGCGGTGCTGCGCGCGACCGCCTTCGGCAGCCGCATCGACGAGGCGATCGAGCTCGACGCCTTCTACACCGCGCGCAACCTGGCGCATGCGCGCGTGCGCGGCCTCGCGCTCGATGCGCGGCAGGCGATCGGCGCGTGGACGCTGCGCGCTGCCGCCACGGTGCAGCACACCGAGGGGGTGAGCGTCGATCCGGTCACCGGCTCGCGCACCGAGTCCGAACTGGTGCGGCGGGCGCCGCGCTACGGCGTCGTCGGCGTCGAGCGCCGGCAGGGGCCGTGGCGCTTCGGCGCCGAGGCGACCGCGCAGGCGCGCCGCTTCGACACGCTCGGCCAGCGGATGGACGGCTACGCCTTCGTCGATGCATGGGCCGCGTACCGGCTCGACCGCGACTGGGAGTTGTTCGCGCGAGCGGGCAATCTCGGCGATCGCGATTACGAGACCGTTGCGGGCTACCGCTCGCCGCCGCGCTCGCTGTTCGTCGGCGTGCGTTACGCGGCGCGGTGATGCGGGCGGTGCGCCGGCGCGTTCTCGCCTGGCTGGTGACTGCCGCGGCGGTTGCCGCGGCGGCGGCAGCGGGCAGCGGCTGGCCGCGCGCGGCCGCGCCCCCGGCGCCCGCGGTGCCGACGTCGTCGTCACCGGCGTCGTCATCGTCATCGTCATCGTCCTCGCCGTCGTCACCGCTGCACCTCGAGGACGACCGCGGCCGTATCGTCGTCCTGCCGACGTCGCCGACGCGCATCGTCTCGCTGGCGCCGCATGCCACCGAGCTGCTGTTCGCCAGCGGCGCCGGACCCAAGGTGGTCGCGGTCGATCGCGACAGCGACTATCCGCCGGCGGCGCGCTCGCTGCCGCGTGTCGCGGCCTACCCGCAACCCGACGTCGAGCAACTGCTCGCGCTCACCCCCGACCTGGTCGTGATCTGGGGTCCCGGCGCGCCGCGCGCGCTGGTCGCGCGGCTCGGGCAGTTGGGACTCGCGGTCTTCGTGTCCGAGCCGCGCACGCTCGACGAGGTCGGCGCGACGCTGGCGCGTTTCGCGAAGCTCTCCGACGACCCGGCGGCGGCGCTGGGCACGGCGCGCGCGTTTCGCGCGCGGCTCGCGCGGATTCGCGCGCGCTACGCGCAGCAGCCCGTGGTGCGCGTCTTCGTGCAGATCTGGTCGTCGCCGCTGATCGGCATCGGCGGGCACGAGGTGATCGCCGATGCGGTACGCAGTTGCGGTGCGCGCAGCGTGCTGTCGGACGCCGCGATCGCAGCGCCGCGCGTGGACCCCGAGGCGGTGATCGCGGCGCGCCCCGCGCTGGTGCTGGCCACCGACGGCGAGCGCGCCGAACGCTTCTGGCGCGAACGCGGCCTGCTCGCGCCGCGCGGCCCGGCGCGCTTCGCGGCGTTCGACGCCTCGACGATGGAGCGTCCGGGCCCGCGCGTGCTCGATGCGCTCGAGCAGATGTGCGCCGCGATCGACGCGGCGCGTGCACCGTCGTAGCGCGGCCGGCATCGCGGCGATCGGCACGACGGGCCCGGGCAAGGCCGTGCTCGTGCGCGTCGGTTTGCTACCATCGCAGCGGGAACAACGCCGTCATTGGAGGTCACCACATGCCAGTCGTAGCCGTCGTAAATCCGAAGGGAGGGGTCGGCAAGACCACTCTCGCGACCAATCTGGCCGGCTACTATGCTGCGAGCGGCAAGCGCACGATGCTGGGCGACTTCGATCGGCAGCAGTCGGCGCGCCAGTGGCTGAACCTGCGGCCCGCCGGCGCACGGCCCATCGAAACCTGGGAGATGAACGGCGAGATCGCCAAGCCGCCGCGCGGCGTCACACACGTCGTGCTCGATACGCCGGCACAGATCGCCGGCAAGCGCTTGTCCGAGGTGACGCGCGTGGCCGACCGCATCGTCGTGCCGCTGCAGCCCTCGATGTTCGACGTGCTCGCCACCGGCCGGTTCCTCGAGGAACTGGAGGCGATCTTCGACAACGCGCGACGCTTTCGCGAGACGGTCGGCATCGTCGGCATGCGCGTCGATACGCGCACCCGCGCCGCCGAGGAGTTGGCGCGCTTCGTCGGCGGACTCGGCCTGCCGGTGGCGGGATACGTTCGCGACACGCAGAACTACGTGCACCTGGCCGCGCACGGCCTCACCGTGTTCGACGTGCCTTCCCAGCGCGTCGACAAGGATCGCGCCACCTGGGAGCCGCTGGTCGAGTGGCTCGGGACGTCGGCCACGTAGGCGACTGCCGGAGTCGAATCGCGCCCGCGTCGGCGCCCCTCCGGGCTGCACGATGAGCGCGCCGGACGATCCCGTGTTCCCCCGCGTCGCGCAGCGCGGCGCGCGCGTCTCGCTGCGGATGGTCGAGGAGCGGCACGAAACGCTGGCGGTCACGCGCGGCGTCGTGCAGCCCGCGCGGCTGGCGATCGATCGCGGCGCGATGGTCTCGGTCTGGCTCGACGGCGAGATCGGCTATTGCGCAACCGCGGACCTGAGCCCGCGCGGCCTGCAGGCCGCTGCCGAGCGGGCGGTGCAGTGGGCGCGCGCCGCGCGCGATCGCGGTCTCGCGCTGGCCGGTGCGCCATGGCCCGAGCCCGGCAGCCCGTCGAGGCATGCGCCGGCCGACGATCCGCTGCCGGGGCGCGCCGAACTGATCGAACTGCTGCAGGTCGAGGCCGCGGCGATGGCGCGCGATCCGCGCGTGCGCCACTGGTCGGCGAGCCTGCGCACCACCTCTACCCGCCAGCGTCTCTGGAGCGACGGCGCGCTCGCCGCCTGCCAGTCGTTCCGCTTCGTCGAGCCAAACCTGGAGGCGACGGCGGTCGACGCGGGCCGCTCGCAGACCCGCACGCTGGGCGGGCAATACAACGGCTTTTGCCGGCAGGGCGGCGGCGCGGCGTTGCGCGACTCCGGAATCGTGGGCGGCGGCGCGCGCGTGGCCGACGAGGCGCTGCAACTGCTCGGCGCGCCGAACTGCCCCGACGGTCCGCGCGACCTGCTGCTGTCGCCCGACCAGATGATGTTGCAGATCCACGAGTCGATCGGGCACCCGCTCGAGCTCGACCGCATTCTGGGCGACGAGCGCAACTTCGCCGGCACGAGCTTCGTCGTGCCGGAGATGTTCGGCAACTATCGATACGGCTCGCCGCTGCTCGACGTGAGCTTCGACCCCGGCGTGCCCGGCGAGTTCGCCAGCTACGCGGCCGACGACGACGGCACTCCCGCGCAGCCGCGACGGTTGATCGAAGGCGGCGTCCTGCTGTGCGCGCTGGGCGGTGCGCTGTCGCAGGCGCGCGCCCGCGCGCTCGGCTGGCCGATCGAGGGCGTGGCGTGTTCGCGCGCCAGTGGCTGGCAACGCGCGCCGATCGACCGGATGGCCAACCTGAATCTCGAGCCGGGCGACGCGACGCTCGATTCGATGATCGCATCGGTCGAGCGCGGCATCTGGATGCAGACCAACGCGTCGTGGTCGATCGACGATTCGCGCAACAAGTTCCAGTTCGGCTGCGAGTGGGCGCGCCTGATCGAGAACGGCCGTCTCGGCGCGCTGGTGCGCAACCCGAACTACCGCGGCATCTCGGCGACCTTCTGGCGCAGCCTGGCGGCGGTGGGCGACCGCAGCACGATGCAGGTGCTCGGTACGCCGTACTGCGGCAAGGGCGAGCCCGGCCAGATCGTGCGCGTCGGCCATGCGTCGCCGGCATGCCTGTTTCGCTCGGTCGAGGTGTTCGGAGGCGAGTCGTGAGGCGCCGCGATCCGTGCCGCGCATCCGGGGACCGGGCATGACGGCCGATTCGCGGTTCGCCGCGCACTTCGCGTCGCTGGCCCGCTTCGTCTCGTCGACCCCCGCGCGCGGCGAGATCCTGTTCGGCACGCTGCGCGGCGAGCGCAGCGACTTCCTGCGGTTGAACCGCGCCCGGGTGCGCCAGGCGGGGACCGTCGAGCGCATCACCGTCGGGCTGCGGCTGCTCGACGAGGGGCGGCAGGCGCGCATCGTCTGCACGCTGGGCGAGCGCGAACAGGCGGACGCGGTGCTCGCCGGCGCGCTCGCCGAGCTGCGCGCCGCGGTCGCGCAACTGCCGCCTGATCCCTGGGCCTGCTGGCAGCCGGTGCCGGGGCAGAGCGAGCGCATCGACGACGGCGACGCGCCCGACCCCGTGGCGGCGATCGACGCGATTCTCGACGCGGCCGGCGACGACGATCTGGTCGGCTCGTACGCCGGCGGTCCGGTCGTGCGCGCGCTCGCCAGCAGCCTCGGCCATCGCCACTACCACCAGGCCGTCTCGTCGAGCTTCGACTTCTCGGTGCAGGCGGGCGGCGATCGTGCGGTCAAGGACACCTGGTTCGCCGGCCGCTGGGATGCGGCGTCGTTGCAGGCCGCGATTCGCTCGGCCCGCGAGCGCGCGCGAATCCTGCAGCGTCCGCCGCGCCGGCTCGCGCCCGGCGATTACCGGGTGCTGCTCGCGCCGCAGGCGCTGGCCGAACTGGTCGGCCTGCTGGGCTGGGGCGGCTTTTCCGAGCGCGCCTGGCGCAGCGGCCAGTCGCCGCTGGCGCGCGCGGCGCGCGGCGAGGCGCGGTTCGCGGCCGATTTCACCCTCGTCGAGGACGCGGACGCATTCGGCGTGCCGCGCTTTCAGGACGACGGCTTCGAGCGCCCGGCGCGCATCGCGCTGCTCGAGGCGGGACGTCCCGCGCAACGGCTGGTCTCGCCGCGCAGCGCGCGCGAGTTCGGCGCCGAGGGCAACGGCGCCGACGAGGACGAGCGGCCGCTCGCCGCCTGCGTCGCGCCGGGCACGCTGCGGGCCGCGCAGGCGCTGGCCGCACTGGGCACCGGCGTGTCGGTCGCCAATCTCTGGTACCTGAACTACTCGGATCGCGAGGCCTGCCGCGCCACGGGCATGACGCGCTTCGCCACGCTGTGGGTCGAGGACGGCCAGCCGGTCGCGCCGGTCGAGCCGATGCGCTTCGACGACAGCCTGTACCGCGTGCTCGGCGAGCAGTTGCTCGCCCTGACCGATTCGGCCGACACGATTCCCGCCACCGACACCTGGAACGGACGCGAGCCGGGCGGCATCCGCGCGCCCGCCGCGCTGGTCGGCGCGCTGCGCTTCACGCTCTGAGGGCGGCGCCTGCGCGTCAGGCCCGCCGAGGGCAGCGGGTGCCATGCCGGCGGGGCCAGGCGAGAGCGGGTGCGCCACTGCGGGCAAGTGGCGAGCGGCGTGCTGCCGAAAGCAAATCGGCGGGACCCGCTCGTCCGCGCGCAGCGCGTACGACGCGGGTGCCGATTTGCGAGGCAGACGCCGGAAGCCCCGCGAAGCGGGGCCGAAGCCTCTGGCCCGCAGTGGCGCACCCGCTCTCGCCTGGCCCCGCCGGCATGGCACCCGCTGCCCTCGGCGGGCCTGACGCGCAAGCGCCGCTCAGAGCGTGAAGCGCAAGTCAGCGCTACCGGCCGGCGTCGCGGTCGCGATCGCGCGGATCGGTGACGAAGCCCAGCTTCGCGATCCCCGCCTGCTGCGCGCTGGCCATCACTTCGGCGATGCGCTGGTAGCGCGTTTCGCGATCGGCGCGCAGGTGCAGTTCGGGTTGCGGCTGGCGCGCTGACGCCTGCCGCAGGCGCTCGCTCAGCGCCTCGATGCCGGCCACTGGTTGCTCGTTCCAGAACAGCGCGCCGCTCGCGTCGATCGACAGCGTGATGGTCTCCGGCTTTTCGGCCGCCGCGGGCGCCGGGGCCACCGGCAGGTCGAGGCGGATCGCATGCGTGAGCAGCGGCGCCGTGATGATGAAGATGACCAGCAGCACCAGCATGACGTCGACCAGCGGCGTCGTGTTGATCTCGGCCATCGGTTGAGGGTGGTTGCCGGAATCGAGTCCGCCGAATGCCATCGCGTGGGGCCTCCCGTGGGTGGTTCGGCGCTTCAGCGCACGATCTGGCTGGTCGCCAGCGGCGTGACCGCGCTGTGCAGCGAGTCGGTCTCGTGGTCCTTCAGCCTGCGCCCGGTGGTGACCAGCGCGAGCACGTCGTGCGCGAAGCCGTCGAGTTCGGCGAGCACGATGCGGTTGGCGCGCACGAACGCGTTGTAGGCGAGCACCGCGGGAATCGCCACCGCGAGACCGGCCGCGGTCATCACCAGCGCCTCGCCGACCGGGCCGGCCACCTTGTCGATCATCACCTGCCCGCTCGAGGCGATCGCGAGCAGCGCGTGGTAGATGCCCCAGACGGTTCCGAACAGCCCGACGAAGGGCGCGGTGCTGCCCACCGAGGCGAGGAACGCCAGTCCGCTCTCGAGCCGGGCCGACGCCTGCGTGATTTCGCCGCGCATCACGCGCGTGACCAGTTCGTCGCGGTCGATCGACCCGGCGAGCGAGCTGTCGGGCTGCATCGCGGCCGCGGCACGCGCCTTCTGCACCAGCGGCAGGAACACGCGCTCGGCGTCGGCGCGCTCGAGCGTGGCCACCGCTTCGTCCATCGACTGGGCGTTCCAGAACTGTTCGAGCGCGGCCTGCGCGCCGCGGCGCAAGCGCCATGCGCTCCACGCCTTGGACAGGATGAAGTACCAGCTGACGACCGACATCGCCAGCAGCAGCCGGGGCCACTGTGTGAGTCACGACGTCGCCGGACTGCCAGAAATGCATCAAGCCGAGTTGCTGATCCTGCATCGCGCGTTCCTTCACCCTTCGAGTCGGAAGACCCATCGCCAGTCGTGATACCACTCCGCCACAGGCTGGCCGTCGACCGTGGCCGGCTTGAAGCGCCATTTCCTGACCGTGTCGATCGCGGTGCGATCGAGCAGCGTCGAACCGCTGGACTGCCGCAGCCGCACCTCGGTCACCCTGCCGTCGGCGCCGACGTGAACGTCGAGCCTGACTTCGCCCTGGTCGCCCATGCGGCGCGCCATCGTCGGGTAGGGCGGCGGCACGTTCCCGCTCCAGGTCGCGTCGACGTGCGGGGCGCTGCGCGCCTGCCGCGACCGGCGTCGCGGGTCGCAACGGCCGGCGCGGCGGTGGCTGCGCCGGCGGCGGGCGCCGGTGGCGTGGAAGCGCCGGCCGTCGCGGCGGACGTGATCGCGTTCGACGGCGTCGCCGGCTGGATCGGGGTCGGCACCGGCTCGGCCGTCGGCGCGGGAACTGGCGGCGGCTCGGGCAGCGGCGCCGCGGCAGGGCGCTCGCGCGCGGGCGCTGCCGCCGGCGCCGCCCGCGCCAGGGCGGGCGGCGGCCGCGCAGGTCTGGGTGCAGGCGCCGCGGCCGGCTCCGGCGGCTCGACCCGCGGTGGCGGCTCGGGGACAGCGCGGGCCGGCGTGCGCGCGAGCGGCAGCGGCTCCGGGGCGCTGAGCAGGACCACCTGCACCGGCTCGACGGACTGTTTCACCGCGGGGGCGATGGCGAGCGCCAGCACACCGGCGAGCACGAGTGCGTGCAGCGCCAGCGCACCGCCCGCCGCCGACAGCCGGTATGCATCCATCGCGAAATTATCGCGGCCGGCGCCGGGAAGGCCAAATGCGCCGGCCGCGCACCGGCCACGCCTTGCGCCGGCCGCGTCTCTGCAACAATGCGCGTTGCGCCTGGAACGGTCACGATGCGAATGAAGGGGCTCGATGGATCGCGCGGCCGGATCGGCCGCATCGGCGCGGCTGCGCTGCTCATGCTCGCGCTGGCCGCATGTTCCGCGCTGGCCGCATGTTCCGCGCTGCCCGGCGCGCCGGCCGCTTCGCTGCCGGCGGCTGCCTTCGACGCCGACTTCCTGCTGATCGGCGAGGTCCACGACAACGCCGCGCAGCACCAACTGCGGCTGCACTGGCTCGAGGCGCTTGCGGCGCGGCGCCGCTTCGCCATCGCCTTCGAGCAGTTCGACGCGGTGCGCCAGGACGCGCTCGATCGCGCGCGCGCCGCCGATGCGGCCGCCGCGCAGAACGGCGAGCCGCTCGCGCAGCGCGCGCGCAGAATTGCCGAGGCGGCCGGTTTCGACTTCCGCGGCTGGCATTGGGGGTATTACCGCCCGGTCGTCGAACTCGCGCTGCGGCGCGACCTGCCGCTGGTCGCGGCCAACCTGTCGCGCGCGCAGATCGTGGCGGTCGCCCGGGGCAGCGCGCCCGCCGAGCCGCCGCCCGAGAGCTGGGGCGCTGCCGAGGAGCGGGCGCTCGAGGCTTCGATTCGCGACGGTCATTGCGGGATGCTGCCCGAGTCGGCGATCGCGCCGATGGCCGCGGCGCAGCGCAGCCGCGACGCGCAACTGGCACGCGCGATCGTCGATGCGCATCGCCGCAGCGGCTTGCCGGTGGTGCTGCTGGCCGGCAACGGGCACCAGCGCCGCGACATCGGCGTGCCGCGCTACCTCGCGAAGCTGGCGCCCGGCGCGCGGGTGTTCGGCATCGGCTTGCTCGAAGCGCGGGAACCCGGAGGCGACGATGGCGCCGGCAGCGTGGATGACGCCGCCGGCGAGGATGCGCCCGAGCAGCGCTTCGGGTCGCGCTACGACTTCGCGGCGGTGACTCCGGCCGCCGCGCGCGAGGATCCGTGCGAAGCGCTGCGCGCGAAGATGCGGCACCGGCCCGCCACCGCGCCGCAGTGACCCGGCGTCAGTCGCGCAGCCCCAGCACGTCCTGCATGTCGTACAGGCCGCTGGTGCGCCCGGCCAGGAAGCGGCAGGCGCGCAGCGCTCCGTGCGCGTAGGTGACGCGGCTGGCCGCGCGGTGCGTGATCTCGATGCGTTCGCCGACGCCGGCGAACAGCACCGTGTGGTCGCCGACGATGTCGCCGCCGCGCACCGTCGCGAAGCCGATCGTCGGCGGGTCGCGCTCGCCGGTGACGCCCTCGCGCCCGTAGACCGCCACCTTGCGCAGGTCGCGGCCCAGGGCCGTGGC
Organism: Burkholderiaceae bacterium; assembly: GCA_027493945.1. Taxonomy (GTDB): domain Bacteria; phylum Pseudomonadota; class Gammaproteobacteria; order Burkholderiales; family Burkholderiaceae_E; genus Zeimonas. The sequence continues at coordinate 588,787 of JAOSJU010000001.1, read as the reverse complement.
GACGACCTCGCCCATCTTCAGCGCGGTGCCCGAGGGCGCGTCGACCTTGTGGCGGTGATGCGCCTCGATGATCTCGATGTCGTAGCCGGTGGCCAGCGAGCGCGCCGCCAGCTCGAGCAGCTTCAGCGTGACATTGACGCCCACGCTCATGTTCGGCGCGAACACGATCGGCGCCCGCTCGGCGGCCGCCGCGATCGCGCGCTTGCCCTCGTCGTCGAAGCCGGTGGTGCCGATGACCATCGCGGCGCCGCGCGCGGAGCAGGCGCGCAGGTGCGCGAGGGTTCCCTCGGGGCGCGTGAAGTCGATCAGGAACTGCGCGTCCGCAACTCCGGCGTCGATGTCGTCGGTGATCGCGACGCCGGTGCTGCGCCCGAGGAAGTCTGCCGCGTCGCGCCCGATCAAAGCGCTGCCCGCCACGTCGAGGGCGCCGGCCAGCTGCGCGTCGGGCGCCTCGAGCACTGCCTCGATCAGCATGCGACCCATGCGCCCCGACGCTCCTGCGATCGCGATGCGCATCACGGCCGGGCCTCGGCGCTGGCCGGCGGCCGGTAGCCGGGCAGGGCCGGGTCGGCCGGATCTTCCTTCGCCGGCAGCGCCTCGGCCTCGATCGCGGCGACGCGATCGTCGCGGAACACGATCGTCGCGCGGCGCAGCTCGGCGCGGCCGTTCGGGAACTGGTAGCGAAAGACGTAGTCCCAGCGATCGGGGTGGAAGACGTGGCGCAGCAGCGGCGTGCCGAGCGCGAAGCGGACCTGCTCGCGGGTCATGCCTTCCTTCACCTGGTCGAGCGTCTGCTGCGTCAGGTAATTGCCCTGCGGCAGGTCGGTGCGGTAGGGCTCGAGCAGGCCGCTGCGGTTGGGGTCGCGCTGCGCGCAACCGCCGGCGGCCAGTGCGGCCGCCAGTGCCGCAGCCAATAGCCAGGCGCGGCTCGCCGGCCTGGCGGTGCGTCGCCCGGCGGCAGGCCGATGGCGTCGGGCGATACCCTCGTTCATGGTGCCGGTCGTGACTGGATGCGGTTGAAAACCGTTATCATACGACGGGACTTCTTCAGCCTCGTTCCGAGCCGCATGACCGTCACCACCGAACTGAAGAGCATGGGCCTGAAGGCCACCCTGCCGCGCCTGAAGATCCTCGAGATCTTCCAGAACGGCAAGCAGCGGCACATGAGCGCCGAGGACGTCTATCGCGAGCTGCTGGCCGAGAACCAGGAAATCGGCCCGGCCACCGTCTACCGGGTGCTCACGCAGTTCGAGCAGGCGGGGTTGCTCAAGCGCAGCAACTTCGAGTCGGGCAAGGCGGTGTTCGAGCTCGAGCAGGGCCAGCACCACGACCACCTCGTGTGCCTGCAGTGCGGCCGCGTCGAGGAGTTCTACGACGCCGAGATCGAGAAGCGCCAGCAGGAGATCGCGAAAGAGCGCGGCTTCTCGCTGCAGGATCACGCGCTGTCGCTGTACGGCAACTGCATCAAGCCGAACTGCGGATACCGGCGCGGCTGACGCCGCGCCGACGGCGCGCGGCGCGTTCGTTCAGGCGCGGTCACGCCTGCGCGAGAATCTCTCTCGCGTGCTTGCGCGAGGTCGCGGTGATCTCCGCTCCGCCCAGCATCCGCGCGATCTCCTCCACGCGCGCGCCGCGGTCGAGCGCCTCGATGCGGCTGACCGCGCGTCCGTCGACGCTGTCCTTCGTGACGCGGCAGTGATGGTGCGCCTTCGCCGCGACCTGCGGCAGGTGCGTCACGCACAGCACCTGTCGGTCGGCGCCGAGCCGGCGCATCAGGGCGCCCACCGCGTCGGCGACTGCGCCGCCCACGCCGGCGTCGGCCTCGTCGAAGATCAGCGTCGGCACCGGGTTGGCCTGTGCCGCCAGCACCGCGATCGCCAGGCCGATGCGCGACAGCTCGCCACCCGAGGCCACTTTCGCCAGCGGCCGCGGCGTGGCGCCGGCGTGGGCCGCGACCCGGAACTCGATCGTGTCGGTCCCCGAGGCCGACGGCTCGCAGGGCTCGAACGAAACGGCGAGCTTGCCGCCCGACATGCCCAGTTCGGCCATGTGGCGCGAGACGCCGTCGGCCAGGCGCCGCGCCGCCTTGCGCCGCGCCGACGCGAGCTGCGCCGCCAGCGCGTCGTAACGCGAGCGCGCCGCGGCGGCCCTGGCGCGCAGGCCCTCGACGTCTTGCGCGGCGTCGAGCTCGCGCAGCCGCTCGCGCAGCGACTCGAGCGTGGCCGGAATCGCTTCGGGTGGCATCCGCAGCCGGCGCGCGGCCTCGAAGATAGCGCCGATGCGCTGCTCGGTCTGGCGAAGCCGCTCGGGATCGAGGTCGACGCGCTCGGCATAGTCGGCCAGCGCCGAGGCGGCTTCGTCGACCCGGATCGCGGCGCTGTCGAGCAGCTCGAGCGCCTCCTGCAGCCGCGCGTCGATCGCCGCGAGCGGGCGCAGCCTCTGCAGCTCGCGGTGCAGCCTGCGCGACAGCGCGTCGTCGCTGTCGGCGAGCGCGTCGGCGGCGCCGCGCGTGCCCTCGATCAGCGAGGCGGCGTGCGCGAGCCGCTTCTGCTCTTCACCGAGTGTTTCCCATTCGCCCGGCGCGAGCCGCAGCCGCTCGAGCTCGCCCGCCTGCCAGGCGAGCCGCTCGCGCTTCGAGCGCGAGTTCGCGCTGGCCCGATTCGGCGGCGTCGAGCTCGCGCTGCGCCGCGCGCCATGCCGACCAGGCTTCGCCGAGGGCGCGCCGCTCGCCGTCGAGCCCGGCATGGGCGTCGAGCAGCTGACGCTGGCCATCGGCCCGCAGCAGCGACTGCGACGCATGCTGGCCGTGGATGTCGACCAGCCGTTCGCCGATCTCGCGCAGCAGCGCCGCGGTGGCCGGATGTCCGTTGACCAGCGCGCGCGATCGCCCGTCGGCGTCGACCAGGGCGGCGCAGCAGCACGGTGCCCGGGTCGCCCTGCAGCTCGCGCTCGGCCAGCCACGCGTCGAGCGCCGCGTCGCTGCGGAATTCGGCGGCGATGTCGGCGCGCGTACGACCCTCGCGCACGACGCCGGCATCGGCCCGTCCTCCCATGGCCAGCGTCAGCGCGTCGATCAGGATCGACTTGCCGGCGCCGGTCTCGCCCGAGAGCGCGGTGAAGCCGGGCCCGAACGCGAGTTCGGCGCTGTCGACGATGACGAAGTCTTCGAGGCGAAGGCTGAGCAGCATCGTGGAAGGCGTCGGCGGTGCGAATGACCCGGGAAGCAGCCGTCAGCGCTGGATTGCCTGCAGGTGGGGCAGTTCGTGCCAGTTGAGCTTGCCGCGCAGGGTGGCGAAGTAGCTGTAGCCCGGCGGGTGCAGGAAGGTGGTGGTGAAGCCCGCGCGCTGCACGATGATGTCGTCGCCCACCTGCAGGTCGCTGAAGACCTGCATGTCGCCGGCCACCCGCGGCTCGCGGCCTTCGACCACGCGGATCGTGATCGTCACGTCGTCGGGCAGCGCGATCGGGCGGTTCGACAGCGACTGCGGCGCCACCGGCACCAGCACGATGCCCTCGAGCTGCGGGTGCAGGATCGGACCGTTGGCCGACAGCGCGTAGGCGGTCGAGCCGGTGGGGGTGGCCACGATCAGGCCGTCGGCGCGCTGGCTGTACATGTACAGGTCGTCGACGTGCACCTGCAGCTCGATCATGCCGGCGCGCGACGAGCGGCTGACCACCACGTCGTTGAGCGCCAGTTCGGTCCAGACGACCTCCTGGTCGCGCACCACGCGAGCGGTGAGCAGCGTGCGTTGCTCGGAAGCGAAGTGGCCTTCGAGGATCGACGACAGCGCCTGCGACCAGCTGTCGAGCCCGATGTCGGTGATGAAGCCGAGCCGGCCGTGGTTGATGCCCACCAGCGGCACTTCGTGCGGCGCCAGTGCGCGCGCCGCGCCGAGCATCGTGCCGTCGCCGCCGATCGCCACCGCGAGATCGGCTTCGTGGCCGATTCGCTCCAGGCTCGCGGCTTCGAGCTCGGAGGCGCCCAGCATGACGGCCGAGCGCTCCTCGACCAGCACCGAGACGCCGCGCCTGCGAAGGAACGTGGCGATCTCGCGCACCGTGCCTCCGACGCTTTCGGTCTGCGGGCGGCTCACGAGCGCCACTCGGTTGAACCGATTCTTCATCCGGCCTATTAGAGCACAAGCGCCAGCGCGCGAATCCGGCCCTGCGGCCGAGCCGGCGTCGGCCGCCGGGCCGAACCGCGCCGGCCGCTCATGCCGGCCGGCTTGCGTCCGGACCGGCTGCCCATACAATGAGAGCATGCTGGATTCGCGCGCGCAGACCCTGCTGAAGACCCTGATCGAGCGTTACATCGCCGACGGCACGCCGGTCGGCTCGCGCACGCTGTCGCGCCATTCGGGGCTCGACCTGTCTCCCGCCACGATCCGCAACGTGATGGCCGATCTCGAGGATCTCGGCCTGATCGCCAGTCCGCACACCTCGGCCGGCCGCATTCCCACCCCACGCGGCTACCGGCTGTTCGTCGACACGCTGCTCACTGTCGAGCCGCTGCAGGGCGAGCAGACCCGCGCGATGCAGGGCCGGCTGCAGGCCGACGAGCAGCCGCAGCGGCTGCTCTCGGCCGCGGCGTCGCTGCTGTCGAGCCTCTCGCACTTCGCGGGCGTGGTCATGACGCCGCGGCGAGCCTCGCTGTTTCGCCAGGTCGAATTCCTGCGCCTGTCCGAGCGGCGCATCCTGCTGATCATCGTCACCCCCGAGGGCGACGTGCAGAACCGCATCCTCTCCACCGAGAGCGACTACACGCCGTCGCAACTGACCGAGGCGGCCAACTACATCAACGCGCACCTTGCCGGGCTCGACTTCGAGAGCATCCGCACGCGGCTGCAGTCCGAGCTCGCGTCGCTGCGCGACGACATCACCGCGCTGATGCAGAAAGCGGTCGAAGCCAGCAACCGCGCGCTCACCGAGGAGGCCGAGCCGGTGGTCATCTCGGGCGAGCGCAACCTTGGTCGGCGTGGCCGACCTCTCCGACAACATGGAGCGGCTGCGGCGGCTGTTCGACCTGTTCGACCGCAAGACCGGCCTGGTGCAACTGCTCGATGCGTCCAGCCGCGCGCAGGGCGTGCAGATCTTCATCGGCGGCGAGTCCGAGCTGGTGCCGATGGACCAGATCAGCGTCGTGGTCGCTCCCTACGAAGCCGACGGCCGCATCGTCGGCACGCTGGGCGTCATCGGCCCCACGCGGATGGCCTACGAGCGGGTCATCCCGATCGTCGACATCACCGCCAGGCTGGTCTCGTCGGCGCTGAGCCACCACGCCTGACGCCCGGGCGGGCCCGCGCACCCTCGTGACCCGCTACTCGTCGGCCAGCCGCTTCGACCACGCCGCGCCCACGCGCACCGCGGTGCTGCTGGTGCAGCTGGGCACGCCCGATGCCGCCACGCCTGCCGCGCTGCGACGCTACCTGCGCGAATTCCTGTCGGATCCGCGCGTGGTCGAGCTGCCGCGGGCGGTCTGGCTGCCGATCCTGCATGGCGTGGTGCTGCGCGTGCGGCCGGCGCAGTCGGCGCGCAAGTACGCGAGCATCTGGACCGACGAAGGCTCGCCGCTGCTGGTGCACACGCGCCGCCAGGCGACGCTGCTGCGCGGCGCGCTCGGCGCCGCCGGCCACGAGCTCGAGGTCGCGTTCGCGATGCGCTACGGCAATCCGTCGATTCCGGCGGTGCTGCGCGAGCTGCGCGAGCGCAACGTCGCGCGCTTGCTGGTGCTGCCGCTGTACCCGCAATACGCGGCCGCGACCAGTGCTACCGCGCTCGATGCGGTGGCCCGCGAGTTGGCCGGCTGGCGCAACCTGCCCGAGTTGCGGATGGTGCGCGGCTTTCACGACCACGACGGCTACATCGACGCGCTGGCGGCCCAGGTGCGGCGGGGCTGGGAGCGCGACGGCCGTGCCGAGCGGCTGGTGATGAGCTTTCACGGCGTGCCCCGGCGCACGCTCGAGTTGGGAGACCCCTACCACTGCGAGTGCCCGGCCACCGGGCGGCGGCTGGCCGAGCGGCTCGGCCTGCGGCCGGACGAATGGCTGCTGACCTTCCAGTCGCGCTTCGGCCGCGCCGAATGGCTGCGGCCGTACACCGAGCCGAGCCTGCGCGAGCTCGCGGCCTCGGGCGTGCGCAGCGTCGAGCTGATCTGCCCCGGCTTCGTCGCCGACTGCCTCGAGACGCTCGAAGAAATCGCGATCGAGGGCCGCCGCGCGTTCCTCGAGGCCGGCGGTCGCGAGTTCCGCTATCTCGGCTGCCTGAACGAGGCACCGAAGTTCATCGAGGCGCTCGCTTCGGTCGCGCGCCAGCACCTGTCGGGCTGGCCGGCCCGGTGACAGGCTCAGGACTTCGGCGGGATCCGCAGCACCTGCCCCGGGTAGATCTTGTCGGGGTGCGTCAGCATCGGCTTGTTCGCCTCGAAGATCGGCATGTAGGCATTGGCGTTGCCGTAGTACTGCCTGGCGATCTTCGACAGCGTGTCGCCGCGCACCACGGTGTAGAACTGCGCCTCGGGCTCCGCGTGGCTGACCGACAGGTTGTCGATCACGTTGCCGACCCCGGCGACGTTGCCGCAGCACAGCACGATCTTCTCGCGAGTGGCCTGGTCGGGCGCCGTGCCCGAGACGGTCACCGTCGCGTTGGCGCCGTCGAAGTCCACGTTCAGTCCGTCGGCGCCGAGCTTCATCGCCGCGATGTAGTCTTCGATCGCCTTGCCGGCAGCCGCGTTCGCGGCGGCCGTCTTGTCGGCGCTTTCGGCCGCTTGCGCCTCGCCGCGTCCGAACAGTTTCTCGCCGGCGTCCTTGATGAACGACAAGAGGCCCATCGTTGTTCTCCTGAAGCGTGAAGAGCCGCCGCCTGCGCGGCGGACCAGGAGCAAGGGTAACCGCTGGCGGCGCGAAGGCTGTTGAAATCGCGGGGTCCGCCCCCAAAATAACGCCCACCGCAGCGCGCCGCCGCGCGGCAAGATTGCGTAATGTCTTGATTTCGCTAGGAGAATCACGGGATGAACCGGGAAGCGCCGGATCGGTCGGAAGAAGAACTGCCCGCCAACGATGCCGGCGTCGTGCCGGCCCCTGACGGCGCCGCAGGCCAGGCCGCGCCGCAGGCCGACGCCGCCGGGCGTGCAGCCGGCGCCGAGGCGCAGGTTGCCGAGATGCGCGACCAGTACCTGAGGGCGGTGGCCGAGCTGGAGAACGTGCGCCGCCGGGCGCAGGAGGAGGTCGCTCGCGCCCACAAGTACGGCATCGAGGGCTTCGCCGAGAGCCTGCTGCCGGTCAGGGACAGCCTCGAAATGGCACTGAAGGCCGACACCCCGACGGTGGAGAACCTGAAGGAGGGCGTCGAAGCCACGCTGCGCCTGCTGACCTCAGCCTTCGAGAAGAACCGGCTCCTCGAAATCGACCCGCAGGGCCAGAAGTTCGACCCGAATCACCACCAGGCGATCTCGACGGTGCCGGCGGCGGCCACGCAGCCGCCGGTGGCCGAGAACCACGTCGCGCACGTGCTGCAGAAGGGCTACCTGATCGGCGACCGCGTGCTGCGGCCGGCGCTGGTCACCGTCGTCCAGGGCTGACCCCAGCCGCTTGAATTCCGTCCGTCGCGACACATCTGCAAGCCAGGCAATCTCCGTCTTCGAGGAACCACCAACATGGGCAAGATCATCGGCATCGACCTGGGCACGACCAACTCGTGCGTCGCCATCATCGAGGGCGGTCAGCCCAGGGTGATCGAGAACTCCGAGGGCGCGCGCACCACCCCGTCGATCGTCGCGTACATGGAAGACGGCGAGATCCTGGCCGGCGCGCCCGCCAAGCGGCAGGCGGTCACCAACCCGAAGAACACGCTGTACGCGGTCAAGCGGCTGATCGGGCGCAAGTTCGAGGAAAAGGAGGTCCAGAAGGACATCCACCTGATGCCCTACGGCATCGTCAAGGCCGACAACGGCGACGCCTGGGTCGAGGTACGCGGCAAGAAGCTCGCGCCGCCGCAGGTGTCCGCCGAGACGCTGCGCAAGATGAAGAAGACCGCCGAAGACTACCTCGGCGAAGAAGTGACCGAGGCCGTCATCACGGTGCCGGCCTACTTCAATGACAGCCAGCGCCAGGCCACCAAGGACGCCGGCCGCATCGCCGGGCTCGACGTGAAGCGCATCATCAACGAGCCGACCGCGGCCGCGCTCGCGTTCGGGCTGGACAAGGGCGGCGGCAAGGATCGCAAGGTCGCCGTGTTCGACCTGGGCGGCGGCACCTTCGACATCTCGATCATCGAGATGGCCGACGTCGAGGGCGAGAAGCAGTTCGAGGTGCTGTCGACCAACGGCGACACCTTCCTCGGCGGCGAAGACTTCGACCAGCGGATCATCGACTACGTGATCGGCGAGTTCAGGAAGGAGCAGGGCGTCGACCTCGCGAAGGACGTGCTCGCGCTGCAGCGGCTGAAGGAAGCCGCCGAGAAAGCCAAGATCGAGCTGTCGTCCTCCCAGCAGACCGAGTTCAACCTGCCGTACATCACCGCCGACGCGTCGGGGCCGAGGCACCTGAACATGAAGATCACGCGCGCCAAGCTCGAGGCGCTGGTCGAGGAGCTGGTCGAGCGCACCATCGAGCCGTGCCGCACGGCGCTGAAGGACGCCGGCCTGAAGGCTTCCGACATCGACGACGTGATCCTGGTCGGCGGCATGACGCGCATGCCGAAGGTGCAGGATACGGTCAAGGAGTTCTTCGGCAAGGAGCCGCGCAAGGACGTCAACCCCGACGAGGCGGTGGCGGTCGGCGCGGCGATCCAGGGCGCGGTGCTGTCGGGCGAACGCAAGGACGTGCTGCTGCTCGACGTGACGCCGCTGTCGCTGGGCATCGAGACGCTGGGCGGCGTCATGACCAAGATGATCCAGAAGAACACCACGATCCCGACCAAGTTCGCACAGACCTTCTCGACCGCCGACGACAACCAGCCGGCGGTGACGATCAAGGTCTTCCAGGGCGAGCGCGAGATCGCCTCGGGCAACAAGTTGCTGGGCGAATTCAACCTCGAGGGCATTCCGCCGGCGCCGCGCGGCACGCCGCAGATTGAGGTCACCTTCGACATCGACGCGAACGGCATCCTGCACGTGTCGGCGAAGGACAAGGCCACCGGCAAGGAAAACAAGATCACGATCAAGGCCAACTCGGGCCTGACCGAGGCCGAGATCCAGAACATGGTCAAGGACGCCGAGGCCAACGCCGCCGAGGATCACAAGCGCGTCGAGATCACCAACGCGCGCAACCAGGCCGACGCGCTGGTGCACTCGGTGAAGAAGTCGCTCGCCGAATACGGCGACAAGATCGACGCCGCGGAGAAGGCGAAGATCGAGGAAGCGGTCAAGGCCGCCGAGGAGTCGCTGAAGTCCGACGACAAGGCCGAGATCGAAGCGAAGACCAATGCGCTGATGACTGCCTCGCAGAAGCTCGGCGAGCTGATGTACGCGAAGGCGCAGGCCGAGGGCGGCGCGCAGGCGGCGGCCGGCGCCGCGTCGGAGGGTGCCGGCGAAGCGGCGCGCCCGAAGGACGATGACGTGGTCGACGCCGACTTCAAGGAAGTCAAGCGCGACGCCTGAAAATGTCAAAACGTGACTATTACGAGATTCTGGGCGTCGCGAAGAACGCGACCGACGACGAGCTGAAGAAGGCGTATCGCAAGCTCGCGATGAAGCACCACCCGGACCGCAATCCGGGCAGCAAGGAGGCCGAGGAGAAGTTCAAGGAGGTCAAGGAAGCCTACGAGATGCTCTCCGAGCCCGCCAAGCGCGAGGCCTACGATCGCTTCGGCCATGCCGGCGTCGACCCGAATGCGGGCTTCGCCGGCGGCGCGGGCGGGCAGGGCTTCGGTGGCTTCGCCGACGTGTTCGGCGACATCTTCGGCGACATCTTCGGAGGCCAGCGCGGGGCTGGCGGGCGCAGCAACGTCTATCGCGGTGCCGACCTGCGCTACGCGATGGAGATCTCGCTCGAACAGGCGGCCGGCGGCTACACGTCGGAGATCCGGGTGCCCTCCTGGGAAACCTGCGAGCCCTGCAGCGGTAGCGGCGCGAAACCCGGCACCAAGCCGAAGGTGTGCCACACCTGCGGCGGGCAGGGCGTGGTGCGCGTGCAGCAGGGCTTCTTCTCGATCCAGCAGACCTGCACCACCTGTCGCGGCAGCGGCAAGGTGATTCCCGAGCCGTGCACGGCGTGCGAGGGCGCGGGTCGCGTGAAGAAGAACAAGACGCTCGAAGTGAAGATCCCGGCCGGCATCGACGACGGCATGCGCATCCGCTCGGCCGGCAACGGCGAGCCGGGCATCAACGGCGGGCCGCCCGGAGACCTGTACGTGGAGATCCACGTCAAGGAGCACCCGGTGTTCCAGCGCGACGGCGACGACCTGCACTGCGAGGTGCCGATCGGCATCACCACCGCGGCGCTGGGCGGCACGGTGCACATTCCCACGCTGCACGGGCGCGCCGAGATCGACCTGCCCGAGGGCACGCAGTCGGCCAAGCAGTTCCGATTGCGCGGCAAGGGCATCAAGGGCATCCGCTCCAGCTATCCGGGGGATCTCTACGCGCACGTGGTGGTCGAGACGCCGGTGCGGCTCACCGACAAGCAGAAGCAGCTGCTGCGCGAGCTCGAAGCCTCGCTGAAGGATCCGAAGCACAGCCCGCAGACCAAGGGCTGGATGGATCGCGTGAAGGACTTCTTCCAGTGAAGCTCACCTTCGCGGGGGCCGCCGACACGGTCACCGGCTCGCGCTACCTGCTCGATTCGGGCGGACGCCAGATCCTGCTCGACTGCGGGCTGTTCCAGGGCTTCAAGAAGCTGCGCGACCGCAACTGGGCGGATTTTCCGCTGCCGCCGCGCGAGATCGACCGCGTGGTGCTCAGCCACGCGCACCTCGATCACAGCGGCTACCTGCCGGCGCTGGTGCGCGACGGCTTCCGCGGGCAGATCGTCGCCACCGAGGCCACGCGCGAGCTCTGCGAGATCCTGCTGCGCGACAGCGCGCGGCTGCAGGAGGAAGAGGCCGAGTTCGCGAACCGGCACGGTTATTCGAAGCACGCGCCCGCGCGCCCGCTCTATACCACCGAAGACGCCGAGCGCGCGCTCGCGCGCTTCGTGGCCAACGGCTTCGACCGCGACTTCGATCTCGGCGACGGCATCGTCGGCCGCTTCCTGCCCGCCGGCCACCTGCTCGGCGCCGCGATCGTGCGCCTGCAGCGCGGCCACCGCACGCTGGTGTTCAGCGGCGACCTGGGCCGCCCGCACGACCTCGTGATGCGGCCGCCGCACACGGTGGACGCGGCCGACACGCTGATCGTCGAATCGACTTACGGCGACCGCGAGCACGGCGGCGAAGACCCGGAGGCGGTGCTGGGCCGCGTGATCCGCGAGACCGCGTCGCGCGGCGGCACGATCCTCATTCCTTCGTTCGCGGTCGGGCGCGCGCAGACGCTGCTCTATGCGCTGTACCGCCTGAAGGAGCGCGGCGAGATTCCCGAGATCCCGGTGTTTCTCGACAGCCCGATGGCGGTGGACGCGACGCGCCTGTACCGGCGCTTCCAGCACGACCATCGGCTCACGCCCGAGCAGTGCGCGGGCATGTACAGCACGGCGCGGCTGGTCACCACGCCGGCCGAATCGAAGCGGCTGGCCACGCTGCACGGGCCGCTGATCATCGTCTCGGCCAGCGGCATGGCCACCGGGGGCCGCGTGCTGCACCACCTGAAACGGTTGCTGCCCGATCCGGCGAATCACGTGGTGTTCGCCGGCTTCCAGGCGCCGGGCACTCGCGGTGCGCACCTGGTGGCGGGAGTTCGCGAGGTCAAGATTCACGGCGACTGGCACTCGGTGCGCGCAGGTGTCACGCAGCTCGACGGCTTCTCGGCGCACGCCGACGGCGACGAGCTGATCGACTGGATGCGCGGCTTCCATTCGGCCCCGAAGCAGGTCTACGTCACCCATGGCGAGCCCGAGGCGGCCGACCGGCTGCGCGTGCGCATCGAGAAGGAGCTCGGCTGGCGCGCGCGCGTGCCCGAGCACATGGAGACCGTCGACCCGGCGCTCTGACCGTGCGCCGATTGGCTCGCCGCTCCGATGCCGCGCCGATTCCCCTTGCGGGGCTGCGCGTGCGCTGAAGCCTCGGCGTCGTGCTGGTACAGTCGGAGCCATGGACGCGAACGAGTTCCGGCGCCCGGTCGGCTGGCGCAAGGGCCGGCAGGTCGATCCTGCAGCGCTCGAGCGCGTGCGCCAGCTTCTCGACGGCCTGCCGCCGCGCCGCGACCTGCTCATCGAGCACCTGCATCGAATCCAGGACGCGGAAGGCTGCCTGCCGGCGCCGCTGCTGGCGGCGCTCGCCGACTGGCTGGGCCTCGCGCAGGCCGAGGTCTACGAGGTCGCCACCTTCTACCATCACTTCGAGCCGGTGCGCGAGGGCGAGGCGCGGCCCCCGGCGCTGACGGTGCGCGTCTGCGACTCCCTGCCGTGCCGGCTGAACGGTGCCGAGGCGCTGCTCACCGCGCTCGCGCAGCGCCTGGGCCGCGAGGCGAGGGTGCAGCGCGTGCCCTGCATCGGGCGCTGCGCCGAGGCGCCGGCGGCGGTAGTCGGGCGTCGGCCGATCGCGCCGGCCGCGCCCGATGCGGTGCTCGACGCGGTGGCCGGCGGCGACTTCGAATGCCCGGTGCCCGATGCGCAGGACTACGCGGCGTATCGATCGGCCGGCGGCTACCGGCAACTGGCGCAGCTGCTCGACGGCCGGCGCAGCCGCGAGTCGATCCTCGAAGAGCTCGATGGCTCGGCGCTGCGCGGCTTGGGCGGCGCCGGATTCCCGATCGGGCGCAAGTGGCGCATCGTCGCGCAGCAGGCCGGCCCGCGGCTGATGGTGATCAACGCCGACGAAGGCGAACCGGGCACTTTCAAGGATCGGCATTGCCTGGAACGCGCGCCGCACCGGGTGCTCGAAGGCATGCTGATCGCCGCGACCGCGGCCGGTTGCGAAGCCTGCTACATCTACCTGCGCGACGAATACGCGGGCGTGCGCGCGCTGCTCGCGCGCGAGCTCGCCGCGTTGCGCGCCGATCCCCCGGTGCCCGGTCATGCGCTGCCCGACATTCACCTGCGGCGCGGTGCCGGTGCCTACGTCTGTGGCGAGGAGAGCGCGCTGATCGAGTCGGTGGAAGGCAAGCGCGGGATGCCGCGGCTGCGTCCGCCCTACGTGGCCGAAGCGGGCCTGTTCGGGCGGCCCACGCTCGCGCACAACGTCGAGACGCTCTACTGGGTGCCCGAGATCCTCGAGCGCGGCGCGGCGTGGTTCGCCGGCCACGGGCGACGCGGCCGGCGCGGGCTGCGCTGGTTCTCGGTGTCGGGTCGGGTGCGCGATCCGGGCGTGAAGCTCGCACCGGCCGGCATCAGCGCGCGCGAGCTGATCGACGAGTTCTGCGGCGGCATGCTGCCCGGACACGCGCTGTATGCGTACCTGCCGGGCGGCGCCTCGGGCGGGGTCCTGCCGGCATCGCTCGCCGACGAGCCGCTCGACTTCGATACGCTGCAACCGCACGGCGCCTTCATCGGCTCGGCGGCAGTGATCGTGCTCTCGCAGCACGACAGCGCGGTCGACGCGGCATGCAACCTGATGGCGTTCTTCCGCGACGAGTCGTGCGGACAGTGCACGCCGTGCCGCGTCGGCACCGCGAAGGCGGCGCGGGAGATCGCGCGCGAGCACTGGAACACCGGACTGCTGCGCGAGCTGTCGGCCGCGATGATGGACGCGTCGATCTGCGGGCTCGGGCAGGCCGCGCCGAACCCGGTGCTCTCGGTGCTGCGCCACTTCGCGCACGAGCTCGACGCACGGGAGCCGCCGCAGCGATGAGCGCGACGAGGACAGCGGCAGGCCCTGCGTCGTCCGCCGGCGCCGGTGCGTCGGCGATCGCCTTCGAGCTCGACGGCCGCCCGGTCGAGGCGCGCGCCGGCGAGACGATTCTCGCGGCTGCGGCGCGCCACGGCGTGGAGATTCCGCGGCTGTGCCAGTACGACGGCTATCGCCCCGACGGCAACTGCCGCGCCTGCGTGGTCGAGATCGAAGGCGAGCGCGTGCTCGCGCCGTCGTGCTGCCGCGCGGCTGCGGCCGGCATGAAGGTGCACGCCAGCGGCACGCGCGCGCGCGCCTCGCAGCGGATGGTGATCGAACTGCTGCTCGCCGACGCGCCGGCGGGCGGCCATCGCGAAGACTCCGAGCTGGCGCACTGGGCAAGCGTGCTGGGTGTGGCCGGCTCGCGCTTCGCGCCGCGCGAGCAGCCGGCGCCCGACCTCAGCCATCCGGCGATCGCGGTGCGGCTCGACGCCTGCATCCAGTGCGGTCGCTGCGTGCGCGCCTGCCGCGAGGAGCAGGTCAACGACGTGATCGGCTACGCCGGGCGCGGCAAGCACGCGCGCATCGTCTTCGACTGCGAAGACCCGATGGGGGCGTCGAGCTGCGTGGGCTGCGGCGAGTGCGTGCAGGCCTGCCCCACCGGCGCGCTGATGCCGCGGCTGCTCGGCGCGGGCGCCGCCGCGAGCGACGATGCGGTGCGCGCGGCGCCGCGCGCCTCGCAGCGACAGGTCGATTCGCTGTGCCCGTTCTGCGGCGTGGGCTGCCAGCTCGCCTGGCACGTCTCCGACAACCGCATCGTCTACGTCGAAGGCCGCGACGGCCCGTCCAACCACGGGCGCTTGTGCGTGAAGGGACGCTTCGGCTTCGACTACGTCGCGAGCCCCGACCGGCTCACGGTGCCGCTGGTGCGCCGGCCCGGCGCCGCGAAGAACCCGCGTTTCGGGCGCGTGCCGGCCGACTGGCGCGAACAGTTCCGCGAGGCGGGCTGGGAGGAGGCGCTCGAGCTGGCAGGTGGGGGGCTCGCCCGCATCCGCGATGTGCATGGCGCCTCGGCACTCGCCGGCTTCGGCTCGGCCAAGGGCAGCAACGAGGAGGCGTATCTCTTCCAGAAGCTGGTGCGCACCGGCTTCGGCACCAACAACGTCGATCACTGCACGCGGCTGTGCCACGCGTCGTCGGTGGCCGCGCTGCTCGAAGGCATCGGTTCGGGCGCGGTGTCGAACCAGGTCTCGGACGTCGCGCACGCCGAAGTGCTGTTCGTGATCGGCTCGAACCCCACGGTCAACCATCCGGTGGCCGCGACCTGGATCAAGAACGCGGTGCGCCGCGGCGCGAAACTGGTGGTCGCCGATCCGCGGCGCACCGATCTCGCCCGCCACGCCACGCACGTGCTGCAGTTCCGCTCCGACACCGACGTGGCGCTGCTCGATGCGATGCTGCACACCATCGTCGCCGAGGATCTCGTCGACCGCGAGTTCGTCGCGGCCCGCACCAGCGGCTTCGAGGCGCTGCGCGAGGCCGTCGCGCCGTACAGCCCGGAGGCGATGGCGCCGGTATGCGGCATCGACGCCGCGACCATCCGCGAAGTGGCCCGGCTGTATGCGCGCAGCCGCGCGTCGATGATCTTCTGGGGGATGGGCGTCTCGCAGCACGTGCACGGCACCGACAACGCGCGCTGCCTGATCGCGCTGGCGCTGGTCACCGGCCAGATCGGCCGGCCCGGCACCGGCCTGCATCCGCTGCGCGGCCAGAACAACGTGCAGGGCGCTTCGGACGCGGGACTGATCCCGATGATGCTGCCCGACTATCGTCGCGTCGGCGACGAGGCGGCCGCGGCCGCGTTCGAGCAGCTGTGGGGCGCGAAGCTCGACCGCCGCCCCGGCCTCACGGTGGTCGAGACGCTGCAGGCGGCGGCCGCGCGCCAGATCCGCGGCATGGTCATCATGGGCGAGAACCCGGCGATGTCCGATCCCGATGCCGCACACGCGCGCGAGGCGCTCGCCACGCTCGACCTGCTCGTGGTGCAGGACATCTTCCCCACCGAGACCGCGGTGCTGGCCGACGTGATCCTTCCGGCGAGCGCGTTTCCCGAGAAGACCGGCAGCTTCACGAACACCGACCGCATGGTGCAGCTCGCGCGCCAGGCGATCGATCCGCCGGGCCAGGCGCGCCAGGACCTCTGGATCATCGTGCAGCTCGCCAGGCGCCTCGGCCTCGACTGGCACTACGAGCATCCGCGCGAGGTGTTCGAGGAAATGCGCCAGGGCATGGCCTCGATCCGCGGCATCGGTTGGGCGCGACTCGAGCGCGAGGGCAGCGTCACCTATCCGTGCGTCGACGAAACCGACCCGGGCCAGCCGGTGGTGTTCCGCGAGCGCTTTCCCACCGCCGACGGGCGCGGCCGGCTGGTGCACGCGCGGCCCGATCCGGCCGACGAGCAGCCCGACGAACAATGGCCCTTCGTGCTGATCACCGGGCGGCAGCTCGAGCACTGGCACACCGGCGCGATGACGCGCCGCGCGCAGGCGCTCGACGCGATCGAGCCCGAGGCCACCGCGTCGCTGCACCCACGCGACCTCGGC
Organism: Burkholderiaceae bacterium; assembly: GCA_027493945.1. GTDB lineage: Bacteria > Pseudomonadota > Gammaproteobacteria > Burkholderiales > Burkholderiaceae_E > Zeimonas. Next base: position 572,327 of record JAOSJU010000001.1, on the reverse strand, counting down.
CGGCTCGGCCTGCATCCGGGCGATCGTGCCGCGATCGCGTCGCGGCGCGGCCGCATCGTGCTGCGCGTGCGCGCCGACGACGGCGTGGCGCCCGGCAGCGTGTTCGTGCCGTTCGCCTACGCGGAAGCCGCGGCCAACCTGCTCACGAAGCCCACGCTCGATCCGTTCGGAAAGATTCCGGGCTTCAAGTATTGCGCGGTGAGCGTCAGCCCTGCGCCTTCGGCGCAGGCAGGTGCTGCCTGAGCAGTTCGCGCCCGATGATGATCTTCTGCACTTCGGTGGCGCCCTCGTAGATCCGCAGCGGGCGGATCTCGCGGTACAGGTGCTCCACGGTCATTCCCGATTTCACGCCGAGCCCGCCGAACATCTGCACCGCCTTGTCGATCACCTGCTGCGCGGTTTCGGTAGCCACCATCTTCGCCATCGCCACTTCGCGCGTGCCGCGCTCGCCGAGCCGGTCGCGCACCCACGCGGCCCGGTAGGTGAGCAGCGCCGCGGCGTCGATGCCGGTGGCCATGTCGGCGAGCGCCGCCTGCGTGAGCTGGAAGTCGGACAGCATCTGCCCGAGCATGCGGCGGTGCGTCGCGCGCCCGATCGCCTCGTCGAGCGCGCGCCGCGCGAAGCCCAGCGCCGCGGCAGCCACGCTGGTGCGGAAGATGTCGAGGTTTCGCATCGCGATCTTGAAGCCTTCGCCGGGCGCGCCGAGCAGCGCGTCGGCGGGCACGCGGCACTCCGAGAGGTGCAGCGTGCCCAGCGGGTGCGGCGCCATGACCTCGATGCGCTCGGAGGCGTCCAGGCCGGGCGTGCCGGCCTCGACGACGAACGCCGAGATGCCGCGGCTGCCCGGGGCTTCGTCGGTGCGCGCGAACAGGCAGTAGAAATCGGCGATGCCGGCGTTCGAGATCCAGGTCTTGCAGCCGTCGAGCACCCAGTGCGCGCCGTCGCGCCGCGCGGTGGTGGCGATCGCGGCCACGTCCGAGCCGGCGTCGGGTTCCGACAGCGCGAACGCCGCCAGCTTGCGCCCGGCCACCACGTCGGGCAGGTAGCGGCGCTGCTGCGCCTCGGTGCCCGCCAGCGTGATCGACCCGCTTCCCAGTCCCTGCATTGCGAACGCGAAATCGGCCAGCCCCGAGTGCCAGGCCAGCGTCTCGCGCGCCACGCACAGCGAGCGCGTGTCGATCGCATCGAAGGCGCCGCCCCAGGCCTTGCCCGCGCAGTAGCGCAGCCAGCCCGCGCTGCCCGGGTCGGCCACCAGCCGGCGGCAGGCCGCGTCGACGTCGGTCTCATGCTCGCCGGCCAGCCGCTCGGCGGCCCATTCGTCGAGCACGCGTGCCTGTTCGCGATGGGCGTCGTCGAGGAAAGGCCAGGGCGAGGTGGCTGCGGTCGGGCATCGATCTCTCCGTCTGCGGGGCTGGACGCGGCTGCGGGCCGGGGGCCGGCCCGTGGCGCTTGATTTCTGCGGGGGTCGGCTCTACGATACTGAATGAGCGTTCATTCAGTCAAGCCCACCAAGCAGCCCGCCCAGGCACCCCGCCCGGGCGGACCTCGAGCGGGTGATTCCCGTTTACCTCGCAACGATCCAGGAGATTGCAGCATGTACAAGCTCAAAGCGGCCGAGTGGCGTCCCCAGCACTTCAAGTGGGAAGTGCGCGACAACGTGGCGATCGTCACGCTGAACCGCCCCGAGCGCAAGAACCCGCTCACCTTCGAGAGCTATGCCGAGTTGCGCGACACCTTCCACCGGCTGCAATACGCCGAGGACGTGCGCGCGGTGGTGATCACCGGCGAGGGCGGCAACTTCTGCTCCGGCGGCGACGTGCACGAGATCATCGGGCCGCTCACGAAGATGGACATGAACGGGCTGCTCAGCTTCACCCGCATGACCGGCAACCTGGTGAAGGAGATGCGCACCTGCCCGCAGCCGATCGTCGCCGCGATCGACGGCGTCTGCGCGGGCGCCGGCGCGATCCTGTCGATGGCTTCCGACATGCGCTATGCGACTCCCGAGACCAAGACCGCGTTCCTGTTCGTGCGCGTCGGGCTGGCCGGCTGCGACATGGGCGCCTGCGCGATCCTGCCGCGCATCATCGGCCATGGCCGCGCGAGCGAACTGCTCTACACCGGGCGCGCGATGAACGCCGACGAGGGCAAGGCCCGGGGCTACTTCAACGACGTAGTGCCGAAGGAGCAGGTGCTGCAGAAGGCGATCGACATGGCGAGATCGCTCGCCACCGGACCGGCGTTCGCGCACTTCATGACCAAGAAGTGCCTGCACCAGGAATGGAACCAGACCATCGAGCAGGCGCTCGAAACCGAGGCCGAGGCGCAGGCGATCTGCATGCAGACGCAGGACTTCACCCGCGCTTACAACGCCTTCGTCGCGAAGGAAAAGCCGAAGTTCGAGGGCAACTGATCCGCGCCGCGCCGGGACCGCACCGATGAGCTCGCCCGAGCACGTCGCCAGCGCCGTCAGCGACCCCGGGCTCGTCGAGGGCGGCGCGCCGGCATCCTCGACGCCGCGGTGCGGCTGTTCGCCGAGAACGGCTACTACGTCACCACGATCCAGCAGATCGCGAAGGCGAGCGGGGTCAGCATCGGGCTGATCTACCAGTACTTCGGCGACAAGGACGACATCCTGTTCCTGTCGCTCAAGCGGGTGCTCGATCGCTACGAGACCGAGATTCCCGCGCGCCTCGAAGGCGTCGGGCATCCGGTGGACCGGCTGTGCACGGCGGTCTGGGCGTACTGCGCGATCGTCGACGAGCTGCGCCAGGCCGCGGTGCTCACCTACCGCTCGACCGGCTCGCTGCGCGCCGATCGCCGCGCGCTGATCCAGCAGGCCGAGCGGCGCACCAACCGGCTGCTCGAAGGCTGCGCGCGCGAATGCGTCGGCGGCGGGTTCATGCGCCCGATCGACGAATTCCTGCTCGTCTACCAGCTGGTGATGTTCTGCCACGCGTGGGCGCTCAAGCACTGGGCGATGCGCGAGCGCTTCGACCTGGCCGGCTACGTGTCGGGGGCATTGCGCTGCTGGTCGAGCCGTTCCTCACGGCCAGGGGCAAGACTGCGCTGGCCGCGCTGCGCCGGCGCAGTCGCGACTTCTCCACGGTGCCGACAGGCGTGTCCGACCAATGATGCGCACCGCGCGCAGATCCATCCACGAGGGATGAACTCCATGGTGAACCAAGCTTCGATCTCGCTGTCGATCGACGGCGGCGTCGCGGTCGCGACGCTGTGCCGGCCGCCGGTGAACGCGATCGACGACGCGTGGGTCGAGCGGCTGAACCGGGTGCTCGATGAAGTCGAGGCCGACGAGCAGGTGCGCGTACTGTGGATCCGAAGCGAGCAGCGCGTCTTTTGCGCCGGCGCCGACCTGGCCTTCATGCGGCAGCGCTTCGCGACCGCCGAGGGACGGTGTGCGATGATCGACTTCACGCGGCGGCTGCAGCAGGTCTATGCGCGCATCGAGCGCAGCCCCGGGTGTCGGTGGCCGAGATCGGCGGGCCGGCGCTCGGCGGCGGCTTCGAGCTGGCGCTGGCCTGCGATCTCCGCGTAGTGGCCGACGAGGCGCGGTTGGGCTTGCCGGAGGCGCGACTCGGCCTGCTGCCCGCGGCCGGGGGCACGCAGCGGATGACGCGGATCTGCGGCGAATCGGTCGCGCGCCGGCTGATCCTCGGCGCCGAAGTGGTGCAGGGCGCCGAGGCGGTGGGGCTCGGGCTCGCGCATTGGCATGCGCCGGCGGCGCAGCTGCATGCGGCGGCCGGCGGCGTGGTCGAGCGCATCGCCGCGCTGCCGGTCGCCGCGCTGCGCGAGAGCAAGCGCTGTATCGGCGCGGCGCTCGATGCGCGGCTCGACGGCTACGAGGTCGAGCTCGAAGGCAGCGGCGCGCTGCTCGCGCTGCAGGAGACGCAGGACCGGGTGCAGCGCTTCCTCGAGCGCGACGCATCCTGAACCGAACCAGGGCCCGCCGAGGCCCGGACAGGGGGGAGACGATGGAGGGGATGCAGGTCGACCCGCGCAGGATCGCGATCGAACGCGAGCGCGGCTTCTGGCCGGATCGCGTGCTCACCGACTACCTCGATCGCTGGATCGTCGAGAGGGGCAACGCGACCGCGCTGATCGGCTACCGCGAGGAAAGCGGCACGACGGTGCGCCTGAGCTGGCGCGAGCTCGGCGAGCGCGTCGCGCGCATCGCGCACGGGCTCGCTTCGCGCGGCGTGGGCCCCGGCGACGTGGTGTCGATGCAGCTGCCGAACTGGTGGGAGTTCGTCGCGGTGCATCTGGCGTGCCTGCGCGTCGGCGCGATCACCAACCCGCTGATGCCGATCCTGCGGCACCGCGAGCTCTCGTTCATGATCGGCCACGCCGAGTCGAAGGTGTTCATCGCGCCGTCGAGCTTCCGCGGCTTCGACCACGGGGCGCTGGCGCGCTCGCTCAGCTACGAGCTGCCGGCGCTCGAGCACGTCTTCCTGGTCGATGGCGAGGGTGCCGATTCGTTCGAAACCGGGCTGCTTTCGGGGCCCGCCGAGGCCGCCTGGATGCGCGGCACCGCGATCGACGGCAACGCGCTGGTGCAGCTGCTGTTCACCTCGGGCACCACCGGCGAGCCCAAGGGGGTGCTGCACACTTCCAACACGCTGCTGGGCACCATCCTGCAGTTCATCGAGCGGCTCGAATGCTCGGATCGCGACGTCGTGTTCATGCCCTCGCCGCTGGCGCACCGGGCAGGCTTTGCGTACGGCCTGATGCTCGGCGTGATCCTCGGTGCCCCGATCGTGCTGCTCGACATCTGGCATCCGCGGCGCGCGATCGAGCTGATGGAACAGTACCGCGCCACCTACACGTTCGCCTCCACGCCGTTCCTCGCCGATCTCGCGCAGTTCGAGGGCATCGAGCAGCGCGACCTGCGCGCGTTCCGGCTGTTCGTGACCTCGGGCGCGCCGATTCCGCCGATCGTGGTCAAGCAGGCGCAGGAGAACCTCGGGGCGACCGTCATCGCCAGCTGGGGAATGAGCGAGGTCTGCTCGGCCACCACCACGCTGCCGTCGGGCCACAAGGTGGAGGAGAGCGACGGCGTCGCGATGCCCGGATCCGAAGTCAAGGTGGTCGACGCCGAGAACCGCGAGGTGCCGCGGGGCCAGCAGGGCTCGCTCAGGGTGCGCAGCGCCTCGCTGTTCGTCGGCTACCTGAAGCGGCCCCAGCTCTATTCGGTGGACGAAGAGGGCTGGTTCAATACCGGCGACATCGCGCGGATGGACGAGGAGGGCTACATCCGCATCTGCGGGCGCGACAAGGACATCGTGATCCGCGGCGGCGAGAACATCCCGGTGGTCGAGATCGAAGCCGCGCTCTACAAGATGCCGGGAGTTCTCGAGGCGGCGATCGTCGGCATGCCCGACGCGCGGCTGGGCGAGCGCGCCTGCGCGTTCGTCGCGGCGCATCCCGGCGCGAAGGTCGACCTGGAATCGATGCGGGCGTTCCTGCAGGAGCAGCAGATCAGCAAGAGCTTCTGGCCCGAACGGCTCGAGATCCTCGAGCAGCTGCCGCGCAACCCCACCGGCAAGGTGCTCAAGTTCGTGCTGCGGCAGATGGCGCAGAAGCTGGCCGGGGTTGCGACGCCGGACACGGGCGGCGCTGCGCCGTCCTGACGAGCGCCCGGCGGTCGGAGGCGTCATCCATTAGACTTGGCGACCTCCCCAGGATCTTCCGGATGCACTGCCCGGCATGAGCACGAACCTCTCCGAATTCGAACGCGCCCGCAAGGTACTCGTCGGCGGCGTCAACTCCGCGGTGCGCGCGTTTCGCGCGGTCGGCGGCACGCCGCGCTTCATCGATCGCGCCGAGGGCGCGTACATGTGGGACGTCGAGGGCCGGCGCTACATCGACTACCTCGGCTCCTCGGGGCCCGATGATCGCGGGGCACTCGCATCCGCACGTGCTCGCGGCGGTCGAGCGCGCGGCGCGGCGCGGGCTGTCCTTCGGCGCGCCCAACACGATGGAGAGCGAGCTGGCCGAGCGCATCTGCACGCTGTTCCCGCAGGTCGAGCGGGTGCGCTTCACCAGTTCGGGTACCGAGGCCGCGATGTCGGCACTGCGGCTGGCGCGTGGCTACACGCGGCGCGACGCGGTCGTGAAGTTCGAGGGCTGCTACCACGGCACCGCCGACAGCCTGCTGGTGAAGGCAGGCTCGGGGGCGCTGGCCTTCGGCACGCCCAGTTCGGCCGGCGTGCCCGACGACCTGGCTCGCCACACGCTGGTCGCGCAATACAACGACCTCGCCAGCGTGGAGGCGCTGTTCGCCGCGCACGGCGAGCGCATCGCCTGCGTGATCGTCGAGCCGATGCCCGGCAACATGAACCTGATCCTGCCCGCGCCCGGCTTCCTCGCCGGATTGCGCGAGCTGTGCTCGAAGCACGGCGCGCTGCTCGTCTTCGACGAGGTGATGTCGGGCTTTCGCGTGGCACTGGGCGGCGCCCAGCAACTGGTCGACGTCGTGCCCGACCTGTCGGTGTTCGGCAAGGTGATCGGCGGCGGCATGCCGGTGGGCGCGATCGGCGGGCCCGCGGGCGTCATGGAGATGATGGCGCCGCTGGGCCCGGTCTACCAGGCGGGCACGTTGTCGGGCAACCCGATCGCGATGGCCGCGGGGCTGGCGACGATGGACCTGATCGCCGAGCCCGGCTTCTTCGAGCGGCTCGATGCGGGCTGCGCGCGGCTCGTCGACGGGCTGAACGCCGCGGGGCGCGAGACCGGGGTCGCGTTCTGCGCGCAGCATCGCGGCGGCCTGGCCGGCCTGTACATGCTCGCCACCCCGCCGGCGAGCTTCGCGCAGGTCCAGCAGCAGGACGTCGAGCGCTTCAAGCGCTTCTATCACCGGATGCTCGACGAGGGGGTCTACCTGCCGCCGTCGCCGGTCGAGGCGTTCTTCTTCTCGGGCGCGCACGGCGACGCCGACGTCGACGCGACGATCGCGGCCGCGAGCCGCGCGCTGCGCGCGGTGGCCTGATGGGGGCGCCCGCTCCGGCGCGCAGCGCGCCTTCGTACCTGCCGGTGCTGCTGTTCGGCTGCGCGATCCTCGTGATCTCCACCGGCGTGCGCTCGTCGTTCGGCCTGTTCCTGCCCGAGATGACTCAGGCGCGCGGCTGGTCGCGTGAAACCTTCTCGCTGGCGATCGCGCTGCAGAACCTCATGTGGGGGCTGGGCGGCTCGTTCCTCGGGGCGATGGCCGACAAGTACGGCTCGATGCGCACGCTGCTGCTGGGCGCGGCGCTCTACGTGGCGGGCTTCCTCGGCATGGCCTGGGCCGAGAGCGGCGCCGCGCTGTCGCTGTCGGCGGGCGTGGTGATGGGCATCGCGATCGGCGGCACCTCGTTCGGCATCGTGCTCGCGACGCTCGGGCGGGTGGTTCCGGCCGAGCAGCGCAGCCTCGCCTTCGGCGTGGGCGTGGCCGCCGGCTCGTTCGGCCAGTTCCTGTTCCTGCCGCTGGCGGGCAAGCTGATCGCATCGATCGGCTGGCAGGCGACGCTGCTGGTGCACGCGGCGATCGTCGCGGCGATCCTGCTGCTCGCGCTGGGCATGCGCGGCGAGCACGAGGCGGCCGCGCGCGCCGGCCCGGTGCGGCTGACCGACGCGCTGCGCGGCGCGATCGCCGATCGCAGCTTCCACCTGCTGTTCTGGGGCTATTTCGTCTGCGGCCTGCAGGTGGTGTTCATCCAGTTGCACCTGCCGGCCTACCTGCTCGACAAGGGCATGTCGGCCAACGTCGGCGCCACCGCGGTCGCGCTGATCGGACTGTTCAACGTGGCGGGCTCCTTCGCCTCGGGGTGGCTCGGCCAGAAGCTGTCGCGCAAGTGGCTGCTGGCGGGCATCTACGTGGCGCGCTCGGCGGTGATCGGCCTGTTCCTGCTGGCGCCGCTTAGCCAGTGGTCGGTGTACCTGTTCAGCGCGGCCATCGGCGTGCTCTGGCTGTCGACGGTGCCGCTCACCAATGCACTGGTGGGCCAGCGCTGGGGCGTGCAGTATCTCGGCCTGCTCGGCGGGGTGGTGTTCTTCGGCCACCAGATCGGCAGTTTCCTCGGCGCCTGGCTGGGCGGCAGGTTCTTCGACCTGTTCGGCAACTACGATTACGCGTGGGCGATGGTCATCGCGTTCGGCGGCTTCGCCGCGCTGGTGCACGCGCCGATCGACCAGCGGCCGCTCGGCGCGCCGCGCGCCGCAGTGCCCGCGCGCGCATAGGCGCGCGTCGGCGCGGTCCAGCGCCGCCGCGACGCCGTGCGCAGCCGCCGCCGAGCCGCCGTACGCAGCCGCCGGCGCTGCGCCGGCCTCAGCTGCGCTCGAAGATCGCGGCGATGCCCTGGCCGCCGCCGATGCACATCGTCGCCAGCGCGCGCCGCGCGCCGGTGCGCTGCAGTTCGTAGAGCGCCTTCACCGTGATCAGCGCGCCGGTCGCGCCCACCGGGTGGCCGATCGAGATGCCCGAGCCGTTCGGGTTCACCCGCGCCGGGTCGAAACCGAGCTCGCGCGTCACCGCCAGCGCCTGTGCCGCGAAGGCCTCGTTGGCCTCGATGACGTCGATCTCGTGCGCCTTCAGTCCGGCCCGCTCCAGCGCCTTGCGCGAGGCGGGCACCGGTCCGATCCCCATGCAGGCCGGATCGACACCGGCGTGCGCGTACGCAACCAGGCGCGCCAGCGGCGCCAAAGCCGCGCGCTTCGGCGGCGCGCCGCTCCATCAGCACCAGCGCGGCCGCGCCGTCGTTGATCCCCGAGGAGTTGCCCGGCGTCACCGTGCCGTCTTCCTTCACGAACGCCGGCTCGAGCTTGCGCATCTCCTCGATGCTCGCATCGTGGCGGATGTGCTCGTCGGCGTCGAAGACGGTGGTGCCCTTGCGCGACTTCAGTTCGATCGGCAGGATCTGCGACGCGAAACGCCCCTCGCGGGTGGCGACCGATGCGCGGCGGTGGCTCTCGACCGCCAGCGCGTCCTGGTCCTCGCGCGAGATGCCCCACTTCTTCGCGACGTTCTCGGCGGTCACGCCCATGTGGATGTCGTGGAACGGGTCGTGCAGCGCGCCGGTCATCATGTCGACGACGCGCGCGTCGCCCATCCGCGCGCCCCAGCGCGCTGCGGGCATCGAGTAGGGGCCGCGGCTCATCACTTCGGCGCCGCCGGCCAGCGCCGCATCGGCGTCGCCCAGCAGGATCGCCTGCGCGGCCGACACGATCGCCTGCATGCCCGAGCCGCACAGCCGGTTCAGCGTCATCGCGGGCACTTCCTGCGACAGGCCGCCTTCGAGCGCGGCCACGCGCGCCGGTACATGTCGCGCGGCTCGGTGTTGATCACGTGGCCGAACACGACGTGGTGGATATCGGCGGCGCCCAGCCCCGCGCGGGCGACCGCTTCGCGCACCACCATCGCGCCCAGCCGGGTCGGGGAGTGGTCCTTCAGGCTTCCGCCGAAGGTTCCCACTGCGGTGCGTACCGCGCTGACGACGACGACTTCACGATTCATGGCGAAATGCCTCCTGTCGAATGCCCGGCCGCAAACGGCCGCGGAACAGCGTCTGCAGCACGCGCGCGGTGCCGAGATTGATCATCGCCTTGGCCGATCGAGTGCGCTTCGTCGGCGGCGATGTCCAGCGTGACATCCGCACCGGCGGCGCTGAGCCCGCGCCAGGCGCGCTCGGCGTGCACCGCCGGCACCAGGCTGTCGAACTCGCCGTGCACCAGGTGGATCGTCGGCCCGATGCGTTCGCGCGGCGCGACCGGGCGCGCCAGCTGCCCGGCATACGAGACGACGATCGAGGCCAGCGGCGCGTGCGAGCGCGCGAGCTCGAGCGCGACGGTGGCACCCTGCGAGAAACCCACCACGATCGTTCGCGCGCCTTCGAGGCCGGTGGCACGCTGCAGCGCGTCGAGCCGCTGCGCCACGGTCGCGCAGGCGGCTGAGATCCGCGGCTGCCGTTCGGCGGACACGCCGCGGTTATCGAACCAGTCCTTGCCCAGGTGTGTCGAGCCGGCGCGCAGCGCTTCGAGGATGGCAGCGGTGGCTCCCGGGAATTTCAGCTGCCAGGCGAGCGCCACCGGCGCGAACGTCTCGGGGCTGGATCCGGCGCCGTGCAGGAACACCAGCAGGCGCCGCGGCGCCTGCGCCGACAGCGGCGGCAGTTCGAGCCACAAGGGCTGCTGCTTGGGCGGCTCGGCCTGCCGCATCGATGGCCCGCCTACAGGAACCTGGAGCCGACCCACCAGCCGAGCGCCGCCATGGCGGCCGAGGCCGGAATGGTGAGGATCCAGGCCCAGACGATGTTGCCCGCGAGCCCCCAGCGCACCGCCGAGAACTTCTGCGACGAGCCCACGCCGACGATCGCGCCGGTGATCGTGTGCGTGGTCGACACCGGAATGCCGAATCCGGAGGCGATGAACAGCGTGATCGCGCCGCCGGCTTCGGCGCAGAACCCGCCCACGGGCTTGAGCTTGGTGATCTTCTGTCCCATCGTCTTGACGATGCGCCATCCGCCGAACAGCGTGCCCAGGCCGATCGCGAGGTAGCACGACAGCACGACCCAGTACGGCGGATGATGCTCGGCGGCCGAGGCCGCGCCCGCGGCGATCAGCAGCAGCCAGATGATGCCCATCGTCTTTTGCGCGTCGTTGCTGCCGTGGCCGATGCTGTAGAGCGCCGACGAGACGAGCTGCAGCCGGCGGAACCAGCGGTCGGTGCCGCGCGGCGTGGAGCGGAAGAACACCCACGAGACCCCCAGCATCAGCGCCGAGCCGAGAATGAAGCCGAGCGTGGGCGAGATCACGATGAACAGCGCCACCTTGCCGATGCCGCTTCCCAGCAGCGAGCCGGTGCCCGACTTGGCGATCGTCGCGCCGATCAGCCCGCCGATCAGCGCGTGCGAGGAGCTCGACGGAATGCCGAAGCGCCAGGTGATCACGTTCCAGGCCAGCGCGCCTGCGAGCGCGCCGAAGATCACCACGTGGTCGACCACGGCGGGGTCGACGATGCCCTTGCCGACGGTGGCGGCCACCTTCAGCTCGAACATGAACAGCGCCAGGAAGTTGAAGGCTGCCGCCCAGGCCACCGCCTGGTAGGGCTTGAGCACGCCGGTGGACACGATCGTGGCGATCGAGTTCGCCGCGTCGTGAAAGCCGTTCATGAAGTCGAACAACAGCGCCAGCGCCACGAGCGACGCCAGCACCGTGAAGCTGATCTGCAGCGTCGTCATGCGTTCTCGAGAACGACGCCCTCGATCACGTTGGCGACGTCCTCGCACTTGTCGGAGATCGTCTCCAGCAGTTCGTAGATCGCCTTGAGCTTGATCAGCTGGCGCACGTCGCTCTCGTCGCGGAACAGCTTCGACATCGCCGAACGCATCACCCGGTCGGCGTCGGATTCGAGCCGGTCGATCTCGGTGCAGATCTTCAGGATCGTCTCGGCGTTCTCCATGCTGTCGAGCAGGTTCACCGCCGCCTTGACGCGTTCGCAGCACATCTCGTTGATGTCGGCGAGCTGCTGCGCCTCCGGCGAGATACGCTGCAGGTCGTAGAGCATCGCCGACTCGGCCACGTCCTGGATCAGGTCGAGGATGTCGTCCATCCGGGTGATCAGGTTGTGGATGTCGTCGCGGTCGAACGGCGTGATGAAGGTCTTGTGCAGCAGCGTGATCGTCTCGTGGGTGACCTTGTCAGCGTCCTTCTCGGCGCGGTCGATCGCGTCGATGTGCTGGCGGCGCGCCGCGACGTCGCCGTAGTCGGCCATCAGCCGCGCCAGCTCGTGGCTGCCGGCGGCGATGTGAGTGGCGTGCTGGTCGAACAGCTCGAAGAAATTGCCCTCGCGGGGCATCAGGCGTCCGAACATGCGGAGTTCCTGGGCGGTTGGGTGCCCGGCCGGCCGAAAGCGGCGGGGCGAACGGAATGCGCTGCGAAGCGTAACAGAAATAGCCCCGTTCTCAGGCGCCTTTTCCCAGCTGCCCTCGTACGCCGGCGCGCCGTGCGGCGCAGTCGAGATACGCCGTCGCGTCGGGCGGAGCGCCGTCGCGCTGCGCGCGCCAGACGACGTCGCCGAGGCACTCCATCAGCGCGTGCGCGGCCTCGTGCGGCGAGCCCGCGCTGCCCAGCAGCCGCTCGCCATGCTTGCGCCAGGTCTCGCAGAAGAAGCGGCGCACGTCCTCGCGCGACGGATCGAACATCGCAGGCGCCCTTTCGGCGGCGGCCGTCGTCAGCTGCGGCCTGCGCGCGGCGTGCGCGGTGCGGTCGTGCGCGACGCGGTCGTACGGGGGGCCGTTGCGCGTGGCGCCGGCGCGGGCGTCTTCGGGCGATAGTCGCAGAGGTCGGCGATCGGGCAGCGCCAGCATTCGGGCCTGGGCGCCTTGCAGATGTAGCGACCATGCAGGATCAGCCAGTGGTGGCAGTCGTGCAGGTATTGCGGCGGCACGAAGCGCATCAGGCGGCGCTCGACTTCCAGCGGCGTGCGCCCGGTCGCCAGGCCGGTGCGGTTGGCCACGCGGAAGATGTGCGTGTCCACCGCGATCACCGGCTCGCCGAACGCGACGTTGAGCACCACGTTCGCGGTCTTGCGTCCCACGCCGGGCAGGCGCTCGAGCGCCTCGCGGGTGCGCGGCACCTCGCCGCCGTGCTCGGCGAGCAGGATCGCGCAGGTCTGCACGATGTGCTTCGCCTTCGAGCGGTACAGCCCGATCGTGCGCACGTATTCGCCCAGCCCCTCTTCGCCCAGCGCGGCGATCGCCGCGGGCGAGTTCGCGACCGCGAACAGCTCGCGGGTGGCCAGGTTGACGCTGCGGTCGGTGGCCTGCGCCGACAGGATCACCGCGACCAGCAGCTCGAACGGCGTGCGGTATTCGAGCTCGGTGGTCGGCTTGGGGTTCAGCGCTTTCAGCCGCGCGAAGATCCCGGCGCGCCGCGCCGGGTTCACCGCCGTTCACCGCCGCGGGTGGCCGCGCGCTCGCGAGCGCGGCGCAGCGCCGCCTCGATCACCGTGCGCGACAGGCGCTCCGCGTGCTCCTCGTGCTCCGCGCGGCGTCGCGCGAGGCGCTCACGTCGCGCCTCGTGGCGCGAGCGCGCGGCGCGCGCGTCGTCGTCGCGCCACGGCTGCGCGGTGTCGGGCGCGCGCATCTCGATGCAGTCGACCGGGCAGGGTGCCACGCACAGGTCGCAGCCGGTGCACCGCGCGGCGATCACCGTGTGCATGCGCTTTCGCGCTCCGATGATCGCGTCGACCGGGCACGCCTGGATGCACTTCGTGCACCCGATGCACGAGGCCGGATCGATCCGTGCGATGCGCCGCGGCTGCTCGGCTCCGCAGGTCGGATCGAGCGGCAGCGCGGGGCGCCCGAGCAGTTGCGCGAGTCGCCCGATACCTTCAGCGCCGCCCGGCGGGCAGCGGTTGATCGGCGCTTCGCCCGCCGCGATCGCTTCGGCATACGGCCGGCAGCCGGCGAACCCGCATCGGGTGCACTGCGTCTGCGGCAGCAGCGCGTCGATCGCGTCGGCCGTGTTCACGCCACGACGCGCAGCTTCGCTCGCGGGCGGCTCGAGGCGATGAAGTCGCGCACCCGGGGATAGATGAATTCGCGCCAGCGGCGGCCGCTGAAGATGCCGTAGTGGCCCGCACCCTGGGCGGTGAGGTGCCGCTTCATCGATTTCGGAATGCCGGTGCACAGGTCGTGCGCGGCGCGCGTCTGCCCCTGGCCCGAAATGTCGTCCAGCTCGCCCTCGACCGTGAGCAGCGCCACCCGGCGGACGTCGGCCGGCACGACGCGCTGGCGGCTGCCTTCGAACCAGACGTGCCAGCGGCCCAGCGGCAGCGCGTGGTCCTGGAACACGGTGCGGATCGTGTCGAGGTAGAACTCCGCCGGCAGGTCGAGCACGGCGTTGTATTCGTCGTAGAAGCGGCGATGCCCGTCCGCGTCCTGCATGTCGCCGGCCACCGGGCTCAGGTAGAAATCCCAGTGCGAGGTGACGTGCCGGTCGGGGTTCATCGCGACGAAGCCCGCGTGCTGCAGGAAGCCGGGGTAGACGCGCCGCCCGACGCCCGGATAGCGGCCGGGCACCCGGTAGATGACCGTGCGCTCGAACCACTCGAAGCTGCGCGTCTGCGCGAGGTTGTTGACCTCGGTGGGCGAGCGGCGCGTGTCGATCGGCCCGCCCATCATCGTCATCGAGCGCGGTACCGCCGGATCGTCGAGCGAGGACATCAGCGAGACCGCGGCCAGCACCGGCACCGTCGGCTGGCACACCGAGATCACGTGGACGTCGGGGCCGAGGTGGCGGATGAAGTCGATCGCGTAGCCGACGTAGTCGTCGAGCTGGAAGTTGCCGTCGATCAGCGGCACCATCCGCGCGTCGATCCAGTCGGTGATGTACACCGTGTGATCGGGCAGCAGCGTGTGCACCGTGTCGCGCAGCAGCGTCGCGTGGTGTCCCGACAGCGGCGCGAACAGCAGCACGACCGGATCGTCGTGACGATGCGCCAGTGCATCGGGCAGCAGCCGCTCGAACTTCAGCAGGCGACAGAACGGGCGCGAGATCTCGATGCGCTCGACGACCGTCACCTCACGTCCGTCGACGCGGGTCGAGTGCACGCCGAAGGCGGGCTTCTGGTAGTCCTTGCCGAGCCGGTGCACCAGCTCCAGACCGGCCGAGATGCGGTTGGCGAAGGGCAGGTAGGCGAGCGGGCTGTACGGACTGGCGTACAACTGGCTCATCGAGTCGGCCCAGTGCGACAGCGGATTCAGGAAAGCGCGCTGGGCTTCGCGGATGTCGTAGAGCATTCGGTCTCCGGCGTGACCACCGATTGCATTCAATTTATCCGCAGCGTGTTGCGGCGCGCAAGAAGAGTTTTTCCGGAATGTCGCGAAATCCGCGCGAAAGTACCGTTTTTATTCCGCATTGCGGCATCGGGCGATCCAGGCGGCCGTCTGGCGCTCCTGGAGCGCGTTCTGCGCCGGGCGCTGGCCCAGCGCGGGAAAGTCGACCCGGTCGAGCGGCTGGTCCTGGTCGAAGCAGGAAAACACGTAGGTGACCTTCCCGGTGGCCGGGTCTTTGTGCGGCTGCAGGCACTGCGCGCAGACCTCTTTCATCATGCATTGCATCGGCGAGTTGATCGAGCCGAGCGCGCGGTGCCGCGGCTTCAGGTACGGCGCGAGCTGCGCGTGGCGCGCCGCGGCCACCGCCGCCATCATCCGGTCCGAGCCGATCGCGACGATGCGGTCGGCATCCTGCAGCCGCAGCGCGCCGGGCGTGTCCAGCTCGGTGAGCTCGCCGCGCGCGAACGCCGTCATCGCCTCGACGATGTTGCCGACGAAGCTGCGATCCTGCGGGCGGCCGGGCTCGAAACCGGGCGCCTCGTCGCAGCACCAGACGATCGTGTCGGCGGCCGCCTCGATGTCGGCCACCTTGTAGCGGTCGATGCGCTTCTTGTAGCCGGCGAAGTACAGCACCCGCGAGCCCGCGGCGCGAAACGCCGCGCCGATCGAGAACAGCACCGCGTTGCCCAGGCCGCCGCCGACCAGCACCACCGTTTCGCCCGCGCCGATCTCGGTGGGCGCGCCAGTGGGGCCCATCAGCACGACCGGTTCGCCCGGGCGCAGGTCGGCGCACAGGTTCGACGAGCCGCCCATCTCGAGCACGATGGTCGAGACCAGCCCGCGCTCGCGATCGACCCACGCGCCGGTGAGCGCGAGGCCTTCCATGGCCAACGTGGTGGGCAGGCCGCCGACCTCGACGCGGCGCGCGCGCGCCTCGAAGTTCTGCAGCCGGTAGAACTGACCCGGACGAAAGCGCCGCGCGGCCAGCGGTGCGCGCACCACGACCTCGACGATGTTCGGCGTGAGACGCTCGACGCGCTCGACGCGCGCGCGCAGCAGGTCGCCGAGGCGCGCCGCGAAGGCGGCGAAGCCCTCGTCCGAGGCCGGCGGGCGGCGCCGCAGCACGTCGCAGACGACCGGATAGCCGTGGCGCGCCGAGGCCATCGCCTTCACCACGTTGCCGAAGTAGCTCGGGTGCAGGTCGCCGAAGAAGGAGATCATCCGCCCGTCGTCCAGGCGCGCGAGCAGCACTCGAGCCGCGTCGGGCTTGGCGTTTCCGCGATCGGGCTTCACCGGATTGCCGTCGACGTCGATCGCTCGGAAGTAGCGTCCGTCGAGCGCGAAGTGGGTGGCGTCCTCGCGCGCCAGCACCGTGTTCGGCTGCGTGCCGGCCGCGACGAAGACGGTGCGCGCGGCCATGCGCCAGGGCTCGCCGTCGCGCCACTGGCCGTCCTCGTCGCGCAACTGGCGCGCGAAGCCGATCGATTCGACCGCGCCGCTCGCGTCGACGTCGATGCGCGTGGGCGCCAGGCACTCGGCGAAGCGGATGCCTTCCTCGAGCGCCAACTCGACCTCTTCGTGGTTCAGCGTGTACGAAGGGCTCTCGACCAGCCGCTTGCGGTAGGCGATCGTCGCGCCGCCCCATTGCTGCAGCAACTCGACGATGCGCGGCGCGCGCTGCTCGCGCCGGGCGGCTTCGCGCTCGGCGCGGATCGCGCGCGCATGGGCGAGGAATTCGGCGGCGACTTCCTCGTCTTCGGCGCGCCCGCCGGCGCCCGCTTGGCCCGCTTCGCCCGCCGCTGCGGCAAGCGCTTCGTGCCGGGCGAGGAATTTCTCGACCTGCACCGCGTAGTACGCGAGCGATTCGGTCGCGGTGTCGATCGCGGTGAGCCCGCCGCCGATCACCACCACCGGCAGTCGCAGCTGCATGTTCGCCAGCGAGTCGGCGCGCGCCGCGCCGGTGAGCTGCAGCGCCATCAGGAAGTCGCTCGCGGTGCGCACGCCGCGCGCCAGCCCGTTCGGGATGTCGAGCGTCGTGGGCTTGCCGGCGCCGAGCGCCAGCGCGACGTGATCGAAGCCCAGCGCGAACGCGTCGTCGGCGCCCAGCGTGCTGCCGAAGCGCACGCCACCCACCAGGGCGAAGCGCTCGCGCCGTTCGAGCAGCAGCCGCACCAGCTTCAGGAAGTTCTTGTTCCAGCGTACCGTGATGCCGTATTCGGCCACGCCGCCGAAACCGGCCATCACGCGGTCGTCCAGCGGCTCGTACAACGTGCGCACGTCGCGCACCGGCTCGAAGGGCGCCCGCGTGCCGTCGATACGCACGCCACTCGCGCGCTCGTCGAGCGGCTCGATCTTCAGGCCGTCGATGCCGACCACGCCGTGCCCTTCCTGCAGCAGGTGGTGCGCGAGCGTGAAGCCGGCGGGCCCCATGCCCGCCACCAGCACGCGGTAGCCGCTGTCGGGCCTGGGCAGCGGGCGGCGCAGGTTCAGCGGATTCCAGCGCGTGAGCAGCGAATAGATCTCGAAGCCCCAGGGCAACTCGAGCACGTCCTTCAGCGTGCGCGTCTCGGCCTGCGGGATGTCCACCGGCGTCTGCTTCTGGTAGATGCAGGCCTTCATGCAGTCGTTGCAGATGCGATGCCCGGTGGCCGCCATCATCGGGTTGTCGATCGCGATCATCGCCAGCGCCGCGACCGCGTGGCCCTGCGTCTTCAGCTTGTGGAACTCGGAGATGCGCTCCTCGAGCGGGCAGCCGGCGAGGTTCACGCCGAACGGCGAGCGCTTCCAGGCCGCCTCGCCCGAGGGGCCGGGCTTCTCGCGCATGCCCTTCGAACAGGAGTCCTTGCCCTGCTCGTGGCACCAGATGCAGTAGTTGGCCTGGTCGAGCGCGCCGCGCAGGCCGGTGCCCGCGTCGGTGAGCGCGAAGCCTTCGCGACGCCGCAGGTGCTCGGGCTCGATCGTGAACACGCGTACACCGTCCTCGTCGTGGCTGCGGGCGTGGCCGAGCAGGCGCATCGGATCGGTCTTCGCGGGCAGCGCGAACAGCAGGTCGCCGGCGTGGCGCAGGTGCCCGGCCTCGGTGGTCGCGGCCCACGCGCTGTAGCGCAGCGCGACGGCCAGGCGCGCGCGCGCCGCTTCGCGCTCCGGGGGCCGGCCGCTTCGTCGGCCTCTTCGCGCTGCCAGGCGAGCACCGCGCGCGCGAACGAAAGCTCGTCGAAGGGCTCGCCCAGCCCGGATTCGATCTCGCGCAGTGCCGCGTCGGGGTCGAAGCCGGCCAGCTCGGTCGCCGGCAGCTTCGCCGCCTCGCGCCGCACGAACTTCAGCTTGACTTCGTAGAGTGGGTCGAGCTCGCGGTGGCGCTCGCGCAGCGCGGCGAGCGCGTCGCCGATGCCGAAGAGCGTGCCGACGAAGGCGTCGACCCGCGGGCCGAGTTCGATCAGCAGCGTGGCCTCGGCACGCGGATCGGGCGGAGCGCGTCGTGCGTCGACCAGGCGCTGCGCGAGCGCGGGGTCGGCGGCGCGCAGCGCGTCGACGAACGCGAGGTCGAGCCTGGCGAGCCCTTCGGCGGCGTGTAGGTCTTCGAAGCGCAGGCCGAAGGCCAGGGCGAGCGGGGCGGTCACTGGGAATCCTGCGGCAACCGGGCCGGGGGTCGGCGCGCGCGTCCGCTGAGTCGGCTCAGCGTTCCAGGTACTGCAGCTTGTCGCCCACGTCCTTCCACTGCTCGGCCTCCGGCAGCGGATCCTTCGTGCGGGTGATGCTCGGCCAGCCGGGAGCCAGTTCCGCGTTGAGCCCGACGAACGAGAGCTGGTCGGCCGGCACGTCTTCCTCGGCCACGATCGCGTCGACCGGGCACTCGGGAACGCACACCGCGCAGTCGATGCACTCGTCGGGGTCGATGACCAGCATGTTCGGACCTTCGCGGAAACAATCGACCGGACAGACGTCGACGCAGTCGGTATAGCGGCAGCGGATGCAGGACTCGAGGACGACGTGGGTCATGGCGGGGTACGGCCGGGCGTCGGCGGATGGTGCGGATTGACGCCCATATTATCGTGGAGTAATTTCGGCGCGCAACGCGAATGAAGTAGTGGCTTCATTCTATCGGCCGCCGGTCGGCACGCTTTGCGGGAACCCTTCGCAGTGGTCAGCAGCCAGCAGCAGGCCCAGGACTCCGACGGCGGCGCGGCGCGCTATGAACGCGCCGCCGATCTCGACGCCGCCCTGCGCCGTCTCGCCGAGGGCGGCTGGACGCCGCTGGCCGGCGGCACCGACTTCTATCCGGCGCGCGTCGGCCGCCCGCTGCGCGAATCCTTGCTCGACCTGTCGGCGCTCGATACGCTGCGCGGCATCCGCGCGACCGGCGAGGGCGCGACGGCGGCCTGGCGCATCGGCGCGCTTACCACCTGGTCGGACCTGGCGCGCGCGCCGCTCGCGCCGGCGCTGCGCGCACTGCGGCAGGCGGCGCTCGACGTGGGCGGGGTTCAGGTGCAGAACCGCGCGACGATCGGCGGCAACCTGTGCAACGCCTCGCCGGCCGCCGACGGGGTGCCGGTGCTGCTCGCGCTCGACGCGCAGGTCGAACTGGGCAGCGTGCGCGGGCGCCGCGTGTTGCCGCTCGCGGACTTCGTGCTCGGCAACCGCCGCACCGCGCTCGCGCCCGACGAACTGCTCGCCGCGGTGATCGTGCCCCGGCGCTCGCCGCGAGCGCGGTCGCGCTTTCTGAAGCTGGGGCACCGCCGCTATCTGGTGATTTCGGTCGCGATGGCCGCGGTGGCGGTGGACTTCGGCGATGACGATCGCGTGTCGCAATGCGCGGTGGCGGTCGGTGCCTGTTCGGCGGCGGCGGTGCGGCTGCCCGCGGTCGAGGCGGCGATGCTGGGAGCGCCGCGCGAACGGCTCGCCGACCTGTTCGATGCGCTGCGCGCGCCGGAGGCGTTCGCGCCGCTCGCGCCGATCGACGACATCCGTGGCACGGCCATCTATCGACGCGAGGCGGCGGTCGAGTTGCTGCGCCGACTCTTCGGCGAGATCGCGGCGGCCGATGTCGCCGACGATGCGGGAGGCTTCGCGTGACGGCGCACGCGAACCCGGGTGGTGCGCGCACCCGGTCGCGCGACGAACCCATTCCCGCATACGCGATCCGGGTCGAAGTCAATGGCCGCGCCGTCGCGCTGCGCTCGGCGCCGGCCACACGCCTGTCCGATTGCCTGCGCGACGAACTCGGCCTGACCGGCACGAAGATCGGCTGCCACGCCGGCGACTGCGGCGCCTGTACCGTGCTGCTCGACGGCGAGCAGGTCTGCGCCTGCCTCGGTCGCCGTGGGCCAGTGCGAGGGCCGCGCCGTCACCACGGTCGAGTCGCTGTCCGCGGCCGCGGCCGCGCCCGGCTCGCCGGCGGCGGCGCTGCGCCAGGCGTTCGTCGACCACGGCGCCGCGCAATGCGGAATCTGCACCCCCGGCATGCTGATGGCGGGCCTGGACGTGTTGCGCCGCCATCCTCGGCCCACCGAACAGCAGGTGCTCGACGGCCCGGGCGGGGTGTTGTGCCGCTGCACCGGCTACCGGAAGATCGTCGAGGCGGTGCTGGCGGTCTCGGCTGCGCCGGCCGAAGCGGCGCGGGGCGAGCTCGGCCCGGCCGACGCACCGACCCGGCCCGTGTGGCCCCAAGCCGCGGCGGCGCTGGCGCCCGCGGCCGGCTGCGCGGTCGGCGCGCGGCTGCCGCGCGTGGACGCCGCCGACAAGGTCGACGGTCGTCTGGCCTACGGCGCCGACCGCGCGCCGGCCGACGCTTGCTGGCTGAAGGTGGTGCGCTCGCCGCATGCATCGGCCGACTTCGAGTACGGCGACCTCGAGGGCTTCGTCGCCGCGCATCCGGGCGTGCTCGGCGTGCTGACCGCCGCCGACATTCCGAACAACCGCTTCGCGATCTTCCCCGACCTGCGCGATCAGCCGGCGATCGCCGAGCGGCGCGTGCGGCTTCGCGGCGAGGCCGCGCTGGTGCTGGTGGGCGAGCGCGACGCGCTCGATGCGATCGACGCGGCCTCAGTGCCGATCCGCTGGCAGCCGCTGCCCGCGCTGCACGAACCCGAGGCGGCGCTCGCGCCCGGCGCGCCCGCGCTTCACGAACGCTTTGCCGACAACGTGCTGTGCCGCGGGCGCGTGGCGCGCGGCGACGCCGACGCGGCGCTCGCCGACGCCGCCGTGTCGGTGAGCGCGACGATGCGCACCGCGCACGTCGAGCACGCCTACATCGAGCCCGAGGCCGGGTACGCGCAGTGGTCGCGCGAAGGCGGCGTCGAGCGGGTCGTCGTGTTCGCCTGCACCCAGACACCGTACATGGACCGCGACGAACTCGCGTGGATGTTCGGGCTGCAGCCCGCGCAGGTGCGCATCGTGCCTTCGGGGATCGGCGGCGGGTTCGGCGGCAAGCTCGACATCTCGATCCAGCCGCTGCTGGTGGCGGCCGCGCGCAAGTTCGGACGTCCGGCGCGCATCGTCTACACGCGCCCGGAGTCGATGGCATCGACCACCAAGCGGCACCCGGCGCGAATGAGCGCAACGCTGGCGGCCGATCGCGATGGCCGCCTGCTCGCGTATGACTTCCAGGGAGATTTCGACACCGGCGCGTATTCCTCGTGGGGCCCGACGGTGGCCAACCGCGTGCCGATCCACGCCAGCGGCCCGTACCGGGTGGCCGCGGTGCGGGCGCTGACGCGCGCCGTCTACACGAACAACCCGATCGCCGGCGCGTTCCGCGGCTTCGGCGTGCCGCAGTCGACGCTGCTCGGCGAGACGCTGATCGACATGCTGGCGCAGCGCCTCGGCGCCGATCCGCTCGAATACCGCTTCGCGCAGGCACTGCGCGCCGGCGATCTCACCCCGTGCGGGCAGCGGGTCGACGCGAGCGTGGGCCTGCGCGCCTGCCTGGACGCACTGCGGCCGCAATGGCGCGAAGGGCGCGCGCGCGCCGAGGCGTTCAACGCCGCGCGGGCCGAAGCCGACCGCCGCGACGGCGCCGGCGCGGTCGCCGCCGCCGACTCCAGCGACCCGCATCGCCGCTACGCGACGCACAAGCGCCGCGGCGCCGGCATCGCCTGCATGTGGTACGGGATCGGCAACACGGTGATCGCCAATCCGTCGTCGATGCAGGTCGGGCTGCGGCGCGACGGCCGCTTCATGCTGTACAACGGTGCGGTCGACATCGGCCAGGGCAGCGCCACCGTCATTGCCCAGATCTGCGCCGACGCGCTCGGCGCGCCGGTGGCGCTCGTCGACCAGTGCGGCGCCGACACCGACCTCACGCTCGATGCGGGCAAGAGCTCGGCGTCGCGTCAGACCTTCGTGTCGGGCAACGCGGCGAAGGCGGCCGGAGCCGACCTGCGGGCGCGCCTGCTCGCGCTGCTCGGGCTGCCGGCGCACGCGCGGCTCGCGCTCGACGGCTCGCGGCTCGCCGGAGAGGCCGACGGACAGCGCGCGGCGCTCGATCTCGCGACGCTGCGCGTCGATGCGCGCGGCGACGTCGCCCACGGCAGCGGCTACTTCGATCCGCCGACGGTGCCGCTCGACGCCGACGGCCAGGGCGTGCCCTATGCGACCTACGGTTTCGCGGCGCAGTTCGCCGAGGTCGAGGTTGATCTCGCGCTGGGCACGGTGCGCGTGCTGTCGATCCACGCGGCGCACGACGTCGGGCGCGCGATCAACCCCACGCAGGTCGAGGGCCAGGTGCACGGCGGCATCGCGCAGGGGCTCGGCCTGGCGCTGATGGAGGAATACCATGCGGGACGCACCGACAACCTGCACGACTATCTGATCCCGACCGCCGGCGACGTTCCGCCGATCGTGGTGCACCTGATCGAGGACGCCGAGCCGCTCGGCCCGTACGGCGCGAAGGGCGTCGGCGAGCCGGCGCTGGTGGCTACCGCGCCGGCGATCCTGAACGCGATCCATCACGCGACCGGCGTGCGCGTCGCCGAAGTGCCGGTGACGCCGGACCGGCTGCGCCAGGCGCTGAAGCAGGGAGGACTCCGGTGACGCAACAGGTCGGCTCGAATGCGATCGGCGAGCAGTTCGACACGTCGGCGCCGACACCGGCGGCACCCGGCGAGGTGGTCGCCGCGCGCGCCCCGGAGAAGATGGCCGCGAACAAGATCCAGTGCGATGCCTGTCCGGTGCTGTGCCAGATCAGCGAGGGCCGGTTGGGCGCCTGCGATCGCTGGGGCAACTTCGGCGGCGTGCTCACCCGCACCGACCCGGTGCTGCTGCTCGAGCGGCCGGGCGTCGAGCTGGTGCCGGGCACGGCGCAGGACTGGGACGGCGAGCTGCTGAACAACGCGCCGGTGTTCGTCTCGGGCGTCGGCAGCGGCACCACCTATCCCGACTACAAGCCGGCCCCGTTCATCGTCGGCAGCCGCCACGAGGGCGTCGACCTGGTCACCGTGGTGACCGAGGGCATCTTCAGCTACTGCAGCTTCAAGGTGAAGATCGACACCGACCGCTTCCTCGGCCCCGAGCAGGCGACGGTGCGCCATCGCGGCGAGGCGGTCGGCCATGTGACGACGATCGAATACGGCTCGCAGTTCCTGTCGCTGGGCGGCGTGCATCACCTCACCGGCGGCTCGAAGAAGGAGGGGCGCGTCACCTGCGAGCTGATGATGGCGTTGGGCAACCGCCAGCCGGTAGAGCTCGAGATCGAGGGCGGCGCGCAGCTCACGGTGCAGGCGGGATGCGCGCCGCGCATCAACGGCGTCGAGGAGCAGCGGATGCGCGTGGGCTGCGGCTCGGCCACGATCGGCATCTTCGCGCGCCAGTGGTTCGGCCACGTCGACGAGGTAGTGGTGGTCGATGACCACATCACCGGCGTGCTGAGCGAGCACCAGGCCGGCCGCTGCCTCGACATGCCGCCCTCGGGCATTCGCATCCGCGGGCGCAAGTCCACGCCGGGTCGCTATTTCCAGGTCGCCAGTCCCGGCAGCGGCTGGGGCGGCACCGACATCGACGACCCGCTGTCGATCGTCGAAGGCTGGGACCCGAAAGTGGCGCGCCCCGGCCTGCGGCTGCTGATGGTCTCGACCACCGGCGAGCACGCCGAGTGGTTCGAGCTCGACGTGGCGCTGCGACCGCAGCGCGCGCCGATGCCGGCGGCGGTGCGCAAGGTGGTCGAGCGCATCGGCGAGAACTGCGAGCCGGCGCTCGCCACCGTGCTCTTCGTCGGCGGCGCCGGCGGCAGCCTGCGCGCCGGCGTGACCGAGAACCCGGTGCTTCTCACGCGCTCGATCAAGGATCTTCTGACCAACGTCACCTGCGGCGGTGCGCCGGCTTACGTGTGGCCCGGCGGCGGCATCACGGTGATGGTCGACGTCACGCGGATGCCCGCGAACTCGTTCGGCAGCGTGCCCACGCCGGCGATCGTCGCGCCGATCGAGTTCACGATGCGCCGCGAGGTCTACGCGGCGCTCGGCGGCCACGTCGAGCGCGTGCGCCCGATCGAGGCGGTGGTCGCGTCCGCCCGCCACCGGATCGCCGACGCGCTGCCGTCGAACCCGTGGCCGCCGGCCGGCGTGCCGAAGGCGGGCGCATGAGCGGAGGCAAGCGTATGAACGGAGGCGGCGCGGTGCGCGCACGCCCGGCCGACGGGCGCTGGCACTTCCAGCACGGGCCGATCGACCTGGTCATCGGCGTCGACGGCGAACCGGCCGCGGTCGGCCCGGCGCTCGAATCGGCCTGGGCGCGCTTCGCCGGCGTGCTCGACGAGCTGGTGGGCGAGCTGGCGCTGCTGCGCGCGCCGTGCGCACCCACGGCGTGCGGCGCGAGCCCGCATGGCCCGGTCGCGCGGCGCATGGCGCAGGCCTGTCGCCCCTATGCCGAACGCTTTGGCCTGTTCGTCACGCCGATGGCGGCGGTGGCCGGCAGCGTCGCGCAGGAGATCGTCGCGCATTTCGAGCGCCCGGGCATCCGGCGCGCCCGGGTCAACAACGGTGGTGATATCGCGCTGTGGCTCGCGCAGGGCGCGTCGGTCGCGGTCGGCGTGGTCTGCGACCTCGCCGCGCCGTCGATCGACGCCCGCCTGCGCATCGGCGGCACGGATGCGCTGCGCGGCATCGCCACCTCCGGCTGGCGCGGACGCAGCTTCTCGCTCGGCGTGGCCGACGCAGTCACCGTGCTCGCCGAAACCGCCGCGATGGCCGACGCGGCGGCGACGATGATCGCCAACGCGGTCGACATCGACCATCCGGCGGTGCGGCGCGCGCCCGCGTCGATGCTGCGCGACGACACCGACCTCGGCGAGCGGCGGGTGACGGTCGCGGTCGGCGCGCTGCCGCCCGATGCGGTGCGCGAGTCGCTCGATCGCGGCGCGCGCTTCGCCCGGCGCTGCATCGACGAGGGGCTCGTCGCGCAGGCGATGTTGTCGCTTCAGGGCCGTTCGCGTATCGTCGCCGATCACCGCATCGAGGCGCTGGCACCGGCATGATCGAGATTCGCCGCATCCGCACGCAGGTGGAAGACGTCTTCCACGAGTTCGGCCCCCGCGGCGCGCGTCCGCAGCGCCGCGGCGTGCTCGCCGTGGTGCTGGCGAACCCGTTCGCCGGCCGCTACGAGCCCGACATCGCGCCGATGATGGACGCGATGAAGCCGCTCGGCGTCGAACTCGCGCAGCGCCTGCTCGCCGCGATGAAGGTCGAGCCCGCGGCGATCCAGTCGTACGGCAAGGGCGGCGTGGTGGGCGTCGACGGCGAATCCGAGCACGGCCACCTGTGGCACGTACCTGGCGGTTACGCCATGCGCGAACTGCTCGAGCGCCACGGAGTCGCCACGAAGGCGATCGTGCCGTCGAACACCAAGCTGGGCGGCCCCGGCACGCGCATCGACATCCCGATGACGCACGTCAACGCCAGCTACGTGCGCAGCCACTTCGACACGATCGAGACCGAAGTCCCGGGCGCGCCCGCGGCCGACGAGATCGTGTTCTTTCTCGCGATGAGCACCGGCGCGCGGATTCACGAACGGGTCGGCGGCC
Source organism: Burkholderiaceae bacterium (assembly GCA_027493945.1). Classification (GTDB taxonomy): domain Bacteria; phylum Pseudomonadota; class Gammaproteobacteria; order Burkholderiales; family Burkholderiaceae_E; genus Zeimonas. The sequence goes on along the minus strand of JAOSJU010000001.1, from coordinate 546,482 downwards.
TGCGCGTCGACCAGATCACGGGCGAGGACGGCCTGCGCTGAGCGCGCGCCGGTCCGCAAGCGACAGGAGCAGCCGATGCCGGCCGAGATCCGCAAGCTGATCGTCTGCGTCGACGAGACGCGCATCGAGATGGGACGCAAGGTCGAGCCGCCGACGCGCCGCGCGCTGGCGATCGCGGTGATCGCCAACCCCTGCGCGGGCCGCTACGTCGAGCAGCTCGACGAACTGGTCGCCATCGGCGAGGAACTCGGCGGGTTGCTCGGCGCGCGCTGCGTCGAGGCGCTGGGCATCGAGCCCGCGCAGGCCCAGAGCTACGGCAAGGCCGCGATCGTCGGCGAGAAGGGCGAGCTCGAGCACGCCGCCGCGATCCTGCACCCGAAGCTCGGCGCGCCGCTGCGCAAGGCGCTCGGCGGGGGCGCCGCGCTGGTGCCTTCGGCCAAGAAGGTCGGCGGCCCCGGCACCGCGATCGACGTGCCGCTCGGCCACAAGGACGCGGCCTACGTGCGCAGCCATTTCGACGCGATCGAGGCGCGCGTGCCCGACGCGCCGCGCGCCGGCGAAATCGTGGTCGCGGTCGCGGTCACCGACAGCGGGCGACCGCTGCCGCGCGTCGGTGGGCTGCAGAAGCACGAGATCGAAGGCAAGGACGGATTGCGATAGGAGACCAGCATGAAGACCAGAGTTGCTCATCGGAACCATGTTCGCGGCGCTCGCATTCGGCACCGCGGCACACGCCCAGTCGCCGATCCGCATCGGCGAGCTGAACAGCTACAAGGCGCAGCCCGGGTTCCTCGACCCGTACAAGAAGGGCTGGGAGCTTGCACTCGAGGAGATCAACGCATCGGGCGGGCTGCTCGGGCGCAAGGTCGAGGTCGTCTCGCGCGACGACAACGGCAATCCGGGCGACGCCATTCGGGTGGCCGAAGAGCTGGTCTCGCGCGAGAAGGCCGACCTGATCTTCGGCACCTTCCTGTCGCACATCGGGCTGGCGGTCACCGACTTCGCGAAGCAGCGCAAGGTGTTCTTCCTCGCCGCCGAGCCGCTCACCGACAAGATCACCTGGCAGAACGGCAACCGCTACACCTACCGGCTGCGCCCGACCACCTACATGCAGACTGCGATGCTGGTGCCCGAGGCCGCGAAGCTGAAGAAGAAGCGCTGGGCGATCGTCTATCCGAACTACGAATACGGCCAGTCGGCCGCGGCCACTTTCAAGCAGTTGCTGAAGGCCGCGCAGCCCGACGTCGAGTTCGTCGCCGAGCAGGCGCCGGCGCTCGGCCGCGTCGACGCGGGCGCGGTGGTGCAGGCGCTGGCCGACTCGAAGCCCGATGCGATCTTCAACGTGCTGTTCGCCGCCGACCTGGCGAAGTTCGTGCGCGAGGGCAATACCCGCGGTCTGTTCAAGGACCGCGCGGTGGTCAGCCTGCTCTCGGGCGAGCCCGAATACCTCGACCCGCTGAAGGACGAGGCGCCGGAGGGCTGGATCGTCACCGGTTATCCGTGGTACGGCATCGACACGCCCGAGCACAAGCGCTTCCTCGCTGCCTACCAGAAGCGCTGGAACGACTATCCGCGTCTGGGCTCGATCGTCGGCTACTCGTCGATGATCTCGATCGCTGCCGGCATCCGCAAGGCCGGCAGCACCGACACCGAGAAGCTGATCGCCGCGTTCAAGGGCCTGAAGGTCGACACGCCGTTCGGCCCGATGATCTACCGCCCCGAGGACAACCAGTCGACGATGGGCGCGTACGTCGGCCTGACGACGGTGCGCGACGGCAAGGGCGTGATGAGGGACTACCGCTACGTCGACGGGGCCTCGGTGCTGCCGAACGCGGAGGAGACGCGCAAGCTGCGCCCGGCCGACTGAAGCGCGCGGTTCTCGCCGAATGCTGTCGGGTTTCGCGGTCCAGCTGCTCAACGGGCTGGCCGGCGCGTCGACGCTGTTCCTGATCGCCGTCGGCCTGTCGCTGATCTTCGGCGTCACGCGCATCGTCAACTTCGCGCACGGCTCGATGTTCATGGTGGGGCTCTACGTCGCGTATTCGCTGGCGCAGTGGCTCGCCCCGCTCGCCGGCGGCACGGCGGCATTCTGGCTCTCGATCCTGCTGGCGGCCGCGGCGGTCGGCGCGCTCGGCGCGCTGGTCGAGCTGCTGGTGCTGCGCCGCATCTACCGCGCGCCCGAGCTGTTCCAGCTGCTCGCCACTTTTGCGGTGGTGCTGGTGCTGCGCGACGCGGTGCTGGCGATCTGGGGCCCCGACGACCTGCTCGGCCCGAAGGCGCCCGGCATGAAGGGCGCGGTGACGATCCTCGGCCGGCAGTTTCCGCAATACGAGCTGTTCCTGATCTTCGTGGGTCCGGCGGTGCTGGCGCTGCTGTGGCTGCTGCTGCGGCGCACGCGCCTGGGCGTGCTGATCCGCGCCGCCACCCAGGACCGCGAGATGGTCGGCGCGCTCGGCGTGAACCAGGCGTGGCTGTTCACCGGCATCTTCGCGCTCGGCTCGGCGCTGGCCGCCCTGGGCGGCGCGCTGCAGCTGCCGCGCGAACCCGCCAACCTCGCGCTGGACCTCACCACGATCGGCGATGCGTTCGTGGTGGTGGTGGTCGGCGGCATGGGCAGCATTCCCGGCGCGTACTTCGCCGCGCTGCTGATCGCCGAGATCAAGGCGATCTGCTACGGCATCGGCACGGTGGAGGCGTTCGGCACCAGCTTCTCGTTCTCGAAGCTCACGCTGGTGGTCGAGTTCATCGTGATGGCAGCGGTGCTGATCTGGCGCCCCTGGGGCCTGCTCGGCAAGCCGCAGGGCGAGGTGCGCGGTGCGGCGGCCGCGGAGGCGCCGATGCGGCCGATGCCGCGCGCCGGCGTCGTTGCGGTGGGCGCGCTCGTCGCGGCGCTGCTCGCGCTGCCGCTGACCGGGCAGGCATTCCCGTATCTCACCGTGCTGATGATCGACCTGCTGATCGCGGTGCTGTTCGCCACCAGCCTGCACTTCATCATGGGGCCGGGCGGCATGCACTCGTTCGGGCACGCCGCGTACTTCGGCCTGGGCGCGTATGGCGCTGCCGCGCTTCTCGAGGGCCTGTCGCTTCCGATGGAACTCGCGCTCGCGCTCGCGCCGCTGGCTGCGCTCGCCGGGGGCCTGCTGTTCGGCTGGTTCGCGGTGCGCCTTTCCGGCGTCTACCTCGCGATGCTCACGCTGGCGTTCGCGCAGATCGTCTGGTCGATCGCCTACCAGTGGGACGAGGTCACCGGCGGCAGCAATGGCCTGGTCGGCATCTGGCCATCCGAACGCTTCGCGTCCAAGACCGCCTACTACTACCTCGTGCTGGCGCTGGTCGCCGCCAGCGTGTTCGCGCTGCGCCGGATGCTGTTTTCGCCGTTCGGCTACGCGATGCGCGCCGGCCGCGATTCGCCGCTGCGCGCCGAGAGCACCGGCATCGGCGTGATCCGCGTCCACTGGGCCGGGTTCGCGATCGCGTCGCTGTTCTGCGGCCTGGCCGGCGCGCTCTTCGCGTTCGGCAAGGGGTCGATCTCGCCGGAGACGATCCACGTCGGCCGCTCGATCGACGCGCTGGTGATGGTGCTGCTCGGCGGGGTGCAGACGCTGTCCGGGCCGATCGTCGGCAGCGCGGTGTTCACCTGGCTGCAGGACTGGATGATCCGCGCCACCGACTACTGGCGCGCGCTGCTCGGCCTGGCGATCCTGCTGCTGGTGCTCGCGTTCCCGCAGGGCATCGTCGGCGGGCTCGCGGCTGCCTGGGAGCGCTGGCGCCCGTCCGCGGCGACCGCGGGGGGGCGGCGATGACTGCGCTGCTGAAGGTGCAGGGTTTGCGCAAGGCCTTCGGCGGCGTGCACGCGGTCGAGGACGTGAGCTTCGAGCTGGCCGCAGGCGAGCTGCTGGCGATGATCGGCCCGAACGGCGCCGGCAAGTCGACCTGTTTCAACATGATCAACGGCCAGCTCGCGCCCGACGCGGGCAGCGTCGTGCTGGCCGGGCACGAGATCGCCGGAAGGCCGCCGCGCGAGATCTGGCGGCTCGGCGTCGGCCGCACCTTCCAGGTGGCGGCAACCTACGCGTCGATGACGGTGGTCGAGAACGTGCAGATGGCGCTGCTGTCGCTGCACGGCGAGCTGTTCCGGCTGTGGGCGCGCGCCGCGGCCCTGCATCGCAGCGAGGCGCTGGAGCTGCTGGCCGCGGTCGGGCTGCGCGAGCGCGCCGACGAGCCGTGCAGCACGCTCGCCTACGGCGACCTGAAGCGGGTCGAGCTGGCGATCGCGCTGGCCAACCAGCCGGCGCTGCTGCTGATGGACGAGCCCACCGCGGGAATGGCGCCGCGGGAGCGCAATGCGCTGATGCAGCTGGCCCGCGACCTGGTCAAGGAACGCGGCATCGGCGTGCTGTTCACCGAGCACAGCATGGACGTCGTCTTCGCGCACGCCGACCGGATCATGGTGCTGGCGCGCGGACGGCTGATCGCCGAGGGGGCGCCCGAGGCGATCCGCGACGATCCGCAGGTGCGCGAGGTCTATTTCGGCAGCGGCCGCCTGGTGAGGACGGCATGAGCGGCCCGCTGCTCTCGGTGCGCGGGCTCGACGCCTGGTACGGGCGCGCGCAGGTGCTCTACGGCGTCGACCTCGAGGTGGGCGACGGCGAGGTGGTCGCGCTGATGGGGCGCAACGGCGCGGGCAAGAGCACGACGATGAAGGCGATCATGGGACTGCTCGCGTCACGCCGCGGCGAGATCGTCTTCGCCGGCGAGCGCATCGACGGCATGGAGCCGTATCGCATCAGCCGCGCCGGCCTCGGGCTACGTGCCCGAAGACCGGCGCATCTTCACCGACCTGACGGTGCTCGAAAACCTCGAGGTGGGCAGGCGCCCGCCGCGCGCCGGCGCGCCGGCCTGGAGCGTCGAGTGGCTGTTTGCGCTGTTCCCGAACCTCGCAGGGATGCCGCAGCGGCCCGGCGGGCGCATAAGCGGCGGCGAGCAGCAGATGCTCAGCGTCGCGCGCACGCTGATGGGCAACCCGCGGCTGGTGCTGCTCGACGAGCCCTCCGAGGGCGTGGCCCCGGTCATCGTCGAGCAGATGGCCGACATGATCGTCGAACTGAAGAAGCAGGGACTGTCGGTGCTGCTGTCGGAGCAGAACGTGCCGTTCGCTTCCGCGGTGAGCGACCGCGCCTGCGTGCTCGAGAAGGGGCAGGTGAGGTTCGCCGGCACGATGGCGCAGCTCGAAGCCGACGAGGCGGCGCGCCGCCAGTACCTCGCGGTGTGAATTCGGCCGCGACCCGGGGCGGGTCGCGGCGAGCGCAGGCACGAACGAGGAGGACACGCGATGGCGATGGCAGGCAGCGCCGGCAGTTCCGGCAAGGTGGTGATCCGCAATATCGGGCTGATGCTCTCGGGCGACATCGACCGGCCGATCCTCGACGCGGACACCGTGGTCGTCGACGACGGTGTGATCGTCGCGGTGGGGCGCGCGAAGGACTGCGACACCGACGGTCCCGCGCGCGTGATCGACGCGAAGGGCACCGCGCTCGCGCCGGGCCTGATCGACTCGCACGTGCATCCGGTCTTCGGCGACTGGACGCCGCGGCAGAACCAGCTCGGGTGGATCGAATCGTGCCTGCACGGCGGGGTCACCACGATGGTTTCGGCCGGCGAAGTGCACCTGCCGGGGCGCCCGAAGGACGTGCTCGGCGTCAAGGCGCTGGCGATCACCGCGCAGCGCGCATTCGACGGGATGCGCGCCGCCGGCGTGGGCGGCGGCGTCAAGGTGCTCGCGGGCGCGCCGGTGCTCGAGAAAGGGATGGTCGAATCCGACTTCGCCGAGCTGGCGGCCGCCGGCGTGAAGCTGCTCGGCGAGATCGGGCTCGGGTCGGTGAAGGCCGGCGACGAAGCCGCGCGGATGGTCGGCTGGGCGCGTCGCCACGGCATCCAGAGCACGATCCACACCGGCGGGCCGTCGATCCCCGGCTCCGGGCTGATCGACGAGCAGGTGGTGCTGGAGGCTGACGCCGACGTGATCGGCCACATCAACGGCGGGCACACCGCGCTGTCGTACAAGGCGGTCTGCACGCTGTGCGAGAAGAGCAGCCGCGCGATGGAGATCGTGCACAACGGCAACGAGCGCATCGCGATCCTCACCGCGCGACACGCGATCGAGCTGAAGTGCCCGCACCGGGTAATTCTCGGCACCGACGCGCCGGCGGGGTCGGGCGTGCAGCCGCTGGGCATCCTGCGGCTCGTGGCGCTGATCTCGGGCATGGCCGACATTCCCGCCGAGATCTGCTTCGGCTTCGCCACCGGCAACACCGCGCGCATGCGCGGCCTGGCGCAGGGCCTGGTCGAGGTCGGGCGGCCGGCCGACTTCGTGTTCCTCGACCGCGCCCAGCATTCGGCCGGCCGCGACCTGCTCGACAGCGTGCGGCTCGGCGACATCCCCGGCGTGGGCATGGTGATGATCGACGGCATCGTGCGCTGCCAGCGAAGCCGCAACACGCCGCCGGCGGTCGAAGTGCCGGCGATCGTCGCGTGAGCGCGACGGCGCCCGCCGCCCAGAGCTCCCGCGAGGCGCCGCCGCGACGCCGGAGCGACGCGCGCGCGGATCCTGAAGGCGGCGGCGGCGGAGTTCGCGCAGCACGGTTTCGCGGGCGGCCGCGGCGAGCGCATCGCGCGGCGCGCGCAGTCGAGCGAGCGCATGGTCTACTACTATTTCGGCAGCAAGGACGAGCTGTTCCGCGCGGTGCTCGAAGCGGCCTATGCGTCGCTGCGCGACGCCGAGCGCGCGGTGCAGCTCGACCGCGACGATCCGGCGGCCGCGCTCGAGCAGTTCTGCCGCTTCGTCTGGCGCTACTACGCCGAGCACCCGCACTTCATCAGCCTGCTGAATACCGAGAACCTGCATCGCGCGCGCCACCTGCGCAAATCGGGGCGCCTCGACGAGCTGGTCGGTCCCGTGGTCCGACTGCTGTCGCAACTGCTCGCCGACGGCCAGGCGCGCGGGGCGTTTCGCGCCGACATCGACCCCGCCGATCTTTATGTCGCGATCGCCGGGCTTGGCTACTTTCGCCTGTCGAACCGGCACACGCTGTCGGCGGTGCTCGGCCGCGACATGGCCGACCCGCAGGGCCTGGAGCGCTACTGGGAGCGGGCTGCGAGGATGGTCAGCGGCTACCTGAGGGCTTCGCGCGATCGCTTATGATGGGTGCCCCCGCACGCCGTCCGGGCGTGCGGCAACCGCCATCCGCCCGCGCGGCACGCCGATGATCATCACCTCGCTGCTCGACACCGACCTCTACAAGTTCACGATGATGCAGGTGGTGCTGCATCACTTCCCGAGCGCGCAGGTCGAGTACCGGTTCAAGTGCCGCAACGAGGGCGTCGACCTGCGCCCGTACGTCGGCGCCATCCAGGAGGAGATCCGGGGACTGTGCTCGCTGCGCTTTCGCCAGCGCGAGCTCGACTACCTGCGGGGCTTTCGCTTCGTCAAGAGCGACTTCGTCGACTTCCTCGGCCTGTTCCAGATGAACGCGAAGTACATCTCGGTGGCGCCGTCGCCGAAGGACAACGGCGAGATCGACATCGTGATCCGTGGGCCGTGGCTGCACACCATCCTGTTCGAGATCCAGGTGCTGGCGATCGTCAACGAGATCTACTTCCGGGAGACGGTGCGGCTGCCCGATTATGCCGAGGGCGCCGCCGGCTCGACGAGAAGATCTCGCTGATCGCCGGTCATCCCGAGCTCGAGGGCATCCGCATCGCCGACTACGGCACGCGGCGGCGCTTTTCGCGGCTGTGGCACGAGGAAGTGCTGCAGACCTGCAAGGCCAGGCTCGGACCGATCTTCGCCGGCACGTCGAACGTGATGTACGCGATGCACCAGGGCATCACGCCGCTGGGCACGATGGCGCACGAATACCTGCAGGCCTGCCGGGCGCTGGGCCCGCGGCTGCGCGACACGCAGGTCTTCGGCTTCGAGACCTGGGCCCGCGAATACCGCGGCGACCTCGGCATCGCGCTGTCCGACGTCTACGGGATGAGCGCGTTCCTGCGCGACTTCGACATGTACTTCTGCAAGCTGTTCGACGGCGCGCGGCACGACTCGGGCGATCCGTTCGAATGGGGCGAGCGCCTGATCGCGCACTACGAGGCCAATCGCGTCGACCCGAAGACCAAGACGCTGGTGTTCTCCGACGCGCTCACCTTCCCGCTGATGGTGCAGTTGTACAAGCGCTTCCGCGACCGCACGCGCATCGCGTTCGGTATCGGCACCAACCTCACCAACGACCTCGGCTACGTGCCGCTGCAGATCGTCATCAAGATGGTGCGCTGCAACGGCCAGCCGGTGGCCAAGCTCAGCGACACGCCGGCGAAGAACATGTGCGAGGACGAGGCCTACCTGCGATACCTGCGCCAGGTCTTCGACATCAAGACCTGATCGCTATAATCCGCCCGATGAACCCGCGACCCAGACTCCTGATCACCCGCAAGGTGTTCCCCGAGGTTCTCGAGCGGCTGGCCCCGCACTTCGAGATCGACTCCAACCAGGAAGACGAAGACTGGCCCCGGGCCACGCTGCTGTCGCGCGTGGCCGACCGCGACGCGCTGTTCGTCACCGCCACCGACCGCGTCGACCGCGAGCTGCTCGCCGCCTGCCCGCGCGCGCGCATCGTCGCCACCGGATCGGTCGGCTACAACCACGTCGACCTCGCGGCCTGCGCCGAGCGCGGCGTGGCCGTCACCAACACGCCCGACGTGCTCACCGAGGCCACCGCCGACCTCGCCTGGGCGCTGTTGATGGCCACCGCGCGCCGCATCTGCGAGTCCGAGCACTGGCTGCGTGCCGGCAAATGGGGGCGCTGGGCCTTCGACCAGTGGTTGGGCGCCGACGTCTACGGCAGCACCCCGGGCATCGTCGGGATGGGCCGCATCGGCTCGGCCGTGGCGCGGCGCGCGCGCGGTTTCCAGATGAAGATTCTCTACCACAACCGCAGCCGCGCCGCGAACGAGACCGAGCTCGGCGCGCGCCGCGTCGACCTCGACGAGCTGCTGCGCGAGGCCGACCACGTGATGCTGGTGCTGCCGTATTCGGCGGCCACCCACCACGTGATCGGTGCGCGCGAGCTCGCGGCGATGAAGCCCACCGCCACGCTGGTCAATGTGGCGCGCGGCGGCATCGTCGACGATGCGGCGCTGGTCGAGGCGCTGCGCGCCGGTCGCATCGCCGGCGCGGGGCTCGACGTCTACGAGAACGAGCCGGCGCTGAACCCGGGCCTGCTCGGCGTGCCCAACGTGGTGCTCACGCCGCACATCGGCAGCGCCACGCGCAGTTCGCGGCTGGGCATGGCGATGCTGGCGGCCGACAACCTGGTCGCCTTCGCTGCCGGCGCGCCGCTGCTCACGCCGGTGACGGCGGGCTGAGCGGCCGGGCGCGCAGGCCACGATGTCCGCGATCCACCTGCAGCGCAAGCACGCGCTGGGCATCAAGAAGGCGCGCGAGGCCGCGCAGAAGGTCGCCGACGACATGGCCGAATCGTTCGACATCGAAAGCGAATGGGACGGCAACGCGCTGCGCTTCGCGCGCGCGGGCGTCTCGGGCAGCCTCACCGTCTCGAAGGACCGCGTCGTCCTCGACGCGAAGCTCGGGCTGCTGCTGGCCGCGTTCAAGCCGCGCATCGAGGAGCGGCTGCAGAAGGACTTCGACCGCTACTTCGCCTGAACCCGCCCTTCGCGAGCCTGCCTTGACACCCACAGCAATCCAGCTCGGCGGCGCGATCCTCTTCGCGATCGCCGTCACGCATACCTTCTCGGCCAAGTTCTTCGAGCGGCTGGCGCACGCGCAGCCGGCGCACGCCGGAATCTGGCACCTGCTCGGCGAGGTCGAAGTGGTCTTCGGCTTCTGGGCGATGGTGCTCATCGCCTGGATGGCGCTGGCCGGCGGCGGCGGGCAGGCGCTGCAGTATCTCGAATCGCGCAACTACACCGAGCCGATGTTCGTCTTCGTGATCATGGTGGTCGCCGCGAGCCGCCCGATCCTGCGCCTCGCGCTGGCAAGCGTGCAGTTCGCCGCGCGCCTGATGCCGATGCCGGCCTCGATGGCCAATTATTTCCTGGCACTGTCGCTGATCCCGCTGCTCGGCTCGTTCATCACCGAGCCGGCTGCGATGACGCTGGCCGCGCTGATGCTGCGCGACCGCTTCTACTCGCAAGGACTGTCGTCCCGCCTCAGGTACGCCACGATCGGCGTGCTGTTCGTCAACGTCTCGATCGGCGGAACGCTCACGCCGTACGCGGCGCCCCCGGTACTGATGGTGGCAGGCACCTGGAACTGGGATCTCGCCTACATGCTCACGCACTTCGGCTGGCGTTCGGCGCTGGCGGTGGTCGTCAACGCGCTCGGGGTCACGCTGCTGTTCCGCGGCGAGTTGCGCAACCTCGCCGGCAACGCGGAGCCGGCGGCCGAACCGGTGCCGCCGGCGCTGATCGTCGTGCACCTGCTGTTTCTCGCCGGCGTGGTCGTGTTCGCGCACCATTCGGTGGTCTTCATGGGCCTGTTCCTGTTCTTCCTGGGCGTGGCCCACGGCTACAGCCGCCACCAGGACCGCCTGATCCTGCGCGAAGGGCTGCTGGTGGGCTTCTTCCTCGCCGGCCTTGGTCGTGCTGGGCGGGCAGCAGCAGTGGTGGCTGCAGACGCTGCTCGAGCGGATGAGCCCGACGGCGGTCTACTACGGCGCGACCGCGCTCACCGCGATCACCGACAACGCGGCGCTCACCTACCTCGGCTCGCTGGTGCAGGGGCTCACCGATGAGTTCAAGTACTCGCTGGTGGCCGGCGCGGTCACCGGCGGCGGGCTGACGGTGATCGCCAACGCGCCGAACCCGGCCGGCTATTCGATCCTCAAGGGCAACTTCGAGCACGAGGAGATCAGCCCCCTCGGCCTGTTCGCCGCTGCCGCGATCCCCACGCTGGTCGCGATCGCCGCGTTCCGGGCCATCTGAGCCGCTGCGCGACCTGCCACGCACGTCGTGCGGCGGGTCGGTGCGGGCAAAGACGCGGGCCGGGGCAGTGGGGCGCCTCGGGCGCCCGGCGCAGCGTGCGCGGGCCGGCCCGATGGCGGCGCTGGCCGCGGCGGTCGGTGCTTCGCACCGACTCCCCTGTGCTGCTCGCGCCGGGGTCGTGCGGCGCAACTCGCTGCGCTCGCTTCGCGAGCTCCGCTCAGACAGGGCGCCGCAAGTCAGAAGTACGAAGCGCGCTTCGCGCGCCGACCCCGACGCTGCGCTGCTCGGCGCCGCAGACAGCGCCGCCATCGGGCCGGCCCGCGCACGCTGCGCCGGGCACCCGAGGCGCCCCACTGCCCCGGCCCGCGCCTTTGCAGGCAGCGTCGTGGCGTGCGCAGTCAGCGTCGCGGCGCACGCAGGCAAAGCCGCAGCTCATACATGCAGTGTTGTCGTGTGTGCTGGCGACGTGCGGCCGTTGATCGGCGTCTGTGAACAAGCCGGCCGCCTTCGGATCGAACACCAGTGGCGTTGCCATTGCGGCAGGTGGCGGCAGGCGGGCGAAGGGCGGCGACAGGCTGGGCGTTGGGCCGGCGCGGCGCCATGGGGCCCCGATGCGAGGGGATGGGCCGCCCGGTTGCGCGCTGTCTGCGGCGCCGAGCAGCGCAGTCCCGGGGTCGGCGCGCGAAGCGCGCTTCGTACATCTGACTTGCGGCGCTGTGTCTGAACGAAGCGAGCGCAGCGAGCGAAGTGAGTTGCGCCGCACGACCCCGGGGCGAGCAGCGCAGGGAAGTCGGTGCGAAGCACCGACCGCTGCAGCCAGCGCGCAACCGGGCGGCCCATCCCCTCGCATCGGGGCCCCATGGCGCCGCGCCGGCCCAACGCCCAGCCTGTCGCCGCCCTTCGCCCGCCTGCCGCGACGCGCCGACCTTCAGCCCTTGAGGTCCTCGACCAACGCGATGTACTGCTCCATCGCCGCGTCGCGCCCCGTGCCCTTCAGCTCGTTCCACGCGTCCCACTTCGCCCGCCCGACCATGTCGGTGAAGCCCGGCCGCTTGCCGTCGACGTCGCCCGAACTCGCCTGCTTGTAAAGCGCATAGAGCTTGAGCAGCGTCATGTTGTCGGGGCGCTCCGGCAGCGACTTCGACTCCGCCACTGCCTGCTCGAACCGGGTGCTCAGATCGGCCATGATTCCTCCGCGGTTTGTCCGGCAAGTATGATAGCAACGCCTTGGCGGCCGTTGCGCCGTCGACCCGGAGGAATCATGGCCCGCGAGAGGATGTCCAGCGTCGACACCGCCTGGTTGCGCATGGACAGCTCGCGCAATCTCATGATGATCGTCGGCATCTTCGTGTTCGCGCGACGGGTCTCGCGCGACGACATTGCGGGGCTGCTCGACCAGCGGCTGCTGAAGTTCGCGCGTTTTCGCCAGCGCGTCGAATCCGACGCCACGGGGCACTACTGGGTCGACGACGAACGCTTCCGGCTCGAGCGCCACCTGAAGCGCGTGAGGCTGCCCTCCGGCGGCGACCACGAGCTGCAGCGCCTCACCGCACGGCTGGCGAACCAGCCGCTCGATCCGGCGCATCCTCTGTGGCAGTTCCACCTGGTCGAGAACTACAACGGCACCAGCGCGATGGTCACGCGGATGCATCACTGCATCGCCGACGGCATCGCGCTGGTGCGGGTGATGCTCTCGCTCACCGACGCCGGCGCGCCCGAAGCGCAGCCGCGCGGCGACGAGGACGCCGAGCCCGAGTCGAACCCCCGGGAGCCGTGGCTCCAGCCGCTCACCCGCGGCACGGTCGCCGCGATCGACGCCACCGGCACGCTCGTGGCGAAGTCGCTCGATGCGGTGGCGCATCCCGACCGGCTGGGCGATTACGCGCAGGTGGGCGGCCGGGTGCTGCGCGACACGCTCGCCATCCTGCTGATGTCCGACGACACGCACACGCGGCTCAAGGGCACGCCGGGCGGGCACAAGGCGTTCGCATGGAACGACCCGCTGCCGCTCGACGAGGTGAAGGCCGTCTGCAAGGGGATGGGCGCGTCGGTGAACGACGTGCTGCTGTCCTGCGTGGCCGGCGCGCTGCGGCGCTACCTGCTCGGTCGCGGCGACGCGGTCGCCGAAGACTGCGAGATGCGCGCGATGGTGCCGGTGAACCTGCGCCCCGCGTCGGAGCCGATCCACGAACTCGGCAACCGCTTCGGCCTGGTGCCGCTGTGCCTGCCGGTGGGCATTGCCAACCCGATCGCCCGGGTGAGCGAAGTGCGCCGGCGCATGCGCGAGCTGAAGGAGGGGTACCAGCCGGTCATCGCCTACCTGATGCTCGGCGCGGCGGGCATGCTGCCGCAGCTGCTGCAGACGCAGATCCTCGAATACCTCGGCAACAAGGGCAGCGCGGTGATGACCAACGTGCCCGGACCCGCGGAGACGATCAGCATGGCCGGCGTGCCGCTGGCGCGGATGATGTTCTGGGTGCCGCAATCGGGCGACATCGGCATCGGCGTGTCGATCCTGTCGTACGCCGGTGGCGTGCAGTTCGGCGTGATGAGCGACACCGCGCTGTGCCCCGATCCGCAGGCGATCATCGACGGTTTCGCGCCCGAGTTCGAGCGGCTGGTGCTGGCGCTGGCGATGCTGCCCAACGGTTTCCTGTTGGGACGCGAGCTCGAGCCGGGCGAGCTCGAGCATGCGCTGCTGATGGACGCCGCATGCAGCTGAAGGCCGGCGACGCGCAGGCGCAGCGCGTGCTCGCGTTCTGGTTCGACGGACCCGGCGGCAGCGAGCGCGGCCGGGTGCGCAGCCGGTGGTTCGGCAAGGATCCGGCCTTCGACCAGGAAATCCGCGACACCTTCGGCGCGCTGATCGAGCGTGCGCTCTCCGGCGGCTGCGAGCATTGGGCGCTCGATCCGGACACCGCGCCCGCGCTGGTCATCGTGCTCGACCAGTTCACGCGCAACGTGTTTCGCGACACGCCGAAGATGTTCGCCGGCGACGCGGCTGCGCTCGCTGTGGCACGCCGCATCGTCGCCGACGGCTGGGACCGCCGCTACGATCCGCTGCTGCGCTGGTTCTGCTATCTGCCGTTCGAGCATTCCGAGTCGCTCGAGGATCAGCGCGAATCGCTGCGCCTGTTCGGACAGCTGCGCGACGATCCGCTGGCCGGCGGCGCATGGTCGTGGGCGGTGCGCCACTACGAGGTCGTCGAACGCTTCGGGCGTTACCCCCACCGCAACGCGATCCTCGGGCGCGAATCGACGCCCGCCGAGGAAGCGTTCCTGCGCGAGCCTGGCTCGCGATTCTGAGCCGCGGTGGCACTGCGCATCCGCTTCGATCACCGCTTCGACCGGCTCGCCGACGCGCTGCTCGATTCGCTCGACGAGGTGGCGGGCGAGGCCCCCGGCGAATCGGACGACCCGCTGGCCGAGCGCACGGTGATCGTGCCCAGCGTCGGCGTGGGCCGCTGGCTGCAGCGCCGCGACGCCGCGCGGCACGGGATCAGCGCCCGCCTGCAGCCGGAGTTCGCAGGGCGCTGGCTGTGGCGCACGATGCGTGCGACCTTGCGCGGGCTGCCGCAGCGCTCGCCGTTCGAGCCGGCTCGCGTGCGCTGGCTGCTGATGCAGTTGCTCGACGAGTTGCCGCAGCGGCCGGAATTCGCGCTGGTGCGCAAGCGGCTGCGCGACGAGGGGTCGCTTGCGCGGCTCGTCCTGGCCGACGCGCTGGCGGCGTGCTTCGATCGCTATCTCGCGTACCGCCGCGACTGGCTCGCGCGCTGGCAGCGCGGCCAGTGGGCCAGCGGCGAGCGGCCGCTGGGCGCGCACGAGCCCTGGCAGCGCTGGCTGTGGCAGCGTCTGCTCGAACGGCTGCCCGACGTGCGCGACGAACACCCGTACGACCAGTTCGCGCGGTTGCTCGCCGGCGACGACGGGCTCGTGCGGCGTGCGCTCGGCGCCTCGCGCGTGGCGCTGTTCGGGCGCCTCGACCTCTCGCCCGAGCAGTTCGCGCTGTTCGGGCAGCTGTCGGCGTCGATCGACGTCTCGCTGTACGCGCCCGATCCGTGCCGCGAGTTGTGGACCGACATGCTCGATTCGCGCAGTCTCGCGGCGATTCGCGAGCAGCGGCCCGACGTCGCCTGGCTCTACGAGGGCGAGCCGTCGCTGCTCGGCAACTGGGGCAGGGCGCAGCGCGACTTCGTCGCGCAGGCGCTGTCGCTCGAGGAGCGCTTCGGCGTGCAGGCCGAGGCGCCGGGCCGCGACGAAGCCTGGCCGTTCGGCGACGATGCGCAGGCGGCGCCGGCCGGGACGCTTCAGGCACTGCAGGCGGCGGTGTTCCTGCGCAGCGACGAACCGTGGCGCGGGCTCGTGCGCGACGACGGCTCGATCGCGGTGCTGGGCGCGCACGGAGCGGTACGCCAGGCCGAGATCCTGCACGAGCGGCTGCTCGAGTGCTTCGAGACCCTGCCGCGGCTCGCGCCCTCCGAGGTCGTCGTCTATTGCGCCGACGTCGAGACCGCCGCCGCCGCGATCGAGGGCGTGTTCGACAGCCAGCCCGAGGGGCGGCGGATTCCGTTCGCGATCAGCGGGCGCGCGCCGCGCGCCGACCCGCTGGTGGCCGCGGCGCAGCAGCTGCTCGCCATGGCGCTGCGCCCGCTCGCGGCGCCCGAGCTCGACGCCTGGTTGCGCAACCCCGCGGTGATGGAGGCGCTCGCGCTGGATGCCTCGGAGGTCGAGTTGCTGGCGGGCTGGTTCGAGGCAGCCGGCGCGCGCCGCGGGCTCGACGAGGAAGACGGCTCGCCCAAGCACAGCCTGCGCGCGGCGATCGACCGGCTGCTCGCGGGCGCGGCGCTGGGCGCGCAGCGGGCGGTGGGCGACCTGCTTGCCGTGCCTGGCGCGCAGGGCACGCGCGCGCGCATCCTCGATGCCTGGCTGCCGGCGGGCGACGCGCTGGCAACGCTGCGCGCCGCGGCGCGTTCGCCGCGGCCGCTCACCGATGGGTGCGCCGCGCTCGGCGATGCGCTCGAAACCGTGTTCGGCGAAGTGCGCGAGCACGCGCCGGGCCTGCAGCGCGTGCGCGACGCACTGTCCGACCTGCTGGCGAGCGCGGCCGGCATGCCGGCGGTCGCCCTCGACGGCGCGGCGTTCGAGCATGCGTTCGCCGATGCGCTCGCGCGCAGCGCCGGTGCCGCGATGCCCTCGGGCGCGGTCACCGTGTGCCCGCTGGGCAGCCTGCCCGGCGTGCCGTTTCGCGTGGTCTGCCTGTTCGGCATGGACGAGGGCGCGTTTCCGCGAAAGGGCGCGCGCGACGAGCTCGACCTGATGCGTCGCGCGCCGCGCTTCGGCGACCGGCTGGCACGAATCGACGACCGCGGCGTGTTTCTCGACGCGGTGCTCGCGGCGCGCGACCGGCTGCTCATGCTGTGCCGCAGCCGCAATGCGCGCGACGACACGCCGCTGAATCCGTCGCCGCTGGTCGACGAGCTGCTCGCTTACCTGTCGGCGCGGCTCGATCCGGCTGCGGCCGGCGCCGCGTTCGAGACTCCGCGCCGGCGCCATCCCGAACCGGCAGCCGCGCCGGCGCTGGTCGAATATCCGTTGCATCCGTTCTCGGCGCGCAGCTTCGCGGCCGGCGGCAGCTACGCGCAGGAGTGGCTCGCCGCCGCGCGCGAACTGGCGCGACCGTTGACCGCGCGCGCGCCGGCCCTCGGCGCGCTCGTCGGCCTGGAGGTGGCCTGCGCCGCCGATGGCCCGGTCGCGGCCGCGCCGCCGCGGGCGGCAACGCTCGCGGTGGAGGCGCTGCGCGACGCGCTCGCCGATCCGCCGGCCAGCTGGCTGCGCGGCGCGCTCGGCGTGCGCCTGCTGCGCGAGCGGCCGCCGCCCGACGACACCGAGCCGCTGTGGATCGGGGGCGACGATCGCGCACTGGTGCAGTCCTGCGTCGACCGGCTGCTGGCCGGCGAAGATGCACGTCGCCTCGCCGACGAGCTCGCGATCGCGCCGCCCGTTGCGGCGGGCGAACCCGGGCGCAGCCAGGCCGAATCGATCGTGCGGCGCGCGCGCGCGCTGGTCGACGAGGCGAAGCCCGCGATGCGCGCCGCGGCTCCGGTCGCGGCGACGCTCGACGAGGTGCGCATCGTCGCGGGCGCGCCGATGCTCGGCGCCGACGAGGCGCCGGTGTTCGTCACCGCGTTCCCGCTGGGCGCGCACGCGCTGATCGACGCGTGGCTGCGCGCCGCGCTGTGGCGCGAGGCGCGTGGCGGCGCGCCGGCGCGCCTGGTCGCCCCCGACTGGCTCGTCGAGCTGCACTGCCCCGATCCGCAGCGCAGCCTGCGCCACGCGCTCGAATGGGCGCGGCGCATCGTCAGCGAGCCGCTGGCGCTGTTCCCCCGCGGCTGGCTGCGCTACGCGCTGACGCTGGCGGCGCCCCCGCGCGGGGGCGCGCCGCGTTCGCCCGAGGCGCGTGAGGCGGCGGCGCGCGAGCGCGCGCGCGCCACGCTCGTCGGCGCGGGCTTCGGCGGACCGGCGCCCGAACTCGCGCGCCCGGCGGCGGTCGCGCTGCTGCGCGATGCCGAGCCCGACGTCGAGGCGATGCTGGCGCTCGGCGAGCGCGTCTATCGCCCGATCCTGGACGACATCGTGCTGCGGGCGCGCCGCGAGGAGCAGGGATGAGCGACTCGCTGGCCGCGCACCCGGTCTTCGACGCCGGCATCCTCGACGGGCTGCACCTGCTCGAGGCCGACGCGGGCACCGGCAAGACCTGGACCATCGCGGGGCTGGTGGTGCGCGCGCTCGTCGAGCGCGGGCTGGGCATCGAGCAGGTGCTCGTGGTGACTTTCACCAACGCGGCCACCGCCGAGCTGGGCGCGCGCATTCGCCAGCGCATCGCGCAGCTCGGGCGGCTGCTCGACGATCGCATCGAGGGGCGAGACAGCGCCGTCGACGAGCCGTTCTGCGTCGCCTGGGCGGCACGCCTCGACGACGCGGCGGCGCGCCGCGCGCGCTCGCTGCTGCGCATTGCGCTGGCGCGTGCCGACGAGATGGCGGTGTACACCATCCACGGGTATTGCCAGCGCGTGATCGACGAGCACGCGCTGTCGATCGGCGTGCCGGGCGGCCTGCCGGTGAGCGCCGAGAGCACCGCTCCCGAGCTCGACCGGCTCCCCGATTGGTGGCGCGCACAGGCGCGCGAGGCCTCGCCCGCGCGGCTGCTGGCCTTCACGCTTGCCGGTCTCGACCCCGACACACTGCGCGCCGCGGTGCGCGCAATCGCCGCGCAGCCGCTGGCGCGCGTGGCGCCCGCCGCGGCCGACTGGCGCGGCGTCGAGTGCGAGCTCGCCGAGGCGCGCGCGGAACTTTCTGCTGCGCTCGCGAGCGAAACCGACGCGCTGCTTGACTGGCTCGGCACGAAGGGCAACGCCGACGGCACGCGCTTTCGTGTCGCCTGGGCGAAGGGCTGGCTCGAGGCGCTGCGCGTGTTCTGCGCCGATCCGCACCCGCAGGCGCTGCCCGAAGCGGTCGGCAAGCTCGCCGTCTCGCGCTTCGGCGAGCGCGTGCCGCCGTTCTCGATTCCGCTCGCCTGCGAGCGGCTCGCGAGGCTCGCCGAGTCGCTCGCGCAGCTTCCCGCCCGGGTCGCGCTCGAAATCGCGACTGCCGCTCGCGCGACCCGCCAGGACGCGCTCGCGCAGGCCCGCGCGCTCGGCTTCGACGACCTGCTGCGCCTGGTGCACGACGCGCTCGCCGACCCCGACGGCGGCGCAGCACTCGCCGCGGCGTTGCGCGAACGCCATCCGATGGCGCTGATCGACGAATGCCAGGACACCGACGCGCTGCAGTGGGCGATCTTCAGGCGCATCTACGTCGAGGCGGCACCCGCGGGCGAGGGCGCTCCTGCGCCGCCCGCGCTGGTGCTGGTGGGCGACCCCAAACAGGCGATCTACGCGTTCCGGGGCGCCGACGTCTACTCGTACCTCGACGCACGCGAGGCGGTGCGGCGCATCCACAGGCTGGGCGAAAACCAGCGTTCGAGCCGCGCGCTGATCGCGTCGGTGAACGCGCTGTTCGGCCGCGAGCGGCCGTTCCTCGTCGGCGAGATCGGCTTCACCGATACCGGCGTCGGCGCGCGCCCGCGCCGCGCGCTCGTTGCAGGCGACGAAGCGGGCGACGAAGCCGCCCGCGCGGCGCTGACCGTCGCGCTGCTGCGTCCCGACCCCGATGCCGGCTGGCTGAACGTGGCAGCGGCGCAGCGCCAGTCGATCGAGGCCTGCGTCGGCGAGATCGGCCGGCTTCTCGACGGCCGCGCGCAACTGGGCGGGCGCCCGTTGCGGCCCGCCGACATCGCGGTGCTGGTCAACACCCATCGGCAGGGCGCCGGCATCAAGCGCGCGCTGGCCGCGGCCGGCATCGGCGCGGCCGAAGTCTCGCGCGAAAGCGTGCTCGGCACGCTCGAATGCAACGAGTTGCTGCGCGTCGTCGCGGCGATCGCCGATCCCGCCGATGCGGGCCTGTTGCGCGCGGCGCTGGCCACCACGCTGCTGGGCGAAGATGCCGCGAGCCTTGCCGCGCTCGACGCCGATTCCGGTCGCGCGCTCGCGGCCGCGTCGCGGTTCGCGCGCGCCCGCGAAGACTGGCTGCGACGCGGCCCGATCGCCGCGCTGCGCAGGCTGATTCGCGACGAGGGCGTGGCGCAGCGGCTGGCCGCCATCCGGGACGGCGACCGGCGGCTCACCAACCTGATGCACCTGATCGAGCTGCTCGGCGACGACGAGGAGGCGCGGCGCGGCCCGCAGCCGGCGCTGCGCGCGTGGGCGCGCCGCCGTGCGTCCGGCGCACCCGACGAGCGCGAAACCGAGGAGTTGCGCCTGGAGAGCGACGAGGACCTGGTGCGCATTCTCACCGTGCACAAGAGCAAGGGGCTGGAGTTCCCGGTGGTCTTCCTGCCCTTCGCCTGGGCCGGGAGGGGCCCCGCCGCCGCGGCTGGCCCGCGCACCTGGCACGAGCGGACCGACGGCGGCGGCTGGCGCGCGGTGCTCGATTTCGCACCCACGCAGCAGGCGGCGCGCCAGTGCGCGGCCGAATTCCATGCCGAGGCGCTGCGCGCGATGTACGTTGCGCTCACCCGCGCCGAGCAGCGCTGCTACCTGTTCTGGGGCGCGGCTTCGGGCGCGCAGTTCTCGCCGCTGGCGTGGCTGCTCGCCGGCCTCGATCCGGCCGAACAACGCGACTGGCGGCCCAACTCGAAAACGCCGCCGCCGCTGGACGAGGCGTCGATCGGCCGCGCGCTCGACGCCTGGCGCGGGCGCGCCTGCGCGGCCGAGCCTGCGGCGCTGCGCATCGTCGATGCGCCGACGCTCGCGTCGGCCGCGGTCGCGCCTGCCTGCATCCCAGCCTCCGGGACTGTGCCGGCCGGAGTTGCCGCGGAGACCCCGCCTGCTCCGTCCGCACTCGTGGCACGCCCGTGGCGCACGACGATTGCCGCGCCGCTCGTCACCAGCAGCTTCAGCGCGATCGTCTCGTCGCGGCACGGTGCGGACGGCGGCGGCACTCGTGCGCAGGACGCGGTCGAGCGCCCCGACCACGACCAGCAGCCGCTGCCGACCGAGCCGCTCGCCGCGGCCGACGAGCCGGCCGAAGCGGCCACAGCGGCGGAGGCATCGATCCGCTTCCGGTTTCCCGCCGGCTCGCAGGCGGGCACCTGCCTGCACGGGATGCTCGAAGACGCGCGCTTCGATGCGCCTTTCGATCACGCCGCGATCGCCGACCGGCTCGCGCGCGGTGGCTACCGGCGTTTCGATCCGGCCGAGGTCGCGCAGTGGCTCGGGCAGGTGCTCGCCACGCCGTTGCGCGCGGCGCAGGGCGAAATCCTGCGCCTGCCCGAAGTGCCCGCGTCGCGACAGGTGCGCGAGCTCGACTTCCTGCTGGCGGCCCATGCGGTGTCGGACCGCGTGCTGATCGATGCGGTGGGCGCCGAGTTCGGCTTCGACGCAACGACCGGATCCGCCCGCTGGAGCGGCTTCCTGCGCGGTTTCATCGACCTGGTCTTCGAGCATCGCGGCCGCTATTACCTCCTCGACTGGAAGAGCAATCATCTCGGCGCCTCCGCGGCCTGTTATGCGGCGGCGCCGCTCGCCGGCGCGATGCGCGCCAACGCGTATCCGTTGCAGGCCTGCCTGTATGCGCTGGCACTGCACCGCTGGCTGCGCCGGCGGCTGCGCGGCTACGACTACGAGCGCCACTGCGGCGGCGCGCTCTACGTCTTCCTGCGCGGCGCGGGGCTCGACGTGCCCGGCACCGAAGGCGCGGGCGTTCACGCGCTGCGCCCGAGCGCGCGGCTGGTCGATACGCTCGACCGGCTTTTCGCCGCGTCGCCGGCGCAGCGGAGTCGATGATGCGCGCGACCGAACCCGGCGCGAGGGTGGCACGCGAATTCGGCCGCGCAATGCAGGCGCTGCACGCGCGCATCGGTGGCGACGCGGCCCGCGCCGCCATTGTCGGGCGCTTCGCGACGCTGGCCTGGCGCGCCGCCGACGCGGGACACGTCTGTGTCGATGTCGCCGACGCCTGCGCGCGCGAGGCGCTCGCGCGCAGCCCGGTCGTCGGACCTTCGGACGATCCGCGTCCGCTGGTGCTCGATTGCGGGGCGCTCTACCTGCATCGTCTCTGGCGCGCCGAGACCGCGCTCGCGCGATCGGTCCGCGCGCTCGACGTCGCCGCGCCGCTGCCCGGCTGCGACGATCCGGCGCGCGTCGTCGCCGAGGTCTTCGGCCGCGCCGATGCCGTCGATCCGCAGCAGCGCGCGGTCGCTTGCGCGCTTCGGCGCAGACTTACCGTGCTCTCCGGTGGCCCCGGCACCGGCAAGACGACCACGCTTGCGCGCCTGGTCGTCGCCTTCGCGCGTGCCGCGCCGCAGGCGCGCATCGCCTATGCCGCGCCCACCGGCAAGGCCGCCGCGCGGCTTGCGCAGTCATTGGGCGCGCAGCTGGCTGCGCTCGACCCCACGGGCTCATTGCGTGCGCGCCTGCCGGCGGCCGGGCAGACGGTGCACCGGCTGCTCGGCGCGCGGGCCGACGGTCGTGCGGGCGCTTCCATGCCGCTCGACGAAGACCTCGTCATCGTCGACGAGGCCTCGATGCTCGACATCGAGCTCGCGTCGCGGCTGCTCGAGTCGATCGGGCCGGGCGCGCGGCTGGTGCTCGCCGGCGATCGCGACCAGCTCGCCTCGGTCGAGGCCGGTGCGGTGTTCGCCGACCTGTGCGCGGCGCCACTGGCCGGCGTCGTCGTGCTCGAACGCAACAACCGGCAGCAGGATGCGCCCGACATCGCCGCGCTCGCCGCCGCGATCCGCGCGCGCGCCGGCGCGCCGATCGACTGGCCCGCGACGATCGCGCTCGCCGCACCCGACGCGGCGGCGATCGTCGGCGAGGCGCTGCACGCATGGCGCGACGCGTTCGAAGCGGTCGCTGCCGGCGCAGCCGCGCAGCAGGTGCTCGCCGCCTACGATCGGCATCGCGTCCTCGCGGCCATGCGCGAGGGCCCGTTCGGCGTCGACGCGCTCAACGCCGCGATGGCCCTGCGCGTGCGCGGGCTGGCGCTGGGCGTCGGAAACCCCGACTGGTATGCTGGAAGACTCGCGATGGTGACGAAGAACGAACCCGGCCTCGGCCTGTTCAACGGCGACGTCGGCGTGTGCCTGCCGCATCCCGGGGGCGACGCGCGCAACGGCGACCTGGTGGTGGCCTTCGAAGGCCCCGCCGGCCTGCGGTTGTTTCCGGTGCTGCAGATGCCGGCGTGCCAGGACGCCCGGGCCCTCACCGTTCACAAGTCGCAGGGCTCGGAGTTCGAGTCGGTCGCGCTCGTGCCCGCGCCCGCGGGCCACCCGCTGGCCACCCGCGAACTCGTCTACACCGGCGTCACGCGCGCGCGTCGCCGCCTGAGCGTCTGGGGCTCGCGCGAAGCCGTCGAGCAGGCGGCGCTTCGTCCCACCGAGCGCCACGGCCGGCTCGCCCAGCGCCTGGCAGGCGCGTGAAATCCGCCCCGATGCCATCGCGATGAACCAGTTGCTGCTGAACCGCCTGTTCCCGTTCCTGCGCTGGTGGCCGCTGGTGACTGCTCACAGCCTGCGCGCCGACCTGGTCGCGGGGCTGGTCGGTGCGCTGATGGTGCTGCCGCAGGGCATCGCGTTCGCCACGCTCGCGGGGCTGCCGCCCGCGTACGGCCTGTACTGCGCGATCGTGCCCACCATCGTCGCCGGCCTGTACGGCTCGTCGATGCACACCGTCTCCGGGCCCACCAACGCGCTGTCGCTGATGACCTTCGCGGCGCTCGCGCCGCTCGCGACGCCCGGCTCGACGGTCTACATCGAGATGGCTGCGACGCTGGCCTTCCTGGCGGGGCTGTGCATGCTCGCGCTGGGCGTGCTGCGGCTCGGCCTGCTGGTGAACTTCATCTCGCAGCCGGTGATCGTCGGCTTCACCGCGGGCGCCGGCATCCTGATCCTGGTGAGCCAGCTCGGCCCGCTCACCGGAATCCCGGTGCCGCAGGGCACCTCGTTCGTGCGCACGCTGGTGCTGGTGGCGGGTGGTTTGCGCGAAACGATGCCGGCGGTCGTGGCGGTGGCGCTCGTCACGATCGGCGTCAACTGGGCGGTGCGCAGGTGGCGGCCGCGCTGGCCCAGCATCGTGCTCGCGATGCTCGCCGGCGTGGCCGCGGCCGTCCTGCTGAACCTGGCGTTCGGCGAAGCGCGCACCGGCATCGAGATGCTCGACCCGATTCCGCGGCGCCTGCCGCCGTTCGCATGGCCGCACCTCGATCCCGGCGCGCTCCGGGCAGCTGAGCGGCGTGGCCGTGGCGGTGGCGATCGTCTCGCTCACGCAGTCGGTGTCGATCGCCAAGGCGATCGCGCTGCGCACCGGCCAGCGCATCGACGGCAACCAGGAATTCATCGGGCAGGGCCTGTCGAACATGGCTGCGGGGCTGTTCTCGGGCTTTCCCACCAGCGCCTCGGTGAACCGTTCGGGGCCGAACCTGGAAGCCGGCGCGGTCACGCCGATGGCCGCGGTGTTCGCGGGCATCCTGCTGGCGGCGATCGTGCTGGTCTTCGCGCCACTGGTGGCCTGGCTGCCGCTGCCGGCGGTGGCCGGGGTGCTGTGCCTGGCGGGCTGGTCGCTGATCGACCTGACGCGCATCCGCGCCACGCTGCGCATGAGCCCGGGCGAGGGCGGGGTGCTGCTGCTCACCATGTTCGCCACGCTGGTGATGCGGCTCGAGGTCGCGGTGCTGGTCGGCGTGGCCACTTCGCTGCTGCTGTACCTGAACCGCACCTCGCGGCCGACGATGCGCAGCCTGGTGCCCGACGATCGCAGCCCGGAGCGCACGCTGGTGCCGGTCGAGGCCGACCGGCGCGAATGCCCCCAGCTGAAGATCATGAGCGTGGAGGGGTCGATCTATTTCGGTGCGGTCAATCACGTCGCCACGCATTTCGATACGCTGCGCGAGTTCTCGCCCGACCAGAAGCATCTGCTGCTGATCGCGCGCAACGTCAATTTCGTCGACGTCGCGGGCGCCGACCTGCTGGCCTCGGAATCGAAGCGTCGCGTCGCCGACGGCGGCGCGCTCTACCTGCACGGGCTGCGCCCGCAGGTCGAGACCTTCCTCGGGCGCGGCGACGCGCTGGGAACCATCGGCGCGGGGCGCGTGTTCACCAGCAAGAGCGTCGCGATCGCCGACATCTTCACGCGCCTCGATCCGGAGATCTGCCGGCGCTGCACCGCGCGGATCTTCTACGAGTGCCAGCAGATCGAGCCGATCAGCGGCGAGCGCTGAGCTGGTCAGCGCCGAACGTGCGCTCCATCTCGCGGCGAAACGCGACCGCCGGATCCTTCGCGTCGATGCCCACGTCGCTCCAGCGTACCGGCTGCCCGGCCACGCCCACGAGCTGGATGCCCGGCGTGCGCCGCGCCTGCGACAGGTACATCGAGCCGAACTTGCCGGCTCCGATCAGTCCGATGCGCAGCGGCCGTCCCTCGTCGGCGCGCTGGCGAAGCATGCGATGCAGGTTCATCGTGTGAACACGCTCTAATCGATCTCGGCGCGCGCCATCTCGACGTCGAGGCGCTCCATCGCGTCCATCGGCTCGCAGGCGGCCGCCTGCGCGTACAGCGCCTCGGCTTCCTTCAGCGCCTTCTTGCCCTCGAGCATCACCAGTCCGTTGGCGTACTCGACGCGCGCGATCGCCGAGTCGGGGTTCAGTTCGAGTGCCTTGCGAAACAGCCGCAGCCCTTCGTCGCGCTTCGCACCGTAGGTCATGCCGCCGATCATCGCTCCGACCTTGTCGATCACTTCGGCGTGGAAGGCGCCGAGCGCGATGTGCGCGTCGGCGTGCTTCGGCGCGAGCCGGATCGCCTGCGCCAGCGCATCGCGCACCTTGCCTCCCAGCCCCTGCGCGAGCGCCTTGGCCACCGAGATGCCCTGTCCGTAGCGGCCGATCGCGTAGGCATACAGGTAGTACGCGTTGGCATTCTTCGGATCGGCGGCCTGCTGCGCCTCGCAGCGCGCCGCGACCTCCTGGAACAGCTCGAGTTTCTTCTTCTCGGATTTCTCGAGGTAATTGGCGTAGATGTTCGTCGCCTTGTTCGCCGCGACGAGCCCTGCGCCCCCGGCCTTCAGCCCGACGTCCGCGGCCTGCTGGAAGCGGCCGGCGTGGTAGTCGATCCAGGCCGCGACCGCCGCGTCGTCCTTCGGAAACGGCTCGCAGTCGCCGCGGTGCAGCCGTGCCCAGTGCTTCTTCAGCGTCGCGGGCGTGAATTCGTATTGCTTGTCGGCGTGGGGAAACGCGGTCCACCTGGCCATGTTCGCTCCTGGTCGAGTCAGCTGCGGATGTATTCGCGGGAAAGACGCTCGAACAGCTCGCGCCCCTGCGGCTCGAGCCACGGGGCGAGCATCGACAGCACCTGGTAGGCGCCGCGCGCCATCGCCGCGCTCTGGTAGTCGGCCTCGCCGAAGCGGCGGGCGTTGCGGATGTATTCGAACGACAGCCAGTAGGTCGCCACGACCACCATGTTGGTCGCGAGCGACTCGATCTCGCGCTCGCTGGCGGCGCCGAGGGCGCCACTGGCCGCGAGCGAGCGGCACAGGGCGCGCGCGGCCGCGGTCTTGCGGTCCACGATCGTGCGGAAGTGCATCTCCGGGCGCCTGTTCTTCGAGAGCAGGTCGTTCAGGTCGCGATAGACGAAGCGGTAGCGCCAGATCGATTCGAACAGCAGGTGCAGGAACAGCCACGCGTCCTCGAAGTCGACCTGCCTGCGCACCGGGCCGTCGAGCAGCGGGTCGATCTCGCGCTCGAACTGCTCGAACAGCGCGTCGACGATGTCGTCCTTGTTGCGGAAGTGATAGTAGAGATTGCCGGGACTGATGTTCATCTCGTCGGCAATCGCGCTGGTCGTCACGTTGGGCTCGCCCAGGTCGTTGAACAGCCGCAGCGAAAGCCCCAGGATGCGCTCACGGGTGCGCCGCGGCGGCTTTCGCTGCATGGCGTGGCTCCTCAGGGCGGGCTGCCGGCCTTGCGCGCCGCGACGATGCCGACCGCGCGGTCGAGGTCGTCGAGCGCGTGTCCCAGCCGATCGAGCGCGGCGGCGGCGCGCGTGAGGGGCCTGCGCGTATCGGTGCGCAGTTCGCGCACCAGCCGCGGCGCCGGATGCCGCAGCACGCCGAGGTTGATCGACAGCCCGTGGCGGCGCAGCACCGGATCGAGTGCCGCGTGCCGCTCGAGCAGGTCGGCGCGGGTGGCCGGTACGCGTGCTCGCACAGCCGGCGCCGGCTCGACAGGCTGAAAATGTTGGTGAAGAAGGTGTCGGCGTCGTCGCGACGCGGCTCGAACAGCACCACGTCGGAGCCCGGGTGGGTGACCCGGTATTTCGCCAGCCCGACGCTCATTCGCGAGCGGATCGCGGTGCGGATCGTTTGCGCCATCACCGTGCTGATGCCCGAGCGCGAGACGCGGCGCGCACCGGCCTGCATCGCCTGGTAGGGCACCAGCGGGTTCACGCACAGCACCAGCCCCACGCCATAGTCGAGCGCCACCGACGCGTGCACCGTCTTGTTCAGCGCGCCGTCGAGGTAGTGCCGGGTGCCGATGCGCACCGGCGCGAACAGCCCCGGCACCGCGCTCGATGCGATCGCCGCGCGCGAGATCGGAACGTGGTCGTGGCCGGGCGACCCGAACTCGACCGGGTCGCCCGTGTCGATGTCGGTGGCCACGATGCGCAGCGGCACGCGCGTGCGGCGAAAATCGTTGGTGCGCCCGGGCTGCGAGAGCAGCTGCGCGAGCTTGCGCTCGGCAGGGCTGCCGTCGACCAGCCCGTTGGGCAGCAGGCGCAGGCCGCGCTCGATCGTCCGCCACAGCACCGCCTGTGGGCCGAGCAGCGCTTCGCTCAGCCCGGCGCCTACCGACGCGCCCAGCCCCGACGGCGCCGAGCGCAGCGCGCGCCGCCATTCGCGGTACGCGGGTCGCAGCATCAGCGCCGGATCGAAGTCGGTCTCGACGTCGCCGTCCTCGACGAACATGCGCACCATGCGATGCGCCGAGACGCCGTTCACCAGTCCGGCGGCGATGAACGCGCCGGCGCTCACGCCGACGTAGGTGTCGAGCCGGGTGAGGTCGAGTCCGTCGATCGACTCGGCCAGCGCGCACAGCGCGCCGAGCTCGTAGGCGGCGCCCATGAACCCGCCGCCGGCCAGCGCCAGGCCGATGCGGCCCGGCGTGCCCGGCCGTGCGCGGCCGGTGCCCATTGCGAGTGCCGCTCCGGGCGGCCTTGCCGGGGTGGTCAGGACTCGGCCCTGGCGCGGCGCGCCGGTTTCTTCGCCGCAGCCTTGGCTGCCGCGATCTTGCGCGGCGCCGCGGCCTTGCGGGCGCGCGCCGGGGCCCCGCCGCTCAGCGCCTGGACGCTCTCGTTGAGCGACTCGACGCGCTTCATCAGCGACTGGATGTCCTTGCTGGTGGGCACGCCCAAACGCGTCAGCGCGCGCGACACGCGATCCTCGAACACCTGCTCGAGCTTGTCCCACGACTGGGTCGCCTGCTTCGTGATCTCGCCGGCCGCCTTGCTCATCTTGCCCGTCACCTCGCCGATCCGCTCCTCGGTCATCGACCGGGTGCGCCGCTGGATGCCCCTGCCTTCCCTCACCAGAGCGTCGAACACCTTGCCGCCTTCGGCCTGCGCCTTGGAAAACGCGCCCAGGCCCGCCAGCCAGATCTGCTGCGCCGATTCGCGGACCGCCGCCGCCAGTTGCGTGCCGTCGGGCTTGTCCGCAGCCATCTTCTGGAGCTTCTTCACCATGACCATGTTCCTCGTCGTAGATGCGACGGCACGGTGGCCGGCGCGGGTTGTGCCTGCATCCGCAGTCTAGGCAGACCCGCTAGAGCCGACACACTAAAGGAGTGCGGCCGTCGATACAATGGCCGAAACCAGCTCACGACGGCCCAGGGGAGATCCATGAATTACTTCATCACCGGCGCGACCGGCTTCATCGGCCGCAGGCTCGTGCGCAAGATCCTCGAGCGGCGCGGCGCGGTCGTCTACTTCCTCGCGCGCGACGCTTCCCCCGAAAAGCTGGCGCCGCTCTACGCGGCCTGGGGCGTCGACGCCAAGCGCGCGGTTCCGATCGTCGGCGACATCGCCAGGGCCGGGCCTGGGCATCCGGCCGGCCGATCGAAAGCGGCTCGACGGCAAGATCCGGCACGTGTTCCACCTGGCGGCGATCTACGACCTGAACGCCGGCACCGAGGAGCAGGTGACGGTGAACGTGCAGGGCACGCGCCACGTGGTCGAGTTCGCCAACGCGATCGGCGCCGGTTGCCTGAACCACGTCTCGTCGATCGCCGCGGCGGGTCTCTACGAGGGCGTCTTCCGCGAAGACATGTTCGAGGAGGCCGAGAGCCTCGATCATCCGTACTACGCCACCAAGCACGAGTCCGAGGGCATCGTGCGCCGCGAATCGACGGTGCCGTTTCGCATCTACCGGCCCGGCCTGGTCGTCGGCGACTCGCGCACCGGCGAGATGGACAAGATCGACGGCCCGTACTACTTCTTCAAGCTCATCCAGCGGATGCGCCAGATCGTGCCATCGTGGATGCCCACGATCGGCATCGAGGGCGGGCGCATCAACATCGTGCCGGTCGACTTCGTCGTCGCGGCACTCGACCACATCGCGCACGCCAGGGGGCTCGACGGCGGCTGCTTCCACCTGGTCGATCCCGAGCCGATGCGCGTGGGCGACGTGCTCAACGCCTTCGCCAAGGCTGCGCACGCGCCGCTGATGTCCATTCGCGTGAACGCGGCGCTGGTCGGCTTCATCCCGAAGAGCGTCACGAAGGGGCTGATGGCACTCACCCCGGTGCGGCGCGTGCGCAACGCGGTCATGAAGGATCTCGGCCTGCCCCCGGACGTCCTGCAGTTCGTCAACTATCCGACGCGCTTCGACTGCCGCGAGACGCTGAAGGCGCTCGAAGGCAGCGGCATCGCCTGTCCGCGCCCGGAGGACTACGCCTGGGTGCTCTGGGACTACTGGGAGCGCCATCTCGATCCCGACCTGTTCATCGACCGCACGTTGAAGGGGCAGGTGAGCGGCAAGGTGGTCCTGATCACCGGCGGCTCGTCGGGCATCGGGCTGGCCGCCGCGCGCAAGATGGCCGCCGCCGGCGCCACCACCGTGATCTGCGGGCGCGACGAGGCGAAGCTCGACGAAGCGCGGCGGCTCGTCGAGGCCGACGGGCACAAGCTGGTCACCTTCGCGGTCGACCTCGCCAGCACCGAAGACTGCGACCGCATGACGCGCTGGCTGATCGACGAGCTCGGCGGCGTCGACGTGCTGGTGAACAACGCGGGGCGCTCGATCCGCCGCGGTATCGAATCCAGCTTCGAGCGCTTCCACGACCTCGAGCGCACGATGCAGCTGAACTACTACGGCGCGGTGCGCGTCACCATGGGCCTGTTGCCGAAGATGATCGAGCGGCGGCGCGGCCACATCGTCAACATCAGCTCGATCGGCGTGCTCACCAACGCGCCGCGCTTCTCCGCCTACGTCGCGTCGAAGGCCGCGCTCGACGCCTGGACGCGCTGCGCGGCCAGCGAGTTCGCCGACGTCGGCGTCACCTTCACCACGATCAACATGCCGCTGGTGCGCACGCCGATGATCGCGCCGACCAGGCTGTACCAGAACGTGCCCACGCTGTCGCCGGAGGAAGCGGCCGACCTGGTGAGCCAGGCGATCGTCTACAAGCCGGTGCGCATCGCGACGCGGCTGGGCATCGCGGGAGAGGTGCTGCACGCGCTGGCGCCGAAGATCGCGCAGATCGTGATGAACACCACGTTCCGCATGTTCCCCGATTCGGATGCCGCCCGCGGCGCGAAGGAGGCCACCGGCAAGCCGCCGCAGCTCAGTGCGGACCAGATGGCGTTCCAGCAGTTGATGCGGGGCATCCACTTCTAGCGACCGTGTCGATCGCCTCGATCGTGCGCGCCCAGGCCTCGCGGTCGTAGGCCAGTTCGACGTGTCCGCGCGCGGTGAGCTCGATCGTGCGTGCCCCTTCCAGCGTCTGGATCGTCTGCGGCGCGACCATGTTGTCGTGCAGCGACAGGATCACGGTGAACGGCACGCCGGCGCGGGCGCTCTCTTGGGCGCTTTCCCGGTCGGCGAGCGCGCGCAGCCAGTCGCTGTCCAGCCGCATCTGCGCCACGTTGCGCCCGTAGCCGTAGCGCGCCAGCCAGGTGCCGCGGTGCGGCGTGCCCAGCGTGACCACCGCGGCGAGCGCCTCGCCGCCGCGCGCGGCGATGAACGCGCGCACCGCCAGGCCGCCCATGCTGTGCGCCACCACCGCGATGCGCGCCGCGCCGGTGCGCGCGCGCAGCCGCTCGATGCCGGCGGCGATCACCGGAACATAGTCGTCGATCGGCCCGAACACCGGTTCGAGGTTCACCGACTCCAGCGGATGCCCGCGCGCGGCCAGCCGGCGCGCGAACGCGTGCCAGATGCCGCGGTTGCAGAAGTAGCCGTGCACCAGCAGCACCGGCACGCGGCCCGCATCCGCACCGCTGGGCAGCGGTCGCGAGGCGTAGCGGATCTGCGCGTAGCCGAAGGTGCGCAGCGATGCGACGATCTCGCCCGACCACGCGCGCAGCGCCGCCGCGAGCCCCGGACGCAGGTCGGGGCGGCTGCGCCGACGCAACCAGGCGCCGATCGCGAACTGCTGCCCCAGGATCGCGGCATGCGCCAGCAGCGGCACGCAGGCGGCGGCCGCGAGCGCGCCGCCCGCTGCCCAGTCCTGCGCACGGTGCAGCCACAGCGCAAGCTCCACCACGCCGAAGACAATCGCTGCCGCGAGCGCCGCCAGCAGGCGCTGGATCATGCGGCGGCGCTCGCCGCTTCGCCGAAGGCGGGCGCCGCGCGGCCGGTCAGGCGCGTGGCCAGCCCGCTCGCCAGCCGCGCGGTAATGCCGTAGATCGACAGCTGCGGATTGGCCCCGATCGAGGTCGGGAAGATCGAGCCGTCGTGCACCGACAGGTTCGCCAGGCGCCAGTGCACGCCCTCGGGCCCGACCACGCCGCGCGGCTCGTCCGCGGCAATCGCGCAGCCCCCCATCACGTGGGCCGAGACCACGCGCAGCAGCAGCGGCTTCATCGGCAGCGCGCCGATCGCCGCGCGGGCCTCGGGCCAGCTGCGGTAGCCCGAAGCGAGCTCATGCACCGGATAGACCGCCTGCGCGCCCGCCTCGAACTGGATCTGCGCCATCGACAGCAGCGCGCGACGTGCGCCGTCGAAAATGAACTCGGTGAGCGGGTAGTCGAGCACCGGCGTGCCGTCGCTGCGCAACTCGACCCGCCCGCCGGCGGCTTGCGGATGAAACCCGTCGCGCATCAGCGCGATCAGCGCGTGCGTGCGGTTGAAGTCGGCCATCTGCTGCGCATGCGCCTTGCCGAAGCCCTGCAGCGTGGTCGAGAACAGCACCGGGTGGATCGGCGGCGCCTCCAGCTTGTAGCCGATCGGGCCGTCGATCGGCCCGCCGTCGAGGAAATGGTCGCTGTAGACCGTTTGCGGGGCGCCGGCAAAGCCGTCGACCCGGTGATCGAACGTCGCGGCCGAGACCACCACGGGATGCAGGAAGGTGCGCGCGCCGGTGAGCCGCTGCGGGTCGGGTGCGTCCGAGCGCAGAAGCAGCGCAGGGGTATTGATCGCGCCGCCGGCGAGCACGAAGTGGGCGGCCCTCACCCGGGTGCGCCGCCCGCTCGGGCGCAGCCCGTCCGCGTCGAGCCATTGGACTTCCAGCGCCTCGACGCGCCCGCCGGCAATGGCGAGCCGTTCGGCGCGCGCCCGCGTGAACAGCGTGGCGCCCGCATCGAGCGCCGCCGGCACCGTGGTCACCAGCATCGACTGCTTGGCGTTGGTCGGGCAGCCCACGCCGCAGTAACCGAGATTCAGGCAGCCGCGAACGTTGCGCTGGATCGCGGGTGCCGGAATGCCCAGTTGGCCGGCCCCGCGGCGCAGGAGTTCGTTGTTCTCGTTCGGCGGCACGAGCCAGGGGCCGATCGACAGGCGTCGTTCGGCGCGCTCGAACCACGGATACAGCGCCTCGGGCGTGAACTCCGCGAGCCCGTAATGCTCGCGCCACCAGGCGAGCGTCGGGGCGGGCGTACGAAAGCTCGATGTCCAGTTGACCGTCGTGGAGCCGCCGACGCAGCGCCCCTGCATGACGTTGATCGCCTTGTCTTTCGTCTTGCGCGCCGCCGACTCCTGGTACAGCTGCGGATACGCGTCGGACTCGCGCATGCGGAAGTCGCGCGAGCTCTTCAGCGGACCTTCCTCGATCATCAGCACGCGCAGGCCGGCGCGTGCCAGGATCTCGGCGCTCACCCCGCCGCCGGCGCCGGTGCCCACGATCGCCACGTCGCAATCGAACTGCTCGGGCGGCGTCGCGGCGGTGGCGTCGATCACCTTCCAGCCGCGCGCCAGCCCTTCGGCCACCGGATCGGGGAAACTGCTCATCGGATGCGTGCTCCGTCGGAAACCGCGCCGGGCGCGTGGCGGGGGCGTCTCACAGCCGCGGCGGCCCGTCGTAGCCGATCGCCGCCCAGTGCGCGGGCTCGGCGTACCAGCTGCCGGCGACCAGGTCGTGCAGCGCGTGATAGGCGCTCTGCAGCAGCTCGAGCCGATGCGTGCGCCAACGTTGCAGCACCGCCGACACCTCGGCGACGCCGGCTTCGCGCCACGGCTGCGCGAGGCCCGCAAGCGCAAGGCGCGTGGGCGCGAGCGCCAGCAGCGCGAACAACTGCGCGAGCTCGTCCTGCGCGGCCGGCGACAGCGCGGCGATCGCGGCCTCGACTGCCGCGGTGGCCTGGCCGATGGCCGCCGCGCGCTGCGCGGCATCGGCGGGCAATGCGCCGTCGAGAATGGCGGGAACGACGCCGGCGAGCACCTCGCGGCGGTTGGAGACCGGGTCGCGCACGGCCAGCCACGATGCGGCCCCGCCCGCGGCAAGCAATGCGCCGCCGGCCAGGCCGAGCTTCAGGAACGTTCGACGTCGAACCATGAGGCGATTCTAGGCGAGCAGGGTAGAGGTCCATCTCTAAAGCGGGCCGCGCGTGCGCCGCCCGCTTGGACTCGCGCGCTGCCTGCGGCAGACTCGACCCTCATGGCGAAGGATCACGGACAGCGGCTGCAGCAGGCCGCCGGCGAAGTGGCGCGGCTGCGCGCCTCGATCGGCGCCGATGCGCAGATGCGCGCATGGACGCACGCGCTGAAGAACTGGCAGGCGCACCGGCTCGCCCGCACGCATGCCGACCTGCTGGCCGAACCGCGCCACGGGCTCGCCGCGCGCTTCTTCCTGCAGGACCTGTACGGCGCGAAGGATTTCTCGCAGCGCGACGCCGAACTCGCGCGGCTGGTGCCGATGCTGGTGCGCCTGTTGCCCGAGGCGGCGCTGGCGACGATTGCCGATGCGATCGAGATGGACGCGCTGTCCGAGCGCCTCGACCTGGCGATGGCGACGCTGGTGCGCGAATCCGATCCGCTGGCAATCGACGAACCCGCCTACGCCGATGCGTACCGGCGCGCCGGCTCGCGGCGCGATCGCGAGCGCCAGATCGAACTGATCGCCACGATCGGGCAGTCGCTCGACCGGCTGGTGCGCCATCCGATGCTGGGCCGGCTGCTCGAGGCGATGGGCGGGCCGGCGCGTGTCGCGGGGCTGTCGCAGATGCACGATTTCCTGGTGCGCGGCTTCGAGGCGTTTCGCGCGATCGGCGGCGCTTCCGCGTTCCTCGCGCGCCTCGAGACCCGCGAGCGCGCGATCCTCGAGGCGCTCTATGCGGGGGCGCGTACGGGGTGGGCCGAGCAGGCAGCGGGCGCCGCGGGCACGCGGTCCGACCAGGGGTCGCAGTCCACGCGGGGCCCGGCATCGCCGCAGGGCCCGGCATCGTCCAGTTGAGCCGGAAGCCGCGCTCCGCTATACTTCCCGGTTCCTTGCCGCACGGCGCATCGACGCAATCACGCCGGCGGCCTTCGTCCACAAGGTACGCCCGCGCGACGGGTACGCGTCGAGACGGCAGTCCCCGCTCCGGGGATGCGACGGCCTTCCGGTCGCCGCAGGGTGCGCCCCGGCCTGTCATCGACGTCGTCGCCGGGCCGTCCGAACCAGGAGAACCGATGCGTCACTACGAAATCGTGCTGATCGTCCACCCCGACCAGAGCGAGCAGGTGCCCGCGATGATCGAGCGGTACAAGACGATGATCGAGTCCCAGCAAGGCAAGATCCACCGGATCGAAGACTGGGGCCGGCGCCAGCTGACCTACCCGATCCAGAAAATGGCCAAGGCCCACTACGTGCTGGCCAACGTCGAATGCGGCAAGCCCACGCTCGACGAGCTCGAGCACGCGTTCCGCTTCAACGATGCGGTGCTGCGCCACCTCGTCGTCGCGATGAAGAAGGCCGAGACAGGCCCGTCGCCGATGTGGAAGCAGATCCAGAAGGAAGAGGCCCGCAAGGTCACTTCCGAGGCGCCCCAGGCCTGAAGGCGCGCGGGCGCCACCCGTGGCTTGCTGCGCAGTGCGAACCGAAGCTGCCAACCTCGGCAATCGCGCGGCCAACCGCGTCGAGCTGTCTGGCGTGCTCGTCGAGCGCGAGGCGTTGCGGTACACGCCGGCGGGCATCGCGATGCTGAACGCGCGGCTGAGCCACGGCTCCGAGGCGATCGAGGCAGGGCAGCCGAGGCAACTCGAATTCGAGTTGCCGGTGCGCTTCGCAGGGTCGATCGCGGCACGGGCCGACCGGCTCGCGCTGGGCGAACAGCTCCTCGTCACCGGCTTTCTCGCGCCGCGCCGCCGCCAGTCGAAGTCGCTCGTGCTGCACGTCACCGACTTCGCCTCGCCGGGCCGATCAACGAACTGAACTGACACGAAAGAGAGAACACCATGGCTTACTTCCGCCGCGGTTCCAAGGACAAGAAACCCCGCCGTGCGACGCAGAGCGCGCTGTTCAAGCGCAAGAAGTTCTGCCGCTTCACGGCCGAGAAGATCGAGTGGATCGACTACAAGGACGTCGACCTGCTGAAAGACTTCATCACCGACACCGGCAAGATCATCCCGGCGCGCCTCACCGGCACCAAGGCGCGCTACCAGCGCCAGCTGCAGGACGCGATCAAGCGCGCGCGCTTCCTCGCGCTGCTGCCGTACACCGACAATCACTGAGCCGGGGAACCCGAAGATGCAAATCATCCTGCTCGAAAAACTCGCCAACCTCGGCCAGCTCGGCGACGTCGTGAAGGTGCGCGACGGCTACGCGCGCAACTTCCTGATTCCGCAGGGCAAGGCGCGCCGCGCCACGCGGGCGGCGCTCGAGGAGTTCGAGGCGCGTCGCGCCGAACTCGAAATGGCGCAGTCCGACCGCCTGGCGGCTGCGCAGGCCATGGGCGCGAAGCTCGACGGCACCGTCGTGCGCATCGCCGAGAAGGCCGGCGTCGACGGCCGCCTGTTCGGATCGGTCACCAACTTCGACATCGCCGAAAACCTGAAGAAGATGGGCTTCGAGGTCGAGAAGGGCATGGTCCGCATGCCCGCCGGCCCGCTGAAGTCGATCGGCGACGCCACCGTCGACGTCGCACTGCACACCGACGTGGTGGTGCAGGTCACCGTGACGGTCGTCGCCGAGGCCGCCTGATCCATCCCGCGCGATGCGATCCCGGACGGGGCGCCGCGGCGCCCCGTCTTTTTCCCGCCGCCGCAGCGATGCTGCGCCGCATTCTCCTCTAAGATGTGGGGCAGATTCCCCGCCCCACCCGCCGTAGCCTCCGAGCCTCGATGTCCGCAGTTCCCCGTTCCTTGCCGGGCGACGATCCGCAGGTCGCCGCGCTGCGAGTGCCGCCGCATTCGATCGAGGCCGAGCAGGCGGTGCTCGGCGGCCTGCTGCTCGACAACGCTGCCTTCGACCGCGTCGCCGACGTGCTGCGCGACGAAGACTTCTACCGCCACGACCACCGGCTGATCTGGCGCCAGATTTCGCGGCTGATCGAGCGCGCGCAGCCGGCCGACGTGGTCACCGTCTACGAGGCGCTGCAGACGGCCGGCAAGGCCGAGGAGGCGGGCGGGCTCGCCTACCTGAACTCGCTCGCGCAAGAAACGCCGTCGGCCGCCAACATCCGCCGCTACGGCGAGATCGTCCGCGACCGCTCGATCCTGCGCAGGCTGATCTCCACCTCCGACGAGATCTCCACCTCCGCGCTCAATCCGCAGGGCAAGGACACGCGGCAGCTGCTCGACGAGGCCGAGTCGAAGGTGTTCCAGATCTCCGAGGACGGCGCACGCGGACAGGCCGGCTTCCAGCCGCTGCCCGACCTGCTCGGCAGGGTGGTCGAGCGCATCGACGAGCTCTACCACCAGGACAACCCCAACGACGTCACCGGCGTGCCCACCGGCTACGTCGATCTCGACCGCATGACCTCCGGGCTGCAGCCTGGCGACCTGGTGATCGTGGCCGGAAGGCCTGCGATGGGAAAGACGTCCCTCGCGCTGAACATCGCCGAGCACGTCGCGGTCGACCAGGGCCTGCCGGTGGCGGTGTTCTCGATGGAGATGGGCGCGACGCAACTCGCGATGCGCATGGTGTGCTCGGTCGGCCGCCTCGACCAGCAGCGGTTGCGCACCGGACGGCTCGTCGACGACGATTGGCCGCGCCTCACCAGCGCCATCCAGAAGATGCAGGACGCGCAGCTGTTCATCGACGAGACGCCGGCACTCAACGCGCTCGAGCTGCGGGCGCGCGCGCGGCGCCTGTCGAGGCAGTGCGGCAAGCTCGGCCTGATCGTCGTCGACTACCTGCAGCTGATGTCGGCCACCAGCACCGGCGAGAACCGCGCCACCGAAATCTCCGAAATCTCGCGCTCGCTTAAGGCGCTCGCCAAGGAGCTCGACTGCCCGGTGATCGCGCTGTCGCAGCTCAACCGCTCGCTCGAGCAGCGGCCGAACAAACGGCCGGTGATGTCCGACCTGCGCGAGTGCGTCACCGGCGACACGCTGGTCACGCTCGCCGACGGCCGGCGAATCCCGATCGCGAGCCTGGCCGGCACCGAGCCCGAAGTTCTTGCGATGGACGCCGGCCAGAAGATCGTCGCGGCGCACAGCGATCGCGTCTGGCCGGTCGGCAGGCGCGCGATCGTGCGCGTATCGCTCGCCAGCGGAAGGGTGCTGCGGGCGACCTCGGAGCACCGCGTATTCACCGGCAATGGGTGGCGCACGATTGCAGCGATCGAGATCGGTGATCGGGTTGCCATTGCGCGCGCGCTGCCGCCGGCGGCCGATCCGGTGCACTGGACCGATGAGGAGATCGTTCTGCTTGGGCACCTGATCGGTGACGGCAGCTATCTTCCCCACCAGCCGATCCGCTACACCACGGCCTCGGAGGAGAACTCCGGCGCCGTGAGGCGAGCGGCCGAGGCAATGGGCTGCACGGTGAACCACCACGAGGGCCGCGGCAACTGGCACCAGCTGGTGCTGTCGGGCAACGGCGATCGCTGGCATCCGAAGGCGGTCAATGCCCGGCTGCGCGGTCTGGGCATCTTCGGCCAACGTTCCCACGAAAAACGGATTCCGTCCGAAGCGTTCCGGCTCGCGAACGACCGGGTCGCACTGCTGTTGCGCCACCTCTGGGCGACCGACGGGTCGATCCACCTGCGGCCCGAGGGGCAGCGTGGGGCGGCGCGCGTCTATTTCGCCACCTGCAGCGAGGGGCTCGCGCGCGATGTTGCAGGGCTGCTGCTTCGAGTGGGAATCGTCGGACGCATTCGCGCATTGAAGCCTGCGAATGGGCGAACCGTCTGGAACGTCGACGTGTCGGGCGCAGATCAGCAGCGGACGTTTCTGGATCGCGTCCGCGCTTTCGGACCGCGCAGCGCGGCGGCGCAGCGGCTCTCCGCGCATCTCGATGCGATCATCGACCGCGCGAACGTCAACGTCGACACTCTCCCGCGCGAGGTCTTCGCGAGCGTGCGCGCTGCGATGGGCGAGCGCGGTATCTCGCAGCGGACGATGGCCTCGATGCGCGGCACCGCGTACGGCGGCGCGGCGCACTTCCGCTTCGCTCCGTCGCGCGGCACGCTCGCCAACTACGCCGAGCTTCTCGACGACGAATCGCTGCGAACCTGGGCGCAGTCCGATCTCTTCTGGGACCGCGTCGTCGCGATCGAACCCGATGGCGAAGAGGAAGTGTTCGACCTCACCGTGCCGGGCCCTGCGTCGTGGCTGGCCGACGGTATCGTGAGCCACAACTCGGGCGCGATCGAGCAGGATGCGGACGTGATCGTCTTCATCTACCGCGACGAGGTCTACAACCCCGATTCGGCCGACAAGGGCGTCGCCGAGGTCATCATCGGCAAGCAGCGCAACGGGCCGATCGGCACCGTGCGCCTGACCTTCGTCGGGCAGTACACCAAGTTCGAAAACTTCACTGCCGGGGCCTGAGTCGCTGCGCGCGCCGCGCATGCCAGGCCGCCGGCGCGCGAGGACGACGCATGGACCTTCCGGGCATCGACGAGATCGAGTCGGCGACGCGCATCGTCTACGAGACGATGCCGGCGACGCCGCAGTACCGCTGGCCGCTGCTTTGCCAGGAGGCAGGCACCGAGGTCTGGCTGAAGCACGAGAACCACACGCCTGTGGGCGCGTTCAAGGTGCGCGGCGGGCTCGTCTATTTCTCCCGCCTCGCATCCGACAAGGCCGTCCCCGGCGTGGTGACCGCCACCCGCGGTAACCACGGCCAGTCGGTCGCGATCTGCGCGACCCGTTACGGCATCCCGGCCACGGTCGTCGTGCCGCGCGGCAACAGCGTCGAGAAGAATGCCGCGATGCGCGCGCTCGGCGCCACGATCGTCGAACACGGCGCCGACTTCCAGGAGGCGCGAGAATTCGCCGGGCAACTCGCCGCCCGCGACGGCCTGCATTTCGTGCCTTCGTTCGACCGCACCCTGGTCGCGGGCGTGGCGACCGCCGGGCTCGAGCTGTTTCGCGCGGTGCCCGGCATCGACACCCTCTACGTGCCGATCGGCCTCGGCTCGGGCATCTGCGGCGCGGTGGCCGCCCGCGATGCGCTCGGCCTGAAGACTGAAGTGGTCGGCGTGGTCTCCGCGCACGCGCGCGCCTACGCCGCCTCCTTCGCCGCGCGCCGCCCGATCGAATCGCCGGTCAGCACGGTGCTGGCCGACGGCCTCGCCTGCCGCACTCCCGATCCGACCGCGCTCGAGATCATCTGCCGCTCGGTCGACCGCATCGTCGAAGTCAGCGACGACGAAGTCGCCGAGTCGATCCGCATTCTCTTTCGCGGCACGCACAACTGCGCCGAAGGCGCCGGCGCCGCCGCGTTCGCCGCCGTGCGCAAGGAAAAGCCCCGCCTCGCCGGCCGCAAGGTCGCCGCGATGCTCACCGGCGCAAACATCGACGCCGACGTCTACGCACGCCTCCTCGCTGCCTCACCACAAAGCAACAGAACCGACGCGCTCTGAGCGGGGCCGCACGCCAGGCTTTTGGGGCCGCCG
Organism: Burkholderiaceae bacterium; assembly: GCA_027493945.1. GTDB lineage: Bacteria > Pseudomonadota > Gammaproteobacteria > Burkholderiales > Burkholderiaceae_E > Zeimonas. Next base: position 506,421 of record JAOSJU010000001.1, on the reverse strand, counting down.
GGCTTGCCGCCCTGGCGGTGCGGGATTCGCGGCAATAGGCGAGCGGCGGGCTACCGAAAGCAAAATGGCGGGACCCGCTCGTCCGCGCGAAGCGCGTACGAGGCGGGTGCCATTTTGCGAGGTAGACGCCGGAAGCCCCGCGAAGCGGGGCCGAAGCCTCTTGTCGCGAATCCCGCACCGCCAGGGCGGCAAGCCCGGCGGCCCCAAAAGCCTGGCGTGCGGCCTCGCTCAGAGCGCGTCGGTGGCGAAGTCGGCCAGTCGCGAGCGCTCGCCGCGCTGCAACGCCACGTGGCCCGCGTGCGCCCAGCCCTTGAAGCGGTCGACCACGTACGTGAGGCCGGAAGACCCTTCCGTGAGATAAGGCGTGTCGATCTGCGCGATGTTGCCCAGGCAGACCACCTTCGTCCCCGGCCCGGCGCGCGTGACCAGCGTCTTCATCTGCTTCGGCGTGAGGTTCTGCGCCTCGTCGATGATCAGGAACTTGTTGCTGAAGGTGCGCCCGCGCATGAACGACAGCGCCTTCACCTTCACGCGGTTGCGGATCAGGTCGATGGCGGCCGCGCGCCCCCATTCGCCCGCCGAAGGATCGCTCTGGTTGAGCACTTCGAGGTTGTCCTCGAGCGCGCCCATCCACGGCTGCATCTTCTCTTCCTCGGTGCCCGGCAGGTAGCCGATGTCCTCGCCCACCGGCACCGTGGCGCGGGTCATGATGATCTCGCTGAAGCGCTTGGTTTCGAGCACCTGCACCAGGCCCGCGGCGAGCGTGAGCAGCGTCTTGCCGGTGCCGGCCTGCCCGAGCAGCGACACGAAGTCGATCTCCGGATTCATCAGCAGGTTCAGCGCGAAGTTCTGCTCGCGGTTGCGCGCGGTGATTCCCCAGACCGCGTTCTTGAGGTGGCCGTAGTCGCGCAGCGTCTGCAGCACCGCGGTGCGTCCGGCGATCTCGCGCACCTGCGCCACCAGCGGCATGTCGCCTTCGTGGTAGACGAACTGGTTGAGCAGCAGCGACGACACCAGCGGCCCGCTGATGCGATAGAAGGTCTGCCCGCCTTGCTGCCACGACTCGATGCCCTTGCCGTGCTTCTCCCAGAAGTCGGCCGGCAACTGCATCACGCCGGTGTAGAGCAGGTCGGTGTCTTCGAGGACCTGGTCGTTGAAGTAGTCCTCGGCCGGCAGGCCCATCGTGCGGGCCTTGATCCGCATGTTGATGTCTTTCGACACCAGGACGACCTGGCGGTCGGGCAGCTGGTCCTGCATCACGCGGACCACGCCGAGGATCTGGTTGTCGGCCTTGCCCATCGGGAGCGTCGACGGCAGGATCGGCGCGATCGCCTGCGTCTGGAAGAACAGCCGCCCCTGCGCGTCGCGGTTGCCCAGCGCCGACAGCAAGAGCCCCTGCTCGATGTCGCCGCCGGCGGCGATCAGCGCGTCGAGCGAGCGGCTCACCTGCCGCGCGTTGCGCGACACCTCCGACATCCCCTTCTTGTGGTTATCGAGCTCCTCGAGCGTCATCATCGGCAGGTAGACGTCGTGCTCGGCGAAGCGGAACAGGCAGCTCGGGTCGTGCATCAGCACGTTGGTGTCGAGCACGAAGAGCTTGGGCAGGCGCGCGGCCTGGCGACGCGGCTCGCGCGCGGCCGCTGCAGCGGCACGGGCGCCGGGCGCGCGTGCTGCCGGAGCGCGCGAAGGCGCCCGCGCGGCCGGCACGGGTTCGGCTGCGGGCGCGGGCGCGCGGGCCGGCGCGGGCGCCGCCGAAAGCAGCGCGGCCGGGGAGGGTGCCTGGGGCGCGTGCGCCGCCCTTGCGGGCGGCCCTGCCGGTGCCGCCTTCGCGGGTGGCTCCGCGTGCGCCGCCTTCGCGCCGGCGGCGCGTGCGGCGCTCATCGGCACGACTTCGTGCCCGGCGGCGCGACCCGGCTTCGGCGGCCGCGCGGCGGCCGGTTGCCTGGCGCGCGCCTCGGCGGCGCTGGAGAGGTCGAGCAGGGTGGCGGGCTTGCCCGGCGGTTTGGGAAGCGGCATGGCGGGATCGATCAGGAGGGGAAAATCAGGAGATCGATCGCACGACCTCCAGCACTTCGGAAACGTGGGCGGGTACCTTCACGCCGCGCCACTCGTGTGCGAGCTTGCCGGCGGCGTCGATGACGAAGGTGCTGCGCTCGATGCCGCGCACCTGCTTGCCGTACATCGTCTTCAGCTTCATCACCCCGAACAGCTCGCACAGCGCTTCGTCGGGATCGGAGATCAGCTCGTAGGGCAAGCCCAGCTTTGCCTTGAAGCCCTCATGCGACTTCATGCTGTCGCGCGAGGCGCCGAGCACGACCGCGTCGGCGGCGACGAACGCCGGATGCCGATCGCGGAACTCGCCGGCTTCGGCGGTGCAGCCGGGCGTGTTGTCCTTCGGATAGAAGAACAGGACGAGCTTGCGGCCCTTCAGGTTCGACAACCTGACTTCGCCGCCGGTGGAGGCAGCGCTGAAATCGGGAACCTTCCTGCCGACCGCGACGCTCAACGAACCCTCTGCAGGACAATCGGTGTATCTGCCTGCAACATAACACAGACGGGCGTCAGTGCATCAGCAGCGCGACCAGCACGCGCCGCCCCTCCATCATCAGGATGTTGTAGGTGCGGCACGCGGCGTGCGTGTCCATCACGTCGAGGCCGATGCGCGCCTGCGCCAGCGATGCGGTGAGCCCCGGATGCGGAAAGCGCTGCCGCTCGCCGGTGCCGAGCAGCACCAGTTCGGGCTCGCGCGCGAGCAGCGCCTCGAAGTGCGCCGGTGCGAGCGCCTCGAACGCGTCGACCTCCCGGGCGACGATCTCGCCTTCGGGTGCGACCAGCAGCGAGTGCCCGTAGCGACGCCGGTTGATTTCGACGTAGCCGGGCCCGTAGGCGGTGACGGTATTCAGCGTCGTCGGCGCAGCGGCGTGAAGCTTCATCGGGTCTCCGTTCGCGGCTTCGCGCGATGGGCGCCAAGCCATTGAAAATGCTACATTAATGGTCTGACCGGAGTCCACCGCATGAGTTCGCCCCGCGAGTTTTCGCGCATCAAGCGCCTTCCGCCCTACGTCTTCAACATCACGGCGGAACTGAAGATGGCCGAGCGCCGCCGCGGCGAAGACATCATCGACATGAGCATGGGCAATCCGGACGGCCCGGCCCCGCAGCACATCATCGACAAGCTGGTCGAAGCCTCGCAGCGCCCGCACACGCACGGCTACTCGGTCTCCAAGGGCATCCCGCGGCTGCGCAAGGCGATCTCCGACTGGTACCGCCGGCGCTACCAGGTGGAGATCGACCCCGAAACCGAGGCGATCGTCACCATCGGCTCGAAGGAGGGCATCGCGCACCTGATGCTCGCCACGCTCGATCGCGGCGACGTGGTGCTCGTGCCGAACCCGAGCTACCCGATCCACATCTACGGCGCGGTGATCGCCGGCGCCGAGACGCGCCCGGTGCGCATGACGCCCGGCGTCGACTTCCTCGAAGAGCTCGAGCGCGCGGTGCGCGAAGCCACGCCCAAGCCGAAGATGATGATCCTCGGCTTCCCGAGCAACCCTACCGCCAAGTGCGTCGACATGGCCTTCTTCGAGCGCGTGGTCGCGCTCGCGCGCGAGCACGACATCATCGCGGTGCACGACCTCGCCTACGCCGACATCGTGTTCGACGACTATCGGGCGCCGTCCATCATGCAGGTGCCGGGCGCGCGCGAGGTGGCGGTCGAGTTCTTCACGATGAGCAAGAGCTACAACATGGCCGGCTGGCGCATCGGCTTCATGGTGGGCAACGCCGAGCTGGTCGCCGCGCTCGCGCGCATGAAGAGCTATCACGACTACGGCACCTTCACGCCGATCCGGTGGCCGCGATCGCCGCGCTCGACGGCCCGCAAGACTGCGTCGAGGAGGCGCGCCAGAAGTACCAGCTGCGCCGCAACGTGCTCGCCAAGGGTTTGCAGGAGGCCGGCTGGGACGTCGAGGTGCCGCGCGCGTCGATGTACATCTGGGCGCGCATCCCCGAGCCGTACCGCGCGCTGGGTTCGCTCGAATTCGCGAAGAGGCTGCTGGTCGACGCCAAGGTCGCGGTGTCGCCGGGCATCGGCTTCGGCGAATACGGCGACGACCACGTGCGCTTCGCGCTGATCGAGAACGAGCAGCGCATCCGGCAGGCGGTGCGCGGCATCAAGGAGATGTTCCGCAAGGACGGTCTCATCCGGATCGCGGCCTGACATGAACAACGGAAAATTCGGGCCCGTACGGGTCGGGCTGCTGGGAATCGGCACGGTCGGCGGCGGCACCTTCGAGGTGCTGCGGCGCAACCAGGACGAAATCAGGCGCCGCGCGGGGCGCAGCATCGAGATCACCACGGTGGCCGACCTCGACGTGGCGCGCGCGCGTGCGATCGTCGGCGACGCGGTGCGCGTGGTGGGCGACGCGCGCGAGGTGGTGAACGACCCGCAGATCGACGTCGTGGTCGAGCTCATCGGCGGCTACGGCATCGCGCGCACGCTGGTGCTCGAAGCGATCGAGCGCGGCAAGCACGTGGTCACCGCCAACAAGGCGCTGCTGGCGGTGCACGGCAACGAGATCTTCCTCGCCGCCTCGAAGAAGGGCGTGATGGTGGCGTTCGAGGCGGCGGTGGCCGGAGGGATCCCGATCATCAAGGCGCTGCGCGAGGGGCTCACCGCCAACCGCATCGAGTGGATCGCCGGCATCATCAACGGCACCACCAATTTCATCCTGTCCGAGATGCGCGACAAGGGCCTGCCGTTCGATGCGGTGCTGAAGGAAGCGCAGCGGCTGGGCTACGCCGAGGCCGACCCGACCTTCGACATCGAGGGCATCGACGCCGCGCACAAGGCCACGATCCTGTCGGCGATCGCCTTCGGCATCCCGATGCAGTTCGACAAGTGCTATGTCGAGGGCATCACGAAGCTGCAGGCCGAAGACATCCGCTACGCCGAGCAGCTCGGCTACCGCATCAAGCTGCTCGGCATCACGCGGCGCCGCGACGGCACCGACGGGGAGCCCGCGGGCATCGAGTTGCGCGTGCACCCCACGCTGATCCCGGCGCGCCGGCTGATCGCCAACGTCGAGGGCGCGATGAACGCGGTCTGGGTCAAGGGCGACGCGGTCGGCCACACGATGTACTACGGCAAGGGCGCGGGCGCCGAGCCCACCGCCAGCGCCGTCATCGCCGACCTCGTCGACGTGGCGCGCACCTTCACCGCCGACCCCGAGAACCGCGTGCCGCACCTGGCCTTCCAGGCCGAGGCGCTCTCCGACGAACCGATCCTGCCGATCGAGGCGGTGCAGACCGCCTACTACCTGCGGCTGCGGGTGGCCGACGAGCCGGGCGTGCTCGCCGACATCACGCGCATCCTGGCCGACGCGCGCATCTCGATCGACGCGGCGCTGCAGCGCGAACCGGCCGAAGGCGAGAACCAGACCGACATCATCCTGCTCACGCACCGTACCATCGAGCGCCAGATCATCACCGCGATCGGGCGCATCGAGGCGCTGCCCACGGTGCTCTCGCAGGCGATGCGCATCCGGCTCGAAGACCTGAACTGATCCCGCCCGCCCGCCCGATGAAATACCTGTCGACCCGCGGCGGCATGCCACCGGCCCGCTTCACCGAGATCCTGCTGGGGGGCTGGCGCCCGACGGCGGCCTCGTCGTACCCGAGCGCTACCCGCGCATCGACGCAGCCACGCTCGCGCGCTGGCGCAAGCTGTCGTATCCGGCGCTCGCGTTCGAGGTCCTGCGCCTGTACGCCGACGACATCCCCGAAGCCGACCTGCGCGCGCTGATCGAGCGCACCTACACCGCGCAGGCCTTCGGCTCGGCCGAGATCACGCCGCTGCACACGCTCGAACCGGGCCTGCACCTGCTGCGGCTGTCCAACGGCCCCACGCTCGCGTTCAAGGACGTGGCGATGCAACTGCTCGGCCAGCTGTTCGAGTACGTGCTCGCGAAAGAGGGCCGCGAGCTGAACATCCTCGGCGCCACCTCGGGCGACACCGGCAGCGCGGCCGAGTACGCGATGCGCGGGCGGCGCGGCATTCGCGTCTTCATGCTGTCGCCGTACGGACGCATGAGCCCGTTCCAGACCGCGCAGATGTTCTCGCTCGACGATCCGAACATCTTCAACATCGCGGTCGACGGCGTCTTCGACGACTGCCAGGACATGGTGAAGGCGGTCTCGAACGACCTGGCGTTCAAGCAGCGCTACGCGATCGGCACCGTCAACTCGATCAACTGGGCGCGCGTGGTCGCGCAGGTGGTCTACTACTTCAAGGGCTTCTTCGCCGCTACCGCAGACGACTCGCAGCCCGTGTCGTTCGCGGTTCCCTCGGGCAACTTCGGCAACGTGCTCGCGGGCCACATCGCGCGGATGATGGGCCTGCCGGTCTCGCGGCTGGTGGTGGCCACCAACGAGAACGACGTGCTCGACGAGTTCTTCCGCACCGGCCGCTACCGGCCGCGCGGCACCGCCGAGACGCACCAGACCAGCAGCCCGTCGATGGACATCTCGAAGGCGTCGAACTTCGAGCGCTTCGTCTACGACCTGGTGGGCGGCGACGCCGCGCGCGTCGCCGCGATGTGGCGCGGGCTCGACGAGCGCGGCGAGTTCGATCTTGCCGGCACCCCTGAGCTCGCGCGGCTCCCCGGTTTCGGATTCGTCTCGGGCTGCAGCCGCCACGCCGACCGCCTCGCGGCGATCCGCGAGGTGCGCGCGCGCTACGGCGTCACGATCGACACGCACACGGCCGACGGTTACCACGTGGCGCAGCGCTGGCGCGAGCCCGGCGTGCCGATGGTCTGCCTCGAGACCGCGCAGGCGGCGAAGTTCGCCGACGCGATCCGCGAGGCGCTCGGCGAGGAAGCACCGCGCCCGCCCGGCTTCGAAGACCTCGAATCGCGGCCGCAGCGCTTTCACCGGATGGCGGTCGACGTCACGGCGCTGCAGCGCTACATCGCCGGGCGCTGCGCCGGCTGAACTGCCGAGCCCCTGCGCGCGGCAGGTTACCGGCGCCGCGCTACACTGGATCGGGTACGCTGGGTTCGACATGAGAGTATTCGGCTTCGCAGGCTATTCCGGCTCGGGCAAGACCACGCTGATCGAGCAGCTGATCCCGCGCTTCGTGCTGCGCGGCCTGCGCGTGTCGCTGATCAAGCACGCGCATCACCTGTTCGACATCGACAAGCCGGGCAAAGACTCCTATCGCCATCGCGAGGCCGGCGCCTCCGAGGTGCTGATCACTTCCGACCAGCGCTGGGTGCTGATGCACGAGTTGCGCGACGAGGCCGAGCCCTCGCTGCACGAGCAGCTGCTGCGCTTTTCGCCCTGCGACCTGGTGCTGGTCGAGGGCTACAAGCACGCGCCGATCCCCAAGCTCGAGGTGTATCGGCCGGGGCTGGGCAAGCCGATGCTGCATCCCGACGACCGCGACATCGTCGCGGTGGCCGCCGACGTGCCGATCGAGACGCGGCTGCCGCTGCTCGACCTGAACCAGCCCGACGCCATCGCCGACTTCATCATCGACCACCTGGACCGCGTCCATGAAGCCCGCATTGCTGCCGTTCGATGACGCGCGGGCCGCGCTGCTCGAGCAGGCCGCGCCGATCGACGAGGTCGAGACCGTCGATACCGCGGCGGCTGCCGGGCGCGTACTGGCCGCCGACATCCGATCCACGCTCGACGTGCCGCCGCGCGACAACACCCAGATGGACGGCTACGCGGTGCGCCGCGCCGACCTGCTGCAGGCCGCGCCCGAGCGTCCCGTGCGGCTGCCCGTTGCGCAGCGCATCCCGGCCGGCCACGTGGGCCGGCCTCTGAAGGCGGGCGAGGCCGCGCGCATTTTCACCGGCGGCCTGGTCCCCGAAGGCGCCGACGCGATCGTGATGCAGGAGATGGCCGTCGCCGACGGCGACACGGTGTCGTTCTCGCAATGCCCGGCGCCGGGCGAATGGATCCGGCGCACCGGCGAAGACATCCGCAACGGCAGCGTGATCCTCGCGGCCGGCGCGCGGCTCACGCCGCAGGCCACCGGCCTGGCCGCCTCGGTGGGGTTGGCCAGCCTGCCGGTGCGCAGGCCGGTGCGCGTGGGGTGCTTCTTCACCGGCGACGAACTCGCGATGCCCGGCGAGCCGTTGCGCCCCGGCGCGATCTACAACAGCAACCGCTACGTGTTGGGCGCGTTGATCCGCGCGATGGGCTGCGAACTGGTCGACCTGGGCAACGTGCCCGACACGCTCGCCGCCACGCGCGAGGCGCTGCGCCGCGCCGCGCAGGGCAACGACCTGATCGTCACCTCGGGCGGCGTGTCGGTGGGCGAGGAAGACCACGTGAAGCCCGCGGTCGAGGCCGAAGGCGAACTGCGCATGTGGCAGATCGCGATCAAGCCCGGCAAACCGCTTGCCTACGGGCGCGTGCGCCGTGGCGTATCCGACGCCGGCATCGCGCACTTCATCGGTCTGCCCGGCAACCCGGTGTCGAGCTTTGTCACCTTCCTGCTGCTGGTGCGTCCGTTCGTGCAGCGGCTGCAGGGCATGGCCGACGTGGCGCCGCGCGCGCTGCCGATGCGCGCCGACTTCGACTGGCCGAAGCCCGACCGCCGCCGCGAGTTCCTCAGGGCGAAGATCAACGCAGACGGCGGGCTCGACCTGTTCCCGAACCAGAGTTCCGCGGTGCTCACCTCCACTGTCTGGGGCGACGGGCTGATCGACAATCCGCCGCAGCACGCCATCGCGCGCGGCGACATCGTGCGTTTCCTGCCCTTTTCGGAGCTGACGAAATGACGATCACGATCCTCTATTTCGCCGGGCTGCGCGAGGCGCTCGGCACCCACCGCGAGACGATCGACCTGCCGGCCGGCGTGCGCACCGCCGCTCAGCTGCGCGCCCGGCTGTGCAGCCGCGGCGGCGCCTGGGCCGAGACGCTGGCCGAGGGCCGCGCGATCCGCGTGTCGGTCGACCAGGCGATGGCACGCCCCGACACGCCGCTCGCCGCCGGCGCCGAAGTGGCTTTCTTCCCGCCGGTGACCGGGGGTTGACGCTCCCGCGACGACGAGCGTAGGTTGCAGCCATGAAACAGGCCATTCGCGAGCACGAATTCGACGCCCGTTCTCGCAAGGCGCCCGGGTCCGCGCTTCGTAGTGCCGACGAGCGCATCCGGCAGCGCTGGCTGGCCGAGAACCACGGCGCGATCGATGCGTACAACCGCGAGGTCGAGCGCTACGGCTGCTTCGGCGACTCGCTGCGCCGCTTCTAGCCGATCTTCGCAATGGGTGGCACGCGCGTCGCGATGCGCACGCCCTGCAACGTGCCCGCCACCGGAGTCTGACCATGCCCGTTCGCGTCCAGCAACACGACTTCGACGCCGGCGCCGAGATCGCCGCGCTGCGTGCCGGCAACCTGAACGTCGGCGCGGTGGCCGCCTTCATCGGCACCGTGCGCGACCTGAACGAAGGCGCCGGCGTGTCGGCGATGGCGCTCGAGCACTATCCGGGCATGACCGAGCGCGCGCTCGAAGACATCTGCACGCAGGCGCGCGGCCGCTGGAACATCCTCGACGCACTGGTCATCCACCGTCACGGAGACCTCGCACCCGGCGAGCAGATCGTGCTCGTCGCCGTCACGTCCGCGCACCGCGGCGAAGCCTTCGCCGCCTGCGAATTCATCATGGACTACCTGAAGACCCAGGCGCCGTTCTGGAAGAAGGAACGCACGCCGCAGGGGGAGCGTTGGGTCGAGGCGCGCGAGAGCGACGACGAGGCCGCGGCGCGTTGGTGAACGCTGCTTGCCCCTCTACTGCATAGCGATTCTGCGCGACCAAGGCATGAAGACGATCGAATCCACAATCACCGCGAAGGGAAGGACCACCGTTCCCGCGCAGATACGGCAACGGGTCGGCGCGGTGCCGGGCACGCGCCTCTCATGGCATGTCATGCCGGACGGCACCATCATCGTGCGCCCCAAGACAAAATCCATTCTGGATCTCGCGGGAATCCTGGAAGTCCCCAAAGGCAAGCACGTGCCGGTCGAAGCGATGAACGCCTGGCGCTGATGGCCTCCGATCCTCCGGCCTGGCTCTGGGTCGCCTGCACGGTTGCCGCCGCGGGGGTGCAGACCGCGCGCAATGCCGCGCAGCGCAGCCTCACCGGCCGGCTCGGCACGGTCGGCGCCACGCACGTGCGCTTCCTGTTCGGCTTGCCGTTCGGGCTGCTGTTCCTCGCCGGGGTGGCCGCCGCCACCGGTCTCGGGAGCCTGCGGCCGTCGTGGGCCTATGCCGGCTGGACGCTGATGGGTGCGATGTTTCAGATTCTCGCTACCGCGCTGATGCTCGCCGCGATGCGCGAGCGTTCGTTCGTGGTGTCGATCGCCTACGTGAAGACCGAGCCGCTGCAGATCGCGCTGTTCGGGCTGGTGTTTCTCGGCGAGCGACTGAGCCTGCAGGCCAGCGCGGCGGTGCTGGTGGCCACCGTCGGCGTGCTGCTGATGTCGATGCCGGCCGGTGCCGCGTGTGTCGACGGGGAGGGCGCGGCCGCAGGCAGCGCTGCGGTCGGCGTGCCCAGGGTGGGCCGCGTGCCGCGCGCCGCGCTGCTCGGCGTGCTCTCGGGCGCGATGTTCGCGCTGTCGGCGGTGGGCTTTCGCGGCGCGATCCTTGCGCTGGGCGATGGGCCGTTCTACCTGCGCGCCACCGCCACGCTCGCCACTTCGCTTGCGATACAGACTGCGTTGCTCACCGCCCGGCTGCTCTGGCGCGAGCGCAGCGTGCTGCGCGAGATCCTCCGCCTGTGGCGACCGTCGCTGCTGGCCGGCGCCGCCGGCGCGCTCGCCTCGCAGTTGTGGTTTCTCGCGTTCTCGCTGCAGGCGGCCGCCGCGGTGCGCACCGTCGGGCTGGCCGAAATCCTGTTCGCGCAGGCCGTCTCGCAGCGGCTGTTCGCCCAGGGCACCACCGCACGCGAGGCGGCCGGCATGGCGCTGATGGTGGGCGGCGTGATCTGGTTGCTGCTCGCGGGGCCGTGAGCGCAGTTGCGGGCCGTGCCGCGGCGCTCGTTGCCCGCGAGCGGGAAGGGCGTCGCGTGCGCCTCCGGGCGTTCAGGCCGGGGCGGCGCCCACGCTGAGCATCGCGGCCAGCAACTCGCGCGCCTCGCGCAGGCTGGGCACGATCGCGTGCGCGAGCGGCTCGTACTCGGGCGAGGGCGGCAGCAGGTCGGGCACCACGATGCAGGTCGCGCCCGCCGCGTGCGCCGCACGCAACCCGATCTCGGAGTCTTCCAGCGCGATGCAGTGCGCGGGCTCCGCGCCGATGCGCGCAATCGCCTCGCGATAGACGTCGGGCGCCGGCTTGCCGCGCGGTACCTGGTCGCCGCCGACGATGGTCTCGAAGCGCTCGCGCAGGCCGGCCAGCGCTAGTTTCTCGAGTGCCAACTCCTGCTGGGTCGGCGTGGCCACCGCCATCGGCACCGCGCGCGCGTCCAGCCAGTCGAGCAGCTCGATCAGCCCCGGCTTCGCCTGCACGCCTTCGCCGCGCAGCCGCTCGAGATAGCGCACGCGTCCGCGCGCCGACACCTCCGACATCGGAAAGCTGCCGCCCATGCGGTCGAGCAGCACCTGGCGCGACTCGCGGCTGTCGATGCCCACCAGCGCGAGGCAGGTCTCGCGCGTGATCTCCCAGCCGAAAGTGCGGGCCGACTCGATCCAGCATTCGAGCGCGATGCGCTCGGTGTCGACCATCAGCCCGTCGAGGTCGAAGACGACCGCCCGGTGCGCGCCCATCGTCAGCGCCCGTTCACACTAACTCCGCGCGGCGGGCCCGAACAGTTGCGGATGCTCGCGCGGATGACTGCGCCAGTACTGGCGCGGCGCCTCGACGCTCGCGCCGAGCGCGGCCGCCGCGTGCCACGGCCAGTGCGGGTCGTAGAGAATGCCGCGTGCCAGCGCCACCATGTCGGCCTTGCCCGAAGCGACGATGTCCTCGGCCTGTTGCGGCTCGGTGATCAGGCCCACCGCGATCACCGGCAGCTTCGTCTCGCCGCGGATCGCCTCGGCGAACGGCACCTGGTAGCCCGGGCCGACCTTCACTTTCTGCTGTGGCGAGATGCCGCCGCTCGACGCGTCGATCCAGTCGGCGCCGAGCGCGGCGCAGCGCCGCGAGAACTCAATCGCATCGGGCAGGTCGAAGCGCTCGGCGGCGGGCAGGTGCGTGAGCCAGTCGGTGGCCGACAGGCGCACGCCGAGCGGCTTGTGCGCCGGCCAGGCGGCGCGCATCGCGGCGATTACCTCCAGCGGCCAGCGCATGCGGTTCTCCAGCGAACCGCCGTATTCGTCCTCGCGCCGGTTGGCGATCGGCGCGAGGAACTGGTGCAGCAGGTAGCCGTGCGCGGCGTGGACCTCGATCGCATCGAGCCCGAGGCGATCGGCGCGCAGCACCGCGTCGACGAAGCGCGCCTTCAGCGCCTGCAGTTCATCGCGCCCGAGCGCATGCGGCGGCGCGTCGGCGTCGTTCATCGGCACCGCGCTGGGCGCCACCGGAGTCCAGCCGCCGGCATCGGCGGGAATCTGCGCGCCGCCGCCCTCCCGGGGGCGCCCGGTCGATGCCTTGCGGCCGGCGTGGCCCAGCTGGATGCCGATTGCCGCCCCGCTCACGCTGCGCACCGTGCGCAGCACCCCGGCCAACGCCTCCTCGGTCGCGTCGTCGTACAGGCCCAGGCAGCCGGGCGAGATCCGGCCCGCCGGCTCGACGCCGGTGGCCTCGATCAGCACCAGCCCGGCGCCACTCAGCGCCATGCATCCCAGGTGCACCGTGTGCCAGGGCTGCGCGCGGCCCTCGACCGCGGAGTACTGGCACATCGGCGAGACGACGATGCGGTTGGGGAGGGTGAGGGAGCGCAGTTGCAGCGGGGCGAAGAGTCGGGACATTTCAGCCTTGTTCGGAGGTCGTGGCCGCATGAAACCTCAGTCCAAGCGCCTTGACGACCTTGAGGACCGTGTCGAAGCCGGGATTGCGCTCGCCGGAGAGCGCCTTGTACAGGCTTTCCCGCGACAAACCTGCATCGCGCGCAACCTGTGCCATTCCTCGGGCGCGGGCGATGTCACCGAGGGCCTTGGCGACGAATGCTCCGTCGCCTTCGGCTTCGTCGAGACAGGCCTCGAGGTAGGCGACCATCTCTTCCGTGCTTCGCAGATGCTCGGCCACATCGTACCGCGTCGTGGACGTCTTCCCCATTTGGCTCCTATGCCTCCCGCGCCAACCGTCGCGCCAGACGAATGTCCGCCGACTGGCTTTGTTTGTCGCCACCTGCAAGAAGAATGACGGTGCGATTCGTTTGCCGGACGAAGTACACCCGGTAGCCCGGCCCGAAATCGATTCGCAGTTCCGAAACGCCCTCTCCGATGGGCTTGACATCGCCGGCGTTGCCCGCGAGCAAACGTTCGATCCGCGCCTGCACAACGGCTCGGCCGCGCATATCGCGCAGGCCATCGAGCCATGCTGCAAATGTCGCGGTCTTGCAAACCTCGATTTCAGGCACGATTGTAGCCGCTTGGATACGGCATTTCAAGTGCGCCGCGTCGTGACGATCCGCGGGGGACTGAACCTTACGAATTCGTGAAGACCCGCACAATCGGCCGTGCAGACGACATCGACCGTGTGGACGATGGCACCGCCTGCCCTTGAAAACCCCCAATCGCGCCCGCAGATCCCTGCCAGTCGAGCGGGCCAGCCCCGCGTCAGTCATTCGGGGAGAGCCCATGCGTCAGGACAAGTTCACCACCCAGTTCCTGCAGGCGCTGCAGGACGCCCACAGCCTTGCGCTGGCCAACGACAACCAGTTCATCGAGCCGGTGCACATGCTGGCGGCGATCGCCGGCCAGGCCGACGGCTCGGGGCGCACGCTGCTCGAACGCGCCGGCGTGCGAGCCCCGGCACTGAAGGCCGCTGCGGATGCCGCGATCAAGCGGCTGCCGCAGGTCTCGGGCACGGGCGGCGAGGTGCAGGTCGGCCGGCAGCTGGTGAACCTGCTGAACCTCTCCGAGAAGGAAGCGCTCAAGCGCGGCGACCAGTACGTCGCCACCGAGATGTTCCTGCTCGCACTCTCTGACGACAAGGGCGAGGCCGGCACCATCGTGAAGCAGGCCGGCCTGACCCGCAAGGCGCTCGAGGCGGCGATCGACGCGGTGCGCGGCGGCGCGAGTGTCGACAACGCCGAGGCCGAAGGCCAGCGCGAGGCGTTGAAGAAATACACGATCGACCTGACCGAGCGCGCCCGCGAGGGCAAGCTCGATCCGGTGATCGGGCGCGACGAGGAAATCCGCCGCACGATCCAGATCCTGCAGCGGCGCACCAAGAACAACCCGGTGCTGATCGGCGAGCCCGGCGTCGGCAAGACCGCGATCGTCGAGGGACTCGCACAGCGGATCGTGGACGGCGAGGTGCCCGAGACGCTGAAGGACAAGCGCGTGCTGTCGCTCGACATGGCCGCCCTGATCGCCGGCGCGAAGTACCGCGGCGAATTCGAGGAGCGCCTGAAGGCGGTGCTCAAGGAGCTCGCGGCCGAAGAGGGCCGCACGATCGTGTTCATCGACGAGCTGCACACGATGGTCGGCGCGGGCAAGGCCGAGGGCGCGATGGACGCCGGCAACATGCTCAAGCCGGCGCTGGCGCGCGGCGAGCTGCACTGCGTCGGCGCCACCACGCTCGACGAATACCGCAAGTACATCGAGAAGGACGCCGCGCTCGAGCGCCGCTTCCAGAAGGTGCTGATCGGAGAGCCCAGCGTCGAGGACACGATCGCGATCCTGCGCGGCCTGCAGGAGCGCTACGAACTGCACCACGGCGTGGAAATCACCGACCCGGCGATCGTCGCGGCGGCCGAGCTCAGCAACCGCTACATCACCGACCGCTTCCTGCCCGACAAGGCGATCGACCTGATCGACGAGGCGGCCGCGCGCATCAAGATGGAGATCGACAGCAAGCCCGAGTCGATGGACCGGCTCGATCGCCGCATCATCCAGCTCAAGATCGAGCGCGAGGCGGTAAAGAAGGAAACCGACGAGGCGTCGAAGAAGCGGCTCGAGCTGATCGAGGCCGAAATCGCGAAGCTCGGGAAGGAGTACGCCGATCTCGACGAAGTGCTGCGCGCCGAGAAGGCGGCGGTGCAGGGCTCGGCGCAGATCAAGGCCGAGATCGACCAGTTGCGCGCGCAGATGGCCGAGCTGCAGAGGAAGGGCCAGTTCGACAAGCTCGCCGAGATCCAGTACGGCAGGCTCCCCGAGCTCGAGGGGCGTCTGAAGAGCGCCAGCGAGGCCGAGGCGGGTCGCGCGGACAAGGGCGAGGCCAAGCCGAAGCTGCTGCGCACGCAGGTGGGCGCCGAGGAGATCGCCGAGGTCGTTTCGCGCGCCACCGGCATCCCGGTGAGCAAGATGATGCAGGGCGAGCGCGACAAGCTGCTGAAGATGGAAGACCACCTTCACAGGCGCGTGGTCGGCCAGGACGAGGCGGTGCGGCTCGTCTCCGACGCGATCCGGCGCTCGCGCGCGGGGCTCTCCGACCCGCGCCGCCCCTACGGCTCGTTCCTGTTCCTCGGCCCCACCGGCGTGGGCAAGACCGAACTGTGCAAGGCGCTCGCCGAGTTCCTGTTCGACAGCGAGGAGCACCTGATCCGCATCGACATGAGCGAGTTCATGGAGAAGCACTCGGTGGCGCGGCTGATCGGCGCGCCTCCGGGGTACGTGGGTTACGAGGAGGGCGGCTACCTCACCGAGGCGGTGCGTCGCAAGCCGTACAGCGTGATCCTGTTCGACGAAGTGGAGAAAGCGCACCAGGACGTGTTCGGCGTGCTGCTGCAGGTGCTCGACGACGGCCGACTCACCGACGGGCAGGGCCGCACGGTGGATTTTCGCAACACCGTGATCGTGATGACCTCGAACCTGGGTTCGCACGAGATCCAGCGCCCGGGCGCCGACCCGAAGTTGAACGACCCCGAGATCATCAAGGACGCGGTGATGGTCGAGGTGCGCCAGCACTTCCGCCCGGAGTTCGTCAACCGCATCGACGAGATCGTGGTGTTCCACGCGCTGGGCGCCGCGCACATCGCGTCGATCGCGAAGATCCAGCTCGAGAGCCTGCGCAAGCGGCTGACCGACCACGAGATGGGGCTCGAGGTGTCGGAGGCGGCGCTGGCCGAACTCGCGAAAGCGGGCTTCGATCCGCTCTACGGCGCGCGGCCGTTGAAGCGCGCGATCCAGCAGAAGATCGAGAACCCGGTGGCGAAGCTGGTGCTCGAAGGCAGGTTCGGGCCGAAGGACGTGATTCCGGTGGATTTCGTGAACGGACGGTTCACGTTCGAGAGGGTCGTGCACTGAGAGCCGCGGGCGGGAGGAATCTAGAGCTCTACTCCTCCCTTCTGCTGGAATTCAACCAGCCGGTGTGCAGTTCGCACCTGCCCATCTTCTTTGAGGCGGTCCAGCAAGACCCGTGGCTCTGGCCTTGAGGCCAAGTCCGTGCGGAACTGGCGAAAAGCCGACATGAACTCGCGTGGCTTTGCCTCCAGCAATCCGGCGAGAAACTCGTCTGGTGCGAGCAGGGCGATGCCCAATCTTGCCAGCGCTGTCCTTCTGAAGTCTTTCGTGTTGCGCGTCACCAGTGTGACCGTCTCGGTCTCCGGATAGACACCGGCGGCCACCAGATGATAGGCACAGGCAGCAACGTGGACGTCCTTCACCGACCTGACGGCCGCAGCAACGGCCTGAAATCGGGTCTGCACGTCTTCCACGGCAATCAGCGCATTCGGTAGCGCATCACGCATGCGCTCCTCATGCGTCTTTGCGTCGGCGAGCGTTTTCTTTCGCCCCGTCTCGATCAGGGCACGTCTGAGTTCGCCCAGTATCAGTGGGGACCAGTGCAGTCTGATCAGGTCGTGGTAGTCGAGGTAGATCAGCAGCCCTCTGGTTGCGGCCGGGAACAAAGTGTCGGCATCGGCGACAACCCGAACCCTCACGACGAAAAGATTTCCTCGTCCAGTTCGGTGGCCAGTCTCTTGAGAGCCTTTGCCTGCCTCGAACGCTCGGCCGCTTGCCAGCGCACCACGGCACTGCGCCGTACGCGCCGCTGGTTGCCTACTTTCTGGTGCAGCTCGACAGCGCCGGAATCGATCAGCTTGGCCATGAAGGGGCGGCTGACGCCAACCAGGCGTGCGGCCTGCTCGGTCGTAAGAACCGGATCGCAGTCCCGAACTGGCAACGGGTGCGCGGTTGCTACCTCTGAATTGGCATCAGTGAGCAACTGCACAGCGGCATGGCCGAGTGCTTCAGCAAAGTCGCGTTCTATTGCCTGGCGAACTTTCTCGCTGACCGTGACATGCTGCTCGACAATGGCAAGAAGAGGCTCCACGGAGAACGACAGCTTGAAAGTCATGGCTGTATCAGGTTTCGTATCGGATTCGACACTTGCACGCGACACCGACAGCCGTGTGTGTCTCGCGGCAACGGATGCTTTGCGGGAACGGTGCGAGGGTCGTTTCGTATTCATGACGAACAGCATACCATGAACTCGAAATAATCGAAGCACTCGAAACGCATCTCAGCCCTCGATCAGCACTTCCGCCGGTGTGAATAGTCCGCGCCTTCGGTGCAACATGGCGCTCATGTTGTCATGGGCTGGCTCACGACGGAATTGGACTGATGGCTTCGGCTTGGAGGCTAGTCGGCTTGGTAACCGCCCTGCGGATCGCTGGACTCGAGCTAGAGGAAGAGTAGCTCAGCGAGCCGGTTCAAACGGGTGCACCTGAATGTCGGCATCGGGGAACGACGCCACCAGTTTCAACTCTCCGCCAAGCGCCTTGACGTACTCGCGCAGCGTGCTCACGTACATGTCGTCGCGACGCTCCAACTTCGAGACGGAGGCTTGCTCCACGCTCATGGCCTTGGCGACTTCGACCTGCGTCACGTTCCGGGCCTTGCGCAGCTCACGGAGTTGCATTTCCACGAGCATGGCTTCGGCGCGTGCGGCGGCGCGGGCTCGAGCCTCCGGCGACATCCTGGCGCGCAACTCGCTGAACTTCTTAGCCATCGATGTGCCCTTCCTTTCTCAACGTCTCGATGTGTGCGTCGTATAGCGTGTCGGCTATCGGCGCATTGAATAAGGAGCCCACGCATGTGCGTGTGCTTCGACCCTTCGATCCCGGAGGTGTGAGGGAACCCGAGATTCGGCCCCTTCTGTTCCAGAAGTCGAACCGATGAGTCGATAGACTCCTGTTGGGTCTCTGTCAGATCGGCCCACCACTCGCCAAGCTCCTCGGTGTACTCCACATCCCATTTGCTGGGCATTATTCCTCCTGAGGACTATTCTGTCAAGAGAATAGTTGGGCACACGGCAAAGCCCATGCTGTCAGGGATTGGCCAACGTCGGAATCGGACTGATGGATTGGCCTGAAGGTGGATTCATCTCCGAAGGTCAGTCGGCCGCACGTAGAAGTCGTGCTCACCGAAGGCGGTCATCGGCGCATCCGGGAGTCAGCGGTCGATTCGTACCGGCTACGCGTACCGGACGGCTGAAAGGGCGCCCGCTACGAGAAAGCCCGCCAGGCCGAGAGCGAGAGAAGTTGCCCGCGAGTTTCGGTCGTGACGAACTGGCGGCGCCGCCGCCGCAGCGCGGGTGAAACGCCGTGCGCTGGTTCCTGCACCCGATGCCGCGGCCCCGGCATCGGCCCTTCGGCGACCCACGGGTCGATCACCGAAATGCCAAGTCCCGCGAAATCGCGCGCATTGCGTGTGACCATCACGAGATCGTGGCTCGATGCGGTGGCCGCGAGCAGGCGGTCGACAGCCGGAAGCGGGCGTTTGGTAGTGGCGAGCAGACGCAGGTAGCTCACAACACAACCTCGCGAGCGGGGCTGCGATCGCGCGGGAATTCGAGTTCGTCGAGTCCGTGGAGCGGCGACTCGCGCATGAAGTCGACCAGTGATCGGGCGTTGCCGGTCAGGCGTTCGAAGTCTTCGCGCGAAAGCACGACGGCCACCGGGCGGCCGTGCAGGGTGATCTCCTGCGGCCCCTGGCTGGCTGCGCGTTTCACCAACTCCGACGTTCGGGTCTCGAACGCGTCATTCAGCCGAAGGAGGTAGGCCGGCGGTCGCGCCGCAGCAATGCTTGCCAACCGTCCGCGCCACGATACTCGCCCCAACGACACCGCCAACCGGAGGGCACCATGGAAAGGTTCCCGCCGTCGATGACGGGAATGCCGGCCTGCTGCCTTGTCGGCAGTTGCCTTACACCTTCCAAGGGTCGATAACGGTCAGGCCGGCGGCCCGGAAGGGGCTTGCGTCGCGCGTGGCAACGGTAAATCCGTTGGCAATGGCGACTGCTGCAATGCAGGCATCGGCCGTTTCGATGCCGCTGCCGGCCTTGCGAACCGTCGCCAGCAGCTCGGCATAGGCGCTCGTGCAGGCCAGGTCGAACGGCAGCACGCGACCGGCGAACGAGGGCAGCACGCGCTTCTCCAGATACTCATGCAGGTTGTTCCGGCGCCTGCCCGCCGGCAGCAGCGCCACGCCGGCGCGCAGTTCGGCCACGGTCATTGCAGACAGGTAGAGCGTTTCCAGAGGTTGTGCGTCGATCCACTCGATGACGCGAACCTCGGGCGCTGGTCGCAGCGGCTCCGAGACCACGTTGGTATCGAGCAGGATCATTCAAAGCTCGCAGCACGGGCCGGGGTTCTGTCGCGCACGCTCTCGAAGATGGCGAACTCTTCTTCGGTCAGCTTCACCTTGCGACCGATTTCGGCCAGCATCGAACCGAGCTTGACCCGGCCCTGCGGCTTCACGGCGGACTCCAGAATGTCGCGCATCTCGGCCTCGATGCTGCGGCCGTGTCGGGCGGCCCGCACGCGGATGGCGCGATGCACTTCATCGGGGACATTCCGGATGGTGACAGATGGCATCTTGCAGAACCCGACTGTGACTTGATTAATTGCATTTTCGCATAATGCAATCAATCGCGCAATGATCCCGGCTTCAGACCCCTCGCCACACCCGCACCTCATCAGCCACCAGCAGCACCGTCTCGGCACGATCCGGGCTGCACACCGCGTCGCCCGCGTTGCGATACCCGACCTCGACCGCACGGCCATCGACGTGTGCACGCGCAAGTACAGGTCGGGCATCAAGCGCTGGGCCGTGAAGGTGATCGAGGCGGGTGGCGCTTCGCCGCATCGCCTGGGACTGTCGGATTCGATCCTCATGTTCCACGAGCACTGGACACTGATCGGGCCCGGGAGGTCGGAGGCCGAATACGTCGCGTGCCTGCGCGCCATCGATCACATTGCGGAGAATCCTGCCCGGTTACCATCTCGGGCAATCAGTCTCTTTGATCAGATCCCTTCGCCACTATTTGAGGATCAGTCTGGTGGCCCGGATAATCAGGCAATTCGGCTGGTTCGCGGTAGTAGGAGCGGGCGGATTTCTCGTCGATACCGGGATCACGATGTGGCTGGCGGGGCTGGCGTGGGGCCCCGAGGGCGCCCGGGTGCCCGGTTTGACGCTGGCGATCCTCTTCACCTGGGCGGCCAACCGGCGGCTGACTTTCGATCGTATCGAACAGGGCAGACCGCGGGAGTTGCTTCGTTATGCAGGCGTTGCGCTCACTGTCGCGCTGATCAACTACAGCGTCTATCTGCTGCTCGTTGGCCCGCTCGGTTCGATCATGATGGCAATCATTCTGGCGACCGCGGTGTCGATGCTGGCCAGCTTTGCCGGCTATCGCCTTGTGGTATTCGGGCAGTGACGCCGGAAGGTGTGCAGGCTCACTGTTTCATGGAATCCGCGACCGGCACCGAAATCGGGGATATGGCTACCGGGGGGCATGGCGCTCGATCAGGTGTAGCGGAACGTGTCTTCGGTCATCGTGCTGACCGATTGCGACCCTGCGCAAGATACGCGAACCGCTTCTGTTCCAGCCTTTCGTGGATGGGCGGTTCACGTTTGAGAGGGTGGTGCATTGAAAAGTGGGGCGCTGGCCGTCCGGGCTTTCGTGCCCGGGGGGCGGTCAGGGTAGGGATTTGGTACTGTTGGTTGATCGAAGTCACGCTGTCTTGATGCGGAAGTGAGTGATATTCGCCCGACCGTTGGAACCTGCCTTGGCGCGGGGTTTGAGGCGGGTCCGCATGGTCATGCCGCGTGTCGACGGGTGCGTTGCACAGGACCGGGCGGCAGTCGCGACGGGCCGTGCATTTCTTCCGTGACGCGCGTGAGATCTACTGGATAGACTGACAACCGTAGAAGGCCTAGGGAACGCAACATGGGTTTGCCAGATGATCGGGCGTGTTGCCCAGAGGGCGGCGGAGCGCTGGCGCGCGTGCTCGCCGGCCGGCGTTGGCGCGCCGCGAGAAGCCGAGTGGGGCCGGATTTGCGGCCGGGTCGCGCTTCGATGCGGGGGGTGTCGGCGGTCGAGTTCGCAATTCTCCTGCCGCTCCTGCTGGTCATTTTTGCCGGCATTGTCGACTTCGGCCTGATGCTCTACAACAAGGCCATGATCACCAATGCCGCGCGCGAGGCAGTACGAGCGGGCATCATGGCGCGCGAGCCGCGAGCGACGAAGGCGAAGATCGAGGAGATCGCGACTGACTACTGCTACACCCGGCCCGCATCCGGTCCTCGCACGCCGTTGACCATCACGCTCATCGGAAGCAGCGTCTGCACGGCTACAGCCACCGTCCCCAACCCGATTGCGAGCCTGGTTAGCGAATTGACGGTCACCGTCAGTTACACCTATCAGGGGCCAGTGGTTTCGCTGATGGCTCTGATAACGGGGTCGCCCCTGGTGCTTGGCCCGATGGCTTCGACAGCGACGATGAAGTATGAGTAGCCACATTTCGATTCTGACCACACCGGCGAGCAACGCGCGGCGCAGCGGCGGCGCTGCGATCGTCGAGTTCGCGCTCGTGCTGCCAATTCTCCTGGTCGTCCTGGTCGGCGTGATCGATTTCGGCTTCATGGTCTACGACAAAGCGATGGTCACGAATGCCGCGCGTGAGGCGGCACGTGCCGGCATCGTGCTGCGCAATCCCCGCTTGACCAAGGCGGAGGTCGAGGCAGTTGCAACGAACTTCTGCCAGAACAAGATGATTTCCCTGGGCGCCAGCAACGCATGCGCTGTCACCGCCGTGGTACCGGGCGAGATCAAGAGTCAGGCGGTGGTCCCGTTTAGCGCGTCTGCGACCGAGCTGGACAAGACCTTGCTGAAAGTCTCGGTCGAGTACACCTACCACGGTCCGATCGAGAGTGTGATCGGAGTTCTGGGGGTGCTCGGAATTGCGGCATCCCTCGATCTCGGAACCATGCGTTCTACTGCAGTAATGAAGTATGAGTGAGCGGGAGCGAGACCCCATGAAGAATAAGATGCATGCGAGAGCCAGATGCGTTGGGCCGCGCAGCCAGCGAGGCGCGGTCGCGATCATCGTCGGTCTCACCTTGGTCGTGCTGCTCCGGAATTGCCGCCTTCGCGATCGACTTCGGCCGCTGGCTGGTGGTGGACAACGAACTGCAGAACGGCTCCGATGCCACAGCGCTGGCTGGCGCTGGGCATTTGTTCCCCCCGGCAGCGGGCAAGCCGAACTGGGCCAAGGCGGTCCAGGAGGGCACCAAGGCGATCGATATCAACTATGCGGAGAACGTGAAGCTTGCGACCGGCTCGGTGGTACCGGGCTGGTGGGATTTCAAGAACCATAACTTCGATCCCGACACGGCCCGGGCGCCGGGCGCGAACGACCTGCCCGCGCTTCGGGCGAGCATCGCGAAGAAAGCAGGGGAGAACGCCGGTCCGGTAGCAATGCTGTTTGGCACGCTCCTTGGCGTAAACGAGATGGACGCCGGAGCCACTGCCACGGCCGTGGTGTCGCTGCCGAAGAACGCGGGGATCGGGGCGCTCGCGCCGGTGGCAGTATCGGAATGCTTGCTGACAGCTGCCGGAGGGGTGTGGAACATCGGAAATCCGTCCGATCCCTTCGACGATGGCCCCGTGCTCGGCGCCAATGGGCCGCTGAAGTTCGTCGTGGCGAGCGGTGCGGCGAGCGGCACGCACTGCAACGGGTGCAACTGCGGGCAGTGGACCACCTTCGAGAACGAACTGAACAACGTGCCGAGCATCCGCGCCTTGCTCGAAGGCGGGAACCAGACCGTGCTGTCGGTCGGCCAGAACATCTGGATCCAGCCTGGTGTCGAGGCGACGGTCTATGACACGGCAGACCTCCACCTCACCGGAAGGGATGTGATCTTTCCGATCGTTGCCGACGACAAGTTGAACAAGAAAGGGTTTACGCCGATCATCAGCTGGGCGTGCCTCCATGTCTACGACGTCATCAAGACGAAGGGGACCTGCGAGTACTACCCCGAGAAGCCACCGCACGAGGGCCCGCTGCCCGGAGGTGTCGACGACAAGGGCAAGGGAATCGACAAGTTCTGCATGGTGGTGAGCTTCGCAACCAATTGCACGATTCCGGGATCCGAGGGGGGGCACAGGGCCTTACATGGGGGTTCACGTGCCCCCGAGGCTGGTGCAGTAGCGGGCGCGGCGGGCCACCGCCTTGCCCCGAATCGGCTGCAACGAAGGGGGACCGGCGGGTCGTCGAGTGACATCCCCCTGGTCAGTCGGGAAACGTGACGCCCGTCTGTCCGACCTCGCCGGGCAGTTCCTGCGGTTTGGCCTCGTGGGGTTGCTTGGCTTCGCGATCGACACCGGCCTGACGGTCGGGCTCGAGCGGATCGCGTCGATGCCGCCGTTCGCCGCGCGCCCTCCGGCGATCGTCGCGGCGATGCTGGTCACGTGGTGGCTCAACCGTGCGTTCTCGTTCAGGGTCACGGCCCCGCAGTCGAGCCTCGGGCGGTACGCGCTGGTGGTCGCAGTCGCGGCGCTGCTCAACTACCTGCTGTTCCTGGTCGGAGTGGGCTACGGCATGGGCACGGTCGCTGCGATCCTTGCGGCCACGGCCGTTTCGATGGTCTTCAGCTTCCTCGGCTACCGGCACTTCGCGTTCGGTGCCTAGGCGCGAGCGGGTTCCGAGGAGGCAAGCGATGGTGGTGCGAACGCGCCATAATCACGGTCTGGCAGCGCGCTGGGGCAAATCCATTGTACGGATGCCGGAGTAGCTGAGCCTCTCTTCAGTCATCGCGCTGCCCGATCACCACCCTGCGCAAGATACGCGAACCGCTTCTGTTCCAGCCGCCCCCGCGCCACGCTGTCGAGGATCAGTCCGCAGGTGAGTGCAATGCCGGCCAGGACCATCAGGCCGGTGGCCAGGATCGCGGTAGGAAACCGCGGCACGAGGCCGGTCTCGAGCCAGGTCTCGACCAGCGGAACGCCGAGCACCACCGCCACGCCCACGAGCGCCGCCGCAACGAGGCCGAAGAAGCGCGCCGGGCGGATCTCCTTGTAGAGCAAGGCCATCATTCCGAAGATCCGGATCGCGTCGCGGACGGTGCTCAGCTTGCTCGACGAACCCTCGGGCCGTGCGTCGTAGTCGGCCTCGATTTCGGCCACCGGCAGCCTGAGCTGGCTCGCGTGTACCGACATCTCGGTCTCGATCTCGAAGCCGCTCGAGATCGCCGGGAACGACTTCACGAAGCGGCGCGAGAAAGCACGATATCCGGAGAAGATGTCGCGGAACTCCGGGCCGAAGATCGCGCGGTAGAAGCGGTTGAACACGCGGTTGCCCAGTCCGTGTCCGCGGCGATGCGCCTCGTCGTAGACGCCGCGCCGCTTGGCGACGACCATGTCGAGCTGCTCGTCGACCAGCGCCGCGATCATGGCGGGTGCCACCGACGCGTCGTAGGTGCCGTCGCCGTCCACCAGCAGATAGACATCGGCATCGATGTCGGCGAACATCCGGCGCACTACGTTGCCCTTGCCGGGCCAGTTCTCGCGACGCACCACGGCGCCGGCGGCTTCGGCCGCGGCGGCGGTGCCGTCGGTGGAACGGTTGTCGTAGACGTAGACGATGGCGCCGGGCAGCGCGCGGCGGAAGGCGTCCACCACGGTCGCGACGGTGAGTGCCTCGTCATGGCAGGGGACGAGCACCGCGATGCTGAGCGCCGCCGGAGGCGGCGCCGCGAGCGTTGCGGTCGGAGTGGGCGCGACGGGGCGGTCGGTCATGTTCATCGGATTCCCGCGTCGGGCGATTTTGCCTGATGCTGCGCGGCTCGGCAGAATTGCGGGCTGCACGATTTCACGGAGCAGGCGATGATTGTCGCGATTCTCGGCCGCGTAAGGTCGCTTTTGGACATCTATTCGCCGAACCCGGTCAACAGGGTGGCGGTGCTGGCGACGCTGGCGCTGGGCACAGTGATGCTCGCGCGCAGCATCGACAGCGGCTCGGGGATCGGGGCAATCCCGATCCTGCTGCTGGTCTGGGCGAACCACGAACGCTTTCTCGACACGCTGGAAGGGCTGCTGGAGCGCAACGACTGGCTGCTGCTCGGCGTGCCGATGCTGGTTCTCGTGGCGAAACTGCTGATGACCCCGCCTACCGCGTCGGACGACCTGCTACGCCACATCGCTTCGGCATTCTGGCCGGGGGGCTACGCCGACATGTACGTCTACAGCGCGTTGCCGCCGGTGAGCCTCTATCCTGGCTTCGATGCGTTGGTCGGCGCTCTGGCCAGGGCGTTCGGACCCGCATCGGCCATGTGGATGATGCAGTCGCTCGCGTTGGCCAGTTTCGTGCTAGTGTTCGTGCTGGCCGGTTACAGGTTACTTGCCGGACAGCCGATGGCGGGGCCATTGGTGCTGGCCGCGCTCGTCGCGGCGTTGCTGCTGATGGGCAGCCGCCTCTTCCTCGCTCGTCCCGAGATCTTCATGACGATCTGGGCCCTGGCTGCGCTGCTGGTGCGCGGCCGGGCTGGCGCGGTAACCTGGGCCGTGGCGGGATTGCTGCTCGGATCCGGCTACTGGCTCGCGGCGCTGTATTTCCCGGCGGTGATCCTGCTGCCGTTGCGACGGCGCACGCGCGCCGCGCTGTTCATATTGCTGTCGGCGGCGTGGGTCGCGATGTGGTTCTGGCTCGCCGACGGGCAACCGCTCCGGGCGATCGCCTGGACGCTCGAACAGGTTGGCAACCGCATCTCCGGGATGGAGGTCAGCGAAAACATGAGCATCGCCAACCTCATGCTGCATCCGCTGGCCATGATGTTGGCGCTCGGCGCGGCCTGGTCGTTCGGGCGAGGACGCGCCGACGCGCGCCTGCTGCTGCTGGCCGGCTATTTCGCGTTGTCGAACCAGGCGCGCTACGGTGGCGTCGTGCTGCCGTTGCTGGCGCTCTACATCCTCTCTGCCCTGCGCGAGCTCGACCGGCTTGGCACCCCAGGATCCGCTGCGCAGCGGTTGCGCTGGCGGCAAGCACCATGTCGCTGTTCTCGATGAACATTCCCGCCTACGCGGCGCTTCCGCGGTTCGACTTGCCGACCGGATCGGTGGTGTTCTCCGGGTTCACCGAGGCTGCCTACAGCATTCTGTTCGTGAATCCCGGGCGGGTTCGGGTGGCGCCGGCTTTCGAGATCGGGGCGCTCGATCCGGCGTTGCAGCGCGTCGTCAAGGATCTGGGAGAAGGCGGGCTCGACTGCGAGCGTCTGCACGGTTACGACTTCACGCACCTGATCGAGAATTCGCTGACCGGCTCCGTGCCGCCGTGCCTTGCGCTGCAGACAACCCAGCGGAGCTGGAGACTGTGGCGGGTCGTGCGGTGAGCGCCGGCAGAGGCCATCGATCCACGAGCAGGTCGACCAGCCGCCGGGCGAGGGCGATGCAGGCGAACGCAAGCACGATGCCACCCGCGCCGTCGAGGATGTAGTGCCAGCCCAGCACCACGGTCGATGTCCAGACCAGCAGCACCCACGGCACGGTAACGCAGAGCGTCCACCTGCCCACCACTGCCAGCCAGTAGGCGGTGGCGGTCACCATCGCGACGTGCAGACTCGGCATCGCCGAGATGCCTCCCAGCAGGATGCCGCTCGTTCGCGTCGCCGCCTCGGCTGGCGTCGCCATCACGCCCGCGACCAGTCGCATGACTGCGGCCGTCGTCGATCCCTCTAGGTACGCGAAGACCTCGGGGCGATAGAAGGCCGGCCCCATGACCGGATTCAGCATTCCGAGCAGGCGCCCGATATAGAACAGGATGACCATCGTGACGCAGTAGCGGAGCACCGCTCCGCCGCCGCGTCCGATCACGACGAGCGCGAACGCAGCGCCAAGCTCGATTCCCCATGAGCTGTGATAGAGCCTGTCCCAAAGGGCAGGATCGATCGGCAGCGCCGCGATCCGCTGAAGCAATGGGCCTTCGAAGCCCCACAAGAACGGGTCGCGCCAGTACGTCGTCCCCGACAGTAATTCGAGGCTCATCAGCGTGATGTTCGAGGTGCCGAGCAGCGCCATCGCAGTGATGAGCAGCATCGGGATCGGCCCGAACCCGCAATTGAGAAAGCGCACCCTGCGGACGGCTTCGACCGTGACGGGCGGCGGAGTCCGGCGATGGCCGACGCGCCATGCGGTCTCGGCAAGCAGGCCCGCGAGCAGCAGGGTCCCGTCCCAAACGACGCCGGCGAACAGGAGGATCAACAGCACGCCCAACAGCAGTATGGGCGCATCGTCGAACCAGACCACGAACGGCGAGCCGATGATGGACGCCAGCACCACGGTCGCGACCGTGGACGCCCCGAAAACCAGCCCGAGGATTGCCAGGCCGCGCCCTGAGCCGATGGTCTCTCCCCGGAGCACGGAGGTCTTCATTCGCGCGCACCCCGGGGCAGTTGGCGGTGAACCAGCACCACGCCGGCAATCGCGATCAATGCTCCGCCGACCACGTCGGCGGGGAAGTGCGCGCCGACCGAGATCCGCGACAGGCAGACCAGCGCCGCGAAGGCGGTGAGAAGGAAGCGCGCGCCTTTGGAGGCGCCTCGGCATCAGCGACGCGGCGAGCAGCACCGCGAACGCCGCATGGCCGGACGGGAAGGAGTGCGCCGCGTCGGGGTTGCCGACGACGGTCACCGCGTCGGCGCCCAGCGCCGCGAGCGGTCTGGGGAAGTCGAAGCTGCGCTTGAGCGCGGGCACTGCGAGCACTGACACCAACGGATATGCGAGCGCGAAGGTCAGCGCATTTCGAAGTGCGGTACCATTCGTCCGCCGCCACGCCTGCCAGAGAGTCGCAGCCAGGTAGAACGGGTACAGATTGGGGTGACCGAGGGTCGTCACGATCAGCATCAAAGTGTCGAGTGCCGGCCAGTGAAGACCGTTAATCTGTCCGAACAGCGCGACATTGAACCCCCACCAGTCGTAGAGCGCGTGCTTCATGCGAGAGATGTGTTGCGTTGGCTGGCACCCGATTTGAGATTCGTCAACCAGGCTGCCGGGCGCGCCCGTAGGATGCACCTTCTGCCCGGTGAAGGGGTGCGTCTTCCGATGAAGCAGTGTGCCTGAAGCGACAGACGGCTGCTGCGTTCGTGAACAGCTTCACGCCGTTTGGCGGCTGTAAGACCAGTCGATACGACAAACTGCGGAAAATGGCGCAAATCTACCGGGCAGAGGGCTTGTCCGGTTGTCAAGGTGTGGTTAGATTGACATCACGACTGACGGGGGCGTTTCGGACGCTGAGACAAAGTCTTCGAGTCACGAATCGGCGGCCGCTCAGCGGGTGGCTGGCCTGACAGCAATTCATTTTGAAGGGAGATGGACCATGGTTCAGTTTGTGAAGAAGTTCTGGCAGGAAGAGGAAGGCGTGACCGCGATCGAGTATGGGCTGATCGCTGCGCTGATCGCGGTGGTGATCATCGGTTCGGTCACCTTCGTGGGCGACAACCTCAACAAGGTGTTCAAGTACATCGCCGACAAGCTCGCGGCAACAACGGCCTGACCGACCCCGACCGACGCGGGTTCTGCCGGGCGACGCAGCCGGTAGAACCCGTCCGGCGCACTCCCGAACTGGAACGATCAGCAACGTGCCGGAGCCGATTCCCATGCGACGCATGACGAAATACGCGACGATGTCGTGCCGTCAGCTCGGTGTGACATCGATCGAGTACGCCCTTCTCAGCGCACTCATCGCGATGGTGATCGTCGTTGCAGTCACCAACACCGGCGAGACGGTCGGCAATTTCTTCGATTACGTCGCTGCCCAGGTCGCTGACGCGATCAGGCTATGAGCGACCCCGCAGCCATCGCCGTTCCGGGCGGCCTTCTCGCTATCCTGCTCGGCAGCGCGATCGCAACCGACATCCGATCGCGTCGCATTCCGAACAGCCTGATTCTCGCCGGCTGGGCAATCGCTCTCGGCTGGCACGTTCTAGTGCAGTGTTGCGTTCTGTTTGCCGCTTAAGCGCGAGTTCGCCCGAATGACCTTCTGCAGGATGTCTCGCGCGTTCTTCGTCCAGATAAACGGCTTGGGGTCGGTGTTGTGATGCGCAACGTACCCGTCGATCGCGTCCACCAACTCCGGCACGCTGGTGAACACGCCTCGGCGCAGCCGTTCGGTGGTCAGGTCGCGGAAGAACCGCTCGACCATGTTCAGCCACGACGCCGAGGTCGGCGTGAAGTGCATGGCGATGCGCGGATGCCGGGCGAGCCACTGCTGCACCGCCGGGTGCTTATGGGTGGCGTAGTTGTCGGCAATCAGATGCAAGGTCTTGTCCTTGGGTGTCTCGCGCTCGATCCTGCGCAGGAACTTCAGCCATTCGGCGTGGGTGTGTCGCTCGTGGCACTGGCCGATCACCTTTCCATCGAGCACGTTGAGCGCGGCGAACAGCGTCGTCGTGCCGTGACGCTTGTAGTCGTGCGTCATCGTCTGCGCGCGGCCCTTCTTCATCGGCAGCCCGGGCTGCGTGCGATCGAGCGCCCGGACTCGCTCTTCTCGTCGCAGCACAGCACGATCGCGTGCTCGGGCGGGGACATGTACAGGCCGACGATGTCTTCGAGCTTCTCGACGAACTGCGGGTCGCGCGAGATCTTGAATCCGCGCACCGTGCGCGGCTTCAGGCCATGGGCCTGCCAGTGGCGCATCACCGTGCTGGGGGCCACGCCGAGCACCGCGGCCATCTTGCGCGTGCTCCAGTGCGTGGCCGCCTCGGGCGTCGTCTGCGTGGTCAGCTCGACCAGTCGCGCCGCATCCACCTTCACGGGCGGCGCGCCGCGCGGCAAGTCGCGCTCGATCCCCTCGAGCCCCGACGCCGGGTAGCGCTGGCGCCAGCGCCCGGCGGTCATGCGGTCGATGCCCAACTGCTCGGCGATCTCGCGGTTCTGCAGCCCCTGCGCGGCCAGCAAGACGATGCGCGCACGCTCGGCCAATCGCACGCTGGTCGTCTTCGCGCGCGACAGGCGGGTCAGTTCGGCCTGCTCTTGCGCATTCAACTCGATCGCCGGGGCAACTCGCACGCTCTGACTCCTGTGGTTGCAGCAGTAGAGCATGAGCATCAGCACAATCCCTTAAGATTTGTCAAGAATCGAACACTACACTAGGCCCCGCCGGACACTGGAGCTTCGATGCCAACCAGCCGGGCGCGGTCGGCCCCGCCGGTGCGGTGCTCGCCGGCGCGGCGATGCTGCTCGTGTTCATGCCGTTTTACCTGCTGCGCATCATGGGCGCCGGTGACGTCAAGCTGATGTCCGTGGTCGGCATGTTCTTCGGCGCTACGTCGGCCCACTGGGCGCAACTCGCAGGTGTGAGCCTGTTCGTGCTCGCCGCCGGCGGCTTGCTGGCGCTCGCCCGAATGGCGGTGTCTCGCCGCGCCGGCGCGGTTGCCGCGAACCTGCGGCTGATTTTCGCCGGTTACTCCGGCCGCATGCTGGGGCTGCCGGCACCGGCCTTCGACGCTCGCCTCGATTCCGCCGACCACATGCCGTACGCGCTGGCGATCGCGACGGGAACCTGCTTTTACCTGGTGACGAAATGGGCCGGATGGATCCAGTTTCCCTGAAGGACGGGGCCGACGCGCACACCGTCGGCGCCCCACGCACGCTCGAGGAGGCCCACCTCCCCGAGCCGATGCTCATCGAACTCATCCTGCGCCACCTGGCGCGCGCCGGCGAGCTTCGCGCCGGCGAGATCGCGCACCGGCTCGGCGTCGCGCTGTCGGTCATCGACCCGACGCTCGGTTTCCTGCGCACCGAGAAGCTGGTCGAAGTGCCGCGCCGCGGCAGCTTCGACGCCGACGTGTCGTACCAGTTGACTGACGCCGGTCGTGCCCGGGCGGGCGAGGCTTTCGACAAGTGTCGCTACGTGGGCCCCGCGCCGGTGTCGCTCGCCGACTATGTAGCGCAGGTGCAGCGCCAGAGCGTGAAGGGCATGCGCATCGACCGCGCGCGCATCCGCGCGTCGCTGGGCGACGCGGTGTGCCCCGAACCGCTGCTCGACCGGCTCGGCGCGGCGCTGAATTCGGGGCGGTCGATCTACCTGTACGGTCCGAGCGGCACTGGCAAGACTTATCTCGCCGAGCGCCTGGTGAAGGTGGCCAACGGCCCGATTCTCGTGCCCTACGCGATTCACGTCGACGGCGAGATCGTGCAGGTTTTCGATCCGCTGGTGCACGTGCCGATCGAGGAGCCGGCGGGCGGCGCGTTGCTCGAACGGCAGTCGAACGGCGACCGGCGCTGGGTGCGCACCAGGCGCCCGGTGGTGGTCACCGGCGGCGAGCTCAGCATCGAGATGCTCGACCTCGAGTTCGATGCGCACTCGCGCTTTACATCGCGCCGCCGCAGTTGAAGGCCAACAACGGCATGATGGTCCTCGACGACCTCGGCCGGCAGCGCGTGCCCGCGCGCGAGCTGATGAACCGCTGGATCGTGCCGCTCGACCGCCGGGTCGATTACCTGGCGCTGCATACCGGCACCAAGTTCCGGGTGCCGTTCGACGTGAGCATCGTGTTCTCGTCGAACCTCACTCCGGCCGAAATCGGCGATCCGGCGTTCCTGCGCCGGCTGGGTTACAAGATCCACCTCGGGCCGCTCGACGAGGACGGCTACCGCGAGGTCTGCCGCCAGGCCTGCGCGCGCGCCGGGTTGCCCTACGAGGCGGCCATGGCCGACTACCTGATCGGCGAGCTTCATGCCGCCGATCGCCTGCCGCTGTATGCGACCGTTCCATACGACGTGATCGGCAAGCTGCGCGATCGCGCGGTCTTCCTCGGCGAGGCGCCGCGCTTCGATCGCGAATCGCTTCGCTGGGCCTGGAATCTCTATTTCGCGCCGGACGAGACGCTCGGCGGCGCGCGTTCGCTGGATGAGGTGAGGTGAAGACATGAGGGGCACTCGAGCGGTAATCATGCTGGTGCTGGCGCTGGTGGCCGGCATTGCAGCGGTCGTGCTGGCGGCGCGCT
The DNA here is from genome assembly GCA_027493945.1 of Burkholderiaceae bacterium. Taxonomy (GTDB): domain Bacteria; phylum Pseudomonadota; class Gammaproteobacteria; order Burkholderiales; family Burkholderiaceae_E; genus Zeimonas. Next base: position 474,080 of record JAOSJU010000001.1, on the reverse strand, counting down.
GGCTCACCGAGCAGAGCGGCGCGGTGACCGAACAGGTGGTGGTCGCGTCGCGCGACATCGATCTCGGTTCGCCGCTGAACGCGAACATGGTCGAGTTGGTGTCCTGGCCGGCGGGCGCGGTGCCCAAGGGCGCGTTCACGAAGGTGGCCGACATCGACGGCCGCGTGCTGCTCAGCAGCGTCCAGCGCGGCGAACCGGTGCTCGAAGGCCGGCTGGCGCCGGTGGGCACGCGGGGCGGCCTGTCCGCGGTCATTCCGGAAGGCAAGCGCGCGATAACGGTCAAGGTGAACGAGGTGGTCGGCGTCGCGGGCTTCGCGCTGCCCGGCAACTACGTCGACGTGATGGTGAACACCGAGGACGAACGACAGAAGCTCGTGTCCAAGATCGTGCTCGAGCGCATCCTGGTGCTCGCGGTGGCGCAGGAGGCGAGCCGCGACGAGACCAAGCCGCGCGTGGTCAGTGCCGTCACGCTCGAGGTCACGCCCGATCAGGCCGAAAAGCTCGACCTCGCGCGCAGCGTGGGCAACCTGTCGCTCGTGCTGCGCAACCAGGTCGACCGCACGCCCACCGTTACCGAAGGCATCCGCAAGCGCGAGCTGCTCGGCGAGCCGGCCGCCGCACCCGAGCCGGCGCCCGCGCCGGTAGCGGCGGCCGCCCCGCCCAAGCCCGCGCCGCGCCGGTATGTACGCAAGCCGGTGCCCGAAGCGGCGCCGAAGCCGGCCGAACCGGCGGGGGTCGAAGTGATCCGCGGCGTGCAACGCTCGACGGCGCAGTTCTAGAAGAACGAATTGGGGAGTGATGCGATGAATCGGCGTTCAACGGCTCTGCTGAGTTCGATCCTGGCGGCGCTCGCGCTTCCTGCGGCAGCGCAGGAACAACTGGCGCAGGCGGCGGTGGAGACGGGGGTGATCATGCGCGGCACCACCTCGGCGCCGGCTGCGCAGCGGCCCGCCGCCCGGCGCGCGCCGGCTGTCGCGCCCGCTGCCGCGGCGACTTCCGCGACGGCCGTCGCGCCGCCCGAGGCGGTCAGCCCGGCGGAGATCGGGCCGGCGATCAGCCTCGTGATCGGCAAGTCGACGCTGGTGCGGCTGCCTGCGCCGATCTCGCGGATCTCGGTCGGCAATCCCACGGTGGCCGACGTCACCTTGATCAGCGCGCGCGAGCTGTACCTGCTCGGCAAGACCTACGGTTCGACCAACGTGATCCTGTGGAGCCGCAACGGCCCGACCACGATCATCGACATCAGCGTGAGCATCGATTCCGGCGCGCTGCAGAACCGCCTGCGCGAACTGCTGCCCGGCGAGAAAGGCATCGTGGTGCGCACCGCCGCCGACTCGGTGGTGCTCGCCGGTGAAGTGTCCAGCGCGATCCAGGCGCGGTACGCGGTCTCGATCGCCGAGGCATTCGCGCGCAGTTACGCAGCGGGTCTGCAACTCCCGATCATGGCGGGCAATCCGCAGGTTGCGGCCGGACAGCCCATAACGGCTGCCGCTTCGATGCCAATGGGAATGGGCGGCGCGCAGGCCGGCCCGAAGATCGTGAACATGATGCGTGTCGCGCAGCCCCAGCAGGTGCTGCTCGAAGTCAAGGTCGCCGAAATCTCGAAGACCCTGCTCGACAAATTGGGCGTCGGCATCGACGCGACGCGCACCAACGGCGACTGGCGCTACAGCATCCTGAGCAACTTCCTCACCAATTCGTCCGGCGTGCTCGGGGTGATCGGCCGCGGCAATCGTTTCCAGCTCGACGCCGAAAAGCGCGACGGCCTTGGTGCGCGTGCTCGCCGAGCCGAACATCGTGTCGATCAGCGGCCAGGAGGCGAGTTTCCTGGCCGGCGGCAAGATCTTCATTCCGGTGTCGCGCACCAACGCGGCCACCGGCGTCCCCACGATCACGCTCGAAGAAAAAGAGTTCGGCGTCGGCCTGAAGTTCACGCCGACGGTGCTCGACGGCGGGCGCATCAACCTGCAGGTGGCGCCGGAAGTCTCGGAGCTGTCACAGACCGGCTCGCCGTTCACCACCGTCAATGGCGAAACCTCGGTCCTGCCGAGCTTCACCACCCGGCGCGCGCAGACGACCGTGCAGCTGAACGACGGGCAGAGCTTCGCGATCGCGGGCCTGATCAAGAATAACGTTACCGAGACGATCAAGCGCTTCCCGGTGTTGGGCGAAGTGCCGGTGCTCGGCGCACTGTTCCGCAGCAGCGAGTTCCAGACCGACCGCTCCGAACTGATGTTCGTGGTCACCGCGCGGCTCGTGAAGCCTTTGCCGCCCGATCACGCACTGCCCACCGACAACTTCGTGCCGCCGAGTCGCACCGAGTTCTTCCTCAACGGCCAGCTCGAAGGCTCGGGCCATCCAGACGTGCCGCCCACCGAGCGCCAGAAGCAGAAGAGCGAGGAGGGCGCGACCATGGCGCCCGCCGGCCGGGGTGGCTTCCAGCTGAAGTGACAGGGAGATCGAGCCATGAAACGAATCATTCCGCGCGGCGCCGCACTGGCGACGCTGGCGATCGTCCTGTCGGCCTGCGCCGTGCCGGCAACGCCGAACTACGACGCCAGCTTCGGCGAAGCGGTGCGCCAGGCGCGCGCACTGCAGACCATGAACCCGGAAGCGAGCCGCAATACCGATCCGGTGGCCGGCATCGACGGGCAGGCTGCTGCGACCGCGATCGACCGGTACCACGACAGCTTCAAGGCCCCGCCGAAGACCTTCGACGCGTTCAACATCGGCGGGCAGTTGATGGGGCAATGACCGCTGAAAGAAAGCGGCAGCGCGGCATGCGATCGCCCCGATGACCCTCCGAATCCTGCTCGTTGCGCCCTCCGCCGATGCCGTGTCGCGGCAGTCGGGGCGCTTGCCGCCGCGTACCGAGGCGATGCAAATCGCCACTCAAGTGGGCGGCATCGCCGAACTCAGCTCGGCGATCCTGCGCGACGAAGTCGACCTTGCGGTCGCCGAGATCCCGAACGTGAGCGACGCTGATCTCTCGCTGATCGAGGCCACGCTGTCGTCGCATCCGCGCGTCACGCTGATCCTGGTCTGCGACGACTCGTCGTCCGAGTTCCTGCTGCGCGCGATGCGCGCGGGCATCCGCGAGATCGTGCTGCCGGGTTCGCCGGCCGATGCGCTCGCGCGCGCCTTCGAGCGCCAGCTCGAACGCCACGCGGCGGCGCTGGGGCCGGTGCGCAAGGCGCGCACCATCGCGTTCCTGTCTGCCAAGGGCGGCGGCGGCGCCACTTTCCTCGCCACGAACCTCGGCTTTGCGCTGGCGGCGCGTGAGCGCCGGGTGGCTCTGTTCGACCTGAACCTGCAGTTCGGCGATGCCGCACTGTTCGTCTCCGACCAGCGGCCCACGCGGAGCGTGGCCGACGTGGCGCGCGAGATCCAGCGCCTCGACCCGGCCTTCCTCGAGGCCAACATGATGCATCCGCGGCCGAACTATTGCGTGCTTCCGGCGCCCGAGACACCCGATCGCGCGATCGACGTGAGGCCCGAGACGATCGAGCGGCTGCTCGCGGTGGCGCGCGCGCGCTACGACTTCGTGCTCTTCGATGTGGGCCGGGTGCTCGACAAGGTCACCGTGCGCGCGCTCGACGAGGTCGACACGGTCTACGTGGTGGTCCAGTCGACGCTGCCATACCTGCACAACGCGCGGCGCCTGATCGGCGTTCTCACCGGCCTGGGCTACGACCGCGAGAAGGTCAAGGTGATCCTGAACCGCTACGTGAAGACCGACGAGATCGGCGTGTCGGAGATCCAGAAGACGCTCGGCTTCGACGTGGTGCTGCAGATCCCGAACAGTTACGCCAACGTCGCCTATTCGATCAACCACGGCGTGCCGCTGCACGAATATGCTGCGCGCGACCCGGTTGCGCGCAGCCTGACCGACCTGGCCGAAAGCATGGCGCCCGCTCCCGAGGCCCGCCGCGGCTGGCTGCGCGGCGTGCTCGGTGGCCGCTGATTTACCGGAGGCTCGAAGTGAGTTCGTCATTGCGTGAAAATCTTCAGGACGTGCAGGTGGCCGCCGCGGTGAGTCGGCCGGCAATCAACGGCGAAGCGGCGGGCTCGGCCTACCGCAAGATCGCCAGCGACCTGCACCGGGAGCTGCTCGACCGCATCGACCTCGACGTGATGGGCAAGCTGCCTCCCGACCGGCTGCGCGAGGAATTGCGGCTGCTGGTCGAGAAGATGATCGCCGAGACCGGCCTGGCGCTGAATGCGCACGAGCGCACCCAGGTCGTCGCCGACGTGCAGAACGAGGTGATGGGGCTCGGGCCGCTCGAGCCGCTGCTGGCCGACCCGTCGATCTCCGACATTTTGGTGAACACCTTCAACATGGTCTACGTCGAGCGTCGCGGCCAGCTCGAGCGCACCGACGTGCGCTTCGCCAGCGATGAGCACCTGATGAAGATCATCGACAAGATCGTCTCGCGCGTGGGCCGGCGCATCGACGAATCGAGCCCGATGGTCGACGCCAGGCTCCCGGACGGCTCGCGGGTCAACGCGATCATTCCGCCGCTGTCGATCGACGGGCCGCTACTGTCGATCAGGCGCTTCGCGGTGGTGCCGCTGAAGGTCACCGACCTGGTACAGTACAAGTCGCTCACGCCGCAGCTGGCTGAGCTGCTTGGCGCGATGGTGAAGGCGCGGCTGAACATCCTGATTTCGGGCGGCACCGGTTCGGGCAAGACCACGCTGCTCAACATCCTGTCTTCGTTCATTCCGCCGAGGGAGCGCATCGTCACCATCGAGGACGCGGCCGAGCTGCAGCTTCAGCAGCCGCACGTGGTACGCCTCGAGACGCGGCCGCCGAACATCGAGGGGCGTGGCGAAGTGACCCAGCGCGCGCTGGTGCGCAACAGCCTGCGGATGCGCCCCGACCGCATCATCCTCGGCGAGGTGCGCGGCGCCGAAACCTTCGACATGCTGCAGGCGATGAACACCGGCCACGAGGGCTCGATGGCCACGGTGCACGCCAACACGCCGCGCGACGCGCTCACGCGCCCGGAGAACATGCTCGGCATGGCCGGCATGGCGCTGCCGCCGAAGGCGATGCGCCAGCAGATCGCCTCGGCGCTCACCGCGGTACTGCAGGTGGCGCGCCTGTCCGACGGCAAGCGCAAGGTGGTGAGCCTGTCGGAGATCACCGGCATGGAAGGCGACATCATCACGATGCAGGAGATCTTCGTCTTCCAGCAGACCGGAGTGGCATCGGACGGCAGCGTGATCGGGCAGTTCAAGGCCACCGGCGTGCGGCCCAAGTTCCTCGAACGGATCAAGGCCTTCGGCATCGCGCTGCCCGACACGCTGTTCGACCCGAGCCGGGCCTACGAGTGATGCGCAAGGTGAAGAGCGGGGAGGCGCGCCGATGGACCTCGGACTGAGTTTCTTCATCCTGCTGCTGTTCATCGCGGTGGTGTTCCTCGTCGAGGGCGCCTACCTGCTCTGGAGCGACCGCAAGGGCCCTGAGGTGCAGCGGCTGGCGCGCCGGCTGCGCGGGCTCTCGGCCGGCCAGCACGGCACCGACCTCGGCTCGCTGCTGAAGAAGCGCAACCTGAGCGAGGCGCCCTGGCTCGATCGGTTGCTGCTCGCGTTCCCGCGGGCCTCGGCGATCGACCGGATGCTGGCGCAGGCGGGTGCGGGCATGACCGTCTCGCGCTTCCTGCTGGTGACCGCGCTCGCCGGCGCGGCTACGTTCCTGGTGCTGATCGTGCTGCGCGCGCCGTTCTTCTTCGCACTGGCCATGGGTGCGATCGCGGCGCTGGTGCCGCTGCTGTGGGTGCTGCGCATGCGCGCCAAGCGGCTGCACAAGTTCGACGAGCAGCTGCCCGAGGCGCTCGACCTGCTGTCGCGCGCGCTGCGCGCCGGCCACGCGTTCCCGTCGGCGATGTCGATGGTGGCCACCGAGGCGGCCGACCCGATCGCCAGCGAGTTCCAGATCACCTTCGAGGAGATCAACTACGGCGTGTCGGTGTCCGACGCGATGCTCAACCTCGCTACCCGCGTGCCGAGCGTCGACCTGCGGTACTTCGTGATCTCGGTGCTGCTGCAGCGCGAAACCGGCGGCAACCTTTCCGAGTTGCTCGACAACCTTGCGAAGCTGATCCGCGAGCGCTTCAAGCTGCTCGGCAAGATTCGCGTGCTGTCGGCCGAGGGAAAGCTGTCGGCCTACATCCTGATCGCGCTGCCGTTCGCCACCGCCGCGATGATCTTCCTGGTGAACCCCGGGTTCATGAAGGTCCTCTGGACCGACCCTGCCGGATTGAACCTGATTTTCGGCGCGATCCTGATGATGATCGTCGGATCCTTCTGGATGTGGCGCATCGTGAAGATCCGGGTCTAGGAGGCGTGGCCGTGACGACCTTGCAGATGCTCTATCTCGGCCTCGTCTTCGTGGCCGTGGCCGCCGGCGTGCTCGGCGTGGGCATGGTGATCGGTCGCGACGCCGAAGTGCGCGAGCGGTTGCGCGGAATCGGTGCGGGCCCCGGAACCGTGCTCGACCAGCCGCCCGAAGCCGGCGCATGGCAGGAGAAGGTGCTGAAAGTGGCCAAGCCGGTGGCGAAGCTGGCCACCCCCACCGACGAGGAAGACGTCTCGCGGCTGCGCGCGCGCTTCCTGCACGCCGGCATCCGGCAGCCGTCGGCGCCGGTGCTGTTCTACGCGGCGAAGGCGCTGCTGGCGCTCGGGCTGCCGATGTTGTTCATCTTCTTCACGCGCGCGGCGAACCTGACGCTGGACACGCCGAAGACGGTGGCGATGCTGCTCCTTCTGGCCGCGATCGGCTACTACCTGCCGAGCGCGGTGCTGGCGTGGCTTACGCGCCGACGCCAGCGCGAGCTGTTCGAGGCTTTTCCGGACGCGCTCGACCTGATGATCGTCTGCGTCGAGGCGGGCCTGGGTCTCGACATGGCGATCAACAAGACCGCCGAGGAGATGAAGATCCGCAGCCCCGAACTGGCCGAAGAGCTCGAGCTGATGGCGCTCGAACTGCGTGTGGGTTCCAGCCGCGAGCGCGCCCTGCGCAACCTCGCGGCGCGCACGGGGCTCGACGAGGTCTCCACCTTCGCCACCATGCTGATCCAGGCCGACCGCTTCGGCACCAGCCCGGCGGAGTCGTTGAGGGTGCACGCCGACATGCTGCGCACGCGCCGCCAGCTGCGCGCCGAGGAAGCCGCGGCGAAGATTCCGTTGAAGCTGCTGTTTCCGCTGATCTTCTTCATCTTTCCGTCGCTGCTGCTTGTGCTGCTCGGGCCGGCGATGATCCAGATCTACCGGATCCTGCTGCCGACGATGTCGGGCGGCGGCTGACCGCGATTGCGAACGTCGCACCATGATTCAGGAGGTCGCAATGAGCCAACGTATCCGTCCCCGGCTGCTTCTCGGCGCCTGCGCCGTTGCCCTGATCACCGGCTGCGCGCCGCTCGGCGTAAAGACCGACGGACAGGCTGCGAAGATTGCACCGGTCTACCGCGTGCAGCAGCCCGCCGGCACTGCTTCGGGCCACTATGCGGTCGGCCGCCTCGACCTCGCCGAAGGCCGCGTCGATGCGGCGATCGCGCGGTTCCGGCAGGCGCTGCAACTCGACCCGAACCATGTCGAGGCGCTCAACGGCCTGGGCGTCGCCTACGGCCAGATTGGCCGTTTCGACGAAGCGATCGAGGCGTTCCGCTCGGCGCTGGCGTCCGGCCCGGCGTCGGCGCACGTGCTGAGCAACCTCGGCTTCGCGCAACTGAAGGTCGGCCGGCTTCAGGAGGCATCGGAGTCGCTGCAGCGCTCGCTGCAGCTCGACCCTGTGAACCGGCGCACCCGCGAGAACATGGCGCTTCTCGACCAGGCGCAGCAGCAGGTGGCGCAAGCGGCGGTGGCGCGTCAGGCGACAGCAGATGATCTATCGATGAAGGCCGTGCAGCCTGCGCCGTCGGCCCCCGTGCCTGTTGCGCCGGTAGCGGCTGCGCCCGCAGCGCCTGAGCCAGTTGCATCGACGCCCGCCGACGCAGCGCCCGCCATCGAGGCCCCGACATTGGCGACATCGGCCGTCGAGGCGCCGGCCACGGTGCAGCCCGTCCACATGGCCGCGGTCCAAATCGTGTCCTCGTCGCAGGCGCCCGGATCGATCGACTGGGCTGCGCGCATCGTCACGGCCGCGAAGTCGATCGCCGCGACGGTGCTCAGCGAGGCGAGCAGCACGCCCAGCTACGAGATCGTGATCTCGCGATCCGCCGACGCTGCACTGGTGCAAGTGGCGCCGAACGTCTATGAACTCGAGTCGGCCGCGAAGACGGCGACCCTGGCGCGCATGGAGCCGGTTCAGGTTCTGGCCGTGCCGAAGCCGGTGCAACGTGCAGGCGCGACGGTTGTGGCTGCCAAAGCGGCGCCCGCCCGGATGTCGCTGTCGGCCATCGACGGTCTCGAGGTGAGCAACGGCGCGGGGGTGAACCGGCTCGCGAGCCGAACCGCGCACCAGCTTGCCCGCTTCGGTGCCGATGTGGCGCGGGTCACGAACTATCGCAGCTTCGATCGCAAGGTCACCGAGGTTCAGTACCGCGATGGCCACCTCGACGGAGCGAAGGCGGTGCAGCAGCGGCTGCCGGTGGGCGCGAAGCTGGTGCGAACCGGCGACATGAACCCGGGCGTCAACGTCCGCCTCGTGCTCGGCCGCGACATGGTCGTCACGCAGGTGGCCTCCTGGTTCGGCGAAACCCCGGCCGTCGAGACGACCGCCGCGGCGCCTGTGCCGGTTCAGGCGGCGACATCCGCGCCAGTTCGAATGGCCGCGCCGACCGATGACGTCGGTCTGCAGGCCCGGGCTGACACCATCGTGCGTGCCGATCGCAAAGACGGTTGGCGATACATGTAGGCGAACCCCTCGCCCCGTTCCGCGGCCGCCTTCTGGCGGCCGCTTTCGTGAAGATCAATCCGCAGCATCTCCAGCCAGCGCTCACGCAACTCGCGCGCACGAACGATGCGGGTTCAGCGCGTTGCGTAGACCAGGTATTGCGCCCCGATCGGCAGCCAGTACAGGTAGCGCTCGAGCGGGCGCAGCCGGCGTGCGAAGTGCGGGAAGAACAGCCTGTAGCGGATCGTCGCGGACCCGAAACCCGCTTTCAGGAAGCGCGCACGCATCGATCGCGCATCGACCAGCTGGGCGTTCTCGTCGAATGGGCAGGTGTCGACGGCGCGGCGGGTCAGCGGGTTCAGTGGATTGTGCTCGTAGACCATCAGCAGGCCGGCGGGCTTGAGCACCCTGCGCAACTCGGTGAGCTTCGCGACATGCTCGTCGGCGGGAATGTGATGAAACACGCAGGCGCACATCGCCGCGTCGACCGACCCCGATGCCAATGGCAGCGTCGCGCCATCGAACGCGACCTGTGCGCCGTGCGCATTTCTGCCGCGCGCGACGCGCAGGCTGCGCAGCGAGACGTCGATGTTCAGCAGCAGCGCCCCAGGGAACTCGCGGGCCAGAAAGCCCGTGGAGTTGCCGACGCCGCCGCCGAAGTCGAGGATCACGCCGGCGCGCATGCGATCGAGTGCATCGGTATGCATCGCGAGCTGGCGCAGGTCAAGCACCTTGTACTCGGCGAAGAACGCCGGATCCTCGCCGGACGCGCGCACGTTATTCGCGTGCAGAGCCATGTACTCGTCGGCGAATCGGTCGAACTCCTCGCGCTTCAACGGCGTTCCCCCGGCAGGCGCCCACCCTCGGCGCACCCGGTCGCAACGGTCGGCGTGTGTCCGACGGGCCCATCGGGTGCTTCGGCGTTCGGCCGGCACAGGCCTGCCCCTGCGACGATATCTTCTACGAGGTAGCGCGGTCGCCCCTTGGACTCGAGGTAGATCTTGCCAAGATACTCGCCGACCACCCCGATGCCCAGCATCTGGATGCCGCCTAGCAGCGACACCGGCAGCACGATCGACGCCCAGCCGGGGACGGCCTCGTTGGCGACGAAGCGCGCCCACAGGACCCACGCGGAGGCGAGAAGCGAGCCGCCGAAGATCACGAAGCCGAGCACGGAGACGACGCGCAGGGGCACCACCGAGAAGCTGGTGATTGCCTGCCAGGCTAGTCCCAGCATCTTCGAAAACGGGTACTTCGATTCGCCGGCCATGCGCGTGCGACGCCGGTACTCGACGCGCGCGCTTCGCAGGCCCAGCAACGGAATCATGCCGCGCAGGTACAGGTTCACCTCGCGGAATCGGGAGAGTGCGTCGATCGCGCGGCGGGACATCAGCCGGTAGTCGGCGTGGTTGGGCACGGTCTCGACGCCGAGCGCTTCGAGAAGCCGGTAGAACGCTTCGGCCGAACTGCGCTTGAAGCGCGAGTCGGTGTCGCGCGACGAACGCACGCCGTAGACGACGTCGCACCCTCGCGCGTGCGCGTCGAGCATCGCCTCGATCGCGTCGGGGTCGTCCTGCAGGTCGGCGTCGATGCTGACGACGACATCGGAGTCTGCGTGAAACAGGCCGCACAGCAGCGCATTCTGGTGCCCGCGATTGCGGGTGAGCCGGACGCCGACGACCGGCAGGCCCGCCTCGGCGAAACCGGTGACGATTTCCCAGGTGCGGTCGACGCTGCCGTCGTCGACGAAGAGCAGGTGACTGTCGCTCGCGACCTTTGCGGCGGCGGCCAGTCGCTGCAGCAACGCGACGAGCTGACGGCACGTCTCGGGCAGGACCGCTTCTTCGTTGTAGCACGGCACGACGATCGCGAGTCGCGGCGGCGATGCCGACTCGCGCGCGTCTGGGTCGTGCGGCTGCGCTCCGGGGCAAGCCGGACTCGGCGCCGGGCTGGCGAGCGGCTGACTCATCGCGGACGCGGCGGCGAGGGCGGCGGCTGGACGTCCGGCAGATCCGGCCGCCGGCCGTCGTTGCGGATCAGCACGCCGAAGTGCGCATCGGCATAGACGAGCCGATATCTCGACGTCGATACCAGCGCCTGCGCGAAACCTTGGGCAGGAGCCGTGGCGAGCACGACCTCGATCCGGTGCCGATCGAGGATCGCGAGCCAGTGGCTATCCAGGCTGCTCACGCGCAGGAAATCGTCGATCACGTCCGGCAGGTACGGGTTGTAGCGCCCATCGACGAACACCCGGTGGCCGGGATACAGGCGGTGGATCAGGTAGCCGCCGGCAGCGTAGTCGTTGAAGATCCGGCCACGCAGGTCGTGGATCTCGATGAAGCGCGTCGCTTCGACCGGCACGATGGTCGCCATGCGAGCATCGCGCCACGCGCGGATGGATGGGGAGGCGGCCAGAAGCGCCGGGGCTGCGACGGCGCAGAGCGCCCAATTCAATGCATGCACGCCGTCGCCGAGTTCCTTGCCGCCGCCTTCGCGCAGCCCGACCGGCAGGCGCGCGAGCCATCGGTTCTCCCAAGGCAGAGGGGCCCAGCCGGCAAAGGCCCGGGCCATGACCGGTGCCATTGCGATTGCGGCGAGCGGCATGTGGCGCATGGAATAGAGGGCGGCGGCGCTCATCGCGCCGAGCAACGCCAGGTCGATCCAGTCTGCCCGGCGGCGGCTGAGCACGCGCGCGACCACGGCGACGCCCAGCATGGCGAGGAAGGCCTGGCTGCCCGGCAGACGGAAATCAGGGCTGTACCATTCGACCACCATCGAGCCCACATTCGTGCGTGACATCTCCAGCGTCGTGGCGAGCGCCCCGTAGCCCAGTGGATTCAGCCCGAGCGCTGCGATGCTGGCCAGCAGCAGCACGGTAGCGACGCCCGGCGTCAGGCGACCCCGGACGGGCGGTGCTTCGTCGAGCGGCATCCACCGCGACGCGAAATCGGCCGCGCACACGAGCACGATGAGGCCGAGGCCGGTGACGAAGCCGAAGTGCAGGTTGATCCACACAGCCATCGTCGGCGGAATGCCCAGCAGCCAGGATCGCCGTCCGGTCTCGCGGTGCTTCATCAGCAGGAACAGCGTCAGCGCGAAGCCGAGGAGCGTGGCGACCAGGGGCCGGGCGGTGAAGTACATCGACGCGCCTATCGCGCTCACCAGCGTGATGGCGAGCGCGCGCGACGGCTCGGAGACGAAGAGCCGCACGGTGGCCTGCACGATGGCCCAGGTCGCCAGCAGCCACGCGACAAAGAACGCGCGCACGCCGGTGTCGCCCAGCTTGCCGTGCACCCAGGCCGTGGCTACGTCGAACAGCCAGCCCTGCACGGCCCACGGCCGGCCCTCCACAGTGAAGGAGAATGGATCGACGGTCGGGATCGAGCCCGATTCGAGAACGAGCCTGCCGGTTCGCAGGTGCCAGAAGTAGTCATAGTCGCTCAACGGAAACGCGAGCAGGCCATACATCGCGGCCAGGATCGCCGCGACAGCGGGCAATTCGAGTCGGGGCAGGCGCATGCGGCGATGGGCGCTCGAAGGGCTGTGAGTGTTCAATGGTGCAATACTCGGCCCACGCCGACCATGAAAAACTCCGCTACGTGGCGCGCGGCGCACGCTTTACGGCCGGATCAGCCGGCTCACCCGAGACGCATAGAGGGTTACCGCCTCCCCAGCCCATTCGGCCGTCGCAACCTCAGGTCCGAAGGCGACCACGTAGTCGAAATATCCCCGCAGGAAATCCAGCGGAGGTGCCGGGCCGGCATTGTCCAGCCGCGCCCGCGAAGCGAGGGGCACGAATTCGAGACGGAACGCGACGGGAAATGGCTGGAACGGTCTGATGTAGAAGGCCGACAGGAACACCGACCGATCGATCACGCTCCATGCAACCGCGTGCGGTGTGAGGCCCGGCCCGTCGCGACCTTCGGCCACCGCCACCACCGCCACCCGGCTTCCTGGCTCGATGTGCGTCATGGCGGCGCGCAGGTCCCTTTGCAGCGGGGCCGATTCGGCCCAGTTCAGCAGCGTCGCCCCGCTCGTGATGGCGACACCCGCGCCGATTGCCCAGGGCAGCCAGGGTGCCCGGCGCTGGCCGGCAGGGGTCAGGTCCAGGCTCGCCCAGAACACGAGCGTGAGCGGCAGCGCGAGTCGAAGGTCGACCATGTTCGACCCGAGGCCGAGGGGGCGGCACCAGCAGAACGGCGATCGCCAGCAGTATCAGAACCGGCTTCGCGGGTCGCGCCATCGACAGATCGCGGTGCCGCCATCCGACCGTCAGGCAGAACACCACGAACGCCAGCACGATACCGGCAGGCAGTGCTGCCGAGTGCAGGCTCACCTTGGGAATCAGCAGCAGCAGCACCGCCTTGTAGGCAAGAAGCGCGCTTGCCGAGGTGTCGGGATACGGCGCGGCGGGATTGGTACCCGGCTGGAACGTCACAAGATGCAGGTATAGCGCGGGCAGGAACTGCGTACCGGCGAGTGCTGCACGACGCGCGAACTTCCGCACGCCGTGCTCGCCGGGGGGGCGGACGGCCAGGTACCCCAGGACGCAAACGGCGTAGACCCCAAAGGCCGCCAGATGACACAGGTAGACGAGAGTGGCGCCGAGGGCGAAGGCCGGGACCAGGCGCGGCCTTCGCGATCCGTCCAGTGCGATCCATGCGGCGAGCAGCCAGAGCGCGGCGCCGACGCCGAACACGAAGTTGAACAGCCCGAGTTGGAAGAAGGCGTTGTGGGCGAAAAAGCAGACCGCCCAGCGCAACCCAGGTCAGGCGACCCGTCAGCGCCGCCGCGAGCGCGGCGGTGCCGCTCGCAGCCATCAGCACGCAGAGCGAGGCAAACAGCTTGAGCCCCGTCTCGAGGCCGAACATCTTGCCCAGCAGCGGGACGATCGAATCGAGCGCCAGGTTGGGCGCAATTCCGGGCTGCGGCCGGTAGAAGCGTCGCAGAATCGGTGTATCGCCGACGTGCTCGAGGACGTGCAGTCTTGCGAGGTGGTTCGGAAAGTCGACGATGTCTACGTAACGCACCGCATACAACGGAACCTGACTGAGCAGGAAGAGCGCGACGAACCAGAGCAGGAACCCGCGTACCCCCGCGGGCAATTCGAGTCGGGACAGGCGCATGCGGTGATCGACGTTCGAACAGTGGAGATTTTACGATGGTGCAACACCCGGCCCATGCCGCCTATCAAAAATGTGCCACGTGTCGCGCAAACGTCGCCTTCGCCCAGTCGTGCGCGTGAACCTCGGTGTGACAGAATCCGGTCCTTTCGGAAACGTCCCGACCGACTACTCATGGATCGTGCTCCTTCGGAGGCGGCAGTCGCCGCTCGCATCCTCGCCCGTCTCGCCGAAGAACTCGGCGCCCGCCCGGCCCAGGTCACCGCCGCCATCGACCTCCTCGACGCCGGCGCCACCGTCCCGTTCATCGCGCGCTACCGCAAGGAAGCCACCGGCGGCCTCGACGACACGCAGTTGCGCACGCTCGCCGAGCGCCTCGGCTACCTGCGCGAGCTCGAAGATCGCCGCGCGACGATCCTGGCGAGCATCGCCGAGCACGGCAAGCTCACCGACGCGCTCGCCGCGCAGATCGCCACGGCCGACACCCGCCAGCGGCTCGAAGATCTCTACCTGCCGTACCGGCCGAAGCGCCGCACCCGCGCGCAGATTGCCGGGGAGGCCGGCCTCGAGCCGCTCGCCGACGCGCTGCTCGCCGACCCGACCCTCGATCCGCAGGCCGAGGCCGCGACGTACCTGCGCGCTCCCGACGAGAACGGCGAGGCACGGCGTGGCCGATGCGAAGGCCGCGCTCGACGGCGCGCGCGATATCCTGGCCGAGCGCTTCGCCGAGCGCGCCGACGTGCTCGAGGCGCTGCGCGAGCGGATGTGGAACGAGGGCTGGATCGCCAGCAAGGTGCACGAGGACAAGGCTGCCGAGGGCGAGAAGTTTCGCGACTGGTTCGATCACGCCGAGCCGATCGCGAAAGTGCCCTCGCACCGCGCGCTCGCGCTGCTGCGCGGGCGCCAGCAGGGCGTGCTGTCGCTGAAGCTCGGGCTCGAACCCGCGCTCGAGCAGCAGCAGCCGCATCCGTGCCTCGCGCTGCTCGCGGCGAAAGTGGGCCTGGGCCGATCGGTGCAGGCGGCCGCGCGCGCCGCGGCCGCAGCCGCGACGCCGTCGGCGAACGGGCCTGCGGCGCGCGAGCTGATGCGCCCCGCCGACGTCTGGCTCGCCGAAGCCTGCCGCTGGTGCTGGCGCGTGAAGCTGCTGCCGCACCTGGAAACCGAACTGTTCGGCCGCATGCGCGAAGCCGCCGAGGCCGAGGCGATCCGCGTCTTCGGCGCCAACCTGAAGGACATCCTGCTCGCGCCGCCCGCGGGCCCGCGCGCGGTGATCGGCCTCGACCCGGGCATCCGCACCGGCGTGAAAGTGGCGGTGGTCGACGCCACCGGCAAGCTGCTCGGCACCGCGACGCTGTACCCGCACGAGCCGCGCCGCGACTGGGACGGCGCGATCGCGGCGCTCGCCGCGCTGTCCGCAAAGCACTCGGTCGAACTGGTGGCGATCGGCAACGGTACCGCGTCGCGCGAAACCGACCGGCTGGTGGGCGACCTGATCACGCGGCACCCCGATTTGCGGTTGCGCAAGCTGGTCGTTTCCGAAGCCGGCGCCTCGGTCTATTCGGCGAGCGAACTGGCGGCGAAGGAATTCCCGCAACTCGACGTGAGCCTGCGCGGCGCGGTGTCGATCGCGCGGCGACTGCAGGATCCGCTGGCCGAACTCGTGAAGATCGACCCGAAGTCGATCGGCGTCGGCCAGTACCAGCACGACGTGAACCAGCACGCGCTGTCGCGCCAGCTCGACGCGGCGGTCGAGGACTGCGTCAATTCGGTCGGCGTCGACGTCAACACCGCGTCCGCGGCGCTGCTCGCGCGGGTCTCGGGCCTGGGCGCCACCGTCGCGCAGCGCATGGTCGACTACCGCGACGCGAACGGCGCCTTCCGCAGCCGCGACGCGATGCGCAAGGTGCCGTACCTGGGCGAGAAGACCTTCGAGCAGGCGGCCGGCTTCCTGCGCATCCGCGACGGCGACAACCCGCTCGACGCGTCGGCGGTGCATCCGGAGGCCTACCCGGTGGTCGAGCGCATCCTGGCGCGCGTGGGGCGCAATGCGCGCGAGCTGATCGGTAATCGCGACGCGCTGCGCGGGCTCGAGCCGCGGCAGTTCGTCGACGAGCGCTTCGGCGAACCCACGGTGCGCGACATCCTCGGCGAACTGGAGAAGCCCGGCCGCGATCCGCGCGGCGAGTTCGTCACCGCGTCGTTCAGGGAAGGGGTCGAGACGATCGCCGACCTGCGCCCCGGCATGAAGCTGCAGGGCGTGGTCACGAACGTGGCCAACTTCGGCGCCTTCGTCGACCTGGGCGTGCACCAGGACGGCCTGGTGCACGTCTCGCAACTGGCCGACCGCTTCGTGAAAGATCCGCGCGACGTGGTCAAGGCCGGGCAGGTGGTGTCGGTCACCGTGCTCGAAGTCGATGCCGCGCGCAAGCGTATCGCGCTGTCGATGAAGAGCGGGGCGCAGCCCGGGCGCACGGCGCGCGCTGCCGCGCCCGAGGCCGGCAACCGGCCGCGCGGCGCGGGCGATGGCAAGCGCGGCGCCGCCAGCGACCGGCGCGGCCGGCCGGGTGAGCGCGCCGCCGAGCCCACCGCGCTGGGCGATGCGCTGTCGCGCGCGTTGAAGCGCTCGTAGGTTCGTGGGGGAAGGAGATCGGGGCGACAACACCGCTCTTTGCGTATCCTGTGTGATACACTTGCCGCGATGGTCGAAGTCCGCCAGACGAGCGTGTACTGGGTGTCAGCTTCATCCTGCTCCTGGCTGGGGGCGACAAGTCCACCCAGGATCGGGACATTCGTAGAGCCAAGGCGTTAGCGCGCGAGTTCCGGGAGTAGTCATGAGCAAGCCAAGCACCACCCGCTGGGATCCTGCCGAGCACCTCGACACCGAGGAAGATATGGCGGCATACCTCGAGGCGGCGCTCGAAGAGGGTGATCCTGCACTCGTTGCCGCTGCTCTGGGCGACATTGCACGGGCAAAGGGGATGACACAAGTTGCTCGCGAAACGGGCCTTGGGCGTGAGAGCCTATACAAAGCGCTCTCGCCGGAAGGCAATCCGGAATTCGCCACGATCATGAAGGTGGTCTCGGCCCTGGGGTTGAAGCTCCACGCAAGAACTGCATGATTTCGTCTGCACTGAGTCGGCGGAACTCCGGTGCGAGGCTTCGGCGCACTCGATCCGCGGCCTCGCGCATCGCGGCGCGACGATCGTCGCGGATCGGATTCGGCGTCGTGCCCTGATCATTTTCGTTACTGCACATGTCCTACATTCCGCACTTCGATTCGCGCAATAGCGGTGAATTAGCAGCCCCTGGAGGCACCGACGGTTAGCTGGCTCGACGGTAGGCGCGAGCGGGCACGCCGAGCAGTTCGAGTACCGTGAGTTGGAGTTCGGTGAGTTCGGGCTCGAAGACCTTCAGGGTGGCGCCGTTGGCGCGCAGGGTGTGGCGCTCGGCGAGGCTGAACAGGCGCAGGATGTGTTCGGTCGTGGGCCGACGACAGGCGCGGCTCTCCGGATACAGCGGCAGTGCGTCGATCTTGTGGCGCTTCATCGCGAGGCGCAGTTCGCGCTCGATGAGCGCTTGCACGACGAGGGCGAGGAAGTAGACAGTGAACAGCGCCTCGATGCGCGATTCGTTCTTCAGGAACACCGGCGCGATCTCATGCACGGATTTGAGCTGCTCGAAGCGCCGCTCGATGCAAGGTTGGCCCTTGTGGGCGATGAGGACCTGCGCGCCCGACAGGCTGCGGTCGTTGGTCATCAACGGGTACATGCCGTCGGACTTCTGGTCGTAGGCGATGGCCTCGGTGTCGAGCGTCCACTCGATGTCGTAGCGCCGCTTGGTGATCTTGCGGTAGGCGGTGTCGGGCCCGGGCCTGCCGCGGCGCGCCTCGGCGAAAGACGTGCTCCTCGCGCACGACGCGGCTGACCTTCAGGTATCGGCCGGCCTGATAGCGGGCGAGGACCTCGTCGACCTCTTGATCGATTTGCGCAGCCCCGCGCAGACGGGCGCGGGCCGCACCGAGCCTGCGCTTGATGTCCACGAGGTGATCGATGGCGGCGGCCACGTTCCTCTGGCGCCGGTAGCCCTGGCTGAGCGTGAGCAAGGTGCTCCAGACCCAGACGATGGGGTAGGCCTCGGCCGAAGGCACCTCGGGGCAAAAGACGTACCACTCGTCGCGCGGGCCCTCGGCGTTTCTCGGGTTGGGTCGCTGCCAGACGAGTTCCCAGTGCGGCGTATGCGTCTGGATCCAGTGCCGGAACTGGGCATCCTCCTGGCGGTTGCGCGGCATCACCGTCACGAAGCGCCCGCCGTGGCGCGCGATGTAGTCCATGTTCCGGGCGCGAGCACAGCTTGCTGTCGGCGACGTAGAGGAAATCCGCGCGCCCGGCGATCTCGCGCAGCGTGTTCCGTGTCGATGTGGGTGACGGCATCGGCGACGTTGCCGCTGCTGGCGCACCGAAAGTGCACCGGCACGCCATCGTCGCCGTCGATGGTCAGGATGAACAGCAACTGCTTCAGATCGGGCCGGTGGTCTTTGCTGTAGCCGTAGGTGATCGCAGGTGCCCGACGAGCGCGAACGCTGCGTCCCGAGGCTGCGCGGTACTGCCCGCAAAAGGAGACCGAAGTCGAGTCGTTGTGCAGCCGATCGAAGCGCACGCCGAAGCGTCGCGCAAGCGTGACGACGACCTCGGTCAGCAATGCCGCCCGGTCCACGTCGAACAAGCGCTCGAGCGCCCGTCCGATGCGGTCGTCGGTGAGGTGCGACAGGTCGGCGGTGCTCAGGCCGAACAGGCCGCCGGCGAACGACACCGCGGTCTCCTGCTGGCGGTAGACCGGCTCGCGCTCGACGACGATCGAGCGCAGCAGCACGCCCAGCGCCTGCGTGTGAGAAACGGCGGAGCGGTGCGAGCGCGCATCGCCATCGACGTGCTTCTCGAGGATCTCGAGCACGCCGCTGCGATCGAGGAAGTGGTTGAGCAGGGGTAGCGGGCCCAGTCGCTCGGTCAGCAGATCGAGCTGCGCGTCGGGGGAGGGTTGCTCTGCCATTGCTCTTACGATATCTTATGCGTAAGACCGCCGTCGAATCAAGCCCACCGCTGCCGAAGAATGCATCCTCCGTGGTGAAAAAAACCCTCGACCAGGCAAGTCGACGCGGCGCGCCAGCGCATCGCAAAGCTGCGCGCAAGGCTCGGCGAGATCGAATTGCTGTGCTCCGGTTCGCTCAGCGAGCGGATGATGAAGTGCGGCAAACCGAACTGCCGGTGCGCGACTGACCCTTCAGCGCGGCACGGCCCGTACTACGAGTGGGGTCGCATGCGCGCCGGCAAGATCGCGCATCGCTACGTCACGCCCGAACAGGCGAAGTTGCTGCGTCAAGCGATCGACAACTATCGCTTGGTGAAAAAACTGCTCAGGGCCTGGGAGGCCGATTCCGAACGACTCATCGACGCAGCACATCCGGCCAAGCCCTGATCCGCCCAAATTGCACGCGCAATTGCGATCTAATACGCCATTCGAAGTGCGGAATGTAGGACATGTGGCCACCAACCTCGTAATCGACCCGGATCGCTTCCAGCGAGCGCTCCAGGTCAGCGGTGAGCGGACGAGGAACGCTGCTGTCACCCGTGCCTTGGACAAGTCTATCGCTCGCCGTGAGCAATCGCGAACCGCCGGTCTGCCGGGCAAGCTCGATTGTGTCTTCCCCCTCGGCGAACACAAAGTGAAAAAAGTAGCGGCGGAGCCGGTTCGTGAAATCGATTTCTCGGGTGCGAAACGCGGCCGGGTCACCCCCTTCGCAGCCAGGCAAGACGAAGATCTCCATCCGGCTCGACAACGCCGTGATCGACCATTTCCGCGACGCGGTCGAGGCGGCGGGAACTACCAGTCGCTGATCAACGAAGCGCTCGTGGCATGGATCCAGCAGCGCTCGATGATCGACGCGATGCGCAGGGTCGTCAGGGAAGAACTGGCCGCCGATCGCCGGCTCAGGCCGGCGCCGCGCGCTCGAGCAACCGCACCAGCGTCGTCAGCGCCCGATTCACCGGCGTCGCGACGCCGAGCGCCTGGCCGCGCTGCGCCACGTAGCCGTTGAGCGAGTCGATCTCGGTCGGTCGGCCGCGGGCGAGGTCTTGCGCGGTCGACGAGTTGGCTTCGCGCATGGCCGCGCCGAGTCGCATCGCGGCGTCGTACAGGGCGTCGACGCCGGCGATTGCCACCCCGTCGGCCTGCGCCACCGCGACGCACTCGCCGATCGCCTCGCGCATCAGCGCGCGAACCTCGGCGTCGTCGAGCATCGCCCCGTAGCGCGAGCGCCCGAGCGCCGAGATGGCATTGAACGCGCAGTTCATGACGAGCTTCGTCCAGAGCTCGCAGCGCAGGTCGGCTTCGAGCCGGACGGGCACATCGGCACGTTCGAACCAGTCGGCGACCTGCCGGGCACGCGCGAACTCGGGCCGTACGCCGTATTCGCCGATCACCAGGTCGCCGCGTCCGGCGTGCAGCAGGTGCCCCGGCGCCGGCATCGAGGTTGCCACGTACACCACCGCGGCCAGCGCGTCGATGCCCGCGTCGCGCAGCTTCGGCACGTTGTCCACGCCGTTCTGCAGGCTGACGAGCACTGCGTCGGCACGCAGCAGCGGCGCCAGCGCCCGGGCGCCGTCTGCGGTGTCGCGCGTCTTCACGCAAAAGAGCACCAGGTCGGCGTCGCGAACCGCCTCCGGCCCGGTGTCGGCCGCGATCCGCACCCGGCGGGTCGCGCCCGGGCTGTCGAAGAGCAACCCGTCGCGCCGGATCGCCTCGACGTGCGCGGCCCGGCCGATCAGCGTGACCGGCGCGCCCGCTTCGGCCAGCTTCGCCCCGAAGTAGCAGCCGACGGCGCCGGCGCCGTATACGGCCACGCGCGGCCAGGAAGGTTGTGGCATGAGCGATCCGGTCGATGTCGTGATATCGGTGGGTGATGGTAGCGCGACCGTTCGGCTCATCCACCGGGCTTATTGACGCGGGCTCGCCCGAGGGTGAGAATTGACCAACATTGGTCAACTCTGACTCGCATAGGTGTTCTGGATGGCCGAGACTGTCGTGAATCTGTATGAAGCCAAGACCCGGCTGTCGCTGTTGGTCGAGCGGGCGGCGGCGGGTGAGACCATCGTGATCGCAAAGGCCGGCAGGCCGATGGCGAGGCTCGTGCCTGTGCAAAAGGCCCGCCGGATTCGTCTCGGGTCCCTGCATGGCCGGATTCATGTCCCCGAGGATTTCGATCGCCTGGCGAGCGACGAAATCGAGGCGATGTTTCACGGTCGATAGCCGATGCGCTTTCTCCTCGACACGCAGGTGCTGCTGTGGGCGCTGTCCGACCCCCGCCGCGTCCCGGAGTCTGTGCGTCGGCTCATGGAGTCCGGCAATGCGGAGTTCTACTTCAGTCTGGGATCGATCTGGGAGATCGCGATCAAGCGCAGCCTCGGCAAGCTGGACTTCGAGCCCGACCTGATCGCCGACAGTGCCGAGACCGACGGGCACCTGCCACTCCCGATCCTTCGCGAGCATCTGAGCCTTGTGGCTCAACTTCCGTGGCACCATCGCGACCCTTTTGACAGGCTTCTCGTCGCACAGAGCCTTGCGGAACCGATGGCCTTGCTGACGGCCGACGCGGCGCTTGCTCGGTACGGCCCGACTGTCCACCTCGTCTGATCCGTCGGCTTCGGGCAACGCCCGTGTCGGGGGCGCCCATGGCTCGCCGACCCGCCCCCGATTTGTGCTTAACTTGCACCTTTTCCGGCGCGCGCCCGCACGCCTGTCGTCATCGCCATCGCTGGATTCCCCGACATGCAATTCCGTTTCCCGATCGTCGTCATCGACGAGGACTGGAAGGCCGACTCCGCCAGTGGCCTGGGCATCCGCGCGCTCGCCAAGGCGATCGAGGACCAGCACTGGGAGGTGGTGGGCGGCTTCACCTACATCGACGTGGCGATGGTCGCCAACCAGGCGGCGCGCGCGTCGGCCTTCATCGTGTCGATCGACGACGAGGAACTCGGCGACGACGGCGCCGAGAGCAAGGCGGTGAGCGACCTGCGCAAATTCATCGCCGAGACGCGCCGGCGCAACGCCGACATCCCGATCTTCCTGTTCGGCGAGACGCGCACCTCGCAGCACATCCCGAACGAGATCCTGAAGGAGCTGCACGGCTTCATCCACATGTTCGAGGACACGCCGGAGTTCGTCGCGCGCTACATCATCCGCGAGGCGACGAACTACCTGAATTCGCTCGCGCCGCCGTTCTTCAAGGCGCTGGTGAACTACGCGCACGACGGCTCGTACTCCTGGCACTGCCCGGGGCACTCCGGCGGCGTGGCGTTCCTGAAGAGTCCGGTGGGCCAGATGTTCCACCAGTTCTTCGGCGAGAACATGCTGCGCGCCGACGTCTGCAACGCGGTCGACGAGCTCGGCCAGCTGCTCGACCACACCGGTCCGGTGGCGGCCTCGGAGCGCAACGCGGCGCGCATTTTCAACGTCGATCACCTGTTCTTCGTGACCAACGGCACGTCCACGTCGAACAAGATCGTCTGGCACTCCACGGTGGGCAGCGACGACGTGGTGCTGGTCGACCGCAACTGCCACAAGTCGATCCTGCACGCGATCACGATGACGGGGACGATCCCGATCTTCCTGCAGCCCACGCGCAACCACTACGGGATCATCGGGCCGATTCCGCTCGAGGAATTCGACCCGGCCAGCATCCAGAAGAAGATCGACGCGAACCCGCTGATCAAGGACAAGTCGGCGCGCCCGCGCGTGATGACGATCACGCAGTCGACCTACGACGGCGTGATCTACAACGTGGAGACGATCAAGCGCACGCTGGGCAGCTACATCGAGAACCTGCACTTCGACGAGGCCTGGCTGCCGCACGCGACCTTCCATCCCTTCTACCACGAGTTTCACGCGATCGGGCCGAACCGTCCGCGCAGCCAGGACGCGATGATCTTCTCGACGCAGTCCACGCACAAGCTGCTGGCGGGGCTGTCGCAGGCCTCGCAGATCCTGATCCAGGACTCCGGGAAGAAGCAGTTCGACCGGCACCGCTTCAACGAAGCGTTCCTGATGCACACCTCCACCAGCCCGCAGTACGCGATCATCGCTTCGTGCGACGTGGCAGCGGCGATGATGGAGCCGCCCGGCGGCACCGCGCTGGTCGAGGAGTCGATCTTCGAGTCGCTCGAGTTCCGCCGCGCGATGCGCAAGGTCGACGACGAGTTCGGCCAAGACTGGTGGTTCAAGGTCTGGGGGCCGAAAGACCTCGCCGAGACCGGCATCGGCAAGCGCGAGAACTGGTTCCTGCGCTCGAGCGACAAGTGGCACGGCTTCGGCAAGCTGGTCACCAACTTCACGATGCTCGATCCGATCAAGGCGACCATCGTGACGCCCGGCCTCGACATCACCGGCCGGTTCGCGCCCCGGGGCATTCCGGCCTCGATCGTCACGAAGTACCTGGCCGAGCACGGCGTGGTGGTCGAGAAGACGGGCCTGTACTCGTTCTTCGTGATGTTCACGATCGGCATCACCAAGGGTCGGTGGAACACGCTGGTCACCGAGCTGCAGCAGTTCAAGTCCGACCACGACACCAACCAGCCGCTGTGGCGCGTGATGCCCGAGTTCGTGCAGGCGCATCCGGCCTACGAGCGCGTGGGGCTGCGCGACCTCGCCTCGCAGATTCACGAGCAGTACCGCCGCTACGACATCGCGCGGGTCACCACCGAGATGTACCTGTCGAGCATGCAGCCGGCGATGAAGCCGTCGCAGGCGTTCGAGTGCCTGGCGCACCGGCAGGTCGACCGCGTGCCGATCGACGATCTCGAAGAGCGGATCACGACGATGCTGGTCACGCCGTATCCGCCGGGCATTCCGCTGCTGATTCCGGGCGAGCGTTTCAACCGGCCGATCGTGGAGTACCTGAAGTTCGCGCGCGACTTCAACGAGCGCTTCCCCGGCTTCGAGACCGACGTGCACGGGCTGGTGATCGAGCGCGAAGACGGCGTGGACCGCTACTACGTCGACTGCGTGAAGGCCTGAACGCCGGCGCGCTCGCGGCAGGCAGCGGCTGGGCGAGCCGGCGCCGCACTGGCGGGGGGCTTGCGTGCGGCCGGGGCCAGCGCCGCAGCGGGGGCGCCGCAGACCCCAGCCAGGGCCCGCAAAGGCGCTGTCCTTCGGAAACGCTTGGTCGCTCACGCGGAGCCCGGACCGTCGGCCCCAACTCGGTCGCTGCGCTCCCTCGGACAGGGGCCGACTCGCGCTACGCGCGTCCGGTCTCCGCTTCGCTCCCGCGCCAGCGCCTACGCGGGCCCTCGGCTGGGGTCTGCGGCGCCCCCGCTGCGGCGCTGGCCCCGGCCGCACGCAAGCCCCCCGCCAGTGCGGTGCCGGCCCGCCCAGCCGCCGCCTGCCGCTCGAGCGACGTCAGTGGTGTTGAGCTGAAAACCTGCGCGGGATGGACGACGATGCCGGCAAAGGCGCGGGCCGTGCGCCGGGGGACGCGCCTGTGCGCGGCCGAGAAGCGCAGCCGCACCGGCGGCGCGCGCAGCGCGCGCCGTCCATCATTCTCGCGGCGATTGTTCGAGCGGAGCTCGCGCAAGCGAGCGCAGCGAGTTTCGCCGCGCCAGCCGGTGCGGCGAGCATCGCAGGGCACCCCCGCGAAGCGGGGGCAAGCACCGAAGCGCCCCCGGCGCACGGCCCGCGCCGTTGCACGCGCAGACCTCTGCGCGCAACACGCGTCAGACGTCGACCGAGCGCATTGCCGCTGGCGGCGCGACGTGCGCGAGTCGCGTTCCGGCCATGAGGTCGTGCAGCCCGCGGCGATCGCGATCGACCAGCGTCCAGGCGTAGGGCGCGAGCAGCAGCACCGCGAGCGCCGCGTGCAGGTAGTACGCGGCGGCCAGCGCGCCGATCGCCAGCGCCGATGCGGCGGCGAAGCGCGCGAACGCGCGCGTCGGGCTCACCGGGCCGCCGTCTCGCGTCTGCAGCTGCAGCGCCAGCGTCTTCATCGGCAGCGAGCGCCGGCCAGAGCTCCAGAACCAGGTGAAATACACGGCCAGCACGCCCAGCGTGAACAGCTGGAACGCGGTGCGCAGCGCGCCCGGATGGCCGCGAAACTGCGTGAGCGCCGAGAACGCGTAGTCGGCGAACCAGAGCACGCCGAAGAGGATGATGGCCTCGTAGGCGAAGCCCATCAGGCGGCGCCAGGGATCGGCCGCGGGATCGGGGCCCCGCATCAGAACCTGGCGGGTCGCGGCGGGGGCGGGCGCTTGGCGCTGCGCCGCGTGAGGTCCGACAGCGGCTGGGCGGCTTCCTTGGCCAGGCCGGTGCGCGCGCCGGCGTGGCGCGCGGCGGTGTTGCTGGTCCAGCCGGCGCTGCGCAGCACCGAGCGTTGCTCGGGCGTCATTTCACGGTAGCGCTCCCATTGGGCTTGCCGCTCGTCGGGGGCAGGCGCTTGGCGAGGCGGTAGTTCTGGCGGGCGAGCCGGCGCTGGTCGGGCGTGAGGGCGGCCCATTCGCGAATGCGCTGGTGCGCGCGCTCGCGCGCCTCGGGTGCCATGCGCGGCACCCGGTCGGCCAGCGACACCCAGACGCGCTTTTCCTGCGCCGACCAGCCGTTCCACTGCTGCGCGAACGGCTCGAGCACCGCCTGCTGGGCCGGCGAGAGCTCGCTCCAGAGCGGCCGGACCAGCGGCAGCAGCGAGGCGCGCGGCGCCGCCGGTTCGTTTTCGGCGCGCGCCGGCAGCACCGCGGCCATGAGCGCTACGCACAGGCTGGCCACCACCGCGACGATCAGCTGCTCGCGGCTCACTCGCGCTCTCCGCGGGTGACGTTGCGCAGGAAGACGCCGAATCCGCGATCGGCGTAGGCGGAAATGGGCACTTCGTCGACCAGCACCGCGGCGTCGACGTCAGCGATGTCGTCGGCCCGCAGGCGGCTGTCCCACTCGGAAATCGCGTAGAGCACCCCGGCCACGACCAGCACGGGAACGACTATTGCCGCCAGCCCCAGCCCGAAGTGCCGGCGCTTGCCCCGATGGCTGGGGGGCTGCGGCCCGCCGGCCGCTGCCGCGACCACGACCTGGCCGTGCCCAAGGGCGGCCGCGGCCGGGACGGCCGCGCGCGCCTCGGCCGGGAGGCGGGCCAGCGCAGCCTCGCGGGCGGTGGCCAAGCGGTGGGTGACGCGCCACGGCAGGTGCTCGACCGATTCGTCGAGCGCGTCGCGGGCGAGCCGGGCAATGAGCTGTTCGTTGTTCATGGTGCAATTCCGCGTGCCCGAAGCACTTCGGCCAGGGTGTGGGCCGCCCGGGAACAGTGAGTCTTGACGCTGCCCTCGGAGCACCCCATCGCTTCGGCGGTCTCGGCCACGTTGAGATCTTCCCAGTAACGCAGCAGGAAGGCTTCGCGTTGACGCCGCGGCAGCTTGCCGATTTCCTCGTCCAGGATCGCCAGCAACTGCGCCCGCTCGAGCCGCTCGGCGCCCGTGGCCACCGCCGAGGGGCTGCCCGGCTCGGCCTCCAGCGCCTCGAGGATGTCGCGCTCGCCGGCCTCGTCGTCGCCGTCGCCGGCCAGCGCCGACAGCGGCGTCGTCCAGAGGTTGCGCACCTTCTGGCGCCGGAAGTGGTCGGTGATCGCGTTCTGCAGGATCCGCTGGAAGAGCAGCGGCAGCTCCTCGGGTGGCCGTTCGGCATAGCGGGTGGCGAGCTTGAGCATCGCGTCCTGGACGACGTCGAGGGCGACTTCCTGGTCGCGGACCGCATAGACCGCCTGCTTGAACGCCCGGCGCTCGGCGGCGGCGAGGAAATCCGACAATTCCTGCCGGGTGGCCATTCGGGTCGGGTCGGAGCGGGCTGCAATGCGGACGGAGACGCTGCGCATGCTAGCAGAAGGCCGGCACACGGCATTGCGGCGCCTTGACCCTCGCTGTTGCGCTGCAGTATCCTGCGCGTCTACCCCTCGTGCGCCCCTTCCGGCACTGGTGGCTGCGGCAATCAGCGCGGACGGGGCGTCGTCTTTGCGTGCGCCGGGCGCCTTCACGAGAAGCGAGCGGGCGCATCCGATCAAACTCGCAGGCCCCGTGCCGAGGCCTGCGTCGTGGCGCTTCGACGCGTATCCCCGCGCATCGACGGCCGCCATGGCGCCGGCGGACGGGCTCCCTGGACTTGAAAGGACTTCATTCAATGGAACTCACAGGCGCAGAAATCGTCGTTCGCTCTCTCGAGGAAGAAGGTGTCGCGCACATCTTCGGGTACCCGGGAGGCGCGGTCCTCTACATCTACGACGCGATCTTCAACCAGGATCGCATTCAGCACGTCCTCGTCCGGCACGAGCAGGCGGCGGTCCACGCCGCCGACGCGTATTCGCGCTCCACGCAGAAGGTGGGCGTGGCGCTGGTCACCAGCGGGCCCGGCGTGACCAACGCGGTCACCGGCATCGCCACCGCGTACATGGACTCCGTGCCGATGGTGATCATCACCGGCCAGGTGCCCACGCACGCGATCGGCGAAGACGCCTTCCAGGAGTGCGACACGGTGGGCATCACGCGGCCGTGCGTGAAGCACAACTTCCTCGTGAAGGACGTGAAGGATCTCGCCGTCACGATCCGCAAGGCGTTCCACATCGCCAATACCGGACGACCCGGGCCGGTGCTGGTCGACATCCCGAAAGATGTCAGCCGCAACAAGTGCCGCTTCGAGTACCCGAAGACGGTGTCGATGCGCTCGTACAACCCGGTCACCCGCGGCCACCAGGGCCAGATCAAGAAGGCGCTGAACCTGATCCTCGGCGCCGAGCGGCCGATGATCTACACCGGCGGCGGCATCATCCTCGCCAACGCCGCGCCCGAGCTGAACCGCTTCGTCGACCTGCTCGGCTTTCCGGTCACCAACACGCTGATGGGGCTGGGCGGCTACCGGGCGAGCGACGAGAAGTTCGTCGGCATGCCGGGCATGCACGGCACCTACGAGGCGAACATGGCGATGCAGCACTGCGACGTGCTGATCGCCATCGGCGCGCGCTTCGACGACCGCGTGATCGGCAACCCGAAGCACTTCGCGCAGAACCCGCACAAGATCGTCCACGTCGACATCGACCCCTCGTCGATCTCCAAGCGGGTCAAGGTCGACGTGCCGATCGTCGGCGACGTGCGCGAGACGCTCACCGACCTGATCGCACTGGTCGAGGAGGCGCTCGCCGCCGGCCACAAGACCAACGCGCGGGCGCTGCAGGCCCGGTGGCAGCAGATCGGCGAATGGCGCAAGCGCGAGTGCCTGAAGTACCGGACGAGCGACACGGTCATCAAGCCGCAGGCAGTGGTGCAGAAGCTCTGGGAGATCACCGGCGGCGACGCCTTCATCACCTCCGACGTCGGCCAGCACCAGATGTGGGCCGCGCAGTACTACCCGTTCGAGAAAGCCGCGGCGCTGGATCAACTCGGGCGGGCTGGGCACGATGGGCGTGGGGCTGCCGTTCGCGATGGGCGTGCTGGTGGCCAACCCCGGCGCGCAGGTGGCCTGCATCACCGGCGAGGGCTCGATCCAGATGTGCATCCAGGAGCTCTCCACCTGCAAGCAGTACCGCCTGCCGGTGAAGATCGTCAACCTGAACAACCGCTACCTCGGCATGGTGCGCCAGTGGCAGCAGATCGAGTACGGCAGCCGCTACTCGGAGTCGTACATGGACGCGCTGCCCGACTTCGTGGCGCTGGCCGAAGCCTACGGCCATGTCGGCATCCGCGTGGAAAAGCCCGCCGACGTCGAACCGGCGCTGCGCGATGCGTTCGGCAAGTACAAGGATCGGCTCGTGTTCCTGG
Organism: Burkholderiaceae bacterium; assembly: GCA_027493945.1. Classification (GTDB taxonomy): domain Bacteria; phylum Pseudomonadota; class Gammaproteobacteria; order Burkholderiales; family Burkholderiaceae_E; genus Zeimonas. The sequence goes on along the minus strand of JAOSJU010000001.1, from coordinate 445,287 downwards.
ACATCATCACCGACGCCACCGAGAACGTCTGGCCGATGGTGCAGGGGGGCAAGGGCCTGACCGAGATGCTGCTCGGCTCGGAAAGCCTGTGAGGAGCCGCAGATGAAGCACATCATTTCGATCCTGATGGAAAACGAGCCCGGCGCGCTGTCGCGGGTCGTGGGGCTGTTTTCGGCGCGCGGCTACAACATCGAGACGCTCACCGTCGCACCCACCGAAGACCACTCGTTGTCGCGGATGACGATCGTCACCCGCGGCTCCGACGACGTGATCGAGCAGATCACCAAGCAGCTGAACCGGCTCATCGACGTGGTGAAGGTAGTCGACCTCATCGAGTCGCCGTACACCGAGCGCGAGCTGATGCTGATCAAGGTGAGGGCGGTGGGCAAGGAGCGCGAGGAAATGAAGCGCATGGCCGACATCTTCCGCGGCCGCATCATCGACGTGACCGATCGCACCTACACGATCGAGCTCACCGGCGACGGCACCAAGCTCGACGCCTTCATCGACGCGCTCGACCGCGCGTCGATCCTCGAAACCGTGCGCACCGGCGCCTCGGGCATCGCCCGGGGCGAGCGCGTCTTGAAGGTCTGAATTCCAAACGGAGAGTAACGAATGAAAGTGTTCTACGACAAGGACTGCGACATCAAGCTGATCAAGGCCCGCAAGGTCGCGATCATCGGCTACGGCTCGCAGGGTCACGCGCATGCGCAGAACCTGAACGACTCGGGCGGCAAGGTCACCGTGGGCGTTCGCAAGGGCGGGCCGTCGTGGGACAAGGTCAAGAAGGCCAGGCTGTCGGTCGCCGAGATCAAGGACGCGGTGAAGGGCGCCGATTTCGTCATGATGCTGATGCCCGACGAGCACATCGCCGCCGCATATCGCGACGAGATCGAGCCGCACATCAAGAAGGGCGCCGCGCTCGCGTTCGCGCACGGCTTCAACATCCACTACGGGCAGGTGGTGCCGCGCGAGGACCTCGACGTGGTGATGATCGCGCCCAAGGCGCCGGGCCACACGGTGCGCTCCACCTACTCGGCCGGCGGCGGCGTGCCGATGCTGGTCGCCGTGCACCAGGACCGCTCGGGCATCGCGCGCGACCTCGGCGCTGTCCTACGCCTGCGCGATCGGCGGCGGGCGGGCCGGCATCATCGAGACCAATTTCCGCGAGGAGACCGAGACCGACCTGTTCGGCGAGCAGACCGTGCTGTGCGGCGGCACCGTCGACCTGATCAAGGCCGGCTTCGAGACGCTGACCGAGGCGGGCTACGCGCCGGAGATGGCCTACTTCGAGTGCCTGCACGAGCTCAAGCTCATCGTCGACCTGATCTACGAGGGCGGGCTGGCGAACATGAACTACTCGATCTCGAACAACGCCGAGTTCGGCGAGTACGTCACCGGCCCCACGATCGTCACCGCCGAGACCAAGAAGGCGATGAAGGCCGCGCTCGAGCGCATCCAGAGCGGCGAGTACGCCAAGCAGTTCATCCTCGAGAATCGCGCGGGCGCGCCCACGTTGCTGTCGCGCCGCCGCATGCTCGCAGAGCACCCTATCGAGCAGGTCGGCGAGAAGCTGCGCGCGATGATGCCGTGGATCAAGGCCAACAAGCTGGTCGACAAGTCGCGCAACTGAGCGCCCGCGCCGCGGCGGCGCCCGTATACTTGCCGCCATGGATCCGCGCTACCCGCACCCCTGATCGCCCGCGAGGGCTGGCCCTTTCTCGGGCTTGCCGTCGCGGTGGCGCTCGTGTTCACCGCGTTCGGCGGCTGGTGGTCGCTGCCGTTCTGGCTGGTGGCGCTCTTCGTGCTGCAGTTCTTCCGCGACCCGCCGCGGTCGGTGCCGGCCGGCGAGCGCCTGGTGCTCGCCCCGGCCGATGGCCGGGTGATCGCGGTGACGAACGCGCGCGACCCCTACGCGGGGCGCGAAGCGCTGAAGATCTCGGTGTTCATGAACGTGTTCAACGTGCATTCGAACCGCGCTCCGGTCGACGGCACGGTCGAGCGCGTCACCTACTTTCCCGGCAAGTTCGTCAACGCCGACCTCGACAAGGCATCCGAGCACAACGAGCGCAACGCGCTGCTCATCCGCGGCGCCGACGGCTCGCAGGTTACCTGCGTGCAGGTCGCGGGGCTGATCGCGCGCCGCATCCTGTGCTACGTCGCGGCCGGCGACCGGCTGGTCCGCGGCCAGCGCTTCGGCTTCATCCGCTTCGGCTCGCGCGTCGACGTCTACCTGCCGCTCACGGCGCGCTCGCGCGTGGCGATCGGCGAGAAGGTGCACGCCACCGCCAGCGTGCTGGCCGAGCTGGCCGCGTCCGCGGAGCCCCCGGCGCATGGATGACGATCGCCGCGAAGGACTGGCGCCGCGCCGCTCGCGGCGCATCTATCTGCTGCCCAACGCGTTCACCACCGCGGCGCTGTTCTGCGGCTTCTACGCGATCGTGCAGGCGATGAACGGCCGCTACGAGGCGGCGGCGATCGCGATCTTCATCGCGATGGTGCTCGACAGTCTCGACGGACGCGTCGCGCGGATGACCAACACGCAGAGCGCGTTCGGCGAGCAGTACGACAGCCTCTCCGACATGGTCTCGTTCGGCGCGGCCCCCGCGCTGATCATGTACGAATGGTCGCTGCGCGGGCTGGGCAAGTGGGGCTGGCTGGCGGCCTTCATCTACGTGGCCGGTGCCGCGCTGCGGCTGGCGCGCTTCAACACCAACATCGGCGTGGTCGACAAGCGCTTCTTCCAGGGACTGCCCAGCCCGGCGGCCGCCGCGCTGGTCGTGGGGCTGGTCTGGATCGTGACCGACCTGCGCCAGACCCGGTGGATCACCGCCTCGGGCGCCGATCTCGCCTGGGTGAGCTTCGCGCTCACCATCTACGCCGGCATCACGATGGTGTCGAACGCACCGTTCTACAGCTTCAAGGACATCAACCTGAAGAAGAGCGTGCCGTTCATCTTCGTGATCGGCGTCGTGCTGCTGTTCGTGCTGGTCTCCTCCGATCCGCCGGTGGTGCTGTTCTCGCTGTTTCTGCTCTACGGGTTCTCGGGCTACGTGCTGTGGTTCCTGCGCTGGCGCCGCGGCGGGCCGCCGCCGTGGGGTGGGCGGGCCGGGCAGGCGGGTTCCGGAGCGGGCGCCGCTGCCGGCACCGACGCACCCGACGAACTCGACGACGACGAAGACGGAGATGGGGACGAACGCCGTGACCGGGGCCGGGCTTAGAACTTATCCGTAAATTATGTTGATGCTCGAGGGCACCTTGCGGAACGCGATGATGGCAGCGGCCAAGTGATTGAGCGCGACGAAACTACGCTCGAGCTTCTCGTAACGCACGAGCAGCTTGCGGAAGCGGTTGAACCAACTGTGACACACCTCGACGACCCAGCGCCGGGCCTTGTTCGTCGGGTTGCGCCGTTTCATGTCGGCTTCCCGACGCCGGTCGACGACATGCGCGATGTAGTCGTGCCGCTCGATGATGCGCAGGTTCTCGGCGCTTCGGTAGCCTGCATCGGCACACAGGTGCTTGCTGCGTCGAGCCGGCGGGGTCTTGCGTTTGACCATGATGGCACTCAGAACCTCGTCGAGGCGCTTGCCGTCATTCACGTTGGCCCCGGTCACGATGAGGGACAACGGGACGCCACGGCCGTCCACCAACAGGTGGCGCTTGCTTCCTTTTTTTTCCCCGATCCGTCGGGTTCGGGCCGACAGATTCTTGCGCCAGTGGTGCCTTCATCAAGGCTCCATCGATACTTTGCCATCGCCAGGCGATGCCTTGCATGTCGTCGTACTCGGCCAGTCCCGCCTTCCACAGCGCTTCGAAGAAGCCGGCCTCTTCCCACTCGAGGAAACGCTTGTGAATGGCACTGGCACTGCCAAAGCGCTCGCCGGGCAACGCCTTCCATTGGCATCCCGTACGCAGCACATACACGATGCCTTCGAACACCTGTCGTGCCGGCTTCGGCGGGCGCCCTGCGCCGGGCTTGCGAACGTACTTCTTCCCGGCGCAGGGGCACGCGCGGGAATCAGCGGCTCGACGCGTTGCCAGAACGCGTCCGTCACTACCCATGAGTCGACTCGCTTCTTGTCCAAGGCTTCGCTCCGACGCCGCGCACGGTGCGGCTCGGAACGACAGTTTACCTATTTACGGATAAGTTCTTAGCGCCCGAACCGACGGCAGGCCGCGCCGGCCACACAGGCCGCGCCGGACAAATTGACCCGCTTTGCGGGCCCCCCGTACAATCATGGGTTTACCCGACCCCGACGGAAACCGATGAAGGCCCGCAAGCCGCTCGTTGCCGGCAACTGGAAGATGAACGGCGACATCGTCTCGAACGAGCAGCTGTTCACCGCGCTGCGCGCCGATCTCGGCCATGCCTCCGTGCCGCTGGTCGAAGTCGTGGTCTGCCCGCCTTACCCGTACCTGGGCCAGGCTGCCGCCTGGCTCGGCGACACCGGCATTGCCTGGGGCGCACAAGATGTCTCCGCGCTGCCCAACGGCGCCTGCACCGGCGACGTGTCGGCCTCGATGCTGGCCGACCTCGGCTGCCGGTGGGCGATCGTCGGCCATTCCGAGCGCCGGCAACTGGCCGGCGAAACCGACGAGCAGGTGGCGGCGAAAGTCTCGATGTGCATGGTCCACGGCGTGGGCGTCATCGCCTGCATCGGCGAGACGCTCGAAGAGCGCGAAGCCGGCCGCACCGAGACGGTGCTCGGCCGGCAGGTCGACGCGATCGTCGCGGCGCTGGTCGATGCGGCGCACCCGCTGCCCGCCGAGCGGGTGGTGCTCGCCTACGAGCCGGTCTGGGCGATCGGCACCGGGCGCACCGCCTCGCCCGAGATGGCGCAGGCGGCGCATCGTTTCGTGCGAGAGCGGCTCGCGCAGCAAGGCTATCGGCATGCCGGCGCCACTCGCATCCTCTACGGCGGCAGCGTCAAGCCGGCCAATGCGGCGGGCCTGTTCGTGATGCCCGGCGTCGACGGCGGCCTGATCGGCGGCGCCTCGCTGGTCGCCGACGATTTCCTGGCCATCTGCCGCGCGGCGGCGGGGGCCTGACACACACACCATGCCCGGCGCGGTGAAGCGCGGGCGCGCGGAGAAGCTTCGATGAACTGGTTGAACAACCTCCTGATGATCGTTCAGGTGATCACCGCCTTCGGCGTGATCGTCCTGGTGCTGCTGCAACACGGCAAGGGCGCCGACATGGGCGCTGCGTTCGGCGGCGGTGCCTCGGGCAGCCTGTTCGGCGCCACCGGCTCTGCCAACTTCCTGAGCCGCACCACCGGGGTGCTGGCCGCAGTGTTCTTCGTCACCACGCTGGCGCTGGCCATGATCGGCCACCGCTCGATCGAGGCGCCGGCCAGCGTGATGGAAGGCGCTCCGGCCGCGCCGGTCGACACGGGTGCGCCCAAGGCGCCCTCCGACATTCCGCCGGCGGGCGCAGGCGCGGCGGCGGGTGCTACCGGCGCAGCCGCACCCGCAGCGGCCACCGGCGCGGCCCCGGCCGCGGTGCCTGACGCAGGTCAAGCCCCGGGGCAGGCTGCGCCGAAAAGCGGCGCTGCGAGCGACATTCCGAAGTAGAATGGCGGGCTGACGAGTTTGCGGATTCGGCCGACGTGGTGAAATTGGTAGACACGCTATCTTGAGGGGGTAGTGGCGAAAGCTGTGCGAGTTCGAGTCTCGCCGTCGGCACCAGCAACGACATCCGCCCGCGGCCGCCGCGAGGTGGGGAAACCGGAGGCACACAGGAGGTTCGGGCGCAGCGGTCCTGGGCGCATCGAGCCGCGGGGCGCGCAGAGCCGGTAAGGAGGTCCGCTCGGGGCGCAAGTCCGGGCGGACTTTTTTCTGGCCCAGCGGGTTGTAGGAAGAAGAGTCGGGTACCGAACCAAGTGAACCTCGAAAACTATCTGCCCGTCCTGCTGTTCATCGTCGTCGGCGCGGCCGTCGGCGTCGGTCCCCTGGTCATCGGCAAGCTGCTCGGCCCGAACCGCCCCGATCCCGAGAAACTCTCCCCCTACGAGTGCGGCTTCGAAGCCTTCGAAGACGCGCGCATGCGCTTCGACGTTCGCTACTACCTGGTGGCGATCCTGTTCATCCTGTTCGACCTGGAAATCGCGTTCCTGTTCCCGTGGGCGGTGTCGCTCGACGCGATCGGGTTCTTCGGTTTCGTCTCGATGATGATCTTCCTGACGATCCTCGTCGTCGGGTTCGTGTACGAATGGATGAAAGGGGCGCTCGACTGGGAATGACCCAGTCCTGCGCGCCACCCGGAAGCGAGTTCGGAGCAGCGCAATGGCGATCGAAGGATTATTGAGCGATGGTTTCGTCACCACCCAGCTCGACAAGCTGGTGAACTGGTCGCGAACCGGTTCGATGTGGCCGGTCACCTTCGGCCTGGCCTGCTGCGCGGTCGAGATGATGCATGCCAGCGCATCGCGATACGACCTCGATCGCATGGGCGTGTTCTATCGCCCGACTCCGCGGCAGTCCGACGTGATGATCGTGGCCGGCACGCTGTGCAACAAGATGGCGCCGGCGCTGCGCAAGGTCTACGACCAGATGGCCGAGCCGCGCTGGGTGATCTCCATGGGCTCGTGCGCCAACGGCGGCGGCTACTACCACTACTCGTACTCGGTGGTGCGCGGCTGCGACCGCATCGTGCCGGTCGACGTCTACGTGCCCGGTTGCCCGCCCACCGCCGAGGCGCTCATCTACGGGATCATGCAGTTGCAGAGCAAGATCCGGCGCACCAGCACCATCGCGCGCTAGTCGCACACTTCCACCCCGCTCGCCGCGCACCCCGCCCCGAACGCGTTTCCGATCCCGCACATGCCCCTGTCCCACACTTCTGCCGGCCACCCGGCTCGAGACCCTGGAGGCTGCGCTGCGCGCCTCGCTGGGCGACTCGATCCGCTCGCTCGTCGAGCGCCTGGGCGAGATCACCGTGGTGATCGACGCCGCCTCGCACGCGCAGGTTGCCGAGCGCCTGCGCGACGAACCGGCGCTGCGCTTCGACACGCTCATCGATCTGTGCGGCGTCGATTACCGCGATTACGGCGAGGGCACCTGGAGCGGGGCGCGCTTCGCGGTGGTCATGCACCTGCTGTCGGTCGCCCACAACTGGAGGGTGCGCGTGCGCACTTTCTGCGCCGACGACGACATGCCGATGGTCGCATCGGTCACCGGCGTCTGGCCGGTGGCGAACTGGTTCGAGCGCGAAGCCTTCGACCTCTTCGGCATTGTGTTCGATGGCCACGGCGACCTGCGCCGCATCCTCACCGACTACGGCTTCGTCGGCCATCCGTTCCGGAAAGACTTCCCCATTTCCGGCTACGTCGAGATGCGCTACGACCCCGAGCAGAAGCGGGTGGTCTACCAGCCGGTCACGATCGAGCCGCGCGAGGTGGTGCCGCGCATCCTGCGCGACGACCGATACGGGGTGGAGAGGCCGGACGTGGGGTTGAGGGGGCAGAAGTGACTGCCGCGGGAAGCACGCATGGCTGACATCAAGAATTACACGCTGAATTTTGGCTTCGGCCGGCCGGCTTTGCCGGCCTTAACCTGCGCTTCGCGCAGGTTAGCCTTCGCCGAAATTCAATGTGTAACGCGGCGCTAACACGGACTGCGACAGGCGACGCTCGTGGCAGATATCAAGAATTACACATTGAATTTTGGCCCGCAGCATCCGGCGGCGCACGGGGTGCTGCGGCTGGTGCTCGAGCTCGACGGCGAAGTGGTGCAGCGCGCCGACCCGCACATCGGGCTGCTGCACCGGGCCACCGAGAAGCTCGCCGAGACGCGCACCTACCTGCAGACCGTGCCCTACATGGACCGTCTCGACTACGTGTCCATGATGTGCAACGAGCACGCGTACGTGATGGCGATCGAGAAGCTGCTCGGCATCGAGCCGCCGCTGCGCGCGCAGTACATCCGCGTGATGTTCGACGAGATCACGCGCATCCTGAACCACCTGCTGTGGATCGGCGCGCACGGCCTCGACGTGGGCGCGATGGCGATATTCCTCTACGCGTTTCGCGAGCGCGAAGACCTGATGGACGTCTACGAGGCGGTGACGGGCGCGCGGATGCACGCGGCCTACTACCGCCCGGGCGGCGTCTATCGCGACCTGCCCGACGCGATGCCGAAGTACCGCGCATCGAAGGTACGCAACGCGCAGGCGATCGACGAGCTGAACCGCGACCGCCAGGGTTCGGTGCTCGACTTCGTCGAGGCGTTCACCAACCGCTTTCCCGGCTACGTCGACGAGTACGAGACGCTGCTCACCGACAACCGCATCTGGAAGCAGCGGCTGGTCGGCGTGGGCGTGGTCGACCCCGACCGCGCCAGGGCGCTGGGCTTCACCGGCCCGATGCTGCGCGGCTCGGGCGTCGAATGGGACCTGCGCAAGACGCAGCCCTACGAGGTCTACGACCTGCTCGACTTCGACATTCCGGTGGGCCGCAACGGCGACTCCTACGACCGCTATCTGGTGCGCGTCGAGGAGATGCGCCAGAGCAACCGCATCATCCGGCAGTGCATCGAGTGGCTGCGCAACAACCCCGGGCCGGTCATCGTCGACAACTTCAAGGTGGCGCCGCCTTCGCGCGTCGGCATGAAGTCGAACATGGAAGAGCTGATCCACCACTTCAAGCTGTTCACCGAGGGCATGCACGTGCCCGAGGGCGAGGCCTACGCGGCGGTGGAGCATCCGAAGGGCGAGTTCGGCATCTACCTGGTGGCCGACGGCGCGAACAAGCCTTACCGCCTGAAGATCCGGGCGCCGGGCTTCGCGCACCTGCAGGCGATGGACGAGTTGTCGCGCGGCCACATGCTGGCCGACGTCACCACGCTGATGGGCACGCTCGACATCGTGTTCGGCGAGATAGACCGCTGAGACCCCCGCAACCCGCACCGAACCCGCCCAGTTTTCGCACTCCGAACCGACCCATGAGCGCCGTCACCCAGCCCCAACGACTGCTCAGCGATGCCGCCTACGCGCGCATCGACCGCGAGCTCGCGAAGTACCCCCGCCGAGCACAGGCAGTCGGCGGTGATGGCCGCGCTGGCGATCGCCCAGGACGAAACCGGCTGGGTGTCGCAGCAGGTCACCGAGGAAATCGCGGCGTACCTCGGCATGCCGCCGATCGCGGTGCACGAAGTCGCCACCTTCTACAACATGTACAACACGCGGCCGGCGGGCAAGTACAGCCTCGCCGTGTGCACCTGCCTGCCGTGCGCGCTGCGCGACGGCACCCGGGCGGCCGAGTACCTGAAGCAGAAGCTGGGCATCGGTTTCGGCGAAACCACCGCCGACGGGCTGTTCACGCTGAAGGAAAGCGAGTGCCTGGGGTCGTGCGGCGACGCCCCGGTGATGCTGGTCAACAACAAGCGCATGTGCAGCTTCATGGACAACCAGAAGCTCGACGCCCTGCTCGACGAGCTGCGGAACGCGAAATGATGGGTGCCACAGACCTGACGATCGACGCAAGCGTGCAGGAGACCTGCTTTCATGGCCGCCACATCGAGCCGCAGATCTACGCCGGGCTGGTCTCGCCCGACGGCTGGCACCTGAAAGACTACGAGCAGCGCGACGGCTACAAGGCGCTGCGGCGCATCGTCGAGGAGAAGCTCACCCCCGAGCAGGTCATCGCCGAAGTCAAGGGCTCGGCGCTGCGCGGGCGCGGCGGCGCGGGTTTTCCCACCGGATTGAAGTGGAGCTTCATGCCGCGGCAGTTCCCCGGCCAGAAGTACCTGGTGTGCAACTCCGACGAGGGCGAGCCGGGCACCTTCAAGGACCGCGACATCCTGCGCTACAACCCGCACATCGTCATCGAGGGCATGGCAATCGCCGCCTATGCGATGGGGATCAGCGTCGGCTACAACTACATCCACGGCGAGATCTGGGACGTCTACCAGCGCTTCGAGCAGGCGCTCGACGAAGCGCGCGCGGCCGGCTACCTCGGCGAGAACATCCTCGGCTCGGGTTTCTCGTTCCAGCTGCACGCGCACCACGGCTTCGGCGCCTACATCTGCGGCGAGGAAACCGCGCTGCTCGAGTCGATCGAGGGCAAGAAGGGGCAGCCGCGCTTCAAGCCGCCGTTCCCGGCGAGCTACGGCCTGTACGGCAAGCCGACGACGATCAACAACACCGAGACCTTCGCCGCGGTGCCTTGGATCCTCCGCAACGGCGGCGCGAAGTACCTCGAAGTGGGCCGCCCGAACAACGGCGGCACGAAGATCTTCTCGATGTCGGGCGACGTCGAGCGTCCCGGCAACTACGAAGTTCCGATGGGCACGCCGTTCGCGAAGCTGCTCGAACTGGCCGGCGGCGTGCGCCACGGGCGCAAGCTGAAGATGGTGATCCCGGGCGGCTCGTCGATGCCGGTGCTGCCGGCCGACATCATGATGGCCACCGACATGGACTACGACTCGATCGCCAAGTCGGGCTCGATGCTCGGATCGGGCGCGGTGATCGTCATGGACGAGACGCGCTGCGCGGTCAAGTCGCTGATGCGCCTGTCGTACTTCTACTTCGAGGAGTCCTGCGGCCAGTGCACGCCGTGCCGCGAGGGCACCGGCTGGCTGTGGCGCATCGTCAACCGCATCGAGAACGGCAAGGGCACGATGCGCGACCTCGACGAGCTCGACCGGATCGCCTACAACATCCAGGGTCGCACGATCTGCGCGCTCGGCGACGCCGCCGCGATGCCGGTGCGCGCGTTCCTGAAGCACTACCGCGACGAGTTCGTGCACCACGTCGAGCACAAGACCTGCGCGGTGCCGGCCTACCTGTAGGCGCCGGCGCCCCCGAAACGAACGACTGACGGATACGAGATGGTCAAGCTGGAGATCGACGGCAGGGAAGTCGAGGTACCCGAAGGCAGCATGCTGATGCACGCGGCGGACACGCTCGACATCTACGTGCCGCACTTCTGCTATCACAAGAAGCTCTCCATCGCCGCGAACTGCCGGATGTGCCTGGTCGAGGTCGAGAAGGCGCCCAAGCCGCTGCCGGCCTGCGCGACGCCGGTGGCCAACGGCATGAAGGTGCGCACGCACTCGGAAACGGCGGTGCGCGCCCAGAAGGGCGTGATGGAGTTCCTGCTGATCAACCATCCGCTCGACTGCCCGGTGTGCGACCAGGGCGGCGAGTGCCAGCTTCAGGATCTCTCCGTCGGCTACGGGTATTCGGCCTCGCGCTTCGTCGAGCCCAAGCGGGTGGTGTTCCGCAAGTCGGTGGGGCCGCTGATCTCGGCCGACGAGATGACGCGCTGCATCCACTGCACCCGCTGCGTGCGCTTCGGGCAGGAGATCGGCGGCATCATGGAACTCGGCATGGCCAACCGCGGCGAGCACTCCGAGATCATGAGCTTCGTCGGGCGCTCGGTCGACTCCGAGCTGTCGGGCAACATGATCGACGTCTGCCCGGTGGGCGCGCTCACCAGCCGGCCGTTCCGCTTCAGCGCGCGCACCTGGGAACTCTCGCGGCGCAAGTCGATCTCCGCGCACGACTCGCTCGGCTCGAACCTCGGTCGTGCAGGTGAAGTCCGACCGCGTGATGCGGGTGGTGCCGTTCGAGAACGAACCGGTCAACGAGTGCTGGCTGTCCGACCGCGACCGCTGGTCCTACGAGGGGCTCAACAGCGACGAGCGGCTGCTCGCGCCGATGGTGCGCCAGAACGGGCAGTGGCACGAGGTCGACTGGAAGACCGCGCTCGACTACGCGGCGCACGCGATCCGCACGGTGCGCGCCGAGCACGGCGCGCAGGCGCTGGGCGCATTGGGTTCGGGCAGCAGCACGGTGGAGGAGCTTCACCTGCTGGGCCGGCTCGTGCGCGGGCTCGACAGCGACAACGTCGATTTCCGGCTGCGCCAGCTCGACTTCTCCGCCGAGGGCGCGCGCGCCGGAGTGCCGTGGCTCGGCATGCCGATCGAGGAGGCCGGCGCGCTCGACCGGCTGCTGCTGGTGGGCTCGTTCCTGCGCAAGGACCATCCGCTGTTCGCCGCGCGTATCCGCCAGGCGGTCAAGCTCGGCGCGCAGGTGTCGATCGTGCACGCGGCCGACGACGACCTGCTGATGCCGCTGGCCCACAAGGCGATCGCCGCGCCGTCGCAGTGGGTGCAGCGGCTCGCCGAAGTGCTGGTGGCGGTGCTGCAGGCGCGCGGCCAGCCGGCGCCCGCGACGCTCGCCGCGGCGGTGTCGATCGACCTTCCGGCCATCGTGCCCGGTGAGAGCGCACGCGCGATCGCGGCGAGCCTGTGCTCGGGCGAACGCGGCGCGGTGCTGCTCGGCAACGCGGCGGTCCAGCATCCCGACTACGCGTGCATTGCGCGCCTCGGGCAGGCGATCGCGGCGGCGGCCGGCGCGCGCTTCGGCCAGATCGGAGAGGCCGCCAACTCGGTGGGCGGCTATCTCGCTCGCGCGGTGCCCTCGGCCGGAGGGCTCGACGCCCGCGCGATGGTCGAGCAGCCGCGCAACCTCTACCTGCTGCTCAACGTGGAACCCACGCTCGATCATGCGCTGCCGGCCGTGGCGCGCGCGGCGCTCGCCCAGGCCGAGTCGGTGATCGCGCTGAGTGCCTACAGGACGGCCGAACTGCTCGAACATGCCGACTGCCTGCTGCCGATCGCGCCGTTCACCGAGACGGCCGGCACCTTCGTGAACTGCGAAGGGCGCGTGCAATCGTTCAATGGCGTGGTGCGTCCGGCCGGCGAGTGTCGTCCGGCCTGGAAGGTGCTGCGCGTGCTCGGCAACCTGCTCGGGGTGGGCGGCTTCGACCACGACAGTCCCGAGGCGGTGCGCGCCGAGGCGCTGGCGCCCGATGTCGCCGGTCATCTCGACAACGCGCTGGCCGATGCGGCGCCGGCAGGGAGCGGGGCGGTGGCATCCGGGGTTGCCGCGGCGGTCGGCTTTGCCGCGATGGCGGGGCCGGCAGATGCCGAAGCGGCGGGCGCAGCGGTGCTCGAGCGCCTGGCCGACGTGCCGATCTACGCGACCGACCCGATCGTGCGCCGCGCCGAGAGCCTGCAGCGCACGCGCGACGCGCGCGCGCCCGCCGCGCGCGCCAACGGCGCGACGATCGCGCGGCTGGGCCTCGGCGCCGGGCGACGCGGTGCGGCTCGCGCAGTCGCTGGGCGGCATCGCCGGCGAGGCGCGCCTCGAGCTCGAAGCGCGACGACGCGCTGGCCGACGGCGTGCTGCGCGTGGCCGCGGCGCAGCCGGCCACGGCCGGCCTGGTGTGCGCCTGCGGCGCGATCTCGATCGAGAAGGCCTGACCGCGATGGACAACCTGCTGAACGGAGTGACCGCCTGGGGCGAGGGCACGCTGGGCGTGGCCTGGCCGGTGGTCTGGACCCTGGCCAAGATCGTCGTGGTGCTGGTGCCGCTGCTCGCCTGCGTGGCCTACCTCACGTTCTGGGAACGCAAGATGATCGGCTACATGCACCTGCGCATCGGGCCGAACCGCGTCGGCCCGAAGGGGTGGCTGCAGCCGATCGCCGACGCGCTGAAGCTTATGTTCAAGGAGGTGATCATCCCCTCGCAGGCGAGCAAGGGGCTCTACCTGCTCGGGCCGGTGATGACCATCATGCCGGCGATGGCCGCCTGGGCGGTGATCCCCTTCGGGCCCGAACTGGTGCTGGCCAACGTCAACGCGGGGCTGTTGCTGCTGCTCGCAATCACCTCGCTGGAGATCTACGGCGTGATCATCGCCGGCTGGGCGTCGAACTCGAAGTACGCGTTCCTCGGCGCGATGCGCGCCTCGGCGCAGATGGTCTCGTACGAGCTGGCGATCGGCTTCGCGATGGTCATCGTGCTGATGGTCTCGGGCAGCCTCAACATGACCGACATCGTGCTCGGGCAGGGGCAGGGCTGGTTCGCCTCGCGCGGCGTGAACTTCCTGTCCTGGAACTGGCTGCCGCTGCTGCCGATCTTCGTGATCTACGTGATCTCGTCGGTGGCCGAAACCAACCGACACCCGTTCGACGTGGTCGAGGGCGAGTCCGAGATCGTCGCCGGCCACATGGTCGAGTACTCCGGCATGGGCTTCGCGGTGTTCTTCCTCGCCGAGTACGCGAACATGATCCTGCTCTCGGCAGTGGCCTCGATCATGTTCCTGGGCGGCTGGTACCCGCCGCTCGACTCGGTGCTGCTCGAGTGGATCCCGGGCTGGATCTGGCTCGGCATCAAGACCTTCGTCGTCGTGTCGCTGTTCATCTGGTTCCGGGCGACCTTCCCGCGCTACCGCTACGACCAGATCATGCGGTTGGGCTGGAAGATCTTCATTCCGGTGACGCTGTTCTGGCTGGTGCTCGTGGCGGTCTGGATGCAGACGCCATGGAACATCTGGAAGTGACGCGGGCGGGCGCGCGTCGGGAGGTGGCGAACATGGAAGCGGTCAGGGATTTCTTCTCCAGCTTCATGCTGGGCGAGATGCTGAAGGGCCTCAAGCTCACCGGCAAGTATTTCTTCGCGCGCAAGATCACCGTCCAGTACCCGGAAGAGAAGACGCCGATATCGCCGCGCTTTCGCGGCCTGCACGCGCTCAGGCGCTATCCCAACGGCGAGGAACGCTGCATCGCCTGCAAGCTGTGCGAGGCGGTGTGCCCGGCGCTGGCGATCACGATCGAATCCGAGCGCCGCGAAGACAACACGCGGCGCACCACCCGCTACGACATCGACCTCACCAAGTGCATCTTCTGCGGTTTTTGCGAGGAGAGCTGCCCGGTCGACTCGATCGTCGAGACCCACATCCATGAGTACCACGGCGAGAAGCGCGGCGACCTCTACTTCACGAAGGAAATGCTTCTGGCGGTCGGCGACCGCTACGAGGCCGAGATCGCCGCCAGCCGCGAGGCCGACGCCCGCTACCGCTGATCCAGAGACCAACCACATGGATCCCAGGACCGTCCTCTTCTACCTCTTCTCGGTCGTGACCGTGTTCGCGGCGCTGCGCGTGATCACCGCGCGCAACCCGGTGCACTCGGCGCTGTTCCCCGGTGCTCACCTTCTGCAGCGCCGCCTGTATCTGGATGCTGCTGAAGGCCGAGTTCCCGGCCATCACGCTGGTGCTGGTCTACGTGGGCGCGGTGATGGTCCTGTTCCTGTTCGTGGTGATGATGCTCGACATCAACCTCGACCAGGTGCGCCAGGGCTTCTGGCGCAACCTGCCGGTGGCGCTGTTCGTCGGCGTCGTGGTGGTGATCGAGCTGTCGATCGTGCTGATGACCAGCTTCCGGGTGCGCCAGACCGACGTGCCGCCGCTGCCGGCCGACTACAGCAACACCAAGGCGCTGGGCAAGCTGATCTACACCGAGTACGTCTACGCGTTCGAGATCGCCGCCGTGGTGCTGTTGGTGGCGATGGTCGCGGCGATCGCGCTCACGCTGCGCCGGCGCAAGGACGCGCGCCACACCGACCCGGCGAAGGCGGTTCGCACGCGGCGCGAAGACCGCATCCGCCTGGTGCCCATGCGGGCGCAGCCGCGCGACCGGAGCCAGCCATGAGCCTCACGCTCGCCCACTACCTGGTGCTCGGCGCGATCCTGTTCGCGATCAGCGTGATCGGCATTTTCCTGAACCGGCGCAACGTGATCATCGTGCTGATGGCCATCGAGCTGATGCTGCTGGCGGTGAACATGAACTTCATCGCCTTCTCGCATTTCCTCGGCGACGCGGCCGGGCAGGTCTTCGTGTTCTTCATCCTCACGGTGGCGGCGGCCGAGGCGGCGATCGGCCTGGCGATCCTGGTCGTGCTGTTCCGCACCGTCGAATCGATCGACGTCGAGGACCTCGACCGCCTGAAGGGCTGAGCGACGCCATGAAAACAGCCTACCTCCTCGCCGCATTCGCCCCGCTGGCCGGCGCGCTGCTGGCCGGCCTGTTCGGCCGCACGATCGGCCGCGCCGGCGCCCACACGGTGACCATCGCCGGTGTCGCGATCGCCTTCTTCGCGTCGATGTGGACGCTGGCCGACGTGCTTCAGGGCAACGTCTTCAACGGCACCGTGTACTCGTGGGCGACGATCGGCGGCGTGAAGCTCGAAGTCGGCTTCCTGATCGACACGCTCACCGCCACGATGATGTGCGTCGTCACCTTCGTTTCCCTGATGGTGCACGTCTACACCATCGGCTACATGGCCGACGATCCGGGATACCAGCGCTTCTTCTCGTACATCTCGCTGTTCACCTTCTCGATGATGATGCTGGTGATGGCCAACAACTTCATGCAGCTGTTCTTCGGCTGGGAGGCGGTGGGCCTGGTGTCGTACCTGCTGATCGGCTTCTGGTACACGCGCCCCACGGCGATTCACGCCAACCTCAAGGCGTTCCTGGTCAACCGGGTCGGCGACTTCGGCTTCGTGCTGGGCATCGGGGTGGTGCTGGCATATCTCGGCTCGCTCGACTATGCGCAGGCGTTCGCGGCCGCGCCCGCACTCGCCGACCGCACGATCGAGCTGATCCCGGGCACGCCGTGGTCGCTGCTCACGCTGGCCTGTATCTGCCTGTTCATCGGTGCGATGGGCAAGTCGGCGCAGTTTCCGCTGCACGTCTGGCTGCCCGACTCGATGGAAGGCCCGACGCCGATCTCGGCGCTGATCCACGCGGCCACGATGGTGACCGCCGGCATCTTCATGGTGGCGCGGATGTCGCCGCTGTTCGAGTTGTCGGACACCGCGCTCGGGCTGGTGATCACGATCGGTGCGATCACCGCGCTCTTCATGGGCTTCCTGGGCATCGTGCAGAACGACATCAAGCGCGTGATCGCGTATTCCACGCTGTCGCAGCTTGGCTACATGACAGTCGCGCTGGGCGCCTCGGCCTACGGCGTGGCCATCTTCCACCTGATGACGCACGCCTTCTTCAAGGCGCTGCTGTTCCTGGCCGCCGGCTCGGTGATCATCGGCATGCATCACGACCAGGACATCCGCAACATGGGCGGGCTGCGCAAGTACATGCCGATCACCTGGATCACCGCGCTGGCCGGATCGCTGGCGCTGATCGGCACCCCGTTCTTCTCGGGCTTCTATTCGAAAGACCTGATCATCGAGGCCGCGCGCCACGCCAACGTGCCGGGCGCGGGCTTCGCCTGGTGGGCGGTGCTGGCCGGCGTGTTCGTCACCGCGTTCTACTCGTTCCGGATGTACTTCCTGGTGTTCCACGGCGAGGAGCGCTGGGGCAGGTCGGTCCACGGCCACGACGACTTCGAGGGCGGGCACCGTCACGGCCTGGCCGCGGGCGAGAAGCCCCACGAGTCGCCGGCGGTGGTCACGATCCCGCTGGTGCTGCTGGCGATCCCGTCGGTGCTGATCGGCCTGTACACGGTGTGGCCGATGATCTTCAGCGACTTCTTCAAGGACGTCATCGCGACGGCCGAACGGCATCCGGCGATGGCCGAACTGGCGCACGAGTTCCACGGCTGGTGGGCGATGGGGCTGCACTCGGTGAGCACGCCGGTCTTCTGGCTCTCGCTGGCCGGCGTGGCCTCGGCGTACTACTGCTACATGGTGAACCCGCGGCTGCCCGAGGCGCTCGCCGTACGCTTCGCCGGGATCTACCGGCTGCTCGACAACAAGTACTACCTCGACCGGATCAACGAAGTCGTCTTCGCCGGCGGCGCGCGGCTCGTCGGGCGCGGCCTGTGGAAGGGGGCGACCAGGCGCTGATCGACGGCGTGGCGATCGACGGCAGCGCGCGGCTGGTCGGCTGGTTCGCCGGCGTGCTGCGGCTGGCGCAGACCGGACGGCTGAACAGCTACGCGATCACGATGATCGTCGGCGTGGCGCTGCTGCTGCTGTTCGTCGTGCTGCCGCTGGTGCGGCGCTGAAACGCGACATAGACGACCGAGAACATGAGCTCCTTTCCGATTCTCAGCGCCGCCATCTGGGTTCCGATCGCGTTCGGCGTGGCGCTGCTGATGCTGGGCAGCGACCGCAACCCCGGGCTGGTGCGCGGCGTGGCGCTGGCCGGCGCGCTCGCCGGCCTGCTGGTCACGGTGCCGCTGTTCACCGACTTCGAGCGCGCGTCGGCGGCGATGCAGTTCGTCGAGCGCACGCGCTGGATCGACGCGCTGTCGGCGCACTATCACCTGGGCGTGGACGGCCTGTCGGTGTGGTTCGTGCTGCTCACCGCGATCATCACCGTGTTCGTGGTGGTTGCCGGCTGGGAGGTCATCGAGGACAAGGTCGCGCAGTACATGGCCGCGTTCCTGATCCTCTCGGGGCTGATGGTGGGCGTGTTTTCGGCGCTCGACGGGCTGCTGTTCTACGTGTTCTTCGAGGCCACGCTCATCCCGATGTACATCATCATCGGCGTCTGGGGCGGCCCGAACCGGGTCTATGCGGCCTTCAAGTTCTTCCTCTACACGCTGCTCGGCTCGCTGCTCACGCTGGTGGCGATCATCTACCTGTACATGAAGTCGGGCTCGTTCGAGATCCTCGACTGGCACGCGCTGCCGCTGTCGCTGCGCGAGCAGGTGCTGATCTTCGTCGCGTTCATGGCCGCGTTCGCGGTCAAGGTGCCGATGTGGCCGGTGCACACCTGGCTGCCCGACGCGCACGTCGAGGCGCCCACCGGCGGTTCGGTGGTGCTGGCCGCGGTGATGCTGAAGCTGGGCGCCTACGGCTTCGTGCGCTTCTCGCTGCCGATCGCCCCCGACGCCAGCCACGAACTGGCGGGCCTGGTCATCGCGCTGTCGCTGATCGCGGTGGTCTACGTGGGGCTGGTCGCGCTGGTGCAGGCCGACATGAAGAAGCTGGTGGCCTATTCGTCGGTGGCGCACATGGGCTTCGTCACGCTCGGCTTCTTCATGTTCAACCAGATGGGGATGCAGGGCGCGATCGTGCAGATGATCTCGCACGGCTTCGTTTCGGGGGCGATGTTCCTGTGCATCGGCGTGCTCTACGACCGGCTGCACTCGCGGCAAATTGCCGACTACGGCGGCGTGGTCAACACGATGCCGAAGTTCGCCGCGCTGTTCATGCTGTTCTCGATGGCCAATTCGGGGCTGCCGGGCACCTCGGGCTTCGTCGGCGAGTTCTTCGTCATCCTGGGCGCGGTGCAGTTCAATTTCTGGGTGGCGCTGGCGGCGGCGAGCACGCTGATCTGGGGCGCGGCGTATTCGCTGTGGATGTACAAGCGGGTGATCTTCGGCGCGGTGGCCAACGACCGCGTCGCGAAGATGCAGGACGTGGGCCGCCGCGAGTTCTGGATGCTGGTCGCGATGGCGCTGCTGGTGCTCGGCATGGGCATCTATCCGAAGCCGGTCACCGACATGACCGAGGCGTCGGCCAGGGCGCTGCTCGAGCACGTCGCGGCCTCGAAGCTCGAGTAACGAACGATGAAATTCGAATCCCTGAACCTGCTGGCCGCGCTGCCCGAGATCGCGCTGCTGGTCGGCGTGTGCGTGGTGCTGCTGGTCGACGTGCTGGTGCCGGCGCATCGGCGTCCTCCGTCCCCGGTGCTCGCGCTGCTGGCGATCGTGGCGCCGTTCGTCGTCACGCTGTGGCAGGTGGGCTCGCCCACCCAGTACGCGTTCTCGAACATGTACGTGGCCGACGGGCTGTCGCACCTGCTCAAGCTGTGCGCCTACGTGACGGTGGGCGCCACGCTGGTCTACGGCGGCCAGTACGTGCGCGACCGCGGGCTCGATCGCGGCGAATTCCACGCGCTGGCGCTGTTCTCGCTGCTCGGCCAGATGGTGATGATCTCGGCCAACAACCTGCTGATCGTCTACCTCGGGCTCGAACTGCTGTCGCTGTCGTTGTACGCGCTGGTGGCGATGCGCCGCGACAGCGTGCTGCCCGGCGAGGCGGCGATCAAGTACTTCGTGCTGGGCGCGCTCGCCTCCGGGTTCCTGCTCTACGGCATGTCGATGATCTACGGCGCGGCCGGCACGCTGGAGCACGGCCGCATCGCGGCGGCATTCACCGGTGGGCAACTGAACCGCACCGTCTTCACCTTCGGCGTGGTGTTCGTGGTGGCCGGGCTCGCGTTCAAGCTGGGCGCGGTGCCGTTCCACATGTGGCTGCCCGACGTCTACCACGGCTCGCCCACCTCGGCCACGCTGCTGGTGGCGGCCGCGCCGAAGCTCGCCGCGTTCGCGATCGCGTTCCGGCTGCTGGTCGAGGCGCTGGTCGGCGTGGCGGCCGACTGGCAGCAGATGCTGATGGTGCTGTCGGTGGCCTCGCTCGCGCTGGGCAACATCGCCGCGATCGCGCAGACGAACTTCAAGCGCATGCTGGCCTACTCGACGATGTCGCACATCGGCTTCGTGCTGCTGGGGCTGCTGGCCGGGGTGGTGGACGGCGACATGGCGACCGCCAATTACGCGTACGGCTCGGCGCTCTTCTACATGATCACCTACGTGCTCACCACGCTGGGTGCCTTCGGCCTGGTGCTGCTGCTGGCGCGCGGCGGCTTCGAGGCCGACGAGATCGACGACCTGAAGGGGCTGAACCAGCGCCGCCCGTGGATGGCGCTGGCGATGCTGATCATGATGTTCTCGTTCGCGGGCATCCCGCCGTTCGTGGGCTTCTACGCCAAGCTGGCGGTGCTCAAGGCGGTGATCGACGTCGGCCACGTGTGGCTGGCGGTGGTCGCGGTGCTGTTCTCGCTGATCGGCGCGTTCTACTACCTGCGGGTGGTCAAGGTGATGTATTTCGACCCGCCCGCCGGCCAGGCGCCGATCGCGCGGGCCGACGGCGCGCACGCCACGATGGCGGTCAACGGCGCGCTGGTGCTTTGGCTGGGCATCATTCCGGGCCCGCTGATGGCGGCCTGCATCGAGGCGGTGCGGCTGGCGCTGGCGACGTAGGGCGCCTATCCGCCGTGGCCAAAGAGCTTCACGAGACCCGGATCGACTCCGAGGTCGTCTTCAAGGGCGGCTTCCTCGAAGTGCGCCGCGACCGCGTGCGGCTGCCCGACGGCCGGCCGACGAACCGCGAGTTCGTCGTGCATCCGGGAGCGGCCGCGATGGTGCCGATCTTCCCCGACGAGCGCATCCTGATCGAGCGGCAGTTCCGCTATCCGATCGGCCGGTATTCGTCGAGGTGCCGGCCGGCAAGCTCGATCCGGGCGAGAGTGCGCTGCAGACCGCGCGGCGCGAGCTGGTCGAGGAGACCGGCTATCGCGCCAACGAGTGGGCGTTCCTCACGCGGCTGCATACCGCGATCGGTTTCTCCGACGAGGCGATCGACGTGTTCCTGTGCCGCGACCTGGTGCACGCCGGGCAGGCGCTCGACGACGGCGAGTTCCTCGAGGTCGAGATCGTCACGCTCGGCTGGCTGATGGACGAGCTACGGGCGGGGCGGCTCACCGACGTGAAGACGCAGATCGTCACATTCTGGCTGGAGCGGCTGTTCTCGGGGGCGTGGCCTTGGCCAGCGTTTGACTTGGCCTGACGGCGGCGGTGAGATTCGACGCGGTCGTCCGTTTCGTCCCTGCGTGCCAACAGCTACGCCCCTGCCGCGCTTCGCCGACGAGCGCCGGACGCTTTCCTGACAGGTTTGGACGCCGCACGCTGACGTGCACCTGCGAGCTGAACCTTGCGACCCGTTCGTGGCTTGGCGGGCGGTTCGGGCAACTCGTGCAGCAGCTCGGGATGCGCGTCGAGCAGGTAGAACAGGTGCACCACGGCTGCCAACGGCCGAGCCTTTCCGGTTTCGTAACGTGAGAATGCATTGGGCCCGCCACCGGTCAGGAACGCTGCCTGTTCCTGCGTCAGGCCGAGCTTGAGCCGGATCCGCTTGATCGTTTCGCGTTCCGCCGCGCGCGCCTCGAGGAGCAGCGCGTCGCTGGCGGCTGCATACCGTTGGGCGCTCGGCAAATCGAATGTCACCTCGCCGCAGGCGCTGCAACGCATCCCGCTCAGTCCCTCGACCACCGACTTGCGCCCCTGGTGCTGGATCTCGAAGGTCTCGTTTTCGAACGGGGCCAGCTGGCGCGCCCCGCATGCGCCGCATTGCTTGTTCATCATCGTTCCTTGAACTGCACCACCGGCCCGTCGTTGACCTGCGTGAGCTTGATGTAGGCCACGCGCCCGCTTGCCGTGGCGGCGTGGTAGACGTCCTGCCATATCCGCGGATCTGCGTATGTGGTCATCGACTTGTAGAGGTTGCGCCCCGACAGCCCCGCGATCACTTGCAGCATCTCCGCCGGGGTCAGCCCCATTGCCCGGCCGCCATCGATCGCAGTTCTGGTGAAGGCAGCCGCGCCGAGCCTCGCGATGTCGGCCTTCATCTCCTCCAGTCGGTAGTGCGGCCTGGCTTTCTCCATCGCATGATTTTAACCTATAAGGTTATCGAAGACCAACGAGCCGCCCTGCAGATGGGGGCTGCGGGGTAGGGCGGTACCAAGGGCAGGGACGGGAGAGTCGAGGGCGCCCAGGGACCATTGGCGGGCCCGGCAGTGTGGGCGGCGGGAAGCGCGCCTGAATCTGGGCCCGTGGCGGAAGCGGTGAGATTCGAACTCACGGACGGGTCGCCCCGTCGCTGGTTTTCAAGACCAGTGCCTTAAACCGCTCGGCCACGCTTCCGGAGGGCTCCGAGTATAGCGGGCGCCGTCATGACGACGGGCAGGGCGAGCTCGAAGGCAGGACGGCCGGTCATCCCTGCCGCCCGACCGGGGTTCTCGAGCAGGCGTTTGGCTTCGGCGAGGGCCCGGGGGTCGGGATCCGTGAGGCTCGAGAGATCCTGGACAATACGTTTCTCATTCTTGACAAAAGGACCATAGTGTCTAATATAGGAAACATTATGCCAGCTTCCGCCCCTCAGCTACCGGCCGAACTTGCGGCCAGATTGCGCACCCTCGGCGAGCTCATCCGATCGCGCCGGAAGGCGCTGGGTGTCAGCGCGGCCTCGGCGGCCGAGGCTGCCGGCATGTCGCGGGTCACCTTGCACCGGATCGAGAAAGGGGAACCGTCGGTCACCATGGGTGCCTATCTCGCGGCAGTGGCTGCCTTGGGCCTGAAGCTGGAAATTGGCGAGCCGGCGCGCGGTGCACGGAGTGTCGGCACAGACCGCGAAGGCTGGATTCCCGCGCGCATCCGCCTGTCGGATTACCCGCAGCTGAGGCAGCTGGCCTGGCATGTTCACGGCACGGATTCGCTGACGCCGGCCGAGGCGCTGGGCATCTACGAGCGCAATTGGCGCCATCTCGATCTCGATGCGATGGAGCCAGCAGAGCGGCAGCTGGTCGATGCGCTTCGGACGGCGCTGGGGGAGGCGCGCGGCGATGTTTGAACGTCCGCACCACCAGCGAATCGCCATGGTGCTTCAGTCGCTGGACGGCAGGTTGCTGCGTGAGAGCCACTGCCTGTTCGGTGGTGGAACGGCGATCGCGTTGCGCTACGGCGAGTATCGGGAGTCCGTCGGCATCGATTTCCTGGTTTCCGACCTCGCGGCGTACAGCGCCCTGCGACACCTGCTCACCGGAGGCAAAGGGATTGCGGCCATTACGTCTGGCAAACAGTCGCCTTTCTCCCAGCTCGGCGAGTTGCGTGCCGATCGGTATGGAATCCGCACGAAGTTGCAGGTGGCAGGCCAGGCGATCAAGTTCGAGATCGTGTTCGAGGGGCGCATCGAGTTGGCTGCGCCCTCCAGTGAAGACGAGATTCTCGGCATCGCCACGCTGACGGCGCTGGACATGGTGGCCAGCAAGTTGCTCGCAAATTCGGATCGTTGGGCTGACGACGGCGTGTTCAATCGTGACCTGATCGATCTCGCGATGATGCGCGCACCACTGAAGCTGTTGCGCCAGGCCGGTGCCAGGGCCAGCCAGGCGTACGGCGACTCGATCTACAGGGATCTCGGCCGGGCGATCGACCGGGTGCGGTCGCGCCTTGGCTGGCTGGAGCGCTGCATGGAGGCGATGGCGATGAATGTGCCAAAGGCGCAGGTCTGGCAAAACATCCGCGCACTTCGCCGGGTTCTGCCTCGATGAAGCAGGTTCGGGAGAGCGGGTATCGACCCGAAGTGAGGCTCGCGAGCAATTCGAGTATCGCTCGCGTTTCGTTCATCCCCGCCACCTCCCCGCTCGCGCAGGAGCACTGCGGTCCTGCCAGCCAAAGGATGGTCTCGGCCACCTGGAGCGATCGCATGAACCTGAAGACCGTACTTGACGACGAGCTTCTCGCCGGAGACCCTTGCGGGCAGTGGGTTTGCGCCCGACAGCGGAGGTCACCCGATGGGTGAGGCGAGATTGCGCCGGTTCAGACGGGGCCGGGCGCAGGAAGTTGCGGGGCAATCGCACGGCAAATCGGTCCGGGTGCGATGCTGCGGGCATCTCGAACAGACCCTTGCCGCGATCGGGCCGCCGCAACAGGCGCCTGCAATATCGTTCGCGAGCGGCCAACTGCCGTTATTCGCATGAAAGCCGTGTTGTGCAAGGCCCGGGGGCCGCCCGAGTCGCTGGTGATCGAGGACGTGCCCACGCCGGCACCCGGCGCCGGGCAGGTGTTGATCGAGGTGCACGCGGCCGGCGTGAACTTCCCCGATTCGCTGATCATCCAGAAGAAGTACCAGCTGCAGCCGCCCTTGCCGTTCTCGCCGGGGGCCGAAGTCGCGGGCATCGTGCGCGCAGTGGGCGAGGGCGTGAAGCCCTGGAAGGCGGGCGATCGCGTGATCGCGAACGTGCCGTATGGCGGCTACGCGCAGGAACTGGTGGCCGACGCCGCGCGGGTGATGCCGATTCCCGACGGGATGGACTTCCCGGCCGCGTCGGCCTACGTGCTGGCCTACGGCACCAGTCTGTTCGCGCTGAAGGATCGCGCGAAACTGGAGGCCGGCGAGACGCTGCTGGTGCTCGGCGCCGCCGGCGGCGTGGGCATCGCGGCGGTGGAGATCGGCAAGGCGATGGGCGCGCGGGTGATCGCCGCGGCCTCGAGCGAGGACAAGCTCGCGCTGTGCCGCGAGCACGGCGCCGACGAGACGATCGACTACGCCCGCGAAGACCTGCGCGAGCGCATCGCGGCGCTCACCAGCGGCAAGGGCCCCGACGTGATCTACGACCCGGTGGGCGGGCCGTACACCGAGCAGGCGTTCCGTTCGATCGCCTGGGAAGGCCGCCATCTGATGATCGGTTTCGCCGCCGGAGAGATCCCGAAGCTGCCGCTGAACCTGCCGCTGCTCAAGACCGCGTCGCTGGTGGGCGCGTTCTGGGGCGCGTTCGTGCAGCGCGACCCGAAGCGCACTCGCGAGCACCTGCGGGAGCTCTTCGCGCTGTACCAGTCGAAGAAGGTGCGCCCGCCGATCACGAAGACCTATCCGCTCGCGCAGGCCGCGCAGGCGTTGCGCGACGTGATGGAGCGGCGCGTCAAGGGCAAGGTGGTGATTTTGCCGCGCGAGTGACGCGCGCCGGCGCGCCGGCGCGTCGTCGCCGGCGCGGCGATGCCGGCGCCGGTTCAGGCGTCGGTGAAGTGGCGCAGCGGCACGAGGTCGGGGTACGAGGGCTCGCGCTTCTGCGCGCGCGCGCGGATCGCCTCGGCCACCGCCGCGGTGTCCCACAGGCCCGATTGCAGCCAGCCCATCTGGCGCAGTCCGTCGGCCACCGAGTGATCGCGCGCGTAGTCGATCGCCTGCTTGCTGGCCCAGATCGCCACCGGCGGCCTCGCGGCGATTTCGCGTGCGACCTGCATCACGCCGGCGAGCATCGCGTCGGCGTCTTCGAACACTTCGTTGACCGGGCCCACCGATAACGCGCGATCGGCCGGCAGCCGCCGGCCGGTGTAGGCGAGTTCGCGCGCCACCCCCTCGGGGATCAGCTTCGGCAGCCGCTGCAGCGTGCCGAGGTCGGCGGCCATGCCGATGTTGATCTCCTGCACGCAGAAGAACGCATCGCGCGTGCAGTAGCGCATGTCGGCCGCGCAGACCGGTCGACGCCGCCGCCGATGCATGCGCCCTGGATCGCGGCCAGCACCGGCATGCGAAGCTCGGCCAGTCGGTCGAAGGTGCGTTGCATCCCGGCGAGCAGCGGCGCGATGTTGGCGCGCGCGGCGGCGCTCGATTCGTCGGGCGCGATCGCCGAGCCGAAGGCTTCGAGCGCCATGCCGGCGCAGAAGTGCTTGCCGGTGGCGTCGAGCACCAGCGCCCGCGCCGGCGCATCGCGCTGCAGCGTGTCGAGGATCGCGTCGAGCTCGCGCCAGAACGACGGGCTCATCGCGTTCATCCGCGCGGGCTGGTCCAGCGTCAGGCGCGCGACGCGGTCGGCGATCCCGAGGCGGAAGTGACGGTCGGTCATGGGGTTCTCCGTGAGCTGGGCCGATGGTAGCAATCGGCTATGCTTCGCGCTTCATGTTCGAGGCTCAACCATGATTAAAAAACCTCGGTCCGGCGGCGCAGCGCGCCCGCCGCCGCCACCGCGCAGCTACCGCTACTACGAGCTGCTGATGGCGGGATTCGTCACCGTCTACCTCTGCTCGAACCTGCTCGGCCCGGCCAAGGCGGTGCAGATGCAGCTGCCGCTGGTGGGCACGGTCACCTTCGGCGCCGCCGTGCTGTTCTTCCCGCTCTCGTACATCTTCGGCGACATCCTCACCGAGGTCTACGGCTACGCGAAGGCGCGGCGCGTGATCTGGGCCGGCTTCGGCGCGATGAGCTTCGCCGCGTTCATGGCCCGGGCGGTGGTGCAGCTGCCGCCCGCGCCGGGCTGGCCGCACCAGCAGGCTTACGAGGTGGCGTTCGGCAACGCCTGGCGCATCGTGCTGGCTTCGCTCGTTGCGTACTTCTGCGGCGAGTTCGCCAACTCGTTCGTGCTCGCGCGGATGAAGCTGCTGACCGAAGGCCGGCACCTGTGGGCGCGCACGATCGGCTCGACGGTGATCGGCGAGGGGATCGACTCGGCGCTGTTCTATCCGCTGGCGTTCTGGAACAGCGGCATCATTCCGAACGAACTGGTGCCGCAGCTGATGGTCTCGCAGTGGATCGCCAAGACGCTGGTCGAGGTGGCGTTCACGCCGGTCACCTACAAGGTGGTCGGATTCCTGAAGAGCGCCGAGCGCGAGGACTGGTACGATCGGGAGACCGACTTCAGTCCCTTCCGGCTCTGATCCCCCGATGCACGACGTATTGCTTTCGCTGCGGCTCACGCGGCGCGACTGGCGCGCGGGCGAGTTGCGCCTGCTGCTCGCCGCGCTGGTGGTCGCGGTGGGCGCGATCGCCAGCGTCGGCTTCTTCGTCGACCGGATGCGCGGCGCGCTCGAGCAGGAGGCCGCGCAGCTGCTGGGCGCCGACCCGGTGATCGGCTCGGACGCGCCCCCGACGAGGCGCTCGTGGCCGAGGCCGCGCGCCGCGGCCTGCGGGTGGCGCGCACCGTGGTGTTCCCGAGCATGGCGATCGCCGGCGGCCTGCCGCAACTCGCGTCGGTGAAGGCGGTGAGCGAAGGCTACCCGTTGCGCGGCCGCGTGCGGGTCGAGGAGGTCGCGGCGAACGCAGCGGGTCCGGCCGACGCAGCGGGTTCGGCCGGTGCAGCGGGCGCAGCGGGCGCAGCGGGCGCAGCGGGCGCGCAGCGGCCTGTCGGCGTGCCCGCAGCACGCGGACCCGCGCGCGGCGAGGTCTGGCTCGATCCGCAACTCGCGCAGGCGCTGGGCGTCGCGCACGGCGGCACGGTGGCCTTCGGCGATGCGAGCTTTCGCGTGACGCGGCTCATCACGCTGGAACCCGATCGCGGCACCGGCTTCGTCAACTTCGCGCCGCGCGCGATGTTCTCGCTCGACGACCTGCCGGCCACGCACCTGGTGCAGCCCGCGAGCCGCGTGCGCTGGCAGCTGATGCTGGCCGGCGAGCCGCGCGCGGTGGCCGAATTCGCGCAATGGGCGCAGCCGCGGCTGGGGCGCGGCCAGCGGATCGAGTCGCTCGACAGCGGCCGTCCCGAGTTGCGCGCCACGCTCGACCGGGCAGGGCAGTTCCTGTCGCTGGTGGCGCTGCTGTCGGCGCTGATCGCGGCGGTGGCGATCGGCCTCGCGTCGCGTCGTTTCGCCGAACGCCACCTGAACGGCTGCGCGGTGATGAAGTCGATGGGCCTGTCGCAACGGCGCCTGCTGGGCCTGCTCGGGATGGAACTGTTCTGGGTGGCGCTGGCCGGTGCGGCGCTGGGTGTCGCGCTCGGCTGGACGGTGCACTTCGGGCTGGTCGCCGCGGTGGCCACGCTCATCGAAGTGCCGCTGCCGCCCGCGGGCTGGCTGCCCGCCGCACAGGCGCTGGTGGTCGCGCTGGTGCTGATGGGCGGCTTCGGCGCCTGGCCCTTCCTGCGGCTCGCCGGCGTGCCGCCGCTGCGCGTGCTGCGCCGCGAAGTCGCCGGCGCGCCTGCGTCGGCCTGGGTCGCGATCGTGCTCGCCGCGGCCGCGTTCGGCGGACTGCTCTTCTGGTTCGCGCGCGATCCTCGGCTGGCGCTGGTGTCGATCGGCGGCTTCGCGCTGGGCGCGCTCATGTTCGTCGGGGCCGCGTTCGCGGCGATCCGCGTGCTCGAGCCGTTGCGCCACGCGCGCTTCGTCGCCGGCAGCCCGGCGCTGCGGCTGGCCTTCGCGTCGTGGTCGCGCCGGCAGGCGATGACGGTGACGCAGACTGTGGCGCTGTCGGTCGGGCTGATGGC
Source organism: Burkholderiaceae bacterium (assembly GCA_027493945.1). GTDB lineage: Bacteria > Pseudomonadota > Gammaproteobacteria > Burkholderiales > Burkholderiaceae_E > Zeimonas. Next base: position 416,710 of record JAOSJU010000001.1, on the reverse strand, counting down.
CCTGCTGCTGCTCACGGTGACGCGCACCGACCTGATCGACGGCTGGCGGCGCGCCAGCCCGCCGGATGCGCCGAACCGTTTCGTGGTCAACATTCAGCCCCGGCAGACGGCCGAGGTGCAGGCGGCGCTCGGGGCGGCGGGGGTTCGTGCGCCCGACCTCTACCCGATGGTGCGTGGCCGGCTGGTGACGGTGAACGGCCGGCCGGTGCGCCCGGAAGACTTCGACGGCGATCGCGCGCAGCGGCTCGTCGACCGCGAGTTCAACCTCTCGTATGCCGACGAGCTTCCGTCTCACAACGTGATCGTCGAGGGCCGCTGGTTCGCGCCCGGCGCGCACGAGGTGTCGGCCGAGCAGGGCATCATGAAGACGCTCGGCCTCGCGCTGGGCGACGAACTGGGCTTCGACGTGGCCGGCGAGACCGTCACGGTGCGCCTGACCAGCGTGCGCAAGGTGGCCTGGGATTCGATGAAGGTGAACTTCTTCATGATCCTCTCGCCCGCGGCGCTCGCCGCGCGTCCGCAGACGATGATCACCGCCTATCACCAGCCCGAGTCGTCGCCGGGCCTCGACCGCGAACTGGTTCGGCGCTTTCCGAACCTCACCGTCTTCGACACCGGCAACCTGCTGCGGCAGGTGCAGTCGATGCTCGACCAGGTGATCGGCGCGGTGCAGGTGCTGTTCGTGCTCGCGCTGGCCGCGGGCGTCGCGGTGCTCTGGGGCGCGCTCGCCAGTTCGCGCGACGAGCGGGTGCGCGAAGCGGGTTTGATGCGCGCGCTCGGCGCCTCGGGGCGACAGCTGGCCTCCGCGCAGCTGATCGAACTGGCGTTCAGCGGCGCGCTCGCGGGGGTGCTCGCCGCTGCGGGGTCGATCGCGATCGGCTGGGTCCTCGCCGACCAGGTGTTCCGCTTCGACTACGAGCCGCGCTGGTGGGTGCTGGCCGCCGGCGCCGCGATCGGCGCGGCGCTCGCGCTGCTGGCCGGATGGCTGAGCCTGCGCAGCGTGCTGCGCGTGCCGCCGCTGGCGACGCTGCGCGACGCCTGACCCGCCGCTACTTCGGGTCGAACATCTGCCGCGTCGCGTCGTCGGGCAGCCGGCAGATGCGCGCGGCAAGCTCGTAGTGGCCGCCGCGGCGCTGGCAATCGACGAACGGATCCTCGGCGCGGCGCCTCGGTGGCGCGTGCGGGTGCCGGTGCGCCCGCCGGCCCGCCCGAGCGTGCGATGCCCGAAGCGACGACCTTCGGCTTCCAGACCTGCCCGCGGCTGGCGCCGGTGCAGGGCTCATCGGAGAACACCGTGCGGCCGTCGCTGGTCGCGCAGCGGTACACGGTGGAACCGCCTTCGGCGGGGGCCGCGGCGGCGGCCAGTGCGGGCGACGCGGCCAGCGCTGCGGCAAACAGCGCGAGCGGAGCCAGTGCGGGAACTCTCATGAGGGCCTCCTGACGGAAATTCCGCGTTTTGGAGCCGGCCGGCTCCCAAGTATGCTCGCGGATATCGTGTTTTTCGAGAAGCCTGAGCGAAAGTGCCGACCTTGTCCGTGAACGATGTCCTGTCGATCGCCAGCCTGGTGCTCATCGCGGTGGCGGTGGTGCTGCTGGTGGCGCTGGCGCTGCGGCGCGCCCCCGACCTGGCGCCCGCGCTCGACGAGCTGGCCAGGCTGAACCGGGCGCAGCTGCAGCAGCAGCGCGAACTGCGCGAGGAAACCGCGTCGCAGGCGCGCGAAAACCGGCTCGAGCTCAGTGGCTCACTGGCCGAACTGGGCCGCAACCTGACCCACCAGATGGGCACCATCGCCGGGGTCCAGAACAACCAGATCGACGCCTTCGCGCAGCAGCTCACCAAGCTCACCGAGGCCAACGAGCAACGGCTGGGCGCGCTGCGCGAGAGCAACGAGCAGCGCCTGAACGCGCTGCGCGAGGGCACCGAGCAGCGGCTCGAGGCGCTGCGCGAGACGCTCGAGCGGCGGCTGCGCGAGCTGCAGGGCGACAACGCGGCGAAACTCGAGGAGATGCGCCGCACCGTCGACGAGAAGCTGCACGCGACGCTCGAGCAGCGGCTGGGCGCCTCGTTCAAGCAGGTGTCCGACCGCCTGGAGCAGGTGCACAAGGGGCTGGGCGAGATGCAGGCGCTGGCCTCCGACGTGGGCGACCTCAAGCGCGTGCTGACCAACGTGAAGACGCGCGGCACCTGGGGCGAGGTGCAGCTCGCGTCGCTGCTCGAACAGCTGCTGGTGCCCGAGCAATACGCCGCCAACGTCGCGCCGGTGCCCGGCTCGAACGAACGCGTCGAGTTCGCGATCCGGTTGCCCGGCCGCGGCGACGAGGCGCCGGTGTGGTTGCCGATCGACGCGAAGTTCCCGCGCGAAGATTACGAGCGGCTGGTCATCGCGCAGGAGAAGGCCGATCCGGTGGCCGCCGAGGCGGCCGCGCGCCAGCTCGAGCAGCGCCTGCGGCTCGAGGCGAAGACGATCCGCACGAAGTACGTCTCGCCGCCCGACACCACCGACTTCGCGCTGATGTTCCTGCCCACCGAGGGCCTGTACGCCGAGGTGGTGCGCCGCCCGGGCCTGATGGACGACCTTCAGCGCAGCTGGCGCGTGGTGGTCGCCGGCCCCAGCACGCTGGCGGCGATCCTGTCGAGCCTGCAGATGGGCTTTCGCACGCTGGCGGTGGAGAAGCGCTCGAGCGAGGTCTGGCAGCTGCTCGGCGCGGTGAAGACCGAGTTCGGCAAGTTCGGCGACGTGCTCGCGAAGACCAAGGAGCAGATCGACCGCGCGAGCACCACGCTCGGCACGGCGGCGGTGCGCACCCGGGCGATCGAGCGCAAGCTGCGCGACGTCGAGTCGCTGCCCGAGACCACCAGCGCGCAGCTGCTCGAAGACGACTCGGGCGCCGCGCCCTAACCGAGTATTTGCAGCACGCCGAGCGTGATGATCGGGAACGCGATCAGGATCAGCACCCGGATGAAGTCGCTGAGCAGGAACGGCATCACGCCGCGGAACGACTCGGTCATCGGCACTTCGGGCGCCAGCGAGTTGATCACGAACACGTTCAGCCCGAACGGCGGCGTGATCAGCCCGACCTCGACGGTGATCAGCACCAGGATGCCGAACCAGATCGCGGTGGATTCGGGGGGAGCCCGAATTCGAGCTTCATCACGATCGGGAACAGCACCGGGATCGTGATCAGGATCATCGACATCGAATCCATCACGCAGCCGAGCACCGGTACATCAGCAGGATCAGCGCCAGCACCGTCATCGGCGCATAGCCGCTGTTGGCGATCGCGGTGGCTGCCTGCGTGGGCATTTGCGTGATTGCGAGGAACGCGTTGAACAGGTCGGCGCCGATCAGGATGAGGAAGATCATCCCGGTAATCCTGGCCGTGCCGAGCAGGCACTCGAAGAGCCCCTTCATGCGCATGCCGCCGCGAACGTACGCGATCACCCCGGTGGCCGCCGCGCCGACGGCCGCGCCTTCGGTGGGCGTGAAGAAGCCGCCGTACATGCCGCCCATCATCACCACGAAGACGATGATCACCGGCAGCAACTCGAGCAGCGTCTTCGTCTTCTGCGCAAGGGTGGCCTTCGGTCCGGCCGGGCCCGCTTCGGGATCGAAGCGCACGACGATCGCGATCGCGATCATGTAGCCGAGCGCGGCGAGCACGCCCGGAACCATCGCCGCGATGAACAGCTTGCCGATCGACTGCTCGGTGAGGATCGCGTAGATGACCAGGACCACCGACGGCGGGATCAGGATGCCCAGCGTTCCGCCGGCCGCGAGCGATCCGGTGGCCAGCCTGCCCGAGTAGTTCAGCCGCTTCATCTCGGGCAGCGACACGTGCGCCATCGTGGCCGCGGTGGCCAGCGACGAGCCGCAGATCGAGCCGAACGCGGCACAGGCGCCGATGGCCGCCATCGCCACGCCGCCGCGGCGGTGACCGAGCCACGCGGCCGCGGCGTTGAAGATCCCGGTGGACAGTCCCGAGGCGGTGGCGAACGATCCCATCAGCACGAACAGCGGGATCACCGACAGCGAATAGGTGGCCGTCTGGAAATAGGGCGCGGAGTTCATGTAGTTGAGCATCGGATCGAGGCCCGACACCCAGATGTAGCCGACGCCGCCCACCAGCAGCAGCGACAGGCCGACGTTCACGCCGATCATCAGCAGCCCGACCAGCACGACGAACATGAACAGCGAGATCGCCATGCCGCTCATCGGAATTCCTTTCCGCCGCGGGCCGCGCGCGCCACGCACACCAGTGTGAGCAGCGCCATCGAAGCGACGAGCGGCACGAACATCCACCAGGTGGGGATCTGCAGCATCATCGACATGTCGTTGAATTCGTACTGATTGATGCCGCCCAGCGCCAGCCGCCAGGTCATCAGCGCCGCGACGATCGCGAACAGCACGTCGCCGAGCACGGCGAGCGCGCGCCGCAGCGCCGGCCGGAACATGCCGACGAACATGTCGACCACGACGTTGCCGCCGCGCAGGTGGCAATAGGGCAGCATCGCGAACACCGCGATCGCGGTGCCGCGCTCGGTGAGCTCGAAGTCGCCCACCAGCGGAGAGCCGAAGAAGGTGCGGCTGAGGATGCTGCCGACCGAGATTGCGGTAAATGCGAGCATCACCGCGCCGCCGCCGATCGCCAGCCAGGTACACGCGCGCTCGAGCGCGCGTTCGAGCCCGAGACGGGCCGCCGCACCGGTGTCGCCGGTGCGGCTGCCGCCCTCGCTCATTTGTCGTATTTCGCGATCAGCGACACGGCTTCGTCGTGAAGCGCCTTGCCGTTCGGGGTGCTGGCGATCCAGGCGTCGACCACCGGCTGCGTGGTCTTCTTCCAGCGCGCCTTCTCCTCGGGCGAGAGCTTGACGATCGTGTGCCCCAGTTCCTTCGCCTGCTGCAGGCCGGGCAGTTCGGCGTCGTCCCAGGCCTTGCCGATCTCCTTGATGAAGTTGTCGCCCGAGTTCTTGTCGATGACCGCCTTCAGGTCGGGCGGCAGGCTGTCGTACTTCTGCTTGTTCATCCCCATCAGGAAGACGTTGGTGTACAGGCCGGTCTCGGTGTGGTACTTCACCAGCTCGTTCAGGCGCTGCGGCTTCATCACTTCCCACGGCACCGTCACGCCGTCGGCCACGCCGCGCGACAGCGCCTCGTAGGCCTCGGGCAGCGGCATGCCCACCGGCGTGGCGCCCATCAGCTTGAGCGCGTCGCCCACCGGCTTGGTGGGAAGCCGGATCTTCTTGCCCTGCAGGTCTTCCATGCGCGTGACGGCCTTGTCCTTCATGTGCACCAGGCCGGGCGCATGGCAGTGCAGCAGCAGCGGGTGCACGTCCTTGTACTCGTCGCGCAGGTGCGCCTTGTAGAACTCCCAGATCGCCTGCGCGGTGGCCAGCGCGCTGGAGCCCACGACGAAGGGCAGCTCGAACACCGCCGAAATCGGGAAGCGCCCCGGCGTGTAGCCGGGCACGGTCCAGATGATGTCGGCCACGCCGGTGCGCACCTGGTCGTACAGCTGCGGCGGCTTGCCGCCCAACTGCATCGCCGGATAGATCTCGCACTTGATGCGCCCGCCGGAATCTTTCTCGACGCGCTCGGCCCAGGGCTGGAACAGCTTCGTCTGCGCCGGTGCCATCGGCGACAGGAAGTGCGACATGCGCAGCTTGATCGGCTCCTGCGCGGTGGCGACGCGGGGAAGGCCGGCCAGGCCGAGGCCCAGTGCCGCGCCCGCCTGGAGCGCGCTGCGTCGTGATGCGTTGGTCATCGGTGTCTCCTTTGTGAATCCGTTCGTATGTGCGGCCCGGTGATTGTAGCGGCGCGTCAACCTACCATGCTCAGCCCGCCGCTGACACTGAGGACTTGCCCGGTGACGTAGTCCGAGCGCGAGCTGGCGAAGAAGGTCACCGCGTCGGCGATGTCAGAGGGCTGGGCGAAGCGGCGCATCGGGATCGCGCGCAGGAAGGCTTCGCGGTGCTTCTCGGGCACCGCCTGCAGCAGCGGCGTGTCGGTGGGGCCCGGGCAGACGCAGTTGGCGGTGATGTTGTGCCGGGCCATCTCGCGCGCCAGCCCCTTGGTGAACGCGATCACGCCGCCCTTGGCGCCGGAGTACACGGTCTCGCCGGTGCTGCCGACGCGGCCCGCGTCGCTCGACACGTTGACGATCTTGCCGCGCTTGCGCTCGACCATGCCGGGCAGGAACGCGCGCACCACGCGCACCGTGCCCATGAAGTTCAGCTCGACCACCCGGTCGATGAACGCGTCGTCGTTTTCGAGAAAGGGCTGGATCTTCCCCCACCCGGCGACGTTGGCCACGATGTCGACGCGCCCGTGGCGCGCGAGCACCGCGTCGCGAAACGCGTTCACCGAGGCTGCGTCGGTGACGTCGCAGCGCAGGTATTCGGCGCGCTGGCCGGCGGCGCGCATCGCGGCCGCCGCCTGCTCGCCCTTTTCGTCGGCGATGTCGCCGAGCACCACGGTGGCGCCGGCTTGCGCCAGCCCTTGCGCGGTGGCCGGGCCGATGCCCGAGGCGGCGCCGGTGACGATCGCGATGCTGTCGTTGAGCTTCATCGGAGATTCCTTCGTGGTGGAAATAGCGACTGAATGAATGTTCATTCATGATCGGGAGAATGTCAATCGGTGCCGCGCTCGTACGGGTGCGACCGGCCTCGGGCGGTGGCGCAGGCGGCGATCGACCTGCGTTTGGCCCGTACGCGATCCGGGTCGGTTTTTTGCCGCTGAAAATATCTTCCCACGATAAGAAATTGCCGCGCCGCAACGCACCATCCATATTTTTCATGGTGGCACCGGCTATCCCACTTCGTGGTAACTAGCGCACAACTGGTTGATACAAAGAATGAAAAGAATTGGTGTGGTTTTTCGATATTCCCTGTTGCGGCGCCGCACAGTTTCGGTAATCTGAGCGACATGCACGCGCGCGCCGGCGTTTGCGCCCCGGCGTCCGTGCACCGATTTCCAACACACTCGATGCTCAAGGAGCCTCTTCATGTCATCCCGTGAACTCGAAGCGCAGAAGTTGCAGAAGGAATGGTCGGAAAGCCCGCGCTGGCGCGGCATCAAGCGCGGCTACACCGCCGAGGACGTCGTGCGCCTGCGCGGCTCGCTGCCGGTCGAGTACACGCTGGCCAAGCGGGGTTCCGAGAAGCTCTGGAAGCTGCTGAACGAAGAGCCGTTCGTGAACTCGCTGGGCGCGCTCACCGGCAACCAGGCGATGCAGCAGGTCAAGGCCGGCCTGAAGGCGATCTATCTCTCGGGCTGGCAGGTCGCGGGCGACGCGAACCTGGCGGGCGAGATGTACCCCGACCAGTCGCTGTATCCGGCGAACTCGGTGCCGGCGGTGGTCCGCCGCATCAACAACACCCTCACCCGCGCCGACCAGATCCAGTGGATGGAAGGCAAGAACCCGGGCGAGCCCGGCTACGTCGACTTCTTCGCGCCGATCGTGGCCGACGCCGAAGCCGGCTTCGGCGGCGTGCTCAACGCGTTCGAGCTGATGAAGTCCATGATCGACGCGGGCGCCTCGGGCGTTCACTTCGAAGACCAGCTCGCGTCGGTGAAGAAGTGCGGCCACATGGGCGGCAAGGTGCTGGTGCCCACGCGCGAAGCGGTGGCGAAGCTGGTCGCCGCGCGGCTGGCGGCCGACGTCTGCGGCGTGCCGACGATCCTGCTGGCGCGCACCGACGCCGAAGCGGCCGACCTGGTCACCTCCGACGTCGACGACAACGACAAGCCGTACCTCACCGGCGAGCGCACCGTCGAGGGCTTCTTCCGCGCGAAGAACGGCCTCGGGCAGGCGATCTCGCGCGGCCTGGCCTACGCGCCGTACGCCGACCTCATCTGGTGCGAGACCGGCACGCCCGACCTGGGCTTCGCGCGCGCGTTCGCCGACGCGATCCACAAGCAGTTCCCGGGCAAGATGCTGGCCTACAACTGCTCGCCGTCGTTCAACTGGAAGAAGAACCTCGACGAGGACACGATTGCGAAGTTCCAGCGCGAACTCGGCGCGATGGGCTACAAGTTCCAGTTCATCACGCTGGCCGGCTTCCACGCGCTGAACTACAGCATGTTCAACCTGGCCCACGGCTATGCGCGCAAGCAGATGAGCGCGTTCGTCGAGCTGCAGGAAGCCGAGTTCGCGGCGGCCGAGCGCGGCTTCACCGCGGTGAAGCACCAGCGCGAGGTCGGCACCGGCTACTTCGACGCGGTCACCACCACGGTGGAGCGCGAGGCCTCCACCGCGGCGCTGAAGGGCTCGACCGAAGACGCGCAGTTCTTCGAGGCGAAGAGCGGCGCCAGGAAGGTTGCCTGAGCGTCGATGATCGGCGAGGGCGGGCTGCCGCGGGGCGGCCTCGTTGCCGAAACGGAAAGGCCGGCTTGATGCCGGCCTTTCTTCTGGTTCAGCGCGCGGCATGACGCGCCGCCGGACGCGCGGCGGGAGTTGCGCGGCGGACAGCCAGATAGTAAAGTAATTGTAGGACAAATAGTAAAGTAAATTGAGCTCATCCCAACCTGCCCGGGGAAAGCTTCTTGCGGAGGCGCTGAGGCACCTCAGGCGCCTGCAGCACAAGCACCATGGGGTCGTCGAGTCCGCCGACCTGAGCGACGAGCACAGGACGGCGCTGCTTGCGACCGGCTTCCTGAGACAGGTGATGAAGGGTTGGTACATCTGCGCCGATCCGGCCGAGGATCGAGGCGACTCGACGGCCTGGTATGCATCGTTCTGGGCGTTCCTTTCCGGCTACCTGGCCAAGCGCTTCGGCAAGCGCTACTGCCTGAACCCGGAGGCCTCGCTGCTGCTGCACACCGGCAACACGGCGGTGCCGCGCCAGGTCGTCGCAGTGGCCAGGCAGACGGGCGCCAAGACGCTCTCGCTGCCGTTCGGTACCTCGTTGCTTCTGTATCAGGATACGAAGCGGGTGCCGCGATCGCGCGTCGAGCGAAGCGGCCTGCAGGTCTGGCCGGTGGCCGATGCGCTGTGTCTGGTCGGGCCGAGCTTTTTCATCGGGCATCCGCGCGAGGCGGAAATCGCGCTGGCGATGGTGCGCGATCCTTCCGAACTGCTGCCCACGCTGCTGGGGGGCGATGGCATGCCGTCCGCGGCTGCGCGGGTGGCCGGAGCCTTGCTGTTCGTCGGGCGCGATGCGGATGCCCAGCGCATCGTGAAGGATTTCTCCGCGGCGCATTCGAGCATCAGGCCAGAGAACCCGTTCGTGATCGAGGCGCCGTCGCTTGCGCCATCGCGCGAGCGTTCACCTCATGTGCTGCGCCTGCGTTCGATGTGGGCCGGCTGGCGAGAGGCGGTCGTGGCCCGGTTTCCGGTTCCGCCCGGCCTGCCTGTCGACGCCGCAGGCTATCTCTCCCAAGTGCAGGAGCGCTATGTCGCAGACGCCCGGAACTCGCTATCCATCGAGGGTTATCAGGTTACCGATGCGCTGATCGAAGCCGTGGCGCGTGGCGACTGGAACCCCGAGGGCGACGAAGAGCAGAGGAAGACCCGCGATGCGTTGGCCGCTCGGGGCTATTACCAGGCCTTCCAGGCAGTCAAGGCGAGCATTTCGCGCATCATCGCCGGCGAGCCGGCGGCCGACGTCGTGCGTCGTGAACATCACGACTGGTACGCCGGGCTGTTCGCTCCGTCGGTGAGCGCCGGTATCCTGAAGCGTCACCAACTCGTCGGCTACCGCACGGGCCCGGTGTTCATTCGCAACTCTCAGCACGTGCCGATTCCTCGCGAGGCGCTACTCGATGCGCTCGAGGAACTGTTCGACCTCATTGCGGCAGAACCGCACCCCGCAGTGCGCGCGGTGCTCGGCAAGCACCTGTTCGTTTTCATTCATCCGTACTTCGACGGCAACGGCCGAATCGGCCGGTTCCTGATGAATGCGCTCTTCGCCTCCGGCGGGTATCCATGGACGGTGATTCGCGTGTCCCGGCGCGCGCAGTACATGCAGGCGCTCGAGCAGGCAAGCGTGGGTGGCGACATCACGCCCTTGGCGCGCTTCATCGCCGAGGAGATGGCACAGACGCCCTGAGCTGCAGACGGCGGTCGTTCTCCGCCACGTTACGGACGATCTCGCGGATGGTGGCCGCGCGTACCGGCGCGTTGCGAAGCGCACGCGCGAGCGTAGCCGCCCGGCCGCGGGTGCGGTCGATCAGATCGAGCGCCGTTTTGCGCTCGACGCCGCCTTCGTCGGCCGGGCGCCGCAGGTCGGCAAGGGTGGGCACGCCGGCGCCGGCGACCGAGGTCTGGTGCCCACCCGCGGGCCCGCGCGCGAAGGTGAGGTCGCAGGCCGGCGACAGGCGCCAGTTGATTCGTTCGTCCATGCGGAACGCGAGGTTGCGCGCGTGGTCGTCCTGGTTGCCGAACACGACGTTGAAGACGCAGCACTGGTAGGCCTTCGCGACTTCACGCTCGTCGCGGGTGAAGAGTCGCACGAGCCGCAGGACGGTGGCGTAGTCGACGCCGGGCACGCGGAAGTCGGCATGGAGGGCGGCGGCGATCGACTGCACCGGAACGCGCGCGCCGCGCTCGCGGTCGAAGCGGGCGACCATGAACGCAGCCATGCTCCGGCCCAGTTCGACGTGGCGCGACGCGGGCATCTCGATGCCGCAGGCGCGCGCCATGTCCGCATGGACCTGCTCGATCGCGGACGCTTCCCTGTGTTCGGTGGCCGCGGGGAACTTGACGAGCCATGGCTCGCCGGGAGCGCCGTCGCGGGTGCTGATCGTACCGGCGCGCGCGTCGTAGCGAACGAGCGCCTTCGGGCGCGCACCGTGCGGCGAGCCGCCGACGATCGCCAGCGTGGCGAGCACCTCGTCGTACCGTCCCTCGATGAAGCGACGCGTGGCCCTGGCGATCTCGAGCAGCGTGAGGTCGTCGGCGGTCGGTTCGATGTCGGCGCTGGGCTCGAAAGAGAGCGCCCCCATGGCACGCTCGCCGATGAAGCTCAGGCGATCCAGTGGCGATACGGCAGCCGGATCGCGACCCATCCGGCGAAAGAGGCGATCCATCAGAAGCATGCCCCAGCCGTCGGGTAGCGCGTCGTTGATGAAACCGGGCAACCGGTCGAGATGCGCGGGGAAGTCGGTGTACGTGCCGGGCGCGAGCTTCAACCGGACGGATCGGCCGATCGACTAGGCACTGCGTCGAATGTTCGCGGCGCGCGCTCGCGCCTATAAATCTCCGTGCGCCTCTCGACACTTGCACAGGAGATCGACATGAACGCAGACCTCACTCTTTCCAGGAACGCCCGCGCCCGCGGCGCCTCGCCGCGCTCGGCCCGCCGCCAGGCCGGCCAGGGGATGACGGAGTACATCATCGTGGTGGCGCTGATCGCGGTGGCCGCGATCGGCGTCTACACGCTGTTCGGGCAGACGATCCGCAACCAGACCGCGGGCCTGGCGCTCGAGGTGTCGGGGCAGACGGCCTCCACCGCCATCGGCAACGCGCAGACCAACGCGAACACCGCGTCGACCAACGCGAACACGCGCAAGGGGCTCGACAACTACGACGCGGGCAATCGCTGACGCACGCGGCGCGCCAGCAGTCGACCAGCAGCCCGACGGTAGACCGGCGACAGCCCGGCAACACAGCCCGGACACGCGGAGCCACAGCGATGAACCCGCTTCGTTCACGGCGCGCGCAGCGCGGCCAGGCGCTGGTGCTCGCGCTCGTGCTGATGTTCGCCGGCCTGCTCGGGCTGTTCTTCATGTTCGGCACGGGCCGGTGTCGGCGACGAAGCAGCGGTTGAACAACGCCGCCGACGCGGCGGCGTACAGCGCCGCGCTCTGGCGCGCCCGGGTGCTGAACTTCCACGCCTACTCCAATCGCGCGATCGTGGCCCAGGAGGTCGCGGTCGCGCAGGCGGTCACGCTCAACTCGTGGGCGAAGTACTTCGAACGCTTCACCGCCAACGCGCAGGTGCTCGCGAGCGCCTGGCCGCCGGCCGCGCCGGTGCTCTCGGCGGCCGCGTCGGTGGCGTCCACCGCGCGCGAGTTCACCGAGCGCACCGCAGCCGACGAAATCGCGGCGCGCGCCGCGCCCGACATCGGCTACAAGTCGCTGCTGCAGCGCAGCCAGGAAGCGCTGCAGCTGGCGGCCGACACCTTCGGGCTGGGCGCGGTGGCCAACGAGGTGGCGCGCGCGAACGACCCCGGATTCTTCGCCTTCGCGCTCGGCGACTCGGGCGCGTTCAACCGTTTCACGCGCCGCCATGCGAGCGACGACGATCGCCGCCGCCTGCAGGGCGTGGTGAACGACTCGCTCGATCGCTTCGTGAAGGGGCCGCGGAGCGACGACCTGCGCTTGCTTCTGATGCCGTCGTCGTGCTTCGGCACGACCACCAGCATCAGCCGCTGGTTCCGGTACTGGCGCAAGCGCGGTGGCACCGGGATGTCGCCCGATCTGGAGCGCTGGCAGGCGGTCGACACCGGCTCGATCCACGACTACCGGCGCAGCGGCTGGCTGTTCTCGAGCTGCCGGCAACGCGAATGGATGCCGGTGGGCTGGGGCGCCACCGAGGCCACCGACCACGCATCGCTGAGCACGGTGCTGGGCAATCCGGGCGACACGCTGGACAACGCGGCGGCCACCTTGCTGGCTTCGGCCGAAATGACCGGCTACGGCCACCCAGGCTTCGAGCGCTACAGCGGCATCGAGCGGGTGCGCGAGATCGACTACGCTTCGCTTGCCGACAAGCGCTTTCCGGTCACGCAGGTCGTGGTGCTGGCGCGTGCCGAGAGCGAGCACGCGCGCACGGCCAATGCGCTGAACGTCGGCACCGGCAGGCTGCGCCTGTTCGAGAAGTTCGCGGGCGACCGGGTCTGGGCGATGTCGGTCGGCGAGGTCTACTTCCGCCGCCCGCCCGGCGTGCCCGAGCGCATCGAGTACGCGAGCCTGTACAACCCGTACTGGCAGGTGCGTCTGGCCGAACCCACGGCTGCGCAGCGCGCGGCGGCGGTGGCCTATGCGCGCTGAAACCCGTCGCCAGCGCGGGCAGGCGCTGGTCGAAACCCTGGTCGCCGCGCTGGTGCTGGTGCCGCTCGCGCTGCTCGTGGTCCTGCTGGGCAAGTTCCAGTCGATGCAGCAGGCGACGATCTCGGCGTCGCGCACGCTGGCCTTCGAGTGCACCGTGCGGCCGGACGCATGCGCGAACGCGGCGTCGCATTCCGCGCTCGCCGAGGAAGTGCGGCGCCGCCATTTCGGCCGCATCGATCGCGAGATCCTGAGCAACGACGCGATCGGCGATCCGTCGCCGGCGGCCGAACGCAATCCGCTGTGGGTCGACCGGCGCGGCCAGCCGTTGCTCGAAGCGCTTCGCCGACGTGGATGTCGCGCTGGCCTTGCCGCGCTTCGACGCGGGGCGCGCGACGGCAATCGGGCGCGCCGCCTCGGGCGCGGCGGGCCTGCTCGACCGGCTGGCCGGGCCGGCGCGCTTCGGGCTGTCGATCAGCGGCGGCCTGGTGGACGCGCGCGTGAAGGTCCGCGTGTCGCCGAACGAGTCGGGCAACGAGCAGCTCGCGCGGCTCGACTCGCTGCCGCTGACGATGCAGGCGCGCACCGCGGTGCTGTCCGATGCGTGGAACGCGTCGGGTCCTTACGGCAGCGAGGCGAGCCGGGTCGAGGCGCGGGTGGAGCAGGGCAGCCGACTCGATCCGGTTCATCAGGCGCAGATCGCGGTCGGCTACCAGCTCACCCGCTGGACGCTCGAGTTGATGAATCTCGCCGGGCTCGAGCCGAGCGCAAGCGCGTTCACCCCGCACCACGTGGACGTCGACCCGGTGCCGGCCGACCGGATCGCGCCATGACGGCCGATGCCCTTCGACGCCGCTCTTCGGGGCCGCGCGCGGCGGCGCTGATGCTGGCCGTGCCGCTGGCGGCCGCGGGTGTGGCGGCGCTCGCTCCGGATGGGCATGCGCTGGCTGCGGAGGCGGATGGCGCCTTGCCCGGGCTCGATGCGCGCCGGGTCGTGGTTCCGGCGGGCGAGCTGGGAGGGCACGCGGTCGAGGTCAGCGAAGTTGCGAGCCGCCTCGATCCCGCCGAGGCGCTGGCGCGCGTCGAGCGCCACTGGCGCAGCCGCGACGGCGCAGTGGTGCTGCGCGCCGACAGCGGCGCCTGGAAGGTGCTGTCGCGACGCACCGAGCGCGGTTACGAGACGCTGCAGTTGCGCGCGGCCGAGCGCGGCGGCGCCGAAGGGCTGCTCACGCGATGGCGCGAGCGGGACGGCGACGCGGCCGCCGGCGCATGGCTGTCGAGCCTGCTGCCCGGAGACGCGAAGCCAGTGCGCCAGCTCAGCTCGCGCGACGCGACCGCGGGAGGCGCGCGCGCCGCCGACACGCTGATCGGCAGCCTGCCGCACTCGATCGACGAGGCAGAGCGGCGCATCGAGCTTCATCTGCGTCGTGGCGGTTTCGCGCCGATGCGCACGCCGGGCGCCGCGCGCGGGCTGCACTGGCGCAACGACCGCGCGCGCTTCTTCCAGGCGCCGGGCGCCGAGTTGCTGGTCACGCTGCATGCGCAGCCGCAGGGCACCGGTGTCGTGCTGTACCACGTGCGCGCGGCGCGATGAAGGAGCAACCATGAGAACCCCCGGGCCCCCCGGCAGTGCGGCCGGCCGATGGCGCGCCGGTCGACGCGCGGCCAGTCGATGGTCGAGTACCTGGTCGTGCTGATGCTCTTCGTGCTGGCGCTCACCGCCGGCCCGCACAGTCCGCTCGAGCGCCTGTTCGAGGCGTTCGGCGACCGCTACCAAAGCTTCACTCACGCGATGTCGATGCCATGAACCTGACGATTGCTCCCCTGCGGCGCGCCTGGTCCTTCGGGCTGCGCCACCGAAGCCTGCTGCTGTTCGTGGTCGCGCTGGCGTTCGGCGCGCTCGCGGTGTTCGGCGCGCGCGGCTACATCACCGACCGGCTCGAAGTCGAGAAGGCACGACTGCTGCCGAGGCAGGCGACGGTCGAGGTGGTGGTCGCGCGGCGCGACCTCGATCGCGGGGAGCTGGTCGCGCCCGAGAACATGGCGGTGCGCAAGGTGCCGCTGGAGTTCCTGCCCGGCGCCGCGATTCGCCCCGAGCGCTTCGAGCAGTTCGTCGGCGCGCGGCTCGGGCAGCCGATGCGCAGCGGCGAGCCGCTGCTCGCGGGCGCGATCGTCGGCGCCGACGCGGGCGGCTTCTCGAGTCGCATCCGCCAGGGCATCCGCGCGATGTCGATCCTGGTCGACGAGGTGAACTCGGTCTCCGGAATGCTGCAGCCTGGCGATCGCATCGATCTGCTGTTCTCGGTGCGCCCGCCGGTTGCGGTGGGACAGCCGCCCGCCCAGGAGGTCACCGCCACGCTGATGCAGGACCTCGCGGTGCTCGCGACCGGGCGCCAGGTGCGCGCCGGCGCCGACGAGGGCAGCGCGCCGCGCCACTTCACCGCGATCACGGTGGAGGTTTCGCCCGAGCAGGCGCAACAACTGATCGTCGCGCAGCGCACCGGAAAGCTCACCGCGATGCTGCGGCACCCCGATGACCGCCAGCCGCTGGGCGCCCGGGCGCTCGACCTGAACGCGCTACTGGGCATCGCCCGCCCCGAGTTGCCGGCGCCGGTCAGGGCGCCCGCACGGGGTCCGGAACTGTACGTCGGCGGCCGCGGCACGCTGGTCGCCATGCGCGCGCCGATGGTCGAGGCGTCTGGCGGCACGTTGGCGATGGAGGCGCGCGCGCCGGGTGCGGAGCCGACAGCGCGCGGCGACGGCGGCGCGCAAGGGACCGCGATGCTTCCGCAAGCCGGCCCGATGTCCGCGCAAGGTGCAGCGGCGCCGTGGTCGCTGCATCGTTTCGCTCCCGCTGCGGGGGCCGCTACACAGGTGAAGCCCGAATGAACACGTTTTCGATCCGGCGCGCCGGTGCGCTCGCAGTGTCGCTGTCATGCGTGGCGGGCGGTGCCGCCGCCTCCTCGGTCTCCCCCGACCTTGCCGCCGATTCCGATCGAGTTGTACGTGGGGCAGGTGCACCTGATCCGCGCGGGCGAGCTGAAGCGGGTAGCGGTGGGCAACGGCAAGGTGATCCAGGTCACCGCGCTCGATGGCGGACAGGTGCTGGTGATCCCCGAGGCGGCAGGGCAGAGCACGCTGCACCTGTGGGGCAAGGACGGCACCGAGACCAGCTTCGCGATCAGCGTCGTGCCGGCCGATGCCAATCGGCTGCTCGACGAGATCCGCGCGATGCTCGGCGAATCCAGCCGGGTGCGCGCGCGAATCGTCGGCGACAAGGTGGTGCTCGAAGGCAGCGAGCTCTCCGAGGAAGAGGCTGCGCGGCTCACCGAGATCGCGCGGCGTTATCCGCAGGTGGTGAACCTCATCAGCCGCGTGGGGCTCGAGCGGATGATCGAGATGGACGTGCGCATGCTCGAGATCCGCCGCGACCTGCTCGAAGACATCGGCGTGCGCTGGAACGGCAGCATGCAGGGGCCGAGCTTCAGCATCCTGGGCGACCTCCACCGCAGCCGCGCGTTCCAGGTCGGGGGCGCCGCTGCCGAAGCGGGGCTCGAGACGCGCACGCGCGTGGCGCCATTCGCCACGATGCTCGGACTCGCCGGCTCGATCTCGTCGGTGGTCAACCTGCTGGTGCAGAACGGCGACGCGGTCGTGCTCGCCGAGCCGCGGCTGTCGTGCCGCAGCGGCGGCTCGGCGCGCTTCATCGCCGGTGGCGAACTGCCGGTGCCGTTCGCCAGCGGCCTGGGCACCGTGTCGGTGGGCTTCAAGGAATACGGCGTCAAGTTCGACGTGAGCCCGGTGGCGAGCGAGTCGGGGGTCATCGCCGCGAAGATCGCTACCGAGATCTCGGCGATCAACTTCGAGATCCAGGTGCAGGACGTGCCGGGCCTGCTGAAGCGCCGCGCCGAAACCGAGGTGAACCTGCGCGAGAACGAGACGCTGGTGATCGCGGGGCTGCTCACCGAGGAGTCGTCGAAGTCGATCGATCGCGTGCCCGGACTCGGGGCGCTGCCGATTCTCGGGCCGCTGTTTCGCTCGCGCGAGTTTCGCGACCGCAAGACCGACCTGGTGGTCTTCATCACGCCGCGCTTCGTCACGCCGGCGAGCACTGGGCAGCGGGAGACGGTGGAGCGCAGCGCGCAGCGGCTGGAGCAGGCGCGCGAGCAGATCCGGATGGCGGAGTGAGATGAGAGCGTTGCAGTTCGACGTCGGTGCGTCGCGTCAGGGGGCGGCAATGCCGCGCAGCGCAGGGCCCCATGGGCTGCGCCGGGCCGCGGGCTCGCGCAGCGAGGCTGGCGGCGGGCGCCCGCTGCGCCCTGGGCCCCTTTCGGCGCAGCGCTGGCCGCGGCGGTCGGTGCTTCGCACCGACTTCCCTGTGCCGCTCACCTCGGGGTCGTGCGGCGCAACTCACTTCGCTCGCTGCGCTCGCTTCGTTCAAACAGGGCGCCGCAAGTCAGATGTACGAAGCGCGCTTCGCGCGCCGCCCCCGAGGCTGCGCTGCTCGGCGCCGCAGACAGCGCTGCGCCGAAAGGGGCCCAGGGCGCAGCGGGCGCCCGCCGCCAGCCTCGCTGCGCGAGCCCGCGGCCCGGCGCAGCCCATGGGGCCCTGCGCTGCGCGGCATTGCCGCCCCCTGACGCGAAGGCAACGCCGCTGCACGCCGCATCCGGAAGCCTGCAAAGAGACCGAGGAGTCGATGACATGCTCACGATGATTGTCGAAGCGCAGGGTGACCTGCCCAGGGAATTGCAGCTGGCGCGCTTTCCGAGCCGCATCGGGCGGCAGGCCGACAGCGAGGTGAGGCTCGCGGGCTGGCGCGTAGCACGGCTGCATGCCGAGATTCACCGCATCGAGCGCGGCTTCAAGCTGGTGGATCGGGGCAGCCTGGGCGGCACCTGGGTGAACGGCGAGCGCATCGTCGAATACGCGCCGCTGGCCGATGACGACGAGATCGCAATCGCGGGGTATCGGCTTCGGGTGCACCCGCAGGCCGGTGGGGCGGGCGCCGACATGGCGGTCGATGCGAACGCGGATGCGCAGGGCGATGCGCAGGGCGGCGCGAACGCCGCTGCGCAGGCCGAAGGACACGCCGTTCCGAACGCGGGTGCAGGCAACGATGCCTGCTTCGATCGGCACCGCGATGCGCTGCGCGGCACCCGGCCGCCGGCCGCCATGCGCGACACAGGCCCTCGCGCTGGCGCGAGCGCAGACCTGGAATGGCGCCGACTGCTGCACCGGCGTCTGCTGGCCGCCATCGACCTGCGTCGCCAGGACATCCGGCAGCTGAGCGCCGGGCAGCTTCGGCAGCAGGTCGAGCAGCTGCTGCGCGAGTTGCTCCAGGACGAACAGGCGCTGCCGCCGAGGCTCGATCGCGAGCGGCTGGTGGGCGAGGTGCTCGACGAGGCGGTCGGCCTGGGCCCTCTCGAGCCGCTGCTGCGCGACGACACGATCACCGAGATCATGGTCAACGCGCCCGACGAGATCTACGTGGAGCGCGACGGGCGCCTCGAGCGCGCCGACGCCGCGTTCACCGGCGAGGACGCGGTGCGCGCGACGATAGACCGGATCGTCACGCCGGTGGGGCGCCGGGTGGACGAAGGCTCTCCGATGGTCGACGCGCGCCTGCCCGACGGCTCGCGGGTGAACGCGGTGATCGCGCCGCTGGCGCTTCGCGGGCCGTCGATCACGATCCGCCGCTTCAATCACCGCCTGTACGGGCCGCAGGATCTGGTCGCGATCGGCTCGCTGTCGCAGCCGATGCTCGACTTCCTCGCGATGTGCGTGCGTTCGCGGCGCAACGTCGTCGTCTGCGGAGGCACCGGTTCGGGCAAGACCACGCTGCTGAACCTGCTGTCGAACCTCATTCCGCCGGACGAGCGGGTCGTCACGATCGAAGACGCAGCCGAGCTGCGCCTCGCGCACGCGCACCGCGTGAGCCTGGAGGCGCGGCCGGCCAACGCCGAGGGCCGCGGGCAGGTGACGATCCGCGACCTGGTGCGCAACGCGCTGCGCATGCGCCCCGACCGCATCGTGGTCGGCGAATGCCGCGGGGGCGAGGCAATCGACATGCTGCAGGCGATGAACACCGGGCACGACGGATCGCTCACCACGGTGCACGCGAACAGCCCGCGAGACGTGGTTTCGCGCCTCGAGACGATGGTGCTGATGGCCGACGTCGAGATGCCGGTGCTCGCGATCCGCGAGCAGATCGCGGCGGCGATCGACATCGTGGTGCACCAGGCGCGAATGCCGGACGGCCGCCGCCGCGTGGTGGAGATCGCCGAGTTCACCGGCCTCGAGGGCCAGCGCGTGCTGATGCAGCCGCTGTTCCGCTTCGACCGGCGCGCTTCGACCGGCGCGGCGGGCGGGCGCTTTACCGGCTGCGACAACTTGCCGCAGTTCTACGAGCGCCTGCGCGACGAAGGCGCGGACTGCGACCTGTCGATCTTCGGGGAGGCGAAATGACGACGGGTCCATGGAGCGGCTTGTGGCTGGTGCTGTTCGCGGTGTTCGCGGGCGCCGCTGCGCTGCTCGCGCTGGGCACGCTGCTCGGGCGGCGGTTCGCGCGCCAGCATCGCGAGCGCTTCGAGCGCGCGATCGGAGTGCGCATGCGCGAATCCTTCCTGTTCGTCGACACCGCGCGCCTGTTCGTGCTGCAGCATCTGGCGACCGCCGCCGCGGCGCTGGCGGCCTGGGTGCTCACCGGGCACTGGCAACCCGCACTGCTGGTGGCGCTCGCCGCCGGTGCGCTGCCGTCGCTGCTGCTGCGCCGGCTGCGGCGGTGCCGGATCGAGGCGTTTCGACAGCAGATGCCCGACCTGCTGATGCTGGTGGCGGGCGGCCTGCGCGCCGGCAGCGGCCTGGGGCAGGCGCTCGCGCAAGCTGCCGCCGAGATCGAACTGCCGGCACGCCAGGAGATCGGGCTGCTGTTGCGCGAGCAGCGGCTCGGCGTCGCACTCGACGAGGCGCTGGGCGGGCTCGCGCGTCGCATGCCGATCGAGGAGACGACGCTGTTCGCCTCCGCGCTGCGCATCGGCGCCGAGTCGGGCGGCAGCATGGCCGCCACGCTCGAGTCGCTCGCCGAGGCGATGCGGCGCAAGCTCGCGATCGAGGGCAAGATCCGCGCGCTGACCGCGCAAGGGCGCCTGCAGGCCTGGGTGATGGGAACGCTTCCGGCGGTGCTGGCCGCGCTGCTGTTTCTGGTCGAGCCGGTGGCGATGCGTGCGCTGGTCGATACCGGCAGGGCTGGGCGGTGTCGGCGACAGTGATCGCGCTGCAGGCGGCGGGCGTCGCGATGATCCGCCGCATCGTGGCGATCGACGTATGAACGCCTGGCTGCTGCTGTCGCTGGCGGCGATCTTCGTCGCGATGCTGGCGCTGCTCGCCGCGCTGGCGAGCGCCTGGAGCCGGCCGCTGCCGCGGCCTCTTGCTCCCGCTGCCGCGCTGCCGCCGCTGTGGCGCCCCGCCCCGGCCACTGGTGCGCCGGCTCGCCCCGCTGGCGAAAAGGCCGATGAGCGCCCTGCAGTACGAACGCCTTCGTGAGCTGCTGGCCCGGGCGGGGCTCGATCGCGTGCTCGCTCCACAGGAGCTGATCGCGGCACAGGTGGTGGCTGCGGCCGCTGGGGCTTTCGTGGTGCTGATCGCCCGGGCGAGCGGCGCGCTTCCCGCCTGGCTCGGCGCGCCGGCCGCGCTGCTCGGGGCAGCCCTGCCTCGGATCGCGTTGCGCGACCGGGCCGCGCGGCGCCGCCACGCGATCCTCAGGCAGCTGCCGCACGACATCGACCTGATCACGCTGGCCGTCGAGGCCGGTCTGAACCTGGGCGCGGCGCTGGGCCAGGCCGCGCAGCACGGGCCGCCGGGGCCGCTGCGCGACGAGTGGCGGCGCCTGCTGCGCGACGTGCGTGCCGGCCAGCCGCGTCACGAGGCGCTGCACGCGCTTGCGGCCCGGCTCGCGGTGCCGGCCGTCTCGAGCGTGGTGGCCGCGCTGCTGGCGGCCGAACGGCAGGGCGCGAGCCTGGCGCCGATTCTGCGCGCACAGGCCGAACAGCGGCGCACCGAGCGCTTCCTGCGCGCCGAGCGGCTCGCGATGGAGGCGCCGGTGAAGATGCTGTTTCCGCTGGTGCTGTGCATCTTTCCGGGCACCTTCGCGATCCTGCTCTTTCCGGTGGTGCACCAGTTGTTGAGCGAGGGCGTGCTGTGAGGGGCGGCGCCAGCACGCAGGAGCTGCATTTCGCCGGCCGCGACGGACGCCGGGCGCGCATCCGCGTGGCCCGGGCGTGCAGTTTCCTCGCGCGGCTGCGCGGGCTCATCGGGCGCGCGGCGCCGGCGGTCGGGCAGGGCCTGTGGATCGAGCCCTGCTCGGCGGTGCACACCTTCGGCGTGCCCGATTCGCTCGACCTCGTCTTCGTGTCGGCCTGCATGGTCGTGCAGCGCATCGAGGCGGCGGTGCCGCCGCGGCGCATCCGCATCGGCCCGGGCTCGCGCAGGGTGCTCGAACTGCGCGCCGGCGAGGCGGCGCGCATCGGGCTGCGCGCAGGCACGCGGCTCGAATGGGCGGGCGCGAAAGGAACGGAGGAATCCGGTTTCGATGCTCCACAGGGAGAGGATCGATGAGACTTGCCATCGATTGGCGTTTCGCAACAGGACCTGCAAGGCGCGGGATGCTGATGGCCGCCGCGACTGCCGCAGCAACGCTTGGCGCCTGCGCCACACAGGCGACGCAGGCGACGCAGGCCGCGCAGGCCGCGCAAACGATGCCGTCGATCGAGACGGCGGCACAGACCGCGCCGATCTCCGACGCCGCTTCGGCACGCAAGGCGGCGTCCCCGTCCGCTGCTGGCTCGCTGTCCGGCAGTTCGCAAACGCCCGAGGCTGCCGCGGCCGCTTCCGGCGATCTCGCGCGCTTGCTGGGCGACGGGGAGGCGGCCTATCGCGCCCGGCGCAGCGACGCGGCGCTCGCGGCCTTCGAGCGGGTGGTGGCGCTCGACGCCGATCACGCGCTCGCCTGGCTGCGCATCGGCAACCTGCACCAGCAACGCCGCGACTGGTTCAAGGCGCTGGGCGCGTACCGCCGCGCGGCGGCGCGCTCCGGCGGCGAAGGCTTCGACCCGGCGCTGCGCGCCAAGGCGCTCTACAACCTGGCGATCATCAACCTGGAGCTGGCGCAGCAGGCACTGCGCCAGCTCGAACGCATCGGTCCTCCCGCGACGGCCACGGGGCCGCGCGAGCCCCTGTCGGCGGCGGTGGCTGCGGCGCGGCGGCGTCTCGAAGCGTTCGCGCCGCCAGACAAGCACACCGCGGTGCAGTCTTCGGCGCCCGCCCCGCGCGCGCCGTCGCGCGCAGCGCCCTCGCGTGAGGCGCCGCCGCGCAGCGAGCCCGATTCCGAGCTGCCGCGCGTCGACTACATCCGTGGAGCACCGCGGCCATGAGGATTGCGCGCCGAACGAAGACGGGGCGGCCGGCGAGAGCGCCTGCGCGGTCCGCAGCGCGCGGCACCGCCTTCGTCGAGACGCTGGTCGCGGTGCCGATCGTGCTGCTGCTCGGGCTGGGCGCGCTGCAGTGGGCACTGCTGTTTCATGCGCGCACCGCGCTCGAATATGCGCTGCTCGAAGCTGCGCGCGCCGGCAGCGTCGCCCAGGCGCGCCCCGATGCGATCGAGGCCGGGCTCGCCCGCGGATTGATGCCGTTCTGGTTCGGCGTCGACGCGAGCCGCCCCTGGGCCGCGGCGGTCGCCGCATCGAACGCGCAGCTGCGGCAGGCGATCGCCGCGGGCTGGATCGTCTGGCGCCAGCTCGCTCCCACGGTGGAGAGCTTCGGCGACTGGGGTGAACCGGCGCGCGATGCGGCCGGCTATCCGGTGACGAGTCTGGTCGAGATTCCCAACGACAGCCTGCAGTGGGCCTCGCTGCGCCAGCCGGCTGGCGGGGTCGCCGGCATGCGCGGCGAAGAGCCGATCGGCGCGCGTTCGCTGCAGACGCTGAACGACGCGAACCTGCTGAAGCTGGAGCTGCGCTACGGCGTGCCGATGAGCGTGCCGCTCGTGGGTCGCATTGCGGTGTGGGTGATGCGCATCGCCGATGGCTGCGCGGCGCCGTCGGGGCGCCGGCTCGGCGCGATCGACCTCGGCATCCCCGCGCCGATCGGCGCGCCGCGCACCTGGACCTGCCCGTTCTACCTGGCGCCCGACGCGGCGGGCAACCCGGTGCCGCGCTGGCCGGTGCGCGCAGCCGCGACGATCCGCATGCAGAGCCCGGCGCGGCAAAGCGCGATGACGCCGCACCGGACGGAATCGCCGGTTTTCGGGAGCGTGGCGGGGCCGACGATGGCGGGCGCCGATGGCACGCTGCCCTCGGTGCCGCCTGGGCCTCCCGAGTCGGCCGTGTTGCCGGCGCCGCCCGTGCCGACCGTAGCAGCCGCAAGCGACGGCCCGGTGGCGGCGAGCGTGGACAGCGATGGCAGTCGCAGCCGCGCCGACAGCGGCTGGCTGGGGATCGGCGGCGAGCGGACGTTCTCGGTGCCCGGGGCGTGCACGTAGGAGCCCGTCGGAGTCGATGCTCCGACGAACTCCTGGCTTATTGCAGCGAGCCGGGATACTTCCGTGCCGCCTGGCCGAGCCGGGCGTCGAAGGTGGCGAGCGGCGTTCGCAGATCGCCGGCAAGCCACAGGTACGCAGGGTCACAGGCGCTGATGGCATACCGTCGGGCGATCGCGAACGTCTCGACGAGATCGATCGGATGAAGCCCCACGGAGAGTTCGGCGTACAACCGCAGCGCCGATGCGATCTGGTCCCGGTTCCCGACGCTCGCCTTGCGCGTGGCAACGTTGACGATCTCGTAATCGATCACGGCGGGGGCGTGGAGTTCACGGTTGACGCTCATGGCGCTCGATTCGTCGGCGCGCGGCTCCGCCAACACCAGTGCTGCAAGCACGCTGCAGTCGAGGGTGAGCGGAAGGCGCACCCTGAACGCCGGCGGAGGTTCGGCGACGATCAGCCGTTTGCTCGATGCGATGCGCGCACTCAACGGCGATCCCTCGCCTCGCCGAGGATGTCGACCGAGTCGGGCAGGCCGCCAGGGCACCCTTCGACACGGCGCGACGGGGACGTGACTGCGTACGGGCCGCAGCGGGGTCAAACCGGCCTGGATGTGACGCAATCGTCGTGCAGGCAGGTGTCGGCTGTGTGAAGATTCGCTGCACTTCTCACACTGTTGGCCGATTGCATGCAACTGAAGAAGGCTGTATTTCCGGTCGCGGGCCCGGGCACCCGCTTCCTGCCCGCCACGAAGTCGATCCCGAAGGAGATGCTGCCGATCGTCGACCGCCCGATCATCCAGTACGCGGTCGACGAGGCGATCGAGGCCGGTTGCGACACGCTGATCTTCGTGACCGGCCGCAGCAAGCGGGCGGTGGAGGACTACTTCGACCGCAATCCCGAACTCGAGATGGAACTCGAGGCCAAGGGCAAGCTGGAGGCACTGGCGGCGGTGCGCGACATCCTGCCTTCGCACGTCAAGGCGATCTTCGTGCGCCAGCACGCGCCGCTCGGGCTCGGCCACGCGGTGCTGTGCGCGCGGCCGATGATCGGCCCCGACGAGCACTTCGCGGTGCTGCTGCCCGACGACCTGATCGACGGCTATCCGGAAGGCGTGCTGCGGCAGATGCTGCCGGTCGCGCAGGACACCGGTGGCAGCGTGGTGGCGATCGAGCAGGTGCCCGGGGCCGATGTCAGCAAGTACGGGATCATCCAGCCGGAGCACATCAATGGCACCAAGATGGGCATCGGGGCGATCGTCGAGAAGCCACCGGTCGACCAGGCGCCGTCGACGTTGGCGGTGGTCGGGCGCTATATCCTGCACCCGAGCGTGATGGACGCGCTCGAGACGCTTCCGCCGGGGAGCGGCGGAGAGATCCAGCTCACCGACGCGCTGGCCCGGCAGATCGAAACGCCGGGGTTGTTCGGTTGCCGCTTCGGCGGCAAGCGCTTCGATTGCGGGAACAAGCAAGGGTTTCTGACGGCGAACATCTACTTCGGGCTGCGGTGAAGCGATCTGCGCCGGACGATGCGGGACGAGAGACTGCAGCGTACATTGTCATGCTGCTGGCGCACCGCACCCCTTTCCCGCCCGATCGATGCGCCATGACTTCGCGCAGGGCGGCGCGTCAGCGCGGAATCAAGCCGGGGGCGCCTGTCAAGGGGTCTTGACGGAAATAGTCGCGAAACAGCGCATACAGCGCCGGGTAGGCGCGCGCGAGCGCCTGCGGCGCTGTGAAGAAGGTCTCGGCGGTGACCGCGAAGAACTCGCCGGGGTCGGTGGCGGCGTACGGATCGAGCGGCAGGCGATCGTACCAGGCGTCGGCGGCCGCGGATTCAGGATCGACGTGGCGCGGAATCGCCGCCTCGATCCGGTCGACCCTTACGCAGAAGTCTTCATAGGTTTCGGTCATCGTGCGCGCCCAGCGTTCGCGCATGCCCGCAAGCAGCGGCGGCGCGCCATCGGGCGCGCCGTCGAGCATATCTAGCTTGTGGACGAATTCGTGAATCACCACGTTGTAGCCGACGTGCCCGGCGGCCGGGTCGGCGTCGGGCCAGGACAGCACGACCGGCCCGCCCTGCATCGCCTCCCCGGCCAGTTCGTCGTCGTACTCGTGGACCACGCCGGCTTCATCGACCTGTTTGCGCGGCGCGACGAAGCGGTCGGGATAGACGACGATCTCGACGAAATCGCGGTATCCGGACAGGCCCAGGTGCAGCGCGGGCAGGCAGGCCTGCAGCGCGATCGCGATGCGCACCCCGTCGTCGATCGCGAAGCCGGCGGCGCCGCTGAACTGCTTGGCGGCGAGAAACGCCTCGCACTGCTTCTTCAGCAGCCGGCGCTCGGCCTCGTCGAGATGACCCGGGGAACGGCAGGTCGGCGGCGATGCGCCGCCATTGCGCGGCATCGATCGGTTCGGGTCGGTCAAGGCCCAGCAGTTTTCGCAGCATCGAGGATCCGGGTTGCTTCGGCGGGCGCCGTGTGCCTGCCTATAATCAGCTGCGGACAGCGAATCGATCAAGCACGAGAGCGGACGCGAGGCAGGACGAATGGGTACGCAGCCGGTCGTCGTTGGCGGGACGGGAGTGCAGCCAGGCGCCGCGCACGAGGACGCGGTGCAGCGCGCGCTCGCGTGGATGCAGGAACGCGCCGGCGACGAGACCGGGCGCAGCGGCGAGCGTTACGTCGACCACGCCCGGGCGACCATCGAGATCCTGCGGGAACTGGGCGTCGACGAGGTGGTGCTCGAAGCCGCGGCGCTGATCTCGCCGGCCGATCGCCTGCCGTTGCGCGATATCGCCGCGCAGTTCGGCGAGGAGGTGGCGCGGCTGGTCGAAGGGATGCGGCAGATCCAGCGACTGCGCGAGTTGCATTCGATGCGGGGCGCTGTTGCCGACGGACAGGCCGAGACGCTGCGCCGGATGCTGCTGGCGATGGCGGCCGACATCCGCGTGGTGCTGCTGCGGCTGGCTTCGCGGCTGCACACGCTGCGCTATCGCGCGGCGCAGCGCCGTTCGCCCGACCCGGCGATCGCGCGCGAGACGCTGGAAGTGCTGGCGCCGCTCGCCAACCGCCTCGGCCTGTGGCAGTTCAAGTGGGAACTCGAAGACCTCGCGTTCCGCTTTCTCGATCCGGACACCTATCGCGAGCTTGCGCGCCAGCTCGAGGAGCGCCGCGCCGCGCGCGAGGCCTTCGTCGAGACGGCGATGCGGCGGCTGCGCGCCGAGCTCGCCGCGGCCGGGCTGCGCGCCGAACTGAGCGGCCGGCCGAAGCACCTGTACAGCATCTACAACAAGATGCGCAGCAAGCAGCGTACGCTCGACGAGATCAGCGACCTGCGCGGGCTGCGGGTGATCGTCGACACGGTGGCGCAGTGCTACACGGCGCTGGGCATCGTCCACGCGATCTGGACGCAGGTGCCGCAGGAGTTCGACGACTACATCGCGCGGCCCAAGCCCAACGGCTACCGCTCGCTGCACACCGTGGTGCTGGCCGACGACGGCCGGCCGCTGGAGGTGCAGATCCGCACCCGCGAGATGCACCGCTTCGCCGAGTACGGGGTCGCCTCGCACTGGCGCTACAAGGAGGGCGCGGCAGGCGTGCCGGCGCGCGGCACGCGCGCGGCTGCCGGGGCGGGGCACGAGGAGCAGATCGCCTGGATGCGCCAGCTGCTGGCGTGGCAGCGCGAGGTCGGGCAGGCGCTGGGGAGCGCTCAGGGGGCCAGCCGGCGGCGCAGCCCGCAGTCGAGGAGCGCATCTACGTGCTCACGCCGCAGGCGCGCGTGATCGAACTGCCGGCCGGCGCCACGCCGGTCGACTTCGCCTACCACGTGCACACCAGTCTCGGGCATCGCTGCCGCGGCGCACGGGTCGACGGCCACATGGTGCCGCTGACGACCGCGCTGCAAAGCGGCCAGACGGTGGAGATCGTCGCCGCGAAGGAGACCGGGCACGAGGGGCCGTCGCGCGACTGGCTCAACCCGCAGCTCGGCTACGTGCGCAGTCCGCGCACCCGCAACAAGGTGCGCCAGTGGTTCAACGCGCTCGAGCTCGAGCGCGATACGGCCGCAGGCCGCGAGCGCGTCGAGCGGGTACTGCAGCGCGAGGGACGCACCGCGCTGGCGTTCGAGGAACTGGCGCGCCGGCTGGGCTTCGAAGCTGCGGGGTCGATGTTCGTCGCGGTGGCGCGCGACGAGGTCGGCGTGCGCCAGCTCGAGGAAGCGGTGCGCGGCCCGGCGGTCGGGGGAGCCGGTGCCTCGCCCGCTGCCGCACCCGAGCAGCTTCCGATCGTCGCGCCGCGCCGGCGCGCGCGCGAGGCGGGTGGGCGCGGCGACGGCGTGCTGGTGGTCGGCATCGATTCGCTGATGACGCAGCTGGCGCGCTGCTGCAGGCCGGTGCCGCCGGATGCGATCGTGGGTTTCGTCACCAAGGGTCACGGCGTGTCGGTGCACCGCGAGAATTGCGCTACCTTTGCGCGGATGGCCGATCGGGCGCCCGAGCGGGTGATCGAGACCGCGTGGGGCGAGGAGGCGCTGCACGGCGGCGCCGACGGGCGCGCTCGGCGGTTCCCGGCCGACGTGGAGGTGCGGGCCAGCGACCGGCCGGGGCTGTTGCGCGACGTCACCGAAGTGTTCGCGCGCGATCGGCTGAACGTGACGGCGGTGCAGACGCTGTCGCGGCAGCAGGTCGCCAGCATGCGGTTCACCGTCGAAGTACCCGACGCCGGCCAACTCGCCCGCACGCTCGCCGCCGTCCGCGAAGTCAACGGCGTCATCCAGGCCAGGCGGCGCTGAGCGCGGCACGGCTCGGCACGGCGCTTGCCCGTGGGGCTGGGCGCTCGGCGCTGACTGCCCCCGGGCGAGCCCGGCTCTGCGCGGCGCCCCGCGAGTGGCCATTGCGCCGCCGCCGCGGCGTGCGCCCTGCGCGCCCTCGCGTGCGATGGCTGCGCCCCGGCTTCGCCGGGGTTCCGGCGCCTACCTCGCAAATCGGCACCCGCGTCGTACGCGCTTCGCGCGGACGAGCGGGTCCCGCCGATTTGCTTTCGGTAGCGCGCCGCTTGCCAACGCACGCGAGGGCGCGCAGGGCGCACGCCGCGGCGGCGGCGCAATGGCCATTCGCGGGGCGCCGCGCCGAGCCGGGCTCGCCCGGGGGCAGTCAGCGCCGAGCGCCCAGCCCAAGGGGCAAGCGCCGTGCCGAGCCGTGCCGTCCCGCGCCGAGACGCGCTCAGCGCCGCCTGGCCTGGATGACGCCCAACGGTCTCGCAGCGACAGTCTCACAGGGGCGGCTTCACAGCGACGGTCTCACAGCGGCGGCCTCGGGGCCACGCGCTCGCGGCGACGGCGTCGGAGCGAGGGGCGCAGGGCTTCGGGCAAGCGGCGAGGCGTAGCCCCCGGGGCATCGCGTGCGTTGGCAAGCGGCGCGCTGCCGAAAGCGAACTCGCGGGACCCGTCGCCGTCGGGCGCGTAGCGCCCGTCGGCCGCGGGTGCGAGTTCGCGAGGCAGGCGCCGGAACCCCGGCGAAGCCGGGGCGCAGCCATCGCACGCGATGCCCCGGGGGCTACGCCTCGCCGCTTGCCCGAAGCCCTGCGCCCCTCGCTCCGACGCCGTCGCCGCGAGCGCGTGGCCCCGAGGCCGCCGCTGGGAGACCGTCGCTGCGCGCGGCGTCAGGAGGAGGAAGAGGGCGGTCGTTGGGCCGACTTCGGGCGGAACGCCTTGCAGACGGCTTCGTTGGTTTCGACGTACGGCGCGCCGATCAGGTCGAGGCAGTACGGGATCGCCGCGAAGATGCCGTGGACCTTCTGGCGGTCGTCGGCGTCCTTCAGGCCTTCGAGGGTTTCGCGGATCGACCTGGGCTGGCCTGGCAGGTTCACGATCAGCGCGCGGCCGCGCACCACGGCGACCTGGCGCGAGAGGATCGCCGTGGGCACGAAGTTCAGGCTGATCTGCCGCATCTGCTCGCCGAAGCCGGGCATCTCGCGATCGCCGACCGCCAGCGTCGCGTCGGGCGTCACGTCGCGCGGCGCGGGGCCGGTGCCGCCGGTGGTGAGGACGAGGCTGCAGCGCTCCAGGTCGACGAGTTCGACGAGCGTGCGCTCGATCTGCGCGCGCTCGTCGGGGATCAGGCGCACCACCGGCTCCCAGGGCGTGGCGAGGGTGCGGGCGAGCCATTCCTGCAGGCTCGGGACGCCCTGGTCCTGGTAGATGCCTTGCGAGGCACGATCGCTGATCGACACGAGTCCGATGCGGATCGGGTAGGTGGGGTCGGTCATGGCGATGGTTTTCCTCGTGTCCTCGCGCGCGGATTCAGGCGAGCCGGTCGCGGATCTTGCGGAACAGTTCGCGAAACGCGCGCCCGGGGCCGCCGGCGGCGAGTTCGCCACGCGCGCGCGGCACCAGCGGATCGAGGCTCTCGCGGGTGTCGGGGTATTTCGCCAGCCAGTCGTCGAGCGCGCGATCGTCGGCGAGGATGCGCTCGCGCCAGCGCTCGGCGGCGTGCATCACCGCGGTGGCCACGCGATGCTCGCGGGTCTCGTCGGACAGCGCGTGGCGCAGCGCGTCGGCGTCGATCTCGCGCATCAGCCGGCCGATGTACTGAAGCTGGCGCCGCCGGCCTTCGTGGGCGCGGATCTCGCGTGCGGTGCGCACCGCGTCGATCAGCTCGGGGGTGACCGGCAGGCGCTCGAGGCGCTCGTCCTCCAGCGGCAGCAGGCTTTCGCCGAGCGTCTGCAGCGAGAGCATCTCGCGCTTGCGCTGCGACTTGCTGGGCTCTTCGGTGCGCTGGGGATCTCGGGCTCTGGCGCGCATGGCATGGGAAGCGGAACGGCGCTGCTATGATACCCGGCTCCCCATGGCCGGCGCGGCTTGCCGCCGGCTTTGCCGACACACGCACCGCATGTCCACGAAAGCCCGCGAAACGATGTTCGAGTACGACCAGGCGCGATTGCGCGAGATCGCCGAGGCGGCGCTCGCCTTCGCGCGCGAGTTCGGCGCCAGCGGCGCCGCGATCGACGTGTCCGAGAACAGCGGCCTGTCGGTGAACGTGCGCAAGGGGCGCATCGAGACGATCGAGCAGAACCGCGACAAGGGCCTCGGCGTCACCGTCTATTCGGGCCAGCGGATGGGGCACGCCAGCTCCACCGATTTCTCGGCGGCCGCGCTGCGCGAGACGGTGAATGCCGCCTGGCAGATCGCGCGCTTCACCGCCGAGGATCCCTGCGCCGGGCTGCCCGACGTCGATACGCTGGCCACTTCGCAGCCCGACCTGAAGGTGTTCCACCAGTGGTCGATCACGGTGGATGAGGCGGTGGAGATCGCGCGGCGTGCCGAGCGCGCGGCCTTCGACACCTCGCCGGCGATCGTCAATTCGGAGGGCGCATCGGTCACGGTGAGCCACGGGCATTTCGTCGCGGCCAACACGCTGGGTTTCGCGGGCGGCTATCGCTATAGCCGCCATTCGATCGCCTGCGCGCCGATCGCGCGCCGCCGCGGCGAGATGCAGCGCGACGACTGGTACTCGTCGCACTGCAATCCGGCGCAGCTGGCCGACCCGCAGGCGCTCGGGCGCTATGCGGCCGAGCGGGCGCTCGCGCGACTGGGCGCCCGGCGGCTGGCCACGCGGCGCGTGCCGGTGCTGTTCGAGGCGCCGCTGGCCTGCGGGCTGCTCGGCCACCTGGTGCAGGCAACCAGCGGCGGTGCGTTGTACCGCAAGGCGAGCTTCCTGGTCGATGCGCTCGGCCAGCAGCTGTTTCCGGCACACGTCGACGTGGTCGAGGATCCGCACCGTCCCGGCGAGTCGGGCAGCACGCCGTTCGACAACGAGGGCGTGGCCACGCGGCGGCGCAACGTGGTGGAGGCCGGCGAGCTGAAGGGCTACTTCCTGTCGACCTACTCGGCGCGCAAGCTCGGCATGAAGAGCACCGGCAACGCGGGCGGCTCGCACAACCTGTGGTTCGCGAGCCGCGCGACGCGCCGCGGCGACTCGTTCGAGAAGATGCTCGCGAAGCTGGGCACCGGGCTGCTGGTCACCGACCTGATGGGGCAGGGCGTGAACTACGTGACCGGCGACTATTCGCGCGGCGCGAGCGGCTTCTGGGTCGAGGGCGGGCGAATCCGCTACCCGGTGGAGGAGATCACGATCGCCGGCAACCTGCGCGACATGTTCCGCGGCATCGTGGCGATCGGCGCCGACGAGATCACCCGCGGCACCAAGCGCACCGGCTCGGTGCTGATCGACGAAATGGCGGTCGCGGGAAGCTGAGCTCGGTGCCCGGTTCGCGCCGGGGCGCGGCTCAGTGCACCCAGCCGGCGAGCTGTCGGCGCAGTTCCCCGGGGTCGGGCGCGGGCCCGGCCATCGATTCGACGATCGGACCGAGCGAGTCGATCAGTTCGTCGAGCGGCGCCACCGCCTCGGCGGGGGCGGCACTGCCGCGGCCGGATCGTCGGAGGCGCTGCAATCGTCGGACAGTTCCTCGGCGTAGCGCACCAAGGCGAGGTAGCGGCGGAGCAGTCGACGGTCGGTCATGGCGGGCACCTCGATCAGCTGAAACCCGACGACGGGTATGCTCGCATGGTCGAGTGGGCGGCGCCACGCGCCGAGGAACTGCGTCACGGAAACATTCTCGATGAGCAAGGCATTCGTGAAGGACGAAGCGGCCGACGAGGCCGACGAGATCGACGCTGCGGCGCAGGCCTTGCCGCCGGCCGCCGGCGGGCGCAACTACGTCACGCGCGCGGGCTACGAGCGGCTGAGGACCGAACTGCTCGGGCTGATCGAGGTCGAGCGCCCGGAGGTGGTGCGCGTCGTCTCCTGGGCGGCCTCGAACGGCGACCGCTCCGAGAACGGCGACTACATCTACGGCAAGAAGCGGCTGCGCGAGATCGACCGGCGCATCCGCTTTCTCACCCGGCGGATCGATCTCGCCGAGGTCGTCGATCCGGCGCTGCAGCAAGGCTGCGATCGGGTGTTCTTCGGCGCCACCGTCACCTACCTGCGCAACGGCGAGCGCGAGGAGACGGTGCGCATCGTGGGCATCGACGAGGTCGATCCGGCGCGCGGCTGCGTGAGCTGGATCTCGCCGGTGGCGCGCGCGCTGCTGAAGGCGCGCGAGGGCGACGTGGTGACGCTGCGCACCCCGGCGGGCGCTGACGAGCTGGAGGTGCTGGCGATCAGCTACGCGTGATCCGCGCCACCTCGGCGAGCCGGCGCAGGTTGCGCATCACCTGCGCCAGGTGCACGCGGTCGCGCACCTGGATCGCGAAGCGCAGCACGGCCGACTCGGCGGGTTCCTCGTCCATTGCCACGTGCACGATGTTGGCCTCGCTGGCGGCGATCTCGGCGGCCACCTTGCCGAGCACGCCGCGGTCGTTGCGCACCTGCACCTCGATGCCGGTGCGGAACTGCCCGGCGATGTCGTCGGCCCAGTCGACGTCGATCCAGCGCTCGGCGTCTTTCGCGCGCTGCCGGTGCGCCACCTTGCAGTCGGCGCGGTGCACGAACAGGCCGTGGCCGCCGCGCAGGTGGCCGATGATCTCGTCGCCCGGAAGCGGGTGGCAGCACGGCGAATAAGTGACCGCCGCGCCCTCGGTGCCGCTGATCTGCATCGGCGCCGGGCGCGGCAGGATCAGCGTGGCGCCGGTGGGCTTGCCCGAGAACTGCAGCGCGATGGTGCGCGCGATGACGGGCGCCAGCCGCTTGCCCAGGCCGATGTCGGCGTAGAGCTCCTCGATGCTCTTCGCGCCCGCGTCGCGCGCGCCGCGGTCGATCATCGCCGCGTCGAGCGACGCGGCCTCGATGCGCAGCGCGGAGAGCGCCTGTTCGAGCAGGCGCCGCCCGAGCTCGACCGACTCCTTGTACTTGAGCGTCTTCAGGCACTGGCGGATGCCGGCGCGCGCCTTGCCGGTGCGCACGAAGCTCAGCCAGTTCGGGTTGGCCCGGGAGTTGGGGTCGGTGAACACCTCGACCACGTCGCCGTTCTGCAGCTCGGTGCGCAGCGGCACCTGGCGCTGGTTCACGCGCGCCGACACCGCCTGGTCGCCGATGTCGGTGTGCACGCTGTAGGCGAAGTCGATGATGGTGGCGCCGCGCGGCATCGCGCGGATCTGGCCGCGCGGGGTGAACACGTAGACCGCGTCGGGGAACAGGTCGACCTTCACGTGCTCGATGAATTCGAGCGAGTCGCCGGTCTGGCTCTGGATGTCGAGCAGCGACTGCAGCCACTCGTGGGTGCGCTTCTGCAGCTCGGTGAAGCTCTCCTTCTCGGCCTTGTAGAGCCAGTGCGCCGCCACGCCGGCCTGCGCGACGCGCTGCATCTCGCGGGTGCGGATCTGGAACTCGACCGGCGTGCCGAAGGGCCCCACCAGCGTGGTGTGCAGCGACTGGTAGCCGTTGATCTTCGGGATCGCGATGTAGTCCTTGAAGCGGCCCGGCACCGGCTTGTAGGTGCCGTGCAGCGCGCCCAGCGCGAGATAGCACTGCGGCACCGTGTCGACCAGCACGCGAAAGCCGTAGATGTCGAGCACCTGCGAGAACGACAGCTTCTTGTCGCGCATCTTGCTGTAGATCGCGTACAGCGTCTTCTCGCGCCCGAACACTTCGGCGTTGAGCCCCGCATCGGGCAGCGTCTTCTGCACCGCTTCGAGGATCTTGCCGATGACTTCGCGGCGGTTGCCGCGCGCGGCCTGCACCGCCCTCTGCAGCGTGCGGTGGCGCCACGGATGCAGGTACTTGAACGACAGGTCGACCAGCTCGCGGAACAGCTCGTGCAGGCCCAGGCGGCTGGCGATCGGCGCGTAGATCTCGATGGTCTCGCGCGCGATGCGGTGCTGCTTGTCCGCCGGCACCGCGTCGAGCGTCTGCATGTTGTGCAGCCGGTCGGCGAGCTTGATCAGGATGACGCGCACGTCGCGCGCCATCGCCAGCAGCATCTTGCGGAAGCTCTCGGCCTGCTGCTGCTCCTTCGACGCGAACTCGACGCGCTCGAGCTTGGACAGCCCGTCGACGAGTTCGCCCACGTGCGGGCCGAAGCGCTCGATCAGGATCTGCTTGGCGACGGTGGTGTCTTCGATGACGTCGTGCAGCAGCGCCGCCATCAGCGAATCGGCGTCGAGCTTCCAGCCCGACAGGATCTCGGCGACCGCGATCGGGTGCGAGATGTACGGCTCGCCGCTGGAGCGGAACTGGCCGAGGTGCGCCTCGTCGGAAAAGCGCCAGGCTTCGCGGATGCGCTCGAGGTCGCTGCTCGACAGGTAGGTGGCGGCCTTGCGCGTCAGCCCTGCGAGGGACACGACCTGCCGCTCGTCGGCGACCGCGACGAAGCCGGCGTCGGCCAGCGCCGGGGCTGCAGCGAGAGAATCGGAGGCGGGGGTATCGGAGGCTCGGGAAGAGCCGGGAGCGGAAGCCTCGGACGCGGATGCCTGCGCGGCCGGCGGCCTCGCGGCCGAGGAGGGCGGCGCCCGCGCCGGGCGGGTGTGGTGACGGGGGCGTGTGCTGGGTGGCCATGCCCGCGGCGACCGGCACCGGACCGGTCGGCGCCTCGTTAGATGGGTACGCGCCGCAACATCTCGACCCCGACCTTGCCGGCGGCGATTTCGCGCAGCGCCGTGACCGTGGGCTTGTCTTTCGACTCGACCTTCGGTGCGTGGCCCTGCGCGAGCATGCGGGCGCGATAGGTGGCCGCGAGCGTGAGCTCGAACCGGTTGGGAATGTGCTTCAGGCAGTCTTCGACGGTGATGCGGGCCATGTCACACCTGTTTGCGCTTGGTGATGCCCAGTGCGGCGAAGGTGGCCGGATGCCGGGCGTGCTGTTTCGCGAATCGCAAGTGCGCTGCCTGGACGATCGTGCGGAGATCGGCGAGGGCGCTTGCAAAGTCTTGATTAATAATAACATATTGAAAGCGGTGGGCCTGCCTCAATTCGGCCTGCGCAGCCGCCACGCGCCGCTCGATCACCTCGGCGCTGTCCTGGCCGCGCTGCATGAGCCGCTCGCGCAGCACGCCGAACGAAGGCGGCACGACGAACACGCCGATCGCGTCGGGGAACAGCCGCTGCACCTGCGTGGCGCCTTGCCAGTCGATTTCGAGCACGATGTCGACGCCGGCCTCGATGCGGCCCTCGATCCAGGTGCGCGAGGTGGCGTAGAGGTTGCCGTGCACTTCGGCCCATTCGAGGAACTCGCCGGCCTCGCGGCGCCGCTCGAACTCGGGCTGCCCGACGAAGAAGTAGTCGCGGCCCTCGACCTCGCCGGGGCGCGGCGCGCGGGTGGTAAACGACACCGACAGCTGCATCAGCGGTGCGTCGGCGAGCAGCGCGCGCACCAGCGAGGTCTTGCCGGCGCCCGAGGGGGCGGCGACGACGAACAGACTGCCGGCGCGGCTTTGATGGTCGCTCATGGGGTCATTTCTCTGGGAAGACCAGCGCCTACTCGATGTTCTGCACCTGCTCGCGCATCTGCTCGATCAGCACCTTCAGTTCGATCGAGGCGCCGGTGAGATCGATCGCGGCGGCCTTCGAGCCGAGGGTGTTGGCTTCGCGGTTGAATTCCTGCATCAGGAAGTCGAGCCGCTTGCCCGCCGGACTGCCGGCGTCGAGGATGCGCCGCAGTTCGTCGACGTGGGCCAGGAGCCGCGAGAGCTCCTCGGCGACGTCGATGCGCAGCCCGTAGGCAGTGACTTCTGGCGCACGCGCGCCATGGTCTCTTCCATGGGCACCGGCGCTTCGGTCTGCTCGAGCGCGGCGCGCAGTCGCTCGACGAGCCGCGCCTGCCAGGCTGCGAGCAGCTCGGGACTGCGCTGGCGCAGCGGCTCGATGATCGTGCAGATGCCCGCGGCGCGCTCGCGCAGGAACGCCGCGAGCTTGTCGCCCTCGCGGGCGCGGCTGGCGAGGAACTCGTCGATCGCCGCGCGCGCGGCCGCCAGCACTTCGGGGGCCAGCGCCTCGGCGCTGGCCGGTTCGCCGAGCAGCCCCGGCCAGCGAAGGATCTCGCCCACGGAAGGCGGGGCCGCGTCGGGCAGCGCCTCGGCAACGCGCCGGGCGAGCGCGGCCACCTGGGCGAGCACGCGCGCGTCGAGCTGCGGGTCGGCCTCGCTGCGGGCGAGCGGGCGGAATCCGACCCGGCATTCGACCTTGCCGCGCTGCACGGCCGCGGCGATCAGCTCGCGAAGCGCGGGTTCGACCAGGCGCAGTTCGTCGGGGATGCGGAAGGCGAGGTCGAGGAAGCGCGAGTTGACGCTGCGGATCTCCACGCTCAGCTGGCCGGCGGGGGGTGTCGCGCGTGGCCAACGCGTAGCCGGTCATGCTCTGCAGGGGGCGCCGCTCGGCGGATCGTTGGCTCAACGTGGCTCTTCGGGGACGGGAAGTCTTTAGAATGCGGGCAGATCGATCATCGAAGGCCGGACACTCCGACGCGATGGGCACCCAGACGAACGCGCCGCTGCCCGATGGGCACGAACTCGGCGGATACCGTATTGTAAGGAAGATCTCGAGCGGCGGATTCTCGATCGTCTACCTCGCCGAGGACGCGTCCGGTCAGAAGTTCGCGCTCAAGGAATACCTGCCCAGCGCACTGGTCAAGCGCGGCCCCGGGCAACTGGCGCCCGAGATCCCGTCGGCCAGCGAAATCACCTTCCGCAACGGACTGCGCTGCTTCTTCGAGGAGGGGCGCGCGCTGGCACGCATCTTCCATCCCAACGTGGTGCGGGTGGTCAACTTCTTCCGCGCCAACGAAACGGTCTACATGGTGATGGCCTGGGAGCGCGGCCGCAGCCTGCAGGAGCTGGTGCTGCGCCATCGCGGGCGCCAGCCGGACAAGGCGGTGCTGCCCGAACGGCACGTGTTGCGCGTGTTCAACCTGGTGATGAACGGGCTGCGCGAGGTGCACGCCAACCGGCTGCTGCACCTCGACCTGAAGCCTGCGAACATCTACCTGCGGCTCGACGGCACGCCGCTGCTGCTCGACTTCGGCGCGGCGCGGCGCACGCTCGATGCCGAGCCGCAGAAGCTGTTCCCGATGTACACGCCGGGCTTCGCCGCGCCCGAGTTGTACCGGCGCACGCAGCGGCTGGGACCCTGGACCGACGTCTACGGCATCGGCGCCAGCATGCTCGGCTGCATGTCGGGGCAGCCGCCGCAGCCGGCCGACCAGCGTGAGCTCGAAGACAGGATGCCGGGCGCGATCGACGCGCTCGCCGAGCGTTACTCGCGGCCGCTGCTCGACCTGGTCTCGTGGTGCCTGAAGCTCGATCCGCTGGAGCGGCCGCAAAGCGTCTTCGCGCTGCAGCGCGCGCTGCGGCTCATCGGGGTGCCTGCCGAGCCGGCCGGCAAGCCCAGCGCCGCGGCGCGCTGGTTCGACACGCTCGCGATGCGTGCCGGCATGCGGCGACGCGACGGCGAGAACCTCACGCTGCCTGGCTGAGCGACGGACGCCGCGGAGAGCCGATGCGATTCTCGATCTACCAGGACAGCCTGATCGGCGCGCGCGGGTCCAACCAGGACCGCATGGGGTACTGCTACACGCGCGACAGCCTGCTGATGCTGGTCGCCGACGGCATGGGCGGACACGTGCGCGGCGAAGTCGCCGCGCACCTGGCGCTGCAGGTGGCCGCGTCCACCTTCCAGGAGGAGGCGCGGCCGATGCTGTCCGATCCGCCCGCCTTCCTCGACCGCACGCTGCGGCGCGCGCATCGCGAGATCCTGCGCTACCAGGACATGCACGGCTTGCCCGAGTCGCCGCGCACCACGATCGTCGCCTGCGTGGTGCAGGATGGACGCGCCTGGTGGGCGCACGCCGGCGACTCGCGGCTGTACCTGGTGCGCGACGCGCGGGTGGCGATGCGTACCCGCGACCACTCGAAGGTGCAGAACCTGATCGACCTCGGCATGATCGACGAGCGCGACAGTGCCACGCATCCCGAGCGCAACAAGGTGCTGAACTGCCTGGGCTCGCCGTTCGAGCCCACCGTCGAGCTGGGCGGAGACGTGGCGCTGCACCCCGGCGACACGCTGATGCTGTGCAGCGACGGCGTCTGGTCGGCGTTGCCCGAGGCCGACCTGCTCGAGCCGCTGACCGCCGAGTCGGTGCTCACCGGGGTGCCGCGGCTGGTGGCGCGGGCGGTCGGACACGCCGGCCCGGTCGCCGACAACGCGACCGCGCTGGCGATGACCTGGGAGGCCGGCGCCGACAAACCGGCGTTGTCGTCGGACGACGTGCCCGAGGGCGCGATCACCACCACGATCCGGGTCGGTTCCATCGACGAGACCGCGGCCGGCGAGGCGCTGACCGAAGACGAGATCGAGCGCACGATCCGCGAGATCCGCGAGGCGATTGCGCGCGCCGGCGGCCACTGAGAGAAGATTCCGCGATGTCGATTCGTCCGAGCGGGCGCGCGCCCGATGCCTTGCGCCCGGTGCGCCTCACCCGCGGCTTCACGCGCCATGCCGAAGGCTCGGTGCTGGTCGAGTTCGGCGACACGCGCGTGCTGTGCACCGCCAGCGTCGAGGAAAAAGTGCCGGCGTTCCTGCGCGGGGCCGGCCGCGGCTGGCTCACCGCCGAGTACGGCATGCTGCCGCGCTCGACGCACACACGCAGCGAGCGCGAAGCCGCGCGCGGCAAGCAGAGCGGTCGCACGCAGGAGATCCAGCGCCTGATCGGGCGCAGCCTGCGCGCGGTGTTCGACCTCGAGCGGCTCGGCGAGCGCACGATCACGCTCGATTGCGACGTGCTGCAGGCCGACGGCGGCACACGCACCGCGGCGATCACCGGCGCATTCGTCGCCGCGCACGATGCGGTGAGCGGGCTGCTCGTGTCGGGCGCGCTCGAGCGCACGCCGGTGCGCGACTTCGTCGCGGCGGTGTCGGTGGGGCTCTACGAGGGTGCCGCGGTGCTCGACCTCGACTATGCCGAAGACTCCGCCTGCGACACCGACCTGAACGTGGTGATGACCGGTGCCGGTGGCTTTGTCGAAGTGCAGGGCACGGCCGAAGGCGAGCCGTTCACCCGCGAGCAGATGGACCGGCTGGTCGACCTCGCGGCGACCGGCATCCGGCGGCTGATCGACGCGCAGAGGGCCGCGCTCGGTGGCTGAGCGGTGAGACTGCGACGTGTGGTGCTCGCCTCGGGTAACGCGGGCAAGCTGCGCGAACTGGCGGCGCTGCTGGCGCCGCTCGGCCTGCAGGTCGAGCCGCAGTCGGCGTTCGGCGTGCCCGACGCCGACGAGCCGTTCGGCACGTTCCTGGAAAATGCGCTCGCCAAGGCGCGGCACGCCAGCCGGCTGACCGGACTGCCGGCGCTCGCCGACGATTCGGGGCTGTGCGTGGACGCGCTCGAAGGGCGGCCCGGCGTGCTGTCGGCGCGCTGGGCGGCGCGCAGCCCCGGCGCGCGTGCCGATCCCGCCGCGCTCGACACCGATGCGGCCAACAACGCGCAACTCGTCGCCGACCTGGCCGGCTGCGCCGGGCGCGCGGTGCACTACTACTGCGTGCTGGTGCTGCTGCGCGCGGCCGACGATCCGCAGCCGCTGGTCGCCGACGCGAGCTGGCACGGCGAAGTGATCGACGCGCCGCGCGGCAGCGGCGGCTTCGGCTACGACCCGCATTTCCTGCTGCCCGAACTGGGCTGCACCGTGGCCGAGCTCGACCCGCAACGCAAGAACCTGCTCGGCCATCGCGGACAGGCGCTGCGCCTGCTCGTCGAGCGGTTGCGGCGCGACCGGCTGGTCGATGCCTGACAAGGTTGCCCAGCCGCTGTCGCTGTACGTGCACCTGCCGTGGTGCCTGCGCAGGTGCCCGTATTGCGACTTCAATGCCCACGCCTGGCGCGAGAACCTGAGCGAACTGCCCGAGGGACGCTATCTCGACGCGCTGCAGGCCGACCTGGAGGCGTCGCTGCCGAAGGTCTGGGGCCGCAGCGTCTCGACGGTATTCATCGGCGGCGGCACGCCCAGCCTGTTCTCGCCGGACGCGATCGACCGGTTGCTCGCGACGATCCGCGCGCGGCTGCGGCTCGCGCCGGACGCCGAGGTGACGATGGAGGCGAATCCGGGCACCTTCGAGGCGCAGCGTTTCGCCGCGTATGCGCAGGCCGGCGTGACCCGGCTGTCGATCGGCGTGCAGAGCTTCGACGACGACGCGCTGCGTGTGCTCGGCCGCGTGCACGATGCGCGCCAGGCGCGCGCGGCAATCGAGGAGGCCGCGCGCAGCTTCGCCAGTTTCAACATCGACCTGATGTACGCGCTGCCGGGCCAGACGCTGCAGGGCCTGCGCGACGATCTCGCGAGCGCGCTGGCCTTCGAGCCGCCGCACCTGTCGCTGTACCACCTGACGATCGAGCCCGGCACGCCGTTTGCGAAGCGCCCGCCGCCGCTGCCCGACGACGACCTGTCGGCCGACATGCTGGCGCTGCTCGGCGACACGCTCGGGCCGGCCGGCTTCGAGCGCTACGAGG
Source organism: Burkholderiaceae bacterium (assembly GCA_027493945.1). Taxonomy (GTDB): domain Bacteria; phylum Pseudomonadota; class Gammaproteobacteria; order Burkholderiales; family Burkholderiaceae_E; genus Zeimonas. The sequence goes on along the minus strand of JAOSJU010000001.1, from coordinate 375,755 downwards.
TCTCGGCCTGGGCGCGGCCGGGCGCGCGCTGCCGGCACAACCTGAACTACTGGGAGTTCGGCGACTACCTCGGCATCGGCGCGGGCGCGCACGGCAAGCTGTCGTTTCACGATCGCATCGTGCGCGAGACGCGGCTGCGCCAGCCGCAGCGCTACGTCGACGCGGCGCTCGCCGCGTCGCCGATCGAGGAAGAGCGCATCGTGAGTTGCGACGAGTTGCCGTTCGAGTTCATGCTCAACGCGCTGCGGCTCACCGACGGGGTGCCGGCGGCCTCGTTCGCCGAGCGCACCGGCCTGTCGACGGCGGCGATCGCGCGCGAATGCGCGCAGGCGGTCGAGCGCGGCCTGCTCGAAGACGATCCGCTTCGCATTCGCGCCACGCCGCTGGGGCTGCGCTTCCTGAACGACCTGCTCGAGCTGTTCCTGAAGAACGACAATCGACGTTGAAGGGAGGGAGAACGATGCATTCGGTGAAGACCACGATGATGCCGGTGCCGCTGTCGCTGAACCGGCTGATGGAGCATGCGGGGCAGCTCTTTCCCGAATCGGAGATCGTCTCGCGGCTGCCCGACAAGTCGCTGCGCCGGCACCGCTACGCCGACTGGTACCGGCGCACGCGCGCGCTGGCGGCGGCGCTGAAGAAGCTCGGCCTGCGCAAGGGCGACCGCGTCGCCACCTTGTGCTGGAACCATCACGCGCACCTCGAATGCTATTTCGGCATCCCGGCCGCCGGCGGCGTCATGCACACGCTGAACCTGCGGCTGGCGCCCGACGACATCGGCTGGATCGCCCGGCATGCGCGCGACCGCTTCCTGGTGGTCGACGACATCCTGCTGCCGTTGTACCGGCAGTTCGCCGGACAACACCGCTTCGAGAGGGTGATCGTGTTCCCGTTCTCCGGAGCCGCGGTGCAGACGAGCATTGGCGACCCGCACGACGGCGAGCCGGCGTTCGATGATTACGAGGAGCTGCTTGCGCAGGCGCCCGCCGGTTTCGAGTACGCGCCGCACGACGAGAACGACCCGGTGGCGATGTGCTACACCTCGGGCACGACCGGCAGGCCCAAGGGGGTGGTCTACTCGCACCGCTCCACCGTGCTGCATTCGCTCAATTGCGCGTTGCCCGACTACGTGGCGCTGTCCTCGCGCGACGTGGTGATCCCGGTCACGCCGATGTTCCATGCGAATTCGTGGGGCATTCCGTACGCGGCGGTGATGCTCGGCGCGAAGCTGGTCTTTCCGGGCCCGCACCTGCATCCCGAAGACCTGCTCGACCTGATGCAGCAGGAGCCGCCCACGCTCACGCTCGGCGTGCCGACGATCTGGCTCGCGCTGATCCAGGCCTTCGAGGCGAAGCCGGGCCGATGGCGGCTGCCCGCCGGCATGCGCAGCATGGTCGGCGGCGCGGCGGTGCCCGAGGCGCTGGTCCGGCAGTTCGAGCGCCACGGTATCCGGCTCGCGCAGGGCTGGGGGATGACCGAAACCTCGCCGATGGGGTCGCTGTTCTTCGAGAAGCCCGAGTTGCGCGGGCAGCTCGACGAAGACCAGTGGTTCGCGCGCAAGGCGATGGCCGGCGTGCCCGTGCCGCTGGTGGAGGTGCGCATCATGGGCGATGCGGGCCCGTGCGCCTGGAACGGCCGCGACGTGGGCGAGTTGCAGGTGCGCGGACCGTTCATCACCGGCTCGTATCACGCGGAGGCGCCCGGTGCCGACAAGTTCACCGGCGACGGCTGGCTGCGCACCGGCGACGTGGCGGCGATCGACGCGAACGGCTACATCCGCATCGCCGACCGCACGAAAGACCTGATCAAGTCGGGCGGCGAGTGGATCAGCTCGGTCGACCCGGAGAACGCGATCATGGCGCATCCGGCGGTGGCCGAAGCGTCGGTGATCGCAATCGCACACCCCAAATGGGGCGAGCGGCCGCTCGCCTGCGTGGTCGCCAAGCCGGGTGCCACGGTGAGTGGCGAGGAACTGCGCGCGTTCATCGCGCCGAAATTCGCCCGCTGGCAGTTGCCCGACGCCTTCGAGTTCATCGACGCGGTGCCGCGCACCTCGACCGGCAAGTTCTGGAAAGCGCGGCTGCGCGAGCGCTTCGCCGACTTTCGCTGGCCCGACGAGTCGCCGGCCGGCAATCTTCCGGTCGGCAGCTGATGGCCCTGTACTGCGCAGGGTCGGATGCACCAGGACGGGGTGCTGCATCGCGGTGCACCACCGGGGAGTGCACGATGATGGTGCGATGATGTCGTGGGCAGCACCGACCGGCGCATTGTGCCGGCCGGGGCGCTCTGCGGGGCGCCGCGACGGGGCGCGTGCGCTGGCACGGAACCTGCTAGTTTGAGCGGGAGCCCGAAAACGCACAGAATCGCGCGTCCGCTGCTTCCGCTCGCCGGCCCCCGTGGCCGCGGCGGGGTGCAGCCGCCCCATGAATCCAGACCTTCGTGACCAGGAGAACGCCAGCATGGCCACCGTCAAAGACGTGATGAAGTTGATTGCCGACAACGAAGTGAAGTTCGTCGATCTTCGCTTCACCGACACCCGCGGCAAGGAGCAGCACGTCTCGGTGCCGGCGAAGATGTTCGACGAGGACAAGGTCACGTCGGGCCACGCCTTCGACGGTTCGTCGATCGCCGGCTGGAAGGGCATCGAGGCCTCGGACATGCTGCTGATGCCCGACCCGTCCACCGCGAACATGGACCCGTTTCGCGAGGAGCCCACGCTGATCATCACCTGCGACGTGGTCGAGCCGGCCGACGGCAAGGGCTACTCGCGCGACCCGCGCTCGCTCGCGCGCCGCGCCGAGGCCTACCTGAAGTCCACCGGCATCGGCGACATCGCCTATTTCGGCCCGGAGCCCGAGTTCTTCATCTTCGACTCGGTGACCTGGAACCTCGACATGTCGGGTTGCTTCGTGAAGATCAACTCCGAAGAGGCCTCGTGGTCGACGGGCAAGGAGATCGAGGGCGGCAACCTCGCGCACCGCCCGCCGGTGAAGGGCGGTTATTTCCCGGTGCCGCCGGTCGATTCGTTCCAGGACATGCGCTCCGAGATGTGCCTGATCCTCGAGCAGATGGGCATTCCGGTGGAAGTGCATCACCATGAGGTGGCGGGGGCCGGACAGAACGAAATCGGCACGAAGTTCTCGACGCTGGTGCAGCGCGCCGACTGGCTGCAGACGATGAAGTACGTGGTCCACAACGTCGCGCACAGCTACGGCAAGACGGCCACCTTCATGCCCAAGCCGGTCGTCGGCGACAACGGCTCGGGCATGCACGTGCACCAATCGATCTGGAAGGACGGCCAGAACCTGTTCGCCGGCGACAAGTACGCCGGGCTGTCGGACTTCTCGCTGTCCTACATCGGCGGAATCATCAAGCACGCGAGGGCGCTGAACGCGATCGCCAACCCGGGCACCAACTCGTACAAGCGGCTGGTGCCGGGTTTCGAGGCGCCGGTGAAGCTTGCTTATTCGGCGCGCAACCGTTCGGCGTCGATCCGGATTCCGTTCGTCAGCAACCCGAAGGGTCGGCGCATCGAGGTCCGGTTCCCGGATCCGATGGCGAACCCCTACCTGCTGTTCGCGGCGCTGATGATGGCCGGGCTCGATGGCGTGCAGAACAAGATCCATCCTGGCGAGGCGGCGGACAAGAACCTGTACGACCTGCCGCCGGAAGAGGAAGCGAAGATCCCGACCGTGTGCGCATCGCTCGACGAGGCGCTCGGCTACCTCGACAAGGACCGCGAGTTCCTCACGCGCGGCGGCGTGTTCGGCAACGACATGATCGACGCGTACATCGAGCTGAAGATGGAGGAGGTCACGCGGCTGCGCATGACCACGCATCCGGCCGAGTTCGACATGTACTACAGCCTTTGAGGCGCCCCTGCGACGCGCGGGCGGCGGCGAGTCGATGCGGGGCGCAGGTCGGGCCGTGCGCCCCGCAGGTCGGTCGGCCGGACCGCCGGTTTGAATCGCCGTGCGGGCTGCCTTACACTGGCCGCGGACTTCCCGGCCCGATCATGACATCGCTTCGCCCCGCACTGCTCGTTCGCGTCGCCTGTCTCGCTGCCGCGGGCCTCGGCCTGGCCGCGCAGGCCTCTGCCGAGGTCTATCGCTGCGAATCCGAGAGCGGAGTGCCTGTCTACCAGGGCACGCCGAACGGGCGCAATTGCCGCGCGCTCAACCTCGCGCCGCTCACCACGATCCCGGCGCCGAAGCTGCCTGTGGCAGCGCGCCCTGCGGCGGGCGCCGCGCCCGCCCAGGCCGGAGCCGCGGCGGCGCGACCCGCCGCGAACGGTTTCCCGAAGGTCGACGCCTCCACGCAGCGCGAGCGCGACCTCGAGCGCCGACGCATTCTCGAGGACGAGCTGCGCAAGGAAGAGACGCGGCTCGCGGAACTGAAGACGGTCTACAAGAACGGCGAACCCGATCGCCTCGGCGACGAGCGCAACTACCAGAAGTACCTCGACCGGGTTGCGCGGCTCAAGGACGACATCGACCGCTCCGAGGGCAACATCGCGTCGATCCGCCGCGAGCTCGGCACGACCCGGGACTGACCACGATCGGCACGCCTGCGTCGCCCGCGAAACCGGCCGGGCTGCCGCGCCGGCGCCGACGCTCATCCGGGCTCGACGGCCTGGACCTGCTCTCCAGCGCGGTGGCGGTGCTCGACGCGCAGGCCCGCGTCGTCTTCCTGAACCAGGCCGGCGCGCAGCTGTTCGGGGTGTCGCAGCGCTTGGTGGCGGGGCAGCCGTTTCCGCGCCTGTTCGTCGACGGCAGCGCGATCGCGCAGCTGTGCATCGAGGCCGCGGCGGGCGCGTTCGACGAAAAGCGCAGCGAGCTCACGCTCGAGCGTCCGGGGCGCGAACCGCAGCAGCTGTCGTGCAGCGCGGTCGCGCTGGGCGGCGAGCCCGGCGCGCTGCTGCTGGAGTTCCGCGAAGTCGAGCAGCGGCGGCGCGCCGATCGCGAACGGCGCCTGCTCGACTCGGCCAAGGCGACCCGCGAACTGGTGCGCAACCTGGCGCACGAGATCCGCAATCCGCTCGGCGGCATCCGCGGCGCGGCGCAGCTGCTCGATTCCGAGCTCGGGTCGCCGGCGCTGCGCGAGTACACGCGGGTGATCGTGAAGGAGGCCGACCGGCTGCAGGTGCTGGTCGACCGGTTGCTCGCGCCGCATCGCAGCCCGCGGGTCGTCGGCGAACTGAACATCCACGAAGTCTGCGAGCAGGTACGCTCGGTGGTGCTGGCCGAGTTTCCGCAAGGGCTGGAGATCGCGCGCGACTACGACGCGAGCCTGCCCGAGTTCCGTGGCGACCGCGAGCAGCTGATCCAGGTGCTGCTGAACCTGGCGCGCAACGCGGCGCAGGCGCTGCACGGGCAGGGGCGCATCGTGCTGCGCACCCGCATCGCGCGCCAGGCGACGATCGCCGGGCGCCGCTGGAAACTGGCACTCGACTTGCATGTGATCGACAACGGTCCGGGCGTGCCCGAGGAGATCGGCGAGCGGATCTTCTATCCGCTGGTCTCGGGCCGCGAAGGCGGCAGCGGCCTCGGGCTCACGCTCGCGCAGACTTTCGTGCAGCAGCACGGCGGGCTGATCGAATGCGAGAGCAAGCCCGGACGCACCGATTTCCGGATCCTGCTGCCGCTGCCGGGAGGCTGAATGACGATGGACGCGGTCTGGATCGTCGACGACGACCAATCGATCCGCTGGGTGCTGGAGAAGGCGCTCGCGCGCGAGGGCTTCGTCGTGCGCGCGTTCGCCTCGGCGGCCGAATGCCTGCGCGCGCTCGACGAGGGCGCGCCGCGCGTGCTGGTGAGCGACATCCGCATGCCCGGCGCCAGCGGCATCGAACTGCTGCAGGCGTTTCGCACGCGCCGGCCCGGCACGCCGGTGATCATCATGACCGCTTTTGCCGACCTGGAGAGCGCGGTGTCGGCGTTCCAGGGTGGAGCCTTCGAGTACCTGCCCAAGCCGTTCGACCTGCCTGCGGCGATCGAGCTGATCCGGCGCGCGGTCGAGGAGAGCGCGCGCGAGGCGCCCGCCGAGGAGCACGCGGGCGAAGAACTGGAGATGCTCGGTCAGGCGCCGGCGATGCAGGAGGTGTTCCGCGCGATCGGCAGGCTGTCGCAGTCCAGCGTCACCGTGCTGATCACCGGCGAGTCGGGCACCGGCAAGGAACTGGTGGCGCGCGCGCTGCACCGGCACAGCCCGCGCGCGGGTGCCGCGTTCGTCGCGCTGAACACCGCGGCGATTCCGCGCGACCTGCTGGAGTCGGAGCTGTTCGGCCACGAGCGCGGCGCGTTCACCGGCGCGCAGCAGACGCGCCGCGGCCGCTTCGAGCAGGCCGACGGCGGCACGCTGTTCCTCGACGAGATCGGCGACATGCCCGCGGAACTGCAGACGCGGCTGCTGCGCGTGCTCTCGGACGGGCAGTTCTACCGCGTGGGGGGCCACCAGCCGATGCGCGCGAACGTGCGCGTGATCGCGGCCACGCACCAGGACCTGGAGGAGCGGGTGCGCCAGGGGCTGTTTCGCGAAGACCTGCTGCATCGGCTGAACGTGATCCGGCTGCGGCTGCCGGCGCTGCGCGAGCGCAGCGAGGACATCGCGCTGCTGGCGCGGCACTTCCTGCAGAAGAGCGCGCGCGAGCTCGGCGGCGAGGCCAAGCGGCTGAGCCCGCAGGCGCTGCGCGTGCTGCAGGCGTTCGCCTGGCCGGGCAACGTGCGCCAGCTGGAGAACACCTGCCGCTGGCTCACGGTGATGGCGCCGGCGCAGGTCGTCCACGCGAAAGACCTGCCGCGCGAGATCCGCGAAGCGGTCGACACGAGTGTTGTGGTTGAGGGCGACGAGATGCCCGGTGTCGGAGAAGCGCCCGTGGCTGGAGAAGCGGTGGGCGCGGCGGAAGGGGCTGGTGCGGGGGGAGCGTCCCGATCCGGGCAAGCGCCCTGGTCCGGCGTCGAACAGGAAGCGGCGAAGGCCGGTACCGGTCCGAATGGCGCGCAAGCCTGGTCGCAGCTGCTCGAGCGTGAGGTCGCGGCGCAGCTGGCCGCACAAGGCGGCACGGGTAGCGGTCAGGCGCACGGCGAGCTGATGCAGCGGCTCACGCGCGAATTCGAGGCCACCGTGATCCGCACGGCGTTGCGGCACACGCATGGCCGGCGCATCGACGCAGCGCTGCGGCTCGGCATCGGCCGCAACACGATCACGCGCAAGATCCAGGAACTGCGGCTCGAGGACGACGAGGGCGCGGAGCGCTGACTGCGGGGTGAGCGGGCGCCGCGAGGCCGACGCGGCCGAGCGCTGCGCTGCGCTGCGCAGGGGCGCACGGGGCGCTGAGCGCACCGGGCGGCGCGGTGAGCGCACGGGGCGGCGGGCGCCGCTCGGCGCAGCGAGGGCGTGTTCACACTACGATCGTCCCCGCGTGAGTCCGAAAAAAGCGCGCAATCAAGGCGCAAAGCGCAGCCGTGGCGGGGCCACGGCGAGCATTTGCAACGCGGAGTGCGCGCTTTTTTCGCACTCACCCTCCGGGCCGGGGCCTGCCGGGCCGCCACACTTCGTTGCCGCCTCCTTGCGTGGCACCGCCACGCGCGTCGCCGGCGCCTCGTTTGGCGGCTCGGCAGGCCCCGGCGCGGGGACGATCGTAGTGTGAACACGCCCTAACTGCGGCGGTCGGTGCTTCGCACCGACTTCCCTGTGCGGCTCGCCTCGGGGTCGTGCGGCGCAACTCACTTCGCTCGCTGCGCTCGCTTCGTTCAGACACAGCGCCGCAAGTCAGATGTACGAAGCGCGCTTCGCGCGCCGACCCCGAGGCTGCGCTGCTCGGCGCCGCAGAAAGCGCTGCGCCGAGCGGCGCCCGCCGCCCCGTGCGCTCACCGCGCCGCCCGGTGCGCTCAGCGCCCCGTGCGCCCCTGCGCAGCGCTCGGCCGCGTCGGCCTCGCGGCGCCCGCTCACCCCGCAGTCAGCGCTCCGCGCCCTCGTCGTCCAGCTCGATCTCGGCGATCACCGGCGCGTGGTCGGACGGCTGTTCGCGCTTGCGCGGCTCGCGGTCGATGCGGCAGCCGCGTACGGCCGGCGCGAGCGCCTGCGGCACCAGGATGTGGTCGATGCGCAGCCCGGCGTTGCGGCGAAACGCGAGTTGCCGGTAGTCCCACCAGCTGTAGGTCTTCGGCGGCTGTTCGAACAGTCGGAAGGTGTCGACGAAGCCCAGGCCGATCAGCCTGGCGAAGCGCTCGCGCTCGGCGGCCGAGCACAGCACCTGGCCTTCCCAGACCTTCGGGTCGTGCACGTCGCGGTCTTCCGGGGCGATGTTGAAGTCGCCGAGCAGCACCACCGGCAGCGTCGCCGACGCGGCCAGCCAGTCGGCGAGCGCGTCGATCCAGCGCAGCTTGTAGTCGTACTTGTCGGTACCCACCGCCCGGCCGTTCGGAAAATAGGCATTGACCACGCGCAGGCCGCCGAGGTCGGCGCTGATCAGCCGCTTCTGCTCGTCGGGGAACAGCGGGTTACCCACGCTCACCGAAGACGGCACGCCGACCGTGTCGCGCCGCGCGAGGATCGCCACGCCGTTGTAGGTGGGCTGTCCGGCGAACGCGGATTCGTAGCCCAGCTCGGCGAGCGCTGAATGCGGGAAGTGCTCGTCGCGCAGCTTGGTTTCCTGCAGGCACAGCACGTCGACCGGGTTGGCGCGCAGCCAGTCGATCACGTGCGGCAGGCGCACTTTCAGCGAATTGACGTTCCGGTAGCGATTTCCATGGCTCGGGCAGCCCCCGGTGCGGGATCGCGCGCCGCGTGAGCGGGCTCTCGTCGCCCCGAGGATAACCGGTTCGCGCCAGCCGGGCGCGTTCGGGCTACGATCGGTGCCGGGCGAGCGCGGTCAACGGAGAGCAACGATGCACGACACCGGTTTTGTGGAAGCGATGCGCGGCGCGCTGGGGGCGCAGCTGCCGTCGATCGTGGGCGCGGTGGCGCTGCTGCTGCTCGGCTGGATCGCCGCGCTGGTGGCCGCGGCGCTCGTGCGCCGCACGCTGTCGCTGGCGCAGCTGAACCGCAGGATCGCGCCGGCATCGGGAATGAGCGCGTTCGATGCCGAGATCGTCGGCGCACGGATCGTGTTCTGGCTGGTGCTGCTCGTAGCGATCGCGGCCGCTTCGACGGTGCTGGATCCGCAGGCGGTGTCGGCGCAGGCTGCGGCGCTGATCGCGGTCGTGGTCGCCGTGCTGCCGCGACTGCTCGCTGCGCTCGTCCTGACGCTGCTCGGCTGGCTGCTGGCGCTGGCGGTGCGCAACGGCCTGACGAAGCTGCTCGATCGCACCACTGGTCGACGAGCGCCTGAGCGCGCAGGCCGGCATGGCGCCGATCAGCGACAGCATCGGCCATGTCGGCTACTGGGTCGTGCTGCTGCTGTTCCTGCCGATGATCCTCGGGGCGCTCGGCCTGCAGGGGGCTGCTCGATCCGGTGCGCGGGCTCTTCGACGTGCTGCTCGACGCGCTGCCCGGGCTGGCGCAGGCGGCGGTCGTGGCCGTGGTGGGCTACTTCGTGGCGAAGATCGCGCAAGGCATCGTCAGGCATCTTCTTCTGGCAGCCCGCGTCGACCATCTGGCTCGACGCGTCGGCCTGGGCGAGGAGACCGACCTGCCGGGCCTGGCAGGCATGGTGACGTTTTTCGCGATCTTCGTGCCGGCGCTGATCTCGGCGCTCGACGCGCTGCAGGCCGAGTCGATTGCCGGACCGTCGCGGCTGCTGCTCAGCCAGTTCGTCGATGCGCTGCCCGACCTTCTGGCCGCGGCGCTGATCGTGGGCGTGACCTGGTACGTCGCGCGATTCGTGGCCGGGCTGGTCGCGCGTTTGCTGCAGGGCGCGGGGGTCGATCGCCTGGGCGAGCAACTCGGGCTGGGGCCCGTGCTTGCCGGGCTGAAGCTGTCGCGGCTGGTGGGGCGGCTGCTGGTGTTCTTCGCGATGCTGTTCGCGCTGGCGCAGGCGGCCAACCGGTTGCGCATCGTGCAGCTGAGCGATCTGGTTGCCAGCTTCATCGTCTTCGGCGGCGACGTGCTCGCCGGCACCGCGATCCTGCTGGTCGGGCTGTGGCTCGCCAATCTGCTCGGCTCGGCGGTGGGCCGCAGCGAGCACCGCGACGCGCCCTGGCTGGGCGGGCTGGTGCGCGTGCTGATCATCGGGCTGGTGCTCGCGATGGGCCTGCGCTCGATGGGCGTGTCCGAGCCGATCGTCAACCTGGCCTTCGGCCTGACGCTGGGCGCGGTGGCGATCGCGTTGGCGCTGTCGTTCGGGCTCGGCGGCCGCGAGGCGGCCGGCAAGCTGATGGAGCACTGGTTCTCGAAGCTGCGCCGCGATTGAACGCGGGATCAGAAGCGGATCGGGTTCTCGAACTGCTGTCGCTGCGCCGGGATCAGCCGGCCGCCGACGTCGGCGCCGGACTGCGTCGATCGGGCCGACGGCGCGCCTGGCGCCGCCTGCGCGCGGCCGGCTTCGGCGGCGGCCGCAGACACCTGCTCCGGCGGGCTCATCGGTTCGAGCGTGCCCGCGACGTAGCTCGGCGGCAGCATCGACGAGCGCGGGTACGCGGCGGCGTCGAGCATACGGTTCCACAGCGTCGCCTCGAAACCGGCCATCCGGTCGGTGCCGACGGTGAACACGGGAAACTGGGTGCTGCCGAGTTGCAGCGCGTTGAACGCGCGCAGGTCGGCGGCCGTTTGCACCAGCTTTTCGGTGTACGGCACGCCGCGCTGCGCCGGTGGCTGCGGCCCAGGTCGCAGGGCGCGCAGTCGGGCGCGGTGTAGAGCACTACCGGGTAGCGGCTCGTGGCCGAGCGCAGCGCATACGGCAGGCGGTGGTCGCCTGCGGCCGGCGCCTCGGACGAATGCACGCCTGCCGGTCCGCGCATCACCCGCCGGCTGTCGGTCGGCGGCGGGCGGTCGCCGTAGTTCACCCGGCCATTGGCGTCGATCCACTTGTATTGCGCGTACGCCACCGGTGCGGCCAGGGCCGCGGCGAGCGCGGTGGCGGCAAGGGCGATCGGAGGTGCGATCCGAAGGGCGATCGGAAGAGCGACGGGGACGGCGGCTGCGAGCTGACGGCTAGGCATTGGACGGTTCCGGAGCGGATGCCTCGACCATTCCATTATGGCGAAGCAGGGCATCCAGTTCCGGGTCCCGTCCTCTGAACGCGCGAAACGAGTCGATAGCCGGTCGGCTGCCGCCGACCGACAGGATCTCGTCGAGAAAGCGCCGCCCGGTTTCGGCCACGCGAGCCGGGGCGTCGGGCTGCGCCAGCGCCTCCTCGAAGGCCGCGTAGGCGTCGGCCGACAGCACTTCGGCCCACTTGTAGCTGTAGTAGCCGGCCGAGTAGCCGCCGGCGAAGATGTGCGAGAAGCTGTTCTGGAAGCGGTTCCAGGCGGGCGGGGCGACCACCGCGACTTCGCGGCGCACCTCGTCGAGGAGATCCTGCACGCCCTGCGCGCCGCCGGGCGCGAAGCCCGCGTGCAGCCGCATGTCGAACAGCGCGAATTCGATCTGGCGCAGCGTGGCCATGCCGCTCTGGAAATTCTTCGCCGCGAGCATCCGGTCGAAGAGCTCGCGCGGCAGTGGCTTGCCGGTGTCGACGTGCGCGCTCATCGAGGCCACGATCTCCCACTCCCAGCAGAAGTTCTCCATGAACTGGCTGGGCAGCTCGACCGCGTCCCACTCGACGCCCGAGATGCCCGACAGCGCGAGGTCGTCGACCCGCGTGAGCAGGTGATGCAGCCCGTGTCCGGACTCGTGGAACAGCGTGGTCACGTCGTCGTGCGTGAGCAGCGCCGGGCGCCCGCCCACCGGCGGCTGGAAGTTGCAGACCGGTAGGCGATGGGCGTCTGCACCGAGCCGTGGCGGCGTCGCCGCGAGCGCGCGTCGTCCATCCACGCGCCCGGTCGCTTGGACGCGCGCGCGTAGAGATCGGTGTAGAACTGGCCGATCAGCTGGCCGCTGCGCTCGACGCGGTAAAAGCGCACGTCCGGGTGCCAGGTCGGCGCTTCGTCGGGCAGGATGCGCACCGAATACAGCCGCTCGATCAGCCCGAACAGGCCATCGAGCACGCGCGGCAGCTGGAAGTACTGCTTGACCTCCTGGTCGGAGAACGCATAGCGCGCCTCCTTGAGGCGCTCGCTGGCGAAGGCGAGATCCCAGGCCTGCGGGTCGGGCAGCGCGAGCTCGGCCGCCGCGAAGCGGCGCAGCTCCGCCATGTCGCGCTCGGCGAACGGGCGCGCGCGCCGCGCGAGGTCGCGCAGGAAGGCGATCACCTGCTCGGGCGATTCGGCCATCTTCGGCACCAGCGAGACCTGCGCGAAATTCGCGTAGCCGAGCAGGCCGGCTTCCTCGTGACGCAGCGCGAGCAGCTCGTCGATGACCGGCGCGTTGTCGAGCGCCGCGGCGGCTTCGCCCTCGGGGGCGAGCGCCTCGCGCGATGCGCGGGTGCAGTAGGCGCGGTACATCCGTTCGCGCAGCGGCCGGTGCACCGCGTACTGCATTACCGGCAGCCAGGACGGAAACTGCAGCGTGAATTTCCAGCCGGCGTCGCCGTCCTTCTGCGCGGCCTCGCGCGCGGCCTCGATCGTGTCGGCATGCAGGCCGGCTAGGTCGGATTCGTCGGTGACCAGCAGCGTGAACGCGTTGGTCGCGTCGAGCACGTTTTCGGAGAACTTCTGCGCGAGCGCGGCCTGTCGCTCCTGCAACTCGGCGAAGCGTTCGCGCGCGGGCGACTTCAGCTCGGCGCCGCCCAGCCGGAAGTCGCGCAGCGCGTAGTCGACGATGCGCTTGCGCACCGCCGGCAGCTGCGCGTATTGCGGCGACGCGGCGAACGCCTTGTATTTCGCGAACAGCGCCTCGTGTTGCGACAGCTCGGTGAAGAACTGCGTGACTTTCGGCAGGTTGGCGTTGTAGGCCTCGCGCAGCGGCGGCGTGTCGGCCACGCCGTTCAGGTGCCCCACCATGCCCCAGGCGCGCCCCAGCCGTTCGGTGGCGTCTTCCAGCGGCTCGATGAACGCATCCCGGTGGTCGGCGTGGCCGGATCGGTGACCGCGGCGAGCGTGGCGCGCGCCTCGGCGAGCAACGCGTCGACCGCGGGCGTGACCAGCGCTGGCTCGAACTCGGCGAAGCGCGGCAGGCCGGAGAAGTCGAGCAGCGGATTGGCGGCAGGCGTCGCGGCGGGGGAGGACATCGGGGCGGGGGCAGGGGCTTGCATCGTCAGGCGTTCGTCCATCGGTTCGATCGGTCGGTTCGTCGCACGCATGCCGTGCGGCTTGCAGCGTCGCTCATCGCGCCGCGCGCTCGGCCGCCTCGATCGTGTTCTCCAGCAGCATCGCGCGGGTCATCGGGCCGACTCCGCCGGGCACCGGAGTGATCCAGCCGGCGACCTCGCGCGCGCTGTCGAAGTCGACGTCGCCGCACAGCTTGCCGGCTGCGTCGCGGTTCATGCCGACGTCGATCACGATCGCGCCGGGCTTGATCATGTCGCCGGTGATCATCTTCGCGCGGCCCACGGCGGCCACGAGCACGTCGGCGCGGCGCGTGTGCGCGGCCAAGTCGCGCGTCCTGCTGTGGCAGATGGTGACGGTGGCGTCGGCCTGCAAGAGCAGCATCGCCTGCGGCTTGCCGACGATGTTGCTGCGGCCGACGACCACCGCTTCGGCGCCGCGCAGCGTGGTGCCGGCGTGTTCGAGCATCTTCATCACACCGTACGGCGTGCAGGGCCTGAACCCCGGCTGGCCGGTCATCAGCGCGCCGGCGCTCGCGACGTGAAAGCCGTCGACGTCCTTGGCCGGCGAGATCGCTTCGATGACCGCGTGCGCGTCGATCTGCGGCGGCAGCGGCAGTTGCACCAGGACGCCGTGAATGGCCGGGTCGGCGTTGAGCGCCGCGATGCGCGCGAGCAGCTCGGCCTGCGTGGTGTCGGCCGGCAGGCGGTCGAGCGTGGAGCGGATGCCCGACTCCTCGCAGTCTTTCACCTTGTTGCGCACGTAGACCGACGAGGCGGGGTCTTCACCCACGAGAATGACCGCGAGCCCGGCAGGGCGGCCGCGCGCGGCCAGCGCGGCGGCGCGTTGCGCCACTGCGGCGCGAATGGACTTGGCGAGCGCTGCGCCGTCGAGGATCCCGGCGGTCATCGGTGCGGTCCGGAAAGCTGGGGGAGGAGGGCCCGCGCCGCCGCGGCAGCGCCGCGCGCGATGCGATGGCCGGTGCGATCGAGTCTAGCATGCGACACCGGCCGACTTGCGCACCGCAGCGATCGTGCCTTACAATCGCGGGCTCTTCGGGGGTATAGCTCAGCTGGGAGAGCGCTTGCATGGCATGCAAGAGGTCAGCGGTTCGATCCCGCTTACCTCCACCAAAGAAAAAGCAGTCAGAACAATAACGACGAGTCCCGTTCGTCTAGAGGCCTAGGACACGACCCTTTCACGGTTGTAACAGGGGTTCGAATCCCCTACGGGACGCCGGTATCCATCCGATCATCGGGTAGCGCGGCGTGAATTGCCGCCCCTCCCAACGCAGTCAATTCGAAGACGCTGCCCGCCGCTCGCGCAGCGCCGCCAACTCGTTCGCTGTCGTCAGATCTCCGAGGCACGACTTGAGGCCAGGCCCGCCGGCTTGTGGGCGTCAGGAAGCTTCGGGGCCGAAGAGCCTTGACGCGTTGATTCAACCTGCATACCTTGGCCCGGTGAGCCACCGGTACACCCGTTACGCACTGTCGACAAGTACGGAGGCTGACGATGCGCGTGGAATACGATCCGCAGGCCGATGCGATGTACATCCGGTTACGCGAAGGCGAGGTGGCCGACAGCGACGAGATCCGTGACGGAGTCGTCCTCGACTTCGACGCGGCAGGGCAGATCCTCGGCATCGAACTGCTCTCGGCGAGCCGGCGCACGGACAATCCGCAGGAACTGGCGGTTACTCTGACGGTGCGTTCATAGGGCGGGAACCGGCCACCCGTTTCACGGAGACGTTTATGGAAGGAAGAAAGAACGTCGGCTGGGGTTTCCTGTTCCTAGGCCTGTTCATGGCCTCGGGTTTCTTCCTCGGCTACATGCACGACATCGCGCCGCAGAAGGAGCAGTGGATCGCGCAGTACGCGAGCGGAACGCACTTCGAGATCCGCATGGCGCATGCGCACGGCGGGCTCTTCGGCCTGATCAACATCGCGGCCGGGCTTGCGCTGCTCGCGCTGCCGATCCCTTCGCCGCGGGCGCGCTGGATCTCGTGGCTCGCGCTCGCCGGGCTGCTGATGCCGATCGGCATCCTGCTGCACGCGCTCTTCGGGGTGCCGCCGGCGCTGGTCTTCGTCGGCGGCGCGGCGATGGTCGTCGCGACGCTGTGGCTGGGTCGGGAGGCGTTGTCGCTGCGCCGGGCCGCGCGTTCGTGACCTGCGGCTGCAACGACGGGAGATTCGTCAGCGAATGTCGAGCGGGTGCTGTGCAACCGCGATCTTGCGCAGCGCCCGTTCGAACGCATCCGGCGGTTGTCCGCCCGAGATCAGGTAGCTGTTCTCGATGATGGTGGCGGGCACCGAATGGATACCGGCCTGCTGGAAATGCCGTTCCTGCGCACGCACTTCGTCGGCATATTGGCCGCTTTCCAGTATCCGGCGCGCTTCGCCGGCGTCGAGCTTCGCATCGGTGGCCGCGCGTATCAGCACATTGTGGTCGGCGACGTTGTCGTTGTCGGTGAAGTAGGCGCGGAAGAGCGCCCGCTTCAACGCCAGTGCCCGCTCGTGGTCCTGCAATCCGGCCCAGTGCAGCAGCCGGTGTGCGTCGAAGGTGTTCCAGATGCGGCTGTCGTGGCCGGTATTGATGGCCACCCCGAGCGCTGCGGCGCGTTCGCGGATCGCCGCACGGTTGGTCGCGAGCTGCGCCTCGTCGATGCCGTACTTGTGCATCAGGTGCTCGTCGGCATTCTCGCCTTCGAACGGCAGGTCCGCATTCAATTCGAAGGGCTGCAGGTGAATGTCTGCCCGCACGCTGTCCCGCAGCTGCGTCAGCGCCTGTTGCAGGCTGGCGAGGCCGATCGCGCACCATGGGCAGGCGACGTCGGAGACGAAGTCGATGCGCAGGGGTGTGGGGCTGGCCATGGCGGTAACCGTACTGCGATTCTAGTCGATCGGATCGACAAGAGGATTCCGGGCGCGCCGCGCGACGCACCTGCGGGGACTTCAGTGTGCCGCCATCTCCGACGTGAAGGGCGCGGCGATCGCGGCGTTGATCTTGCAGTCGAGCAGCACCGGCCCGTCGGGTGCCTGCAGCAACGGCGCGGCGCGGCGCAGGTCCTCCAGCGAGCGGATGGTCGCGGTGCGAAAACCGAAGGCTTCGGCGACCGGAGCGTAGTCCACGTCGGGAAAGAGCGCGCGGCCGATCGGCATGTGTTCGAGTTCGAGGTAGTGCCGCTCGGCGCCGTAGGCGCAGTCGTTCAGCACGACGACGATCAGCGGAATGTCCTCGCGCGCCGCGGTGTCGAGTTCGTTCAGCGTCATCGCGAAGCCGCCGTCGCCGATGACGAGCACGGTGGCCTGGCCCGGGCGCGCCCGCGCGAATCCCAGCGCGGTGCCGAAGCCCATGCCCACGGAGAAGAAGTCGCTCGTGTGCTTGATGTGCTCGGGCCCGGGCGTGCCCAGGTAGGGCACGACCTGCAGGAAGTTACCCGAGTCGTAGACCAGGTTGCGCTCGGCGGGCAGCAGGCGGTCGAGCTCGAGGGCGAGCGCGCGCGGATCGACGGTGCGGTTCGTGTGCTCCGGGCGGAACTCGCCGCCCATGTCGAAGTCAGCGAGCCTGCGGCGCACGGCGTCGACGTGGAACGGCTTGTCGGCAGCGGTGCGCGCGGGTAGCGCCGCCGCCAGTTGCCGCGCGACTTCGCGCGCGTCTCCGACGACGGCGAGATCGGCAGGGCCCCAGCGGCCGATGTGGCTGCGCACGAGATCGACGTGGATCACCGGGGCCGCATGCGGCAGCGCTTCGCCGCCGCTGGTGGTGCGCTGGTTGAAGCTCGCGCCGAACACCACGACGCAGTCGGCCTGGTCGATCAATTGGCGGGCCGCCGAGTGCGAGAACGAACCGATGATCCCGAGGTTCCACGGGTTGTCGCGGAACATGTCCTTGGCCTTCAGCGTCGTCGCGAGCACGCCGCCGGCGTGCTCGGCCAGCGCTTCGATCGCCTCCTTCGCGCCGGCCCTGTGGGCGCCGACTCCGGCGACGAAAAGCGGCTTGCGGCTGCGCGAGAGCGCGGAGGCGGCCGCGGCGATGGCCTGTGCGCGTGGGGCGGGCGGGCGCGGAACGGCGGGGCGCGCGGTGGCCGGATGCGCGGTAGCGGGATGCGCAGCGGCGGGCAGCGCCGAGTGTGCCGTGGCCAGCGATTCGGGGGCGGCCGCGGGGTCGATCATCGTGCGCTGGACGTCCAGCGGCAGAAGCAGGGCGGCGGCGGTGCCGCGATGCGCCGCATGCACCGCTTCGGCGAGGAGGGCTCGGGCGGTTTCGGGCGTGCGCACCACGAAGGTCGGAAGGCCGGCGGCGCGTAGAACTCCGGCAGCGTCGAAGGTCTTGCCGTCGGGGCCCGGACGGTTGGGGTTCTCGTCGAGGCTCGCGCCGTCGCCGAACACGATAAGCACCTTCGAGCCGGTGCGGCTGGCGTAGACGGCTCCGTGCAGCGCGTTGGCGGCTGCGGGGCCGCGACCGATGAGCGCGATGCCCAGTTCGCCGGTGGCTGCCGCGTAGCCTTCGGCCATCGCGATCGCGCTGTTCTCGTGGCGCGCGCCGTGAAAGCCGCTGCCGAGCGCGTCGAGCGTCGCCGCCAGCAGCATCGTGTCGTCGCTCATCAGCCCGAAGACTGGCGCGCCCAGGCGGGCGATGTCTCCGGCGAGCAATTGGTAGAGCGGCGTCTGCGTGCCCGGATCGTGCCGCAGCGCGAGGGGCGGAAGGTTTACGGACATGTCCATGTGCGACTCCAAGAAATAAACAAGATATATCTTTAGCGATTCCCATTACGGTCTGCGGGCTTCCGGAGTGCGCTCCGCATATCCGTCGCATTAATCTTCAATTCAGCCGCCACCTGCGAGACTTCGCCGCACAGGCTGCCCCGGCGACGACCGGGCGGCGACGACATCCGGGCGAGGCTCTACGTGACGTCTTCCGCACTCCGCGGCCGAAAAGCCGCCGTCTTTCTGCTCTTCGCGGCGATTGCCGCCTCGGCGGCGGCGCAGCCGCCGGCCGACGAACGCCGTACGCTCGCTGCGCAGCAGGTCGAGGCGCTGGGCATCCGCATCGAGCCGGCCGGCGGCGCGCAGACTGCTTCGTTCGCGAGCTATCCGGCGCAGGTCGTCGTGCCGGTCGCGCGGCAGCGATTGGTCGCTGCGCCGCTGCCGGCGCTGGTCGAGTCGCTGCAGGTCGCGGTGGGCGATCCGGTGCGTGCCGGCCAGACGCTGGCGGTGCTGCGCAGCGCGCAGGCCACCGAATTGCAGCGCGACGTCGCGCAGGCGAACAGCCAGGCCGAACTGGCGCGTCGCAGCCTGGAGCGTGACGAGCAGCTGTTCGCCGAGGGGTTGATCGCGCAGTCGCGGCTGGAGGCGGCGCGCGCGCAGGCGCGGCAGGCGCAGGCGCAGCAGCTGGAGCGGCGCCGCGCGCTCGAACAGGCCGGCGTGGGCGGCGGCAGCGGCCAGATCGTGCTGCGCGCGCCGATCGCAGGCGTGGTGCTCGAAGCAGCACGCGGTGGTCGGCCAGCGCGTCGAACAGGCCGCGCCGCTGTACCGGATCGCGACGCTCGACCCGTTGTGGGTCGAGATGCAGGTGCCGGCCATCGATGCGGCTTCGCTCGCGCTCGGCCGCGCGGTGCGCGTCGAGGCGTCGCCGGCGGCGGGCAGCGCGAGTGTAGCGGGCGCCGCGGGCGCGGCAGGCGACGCGAAGGCGATCGAGGGGCGGGTGATCGCGCTCGGCCAGAGCGTCGATGCGGCGACGCAGACGGTGCTGGTGCGCGCCGAGGTGCGCGCGCCGGGGGGCATCCTGCGACCCGGGCAGACGGTGGTGGCGGGGGTCGAGATGCCCGGGGCCGGAACGGTGCAGCTTCCGGCCGCGGCGGTGGTCGAGGACGGCGGCGCGACGGTCGTGTTCGTCGAGGAGACGGCAGGCAGCTTCCGGCGCGTGCCGGTCGTGCTCGTGCGCACCGCGGACAACGTGGCCACCGTGAGGGGCATCGCAGCCGGCGCGCGCGTGGTCGCGCACGGCACGGCGGCGCTGAAGTCGGTCTTCGCGGCGCCTGCGGCAACGACGCCGCCCGCGGCGACGACGCCGCCTGCGGCCACGAAATAGGCGCGCCGCGATGCTCTCCCGACTGCTCTCGTTCGCGCTGCGCCAGCGATTGCTGGTGCTGGTGCTGGCAACCGCGCTGACGGTGGCCGGCGTGGTTGCGTACCGCAACCTGCCGATCGACGCCTTCCCCGACGTCTCGACCACGCAGGTGAAGATCATCCTGAAGGCGCCCGGCATGACGCCGGAGGAAGTCGAAACGCGGATCACGATGCCGATCGAGCAGGAGCTGCTCGGCATTCCGCGCCAGGTGATGCTGCGCTCGGTCTCCAAGTACGCGCTGGCCGACATCACCCTCGACTTCCAGGACGGCACCGACGTGTACTGGGCGCGCCAGCAGGTGGGCGAGCGGCTGGCCGGCGCGATGAAGGACCTGCCGCCGAACGCCAGCGGCGGGCTCGCGCCGATCACCACGCCGCTGGGCGAGATGTACATGTTCACGCTGGAGGGACCGCAGTCGCTCGACGAGAAGCGGCGCGTGCTCGACTGGGTGGTGCGCCCGGCGCTGCGCACGCTGCCCGGGGTGGCCGACGTCAACAGCCTGGGCGGCATGGTGCGCACCTTCGAGGTGGTGCCCGATCCGGTCGCGCTGCTGGCGCGCGGGGTCACGCTCGCGCAGCTCGAAGAGGCGATCACGGCGGGCAACCGCAACGATGGGGCGGGGCGGCTGGACAACGGCGAGGAGGCGCTGATCGTGCGCGCCGAAGGTGCGGTGCACGAGCTCGACGACCTGCGCGAGACCGTCGTTCGCGCCACCGACGGCCGCGTGGTGCGCGTGGGCGACGTTGCGCAGGTGCGCATCGGCGCGCTCACCCGCCACGGCGCGGTCACGCGCGACGGCGCCGGCGAGGCGGTCGAGGGACTGGTGCTCGGGCTGCGCGGCGCCAATGCGCGCCAGGTGGTCGCTGCGGTCAAGACGCGGCTGGACCAGATGGCGCCGTCGCTGCCGGACGGCATGACAGTGGTGCCGTTCTACGACCGCAGCGGGCTGGTCGATCGCGCGGTGAACACGGTCGGCAAGGCACTGCTCGAGGCGGTGGCGCTGGTGCTCATGCTGCTGCTGGCCTTCCTGGGCAACCTGCGCGCGGCGATCGTGGTGGCGCTGATGCTGCCGCTGTCGGCGCTCGGCACCTTCGTGCTGATGCGCCAGTTCGGGCTGTCGGCCAACCTGATGAGCCTGGGAGGGCTGGCGATCGCGATCGGCATGCTGATCGACGGCGCGGTCGTGGTGATCGAGAACGTCGAGACCGCGCTGGCCGGCGGAGACCGGGCGCGCCGGCTGCCGGTGCTGCACCTGGTCTATCGCGCCAGCCGCGAGGTGGCCACGCCGGTGGCCTCGGGGATCGCGATCATCATCATCGTGTTCCTGCCGCTGCTCAGCCTGCAGGGGCTCGAGGGCAAGCTGTTCGCGCCGGTGGCGCTCACGATCGTGTTCGCGCTGGCGGTCTCGCTGCTGCTGTCGTTCACGCTGGTGCCGGTGCTCGCCTCGTGGCTGCTGCGCAGCGCCCCGGCGCACGAGCCGTGGCTGGTGCGGCACATGGCGCGCGCCTACGATCGCGTGCTCGGGCTGGCGATGGCGCACGAGCGCTGGGTCGTGGGCATCGCGCTGGCGGCGTTCGTGGCGGCCGGCGTGGTCTTCGGGCAACTGGGCAAGTCGTTCATGCCGGTGCTCGACGAAGGCGACATCATCATGCAGCTGGAGAAGCTGCCGTCGATCGGGATCGACACCACGGTGGCGCTCGACCTGCGGCTGCAGCGGGAAATCCTGAAGCGCGTCCCCGAGGTGAAGAGCATCGTGGCGCGCAGCGGCTCGGACGAGCTGGGGCTCGACCCGATGGGGCTGAACCAGAGCGACAGCTTCCTGGTGCTGGCGCCGCGCGACGAGTGGCGCCGCCCCGACAAGGAATGGCTCACCGGCGAGCTGCGCGCGGTGATGGAGGATTTCCCCGGCGTGGCGGTGGGCTTCACGCAGCCGATCGACATGCGCGTCTCGGAAATGCTCACCGGCGTGCGCGGCGACGTGGCGGTGAAGATCTACGGCCTGGATCTCGAGACGCTGAACCGCCTTGCGACGCAGGTCGAGGAGGTGCTCGCGGCGCTGCGCGGCGCCACCGATACGCTGACGGTGCGCAACGAAGGCGTGCAATACCTGCAGGTGGGCATCGATCGCCTCGCGGCCGGCCGGGTCGGGCTGAACGCCGAGCGCATCCAGGCCGACCTGCGGCGCTGGGTCGAGGGGCAGCCGATCGGCGTGGTCCACGAGGCGGGCCGGCGCACGCCGATCGTGATCCGCGGCAGCGAATCGCTGCGCGCCTCGCCAGCCGGATTCGAGGCACTGCGCCTCACGACCGACGCGGGCGTGTCGATTCCGCTCGCCTCGGTGGCGAGCCTGCGGCGCACCGACGGCCCGGTGCGCATCGACCGCGAGCAGGCGCAGCGCTACGCAGTGGTGCAGACCAACGTGCGCGGCCGCGACCTGGTCGGCTTCGTCGAGGAGGCGCGCGCGGCAGTGGCGCAGCAGGTGGAGCTGCCCGGTGGCTACTCGGTCGCCTGGGGCGGCCAGTTCGAGAACCAGCAGCGCGCGGCGAAGCGCCTGTCGATCGTGATCCCTGTGGCGCTGGCGCTGATCGCGTTCCTGTTGTTCTCCACCTTTGGTTCGCTGCGCCAGACGCTTCTGGTGCTCTCGAACATTCCGCTCGCGCTGGTCGGCGGCGTGTTCGGCCTGGCAATCGCCGGCGAATACGTGTCGGTGCCGGCGTCGGTGGGTTTCATCGCGCTGCTGGGCATTGCGGTGCTCAACGGCGTGGTGCTGGTGAGCCATTTCAACCAGTTGCTCGCGCAGGGCATGCCGATCGCGCAAGCCGCGTTCGACGGCGCGAAGCGGCGACTGCGCCCGGTGATGATGACTGCGGCGATCACCGCCGGCGGGCTGGTGCCGCTGTTGTTCGCGACCGGGCCCGGCTCGGAGATCCAGCGGCCGCTGGCAATCGTGGTGATCGGCGGCCTGGTTTCGTCGACCGCACTGACCCTGCTGCTGCTGCCGGCGATGTTCCGGCGATTCGGCGCGCCGCCGTCGCGCCCTCGTGAAGCGGAGGTTCGACCATGACTGCTCTTTCCCCCCTCGTGTGCCTGGTGCTGCTGATTCCGGCGAGCGCCGAAGACCGGGTCGTCGACTGGCTGCTCGAGCATCCGGATCGACGCATCGAGTTCAGCGTCCATCGCGTGGCCGCGCGCGGACCGCTGGTGAAACTGCAGGCCGACGACGAGCGCGTGCAGGGCTTCGCCGAACGCGTCGAAGTGAAGCTCATCCTGGATCGCGAGTTGTGCCTGTCGCTGGTCAGCTCGCTGCGCACGCTGCTCGAAGACGTCGAAGGCGGCTACTGGACGCTGCCGGTCGAAGCGTTCGGCACCTTCGGGCATCTGTCGCGGCAGGAACTCGCATGGGAGCTGCCGTGAAGCGCCTCGCATTGCGTCGCGCGCTCTCGCTGGCGCTGGCGGCAACGTTCACAGCGAGCGTCTGGGGAGCTGCGGTGGCGGCCGACGAGCCGCTGCTGCCGGCCGACCGCGAGGTGGCTGCGGTGCTGTCGCAGTCGCCCGCGTGGCGCGCCGCGAGCCAGTCGATCGTCGCCGAACAGGAAGCGCGCCGGCAGGCGCTGGTCGGGCCGCACGAGTGGGTCGGCAGCGTGGGCGCGGCGCAGCGGCGCATCCGCGACGCGTCGCCCGGCAACACCATCGAGTGGGAGGCGGGCCTGGAGCGCACGCTGCGCCGGCCCGGCAAGCGCGACGCGGCCGATCGGCTGGGAGGCTCGCGTGTCGATCTCGCGCAGGCGATGCGCAGCCTCGCCTCGGCGCGAGCAGGCACGCGCGCTGCTCGAGCGCTACGGGTCCTGGCTGCGTGAACGCGAGGCCGCGCGGGTCTGGGCCGAGCAGGCAACGCTGCTGCAGGAGCAGGCCGAAGCGGTGGCGAAACGCCAGCGCCTGGGCGATGCCGCGCGGGTCGAGCAGGTGCAGGTGGAGGCCGCGGTGGCGCAGGCGCAGGCGCAGGCGCTCGTGGCCGAAGGGCGCGCGCGCGCCGCGCGCGAGGCGCTCGAGCGGCAGTTCCCGGCGCTGGCTTTCCCTCAGCCCGCGTTGCTGCCCGATCCGCCTGCCTCGCCCGCGGGGGACGCCGACTGGATCGATGCGCAGCTCGCGCAGGCGCCGGAGCTGGAATCGGCGCGGCGCGAACTGGAGGTCGCCGAGGGGCAGCTTCGCGTCGAGCAGCTCGAGCGACGGCCCGATCCCACGGTCGGGCTGCGGGTGGGCCAGGCGCGCGATGCGAACGAGCATTACGTCGGCGTGGTGTTCAGCATTCCGTTCGGGGGCGAATACCGCGCGGCGGCCGCGCGCGCCGCGGCTTCGCGCGCGGCGGCGGCCGCATTGCGCCGCGACGAGGTCGAGCGCCGGGCGGCGACCGAGGCCGGACTGCGGCTGCGCGAAACGCAGCTCGCCTGGGGCGGCTGGCAGCGCACGCGCCTCGCGCAGGACAAGCTCGAGCAGGCCGCGCAGGGACTCGCACGCGGCTACCAGTTGGGCGAGGGGTCACTCGCCGACGTGCTGTCGGCCGGGCGGCTGGCCAACGAGCAGCGGCTGGGCGCTGCCGGAGCCGCGGTCGACGCGTGGCTCGCGCGCTGGCGGCTGATGCTGGAAGCGGGGCGCTTGTGGGAGGAATCAGCGGCAGCTGCGCAGGCCGGTGGCTGAGATCCGGTCGCGCCGCTCCGCGGCGGCGCCGTCGAGCATTTCGAGCACGCGCACCGAGTCGTCCCAGCCGAGGCAGCCGTCGGTGATGCTCTGGCCGTAGGCGAGCGTGGCCGGATCGTCGGTGCCCGGAGTGAAGGCCTGCCGGCCCCCGACCAGGTGGCTCTCGATCATCACGCCCATGATGCCGCTGCTGGCGCCCGCGACCTGCGCCGCGATGTCGCGGGCGACCTCGACCTGGCGCTGCGGCTGCCTGGTGCTGTTGGCGTGCGAACAGTCGATCATCACCGCCGGTGCGCAGTCGCTTTGCTTCAGCGCGGCACAGGCGGCGGCTACGCTCGCGCTGTCGTAATTCGGCGTGCGGCCGCCGCGCAGGATCAGGTGGCAGTCGGGGTTGCCGCCGGTGCGGATCATCGCGACGTGGCCGTTCTTGTGGATGCCGAGGAAGTTGTGCGGGCTGCGCGCCGAGAGGATCGCGTCGATGGCCACGCGCACATTGCCATCGGTGCCGTTCTTGAAGCCGATCGGCGACGAGGTGCCGGAAGCGAGCTCGCGGTGCACCTGGCTTTCGGTGGTGCGCGCGCCGATCGCGCCCCAGGCGACGAGGTCGGCCAGGTATTGCGGGGAGGTGGTGTCGAGCAGCTCGCTGCCGGCGGGCACGCCCAGGCGTGCGATGTCGATCAGCAGCGAGCGCGCGATGCGCAGGCCCTCGTTGATGCGGCAGCTCTCGTCGAGGTAGGGGTCGTTGATCAGCCCCTTCCAGCCGACCGTGGTGCGCGGCTTCTCGAAGTACACGCGCATCACGATCTCGAGCGTGTCGCGGAAGCGCCCGCGCTGTTCGGCCAGGCGCTGCGCGTAGTCGATCGCCGCGCGCGGATCGTGGATCGAGCATGGGCCGATCACCACCAGCAGCCGGTCGTCGTCGCCGCGCACGATCCGGCGCACCGCCGCGCGGCAGTCGGAGACCAGGTGCTCGACGCGCGTTCCCTGGATCGGGAAGAAGCGGATCAGGTCTTCGGGAGGCGGCAGGACGACGACCTGCGAGACGCGCTCGTCGTCGGTGGTAGAGGTCTTGTCGGGTTCGTCGGGATGCATTTGCGGGGGTCGTGCTACGCGCCGATCCAGGCCTCGATCTGCGCCGCGCTCATCGCGCCGGCGTTGCGGCGCACCTCGCGGCCGCCCCGGAACAGCGCGATGGTCGGGATGCTACGGATCGCGTAACGCTGGCTCAACGCCGGGTTGGCGTCGGTGTCCACTTTCAGGAACTGCACGCGCCCCGCGAGCCTTTGCGCGGCCTGCTCGAACTGCGGGGCCATCATCCGGCAGGGGCCGCACCAGTCGGCCCAGAAATCGACGATGACCGGAAGGTCGGTGCGGCGCAGGTAGTCGTCGAAGCGGGCGTCGTCGATCTCCAGCGGCTTGCCGGGGAACAGGGGCTTGCCGCAGGCGCCGCAATCGGGGCGTTGGCCGACCCGCTCGGCAGGCAGGCGATTGGTCTTGCCGCAGTGCGGGCAGACGGCGTGGATCGGTTCGGTCATGAACGTGGTCGAATGCAGCGTCGCTGTCATTCCGCGGACCAGTCTTCGATCCGCAGTCCGCCCACGCGCGAATACTCCCTCGCGTTGTGGGTGACGAGCGGAATGGCACGCGCCTTCGCCTGACCCGCAATCAGCACGTCATAAGGGCCGATCGGCGTTCCCTCGTTCGCCAGTTCCGCCCGGATCTCGCCGGCAACGCGGGCATCTTCGCGGTCGAGATCGAGGACGACGAGATCGGCAAAGAGAAGGCGCAGCGTTTCGAGATTGAACGCGATCTTCCGGCTGCGATATGCACCGAAGTAGAGTTCATGCGCGACGACCGACGAGACACCCAGCGAGCCGGGCTCCGAAGCCTCCACACGCCGAAGCAGCGCGCGGGAGCGCCGCATGACCAGGGCGATCACCGCATTGGTGTCGAGCAGCCGAGCGATCATTCGAAGACCTGATCCAGGCCAGGGCGCTGCTGCTGCCCGGGTTGGCCTCGCTCGTCGACCATGAAATCCGCAGTGAATCCGCGATCGACCGCAGCGCGCAACGAGCCCCATGGCCTGGCGGTGTCCGGCCGCGGGCGCAGGATCAAGGCATCCCCCTCGCGCGAGACCTCGACCTCATCGACATCGAAGCGGAACTCCTTTGGCAAGCGGACGGCCTGCGAGTTGCCGGAGCGAAAGACTTTCGCGATATCGGTCATCGATGTCTCATTTTACGTATATACCGATAAGTATATACGATCCTTCCGGGCAATCCACCTTCCGAGCCGGAATGCGGGCTTCAGTCGGTCATTCTCAGGCCGAGCCGGCTCGCCGCGATGACCGCCTGCGTGCGGTTGCGCACGCCCAGTGCGCGCAGCACCGCGCTCACGTGCACCTTCACCGTGCCTTCGGCGAGGTCGAGCTGCCGGCAGATCAGCTTGTTGGGCAGGCCGCGCAGGATCAGGCGCAGCACGTCGCACTGGCGATCGGTGAGCCCGAGCCCGCGCGGGTCGCTGCCGACGTTGCGCAGGCGGATCGGTTCGTTGGCTTCGCGGCGCGGATCGATGGCTTCGCGCGGCACGTAGACGTGCCCCGAGGCGATCAGGCGCAGCGCGTGCGTGATGACGTCGGCGTGATAAGTCTTGGGGATGTAGCCGGCCGCACCCAGATCGAGGCAGCGCAGGATGGTTTCGCGGTCGACCTCGGCCGAGAGCACGACCGTGGGCAGCTGGGGATACTGCGCGCGCAGCGCCTTCAGCGCCTCGAATCCGGCGCTGTCGGGCAGGTTCAGGTCGAGCAGCGTGAAGTCGTAGGCGGAGTTCAGCGCCAGCAGGCGGCGCGCTTCGGCGAAGCTGGCCGCGAGGTCGATGCGGCTGCCCGGGGCGACCGCGTCCATCGTCATGCGCACCGCATCGCGCATCAGCGGATGGTCGTCGATGATCAGCACGCAGACCGCCATGGCCGTACTCCGTTGATCGAGCGCGTCGGGAGGATCGTTTTAATGGTTGCGGCAAGCGCGCGTCAAGCGGCCAGACGCATCGAGCGCACGCCCTCGGCCGAATGGCCTAGCAGGGCTTGTTCCGGGGGCAAGGATACGCGATATTCCCTGGATTCATGCCGGCCGCAGGCATAATCCGGGGCCGTTCCCTTCGCAGCGTTCCCGCGGACCTTCCCCGCGCACCATGAGCCCGCACCGCTTCTGCGTGGCGCCGATGCTGGACCTCACCGACCGGCACTGCCGCCATTTTCATCGACTGCTGAGCCGCCGCGCCCGGCTGTACACCGAGATGGTGGCCACCGGGGCACTGCTGCACGGGCCGCGCGAGAGGCTGCTGCGATTCGACGAGACGCAGCATCCGGTAGCGCTGCAGCTGGGCGGCAGCGAGCCGCACGAACTGGCGCAGGCCGCGCGTTTCGGCGAGCGCGCCGGCTACGACGAGATCGACCTGAACTGCGGCTGCCCGAGCGAGCGGGTGCAGCGCGGCGCGTTCGGCGCCTGCCTGATGGCCGAGCCGGCGCTGGTGGCCGATTGCGTGCGCGCGATGCGCGACGCGGTCGGCATCCCGGTGACAGTGAAGCACCGCATCGGCCTGGACCGCGTGGAGGACTACGGCTTCGTGCGCGATTTCGTCGGTACGGTCGCGCAGGCCGGCTGCGAAGTGTTCATCGTGCACGCGCGCAACGCCCCGGCTGAAAGGCCTGAGCCCGCGCGAGAACCGCACCGTTCCGCCGTTGCGCTACGAGACGGTGGCGCGCCTGAAGCGCGACTTTCCGCAGCTCGCCATCGTGCTCAACGGTGGGCTGCGCGATCACGGCACGGCGCTCGCGCAGCTGGCGCAGCTCGACGGGGTGATGATCGGCCGCGAGGCCTGCGAGAACCCGTGGATGCTCGCCGAGGTCGACGAGCGCTACTTCGGGGAGCCGGCGCCGTGCGCGAGCCGCGAGGAGGCGATCGAGGCGATGCGACCCTACCTGCTGCGCGAGGCGGCGATCGGCGAGCCGGTGCGCGCGGTGCTGCGGCCGATGCTGGGCCTGTTCAATGGCTTGCCCGGCGCGCGCGGCTGGCGTCGCGCGCTCAGCGACCCGGCGCTGCTGGCGGCCGAGGGGCCGCGGACGCTCGACCTGGCGCTTCGGGCGATGCGCGCGTCGCGCGTACGTACAGCAGAATTGCAGTGAACGCGAGCACCGCGAGCGCGGTTTCGGCGAACGCCAGCGGCACCGCCAGCCCCCGGTCGGAGGTGGCGCGCACCAGGCCCTCGGCGAGATACGCGAGTACCAGCATCGACCACCACTGGTAGGTGCGCACCCGGCCTCGCAGCAGCGAGGGCAGCGCGGCTGCCAGCGGAAGCACCTTCAGCGACAATGCCGATCCGCCCGGGCGCAGTGGTGCGAGCCACAACTCCCACGCCGGGCCGAGCGCGATCAGCGCGACGAAGGCGCCGACGACGAGCCGGCGCAGGGCGGTGAGCGACATGGTTGCCGATTATAGATAGCGCCGATGACGATTCCGGATTCTCGCGAGAAGGCCGAAGACGCAGCGTCCCCGCCGGTGCGGCCGCTGGGGCAGTCGTTGCTGCGCCTGGCGCGCGCGATGACGCGCCAGGCGCGCCAGCTGCAGCTGCCGCAGACCGCCGCCAGCCTCGCGTTCCTTTCGCTGCTGGCGATCGTGCCGATGTTCTCGATCGTGTTCGCGGTGACCACCGCCTCGCCGGCGTTCGGCCGGCTGCGCCAGCGTTGCAGAAGTTCCTGCTGTCGAACCTGTTTCCGCCGGCGATCAGCGAGACGGTGATCGGCTACCTGAACCAGTTCGCGGCCAAGGCGAGCGAGCTGTCGCTGGTCGGCACCGTGGCGTTCCTGCTGACCGCCTTCGCAGCGCTGGTGACCGTCGAGCGCACCTTGAACCGCATCTGGGGCGCCGACCGCCCGCGGCCGCTGGCCAACCGGCTGACGCTGTACTGGATGATGCTCACGCTGGGACCGCTGCTGCTGGGTGCCTACCTGGCCGGATACGGCATGGTGGCCAGCGCCTGGCTGCGCGGTGCCGAACTGCGCGAGGTGCGCAGTGCCTGGTTCGTGGTGCTGCCGTGGATCACCACGGTGGGCGGCCTGACGCTGCTCTATCGGCTGCTGCCCAGCGCGCTGGTGCGATGGCGCGAGGGCTTCGCGGGCGCGCTGCTGGGGGCGCTGCTGTTCGAGCTGCTGCGCGGCCTGCTGGGCTGGTACGTCGCGCGGCTGTCGACCTACACCGTCGTCTACGGCGCCTTTTCGGCGCTGCCGGTGTTCCTGCTCTGGCTCTCGCTGTGGTGGATGGCGCTGCTCGCCGGCGCGCTGCTGGCGGCGAACCTGCGTTTCTGGGGCCAGCCGGGCGAGCCGCACCTGTCGCGCAGCCCGGCCGAGCGCTTCGGCGACGTCCACGGCGTGCTGCTCGCGATGCGCCGCACGCTGGGCGGCGAGCGCCACGGCGCGATGCCTGCGCAACGCGTCGCGCCGATGCTCGACCACGATACGGAGCGCGCCGGGCAGGCGGCGCTGCTGCTGGCGCGGCTGGGCTACATCACGCGCTTCGTCTCGATCGGCGACCTGGCCGGACAGGTCGATGCCGCGGCGACGCGTCGCGCGCGGCTCGCGCTGCGGCTGGCGCGGGGCTGGTCGGCGGCCCGTCCCGACACGGATTCGATCTGGGCCGAACGCTGGGCCTGGGCGGACGATCCGCGGACCATGACGGCGCGTGCATTGTTCGAGGAGATCTGGCACCAGGGCCGCGCCGCGCCCGAGGCGCTCGGGCCCTTTGCGGCCGCCTTCCTCGACGAACCGCTGGAGGGCGGGGCGGCGCGCTGAAGCCGCTCAGGCGACGGCGGGCGCGGCGAGGAAGTCGCGCAGCGCGGCGAGCAGCGCGTCGGGGCGCTCGCTCATGATCGCGTGACCGCAGTCGGCAAGCTCGACCCGTCGCGGGGCGGGCAGGCCGGCCGCGGCAGCGCTCGCGCGGCAGCGATCGAGCAGTTCGCGCGCGTTGCGCGGCGCGGCCATCGAGTCGCGCTGGCCGAGCACGAAGAGCGCCGGGCAGGCAAGCGCGTCGGCCGCGGCGAAGCCGCCGGCATACGCGTTGCACGCGGTGAAGTCCTCGAGCAGTACGCCCGGGCGCTGCCGCTCCATGACGCGGCGGTTCTGCACGAACACCGAGAAGCCCGGTGCGGGGCAGCCGGGTCGCGGGTTGATCGTGGAGTGCGACCAGTAATTGATCAGGTCGAGCGCCCGCGGCTCGTCGTCGCGCGCGGCCGCGAGCAGCGCGTCGGACACCTTCATCGGAAACGCGACGCCCACCAGCGCGATGCGTTCGATGCGTGTCGGCGCGCGCGCCGCCGCTTCGAGAGCGACCAGTGCGCCCATGCTGTGGCCGACGAGCGTGGCGCGAGCCACGCCTGCGGCATCGAGCAGCGCGAGCAGCCAGTCGGCGATCGCCTCGATCGAACCGAGCGCCGGTCCCGCGCTGCGGCCGTGTCCCGGCAGATCGACCGCCAGCACCGAGCAGCCGTGGTGCGCGAGATAGCGCGATTGCAGGATCCAGACGCTGTGATCCTGCTGCGCGCCATGGACGAAGACCACGACCGGGCGCGCGGGATCGAAGGCGCGTCCGCCGGTGTAGGCCCAGGCGGGAGTGGCGTTGACGTCGATGAGCATGGCGGGCGGCGGGTCGGTCTTCCGGGGAAGGATCGGGTGGCGCAGGCTCAGAACGTGTGAAGCAATCGGCCGCGCCCGGAAGGCGCGCCAGGAAGTGCCCGGGCGAGGCGCAAAGCGCAGCCATATCGGTTGATATGGCGAGCATTTGCAACAAAGCACGGGCACTTCCTGGCGTGCAAGACGGGAGCGGATGATTGCTTCACACGTTCTCAGGCCTTCGGCGTGCGCGCGGCGGCCTTGAAGGCCCCTTCGAGGTCGGCGACCAGGTCGTCGGGATCTTCCAGCCCGATGGACAGCCGTAGCGTGCCTTCGCCGATGCCGGCGGCAGCGAGCGCGCGTTCGTCCATCCGGAAATGCGTGGTCGAGGCCGGATGGATCACCAGCGAGCGCGCGTCGCCGACGTTGGCCAGGTGCGAGAACAGCCGCAGCGCTTCGACGAAGCGGCGCCCGGCCGCGCGATCGCCCTTCAACTCGAAGCTGAACACCGCGCCGCAGCCGCGCGGCATGAGCCGGCGCGCCAGCGCGTGGTCGGGGTGATCGGGCAGGGCGGGGTAGGCCACGCGCGAGACCATCGGGTGCGCGGCGAGGAAGTGCGCGATGCGTTCGGCGTTGGAGACGTGGCGCGCCATGCGCAGCGGCAGCGTCTCGATACCCTGGAGGATCTCGAACGCGTTCACCGGGCTCAGGCAGGCGCCGAAGTCGCGCAGCCCCTCGCGGCGCGCGCGCAGCAGGAACGGCGCGACGGTCGACTCCTCGCTGAAGACCATGCCGTGGAAACCCTCGTAGGGCTCGGTGAACTCGGGAAATCGTCCGGAGGCGTCCCAGTCGAAGCGGCCGATGTCCACCAGCAGGCCGCCGACGACGGTGCCGTGTCCGCACAGGAACTTGGTCGCCGAGTGGTAGACCAGATCGGCGCCGAGATCGCCCGGGCGCACCAGGTACGGCGTGGTGAAGGTGGAGTCGACCAGCAGGGGCACGCGGTGCGCGTGCGCGATCCCGGCCACGACGGGGATGTCGAGCACGTCGAGTCCCGGGTTGCCCAGTGTCTCGCCGAACAGCAGGCGCGTCTCGGGGCGCAGCGCGCTTCGCCAGGCGTCGGGGTCGCGCGGATCGACGAAGGTGGTCTCGATGCCGAAGCGGCGCAGCGTGTAGTCGAGCAGGTTGTGCGAGCCGCCGTAGAGCGCGCGCGAGGCGACGATGTGCGAGCCGGCACCGGCCAGCGTGGCCACCGCCAGGTGCAGCGCCGCCTGTCCGCTGGCGGTGGCGATCGCGCCCACGCCCGCCTCGAGCGCCGCGATGCGCTCTTCGAGCACCGAGACGGTGGGATTGCTGATCCGCGAATAGACGTGCCCCGACTGTTCCATGTTGAACAGCGAGGCCGCGTGGTCCGAATCGCGGAACACGAACGCGGTCGACAGGTAGATCGGGGTCGCGCGGGCGCCGGTCTCGCGATCGGGCACGGCGCCGGCGTGAAGCGACAGCGTGTCGAAGGCGTAGTAGTCGCGCTGGCTCATCGGGGCTGTCTCGGTGACGAA
This sequence comes from Burkholderiaceae bacterium, assembly GCA_027493945.1. Classification (GTDB taxonomy): domain Bacteria; phylum Pseudomonadota; class Gammaproteobacteria; order Burkholderiales; family Burkholderiaceae_E; genus Zeimonas. Next base: position 343,467 of record JAOSJU010000001.1, on the reverse strand, counting down.
GGAGGGCCGCCGGCCACGGGGCCTCCCGGGGGGCCTCGCGGAGGTTCGCTCGATCCTAGCACGGGCCGATTGTGCCGGGCGCCGGGCGGGCGGCACGTGGCCGCGGCCAGACAGCCGTGGCGCAGCGACTTGGGTTCGGGCGCGTCTCAAGCGACAATGCGTGTCGACGAACGACCCTGACGCCCCAGCCATGCCAAGCAGACCGGTCTATCGCGTGGCCGCGGCCGGTCTCGATCCGCGCGACGTGCGGCTGATCGAGATCGTGTTCAAGCACAGCCAGTACAACCGCTTCGAGTTCGTGTTCGAGCCGGGGCTGGTGTCCGATCGCCTCGACGTCCTGATCGTCAATCCGGTCGAACCCGATGGCGTGCGCGCGCTCGACTGGCTGCGCACGCTCGACCGGCAGGTGCCGGTGGTCTGCGCGATGCCGCGTGGGGCGGCGAGCAGCGTGCGTCACGCGATCTCGATCGACCGCCTGACGCTGCAACTGCTGCCGATCCTGAACCGGGTGATCGAGATGGAACTGCTCGCGCCCGCGAGCGGGATGCCGACCGACGCTGCTGCCGCTGCGCCGCTGGCGGCAGGAGCGGCGGCGCGTGCAATGCCGTCCGCTTCGGCGCAGCCGCCATCGCCGGCGGCGCAGCCGGAATCGCCGGGTCCGCGACCGGCGCCGCAGGAGTCGCCGGCGCCCGACCGTTCGGCGGGGGGCGTGCAGACGCGGGAGTTCCTGCGCGAGGCCGCGCGGCTATCGCGCGAAGGCGACGATGCGCGTGACGCGGCGATGCGGGCCGGGGCGCCTGGATCGGGAACGGCAACCTCGCAGGCTTCGCCGGCCGCGCCCGTGCCGGCGGCGCGTGCAGCCGCGGCCCGCCCGACCTCCAACCTGGTTGCGTTCCCGCTGAGCGGCGAGGCGCCCGCGCCGCAGATTCGCGTGCTGGTGGTCGACGACAGCCCGACGGTGCGCAAGCAGCTGTCGCTGGCGTTCGGGCGGATGCGGATCGAATGCGACGCGGTGGACAGCGCCGCGCAGGCGCTCGAGCGGCTCGGCGAGCATCACTACGATCTCGCACTGGTCGACGTCGTGATGCCCGACATGGACGGCTACAAGCTCACCCGACAGATCCGGCGCGGGCATCGGGGCCTGCCGGTCATCATCCTGACCAGCCGTTCCTCGCCCTTCGATCTCGCGCGCGGCGCGCTGGCCGGCTGCAGCAGCTACCTGGTCAAGCCGGTGCCGCTGCGCCAGCTCGAAGCGGCGATCGTCAAGCACCTGCGACGCTCGCTGGCGATCGACGACCTGCGCGGCCTCATCCGGCTGAGCACCGACCCGTTGCAGGCGCCGCCTGCGTCGCAGGCCCCGGGTGCGCCGTCGCCCCGCGACGACGCGCCGGCGGGCCGCGCACCCCGCTCGGGCGGACAATGACCGCGGCGATGCACGGGCCGAAGCCGAAGACGGGCGGGCGCGTCCACACCGCGCTGGTGGTCGACGACCAGGCCAGCGCACGCGTGCGGATGACGACGATCCTCACCGATGCCGGCTGGCGCGTGAGCACCGCGGGCAATGCCGCCGAGGCGATCGAGAAGGCCCGAACCGAGCGACCGTCGATCATCTTCATGGACATCGTGATGCCGGGCATGGACGGCTACCAGGCGTGCCGCAGGCTTGCGGTCGATCCGCTCACGCGAGCGATTCCGGTGGTGTTCGTCTCCACCAAGTGCGAGCGCGCCGACCAGGTCTGGGCGCGCATGCAGGGCGGCAAGGCGCTGATCGGCAAGCCCTTCAGCGACGCGCAGGTGCTCGATGCGCTGAGGTTCGCGGTTCGATGAGTTCGCAAGCCCTCGACGAGGCCGGCGCAGTGCCGCCGCCCGCCACGCGCTTCGCCGCGCGCCTGGGCGGCGTGGGGGTTGCGCTGCCCGCCGGCACGCCGCTGGAGTTCGTCGCCGACGCGGCGATCTACCCGCTGCCGCTCGCGCCGGCGCGCGTGGCGGGCCTGATGCAGTTGCGCGGCCAGCCGCTGGTCGTGCTCGACGCGTCGGCCCGGGCTGCCGGCGGCGCCGCGATCGATCGTCGCGACGTGCTGGTGGTGGGCAGGCCGCCGCAGGCCGCCGCGCTGCTGGTGGAGGGGCCGCCGCGCCCGCTGGTCGACGGCCAATGGCATCCGGCGCGCGGCGCGCGCCCCGATTGCGTCTTCGCGTCGGCGCTCGATGTCGCCGGCGGCGAACCCGGCGCATCGCGTGCGACCGGCGAGGTCCTGTACGAAGTCGATCCCGAGCGCCTGTTCGAGGCGCTGGTGGGGAGCTGAACGATGGCCTCGCGCTCGTTCGCGCATCAACTGCGCCGGGGCGTCGGCGTGCTGGCGGCAGTGCCGCTGGCGGTGGCGGCGATTGCCGCCGTGCTCGCCTGGCTGATCGCGCGCGAGGCGCTGGCGCCTGGCCGGGCGTTGGGAATCGTCGTGGTGGTCATGGTGCTGGCCGCGCTGCTCGCGCTTGGCGGCTTCGCCTATGGGCAGAGGCTGGCGCGTTCGGCCAGCGAGCCGATCGAGCGGATCCAGGCCACGCTCGAAGCGCTCGCCGACGGCGACCTCGACGCGCGCGTGCGCTGGCGCGGCCGCGACGAATTCGCGCGGCTCGCCGACGCGCTCGACCGGCTGCTCGACGATCGGGTAGCGGGACTGAACCGGGCGATCCGCGACAGCGAAGACCTGAACGACTCGGTGATCGCGATCATGCAGGCGGTGGGCACGATCGCCTCGACGAAGGACCTGTCGATCCGGGTGCCCGTCACCGAGAACGTCACCGGTGCGATCGCCGACGCGCTGAACCTGCTCACCGAGGAAACCGGCCGCGTGCTGAGCAACGTCGCGGCCTTGTCGGGCGACGTGGCGCAGGCAACCTTCGCGGTGCGCGGACAATCCGACCTCGCGATCCGGGCGGCGGCGCGCGAGCAGCGCGAAGTCGGCATGGCGGCAGCCGAGCTGGCGCGGGCCGCGCAGGCGCTGGTCACGGTGGCCGATCGCGCACGCGAGGTGAACGATTCGGCCGCACGCGCGGCGGTCGAGACCGGCGAGGCGGTGCGCGTGGTCGGCGCCACGATGCAGGGCATCGCGCAGTCGCGCGAACTGATCCGCGAAACCGGCAAGCGCATCAAGCAGCTCGGCGAGCGCTCGCAGGAGATCGGCCAGGTGGTCGGCATCATCCAGGCGATCGCCGAGCGCACCGGCATTCTCGCGCTCAATGCGTCGATGCAGGCGGCGAGCGCCGGCGAGGCGGGGCGCAGCTTCGCGGTGGTCGCCGACGAGGTCAAGCGCCTGTCGGAGTCGGCGCGCGAGTCGGCGACGCGGATCTCGCGGCTGGTCAACGCCATCCAGACCGGCACGCACGAGACGGTACGGGCGATGAACGAGGCGATCGCGCAGGTGGTGCAGATCAGCCGCATGTCCGACGACGCGGGCCGGGGCGATGCGGCGCACGCGGCAGGAGACCGAGTCGCTGGTGGCCAACGTGCGCGAGATCGCGGCGACCTCCGAAGAACAGGCGCGGGCCAGCTCGGCACTGCAGGCGCGCGCAGACGTGATCCGCGAGGCGAGCGCGGAGACCACCCGGCAGTTGCGGGCGCAGTCGATCGAGACGCGCCGGCTGGTGGAATACGCGCGTTCGCTGGTCGAGGAAGTCAGCGTCTTCCGGACGCCGAAACCGTGAACGCGGGAACGACGCGGTGAGCCCGACCCCGACTTCGGCCGATCCGGCTGCGCGCGCGGCGCCACAGGCCGACGCGCGGCTCGACGCGCTCGATGCCGCAGCGGTGGGCCTGCTCGAGCCGCTGATTCACGCGACCGACGCCGAGATGGTCGGCCACGCGCCGGAGGAGGCGGCCGGCGCGCAGGCCGGCGCGCCGGCGGCCGCCGGAGGATGGCGCGTCGGGCTGGCCGATGCGCTCGAGCGCCTGGCGGCTGCGGCGCTCGAACTGGAACTGATCGGGCTGGGTCACGCGGCAGGACTGTTGCGCGCGCACCTGCTCGGTTCGGCGCGTCCCGAGGACGCCGCGCTGGAGCTGGCGTCGGCCGAGGGCTGGGTGTCCGACGCGATCGCTTTCTGCAGCGGGCACCTGCCCGCCGCGGAGGCGGGCACCCTGATCGAGCGGCTGCTCGACTGGCCGGGGATGGCAGGGCGCGCAGGCACCGAACTGGTCGGGCCGATCTCAGCGCGGCTGCGCCAGGACGCCGAGCGGATTGCGGCGGCGACGCTGGCGGCGATGGAGCCTGCCCCGCTGGAGGTCGGCGCGGACGAGCTGGAGATGCTCGCCGAGGCGGCCGGGCAGCTCGACGAGGAGTTCGCCGCGGTGCTCGCCGGGGATGAGACCGGTGCGCGGTTCGCCGCGCACGATGCGGAGCTCGTCGATGCGCTGGAAGCGGGTGTCGATGCAGTGGAACGCTTCGCCAACGCGGTCGGCTACATCGGCCTGGCTCCGGTGGCCGCGGCGCTCGAAACGCTCCATGACAACCTGAAAGTGCTCGCGCGCGACCCGCAGCGCTTCGCCGCCCGACATCGCGAGCTGCTCGCACAGCTCGGGCCAGCCTGGGCGCGCCTGTTCGGCACGCCTTCGCCGCAGGCGGCCGCCGAGGCGCTCGCGCTGCTTGGCGACGCGGCCCGGCCGCGACCAGCGCCGCCCGAGGCGCTCGCCGCGGCGCGGCGGCGTTTCGACTCGCTCGCCACGATCGGCACGCGGCGCGTGGCCGCCGCGCGCGAGGCGATCGACGAGAGCGAGCTGTCGCTCGAAATTCCGGTCGACGCCGACCGCGGCGTGGTCGAGAACCTGCTGCGCGAACTGCCGGCGCTGTCGGCCGAGTTGTCGGCGTGCATCGATCGCGTGGCCGCGGGTTCGGGCGAGGCGATCGCGGCGGCGCAGCGCATCGCGCACACGCTGAAGGGCTCCGCGAACACGGTGGGCGTGCGCGGCATCGCACTGCTCACGCACCAGCTCGAAGACCTGCTGCAGCTGCTCGGACCGGGCGATGAAGCGCTGTCGACCGACCTGGCCGGGGTGCTGGCCGAGGCCGCGGACTGCGTGGCCGAGATGAGCGAGTCGGTCGCCGGCCTCGGGCCGCCGCCGCGGCAGTCGGCCGAGGTGCTCCGGTCGGTGCGCGGCTGGACCAACCGGCTGCTGCAGCATCCGGACGCCTGGCGCGCAGCCGCCGAGCCGGTGGCGGCGGCCGCGCCGGTCGAGCCGGTTGCCACGCCCGTTGCGGGGCCGACCGAGCCGGTCGCCGAAACGGTCGAACCGGTCACCGAAATGGCTCGGCCGGTCACCGAATCGCCCGATGCGGTCGGTGAGCCAGCCGAGCCCGTCACCGCGCCGACCGGGCCGGCTGCCGACGAATGGCTGCGCGTGCCTGCTTCGCTGATCGAACGCCTGCTGGCCTGCGCCAACGAGGCGTCGATCCTGCTGTCTCAGGCGCAGGAGCAGGCGCTCGAAGTCGACCGGATGCGCGCCACGTTGCGGCTGGGTACCGATCAGCTGCAGGACCTCGCCGGCGAGCTCGAGCGGCTGGTCGGCGTGCGCGGCACCGCGCTGGGCGAGCGCCGCACGCGCGAGAACTTCGACGCGCTCGAGCTCGACGAATACGACGACCTGCACATGGTGTCGCGCCGCATCGCCGAGTCCGGCGCCGACGGGCGCCTGATCGAACAGACGCTCGGAGGCGGCGTGGCGGCGCTGCGCGATTCGCTGTCGCAGCTCGAGCGCGTGCAGGTCGAGCTGCGCGAGGCGGCGCTGCAAACGCGCACGGTGCGCGTCGAGACGGTGGTGCCGCGCTGGCGGCGCACGGTGAGGCAGGCCGCGCGCGCGACCGGCCACGAGGCCAGCCTGCAGGTCGAGGGCGAATCCACCGAGATCGACACGCAACTGCTGCAGGCGCTGGTCGATCCGGTGGCGCACCTGCTGCGCAACGCGATCGATCACGGGATCGAGGCGCCGGCGCAGCGCCGGGCGCTGGGCAAGCCGCCGGCCGGCCGCATCGTGCTGGCGTGCGCGCGCGAGGGCGCCGACCCGGTGATCGACTGCAGTGACGACGGGCGCGGGCTCGACCTGCGCGCGGTGCGCGATCGCGCAATCGCGCTCGGCCTGCTCGATGCCGATGCGCGCTGCGACGATGCCGCGCTTGCGCGCTTCGTGCTGGCGCCCGGTTTCTCGACGCGTGCGCACGCGACCCAGCTCTCGGGCCGCGGAATCGGCCTCGACGTGGTGAACCGGGCGGTGCGCGAGCAGCGCGGCACGGTCGACATTTCGTCGGTGCCGGGCGAGGGCATGCGCGTGCGCCTGCGGGTGCCGGTGCGCATGGCCGCCATGCCGGTCATCATCGTGCGCTCGCGTTCGCACGTGCTCGCGCTGGCGGTGCGCGAGGTCGAGCAGGTGCTGCCCGCCGAGCGCATCGTCGAGGAAGCCGACGGAACGCGGCGCTTTCACGGCGCTGCCGGCCCGATGCGGCTGGTGCGGCTCGAAGACGCGCTCGGGCTTCCCGAGGATGCGTTCGCCCCGCCGCCCGGTGCGCAGCCCGCCGCGCCAGCCGTGCTGCAGGTGCGCCTGCCGGCCGGCGAGCGCGTCGCGGTGCTGGTCGCCGAACCTGGGCAGACGCGCAATGTCGTCGTGCGCCCGCTGGCGTCGTTCCTGCCGCCGATCCCCGGCATCGAGGGGGCCGCGGTGCTCGGCGACGGTGCGGTCGCCCCGGTCGCCGACCTGTCGCTGCTGTTGACCGCCCGCGCCGGCGCGCGCGCGGCGCCGGCGCTGGAGGCGGCGCGGCGCGTGCTGCCGGTGTGCCTGGTCGTCGACGATTCGGTGAGCGTGCGCCGCACGATGGAGCACTTCGTTCGCGACCTCGGCTACCAGGCGGACGGCGCCTCCGACGGCATCGAGGCGCTCGAACGCGTCGCCCGGCGCGTGCCCGCGCTGGTGCTGGCCGACCTCGAGATGCCGAGGATGAACGGCGTGGAACTGGTGCGTGCACTGCGCGAGAATCCGGCGACCCGCGCCGTGCCGGTCATCATGATCACGTCGCGCTCCTCGGCAAAGCACCGGCAGCTGGCGCTCGATGCGGGCGTCGACGTCTTCCTCACGAAGCCGTACACCGAGGACGTGCTCGCCGGCCACATCGCGCGGCTGGTCGATCGGCGCTGAACGGGTCTGTCGCGGCGGTCTTGTCCCGCGGCGTTGCGTTGGGATAGCATCGACTCGGGTCCCGGTCGTTCGGGTCCCGGCAGGATCCACTGGAGGCGACATGCAGGTCAGCGAAGTGCTTCGGGTGAAGGGCAGCACGCTGTTCACGGTGAACCCGGAAATGATGCTGTCCGACTGCGTGATCACGATGGCCGATCACGACATCGGCTCGCTCGTCGTCATGGATCGCGGGCGGCTCGCGGGCATGCTCACTTTCCGCGAGATCCTGCGCGTCATGGCGCGCCGGCAGCTCGAGCACCGTTCCGGCCCCACCGGCCCGATCGCCGAAACCGTGGTCCGCGACGTGATGAACGGCGACCCGTTCGTCGTCTCGCCCGACATGGACGTCAACGAGCTGCGCCGCGTGATGCTGGAGACGCGCCAACGCTACCTGCCGGTGATGGACGGCACGGTCCTGCTGGGCGTGATCTCGTTTCACGACGTGGCCAAGGCGGTGCTCGAAGAGCAGAGCTTCGAGAACCGCATGCTCAAGGCATACATCCGCGACTGGCCCGCCGAAGGCTGAGAACGTGTGAACGAATCGGCCGTGCGCGCAAGGCCTGCGCCGGCCCCCTCACCCAAGGGCCCTCGGCGGCCTCCGTTGCGCCAGGGCGCCCGACTGCCGCCGCGAAGGCGCTGTCCTACGGAAACGCTTGGTCGCTCACGCGGAGCCCGGAGCGTCGGCCCCAACTCGGTCGCTTCGCTCCCTCAGACAGGGGCCGACTCGCGCTGCGCGCGTCCGGTCTCCGCTTCGCTCCCGCGCCAGCGCCTACGCGCCGGCAGTCGGGCGCCCCGGCGCAACGGAGGCCGCCGAGGGCCCTTGGGTGAGGGGGCCGGCGCAGGCCTTGCGCGCACGGCCGATTCGTTCACACGTTCCGACTGCGCCACGGGATCTTGCGTTGGGTTGCGCTCGGGCCTCGCCCGACGCGACGTCCCGTGGCGCATCGAGAGGCTGGCTGGCGTTCGGCGCGCACGGGGCCCTGAGCGGAGCCGCCCGCCTCTGGGCGCGCACGGGTCGGCGGCGCCGCCCGCCTCGGGGTGCGCGGGACCCTCGCCGCAAACGCGGTGGGCCATGCGCGCGGTTGCCGGCGCGTAGGCGCTGGCGCGGGAGCGAAGCGGAGACCGGACGCGCGCAGCGCGAGTCGGCCCCTGTCTGAGGGAGCGAAGCGACCGAGTTGGGGCCGACGGTCCGGGCTCCGCGTGAGCGACCAAGCGTTTCCGTAGGACAGCGCCTTCGCGCCGGCAACCGCGCGCATGGCCCACCGCGTTTGCGGCGAGGGTCCCGCGCACCCCGAGGCGGGCGGCGCCGCCGACCCGTGCGCGCCCAGAGGCGGGCGGCTCCGCTCAGGGCCCCGTGCGCGCCGAACGCCAGCCAGCCTCGCTGACGGCTAGAATCCGCCCATGCGCATCCTGATCAGCAACGACGACGGCTATTTCGCCCCCGGCATCGAGGCGCTCGCCAACGTGGCCCGCGAGTTCGGCGAGGTCACCGTGGTGGCGCCCGAGCGCGACCGCAGCGGCGCCTCGAATTCGCTTACGCTCGACCGCCCGCTGTCGGTGCGCGTGGCGGCGAGCGGTTTCATGTACCTGAACGGCACGCCCACCGACTGCGTGCACCTCGCGGTCACCGGCCTGCTCGACTACAAGCCCGACCTGGTGCTTTCGGGCATCAACGACGGCGCGAACATGGGCGACGACACCATCTACTCGGGGACGGTCGCCGCGGCGATGGAGGGCTACCAGCTCGGTGTCCCGTCGATCGCGTTCTCGCTGGCCAAGCGAGGTCAGGAGCACCTCGCGACCGCCGCCAGCGTTGCGCGCGACCTGCTGCGGCGGCTCACGCAGCGGCCGCTGCGGGGCCCGATGCTGCTCAACGTCAACGTGCCCGCGTGCCCGCTCTCCGAGCTGCGCGGGGTGCAGGTCACGCGGCTGGGCCGGCGTCACCTCGCCGAGCCCACCGTGCGGGCGCGCAGTCCGCGCGGCGACACGATCTACTGGATCGGCCCGGCGGGCGCCGCCAAGGAGGCTGGGCCCGGCACCGATTTCCACGCGGTGGACAACCGCTGGGCCTCGATCACCCCGCTCGACATCGACCTGACCGCGGCGAATTCACTCGACCAGGTGCGCAACTGGCTCGACCAGGAATGAGTGCGCGCCGACCGGCGTGCCGCGCGATCGCCAGCGGGGCGGGCCGTTCATGAGCCGCCGCCCGGCCTGGCTGCCGCCGCCGCGTCTGCCCGAGAGCGCGCGCGCGACGCAAAGGGTCGTGGCGCCGCAGCGCCCGAGCGGCCCCGGGCTCGCTTCGGACGGCGCGCGCGCGCGCATGGTCGAATCGCTGCGCCGCCTCGGCGTGCGCGACGCGCGGGTGCTCGATGCGATGGGGCAGGTGCCGCGCCATGCGTTCGTCGATGCCGCGCTGGCGAGCCGTGCCTACGAAGACGTCGCACTGCCGATCGGGCACGGACAGACGATCTCGAAGCCGAGCACCGTCGCGCGGATGATCGAGCTGGTCGTGCAGTCGCTGCCCGAGTCCCGCCGGGCAGCCGCCAGGGTGCTGGAGATCGGCACCGGCTGCGGGTATCAGGCGGCGGTGCTGGCGCGCGTGTTCGCGCAGGTGGTGTCGGTGGAGCGGGTGCGCGGGCTGCACGAGCAGGCGCGCAACAACCTGCGCGCGATGCGTATCGCGAACCTGCGGCTGGTGTTCGGCGACGGCCGTCTCGGCGTCGCGCAGGCCGCGCCGTTCGACGCGATCGTGATGGCCGCCGCCGGCGAAGCGGTGCCCGATGCGTTGTTCGAGCAGATGAGCGTGGGTGCCCGGCTGATCGCACCGATCGGCACGACGCGCCAGGCGCTGCACCTGGTCGAGCGCATCGATCGCGAGCGCTGGCAGGTCTCGGTGCTCGATGCGGTACGATTCGTCCCGTTGCGCACCGGCACTTCGTAGCACGGCTCGTGGTGCCATCGATGCGCCCATCGAATGCGCCCGGGCGGCGCGACACGGCCATGGCGAAACATACGCAAGGCGCCAGCCTCATCGAGGCTCGGGCGTCCCTCCTGGTTCCGGCGCAGGCGCGCATCGCGCGCGTCGCGCTGCTCGGCGCGATCGCCGCGCTGCTGGCGGCCTGCGCGAGCCATCATCCCGCCCCGATCGTGCATCGCACGCCGACGATGCGGCCGGCCACGACCGCGACCGCGCCGCCGCCTGCGGCGGTCGCTGCGACGCCGCCGCGCCAGCCGGCGGCCGCCGATGCGCCCGTCACGATCGAGACCACGCCGATTCCGTCGAGCCGTGTCGAATCGCGGCCGCTTTCGGGCAGCGGCGGCACGATCGCGGCGCCGCCTGCGCCGCAGTCGTCGAACATGCTCAAGACCGAGCCGAAGGCGACCCGGCAGCCGTACTCCGACGCGCTGTACGACGAGCTGAAGGGCCCGGCCGGGCCCGCAGCCGCGGTGCCCGGCCCGGTCGCGGTCGCTCCGCCGAGCGTCGCGGTGCCCGCGCCGGCACCGCCGGCGCTACCGCAATCGGCCGCGCCGGCGCCGGCCGACTCGACCTCGGGCGGCGACTTCGTCTGGCCGGCCGTGGGTCAGGTGACCCAGGGCTTCTCCGAGCCGCGCAACATGGGTATCACGATCGCCGGCAAGCCGGGCGAACCGATCGTCGCGGCCGCCGACGGCCGGGTGATCTTCAGCGGGCCCGGCCCGCGCGGCTACGGCAACCTGGTGATCCTCAAGCATTCGAACGAGACGCTGTCGGTCTACGGGCACAACCGTACGCTGCTGGTGAAGGAAGGCCAGAACGTCAAGCGTGGCCAGCGCATCGCCGAGCTCGGCAGCTCGGGCGCCGACAGCCCGCAGCTGCGCTTCGAGATCCGCAAGGACGGCAAGCCGGTCGATCCGCGCAAATACCTGCCGCCGCGCTGACTGCGCCGCACCCGCAGCGATGGTTCCCGTCCTGTGCTTCGACATCGAGACCGTGCCCGACGTGGCCGGCCTGCGCAGCATTCACGGGATCGACGCATCGGTGAGCGACGCCGAAGTGGCCGAGCGCGCATTCGCGCGGCGGCGCGAGCAGACCGGCAGCGACTTCCTGCCGCTGCACCTGCACCGCGTGGTCGCCATCGGCGCGCTGCTGCGCACCGACGAGGGACTGAAGGTACGCTGCATCGGCGAGCCGGACGACCCGGAGGCCAAGCTGGTCCGGGGCTTCTACCAGCTCGTCGATCGCCATACGCCGCAACTGGTGTCGTGGAACGGCGGGGGCTTCGACCTGCAGGTGCTGCAGTACCGCGCGCTGGTGCAGGGCGTGCAGGCGGCGCGCTACTGGGAGCAGGGCGACGAGGACCGCGAGTTCAAGTGGAACAACTACCTCGGCCGCTACCACTCGCGCCATCTCGACCTGATGGACGTGCTCGCGCTGTACACGCCGCGCGCGAACGCGCCGCTCGACGAACTGGCGAAGCTGTGCGGATTCCCCGGCAAGCTCGGCATGGACGGCTCGCAGGTCTGGCCCGCCTGGCGGGACGGCCGCCTGCCCGAGATCCGCGCCTATTGCGAGACCGACGTGGCGAACACGTACCTGATGTTCTGCCGCTTCCAGCTGATGCGCGGACACTTCACGCCGCAGCATTACGCGCGCGAGGTCGCGCTGCTGCGCGAGGCGCTGCAGGCGCAGGCCGAACAGGCGCCGCACTGGCGCGAGTTCCTGCAGGCGTGGCCGGCGGCCTGAACGCGGCCGGCGAGCCGCTGACGCTGGACGTCGCTTCGCTCGACCTGGAGGCGAACGGCGTCGCCCATCACGAGGGCAAGGTGGTATTCGTCCGCGGCGCGCTGCCGGGCGAACGGGTGCGCGCCACACTGGTGCGGCGCAAGCCGCGCTTCGACGTGGCCCAGACCGTCGAGGTGCTGCGCCAATCGCACTCGCGGGTCGCGCCACGCTGCCCGCACTTCGGCGTCTGCGGCGGCTGCTCGATGCAGCACCTCGAGCCGGGCGCGCAACTGGCGATCAAGCAGCGCGCGCTCGAAGACCAGCTGCGCCACATCGGCAAGCTGCGGCCGCAGCGGGTCCTGCGCGCGCTCGCCGGCCCGTCCTGGGGCTACCGCTATCGCGCGCGGCTGTCGGTGCGCAACGTGCCGAAGAAGGGCGGGGTGCTGGTGGGCTTTCACGAGAAGGGCTCCAGCTACGTGGCCGACATGCGCGAATGCCACGTGCTGCCGCAGCGGGTGTCCGACCTGTTGCTGCCGTTGCGCGAGCTGGTCGGCTCGCTGAGCCTGCGCGACCGGCTGCCGCAGATCGAGCTGGCGATCGGCGAGGCCTCGCGCGGCGACCTGCTGGTCGCGCTGGTGCTGCGGGTGCTCGAGCCGCCCACCGATGCCGATCGCCAGGTGCTGCTCGCGTTCGCCGCGCGCGAGCGCGTCGAGCTCTGGCTGCAACCGGGCGGGCCCGATTCGATCCGGCTGCTGTGCACCCGGGACGGCGAGCCGGCCGCCGACGATCGCGCCTCGCAGCTCGGCTACCGGCTGGCCGAGTTCGACGTGCGGATGCCATACCGGCCCACCGACTTCACGCAGGTGAACCACCGCATCAACGAGGCGCTGGTGGGACGGGCGCTGCGCCTGCTCGACCCGCAGCCCGGCGAGCGCGTCGCCGACCTGTTCTGCGGACTCGGGAACTTCACGCTGCCGCTGGCCCGGCGCGCGCGCGAGGTCGTCGGCATCGAGGGCAGCCCGGTGCTCACGCGCCGCGCTCTGGAGAACGCCGCGCTCAACGGACTGGCCGGCAACACCCGGTTTCGCACCGCGAACCTGTTCGAGCTGACCCCCGACGCCCGGGCAGCGCTTGGCCGCTTCGACCGGGTGCTGATCGACCCGCCGCGCGAAGGCGCGCTGGCGGTCGCGAAAGCGCTGGCGGCCGATGCAGTGAAGCCGCGGCGCATCGTCTACGTGTCGTGCAATCCGGCCACGCTGGCGCGCGACGCGGCGATCCTGGTGCACGAGGGGGGCTTCGTGCTGCGGGCGGCGGGCGCGATCGACATGTTCCCGCAGACTTCGCACGTCGAGTCGATCGCGGTCTTCGAGCCTTTGGCCGGGCAGTCGTGAAGCTCGGGGCGGGCGGCTCGCACCGCGACGCCGCCGCGCCAGGGCCTGCCGCGATCGAGCCGCCGGAACGAAAAAGGCCGCCCGAAGGCGGCCCCTGACGCAGCAACCGAAAACCGGTCAGTCGCGCTCGCCGCCGAGCACGCCCAGCAGCATCAGCAGGTTGCTGAAGACGTTGTAGACGCTCAGGTAGACCGACAGCGTCGCGGTGACGTAGTTGGTCTCGCCGCCGTTCACCACGCGCTGCAGGTCGTACAGGATGAAGGCCGAGAAGATCAGCACGGCCAGCGTGGAGACGGTGAGGGTGAGGGCCGGCATCTGCAGCCAGATGTTGGCGATCGCGGCGACGAAGACCACCATGAAGCCGATGAACAGCCACTTGCCCATGCCGGTGAAGTCGCGCTTCGAGACCGTGGCCACCGTGGCCATCACGGCGAAAATCGCCGCGGTGCCGCCGAAGGCGGTCATCACCAGGCTGGCGCCGTTGGAGAAGCCGAGCACCGCGCCCAGCAGGCGCGACAGCATCAGCCCCATGAAGAAGGTGAAGCCGAGCAGCAGCGCGACGCCGATGCCGCTGTTCTTGAACCGCTCGATCGCGAAGAAGAAGCCGAACGCGACGCCCAGGAACACCAGCAGGCCGACGAGCGGCGAGCCGGCAAGGAAGCCGAAGCCGGTGCGTACGCCGATCCAGGCGCCGAGCACCGTCGGGATCATGGAAATTGCGAGCAGCCAGTAAGTGTTGCGCAGAACCCGGTTGCGGGTGGCGGCGCCAAGGGCCCCTTGCGGTGCGCCCAGCACGGTCGTTCCCAGCCGGTTTTGCTCGAATGCCATTGCGTGTCGTCTCCAAAAAAACGGCCGTCTCCGGCCGGTGCATCATCGGTTGCCGTCAGGCTCGGTTGCCGTCAGGCGTTGTGCCCAGTTGGGGGCGGCACCGCGCGTCTGCAATGCCCGGCATCATGCCAGCGGTCCGGCTCCGCAGTACAGATCTTTTGTCACCTGTCTGTGATAAACTTACAGATTGCCCGGACTCATGAGAAACCGGCATAATCAAGTGGCGCAAGTCACTCATTTTGCAGGGTAATTCTGCACGGCATCGCGCCGGATGGCTAGCGCGGCGCGCGTCGGGGCAGGCGGCACGCGGGCGCCCGATCCCGCCCATGGCCGCTTCCATCGTTTTCAACCCTTCCGAGTTGCGGAAAACCAAATGGCTGTCGAACGGACTCTCTCCATCATCAAGCCGGATGCCGTCGCCAAGAACGTCATCGGCCAGATCTATTCGCGTTTCGAAGGCGCCGGCCTGAAGGTCATCGCCGCCCGCATGATGCATCTGTCCCGCGAACAGGCCGGGGCTTTCTATGCGGTGCACAAGGAGCGCCCGTTCTTCAAGGACCTGGTCGAGTTCATGACCTCCGGCCCGGTGATGATCCAGGCCCTCGAAGGCGAGAACGCGATCCAGAAGAACCGCGACCTGATGGGCGCCACCGACCCGAAGAAGGCCGCGCCGGGCACGATCCGCGCCGACTTCGCCGACAGCATCGACGCCAACGCGGTGCACGGTTCCGACGGGGCCGACACCGCGCGGGCCGAAGTGGCGTTCTTCTTCGCGACGCTCGACGTGCATTCGCGTTAAGCTCGCGGGAGACCCTGTTCCGACGCCCCAACGATGAGCGAAATCGTCAACCTGCTCGGGCTCGACGCTGACGGGTTGGCGCAGCGTTGCGCCGACTGGGGCCAGAAGCCCTTCCGGGCGCGCCAGCTGATGCGCTGGATCCACCAGCGCGGCGAAGCCGACTTCGACGCGATGACCGACCTCGCGAAGGATTTCCGCGAGATCCTGAAGCGCCAGGCGCAGGTCGCCGCGCCCGCGGTCCTCGCCGACCACTGCTCGGCCGATGGCACCCACAAGTGGCTGCTCGACGTCGGCGCCGGCAACGCGATCGAGACGGTCTTCATTCCCGAGGCCGACCGTGGCACGCTGTGCATCTCCACGCAGGCCGGTTGCGCGGTGAACTGCCTGTTCTGCTCCACCGGCAAGCAGGGCTTCTCGCGCAACCTGGCGGCGCACGAGATCGTGGCGCAGCTCTGGCATGCCAATCGCGCGCTCGGCGCCGGCGACCCGGCGCAGCGCGCGCGCGGCGAGCGCGCGGTGACCAATGTCGTCTTCATGGGCATGGGCGAGCCGCTGCAGAACTACGCGGCCACGCTCGCCGCGCTGCGCATCATGCTCGACGACAATGCGTACGGACTGTCGCGGCGCCGGGTCACGGTGTCCACCTCCGGCGTGGTGCCGATGATCGACCGGCTGCGCGACGACTGCCCGGTGGCGCTCGCGGTGTCGTTGCACGCGCCCGACGACACGCTGCGCGACGAACTCGTGCCGCTGAACCGCAAGTACCCGCTGGCCGAGCTGATGGCCGCCTGCCGCCGCTACCTGGAGCGTGCGCCGCGCGACTTCATCACCTTCGAGTACGTGATGCTCGACGGCGTCAACGACAGCGACCGGCACGTGGAGCAACTGCTCGCGCTGGTGCGCGACGTGCCGTGCAAGTTCAACCTGATCCCGTTCAACCCGTTCCCGAATTCGGGCCTGCGCCGCTCCACACCCGAGCGCATCCGCCGATTCGCGCAACGGCTTTCCGAGGCCAGCATCGTGACCACGATCCGCCGCACCCGCGGCGACGACATCGACGCGGCCTGCGGCCAACTGGCCGGCGAAGTGCAGGATCGCACGCGACTGGGCGAGCGCACCGCGCGCGCTGCCCGGACGGCGGAGGCGCTATGAGGCGGGCCACCACTGCGCGCTGCGCCCGATGGCTCGCCGCGCTGGCGCTGGGCGCGGCGCTGGCCGGCTGCGCGACCGACGGCAGCGCCCCCGTGCCACCCGGCAAAGAGGTGGCTGCGGTCATGCCGCAGCCCACCAACGAAACCGAGCAGCGGCGGCGCGCGCGCATCCGGCTCGAGCTGGCCGCGAACTATTACCAGCAGGGCAACTACAACGTGGCGCTCGACGAACTGCGCCACGCGCTCGAGGTCGATCCCGGCTATGCGGCGGCCTACGGCGTGCTGGGCCTGGTCTATCGCGATCTCGGCGACCTCGATCGCGCCGAGGACAGCTTCCAGAGGGGCCTGCAACTGGCGCCGGCCGACCCCGACCTCAACAACAACTACGGCTGGTTCCTGTGCCAGACCGGTCGCGAGCGCAAGTCGATCGAGTATTTCCAGCGGGCACTGAAAGATCCGCTGTATGTGACGCCGGCCAAGCCGTTGCACAACGCCGGCATCTGCTCGCTGCGGATGGGCGACGAGGCTGCGGCCGAGGGCTACTTCCAGCGCGCATTCCGGGTCGACCCGTCCAACGCGGTGGCGATGTTCAACCTGAGCGCGCTGTACCTGAAGCGCGGGCAGCTCGATCGCGCGCACTTCTACTCCCAGCGGCTGCTGAGCACCTACGAGCCCAACGCGCAGACGCTGTGGCTGGCGCTGAAGGTTGCGCGCGCGCGCGGCGACGGCGATGGCCAGGCGAGCTTCGCGGCGCAGTTGCGCCGGCGCTTTCCGGCATCGCCGGAAGCGGGCTTGCTCGCCGCCGGCAAATTCAACGACTGAATCCCCGTGTCCGACGCGAGCCAGACCGACCCGAACGCCGACCCGGGCTCCGCTGCCGGCGTCGATGCGTCGCCGTCCGCGCAGGCCGGCACGGCAGCGGGCCAGGGCATCGACGGCGCCGCCGCAGCGGCGATCGCCACGCCCGGCCAGCTCGCCGCGGCGCGAGTGGCGCGCGGCTGGACGGTGGGCGACCTCGCCTCGAAGCTCGGAATGACGCCCAGGCAGGTCGAGACGATCGAGCGCGGCGACTGGGACGCGCTGCCCGGCCAGGCCTTCGTGCGCGGCGCGATCCGCGCCTGCGGCAAGGCGCTGCAGGCCGACGTCGAGCCGCTGATCGGTTCGGTGGGCGGTGCGGTGCAGGCTGCCGAACTGCGGCCGACGGCTGCGCTCGATGCGCCGCTTCCCCGCCATGGCGCGCTCGGCTTCGACAACGGCGGTTCGGGTAGCCGCCTCACCTGGATCCTGCTGGCGATCCTGGGCGTGATCGCGATCGCGATGTACTTCGGTCGCGGGGGTGAATGGTCGCGCGTGCTCGAAGGCGCCACCACCGGGGCACAAACTCCGGGGCGCAGCGTCGAGACCGTGCCGTTGCAGCCGTCTGCGGCGCCGGGCACCCCGAGCAGCCCCGGCGCTTCGGGCGAGCCGGCTTCGAGCGGGCGCGCTGCACCGACAACGCCATCGCCGCCGGCGGGGGCACTGTCGCCATCGTCGGCATTGTCGCCGTCGGCATCGCCGACATCGCCGGCATCCCCCTCCGTCGCCGCGGTGCCGGCTGCGATCACGACTCCTGCGCCAACGGCTGCGGCAACGTCGGGCGCGTCGCTCCAGTCCGAGACGGCGCAGGCGCCCAGCGCGCCCCCGGCGATCGCCGACGGCGCGTTGCGATTCCGCTTCGAGGGCGAATCCTGGGTCGACGTGCGCGATGCGGGCGGCAAGGTGCTGCTGCACGGCATCCAGCCGGCGGGCAGCGAGCGCCGGGTCGCAGGCAAGCGGCCCTATTCGCTGACGGTGGGCAATGCCGGGCACGTGCGGCTCGAATTCGACGGCCGCCGGGTCGACCTCGGCGCGATCGCGCGCCAGAACGTCGCGCGGCTGAAAGTCGACTGACGCGATGCGCGATCCCTGCCTGCCGACGCCTGCGGGGCCGGCGCCACGGCGCGCTTCGCGATCGATGCACGTCGCATGGGGCGCGCGCAACGTGCGCGTGGGCGGTGGCGCGCCGGTGGTGGTGCAATCGATGACCAACACCGACACCGCCGACGTCGCCGCGACCGCGGCGCAGGCGAGCGCGCTGGCACGGGCCGGCTCCGAACTGGTGCGCATCACGGTGAACACGCCGGCCGCGGCGGCGGCGGTGGCCGCGATCCGCGAGCGCCTCGACCGCATGGGCGTCGACGTGCCGCTGGTGGGCGACTTCCACTACAACGGGCACAAGCTGCTCACGCAGTACCCCGATTGCGCGCAGGCGCTGTCGAAATACCGGATCAACCCGGGCAACGTCGGCACCGGGCGTACCCGCGACGACAACTTCGCGCAGATGATCGAGGTCGCCTGCCGCCACGGCAAGCCGGTGCGCATCGGCGTGAACTGGGGCTCGCTCGACCAGAGCCTGCTCGCGCGCCTGATGGACGAGAACGCCGCGCGCGCACAGCCCTGGGAGGCGCGTCAGGTCATGCGCGAGGCGCTGGTCGCCTCGGCGATCGACAGCGCGCGCCGCGCCGAGCAGCTCGGCCTGCCCGGCGACGCGATCTGCCTGTCGGCCAAGGTTTCGAGCGTACAAGACCTGATCTCGGTCTATCGCGATCTCGCCGCGCGCTGCGACTGGCCGCTTCACCTGGGGCTCACCGAGGCGGGCATGGGCAGCAAGGGCATCGTCGCCTCCACCGCCGCGATGGCGGTGCTGCTGCAGCAGGGCGTCGGCGACACGATTCGCGTCTCGCTCACGCCCGAGCCGGGCGGCGACCGCACCCGCGAAGTGGTGGTCGCGCAGGAGATCCTGCAGACGATGGGCCTGCGAGCGTTCGCGCCGATGGTCGTCGCCTGCCCGGGCTGCGGGCGCACCAGCAGCACCTTCTTCCAGGAACTCGCGGCCAGCATCCAGGGATGGCTGCGCGAGCAGATGCCCGCGTGGAAGGAACACTTTCCGGGCGTCGAATCGATGCAGGTCGCGGTGATGGGCTGCGTGGTCAACGGGCCCGGCGAGAGCCGGCACGCCGACATCGGCATTTCGCTGCCCGGGGCCGACGAGGCGCCGGTGGCGCCGGTGTTCGTCGACGGCCAGCGCACCGTGACCCTGAAGGGCGAGCGCATCGCCGAGGAATTCCAGGCGATCGTCGACGACTACGTCAGGCGCCGATACGGCGGCGCCGCGCAACGACAACCCGAGGAGCCGACGGGCGCCGCCCGGGGCCGCGCGGGATGACCCCGCCGACCAGCATGGATCGATCGAACCCGACGAAGAAGACGCAGCCCGAGAGGCTGAGCGGCGTGCGCGGCATGAACGACGTGCTGCCCGTCGACGAGCCGCTGTGGCGGCGTTTCGAAGACGCGGTGGCCGGCGCGATGCGCGCCTGCGGCTACAGCCGGATCCGCACGCCGATCGTCGAGCACACGCGGCTGTTCGTGCGCGGCATCGGCGAGGTCACCGACATCGTCGAAAAGGAGATGTACTCGTTCACCGACTCGCTGAACGGCGAGGACCTCACGCTGCGCCCCGAGAACACCGCGGGCGTGGTGCGCGCGACGATCGAGCACAACCTGCTGTACGACGGCCCGAAGCGGCTCTGGTACGCGGGGCCGATGTTCCGCCATGAGCGCCCGCAGAAGGGGCGCTACCGGCAGTTCCACCAGGTGGGGGCCGAGGCGCTGGGCATGGTGGGCCCCGACGCCGACGCCGAGGTGATCCTGCTGTGCCAGCGGCTCTGGGACGAGCTGGGGCTCACCGGGGTTCGGCTGGAGATCAATTCGCTGGGCGCCTCGCACGAGCGGCACGCACATCGCGAGGCGCTCGTCGCGTGGTTCGAGGCCCATCGCGACGTGCTCGATGCCGAGGCGCAGCGGCGGCTGCACAGCAATCCGCTGCGCATCCTCGACACCAAGAACCCGGCGATGCAGGCGCTGGTCGAGCAGGCGCCGCGCCTCATCGACTTCCTGGGCCCCGAGTCGCTCGCGCATTTCGAGCGGCTGCAGGCGCTGCTGCGCTCGCAGAACCTGCCGTTCCGGATCAACCCGCGACTGGTGCGCGGACTCGATTACTACAACCTCACCGTGTTCGAGTGGGTCGCCGACATCGGCGGCACGCCGCTCACGGTGTGCGGCGGCGGCCGCTACGATCCGCTCGTCGAGATGCTCGGCGGCAAGCCGGCGCCCGCGTGCGGGTTCGCGGTCGGTGTCGAGCGGGTGCTCGAACTGATGCGCGCAGCCGGTCACGGGGCGGCCGAGCCGCAGTGCGAGGTTTACGTGGTTCACCAGGGCGACGAGACGCTCGAAGCGGCGCTGCAGGCGGCCGAGCGCCTGCGCGATGCCGGGCTCGACGTGATCCTGCACTGCGGTGGGGGCAGCTTCAAGGCGCAGTTCAGGCGCGCCGACGCGAGCGGGGCGCGGCTGGCGGTGATCGTCGGCGGCGACGAGCTGGCGCGCGGCGAAGCCTCGGTGAAGTGGCTGCGCACCGGCGAGGCCGGCGCGGGAGGCCCGCAGCGATCGGTGCCGCTCGATCGGCTGGCCGAGCTGGTCGTCGAGACGATCGTGGCGAACGACAATCATCCGGGCGTGCCGGAGCAATAACGACAGGGGCGGTCGATGGCCTACAACCTCGAAGAGCAGGAACAGCTCGAGAACCTCAAGGCGTTCTGGAAGCAGTACGGCAACTTCATCCTCACGGTGATCACCGTGGCGGCGCTGGCGGTGGCAGGCTGGCGCGGCTGGGGCTGGTACCAGGCGCGCGAGGCCGCGCAGGCGTCGGCCGTCTACGAGCAACTGCGCGAAGCGGCCGCGGCCAGGGACATCGGCAAGCTGCGGGCGACGGCCGGCACGCTGTTCGAGCAGTACGGCGGCACCGCATACGGCGAGATGGCAGCGCTGGTGGCGGCGCGGGCCTATGTCGACGCGGGCGACCCTAAGGCGGCGCGGCTGACACTCGAATGGGCCGTCTCCAACGCGAAGGACGACGAATTCCGGCATGCCGCGCGGCTGCGCCTGGCGGCGCTGCTGATCGACGAGAAAGCCTACGACGAGGCCGGCAAGCTGCTGGCGGTGGATGCGCCCGGCAAGTTCGCCGGCGAATACGCCGATCGGCGCGGCGACCTGCTGGTCACGCAAGGCAGGCCGGACGAGGCGCGCGCCGCCTATCGCAAGGCGCTCGAAGCGCTGGGGCCCGACAGCCCGATGCGGCGCCCGGTGCAGCTCAAGCTCGACGCACTCGGCAAGGAGGCCGGCTGATGGCTGCGCGCGAGGGATTCTCGCGACCCGGCGTTGCATTGCGCCGCCGCGCCGGCCTGGTCGCAGCGTCGATCGCGCTGATGGGGCTCGGCGGCTGCGGCATCTGGCCGTGGTCTTCGTCCAGGCCGACGCTGCCCGAATTGCCGCCGGTGACCGCGCCGGCGAACGCGCGGGTGGCCTGGTCCCTGTCGCTTCCCGGTGCCGGGGTGGGGTTCCAGCCGGTGGCTGTCGGCAACAGCCTTTTCGCTGCTGCACGCGACGGCACGGTCGTGCGCGTCGATCCGGCCAGCGGCCGGTGCAGTGGCGCTCGAACGTTGGGCAGCCGCTGATCGGCGGCGTGGGCAGCGATGGCGAGACGACGGTGGTCGCAGGCCAGGACGGATCACTGATCGCGCTCGATCGCGACGGTGCGCCCAAGTGGAGCGTGCCGAGCGGCGCCGAAGTGGTCACGGTGCCCAGCGTCGCGCTCGGACTGGTGCTGGTGCGCACCAGCGACAACCGGGTCGCCGCCTTCGACGTCGACACCGGCAAGCGGCGCTGGACCTTTCAGCGGCAGGGCCCACCGCTGGTGCTGAGGCAGACCTCGCTGATCGCGATGGACGCCACTGCGGCCTACGTCGGCCTGCCCGGCGGCCGCCTGGTGTCGTTGTCGCTCGAAACCGGCGCGCTGCGCTGGGAGGCGGCGGTGGCGCTGCCGCGCGGTTCCAACGAAATCGAGCGCATCGCCGATGTGGTCGGCTCGCCGCTGCTCAGCGGGCGCGAGGTCTGCGCGGTGGCTTTCCAGGGGCGCGTGGGTTGCTTCGAGACGTCCTCGGGACGCGCCCGCTGGGCGCGCGACCTGTCGTCGTCCTCGGGCCTGGACCTGGACGCCAGCCTGCTGGTGGTGCCCGACGAACGCGGCGAAGTGCAGGCGTTCTCGCGCAGCGGCGCCAGCGTCTGGCGCCAGGACAAGCTGCGCCAGCGGGGGCTGTCGGCGCCGTTGCTCATGCCGCGCTTCGTGCTGGTGGGCGACAGCACCGGGCTGGTGCATGCGCTGGCGCGCGACGACGGCGCCATCGCGGCCCGGCTCGGCACCGACGGCAGCGCGATCGTCGCGGCGCCGGTGGCAGCCGGCGGGCTGGCGATCGTGCAGACCCGGGCTGGCGCGCTCTTCGCGCTCGGCGTGGAATAGACCGCGATGGCGCGCTTGCCGGTGCTGGCGCTGGTCGGCCGGCCCAACGTCGGCAAGTCGACGCTGTTCAACCGGCTCACGCGCAGCCGCGCGGCGCTGGTGGCCGACGTGCCGGGGCTCACGCGCGACCGGCAGTACGGACGCGGGCGGCTCGGAGAAGCGCCGTACATCGTGATCGACAGCGGCGGCTTCGAACCGGTGGCGAAATCCGGCGTCGCCGCCGAGATGGCCCGGCAGACGCGGCAGGCGGTGGTCGAGGCCGACGTGGTCGTGCTGCTGGTCGATGGCCGCGAGGGCATGTCGCCGCGCGACCAGGAAATCGCCGCCGAATTGCGCCGCACCGCGCGCCGCGTGGTGCTCGCGGTGAACAAGACCGAGGGCATGCCGCGCGAGCAGGTGGCCGCCGAGTTCCACGCGCTGGGGCTGGGCGAGCCGCAGGCGATTTCGTCCGCGCATGGCGACGGCGTGCGCGAACTGGTCGAGATCGCGCTTGCGCCGTTGACCGAGGTCGCGCGTGCCGACGAGGTTGCGGCGCCGCACGAGGCCGCGGAGGCCGGCGCGCCTGCCCCGGCCGAGCCCGGGCGCGTGAAGGTCGCGGTCGTCGGCCGTCCGAACGTCGGCAAGTCGACGCTGATCAACACCTTGCTGGGCGAGGAGCGGCTGATCGCCTTCGACCAGCCCGGCACCACCCGCGATGCGGTGGCGATCGACTTCGATCGCGCCGGCCGTCCGTATACGCTGGTCGATACCGCCGGGCTGCGCCGGCGCGGCAAGGTCATCGAGACGGTCGAGAAGTTCTCGGTCGTCAAGACGCTGCAGGCGATCGAGGACTGCCATGTCTGCGTGCTGCTGCTCGACGCTTCCGAGCAGGTGAGCGACCAGGACGCATCGATCGCCGGCTACATCCTCGAGGCGGGCAGGGCGCTGGTGGTGGCGGTCAACAAGTGGGACGTCGCCGACGCCGAGGCGCGCGAGCGCATCAAGACCGAGCTCGACCGCAAGCTGTACTTCCTGCGCTTCGCGAAGCTGCATTTCATTTCGGCGCGCGAAGGCTTCGGCGTGGCCGCGCTGATGCGCTCGGTCGACGAGGCCTACGCCGCGGCGATCAGCAAGCTCTCCACGCCCCGGCTCACGCGTGCACTGCGCGAGGCGGTCGAGCGGCAGCCGCCGCCGCGGCGCGGACTGGTGCGCCCGAAGCTGCGCTATGCGCACCAGGGCGGCCAGAATCCGCCGATCGTGGTGATCCACGGCAGCTCGCTCGAGAACGTGCCCGACGCCTACCGGCGCTATCTCGAGGGCTGGTTTCGCGAGCGTTTCGGCCTGTCGGGAACGCCTCTGCGCATCGAGTTCCGTTCGGCGGCGAATCCTTACGCGCCGCGCGACTGAGCGGCCCCGCGATGCGGCGCCGCCTTGAAACGGCGACGGTCAGCCCCAATTTGCGCTAGAGTCCGAAGTCTCCGGTGGGCGAAGACCCACGGCCGGCCGAATCACAACAACCGGAGTCGCCATGAGCAACAAAGGGCAGCTGCTACAAGACCCGTTCCTGAACCTGCTCCGCAAGGAGCATGTCCCGGTGTCGATCTACCGGTCAACGGCATCAAGCTGCAAGGCCAGATCGAATCGTTCGACCAGTACGTCGTGCTGTTGCGCAACACCGTGACGCAGATGGTCTACAAGCATGCGATCTCCACGGTCGTGCCGGGTCGCGCGGTCAATTTCCAACACGAAGGTCC
Source organism: Burkholderiaceae bacterium (assembly GCA_027493945.1). Classification (GTDB taxonomy): domain Bacteria; phylum Pseudomonadota; class Gammaproteobacteria; order Burkholderiales; family Burkholderiaceae_E; genus Zeimonas. The sequence continues at coordinate 319,220 of JAOSJU010000001.1, read as the reverse complement.
AGAAACCTGAGCCCGCCCGACACGCCCCTTCGCTGCATCCTCGTCGGCGTCGCCTTCGGCGGCGCCTCCCGTGCCGACGACTCGCTCGACGAACTCGCGGCGCTCGCTGCGTCCGCCGGCCTCGCGCCTGCCCACCGGATCACCGTGCGCCGCTCGCGCCCCGATGCAGCCCTGTTCATCGGCTCGGGCAAGGCCGAAGAGATCGGCGCCCGGCTGGCCGAAGCCGAGGCCGCGCTGGTGCTGTTCGATCACGAGCTGTCGCCGATCCAGCAGCGCAACCTGAGCCAGCTCTGGAACCTGCCGGTGATGGATCGCACCGAGCTGATTCTCGACATCTTCGCGCGCCGGGCGCGCAGCCACGAAGGCAAGCTGCAGGTCGAGCTGGCCAGGCTCGAGCATCTGTCGGCGCGGCTGGTGCGCGGCTGGAGCCACCTGGAGCGGCAGCGCGGCGGCATCGGCGTGCGCGGCGGCCCGGGCGAGACCCAGCTCGAGCTCGACCGCCGGATGCTGTCGGTGCGCGTGAAGCGCCTGCGCGCGCAGCTCGAACAGTTGCGCAAGCAGCGTCGCACGCGCAGGCGCGCGCGCGACCGCCGTCCGGCCTTCGCCGTGTCGATCGTCGGCTATACCAACGCGGGCAAGTCCACGCTGTTCAACGCGCTCACCGGCGCCGGCACCTACGCGGCCGACCAGCTGTTCGCCACGCTCGACACGCTGACCCGGCGGCTGCGCCTGCCCTCGGGCGTCGAGGCGGTGGTGTCGGACACGGTGGGCTTCGTGCGCGAATTGCCGCACCAGCTGGTCGAGGCCTTCACCGCAACGCTGGAAGAAACCGCGCAGGCCGACCTGCTGCTGCACGTGGTCGACGCGTCGGCGCCCGACCGCGACGAGCAGATCGCGCAGGTCGATCGCGTGCTCGACGAGATCGGCGCAGCGCAGGTGCCGCGCATCCTCGTCTACAACAAGATCGACCGCATCGGACGGGCGCCGGAAGTCGCGCTCGACCGCTATGGTAGGATCGACCGGGTCTGGACGAGCGCGGCCGCCGGCACGGGGCTCGACCTGCTGCGCGAGGCGATCGACCAGCAGGTGAGCCTCTGGCGCGACGCCCGACGGCACGGGATGGCCGCCGGCGCGCAAGATGCCGACGCCGATACCGCCGAATCCTTCGAACGCCCCGAGCATCGGGCTGCCTGAATCCGTCGTCTCCTTGTCCGTTTCTCCGACCATGTGGAAGTCAGTCCGCTCGATTTTTTCACTCAATGATCCAGGCTGGGGGCGCGGTGGCGGCAGTGGCGGCGACCAACGCCCGCCGCAGCGACCCGGCGGCGACGGTCCGCCCGACCTCGACGAGCTCTGGCGCGACTTCAACCGGCGCCTGGGCGGCCTGTTCGGGCGCGGCGGCGGGCGGCCGCCGGGCGGGGGCGGCGGCGACCGCGAGGGGCCGTCGCTGAAGGGAGCGGGCGCCGGAATCGGCCTGCTCGCACTGGTGGCTCTGCTGCTGTGGCTGGCCAGCGGCTTCTACATCGTGCAGGAAGGGCAGGCGTCGATCGTGCTGCGCTTCGGCGAATACAAGAACATGGTCGACCGGGCGGGGTTCACCTGGCGCCTGCCGTACCCGATCGAGACCAACGAGATCGTCAACGTGCAGCAGCTGCGCACGGTCGAGGTCGGCTACCGCAACGGCGTGCGCAACAAGACGCTGCGCGAGTCGCTGATGCTCACGCAGGACCAGAGCATCGTCGACATGCAGTTCACGGTGCAGTACCGGATCGGCGACGCCAGGGACTACCTGTTCAACAACGATTTCGGCCCGGTGCCGGAAGAGATCGTGCGCCAGACCGCCGAGACCGCGATGCGCGAGGTGGTCGGGCGCACCGGCGTCGACCAGGTGCTCTACGAGGAGGAAGGAACAGGTCGCGCAGGGCGCGCGCAAGATGATCCAGGCGCTGGTCGATCGCTACAAGGCGGGCATCTCGATCGTCGACGTCACGATCCAGCAGGTGCAGCCGCCCGAGCAGGTGCAGGCGGCGTTCGAGGACGCCAACAAGGCCGCGCAGGACCGCGAGCGCCTGATCAACGAAGGGCGCGCCTACGCCAACGACGTCATCCCGAAGGCGCGCGGCACGGCCGCGCGGCTGATGCAGGAGGCCGAAGGTTACCGCCAGCGCGTGATCGCCTCCGCCGAGGGCGACACCAGCCGTTTCCGCCAGGTGCTGGCCGAGTACGCGAAGGCGCCGCAGGTCACGCGCGATCGCATGTACATCGAAGTCATGCAGGAGGTCTTCACCAACACCAGCAAGGTCTACGTCGACTCGCGCGCCGGCAGCAACCTGCTGTACCTGCCGCTCGACCGGCTGATGCAGCAGTCGGGCGCCGACGCCTCGCGCGCCGCGCAGCCGGCGCCGAGCCCTGCCGCGCCCCCGGCGACCGAGCCGCCGGCCGGCAGCCGCGCCAGCGGCCTGCGCAGTCGCGATCGCGACAGCCGCTGACGCGACCGACGGGAACCGCACCATGAACAAGATCGTCCCCCTGCTGATCGCCGCGGTGGTCGCGTTGGTGGCGCTGATGTCGACGGTGTTCGTCGTCGACCAGCGCCAGTTCGCCGTCGTCTACGCGCTCGGCGAGATCCGCCAGGTGCTCGACAAGCCCGGCCTGTACTTCAAGCTGCCGCCGCCGTTCCAGAACGTCGTCTACTACGACAAGCGCATCCTCACGATCGACACCGCCGAGAGCGACCGCTTCATCACCTCCGAGAAGCTCAACGTGATGATCGACACTTTCGTGAAGTGGCGCATCGTCGATCCGCCGGCATTCATCCGCTCGGTCTCGGGCAGCGAGCAGGTCGCGGTCGACCGCATCAACCGCAGCCTGCGCGACGCGCTGAACAACGAGGTCGCGCGGCGCACCGTCGCCGACATGATCTCGGGCGAGCGCGACAAGGTGGTCGAGAACGTGCGCGCCAAGGTCGACGAAGACTCGCGCCAGATCGGCGCAGAGATCATCGACGTGCGCCTGAAGCGCGTCGACTTCGCCCCCGAGGTCTCCGAGCGGGTGTTCGCGCGGATGGAGTCCGAGCGCAAGCAGGTGGCCAACGAGCGGCGCGCCACCGGCTCGGCGGAGTCGGAGAAGATCCGTGCCGACGCCGACCGGCAGCGCGAAGTGATCCTCGCCGAGGCCTACCGCGACGCGCAGCGCATCAAGGGCGAGGGCGACGCGAAATCCGCGGGCCTGTTCGCCGCGGCCTTCGGCCAGAACCCCGAATTCGCGAGCTTCTATCGCAGCCTCGAGGCGTATCGCGCGTCGTTTCACAGCCGCACCGACCTGATGGTGGTCGACCCCTCGTCGGAGTTCTTCCGCTTCTTCAAGGCGCCGGGCGAGCGCTCGCGCTGACCGACGTGACGCTGCACGACTGGCTGCGCGCGATCGGCCTGGTGCTGGTGCTCGAAGGGCTGATGCCGCTGCTCGCGCCCGCGCGCTGGCGCGACATGTTCCTGCAGGTCGCGCGCATGCGCGACGGGCAGATCCGCTTCGTCGGAGCCGGCGCGGCGGTGGCGGGCGCGCTGCTGCTGCTGCTTTCCTGAACCCGGACCGCGGTCGCCACCGGCGGCGGCAGGCCCTACAATAACGAGTTTTGCCGATTGCGCCCGCGCTCCTGGCCGGGGGGCGCCGGCTGCCGAACGAGCCCGAGAGAGTGCCCATGTTGCGCTGGCTGCTGCCCGAGAACATCGCCGACGTCCTGCCGTCGGAGGCGCGCCGCATCGAGGAGTTGCGCCGGCGCCTGCTCGACCTCTACCGGTCCTACGGCTACGAGCTGGTGATGCCGCCGCTGGTCGAGTACCTCGATTCGCTGCTCACCGGCTCGGGCGCCGACCTCAACCTGCGCACTTTCAAGCTGGTCGATCAGCTGTCGGGGCGCACGCTGGGCGTGCGCGCCGACATCACGCCGCAGGTCGCGCGCATCGACGCGCACCTGCTCAACCGCGAAGGCGTCACCCGCCTGTGCTATGCGGGCTCGGTGCTGCACACGCGCCCGCAGGGGCTGCTCGCCACGCGCGAGCCGATCCACGCGGGCGCCGAACTCTACGGTCATGCGGGCATCGAGGCCGACCTCGAGGCGATCGAGCTGCTGGTGCGCTCGCTCGAGGCGGCCGGCGTCGCCAGGCTGCGCATCGACCTGTGCCACGCGGCGATCGTGCCGGCGATCCTCGCGCTCGACGACAGTGGCGCCGAGCGCGACGTGGAGACGCTGTACGCGCTGCTGCGCGGCAAGGACGTGCCGGGCCTCGACGATTGGCTCGGCGACATGCCGCAGGCGCTGCGCGCGCCGCTGCGCACGCTGCCGGGGCTGCACGGGCGGGTCGCGACCGGGCGCGGCGATGCGCCGGAGAGCGACTCGCCTTTGGCTGCCCACGACTCGCCTCTGGCTGCCCACGACTCGCCTTTGGCGAGGGCCCGCGCGGCGCTGCCGCAGGCCGCACCGATCGTCGCGGCGCTCGACCAGCTCGGGCAGCTGTGCGCCTCGCCGTTGTGGCAGCGCTGGCCGTCGGTGGAGCTGTCGATCGACCTGGCCGACCTGCGCGGCTACCAGTACCACAACGGCATCACCTTCGCCGCCTACGTCGAGGAGCTGCCGTACGCGGTGGCCCGTGGCGGCCGCTACGACAACGTCGGGCGCGCGTTCGGCCGCGCGCGGCCGGCCACCGGCTTTTCGGTCGAGCTGCGCGCGCTCGCCGGGCTGGGCAACGGCGCGGCGCCGGTGCCGGCAATTCGCGCGCCGTGGTCCGACGACGCGGCGCTGATCGAGGAAGTCGCCGCGCTGCGCGCGGCCGGCGAGATCGTGATCCGGGCGCTTCCCGGGCACGAGCCCGAGCAACAGGAATTCGCCTGCGATCGCGAACTGGTGCTGCTGGACGGACGCTGGCGCGTTCGCCGGCTCGACCAGGGCGTGATCCGGGCTGACCCAACATCTGCAGACGGAATCCGGACATGGCAAGAAACGTGGTGATCATCGGAACCCAGTGGGGCGACGAAGGCAAGGGCAAGGTGGTCGACTGGCTGACCGACACCGCCCGCGGCGTGGTGCGCTTCCAGGGGGGCCACAACGCCGGCCACACGCTGGTGATCGGCGGACGCCGCCAGGTGCTGCGGCTCATTCCGTCGGGCATCCTGCGCGACGACGTGGTCTGCTACATCGGCAACGGGGTCGTCGTGTCACCGTCGGCGCTGCTGCAGGAGATCGACGAGCTGGAGGCGGCCGCAGTGTCGGTGCGCGCGCGGCTGCGCGTGAGCGAGGCCTGCACGCTGATCCTTCCGTACCACGTGGCGCTCGACCAGGCGCGCGAAGCGCGCCGCGGCGACTCGAAGATCGGCACCACCGGTCGCGGCATCGGTCCGGCCTACGAGGACAAGGTCGCGCGCCGCGCGCTGCGCGTCCGCGACCTCGCCGACCCTGCCCGCTTTCGCGCGCGGCTCGACGAAGTGCTCGACCTGCACAACTTCACGCTGAAGCACTACCTCGGCGCCGAGCCGGTCGACGCTGCCCGGGTCGCCGACGAGGCACTGGCGCTCGGGGAGCGCATCGCGCCGATGGTGGCCGACGTGCCGGCGCTGCTCGCGCAGGCGATGGCGCGCGGCGAGCCGCTGCTCTTCGAGGGGGCGCAGGGCGCGCTGCTCGACATCGACCACGGCACCTATCCGTTCGTCACCAGCAGCAACTGCGTGGCGGGCGCGGCGGCGGCCGGCGCCGGTGTGGGCCCGCAATCGCTGCACTACGTGCTCGGCATCGTGAAGGCGTACACCACGCGCGTGGGCTCGGGGCCGTTCCCGACCGAACTGCACGACGAGATCGGCAAGCACCTGGCCACCGTCGGCAAGGAGTTCGGCTCGGTCACCGGGCGGCCGCGCCGCTGCGGCTGGTTCGACGCGCCGGCGCTGCGCCGCTCGATCCAGCTCAACGGCGTCTCGGGGCTGGTGGTCACCAAACTCGACGTCCTCGACGGCCTGCCCACGGTGAAGCTGTGCACCGCCTATCGCAGCGGCGGGCGCACGCTCGAGTTGCTGCCGTTCGGCGCCGACGCGGTCGGCGACTGCGAGCCGGTCTACGAGGAGATGCCCGGCTGGACCGAAAGCACGGTGGGCGTGCGCGACTGGGACGCGCTGCCGGCCAACGCCAGGCGCTACCTCGAGCGGGTCTCCGAGCTCGCCGGCACGCCGATCGACATCGTCTCCACCGGCCCCGACCGCGACGAGACGATCCTGCGGCGTCATCCGTTTCACTGAGAAGCGATGAAGGACCTCTACGTCTCGTGGGACGAGTACAACCGGCTCGTCGAGAAACTCGCGCTCGAGGTCTGGAAGTCGGCCTGGAGCTTCGATGCGGTCGTCTGCCTGGCGCGCGGCGGGCTGCGCGTCGGCGACGTGTTCTCGCGGCTCTTCGACAAGCCGCTGGGCGTGCTGTTCACCAGTTCGTACCGCGACGACGCCGGCATGACGCAGGGCGGGCTGCTGATCGGCGAGCAGCTCAGCTCGGCGCAGCCGCTGCCGGGTCCGCGCTGGCTGCTGGTCGACGACCTCGCCGACACCGGAGAGACGCTGCTGCGGGTGCTGCCGGAGCTTCGCGAGCGCCACCCGCAGGCGCGCGAGATTCGCTCGGCGGTACTATGGCGCAAGGGTGCTTCGGTGGTGCAGCCCGACTACTTCATCGAACACCTGCCGACCAACCCGTGGATCCATCAGCCCTTCGAGGAATACGATCACATGCGCCCGGGCGACCTGAAGGCGCGCTGGGGTTGAGCAGGGATGGTGCCCAGAAGAGGACTCGAACCTCCACAGTGTTGCCACCGCCAGGACCTGAACCTGGTGCGTCTACCAATTCCGCCATCTGGGCGATGGGCCTGCCGGGCGATTCCGGCTGGCGGCGACTGGCGAATGCCGGCCGCGAGTAGAGCCCGGCAGTTTAATCGACCGGCGCCATTTGTCAAATTCGAGTGAGCCCGTGAGCCGACGCCAAACCTCGACGACCTGGTTCGCCCCGACGCGCGAAGCGATCCTCGAATGCCTGCGCGCTGCCGACGTGCCGATGACGCCGGCCGAACTGGCCGAGCGCCTCGAAGTACCGTCGGCGCATTTCGACAACCTGAACCGGCGCCTGCACGCGATGGAGCGCGACGGCCAGCTGCTGCCCAACCGCAAGGGCGTGCTGCTGCTGGCGAGCAAGCTCGATCTCGTGGCCGGACGCGTGCAGGGCCATCGCGACGGTTTCGGCTTCCTGATTCCCGACGCGGGCGGCCCCGACATGTTCCTGTCGCCGCGCGAGATGCAGAAGGCGATGCACGGCGACCGCGTGCTGGTCAAGCGCACCGGCTACGACTCGCGCGGCAGGCCCGAGGGCCGCATCGTCGAGGTGACCGAGCGCGCGCACCGGCGCCTGGTCGGGCGCTTCCTGAACGAGCGCGGCGTGCACATCGTCGTACCCGAAGACCAGCGCATCAAGCACGACATCCTGATCCCGCCGGGCGACACGCGTCACGCGCAGCACGGACAGGTGGTCACGGCCGAGATCGTCGATCCGCCGTCGGGACAGGCGCCGCCGATCGGCAGGGGTGGTCGAGGTGCTCGGCGAGATCGGCGACCCGGGCATGGAGATCGAGATCGCGGTGCGCAAGTTCGACGTGCCGCACGAGTTCGGCGAAGCGGCGGCCGCGCAGGCGGCGAAGCTGCCGGGCACGGTGCGTCCGGCCGACCTGAAGGGCCGCGTCGACCTGCGCGACGTGCCGCTGGTGACGATCGACGGCGAAGACGCGCGCGACTTCGACGACGCGGTCTATTGCGAGCCGATCGAGACGGTTCCGGCGCGCGGCGAATCGGTCGGTGTGGCGGGGTCGCAGCCCGACGAGGCCGCGGCGCAGGCGGGCGCAGCCGCGGGGCGCGCGCGGCGCGCGGGCGGCTTCCGGCTGATCGTCGCGATCGCCGACGTCGCCCACTACGTGAAGCCGGGCGATCCGCTCGACCAGGATGCGCTCGAGCGCAGCACCTCGGTCTACTTCCCGCGCCGCGTGATTCCGATGCTGCCCGAGAAGCTGTCCAACGGGCTGTGCTCGCTCAATCCGCAGGTCGACCGGCTGGTGCTGGTCTGCGACATGGTGATCGGCGCGCGCGGCCAGATCCGCGCCTACCAGTTCTACGAGGCGGTGATGCACTCGGCGGCGCGCCTGACCTACGACGAGGTCTGGGGCCTGCTCTCGGGCGGCGCGGCCCTCGCGCCGCCGCCGGCGCGCGCCGCACTGTTGCCGATGCTGCGCAACCTGCACGAGCTGTACCGGGCGCTCGCCGCGGCGCGCCAGGGCCGCGGCGCGATCGACTTCGAGACGGTGGAGACGAAGATCGTCTGCGACCCGGCCGGGCGCATCGAGCGCATCGTTCCCAGCCAGCGCAACGACGCGCACCGGCTGATCGAGGAGTGCATGCTGGCGGCCAACGTCTGCACCGCCGACTTCATGCGTCGCAGCAAGCATCCGGGGCTGTTTCGCGTGCATGAGGGGCCCACGCCGGAGCGGCTGCAGCTGCTGCGCGAGTTCCTGCGCAGCGTGGGCCTGGCGCTGGGCGGCGGCGACGAGCCCACGCCGCGCGACTATGCCGAGCTGGCCGCGCAGGTGCGCGCGCGCCCCGACTCGGCGCTGCTGCAGACGATGCTGCTGCGCTCGATGCAGCAGGCGGTCTACTCGCCCGACAACATCGGGCACTTCGGGCTGGCCTACGACGCCTATACGCACTTCACCTCGCCGATCCGCCGCTATCCGGACCTGCTCACGCACCGCGTGATCAAGGCGCTGCTCGGCGGCGGCCGCTACCGCCCGGCGCCGGTCGTCGAGGCCGGCGAGCGCGAACGGCCGGCCGGGGAGGATGTGGCGGCCGCGCAGGCGCAGGCGCGCCAGCTCGAGCACGAGAACTGGCAGGCGCTCGGCGGGATCTGCTCGGCCAACGAGCGGCGCGCCGACGAGGCCTCGCGCGACGTCGAAGCGTGGCTCAAGTGCATGTACGTGCGCGAGCGCGTCGGCGAGCAGTTCGCCGGACGCGTCACCGGCGTGGCGCCGTTCGGCGTGTTCGTCACGCTCAACGACCTCTACGTCGAGGGGCTGGTGCACGTGTCCGAGCTGGGCGGCGAGTACTTCCAGTACAACGAGAGCGCGCACGAGTTGCGCGGCGAGCGCACCGGCCGGCGCTTTCGCCTCACCGACGAGCTCGACGTGCAGGTTTCGCGCGTCGACCCGGAGGCGCGCCGCATCGACTTCCGGCTGGTCGAGCGGCTCGATTTCCGTGCGATCAGCCGCATCCGCCGTCGCGAGGCCGCCGACGACGGCAGCCTGCGTCCGGACGCGGTGGGCGCGGTCAGGCCGCCGCCCGAGGAGATGGCCGCGCCCGAGCCCGGCAGGCCGGTGCGCGGGCGCACCGCGCCGACGAAGGCGGCAGGGTCGAAGGCGGGGGGATCGAAGGCGGCAGGATCGAAGGCGGCGGGTCGCAAGGTGCGCAAGGCGGCCAAGCCCAAGAGTGAGAAGGTCAAGCAGGCGCGCGCCGAGCGCCTGGCCGCGCGCTCGCGCGGCGCCGCACCGGCTGCGGGAGGCGGCGCGCCCCGCAAGCGCCGCCACTGAAAACGTGCAAATCGGGCGGGAGCGCCGCAGATGCTGATCCATGGATTTCATGCCGTGCTGGCGCGGCTGCGGCGCGCCCCGCAAGGCGTGCGCGAGCTCTACGTCGACGCCTCGCGCGAAGACGCGCGCGTGCGCGATCTCGTCAAGATCGCCAACCAGGCGGGCTTGCGCCCGCACTTCGTCGACGGCGCGCGCATCGCGAAGATGTGCCCCGGAAAGCGTCACCAGGGCGTGGTGGCGATCGTCGATTTCGCGCCGCCGGCGCTGTCGCTCGAAGAGCTGCTCGACGCGGCCGTCGCGCCGCTCACGCTGCTGCTGCTCGACGGCGTGACCGATCCGCGCAACCTCGGGGCCTGCCTGCGGGTGGCAGACGGCGCGGGCGCGCAGGCGGTGATCGCCCCGAAAGACCACGCGTGCGCGCTCACCGAGGCGGCGATCCAGACTGCCAGCGGCGCGGCCGAGAGCGTGCCCTACATCATGGTGACCAACCTCGCGCGCGCGATGGACGCGATCCGCGACCGGGACATCCGGTTGATCGGCACCGACGACTCGGCCGCGAGCTCGCTGTACGACGAAGCGCTCGGGGAATCGGTCGCGTGGGTGCTGGGCGCGGAGGGGCGCGGCATGCGCCGGCTCACCCGCGAGCGCTGCGACGCGCTGGTGCGCATCCCGATGGCCGGCAAGGTCGGCAGCCTGAACGTCTCGGTGGCCGCCGGCGTGGTGCTGTACGAGACGATGCGCCAGCGGCTTGCCCGCGCGAAGCCGTGAGCGACCGGGATGTCGACCTCGCCCAGGTGCGCGCCCGGGTGCAGGCGGCGCGCCGGCTGGTCGTGTTCACCGGCGCCGGCGTCTCGGCTGAAAGCGGCATCCCGACCTTCCGCGACGCGCTCACCGGGCTGTGGGCGCGCTTCGATCCCGAGCAGCTGGCCACCGAGGGCGCATTCCGCGCCAACCCGTCCACGGTCTGGCGCTGGTATGCCGAGCGGCGCGCGGCGATCGCGGCGGCGCGGCCGAACGCGGCGCATTGCGCGATCGCGGCCCTCGAGGCCCGCGGGCTGCGCGTGTCGGTGGTGACGCAGAACATCGACGGCCTGCACGCTCGCGCCGGCAGCCATGATGTGCTCGAGCTGCACGGCAACATCCTGCGCGTGAAATGCCCGGAAGGCTGCGGCAACCCCGAGCGCATCGAGCCGGCCTTCGACTGGCGCGCCGATCCGCGCGAGCCGCCGCCTTGCCCGCGCTGCGGCGCGCCGCTGCGTCCCGATGTCGTCTGGTTCGGCGAGTTGTTGCTGCCCGACGTGTTCTCGCGCGCCGAGCGCGCTGCGCTGCGCTGCGACCTGATGCTGGTGGTCGGTACGTCGGCGCTGGTCCACCCGGCTGCCGGGCTGCCGCTGCTGGCACGCCAGGCCGGCGCGCGGATCGCGGTGGTGAACCCGCAGGACACGCCGATCGATGCGCTGGCCGATGGCGTGTTGCGCGGCGCGGCCGGATCGGTGCTGCCCGAACTGCTCCGCTGAGCTCGCGGCCGGCGGCAGCGGGCCCAAGCGTGCCCTCGGCGCTTGCCGTCGGGGCCACAGCGAGCCTGGGCGGGCTGGCTGCGGGCGGTGCGCGGCGGCTGCGGGCCCAACCCGGTCGGGGCGCTGGCTGTGGCGGTCGGTGCTGCGCACCGACTCCCCGCTGCTCGCGTCGGGGTCGTGCGGCGCAACTCGCTACGCTCGCTGCGCGAGCTCCGCTCGGACAGGGCGCCGCAAGCCAGAAGTACGAAGCGCGCTTCGCGCGCCGACCCCGGGGCTGCGCTGCTCGGCGCCGCAGACAGCGCCCCGGCCGGGTCGGGCCCGCAGCCGCCGCGCACCGCGCGCGGCCACCCCGCCCAGGCCCGCTGCGGCCCCGACGGCAAGCGCCGAGGGCCCGCTTGGGCCCGCTGCCGCCGGCCGCGACGGGTCAGCGCGGCGTGCGGGGGTCGATCGTTGCGCCGGGCTCCCCCGCGCGCGAGCGGCGCGCCTGCGCGCGGTGCTCCCAGGGTGGCACCGGCGCCGGGTCGCGCCACAGGCCCAGGCCGCGCAGGCGTGCCTGGCGCTCGGCCTGCGCATAGTGGCGACGCTGCGCGGGCGCGAGGTCGGCGTCGTAGCGCTTGAAGTGCCAGGCGAGTCCTGCGTGAAGCTGCGCGAGGCCCGCGTCGCGGCCCTCGACGAACACGCGGCCGACGAGCCGCTGGAAGAAATCGGTCTTGACGACCTCGACGCGAATCTCGCGATCGTCGAGTTTCGCGAGCAGCGCGCGACGCGCAACGTCGGCAAAGGGTTGGCCTTTCTCGGGCGCGTCGATGCCGGCGATCCGCACGCCGCGCACGCCCTGGCCCTCGATGCGCAGCAGCAGCGAGTCGCCGTCGAGCACGCGCACGACGCGGCCCTGGACGGCGGTGGTGGCCGGCGCCGCAGTGGCCGCCGGCGTCGACGTCGCCTGTACGGCAGCGGCCGCCGCCGCAACCGGTGCCGCCGCGGCCGCCGCTGCAGCGGGTGCCGCCGCGGCCATGTTCGGCGTACGGCACGCCAGCGCCAACGCCGCCGCGCACGCCAGCGCAGCGCCGATGGCCGTGCTCCGGCTGTTGATGGCGATCAACCCGTGCGGCCGCGCGCGCGTCGACAATCGCGGCAATCGGCAACGGAGGTGAAGATGAACGTCGGAGATGCCAGCACGCGCGAGGTGGTCACCTGCCTGGCCGCCACTTCGCTTGCCGAGGTGGCCAGCCGGATGCGCGACCGGCACGTCGGCGCGGTGGTGGTCGTCGACGACGAGCAACGCCGCCGGCCGATCGGCGTCGTCACCGACCGCGACATCGTGATCGAGATCGTCGCGACCGGCCTGGACGCCAACGTCATCATGGCCGGCGACGTGATGCTCGACGGACTCGTGACCGTGACCGGGGATAGCGACCCGCTCGAAGCGGCCCGGCTGATGCGCTCGCGCGGCGTGCGACGGCTGCCGGTGGTCGACCGTGATGGCGCGCTGGCCGGCATCGTCACGCTCGACGATCTGGTGCACCTGCTGTCGACCGAGATGGGTCATCTGGCCCGTCTGATCGAGCGCCAGCCCAGGCGCGAGGCGCAGACGCGTCCGTGACCGGGCTGAGGGTGCCGCGCGCCGGCGCCCGGGAGACATCGGGGCTCGCCAGCGTGCGCACCGCCCGCCACAGCGATGCGACGGTCGCGGCGCGCAGCCCGAAGCGCCAGCCGAGCCGCAGCATGCCGACGAGTCGACGCCCGCGGCGGCTGGCGACCAGCCCGGTTGCCGAGATGGCCAGCAGGGCGAGCGCGAGCGGATGCTCGCGCAACCGACGCACCCGCCCGAGCGCAACATCGACGCGCGCGAGAGTGGGCTCGATCCGTTGCCAGCGGGCGGCAAACCCGTCGCGCTGCAGCGCGCTGAGCGTGCGCAAGCGGGCCAGCCGCTGCGCGGCGCTTTCGGGTGTCATGTCAGCGCATCCGCGCGATGTCCTGCCGCAGCTCGGCGATCGTCGCTTCGAACGGGCGCGGACCCATGCGCACCAGCCGACGCAGCCACAGCAGGCACCCGGCGCCCGCCGCAAGGTGGACCGCGGCGACCACGGCGACCGCCGCGAGCCGGTGCGTGTCCCAGAATGCCGCGATCGCCAGTACCGAGGCGAACACCAAGGCCAGCGCGAGGAACAGCAATCCGGCGAACAGCAGCGCAATGATCAGGCGCAGCCGCTCGCCCTGCAGTTCGAGATCCGCGCCGACGAGCTCCGGGCGCGTCTCGAGGATCTCGAGAAGGCTGCTCGCCAGCACGCGCACGCGCGCGAGCAGCCCGACCCCTTCGCTGGCCTGGTTCACCGGATCACCGTGGCGAAGCGGCGGTGCCGCAAACGCTCAACGCCGGCCCAGCAGCAGACCGAGAAGCAGGCCGATTCCGGCGCCGACCCCGACCGCCGTCCACGGATGGTCGTGGACGTACTCGTCGGTTTCGCGCGCAGTGCGGCGCGCGCGCTCGACCACCGCGTGCTCGACGTTGGCCAGCTCGGATTTGGCGACGCTCACGCTGCGTTCGAGGCGCTCGCGCGCCGCGCCGAGATGCTCGCCGCCCTGCTTGGAGGCGGCCCGCAGCATTTCTTCGGCGTCGCTCACCAGCGTGCGCATCTCCTGCGCCAGCCGGTCGCGCGCCGCGTCCATTCTTGCACCTACGTCCATGGTTCGATCCTCCGTGTCGGACAGGTTCATTGTCGTGCTTACCGGAACACGAGCACCGGAATGCTCGAATGCGTCAGCACCTTGTTGGTTTCGCTGCCGAGCACCAGCGCGCTCAGGCCGCGGCGGCCGTGCGACGACATGAAGATCAGGTCGCAGCCCTTTTCGCGCGCGACGTCGATGATCGCGCGGTACGGCTGCGTGTGGCGCACCGAGACGGTCTCGCACTGCACGCCCGCGGCCTGCGCACCTTGCGCGGCCGCGTCGAGGAGCGTCTTCGCGGTTTCCTCCGTGGCCTTCATGAACTCTGCGAACGAGGCCTGCCCGGCCGCGGGAAACTCGGCGAACGCCGGCGGAATGTACTCGGGCATCACGTGCAGCGCGGTGAGGCGCGCTCCGGTCTCCCTGGCGAACTGGATCGCCCGGTCGACCGCGTCGTTCGACAGCTTCGAGCCGTCGGTGGGAACCAGCAGGTGCTTGTACATGCGGATCTCCTTCCAGCGTGGTGGAACTGAGTCATTGTAGGGGCTGACGGGTCCGTGGTCATTGACGGAGCGCAACCGCGGTACCGGCCGCGCCGGGGCGCGAGCAGCAGGGCGATTGCGACCAGCAGAGCGGCCGCGCTCGCGAGAAACCCGACCGCGCTGCGTACGGCGAGCGTGCGCCGGCGAGCAGGATCACCAGCGCCGACGCGTGAGCCTGCGACGGATCGTCGCGTACGCGCCGCGCGTAGGTGACCGTCGTCGCGGTCGACGAGACCAGGCCGCCCAGCAGGCCGGTGAGCAGCAGCCCGCGTCGTGTGCCCGCCAGGCGCAGCGCGACGTAGCCGGCCAGGCTCACGCCGGAGATGAGCACGACCATCAGCCAGATCTGGTACGGGTTGAGCGCGCCGTGCGGCCCGAAGCCGCGATCCGGCAGCGTCGGCAGCACCACCAGGCTCAGCGCGCCGAACTGCAGGATCGACAACATGTCGGGGCGGGTGATGCGCGCGCTGAACCCCTTCGGTTCGGGCTTGAAGTAGAGCAGCGCGGTCAGCGTGAAGGTGCGCAGTCCGGCGGCGGTCGCCGGATGACGCTCGCGTTCCAGCCCGATCAGCAACCCGATGGCGGCGCTCGCGGCGAATGCCCGCAGGATGCCCGGCTCGAGCAGCGATCCAACGCGATCGACGAAAAGCGGATCCGCACTCAGGCTGACGATTATGGCAGCCGAACCGGCCAGCCCCGAGGGCCGCGGTTACAAACCGTTACCGGCCGTTTCCGCGGTGCCATCGGGATCCCGACTCGAACCGGTACAGTCCGGCTCATACGGGAAAACCCGAGTCGATTCAGCCGCATTGCCCGCCATGGAGTGCCAGATGCAGACCCACGCCGCTCACCCGATCCAGCTCCATCCCGTCGGCCCTGCCAATGCGGCCGTTCCCCGGGCTGCCGCAGTGAGCGACATGGATGTTCTCCTTGCGAGGGCCGGGGGCGCGGCGCCGCGTACGGCGCGGCGAATACCTGTACCGGCTCGGCGCGCCGTTCCATGCGCTGTACGGTATTCGCGCCGGCTCGTTCAAGTCGGTCCTGCTCACCGAGGACGGCCGCGAGCAGGTCACCGGCTTTCATATGGGTGGCGAGGTGCTCGGCTTCGACGGAATCGGCTCCGAGACCTGCCCGGGCGACGCGATCGCGCTCGAAGACAGTGAAGTGGTCGAGATTCCGTTCGATGAACTCGACGCGCTGGCGTGCCGCGAGCCGGCCCTGCAGCGCGAGCTGTTCCGGATGCTTGCCGGCGAGATCCAGCGCGAGCGTTCGCTGATGCTGCTGCTGGGCTCGATGCGCGCCGAGGAGCGGCTGGCGGCTTTCCTCATCAATCTTTCGCAGCGCTTTTCGGCCCGCGGTTTCTCCGCGCACCGGTTCCTGCTGCGGATGACCCGCGAAGAGATCGGCAGCCTGCTGGGCCTGAAGCTCGAGACGGTGAGCCGGATCCTGTCGCGCTTCCAGGCCGAAGGACTGATCGGCGTGCGCAATCGCGAGGTGCAGATCGTCGCGATGCCGGCGCTCAGGGCGGTGATCGGCCGTGGCGACGCGCGGCGCGAGCGCGAAGCGGCCTGAGCATTCCGGGCGGCCTGCGCGCGAGCGCGGGCGTGGCCAAAGGCGCCGGCGGCTGCGGTTGCAGCCTTTATCCTTGTTCGGTGGGGTGCCCTTGCGCAGGCCGGCGATCGGCCTCGTCGTCGCCGCGCGGCGCGCCATTCCCGCCGTCGAGCACGCGACGCAGCATGCGCGCCAGCTGGTCGATCCGGTACGGCTTCGCGAGCAATTCCACTCCGCGACCCAGTTCGGCGCGCCAGGGCAGGGCGCTGCGGGGATAGCCCGAGGCGAACGCGACGCGAAGCTTCGGTCGCCTGGCCAGAGCCTCGCGTGCCAGTGCCGGCCCGCTGCTCCCGCCGCGCAGCACGACGTCGCTGAAGAGCAGGTCGATGCCGGGCTCGCGATCGAGTAGCGCCAGCGCGCCCTGCGCGCCGGTGGCTTCGAGCACCCGGTAGCCGAGCTTGCGCAGGAACGCGGTGGCGATCTCGCGCACTTCCTCGTCGTCCTCGACGACCAGGATCGTCTCGCTGCCGCCGCGGCAGGGCACGTCGGCCTCGAAATCGGTGCGCGGAAGTGCCTCGCCCGGGTCGACCGGCAGGTACAGGTTGACCGTCGTGCCGATACCCGGCGCGCTCGTGGCCTGGACGTGTCCGCCGGACTGCTTGGCGAAGCCGTAGACCAGGCTCAGTCCGAGCCCGCTGCCCTTGCCGTTTTCCTTGGTGGTGAAGAAGGGCTCGAAGGCGCGCGCGAGCACCTCGTCGCTCATGCCGGCCCCGGAGTCGGCCACCGAGACGAGCAGGTATCGGCCCGGCGCGAGCCCGTCGGCGCGCGCGGCGAAGCCCGCATCGACGTCGGCGAGCCTCGCCGAGAAGACCAGCGTGCCGCCGTTGGGCATCGCGTCGCGCGCGTTGACCGCGAGGTTGAGCAGCGCGGTGTCGAGCATCCCCGGGTCGGCCTCGAGCGCAGGCAGCCCGTCCTCGACCACCGAATGCACCTCGATGTTCGCGCCCAGCGTGCGCGCGAGAATGTCGGCCAGCGACGCGAGCAGCTGGCGCGCATCGATCGCGCGCGGCCGAAGCGTCTGCCTGCGGGCGAAGGCGAGCAGCTTGCGGGTGAGGTCGGCCCCGCGCCCGGTAGCGCGCAGCGCCGCCTTCACCAGGTTGGCCGACAGCGCATCGGCGGCTACGCGCTCCCCGAGCATCTGAAGGTTGCCCGAGACGACGGTGAGCAGGTTGTTGAAGTCGTGGGCCACCCCGCCGGTGAGCTGCCCCAGCGCCTCGAGCCGTTGCGACTGGAACAGCTGCTCCTCGGTGCGCGAGCGCTGCATCGCCGCGCCGATCGTGTTGGCGAGCGCCTGCAGGAAATTCGCGTCGTCGCGGGTGAAGCTGCGGGTGCGCTGCGCGCCGGCCATCAGCAGGCCGAGCGTGCGGTCGTCGCCCGGGATCGGCGCGACCAGCGCACTGCGCGGCACGGCCTCGGCCTCCGCACCGGCTGCACCGGCAGAGCTGGCGCCCTGGGCCGCGTCGTCGGCGTCCTGCGGCGCCTCCTGGTCGAGGTCGTCGATGACCAGCGGCTGGACCAGGGTTTCCCCATGCTGCCTGCAGTAGGCGGCCAGGCGCGCGACCGTGGCCGCCAGCGCCGCGTCGCCCAGGCCGTGGCTCGCACCCGGCGCGAGCGGCGGGTCGACGTCGGCGCACTGTGCGACCAGCGCGTAGTCGACCTCCAGCAGGCGGGTGACCAGGTTGCAGGCCTCGCGCTGGATCAGGCCGATGTCCTTGCTGGCCAGCGCGAGGCGCCCGAAATCGGCGACCGCGTTCGACTGCCGCGCGCGCGCGAGCAGATCCTGGACGCGAGCCACTTCGCTCACGTCGCGGATGTTGGCGCAGACCATCGTGGCGCCGTCGAGCCGGAACGGGCTCAGGCTGATCTCGACCGGGAACTCGCGGCCGTCGGCGCGCTGTGCCCACAACGCCAGGTTCATGCCCATCGGGCGCGAGTCGGGCCGCTCGGCATACAGGCCGCGGTGGCGCCGATGGCCTTCGCGAAAGCGCTGCGGAATCAGCGCCTCGATCGGACGGCCCGCGAGCTCGCTGGCCGGAAAGCCGAACAGGTGCTCGCTTCGCCGGTTCGCGAGCCGGATCACGCCGTCGCGATCGACGACGATCATCGCGTCGGTGGCGTTGTAGAAGATCTGCTCGTAGAGCCGCGGATTCGCCGCGCCGATGGGTGCCGACCCGTCTGCGGGCGTGGGGTCGGCTGCGGCCGGCTCGGGCCGCTCGGGCAAGCGGCTCATTCGGGCGAGACGCGCGCGGCGAACAGGTAGCCCACGCCGCGCACCGACTTGATCAGTTCCGGGTCGGCGGGATCGCGCTCGATCTTGCGGCGCAGCCGCCCCACCTGGACGTCGATCGCGCGATCGAAGGGACCGGCTTCGCGGTGGTGCATCAGTTCCATCAGCCGGTCGCGCGACAGCGCGCGGTTCGGGTTGCGCACGAAGGTGACCAGCAGGTCGAATTCGCCGGTAGTGAGCGGAACCGCGTCGCCGTCGGGGCGGGTGAGCGAGCGCGACGACAGATCGATGCGCCATCCGGCGAAATCGAAGCAGTCGCGCGCGGCGGGGGATCGGGCGGCGCCTCGACCTTGGTCCGGCGCAGCACGCTGCGTATCCGGGCGGCGAGTTCGCGCAGGTCGAAGGGCTTGGCCACGTAATCGTCGGCACCCATTTCAAGGCCGACGATGCGATCGACCGCCCGGCCGCGGCCGGTCACGATGATGATGCCGGGCGGCCGTGGCGGGCCGCGCAGTTCGCGCGCGAGACTCAGACCGTCCTCGCCGGGCAGGCCGAGGTCGAGCAGCACGATGTCGGGCCGGCGGCGCGAGACCTCGGCGCGCATCGAGGGGCCGTCGGCCGCGGCGGCCACCTCGAAGCCGAAGCCGCTCAGGTAAGCGGCGAGAAGATCACGGATGTCTTCTTCGTCGTCGACGACCAGTATTCGATCTGCCATGCCTGTCGAAACCGGCCCGCTGGCCGCCAGGAATTGCTGCGCACAACCTCAGGGCGATTGTAGCGCAGCGATCCGCCGGGTCATCCGCACTCGCCCTGGTGGCCGCACGCGGTGCAGAACATGCAGCCATCGCGCTTGATGTAGGCGTGCGCGCCGCAGGCCGGGCACGCCTGGCCGGCGATCAGCGGGGCCGCCGTGCCGGCGGCAGCGGGCTCGGCGCCGGGCAGCGCCAGCGCGCCGGCTCCGCCGATCGCGTGGCCCTCGCCGTCGAGCAGGCCCAGCACCTTGAAGCGGTGCAGGATCAGCGCCGCGACGTAGGCGACCGTGCTCGGCCAGATCTGCTGGCGGTTCTCGCCCGGCACGGGCGCCCAGAACGAGCCGTTCAACTCGCCGAAGTTCAGCAGCTTGCTCAGCTTCAGCCCGATCCAGTTGACGTCGATCACGTGCATGTCGAGCGACAGCAGCTTGCACAGGCCGTCGAGCACGCGGGGATAGTCGCCCGAGAGCCAGATCGAGTAGGGCCGGCGCGCGCCGTCGGGCAACTGCAGTTCCTTCAGGCCGAGCACGAAGTCGTCGCCGGTGGCGGCGTTGCTGATGTCGGCGGTCCAGGACAGGGTGCCCAGCGGGCCCGACTTGGGTTCCTTGCGGAACATCATCGCGTCGAGCATCGGCGTGGGCTGCTCGTCGAGCGCCTCGAACATGCCGAGCTCCTCGCAGCGGTGGCGCACGATCTCGGCGAAGCCGGCGACGATTCCCGGCGTCCAGCGGATCTCGCCGGCTGGCGGGAACGGCATCTGCAGCGGTTGCTCGTCGCGGGTGCGCGTCAGCGCATCGAGCTTGAGCTTGAGCCAGCCGCGGTCGTTCGAGCGCATGTCCATCGACAGCGCCTTGGCGATCGCGCCCAGGCCGCGCGGCTGTTCGTTGCCGTTGACCCAGGTTTCGAACGGCACGCTGCGCATCCCCGCTGCCGTCGGCGCGGGTGAACGACTCCTCGGTCTGCCCGATGAAAATGCAGAACGACGAGCGCCGGTCGAGCGGCTCGACCATGTACGAATAGGCCATGTTGCCGGCCGCGAGCTTCGGCCGGCTCGGCCAGAGCAGCGACGACAGCGCAGGCTGCGGAATGCGCTCGAGGCGCAGCCGCCGGTCGGGCTCGTAGTGCAGGTCTTGCGGCTGCTGCGCGGCCGCGGCGGCCCCGAGACGCTGAGCACCGAGCCGATGACCGAGTTCGGGCGATAGGTGGTGATGCCCTTGAGCCCGCCGCGCCAGGCCTCGAGGTACAGCGACTTGAACTCGTCGTACGGATAGTCTTCGGCGACGTTGACCGTCTTGCTGATCGCCGAGTCGATGAACGGTTGCACCGCCGCGCTCATTCGCATGTGGTCGAGCGCAGTGATCTGCATCGCCGAGACGAAGTAGTCGGGCAGCGCGACGACGTCGTGGCCCGGGTGGCGCCACAGCCGGTAGGCGAAGTCCTCGACCTCGTACTCGAGCTTGCTGCCGTCGGGCATGCGCTTGCGCCGGGTGTAGGTCCAGGAGAACGCCGGCTCGATGCCGCCCGAGGCGTTGCCCGCGAAGGCAATCGAGATGGTGCCGGTGGGCGCGATCGACAGCAGGTGCGAGTTGCGGATGCCGTGCTCGCGGATGCGCTGGCGCAGCTCGACCGGCAGGCGCGAGGCAGCGTGCGGCTCGCCGAGATATTTCCCGGCGTCGAACAGCGGGAACGCGCCGCGCTCCTGGGCGAGCGCGACCGAGGCGTCGTAGGCGACGTCGCGCATCGTCTGCGCGATGTTCGTCGCGAAGGCGCGGCCGGCTTCGCTGTCGTAGCGCAGCTTCATCATCGTGAGCGCGTTGCCCAGCCCGGTGAAGCCCAGGCCGATGCGGCGCTTGGACTGCGCTTCGCGCTCCTGCGCCTGCAGCGGCCACAGCGTGAGGTCGAGCACGTTGTCGAGCGCGCGCACCGAGATCGCGACCGCGCGGCGAAAACGCTCGTAGTCGAACGCGGGCGCATCGCCGAACGGATCGGCGATGAAGCGCGTGAGGTTCATGCTGCCGAGGTCGCAGCAGCCGTAGGGCGGCAGGAACTGTTCGCCGCAGGGGTTGCTGGCGGCGATGGTCTCGCAATACGCGAGGTTGTTGTCGCGGTTGACGCGGTCGATGAAGATCACGCCGGGTTCGGCATGGTCGTAGGTGGACCGCATGATCTGGTCCCAGAGGTCGCGCGCCCTGACCGACCGGTAGATCCAGGCGCCATCGACCCGCTGGCCGTGGCCGGTGGCGTCGAACGGCTGCACCGCGTGAACCAGGTCGAAGCTGCCGTCGGCCTCGACCGCACGCATGAACGCGTCGGTGACCGCCACCGACATGTTGAAGTTCGACAGCGAGCCGTCGTTCTTGGCGTTGATGAATTCCTCGACGTCGGGATGGTCGACGCGCATCACGCCCATTTGCGCGCCGCGCCGCGAGCCCGCGGATTCGAGGGTTTCGCACGACTTGTCGAACACCCGCATGTACGAGACCGGACCCGAAGCGCGCGACAGCGTGCCCTTGACCAGCGCTCCGCGCGGCCTGATGCTGGAGAAGTCGTAGCCGACGCCTCCGCCGCGGCGCATGGTTTCGGCGGCCTCCTGCAGCGCCGCGTAGATGCCCGGCGTGCCGTGCTCGTCGTGGCCCCAGACCGCGTCGCCGATCGGCTGCACGAAGCAGTTGATCAGCGTCGCGCGGATGCCGGTGCCGGCCGCCGAGTTGATGCGCCCGGCCGGCACGAAGCCGTTCTCCATCGCCCACAGGAACTCGCCCTCCCAGTGCTGCTGGCGTTCGGCCGGCTCCACCGAGGCGAGGGCGCGTGCCACGCGCACGCGGATGTCGTGCGCGGTGGCTTCGTCGCCCTTGGCGTACTTCTCGCGCAGGACGTCGATCGTGACTTCCTGTTCGGGCAAGGCGGTGAGCAGGTCTTCGATTTTCATCGTATGGATTCCGGGCGTCGGGTGGGCGGATGGCGGCGTGGCATTTCGCGGCAGGTGGCCGCGGCGGAAACCCCAATTGTAGTGCCTCGTGGCGCGAGAGCAAGCCCATATAGTGTCCACGGGCTGAGATTCGGGTCGAGACAGCGATGTCAGGATCGGAGAGGTATAGTGTGGTCCATCTCCCCCGGAACAGCGTACCGAACCATGGAGAAACACGTCCAGTGGAATATCTGGTACGTGATCATCGCGATCATCGCGATGATCGCGTTCAACGACGCGCTGCGCTCCTGGCGCGAGGTGCAGCCGCTGGCCTACAGCGAGTTTCTCCAGCAGCTCGACGCGGGCAACGTCGAGGAAATCCGCGTCTCGAGCGACCGCATCGAGGGCACGCTCGAGCGCCCGCTGCCCGATGGCCGCACCCGCTTCGCCACGGTGCGCATCGACCCCGAGCTGGCGCAGAGCCCGGCTCGCGAGCACGTGAAGTTCAGCGGCGTGATCCAGAGCACGCTGCTGCGCGACGTGCTCGGATGGGTCATTCCGGCGTTGCTGTTCTTCGGCCTGTGGTCGTTCCTGTTGCGCCGCTTCAGTGAGCGCGGCGGCCTGGGCGGCGGCCTGGGCGGCGGGCTGATGTCGATCGGCCGCAGCAAGGCCAAGGTCTACGTCGAGACCGGCGTCGGCGTCACCTTCGCCGACGTCGCCGGCGTCGACGAGGCGAAGGAGGAACTGCGCGAGGTCGTCGGCTTCCTGAAGGATCCGGGACACTACGGCCGGCTCGGCGCGCGCATTCCGAAGGGCATCCTGCTGGTCGGGCCGCCGGGCACCGGAAAGACGCTGCTGGCGCGCGCGGTGGCCGGCGAGGCGAAGGTGCCGTTTTTCTCGATCAACGGCTCGGAGTTCGTCGAGATGTTCGTCGGCGTGGGCGCGGCGCGCGTGCGCGACCTCTTCGAGCAGGCGCGGCAGAAGGCGCCCGCAATCATCTTCATCGACGAGATCGACGCGCTGGGCCGGGCGCGCGGCGCCTTCGGCGCGTTCGGCGGCGGCCACGACGAGAAGGAGCAGACGCTGAACCAGCTGCTCGCCGAGATCGACGGCTTCGACCCCAGTTCCGGCGTGGTGTTGCTGGCAGCGACCAACCGCCCCGAGATCCTCGATCCGGCGCTGTTGCGCGCCGGGCGCTTCGACCGCCAGGTGCTGGTCGACCGCCCCGATCGCGTCGGGCGCGTGCAGATCCTGCACGTGCACCTGAAGAAGGTGCGCCTGGACAACGACGTCGATCCCGAGAAGATCGCCGGGCTCACGCCCGGATTCACCGGCGCCGATCTCGCCAACCTGGTCAACGAGGCCGCGCTGCTCGCGACGCGGCGCGGCCGCGAGGCGGTGCGGCTCGAAGACTTCACCGGCGCGGTCGAGCGCATCGTCGCCGGTCTCGAGAAAAAGAACCGCCTGCTCAACGCCGAAGAGCGCCGCATCGTGGCCCACCACGAGATGGGACATGCGCTGGTGGCCTGCGCGCTGCCCGGCAGCGACGTGGTGCACAAGGTTTCGATCATCCCGCGCGGCGTCGGCGCGCTCGGCTACACCATCCAGCGCCCCACCGAAGATCGATTCCTGATGCAGCGCGACGAGCTGATGAACAAGATGGCGGTGCTGCTCGGCGGGCGCGCGGCCGAGTCGCTGGTCATCGGCCAGATGTCGACCGGCGCCGCCGACGATCTCGCCAAGGTCACCGACATCGCGCGCACGATGGTCACCCAGTACGGCATGGAGCCGCTGCTCGGCCACCTGGTCTACGAGGCGCCGCGTTCGCCGTGGCTGGCCACGCCGCAATGGCCCGGCGAAGGGCCGCGCTATTCCGAGGAGACCGCGCAGCGCATCGACGCGGCGGTGCGCCGGTTGGTCGAGGAGGCATTCGAGCGCAGCCTCGCGGTCCTGGGCACGCAGCGCGCGCGGCTCGAGCAGGGCGCGGCGCGCCTGCTCGAGCGCGAGACGCTCAGCGAGGAAGACCTGCGCGCGTTGCTGCGCGAGGTTCCCGAAACGGAGCAGGGCCGATGAAACTCGCCCCCGAACGGCTGGCGCGTCGCTGGTCGGCCGAAACCTTCGACTTCGAGACGACCGGATCGCTCGAGCCGCTGGAGGCCGCGCTCGGCCAGCACCGCGCGCTCGAGGCGCTCGAACTCGCGGTGGGGGTGGCGCAGCCGGGCTTCAACCTGTTCGTGCTGGGGGCGCCCGAAACCGGCCGCTTCGAGGCCACGCTGCAGCGCATCCGGCAGCTTGCGGCCGGGCTGCCCGCGCCCGATCGCTGGTGCTACGTCAACAATTTCCGCGACCCGATCCGCCCGGTCGCGCTGCGGCTTCCGGGCGATACGGGCGCGCGGCTGCGCGACGACATGCGCCAGCTGGTCGAGGAGCTGCGCTCGGCGATCCCCGCCGTGCTCGAGAGCGACGAATACCGCTCGCGGGTCGAGCAGATCGAAGCGCACTTCGCCTCGCTGCAGGAGCGGGCCTTCGGCGCGCTGGTCGAGGAGGCGCAGGGGCAGGGAATCGCGCTGCTGCGCACGCCGGCCGGCTTCTCGTTCGCTCCGGCGCGCGAAGGCGAGGTGATGCCGCACGAGGAGTTCGAGAAGCTGCCGGCCCCCGAGAAGGAGCGCATCGCGCAGGCGATCCGCGCGCTTCAGGAAAAGCTCGAGCGCATCCTGCGCCAGGCGGTCGGCTGGCGGCGCGAGCATCGCGACGAGATGAAGAAGCTCAACCGCGAGGTCACCACCTTCGCGGTTGGCCACCTGGTCGACGACCTGCTGCGCAAGTACGTGGCGCTGCCCGACGTGGTCGCCTACCGGAGGCGGTCGCGAAAGACGTGGTCGAGAACGCCGACATCTTCCGCGCCACCGCCGAGACGCCGCAGGCGCAGCAGATGCAGGCCGACGAACTGCCCCCGCTGCGCCGCTACCAGGTGAACCTGCTGGTCGACGACGGCGCGACCGGCACGCCGGTGGTGAGCGAGGAGAACCCCACTTTCCAGAACCTGATCGGCCGTGTCGAGCACGTGGCGCGCTTCGGCGCGCTGATGACCGACTTCGGACTGATCCGCCCGGGGGCGATGCACCGCGCCAACGGCGGTTATCTGCTGCTCGACGCGCGCAAGCTGCTGATGCAGCCGCTGGCCTGGGAAGCCCTGAAGCGCGCGTTGCTCACGCGCGAGATCCGCATCGAGTCGCCGGCGCAGCAATACGGGCTGATCAGCACGGTGTCGCTCGAGCCGCAGCCGATTCCACTCGGCCTGAAGGTGGTGCTGTTCGGCGACCGCATGCTGCACGCGCTGCTGCAGGCCTGGGACCCGGAGTTCGTCGAGCTGTTCAAGGTCGACGCCGACTTCGAGGACGACATCGTGATCGACGACGCGGCACTGCCGACCTACGCGCGGCTGATCGGCAGCCTCGCGCGCGACGCGAAGCTGCCGCCGCTGGGCTCCGATGCGGTGGCGCGGGTGATCGAGCACGCCGCGCGCGACGCCGGCGACCGCGGCCGCGTGACGCTGCACGTGCACCGGCTGCGCGACCTGATCGCCGAGGCGGCCTACCACGCGGGGCGGCAGGGACGCGAGCGTATCGGCCGCGACGACGTGCAGGCGGCGCTCGACGCGCGCCGCGAGCGCACCGGACGCGTGCGCCGCCGGCTGCAGGAGCAGATCCTCGAGGGCACGATCCTGATCGACACCGCCGGTGCGCTGCCGGGCCAGATCAACGGGCTGTCGGTCTACGTCATGGGCGAGACCGCGTTCGCGCAGCCCACGCGCATTACCGCGACCACGCGCATCGGCGAGGGCAACCTGATCGACATCCAGCGCGAGGCCTCGCTGTCGGGCTCGATCCACTCCAAGGGCGTGATGATCCTGTCGGCGTTCCTCGCCTCGCGCTACGCGGCGCGCCAGGCGTTCGCGCTGAACGCGAGCCCGGCGTTCGAGCAGACCTACGGGCCGGTCGACGGCGACAGCGCGTCGCTGGCCGAGCTGTGCGCGATCCTGTCGTCGCTCGCCGGCATTCCGATCCGCCAGACCTGGGCGGTCACCGGTTCGATCGACCAGTCGGGCAATGTGCAGGCGATCGGGGCGGTCAACGAGAAGATCGAAGGCTTCTTCGAGATCTGCGCCGCCCGGGGCCTCGACGGGCGCCAGGGCGTGCTGATCCCGGCCACCAACGTGCGCCACCTGATGCTGCGCGACGAGGTCGTGCAGGCGGTGCGCGACGGCCGCTTCGCGGTGCACGCGGTGGCCAGCGTCGACGAGGCGATGCAACTGCTCACCGGCCGCGACGACGTCGACGCGGTGGTGCGCGTGCGGTTGGCCGAACTCGGCAAGCTGCGCCAGAAGATCCTCGCGCCGGCACAGCGCAACCGGCAGACGCGCCACTGAGCAACGAGGCGAGCGCGATGAACGCCACGACCACCGCGTTGCGGATCTGGATCGCGGTCGATGCGCTCGATCGCAGCGCCGACGTGCTGGGCGCGGCGATGCGGCTGGCGGCAGGGCGCGCGGTCGAGCTGGCGGGCC
The DNA here is from genome assembly GCA_027493945.1 of Burkholderiaceae bacterium. Lineage (GTDB taxonomy): Bacteria > Pseudomonadota > Gammaproteobacteria > Burkholderiales > Burkholderiaceae_E > Zeimonas. Next base: position 292,782 of record JAOSJU010000001.1, on the reverse strand, counting down.
TGTTCGTCGAGGATGCCGACCTGCTGCGGCTCGCGGGCTGGCCGAGCGCTACCGAGACGCGGCTGTTCGAGGCGTCGCTGCGGCAGGTGGGCGGCGCCGAGCTGGAAGCGGCGCTGCGCGCGCAGGCGCTGGCGCTGCAAAGGCGGCTCGATGCACTGGCGCGCGACATCGGCGTGCCATGGTCGTTCCGCACGGCGCGCGGAAGGGTCGTGCAGCAGGTGCTGCACCTGGCGGGCAGCGGCGACTGGATCGTGCTGGCGAGCGCGGCCACCGGCCTGCGCCTGCAGCAGACGGCGCCGCGCGCGCGGCCGGTCGTCTGGTTGCTGCCCGACGACGAGGAGGGCCTGTCGCGACTGCTCGCGGCGGCGGCGCGCTACGACCCGCAGGGCAGTGCCGAGCGCCGCGTGGTGCTGCCGGCCGATGCGGCGCGCGCCGCGCAGTTGCGCGCCGTGCCGCAGGCCGCGAGGGGAGCGGTGCGGTTCGCTTCGGAGGCCGAGCTGGCCGCGCGCGCCGCCTGCGGCCCCGCGGCTCCCGGAGACCTGGTGCTGATGACGCGCGAGTCGGGGGCCGCCGACCCGCAACGGCTGGGCGGCTTGCTCAGGCGCGGGGTCGGGCCGCTCGCCCTGGTTTGACGGCCGCGGCGGTTCAGCCGCCGCGCACGTCGTCGCGTTCGATACGCCCCGGGGCCTCCGCGGCCCGAGCCGCCAGCGCGTTCGCCGGTTGCCCCGCGATCGTCCGGAGCCGCTGTTCGAGCGCGTCGAGCCGGCTGCCCAGCGCGGCCTCGCCTTCCGAGCGGCGCGCGGCCTGGCGCGCGAACTCGGCCTCGAGGAAACCGCGCAGTTCGGTGAAGCGCGAGGCTTCGGCCTGGTCGGCCAGCTGGCGCTGCGCCTGCAGCTCCTTGCCGTGGCGCCGCATCTCGAGCAGGCCCGACATCTGCAGGTAGACGATGTAGCCGAGAAACAGCACCGTGACCGCGACGATGAAGCCGAGCATCACCACGCCGAGCGGCGCCTGCACCTCGGCGAAGGCCAGAGACAGCGTGGTCGGCGCGTTGAGCACGCTCCAGTTGACCAGCACGAAGGCGGCGAGGGCGCCGAAGACAAGGACGAAAAGCAGCGAGCGCAGGGTCATCGAAGTGCTCCCGACCGGGTACGGGTCCGATTCAACGCGATGACGGCGCCGATGTCAAAGCGGCGGGTCTCGTGCGATCCACTGCGCGGGCAAAGGCGCGGCCGAGGGCGCGGGCAACGGCGCGGGCGCGGGCCCTCGGCCGCAGGCGCGCCGGGTGCTTGCCCCCGCTTCGCGGGGGTTCCCTGCGATGCTCGCAGCACCGGCTGGCGCGGCGAAACTCGCTACGCTCGCTACGCGAGCTGCGCTCGGACAGTCGCCGCGAGAATGATGGACGATGCGCGCTGCGCGCGCCGCCGGTGCCGCTGCGCTTCTCGGCTGCGCACAAGGCACGCCTGCGGCCGAGGGCCCGCGCCCGCGCCGTTGCCCGCGCCCTCGGCCGCGCCTTTGCCGATACCGTCGTTGCTGTTCGCAGGCAACCGCCCCGTCTTCGATGCGTGCACCACCGACGTTGCTACAGCGGCATTCGGCAGCGGGCCGGGCAGGCGGGCGGCGGGTTTCGGGCGGCCTCGGGCGGCCTCGGGCGGCGCACAGCGCGATGGCCCAGGCGCGGCGCAGCGATGTCGGCGGCGCCGAGCAGCGCAGTCTCGGGGTCGGCGCGCGAAGCGCGCTTCGTACTTCTGACTTGCGGCGCCCTGTCTGAGCGGAGCTCGCGTAGCGAGCGCAGCGAGTTGCGCCGCACGACCCCGAGGCGAGCCGCGCAGGGGAGTCGGTGCGCAGCACCGACCGCCGTCGTCATCGCTGCGCCGCGCCTGGCCATCGCGCTGTGCGCCGCCCGAGGCCGCCCGAGGCTGCCCGAAACCCGCCGCCCGCCTGCCCGGCCCGCTGCCGAATGCCGCGACGCACCGCGTCAGCGAAGCTAGAAATTCAGCGCGCGCGGCAGCCACAACGCGAGATCGGGCACCGCGATCACCGCGACCAGCACCAGCAGCATCGCGAACACGAACCAGATCACCCACGGGACGGTCTGCTCGATGCGCACGCCGGCGAGCCGCGACGACACCATCAGGTTCACCGCCATCGGTGGCGTGAACTGGCCGATGGCCACCATGTAGGTGAGCAGCACGCCGAACCAGACCGGGTCCCAGCCGAAGCCCTTCATCAGCGGCAGCAACAGCGGAACGAAGATCAGGAAGATCGAGATGCCGTCGAGCACCATGCCCACGCCGAGCAGCACGACGACGATCGCCGCCAGCGCCCAGCCGCTCGCCATGCCGCTGTCGAGGATCGTGCGCGCCAGCGGGTCGACGATGCCCAGCGTGCTCACCGCGTACGCGAAGATGCTCGCCAGCGCGACCACGATCATGATGATCCCCGAGACTTCGGCCGCCTCGACGAAGATTTCGAGCAGGTCGGCGACGCGCATCGTGCGATAGACGATCATGCCGACGAACAGGCCGTAGACCACCGCGACCACCGCCGCCTCGGTGGGGGTGAACCAGCCCGCGCGCATCCCGCCGAGGATCAGCACCGGGGCGAACAGCCCCCAGCTGGCCTCGCGCAGCGTGCGGAACAAGGGCGGGCGCGGCCCGCCCTCGCCGGCGCCGAAGCCGTGGCGCCGCGCCAGCCAGACCGCGGGCACGATCAGCGCGAAGCCCGCGAGCACGCCCGGCACCATCCCGGCGGCGAACAGCGCGGGCACCGACGCGCCGGGCACCATCACCGAGTAGACGATGAAGGCGATCGACGGCGGGATCAGGATGTCGGTGGCGGCTGCGGCGCCGATCACGCTGGCCGAGTAGGCGGGGGGTAGCCGGCGCGCGCCATCGCGGCGAGCATCACGCCGCCTACCGCCGCCGCGTTGGCCGGGCCCGAGCCCGAGATGCCGCCCAGGAACATCGCCACGCCGATCGCCACCATCGGCAGCATGCCGGGGCCGCGGCCGACGATCGCCAGCGCGAAATTCACCAGCCGCTGCGCGACGCCCGAGCGATCGAAGATCGAGCCGACCAGCACGAACATCGGCAGCGCGAGCAGCGGGTACTTCGCGATGCCCGCGTAGAAGTTGTTCGGGATCGACAGCCAGCCGAGATCGGCCATCCCGATGCCGAGGGAGCCGGCCAGCATCAGCGCGACGCCGATCGGCACCCCGGCCAGCATCAGCACCGCGAAGACGACGAAGATCGCGATGCCGATCATCGCGTCTTCAGCAGCCGCACCAGCAGCTGCGCGCCGCGAGCGGCGATCAGCAGCGCGAGCAGCGGCAGCCACAGCGTGTACCACCACTGCGGCACGCCGATGCCCGGCGAAGTGACCTCGTAGACGTAGTCGTCCTGAAGCAGCCGCAGCCCCAGGCCGAAGACGAGCAGGAAGGCCAGCGTCGTGGCCAGCGCCGAGACGATCGCGAGCCGGCGCCGGCGCTGCGGCGAGCCGGAGTCGAAGAACGCCTCGATGCGGATGTGGCGGTCACGCCGCACCGCCGCGCTTGCCGCGACCATCGTCAGCACGACCATCAGCGCGATCGAGATCTCCTCGGTCCAGGCGAAGGATTCGTCGGTGAAATAGCGCGCGATCACGTTGGCGAAAGTGATCGCCGCGAGCAGCGCCATGACGATCGCGCCGACCCAGTCTTCGGGCAGGCGGCGGCCGTCGTCGCTTGCGGGAGCCCGCGGCGGCGCGCTCGGGGAGTCCGGAGAAGACGGTGCGGAATCGGGCATCGCGCGTGGGGCACAAAGCGCGCGGGCCGGCGCGGCCCGCAGACAGGAAGGCCGGGCGAGCCCGGCCTGTGGATTCCCCGGGCTCCGCCGCTCAGGCCTTCCGGCGCGCAGCGACCGCGGCCTCGGCGCGCTTGACGAGGTCGACGCCGATCTGCTTCGTCCACTTGTCGTAGACCGGCTGGATCGCCTTCTCGAACGCCTGCTTCTCGGCGTCGGTGAGCTGCGTGACCTTGACGCCGAGCGCCTCGACTTCCTTGAGCATCGACATGTCGTTGCCGCTCAGGCCCTTGCGCGCGATCGCGATCTCCTGCTTGCCGGCCTCGAGCGCCGCCGCGCGGACGATGTCGCGATCCGCGGGAGTCCAGGCGTTCCAGACGTCGCGGTTGGCCACGTAGATCAGCGGGTCGGCGACGTAGTCCCACATGGTCACGTACTTCTGCGCGAGCGTATGCAGCTTCGCGGCGGTGAAGATGTGCAGCGGGTTCTCCTCGGCCTTCGACGGCGCCCGACGCGAGCGCCGGCTGCGCGTCGGCCCAGCTCATCTGCGTCGGATTGGCGCCCAGCGCGGTGAAGGTGTCGTTGAAGATCGGCGAGCCGACCACGCGGAACTTCAGCCCCTTCATGTCGCCCGGGGTGCGGATCTCGCGCCTGGAGTTGGTGACTTCGCGGAAGCCGTTCTCGCCCCAGGCCAGCGGCACCACGCCGGCCTTCTCGACGATCTGCAGGATGCGCTTGCCGACCTCGCCCTGCGTGAGCGCGTCGAGCCCGGCGTGGTCGCGCGCGAGGAACGGCAGCGAGAACAGGTTCAGCTCCTTGACCTGCGGGGACCAGTTGATCGTCGACCCCACCGCGAGGTCGATCACGCCCTGGCGGATCGCGGAGAACTCGCGCGTCTGGTCACCGTTGATCAGCGACACGCCGGGGTACAGCTTCATGTTGATGCGGCCCTGCGTGCGCTCGCGCACCAGGTCGATCCAGATCTGGGCGCCCTTGCCCCAGGGGAACGCGGTGCCCACCACGGTGGAGACCCGGTATTCGGCGCGGTAGTTCTGCGCGTGCGCGGCGCGGGTGACGACGAAGGGGGCGGCGAGCGTGGCGGAACCGGCAGCGCCGGCTTTGAGCAGGAAACGGCGGTCCATCGAGGGCTCCTTCTGGTTCAGGTGTCTGCTGCGATTGAGGTCGCGTGCCCGAAACCGGCGGCGGGTGCGCGGGGCAGGGGGCTCATTGTAGCGAAGCGCGCCGGCGCGATCCGGCTTTCAGGCCGGCCGCGGCAGGTAGCGCACGGCCAGCACGCCGCCGATCGCGCCGATCGACGCGATCGCCCTTTCGGGCACCGGGCTGTCGACGTCGACGATCGTGTAGGCCATCTCGCCGCGCGACTTGTTCAGCATGTTGCCGATGTTCAGCCCGGCCTGCGCCATCGCGGTGGAGATCTGCCCGAGCATGTTCGGCACGTTGGCGTTGGCGATCGCCACGCGGTGGCCGGATTCGCGCGGCGCGATCGCGTCGGGAAAATTGACCGCGTTGCGGATGTTGCCGTTCTCGAAGTAATCGCGCAGCTGGTCGACGACCATCTTCGCGCAGTTTTCCTCGGCCTCGCGGGTCGAGGCGCCCAGGTGCGGCAGCGCAATGACGCGCGCGTGGCCGTTGACCGCGGCGCTCGGGAAGTCGCAGACGTAGTGGCGCAGCCGTCCGGCTTCGAGCGCGCCCAGTACCGCCTGTTCGTCGACCACGCCGTCGCGCGAGAAATTCAGCAGCACCGCTCCGTGGCGCATCTGGGGAAGCGTCGCGCCGCCGATCAGGTTCCGGGTGGCCGCCGCCAGCGGCACGTGCAGCGTGACGAAGTGCGCGCTCTTGAGGATCTCGGCGATCGAGTGCGCCTTCTTCACCTGCGAGGGCAGGCTCCAGGCGGCGTCGACGGTGATCTCCGGGTCGTAGCCGATCACGTGCATGCCGAGGCGGATCGCTGCGTCGGCGACCAGGCAGCCGATGCGCCCGAGCCCGATCACGCCGAGCGTGTGGCCGGCCAGCTCGAAGCCGGCGAACGCCTTCTTTCCGCTCTCGACCGCGTGGTCCATGTCGGGGGCCGCGGGATCGAGCGCGGCGACGAAGCGCAGCGCCGCCGGGATGTTGCGAGCCGCCATCAGCATGCCGGCGATGACCAGCTCCTTGACCGCGTTGGCGTTCGCGCCCGGGGCGTTGAACACCGGCACGCCTCGCGCGCTCATCGCGGCCACCGGGATGTTGTTGGTGCCGGCGCCCGCCCGGCCGATCGCGCGCACGGTGGACGGGATGTCCATCGAGTGCAGGTCGGCCGAACGCACCAGGATCGCGTCGGGCTGCGCGACGTCCTTTCCGACGAGGTAGTGTTCGGCCGGAAGGCGATCGAGCCCATGCTGGGAAATCTGGTTCAGGACCAGTACGCGGATCGGAGCTTGCATCGCGGCGCCTCAGCCGTTGCGCTTCTCGAACTCGCGCATGTAGTCGACCAGCGCGCGTACGCCTTCGATCGGCATCGCGTTGTAGATCGATGCGCGCATGCCGCCGACCGAGCGGTGCCCCTTCAACTGCAGCATCCGGCGCTCCTTCGCGCCGGCGAGGAACGCCTCGTCGAGCGCCGCGTCGCGCAGCGTGAACGGCACGTTCATCCGCGACCGATCGGCGCGCTCGACCGGGTTGCGGTAGAACTGCGTGGCGTCGAGGTAGTCGTACAGCACGTTCGCTTTCTCGATGTTGTGCTGCTCGATCGCCGCCAGGCCGCCCCCGGCGCTTCAGCCACTGGAACACCAGCCCCGCGATATAGATTGCCCAGGTCGGCGGGGTGTTGAGCATCGAGTCGGCGTCGGCCTGCACCTTGTAGTCGAGCATCGTCGGCGTGCCCTTCGGCGCGTGCCCGAGCAGGTCTTCGCGCACGATCACGATGGTGAGGCCGGCCGGCCCGATGTTCTTCTGCGCGCCGCCGTAGATCAGGCCGAATTTCGGGACCTCGATCGGGCGCGACAGGAAAGTCGACGAGACGTCGGCCACCAGCGGCACGCCGCCGCTGTCGGGGGTCTGGAACACCTCGACGCCGCCGATCGTCTCGTTGGCGCAGTAGTGCAGGTAGGCCGCGTCGGCCGACCGCTTCCGGGTCGACTGCGCGGGCACGTAGGTGAAATGGCGGTCTTCGGCGGAAGCGGCGAGGTTGACCGCGCCGAACAGCTTCGCCTCCTTGATCGCCTTCTTCGACCACTCGCCGGTGTGGACGTAGTCGGCGGTCTTGCCGCGCATCAGGTTGATCGGCACCATCGCGAACTGCAGCGTGGCGCCCCCTGCAGGAACAGCACCTTGTAGTTCGACGGAATGCCCATCAGCTCGCGCAGGTCGCGCTCGGCCTGCTCGTGGATGCTCATGTACTCCTTGCCGCGATGGCTCATCTCCATCACCGACTGGCCGCTGCCGTGCCAGTCGAGCATCTCGGCCGCGGCTTGCGCGAGCACTTCTTCGGGCAGGGTGGCCGGCCCGGCGCTGAAGTTGAACACCTGTCGCATGCTGTCTCCCGGTTTGCGGAAGCGCGAATTCTAGCTTTTGCCGGGACGAGCGCCGCAGGAATCCCCCGACTTCAGGCAGGGGCGAGTGTCGACGCTTGCCTGCCATGCGCCGCGCCGCGAGAATGAGCCGTCACCGGGAAGGGCCATGCCGCCGCCGACGCCATCCGACTCCCCCGAGCTTCGCTGCCGGCGCCTCGCCGAGGCGCTGCGCCGTGCGCTGCAGCGCCCCGGCGAGCCGCCGGTGGCCGCGATCGAGACGCACATCTCGTGGGTGCTGCTCGACGGGCGCTTCGCGTGGAAGATCAAGAAGCCGGTGCGCCTGGGTTTCCTCGATTTCGAGGACCTGGCCACGCGCAAGCGCTACTGCGACGAGGAGCTGCGGCTGAACCGGCGGCTCGCGCCGCAGTTGTACCTCGAAGTGGTGCCGATCGCCGGAAGCGTCGATGCACCGCGGCTCGGTGGCGCGGGCGAGCCGATCGAATACGCGGTGAAGATGCGCCAGTTCGAGGCCGGCGCGCTGCTCAGCGAGCGCCTCGCGGCCGGCCGGCTCGAAGCCGTGCAGCTCGAACGGCTGGCCGGGCGGCTGGCGCGCTTTCACGAGCAGGCCCCGGTGGCCGGGGCCGATACGTCGTTCGGCAGCGCCGCGCGGATCGAGGCCGACACCGCGCAGGTGCTCGACGGCCTGTCCGCGTTCGTCGCGCCTGCAGTGCTGTCGGCGCTGCGCGAGCGCCTGGAAGCGCGGGCGCGCGGGTTGCGGCCGCTCTTCGAACGCCGCAGGGCGGCCGGCGGCGTGCGCGAGGGCCACGGCGACCTGCACCTGGCCAACGCGGTGGCGCTGGGCGACGACATGACCGCCTTCGACTGCATCGAGTTCGACCCGGGGTTGCGCTGGATCGACGTGTGCAGCGACATCGCGTTCCTCGGCGATGGACCTGCTCGCGCACGATCGGCCCGACCTGGCGTTCCGCTTCCTCGATGCCCGGCTGGCGGCCAGCGGCGAGCACGACGGGCTGCCCGCGCTGCGCTATTACCTCGTCTATCGCGCGCTGGTGCGCGCGCTGGTCGCGCGGATCCGCGCGGCGCAAGGGGGCGCCCCAGGTGGCCCCTCGGGTGGCCCCGACTACCTCGGCCTGGCGCAGCGCCTCGAGCGCGAGCACGATCCGCGGCTGCTGGTCACGCACGGGCTGTCGGGCTCGGGCAAGAGCCACCTGTCGCAGCGCCTGCTCGAGCGCGCCGGCGCGATCCGCCTGCGCTCGGACGTCGAGCGCAAGCGCCTGTTCGGGCTGGGCGCGCTGCACGACGCGTCGGCCCGGCCCGGAGAGGGCATCTACGGGGCCGACGCGACGCAGCGCACCTACGAGCGCCTGCTCGCGCTGGCGATGCATTCGCTCGATGCGGGCTATCCGACCATTGTCGACGCCACCTTCCTGCGCGCGCGCGAGCGCGACGCCTTCCGCGAAGCGGCGCGCTCGCGCGGGGTGCCGTTCACGATCCTGCATTGCCGCGCCGAACCGGCGCTGCTGCGCGAGCGGGTGGCGGGGCGCCACGCCGGGCGCTCGGACGCATCGGACGCCGACCTCGCGGTGCTCGAGCGCCAGCTTGCGGGGCACGAGCCGCTGCGCGACGACGAGCGGGGCGTTGCGATCGAGGTCGACACCGGGCAGCCGCTCGACGTCGACGCGCTGGCCGCCCGCTGGCTCGAACAGCCTCAGGAGCCGGGGCCGAGTGGCGCCGCCCCGGGCTCCTGATTCGCCAGCAGCCAGCCCCCGTCGGGATGCGGTTGCAGCCGGGTGCCGAATTCGCGCCCTCCGATGCTCAGCAACTGGCGCAGCCAATCGTGTGCGCCAGGCTCGGGCGGGCCGAGCCGCAGGCGACGCATCTGCAGCGGTACGATCCGCAGACTGCGCAGCGCCCCGTCGGCGCGCGAAAGCGTCGCGAAGTACAGGCAGCCGAGGTCCGAGCGCAGGTCGCCGCGCGTGCCGATGCCTTCGTAGTCGTTGATCAGGTCGCCGCAGCCGTACAGCACCAGGCGGCCGCGATGCACTTCGACGGGCAAGGGGTGGTGCGACGAATGGCCGTGGACCACGTCGGCCGCGCCGAGTTCGATCAGCCGGTGCGCGAACGCGCGGTGGCCGCGCGGAATGCGGGTGCCCCAGTTGCCGCCCCAATGGATCGAGACGATCATCCGATCGCCTGCCTGGCGGTGCGCGGCGATCTCTGCGGCAACCTCCCCGGCGGCCGCCTCGCCGGGTTCGGGCAGCAGGGCCACGCCGGCGCGCCGCGCGGTCGCGGCCCAGGCTGCCGGCACGCCGCTGCTCTCGGTGGCGAAAGCGAACACCAGCAGCCGCCCGCCGCCCGGAAGCGCCAGCGCTGCGGGTGCGAGCGCCTCGTCGAGCCGGGCGCCGGCGCCTGCGGTGCGGATCCCGGCCTGCCGCAGCGTCGCCAGCGTCTGCGCGAGCCCATCGTGGCCCCAGTCGAGGACGTGGTTGTTGGCGAGCACGCAGCAGTCGAGCCGGGCGGCCGTGAGGCAGCCGACGTTGGCCGGGTGCATCCGGTAGTGGATGCCCTTGCCGGGCCAGGGGCGGTCGTGCGTGGTGATCGCGGTTTCCAGGTTGACGATGCGCAGCGCGGGGGCGACGCGGGCGAGCTCGGCCAGCGCGTCGCCCCAGACGTAGGCGGCCGAGACCGGTGCCGGCACGGCGCCGTTGATGCGCTCGGCGAGCCGCAGGTACTCGCGCGCATCGCGCACGTACGACTCGTGGAGCTCGGGCGAGGAGGGCTGCGCGAGCGCCTGGTCGATGCCGCGGCCGGTCATCGCGTCGCCGGCCAGAAACACCGTGATCTCGTCGGCCGTCGCGGCGCTCATCCCTTGATGCAGATCAGCGGCTCGACCTTCGCCACCTTGCGCGCCAGGGCCGGCGGCATCGGTGGCGTCGACCACCTCGGCGACGTCCTTGTAGGCGCCCGGCGCCTCTTCGGCGATGCCGCGCGAAGACGGGCTGCGCACGATGATGCCGCGCGCGGCGAGTTCGTCGACGACCTGGCGCCCGCGCCAGCGCGCGGCCGCCTAGTGGCGGCTCATCGCGCGTCCCGCCCCGTGACAGGCCGACGAGAACGCGAGCGACTCCGAGCGCTCGGTGCCCGCGAGCACGTACGAGCCGGTGCCCATCGAGCCGCCGATCAGCACCGGCTGGCCGGCCCGGCGCAGCGATTCGGGAAGGTCGGGGTGCCCGGGGCCCAGCGCGCGAGTGGCGCCCTTGCGGTGCACGAACAACGCGCGCTCGCGCCCGTCGACGCGGTGCGTCTCGACCTTGCAGGTATTGTGCGAGACGTCGTAGAGCAGCGGCAGGCGCGCGGCCGGCAGGATGTCGGCGAACACCTCGCGCGTGAGGTGGGTCAGGATCTCGCGATTCGCGAGCGCGCAGTTGATCGCCGAGCGCATCGCGCCGAGATAGGTTTCGCCGAGCTCCGAGCGGATCGGTGCGCAGGCGAGCTCGCGATCGGGCAGCACGATGCCGTATTCCTTTGCCGAGGTCGCCATCCTGCGCAGGAACTCGGTGCCGATCTGGTGGCCGAGGCCGCGTGAGCCGCAGTGGATCGTCACGACCGCATCGCCGACGTGCAGCCCGAACGCGGCGGCGATCGCTTCGTCGTAGACCTCGGCGACGCGTTGCACTTCGAGATAGTGGTTGCCGCTGCCGAGGGTTCCCATTTCGTCGCGCTGGCGCTTCTTGGCCAGCGGGGACACCATTTCGGGTTTCGCGCCCGACATGCAGCCGCGTTCCTCGATGCGCTCGAGATCCTCGGGCATGCCCCAGCCGTGCTCGACCGCCCATTTCGCACCGCCGGCGAGCATCGCATCCATCTGCGCGGCGTCGAGCCGGATCGTCCCGGTGCTTCCGACGCCGGCCGGAATGCGCGCGAACAGCGCCTCGGCCAGCGTTTTTTGCACCGCGAGGATGTCTTCCGCGCGCAAGCCGGTGTGCATGCAGCGCACGCCGCAGGAGACGTCGAAGCCCACGCCGCCGGCGGAGACGACGCCGCCGCGCTCGGGATCGAACGCCGCGACGCCGCCGATCGGAAAGCCGTAGCCCCAGTGCGCGTCGGGCATCGCGAACGACGCGCGCACGATGCCCGGCAACTTCGCGACGTTGCTCGACTGCTCGAGCACCTTGTCGTCCATTTCGGCAATCAGCGCTTCGCTGCCGAAGAGGATCGCCGGCACGCGCATGTCGCCCGTCATCGGCACTTCCCATTCGCAGGGTCCGCGTCGGATCAGTTCGTCCAGGTTCATTGCTTCGATTCCGACCAGGGCGTGTTCACACTACGATCGTCCCCGCGCCGGGGCCTGCCGGGCCGCCAAACGAGGCGCCGGCGACGCGCGTGGCGGTGCCACGCAAGGAGCCGGCAACGAAGTGTGGCGGCCCGGCAGGCCCCGGCCCGGAGGGTGAGTGCGAAAAAAGCGCGCACTCCGCGTTGCAAATGCTCGCCGTGGCCCCGCCACGGCTGCGCTTTGCGCCTTGATTGCGCACTTTTTTCGGACTCACGCGGGGACGATCGTAGTGTGAACACGCCCCTAGTCATACTGTGTTAATAAATGCCTCATGGCCCGGAAGCAGCACGGACATCGGGCGAAGCTACGAAGTAGCAGCGCGCCGATACGCAGCCGCAAACTCGTGATCGACCAGGGGACGTGGCGCTGCGCCCGGCGGGGCGCCTCGAGGGACGTAATGCGTGGGTACGGCAGGTTCCTGGCGAAGTGGCGTTTTTTTCTGCCCGGGCCTGCTCGGGATAGCTGAGTCGCTGCCCAAGCAGGAATCCGTAGGCGGCGATGCTCAGGCTCGCATGGTGATGGAATCCTCGCCAGCCTCGGCCCTCGTAGTGGCCCAGCCCCAGGTCCTGCTTGAGTTCCTGGTAGTCGCGCTCGATGCGCCAGCGCATCTTCGCTTCATACACCATGCGCTCGAGCGGCACGGCCTCGGGCAGCGTCGAGAGCCAGTACTTGGTCGGCTCGGCTTCGTCCTCGGGCCACTCGACGAGCAGCCACTCGGGCGGGCGTGGTTCGTTGCGCAGATGGTCCCGATGCGCGGCTCGTACCCTGAGCCGTGCAAAGCGCGAGCGCAGCGTCTGGTTCGTGCCCTCACGCCAACTGGCCCGGTACCAGGCCAGCGGCGAGAGCGCGAGCGCGACCTCCTTGACCGATTGCGGGCGGTGCTGCTCGTCGCCGGCCTGGCCCCGGCGCAAGCGCCTGCCCTGCGGCCCGCGCGCGGCGTCGGTCCTGGGCGCCAAGGGTTCTCGCGGCGGCGCCCAGACCGTCACACTGCCGGTGATGCCTGCCACATAGGCCAGCCCCAGTTCAGTGAGCCGCTCGCGAAACGCCGTGTCCACCCCGTAGCCCGCATCGGCCAGCACCGTATGGCGCGGTGCGCCCTGCGCAAGCAGATCTTCGATCTGCCCGAGGGCGATGTTCGGCTTGGTCGCGAACTCGATCTCGGCCGGTACGCCGGCCTTGCGGCGCCCGGCCTCGTCCTCGGCCCACTCCACAGGCAGATACAGCCGCCGAGCCACCGGCAGGCTCGCTGCCTCACAGGCGAGCGACACGCTCACCGCTACCCGGCAATTGTCCTGCTTGCCCAGCATCCCGCAGTACTGGCGCGCCACGCCCACCGAATGACGACCCGCCTTCGGAAAGCCGGTGTCGTCGATGATCCACCAGCCGCCGTCGGAGAAGTCCATCCGCGGCACCCCCCATTGCGCCACCCGCAGCCGCAGCGCCTCGTCGGACCAGTCCGAATCCGCCACGAAATGGTGCAGCGACTGATGACGAGAACGAACATGCTGCGGATCGACCGCCGCGGCCATCGGCTCGACGCTCTTTCGGGCCAGCGGCGACATCAGCCCCGCACAGTACCCGCGCAACCCCGCATGCCGGTCGGCGTGACCCAGCGCTTCACTCAGATGCGCCATGTATCGCTGAAGCTCGCCAAGTTCGTCCATCACTTCGCACCTTGCACTTGAAGATGCGCGTATAGTAGACTGATTTTATTAACACAGTATGACTAGACATCGACCACGGTCTGCGCCATCCAGCCGCCGTCTGCGGTCGGCGCGACGCGCAGGCTGGTGTAGGTGGCGCCCTTGACCTCGACCGCCGGCCGGTGCCGCTCGACCGAGGTCGGCTCGCCGAACGCCCGGCCCCGCAGCCGCGTGCCGTCGATCTCGACCCGGTAGCGGCCGAACAGCATCCGCCGCACGGCCATTTCGTAGACCAGCGCGTTCAGCCACGCGGCCAGCAGCAGCTCCGCGTCCGGCGCCTCGCAGGCGATGTCGACCGCATCGTGCGCCGCGACGTCCGCCGGATCGGTGATGACGGCGGTCAGCGCCAGCGCCGCCTGCTCGAAAGCGCCGGCCATCGTCGCGCCGATGCCGCGCACGCCGATGTCGGCGCCGTGTTCGTAGTGCTCCCAGTGCTCCCGCATGACCGGTGCTCACCCCGCCGGCCGGCTCCCGGCCCTCGGTGGAGTTATCACCCCCGACGCCAGCCGGCGTGTTGATCGACCGCAACCCGGAGCCGGATACGGCGGCTATGGTTGTACCGCCGGCGGCAGGGAGGCAGCAGGAGGGTCGATGGCCGTGTTCGATGTCGGTGGCGGTCGAGGCGAGGCGTCGTGAACCACGCTCGCGACGCTCCGGCGCGCCTTCTGTCGGTGCTGGGCGAGCTGCTGGCCGAGCTGCGCGGGCGCGCGCCTGCCGCGATCTCGCTCGACGACGAGCTCGAGCGCGGCCTGTGCATCGACAGCCTCGCGCGAACCGAGCTGATGCTGCGGCTCGAACGCGAGTTCGGCGTGCGGCTGAACGAGGCCGCGGTCCACGAGGCGGCCACGCCGCGCGACCTGCTGCGCGACGGTTCTCGGTGGCCGCGCCGCCACCCGCTGGCGGTGCGCATCGATGCGCCGCTTCGACCGCAAGGCAGCGGCTGGTCCGACGCAGTGGCGTTGCGCGACGCCGCGCGCCGGAAAATCGCGGCGGCGTGCGCGGAGCCCGACCTGGGCTCTAGGCGGGCGGCAGAACGACGAGCGCGCAGGCGCGGGCGAGGAAGGGGGCGACGGAGGGCTGAAGATGCACAATGCGGGCATGGATTCGACGGTCACGAGCGGCGAGAACCGGCGCACCGGGCGGCGCTTCGACGTCTGCAACGGCGACGCCGACGGACTGTGCTCGGTCGTGCAGTGGCGCCTTCACGAACCGTCGGCCGCGACGCTGGTCACCGGACTCAAGCGCGAAATCGCGCTGCTCGAGCGCGTGCCGGCGCAGGCCGGCGACGAGGTGCTCGTCTGCGACCTCTCGATGGATCGCAACCGGGACGCGCTGATGCGCCTGCTCGACCGCGGCGTGCGGGTGCGCTATTTCGACCACCATGCGGCCGGCGAGGTGCCCGACCACCCGGGGCTGCAGGCCCACATCGACCTCGCCAGCGGGGTCTGCACCAGCATGCTCGTCGACCGCTGGCTGCGTGGTCGCTTCCGTGCCTGGGCCGTGGTCGGTGCGTTCGGCGACAACCTGCGCGGCGCCGCCGAGAGTCTCGCCGCGGCGATCGGCCTGAATGCCGGCGAGCGCGAGCGCCTGCGCAGGCTCGGCGAGGCGATGAACTACAACGCCTATGGCGACGACGAGAGCGACGTGCACATCGCGCCGGCGCGCCTGTATCCGCTGCTGGCGCGCTATCGCGATCCGCTCGAGTTCGTCGCGCGCGAGCCCGTGGCGCACGAGATCGACGCGCTGCGGTGCGCGGACCTCGCCCGGGCGATGGAACAGGCGCCTTGGTGGCAGGGAGATACCGCAGTGGTGTACCTGCTGCCCGACGCGGCGTGGAGCCGGCGCGTGATCGGCAGCTTCGCCAACGAACTGGCCGGCGCCGCCCCGGGTCGTGCGCACGCGGTCGCCAAGCGCTGTGCCGACGGCACGCTGACGGTCAGCGTGCGCGCGCCGATCGAGGGCGCCGGGCGGCGCGCACGAATTGTGCCGGCGATTCGGAGGCGCCGGGCGAGAACGGGCCGGCGGAATCGACCGGATGCCCGAGGATCGCTTCGAGGCGTTCGTGCAGGAATTCGCCCGGATGCACTGGGGTACGCGGGCGCGGCCCGGGGCCCGGGCCGTCACCGGAGGGGATCCGAAGTGATGTTCTTTTCTCTCGAGCCGGGCAGCGCATTCGCGGCGGCGCTGGCCAGCGAGCTGGGTGTGGAGATCGCCGCGCATGAGGAGCGGCGCTTTGCCGACGAGGAGTGCAAGCTGCGCCCGCTGGTCGACGTCGGCGGCGCCGACGCCTTCGTGGTGTTCGGGCTGCATGGCGGGCCGCTCGACAGCCCGCACGACAAGCTCTGGCGCCTTCTGGCCTTCGTCGCCACGCTGCGCGACCACGGCGCGCGGCGGGTGACCGCGGTCGCTCCGTACCTCGCCTACGCGCGCAAGGACCGCCGCACGAAGCCGCACGATCCGATTGGCCTGCGCTACGTGGCGCAGCTGTTCGAGGCGGTCGGCACCGACGCGCTGATCGTGCTCGAGGCGCACAACGTCGCCGCGTTCGAGAACGCGTTCCGGATTCCGGCGATCAGCCTCGAGGCGCATCGCGCCTTCGGCCCGCTGATCGCGGAACTCGCCAACGGCGGCCCGCTGGCGGTCGCTTCGCCCGATCCGGGCGGGGTGAAGCGCGCGCAACTGTGGCGTGAGGCGCTCGAGGAGCAACGGGGGACGCCGGTCGGTTTCGCGATGGTCGACAAGCGTCGCAGTGCCGGCGTGATGTCCACGCGCGGTTTGGTGGCCGGCGATGTCGCCGGCGCCACGGTGCTGCTGCTCGACGACCTGATCGGCAGCGGCGAGACGATGCGCCAGGCGGCCCTTGCGCTGCGCGGCGCCGGCGCCGCGTCGATCGTGGCCTGCGCGGGCCACGGCCTGTTCATCGAGCAGGCTGCCCACGTGCTGGCCGACGAAGCGATCACGCGACTGGCGGTGACCGACAGCGTCCCCGCGTTCCGGCTGCCGCCCGATGCGCCGGTGCGCGGCAAGCTGCGCATCGCTTCGTGCGCGCCGCTGTTCGCGCAGGCGATCCGGCGGCTGCACGCGGCCGGCTGAACAGGCCGCTACGCGCGGTCGTGCGCGTCGAGCGCGTCGAGCGCCGACGTCGCCTGCGCCAGGTAACGCTCGCCCTGCGGCAGCCATCGCTCGGGCGTGCGCGGCTGCGGATCGAGCAGGTGCGCGACGGCCAGTCGCGCGCGCAATGCCGCGCGGTTGGCGGTGTAGAGGTGGATCAGCGCATCGGCCGGGCGCTCGCCGAGCGCCGCGGCGGCCCCATCGATGAGCCGTCGGGCGACCCAGGACGCGCCCGCGACCGCGCATTCGAGCCCGAGGTAGGCCAGTTCGTCGAACGGATCGACCTGCCGCAACTCGGCGCTGAACTCCGGGCAGTCGATGACCACCGGAGGATCGTTCAGGCAGACGTGCTCGGGCCGCAGGTCGCCGTGCCCGTCGACGACGTGGCCGCCCGACACGCGCCCGCGCAGCACGTCGGCCCGCGCTTCGATCGCCGTATCGAGCCGATCGAGTGCCGGGGCCGCGTCCAGCTCGGCAAAGCGCGGTTGCACGAGCAGCGCGCGATTGACCGCCTGCTCGCGGCGAAAGCGCGCGAGATAGGCGTCCGGCCCGAGCGTGGTGCGCGCGGCGTCGCGATAGAAGCGGGCGAGCAGCGCGATCATCGCGTCGATGTCTCCGGGTTGCAGCGCGCCGGCCGCGATCACGCGGTCGAGCATCCGCTCGGCGGGCAGCCGGCGCATCAGCACCAGCCAGTCGATCGTGGTTCCGGGGGCAGGCAGCCGCTCCTCGGGCAGCAGCGCAAAGCGGCCTTCGTCCCACTGCAGGGCGAGCAGCCCCAGGTAGACCCGGGGCGCGAGACGGCGGTTCAGTCGCAGCTCCTCACGGCAGTTGCGCTCGCGCAGCGGCGGCGTGGAGAAGTCGAGAAACGGGTAGCGCACCGCCTTCTTCATCTTCAGCACGCGTTCGCCGGCGACGATCACCCACGACATGTGCGTCTCGATCAGTTGCGCGGCGGCCGGGTCCGTGCCGTGCGCGGCGCGCGACATCAGGAAGCCGAGCCGCGCCTCGGTGCCCGGATCCTCGAGCCTGCCGGCGTCGGAATCGCGCATCGCTCGCGGCCGGCTCAGGACGTGGTGGCGTCGACCTCGCGCGCCAGCGTGCGAAGCCGCCCGGAAATCTCCACCGGAACGGCCGCGGGCGCCGGCGCGAGGGCGCGCAGGGCCTCGGGCAGGCGCGCGAGCTGGGCGCGGCAATGCGCGCGCGCCTCGTCCAGCGAGGGCATCGTCGGCAGCCGGCGCCCGGCGCGCATGCACGGCTGCAGCAGCGGCTCGCCGTCGGGTGCCTCGTCGGCCAGCCCAACCCGGTCGCCCGCGATGCGGCCGTGCTCGTCGCGACGTCGCCAGACCTGCTTGACGCCGGGCCAGGTCGCCTTGCCTTCGGAGCGCTTGCGACGCGCGATCCCGGCGTAGGACTGCAGCTTGTAGACCGCGTCGAGCGTGGGCGCGTCGCTGGAGGTGTCGAGCGCGGTGCCCACCCCGAAGCCGTCGATCGGTGCCCCGTCTGCAAGGAGGCTGGCGATGCGGTGCTCGTCGAGGTTGCCGCTGGCGAAGACGATCATCTCCTTCAGGCCGGCGGCGTCGAGCATCGCACGCACCGCTTTGGCGTGCGCGCCGAGGTCGCCGCTGTCGAGCCGCACGCCGGCGATCCGGATGCCGTCGGCAGCCAGCGCCGGGTACAGGTCGATCACTTTAGCCACCGCCGCCTCGGTGTCGTAGGTGTCGACCAGCATCACCGGCCGCTTCGGCCGCGCGCGAGCGAAGTTCTCGAACGCTTCGCGCTCGCTGCGGTGCGCCTGGACGAACGAATGCGCCATCGTGCCGAAGACCGGGATGCCGTAGCGCAGGCCGGCCTCGGCGGTCGCGGTGCCGTCGAAGCCGGCCAGCCAGGACGCGCGCGCCGCGAGGAGCGCGGCCTCGGCGCCGTGGGCGCGACGCATGCCGAAATCGACCAGCTGGCGTCCGCCGCCGGCGATCACGATGCGCGCCGCCTTCGACGCGATCAGCGTCTGCAGGTGGACGATGTTCAGCAGGCGGCTCTCCACCAGCTGTGCCTGCGGCAAGGGGGCGGTGACGCGAAGGATCGGCTCGTCGGGGAAGAACACGGTGCCTTCGGGCATCGCGTCCACGTCGCCGGTGAAGCGGAACTCGCGCAGCTGCGCCAGCAGCTCGTCGGAGAAGCCGCCCTGGCGCCGCAGCCAGTCGATCTCCCGGTCGGTGAACCCGAGCGTCTCCAGGAAGTCGAGCGCCTGCTCCAGCCCGGCCGCGACCAGGAAATTGCGCTGCGCGGGCAGCTTGCGCACGAACAGCTCGAACACCGCGGGCTCGACCATCCCCCGATGCAGGTAGGCCTGCAGCATCGTGAGCTGGTACAGGTCGGTGAGCAGCGCGGTCATCCCGACTCCAGCCGCGCGGCAAGATAGCCGAGCAACGCATCGAGAGTGCCCAGCTTGCCGTAGTCGGCCTCCGGAATGTCGACGCCGAGCCGCGCGTGAAGCTCGATCAGCACGTTCAGGAAATCGAACGAATCGAGGTCAAGCTCCTCGCGAAACGGACGGCGCGGGTCGAGCGCGGCGAAGTCCGCCTCGGGCGCGATCGCCCGGACGCTGTCGATCACCGCCTGTCGGATGGCTTCGGGCGCTGCGCTCACGGGGCCTCCGGATCGTCGAATCGCGCGCGCAGCGCCGCCAGAAGCGCGCGCCGGCGAGGCCGTCGGTGACGCGGTGATCGCCCGAGAGCGTGGCGTTCACCGCGCGCGTCGCCGCGATCGCACCGTCGCGCACCGTTGCGCGGGGGAACACGCGGCCCAGCCCGACCAGCGCGACCTGCGGGGGATAGATCACGCCGAAGACCGTCTCGACGCCCAGGTCGCCGAGATTGGTGAGCGTGATCGTCGAATCGGCGAGGTCGGAGCTGCGCAGGCGGCCGCTGCGCGCGCGCGCGACCACGTCGCGCAGCGAGGCCATCAGCTCGGGCAGCGTCAGCCGGTCGGCGTCGTGCACCGCCGGGACGACCACGCCGCCGCCGCGCAGCGAGGTGACCACGCCGACGTGGATCGCCTCCGAGCGGCGGAAGCGCCCGCCGACGAATTGGCCGTTCAGGTCGGGCACCGCGCGCAGCGCCAGCGCGACCGCGCGCAAGGCCAGCGCCGCGAACAGCACCCGGTCGGCGAGCGGGCGCGACGCATTGAAGTTCTCCAGCCACTGCAGCGCGTGCTCGACCTCGATCTCGCTGCCCGGTAGTAGTGCGGAATCTCGCGCTTCGAGCGCGTCATCGCGGCGGCAATGGCCGCACGCATCGCCGCCTCGGGGCTCGCCGCGGCCGGCGCGGCGGCGGCTCGAGGGGCGCAGACAGGGCCGGCGGAGGGGATTGCCGCGCCAGGCGCAGCGCCCGACGCGGCAGCCTGCTCGACGTCGGCGACGTTGATCGGGGCACCCGCGGTCGCCGCCGCCAGCGCGTCGAGGTCCACGCCCAGTTCCGCGGCACGCCGGCGCGCCGCGGGCGACGCGCGCGGCGGCAGCGCAGGCCGACCCGTCGCCGCCGGGCTCGTCGGCGGCGCGGATACCGGCCGTGCGGGCAAGCCGGCCGCGGGCGCAGCCGGCGCTGGCGGGGGTGGCGCTGGGGCGCGCGGCGTGGGAGCAGCGACGGCCGCAGGCGCAGCGGCGGGTACGGCCAGCGTTGCGGTCGACGTCGCTACCGCATGCCAGTCCTCGTCGGCCGTCGCGACGATTGCCATCGTCCGGCCGACGGGGATCCTCTGGCCAGGCTCGGCAACCAGCCGCGCCATGGTGCCGGTGTCCCAGATCTCGACCTCGATCGCGCCCTTCTGGGTTTCGACCACGCAGATGACCTGCCCGCGCGTCACGGGCTCTCCGGGGGCGACGCGCCATTCGACGAACACGCCGTCTTCCATGTCGGCGCCCAGCGAGGGCATGCGGAACTCGATCATCGGCCCAGCACCTCGCGCGCGGCGGCGACGATGCGCCCGACCTGCGGCAGCGCGGCATCCTCGAGATGCTTCGGATACGGAATCGGCACCTCGGCGCTGCACACTCGCGCCAGCGGCGCGTCGAGGTCGTAGAACGCGTGCTCGACGACGAGGGCCATGATTTCCGCGGCGAGGCTGCAGGTCTTCCATCCCTCGTCGACCACGACCGCGCGGCGCGTCTTCCCCACGCTGGCCACGATCGCGTCGACGTCGAGCGGGCGCAGCGTGCGCAGGTCGAGCACCTCGGCGTCGATGCCCTCGCGCGCGAGCACTTCGGCCGCTTCGAGGCACTTGTGCAGCGATCCGCCGTAAGTGATCAGCGACAGCTGCGTGCCCGGACGCCGCACCGCTGCGCGGTCGATGTCGACCGCGCCGGCGTCGGCGTCGAGCTCGCCTTCCATCGGCAGCAGCATCGCGTGCTCGAAGATGATCACCGGATCGGGATCCTGCAGTGCGGTCCACAGCATGCCGCGCGCGTCGGCAAGGGTGGCCGGCGCCACCACCCGCAGGCCCGGCACGTGCGCGTACCAGCCTTCGAGGCTGTGCGAGTGCTGCGCCGCCAGCTGGCGCCCGGCGCCGGTCGTCATGCGGATCACGACCGGTACCTCGATCTGCCCGCCCGACATGTGGCGCAGCGTCGCCGCGTTGTTCACGATCTGGTCGAGCGCGAGCAGGCTGAAATTGACCGTCATCACCTCGACGATCGGGCGCATGCCGTTCATCGCCGCGCCGATGCCCGCGCCGACGAAACCCGATTCCGACAACGGCGTGTCGCGAACCCGGTCCTCGCCGAATTCACCGTGCAGGCTCTTGCTGACCGCGTAGGTGCCGCCATAGCGGGCGACGTCCTCGCCCATCAGGAAGGCGCGCTCGTCGCGCGCGAGCGCGTCGCGCAGGCCCGCTCGCAGCGCCTCGCGATAGGTGGTGCGGACCGTCGTGCTCACGTTTGCGCTCATGCGCGCGCTTCCGGTGCCGCCGGGGTGCGCGCGTAGACGTCGCGCTCGAGGTCCTCGATCGGCTCCCAGGTGCCGGCGTGGGCGAACGCGACCGCTTCGTCGATCTCTGCGGCCACTTCGCGCTCGATCGCCGCGAGGTCGGCTTCGTCGAGCCAGTTGTGCTCGCGCGCGGTGCGCACGAAGCGGTCGATCGGGCAGCGCC
This sequence comes from Burkholderiaceae bacterium, assembly GCA_027493945.1. Classification (GTDB taxonomy): domain Bacteria; phylum Pseudomonadota; class Gammaproteobacteria; order Burkholderiales; family Burkholderiaceae_E; genus Zeimonas. The sequence continues at coordinate 271,178 of JAOSJU010000001.1, read as the reverse complement.
TGCGCCACTCGGCCACTTCGGCCTTGTCCCGGTACAGCTCCGGGTCGAACATCGAATGGGCGCGGAAGCGATAGGTGCGGAACTCGACGAAGATCGGCCCCTCGCCGGCGCGCACCGAGGCCGTCGCGCGGCGCATCGCGTCGCGCACCGCGAGCACGTCCATGCCGTCGACCGACAGCGCGTGCATGCCGTAGCCGTGCGTCTTCTCGCACAGGTCGACGTTCGACTGCGAGCGGCCGAGCGCGGTGCCCATCGCGTACAGGTTGTTCTCGCACAGAAACATCACCGGCAGCTTCCACAGCGCGGCGAGGTTGGCGGACTCGTGGAACTCGCCCTCGGCCATCGCGCCCTCGCCGAAGAAGCAGGCAACCACGCGGTCGGTGCCGCGCATCTGCTCGGCCAGCGCAAAGCCGACCGCCAGCGGCAGCGCACCGCCGACGATCGCGTTGCCGCCGAAGAAGCGCCGCGAAACGTCGAACAGGTGCATCGAGCCGCCGCGTCCGCCGCTGCAGCCCTCGCGCTTGCCGAACATCTCGGCCATGATCGCTCCGGCCGGCACGCCGCGCGCCAGCGCGTGGCCGTGCTCGCGGTAGGTACCGAGGATGCTGTCGTCGGCGCGCAGCTGGGGCATCGCGCCGGCGGCGATCGCCTCTTCGCCGATGTACAGGTGCAGGAAGCCGCGGATGTGGCCGGCGCTGTAGAGCTCCGCGCATTTCTCCTCGAAGCGCCGGATCCGCAGCATCTGCCACAGCAGCCGGCGTGCCTCGTCGGACTCGGTGCTCATGTCGACTCCAGTGTCGAGGTGTCGCCTTCCGGCAGGCCGAGTTCGCGCGCCTTGAGCAGCCTGCGCATGATCTTTCCGCTGCGAGTCTTCGGCAGGGTGGCGACGAAGTCGATCTCCTTCGGCGCGACCGCGGCTCCGAGGCGCTTGCGCGCGAAACCGAGCAGCTCGCGCCGCAGCGCCTCGCCGGGCTCGAAGCCGGCCTTCAGCGCGACGAAGGCCTTGACCACCTCGCCGATCACCGGCTCGGGCTTGCCGATGACGCCGGCCTCGTGCACCGCGGGGTGCTCCATCAGCGCCGACTCCACTTCGAACGGGCCGATCAGGTGCCCGGCCGACTTGATCATGTCGTCGGCGCGGCCGAGGAACCAGTAGTAGCCGTCGGCGTCGCGGCGGGCGAGATCGCCGGTGAGGTACCAGTCGTCCGAGAAGCACTTCCGGTAGCGTGCCTCCTCGTTCAGGTAAGTGCGGAACATCGACGGCCAGCCCGCGCGCAACGCCAGTTCGCCCTCGACGTCGGGAGCGTCGACCGGCTCGGCGCCGCCATCGGGCGTGCGCCGCACGATCGCGGCCTCGACGCCCGGCAAGGGCTTGCCCATCGAGCCGGGCCGGATGTCGAGCGCGGGGAAGTTGGCGATCATGATGCCGCCGGTCTCGGTCTGCCACCAGTTGTCGTGGATCGGGAGCCCGAACGCCTCCACTCCCCAGACGACTGCCTGCGGATTGAGCGGCTCGCCGACGCTGGCGATGAAGCGCAGCTTCGGGAACTCGTGGCGGCGCGCGGCATCGGCGCCGCTCTTCATCATCATCCGTACCGCGGTCGGGGCGGTGTACCAGACGGTCACGCGCTCGCGGCCGAGGATCGCGTACCAGCGCTCGGCGTCGAAGTCGGCTTCGTCGACCACCTGCGTGATGCCGTGCGCCAGCGGCGCGATCACGCCGTACGAGGTGCCGGTGATCCAGCCGGGGTCGGCGGTGCACCAGAACACGTCGTCGGGGTGGAAGTCGAGCGCGAGCCGGCCGGTGGCGTAGTGCGCGACGATCGCCTGGTGCACGTGCAGCGCGCCCTTGGGCTTGCCGGTGGTGCCGCTGGTGAAGTGCAGCAGCGCGGGCGACTCCGGGTCGGTGGGGCCGATCACGTAGGCCGGGCTGGCCGCGTCGAGCAGCGCCTGCAGCGCGAGCGTGCCCGGGGGCAGGGCGGCGCCGCCTTCGTCGTCCACGAGCAGCACGTGTTCGAGCGCGGGCAGGCGCGCGCGGATCGATTCGACCTTGCGGCGGTACAGGCTCGTGGTCGTCACCAGCACCCTGGCCGCGCCGATCTCCATCCGGGTGGCGATCGGCTCCGGCCCGAAGGCCGAGAACAGCGGCGTGACGACGCAGCGGTGCTTGAGCGCGCCGAGCAGCGCGATGTACAGCGCGGGAATGCGCCCGCACAGCAGGAACACGCGATCGCCCGCGGCGACGCCCAGCGTCGCGAGCACGTTGGCGAAGCGCGCGGTGAGATCGCGCAGCTGCGCGTAACTGATGTCCTGCGCGGCATCGTCGCGCCCGCGCCAGCGCAGCGCGATCCGTGTCGAACGAGGCCCCGCCGCATGGCGATCGACGGTTTCGTGCGCGATGTTCAGTCCGTGCGCACCCGGCAGCCCGTCGAGCGAGCGCCGCGCAGCGGTCCAGGAGAACCCCGCGCGCTCGGTTTCGTAATCGAGCAGGTTCGGGCGAACCGGCAACGCCGCGGGCTGCTTGCGAATGATGTCCATGCGCGCCTCGGTGATTCTTCGCAGGCTATCGCCGCCGGCGCAGGGGCGGCATTGCGCCGGATCAATGCCGGTCGGTTTTACGCTGTTGATCGCGACCCCACGGCCCGCGCGCGAGGCGAAAAAAAAAGCCGGTGCGCTGTACGCGCACCGGCCGTCGGATTTGGCTCCCCGACCTGGGCTCGAACCAGGGACCTGCGGATTACAAGTGCCCGGAAGTTTCCAACCGGCTTGGACTTTCTCTTCGCCATGGCCGGCGATCCGCTTGCGCGTATCGTCCGCTGTAGGCGCATCCCGTAAAGTCTCTACACATGCCCGGCGTCGGCTGCTGGCCTCTGCCTGCTTGCTCGGGATTGCCTTAGCGCGTCGCGCCTTAGGGTTCCCCGAATTAGGGATGTTTTCACCACACGGTTTCCCGCGTGGGCTGCCATTGTGTTAACAGTCCGTCGCTCTACCGACTGAGCTATCGGGGAATAAACCGTAATTCTAGCTTGGGACGCCCCGCGCTGTCGAATCGCCGAGACTGCCCTAACCCTTGATGACCGCCGCCATCGCTTTCGCGACGTAGTCGATGTTGCGGCTGTTCAGCGCCGCCAGGCAGATGCGTCCGGTAGCCACCGCGTAGATGCCGAATTCGTTGCGCAGGCGTTCGACCTGCGCGGGGTTCAGCCCCGAATAGGAGAACATCCCGCGCTGGCGCGCGACGAAGGAGAAGTCTTCCGCCACGCCGTTCTCGCGCAGCTTGCGCACGAGGTCTTCGCGCATCGCGCGGATGCGCTCGCGCATGCCGGCGAGCTCCTTCTCCCAGAGTTGGCGCAGCGCGGGTGTCGACAGCACGGCCGCGACGATCGCGGCGCCGTGCGTGGGCGGGTTCGAGTAGCTGGTGCGGATGACCCGCTTGACCTGGCTGATGACGCGGGCGGTCTCGTCGCGATCGGCAGTGACGATCGACAGCGCGCCGACGCGCTCGCCGTACAGCGAGAACGACTTCGAGAACGAGCTCGACACGAAGAAGTCGAGGCCGGAGTCGGCGAACTTGCGCAGCGCCAGCGCATCGGCCTCGATGCCCTCGCCGAAGCCCTGGTAGGCCATGTCGAGGAACGCGACCAGTTCGCGCTCGCGCACCACGGCGACCACCGCGTCCCATTGCGCGGCATCGAGGTCGACGCCGGTCGGGTTGTGGCAGCAGGCGTGCAGCACGACGACCGAGTGCGCCGGCATCGACTTCAGCGCGGCGAGCATCGCGTCGAACTTCACGCCGTGCGTGGCCGGGTCGTAATAGGGATAGGCACGAACCTCGTAGCCCGCCGCCTCGAACAGCGCCCGGTGGTTCTCCCAGCTCGGGTCGCTGATCCAGGCCTGCGCGGCCGGATACAGCCGGCGCAGGAAATCGGCGCCGATGCGCAGGCCGCCGGTGCCGCCGAGCGCCTCGAAGGTCGCCACGCGTCCGGCGGCGAGCAGCGGCGAGTCGGCGCCGAAGAGCAGCTGCTGCACCGCCTGGTTGTAGGCCGCGAAGCCTTCGATCGGCAGGTAGCCGCGCGCCGGCGCGCTGGCGATGCGCGCCTGCTCGGCTTCACGCACCGCAGCAAGCAGCGGAATCCGGCCGTTGTCGTCGCAGTAGACGCCGACGCCGAGATTGACTTTCTCGGTTCGTTTGTCAGCATTGAAAGTCTCTGTCAGGCCGAGAATCGGATCACGGGGTGCCATCTCGACGGTGGCGAACATCGACTGGCTCATGGCGGTCGGTCAAGTCCTTGATTTACGGGGATGAGTGCGGCAAGCGACCAGGGCCTGTTCACACTACGATCGTCCCCGCGCCGGGGCCTGCCGGGCCGCCAAACGAGGCGCCGGCGACGCGCGTGGCGGTGCCACGCAAGGAGCCGGCAACGAAGTGTGGCGGCCCGGCAGGCCCCGGCCCGGAGGGTGAGTGCGAAAAAGCGCGCACTCCGCGTTGCAAATGCTCGCCGTGGCCCCGCCACGGCTGCGCTTTGCGCCTTGATTGCGCGCTTTTTTCGGACTCACGCGGGGACGATCGTAGTGTGAACAGGCCCAAGGTGCAATGCACAAATTCCGTGCAGAACACTGGATTTTCGGGGACGGCGCGGCGATAATTGCAGTTTGTCCGAAAGGCCAGCGAAAGCCTTGCGGTGACCGATATTCCTACCCTGCGAGCGACCCGTCGACGGGTTGCCGGATCGTCGAATCCGGTCGTGACGCCACGCTTGTGCGGCGCAACATCGCGATCACCGCAGGCCATCCGCAACCGAAACCAGTTTAGCACGCCGACCCGCGCCGCCCGACCCACACGATGACCGATCCCGCGCTCGAACGCCCGTCGTTCGTCAGCTTTCCAGGTAGCCCGTTCCAGCTGCACCAGCCGTTCGCCCCGGCCGGCGACCAGCCGGAGGCGATCGCGCGCCCTGGTCGACGGGATTCGCGACGGCCTGAGCTTCCAGACGCTGCTCGGCGTTACCGGATCGGGCAAGACCTACACGATGGCCAACGTCGTCGCCCGCATCGGCCGGCCCGCGCTCGTGCTGGCGCCGAACAAGACGCTGGCCGCCCAGCTGTACGCGGAGATGCGCGAGTTCTTCCCGAACAACGCAGTCGAGTACTTCGTCTCCTATTACGACTACTACCAGCCCGAGGCCTACGTTCCGCAGCGCGACCTGTACATCGAGAAAGACTCGTCGATCAACGAGCACATCGAGCAGATGCGCCTGTCGGCGACCAAGTCGCTGCTCGAGCGGCGCGACACGGTCATCGTCGCGACGGTTTCCTGCATCTACGGCATCGGCAATCCGCGCGACTATCACGAGATGATCCTCGTGCTTCGCACGAAAGACCGGCTGTCGCAGCGCGACGTGCTGCAGCGGCTGGTGGCCATGCAGTACAAGCGCAACGACGTCGAGTTCGTGCGCGGCACCTTCCGGGTGCGCGGCGACTCGATCGACATCTTCCCGGCCGAGCACGCCGAGCTGGCGGTGCGCGTGGAGCTGTTCGACGACGAGGTCGAGAGCATCCAGCTGTTCGATCCGCTCACCGGGCGCGTGCGCCAGAAGATCCCGCGCTTCACCGTCTATCCGTCGTCGCACTACGTGACGCCGCGCGAGACGGTGATGCGCGCGCTCGGCACGATCCGCGAGGAGCTCGCCGAACGGCTGCAGTACTTCCACGAACAGGGCAAGCTGGTCGAGGCGCAGCGGCTCGGGCAGCGCACCCGCTTCGACATGGAAATGCTGCAGGAGCTGGGCTTCTGCAAGGGCATCGAGAACTACACGCGCCACCTGTCGGGGGCGCGCCCGGGCGAACCGCCGCCGACGCTGGTCGACTACCTGCCGGCCGACGCGCTGATGTTCATCGACGAGAGCCACGTCACGATCGGCCAGCTGGGCGGCATGTACCGCGGCGACCGTTCGCGCAAGGAGACGCTGGTCGAGTACGGCTTCCGGCTGCCGTCGGCGCTGGACAACCGGCCGCTGCAGTTCGAGGAGTTCGAAGCGAAGGTGCGCCAGTGCATATTCGTGTCGGCCACGCCGGCCGACTACGAGGCGCGGCAGTCCGGCCGGTGGTCGAGCAGGTGGTGCGACCCACCGGGCTGGTCGATCCGCAGGTGATCGTGCGCCCGGCCTCGACCCAGGTCGACGACCTGCTGTCGGAGATCCGCGACCGGGTCGAGCACTCCGCGCGCGTACTGGTGACCACCCTCACCAAGCGGATGGCCGAAGACCTGACGGATTTCCTCGCCGACCAGGGGGTGAAGGTGCGATACCTGCACTCCGACATCGACACTGTCGAGCGCGTCGAGATCATTCGCGACCTGCGCCCGGGCGTGTTCGACGTGCTGGTCGGGATCAACCTGCTGCGCGAGGGGCTGGACCTTCCGGAGGTGTCGCTGGTGGCGATCCTCGACGCGGACAAGGAAGGGTTCCTGCGCTCGGAGCGCAGCCTGATCCAGACGATCGGGCGCGCCGCGCGCAACCTCGAGGGCTGCGCGATCCTGTACGCCGACCGGGTCACCGACTCGATGCGCCGGGCGATCGGCGAGACGGAGCGGCGCCGCGCCAGGCAGGTCGCGTTCAACCGCGCGCACGGCATCGTGCCGCGCGGCGTCACCAAGCAGGTGCGCGAGCTGATCGACGGCGTCTACGACGTGCAGCAGGCGCGCCAGGAGCTGCAGGCCGTGCAGCGGCAGACGCAGTACGAGACGATGAGCGAGAAGGGGATCGCGCGGGAGATCAGGCGCCTGGAGCGCCAGATGCTCGATCACGCGAAGAACCTGGAATTCGAGAAGGCCGCGCAGGCGCGCGACCAACTCGCGACGCTCAAGGAACGATTTTTCGGATCGGATGGGGGCGGCAATGTGGTGGCGCTGGTGGCCGGAAAGGCTGCGTAGGGCAGGCCGGAGAGCGCGCGCAGGCACCCCGATCGAACATTTTGTGACTCAGGCAGATACCGACATGGCAAAACGAGAACCGATTTCGCTGGCGATGAACACCCGTGTGCTCTTCGTGTGCATGGGCAACATCTGCCGATCGCCGATGGCCGAAGGGGTCTTCCGGCACATGGTCCGGCAGGCCGGGCTGGACGAAGTCGTCCGGGTCGCATCGGCGGGCACGCACGCGTTCCACGTCGGCGAGCCGCCCGACAAGCGTGCGCAGGCCGCGGTCGCGCGGCGCGGCTACGAGATTGCCGACCTGCGTGCCACGAAGGTGAGGGAACGCGACGTCGACGACTTCGACATGATCCTCGCAATGGACTGGGACAACCTCGCGCAGCTGCAACAACTCGCGCCGAAGTCCGCGCACCACAAGCTGCAATTGCTGATGCGCTTCGCCACCGAGCACGAGACGGCCACCATCGCCGACCCGTACTACGGCAACGCGCAGGGCTTCGAGCAGGCGCTCGACTACATCGAGGATGCCTGCAACGGGCTGCTCGAACTGGCCAAGCGCCGCGCCACGCAGGTCGCGGCCGCCTGAGCGGGTTGTGCCGCGCCGCGGCGAACCGGGCGGCCGCTTCGCGCGGCGCGGCCGCCTGCAGCGCCGCCTCGCGCGGCGCGGCGGCCCGCGACACGGCCCGGCCGCGCCGTCGCCGCCGTCGGTAAGGGCGCGCCCATCGTTGGCGACTCTGTGCGTGTGGAGTGCGGGTTTTTAGCTTTGTGCAAAAAGACCACACCCGCTGAATGCCGAGTAAAACAGTCGGAAAATCCGCTATACTTGAGCATCCGAGTCAGGTACTCGTCTTTCCGGACGGAGCCATCATGCGACTGACTACCAAAGGGCGCTTCGCGGTCACCGCGATGATCGATCTGGCCTTGCGCCAGCACCAGGGCCCGGTCACGCTGGCTGGAATCAGCCAGCGCCAGAAGATTTCGCTGTCGTACCTCGAGCAGCTGTTCGGCAAGCTGCGCCGGCACGAGCTCGTCGAGAGCACGCGCGGCCCGGGTGGCGGCTACACGCTGGCGAGGTCGATGAAGGGCATCACCGTCGCCGACATGATTTTCGCGGTCGACGAGCCGCTCGACGCGACGCAATGCGGCGGCAAGGAAAACTGCCAGGACGAAAACGGCCCGTGCATGACGCACGAGCTCTGGACCAACCTGAACAAGCGGATGATCGAGTACCTCGACTCGGTCACGTTGGCCGACCTGGTCGAGCAGCAGAAAGGGCGCGAGACGCGCGCGCAGCCGAAAGAGATTTCGGTGCTCAAGGAGCATCGCGCGGCGCTCGAATTCCCCACTTCCACGCTGCAGCCGATCAAGATCGAAAAAGGCCGCATCACGACGGTCTGACACCGGGAGAACGCGAATGGCTGTGAACCTCACCGAGAGGGCCGCCCGCTACGTGGCGCGCTCGATCGAGCAGCGGGGCAAGGGGATGGGACTGCGCGTGGGCGTGAAGACCTCGGGCTGTTCCGGCATGTCGTACCAGCTCGAGTTCGCCGACGCGCGCAGCGCCGACGACCTCGAGTTCGAGAGCCACGGCATCAAGGTGTTCATCGACTCGAAGAGCCTGCCGTACCTGCAGGGCATCGAGCTCGATTTCGTCCGCGAAGGGCTGAACGAGGGGTTCAGGTTCAACAACCCCAACGTGAAAGGCACCTGCGGCTGCGGCGAGTCGTTCTCGGTCTGAAGTCGATCGCTGCCGCGCCGGCCCGCGGTTCGGCGTGCGGCTCAACCGGGGGCGCGTGTGGTGCGCCGTACCAGCCGCACGACCGCCGCGATCGACGCGAGCGCGCCGAAGGCGCAGGCCGCCAGCAGCAGCAACCCGGCGCGCGGCCCCGCCGCCTCGACCAGCGCCGATAGCGCGACCGGCGCGGCCGCCGCGGCGAGCAGACCCGGCCCGGCGATCCGTCCCAGCAACTCCGCATAGCCGCGGCTGCCGAACACCGCCAGCGGCAGCACGCCGCGCACGATCGTCATCAGGCCGTTGGCGCAGCCGTACAGCATCACGAACACGGCCGCCGCCCAGGGTTGCGTGGGCAGGGCGAGGGCGGCGACGAACGCCACGGGCATCAGCGCGATCGACGGCAGTGCGACCGCCACCGCGCTGAAGCGGCGCTGAAGCGACATCTCGGCCACGCGCGCGACGACCTGCGCGGGGCCCATCAGCGACGCGGTCGCGACGACCACCGTCGCCCCATAGCCGAAGCCGCTCAGCAGTAACACCAGGTGAGCCCCGATGGCCGAGTTGATGAACGCGTGCAGCGTGAAGCCGAGCGCGATCAGGGCGAGTGCGCGACGCGCGGCGTGCGGCGGCAGCGGCACGTGCGCGGTGCTCGTCTCGACGCCCGCGCCGGCACCGACCGGGCGGCGGCGCGGGCCGCCGGCGAAGCGCGCGTGCAGCAGCGCGCAGGGCGCCAGGTTCAGCAGCGCGTAGACCTGAAGTGCGGCTCGCCAGCCGAGCGACGCATCGAGCCAGGCGCCGATCGGCCAGAACACGCTGGAGGCGAAGCCGCCGAACAGGGTCACCAGCGAGATCGCGCGGCGCGCGCCATCGCCGGCCAGCACCGTCAGCGCGGCGAAGGCGCCGTCGTACAGGATCGAGCGCATCGCCAGTCCGATCAGCGTCCAGCCCGCGAACAGCGCCGGCCAGCCCTGCGCAATCGAAATCGTCAGCAGGCCGGCCGCGGCCAGCATCGAAGCGAGCATCATCACGCGCCCGGCACCGTGGCGATCCATCAGCCGGCCGATCGTGCGCGCGCTCGCGCCGGCCACCAGCAGGCCCCAGGAGAAGCCGCCCAGCACCGTGGTGGGCGAGATGCCGAGCCCGTCGGCGATCGAGCCTGCGAGGATCGCCGACATGTAATGCGTCGTGCCCCAGCCGACGATCTGGGTCACCCCCAGCGCGGCGATCGCGGCGCCGACCGACCGGGACGACACGCCGGGTTGCCGAGGCTAGCGGCGCGAGGCGCTATTCCTCGCGCTTGAGCGCGGGGAACAGCACCACGTCGCGGATGCTCGGGCTGTCGGTGAGCAGCATCACCAGGCGGTCGATGCCGATGCCGCAGCCGCCGGCCGGCGGCATTCCGTACTCGAGCGCGCGGATGTAGTCGGCGTCGAAGTACATCGCTTCGTCGTCGCCGGCGTCCTTGGCCTCGACCTGCCGCAGGAAGCGCTCGGCCTGGTCTTCGGGGTCGTTCAGCTCGGAGAACCCGTTGGCGATCTCGCGCCCGGTGATGAAAAGCTCGAAGCGCTCGGTAATGCCGGGGCGCGAGTCGGAGCCGCGCGCCAGCGGCGAGACCTCGACCGGGTAGTCGACGATGTAGGTGGGGTCCCACAACTGGTGCTCGGCGACCTCTTCGAACAGCGCGAGCTGCAGTGCACCGAGCGCCGCGGATCTCAGCTGCGGGCCGTCGACCTCGGCGCCCAGCCGCGCCAGCTCGGCGCGCAGGAAGCCGGCATCCTGCAGCTGCGCCAGCGAGTAGCGCGGCGCGTACTTCGCGATCGCGCCGGTGATCGACAGCCGCTCGAAGGGGCGCCCGAGATCGATCGAGCGCCCCTGGTAGTTCACGGTGGTCGAGCCGGTGGCCGCCAGCGCGGCGTCGCGGATCACCTGCTCGGTGAAATCCATGACCCAGCGGTAATCGGTGTACGCCGCGTAGAACTCGAGCATCGTGAACTCGGGGTTGTGCCGCGGGCTGATGCCTTCGTTGCGGAAGTTGCGGTTGACCTCGTAGACGCGCTCGAAGCCGCCGACGATCAGTCGCTTCAGGTACAGCTCGGGCGCGACCCGCAGGAACATCTGCTGGTCGAGCGCGTTGTGGTGCGTGACGAACGGGCGCGCGGCAGCGCCGCCGGGGATCGGGTGCAGCATCGGCGTCTCGACTTCGAGGAAGCCGTGCGAGCTCATGAAGCTGCGCATCGCGCCGATCGTGCGGCTGCGCGCGATGAAGGTGTCGCGGGTTTCCCCGGTGACGATCAGGTCGACGTAGCGCTGGCGATAGCGCAGCTCGGGGTCGGCGATGCCGTGAAACTTGTCGGGCAACGGCCGCAGCGACTTCGCCAGCAGCCGCACGCCGGTGCAGCGCACCGACAGCTCGCCCTTCATCGTCTTGAACAGCACCCCCTCGCAGGCCAGGATGTCGCCGAGGTCCCAGTGCTTGAACGCGGCGTGCGCGTCGGCCCCCACGCCTTCGTCGTTCAGGTACAGCTGCACCCGGCCGGTGGCGTCCTGCAGCGTGGCGAAGCTCGCCTTGCCCTGGACCCGCTTGAGCATGATGCGCCCCGCGAGCGAGACCGCGACGCGCTCGGCCTCGAGCTGCTCGCGCGTCTTGAAGCCGTAGTGCTCGGCGATCGCCGCGGCCCTGTGCGACGGGCTGAAGTCGTTCGGGTAGGCGAGGCCGTCCTCGCGCAGGCGCGCCAGCTTGGCGCGCCGCTCGGCGATGATCGCGTTGTCGTCGCGGTGGACGAGTTCGGCGGCGGTTTCGTGAGGTCCGGAACTGTCGCTCAAGGCTCAGACTCCCTGTTTGAGGCTGGCGACGATGAACTCGTCGAGGTCGCCGTCGAGCACCGCGCGCGTGTTGCTGATCTCGACGTTGGTGCGCAGGTCCTTGATGCGCGACTGGTCGAGCACGTACGAGCGGATCTGGTGCCCCCAGCCGATGTCGGTCTTGCCGGCCTCGACCTTGTCCTGCTCGGCCTGGCGCTTGCGCAGCTCGAGCTCATAGAGGCGCGCGCGCAGCATGCCCATCGCCTCGTCGCGGTTGCGGTGCTGCGAGCGATCGTTCTGGCACTGCACGACGATGCCGGTCGGGTTGTGCGTGATGCGCACCGCCGATTCGGTCTTGTTCACGTGCTGGCCGCCGGCGCCCGAGGCCCGGTAGACGTCGATGCGCAGGTCGGCCGGGTTGATCTCGACCTCGATCGAGTCGTCGACCTTCGGGTAGACGAAGACCGACGCGAACGAGGTGTGGCGTCCGCCGCTGGAGTCGAACGGCGACTTGCGCACCAGCCGGTGGATGCCGGTTTCGGTGCGCAGGTAGCCGTACGCGTATTCGCCGTCGACGCGGATGGTGGCGCCCTTGATGCCGGCGACGTCGCCTTCGGACTCCTCGAGGATCTCGGTGCCGAAGCCCTTGCGCTCGCAGTAGCGCAGGTACTGGCGCAGCAGCATCGCGGCCCAGTCCTGCGCCTCGGTGCCGCCGGCGCCGGCCTGGATTTCGACGAAGCAGGGGTTGGGGTCGGCCGGGTTGGCGAACATGCGCCTGAATTCGAGGTCGGCGACCTGCGCCTCGATCCGCTGCGCGTCGGCCTCCACCGCGACCAGCGTGTCGTCGTCGCTTTCGGCCGAGGCCATCGCGAACAGTTCGGCGACGTCGGCCAGCCCGGTGTCGATCGTGCCGATGCGCTCGACCACGCCTTCGAGCGCCTTCTTCTCGCGGCCGAGCTCCTGCGCGTGTTTCGCGTCGTTCCAGATGTCGGGAGTTTCGAGCTCCCGGTTGATCACTTCGAGACGGAGCTTTTTCGTCTCGTAGTCAAAGATACCCCCGGAGCTCGCCGACGCGCCGGCGAAGGTCGTCGATCAGCGATTCGAGTTGGTTCAGGCGCTCGGCTTCCATGGGGACGGGGATCCTTAGGTCAAACCGCGCATTATACGGGCCGCGTGACGACGGGCAGCGGCTCGACCGCCTCGACCACCAGGCGCACGCTCGCCAGCCCCTGGTACTCGTCGCGGATCAGCCGGTAGGCGATGCGCGCCGCGGCGGGCAGCGGATCGACGCGGCCGAACGCGATCGCATCGAGCGGCCGTGCCGCGCCGGCGCGCAGCTGCGCGCGCAGGTGGCGCCCGGCGACGATCGACTGGCGCGTCACCGCGAACTCGCCGCAAAACAGCGGCGGCGCGAAACCCTGTCCCCACACCTCGGCCTCGATCGCATCGACCAGCGGCAGGTCGATCTCGGCGGCGGCCAGCGGCCCGTCCGTGGCCAGCGAGGCCGAGAAGCACGACGGATCGGCGAATTCGCCCACCGCCCGCTCGAGCAGCGCCGCGAATTCGTCGAGCCGCACGGCGTGCAGCGTCAGGCCCGCGGCCATTGCGTGACCGCCGAAGCGCAGCAGCAGGCCGGGTGCGAGCTTGTCGACCCGGTCGAGCACGTCGCGCAGGTGCACGCCGGCGATCGAACGCCCCGAGCCGCGCAACAGCGCCGGCTCGGACGACGAGGTGGCCAGCGCGAAGACGGGCCGGTTCACGCGTTCCTTCACCCGGCTTGCGACCAGGCCGATGAGTCCCTCATGCCAGCCCTCGCGATGCAGCACCACCGACATGCGGTCCACGCCGGGATCGGGCAGCGCGTCGAGCACCTCGATCGCCTGCTCGCGCATCGTCGCCTCGATGCCGCGGCGCTCGCGGTTCATCGCATCGAGCGCAGCGGCCAGCTCGGCCGCGCGCGCCTCGTCGTCGGCGAGCAGGCACTCGATGCCGATCGAGATGTCGGCGAGGCGACCGGCGGCGTTCACCCGCGGGCCCACCGCGAAGCCGAGATCGGAGGTGCCCGCACGCCGCTCGTCGCGGCCCGCGACCCGCAGCAAGGCGCGCACGCCGGCACAGGCTGCGCCGGCGCGGATGCGTTGCAGGCCCGCCGCGACCAGCAGCCGGTTGTTCGCGTCCAGCCGCACCAGGTCGGCCACCGTGCCCAGCGCGACCAGGTCGAGCAGCCGCTGCAGCGGCGCGCGCGCGGCCGCGCAGGATGGGTCGTGGCGGCGCCGCTGCGCGCGCAGCGCGAGCAGCAGGTAGAACATCACGCCGACGCCGGCCAGGTGCTTGCTGGGGAACGCGCAGCCTGGCTGGTTCGGGTCGACGATCGCCTCGGCCGGCGGCAGCGTCGCGCCGGGCAGGTGATGGTCGGTGACGATGACGCGCATGCCCGCGGCATGGGCTGCCGCGACGCCGTCCTGGCTGGCGATGCCGGCATCGACGGTGAGCAGCCAGTCGGGGCGGCCGAGGCGCGGATGCCGTGCCGCGAGCGCCACCACCGGAGGCGTGAGGCCGTAGCCGTGCTCGAAGCGATTCGGGACGATGAAATCGACCTGTCCGGGCGCGGCCCCGAGCGCCCTCAGGCCGCGGATCGCCACCGCGCAGGCGGTCGCGCCGTCGCAGTCGTAGTCGGCGACCACGCAGATCCGTTCGCCGCGCTCGATCGCGTCGGCGAGCAGGCCTGCCGCGTGGGCCAGGCCCTTCATCGAGTCGGGCGCGGCCAGGCCCGCGAGATCGCGCGACAGTGCGTTCGCGTCGCCGACGCCACGGGCGGCGAGCAGCCGGGCCATCACCGGATGCACGCCGGCGGCCAGCAGCCGTCGCAGCGCCGCCTCCGGCACCTCGCGGACGAGGATCACGTGTCCTCGCGCAGCAGCGCCGCCAGTGCGAGGCGGCGCCACGGCTTCCAGCGATCGGCGGGCAGGCCGAGCAGCTCGATCGTGCTGCGCTCGCCGGTCAGCACCAACCGCACGCCGCCGGCGGCCACCCGGGGGGCGGTTGCCAGCAGCGCGTCGAACCATCGATCGAAGGACTGCCAAGCCTGCATCCAGCCGTCGGTGTCGCCGTCGGCGACCGGGCGGCGCCAGAAATCGGGTGCGAGCAGCAGCGCGCCCGAATCGGCGGCGGCGTCCGCCGCGAGCGGTCGCGACTCGATGCCGGCGCGCCGCGCCAGGCCCGCGACGACTTCGTCGGCCGCCAGCACGCGCGCGAAAGGATGCGCGCCAGGACGGCCCGCGCGGCCCTCGAGCCACAGCCCGTTGACCACGAGCCGCCCCGAGGCCTCGCGCGCAAGGTTCAGCGGATGCTCGAACCAGCTCATCTGCACCAGGTTGGCGAGCTGCCGCCAGCGCCGCGCCGCCGTACCGCTAGGCAGATAGGCGTCGACGTTGCGGCCGACGGCCATCCGGGCGCTGCGGGCCAGCAGTTGCGCGAGCGCCGCCAGGTCGTCCGTCGCGCGATGCGCGTCGCTCGTCCCGAGCCGCCAGAGCCCCGGATCGAGCACGCTCAGGCGCAAGCCTTCGTCGGCAAGCACTGCGTTGGCGCGGTCGGCGAGCTGTCCGGCTTCCTCGGGGTCGAGCCCGAGGCTTTCGGGCGGCGCCAGCACCAGGTGATCCAGCGCGAGGTGCAGGTGCACCGGGCGCACCAGCAGTTCGGGGCCAGCGACGTCGTTGCGCGCGGGCAGCGCGCATGCGGCGACCGCGCCGTCGACGGCGAAGCATTCGCGCAGCCAGGCTTCGTGCGGCAACTCCTCGGGAACCAGCGCGGTCTGCCGGCTGCGGCCGGCGATGCGCGCGCGCCGGATCGTGCGGGCGAGCGCGCCATTCGCGGCGAGCGCGGGGGTACCGCTTCCGGGATCGTCGCCCGGCGTGGCCGGGCGCGGGCGGGCGAGCGCCCCGGCGCACAGGATCGTCGTGGTCACCGCGGGATTCTATGGCAAACTGCCGCGGTCCCAGATGCCACTGCCCTACGAACTCTTCATCGGTCTTCGCTACACGCGAGCCAGCAGGCGCGCGGGTCGGCGCAACGGCTTCATCTCGTTCATATCGGCGCTGTCGGTCGCGGGCATCGCGCTCGGCGTGGCGGCGTTGATCACCGTGCTGTCGGTGATGAACGGTTTCCAGAAAGAGGTGCGCGACCGCATGCTGTCGGTGCTCGCGCACATCGAGGTGCTGGCCGGCCGCACGCCGATGACCGACTGGCAGTCGGTGCTGGCGCAGGCGCGGCGCAACCCGGCGATCGTCGGCGGCGCGCCCTACGTCGCCGGCCGGGCGATGCTCACCCACGAGGGCAGCGTGCGCGGCGTGCTGGTGCGCGGCATCGATCCGGCGCTCGAGCCGCAGGTGGCCGATTTCGCGCGCAAGATGCTGCGCGGCAACCTGGCCGATTTGCGCCAGGGCGAATTCGGCGTGGCGATCGGCAGCGAGCTCGCCGACCAGCTGCTGCTCGACGTCGGCTCGAAACTCACGCTGATCGCGCCGCAGGGTACGGCGACGCCCGCCGGGCTGGTGCCGCGGCTGCGCCAGCTCACCGTCGTCGCGGTGTTCAGGGCCGGGCACTACGAATACGATTCGAGCCTGCTGCTGATGAACATCGAGGACGCGGCGAAGCTGTTCCGGGTCGAGGGGGTGAGCGGCGTGAGGCTGAAGACGCGCGACATGCTCGCCGCGCCCGAGGTCGCCAACGAGCTGGCGCGCACGATGAGCGGCGACCTGATGATTCGCGACTGGTCGGCCGAGAACCGCAACTGGTTCGCCGCGGTGCAGATCGAGAAGCGGATGATGTTCATCATCCTCACGCTGATCATGGCGGTCGCGGCGTTCAACCTGGTCTCGATGCTGGTGATGACGGTCACCGACAAGCAGTCCGACATCGCGATCCTGCGCACCCTCGGCGCCACGCCGGCGAGCATCATGCGCATCTTCGTGGTGCAGGGCGCCTCGGTGGGGCTGCTCGGCACCCTGCTCGGCGTGGTGCTCGGCGTGCTGCTGGCGCTGAACATCGGCCCGGCCACCGCCTGGGTCGAATCGATGTTCGGCTTCCAGGTGCTGCCCAAGGGCATCTACTTCATCAACTACCTGCCCAGCGACCTGCGGCTGCCCGACGTGGTGGCGATCGGCGGCACCGCCTGCGCGCTCGCGCTCGGGTCGACGCTGTACCCGAGCTGGCGTGCCTCGCGCGTGCGGCCGGCCGAAGCGCTGCGCTACGAATGAGCGGCGAATCCCGGCACGGCGCCACGGGCGCGCCGGCGACGGCCGGGGCCGCGGCGCCGGCCGCCGTGATCAGCGGGCGCGGCCTGCGCAAGATCTTCGGCAGCGGCGCGCTGGCGGTGCCGGTGCTGCACGGCGTGGACATCGAGGTCGGCGCCGGCGAGCGCGTGGCGATCATGGGCGCTTCGGGCTCGGGCAAGAGCACGCTGCTGCACCTGCTGGGCGGCCTGGACGAGCCCAGCGGCGGCGAGGTGCTCTGGCAGTCGCAGCCGATCGCCGGCCTCTCGCAGGCCGAGCTGGGTGCGCGGCGCAACCGGCTGCTCGGCTTCGTCTACCAGTTCCATCACCTGCTGCCCGAATTCAGCGCGCTCGACAACGTCGCGATGCCGCTGCGCATCCGGCGCGTCGCCGTGCCCGAGGCGCGGCGCCAGGCGGCGGAGATGCTGAAGCGGGTCGGGCTTGGCGCGCGGCTCGAGCACCCGCCCGGACAGTTGTCCGGCGGCGAGCGCCAGCGGGTGGCGCTGGCGCGCGCGCTGGTGACCGAGCCG
This sequence comes from Burkholderiaceae bacterium, assembly GCA_027493945.1. GTDB lineage: Bacteria > Pseudomonadota > Gammaproteobacteria > Burkholderiales > Burkholderiaceae_E > Zeimonas. Next base: position 253,910 of record JAOSJU010000001.1, on the reverse strand, counting down.
CGCTGCGTGCTGGCCGACGAGCCGACCGGCAACCTCGACAGCGCGACCGCCGGGCAGGTCTATGCGCTGATGGAAGCGCTGTCGCGCGAGTTCGGCATCGCGTTCGTCATCGTCACGCACGATCGCGACCTCGCGGCGCGCGCCGACCGGGTGCTGCTGTTGCGCGATGGCCGCATCGTGGCGGACGATCGGAATCGATGACGCGGGCGGCTGCCCGCGCCGCGGCAGGGCCGGCGACGATGCTCATCGACACGCATTGCCATCTCGATGCCCCCGAGTACGACGCGGATCGCGATGCGGTGCGCGAACGCGCGTTCGCCGCGGGCCTGGCGGCGATCGTGGTGCCCGCGGTCGAGGTCGCGAACTTCGGCGCGGTGCGTGCGCTGGCCGCCGGCGATCCGCGCATCGGTTACGCGCTGGGCATCCATCCGCTGTATGTCGAGCGGGCGGACGAGGGCGATCTTGCGCGACTGCGCGAAGCGGTCGAGGCCTCGCTCGACGATCCGGCGTTCCTTGCGATCGGCGAGATCGGCCTCGATTTCTTCGAGCCCGGGCTCGATCGGGCGCGCCAGGAGCGCTACTTCCGCGTCCAGCTGGAACTCGCGCGGGAGTTCGGACTGCCCGTGCTGATGCACGTGCGGCGCTCGCAGGATGCGATCCTGAAGCACCTGCGCAGCGTGCGCCCGCCCGGAGGGATCGCGCACGCGTTCAACGGCAGCCTGCAGCAGGCGGCGCAGTACCTCGGCCTGGGCATGGTGCTGGGCTTCGGCGGCGCGATGACCTTCGACCGGGCGCTGCAGATACGCCGCCTGGTGCGAGAACTGCCCGCCGAGGCGCACGTGCTCGAGACCGACGCGCCCGACATTCCTCCGGCGTGGATCGCGCCACGCCGCAACGAACCGGCGCAACTCGCACGCATCGCGCAGGTGTTCGCCGATTTGCGCGGCGAGGCGCTCGGGCTGGTCGCGCAGCGCACGGTCGCCAATGTCGGCCGCGCGATCCCGAGGTTGCCGGCGTTTCTGGCGCGCGCGGGCCGGGGCCTTTGAACGCGCGCCGGGCGCGCGCAGCCGCGCATCGATCAGGCCAGAATCGCCCAGTGGTTGCCGGCCGACAGTCCCCGCGGCCAGCGCAGCATCCCGGCGGGTTCGCCCGGATGCCAGCGTGCCAGCCCCAGGCCCGCTCCCACCGCGACGCCGGGAGCGTCGCCCATCGGCCAGAGGCCGCAGGGGTTTTGCACCTTGCCGATGATCGTGAAGTCGGCGGATTGCTGCGGCTGCCACAGCAGAAGGCGGTTGGCGAACTGCGCCGTGAGCACGAAACCCCCATTGGGTCCGGGTGCGACGTCGCCTGCGTAGCCATTGGCCGTCGTGTAGCTCGGAATTGCGAGATCCTTGCCGTCCCACAAGGCCAGCAACGGTGCTTCGCGGCGCCGATCGGGATCGTCGTGCTCCGCCTGCAGGCCGATCCCCAGCAGCGCGGGGTCACCCGGACCGGCCGGGCGGTTCCGGGCGATGTGATGCGGGCTCAGGCGCCTGTCGCGCAGGCGCCATTCTCCGAGCTTCTCGCCGGTTGCGGCATCGAGTTGCACCAGTGCCGGATTCATCGACTCCAGGTTGCGCTTGTGCCCGGTGGGCGTGCGTGGAATGCCGCCATTGGCGATCAGGAGCCTGCCTTGTCGGTCTACCAGGATCTGGTGCGGATCGATGCCATGCGTCCGGTGCTGCCCCACCTTGCGCAGGTTGCGCACATCGCGCACGCTGACCCAGCCTTCGCCGGTCTTGCGGTCGGTCTCGCCGGTATACAGCCAGTCGCCGTCGTTGCTCGCGATGACGTGCCCGTCGAACGTGCGCGCATCGCCCTCGTCGGACGCCGACAACTGGTGGACGACGCGTCCCTGCGCATCGAGACGCAGCATCCAGGTGCCCGGGCGCGTGGCCACCGCAAGGAAGCCTCCTCCCGGTTCGGGAACGATCGCATGCGGCAGTGTCGGCGTCGTCACGGCGTACTCGATGAGCACCTGGCCCCGGGCCCAATCCACGCGCAGCGCCCCGACCTGGTAGTCGCGCTCGTCCATGCGCCAGCCGCCTCCCACGCGCATGACGCTACCCTCGTCGGCGATCGCCGATGCCGTCGAAGAAGTTGTCGCGGCAACGGCACCCAGTTGCAGCAGAAAATGTCGTCGATCCATGATCGCTCCCGTGCGTAGTGCTTCGTAAACGTCGTCGCTCGTGCCTGTCGACGCTCCCGGTCAGAACCGGTAGGAGACAGCAGCCTGCAGCGTGCGCGGGCGCCCGGGGACGTAGTGCCCCCGATACAGGAAGTCGGCGTAGTGCCGATCGGCGAGGTTGAACAGGTTCAGCTTGAAGCTGAAGTCGCCGCGGAGGTACTCGGCCATCAGGTCGACCGACACGAAGCCGGGCGCCTGCACGCGGCTGGTCGCGGCCAGTCCGACCGGCTTGTCGTGGCTGCGCGCGGTGACGCCTCCTCCGACGCGCCATTCGGGGCTCAGTCGCAAGGTGCTCCACAGCGATGCGGTGTGCTTCGGCGTCAGCCCCGGTCGCGAACCGACGGGCTCGGTACCCGCTGCGCCGCTCGAATCGTCCACCCGTGCGACCGGGATGAACGCGTAGGATGCATAGATCTCCCAGCGCGGCGTGATTCGCCCGGCCAGGTCGAGCTCGAGGCCCGCGGCGTGGCGCTTGCCCGAGAGCACGTAGTTGCACGCGTTCACGGTGTCCGCGTCGCGATTGCGTTCGTTGTACTTGGTCGAGTGGAACAGTGCGAAGCGCGTCGACAGCCGGCCGCCGGCGGCTTCGATCCGTCCGCCGAGCTCGACGTTGCGGCTCTTCTCGGGGTCGACGTCCACGGTGCCGGCGTCGTACTGATAGGCATCGCCCGAGGTGTTGAACGAAGTGCCGTACGACAGGTGGTACGACTGGTGCGGCGTGGGCTGGTAAAGCAGGCCCAGCCGCTGGCTGAGCAGCGAATCGCTGCGGCCGATCGTGGTCGCGGGCGTCACCGAGCACGGGTTGGTCGCGCTGGCGGCCACCGCGATGTTCCGGTAGGTGCCCTCGAAGCGGTCCCAGCGCAGGCCGCCGAGCAGCTTCCACGACGGCGCGATGGTGACCAGGTCCTGCGCGTACACGCCCAGCGCCTGTGCCTCGAAAGCGCGGTTCTTCGTCAGCGCACGCGTCGCCTCGCTGACCCGCGCGCCGTCGTCGGGCGTGCCCACCGTGGTCGTCGGCTTGGCGAGCGAGACGCCGGGCGGCACGCCTGCGGCGAAGTTCTCGAAGTCTTCGTCGGCCAGGTCGACGCCTGCCTGCACCGAATGCTCCAGACCGAACCAGCGGTGCTTGCCGCTGTAGTCGCTCTGCAGGTAGCGGGTGTCCATGTTCATGATCTTGTTGTTCGTACCCCGCGTGAGTACCGTCGCGTCGTCGAACGTGTCGGCGTTGACCGCCGGGCCGGAAGGCTGCAGGGTCGCGGCCGCGAAGCGGATCGCGCTCGCGCGCTGGTCACGCTCGTACTCGGCGACGCGCATCGCGGTGCGCAGTTCGGCGTCGTCGCCGAAGCGGAACACGTGGGTGAAACCGGCCTGCGTGGTGCCGGTCTTCGCGTAGTCGCTCGCCATGCCGTAGTAGTTCTTCGGATCGGTCTTCCACAGATAGTTGCCGCCCGAGACGGGGCCGGGGGGCAGCCACGGCAGGCCGTAGTGGATGCCGTTGTCGTTGCGCAGGTGATACAGGCTGGCGGAGAACTCGTGCCGCGTTCCGATGCCCCACCGCAAGGTCGGCGCGACACCGTAGTTGTCGAGCGGCACGCCGTAGTTGTCCGCGCGCGTCACGACCATGTTCAGCCGCAGCGCCGCGTTCTGGCCGGTGCGCTTGTTGAAGTCACCGAGGGTGCGAAGGTATCGACCGGTGCCGAAGGTTACGCCCACCTCGTTCTGGTCGACCAGCAGCGGTCGCTTGCTGACCTGGTTGACCGCGCCGCCGGTGGAGCCGCGGCCGAACAGCATCGAGGCCGATCCGCGCAGCACCTCCAGGCGGTCCCAGTTGAAGCTGTCGCGCTCGTAGAACGCCGGATCGCGCATGCCGTCGATGAAGATGTCGCCCGAGGCCTGCAACGAGAAACCGCGCAGGCGGATGTCTTCCTCCGCGCCCTCGGCTGCCTGGAAGCTCACTGCGGAGGTCTGCTTGAGCGCCTCCTTCAGCGTGTCGAGATTGCGGTCGTCGATCAGGCGTTCGGTGATCACGGTGACCGACTGGGGAATGTCGCGAAGCGGCTGGTTGCCCTTGCCGATCGTGCTCGTCGTCGCCCGGAACGACTCCTTGCTGCCGGTGGTCGTCTCGGGTGCCGCGGTAGCGCGCACCGCGGGCAGGACCGCGTCGCCCGAAGAAGCGTTCTGGTTGCGCGTTTCGGGCGCCGTTTGTGCGAGCGCGAGGCCGAATGTGCCGAGGCCGGCCACGAGTGCGGCGATCGGCGACAGGCGCAGCGAAGTGGACTGAGGGCGTCGAGTGCGGTCAGCGTGCATGAACGGGTCCGTGATGTCGGTGAAAGGGGACGAGTGCAGGGGGAAGCGCTGCGTCAGTGGCGCTCGGGCTCGCTGATGAAGCCGATCCGTGTGAGTCCGGCGCGTGCGGCGTCGGCGAGCGTCTCGGCCACGAAGCGGTAATTGGCTGACTGGTCGGCGCGCAGGTGAATCTCGGGCTGCGGCTCGCGCTGGCTTGCGGCGGCGAAGCGCTGCGCGGCTTCCTCCCGGCTGACCGGTTCGCCGTTCCAGAAGCGTTCTCCAGCCGCGCCGATCGCGAACTCGATGCGATCCGGCTCGGCATGGTTGACCTGTGAATCCGCCCTGGGCAGTTCCAGTCTGACCGCGTGGGTGAGCAGCGGCGCGGTGACGATGAAGATCACCAGCAGCACCAGCATCACGTCGATCAGCGGCACCATGTTGATGTCCGCCATCGGCGCGGTTCCGCTCTTGCGGTCGAACGAGGCGAAGGCCATGACGATCGCTCCTTCAGGCGCCGGCCACTGCGTGCAGCGACGGCATCGAACCTTGTTGCGGACGTTCCGCCGACTGCAGCGCCTGCCCCATCGACAGGAAAGTGAGCAACTCGAACGCGAATGCGTCGAGCTTGCCGTTGAGCACGCGGTTGCCGCGCGAGAACGCGTTGTAGGCGACGACCGCGGGCACCGCGACCGCCAGGCCGATCGCGGTCATGATCAGCGCTTCGCCGACCGGGCCGGCGACCTTGTCGAGCGTGCCGGCTCCCGACATGCCGATGGCGACAAGTGCGTGATAGACACCCCAGACGGTGCCGAACAGCCCCACGAAGGGAGCCGTCGAGCCGATCGTCGCCAGCGTGGTCAGGCCGTTCTCGAGGCGGGTGTTTTCCTCGTCGAGCACCTTCCTGATCGTGCGCGTCACGAAGTCCTGCGCACTGCCGGCTTCGGACAGCCGCGCTGCGCCGTATTTCGCGTGATGCGCCTGCGCGTGCATCGCATGCGCAGCCAGGTGCGAGAAGGGGTCCCGCGCGCCGTGCGTCGCGATTTCGGCGTTCACCTCGTCGAGCGAGCGTGCGTTCCAGAACATCCGCAGGAACTGCTCGCTGCGGCGCGCGCGCACCGCCTGCGACAGGCCCTTGATCGCGATCAGTACCCACGAGATCGCCGACATCGCGAGCAGCAGCACCAGCAGCGCCGTACCCACCGTGTCGGTTTGCGCAAGGAAGTGGGCCACTCCCAGCGAGGTTTGGGGTTCCGGCATGTCAGCTCTCCAGTTCGAAAATCAGGGGCATCACGACCCAGAACGGCATCGCGACGCCGTTCTCGGCATAGGGCTTGAAGCGGGTGGCGCGCACCGTGGCGAGCGCCGCTTCGTCCAGGCGCGGGTAGCCCGACGAGCGCACGACCACCGTCTCGCGCGGCGCGCCACGTGCGTCGACCAGCACCCGGACGTCCACGCGTCCTCTCCGAGCAGGCGGCGCGAGGCCGGCGGGTAGCGCAACACCGGCAGCGTCAGGTACTCGACCGCGCGGATCGAGAGGTCCTTGGGCGCGGGGCTGGGTGCGGGAGCCGGCGGCGCCGGAGTCGGCGACGCCGGGGCGGCCAAGCGCGGGCCGCGGGGTCGGGTCGGGGGCCGAGCACTCGGGGCCGGCTCGGGCGGGATGGGCGCCGGCTCGACGATCTTGCGCGGTTGCGGCGGCTCGGGTGGTGCGACGAAGGCCGGCTCGGGCAGTCTGCGGGGCTCTTTCGCTGCAATCACTGGTCGGCGCGGCGCCGGCTTGGGCGTGGCGGTCGGCGGTGGCGGGGGCGGGGGCGGGGGCGTGAGCCTGAGCGGCTCGGGGGCCGGGGGAACGATCAGCTCGGCGAAGATCGGAGTGGGCGTCCCGAGGGCGGGGCGTGCCGGCGCCAGCTGCATCAGACCGTAGATGGCCAGCGCGTGCAGCGCGAGCATGGCAAGCGTGATCGCGGTGCGCGCCGTACAGGGCAGCGGGGCGATCGGGTCGGGCGCGAGCTTCGAGGGACAGGCTGGCACGTCGTGGCTTTCGCGGTGGCTCGGATGCGAATGATAATGGTTCTGTAATACGAATACAACTCGTTCCGGGCTGAATAATATGGGTGCAGCCAACCGATTCGCAGCGGCCTAGCACGTCCGCCCAATGGGCGAACACACCGCGCCCGCCTAGCATCGGCGAATGCAATCCATCGGCGTGCTCGTCGGCTCGGTGCCGCTGCCGGCGGCCATCGTGCTCGCGGCCCTGCTGGTGCATCGCTTGCCGGCACTGCCCGGGCCGGCCGTCGCGCTGGGCTTGCTCGGCACGGGCGTCGTCATGCTCGGCGCCGCGTCCCGGCGCCGCTCGCACCATGGATGGCGATTGCTGGCGGTGGCCCTGGCCGCTGCCGGCTGGACCCTGCACGCCGCCGAACGCGCGCTCGACGAGCGCCTGCTTCCCGAGCAGGAAGGACGCGATTACGTCGTGGTCGGCCGCGTCGCGTCGATGCCGATCGAGGCCGAGCGCGGCACGCGGTTCGCGTTCGACGTCGAGCGCTGCCTGCAGGCGGCCGCGCCGTGTCCCGAGCGCCGGCGCGTGCGGCTGAGCTGGCAGGGATTCGGCCCAGCGCAGGACAGCGGCGACGCAGGCCGCCCGGCGCCGCAGGCGAACCCGGTCCCCGGCGAACGCTGGCAGTTGAACGTACGGCTCAAGCGTCCGCATGCGCTGCACAACCCCGGCGCCTTCGACGCCGAGTTGCGCGCGCTCGAGGAAGGCATCGCGGCCAATGGCTACGTGCGCTCGTCGCGACGCCTGCCGCTGCCGAACCTGCGGCTCGAAGAGGGCCTCACCGCGGCTACTGCCTTCGAAGCCGCGCGAATGCGCCTGCGCGCCGCGATGCGCGCAGCGCTCTCCGACGCGCGCGAGGACGCCGCTGGCGTGCTGATCGCGCTGGTGGTCGGCGACCAGGCGGCGATTTCGGGCCGCTGGTGGGAGATCTTCAACAAGACCGGCATCGGCCATCTGATGAGCATCTCGGGCCTGCACATCACGATGCTCGCAGGGTTGACAGTGTTGTTCGCGCGCCGGGTGCTGCGCACCCGGCTGGCCGCGCGCAGCGGCGTGCTGTTGCGCTGGCCCGCGCGTCGCATCGCCTGGCTGCTCGGCGTGGCAGCCGCGTTCCTCTACGCTGGCCTGGCGGGCTGGGGCATCCCGGCGCAGCGCACCTGCTGGATGCTGATGGTGGCGGGCCTGTCCCTGGCTGCCGGGCGCTCGCGCTCGATGCTGCACGTGCTCGCGCTGGCGGCCGGTGTGGTCACGGTGCTCGATCCGTGGGCGCCCCTGGCCGCCGGGTTCTGGCTGTCGTTCGCTGCGGTCGGCGCGATCACGCTGCACGGTTCGGCGCGCACCGCGAAGGCGGCGCGGCCGGCCGACCGGCTGCCGCGCGCGCGGGCGATGCTGCATGAGGCGGTGCGCACGCAATGGGCCGCGACGCTCGCGCTGGTGCCGCTGGGCGCGCTGTTCTTCTCCTCGGTGTCGCTGGTCGGGCCGATCGCCAACGCGTTCGCGATCCCGCTGGTTTCGGCGCTGATCACGCCGCTGGCGATGCTCGGCGGCGCCTGCCTGCCGTGGGCGCCTGCGGTGGGCTCGGCGCTGCTGTCGCTCGCCACGCTCGCCACCGGCGCAATGCTCGACCTGCTCGAGCCGCTGGCCGCGTCGCCGCTATCGATCATGGTGCTGGCCCAGCCCGACGAACCCGCGATGCTGCTCGCGGCAGCCGCGGTGGCGCTGCTGCTGTGGCCGATGCCGGTGCCGGCACGCCCGGCGGCCTTCGCGGGCCTGCTGCCCTTGCTCACGCCCGGGGGAGAGCTGCCGCCGCAGGGCGCGCTGCGGCTCACCGCGTTCGACGTCGGCCAGGGGATGGCGGTGCTGGTCGAGACCCCGCAGCGCCGCCTGCTCTACGACGCCGGCCCCCTGTATGGCGGCGACTCGGAAGCCGGCGCGCGGGTGATCGTGCCGTGGCTGCGTGCGCGCGGCATCGATCGGCTCGACGCGCTGGTCGTCTCGCACCTCGACTCGGACCACTCGGGCGGGCTGCCCACGCTGCTGCGCAACCTGCGCATCGACTGGCTCGCGGGCTCGCTGCCCGTCGAGCATCCGGCGCGCGCGGCGGGGCGGCCGTTCCACGACTGCCGGCGCGGACACGCATGGCGCTGGGGCGAAGTCGCCTTCGAAATGCTGCACCCGGGGCCTGGCGCCGCGCGCGGCGCGAAGTCGCCGACCAACGCGTCGAGTTGCGTGCTGCGAATCGTCGCGCCCGCGGCGCGCGTGCTGCTCACCGGGGACATCGAGGCGGCACAGGAGCGCGCGCTGGTGGCCGCCTATGGCTCCGCAGGGCTGCGCTCGGATCTGATGCTCGCTCCGCACCACGGCAGCGGCACTTCGTCGAGCGCGGAGTTCCTCGCGGCGGTGGCGCCGGCGCACGCGATCGCGCAGCTCGGCTACCGCAATCGCTTCGGGCATCCGGCGGCGCGCGTGGATGCACGCTATCGCGATGCCGGCATCGCACTGCTGCGCAGCGACCGCGACGGCGCGATCACGCTCAGCTATGCGCCGCGGCAGGCGCCGCTTCTGCGGCGCTCGCGGATCGACGACCGCCGCTACTGGCGGGTGCGACTGCCCGACGACCTGATCGGGGGCAGGGCCGCAGCGCCTGCTATTGCGCCGTCCAGCCGCCGTCCATCGCCCAGGCCACCCCGCGCACCTGGTCGGCCGCCGGCGAGCACAGGAACACGGCGAGCTCGCCGAGCTGCTCGGGCGTGACGAACTCCTGCGAGGGCTGCTTCTCCGACACGAGCGCGATCTTCGCCTGTTGCACCGTCTGCCCGGACTGGGCGGCGCGCGCGTCGATCTGCTTCTGCACCAGCGGGGTGAGCACCCAGCCGGGGCAGATCGCGTTGCAGGTGATGCCGGTGCGCGCGTTCTCCAGCGCGACCACCTTGGTGAGACCGACGATGCCGTGCTTGGCCGCCACGTAGGCCGCCTTCTCGACCGACGCGACCAGCCCGTGGGCGGAGGCGATGTTGACGACGCGCCCCCAGTTGCGCTGCTGCATCGCCGGCAGCGCGCAGCGCGTCGCGTGGAAGGCCGCCGACAGGTTGATCGCGATCACTGCGTCCCAGCGTTCGGTCGGGAAGCGTTCGACCCGCGCGACGTGCTGGATGCCCGCGTTGTTCACCAGGATGTCGACCGCCGCGCCGCGCGCGGCGATGCGCGCGAACATCGCCTCGATCTCGTCGGGCTTCGAGAGATCGGCGCCCTCGTAGTGCGCCTCGACGCCGAACTCCGAGGCGAGTCCGGCACGCTGGTGCTCGATCTCCGCGGGGTCGCCGAAGCCGTTGAGCACCAGGTTCGCACGCTGGCGCGCAAGCGCCCGGGCGATACCCAGTCCGATGCCGCTGGTCGAACCGGTGACGAGCGCGAGCTTGCCTGTCAGCATGATCCCTCCCTGTACAATTTCCCGGGAATTGTAGCGACTCGGCATACACCCCTTACCGAAGCGGTTGTCCTCGATGCTCGAACCCCGATTGCGCCACGTCACCTGTGCCAGCCCGAAGGGCCTGCACCGGCTCGCTTACTGGGAATGGCTGCCTGCGGCCGCGGCGCCCGGCGGCGCGCCCGTCGTGGTCTGCGTGCACGGGCTCACGCGCAACGGGCGCGACTTCGACGCGCTCGCCGCGCGGCTGTCGACGCGCTGGCGGGTCGTGTGCCCCGACATGGTCGGGCGCGGCCGCTCCGATCGCGTCGCCGATCCGCAGTTGTACGCGCTGCCGCAATACATCGCCGACTGCGTCACGCTCGCGGCGCGGCTCGACGTCGAACGGGTGGCCTGGGTCGGCACCTCGATGGGCGGACTGATCGGCATGCTGCTCGCTGCGATACCGGGCACGCCGATCGGCCGCCTGGTGCTCAACGACATCGGGCCCGAGGTCGACGCGGCCGGTCGCGCGCGCATCGGTGGCTACGTGGGCCAGGATCCGCAGTTCGCCACCGAGGCCGAAGGAGTGGCCGCGCTGCGCGAACTGATGCGCGACTTCGGCCCGCACACCGACGACCAGTTCCGGCTGCTCACGCGCAACTACCTGGTGCCGCGCGGGGACGGCTTCACCTTCGCCTACGATCCGGCGATCGCCGAGGCGTTTCGGCAGCAGCAGGCCGGTCCCGCGCCCGACCTCTGGCCGTTCTACGACGCGATCCGCTGCCCGACGCTGGTCACGCGCGGCGCGCAATCCGACATCCTGTCGGCGGCCACCGCCGAAGCGATGACGCAGCGCGGGCCGAAGGCACGGTGCGTCGCATTCGCCGGGGTCGGTCACGCGCCGACCTTCATCGCCGCCGACCAGGTGGACGCGGTCGAACGCTTCCTGTCGGAGGAACTTCAATGACGATCCAGCGGCTGCACGTGGGCACGCGCATGTCCGAGGCCGTGATCCACAACGGCGTGGTCTACCTGGCTGGACAGGTGGCCGAAGATCCTGCGCTCGACGTCGGCGGGCAGACGCGCCAGGTGCTCGCCGCCATCGACCGCTTGCTCGCCGAGGCCGGCAGCGATCGCACCCGCATCCTGCAGGCGCAGGTCTTCCTGGCCGACATCGGCGATTTCGCGGCGATGAACGCGGTCTGGGACGCCTGGGTGCCGGCAGGGTACACGCCGGCGCGCGCCACCGTCGAGGCGCGGCTGGCCGCGCCTCAGTATCGGGTGGAGATCAAGGTCATCGCCGCGCAGGCCTGATGCGGCGCGCCCCGTTGCAGGGGCCGCGACGCGTCAGCGCCAGCCGGTGCGGTCGATGATCTTCGAGGCAGCGACCTGCGCGCGCCCGATCGACGCGATCGGCAGCGTGTCGGCCTTGAAGGTTCCCAGCGATTCGAGTTCGCGGTTGCGCAGCTTCACCGTGCGCACCACCGGCCACTCGTTGTTGCCGTCGGCGAGATAGGCCTGCGCGGCGTCGCTGGCCGGTATTCGATGAAGCGCACCGCGTTGTCGCGATGCGGCGCATGGCGTGCCAGCGCCGCCCCCGAGACGTTGACGTGGGTGCCGAAGCTCTTCTGGTCGGGCCAGACGACGCCGATGCGCTGCACGACTTCGCGGTCTGCGGGCTTGTCCGAGCGCATCAGCCGCACCAGGTAGTAAGTGTTGGTCAGCGCCACCCCGCATTCACCGGTGGCCACCGCGCGGATCTGGTCGGTATCTCCGCCGCGGGGCTTGCGGGCGAAGTTGGCCACGACGCCGCTGGCCCACTGCTCGGCTTTCGCCTCGCCCAGGTGCTCGGACATCGCGCCGATCAGCGACAGCATGTACGGGTGCGCCCCCGAGCGGGTGCAGACCTTGCCCTTCAGTTCGGGGCGCGCGAGATCTTCGTAGTTCTGCACCAGCGCGGCGTCGACCTTCGCCTTGTTGTAGACGATCACGCGCGCGCGCGTCGAGATGCCGAACCACTCGCTGCCCTTGCCGTCGTCCTTGCCGCGCAGCGCAGCCGGAATCCGGGTCTCCAGCACCGTCGACTTCAGCGGCTGGAACAGGCCCTCGATCTGCGCCTTCCACAGTCGCGCCGCGTCGACCAGCAGGATCACGTCGGCGGGGCTGTTGGCGCCCTCGTTGCGCAACCGCTCCAGGATCGCCTCGTCGCCGGCCTCGATGCGGTTGATCCGGATGCCGGTCTGCTTCGTGAATTCGGCGTAGAGGTTCTCGTCGGTCTGGTAGTGGCGGGCCGAGTACAGGTTGAGCACCTTGTCCTGGGCCTGCGCGGGAGTGGCGGCGAGGGCGGCGCCGAGCGCCGGGGCGGCGGCGAGAGCGGGAAGCTTCGGTCGGAGCATTGCGGTGATCTTTCGGGTTCGCTGGGGTAGGGGGAGAAAGGCGGTCAATCGAAACGAGAAACAATCTCAATAGTCATGACATTTAAATGGGAATGGCTATCATTTGTCAAGTGCGGGCTACGATACCTACCGACGCCCGACAGGGCGCATCGACGCACGGGATCCGACGATGAAAGCTCTGGTGGTGGGCGCCGACCGGCTCGGCAACATTCCGCAGGTGCTGACCGAATACGGCATCTCGATCATGCGTCATGTCTCGGGACGCGACCCGTCGGCGCAGCGCGCCGACCGCTCGGTGCCGGCCGGCGCCGAGTTGCTGATCCTGTTCACCGACTTCCTGGGCCACAACGTCATGCGCGGCTATCGCGACGCGGCACGCCGCCGGGGACTTCCGGTGCTCGCCTGCCGCCGCTCGACCTGCAGCCTGCGCGGGGCGATCGAGTCGTGCTCGTGCTGCCCGCACCGGCACGACTGTTCCCGTCAGAAGGAATAGGCGGCAGGCGTCGATGCCGACGTGCGTCGCGCCGCCGGTCCCTGGTCGTAGAATGCGCCCGGGGACAGGCCGCAACAGACGCAATGGAGGGGTCGGAATGGGTGCTGGCGACGCTATCGGGGCGGGCACGCTGCGCGAGTTTCACGCGCGCTCGATCGCCGATCGGGAGGGCTTCTGGCGCGAGCAGGCCGCGCTGATCGACTGGCACGCGCCCTTCGAGCGCGTGCTCGATTACTCGAAGCCCCCCTTCACGCGCTGGTTCGTCGGCGGGCGCACCAACCTGTGCCACAACGCGGTCGACCGGCACCTGGCGGCCCGGCGCGACCAGCCTGCGCTGATCTTCGTGTCGACCGAGACCGACACCGAGCGCGTCTTCACTTTCGGCGAGCTGCACCGCGAGGTGGTGCGGATGGCCGCGATCATGCGCGAACTGGGCGTGCGTCGCGGCGACCGGGTGCTGATCTACATGCCGATGATCCCCGAGGCGGCCTTCGCGATGCTCGCCTGTGCGCGCATCGGCGCGATCCATTCGGTGGTGTTCGGCGGCTTCGCCTCGCACAGCCTGGCCAGCCGCATCGACGACGCGAGCCCGGTGCTCGTCGTCAGCGCCGACGCCGGCTCGCGCGCCGGCAAGGTCGTGCCGTACAAGCCGTTGCTCGATGCGGCGATCGACATGGCGGGCAACAAGCCCGCGAACGTGCTGATGGTCGATCGCGGCCTCGCGCCGTTCGAGCGCGTGGCCGGACGCGACCGCGACTACGCGGCGCTGCGCGAGCGGCACCTCGACGCCGAAGTGCCGGTCGAGTGGCTCGAATCCAACGAGGTGAGCTACACGCTGTACACCTCGGGCACCACCGGCGTGCCCAAGGGCGTGCAGCGCGACGTCGGCGGCCATGCGGTCGCGCTGGCCGCGTCGATGAAGTACATCTTCTGCGGCAACCCCGGAGAGACCTACTTCTCGACCAGCGACATCGGCTGGGTGGTGGGCCACTCGTACATCGTCTACGGGCCGCTGATCGCCGGCATGGCCACGATCATGTACGAGGGCACGCCGCTGCGCCCCGATGCCGGCATCCTCTGGCAGCTGGTCGAGAAATACCGGGTCACCGTGATGTTCTCGGCGCCCACCGCGATCCGCGTGCTGAAGAAGCAGGATCCGTCCTGGCTCAGCCGCCACGACCTGTCGTCGCTGCGCACGCTGTTCCTCGCCGGCGAACCGCTGGACGAGCCCACCGCGCGCTGGATCGGCGAGGCGCTCGGCAAGCCGATCGTCGACAACTACTGGCAGACCGAAACCGGCTGGCCGATCCTCACCGTGGCCCACGGGGTCGAGAAGACGCCCACGCGGCTGGGTTCGCCGGGCATGCCGATGTACGGCTACGACCTGCGCCTGCTGCACGAGCAGACCGGCGAGGAGGTCGGCGTGAACGAGAAGGGCGTGGTGGCGATCGTTCCGCCGCTGCCCCCGGGTTGCATGCAGACGGTCTGGGGCGACGACGAGCGCTTCGTGAAGACCTATTTCTCGACCATTCCCGGCAAGCTGGTCTACTCCACCTTCGACTGGGGCATCCGCGACGAGGACGGCTACTACTTCATTCTCGGGCGCACCGACGACGTGATCAACGTGGCCGGCCACCGGCTCGGCACCCGCGAGATCGAGGAGAGCCTGTCGAGCCATCAGGCGGTGGCCGAATGCGCGGTGGTCGGCGTGGCCGATTCGCTCAAGGGCCAGGTGGCCATGGCCTTCGTGGTGCTCAAAGACCCCGCGCGGGTGGCCGCTCCCGAGGCGCGGATGGCGCTCGAGGGCGAGCTGATGGCCACGGTCGACAAGCAGCTCGGCGCGGTCGCGCGGCCCTCGCGCGTGCACTTCGTGACGCTGCTGCCCAAGACCCGCTCGGGCAAGGTGCTGCGCCGCTCGATCCAGGCGATCTGCGAGGCGCGCGATCCGGGCGACCTCACCACGATCGAGGACCCGGGTGCGCTCGAGCAGCTGCGCCGGGCGGTGGGTTTGGAGGCATGAAGGGCACCGCCCGAACGGAGAACCGATGAACACCAGGCCGGTACTTGCCGCAGTCGACGTGAAGGCGATCGCCGCCGCGGCCGAAGCCGAGGCGCTGCGCAACCAGTGGGCGGTGTCGATCGCGATCGTCGACGACGGCGGCCACCTGTTGTGGCTGCAGCGCCTCGACGGCGCGGCGCCGATCTCGGCGCAGATCTGCGAAGCGAAGGCACGCACCGCCGCACTCGGGCGGCGCGAGTCGCGGATCTACGAGGAAATCATCAACGGCGGGCGCACTGCGTTCCTGTCGGCGCCGGGGCTCGAAGGCATGCTCGAAGGCGCAGTGCCGATCGTCGCGGACGGACACTGCGTCGGCGCGGTAGGCGTGTCGGGCGTGAAGTCTTCGGACGACGCGCGAATCGCCCGGGCGGGAATCGCGGCGCTGTCCGCAGACTGAGAGCGCTGCCGCGTGCCACTGGATCAATGTCGGTGGCGTTCCGGGCGTAGGCATCATCCGTCGCCGCGAATGTCCGAAAGGTGCGCGCGAACGCCACGACGTATCCGGCGAAGGCGCGGGCCGTCGGCCGCGGGCGCGCCTTGTGCGCAGCCGAGAAGCGCAGCCGCACCGGCGGCGCGCGCAGCGCGCATCGTCCATCATTCTCGCGGCGACTGTCCGAGCGCAGCTCGCGCAGCGAGCGTAGCGAGTTTCGCCGCGCCAGCCGGTGCGGCGAGCATCGCAGGGCACCCCCGCGAAGCGGGGGCAAGCACCCGGCGCGCCGGCGGCCGACGGCCCGCGCCTTTGCCCGTGCCGACCTGGCCGTGCCGACCGATCGCGCCGCCTCAGCCGAGCGAGCTCGCGATCTGGTACAGCCCTTCGAGCACCAGGTTCTCGTGGTACGTGAACTCGATGGTCAGCCGCGGGCCGAGCGTGCGCGCGGCGCCCCCCGACAGGATGCAGCGCAGGTCGGGATGGTTGCGCTTGTGCAGGTAGTAGAGCCGCTCGACCGCGCCGGCCTGCGCATGCGCGCACCCCGACGCGATCGCGTCCCCCCCCCTCGGGGGGGGGGGGGGGGCGTCCCCGCCCTGCGCGTCGGGCAGGGTGGCCGTGTTCTGGTGCAGCGCGCGCACCATCAGCCCCAGCCCGGGCATGATGCCGCCGCCCAGGAACTGGCCGTCGCCGGTGAGCAGATCCATCGTGGTCGCGGTGCCGCACACCACCACCAGCGCCGGACGTTCGCCGACCAGCGCGCGCGCGCCGATCATCGCGGCCCAGCGGTCGCAGCCGAGCGCCGCCGGGTTCAGGTAGCCGTTCTTCACGCCGCACTGCTCGGGGCGCGATGTGATCCAGTGCGGCTCGGGCGCATCCGGCCAGATTTCGAGCGAGCGAAGCGTCGGGTTGACGACGCCGGTGCCCGCGACGTTGGAGATCACGATCGCCCCCGGAGTGGGTTGCCGGCGCCACTCCTTGGTGACCATCGAGACCTCTTCGAGCATCACGCGCCCGAAGGCCAGCATTTTGTCCTGCGCCAGCGCGCGGCCCTGCGACGCGGGCGGCGAGTACGTTCCCCATTTGAGGAACGTGTTGCCGATGTCGATCAGCAGGTAGCTCATTGGGCACCGACCGGGATCTTGCCGATGCGCGCCTGCCACTCGCGCGGGCCGGTCTCGTGCACCGAGGTGCCGGTGGCGTCGACCGCCACCGTCACCGGCATGTCCTGCACGTCGAACTCGTAGATCGCCTCCATGCCCAGATCGGCAAAGCCCGCCACGCGGGCCTTGCGGATCGACTTCGACACCAGGTAGGCCGCGCCGCCCACCGCCATCAGGTAGGCCGCCTTGTGTCGGCGAATCGCGTCGATCGCCTCCGGCCCGCGCTCGGCCTTGCCGACCATTGCCAGCAGCCCGGTCTGCGACAGCATCATGTCGGTGAACTTGTCCATCCGCGTCGAGGTGGTCGGGCCGGCCGGACCGACGACTTCGTCGCGCACCGGGTCGACCGGGCCGACGTAATAGATCACGCGGCCGGCAAAGTCCACCGGTAGCGACTCGCCGCGCGCCAGCATGTCCTGGATCCGCTTGTGCGCGGCGTCGCGGCCGGTGAGCATCTTCCCGGACAGCAGCAGCGTCTGGCCGGGTTTCCACGAGGTCACTTCCTCGCGGGTCAACGTGTCGAGGTCGACGCGCTTCGACGTGCGCACGTCCGGGGCCCAGTGCACGTCGGGCCAGGCCGACAGCGGCGGGGGCTCGCAGAAGGCCGGCCCCGAGCCGTCGAGCACGAAGTGCGCATGGCGCGTCGCGGCGCAGTTCGGAATCATGGCCACCGGCTTGGAGGCCGCGTGCGTCGGGTACATCGCGATCTTCACGTCGAGCACCGTGCTCAGCCCGCCCAGCCCCTGCGCGCCGATGCCCAGCGCGTTCACCTTCTCGTACAACTCGATGCGCAATTCCTCGAGCCGGTTCGACGGCCCGCGTGCGAGCAGGTCGAACATGTCGAGCGGCTCCATCAGCGATTCCTTGGCCAGCAGCATCGCCTTCTCGGCAGTGCCGCCGATGCCGATGCCGAGCATGCCGGGCGGACACCAGCCGGCGCCCATCGTCGGAACGGTCTTCAGCACCCAGTCGACGATCGAGTCCGACGGGTTGAGCATCGCCAGCTTCGACTTGTTCTCCGAGCCGCCGCCCTTGGCCGCGACCGTCACCTCCACCTGGTCGCCGGGTACCAGTTCCACATTGACCACCGCCGGCGTGTTGTCGCGGGTGTTCCTGCGCTCGAACTGCGGGTCGGCGACCACCGAGGCGCGCAGCGTGTTCGACGGGTCGAGGTAGGCGCGGCGCACGCCCTCGTCGATCGCGTCGGCCAGCGAGCCGCCGAAGCCCTCGAAGCGCACCCCCATGCCGACCTTCAGGAACACGTTGACGATGCCGGTGTCCTGGCAAAGCGGGCGGTGCCCTTCCGCGCACATCCGCGAGTTGGTCAGGATCTGCGCGATCGCGTCCTTCGCGGCCGGACTCTGCTCGCCCTCGTAGGCGCGCGCCAGGTGCTCGATGTAGTCGCGCGGATGGTAATAGCTGATGAACTGCAGTGCAGCAGCCACCGATTCGATCAGATCGACCTGCCTGATGACGGTCATGGCGTGTCCTCGCTGGAACCGGGCGTCGATTCTAGCGGAACGTGGATTTGGCGCCTTCGCGGCCCGTATCGGGACTATCCTATTGCGGCGCATCAAGCGCATGGGGCGGCGCACCGGGTCCGGCCGAAAGCGGCCGACGTAAGCGAGTCGTAAGGCATCGCTCGTAATGTGCCCGCAGTCGATAAAGGAAGGAAGTGCCAACAGGAGGACGGGCGATGTCGGCTCAGATCGAATCGGTGCTTCAGGAAGGCAGGTTGTTTCCGCCGCCCGAAGCATTCCGCAAGCAGGCAACGATTTCGGGCATGAAGCAGTACGAGGCTTTGTGCGCCGAGGCGTCGAAAGACCACGCCGGATTCTGGGCGCGGCTGGCGCGTGAGCACCTCGTCTGGCACAAGCCGTTCACGCGCTCGCTCGACGAGTCGAATGCGCCGTTCTACAAATGGTTCGCCGACGGCGAACTGAACGTCTCCTATAACTGCCTCGACCGCCACATCGGCACGCCGGTCGAGAACAAGACCGCGATCATCTTCGAGGCCGACGACGGGGCCGTCACCACCGTCACGTATCGCGAGCTGCTCCAGAGGGTGAGCCGCTTCGCCAACGGCCTGAAGGCGCTGGGCTACAAGCGCGGCGACCGCGCGATCATCTACCTGCCGATGTCGATCCAGGGCGTGGTCGCGATGCAGGCCTGCGCGCGGCTGGGCATCGTCCACTCGGTGGTGTTCGGCGGCTTTTCGGCCAAGAGCCTGCACGAGCGCATCGTCGACGTCGGCGCCTCGCTGGTCATCACCGCCGACGAGCAGGTGCGCGGCGGCAAGCGCGTGCCGCTGAAGAACGCGGTCGACGAGGCCTTCGAAATGGGCGGCTGCGAGGCGGTGCGCAAGGTCATCGTCTACCGGCGCACCGGCGAGGGCGCCGCATATCAGGAAGGCCGCGACCTCAGCTGGGAGCAGGCGATCGAAGGCCAGTCGGCCGACTGCCCGCCCGAATGGGTCGACGCCGATCATCCGCTGTTCGTGCTCTACACCTCGGGCTCCACCGGCAAGCCCAAGGGCGTCCAGCATTCGTCGGCCGGCTTCCTGCTCGGGGCAGCGATCACCGTGAAGTGGGTGTTCGACCTCAAGCCCGGCGACGTCTACTGGTGCACCGCCGACATCGGCTGGGTCACCGGGCACACCTACATCGTCTATGGTCCCACCGCGTGCGGCGCAACGCAGGTCATCTTCGAGGGCATCCCCACGTTCCCGAATCCGGGCCGCTTCTGGGAGATGATCGACCGCCACAAGGTCAGCATCTTCTATACGGCGCCCACCGCGATCCGCTCGCTGGTGCGCGCCGGCGAGACCTCGCCGGATCACCACCCGAAGAAATACGACCTGTCGTCGCTGAGGGTGCTCGGATCGGTCGGCGAGCCGATCAATCCCGAAGCGTGGATGTGGTACTACGAAAACGTCGGCCGCGGGCGCTGCCCGATCGTCGACACCTGGTGGCAGACGGAGACCGGCGCGACGATGATTTCGCCGCTGCCGGGGGTGCATGCGCTCAAGCCGGGTTCGTGCACCATGCCGCTGCCGGGCATCGCCGCGGCGATCATCGACGAGGCGGGCGGCGAGGTCGAGAAGGGCAAGGGTGGTTTCCTCGCGATCACCAAGCCCTGGCCGTCGATGATCCGCACGATCTGGGGCGACCCCGAGCGCTTCAAGAAGACCTACTTCCCGCCGGAGGTCCAGGGCGGACGCTACTACGTCGCCGGCGACGGCGCGATGCGCGACGAAGACGGCTACTTCCGCGTGATGGGCCGCATCGACGACGTGCTCAACGTGTCGGGCCACCGGCTCGGCACGATGGAGATCGAGTCGGCGCTGGTTGCGCATCCGCTGGTGGCGGAGGCAGCCGTGGTCGGACGCCCCGACGACCTGACCGGCGAGGCGATCGCCGCCTTCGTCGTGCTCAAGCAGGCGCGGCCCACCGGCGACGCGGCGGCGAAGACCGCGAAAGAGTTGCGCGACTGGGTCGGCAAGGAAATCGGGCCGATCGCCAAGCCCAAGGACATCCGCTTCGGCGAGAACCTGCCGAAGACCCGCTCGGGCAAGATCATGCGCCGGCTGCTGCGGGCGCTCGCCAAGGGCGAGGCGATCACGCAGGACGTGTCCACGCTCGAGAATCCGGCGATTCTCGAACAGCTGAAGCAGTCGCTGTGAGGTAGGGAGACCGGGCCGCCCTCGGGCGGCCCGCATCAGGAACGGGCGGACCACGGATCCGCCCGCCACGAGGAGACGCGAAGCGTGCTGGAGGGGGTGATCGTTCTAAAGGGGCTGGTCGAGTTCGTCGGCCTGCTGCTGCTCGGGCAGGGCATCGTCTTCCTGATGAGCTTCGGGCGGCACGAGACCAACCCGATCTACCGGCTTTTGCGCTTCCTCACGTCTCCGGTCGTCCGGTTCGTTCGGCGCATCGCGCCACGCTTCGTCGACGATCGCCACGTTCCGGCGCTGGCGTTCATCCTGCTGTTCTGGATCTGGGTGGCCCTCACGGTGGCCAAGCTCAGGCTCCAGATGCCGGCGAGCTGAACCGATGAGCGCCGCCGCATTCGACTTCGTCAACGCGTGGTACTACCGCCAGATGGCCATCTGGGCGGGGCTGCTCGAGCGCACCGACCTCGAACTCGAGTACTGGGAGCGCGTGCGCGCGCTGCGTCCGCGCGACACCGGCACGCTGGCGGCGATCGCCAACCGGCGGGCGGCGCGGGGCGACAAGCGCGGCGCGATCGCGGTGCTCGAGCATTCGGTGCAGGTCGATCCCGGCACCGCGCATGCCTGGTTCAATCTCGGCTTCCTGCGCCAGGAGCTGGGCGAGCACGAAAGCGCGTGCGAAGCGTTCGAGCGCGCGGTCGCGCTCGATCCGAAGCTCGACCGCGCCTCGGTACGGCAAGGGGCTGTCGCTGGTCAAGCTCGACCGCGTGGAAGACGCGGTCGCGGCACTGAAGAAGGTGATCGAGCTGCAGCCGATGTCGCCCTACGGCTATTACCAGCTCGCGCACGTCTACCACCGGCTCGGAGACACCGAGCGGATCGTCGCCACGATCCGCCGGCTCTCGAAGTTCGAGCCGAAGGTCGCGCTGCAGCTCGAGCGCGAAACCGGTGTGGACGCCGGCATCGAGGATCCGTTTCGGCCGGGCGAGCGCGCGGCCCGCAAAGGTTCGTGACACGGGTGACGAGCGCCCGACGAGGAGAGGGAGAGGAGTGCACAAATGAGGAAAACAACCCGACTGGAGGGGCCATGCAACTGACCGCCAAGCACCATGAGTACTGGCGGCGAAACCTGCGCATCGC
The DNA here is from genome assembly GCA_027493945.1 of Burkholderiaceae bacterium. Taxonomy (GTDB): domain Bacteria; phylum Pseudomonadota; class Gammaproteobacteria; order Burkholderiales; family Burkholderiaceae_E; genus Zeimonas. The sequence continues at coordinate 232,587 of JAOSJU010000001.1, read as the reverse complement.
GTCGATACTGCTCGCGATCTGGTTCGTCGTCACTTTCGTCGTCGCGTACTTCGCGCGATCGCTGACCTTCAATTTCTTCGGCTGGCCATTCTCGTTCTGGATGGCTGCGCAGGGGGCGCTGGTCATCTACCTGCTGCTGATCATCTACTACGCGCGCTACATGAACAAGCTCGACGAAGAGTTCGGCGTGGCGGAAGGAGACCTCGAATGAGCACCGCCCAGCAATCGCAGAAATCGTTCACGCAGCAACTGAAGAAGGTCTACGCCTTCTACACCGGGGGCTTCATCGCCTTCGTGGTCGTGCTGGCGATCCTCGAGCAGATGGGCCTGCCGCGGCAGACCATCGGCTACGTGTTCCTGATGGCCACGATCCTGCTGTACGCCGGCATCGGCATCATCAGCCGCACCAACGAGGCCGCCGAGTACTACGTCGCGGGTCGTCGCGTGCCGGCGCTGTTCAACGGCATGGCGGTGGGTGCCGACTGGATGTCGGCCGCGTCGTTCCTCGGTCTCGCGGGCACGTTCTACCCGGCCGGCTACAACGGCCTGGCGTTCGCGATGGGCTGGACGGGCGGTTACGTGCTGACCGCGATGTTCCTCGCTCCGTACCTGCGCAAGTTCGGGCAGTTCACGATTCCCGACTTCCTGGGCGCGCGCTACGGCGGCAACATCCCGCGCTTCATCGGCATCGTGATCGCGATCCTGTGCTCGTTCACCTACGTGGTGGCGCAGATCTACGGCGTGGGCATCATCACCACGCGCCTGACCGGCGTGGCGTTCGAGATCGGCGTGTTCCTCGGGCTGGCCGGCATTCTCGTCTGCTCGTTCCTCGGGGGCATGCGCGCGGTCACCTGGACCCAGGTGGCGCAGTACATCATCCTGATCGTCGCCTACCTGATCCCGGTGGTGTGGCTGTCGGTGCAGCAGACCGGGTTCCCGATCCCGCAGCTGGTTTACGGCCAGCAACTGCAGCAGGTCACCGCGCAGGAAGAGAAGCTGATCGCCGATCCGAAGGAGATCGAAGTCAAGAAGATCTTCAACCAGCGGGCCGCGGCTGCCACCGAGAAGCTGAAAGACCTGCAGGGCTCGTACGCCGCCGGCAAGGCCGCGCTCGACAAAGCGGTGGCCGACGCGACCGGGTCGGGCGACGCCGCTGCGCTGAAGAAGGCCCAGGACGAGCTCGCCAAGTATCCGAAGACGGTCGAGGATGCGCGCACCGCCTGGGCGAAGGAGCGGGCGTTGGCGGCTCGCGGTGGACCGCTGCTGCGGCATGCGGAACCGTTCCCGGGCAAGGACGACGCCGCGCGCGACGTCTCCCGCAAGAACTTCCTCGCGCTGGTGTTCTGCCTGATGATCGGAACGGCCTCGCTGCCGCACATCCTGATGCGCTACTACACCACGCCGTCGGTGCGCGAGGCCCGGGTCTCGGTGGGATGGTCGCTGTTCTTCATCCTGCTGCTGTACCTGACGGCGCCGGCACTGGCGGTGCTGGTGAAGTACGACATGTATCACGACGTGGTGGGCCTGCCGTTCGCGAGCCTGCCGGCGTGGGTGCAGTCGTGGGCGGCAGTCGATCCGGGCTTGATGTCCATTGCCGACGTGAACGGCGACGGCATCGTGCAGGCTGCCGAGATCTCGATCGGCGGCGACATCGTCGTGCTGGCCACGCCGGAAATCGCGGGCTTGCCGTACGTGATCTCGGGCCTCGTCGCCGCGGGCGGCCTCGCGGCGGCGCTGTCCACCGCCGACGGCCTGCTGCTCACGATCGCCAACGCGCTGTCGCACGATCTCTACTACAAGATGATCGACCCGACCGTGTCGACGCAGCGCCGCGTGCTGCTCTCGAAGATGCTGCTGCTGGTGGTCGCCGTCCTGGCGGCGCTCACCGCGGCGCAGAAGCCGGCCGACATCCTGTTCCTGGTGTCGGCGGCCTTCTCGTTCGCCGCGGCCGGGTTCTTCCCGGCGCTGGTGCTCGGCATTTTCTGGAAGCGCGCCACCGGCATCGCGGCCACGCTGGGCATGATCGCCGGCATCGGCATCACGTTCTACTACATGACGCTGAACCAGCCCTGGCTGCGCGAGATGTTCTACGGCATCCCGCGCCCGGTGCCGATCACGAACCTGTGGTGGGACATCCAGCCGATCTCGGCCGGCCTGTTCGGCGTGCCGCTGGGCTTCCTCGTGATGATCGTCGTGTCGCTGATCACGCCGGCGCCCGACCGCGCCACGCAGGAGCTGGTGGAGCACGTCCGCTATCCGAACCTGAAGGCGGCCTGAGCGCCGCACGGAGGCCGGGGCGCCGACGGCGCTTCGGTCCTCCCGCGAAACCGCGGCCGCCCTGGCCGCGGCCCCTCGGGGGCGATCGCAAGATCGCCCCCTTTTTCTTTGTTATCAGCGTCTTGGGCGAGCGCTTCGTGCGCGCGGGTGCGGTATACTGCGCGCCCTCGGAGGGATGGATGAGTGGTTTAAGTCGCACGCCTGGAAAGCGTGTAGGGGTTAACAGCCCCTCGGGGGTTCGAATCCCCCTCCCTCCGCCAGTCTAACTCAGGCGCCCTGGCGCGCGATCAGGGTCACGCCGAGCACGATGAATGCAATGCCCAGCCACCCGCCAAGTCCCATCGTCTCGCCGAGCCAATAGCGCGCGATCAGCGCGTTGATGATGTAGCCGATCGACAACATCGGGTAGGCGACCGTGACCGGCACGCGCGTGAGCGCCGCGATCCAGACGACCAGGCTCACGCCGTAGCAGGCCAGGCCGAGCAGGAACGGCCAGTCGCTCAGGATGCGTAGGCCGAGCGGCAGCGCCTGCGACAGCGAGAACTCCACCGGCCCCAGGCGGTTGGTGCCATGCTTGAGCAGCGTCTGCGCCACCGCGTTGAGCACGACGCCGGCAAGCACGAGCGCGAGGCTGAGCGGGTTCATCGGCGCACATCTTAGCTGCTAAACTGCGCCGCCATGTCCGAAAGCTCGCGCTCCGGCCTGCCCGCGGTGACGCTCGCCGCGCTCGGCGTCGTCTATGGCGACATCGGCACGAGCCCCCTGTATGCGTTCAAGGAGGCCTTCAGCGGCGCGCACGCGCTGCCGCTCACCGCGGCCAACGTCTACGCGGTGCTGTCGATGATCTTCTGGGCGGTGACGATCATCGTCTCGCTGAAGTACGTGTCGATCATGCTGCGCTTCGACAACCGCGGCGACGGCGGGGTGCTCGCGCTGCTGTCGTATTGCGCGCAGCAGGTGCGCGAGCGCCCGCGACTGCTGTGGCTCGTCACGATCCTCGGCGCGTTCGCGGTGTCGCTGTTCTACGGCGACGCGGTCATCACGCCGGCGATCTCGGTGCTCTCGGCGGTCGAGGGGCTTGTCGTCCTCGCGCCGGCACTGGACATGCTGGTGGTGCCGATCGCACTGGGCATCATCCTCGGGATCTTCCTCATACAGCGCCGGGGCACCGCGGCGGTCGGAGCCTTCTTCGGGCCGATCATGCTGGGCTGGTTCGTCGCGATCGCCGGGCTGGGCGTCGCGAGCATCGCCCAGAACCCGGCGGTGCTGCAGGCACTCGATCCGCGCTACGCGCTGAAGCTGATCGTCGAGCAGCCGACGCTGGCCTTCCTGGCCGCGAGCGCGGTGTTCCTGTGCATGACCGGCGCCGAGGCGCTGTATGCCGACATGGGCCATTTCGGGCGACGCCCGGTCCAGATCGCGTGGTCCGCGCTGGTGCTGCCGTCGCTCACGCTCAACTACTTCGGCCAGGGAGCCCTGGTGCTGCGCGACGCCGAGGCGGCACGCAACCCGTTCTACATGCTCGCCCCCGAGCCGCTGCTGCTGCCGCTGATCGTGCTGGCGACCGCGGCCACGGTGATTGCTTCGCAGGCGACGATCTCGGGGGCGTTCTCGGCGACGCAGCAGGCGTCGCGCCTGAACTTCCTGCCGCGCCTGCGCGTGCTGCACACCTCCGACGTCGCGCAGGGGCAGATCTACATTCCGGCGGTGAACTGGCTGCTGATGGTGTTGGTGCTGGGGCTGGTGCTGGGCTTTCGCAGCTCCGGGGCGCTGGCCTCGGCCTACGGCATCGCGGTCGCGGGCGACCTGCTGATCACCAGCCTGATGATGCTGATCGTGCTGCCGCTGGCGGTCGACGCACGGCTGCGCTGGTTGTGGCCGCTGTTCCTGCTGTTCGCCACGCTCGAAGTTGTCGTTCTTCTCGGCCAACGCCGCCAAACTGCTGCACGGCGGCTGGTTCCCGGTCGCGCTGGCACTGGTCGTGTTCACCGTGCTGACCACCTGGCGGCGCGGCCTCGAGATCATGCGGGCGCGCAAGGATGCGGCGCCGAAGGCCACGCGCGACGGATTGAGCCCGGAGATCGCCGACGTGCCGCGCGTGCCCGGGACCGCAGTGTTCTTCTCGTCGTCGGCCGGCGGCTGCCCGAGCGCGTTCCTGCACAACCTGAAGCACAACAAGGTCGTGCACGAGCAGACGGTGTTCCTCACGGTGCAGTTCGACGAGGCGCCGCGGGTGCCCGACGACGAGCGCATCGAGGTGATGCGCGGCGCCAACGGGATCGTGCGGATCACGGCGCACTTCGGCTATCGCGAGCAGCCCGACGTCGATCGCGTGCTGCGCCTGGCGGCGCGCAAGGGCGTGGCCTGTCCGGTCGGCGAGACCTCGTTCTTCACCAGCAAGCCGACGCTGGTGTCGGTGAGCAGGCGCGGGCTGTTCGGCTGGCGGCGCTCGCTGTTCGGCTGGATGCTCCAGAACAGCACCAGCGTGGCGAACTACTTCGAGCTGCCGCCCGACCGCGTGGTCGAGTTGGGCACGCAGGTCGGGATCTAGGAGCGTTCGAGCGCCTGGGCGAGATCGGCCAGCAGGTCGTCGGCGGCTTCGATGCCGCAGGCCAGGCGCACCAGGTTCGGGGCGATGCCGGCCGCCTGCATCTGCTCGTCGTCCAGCGTGCCACGCACCATCGCCGCGGCGTGCACGACCAGCGACTCGACGCCGCCGAGGCTGACCGCCTGAGTGAACAGGCGCAGCTTCGAGACGAAGCGCTGGGTGCGATCGTAGCCGCCGCGCAGCCGCACCGACAGCACGCCGCCGAAGCCGCGCATCTGCGCGCGGGCCAGCGCATGCTGCGGGTGGCCCGGCAGTCCCGGGTAGTGGACCGCTTCGACCTGCGGATGGCCTTCGAGAAAGCGCGCCACCGTGATTGCGTTGTCGTTGGCTCGGGCCACGCGCAGCGACAGCGTGCGCATCCCGCGCAGCAGCAGCCAGGCGTCGAACGCGCCGAGCGTGCTGCCCAGCGCGATCGCGCTCTGCCAGATGCGGTCGAGCAGGTCTTCGCGCGCAACCACCGCGCCGGCGATCAGGTCGTGGTGCCCGCCGAGATACTTGGTGGCGCTGTGCACGACGACATCGATGCCGAAGGACAGCGGCTGCTGGTTCAACGGGCTGGCGAACGTGTTGTCGGCCACGCTGATCGCGCCGGCCGCGCGCGCTGCCGCCGCCACCGCGCGCAGATCGGTCAGCGTCATCGTCGGGTTCGACGGCGTCTCGACCATCACCAGTCGCGCGCCGCGTCCGATCGCCGCCACCAGCGCGGCGGTGTCCGCTTGCTCGACCAGTTCGACGCGTACGCCGAAGCGCGGCAGCAACTCGGTGAATAGCCGCGTGGTGCCCATGTAATGCGTCGTCTGGGCGACCGCCAGATCGCCTGCGCCGAGCAAGCCGAGGAGCACCGCCGAGACCGCCCCCATGCCGCTGGCGGTCATCAGCGCGGCCTCGCCGCCTTCGAGTCGGGCGATGAGCCGCGCGGCCCGCTCGTGCGTGGGGTTGCCATAGCGCGTGTAGAAGCGCGGATGGCGCGGTCGGGTGGCCATTTCGGCGAACTCGGCGGCGTCGCCGGCCGCGTAGGTGACCGACGTATGGATCGCCGGCGCGAGCGCGGTGTCGGCCGCGTCGTCGCGATCGGCGTGGATCAGCAGGGTGTCGGGGCGTCGGGTCGGGGCGGTCATGGTTTCGGGGGCTCTCGGGCCGGCAAGTAGAATGGCGCCATGGACCCAGCGACCTTGCGGCGTTTGCCGACCCCGATTCTAGCCTGCGCGCCGGGCGCGCCCGATTCGCGATGAGCCAGGGCGCGCGCATCTTCCTCTTCGTCTCGGGCGCGCTCGCGCTCGGTTTCGCGGCGACGTGGGCGTTCCTCGCCTACCTGAACCCCGACATGGTCTTCGACTTCGCTGCAATGCTGCAGAGCTGCGGCATCACGCTGGGCCGCTGAAGCGCCACCTCTCCCGTTTTCCGACATGGCGACACGCAAGAGCGATTACGGCGAATCGTCGATTCGCGTCCTGAAGGGACTCGAGCCGGTCCGGCAGCGGCCGGGCATGTACACGCGAACCGAAAACCCGCTGCACATCGTGCAGGAGGCGATCGACAACGCGGCCGACGAGGCGCTGGCGGGGTTCTGCCGCGAGATCGCGGTCACGCTGCACGTCGACGGCAGCGTCTCCGGTCGACGACGACGGCCGGGGCATTCCGGTGGGACTGCATCCGGAGGAAGGCGTGCCGGTGATCGAGATCGTGTTCGCGCGCCTGCACGCCGGCGGCAAGTTCGACAAGGCGGGCGGCGGCGCCTACAGCTTCTCCGGCGGCCTGCACGGCGTCGGGGTATCGGTCACCAACGCGTTGTCGAAGCGCATGGAAGTCACGGTCTGGCGCGACGCGGCGGTGCACCGGATCGCGTTCGCCGGCGGCGAGGTCGCGACGCCGCTCGCGTCGCAGCCGGCCGAGCGCGGCGAGCGCCGCAGCGGCACCCGGGTGCGCTGCTGGCCCGACCCGAAATACTTCGATTCGCCGACGATTCCGCAGGCCGAGCTGGCACAGCTGCTGCGCTCGAAGGCGGTGCTGCTGCCCGGCGTGAAGGTGGCGCTGGTCGACGAGAAGAGCGGGCGACGCCAGTCCTGGCACTACGCAGCGGGCTTGCGCGACTACCTGTCCGAATCGCTGGCGGCGCTGTCGGGCGCCGAGCCGGTGATTCCGCTCTTCGAGGGTGAGCAGTCGATCGGTGCCGGCCACGACACCTTCGCCGAAGGCGAGGGCGCGCACTGGGTCGTCGCCTGGACCGAGGAGGGCGGGCTGCTGCGCGAGTCGTACGTGAACCTGATTCCGACTTCGGCCGGGGGCACGCACGAGTCGGGCCTGCGCGAGGGCCTGTTCGCCGCGGTGAAGGGCTTCATCGAGTTGCACAACCTGCAACCCAAGGGGGTCAAGCTGCTGCCCGAGGACGTCTTCGCGCGCGCGAGCTTCGTGCTGTCGGCCAGGGTGCTCGATCCGCAGTTCCAGGGACAGATCAAGGAGCGGCTGAACTCGCGCGATGCGCTGCGGCTGGTGTCGTCGATGGCCAGGCCGCAGCTCGAACTGTGGCTGAACCAGCACGTCGAGCACGGCCGCAAGCTTGCCGAACTCGTGATCCGGCAGGCGCAGGCGCGCAGCCGCGCGGCGCAGAAGGTCGAGAAGAAGAAGAGCTCCGGGGTCGCCGTACTGCCCGGCAAGCTCACCGATTGCGAGTCGACCGACATTGCGCGCAACGAGCTGTTCCTGGTCGAGGGCGACTCGGCCGGCGGCTCGGCCAAGATGGGGCGCGACAAGGAGTTCCGGGCGATCCTTCCGCTTCGCGGCAAGGTGCTCAACACTTGGGAGGCCGAACGCGACCGGCTTTTCGCGAACAACGAGATTCACGATATCGCGGTGGCGATCGGGGTCGATCCGCACGAGGCCGGCGCCGAACCCGACCTGTCGAACCTGCGTTACGGGCGCGTCTGCATCCTGTCGGATGCCGACGTCGACGGCGCGCACATCCAGGTGCTGCTGCTCACGCTGTTCTTCCGCCACTTCCCGGTGCTGCTCGAGCGCGGCCACGTCTACGTCGCGCGCCCGCCGCTGTACCGTGTCGACGTGCCGGCACAGGGCAAGCGGCCGCTGCGCAAGCTGTACTGCCTCGACGATGGCGAGCTTCGGCACGTCGAGGACAAGTTGCGCAAGGAAGGCGTGCGCGAGGGCGGCTGGGCGATCTCTCGCTTCAAGGGGCTGGGCGAGATGAACGCCGAGCAGCTCTGGGAGACGACGATGAACCCCGACACGCGGCGGATGCTGAAGGTGTCGTTCGGTGAGGTCGATCCCGCGGGCACGCGCGAGCGGTTCACGATGCTGATGGGCAAGGGCGAGGCGGCGGCGCGGCGTGCATGGCTCGGGGAGCGCGGCAACGAAGCTGAGGTGGACATCTGATGATCTCCGTCTTCGTTCGAAGCGCAGCGCACTTGCGGCAGGCCGCAACGGGCCGCGGTAGCGCCGCCCAAAGGGCCGCGGCCCACGGCGCTGCGGCCGGCGGCGCACCGGGTGCGGCCAGGGCCGAGGCGATGCGGGGCGCCGGGCCGGCCGGGACGCTGGCCGCGGCGGTCGGTGCTTCGCACCGACTACCCTGTGCTGCTCGCCCCGGGGTCGTGCGGCGCAACTCGCTACGCTCGCTGCGCGAGCTCCGCTCAGACACAGCGCCGCAAGTCAGAAGTACGAAGCGCGCTTCGCGCGCCGACCCCGAGGCTGCGCTGCTCGGCGCCGCAGACAGCGTCCCGGCCGGCTCGGCGCCCCGCATCGCCTCGGCCCTGGCCGCGCCCGGTGCGCCGCCGGCCGCAGCGCCGTGGGCCGCGGCCCTTTGGGCGGCGCTACCGCGGCCCGTTGCGGCCTGCCGCAAGTGCGTCGATGGTGCTCGCAGCGAAGACGGAGACGTTCGTCGCATGAACCACCGCTCCGAATGCAAAGGCGCGGGCCGAGCGCCGCGGGCGCGCCTTGTGCGCAGCCGAGAAGCGCAGCGGCACCGGCGGCGCGCGCAGCGCGCATCGTCCATCATTCTCGCGGCGATTGTCCGAGCGGAGCTCGCGCAGCGAGCGCAGCGAGTTTCGCCGCGCCAGCCGGTGACGCGAGCATCGCAGGGCACCCCCGCGAAGCGGGGGCAAGCACCCGGCGCGCCCGCGGCGCTCGGCCTGCGCCTTTGCGCGCGCCAACCGTCGCGCACGATACACAACGCCGCCATGCGCAAGCACGGTCAGACGCATCGCGGGCCGCGCCCGGCGTGGTGGAGCCACTGAGATGGAAGAACTCGATCTGTTTGCGACCGATGAGCCGGCCGACGATTCGCTGACGCTGGCGCTGTACGCCGAGCGCGCCTATCTCGACTACGCGGTTTCGGTGGTCAAGGGGCGCGCGCTGCCCGACGTCTGCGACGGCCAGAAGCCGGTGCAGCGGCGCATCCTGTACGCGATGAACGAGATGGGGCTCGGCCCCGCCGCGAAGCCGGTGAAGTCGGCGCGCGTGGTCGGCGACGTGCTCGGACGCTTTCACCCGCACGGCGACGTGGCCGCCTACGATGCGCTGGTGCGCATGGCGCAGTCGTTCACGCTGCGCTATCCGCTGGTGGACGGGCAGGGCAACTTCGGTTCGCGCGACGGCGACGGCGCGGCGGCGATGCGCTATACCGAAGCGCGCCTCACTCCGTACGCGAGACTGCTGCTCGACGAGATCGACCAGGGCACGGTCGACTTCATCGCGAACTACGACGGCTCCACCGAGGAGCCGATGCTGCTGCCGGCACGGCTGCCGATGGTGCTGCTGAACGGCGCCTCCGGCATCGCGGTCGGCATGGCCACCGAGATCCCGCCGCACAACCTGCGCGAGGTGGCGGCCGCAGCGGTGGCGATGACGAAGAACCCGAAGGCCGACGTCGACGCGCTGCTCGCGCTGATGCCCGGGCCCGACTTCCCCGGCGGCGGGCAGGTGATCTCGCCGTCCGCCGACATCCGCGAGATCTACACGAGCGGCCGCGGCTCGCTGAAGGTGCGCGCGCGCCACTCGATCGAGGAACTGGCCCGCGGCCAGTGGCAGCTGGTGGTCAACGAACTGCCGCACGGCGTGTCGGCGCAGAAGGTGCTCGAGGAGATCGAGGAACTCACCAACCCGAAGCTGCGCCCCGGGAAGAAGTCGCTCGGCCCCGAGCAGCTGCAGCTGAAGCAGACGGTGCTGGCGGTGCTCGACGCGGTGCGCGACGAATCGGGCAAGGACGCGCCGGTGCGGCTGGTGTTCGAGCCGAAGACCTCGCGCATCGACCAGGACGAGCTGCTGCGCGTGCTGCGCGCGCATACCAGCCTCGAGACCGGGGTATCGATGAACCTGGTGATGATCGGCGTCGACGGCCGGCCACGCCAGAAGGGGCTGGTCGCGATCCTCGCCGAATGGTGCGAGTTCCGCGTGCGCACCGTCACGCGGCGCAGCGAGCACCGGCTGGCAAAAGTCGGCGAGCGCATCCACATTCTCGAAGGGCGGCAGCTGGTGCTGCTGCGCATCGACGAGGTGATCCGCATCATCCGCGAATCCGACGAGCCGAAGCCCGCGCTGGTCGCGGCATTCGGACTGAGCGACCGGCAGGCCGAGGACATCCTCGAGATCCGCCTGCGCCAGCTGGCGAGGCTCGAGGCGATCCGCATCGAGCGCGAACTGGCGGAACTGCGCGCCGAGCGCGAAGCGCTCGAGGCCTTGCTCGCCAGCCCGGCAGCGATGCGCCGGCAGGTGATCCGCGAGATCGAGGCCGACGCGAAGCAGTTCGGCGACGCGCGCCGCACGCTGATCGAGGCGGCCGAGCGCACCGCGGTCGAACTGCGGGTGCCCGAGGAGCCGGTCACCGTCATCGTCTCCGAGAAGGGCTGGGTGCGCGCGCGCCAGGGCCACGGCCACGACGCGTCGCAGTTCGGCTACAAGGCGGGCGACGGACCCTACGGCGCGTTCGAGGTGATGACCACCGACCAGCTGTTCGCGATCGCGACCAACGGCCGCGTCTACTCGGTGCCGGTGGCGCAATTGCCGTCGGCGCGCGGCGACGGCGCGCCGATCACCAGCTTCGTCGAGCTCGAGCCTGGCTCGCGGATCGATCACGCGTTCGCTGCGCCGCTCGAGACGGGAGTGCTGCTCGCCACCAGCGGCGGCAACGGCCTGCTGTGCCAGGCGACCGACCTGGTGGGCCGCACTCGCCAGGGCAAGGCCTTCGTGTCGGTCGAGGACGGGCAGGTGCCGTTGCGCCCGGCGCTGTTCGCGCCGGGCATGGCGCGCGTGCTGTGCATGTCGGGCGAGGGCAAGGCGCTGGTGATGGGGCTGAACGAGGTGAAGGTGCTGAAGAACGGCGGCCGCGGCGTGATCCTGATGGGTCTCGACGCGAAGGACACGCTGCGCCAGGCGATCGTCTTCGGCCCGGGAGGCGTGCGGGTGCGTGGCGCCGGGCGCGGCGGCAAGGCAGTCGACCGGGTGTTCGGCGCGGGCGCGCTCGAAGCCTGGGCCGGAGCGCGCGCGCGCAAGGGACGCTACCTCGAGCCGCGCGTGAAGGACGCCGTGCTCGAGTGCGTCAAGTGAAGGAGCAGGAGCGAGAAATGGGTGCAATGAAAGAAACGCTGGGATTCCAGACCGAGGTCAGGCAGCTGCTGCAGCTGATGATCCATTCGCTGTACAGCAACCGCGAGATCTTCCTGCGGGAGCTGATTTCCAATGCCTCCGACGCATGCGACAAGCTGCGCTTCGAGGCGCTCGACCGACCCGAGCTCTACGAGGGCGACGCGGATCTCGGCATCCGCATCGGCATCGACGCGACTGCGCGCACGATCACCGTCTCCGACAACGGGATCGGGCTGTCGCGCGAGGAAGCGATCGAGCACCTGGGCACGATCGCGCGCTCGGGCACGCGCGAGTTCTTCGGCCGGCTCTCGGGCGACCAGGCGAAGGACGCGCAGCTGATCGGCCAGTTCGGCGTGGGCTTCTATTCCGCGTTCATCGTCGCCGACCGCGTCACCGTGGTCTCGCGCCGCGCCGGCCTGGCGGCCGGCGAGGCGGTGCGCTGGGAGTCCGACGGCAGCGGCGAATTCTCGGTCGAGACGGTCGAGAAGGCCGCGCGCGGCACCGACGTGATCCTGCACCTGCGCAGCCGGCAGGCGGACGCCGGGGAGGGCGAGGAGGGCGCAAAGGGCGACGAGCGCGAAGAGCGCGGCTTCGACGACCTGCTGTCGCGCTGGACGCTCGAGTCGATCGTGCGCCGCTACTCCGACCACATCTCGCTGCCGATCCGCATGCGCAAGGAGCAGTTTGACGACGCAGCGAAGGAGATGCGCGCGACCGACGAGTGGGAAACCGTCAACCAGGCGAGCGCGCTGTGGGCGCGGCCCAAGTCGGAGATCGACGACGAGCAGTACCGGGCGTTCTACAAGCACCTGTCGCACGGCGACGACGAGCCGCTCGCCTGGACGCACAACCGCGTCGAAGGGCGCACCGAATACACGCAGTTGCTGTACCTGCCGTCGCGCGCGCCCTTCGACCTCTGGGACCGCCAGCGGCGCAGCGGGGTGCGGCTGTATGTGCGGCGCGTGTTCATCATGGAGGACGCCGAGCAGTTGCTGCCGGCGTGGCTGCGATTCGTGCGCGGCGTGATCGACTCCAACGACTTGCCGCTGAACGTCTCGCGCGAAATCCTGCAGGAAAGCCGCGACGTGCGCGCGATCCGCGAAGGTTGCACCAGGCGCGTGCTCTCGCTGCTCGAGGACATGGCCGATGCGCGTGCCGACGACTACGCGAAGTTCTGGAGCGAGTTCGGCCAGGTGGTCAAGGAGGGCGTCGGCGAGGACCACGCCAACCGCGAGCGCATCGCCAGGCTGCTGCGCTTCGCTTCCACCGGCTCGGACGGCGACGCGCAATCGACCTCGCTGGCCGACTACGTCGGCCGGATGAAGGAAGGCCAGAAGAAGATCTGGTACATCACCGCCGACACGCCCGCGGCCGCGCGCAGCAGCCCGCACCTCGAAGTGTTCCGCAAGAAGGGCGTGGAGGTGCTGCTGCTCACCGACCGCGTCGACGAGTGGATCCTGTCGTTCCTCACCGAGTTCGACGGCCACGAGCTTGCGTCGGTCGCGCGCGGCGGGCTGGACCTCGAGGCGCTCGAGGACGAGGCCGAAAAGCTTGCCTCGAAGCAGGCCGCCGAGGAATTCGCCACATTGGTCGACAGCATCCGCGGCGCGCTCGGCGACGCGGTGAAGGACGTGCGCGTCACCAACCGGCTGACCGACTCCGCCGCCTGCGTGGTGTCGGACGAAGGCGAGATCAGCGGTCATCTGGAGCGCCTTCTCAAGCAGGCCGGCCAGAAGGCGCCGCCGCGCAAGCCGATCCTCGAGATCAACCCGCAGCATCCGCTGCTGGCGCGCGCGCGCGCCGACAGCGAGCGCATCGGCGACTGGTCGCGCCTGCTGCTCGATCAGGCAGTGCTGGCCGAGGGCGGGCAACTGGACGATCCGGTGGCCTTCGTGCGGCGGATCAACGCGATGCTGGTCGCGGCGCCCGAGGCGCCGAAAGCGCCGGCAGCGTCACCCGCGCCTGCAGCGTCTGACGCGCCGGCAGCGCCCGACGTGCCCGACGCGCCGGCGGCCTCGGGCTGAACCCGTGCTGCGCGGGCTCGCCCCGGTCGTCGACCGCGCCTCGCGGCTGCTGGTGCTGGGAAGCTTCCCGGGCGAGGCGTCGCTGGCGGCAGGGAGTTACTACGCGCACCCGCGCAACCAGTTCTGGCCGATCCTCGGGCGCGCGCTCGGACTGCCGCTCGCCGACTGGCCATTCGAGCAGCGCTATCGTGCGGTGCTCGAGGCGAAGCTGGCGATCTGGGACGTCTACGGCGGATGCCGCCGCGAGGGCAGCCTCGACAGCAGCATCCGCGATCCGGCGGCCAACGACTTCGAGGCCTTGCTGCGGCGCGCGCCGGGCCTGCGCGCGGTGCTGTTCAACGGCCGCACCGCGGGGCGCTACGAAGCCTGGTTCGCCGGCCGCGGCCTGGCCACGCGGGTGCTGCCGTCGACCAGCCCGGCCTTCGCCGGCATGAGCGTGGCGCAAAAGCTCGCGCGATGGCACGAGGCGATTGCGGCGCTTCGATGACGCGAAGAGCCCCGCCGGAAGGGCGGAGCGCCGAACGGCGCGAGCGCCCCGACACCGCGATCACGCTGTCCGAAGAGGCCGGCGTGCGCTACCTGCACTTCGGCTCGCCGTGGGTGCAGGGCGCGATGCGCATCGCGCGCCCCTACGCGCTCGAGATCGACTACGTGCGCGACATGATGGCCTGGCTGCTGTTCCTCGCGCCGCCCGCGCGCATCCTGCAACTGGGGCTGGGTGCGGCCGCGCTCACGAAATACTGCTGGCGGCGGTTTCCCGGGTCGGCGGTCACCGCGGTGGAGCGCAGCGCGGCGGTGATCGCGAGCGCGCGGCGCGACTTCGCGCTGCCCGCCGACGATGAGCGGCTGCGCGTGGTGCACGCCGATGCCGGCGAGTTCGTGGCGAGGCACTCCGAGCGGGGCCGCTACGGCGTCGTCCAGGTCGACCTGTACGACCGCCAGGCGCGCGGGCCGGTGATCGACAGCCTGGCGTTCTACCGGCGCTGCCGCGGCGCGCTCGCCGAATCGGGCGTGCTGGCGGTGAACCTGTTCGGCGAGCACGAGTCGTACCGGCGCAGCACCGATCGCGTGGGCAAGGCCTTCGACGGACGGCTGCTCGCGTTGCCGCCGGTGCCCGCGGGCAACGTCGTGTTGCTCGCGTTCAAGGGTCCGCCGTTGCGCGTCGACTGGCCGACGCTGCGACGGCGCGTGCGCGAACTCGACCGCGCAGGACTGCCCGCACGGGCCTGGTTCGAGGCCCTGCGCGGCCAGCAGGGGCGGTTCGCGCAGTTCATGATCTGAACTCTGCCGGCAACGGCAGCGACCCCGACTCGGTGCCGCGCAGAGGTGGGCGGCAACGTCGGGAGCGGCTCGCCGCCTGGCGCCGCACGGCGAGCGGAAGGCAGCGCTCCGGCGTTGCGGGCCGACCGTCCGTTTCGACCGTTCGTCCGTCGCCGTCTGCCTGCGATGGGCCGCGCTGCTAGCCTGCCTGCATGAACGCGCGCACCGATCCGGGTCCCGCCCTGGCCGCCGCCTTGCCCCCGCTCGGGCAGCCCGGGCGGCGCGTGGCCGTCGAGGATCTGCTGCCGGCGCTGGTCGCCGACGGCTTGCTCGCAGCGGCCGATGCCGAGGAGGTGGGCCGCTACGCGCGGCTGTCCAGTGCCGACCAGCACGCGCTGGTGGCGCTCGCAAGGCGCAAGCTGAAGTCGCCGGGCACGCACCGGCTGCTCGATCTGGACGTGCTCTGCCCGTGGTTCGCGCAGCGGGCGGGCCTGCCGTACGTGCACATCGATCCGCTCAAGGTCGACCTGTCGCGTGTCGCCGAAGTGATGTCGAGCCAGTACGCGACGCGCTTCAAGATCCTGCCGCTGGAGGTGAAGGCCGGCGAGATCACGATCGCCACCGCCGAGCCGTTCGTCACCGACTGGGTCGACGAGCTGCGCGGCCTGCTCAAGCGCGAGATCCGGCGGGTGATCGCCAATCCGCAGGACATCACGCGCTACATCGTCGAGTTCTTCACGCTCGCGCGCACCATCCGCGGCGCGCAGAAGAGCGGGGCGGCCGGGCATCAGAACAACTTCGAGCAGCTGGTCGAGCTGGGCCGCTCGGGCCGCAGCCTGGACGCCAACGACCAGCACGTGGTCACCATCGTCGACTGGCTCTGGCAATACGCGTTCGAGCAGCGTGCGAGCGACATCCACATGGAGCCGCGGCGCGACACCGGCTCGATCCGCTTCCGCATCGACGGGGTGCTGCACAACGTCTACCAGGTGCCCGCGTCGGTCTTCGCCGCGATGACCAGCCGCATCAAGCTGCTCGGGCGCATGGACGTGATCGAGAAGCGCCGTCCCCGGACGGTCGCATCAAGACGCGCAACGCCGACGGCCGCGAGATCGAGCTGCGCCTGTCGACGCTGCCGACCGCGTTCGGCGAGAAGCTGGTGATGCGCGTCTTCGACCCTGAAGTGCTGGTGCGCGACTTCGCCGAGCTGGGCTTCAGCGACGACGACCTGGAGACCTGGGAATCGATGACCGCACGGCCCAACGGGATCGTGCTGGTCACAGGCCCGACCGGCTCGGGCAAGACCACGACGCTGTACTCGACGCTCAGGCAGCTGGCCACCGACGAGGTGAACGTCTGCACCGTCGAAGACCCGATCGAAATGGTCGAGCCGCGCTTCAACCAGATGCAGGTGCAGCACGGCATCGACCTGAGCTTCGCCGACGGCATCCGCGCGCTGATGCGCCAGGACCCCGACATCGTCATGGTGGGCGAGATCCGCGACCTGCAGACCGCGGAGATGGCGGTGCAGGCGGCGCTCACTGGCCACCTGGTGCTCTCGACGCTGCACACCAACGACGCGCCGTCGGCGGTCACGCGCCTGCTCGATCTCGGCGTGCCGCCGTACCTGCTGAACGCCACGCTGATCGGCGTGATGGCGCAGCGGCTGGTGCGCACGCTGTGCGAGTCGTGCAAGCAGCAGGCCGACGCGATGGCCGAGGAGGAGTGGAGCGCGCTGATCGCGCCGTTCCGCTCGGCCCGACCCAGGCGTATCTACCGGCCGGTCGGCTGCCCGGAATGCAGGATGACGGGCTACCGCGGGCGCAGCGGCCTGTACGAGCTGCTGGTCCTCGACGCCGGGGTGCGCCAGCTGATCGACGAGAAACCCGACCTCGGCGCGATCCGCCGCCGCGCGATTCGCAGCGGCCTCAAGCCGCTGCGGCTGGCCGGCGCGCAGAAGATCGCCGCCGGCCTGACCACCTGCGAGGAAGTCCTGCGCGCCGCCCCGCCGATCGGCGATCAAGTGCTCTGACTGCGCCCCAACGCGCGTCGGCCGTGGGGACTTGGCGGCGCACGCCTTGGCATGGCCGAGGGGCGGGCGTTCGCAGCGCCAGGGTAAGGCGCGGCGCAGCGTGGCCGGAGAGGCGAAGGCGCTGTCCTACGGAAACGCTTGGTCGCTCGCGCGGAGCCCGGACCGTCGGCCCCAACTCGGTCGCTTCGCTCCCTCAGACAGGGGCCGACTCGCGCTGCGCGCGTCCGGTCTCCGCTTCGCTCCCGCGCCAGCGCCTACGCCTCTCCGGCCACGCTGCGCCGCGCCTTACCCTGGCGCTGCGAACGCCCGCCCCTCGGCCATGCCAAGGCGTGCGCCGCCAAGTCCCCACGGCCTCATGCCACGCTCGAGGCGTTAGAACGCGACTTCCGCACAATTTTCGTCCAACGCTAGTGCCAAGCATCTCCGGCATCGACAACCAGCACCTGTTCCTCATCAAAGCCGAGGCAGCGCCGGTGCATGTGCGCGATGCCGAGTGGCGGCGCGCAGTCCGCCGTCTTCGAGGGCGGAGTACCGAATGGGCCCGGGTGCGGCCCGTGCGGTTTGCGCAGCGAAGGGGGTGCGGCGCGCACCGGCGGCAGCGGCGGGCACGCCGGGCAGACAGGCCAACCCCGATGGGCCATGCGTAGGCGCTGGCGCGGGAGCGAAGCGGAGACCGGACGCGCGCAGCGCGAGTCGGCCCCTGTCTGAGGGAGCGAAGCGACCGAGTTGGGGCCGACGGTCCGGGCTCCGCGTGAGCGACCAAGCGTTTCCGTAGGACAGCGCCTTTGCATGGCCCATCGGGGTTGGCCTGTCTGCCCGGCGTGCCCGCCGCTGCCGCCGGTGCGCGCCGCACCCCCTTCGCTGCGCAAACCGCACGGGCCGCACCCGGCCCATTCGGTACTCCGCCCGGCGCAGTCAGTCAACCTCGCGTCACTTGGACAGCTCGCGCATCGCCCGCTCGAGGCCCTGGAGGGTGACCGGGTACATGCGGTTGTGCAGGATCTGCCGGATCACCGCGATCGACTGGCGGTACTCCCACACTCCTTCGGGCTCCGGATTCAGCCACGCGAACTTCGGGAACCGCTCCGCCAGCCGCCGCAGCCACACCGCCCCCGCTTCCTCGTTGTTGTACTCGACCGACCCGCCGGGTTGCAGCACCTCGTAGGGACTCATCGTCGCGTCGCCGACGAAGATCAGCCGGTAGTCAGGGTTGTACTTGCGCAGGATGTCCCAGGTCGCGAAGCGCTCGGCGTGCCGGCGCCGGTTGTTCTTCCACAGGAAGTCGTAGACGCAGTTGTGGAAGTAGTAGAACTCCAAGTGCTTGAACTCGCTCTTCGCGGCCGAGAAGAGCTCCTCGGTCTGCCGGATGTGGTCGTCCATCGTGCCGCCGACGTCGAGCAGCATCAGCACCTTGATCGTGTTGTGCCGCTCGGGAACCATGCGGATGTCGAGCCAGCCGGCGTTGCGCGCGGTGGACGCGATCGTGTCCTCGAGATCGAGCTCTTCCTCGGCGCCTTCGCGGGCGAACTTGCGCAGCCGCCGCAGCGCCACCTTGATGTTGCGGGTGCCGAGCTCGACCTGGTCGTCGTAGTCGCGAAAAGCCCGCTGCTCCCAGACCTTCACCGCCGTGCGGTTGCCGGCCGACGGTCCGCCGATGCGGATGCCTTCGGGGTTGTAGCCG
Organism: Burkholderiaceae bacterium; assembly: GCA_027493945.1. Classification (GTDB taxonomy): domain Bacteria; phylum Pseudomonadota; class Gammaproteobacteria; order Burkholderiales; family Burkholderiaceae_E; genus Zeimonas. Next base: position 214,114 of record JAOSJU010000001.1, on the reverse strand, counting down.
CCGTTGCCGAACGGCGAGGTGCCGCCGGTGCCGATCCACTTGCTGCCGCCCTGGTGGCGCTCCTTCTGCTCGTCGAGCAGCTGGCGCAGCCTCTCCATGAGCTTGTCCAGCCCGCCCATCGCCTCGATCGCCGCCTTTTCCTCGGCGGTGAATTCGCGCTTGAACTGGCGCTCGAGCCATTCGAGCGGCAGATCGACGTCGATCCCCGGGATCGCCTGCACGCCCTTGAAGTAGGCGCCGAACGCCTTGTCGAACTTGTCGAAGTTGCGCTCGTCCTTGACCAGCGTGGCGCGCGACAGGTGGTAGAACTCGTCGATCGACGGCCCGATCACGTGCTCGCGCATCGCCTCGAGCAGCATCAGGTACTCCTTGATCGAGACCGGCAGCCTGGCGTGTCGAAGGTGCAGGAAGAAGTCGATCAGCATGGCCTCGTTCCCTCAGAGCGGCACGGGGTCGGACGGGCGCGGCCGGCGCAGCAGCCAGTTCAGGTTGGCGCGCACCGCCGGCCACTCGGCGGCGGTGATGCTGTAGACCGCGGTGTCTCGCAGCGAGCCGTCGCGCATGCGCTGGTGGCTGCGCAGTACGCCGTCCAGGCGCGCGCCGAGCCGCTCGATCGCGGCGCGGCTCGCGAGGTTCAGGTAGTGCGTGCGGAACTCGACGGCAATGCACCCGAGCCGCTCGAACGCGTGGCACAGCAGCATCGTCTTGCATTCGGTGTTCAGCGCGGTGCGCTGTACCGAGGCCGCGTACCAGGTCGAGCCGATCTCCACGCGCCGGTTCGCCGCGTCGACGTTCATGTAGGTGGTCATGCCGATGATGCGGCCGCCGGGATGGCGCACCGCGAACGGCAGCATCGTGCCGGCCTGCTGCAGCGACAGCCGGCGCGCGATCTCGGCCTGCATCGCCTCGGGGCGCGGCACCGTGGTGTACCAGAGCTCCCAGAGCCTGCCGTCGGCGCAGGCCGCCGCGAGCTCGGCCTCGTGCGTCTCGGCCAGCGGCTCGAGCGTGGCGTGCTCGCCGGCCAGCGTGACGGGCTCGAGCCAGGCCATTGCGGCGATTTCAGCGGTTGTGGCGCGCCATGAAGATCAGGCGCTCGAACAGGTGGACGTCCTGCTCGTTCTTCAGCAGCGCGCCGTGCAGCGGCGGAATCACGCTCTTGCTGTCCTGCGAGCGCAGCGCTTCGGGCGGGATGTCCTCGGCGACCAGCAGCTTGAGCCAGTCGAGCAGCTCGGAGGTGGAAGGCTTCTTCTTCAGGCCCGGCAGTTCGCGGATCTGGAAGAACGCCTCGAGCGCCTCCTTCAGCAGCGTCTTCTTCAGCCCCGGGAAGTGAACGTCGACGATCGCCTGCATCGTCTCCTTGTCGGGGAACTTGATGTAGTGGAAGAAGCAGCGGCGCAGGAACGCGTCGGGCAGCTCCTTCTCGTTGTTCGAGGTGATCATCACCACCGGGCGGTGACGCGCCCGGATCAGCTGGTGCGTCTCGTAGACGTAGAACTCCATCCGGTCGAGTTCGCGCAGCAGGTCGTTGGGGAACTCGATGTCGGCCTTGTCGATCTCGTCGATCAGCAGCACCACCGGGCGCTCGGACTCGAAGGCCTGCCAGAGCACGCCCTTGACGATGTAGTTGTGGATGTCGCGAACGCGCTCGTCGCCGAGCTGCGAATCGCGCAGCCGCGACACCGCGTCGTATTCGTACAGGCCCTGCTGCGCCTTGGTGGTCGACTTGATGTGCCACTGCAGCAGCGGCATGTCGAGCGCGGCCGCCACTTCCTCCGCGAGCATCGTCTTGCCGGTGCCCGGTTCGCCCTTGATCAGCAGCGGCCGCTGAAGCTGGATGGCAGCGTTGACCGCGAGCTTCAGGTCGTCGGTGGCGACGTAGGAGTCGGTGCCCTGGAAACGCATGATATGGGGTTGATCCGGATGTCGGGTTGCAGGCGCATCGAGTATACGGGAACCCGACGCCGCCTCTCGGCGCGCGGTCGCCTTCCCGGGTGCGTATCCCTTCGCTGGACGTGCCCGCGAGCCCTCCGATAGAATCCGCGTTCCCTTTGCACAGATCAATGACTTCGGGTGCGCGGAACACACATGTACAAGAAAATCCTGATCGCTGCCGGGCTCGCGGCCGCGTTGATGCCCTATGCGGGGGCCGTCGAAGGCAACGCCGAAGCCGGCCAGAAGAAGAATTCGATGTGCATCGGCTGTCATGCCATCCCCGGGTACAAGTCGTCGTTCCCCTCCGTCTACCAGGTGCCGATGATCAAGGGGCAGAGCGCGAAGTACATCGAGTCGGCGCTCCAGGCCTACCGCAAGGGCGACCGCAGCCATCCGACGATGCGCGGCATCGCGGAGGGGCTCAGCGACCAGGACATCGCCGATCTCGCGGCGTACTACGGCACCAGGTGAGACGACGATGAGCGACCTCCGTTTCTTCCGCAGCGGCGGCATCGCCGCCCTTGCGGGCACGTTCGCGCTGTTCGTCGCGGGTGGCGCCCAGGCCGCCGACATCGCCCAAGGCAAGGAGAAGGCCGACCAGGTCTGTGCCGCCTGTCATGGCAAGGACGGCAATACGCCGATCGATCCTTCCTATCCGCGGCTGGCCGGCCAGCACGGCGACTACCTGCGGCACGCACTGCGCGCCTACCAGACCGACCAGCGCAAGAACCCGATCATGGGGGCGCAGGCCAAGCAGCTGTCGCGCGCCGATATCGATAACCTGGCGGCCTTCTACGCGAGCCTGCCGGGCCAGCTCAGCCACCAGCGCTGAACGCCGCTCGCGCGGCGGTCGATCGCGGCCCTGGCGCGGTCCGTCGCCGGAGTGCCGCCTTCCGTCGCGCCATCCTGCCGCAGTGCTGCGCGCCGTCGCTACACTGGCCGGACCTTCACCATCGTCTTGCCGCCGTTGCGATGTGCCCCGACATGCCGAAGCGCACGCGACGCCCGCAAATGGGCGTGACGGTGGTCGAACTGGCGATTGTGTCCACGATCGCGGCGACGATCGCGGCCGCCGCCGTGCCCGATTTCTCCGGTTTTCTCGCCAACGCGCAGCTTCGCGCCGCCTCGGAAGACCTGCGCAGCGGCCTGCGCCTCGCCCAGATCGAGGCGATCAAGCGCCAGGGGCTGGTCGAACTGGTATTCACCGACGAGGCGCCCGGGCGCCCCGACGTGCAGCCGGCGAGCGATGGGCGCAACTGGGTGATCCGGGCAACTCGACCCGATGGCGGCTTCGAGCTGCTGCAATCGTCGTCCGGCGCGACCCGGACCCCGCGAGTGCGGATCGAGGCCGATCGCAAAGCCTTCGCGTTCGACGCGTTCGGCCGGCTGCGCGCGGACTCGCTCGGCAACGCCGCGCCCGAGGCCGACCTGCGCATCGAGCTGAGCGACAGCGACGCGCGCGGCCGGCCGCTGCGGGTCATGGTGCGCCCGTCCGGCTCGAGCGTGAACTGCGATCCGCGCGCGCAGGGCGGTGACGCGTTCGCCTGCGGTTGAGCCCCATGAACAGGCACTGAGCCCGCGCGGTTCGGCGCGCGGCGGATGTGCGAAGATCGCGCTCCCGCACCCGCCTCAGGCGCCAGGATTTGTCATGCCACAGACCCCAACGATTCCCGGCCTGGCCACGACCGACCTGTGCGATGCGCACGAAGAACGGCTCAACGCCGGCGAGCTGCGCGTGCTGCATCCCGCATTCAAGCCGTTCGGCAAGCGCGCCCGCTTCGCGGGGCCGGTGGCGACGGTTCGCTGCTTCGAGGACAACTCGATGGTGCGCGCGGTGCTCGAGACGCCCGGAGACGGGCGGGTACTGGTGGTCGACGGCGGCGGCAGCCTGCGTTGCGCGCTGTTCGGCGGCAACCTGGCCAGGCTCGCCGGCGACAACGGCTGGGCCGGCGTCGTCGTCAATGGCTGTGTGCGCGACGTGGCCGAGATCAACGCCAGCGACATCGGCGTGCGCGCGCTCGCCGCGCATCCGCGGCGCAGCGACCGGCGCGGCAGCGGCTCGCAGGGCAGGGTGGTCGAGATTGCCGGCGTGCGGGTGGCGCCCGGCGACTGGTGCTATGCCGACGACGACGGCATCCTGATCAGCGACCACCGGCTGGACTGACGCGCGCTCACACCAGCCCTTCGAAGGCGATGCAGTCGACCGCGTCGCCGACTTCCACCGGGCCCTGCTCGTGGTGCAGCACGACCACGCAATTGGCCTCGGACATCGATCGCAGCACGCCCGAACCCCGGCTGCCGAAGCTGCGCACCGACATCGTGCCATCGGGCTCGAGCGCGAGCCGTGCGCGCTGGTACTCGGTGCGGCCCGGGCGCTTGCGAAACGCACTGAGCGAACGCGCGCGCACCAGCGGCAGCGGCGCGGACTCGGCGCCCATCTGGCGCAGCAGTGCGTCGCGCGCGAAGAAGTAGAAGGTGATCATCACCGCCACCGGGTTGCCGGGCAGGCCGAAATAGCTCGCGCGCCCGATGCGGCCGAAGGCCATCGGCCGCCCCGGGCGCATCGCGATGGTCCAGAACGCGATGTCGCCGAGTTTGGCCATGATCCGCTTCGTGAAGTCGGCCTCGCCGACCGATACGCCGCCCGAGGAGACGATCGCGTCGGCGCACTCCGACGCGATCCGCACCGCCTGTTCGAGCGAATCGGGGTCGTCGCGCACCACGCCGAGGTCGATCAGCTCGACGCCCAGCCGCGAGAGCATGCCGTACAGGGTGTAGCGATTGCTGTCGTAGAGTTCGCCCGGGCCGAGCGGCTCGCCCACGGTGCGCAACTCGTCGCCGGTGGAGAAGAACGCCACCCGCAGGCGCCGGCGGACCGGCACTTCGGGGAACCCGAGCGAGGCGAGCAGCCCGAGGTCGGCCGGCGCGAGCCGCTTGCCCGCGCACAGCGCCGGCTTGCCGCGCGCGAGGTCTTCGCCGCGCAGCCGGCGATGCTGGCCCTGCTTCTGCCCTGCGGGCACGGTCAGGCGGTCGCCGTCGAGCCGGACCACCTCCTGGATCACGACGGTGTCGAGGCCTGCGGGCATCACCGCGCCGGTGGTCACCCGCACCGCCTGGCCGGGGCCGACGACGCCGTCGAAAGGCCGGCCTGCCAGCGCAGTGCCGGCGATCGTGAGCGTGGTCGGCGCGTCGGCGACCAACTCGGCGGCGCGCACCGCGTAGCCGTCCATCGCCGAGTTGTCCGCGGCCGGAACGTCGATCGGAGAGGCGATGTCCCGGGCGAGCACACGGCCGAGCGCGCTGCGCAACGCGACCCGCTCGACCGCCTCCACCGGCACGACCACGCGGTCGATGATTTCGCGCGCCCGGGCGACCGGCAGCGCGTTCGGGTCGTAGTCGGACAGGCAGCTGATCGCCTCCGCGAGGGTCTGCGGCACGCTCATGGTCACTCGGGTTCCTGTTCGCTCAATTCCTGGGGCGTGTTGATGTTGCGGAATGCCGCCTCGTCGTCGAATTCGACCTCGACCACGCCGAGCGGTGCGTACCAGGCATCGATCTTGCGCCGGCCGCTGCCGAGGAAGGCTTCGAGATCAGCGAGCAGCGTGCGCTGGACCAGCGCGAACACCGGATGCGCGTGCTCGCGGGTGCGTGCCACCGCGAGGCGCGCGCCGGGCGTGGCGGCCAGCGCCGCGGCGAGCCGCTCGACCAGGTCGGTGGGCAGGAACGGCGAGTCGCACGGCACGGTGACCACGTAGGGCGTGCTCGCATGGCGCATGCCGGCGTGCAGGCCGGCCAGCGGCCCGGCAAAACCCTCGACCGCGTCGCCGACCACCGGGAAGCCGAATGCCGCGTAGCGGTCACGATTGCGATTCGCGTTGACCAGCAACGTGGCCACCTGCGGCGCGAGGCGCTCGATCGCGTGTTGCGCCATCGGGCGGCCGCGAAACGGCTGAAGGCCCTTGTCGACACCCCGGCCGTCGGCGCTCATGCGCCGGCCCAGTCCGCCGGCGAGCACGATGCCGGTGATCTCGCTGCGGTCGATCCGGCGCGCGGGCATCGGCGAGCGGCCGGGTGGTGCGGTCACGCCAGCGCCGTCACCGGCTGGCGCACGAAGCGCTGGCCGCCGGTGAACAGCAGGTAGTGCCGCCCCTGGCAGCGCCCAACCATCGTGATGCCCACGCGCTGGGCGATCTCGTAGCCCATCTGCGTGAGCCCGGAGCGCGACAGCAGGAACGGGATACCCATCTGCGCGCACTTGATCACCATCTCGGAGGTAAGCCGCCCGGTGGTATAGAAGATCTTGTCGGCGCCGCCGACCGACTCGAGCCACATCCATCCGGCGATCGCGTCGACCGCGTTGTGTCGCCCGACGTCCTCGACGAATCGCAGGATCTCGCCGCGCGAGTCGCCCTCATTCGAGCACAGCGCGCAGCCGTGCACCGCACCGGCCACCTTGTAGATGGACTCGTGGCGCCGCACGCGGTCCATCACCGTGTACAGGACTTCCTCGCTCAGGCGGGCGCCGGACGGCAGCGCGATGCGATCGATTTCGTCCATCAGGTCGCCGAACACCGTGCCCTGGCCGCAGCCGGTGGTGACCGTGCGCCGGCCGAGCCGTCCGGCGAGCGCGTCGGCGCGCTCGGCGTCGTCCCAGATCGTCACGCCGCGCTCGGCGAGCGAACGCGAGGTGATCGCTACCGAGCCGGTGTCCCAGTCGACCTGCACTGCGGCCAGCTCGCCGATGTCGGCGACCAGCCGCTGGTTGCGGAGGTAGCCGAGCGCCAGGTGCTCGGGCGCGGCGCCCAGCGTCATCAGCGTGACCAGTTCGCGCTTGTCGAGATACATCGTCAGCGCGTGCTCGCCGGCGATCGCGGTGGGCACCGTCTCGCCGCGCTCGTTGAGCGCCTCGACCTGGAAGGTGCTCGGGCGTGCCTGGCTGGTGAGGGTGGGGATCGGCATTGCGGGAGGCGCCTCAGCCGCCGATGTAGGACATCTCGATCTTGCGCAGCCCGGTGGTCGCGGCCGAGCGCAACTCGGAGTAGCGATCGTCGCGCACCGACCAGATCGCGCCGATCGCGGCAGCGATCTGCGCGTCGTCGAAGCCACCGCGCAGCAGCGCGCGAAGGTCCTTGCCGGCGGTGGCGAACAGGCAGGTGAAGAGCTTGCCCTCGGTGGACAGGCGGGCGCGCGTGCACCCGCCGCAGAACGGCTGCGTGACCGAGGAAATGAGCCCGACCTCGCCCTGGCCGTCGAGGTAGCGCCAGCGTTCGGCGACTTCGCCCTGGTAGTTCGGCTCGACCGGCTCGATCGGGAAGACTTCGCCGATCCGGCGGGCGATCTCCGCGCTGGGCACGACGTCGTTCATGCGCCAGCCATTGGATGCGCCCACGTCCATGAATTCGATGAAGCGCAGGATGCGGCCACTGCCGCGGAAGTGCCGGGCCATCGGCACGATCTCGTGGTCGTTCACGCCGCGCTTGACCACCATGTTGATCTTGATCGGCTGCAGCCCGGCGGCCTCGGCAGCGTCGATGCCGGCCAGCACGTCGGCGACCGGGAAATCGACGTCGTTCATCGCGCGGAATATCTTGTCGTCGAGCGCGTCCAGGCTCACCGTGACGCGCTGCAGGCCGACCTCGCGCAGTGCACGCGCCTTGCGCGCCAGCAGCGAACCGTTGGTGGTCAGCGTGAGGTCGAGCGGCACCCCGTTCGGGGTGGTGACCGCGGCGAGCATGCCGATCAGGCGCTCGACGTCGCGGCGCACCAGCGGCTCGCCGCCGGTCAGGCGCAGTTTCTCGACCCCGTGCGCGGCGAACACCCGCGCGAGCCGCGTGATTTCCTCGAAGGTGAGCAGCGACGCCTGCGGCAGGAACGCGTAGTCGGTGCCGAAGACCGCTTTCGGCATGCAGTAGGTGCAGCGGAAGTTGCAGCGGTCGGTGACCGAGATGCGCAGGTCGTGCAGGCGCCGGCCTCGCCGGTCGGTGAGCCGGCCGGTGGGTGCCTGCGGCCGATCGGGCACTTCGGGGACCGCGGCGGCATAGCGCCGATCGGCGTTGGGGACGTTGCGTTCGCTCATGGTGAATTCGCTAAGATGACCGCATGGTAGCAATCCGCAGGCCAGGCTCCGGAGAAGGCATTGGAACAGCGTGACTTTCGTCCGCCAGACATGGAACCGCTGGCCGAGGTCGACCCGGTGCCGGTGCGCGTCCTCTTCGAGCGCCGCGAAACCGGCAGCCCCTGGCAACCGGTGATCTGGCGCCCCGGCGCGATCGAGCCCGCTGCCGCCGACTCGCCGCTGGCGGTGCGCCTGACGGTCGACGAGACCGAAGGCTATTACCTGAACCTGACCACCGAGCATCCGTCGATCTTCGTGCTCTGGCGGATGCCGGCCGACGATTCGGGCGTGATCGCCGAGGGCGACCCGACGCCGCCTCACGCGCTGGCGGTCACTGCCAGCTACAACGAAGCGGGCCGCTGGATGGACGGCGGCGAACGCGTCGATCCGGTGCCGATGCCCGAGCCGATGCAGTCGTGGGTGGCCGAGTACACCACCTTGCACTACGTGCCCGAGAAGGGTCGCAAGCGCAAGGGCAACCGGCCGTCGTTCATGGGACGCAACGAGTTCGAGGCCATGACCGAGCGCGAGCGGGCGATCCACGCGCCGAACCCTGCCAATTCGAACGGCCACGGGGAAAACCCCGATCGATCCGGCAAGGACGAGCGATGAGCGAGCGCGACGCCGGCTTTCTCGCGCGGTGGTCGCGGCTCAAGCACCGCAACCGCGAGCCGGGGGCGGCAGATTCCGGCGACGTGAGCGGTGCAGCGGTGGCGGCGGGCGTGCCGTCGGTGGTCGGCCTCGCTCCCGGCGATGCCGGCGGCCGAACGGAATTGCCGCCGGCATCCGGCGCGAGCCCGGCGTCGGTGTCGACCGCGGCGAGCCATCCTGCGGCCGATCCGGCAACGGCCGAACCAGCGCTGCCCCCGCTCGAATCGCTGACCCCCGAGTCCGATTTCCGGCCGTTCATGCGCGCAGGCACCGATTCGGCTACGCGCAACGCGGCGCTCAAGCGCTTGTTCGCCGATCCGCAGTTCAACGTGATGGACGGTCTGGACGTCTACATCGACGACTACGGCAAGACCGAGCCGATCCCGCCGCCGCTGCTCGCGCGCCTGATGGAAACGCACGCTCCGAGCCTGTCCGAGAGTCTTTCCGAGAGTCTTTCCGACCGTGACGCAGACATGGTCGCGGATGCGACGCCGGATGCGACGCCGGATGCGCAGCGCGTCGCGTCGGCGGATGCCGCGGCAGGGTCTGGCGCCGGCGGCGACGCTGCCGGCATCCCGGAAGCGCAGGCGTCCGAGGCGCCACCGGCGAAAGACCCTGCTGTGCACGTACCGGCCCCCGGAGGCGACACGGACCCATGCTCGAAACTGCATAGGTACTGATATATTCGGCGATGTCGCGCCCGTCGGGCCGAAGGAATCGCTGCAGTGAAGACCAGGCTCCTCGCATGCAACTGCAACGGCACCATCGCGCTCGATAGCGCCGCGCTCGAACGGGCGTTCCCCGTTCCGGTGAAGGCGCTTCCGGTGGCGCGCGAACTGTGCCGGCGCGAAGTCTCGCGCTTCCTCGGCGAACTCGAAGGCACCGACGACCTGCTGGTCACCTGTACCCAGGAGTCGGCGCTGTTCTCGGAGATCGCCGGCGCGCGCGGGGTTGCGGCGCCGATCCGCTTCGTCAACATCCGCGAGCAGGCCGGCTGGGGCGAGCAGGGCGCCGCCGCAGGCCCGAAGATCGCGGCACTGGTCGCGATGGCGGCGGCGGGCGGCATCGATCCGGTGCCGGCGGTCTCGTACCGCTCGTCGGGCCGCGTGCTGGTGGTTGGCGAAGGGCCCGATGCGCTCGAATGGGCCGATCGCCTCGCGGGCCAGCTCTCGGTCACCGTGCTGATGACGCGCTCGCGCGGGGCGGCGCTGCCCGCTTCGCGCGACTGGCCGATCCTGTCCGGAACGCTGGTCTCGCTCACCGGCTGGCTCGGCGAATTCGAGGCGCGCTGGCGCCAGGACAACCCGATCGATCTCGACGCCTGCGTGCGTTGCGGCGCGTGCATCGAGGCCTGCCCTGAAGGGGCGATCGGCGCCGACTTCCAGATCGACACGCTGCGCTGCCGCTCGCACCGCGCCTGTGTCGCTGCCTGCGGCGAGATCGGCGCGATCGACTTCACGCGCGCCGAGCGCGAGCGCAGCGAGAAGTTCGACCCGGTGTTCGACCTGCGCGAGACCTCGATGTTCGACTGCAAGGCAGCGCCGCAGTCCGACATGTGCGAGCGCTGTCCGCTGATGAGTCGCGCCGGCGCGGCTTTCGACTTGCACCAGCCGCCGCAGGGCTATTTCCATCCCGGCCGCGACGAGTCGGCGCGCATGGAGCAGGCGCTGCGCCTGGTCGCGATGGTCGGCGAATTCGAGAAACCGAAGTTCTTCCGCTATCGCGAGAAGCTGTGCGCGCACGGGCGCAACGGCATCGAGGGCTGCAACGCCTGCATTGAGGTCTGTTCCACGCGCGCGATCGAGCCGGCGGGCGACTTCATCCGCGTCGAGCCGCACCTGTGCATGGGCTGCGGGGGCTGCACCACGGTCTGCCCGTCGGGCGCGATCAGCTATGCGTATCCGACGCCGATCCGACTGGGCACGCAGATCCGCCATGGCCTGGCCACCTATCGCGACCGCGGTGGCCGCGACGCGTGCCTGCTGGTGCACGACAGCGAAGCCGGCAAGGCGCTGATCGAGGCGCTCGCGCGTCCGACCGGTCCGCTGCGCGGTCCGGCACGCGCCGCGCCGCCGGGACGGGGGCTGCCGGCGCGAGTGATTCCGCTGGCGGTGCATCACGTCGGCTCGTTCGGCATCGACCTCGCCCTGTCGGCGATCGCGTTCGGCGCGAGCCAGGTCGTCGTGCTGGCGAGCCCGGGTATCGCGCCGCAATATCGCGAGGCGACCGAGGCGCAGTTCGCGGTCGCGCAGACGCTGCTGGCCGCGCTCGGCTATCGCGGCAGGCATTTCGCGGTGATCGACGGCGCCGATCCGCACTGGTCGGCGACGCTGTTCGACCTTGCTCCGGCAGTGGGTATTGCGCGTCCTGCAACGTTCGCGCTGTCGGAGGACAAGCGGCGCTCGATCGAGTTCGCGCTCGACCATCTGGCCGATGAGGCCGGGGCGAACGGCGCGGCGGTGCCGCACAGCGTGCCGCTCGCGGCCGGCGCGCCTTTCGGCGCCTTGAAGGTCGATCGTGATGCATGTACCTTATGCTTGGCATGCATAGGTGCCTGCCCCGAATCGGCGCTGCTCGACAACCCCGATTCGCCGCAGTTGCGGTTTATCGAACGCAATTGCGTGCAGTGCGGCCTGTGCGTGAAGACCTGTCCCGAGCAGGCGATCACCCCGGAGCCGAGGTACGTGTTCACCGAGGAGACACGAACACCGGTAGTGCTGAACGAAGCGCAGCCGTTCGCCTGCATTTCGTGTGGCAAGCCGTTCGGCACACGGCAGATGATCGACCGCATGCTCGGCCGGCTCGCAGGCCATTCGATGTTCGGCGGCGAGGCCACCCGGCGACTGCAGATGTGCGCCGACTGTCGCGTGATCGACATGGTCTCGAACCCGTCCGAGTCGACGATCTTCGACTACACCGGGGGCAGGCCGTCATGAGCGCCACGACCCCGATCGCGGTCGACCTCGCCGGCGTCGCGCCCGAAGACGCGGCGCGCGCGCGCTGGTACGGCCTGTTCGCGACCCTGTTTCGCGCGCCTCCCTCCGCGCAATGGCTGGCGGCGATCGCGTCGAGCCGCAGCGACGAGGAGCCGGACGACGAGGCGAGCCCGCTCGGCCGCGCCTGGAACGACTTCGCGCGCGCCTGTGCGCAGGCCGACGCCGAAGCGGTGCGCGAGGAGTTCGACACCGCTTTCATCGGCGTGGCCAAGGCCGACGTGATCCCGTACGCGTCGTACCACCTCAGCGGGTTCCTGAACGACCGCCCGCTGGTCGAGTTGCGCGAGCACCTCGCGGGCCTCGGGCTGGCGCGCCGCGCCGACATCGGCGAGACCGAAGACCACCTGTCCGCGCTGTGCGAAACCATGGCCTGGCTGATCGCCGGCGACGCCGGTCCGGCACGCGATTTCGCGGCGCAGCGCGCATTCTTCGCCAGGTTCCTCGGCGCCCTGTTACGAGTCGCTCGCCGACACGATCGAGCACAGCGGCGTCACCGACTTCTACAAGCATGCCGGCCGGCTGCTGCGCGAGTTCCTCGCGGTGGAGCGGCAGGGCTTCGATTTCGACTCTCCGTAACGATTGCCCACCAGGAGTGATCCGATGAAACGCGACAAGACATCGAACAAGGCCGTAGCCGGACGCAGGGGCTTCCTGATCGGTGCGGGGCTGGCCGGCACGGCGGGCGCCGCGGTGGTCGCCACCCGCGGGGGCGCGGCGCAGACGGCGACGGCTGAAGCGAAACCGCAGACGCACGAGCGCGGTGGCGGCGGCTATCACGTCACCGAGCACGTGCGGCGCTACTACCGCAGCACCACCGTCTGAGCGTCCGGCCGACAACGAGGAGACACGGCATGCAACTGCAGCGTAAATCCGGCGCCACCGCAGCGCCCGGCGGACTGACGGCGAGCCTGGCACGCGGCGTGCGCTCGGCACTCGCGAGCACGATGGACCGGCGCAGCTTCCTGAAGCGCTCCGGTATCGGCATCGGCGCCGGCGCGGCCGCCGGCGCGCTGTCCTTCGACATGATCGGCAAGGCCGAGGCCCAGCAGGCGGGCGCGGCGAAGATCGAGGTCAAGCGCACCGTCTGTACGCACTGCTCGGTGGGCTGCGCGATCGACGCAGTCGTGGAGAACGGCGTCTGGGTGCGCCAGGAGCCGGTGTTCGACTCGCCGATCAGCCTGGGCGGTCACTGCGCCAAGGGCGCGTCGATCCGCGAGCACGGGCACGGCGATTACCGCCTCAAGACGCCGATGAAGCTGGTCGACGGCAAGTACCAGCGCATCAGCTGGAAGCAGGCGCTCGACGAGATCAGCGCGAAGCTGCTGCAGATCAGGAAGGAGTCGGGCCCTGATGCCACCTTCTGGATCGGTTCGTCCAAGCACAGCAACGAGCAGTCGTACCTGATGCGCAAGTTCGTGTCGTTCTTCGGCACGAACAACATGGACCACCAGGCGCGCATCTGCCACTCGACGACCGTCTCCGGCGTAGCCAACACCTGGGGCTACGGCGCGATGACGAACTCGTACAACGACATGCAGAACACGAAGTGCGCGTTGTACATCGGCTCGAACGCCGCGGAGGCGCACCCGGTGTCGATGGTGCACATGCTGCACGCCAGGGAGAACGGCGCGAAGCTGATCGTCTGCGATCCGCGCCGCACCCGCACCGCGGCCAAGGCCGACGAGTACGTGCGCTTCCGCTCCGGCACCGACATCCCGGTGCTGTTCGGCATCCTCTACCACATCTTCAAGAACGGCTGGGAAGACACGAAGTACATCAACGACCGCGTCTACGGAATGGACAAGGTCCGCGAGGAGGTGCTCGCGAAGTGGACGCCCGAGGCGGTGGAGGAGGCCAGCGGCGTGCCGGGCGAGCAGCTGGCACGCGTGGCCGAGATGATGGCGAAGAACCGGCCTTCGACGATCGTCTGGTGCATGGGCCAGACCCAGCACTCGATCGGCAATGCGATGGTGCGCGCCTCGTGCATCCTGCAGCTCGCGCTGGGCAACGTCGGCGTCTCGGGCGGCGGCGCCAACATCTTCCGCGGGCACGACAACGTGCAGGGCGCGACCGACATCGGCCCGAACCCCGATTCGCTGCCCGGCTACTACGGCGTCGCCGCGGGCTCCTGGAAGCACTTCGCCGCAGTGTGGGGCGTCGACTACGACTGGATCCAGAAGCAGTTCGCCCCCGGCATGATGGAGAAGCCCGGCATCACGGTGTCGCGCTGGTGCGACGGGGTGCTCGGCGCGAAGGACACGCTCGACCAGCCGTCGAACCTGCGCGGCGTCGTCTACTGGGGGCACGCGCCGAACTCGCAGACGCGCGGCCTCGACATGAAGAAGGCGATGGACAAGCTCGACCTGCTGGTGGTGGTCGATCCGTATCCGTCGGCCACCGCCGCGATGGCGGCGCTGACCAGCGATCCGAAGAACGTCAACCCGAACCGCTCGGTCTATCTGCTGCCGGCGGCGACGCAGCTCGAGACCTCGGGTTCGGCCACCGCGTCGAACCGCTCGCTGCAATGGCGCGAGCGCGTGATCGAGCCGCTGTTCGAGTCGATGCCCGATCACACGATCATGCAGGCCTTCGCGGAGCGGCTCGGTTACGGCGAGCAGCTGTCGAAGAACTACAAGATGATCACCGTGAACAAGCACGGCATCGAGTGGCACGAGCCCGAGCCCGAGTCGATCCTGAACGAGATCAACCGGGGCGTCTGGACGATCGGCTACACCGGCCAGTCGCCGGAGCGGCTCAAGCTGCACATGAAGCACATGGCCACCTTCGACGTGAAGACCCTGCGTGCGAAGGGCGGGCCGTGCGACGGCGAGTACTTCGGCCTGCCGTGGCCGTGCTGGGGCAACCCCGGGATGAAGCACCCGGGCACACCGAACCTGTACCAGACGAGCCGCCACGTGATGGACGGCGGCGGCAACTTCCGCGCCAACTTCGGCGTCGAGCGCGACGGCGTCTCGCTGCTGGCCGCCGACGGTTCGTATTCCAAGGGCGCCGACATCCACACCGGCTATCCGGAGTTCGACCACGCGCTGATGAAGAAGCTGGGCTGGTGGGACGAGCTCACCGACGCCGAGAAGCAGGCGGCCGAAGGCAAGAACTGGAAGACCGACCTGTCGGGCGGAATCATCCGCGTGGTGATGACGAAACACGGTTGCTACCCGTTCGGCAACGCGAAGGCGCGCGCGGTCGTCTGGAACTTCCCCGACCCGGTGCCGCTGCACCGCGAGCCGATCTACGGCACGCGGCCCGACCTGGTCGCCAAGTACCCGACGCACGACGACAAGACCAGGTTCTGGCGCATGCCCACGCTGTACAAGTCGCTGCAGCAGAAGAACGTCGAGGACAAGCTCTACGAGAAGTTCCCGCTGATCCTCTCCAGCGGGCGGCTCACCGAATACGAGGGCGGCGGCGACGAGACCCGCTCCAACCCGTGGCTGGCCGAGCTGCAGCAGGACGCATTCGTCGAGATCAATCCGCGCGCGGCCAACGACCGCGGCATCCGCAACGGCGAGTATGTCTGGCTGTCCACGCCGACCGGAGCGCGACTGAAGGTCAAGGCGCTGGTCACCGAGCGCGTCGGGCCCGACACCGCGTGGATGCCGTTCCACTTCGCGGGCTGGTGGCAGGGCCGCGACCTGAAGGAGTTCTATCCCGAGGGGGCCGCGCCGGTGGTGCGTGGCGAGGCGGTCAACACGGCCACGACCTACGGCTACGACTCGGTCACGATGATGCAGGAGACCAAGACGACGATCTGCCAGATCGAGAAGGCCGCGGCCTGAGCGCCGGCGTCACAGACCATAAAGACCAAGGGGAAGACACATGGCCCGCATGAAATTCATCTGTGACACCGAGCGTTGCATCGAATGCAACGGCTGCGTCACGGCCTGCAAGCAGGAGCACGAGGTGCCCTGGGGCGTGAACCGGCGCCGCGTGGTCACGCTCAACGACGGCCTGCCGGGAGAGCGCTCGGTGTCGGTCGCATGCATGCACTGCTCGGATGCGCCGTGCATGGCGGTGTGCCCGGTCGACTGCTTCTACCGTACCGACGAAGGCATCGTGCTGCACGACAAGGACCTGTGCATCGGCTGCGGCTACTGCTTCTACGCGTGCCCGTTCGGCGCGCCGCAGTTCCCGCAGACCGGCGCCTTCGGCCTGCGCGGCAAGATGGACAAGTGCACCTTCTGCGCCGGCGGCCCCGAGAAGGACGGCTCGAAGGAAGAGTTCACCAAGTACGGCCGCAACCGCCTCGCCGAGGGCAAGCTGCCGGTGTGCGCCGAGATGTGCTCGACCAAGGCGCTGCTGGGCGGTGACGGCGACATGCTCGCCGATATCTACCGGCAGCGCGTGATGGCGCGCGGCAAGGGCCAGGAGGTCTGGGGCTGGGGGACCGCCTACGGTCCGGGGCGTGCGGGCGCGCAGCCGCCGGCCAGGCAGGGGAGCTGAGCCATGAAGACCAGGAACGTCGCATGCCTTGCCGCGGTGGCCGCGCTCGTCTTCGGGCTGGCCGCTTGCAGCGAAAAACCGCAGACTCTCGGCGACAAGACCGCCGGGACCACCGTCACCCGCGACACCCAGCCGTGGCAGGGCGACCCGCTCACCTTCCAGGCCCCGTACACCCGGGGCGACAAGGCCAGCTGGGACAACTCGCTGAAGCAGCGTCAGCAGAGCCAGAACGAATACGTCCGCATCGGAGGCCAGTGATGAGCCGCGCAATCCGCCTGCTCGTGCTGCTGCTGGGGCTGTGGGGTGTCGCGGCCGCCGCGCAGCAGCAAGGCGCGGCCGCCTCCGGCGGGCCGCAACCCCAGAACATCCTCGAGGCAAGCCGCAACGACCAGGCGGCGCGCCAGAAGGTGCAGCCGCTGAACAACGCCCCGATCTGGCGTGAAGCCAACTCGGCGGCCAGCGGATTCACGAACCTGCCCGAGCACGAGGGCGGGGTCCTGATCCTGCCTGCCGGCCAGGACTGGCGGCTACTGCGCAACGGCCCCGTGACCGTCTACGGCGGCTGGGTCCTGGTGGCGGTGTTGCTGCTGATCGCGGCGTACTACCTGCTGCACGGGCAGATCAGGACGACCGGCCAGCCCACCGGGCGCATGATCGAGCGCTTCACGATGATCGAGCGCGCGGCGCACTGGATCAACGCCGCGTGCTTCGTCGTGCTGGCGCTCACCGGCCTGCTGATGCTGTTCGGCAAGCACCTGCTGTTGCCGGTGTTCGGTTACACGCTGTTCTCGATCCTGGCCACGCTCTCCAAGACCGCCCACAACTTCATTGGGCCGCTGTTCGCGGTGACGCTGATCGCAATGTTCCTCATTTTCGTGAAGGACAATTTCCCGCGCGCCTACGACGTCACCTGGCTGCTCAAGGGCGGCGGCATGTTGTCGCGCAACTTGCACGTGCCCAGCCATCGCTTCAATGGTGGCGAGAAGCTGATGTTCTGGGGCGGGATGGTGCTGCTGGGCACGATCGTCGCGGTGACCGGCTTCATCCTCGACTTCCCGAACTACGGGCAGACGCGAAGCCAGATGCAGGACGCGTGGGCGATCCACGCGATCGCGGCAGTGCTGTTCATGGCAGTCATCATGGGCCACACGTACCTGGGCACCATCGGTATGCAGGGTGCGCTCGACGCGATGAAAACCGGTTACGTCGACGAGACCTGGGCGAAGGAGCACCACGCCTACTGGTACGACGACATCGAGGCCGGGAAGATCCCTGCGCAGCGTTCGGGGCAGGCCGAAGCGAGGGCCGCCGGATCGGCGGCGCAGGCGCAGGGCTGAACTCCGCGGTCGTGCCGGCCGCAGCGTAAACCGGCACGCGACCCGGCCTCGGGTTGACCGAGGCCGGTTGGCGTCCGGCTCGCGCCGGACGCTGCCGCTTCAACCGTCCACGCCCGGGCGGGTCTCGACCTGCTGCAGCGGCTCGGATACCGCGAGACCGCGGGGGCGACGCACCCGCGGAATCCGGGGCGCCGGAACCTCGGCCGCTTCCTCCGCTTCGGGGCGCGCGACCGTTTCCACCCACTCCAGTCCGGCACCGGCCAGCATCTGCTCGAGCTCGGCCTTCGGCACCTCGACCGGCGCGATCGGCTGCGTCGCCTCGGGCGGGGCCACGGTCGCGCGCACCTGCCCGGCTTGCGCCGCCACCTCCGGCTGCATCGCCGCGGCCGGAACTTCCGGCTCCACCGCCGCCGCGGGCGCCTCGGGTTCGGCTTGCGGTGCCGGCAGTCCGGCCACCGGGGCGGCGAACGGCAGCAGGGTCTGCACTGCGGGCGTCGTGGGCGCCTCGGCCTGCGCCGGCGCTGCCGGCGACTCGACCGGCGCTTCGGCGGCCTGCGCGGCGATGGCCCCGGCCGGCCTCGCCGGCTACTGCCTCGGCCGGCTCGGCACCGGTCTCGGCAGCGGCTTCGCGCTCGCCACCACGTTCGCCACCGCGGCGGCCGCGACGACGGCGGCCGCGACCGCGGCGCGTCTCGTCTTCCGCCCCCGCTTCGGCAGCCTCGGCCTGCGCCTCGGCTCGGATCGGCAGGCCCTCGGGCGGCTGGGACGCGTCGATGGCTTCACCCGCAATGGCCGCAGCAACCGGCAGGCCGGCTTCGGCGGCTGCGCCAATCGGCACTTCGCGTTCGGCCGGCGCGGCTGCATCCTCCGGACGCGCCCCGGCCCGCTGTCGATCACGCCCGCCGCGGCGCTCGCCGCGCTCGGCACGCTCGCCGCGCTCGGCACGTTCGCCACGCTCCGGACGCTCGGCACGCTCCGGACGCTCGGCACGCAGCGCCTCGTCGGGTTGGCGCGCTTGCGCTTCGCGCTCGGGGCGGCGCTCGCGACCTTCGCGCGACTCGCGCGGTTCGCGCCGCTCCTGGCCGCGACGCGGCCCGCGTCCCTCGACTTCAGCGCCGGGCGCGCGCTCGCCGCGCGCCGCACGGCCCTCCCGGCCTTCGCGACCCTCGCGACCTTCGCCGCGGCGCTCCCGAGCTTCGCGGCCGCCAGTCCGTTCACGACCTTCACGCGGTGGCCGTGTGCGCCGTCCGGCTTCGCTGGCCTCGGGGGCGCGGCCGGTCTCGGCTGCGGCGGGGGGCGTTGCACTCGCCTCGTTCGCCGGCTTGCGCCGGAACCAGTTGAGGATGCGTCCGAGCAGGCCGTCGTCGCCGGCCGGCGCCGCCGCGACCACCGCGGTGCGCGCAGGCGGGCGCGCTTCGGCGGCAACTGCCGCAGTCGCTGCGGGGGCCGGCGGCGGCGGTTGCTGCGGGGTGATGCCCTTGACCACCGCCTCCTGGCGCGGCTTGATCGCTTCGAGCTTGCCCTCGAGGTAGGAGTTGTCTTCGGCCGGCGCCTCGGCCAGCGTGTGGCTGGCACGGTAGGCAGCCAGACGCTCGTCGTCGTGGCGCAGCCGCTCGGCCTTGTAGTGCGGGGTCTCGAGGTGCGTGTTCGGAATCAGCACGATCTCGACCTTCAACCGCGCCTCGAGTTTGTTCAGTTCGCTGCGCTTCTCGTTCAGCAGGTAGGTGGCGACGTCGACCGGCACCTGCGCGTAGACCGCCGCGGTGTTCTCCTTCATCGCTTCTTCCTGGAGCACGCGCAGGATGTGCAGCGCCGCGGATTCGGTGTCGCGGATCACGCCGGTGCCGTTGCAGCGCGGGCAGGTGATGTGCGAGCCCTCGGCCAGCGCCGGGCGCAGCCGCTGGCGCGACAGCTCCATCAGGCCGAAGCGCGAGATCTTGCCGGTCTGCACCCGCGCACGGTCGTAGTGCAGCGCGTCCTTCAGGCGCTGCTCGACCTCGCGCTGGTTCTTCGCGTTCTCCATGTCGATGAAGTCGATGACGATCAGCCCGCCCAGGTCGCGCAGCCGCATCTGGCGTGCCGCCTCGTCGGCCGCCTCGAGGTTCGTGCGCAGCGCGGTCTCCTCGATGTCGGAGCCCTTGGTGGCGCGGGCCGAGTTCACGTCGATCGCCACCAGCGCCTCGGTGTGATCGATGACCACCGCGCCGCCCGAAGGCAGCGGCACGATCCGCGAATAGGCGGTCTCGATCTGGTGCTCGATCTGGAAGCGCGAGAACAGCGGCGTGTCGTCGCGATAGCGCTTGACCTGGCCGACCTGGTCGGGCATCACGTGCGCCATGAACTGGTGCGCCTGCTCGTAGACGTCGTCGGTGTCGATCAGGATCTCGCCGATGTCCGCGGTGAAGTAGTCGCGGATCGCGCGGATCACCAGGCTCGATTCCTGATAGATCAGGAAGGGGCCGGGCGCCGAGCCCGCCGCCGCCTCGATCGCCTTCCACAGCTGCAGCAGGTAGTTCAGGTCCCACTGCAGCTCTTCGGCCGCGCGGCCGATGCCCGCGGTGCGCGCGATCAGGCTCATGCCCGAGGGGTACTCGAGCTTGTCCATGGTCTCGCGCAGTTCCTGGCGGTCTTCGCCTTCGATGCGGCGCGAGACGCCGCCGCCGCGCGGGTTGTTCGGCATCAGCACCGGGTAGCGCCCGGCCAGCGAGATGTAGGTGGTGAGCGCCGCGCCCTTGTTGCCGCGCTCCTCCTTGTCGACCTGGACGATGACTTCCTGGCCCTCGCCGATCGCGTCCTGGATGCGGGCGCGCGACGCGTCGACCCCGCTCTTGAAGAAGGCCCCGGAGATTTCCTTGAACGGCAGGAAGCCGTGGCGCTCTTCGCCGTAGTTGACGAAACAGGCTTCGAGGCTGGGCTCGACGCGCGTGATGACGCCCTTGTAGATGTTGCTCTTGCGGGACTCGCGGCCCGCCGATTCGATGTCGATGTCGATCAGCTTCTGGCCGTCGACGATCGCCACGCGCAGCTCTTCGGCATGCGTGGCGTTGAACAGCATTCGCTTCATGCAAATGACTCCGTTGCGCGCCCGGGGCGTGGCGGCGCGCGTCGGCCAGCGGGCCGATGCGAACGGAAGCGGAAGGAACGCGGCGCGGCGGGTGGCGCTATGCGCGGGCGACCCGCCCAGGCGAGCGGACGTGCGTCGAGGGCGGGCATGGCCCGGCCGGATCGACGACAGCGTACGCAGACATGGTGTTCAGGGATCGCACTGGCTTGGCCGGCCGCCATCGGGCCGCCGGCTCGCATTCATTCCGGAAAATTCCGCATCGATCCGCGTTCCCCGGCCCCGGGGAACCGCGGTTGAAGTGTTCTTCCTGTCGTGGCGATCGACTTCGATCCGCCTTCGCGGAACCGGCCCGGTACAATCGGATCTCGAGATACGGGATTCCGGGACTCGATGCGCGGAACCACTGGTTCGACGCGCTTCGCCGGAGCATCCGTGGACGCGAGGAGCCGCCGGGGACGGCGGCCATTCCGGTCGGGCCGGGATCGCACACAACATTCAAAGTATAGCAACGTGAGCCCATTGTGCACAAAGCCGGGGGCCGCGGACACCGTGGAGACGGTCCGCCACGTGCCGATCCGCGCCGACGACGCCGGCCAGCGTCTGGACAATTTCCTGGTGCGGCTGTGCCGCGGGGTGCCCAAGAGCCACCTCTACCGGTTGATCCGCAGCGGCCAGTTGCGCGTGAACGGCAAGCGCCAGGCGGCCGACTACCGGCTGCAGGCCGGCGACTCGGTGCGCGTGCCGCCGATGCGGCTGCCGTCGGCGACCGCGGCAGCGGGCAGCGAGACCGGTAGCGCCGGGCAGGAGCGGGTCCGGCGCACCCGGGCGGAGCTGGCGCGTCGCCTGCCGGTGCTGCACGAAGACGAGTCGTTGCTGGCGATCGACAAGCCGGCTTCGGTCGCCGTGCACGGCGGCAGCGGCGTCTCGAGCGGGGTGATCGAGCAGTTGCGCGCGGCACGGCCGCAGGCGCGCTTTCTCGAACTGGTGCACAGGCTCGATCGCGAAACCTCCGGCGTGCTGCTGGTTGCACTCAGGCGCGTCGCGCTGGTGGGCCTGCACGCGCAGTTGCGCGAGCGCGGCGCCGACAAGCGCTACCCGGCGATCGTTGCCGGGCGCTGGCCGCTGCGCACGCGCACGCTGGCCTTTCCGCTTCATCGCCACGAAGCACCCGACGGCGATCGGCGGGTTTCCGTGCAGGCGGGCGGGCAGGAGGCGGTGACCCGGGTGACCGGCCTGCTGCGCTTCGAGTTGCCGCAGCTGGGCGAGTTCTCGCTGGTGGAGGCCCGGCTCGAGACCGGGCGCACGCACCAGATTCGCGTCCACCTGGCGCATGCGGGCTGCCCGATCGTCGGCGACCCCAGGTACGGGCGCTTCGAGCTGAACCGCGAGATGGCGCACCGCGGCTTCAGGCGCATGTACCTGCACGCGCGCTCGATCCTGTTTCGCCACCCCGACACGGGTCGTCCGATGTCGATCGAAGCTCCGTTGCCCGAGGAATTCGCCGCGCTGCTGCGCGCCGGCGGCGCGGCGTACGAGGAGCGCGCATGAAGCAGCGCTTTCGCCTGGTGGTCTTCGACTGGGACGGCACGCCGATCGATTCGACTGCCGCGATCGTGCACGCGATCCGTGCCTCGGCGGCCGACCTGGGCCTGCCGGTGCCGACGCGCGAACAGGCTTCGCACGTGATCGGCCTGGGGCTGTTCGAAGCGGTTCGCGCGGCCGTGCCGATGATCGACCGGGACCGGATGCCGGCCTACGTCGAGCGCTACCGTCATCACTACCTGCGGCGCGACGCCGATCTCGTGCCGTTCGACGGCGTACCGCAACTGCTGTCGGAGCTCGCCGACAGCGGTGCCTGGCTGGCAGTGGCCACGGGCAAGTCGCGGGTCGGGCTGAACCGCGCGCTCGACCAGATGGGCTGGACTGCCCGCTTTCTCACGACGCGCTGCGCCGACGAGGGCGCCCCGAAGCCCGATCCCTGGATGCTGCGCGACATCGGCGACGAACTGGGGATCGACGCCTCGGAGATGGTGATGGTCGGCGACACCACGCACGACCTGGGCATGGCGCGTGCCGCGGGTGCGGCGGCGATCGCGGTCGCCTACGGCGCGCATCCGCGCGAGGCGCTGGAGGCGGAGCCCTCGCTGGCGATCGTCGACTCGGTGTCGGAGTTGCGGGAGATGCTGCTGGAGAGGGTTTGAGGGGAGAAGGGAGAAGGGAGAAGGGAGAAGGGAGAAGGGAGAAGGGAGAATCGGGAAGGGGAAAGCGCGCGATGGACGTGGCCGATGGCTGGATCGATGTCTGTGCTTCGGGGAGCTGGTGGAGGGGGGCGACGGAGTGCGCTTCGAGTGGGGCGAGCCCCGCGAGAGGGGTGGGCGGCAGCCGGCCTTCGTGGTGCGCTTCGACGGGTGGCCGCGCGCGTTCCTGAATCGCTGCGCGCACGTCGCGATGGAGCTCGACTGGCTGCCGGGGCGGTTCTTCGACGAGGCGGGCCTATACTTGATCTGTGCCACGCATGGGGCCCTGTATGAGCCCGACAGCGGCGTCTGCGTGGCCGGGCCGTGTCACGGCGCCGCGCTGGTCGCGCTGCGTTGCGAAGAGCGCGACGGACGGGTGAGGGTCGCGGCCGGGCCCTCGTCGAATCGATGAACTCCGGGATACCGAAATGACCGAACAGGACGTCCCGCCCGGCAGCAAGCCGTCGGCCGGCGGGTGGGAGCGCGAGGTGCTCGAGAAGCTGGTGCTCGGCACGCTTCAGGAGAAGCGGCGCGCGCGCCGCTGGGGCATCTTCTTCAAGCTGATCGCCTTCGCCTGGGTGGCCGTGGCGCTGCTGCTCGCCGGCGGCTGGCTCGGGCACGAGGCCAAGGTGAGCACCGGACGGCACACCGCGCTGGTGGACTTGAAAGGCGTGATCGCCGTCGACAGCGAGGCTGCGGCCGACGACGTCGTCGACTCGCTGCGCGCCGCGTTCGACGACACCCGGACGGCAGGCGTCGTGCTGCGGATCAACAGCCCGGGCGGCAGCCCGGTGCAGGCCGGCATCATCCACGACGAGATCCGGCGGCTGCGCTCGCTGCACCCGGACACGCCGCTGTATGCGGTGGTCGAGGAGGTCTGCGCCTCCGGGGGCTATTACGTCGCGGCGGCTGCCGATCGCATCTACGTCGACAAGGCGAGCCTGGTCGGGTCGATCGGCGTGCTGATGGAGGGTTTCGGCTTCGTCGGCGCGATGGAGAAGCTCGGCATCGAGCGGCGGCTGCTCACCGCCGGCAGCAACAAGGGCTTCCTCGACAGTTTCTCGCCGTTGCCCGACGACCAGCGCCAGCACGCGCAGGCGATGCTCGACGAGATCCACCGGCAGTTCATCCAGGTCGTGCGAACCGGCCGCGGCGACCGCCTGAAGGATTCGCCCGAGCTGTTTTCGGGACTGGTCTGGACCGGCGCGCACAGCGTCGAGATGGGTTTGGCCGATGCGCTGGGCACCGTCGATTCGGTCGCGCGCGACGTGATCAAGGCCGAAGAGGTGGTCGACTTCTCCACTCGCAAGAACCTGGCCGAACGCCTTGCGCGACGCTTCGGCGCCACGGCCGGCGAGGCGATGGCGCGAGTGCTGGGCGCGGCGGCGCAGATGCCCTCGTTGCGCTGACTGCCTGGCCGCGGCGCCGGCCGATGCATCGGGGCCGGTGAACGGGGCCCCTGGTCAGGTCGGCCAGAGCAGCGCTGCGGCGTCCTGCAGCGCCTGCTTCGTGGCCCGGTAGCCGGCGTCGACGATCTCCTCGGCGCGGTCGAACGCCATGAAGCGCACCGCGCCGAGCGCCGGCTGGATCAGGATCTCGGGCCGGTCGCGTTCGAGCGTCGCCTGCGTGATGCGTGCCTGCATGATGTAGATCGACGCGAGCAGCACCTCGAAGATGCCGGGCAGCGGCTCGCGCTCGAGCCACTCGCGAAACTGTGCCAGCGCCCCGCCCTGCGGCGAATCGAAGGTCTCGAGTACCTGCGTGACGGCCTGGGTCAGCGCGCCCGGAGCGGACTCCTGCGCGACGCGCGCCGAGCGTTCCGGCACGATGTCGTGGTTCAGGTCGACCGCGATGACCAGGTCCGCGCCGAGAGCGCGCGCGGCGCTCACCGGCACCGGCTCGACCAGCCCGCCGTCGACGAGGATGCGCCCGTCGCTGCGCACCGGGGTGAAGATCCCCGGCACGGCGATGCTCGCGCGCACCGCAGCGATCAGGTCGCCGCGGTCGATGACCACCGCTTCGCCGCTGCCGATGTCGGTGGCGATCGCGCGGAACGGGATCGGCAGGTCCTCGACGCGCTCGACCGCGACCTGCGAGCGCATGAAGTCGCCGATCCTGCGGCCGTCGATCAGGCCCGAACGCGGGAACACCGGGTCGAGCAGCGCGGCAATGCTGCCCCAGTCGAAATCGCGAAAGTCGGCCTCGAGCCGGTCGAGCTTGCCGGCGGCGAATATCGCGCCGACGAACGCGCCCATGCTGGTGCCGGCGACGACCTCCACCGCGACGCCCGCTTCGACGAGAGCGCGCATCACGCCGATGTGCGCGAGCCCGCGTGCCGAGCCGCTGCCCAGCGCGACGCCGACGCGTCTTCGCTCGCCGATGCGACGCACCGGTTCAGCGCCGTCGGGGCCGGCGCTCATCGCGCGGCGACGCGGCGCCGCGCGCCGCGCGCGGGGAGGGTGCGCGCGGGGAGGGTGCGCGGCGCAGCGGGGGCCGCATTGGCTCGGCCTGAATGCCGAAGACGGCAGGCGTTTTCGGCAGCTCGCGGACGGCAGCGCGCCAGCCGGCGACCGTGTCGACCACGATGCGCTGGGCCGCAAGACTCAGGTCGCTCGCCACCATCAGTCGTGTCGACGGCGCAAGCGCCTGCAGCGCCGCGTCGAGCAGCGCCTGGTTGCGGTACGGCGTCTCGATGAGCAGGATCGTCTCGTCCTCGCGCGCCGAACGCCGTTCGAGCTCGCGCAGTCGTTCGAGCCGCGGGCCCGCCTGCGCGGGCACGTAGCCGGCGAACGAGAACCGCTGGCCGTTCAGCCCCGAGGCCATCAGCGCGAGCAGCAGCGAGCTGGGGCCGACCAGCGGGCGCACCTCGACGCCCGCGGCGTGGGCCGCGGCCACCAGTGCCGCGCCCGGGTCGGCGACCGCGGGAACGCCCGCCTCGGAGAGCAGGCCGCAGTCGCGCCCGGCGAGGATCGGCGCGAGCAGCAGCGGTATCTCGCGCGCCGGCGTGTGCTCGTTCAGCTCGCGCAGCTCGAGCGCCTGCAGCGGCGCACGGGTGCCGCTCGCCTTCAGGAACGCGCGCGCGCTCCGGGCGTTCTCGACCACGAAGTAGTCGAGGGGCTCGATCGCGGCCAGCGTGTCGGCCGGCAGCACGCGATGCGGGTCGCTGTCGGCGCCCAGCGGCGTCGGGATCAGCCAGAGTCGGCCCGGTGACATCGGGGCGGGCGGCGTCGGCGGTGCGGCGGCGGCGTTCAGCCGCCCAGCGGCGACAGACCCGCCCGGCGCAGCATGCCGGTGAGCGCGATCAGCGGCAGGCCGATCAGCGCAGTCGGGTCGTCGCCTTCGACCGCCTCGAGCAGCGCGATGCCCAGCCCCTCGACGCGGGCGGCGCCGGCGCAGTCCCGGGGTTGCTCGCGCTGCAGGTAGCGCTCGATCTCGGCGTCGTCGAGGCGGCGAAAGCGCACGCGGGTACCGACGCTCGCGCGCTCGTCGAAGCCGTCGGCTTCGCGGGTGAGGCACAGCGCGGTGTGGAACTCCATCGTGCGGCCCGAAGCGGCGCGCAGCTGCTCGCGGGCCCGCTCGTGACTGCCGGGCTTGCCGATCGCGATCGCGCCGTCCAGCGTGGCCGCCTGGTCCGAGCCGATGACCAGTGCCTGCGGATGCCGGTGTGCGACCGCATGGGCCTTCTCGCCGGCCAGCCGCAGCGCCAGCGCCGCGGGCCGCTCGCCCGGGTGGGCCGACTCGTCGACGTTCGGAGCCTCGACCGCAAACGGCAGGCCCAGCCGCGACAGCAATTCGCGCCGGTAGCGCGAGGTCGACGCGAGGATCAGCGAAGCGGAGCTGGCGGTCGGCACGTGGTGTCCGGAAGTAGCGACGGCGGCAATGGCACCGGCACGCACCGCGCCGGCCGGGCACCGCGATGACGCCGGCGGAGCCTGACCGCTATGATACGGAAGCTCGAATCATGCAGCAGACGATCGACACTTCCGAACTGGCGCGCGCCGGCAGCGAACTGCACGGCGAGTATTCGCTCGCGCGACTGCAACGGCTGGGCTCGCTGCTGGCCGACTGCGACGGATCGCTCGCCCGGCGGCTGCGCGGCTGGCGCGAGCGCGCGGTCGACGGGGTCGTGCAGGACTTCATGGCGCTTTCGATCGCCGCGACCGTGCGGATGGCCTGCGTGCGCTGCAATGCGCCGGTAGCGGTCGAGCTGTCGGCCGAGCGCGGCTATCGGCTGGTGCGCAGCGAGGCCGAAGCCGAGCGGCTCGACCTCGACGATCAGCAGTACGACGTGCTGGCCGGCGGCCGGCACTTCGACCTGGCCGCACTGGTCGAGGACGAGGCGATGATGGCCTTGCCGGCGATACCGCGGCACGAGCGCTGCGAGTTGCCGGCGGCGGCCGCGACGGCGTCCGGCGCCGCAACGCCGGGCGCGGAAGACGAGCGCGCGCACCCGTTCGCCGCCCTCGAGCGGCTGAAGAATGGCGCGCAAAATACTGATATAATTGAAGATTGACTTTCGGAGCGCCAAAACATGGCCGTCCAGCAAAACAAGAAGTCGCCGTCCAAGCGCGGCATGCATCGCGCGCACGACTTCCTCGCCAACCCGCCGCTTGCGGTCGAGCCGACCACCGGCGAGGTGCACCTGCGCCACCACGTGAGCCCGAACGGCTTCTACCGCGGCAAGAAAGTCGTCAAGACCAAAGCCGACGAGTAAGCCCGCGCCTCGTCCACGGGCGCGCGCGTGACGGTCCGGATCGCCATCGACTGCATGGGCGGTGACCACGGTTTGGCGGTCACCGTTCCCGCCGCGCTCGACTTTCTCCGGCAGGTCGACGACGTCCGCCTGCTGCTGGTCGGCCCGAAGGAGGCGATCGAGCAGGCGCTCGCGAAGTCCCGGACGGTCGACGCCACCCGCATCGAGATTCGCCACGCCTCCGAAGTGGTGGCGATGGACGATCCGCCTGCGACCGCGTTGCGCAGCAAGCGCGACTCGTCGATGCGGGTCGCGGTCGAACTGGTCAAGGCCGGCGAGGCCGACGCCTGTGTGAGCGCCGGCAACACCGGCGCGCTGATGGCGATTTCGCGTTTCGTGCTCAAGATGCAGCCGGGCATCGACCGGCCGGCCATCGCCACCCAGTTGCCCAACCGCACCGGCGGCACCACCACGATGCTCGACCTCGGCGCCAACGTCGATTGCGAGCCGCAGCACCTGCTGCAGTTCGGCGTGATGGGGGCCGCGCTGGTCACCGCGCTCGAAGGCAAGGAGCGCCCCACGGTCGGCCTGCTGAACATCGGCGAGGAAGTGATCAAGGGCAACGACACGGTCAAGCAGGCCGCCGAGCTGCTGCGCGCGAGCGCGCTCGACTTCCACGGCAACGTCGAAGGCGACGACATCTACGAGGGCACCACCGACGTGGTCGTCTGCGACGGCTTCGTGGGCAACATCGCGCTGAAGACCTCCGAGGGCCTGGCGCGCATGCTCGGCGAGTTCATTCGCGAGGAATACAAGCGCCACGTCTTCACGCGCCTGATGGCGCTGCTGTCCTTTCCGGTCCTGATGCGGTTTCGCAGGCGGCTCGATCACCGGCGCTACAACGGCGCGAGCCTGGTCGGGCTGCGCGGCGTCGTGATCAAGAGCCACGGCTCGGCCGACGCCTACGCGTTCGAGTTCGCGCTGCGTCGCGCGTACGACGCGGTTCGCAACGGTCTGCTGAGGCGCATCGAGCAGGCGCTGCCGCGCATCCAGATTCCGGCGACCGGCGCTCCCGACGCTGCCGGCGCGGGCTGACGCGGACCAGGCCCGCTTCGCTCGCAGCCCCGAAACCTCACCCCGCATTCCCGACCAGGTCCGAACCTTCGCCATGAGTTTTCGTCATTCACGAATCATCGGAACCGGCAGCTACCTGCCGCCGCGTGCCGTCGCCAACGAGGAACTCGTGCGCGACCTGGCGCAGCGCGGGGTCGAAACTTCCGATCAATGGATCGTCGAGCGCACCGGTATCCGCCAGCGCCACCTCGCCGATGCGGGCGTGGCCTGCAGCGAGCTGGCCACCGAGGCGTCGCGGCGCGCGCTCGCGGCGGCCGGGCTGCAACCGACCGACGTCGACCTGATCATCGTCGCCACGTCCACGCCCGACTACGTGTTCCCGAGCACGGCATGCCCGGTGCAGAAGGCGCTCGGCGCTGCGGGCGGCGCGGCGTTCGACGTCCAGGCGGTCTGCAGCGGCTTCGCCTACGCCCTGGCGGTGGCCGACTCGATGATCCGCACCGGGCTGGCCAGCCGCGCGCTGGTGATCGGCGCCGAGGTGTTCTCGCGCATTCTCGACTGGAGCGACCGCGGCACCTGCGTGCTCTTCGGCGACGGCGCCGGTGCGGTGGTGCTGGCCGGCGACGAGCGTCCCGGGGTGCTCGCGGCCCGGCTGCATGCCGATGGGCGCTACGAGTCGATCCTGCGTACCACCGGCCACGTCTGCGCCGGCAAGGTGGCTGGGCATCCCTATCTCACGATGGACGGGCAGGCGGTCTTCAAGCTCGCGGTCTCGGTGCTCGACTCGGTCGCGCGCGAAACGCTGGAGGCAGCCGGGCTCGCGACCGCCGACGTCGACTGGTTCATTCCGCACCAGGCCAACGTGCGCATCCTGCACGCTGCTGCGAGGAGAATCGGGATCCCGATCGACAAGGTGATCGTCACCGTCGACCGGCACGCCAACACCTCGGCCGCGTCGATCCCGCTGGCGCTCGACCTGGCGGTGCGCGACGGCCGCATCCGCGCGGGCCAGAACGTGCTGATGGAAGGCGTGGGCGGCGGCTTCACCGGGGCGCGGTGCTGGTGTGCATGTGAGCACGCGGCAGGAGAATCGATGATGAAGCTCGCGTTCGTCTTTCCGGGCCGGGGCTCGCAGTCGGTGGGCATGCTCGACGGTTTTTCCGGCTGGCCGGCGGTACGGGCGCTGCTCGGACAGGCCGATGCGGCACTCGGCGAGTCGCTGTCCGCGCTGATCGCGCAGGGCCCCGCGGAAACGCTCGCGCTCACGGTGAACACCCAGCCGGCGATGCTCGCGACCGGTTATGCCTGCTGGCTCGCCTGGCGCGATGCCGGCGGCCCGGAGCCTTCGGCGGTGGCGGGGCACAGCCTCGGCGAATACACCGCGCTCACGATGGCAGGCGCCATCGAGGTGTCCGATGCGCTGCGCCTGGTGCGGCTGCGCGCCCGGGCGATGCAGGAGGCGGTGCCGGTCGGTCAGGGCGGCATGGCCGCGATCCTCGGCCTCGACGACGACAAGGTTCCGCCAGGCCTGCGCCGAAGCGGCAGCGGCCGTGCCTGGCGAGGTGGTCGAGCCGGCGAACTACAACGCTCCCGCGCAGGTGGTGATCGCCGGGCACAAGGCAGCAGTCGAGCGCGCCTGCGAGCGCGCGAAGGCGCTGGGCGCCAAGCGCGCGCTGCCGCTGCCGGTGTCGGCGCCGTTTCACTCGTCGCTGTTGCGCCCGGCCGGCGAACGGCTGGCGCAAGCGCTGGCCGCGGTCGAGCTGCGCGCGCCGCGCATGCCGCTGGTCAACAACGTCGACGTCGCGATCGAGAGCGAGCCGGCGCGCATCCGCGACGCGCTGGTGCGCCAGTCCTACGGCCCGGTGCGCTGGGTCGAGGTGGTGCAGCGGCTGAAGGCGCTCGGTGTGACGGGCGTGGTCGAGTTCGGGCCCGGCAAGGTGCTCGCCGGCCTGGTTTCGCGCATCGATCGCTCGCTGCAGGTCGCGGCGGTATACGACCCGGCGTCGCTCGAGGCGGCGCTGAAAGAACTCGCGTGACGGAGGGCGCCTCATGGCAACGACGAACCTGACCGGACAGCTGGCGCTGGTCACCGGCGCGTCGCGCGGCATCGGCCGCGCGATCGCCCTCGAACTCGGCAGCCGGGGCGCGACGGTGATCGGCACCGCCACCAGCCAAGCGGGCGCGCAGGCGATCTCTGCCGCGCTCGCCGAGGCGGGTGTCGGCGGTCGCGGCGAACTTCTCGACGTGACCGACGCGGCGCGTTGCGAGGCGCTGGTCGAGACGCTGCAGAAGGAAGGCAAGGGCATCGCGATCCTCGTCAACAACGCCGGCATCACGCGCGACAACCTCGCGATGCGGATGAAAGACGAGGAATGGAGCGCGGTGATCGACACCAACCTCGGGGCAGTGTTCCGCATGTCGCGGCTGGTGCTGCGCGCGATGGTGCGCGCGCGCTACGGCCGCATCGTCAACATCACCTCGGTGGTCGGCGCCAGCGGCAACGCCGGGCAGGCAAACTACGCGGCCGCCAAGGCGGGCGTGGCCGGCATGAGCCGCGCGCTGGCGCGCGAAGTCGCGAGCCGCAACATCACGGTGAACTGCGTGGCGCCCGGCTTCATCGAAACCGACATGACCCGTGCGCTCACCGCCGAGCAGAGCGCGGCCCTGATCACGCAGGTGCCGGCGGGGCGCCTCGGGCAGCCGCAGGACGTGGCCGCCGCGGTGGCCTTCCTCGCGTCGCCGCAGGCGGCCTACATCACCGGCGCAACCCTGCACGTAAACGGCGGGATGTACATGGAATGAGCGCAGATCGGCGCCATATCGCGCGGCGGCCATCGGCCGGGCGGATTAGACACCATGGTCGCCCGCGTCATTGCGGGCGGCCGGTCTCCTGAGTCGTAGGTTGCGCGGCGAGCCGCGCCGAGCTACATGTCGAGAACGAGTCATCGGCAAACGTAACGGAGACCGGCCATGGAACAGGTTATCAAGGTTTACGTCGGACTGGACGTGCACAAGGATTCGATCGCCATCGCGGTGGCTGAAGCGGGCCGAAGCCCGGGGCGGCTGATCGGGCAGATCGCCCACGACGTGCCCAAGCTGCTCAAGGCGCTGGCGCGGCTGGGTGCACCCGATACGGTGCACGTGGTCTACGAGGCGGGGCCGACCGGTTACGGGCTGCAGCGCGCGCTCTCGGCCAGGGGCTACCGCTGCGAGGTCATCGCCCCGTCGCTGATCCCGCGGCGCGCGGGCGATCGTGTCAAGACCGACCGGCGTGACTGCCTGCGCCCGCCGAGCTCTCGCGTGCGGGCGAGTTGCGCGCGGTGTGGATTCCGGACCGAGGCGACGAAGCGATCCGCGACCTGTCGCGGGCGCGCGAAGACGCGGTGAACGCGCGCACGCAGGCCCGTCACCAGCTCAAGGCGTTCCTGTTGCGCCACGAGACCCGCTACAACGGCAAGACCGCCCGGACGAGGTCGTTCTACCGTTGGCTCGGAGAATTGAACTTCGGCGATGCGAGCAGCCAGGTGGCGTTCACCGAGTACCACCTCGCGGTGCAGGCGGCCGACCAGCGCCTGCAGCGGCTGACCAAGGCACTGAGCGCCTCGGTGGCGGGTTGGCGCTTCGAGTCGGTGGTGCAGGCGTTGCAGGCGCTGCGCGGCATCGACGTGGTCTCGGCGATCGGGTTGGTGGCCGAGATCGGAGACATCGCGCGCTTCGATCACCCGCGCAAGCTGATGGCCTACCCGGGGTTGGTGCCCTCGGAACAATCCAGCGGGGATCGTGTCCGCAAGGGCTCGATCACCAAGACCGGCAACGCGCATGCACGACGATTGCTCACCGAGGCAGCGTGGAACTATCGGTTTACCCCGCGCATCGGACGCGCCGCGCAGGCGCGCCAGAGAGCCCTGGCCGAACCGATCAAGTCCATCGCCCGGAAGGCACAGCTGCGGCTGAGCGGGCGCTACGCACGATTGAACGGCAGGGGCGTACACCACAACAAGGTGTGCGTGGCGGTGGCGCGCGAACTCGCCGGCTTCGTCTGGGCGATTGCGCAAGCCAGCGGCGCCCAGCCTCAGTGATACAGGAGGACACGACATGAACCACGTAGATCGATGCGGCGATGCGATCCGGACCACGATCGTGGAAACCCTCGCCCGCCCTATAGCGGCACTCTGCAAAGACTGACCCGCGATGCTAGACCGAGGCAGCCCACGCGACGAATCGGTGAAATGTGGTACCCAACCCACGCATACGAGTCTGATTCATCGTCGCTGCATCGTCCGAGTCGCATCACCCCATCGATCTGCAAACCCAGGACCTGATTACTCTTGACAGTTGCGACCATACGAGGGCGTGTTCACACTACGATCGTCCCCGCGTGAGCCCGAAAAAAGCGCGCAATCAAGGCGCAAAGCGCAGCCGTGGCGGGGCCACGGCGAGCATTTGCAACGCGGAGTGCGCGCTTTTTTCGCACTCACCCTCCGGGCCGGGGCCTGCCGGGCCGCCACACTTCGTTGCCGGCTCCTTGCGTGGCACCGCCACGCGCGTCGCCGGCGCCTCGTTTGGCGGCCCGGCAGGCCCCGGCGCGGGGACGATCGTAGTGTGAACACGCCCTCTAGGCGACCGAAGCGCGGCATCGCGCGGCGTGAAGTGCTATACAATCGCGCCGCGCCGGCACACAGTCGTGGCGGTTCGCAGTGCCACGTGAAGGCAGAGCAAACGGGAGCACCGAATGGAAAACATCGAACAGCGCGTCAAGAAGATCGTGGCTGAGCAACTCGGCGTCAACGAGGCCGACATCAAGAACGAATCGTCGTTCGTCGACGACCTCGGCGCCGATTCGCTCGACACGGTCGAACTGGTGATGGCCCTCGAAGACGAGTTCGAGACCGAGATCCCCGACGAGGAAGCCGAGAAGATCACCACGGTCCAGCAGGCCATCGACTACGTGAAGTCGCACTCGAAGGGTTGATGCGCGTTCGCGCGGCGGCACCGTTGCCGCTGTTCGCCCGCCTCGCCCGTCGCAGGCAAGGAGCATCCAAGTGAGCCGGCGCCGTGTCGTGATCACCGGATTGGGCGTCGTCTGCCCGGTCGGCAACGATGTGCCCACCGCCTGGGCGAACCTGGTCGCCGGGCGCTCCGGCATTACCGCGATCAGCCGCTTCGACGCCTCGGCATTTCCCACGCGCATCGCCGGCGAGGTGCGCGACTTCGACGTCGCGCAATACCTGCCGGCGAAAGAGGCGCGGCACTTCGACACCTTCGTCCACTACGGCATCGCCGCGGGGCTGCAGGCGCTGCGCGACAGCGGCATCGAGGTCACCGAGGCCAATGCCGAGCGCATCGGGGTGATCATCGGTTCGGGCATCGGCGGCCTGCCGCTGATCGAGGCCACGCACGCCGAGCTCACCCACCGCGGCCCGCGACGGGTGTCGCCGTTCTTCGTGCCGGGCTCGATCATCAACATGATCTCGGGCCAGATGTCGATCATGGCCGGCCTGAAGGGCCCCAACTACGCGATCGTCAGCGCCTGCACCACCGGGCTGCACTGCGTGGGCGACGCCGCGCGCATGATCGGTTACGGCGATGCCGACGCGATCCTCGCCGGCGGCTCGGAGGCGACGATCTCGCCGCTCGGGCTCGGCGGCTTCTGCGCCGCGCGCGCATTGTCGGCGCGCAACGACGATCCCGCCACCGCCAGCCGGCCCTGGGATCGCGATCGCGACGGCTTCGTGCTGGGCGAGGGCGCGGGCGTGCTCATGCTCGAGGAATACGAGCACGCCAGGCGCCGCGGCGCGCGCATCTATGCCGAGATCGCGGGCTTCGGCATGAGCGCCGACGCGCACCACATCACCGCCCCCGACATGGACGGGCCGCGGCGCTGCATGCTCGCCGCGCTGCGCGACGCCGGCGTGGCGCCCGGAGACATCGATTACCTGAACGCCCACGGCACGTCCACGCCGCTGGGCGACAAGAACGAAACCGACGCGATCAAGGCCGCGCTCGGCGAAGACGCGGCGCGCCAGCTGGTGGTCAATTCCACCAAGTCGATGACCGGTCACCTGCTCGGCGGCGCCGGCGGCATCGAGACCGTCTTCACCGCGCTGGCGCTCCACCATCAGGTGTCGCCGCCGACGATCAACATCTTCGAGCAGGATCCGGAGTGCGACCTGGATTACTGCGCCAACGCCGCGCGCGACCTGCCGATCGGCGTGGCGATGAAGAATTCGTTCGGCTTCGGCGGCACCAACGGCACGCTGGTGCTGCGCCGGGTCTGAACCCGGCACCCACGCAGGTCGGCCGGCACGACGGCCATGACGATCGCCTTCGAACTGCATGCCGCGCCGGGCGACGCCGTGCGCCTGCTGCGCATGGGTACGGTGGCGCTGGCGGCAGGGGGTTTCGCGATCGCGGCCTGGCTCGCGCCGTCGCAGTGGGCCGGCGCGCTCCTGATGGCTGCAGCCCCGTTCGCCTGCGCTGCCGCCTGGCGGCGCGGCGGGCGCAGGCTGGCCTGGGGCCGGCTGAGCGTCGATCCCGCAGGGCAAGGCCGCTGGCAAGCCCGCGATGGGCAGGGGGCGGGCGCTGCCGAACCCGTCAGGATCGAGCGCTGGTGCGCGACCGAGCGCCTGGTCTGGATCCGCTTCTCCGGAGAGCCCGCAGGGCGGCCGCGCGACACCCTGATCGCGCGGGGCGCCTGCGAGCCGGCGCAGTGGCGCAGCCTGCGCACCTGGCTGGCCTGGCTGGAGCGCGGCGCGGCTTGAATTCGCCGCACCCGCATCCCATTTCGTCTGCTACCTTTCCGATCGGGGCGGATCGCCGATGACCCGGACGACGATGACGAAACTGCTGCTTTCCTGGACGCTCGCATTCGCGGCGCTCGCGCTCGGCGGGGCGCCGCAGCCTGCGGCGGCGCAGGCACGCCTTCCCGACTTCGCCGACCTGGTCGAACGCGCGGCCCCGGCCGTGGTCAACATCCGCACCGCCGAGCGGGTGCGCAACGACCGGGCGCAGGCGCCCCACTTCCCGCTGCCCGAGGGGATGGACGAGAACGACCCGTTCTACGAATTCTTCCGCCGCTTCTTCCCGCCGCGCCAGTCGCCGTCGCCGACGCCGCGCGGCCAGGGCGACGAGGTGCCGCGCGGCGTCGGCTCGGGCTTCATGATCGCGTCCGACGGCTACGTGATGACCAATCATCACGTGGTCGACGGCGCCGACGACATCTACGTCACGCTGGCCGACAAGCGCGAGTTCCGCGGCAAGCTCATCGGCTCGGACCGCCGCACCGACGTGGCGCTGGTGAAGATCGAGGTCACCGACCTGCCCAGGCTGCCGATCGGCGATTCGCGCAAGCTGCGCGTCGGCGAATGGGTGATCGCGATCGGTTCGCCGTTCGGGCTCGACAGCACCGTGACCGCGGGCATCGTCTCGGCCAAGAGTCGCGACACCGGCGACTACCTGCCGTTCATCCAGACCGACGTGGCGGTGAACCCGGGCAACTCGGGCGGGCCGCTGCTCAACATGTCCGGCGAGGTGGTCGGGATCAACTCGCAGATCTACAGCCGCACGGGCGGCTTCATGGGTATCTCGTTCGCGATCCCGATCGACGAGGCGATGCGCGTGGTCGAGCAGTTGCGCACCACCGGGCGCGTGATCCGCGGCCGCATCGGCGTGGGCATCGCGGAGGTCACGCGTGAAGTGGCGGGCCCGCTCGGTCTGCCGAAGGCGGCCGGGGCGCTGGTGCGCAGCGTGGAGCCGGGCGGGCCGGCCGACAAGGCCGGCATCGAGGTCGGCGACATCATCCAGCGCTTCGACGGCAAGGCCGTGGAGCGCTCCAGCGACCTGCCGCGGTTCGTCGGGAGCACCGGGCCCGGCACGAAAGTGGGGGTGCAGGTCTGGCGCCGCGGCGAGCACAAGGCGCTGTCGATCACGGTGGCCGAGATGGAGCCCGACCGGGTCGCGACTCCGAACGGGCGCCAGTCGCCGCAGCCGCGCGGGGGCAGCGCGCCGCCGAAGGTCGCCAACGCGCTCGGACTCGTCGTCGCCGACATCCCGGCCGAGCGCAAGCAGCAGCTGAGATTGCGCAACGGGGTCGTGGTCGAGTCCGCCGAGGGCGCGGCGGCGCGGGCCGGCATCCGCAGCGGCGACATCGTGATGGCGCTGAACAACCAGGAAGTGAGCAGCGCGCACGAGTTCGCCGCCCTGGTCGCGAAGCTCGATTCTTCCCGGACGGCGGTCCTGCTGGTGCGTCGCGGCGAGAACGCGCAGTTCGTGCCGGTGCGGCCCGAGCGGCGGTAGATCGCCGCTGTTAGAATTGGCCACCCCTGCGCGCCCCCGGCGCGCTTTTCGTTTGCCGCGCGACTTCGCCGGCTTCCCGGCTCCCCGATGCAGCACATCCGCAACTTCTCGATCATCGCGCACATCGATCACGGCAAGTCGACGCTCGCCGACCGCCTGATCCAGCGCTGCGGCGGGCTGACCGACCGCGAAATGGCCGAGCAGGTGCTCGACTCGATGGCACTCGAGCGCGAGCGTGGCATCACGATCAAGGCGCAGACCGCTGCGCTGAGATATGAGGCGGCCGACGGTCAGGTCTTCGACCTGAACCTGATCGATACGCCGGGCCACGTGGACTTTTCCTACGAGGTCAGCCGTTCGCTGTCGGCCTGCGAAGGCGCGCTGCTGGTGGTCGATGCGTCGCAGGGCGTCGAGGCC
Organism: Burkholderiaceae bacterium; assembly: GCA_027493945.1. GTDB lineage: Bacteria > Pseudomonadota > Gammaproteobacteria > Burkholderiales > Burkholderiaceae_E > Zeimonas. Next base: position 176,842 of record JAOSJU010000001.1, on the reverse strand, counting down.
CAGACGGTGGCCAACTGCTATACCGCGATCGACCTGGGCGTCGAGGTGGTGCCGGTGCTCAACAAGATGGACCTGCCGCAGGCCGATCCCGATTCGGCGGCCGCCGAGATCGAGGACGTGATCGGCATCGACGCGAGCCGTGCGATCCGCGCCAGCGCGAAGACCGGCATGGGGATCGACGAGATCCTCGAGGCGGTCGTCGCGCGCGTGCCCCCGCCCAAGGGCGATCCGGCGGCGCCGCTGCAGGCGCTGATCATCGACTCGTGGTTCGACAACTACGTGGGCGTGGTGATGCTGGTGCGCGTGTTCAACGGCACGCTGCGGCCGCGCGACCGCATCCGGCTGATGGCCACCGGCGCCATCTACACCTGCGAGCAGCTGGGAGTGTTCACGCCGCGGTCCGCGCCGCGCGAGGCGCTGAGCGCGGGGATGGTCGGCTTCGTGATCACCGGCATGAAGGAGCTGAAGGCAGCCAGGGTGGGCGACACGATCACGCTGGTCAGCCCTTCGGCCGAGGCGCCGCTGCCCGGTTTTCGCGAGATCAAGCCGTCGGTGTTCGCCGGGCTGTATCCGGTCGAGGCGAACCAGTTCGAGGCGATGCGCGAGGCCCTCGAGAAGCTGCAGCTGAACGACGCCTCGCTGCAGTTCGAGCCCGAGGTCTCGCAGGCGCTCGGCTTCGGCTTCCGCTGCGGCTTCCTCGGGCTGCTGCACATGGACATCGTGCAGGAGCGGCTCGAGCGCGAGTTCGACATGGACCTGGTGACGACCGCGCCGACGGTGGTCTACGAGGTGCTGCTGCGCGACGGCACGGTGCTGCGGGTCGAGAATCCCTCGAAAATGCCCGAGCCGTCGAAGATCGAGGAGATTCGCGAGCCGATCGTCACGGTCACGATCTTCACGCCGCAGGAGTACGTGGGCAACGTGATCACGCTGTGCACCAACAAGCGCGGCGTGCAGGTGAACATGGCCTACCACGGCCGCCAGGTGCACCTGAGCTACGAACTGCCGATGAACGAGATCGTGCTCGACTTCTTCGACAAGCTGAAATCGACGTCGCGCGGCTATGCCTCGATGGACTACGACTTCAAGGAATACCGCGCTTCCGATGTCGTGAAGCTCGACATCCTGGTGAACAACGAACGGGTCGACGCGCTGTCGCTGATCGTGCATCGCAGCGTGGCGCCGAGTCGCGGCCGCGAGGTGGCCGCCAAGATGCGCGAGCTGATCCCGCGCCAGATGTACGACGTGGCGATCCAGGCGGCGATCGGCAGCAACATCGTTGCCCGCGAGAACGTGAAGGCGCTGCGCAAGAACGTGCTCGCAAAGTGCTATGGCGGGGACATCACCCGCAAGAAGAAACTGCTCGAGAAACAGAAGGCCGGCAAGAAGCGGATGAAACAGGTGGGCAGCGTCGAGATCCCGCAGGAGGCCTTCCTCGCCGTGCTCAAGGTGGACGAGCGCTGAGCGTCACCGATGCACCGACCGCAAGGCCCCGAACGATGAACTTCGCCCTGATCCTCTTCCTGCTGCTGGTGCTGACCTTCGTCGCCCGGCTCGCCGACCGCCTCGTGTTCCAGCGGCGGCGCGCGCGGGCCGCCGAGGACGCGTTGCAGCGCTTCGAGCGCGACGCCGCGGCGCGACTGCGCGCGTCGATGGGCGATTCCGCGGTGGCCACCGAACGCGAGCGGCTGCGTGCCGCCCACGCGAAGCAGCCGCTGTGGCTCGAGTACACGGCGGGGCTGTTTCCGGTGATCGCGGTGGTGTTCCTGCTGCGCTCGTTCGTCGCCGAGCCGTTCAAGATCCCGTCGGAGTCGATGCTTCCCACGCTGTTCGTCGGCGACCTGATCCTGGTGAACAAGTTCAGCTACGGGGTGCGCCTGCCGGTGGTGAACGTCAAGGTGCTGGACGTCGGTTCGCCGCAGCGCGGCGACGTGATGGTGTTCCGCTTCCCCCAGGACCCGTCGGTCGACTACATCAAGCGGGTGATCGGCCTGCCTGGAGACAAAATATCCTATGAAAACAAGCGCTTGGCGATCAACGGCGTGGCGGTTCCGCTGACTTCGGCCGGAGAGTTCGAGGATCGGCGGCGTCTGGCGATCTATCCGCAATACTCAGAAAAGATCGGAGATATCGCCCATAAGGTATTGACAGAATTGGATAAACCGTCTGACATTCAGCCTGTGCTGCGCTTTCCACACTTCGACCAGTGCCACTACCTGAGCCGGGGCGTGACCTGCACCGTGCCCGCCGGCCACTACTTCGTGATGGGCGACAATCGCGAGAACAGCCTGGACAGCCGCTTCTGGGGATTCGTCCCCGAGCGCAACATCGTCGGCAAGGCGTTCTTCATCTGGATGAACTTCGGCGACCTGAGCCGCATCGGACGCTTCCAATGACCGTGAACCGCATCGCGCCTTCCCGTTCCCGCGCTCGCGCGCCGCGGTCCTCAGCGCGGCCTGTCGCTGATCGGTCTGCTGCTCGGCGCCGCGGTGGTCGCGTTCGCCGCGCTGCTGGTCATGAAAGTGGTGCCGTCAGCGCTCGAAAGTACAACGCGATCCGCAGCGCGATCACCAAGGTCGCGACCGCGGGCGGCAATTCGATCCGTGACTACCAGGTGGCGTTCGACCGCTACGCGGCGATCGACGACATCACGTCGATCAGCGGCAAGGACCTGCGGGTGGAGAAGCGCCCGGACGGCCACACGGTCGTCTCGTTCGAGTACGAGAAGCGCATCCCGCTGTTCGGTCCGGCCTCGCTGGTGATCGAGTACCGGGGCAGCGCGCAATGACGGGGGCCGTCCCATGAGTCTCGACGACCTGCAGCGGCAACTCGGGCATCGCTTCGCCGATGCTTCGCTGCTGCGGCAGGCGTTGACGCATCGCAGCCACGGGCAGCCGAACAACGAGCGCCTCGAGTTCCTCGGCGACTCGGTGCTGAACTGCGTGGTCGCGGCGATGCTGTATCGCCACTTCGGGCGCATCGACGAGGGCGACCTGTCGCGGCTGCGCGCCAACCTGGTCAAGCAGCAGTCGCTGTACGAGATCGCGCAGCGCCTCGGCCTGAGCCAGTACCTGCTGCTGGGCGAGGGCGAGCTGAAGAGCGGCGGTTTTCGCCGCCCGTCGATTCTCGGGGACACTCTCGAGGCGATCGTCGGCGCGGTGTTCCTCGACGCGGGCTTCGAGGCCGCGCAGTCGGTGATCGTTGCGCTGTACCGTCCGGTGCTCGAGACGGTCGATCCGCGCACCCTCGGCAAGGATGCGAAGACGCTGCTGCAGGAACACCTGCAGGGCAAGAAGCTTCCGTTGCCGGTCTACGCGGTGGTGGCCACGCACGGCGCCGCGCACAACCAGTGTTCGAGGTCGAATGCGCGATCCCGAAACTGAAGATCCAGGTGCTGGGCAGCGGCGCCAGCCGGCGCGCGGCCGAGCAGGCCGCCGCGCGCGGCGCACTCGATGCGGCGCAGGCGCTGGTGCCGGCGGCGGGCCGTCGACCGCGGGCGCCGCGCGGCGCGCGTACGGTCGCGGCCGCGCAGGGCGCGACAGCCGGCCAGCCTGCCGCGGATGCCGTGACCAGCCAGCCCGCGACCGAGGCCGGGCCGCGGGCCGGCACGCACGGCGACGACACCTCGTCCGACGAGGCTGGCGCGGGCCTGGCGCCGCCGCGGGCGGCCAGCCTCGAGGATCCGCGCCCCGCACGCGCCGCCTGAGCGGCGCGCGCTCGATTCCGCTCCGACGGACTTCCGGATGTTCCGCTGCGGGCACGTCGCGATCGTCGGCCGTCCCAACGTCGGGAAGTCGACGCTGCTGAACCGGCTGGTCGGGCAGAAGCTTTCGATCACCTCCGACCGGCCGCAGACCACCCGCCACCGCATTGTCGGGGTCGTGACGCGGCCCGACGCGCAGCTGCTCTTCCTCGACAGCCCTGGCTATCAGACGCGCACCGGCGGGGCGCTCGCCCGCTTGCTGAACCGCACCGCGCTGCAGGTGGCCGAGGACGCCGACGTGGTGGTGCTGATGTGCGACGGCCGCCGCTGGACGCAGGCCGACGAGCAGATCGCGCGGCTGCTGCCTTCGAACCGGCCGGTGCTGCTGGCGGTGAACAAGATCGACGCGGTCGCCGACAAGGCGCGGCTGATGGCGCTGGTCGAGCAGGCCCGGCGCGTGCGCGAATTCGACGAAGTGGTGCCGATCAGTGCGCGCACCGGGCGCCAGGTCGACCTGCTGCTCGACCTGTGTGCGGCGCGCCTGCCCGAGGGGCCGGCGCGCTACGAGTCCGACGCGCTCACCGATCGCAGCGAACGCTTCCTTGCGGCCGAGCTGATCCGCGAGAAGCTGTTTCGCCAGCTCGGCGACGAATTGCCCTACGCCAGCACCGTGGAGATCGAGCGCTTCGAGGAGACGCCGAAGCTGCGCCGCGTGCACGCGGCGATCCTGGTGGACCGCGAAAGCCAGAAGCCGATCGTCCTGGGCGCGCGCGGCGAGCGGATCAAGCGCATCGCGACCGAGGCGCGCATCGACCTGGAGAAGCTGTTCGGGGCCGGGGTCTACCTCGAACTGTTCGTCAAGGTGAAGTCCGGCTGGGCGAGCACCGAGCAGAGCCTGCGGGCCTATGGCTACGAGTAGGACGCCGGAGCCGGCCTGGCTGCTGCACTCGACGCCGTACCGGGAAACCAGCCTCGTCGTCGACCTGTTCACCCGCGAGCACGGCCGGATCGCGGCCGTCGCCAAGGGAGCCAAGCGCCCGCGCTCGACGCTGCGGGCGGTGCTGCTGCAGTTCCAGCCGCTGCTGGTGGCCTGGACGGGGCGGCGCGAGCTGCGTACGCTCACCGGCGTCGAGTGGACCGGCGGCCAGGAGGCTCCGCAGGGCGACGCGCTGCTGTGCGCGTTCTACCTGAACGAGCTGCTGATGCGCCTGCTGGCGCGCGAAGACCCGCATCCGCCGCTGTTCGACGCCTACGGCGAAGCGATCGCCCGGCTCGCCGAAGGCTCGGCGCTCGACGAGACGCTGCGCCGCTTCGAATGGCAGCTGCTGCGCGAGATCGGCTACGCGCCCGATCTCGCGCACGACGCGGCCGGCAGGCCGATCGAGTCCGATCGGCGCTACCGATGGAGCCCGTCGGACGGCTTCGTCGCCGAGGAGCCGGCGCGCAGGGGGCGACGGCGAGGCGACGATCAGCGGCGCCACGCTCGGCGCGCTGGCATCGGGGCGATTCGCGTCCCCCGCGGGTCGGCAGCAGGCAAAATACCTGATGCGCGCGATCCTCTCGCACCATCTGGAGGGCGCGCCGCTGAACACCCGGCAGATCCTGATCGATCTGCAGAAGCTCTGAGCAACCTTCTTCGGCCCCGAGGCCCGGAACCGCCCGCCATGATCGAACTCGGCGTCAACATCGACCACGTCGCCACGGTGCGGCAGGCGCGCCGTACTTACGAGCCCGACCCGGTCTGGGCGGCGGTCGAGGCGCACCTCGGCGGCGCCGACGGCATCACGGTGCACCTGCGCGAAGACCGCCGCCACATCCAGGACGCCGACGTGCGGCGGCTGCGCGAGCTCACGCACATCAAGCTGAACCTCGAGATGGCCGCCACCGAGGAGATGGTCGGCATCGCGCTGCAGCTTCGCCCCGAAATGGCGATGCTCGTCCCCGAAGGGCGCCACGAGATCACCACCGAGGGCGGGCTGGACATCGTCTCGCAGGCCGGGCGTCTGGCGCAGGTGGTGTCGACGCTGGCCGACGCGGGCATCGTGACCAGCGTGTTCATCGACGCCGAGCTGCGCCAGGTCGAGGCCGCCGCGCGCATCGGCGCGCGCGTGTGCGAACTGCACACCGGACCGTACGCGCACGCGTTCCATTCGCAGGGGCGCGACGCGCAGGGAACCGCGGTGCTGGCCGAGCTGGCGCGGCTGCGCGATGCGGGCGACGCGATCCGCGCGCTGGGCATGCGCTTCAATGCCGGCCACGCGCTGAACTACTTCAACGTGCAGCCGGTGGCCGCGCTGGCGGGCGTGCGCGAGCTGCACATCGGCCACGCGATCGTCTCGCGTGCGCTGTTCACCGGCATGCGCGAGGCAGTGCGCGAAATGAAGCGGCTCATCCGCGAGGGCGCCGCGCAAGCCGCCGAATGATCTACGGCATCGGCACCGACATCGTGATGGTCGAGCGGGTCCGGGGCCTGCTCGAGCGCTATGGCGAGCGCTTCGCGCGGCGCGTGCTCGGACCCGACGAGTTCGCCGAATACGGCCGCCGCCTCGGAAAGGCCGGCCACGGCAACGGCTATGCCGCACGCTACGTCGCCAAGCGCTTCGCCGCCAAGGAAGCGTTCTCCAAGGCGCTCGGGCTGGGGCTGCGCGCGCCGATGACCCTGCAGTCGCTGCAGGTGCTCAACGACGCGCGCGGCCGGCCGGTGGCGCGCGCGCGCAACGAGCTCGAACCGTACCTGCGCGAGCGCAGGCTGGTCGCGCACGTCTCGCTGTCGGACGAGGTCGACAGCGCGGTGGCATTCGTGATCCTCGAGCAGGAGCGGGATTGATGGAGCAGGCGGTGGCGGAAGACTTGCCCGAGGCGGCCGGCGAGCGTGCGAGGCAACCGCGCGGGCCAGTGGTGCTCGACGCGCAGGGGACGGAGCTCGACGCGGCGGAGCGCGAACGGCTGATGCATCCGCTGGTGGGCGGCGTGATCCTGTTCGCGCGCAACTTCGAGTCGCGCAAGCAGCTCGCGCGCCTGTGCGACGAGATCCATGCGCTGCGGCGCCCCAGGCTGCTGATCTGCGTCGACCACGAAGGCGGGCGGGTTCAGCGCTTCCAGAAGGGCTTCACGCGGCTGCCGGCGATGCGCGAGCTCGGCCGGCTGTGGGATCGCGACGTGCTCGGCGCCTGCCGGCGCGCCACCGAAGTCGGCCAGACGATCGGCACCGAGCTGCGCGAAGTGGGTGTCGACCTCAGCTTTACGCCGGTGCTCGACCTCGACTGGAGTCGCTCGGAGGTGATCGGCGACCGGGCGCTTCACGCCGACCCGCGTGTCGTGGCGTTGCTCGCGCGATGTCTCGCGCACGGCCTGCTGCTGGCCGGCATGGCCAATTGCGGCAAGCATTTTCCCGGGCACGGCTGGGCGCAGACCGATTCGCACGTCGCGCTGCCTACCGACGAACGCGACCTGGACACGCTGCTGTCCGCCGACGCCGCGCCGTACGCCTGGCTGGGCAGCACGCTGTTGTCGGTGATGCCGGCGCACGTGGTCTACCCGCAGGTCGACGCGCTGCCGGCCGGTTTCTCGCGACGCTGGCTGCGCGACATCCTGCGCCGCAAGCTCGGCTTCGACGGACTCGTGTTCAGCGACGACCTCACGATGGAGGGTGCCTCGGTGGCCGGCGACATCGTCGCGCGCGGGCGGACGGCGCTCGCCGCCGGCTGCGACATGGTGCTGGTATGCAACCGCCCCGACCTGGCCGACCGGCTGCTCGACGGACTCGACTGGAGCCCGTCGGCGCGCTTCGCGCGACGGCTGAAGGCGCTGTTTCGCCGATAGGGCGTGTTCACACTACGATCGTCCCCGCGTGAGTCCGAAAAAAGCGCGCAATCAAGGCGCAAAGCGCAGCCGTGGCGGGGCCACGGCGAGCATTTGCAACGCGGAGTGCGCGCTTTTTTCGCACTCACCCTCCGGGCCGGGGCCTGCCGGGCCGCCACACTTCGTTGCCGGCTCCTTGCGTGGCACCGCCACGCGCGTCGCCGGCGCCTCGTTTGGCGGCCCGGCAGGCTCCGGCGCGGGACGATCGTAGTGTGAACACGCCCTAAGCGAACGGTACGCAGGTGAACGGCGAAGACGATCCGCGCGAGCAGGGCGCGCAGCCGAAGGAGCAGGGCGCGCCGCCCCGGGAGCAGGCCGAGTCGTCGCCGCCCTTCGACCTGCGCGACTTCCTCGCGCGCCTGCCCAACCGCCCGGGCGTCTACCGGATGATCGGCGCGGGCGACGCGGTGCTCTACGTCGGCAAGGCGCGCGACCTGAAGAAGCGCGTCTCGTCGTATTTCACGCGCAGCCAGCAGAGCCCGCGCATCGCGCACATGCTCGAGCGCGTCGAGCGGGTGGAGATCACGGTCACGCGATCCGAGGCCGAGGCGCTGCTGCTCGAGAACAACCTGATCAAGACCGCGGCGCCGCGCTACAACATCCTGTTCCGCGACGACAAGTCGTATCCGTACCTGAAGCTGACCGGACACGCGTTTCCGCGCATCGTCTATTACCGCGGCGCGGTCGACAAGCGCAATCGCTACTTCGGCCCGTATCCGAACGCCTGGTCGGTGCGAGAGGCGATCCAGGCGCTGCAGAAGGTGTTCCGGCTGCGCACCTGCGAGGACTCGGTGTTCGCGAACCGTTCGCGGCCATGCCTGCTCCACCAGATCGGCCGCTGCAGCGCACCCTGCGTCGGGCTGATCGACCAGCGCGCGTACGCCGAGGACGTCGAGGCCGCGGTGCGCTTCCTGCAGGGCGGTCACCGCGAGGTGCTGGCCGACATCGAGGCGAAGATGCACGCCGCGGCGGCCGAGCTGCGTTTCGAGGAGGCCGCGCAGCTGCGCGACCGGCTGGCCGCGCTGGCGCGGCTGCAATCGCGCCAGTCGATGGAGGCCGGACAGGACGTGGACGCCGACATCATCGTCGCGGTGGTGCGCGGCGGGCGGGCGTGCCTGAACCTCGCCATGGTGCGCGGCGGCCGGCACCTGGGCGACAAGCCCAGCTTCCCGGTGCATGCGGCCGAGGGCGGCGCGGAGGCCACGCCCGCGGAGATCGTCGAGGCTTTCGTCGCGCAGCACTACGACGGCATGCCGGTGCCGCCGGTGCTGGTGGTCGACGGCCCGGCGCCCGACGACGCGCTGCTCGACTGGCTGCAGCAGCAGGCCGGCCACCCGGTGCAGTGGATCCGCCAGCCGCAGGGCATGCGCCGCGAGTGGCTGGACCTCGCCCGCCAGAACGCGCAGCTGGCCATCGCGCGGCTGCTCTCGGAGGAGGGCTCGCAGAAGGAGCGCACCCGCGAACTGGCGCGCCTGCTCGGGCTGGACGACGGCGGCGACCTCGACCGGCTGCGCATCGAGTGCTTCGACGTCAGTCACACGATGGGCGAGGCGACGCAGGCCTCGTGCGTCGTCTACCAGCATCACGCGATGCAGCGCGGCGAGTACCGCCGCTTCAACATCGAGGGCATCGTCGGCGGCGACGACCCGGCGGCGATGCGGCAGGTGCTCGCGCGCCGCTATTCCGACGCGCCGCTGCCCGACGTCGTGCTGATCGACGGGGGCGTGGCCCAGGTCGGCGCGGCGCGGCAGGTGTTCGAGGAGCTCGGGGCGGACGTCTCGGCGCTGGTGGGGGTGGCCAAGGGCGAGGGACGCAAGGTCGGGCTGGAGACGCTGGTGTTCGCCGACGGACGCGCGCCGATCGCGCCCGGGCGAGATTCGGCGGCGCTGATGCTGGTCGCGCAGATCCGCGACGAGGCGCACCGCTTCGCGATCACCGGCATGCGCTCGCGCCGCGCGAAGGCGCGCAAGGGCTCGCGGCTCGACGAGATCGACGGCATCGGGCCGAAGCGCCGGCAGCGCCTGCTCGCGCGCTTCGGCGGGCTGCGTGGCATCATGGCGGCAAGCGTCGACGATCTCGCCTCGGTGGAAGGCGTCTCCCACGCGCTTGCCGAAGAAATCTATCGACGACTGCACTGACGCCGGTGCGCGAGGGGCCGAACGCCCCGGGCCGCGGCGCCCGCCCGAGCCATGCACTGGAACCTGCCGACGCTTCTCACCTGGACGCGCGTGATCGCGATACCGCTGCTGGTGGCGGTGTTCTTCCTTCCGGTGCCGCCGTTCACGCAGAACCTGCTGGCCACCGTGCTCTTCGTGGCCGCGGCGATCACCGACTGGCTCGACGGCTGGCTCGCGCGCCGCTGGGGCCAGGTCTCGGCGTTCGGCGCCTTCCTCGACCCGGTCGCCGACAAGCTGATCGTCTGTGTTGCGCTGGTGATGCTGGTCGACCTGGGCCGCGTCGACGCGGTCGTCGCGGCGATCATCATCGGGCGCGAACTGACGATCTCGGCGCTGCGAGAATGGATGGCGCAGATGGGCGCGCGCGCCAGCGTCGCGGTGCATTCGGTCGGCAAGTTCAAGACCGTGGCGCAGCTGGTCGCGATTCCGATGCTGCTCTACGACGCGCGCATCGACGGGCTGTTCCACACGCGCGGGCCTGGAACCTGGCTGATCTGGGCTGCGGCGGTCCTGACGGTGTGGTCGATGCTGTATTACCTGCGCCGCGCCTGGCCGGTGCTGCGCGACGGCGGCCGCCACGATGGACAGGGGTAGGCGGCGGGCGATCGCTCGGTTTGACACTGCGGATCGCCAAGCTATAATTGCCGGCTTCCAGCGCGCGGGAGTAGCTCAGTTGGTAGAGCGCAACCTTGCCAAGGTTGAGGTCGCGAGTTCGAGACTCGTCTCCCGCTCCAGTTCCAGAAGGGAAGCCCGCGCTTCCCTTTTTGTTGCGAGCCGCACGCAGCCTTCCCGGCGCGGCGAGCCCACCCGGCGGGGTGGCAGAGTGGTTATGCAGCGGCCTGCAAAGCCGCGTACGCCGGTTCGATTCCGACCTCCGCCTCCACGAATATCATCGTCGTCGAGCAGCCTGGCGCTGCGCGTCGCGCCGCAACCCGTCGCATGGCCATGAACGCACCGTACCCGCGCCTTCTCGCTCCGCTCGATCTCGGCTTCACCACGCTGCGCAACCGCGTCCTGATGGGCTCGATGCACACCGGCCTCGAGGACATCGGCAACGCGCACGAGCGTCTCGCGGCCTTCTACGGCGCGCGGGCGAAGGGCGGCGTCGGCCTGATCGTGACCGGCGGATTCGCCCCGAACCCGGACAGCATCGTGATGCGCGGCGCCTCGATCCTCGACAACGAGGCCGAGGCCGGGAAGCACCGCGTGATCACCGAGGCGGTGCACGAGCACGGCGGCAAGATCTGCGTGCAGATCCTGCACACCGGACGCTACGCGTACACCAGGCAGCCGGTGGCGCCGTCGGCGATCAAGGCGCCGATCAACCCGGCGACCCCGCGCGAGATGAGCGAGAGCGACATCGCGCAGACGATCGCCGACTTCGCACAGTGCGCGGCGATGGTCCGGCACGCGGGTTACGACGGCGTCGAGATCATGGGCTCGGAGGGATACCTGATCAACGAGTTCATCGCGCCGCGCACCAACCACCGCACCGACCGCTGGGGTGGCTCGTTCGAGAACCGCATCCGCTTCGGGCTCGAAGTGGTGCGCGCGGTGCGCGAGCGCGTGGGGCGCGAGTTCATCGTCATCTTCCGGGTCTCGATGCTCGACCTGGTCGACGAGGGCAGCACCGGGACGAGGTGGTCGCGCTCGCCAAGGCGCTCGAGAAGGCGGACGTCGACATCATCAACACCGGCATCGGCTGGCACGAGGCGCGCATTCCGACGATCATGACCGCGGTGCCGCGCGCCGCGTTCACGTCGGTGACGCGCCGCCTGATGGGGCAGGTGAAGATTCCGCTGATCGCGTCGAACCGGATCAATGACCCGCAGGTGGCCGAAGACGTCATCGCGCGCGGCGACGCCGACATGGTGTCGATGGCGCGACCGTTCCTCGCCGACGCCGAGTTCGTCAACAAGGCGGCCGCGGGTCGCGCCGACGCGATCAACACCTGCATCGCCTGCAACCAGGCCTGCCCGGACCACATCTTTTCGATGCAGGTCGCCTCCTGTCTCGTCAATCCGTTCGCCGGCCACGAGCTCGACGTGGCGATCGAGCCGGCGGCAATGCCGAAGCGGGTCGCGGTGGTGGGGTCGGGGCCCGCGGGCCTGTCGGCGGCGACGGTGCTCGCCGAGCGAGGGCACCGGGTGACGCTGTTCGAGGAGGCGAACGAGATCGGCGGCCAGTTCAACTACGCGAAGCGCATTCCGGGCAAGGAGGAGTTCGGCGAGACGCTGCGCTACTTCGGCACGCGGCTGAAGGAGCTCGGTGTCGAGTTGCGCCTCGGGCGCCGCACCGCGGCGAACGAGCTCGGCGACTTCGATCACGTGGTCGTGGCCACCGGCGTCGTGCCGCGCACGCCGCCGATTCCCGGCATCGACCATCCGAAGGTGATCGGCTACGTCGACGCGATCACCGGCCGCAAACCGGTGGGAACGAAGGTTGCGCTGATCGGCGCCGGCGGCATCGGCTTCGACGTCGCCGAACTGCTGACCCACTCCGACGCCGGCGGGCCGCTCGCCACTTATCGCAAGGAGTGGGGCATCGACGTCGGCTACACCGCGAACCGCGGCGGGCTCGCCGAGCCCGAGATGCCCGCGTCGCCGCGCGAGGTCTGGCTGCTGCAGCGCAAGGCCACGAAGCTCGGCGAAGGGCTGGCCAGGACCACCGGCTGGGCGCACCGGCTGCTGCTGCAGAAGCGCGGCGTGCACATGCTGGGCGGCTGCCAGTACCTGAAGATCGACGATGCGGGCCTGCACCTGCGCGTGGGCGACGACGAGCGTGTGCTGGACGTCGACAACGTGGTGATCTGCGCGGGCCGGGAGCCGCGGCGCGAGCTGGTGGCGGGGCTCGAGGCGGCAGGCAAGCCGTACACGCTGGTCGGCGGGGCCGACGTGGCCGCCGAGCTCGATGCGAAGCGGGCGATCTGGCAGGCGGCCGAGTTCGCGGTGGAGTTCTGACGGCGTCGTCGCTGGTGCGCGGGGCGGGACTCGAACCCGCACGCCTTGCGGCCGCGGATTTTAAGTCCGCTACGTCTACCGGTTTCGTCACCCGCGCCGGGCGCTCTGCATGATACGCGCTGCGCCGCGAGCGCGACGCCGCTACCGACCCTGCAACTTCCCGCGAATCGCCGCTGCGAAGTCGACCAGGGTCGCCGAGTCGATTGCGCACGATGTCCTTCACGATTCCGAGAGCGACGTCCTCGTAGCCGTGCACGACCACGTTGCGGAAGCCTGCGAGGTTGCGCATCGATCGGGTGAGCTCCGGCCCGATCCATTGGGCCCGGTGCAGCAGCTCGAAGAGTTCCGCGTTGGTCCGGGGCTCGCCGAGCCGGTCGTCCGACACGATGTGCGAGGCGACGTCGATCGCCGCCTGCGCCGCGAGTTGCAGCGTATGAACGACGAACCGCTCCTCGCGGATGTCGTGGTCGATCGTGTCGAGCCGGGCCTGTGTGCGCAGTTCGGCGACCCGGGTCTCGATGAAGCCGAGCTTCTTCAGCACCAGGTCACGGTCGACCATGCGCGCGCTCCCCGGCACGACGATACCTGTCCAGATGCGGTTTCAGGTCGAAGAACTCGTTGCGGGCCCTCACCTCGAAGCGCACGCGCGCATTGCGATCGCGCTCGACGAGCAGCACGCCGTCGCGCAGCACCCGATGGATCAGGTCGACCGGCGCGCGGTTGAGCACGACCAGGTCGACCGGGCGGCCGATCGCGGCTTCGATGTCGCCGGCCATGGCGACTGCGGAGCCTTCGAGCGTCTGCGGCGGATCGCGTTCGAGCAGAACGGCGACGTCGGCGTCGCTGTCGGGGCGCGCGGTGCCGCGCGCCACGCTGCCGAACAGCCAGGCGCAGACAATGCCGTCAGGCAGCGACTCGAAGAAGCCGCGCAGCGCATCGACGATCGAGCGGGTGTCCATCGCGGCAAGCCTACCGCGGAACCGTTCGCGCTGTCACAGCCGCACCCAGCCCCGGCGCGCCGCGTGGTGCGCGAGCACGCCGAACAGCACCGCGAGCCCGGCGTGCCAGACCGCGATGCCGGCGGTGGCCAGTACCACGAAGCGCTCGGCCTTCTCGCCGCCGGCGGCGCGGCTGCCCAGTGCGAGCTGCAGTCCGGCCAGGAACAGGATGGCACCGAGCACGGCTGGCGGCACCAGCGCGAACAGCAGCGTCACCGCGTCGGCGAAGAACAGGCCCACGAGCAGCATCGTTGCGCCGAAGATCACCGGCGCGCGCCCGCTGCGTGCGCCGAAGCGCATCTGCGCGGCCATTCCGCCGGCACCGTGGCACAGCGGAATGCCGCCCATCGCGCTGGAGACGAGGTTCATCAGGCCGGTGGACAGCGCCACCGTGCGTTCGCGGGTGGGCCGATCGGGGAAGCGCCGGTTGTTCTCGTCGACGATCGCGAACAGGGCGTTGCCGAAGGTGAGAGGCAACTGGGGCAGCGCGAGCAGCAGCAGGCCGAGTTCGAGCGCGCGCCAGGACAACTGCGGCCACCCCAGCGTGGGCAGCGACAGCGCGGGAACCCACTGAGAGGCGTCGAGGCCGGCTGCGCGCCCGGCGACGAGGCTCGCCGCGGCGCCGCCGAAGAGCAGCAGCAGCATCGTGGGAATCGCCGGTCGCGACAGCAGCACCATCGCGAGCGCGAGTGTCAGCGCGGAGGCGAGCGGCATCGCGGACATCGTCCGCAGCCCTTCGAGCATGAAGGCGAAGCCGAGTCCCATGACCACGCCGAGCATCGCCTCGCGCGGCACCAGCGCGCTCAGCCGCACGGCCGGGCCGGTGAGCCCCAGCGCGAGCCAGATCAGCGCGGTGCACAGTCCGGCGGCCACCACCACCTCGGGCGTCATTTCGACGCCGGAGCCTGCGTAGACGATTACCGAGGCGCCGATCAGCTTCATCGGCTGCACCGGGAACGGCGTGCGATACCAGAGCCCCGCGGCGATCGACGCCAGGCCGATCGGCACCAGCACGCCCGCCGGAGCCATGCCGAGCACGCCCAGGTACGCGGTGACGAAGGGGATGAGCACGCCGAGGTCGCCGAACGCCCCCGAGGCTTCGGCGAGCCAGGACGCGCGCCCGGACGCCTCGTCGCTTGCGGGCGCAGGCGCTGCGGCGACCGGCAGCGCCGGCACGGCATCCGCATCCGCGTCGGCATCCGCGTCGGCGGGCCCTTCCGGCGGTCTCATCGTCGCGTTCAGTCGAGCAGCGGCCGCAGCGCCGGCCAGACGTTGTCGAGCAGCCGCTGCTGCGCTTTCTCGTTCGGATGGATCCGGTCGGGCTGGAACAGGTCGGGGCGCTCGGCGACGCCGTCGAGAAAGAACGGCAGCAGCGACGCCTTTTCGCGCTCCGCCACGCGCCGGAACAAGGCCGCGAACGCGTCGGCATAGGGGCGGCCGTAGTTCGGCGGCACCTGCATGCCCAGCAACAGCACGCGCGCGCCGCTGCGGCGTGCGGCGCGCGCGATGTCGGCGAGGTTGGCTTCGGTGGCCGACAGGTCGAGGCCGCGCAACGCGTCGTTGCCGCCGAGCTCGATCACCACGACCGCCGGGCGATGCCGCGCGAGTAGCTCGACGATGCGGCTGTCGCCGCCGGCGGTGGTCTCGCCGCTGATGCTTGCGTTGACCACCTGCCGGGGCGGCCGGCGAGCGGCCAGGCGGCGCGACAGCAGCTCGACCCAGCCCGAGCCGCGGCGCAGCCCGTATTCGGCCGACAGACTGTCGCCCAGCAGCAGCAGGGTGCGCGCAGCCTCGGGCCCGCGAGGGGCGGCGCGGCCGAGTCCCGGTAGACTCGCTGCGGTCGCGCAACCCGCCAGCAGGCGCAGCAGGCTGCGCCGGCCGCATCGGCCCGCGGGCGTGCTCGCGGGGGATCGTGAAGACAGGCAACGCGCCGGGCGGCGCAACGGAAGGGAACGATCAGGCATGGACGCGATTATCGTCGAGCATCTGGGCAAGCGGGTCAGGGACGCGGACGGCTGGCTCACCATTCTCGACGATCTGTCGTTCCGCGTCGCCGCCGGGGACACGGTGGCGATCGTCGGCGCGTCGGGATCGGGCAAGTCGACGCTGCTGGGGCTGCTCGCGGGCCTGGACCTGCCCACCGAAGGGACGGTGACGATGTTCGGCGAGTCGCTGTTCGCGCTCGACGAGGACGGGCGCGCGGCCTGGCGCGCGCGCAACCTGGGCTTCGTGTTCCAGTCGTTCCAGCTGCTGCCGCAGATGACCGCGCTCGAGAACGTGATGCTGCCGCTGGAGCTGGCCGGCGAGCGCAAGCCGGCGGCGCGTGCGCGCCGGCTGCTCGAGCGGGTGGGGCTCGGCGAGCGACTCGGCCACTATCCGAAGACGCTGTCGGGCGGCGAGCAGCAACGCGTGGCGCTGGCGCGTGCGTTCGCGCCGCAGCCCAGGCTGCTGTTCGCGGACGAGCCCACCGGCAGCCTCGACGCGGCCACCGGTGCGCGCGTGATCGACCTGCTGTTCGAACTCAATCGCGAGGCGGGGGCGACACTGTTGCTGGTGACGCACGATGCCGAGCTCGCCGACCGTTGCGGCAGGCGGCTCGCTTTGCACGCGGGGAGGCTGGAGGCGCCGGTCGGCGCCTGAGCGCGGCGGCGCGCGGGGTCAGCGGAGGCCGGCGCGCGCTGCGCGGATCCGCGCGAGCAGCGCGCGCAGGTCGGGCGCGAGCTGCGCAGGCAGTTCGCGGGCCGGATCGAGCAGCGGCTCGATCTCGGCCGCCAGCTTCTTGCCGAGTTCGACGCCCCACTGATCGAAGGAATCGATGTCCCAGAGCCAGCCGAGCGCCGCCGTCTTGTGCTCGTAGAGCGCAAGCAGCGCGCCGAAGCGCTCCGGGTCGAGGCGATCGAGCACGATCAGGCTCGACGGTCGGTTGCCGGGGCAGGCACGGTGCGCGGCCAGCCAGTCCGGCGCGTTGTTGGCGCCCTCGTGGGGCGCGCGCTGCGCCGCGGACTCCCCTTCGGTGCCCGAGCGCCCGTGCAGCAAGGCCTCGCGTTGCGCCAGCGCGCTGGCGAGCAGCGCGTCGCCGCGACCCTCGGGATCGGGGCCCGAGGGCACGGCCACGATGAACTCGACCGGATGCACGCCGGTGCCCTGGTGGAGCGCCTGGAAGAACGAATGCTGGACGTCGGTGCCCGGGCCGCCCCAGACCACCGGGGCGGTCGGCCAGGCCACGGGCGCGCCGTCGCGGCCCACCCGCTTGCCGTTGCTCTCCATCTGCAGCTGCTGCAACCAGGCGGTGAGGCTGCGCAGCGCGTCGCTGTAGGGCACGACGACTTCGGTCGCGCCGGGCAGCGCGAGCGTGTTCCACAACGACACCAGCGCCAGCAGCACCGGCGCGTTGGCGGCCAGCGGTGCCTCGGCGAAGTGGCGATCCATCGCATGCGCGCCGGCGAGCATCGCGCGAAACGGTTCGGGACCCGCCGACAGCATCGCCGGCAGCCCGATCGCCGACCACAGCGAATAGCGGCCGCCGACCCAGTCGCGGAACGGGAAGATCGATTCGGGCGCCAGGCCGAAGGCGCGCGCCGCCTCGAGGTTCGCGGTGATCCCGACCAGGTGATGGCGAAGATCGTCGTGCCCGATGCCGCCGGCGGCGAACCAGCGGCGCAGCGCCTGCGCGTTGCGCGCGGTCTCCAGCGTGTGCCAGGACTTCGACGCGACGATCGCCAGCGTGGTCGCGGGATCGAGCCCGGTTACCGCACGCTCGAAGGCCCGCGGATCGACGTTGGACAGGAAGCGAAGATCGAGCCGCGGATGGGCGTGGTCGACCAGCGCCTCGCAGGCGAGTTGCGGGCCCAAGTGCGAGCCGCCGATGCCGATGTGCACCACGTGGCTGATCGGCTGGCCGGTCGAGCCGCGCCACGCGCCGCTGCGCACCGCCTCGCAGAAGCCGGCCATGCGATCGAGGGTCGCGGCAACTTCGGCGGCGATGCCTGCGTCCGGCGCGGCGCCGGCCGGCGCGCGCAAGGCCACGTGCAGCGCGGGCCGTCCCTCGGTGAAGTTCACCGCTTCGCCGGCGTACATCGCGTCGCGGCGCGCCGCGAGCGACGACGCCTCGGCCAACGCGAGGAGGGCATCGAGCGCCTTTCCCGGCAGGCGGTGACGGGTGAGGTCCAGGTGCAGGCCGGCTGCGTCCAGGCCGAGCCGGCGCGCGCGGTCGGGTTCGTCGCGCAGCAGCGATGCGATCTCGACTTCGCCCGAGGCGCCTGCCTGCCGCGCGACTTCGCGCCAGGCTTCGCTGCGTCTGTTCTCGCTCATCGTCGGTGCCTCCCGGTTCAGGCAGCGGTCTCGCGCAGTGCCTCGCGGACCCAATGTGGCAGCTCGGCCGCCGAGAGACCCTCGGCATGGCCGTGCGCCGTCTCGAAGTGCATGCCGGCGCGACCGTGCAGCCAGGCGGCCAGGCATGCGGCGCGCGAGCCATCGTGGCCGCGTGCGAGCAGCGCCGCGATCATCCCGGCGAGCACGTCTCCGGTCCCTGCGCTGGCCAGCGCAGGACTGCCGGCGCCGACGATCCACCAGGCGCCGTCCGGATCGGCGACGATGCTTCCGGCCCCCTTCAGCAGCACCACCATCCGGTAGCGCCGCGCCAGCGCAGCGGCCGCGGCCCGGCGGTCGGCCTGCACCTGCGCGGCCTCGCAGCCGAGCAGCCGTGCCGCTTCGAGCGGATGCGGCGTCATCACGCAGCGGCTCGGCGCCGCCACCGGCCGTGCGGCCAGCAGCGACGGGTCGGCCGCGATCAGGTTCAGCGCATCGGCGTCGATCACCAGCGCGGGCGCCGCGGCCAGCGCCGCAGCCAGCCGCTCGCGCGCGAGTTCCGAGCGGCCGAGGCCGCAGCCGATCGCCACCGCGTCGCAGGCGCCGAAGTCGGGCTCGACGGGTGCCGTCATCAGCTGCGGCTGGCCGGGGTCGAACGGCTCGCCGTCGGGTGAACCGACGAACACCTTGCCCGCGCCGAGCGCCTGCGCGCCGCGCGCCGCGAGCAGCGCCGCGCCGCGCATGCCGCGCGCGCCGCCGTAAGCGAGCACGCTGCCGAAGCTGCCCTTGTTGCTGTCGCGCGCGCGCGCCGCCAGCATCGCGGCGGCGCTGGCTGCATCGAACAGCCGGCCGATCGCGTTGCCGGCCTCGCGCGCGAACGCTTCGCGCGCGGCTTCGAGGCCGAGCGCGGCCACCTCGACCGTGCCGACGCGATCGAGCGCGGCGCCAGTGTGCAGGCCGGGCTTGTCGGCGATCATCGTCACCGTCCGGCTCGCGCGCATCGCACGGCCCGCAGTGCCGCCGACGATCGCCCCGGTGTCGGCGTCGATGCCGCTGGGCAGGTCCACCGCGATCACCGGCAGGGCCGCGCGCGCCACCGCTTCGCAGAATCGGCCCGCATCGCCGGCGAGGGGCCGGTCGAGCCCGATGCCGAACAGGCCGTCGATGACGATCGGCGCGGCAGCCAGCTGCGCGTCCAGCGCCTCGGGCGGCTCGATGCGCAGCCCGGCCGCCCGGGCGCTGCGCCAGGCGCCGGCCGCATCGCTGGAGGAGGGAGGGTCGAGGCGCAGCGCCACCGCGCTGCAGGAGTAGCCGCGCTCGCGCAGCAGGGTCGCCGCGAGCAGCGCGTCGCCGCCGTTGTTGCCCGGCCCGGCCAGCGCCAGCATCGGTCGCCCCGGCGCCAGCGTGCGCGCCAGCCGCGCGGTGGCTGCGGCGACCGCTTCGGCCGCGCGCGCCATCAGGGTGCCCGGCGGCAAATCGGCCAGCACCGCCGCTTCGAGGCGCCGCAGCGAATCGGTGGGAAAGAGGGCGGACATCGGCGCAACGATAGCGCAGATCGCCGGTGCCCCGCCGGCACTTCGGCGCAGCTTCGGCGGCGCGACCGCGGCGCAACGGCTCTCAGCCGATCGCGCGCATCTGCCTCGGCAGCCAGGTCACCAGTTCGGGGAACACGTAGATGAGCAGCACCGCGACCACCATCAGCGCGAACATCGGCATCGACTGCCGCGCGATCCACGGCAGCTGCCGCCCGGTCATGCCCTGCAGCACGAACAGGTTGAAGCCCACCGGCGGCGTGATCTGCGCCATCTCGACAACCACCACGATGAAGACGCCGAACCACAGCAGGTCGATGCTCGCGGCCTGCACGGTAGGCAGGATCACGCCCATCGTCAGCACGACCATCGAGATGCCGTCGAGAAAGCACCCCAGCAGGATGTAGAACAGGGCCAGCGCGACGATCAGCTGGAAGCGCGACAGGCCGAGCGAAGCGATCCATTCGGCGAGGTGGCGCGGCAGTCCGATGTAGCCCATCGCCAGCGTGAGGAACGCCGCGCCGGCCAGGATCAGCGCGATCATGCAATACAGCCGGGTAGCGCCGAGCAGCGACTGCACGAAAGTGCGCCGGTCGAGCGAGCCCTGCACGGCCGACAACAGCAGTGCGCCGACCACGCCGATCGCCGCCGCCTCGGTGGCGGTGGTGATGCCCGCGTAGATCGCGCCCAGCACCGCGGCGATCAGCAGCACCACCGGAATCAGGCTGCGCGAGGCCCAGAGCTTCTCGCGCAGGCCCAGCGCCTGCTCGGCCGGCGGCACGCTCCTGCGGTTGAACAGCGCCCAGCCGATCACGTAGCCCATGAACAGCAGCGCGAGCAGGATGCCGGGCAGCACGCCGGCCACGAACAGCTGGGCGATCGACACGTCGGCGCTCACGCCGTAGACGATCATGATGATCGACGGCGGAATCAGCAGGCCGAGCGTGCCCGCTCCCGCCAGCGTGCCGACGACGATGCCTTCGGGGTAGCCGCGCCGCGCGAGTTCGGGCAGCGTCATCTTGCCGATCGTGGCGCAGGTGGCTGCCGACGAGCCCGAGACGGCCGCGAAGATCGCGCAGCCGATGATGTTGGTGTGAAGCAGGCGACCGGGCAGCCGGTTCATCCACGGCGCCAGCCCCTGGAACATGTCGGCCGACAGCCGCGTGCGGAACAGGATCTCGCCCATCCAGACGAACAGCGGCAGCGCGGTCAGCGTCCAGCTCGACGCGGCGCCCCAGATCGTGACCGCCATCGCGTCGCCGGCCGGCCGCGACGAGAACAGCTCCATCGCGATCCAGGCCACGCCCGACAGCGCCAGGCCGATCCAGACGCCGCTGCCCAGCAGGGCGAACAACGCCACGACCAGCATCACGGTGACGGCGAGTTCGCTCATTCGACGTGCTGGATGTCCGCGGCGGGCCCGCCAGTGCGACGGCCGCCCAGCTCGAAGCGCGAGCTCGTCGATGAAGGCCACCAGCAGGATCAGTGTGCCGGCGGCCATCGACAATTGCGGCAGCCACAGCGGCGTGGCATCGCTGGCGGTGGAGATGTCGTTGAACAGGTACGACTGCCAAGCCAGGCGCACGCTGTAGAACGCCAGCAGCCCGGCCAGCAGCAGCGCCACGCCCAGCGCCCAGCGCTCGAGCGCGCGCCGCGTACGCGGCCCCGACAGGCCGAGCAGCAGCGTCACGCGGATGTGCTCGTTGCGCTTGAGCGTGTGCGCGAGCGACAGGAAACCGGCTCCTGCCATCAGGTAGCCGGCCCAGGCGTCGGTGCCGGGAACGTAGAAGCCGAACTGGCGTCCGGCGATGCCGACCAGCACCATCGCGAGCAGCCCGACCATGGACGCCGCCGCGATCCACGCGGCGACGTCGTAGAGACGGTCGAGCGCCGCGCGCATCACATCTTGCCGTACGCGTCCAGGATCGCCTTGCCCTCGGGGCCGGCTTTCTTGACCCAGTCGTCGACCAGCGCCTCGCCGACTTTCCTGAACTCGGCGCTCATCCGCGCCGACGGGGGCAGTACCTGCATGCCGTGCTTCTTCAGCTGATCGAGGTACCAGCCGGTTTTTTCCTCGGAACTTTTCCAGCCGCGCGCCTCGGCGGCGGCGGAGGCCTCGAGCACCGCGTTCTGCGTGGCCTTGTCGAGCGCGTCGAAGGCCTTCTGGTTCACGATCACCGCGTTCTTCGGCAGCCAGGCCTGCGTGTCGTAGAAGTACTTGATGTGCTCGTAGGCCTTGGTGTCGTAGCCGGTGGAGCCGGAGGTGATGAACGACTCGACCGCGCCGGTGGCCATCGCCTGCGACAGTTCGGCCGCCCGGATGGTGACCGGCTGCGCGCCGAACATCTCGGCGATCTTCGCGGTGGCCGCGTTGTACGAGCGGAACTTCACGCCCTTCAGGTCGCTGGCCGACTCCAGGGGCTTCTTCGCATACAGCCCCTGCGGCGGCCAGGCCACCGTGTAGAGCAGCTTCATGCCCTGCGTGGCGAGCAGCTTGTCGAGCGCCGGGCGCGCGGCCTTGTCGAGCTTGTGCGCGGCCGCGTAGCTGGTGGCCAGGAACGGCAGCACGTCGATGCCGTACAGCGGGTTCTCGTTGGAGAAGTTCGACAGCAGCACCTCGCCGATCTGCGCCTGGTTGCCCTGCACCGCGCGCTTGATCTCGGGCGCCTTGAACAGCGAGGCGTTCGCGTGCACGGTGATCTTCAGCTTGCCGCCGGTGGCCTTTTCCACGTCACTGGCGAACTGCACCAGGTTCTCGGTGTGGAAGTTGTTCGCCGGATAGGCGGCGGGCAGGTCCCACTTGACCTGGGCGGACGCGGCGCCCGCCGCGACGGCGAGCAGCAGGGGCAGGAATCGGCTGGGTTTCATCGGGTCTCCGGGAGAGTGGATGGACGGGCGATGGGAAACGGAAACGCGCGCCGCCAGCGCCGGCGGGCGCACGCGCGCAGGATAACCGGGCTTGAAGCTTAGGAGGCATGCAGATAAATTGTCAACGTTTTATGAATGTTTTGGAGACGTACATGGCGACCAGAGCCCGCGGCGCGCGCACCGGCACGGCGGCCGCGCCGATGCCCGAGGCACCGCTGCGCATCCTGTCCTCGGCGCACCTGGCCGAGGGCGACTTCGGCGAACTCTCCGAGTTCGAGTTCGGCCTGATCGTCGCCACGCATGCGTTCGCACGTTGGGCGGTGCGCTGCATGGCGGCCGCCGGCATGCCCGACCTCACGATCACCGACGTGCTGGTGCTGCATCACGTGCATCATCGGGGCAAGGGCAAGAAGCTCGCCGACATCTGCTTCACGCTGAACTACGAGGATGCGCACGTGGTCGCGTACGCGTTGCGCAAGCTCACCGGGCTGGGCCTGGTGCGCGGCGAGAAGGCCGGCAAGGAGGTGTTCCACTCGACCACCCCGGCCGGCGCCGCGCTGGTGGCGCGCTATCGGGCGGTGCGCGACCGCTGCCTGGTCGCGAGCGTGCCGGACCGGCTCGGCAGCCTGTCGAATGCGGCCGGTCGCGAACGCGGCGAGAAGGCCGGCGGCGAGCGCGGCGAGGCGGGCGACGGCCGCTCCGAGCTCGCGCACCTCGCTCGGATGCTGCGCACGCTGTCCGGCCTCTACGACCAGGCCGCGCGCGCCGCGGCCTCGCTCTGATCGCCGCCACCGGGGAAGTCATCGATGAGCGCCTGGCAATTCTG
Source organism: Burkholderiaceae bacterium (assembly GCA_027493945.1). GTDB lineage: Bacteria > Pseudomonadota > Gammaproteobacteria > Burkholderiales > Burkholderiaceae_E > Zeimonas. Next base: position 153,609 of record JAOSJU010000001.1, on the reverse strand, counting down.
GATCGACCGCGGCGGCACCTTCACCGACATCGTCGCGCGCCGTCCCGACGGCACGCTGGCCAGTGCCAAGCTGCTGTCGGAGAACCCCGAGCGCTACGACGACGCAGCGGTCGAAGGCATCCGCCGGCTGCTCGGACTGGCGCCCGGCGAGCCGATCGGCGCCGCGCTGGTCGAGGTGGTGAAGATGGGCACCACGGTGGCCACCAACGCGCTGCTTCGAGCGCAAGGGCGAACCGCTGGCGCTGGCGGTGACGGGCGGCTTTCGCGACGCGTTGCGCATCGCCTACCAGAATCGGCCGAAGCTGTTCGAGCGGCGCATCGTGCTGCCCGAGATGCTTCACCGCGAGGCGATCGAGATCGACGAGCGGATCGGCGCCGACGGCAGCGTCGTGCGCGCACTCGACGAGGCAGGCACGCGCGCCGCGCTTCAGCGCGCCTTCGACGCCGGGCTGCGCGCGATCGCCATCGTGCTGATGCACGGCTACCGTTATCCGGCGCACGAGCAGCGCGTCGCGGCGATCGCGCGCGAGACCGGTTTCACGCAGGTCTCGGTGTCGCACGAGGTCTCGCCGCTGGTGCGCTTCGTGGCCCGCGGCGACACCACGGTGGTCGACGCATACCTGTCGCCGGTGCTGCGCCGCTATGTCGGGCGCGTCGCCGCGGCGATGCCGGGCGTGCGGCTGCAGTTCATGCAGTCCAACGGCGGCCTCACCGACGCGCATGCGTTCCAGGGCAAGGACTCGGTCCTCTCGGGTCCGGCCGGCGGCATCGTCGGCATGGCGCGGGTGAGCGCGGCCGCGGGCTTCGACCGGGTGATCGGCTTCGACATGGGCGGCACGTCGACCGACGTCTCGCACTACGCGGGCGAGTTCGAGCGCGAGTTCGAGACCCCGGTGGCCGGCGTGCGGATGCGCGCGCCGATGATGAGCATCCATACGGTGGCCGCCGGCGGCGGATCGATCCTGCATTTCGACGGCGCGCGGATGCGCGTGGGCCCCGATTCTGCCGGCGCCGATCCCGGGCCGGCCTGCTACCGGCGCGGCGGCCCGCTCACCGTCACCGACGCCAACGCGATGCTGGGCAAGCTGCAGCCGGCGTTCTTCCCCGCGGTGTTCGGGCCCGGCGGCGACCAGCCGCTCGACGTCGAGGTGGTGCGCGAGCGCTTTGCGGCGCTGGCCGAGCGCATCGGCGCGCAGACCGGGCGCGCGATGAGCCCCGAGGAGGTGGCCCAGGGCTTCGTCGACATCGCGGTGGCCAACATGGCCAACGCGATCAAGAAGATCTCGGTGCAGCGCGGCTACGACATCACCCGCTACACGCTCACCACCTTCGGCGGCGCCGGCGGGCAGCACGCCTGCGCAGTGGCCGACGCGCTCGCGATGCCGCGGGTGCTCGCGCATCCGCTGGCCGGCGTGCTGTCGGCCTACGGGATGGGCCTGGCCGAGCAGGTCGCGATGCGCGAATGCTCGATCGAGCGGCGCCTGGACGCCGAGGGCATCGCCGAAGCACGGCGAGCGCTCGGGCAGCTCGACGCGCAGGCGCGCACCGAACTGCTCGCGCAGGGCGAGAGCGCGCAGGCGCTGCGGGTGCGCCACCGGCTGCACCTGCGCTACGACGGCACCGACACCGCGCTGCCGGTCGAGGCGGCCGACGAAGCGACGATGCGCGGGCATTTCGAGGCCGCCTACCGGCAGCGCTTCGCGTTCCTGATGCCCGGGCGACCGCTGGTGATCGAGTCGGCGGTCGTCGAGGCGCTCGGCGAGTCGGGGCACGGCGCCGCGCTCGCGCCGCCGGCGCGGCGCGAAGGGCCGCTCGAGCCGCAGGCGCGCGTGCCGGTGTTCGCGCAAGGCGCCTGGCACGAGGCGCCGCTCTACCTGCGCGAGCGGATGATCGCCGGCGACGTCGTCGACGGCCCGGCGGTGGTCGCCGAGGCCACCGCGACCACCGTCGTCGATCCCGGCTGGCGCGCCACGATGAGCGCGCGCGGCGACCTGGTGCTCGAAGCGCCACCTGCCGCGGCCGCGGCGCGTGGCGATCGGCACCGACGCCGATCCGGTGATGCTCGAGATCTTCAACAACCTGTTCATGACGATCTCCGAGCAGATGGGCTACCGGCTGCAGAACACCGCGCATTCGGTCAACATCAAGGAGCGGGTGGACTTCTCCTGCGCGGTCTTCGACCAGGAGGGCAACCTGGTGGCCAATGCGCCGCACATGCCGGTGCACCTGGGCTCGATGGGCGCGAGCGTGCGCGCGATCATCGACGCGCATGCCGGGCCGCAGGCGCGCGCGTGCGGCGCCGCGCCGCTCGAGCCGGGCGACGTCTACCTGCTCAACGACCCCTATGCCGGCGGCACGCACCTGCCCGACGTGACCGTCATCACGCCGGTGTTCGACGCAGCCGGAACCGGGATCCTGTTCTACGTGGGCTCGCGCGGCCATCATGCCGACATCGGCGGCATCACGCCGGGTTCGATGCCGCCGGGCAGCACGCACATCGACGACGAGGGCGTGCTGCTCACCGACTTCCCGCTGGTCCGCGCCGGCCGCCTGCGCGAAGCCGAGCTGCGCCAGGCGCTCGCCTCGGCGCCTCATCCGGCGCGCAATCCCGACCAGAACCTGGCCGACCTGCGCGCGCAGGTTGCCGCCAACGAGAAGGGCCGCGAGGAGCTGCTGAAGATGGTCGAGCACTTCGGGCTCGACGTGGTGCGCGCCTACATGGGCCACGTTCAGGACAACGCCGAGGCCTCGGTGCGGCGGGTGATCGGGGCGCTGAAGGACGGGACCTTCGAGCTGCCGCTGGACAACGGCGCGGTGATCCGCGTGCGCATCACGGTCGACCACGCGCGGCGCTCGGCGCGCATCGACTTCGGCGGCACCTCCGCGCAGCAGCCGGACAACTTCAACGCGCCGCACGCGGTGACGATGGCGGCGGTGCTCTTCGCCTTCCGCACGCTGGTCGACGACGAAATCCCGATGAACGCCGGCTGCCTGAAGCCGCTCGAGGTGATCGTGCCCGAAGGCTCGATGCTCAATCCGCGCCACCCGGCGGCGGTGGTGGCGGGCAACGTCGAGATCTCGCAGTGCATCACCAACTGCCTGTATGGCGCGCTCGGCGTGATGGCCTCGGGCGCCCCGACGATGAGCAACTTCACCTTCGGCAACGCGCGCTACCAGTACTACGAGACGATCTCGGGCGGCTCCGGCGCGGGGGGCGTGTTCGACGAAGCGGGCCGGCTCTGCGGCGGCTTCGACGGCACCTCGCTGGTCCAGACCCACATGACCAATTCGCGGCTCACCGACCCCGAAATCCTCGAGTCACGCTTTCCGGTGCGCCCGGAGAGCTACGAGATCCGCGCCGGATCGGGCGGAGCGGGTCGCTGGCGCGGCGGCGACGGCGGCGTGCGGCGCATCCGCTTCCTCGGAGCCGATGACCGCGTCGATCCTCGCCAACGGCCGCGTACATCCGGCGTTCGGCGCCGCCGGCGGCCAGCCCGGGGCGCCCGGGGCCGACTACGTGGTGCGCGCCGACGGGCGCGTCGATCGGCTGCGCCATGCCGATCGCGCCGAGCTTGCCGCGGGCGACCTCTTCGTGGTCGAGACGCCCGGAGGCGGGGGTTCGGCGCGCCCTGAGGACTTATAATTAGCGGTTCTCCCAGCGCGTGCGGCCGCCGATCGCGCAGTGCGCGCCCCACCCACACCGCGACCGCCTCATGCCCGCGTACCTGATGCTTGCTGGACAGCCCGCGCTGTCCGAGTTCCGCCTTGGACGATTGCTCGAGCAGTTGCGTCGCATCGACGTGCGCGCAGTCGGGCTCGACGCGCGCTTCGTCTACGCGATCTGGAGCGACTCGCCGCTGTCGCCCGACGAGCAGGCGCGCATGGCCGCGCTGCTCGAAGTCCCGGCCGATGCGCCGGCCCCGGCGGGGCAGCCCGTCTGGGTGGCGCCGCGGCTGGGTACCGTCTCGCCCTGGGCGAGCAAGGCCACCGACATCGTGCGCAATTGCGGCATCGCCGGCGTGCGGCGCCTCGAGCGCGGCATCGAATACCGGATCGAGGCGCGCAGCGGGCTGCTCGCGGGGCTGGTGGGCGCCACCCGTTTCGAGCCTGCCGAGATGTCGGCGCTCGCAGCCGCGCTTCACGACCGGATGACCGAGACCGCGCTGCTCGAGGCGCCCGAGCCCGCGGCGCTGTTCGCGTCGCTGCCGGGCAAGCCGATGCAGACCATCGCGATCGGCCGTGACGGGCGGGCGGCGCTCGAGGCTGCCGATCGCGAACTCGGGCTGGCGCTCTCGGCCGACGAGATCGACTACCTGCTCGAGGCCTTCGTGCGCGCCGGACGCGACCCGACCGACGTCGAGCTGATGATGTTCGCGCAGGCCAACTCCGAGCACTGCCGCCACAAGATCTTCAACGCGAGCTGGACGATCGATGGAGCGGCGCGCGACGAGACGCTGTTCGGAATGATCCGCAGCACGCACGCGGCGCACCCGGCTGGCACCGTCGTCGCATATTCCGACAACGCGGCGATTCTCGAGGGCGGGCCGGCGCAGCGCTTCCATCCGGTGCTTTCGGCCAACGGCCTGTATCGCCCGACCGGGCGGCTCACGCACGCGCTGCTCAAGGTCGAGACGCACAACCATCCGACCGCGATCTCCCCGTTCCCGGGCGCCGCCACCGGCGCCGGCGGCGAGATCCGCGACGAGGGTGCCACCGGACGCGGCGCCCGGCCCCGATACGGCCTCACCGGCTTCACCGTGTCGAACCTGCGCATCGAGGGCTTCGAGCAGCCGTGGGAGAACGCGCGCGACGTGGTCGTCGCGCCGGCCGATACGCAAGCGGGCGAGCCCGCGCCGTACGGGCTGCCCTCGCGCATCGCCACCCCGTTGCAGATCATGATCGACGGTCCGATCGGCGGGGCGGCGTTCAACAACGAGTTCGGCCGCCCGAACCTTCTCGGATATTTCCGGACCTACGAGCAGAACGTCGCCGGCACGGTTCGCGGCTATCACAAGCCGATCATGATCGCCGGCGGCGTCGGCAGCGTCGACGCGGGTCACACGGCGAAGCTCGACCTGCCGGCAGGCACGCTGCTGGTGCAGCTCGGCGGTCCGGGCATGCGTATCGGAGTGGGCGGCGGCGCCGCCTCCAGCATGGGCGCCGGCACCAACACCGCCGAGCTCGATTTCGACTCGGTCCAGCGCGGCAATCCCGAGATGCAGCGGCGCGCCCAGGAAGTGCTCGATGGCTGCTGGGCGATGCACGAAGACAATCCGGTGCTGTCGGTCCACGACGTCGGCGCCGGCGGACTGTCGAACGCGTTTCCGGAGCTGGTTTACGGAGCGGAGCGCTCGGGGCATTTCGACCTCGACAAGGTGCCGCTCGAAGCCTCCGGGCTGTCGCCGGCCGAGATCTGGTGCAACGAATCGCAGGAGCGCTACGTGCTCGCGATCGCGTCCGGGTCGCTGGCGACCTTCGACCATCTGTGCCGTCGCGAGCGCTGCCCGTACGCGGTGGTGGGGCAGGTGAGCGACGACCGCCAACTGGTGGTCGAGGCGAGCTCGGCCGACGGCGCACGGCTGCGTCCGGTCGACATGCCGATCGACGTGCTGCTGGGCAAGCCGCCGCGGATGCACCGCGAAGGGCTGCGCCGCGCGCGCGCGCTGCCGCCGGTGGCGGCCGCCGGCCTCGACCTCGCCGAGCTGGCCGCCCGCGTGCTGCGCCTGCCGGCGGTGGCGAGCAAGGCTTTCCTGGTCACGATCGGCGACCGCAGCGTCGGCGGCCTGAGCGCCCGCGACCAGATGGTCGGGCCGTGGCAGGTGCCGGTGGCCGACTGCGCCGTTGGCCCTGGTCGACTACGAGGGCTACCGCGGCGACGCGCTGGCGATGGGCGAACGCACGCCGCTGGCGGTGATCGACCCGCGCGCCGCCTCGCGGATGGCCGTGGCCGAGGCGGTCACCAACATCGCCGCGGCACCGATCGAGTCGATGGAGCGCATCAAGCTGTCGGCCAACTGGATGGCCGCCTGCGGCGACCCGGCCGAGGATGCCGATCTCTTCGACGCGGTCGAGGCCTGCGCCGAACTGTGCCGGCAGCTCGGCATCTCGATCCCGGTGGGCAAGGATTCGCTGTCGATGCGCACCGTCTGGCAGGAGCGCGTGCGCGGCCAGCTGGCCGAAACCACGATCGACAAGCAGGTGCTCGCGCCCACCTCGCTGATCGTGACCGCGTTCGCTCCGGTGACCGACGCGCGGCGCGCGCTCACGCCGCAGCTCGCGCGCGGCGTCGATTCGGTGCTGATCCTGATCGACCTCGGAATGGGTCGCCGGCGACTCGGCGGCTCGGCGCTCGCGCAGGTCACGCAGCAGATCGGCAACGTGGCGCCCGACCTCGACGAGCCCGAGGCGCTCGCACGCTTTTTCGCGGTGATCCAGCGCCTGAACGCCGAGGGCAGGCTGCTCGCGTACCACGATCGCTCCGACGGCGGACTGTTCGCCACCGTCTGCGAGATGGCCTTCGCCGGTCGCTGCGGGGTCGCGGTGAACCTCGACCTGCTCACGATCGACCCGAAGTCCGAAGACTGGGGCGACTACAAGATCCGCCCCGAGCAGGTGGCCGTGCAGCGCGACGAGCTCACGCTCGAAGCGCTGTTCAACGAGGAACTCGGCGCGGTGGTGCAGGTGCGCGCCGCCGACCGCGACGCGGTGCTGGGCGTACTGCGCGAGGCCGGCCTGTCGAAGCACTCGCACGTGATCGGCAAGCCGCAGGCGAAGGAGGCGATCGAGTTCTACCGCGACGCGAAGCTGGTGTACGGCGCGTCGCGCGCCGCGCTCGAGCAGGCCTGGAGCGAGACCAGCTACCGGATCGCGGCGCTGCGCGACCATCCCGGAATGCGCGGCGCAGGAGTTCGAGGGCATCGCGCGCACCGACGATCCCGGCCTGCACCTGAAGCTCGCATTCGATCCGGCCGACGACGTCGCCGCGCCGTACGTCGCGCGCGGCGCGCGCCCGCGCGTGGCGATCCTGCGCGAGCAGGGCGTGAACAGCCAGATCGAAATGGCCGCCGCCTTCCATCGCGCCGGCTTCGACGCGTTCGACGTGCACATGACCGACCTGGTCGAGGGACGCCACTCACTCGCCGGGTTCCGCGGCCTGGTGGCCTGCGGCGGCTTCTCGTACGGCGACGTGCTCGGCGCGGGCAGCGGCTGGGCGAAGTCGATCCTGTTCAACGCGGCGATGGCCGAGCAGTTCGCGCTGTTCTTCGGCCGCGCCGACACGTTCACGCTGGGCGTGTGCAACGGCTGCCAGATGATGTCGCAGTTGAAGGCGATCATTCCCGGCGCGGCGCACTGGCCGCGCTTCCTGCGCAACCGCTCCGAGCAGTACGAGGCGCGGCTGTCGATGGTCGAAGTGCTCGATTCGCCGTCGGTGCTGCTCGCCGGCATGACCGGCAGCCGCATGCCGATCGTGGTCGCGCACGGCGAGGGCCGCGCCGACTTCGATTCCGGCGAGCAGCAGCGCAACGCCGGCGCGGCGCTGCGTTTCGTCGACAACGACGGCTCGCCGGCGCTCGCCTATCCCGCGAACCCCAACGGATCGACCGACGGGCTGGCCGGCTTCGCCAGCGCCGATGGCCGCGCGACGATCCTGATGCCGCACCCGGAGCGGGTGTTCCGCTCCGTCCAGATGAGCTGGCGCGACCCGGCGCTCGGCGAAGATTCACCGTGGATGCGCATGTTCCGCAACGCGCGCGCCTGGATCGACTGATCCGATGCTGTACACCGCCAACGTCACGATGCAGTTCGGGGCGAAGCCCCTGTTCGAGAATGTTTCCGTCAAGTTCGGCGAGGGCAACCGCTACGGCCTGATCGGGGCCAACGGCTCGGGCAAGTCGACCTTCATGAAGATTCTCGCCGGCGACCTCGAGCCGAGCTCGGGGCAGGTGATGCTCGACGCCAACGAGCGGCTCGGCACGCTGCGCCAGGACCAGTTCGCGTTCGAAGACCAGCGGGTGCTCGACGTGGTGACGATGGGCCATGCCGAGATGTGGCGGGCGATGAGCGAGCGCGACGCGATCTACGCCAATCCGGATGCGAGCGAAGACGACTACATGCATGCGGCCGAACTCGAGGCGCGCTATGCCGAATTCGGCGGCTACACCGCCGAGGCGCGCGCGGGCGAACTGCTTCTCGGCCTGGGCATTCCGGCGGCGCAGCACGGCGGCCCGATGCGCGAGGTCGCGCCGGGCTGGAAGCTGCGCGTGCTGCTGGCGCAGGCGCTGTTCGCCGATCCCGACGTGCTGCTGCTCGACGAGCCGACCAACAACCTGGATATCGACACCATCCGCTGGTTGGAGAACGTGCTCAACGAGCGCGATTCGACGATGGTGATCATCTCGCACGACCGGCACTTCCTGAATTCCGTGTGCACGCACATGGCCGACCTCGACTACGGCGAGCTGCGCGTCTACCCGGGCAACTACGACGACTACATGCTCGCCTCGGCGCAGGCGCGCCAGCGCCAGCTCGCCGCCAGCGAGCGCGCGAAGGAGCGCATCTCCGAACTGCAGGAATTCGTCCAGCGCTTCGCGGCCAACAAGGCCAAGGCACGCCAGGCAACCTCGCGCCAGAAACTGATCGCCAGGATCCGCAGCGAGACGGGCGAGGTGAAGCCCTCGTCGCGCCAGAACCCCCTACATCCGCTTCGAGCAGGCCCGGGCAATGCACCGGCTGGCGGTGGAAGTCGAAGGGCTCGAATACCGCTACGAAGGCGCGCAGCAGCCGGTCTTCAGCGGTTTTTCGACGATCGTCGAGGCCGGCGACAAGGTGGCGATCGTGGGCGCCAACGGCGCGGGCAAGACGACGCTGCTGCGCTGCCTCGCCGGCGCGGCGCTCGGGGGCCTCGCGCCCACGCGCGGGACGGTCCGGTGGTCGGAGAACGCCGACATCGGCACCATGGCGCAGGACGTGCATCCCGACTTCGACAGCGACGACACGCTCACCGAGTGGATCGGCCGCTACACGAAGGCCGGCGACGACGACCAGATGGTGCGCGGCGTGCTCGGGCGCCTGCTGTTCTCGGGCGACGACGTGCGCAAGCCGGTGCGCGTGCTCTCGGGCGGCGAGAAGCACCGGATGAGCTTCGGGCGGCTGATGCTCGGCCGCCACAACGTGCTGATGCTCGACGAACCCACCAACCACCTCGACATGGAGTCGATCGAGTCGCTGCAGCTGGCGCTGGAGAAGTTCGCGGGCTCGCTGTTCCTCGTCTCGCACGACCGGCAGTTCGTCGATTCGGTGGCCACCCGGGTGATCGAGGTGCGCGCGGGCGGCGTCATCGTCGACTATCGCGGCGACTACGAGCGCTACCTGGCGAGCCAGGGGATCGAGTAGGGCAGTCTCGGAGGGCACGGGCTTGGCGCGGCTGCTGGTCATCGAGGACGATCCGGAGATCGGCGCCAACATCTGCGACTTCCTGCGCGCGCGCGGCCACGACTCCGACTGGGCCCCGGACGGCTACGTCGGGCTGGCGCTCGCCGCGAGCCATGGCCCCGAGCTGGTGGTGCTCGACCTGAACCTGCCGCGCATGGACGGTCTCGCTTGGTGCCGGCGCTACCGGCACGAGCTGCAAGGGCACGCGCCGGTCATCATGCTCACCGCGCGCGACGCGCTCGACGATCGGCTGGCCGGCTTCGACGCGGGCGCCGACGACTACCTCGTCAAGCCGTTCGCGCTGGCCGAGCTTGCGGTGCGCGTCGAGGCGCTGCTGCGCCGCGCCCAGGGCCGGGCGCTCGGCGGCGTGCTGCGCCAGGGGCGCCTGGAGATCGATCCCGACGCGCGCAGCGTGCGGGTCGACGGCACCGCGGTGCGGCTGCCTCCGAAGCCGTACCGGCTGCTCGAACTGCTCGCCGAGCGGGCCGAGAAAGTCTTCACGCACGAAGAACTCGAGCGCGCGATCTGGGGCGACGAGGCGTTCCGCTCCGAGGCGCTGCGCACGCTGGTGGCCGCCACGCGGCGGCTGTTCGCGCAGGCCGGCTGCGGGCTCGATCCGATCGAGACGCTGCACGGCCACGGCTACCGGCTGCGCGCCCGTTGAACGCGAAAGCGCCGCGCAGCGCACACCGGCCGTCGCTGCGCCGCCAGCTGGCCTGGAGCTTCGCCGCGCTTGCGCTGGCGGTCGCGGTCGGGCAGGCCGTGCTGGTCTGGTTCACCGGCTACTACGCCGAGGAGGCGATGATCGACGACATCGCCGCCGAGCAGCTGCAACTGAGCATCGCGCAATACCGCCTCGATCCGGCGCGCGCCCAGCCGAACACGCCCGACATGCGCCTGTACGTCACGAGCGACGGCGAGCGCTCGGCGCTGCCGCCCTATCTGCGCGGCTTGCCGCAGGCCTCCGGCAGCCACGAGCTGCATCCCGACACCGGCATCGAGTACCACGTCGCCATGGCGCCGGATGGCGACCGCTGGTTCTACCTGGTCTACGACGTCGCCGAGCACGAGCGCCGGCAACGAAACGTGATCGCGGTGCTCGCGGCCTCGGTGGCGGCGATTGCCCTGGCCGTACTGGCCGGCGGCAGCTGGCTCGCGCGACGGCTCACCCGCGACCTCGAGCGGCTGTCGCTCGCGGTGCGCGGCGACCGCACGAACGGCGAGAGCGGCCGGCTCGCCGAGCTCGCGCACCACGCCGAGTCTGCCGAACTGGCGCAGGCGCTCGACGACCAGCGGCGCCGGCTCGATGCGGCGCTGGCGCGCGAGCGCGCATTCTCGGCGGCGGCCAGCCACGAGCTGCGCACGCCGTTGATGCGCGCCGCCAGCACGCTGGAACTGCTGCGCGCCACCGGGCTCGACGGGCGCCAGCGCGCGCGGGTCGACCAGCTCGGGGCGAGCCTCACCGAGATCACGATGCTCACCGCGGGCCTGCTTCGCGTGGCGCGCGGCGGCATGCAGGCGGCGGGTGCGCCGCTCGACCTGGGCGCGCTGACGGACGAGGTCGTCGCGCACCTCGAACCGGAAGCGCGCGCCCGATCGATCGCGGTCTCGTCGAAGGTGCCCCCGGGCGCGCGCGCCGCGGCGGATCGCGACGCGCTGTGGATCGTGCTGGCGAATCTGCTGCGCAACGCGATTCGCCACAGCGGCGGCACCCGGGTAAGCGTCGACTGGAGCGACGGTGTGCTCGTGGTTTCGGACGACGGCCACGGCTTCGACGCCGCTCGGGATCCCGACGCGCGGCGGCAGGGCACGGGCGCCGGCGAAGGCGACGGCTTCGGGCTCGGACTGAGCATCGTCGAGCGCATCTGCGAGTCAGCCGGCTGGCAGCTGACGATCGACAGTGCTCCGGAGCAGGGTACCCGGGTCGCGCTGGCGATCGCGCAGGCCGGCCGGCCGGCCGACCAGCGCCTGGCCTGAGGGCCGCAGGGCCGGTACGGCCCCACTGCGCGGCCCGGCACGTCCACGCTGCCGCCGGCTGCACTCACGAATTCCTCACGTCGTCGACGCGCCTTGCTCACGGAAGGACAGGCAAGCTGCGCGCCATGCCTGTTCGACCTTCTCCCGCGGCGCGCTTCGCGCGCCTGCTGTTGTCGCACCAGGCGACGAACACCGCGTTCGCGCTGTTCGTCGTGCTGTGGGGCGTCTCGACCGTGGTCCGCGTAGTACTGGCGGCGCTGCGATGGGACGAACTCGATCACGACGCTTCGGCACTGCTCGGCGCCTTCGGCCATGGCGCGGCGATCGACGCCGCGACGGCCTTGTCAGCGTCACTGGTCGTGCTCGCCTTCGGCGCGCTCGCGCACTTCGCCCCGCGCGAACGTGCGCTGCGGCGGGCACGGCGCGCACTCTGGTTCGCGCTGGCCGCCGGCGCGGCCGGGTTCGTGGCCGTTGCCGAACTGCTGTTCTGGCACGAGTTCGGTACGCGCTTCAACTTCATCGCGGTCGATTACCTGATCTACACGATGGAGATGATCGGCAACATCCGCGAGTCGTATCCGGTGCCGGCGCTGCTCGGCGCAGTGGCCCTCTTCGGCGTCGCCGCCGCGTGGCTGCGCACCCGCGCCTGGCCGGTGCGCGAACAGCCCGCGTGGCCGTGGCGGGCGCGCATCGCGGTGACGCTGCTGGCGATCGTGGCCGCGGTCGGTGCGGCGCGCGCGGGCATGGGGCTGAACGACGAGGTCGAATCGGCGAGCGGACTGCGCGCCAACGCGCGCAACCAGGAGCTGGCGCGAAACGGGCCGGCGAGCTTCGTCGCCGCGCTGCGCGACAACGAGCTGTCGTTCCGGCGCTTCTATGCCACGCTCGACGACGCACAGGCGCTGCGACTGGCGGGCCCGTGGCCCCGCCAGCGGCCGGCGGCCGCACCGGTGCCGGCGGGCTGGACCCGCGAGAGCGCGCGACGTCCGCGCCATGTCGTGATCGTCCAGGTCGAGAGCCTGAGCGCCGCGTTCCTCGGTGTGTTCGGCAACCCGAAGGGGCTTACGCCGAATCTCGACCGGCTGGCGGGCGAAGGCGTGCTGTTCACCGACCTGTACGCCACCGGCACGCGCACCGTGCGCGGACTCGAGGCTCTGTCGGCGGCGCTGCCGCCGCTGCCCGGCCAGTCGCTGGTGCATCGCCCCGGCAACGCGGGGCTGTTCACGCTTGGCTCGGCGCTGCGAAACTACGGTTTCGAGACGGGCTTCCTGTACGGCGGCTATGGGTACTTCGACAACATGAACGCGTACTTCGCCGCCAACGGCTACCGGGTGCGCGATCGCCACGACATCCCGTCCGAGCGCATCGGCTTCGCCAACATCTGGGGGATCTCGGACGAATACCTGTTCGACGACGCGCTCGCGCAGATGGATCGCGCCACCGCCACCGGTCGCCGCCAGTTGCTGCACATGATGACGACCTCGAACCACCGTCCGTACACCTACCCGGACGGGCGCATCGACATCCCGTCGAAGACCGGGCGCGACGGGGCCGTCAAGTACACCGACTGGGCGATCGGACGCTTCATCGAGCAGGCTCGCTCGCACCCGTGGTTCGACGACACGCTGTTCGTGATCGTCGCCGACCACTGCGCATCGGTGGCAGGCAAGACGCGGCTGCCGCCGGCGCACTTCCGCATCCCGGCGATCTTCTATGCGCCCAAGTACCTGCCGGCGGCGACCGTCTCCACGATGGCGAGCCAGATCGACCTTGCGCCGACGATCATGGCCTGGCTGGGGCTGGACGACGAGGGGCGCTTCCTCGGCCAGAACCTGTTCGGGCCCGCGGTGCGCGAGCGCGCCTGGATCGCCAACTACCAGGAGATCGGCCTGCTCACGCCCGGCGAGCAGGGCAGCCGCGACCTGGTGGTGCTGTCGCCGATGCGCCGCATTGCGCAGTTCCGGGTCGATCCCGACGGCGTCGAGCGGCGGGTCCCGGTCGAGGCGGCGAAGGCGGCGCTCGCGATCGCCGGCTACCAGCGCGCCGACGACCTGATCCAGACGGGACGTTACCGGGCCATTCCGGCCGGGGGCGTGCAGGCGCTACGCGCCGTGGGCGGTGCCGCAGCGGACGGGGGGCAAGCGCCCACGGCCGCGTCGATCCATTGATCCCTATGGGGTCGGGCGCAAGAGCCGCGTCGCGGCTCCCCGATCGACGCCGGCCGCTGGCGGCCGTCTGGGCGCTGGCGCTGTGGCTGGCGGCGGCCGGCAACCTGCCGTTGTGGGCGAAGATCGCCACGCTGGCCGGCTCCGGTTCGCAGCGGCTGGCGCTCTTCGGGGGTTTGGGGCTGATGGTGGCGGGCGGCACCGCCGCGCTGCTGTCGCTCGCGGCCTGGCCGCGCGTGCTCCGGCCGGTGGCCACCGCGCTGGCACTGGTGAGCGCGCTGAACACCTGTTTCATGTTGCAGTACGGCGTGGTGATCGACCGCGGCATGCTGGCAAACGTCGCGCAGACCGACCTGCGCGAAGTGCGCGACCTGCTTTCCTCGGCCGCTGTTGCTCACCGTGCTCGTCGTGGCCGGTCCGCCGATGTGGTGGCTCTGGCGCCGGCCGCTTGCCCGTCGCGGCTGGCTGCCGCAGACCGGCCGCAATGCGCTCGGGGCCGTCGCCGGCCTCGCGGTGGTGACGCTCGCCGCGCTGCTCGCGTTCCAGGACCTGGCCTCGCTGATGCGCAACGACCGGTCGTTGCGCTACATGATCAATCCGCTGAACACGGTCTACGCCGCTACGCGACTGGCGGCCGACGAGCTTCGGGACCAGGGGCGCGAACTGCTCCCCACTGGCGAGGATGCGCGGCCGGGCCCGAGCTATGCCGGCCAGCGGCGCCCGCCGCTGCTGCTGGTCGTGGTGGGCGAAACCGCTCGCGCGCGAAACTTCGGGCTCAACGGCTACCCGCGCGAGACCACGCCGGCGCTCGCGCGCTGGCAGGCGGCGCAGGGGCTGGTCAATTTCGGGCCGGTCGAGTCCTGCGGCACCAGCACGCAGGTGTCGCTGCCCTGCATGTTCTCGCCGCTCGCGCGCGAGCAGGGCGGCGATCGCAGCGCCGATCGCGAGAACCTGCTCGATGTACTGCACCGGGCGGGGCTGGCCGTGCTGTGGATCGACAACCGGGCCGGCTGCAAGGGTGTGTGCGCGCGCGTGCCGACCGTGAGCACGACGCGGTTGCGGGTGCCGGGGTTGTGCGCCGACGGCGAGTGCTTCGACGAGGTCATGCTGCGCGATCTCGATGCGCGCATCGCCGCGCTCGACGCGCAACGGCGCGCGCGCGGCGTGGTCGTGGTGATGCACCAGATGGGCAGCCACGGGCCGGCCTACTTCAGGCGCACGCCGCCGGGGCGCAAGCCGTTCCAGCCCGAGTGCGCGAGCAACACCCTGTCGGACTGCACCGCCGAGTCGCTGCGCAATGCGTACGACAACACGATCGCCTACACCGATCACTTCCTCGACCTGGCGCTGCAGTGGCTGAAGACGCGCGCCGATGCCGGCGCCTGGGACACCGGCCTGGTCTACGTCTCCGACCACGGCGAGTCGCTGGGCGAGAACGGCCTGTACCTGCACGGGGTGGCCCGGGCGCTCGCGCCGCGCGAGCAGACGCAGGTGCCGATGGTGCTGTGGCTGTCGCCGGGCCTGCAGCGGCGCGACGGGCTGCGTGGCGAATGCCCGGGCGAGCGCGCTGCGCAGCCCGTCTCGCACGACCACCTGTTCCACACGGTGCTCGGCGTGATGGACATCGCGACCGGCGTCCACGATCGCTCGCTCGATGCGCTGGCGCCGTGCGCGGCGCGCTGACTGGCGCAGGAACTGCAGCGCCCGGCCTCGTGAGCCGGGCGGCTCAGGCCGACGGAATGAAGTCGGGATCGTCCTGGTGCTTGCGCTCGAAGCGCAGGAAGTCGTAGTAGCCGCACTTGCTGCCGTTCGGGTACTGCCGGCACACGGCGGGGCGCGCCGCATAGACGGTGCAGCGGCGCGCATCGGTGTCGAAGAAGCGGCAGATCGATCCGTAGATCTCGTCCTTGTGGTGCCGCAGGATCCGCTCGTCGCTGTCCGCGTCGCGATAGCGCCGCGTGAAGCGCTTCTCCGCCTCGGCGACCGACAGGCCGAAGTGCTTCGCGAGCCGGGCGAGATCGCGGTCCTTCACTTCGATGCGCGGATAGCTGCAGCAATAGCCCGGGCACTTCGAGCAGTCGTAGGTGATTTTCGCGGGCTTGGCGGCTGGCATCTGGGCGGTGGCGGCGGTCGGAGGGAGCGCAAGTGTAGCGCGGCCGGAGCCGGGCGGCGGCGAGTGCGCTGCGCCCCCGCCACCCCGCGGGCGCGACTCAGGCGCAGGCGCGCCGCCGCAGCATCCGCCTGACAAAGCGCGCGGGATCGAGCGCGCGCAGCAGGTCGGCTTCCAGCGGCATCGGGTCGCCTTCGACGAGCGCGGGCAGCAGCCCCGCCGCGAGCGCGGACCACAGCAGCCCCCGCGAGCCGAACGCGAAGGCGCCGTAGAGACCGGGCGCGCGCGGCACCGGCAGCCGGTCGTTGCGCGCCAGCGCTGCCGCCTCGCGCAACGCGACGGCCTCATCCGGAAGCTGGCCGATCACCGGCATCCGGTCGGCACTGGCGAAGCGATGACCCACCGGACCCGAGCGCGCGTCCTCGAGCCAGGAGGCCGCATCGCCCCCGATCATGCGCGCGAGCCGGCGCAGGTTGGCAGCGTCGACTTCGCGCGAGGGTTCGAGCGATTCGCCGTCGTCGTAGCTGGCGCCCGCGAGAATCCGGTCGCCTAGCGGCGCGGCGTAGGCGTCGCCGCTCAGCACGGTGCGCAGCGCCCCGATGCGTTCGCGCGCGACCAGCGTGCCTTGCCCGCGAATGCACCGCATCGCGAGCGATCCGCTCGTCGCCAGCCGCGCGGCGTCGCCCGCGTTGGCGAGGATCGCGATCGCGGCTTCCGCCAGCACGCGGCCGTCCGCGCCCCGCGCGAGCCATCCGCCGGCGGCCGGTTCGAGAGAGGCGACCGGACTGTCGGTGCGCAGCACGGCGCCTGGCGTGGCGAGCCAGCCGCTGGCCGGGATGGCCGGGTCGAGCGCATCGCAGCCGGGCAGCCACAGTCCGCCGCGCGGCAGCTGCAGGCCGGCCGCGTCCGACGCCTCGGCGGGCGTCAGCTGCCGCACGAAAGACACCGGAAAGCGCAGCCGTTCGAGCATCGCCGCGCGGCTCGCGGCCTCGCGCTCGCCGGCATCCATCAGCAGCTTGCCGAGCGGCGCGCGCACCGGCATCGCGGGGTCGCTCAGCCGCCATTCGAGCGCCGCGCGGCTGAGAGCCTGTGAATTTTTCGCCGCGCAGGTGCACGAATCGAGCTGAGCAGCGTTGAGTGTCCATGCACACGAGACACGAAGCAGAATCCGAGCCGCGGGAGCGCGAGTTGTTCGAGGCGCTGGCGCCTGTCGAACGCTCGCCGAGCAAGCTGGTTGCATCAGCACGCGGCAAAGCGCGCGTGCTGATGCCCAATCGCGAGCAGGTGGAGTTGCGCCCGATGGACCTGGAGTCGCTGCTGCCGGCGGGGCATCGTGCACGGCTCGTGTGGGAGTGGGTGCGCCGACAGGATCTGAGCGCGATGTACGAGCGCATCGAGGCGCGCGAGGGCACGGTGGGACGCGCGGCGATTGCGCCGGAGATCCTGTTTGCGCTGTGGCTGTATGCGACGCTCGAAGGCGTGGGCAGTGCGCGGCAACTGTCACGGCTGATTCTCGAGCACGATGCGTACCGCTGGATCAGTGGCGGGGTGCAGGTGAACCACCACAGCTTGTCGGACTTTCGCGTCGGGCACGGTGAGGCGCTCGACGAGATGCTCAGCGCGAGCGTGGCGATGCTGATGAGCGCCGGGGCGGTGAAGCTGGCGACGGTGGCGCAGGATGGGGTTCGGGTTCGCGCCAGCGCGGGTGCGGCGTCGTTTCGTCGTCGAGCGAGTCTGCAGGAGAACCTGGAGCGGGCGCGCGAGCGAGTGCGTGGGCTGAAGGATCAACTCGAGGCGGATCCCGGGCTCGAGAGCCGGCGCAAGGCGGCCGCGCAGCAGCGGGCGCGCCGCGAGCTCGAGCAGCGTCTGGAAGCGGCGCTGGCGCGTTTGCCGGAGATGGAGGCGATCAAGAAGCGCAACGGCAAGCCGATCGAGCAGGCGCGCGCCTCGAGCAGCGACGCGCAGGCGAGCGTGATGAAGATGGCCGACGGCGGGTACCGGCCGGCGTACAACGTGCAGTTCGCCAGCGACTGCGACAGCCACGTGGTGGTGGGGGTGCAGGTGAGCACGAGCGGCTCGGACATGGCGCAGCTCGAGCCCATGGTCGAGCAACTGGAGCAGCGCTTCGGCACCACGCCCGATCAGTGGTTGGTCGATGGAGGGTACCCGGCGCACGAGCAGATCGAGGCGGTTGCCGGCAAGACCGAGGTCTACGCGCCGGTGCCGCAGGCACGCGCCGACAAAGGCGACAAAGACGAGCAAGGCGGCGGCGGTGGATGCCCGGGCAATCATGAGCGCAAGCCCGACGATAGCGACGCCGTCGCGCAGTGGCGCGAGCGGATGGCCACGCCCCGTGCCAAGGACCTCTACAGGCTCAGGGCGGCGACGGCCGAATGCGTCAACGCGCAGGCGCGCAACCGGGGCCTGCAGCGTCTGCCGGTGCGCGGACAGGCGAAGGTGCGCTGCGTGGCGCTGCTGTTCGCGCTGGCCCACAACCTGATGCGCAGCATTGTGCTGATGCCGAAGATGTTCTCGGACACCCAAGCTCCGTGCGCGATCGGCCCAGGCACCGCGTAAAGGAAGGAAAATGACCGAAAACCCGACTCGGGCGGCACCGGACGCGCTCCGGACCCCGGTGAATCGCTGGTGTAAACGCCGGACGGCTTCACCTGCCTAGGCGGGTCCGTTCAGACGCCCGCGCGGTGTCGGCCGAAAAGTTCACGAACTCTGAGCCGCGCGAGCGGATTGTCGTCGGGCGACAGGTGCAGGTGATCGGCGCACAGCGGCTGCGCGGAGCCGCCGCGAAGCGGCCCGCCGCCGGCTTCGAGCACGGTGACTTGCCAGCCGCGACGCGCGAAGCCGGCCGCGGTGGCCGCGCCGGCCAGCCCCGCGCCGACCACCAGCGCGGTGCGTGCCGGCCAGTGCGGCGGCGGTTCGGGCGGCCGCGCGCCAGGCCAGCGCGGCGCATGCCGCGCGCGCAGGCGATGGCGCTTGCCCGCGTGGCCGGCCACGCGCTCGACCTCGAAACCCGCGCCGGCGAGCGCCTCGCGGACCGCGCCGGCGGCCGACCAGGTCGCCAGCGTGGCGCCAGTCCGCGCGAGCCGGCCCAGCGCCCTCAGCAGCGCCGGATCCCACATGCGGGGATTGCGCGCCGGCGCGAAGCCATCGAGGAAAAAGGCGTCGGCGCCCAGCCGCAGCTTCGGCACGAGCGCCAACGCATCGCCGAAGCACAGCGTGAGCGTGACCGCATCGGCTTCGAAGCTCAGGCGGTGCATGCCCGGCAGCGCGGCGGGCCAGGCGGCGAGCAGATGCTGCGCATCGGCCGGCGGCGCGCCGAGCACGTCGAGCGCGTGGCGCAGGTCCTCCACGGCCAGCGGATGGGCCTCCACCGAAAAGAAGTGCAGCCGGGCAGGCGGCCCGCTGCGTTCGCGCCAGGCTCGCAGCGTCGCAAGGAAGTTCACGCCCAGCCCGAAACCGAGCTCGAGCACGGTGAACGACGCATCCGACGGGTCACCGGCGAATTCGTCCCAGCGCTGCGGCAGCGCGCAGCCCTCGACGAAGACCGCTTGCGCCTCCGCCCACGCCCCGGCGCGGCTGCGGAACACGTCGCCGTAGAGCGTGCTCAGCGGCGTGCCCGATTCGTCGAACACCAGCGGCGGATGGGGGGCGAAGGAGGGCATGGAGCGGTCGATGGCGTCGATGGCCGCGGCACGGCCACGGAACGCAGCGCGGCGCGGGGATGTCGGGGTGAACAGGCCCTTGGGTTACAGTGCAGGCATCGCAGTTTAGGGCGAAGCAGATGATCAGGGCTCACTGGCAGGATCGCATCGAGGTGGCGCTGGGCTTGTGGCTGGTCGCTTCGCCGTTCGTGCTCGGCATGGCGCACCAGCTGGCCGCGTGGTCGGCGATGCTCGCGGGGGTGGCCGTCGTCACGCTGGCCATCGAGGCCTTCTACTACCCCGAGATCGTCGAAGAGTGGGGCAACCTGGCGGTGGGTATCGGGCTGGCGGCCTCGCCCTGGCTGTTCGGCTACGACGGCGAACGCGCGGCGATGGTCAACGCGGTCGCCTGCGGCATCGCGATCGCCGCGCTGTCGTTCTGGACTGCCGAGGACATCCAGCGCGAGCAGCGTGACGCCCACTGAGGCGGGGCCGCGGCAGGCACCGATGGGGAGCCTGGCGCGCCTGGCGCGCTGGCTCGACGAGAACGTCCTGTCGCTGGGCCGCGACATGCGGCTGACGTACCTGCCGCCGCTGATGGTCTACATGGCGGCAGGCATCTCCGGCCTCACCGCGATCGTCGGCACCTTTTTCGTCAAGGAGTATCTCGGCCTGTCGGCCGAATTCCTCGCGGCGCTCGGCTTCTGGGCCGGGCTGCCGTGGGCGCTGAAGATGCCGCTGGGCCACCTGGTGGACCTGATGTGGCCCTACAAGGCCTGGCTCGTGTGGCTCGGCGCCTCGCTGATCGCCGCGAGCCTGCTGATCATGATCGGGCTGCTCGCCGATCCGCGCGCGATGGCCACGGTGATGCGCGCCGAGGCTTGGTACGTGCTGTCCTCGCTGCTGGCGCCGATCGGCTACGTCACGCAGGACGTGGTCGCCGACGCGATGACGGTCGAGGCGGTGCCGCTGCGCGACGAGGCCGGCGAGCCGATCGACGACGAGCGGCGCCGCTCGATGCACACCACGATGCAGACGCTCGGTCGCGTGGCGATCATCGGCGGCGGCGTGCTGGTGGCGCTGGCCAACGTGTTCCTGCTGCGCGGCGCGGGCACGCTGCCCGAGGCGCAGAAGGTCGCGGTCTACGTGCTGGTGCACCAGCTGGCGCTGCTGATCCCGGTGGTCTCGGTGGCCGGCGTGGCGTTCGCCGCCTGGCTGAGCCGGCGCATGGGCCGCGGGCTGCGCGCGCAAGGCCTGTCCGAGGCCGAGATCGCGGCGCGGCTCGACGCGCACCCGCAGCGTCCGCCGGTGAACTGGTGGGTGCTCGGGGGCGGGCTGGCCTTCGCGGTGATCTCGGTCACGGTCGGGCTGAGCGACTTCCGCTGGAGCGAGGAGCTGATCTTCGGCGCATCGATGGCGATCGTCGTCGCGCTGATGTGGCGCCTGCTGCGCGAGCTCGCGCCGCAGGCGCGGGCGACGCTGCTGGGCACCGCGCTGGTGGTGTTCGTATTCCGCGCCACGCCCACCGCCGGCGCGGGCCAGACCTGGTGGATGATCGACGACCCGGGCTTCGACCAGCAGTTCCTGTCGGTGCTCTCGGTGATCGGCAGCGCGCTCACGCTGGCGGGCCTGTTCGTCTTCAGGCGGTTCATGGCCGAGCGCTCGATCTACTACATCGTCGGCCTCCTCACCGTGATCGGCATGCTGCTGATGCTGCCGATCGTCGGCATGTACTACGGCCTGCACCACTGGACCGCCGCGCACACCGGGGGCCTGGTCGACGCGCGCTTCATCGCGCTGGTGGACACCGCGATCGAGTCGCCGCTGGGCCAGATCGCGATGGTGCCGATGCTCGCCTGGATCGCCAATTCGGCGCCCGAGAAACTCAAGGCGACCTACTTCGCGGTGATGGCCTCGTTCACCAACCTGGCGCTGTCGGCCTCCCAGCTCGGCACCAAGTGGCTGAACCAGGTCTTCGTGGTCGCGCGCCAGGTGAAGGACCCGGTGAGCGGCGCGATCTCGGCGCCCGCCGACTACAGCCAGCTGGGCGAGCTGATGCTCGTGGTGCTGCTGATCGCGCTGGTCGCGCCGCTGGGCACGATCGTGCTGGTGCGGCTGGCCCGGTTGCGCAGCGCCTGAGCGGCCGCAGGGTGTCGCGGGCGGAGCGCTCGTGCGGCACACGGCGCTCGCGCCATCCTCGCGGATAGAATCGCACGATCATGCGAGCCCTTGCGCGACCGGCCGCACGCGCGCCGGCCGTCATCGCCTTCCTGCTGTTCTCGATCGCCGTGCACCTCGTCGTGTTGCGCGGCGCGAGCGTATCGGGCTGGTCCGGGCCGCCGCCACGCGAGCCCACGACGGTGACGGTCGACCTGATCGTGCCGGCGCCGGCTGCGCCTGTGGCGGCTCCCGCCATGCCGACCCCGCCGAAACCGGCCCCGCGCCCGCGGCCGCGCCCGGTGAAGCGCGCGGCGCCGCCACCGGCCGCGCCGGCCGCGTCGGTGCCCGAGATGCTGCCGCCCGCAGCGTCGCTCGCCGACGCCGATCCGTTCGGCGCCATGCTCGGCCTTGGACGAGGGCGACGCGCTGCCGCCCGGCCGGACGGAAGCGGCGGGGCAAGCGCAGCCGCCGGCCGAGGCTGGCGCTTCGCCGGCCGCGAATGCAGCGCCGCCGGCCGACACCGCACCCGACCCCACGCCGGCCGCGCCGCCCGCCGAAGCGCCGATCGCGGTCACGCCGCAATCGGGCGCGGTGCGCTACCGGTCCATTACGGCGATCCGCTGGAGGGCAACGTGGTGGCGACGCTCGAACAGTCCTTCGAGATCGGCCCGCAGCATTACCGGCTGCACAGCGAGGGCAGGGCGAAGGGACTGGTGTCGTGGTTCTATCGCGGCTCGCTGGTGCAGGACAGCGTCGGCACCGTGTCGGCGGCCGGTCTCGCGCCCTCGAGCTATCGCGAGCGTCGCGGCGACCGTCCGCCGCGCTCGGCCACGATCGACGCTGCGCACGGCGAAGTGGTCTTCGAGTCGGGCCAGCGCCGGGAAGCGCCCCCGGGCCTGCAGGACCGACTGTCGGCGACGGTGCAGCTGGCACTGATGCGACAGTCGCGGCCGGCGCAGTTCGAGCCCGGCGCCACGATCCGCCTGCCGATGCTCGGCAATTCGAGCGTCGAGCCGGTGGACTGGGTCGTGATCGGCGAGGAGTCGGTGGATACCGACACCGGCGCGGTCCGTGCGCTGCGCCTGAACCGCGCCGGCGCGGGCGACGATCCGGCGGTCGACGTCTGGCTCGCGCTCGACCATCGCATCGTGCCGGTGCGCATGCGCATCACCGAGCGCACCGGACGCGCGCTCGACCAGGTGCTGGCGTCGCAGTGAGCGCGCGCGGGCGGCTGTCGGGCGCGATGATTGCGCTATGCTGCGCCCCATGACTCGCGTATTCCACCGCGCGCTCGGGCGCAGATATCCGGTCGCCGTCTCGGGCAGTGGCGCAGTGCTTCGCGACGCCGACGGGAAGGCCTACATCGACGCATCGGGCGGCGCAGCCGTCTCCTGCCTCGGCCACGGCCATCCCGACGTGGTCGCCGCGATGCACGCGCAGATCGACCGGCTCTCCTACGCCCACACCAGCTTCTTCACGACCGAGGTCGCCGAACAGCTGGCCGACACGCTGGTGGCCGATGCGCCCGAAGGCATCGGCCAGGTGTACTTCGTCTCCGGCGGGTCCGAGGCGATCGAGGCGGCGCTGAAGATGGCGCGCCAGTATTTCGTCGAGATCGGGCAGCCCGAGCGGCGGCACTTCATCGCGCGCCGCCAGAGCTATCACGGCAACACGCTGGGTGCGCTGGCGGTCGGCGGCAACGCGTGGCGGCGCGCACAGTTCGCGCCGCTGCTGATCGACGTCGCGCACGTCTCGCCGTGCTACGAATACCGCGACCGCGGCGCCGACGAGACGCCCGAGGCCTACGGCCGGCGCCCGGTGGCCGAACTGGCCGCGGAGATCGAGCGCCTCGGGCCAGGCAACGTGATCGCGTTCGTCGCCGAGACGGTAGGCGGCGCGACCTCCGGCGCCCCGACCCCGGTGTCCGGCTACCTGCGCGGGGTGCGCGAGCTGTGCGACCGCCACGGCATCCTGCTGATCCTCGACGAGGTGATGTGCGGCATGGGCCGCACCGGCACGCTGCACGCCTGCGAGCAGGAAGGGGTGTCCCCCGACCTGATGACGATCGCCAAGGGCTTGGGCGGCGGCTACCAGCCGATCGGGGCGGTGCTGGTGCAGCAGCGCATCGTCGATGCGTTCGCGCGCGGCAGCGGCTTCTTCCAGCACGGCCACACCTACCTGGGCCACGCGGTCGCATGCGCGGCCGCGCTGGCGGTGCAGCAGGTGATCCGCCGCGACCGGCTGCTCGATGCCTGCGTGCAGCGCGGAGAAGAGCTGCGCGAGGCGCTGGTCGGGCGCTTCGGCGCGCATCCGCACGTCGGCGACATCCGCGGCCGCGGGCTGTTCCGCGCGATCGAACTGGTGCGTGACCGCGCGACGAAGGCGCCGTTCGACCCGTCGCTGAAGCTGCACGCGCGCATCAAGCAGGAGGCGATGGCGCGCGGCCTGATGGTCTACCCGATGGGCGGCACGATCGACGGGCGGCTCGGCGATCACGTGCTGCTCGCCCCGCCGTTCATCGTTTCACCGCAGGAAGTCGGCCAGATCGTCGAGCGGCTGGGCGAGGCGGTCGACGCCTCGATCGCCGCGCTGGCGCCCTGAGCTGCGCTCGCCCGCGCAGGCGAGGGCTTCGGGCGCGCCACCGGGCCGCGCCCCATTCGGGTGACCCCGACTTGCCTCGCGCCGCCGGATCAGCATAATGGCGCCGTCTCAACGGCACGAATACAGGGAGTCGCCCCATGTCCGGGATCCTGAAAGTTGCGCGGCTCGCCGCGATCGTCGGCGCCGCGCTGTCGGCCTCCGCGTTCACGACGCCGGTCGCGGCGCAGAGCAGGTTCATCACCATCGGCACCGGCGGCGTCACCGGCGTCTACTACGCCGCGGGCGGCGCGATCTGCCGGCTGGTCAACAAGGACCGCGCGAAGCACGGCATCCGCTGCTCGGTCGAATCCACCGGCGGCTCGGTGTTCAACGTGAACACGATCAAGGCCGGCGAGCTCGACCTCGGCTTCGCGCAATCCGACGTGCAGTACAACGCGCTGAAGGGCGTCGGCCAGTTCAAGGACGCCGGCCCCTACGCCGACGAGCGCGCCGTGTTCTCGGTACACCCGGAGCCGTTCACCGTCGTCGCGCGCAAGGAAGCGAACATCCAGACCTTCGCCGACTTCAAGGGCAAGCGCTTCAACGTCGGCAACCCCGGCTCGGGCACGCGCTCGTCCATGGAAGAACTGCTCGCCGCCCTGGGCTGGAAGCTCGGCGACTTCGGCCTGGCCGCCGAGCTGAAGGCCGACGAGCACGGCCCGGCGCTGTGCGACGGCAAGATCGACGGCTTCTTCTACGCGGTCGGCCATCCGTCGGCGAACATCCAGGACCCGACCACCTCGTGCGGCGCGAAGCTCGTCTCGCTCACCGGCCCGGCGATCGACAAGCTGCTCGCCGACAAGCCGTACTACGCGAGGGCCACGATCCCCGGCGGCCTGTATCCGAACAACCCGCAGCCGACGGAAACCTACGGCGTGCTCGCCACCGTGGTCGCTTCGGCGAAGACGCCGGCCGACACGGTCTACCAGGTGGTGAAGGCGGTGTTCGACAACTTCGACGAGTTCAAGAAGCTGCACCCGGCGCTGGCCAGCCTGAAGCCGGAGAACATGGCGAAGGACGGTCTGTCGGCGCCGCTGCACGAAGGCGCGCTGCGCTACTACCGGGAAAAAGGCTGGGTGAAGTAAACGCCTGAGCCGATGCTTCGAGAAAGCGGGCCCGCGGCCCGCTTTTTCGTATCGGGGCGCGCAACGCGATCGATCGGGAGACCCGGATGAGCCAGAGCGGCAAGCCCTCCGCCGAACTGCAGCAACTCGTCGCCGACGTCGACACCGGCGGGCGCGCCGCCGGCGGCTTCTCGGGCGCGCTCATCAGCGTGGTCGCGATCGTCTGGTCGGTGTGGCAGCTCTGGTACGCATCGCCGCTGCCGTTCTCGCTCGGCTTCGGCCTGCTCAACGACACCGAGGCAAGGGCGCTTCACGTAGCGCTGGCGCTGTTCCTCGGTTTCCTCGCATATCCGGGCTCGCGCCGGCGCGGCGTGCGCTATCGCGTTCCGCTCACCGACTGGACGATGGCCTTCGCGGCCGCCTTCGCCGGCGCCTACCTCCTGCTGTTCTACAACCAGCTCGCCACGCGCCCCGGGGTGCCGATCGCGCAGGACATCGTCGTCGCCACCGTCGGCATGGTGCTGCTGCTCGAGGCGACGCGCCGCGCCGTCGGGCTGCCGATGACGATCCTCGCGCTGGTTTTCCTCGCGTACATCTTCCTCGGACCGTACCTGCCCGACGTCGTCTCGCACAAGGGCGCCTCGCTCGAGCGGATGATCTCGCACATGTGGCTGACCACCGAAGGCGTCTATGGCGTGGCGCTCGGCGTGTCGGTGTCGTTCATCTTCATCTACGTGCTGTTCGGCTCGCTGCTCGACCGCGCCGGCGCCGGCAACTACATGATGCAGGTTGCGTTCGCCGCGCTCGGCCACCTGCGCGGCGGACCGGCGAAGGTCGCCGTCGTCTCCTCGGCGCTGAACGGCCTGATCTCCGGCTCGTCGGTGTCGAACGTCGTCTCCGGCGGCATCTTCACGATCCCGCTGATGAAGAAGGCGGGCTACGGCGGAATCAAGGCCGGTGCGATCGAAACCGCCTCGTCGGTGAACGGGCAGATCATGCCGCCGGTGATGGGCGCGGCCGCCTTCCTGATGGTCGAGTACGTCGGCATCCCGTACTCCGACATCGTCAAGCATGCGTTCCTGCCGGCGGTGATCTCCTATATCGCGCTCTTCTACATCGTGCACCTCGAAGCGCTCAAGCTCGGCATGAACCCGAGCGCGGTGCGCCGACCCCGCCCGATGCGCGAGCGGCTGCTTGGCTGGGGTTTCGGACTGAGCGGAACGATCATCGTCTGCGCGCTCGTGTACTGGGTCGCGCTGGGCGCGCAGCAGATGTTCGGCGACAGCGCGATCTGGATTATCGGCGGCCTGCTGCTCGCCGCGCACGTCGCGCTGCTGTGGGATGCGGCGCGCAACCCCGACCTGCCGCAGGACATCGACATCGACAATCCGGTGCTGCCCGACACCGGCCGACGGTGCGCGCCGGCCTGCACTTCCTGATCCCGATCGGCGTGCTGATCTGGTGCCTCATGATCGAGCAGCTGTCGCCGGCACTGAGCGCGTTCTGGGCGACGACGACCCTGATCGTGCTGATGGCCACGCAGCGGCCGATCGTCGCGTTCTTCCGCGGGAAGTCGACGCTGCCCGAGTGGCGCACCGGGTTTGTCGAGGTCGTGCAGGGCCTGAACGACGGCGCGCGCAACATGATCGGCATCGGCATCGCGACCGCCACCGCCGGCATCATCGTCGGCGGCATCACGCTCACCGGCCTCGGCTTCCGGATGACCGACTTCGTCGAGGTCGTCTCGCAGGGCAACGTGATCGTGATGCTGCTGTTCACCGCGTTCGTCTGCCCGGTGCTCGGCCTGGGCGTGCCGACCACGGCGAACTACATCCTGGTCGCCTCGCTGATGGCGCCGGTCATCGTCGACCTGGGCGCGCAGAGCGGGCTGATCATCCCGCTGATCGCGGTGCACCTGTTCGTCTTCTACTACGGGATCATGGGCGACATCACGCCGCCGGTGGGCCTGGCGACCTTCGCCGCCGCGGCGATCTCGGGCGAGGACCCGATCAAGACCGGCATCCGGGGCTCGCTGTACGCGCTGCGCACCGTGGTGCTGCCGTTCGTCTTCGTGTTCAACCCGGCGCTGCTGCTGATCGACGTGCACGGATGGTTCGAGGTCACGGTCGTCGCGTTCGCGGCGATCGTCGCGTCGCTCACCTTCGCGGCGGCAACGATGTTGTGGTTCCGCGTGCGCTGCCGCTGGTGGGAGGTCGTCCTTCTGCTGCTCGCCACCTTCGCGCTGTTCCGTCCCGACTGGTTCATGGACCGCTTCGCGCCGCCCTACGAGGAAGTGCCGGCCGCGCAGATCTTCGATGTCGCGCAGCGGCTGGGCGAGGGCGACCGCCTCGTGCTGCTCATCAGCGGCACCAACCTCGAGGGCGAGGACGTGCGCAAGACCGTCGGCGTGCAGCTGCGCGAGCCCGGCGATGGGCGCAAGCGGCTGCAGGAGGCAGGGCTCACGGTCACCGCGCTCGGCGACCAGGTGCAGATCGCCAACGTGCGCTTCGGCAGCCGCGCGAAGAAGAACGGCTTCGAGATCGGCTGGACGGTCGGCGGCGTGCTCGTGCCGAACGAGCGGCCGTCGATGCACTGGGTCTACATCCCGGCGCTGCTGCTGGTGGCGCTGCTGTGGTGGGGACAGGGGCGGCGAATGCCGCGCGCGGCGCCGGCGACCTGAACGCGCCGGCCCCTCAGGGGCTGCCGATCCAGCCCGCCCAGGCGGGGAGATCGACGTTGCCGCCGCTGACGATCACGCCCACGCGGCGGCCGCGCCATGAAGGTGCCGAGGCGAACGCGCCGGCGGCCGCCAGGGCAGCCGGTGGGCTCGACCACCATCTTCATCCGCTCGGCGAAGAAGCGCATCGCCTCCACCAGCTGCCGGTCGTCGACGGTGAGGATGTCGCGCACCCGCTCGCGGATGATCGGAAAGGTCAGCTCGCCGAGATGCGTGGTCATCGCGCCGTCGGCGATCGTCTTCGGCACCGCGATCGTCACGATGCGGCCGGCGCGCAGCGACTGCCGCCCGTCGTCGCCCGCCTCGGGCTCCACGCCGAAGACCGCGCAGTCGGGTGCCATCGCCTGCGCAGCGAGCGCGCAGCCCGCGAGCAGCCCGCCGCCGCCCAGGCAGACGAACAGCGCGTCGAGCACGCCCGTTTCTTCGAACAGCTCGAGCGCCGCGGTGCCCCGGCCGGCGATCACGTCGGCATGGTCGTACGGAGGGATCAGCGTCGCGCCGCGCTCGCGGGCGATGCGCCGCGTGAGCGCCTCGCGGTCTTCGGTGAAGCGGTCGTAGGCGACGATCTCGCCGCCGTAGTCGCGGGTGGCGGCGAGCTTGGCCGCGGGCGCGTCCGACGGCATCACGATCGTCGCCGCCACGCCGAGCTCGCGCGCGGCCAGCGCGATCGCCTGGGCGTGGTTGCCCGACGAGAAGGTGACCACGCCTGCGCGCTGCCGAGCCGGCGAAAGCCTCGGCGATCGCGTTGAACGCGCCGCGGAACTTGAACGCACCCATCCGCTGGAAGTTCTCGCACTTGAAGAACAGCGACGCGCCGGCACGTGCATCGGCGGTGGCCGAGCGCAGCACCGGGGTGCGGTGCGCATGGCCGCGCAGCCGTCCGGCGGCGGCCCGGACATCGACGAAACCGGGCAGGGACATGGCGTGGCGCGAAGGGCAGGACAAGGTCCGCGGGATCGACAGCATACGTCGATCGCGTGGCGACTGCGCCGCTTCGATGCGGTATTGTCCAGCCCATGCGATCTGCGCCATCTTCCGGCAGCGCACGTGAAGTCTTCGGCGCGTTCCTGCGACTCGGGCTGACCTCCTTCGGCGGACCGATCGCCCATCTCGGCTATTTCCGTCACGAATTCGTGCAGCGCCGTGCCTGGCTCGACGAGCACGACTACGCCGAGCTGGTCGCGCTGTGCCAGTTCCTGCCGGGCCCGGCCAGCAGCCAGGTCGGCTTCGCGCTCGGCCTGCGTCGCGCCGGCTGGACCGGGGCGCTGGCGGCCTGGCTCGGCTTCACGCTGCCCTCGGCGCTGCTGCTGGTGCTCTTCGCGCTGGGCCTCGCCCGGGCCGAGGCGAGCCCGATCCTCGCTTCGGTGATGCACGCGCTGAAGATCGTCGCCGTGGCGGTGGTGGCGCAGGCCGTGGCCGGGATGTGGAAGGCGCTCTGTCCCGACTGGCCGCGTCGTGCGCTCGCGCTGGCGACGGCCGCGGTGGCGCTCGGCTGGCCGGGCGCCACCGGGCAACTGCTGGCGCTCGGCGCCTGCGCGCTCGTCGGATGGCGCCGTATGGCGCCACCGGCCAGCCTGGCGATCGCCGAGGTGGCCGACGCACGGGGCGCTTCGCGTGCCTCGCGGGTCGCGCTGGCGATGTTCTACGTCCTGCTGGCCGCGCTGCCGCTGGCCGCACGCGCGTCGGCGCAGCCCCGGTTGCAGGTGCTCGAAGCCTTCTATCGGGCCGGCGCGCTGGTCTTCGGCGGCGGACACGTGGTGCTGCCGCTGCTGCAGGCAGGCGTGGTCGAGCCCGGCTGGGCGTCCGAATCGGCGTTCCTCGCCGGCTACGGCGCGGCGCAGGCGGTGCCCGGGCCGCTGTTCACCTTCGCCGCATACCTCGGCGCGGTCATCGGCGCGTCGCCGCAGGCGCCGTTCGGGCCGCACGGCGCCTGGCTCGGCGCGGCTGCGTGCCTGGTCGCGGTGTTCCTTCCGGGCCTGCTGCTGGTGGCAGGGACCTTGCCCGCCTGGACGCGGCTGCGCCGGCGCCCGGCGCTGCGCGGTGCGATTGCCGCGGTGAACGCCGGGGTGGCCGGCATCCTGCTGGCCGCGCTGATCGATCCGGTGGCCACCAGTGCAGTGCAATCCGTGCTCGACGCGCTCATTGCGGCTGC
This sequence comes from Burkholderiaceae bacterium, assembly GCA_027493945.1. Classification (GTDB taxonomy): domain Bacteria; phylum Pseudomonadota; class Gammaproteobacteria; order Burkholderiales; family Burkholderiaceae_E; genus Zeimonas. The sequence goes on along the minus strand of JAOSJU010000001.1, from coordinate 123,513 downwards.
GCTGGCGCTGCTGCTGATGCGGCTGCGCTGGCCGCCGATGGCGGTAGTGGCCGCCGCGATCGGGCTGGGCGCGGCGCGCGCGCTGCTCGGCTGATCGGGCGAACCGGCGGGCTTACAAGAGCAGTCTCGCGAGGTTCGTGCACAACAACCCGACGGCCGCCAGGAACAGCGCGCCCAGTGCCACCTGCTGGTAGGCGCGTTCGCTCGCCTGCCTGAAGAGCCTCGCGCCGAGCACGCCTCCGCCGAAGAACACCGGGGCGAGGTATGCGGCGCTGCTCGCGCCGTCGAAGGTCAGCAGGCCGAAGAGCATCATCGAGACGACCGCGGCCAACTGTGCGATCCCCGAGACGACGATCAGGTCCGCGCGCTTGCGCAAGGCCGGGTCGCTCCCCGCGAGGATGTACAGCACGAGGGGGGCCCGCCGATCGAACCGAAGCCCGTCAGGAAACCCGACGCCACTCCGGCTCCGGTCTCTCCAGCCGTTCCGCGAGGCAGCGGCAGGGACATCCCGCGCCACATGAGTCCGGCCATCGCGACGACCGCTGCGCTGATCGCGAGGTTGCTCAGCAGCGGATCCAGTTCTCGCAGCGCGAGATGGCCCACGGGAATCGCGATCAGCGCGGACAGGCCCATCGTTGCCAGCCGATGCCGGGTCGTATGCGCGAGACTGGAGGGAACCAGCATCAGCGTCGCCAGTGCCTCGAGCAGCGTGCCGATCGCAACGGCCGCGACGGGGCCCATGGCGAGCCCCAGCACCGGCACGAGCAGCAGGGACGAGCCGAAGCCCGAGAAGCCGCGCAGGAGTCCGGCCGCGAGGGTGACGACAAGGATTGCCGCGATCCAGAGGCCACCCAGGCCTGCGAACTCCGCCATGAGGCAAACCGGCCCGCGCTCGGGCGCTCAGACGCTGATGCGTGCGGCCATCGCCTGCAGCGCCTCGAACGGCGGATCGCGCCGCGGCCAGCCGAGCGTGACCGCGTCGTCCCGATGGCGCGGCAGCACATGCAGGTGCAGGTGCGGTACCGTCTGCCAGCCGGCGACGCGGTTGGCCTGCAGGATGGTCACGCCGTCGGCGGCGAATTCGCGCTCCACCGCGATCGCGATGCGGCGCGCCGCGCGCATCATCGCGACTGCGGTCTCCTCGTCGGCATCCATCAGCGTCTCGTAGGGACGGATCGAAGCCACGATCACGTGGCCGTCGTTCACCTCGCCGGCGTCCATGAAGGCGAACACGTGCTCGTCGGCGTAGACGAGGGCGCACGGCAGTTCTCCGGCGTGCAGTCTCTCGAAAATGGTCGGCATGGTCAGGCTCCGCAGCAGGTCGGATGGATCGAACGGCCGCGCCGGCGCGGCAATACCCGTACTGCCGGAGTAGCCGAACGCCGGATTCTACAATTCGCGGATGACGCTTCCGCCTTCACCCCCCGCCCGCCTCTCCGTCCCGAAGGAAAAACTGAAATTCGTGCTGTTCGAGGGCATCCACGCGTCGGCGGTCGAGACACTTCGCGCCGACGGCTATACAAACGTCGAAACCTTCAAGCAGTCGTTGTCGGGCGACGACCTGATCCGCGCCATCGAAGGCGCGCATTTCGTGGGCATCCGCTCGCGCACGCAGCTCACCGCGGAGGTGATCGCCCGGGCGCCCAGACTGAACGCGATCGGCTGCTTCTGCATCGGCACCAACCGGGTCGACCTGCAAGCGGCGGCGCGCCGCGGCATTCCGGTGTTCAACGCGCCGTTCTCGAACACGCGCAGCGTCGCCGAGCTGGTGCTGGGCGAGATCATCATGCTGATGCGCGGCATTCCGGCGAAGAATGCGAAGCTGCATCGCAACGGATGGGAAAAGAGCGCGGCCGGCTCGTTCGAGGTGCGCGGCAAGACCCTGGGCATCGTCGGCTACGGCCACATCGGCACGCAGATCGGCATCCTCGCCGAACAGCTCGGCATGTCGGTGCAGTTCCACGACATCGAGAAGAAGCTGCCGCTGGGCAACGCGCGGCAGGCGGCCTCGCTCGACGCGCTGCTCGCCGAATCCGACGTGGTGACGCTGCACGTGCCGGCGACGCCAGCCACGAAGAACATGATCACCGCGGCGCAGCTCGCGAAGATGAAGCGCGGCAGTCACCTGATCAACGCCTCGCGCGGCAACGTAGTCGACATCGACGCGCTGGCCGCGGCGCTCGATCGCCAGCACCTGCGCGGCGCGGCGATCGACGTGTTTCCGGTCGAGCCGAAGGGCAACGAGGGTGTGTTCGAGTCGCCGCTCACGCACTTCGACAACGTGATCCTCACGCCGCACATCGGGGGATCGACCTCCGAGGCACAGGCGAACATCGGCGGCGAGGTGGCCGCCAAGCTGCTGCGCTACAGCGACAACGGTTCCACCGTGACCGCGGTGAACTTCCCCGAGGTGTCGCTTCCCGAGCACACCGGCAAGTGCCGGCTGCTGCACATCCACCGCAACGTACCGGGTATCATCGCGCGCATCAACGAGCGCTTCTCGCGCGCCGGCATCAACATCGCGGCCCAGTACCTGCAGACCGACGCGCTGCTGGGTTACGTGGTGATCGACGTCGACGCCTCGGCCAGCCAGGTCGCGCTCGACGAAATCAGCGCGATCGAAGGCACGATCCGCTGCCGCATCCTGTACTGAATTCCCGAACGGCGGAGCGAGATGGACGAACTGCAGTTGAAGCGACCGGGCAGGGGCGGCCGCGCCGCCTGCCGTGCCTGCATTCGCGTTGTGGCAGCTGGGGTTTCGGCCGTTCTACCTGCTGGCCAGCGTCTTCGCGGTGCTCAGCGTGGGCCTGTGGACGCTGCAGTACTCGGGCTGGCTGGGCGGCGCCTACCTGAAGGGGGCCGATGTGGCACGGCCACGAAATGCTCTTCGGCTACACGGTGGCGGTGATCGCCGGCTTCCTGCTCACCGCCGTGCGCAACTGGACCGGACGGCTCACGCCCGCCGGAGCGCCGCTGGCCGCGCTGGCCGCGCTATGGGTCGCCGGGCGCATCCTCGTGCTCACGCCCTGGAGCCCGGCCGCCGCGCTGGTCAACGCCGCCTTCCCGTTCGCGGTGGCCGCAGCGATCGCCGTGCCGATCGTGCGCTCGCGCAACCGGCGCAACTACTTCTTCATCGTGCTGCTCGCGCTGCTCGGCCTGATCACGCTGGCCACCCATGCGGCGCTGAACGGGGTCGTCGACGTGCAGCCGCGCTTCGCGCTGCAGCTGGCGATCGACCTGGTCCTGTTCGTCATGGCGGTCATGGCCGGGCGCGTCGTGCCGATGTTCACCAACAACGGCGTGCCGGGCGCCAACGCCACGCGCCGCCCATGGGTCGAACGGCTGGCACTCGGCTCGATCATCGCGCTGTTCCTCGCCGACCACGTGCAGTCGATGCCGGCGCTCGCGGCCGCGGTCGCGCTCGTCGCGGCGGTCGTGCACGCGGTGCGCCTGGCGCTGTGGCAGGGCTGGCGCACGCTGGGCACGCCGCTGGTGTGGGTGCTGCACCTGGCCTATGCCTGGATCGTGGTTCACCTGCTGCTGCGTGCACTGGCCGCCGCCGGTTGGGTGGCCGAGCCGCTGGCGCTTCACGCGCTCACCGTGGGGGCGATCGGCGGCCTCACGATCGGCATGATCACCCGCACCGCGCGCGGACACACCGCGCGCCCGCTGAAGGCCGACGGCTACGAAACCACGGCCTATCTGCTGGTGTTCGCCGCGGCGCTGGCACGCGTGTTCGGGCCGATGCTGCTGCCCGCGCAGTACCTGGCCTGGGTCGAGGTCTCGGGCCTGCTCTGGGTCGCCGGCTTCGGGCTCTACGTGGTGCGCTACTGGCCGGTGCTCACCCGCCCGCGCCTGGACGGCAAGCCGGGTTAGAGGGCCTGGCTCCGCCCGGTCGGGCGGCCGGCGCCGGCCCCCGGGCGGGGAGGCCCGGCGCGGGTACCATGGCGGCTCCCGACCCCCTCCATCCGCATGGACCCATGGACCCGCAACGCACCCGCATCGAACACGACCTGATCGGCGATCGCGCCGTCCCCGACGAAGCCTATTACGGCGTGCATACGCTGCGCGCGCTCGAGAACTTCCCGATCAGCGACACGCCGATCTCGATCTATCCGGAGCTGATCGGCGCGCTGGCCTGCATCAAGCAGGCAGCGGCAATGGCCAACAACGAACTGGGCCTGCTCGACGACGAGCGCACCCGCTTCATCGTGAGCGCCTGCGAGGAGGTGCGCCAGGGCAGGCTGCACGACCAGTTCGTCGTCGACGTGATCCAGGGCGGGGCCGGCACTTCGACGAACATGAACGCCAACGAGGTGATCTGCAACCGCGCGCTCGAACTGATGGGTCGCGCGCGCGGCGACTATGCGGCGCTGCACCCGATCGACCACGTCAACATGAGCCAGAGCACCAACGACGTCTACCCGACGGCGCTCAAGCTCGCCGCCTGGTTCGGCATCGCGGGGCTGGTCGAAGCGATGGAGACGCTGCGGGGCGCGTTCGCCGACAAGGCGCACGAATTCGTCGACGTGCTGAAGATGGGCCGTACCCAGCTGCAGGACGCCGTCCCGATGACGCTCGGGCAGGAGTTCACCACCTACGCGACGATGCTCGGCGAGGACCAGAAGCGGTTGCACGAGGCGGCCGACCTGATCCGCGAGATCAACCTCGGCGCCACCGCGATCGGCACCGGCATCACCGCGCATCCCGACTATGCGGCGCTGGTCTGTCGGCGCCTTTCGGAGATCTCGGGCGTGCAGCTGATCACCGCGCCCGACCTGATCGAGGCGACACAGGATTGCGGCGGCTTCGTGCAGCTTTCGGGCGTGCTCAAGCGCGTCGCGGTCAAGCTGTCGAAGACATGCAGCGACCTGCGGCTGCTGTCCTCGGGCCCGCGCGCGGGGCTGAACGAAATCGACCTTCCCGCGATGCAGGCCGGCTCCTCGATCATGCCCGGCAAGGTGAACCCGGTCATCCCGGAAGTCGTCAACCAGATCGCCTACGAGGTGATCGGCAACGACGTCACCATCACCTACGCCGCGGAAGCCGGCCAGCTGCAGCTCAACGCCTTCGAACCGATCATCGCGCACAGCCTGTTCAAGAGCATCACGCACCTGCGCAATGGCTGCCTCACGCTGGCCGAGCGCTGCGTGCGCGGCATCACCGCGAACCGCGAGCGGCTGCGCGCAATGGTGGAGAATTCGATCGGCATCGTCACCGCGCTCAACCCGTACATCGGCTACGCCAACGCGAGCGCGGTGGCGGCCGAAGCGCACGCGACCGGCGGTTCGGTCTACAGGATCGTGCTCGAGCGCGGGCTGATGTCGCGCGAGCAGCTCGACCGGGTCATGCGCCCCGAAGAACTGACGCGACCGCAGCCGATCCGCACGCTGGCGAAGTGAGGGCGGGAGTACCCGCCTTGTCGAATCCGGATACGGAGTCTAGAATCTCCGTATCCGGAGAGCGTTTTGAGCCTTGCCCAGCCTACCTATCCGTCGAGCCGTTTCGCGCCCGACCCGGTCGTCGACCTCTCGTCGAAGGACGAACGCGCGCGACTTTCGCGTTCGGCGCTGCTCGGCTTCTTCGCGCTGGCCGATCGCTGGAAGCTGCGCGACGAGGACGCCCGCGAGCTGCTCGGCGGGCTGTCGAGCAGCGCCTGGTACGAGTGGAAGAAGAAGCCCGATCGCCTGCTCGACGTCGATCGCATCACGCGAATTTCGTATCTCGTCGGCATCTACAAGGCGCTGCACATCCTGTACGGCGACGCACTCGCCGACGAGTGGGTCAAATTGCCGAACCGCAACCCGATCTTCGGCGGCGCGACGCCGCTCGCCTACATGAGCGCCGGCGGGCTGCTCGCGATGCAGACGGTGCGCAAGCTGCTCGACGCGCGCCGGGGCGGGGTGTGAGCGCGCCGCTGCCTCGCACGACGCTGCTGCGCCAGTTCGACACCGTCAGACTGATCCCGTCGCGTTTCGCGGCGGCCGAAGATTCGGTGCTGGCGGCGATCGCGACCGACGATGCGCACCTCGCCGACCTGTTCGAGCTGGACGCCGCGACCAACGAGCGGCTGCGTGCCGAGCGCGGAATGCTGCCGGGAATCGGCATCGACGAGCTGGTCTTCGGCGTGCCGAATTTCCGCATCGTCAACGCCGCGTTCACGCACGCCCGCCCCGAGGGCAGCCGGTTCAACGGCCCCGAACGGGGCGCGTGGTACTGCAGCTTCGAGATCGAGACTGCACTGGCCGAGGTCGCGTTCCACAAGAGCGTGGAATATGCCGAGATCGGGCGCTACGAGGACAGCGTAATCTACGAGGCGTTTCTGGCCGACTTCACTCACGAATTCCACGACTTGCGCGGCGACCCGCGCTTCGCCTCGTGCCTGGATCCGCACGGCTATCGCGCGTCGCAGAAACTCGCCGAACGGCTGATGCGCGCGGGAGCGGTCGGCATCGTGTACCCCAGCGCGCGGCGCGCCAACGGCACCAATCTGGCCTGCTTCCGGCCGCCCGTGGTCGGCAACGTGCGCCGCGGCGCGGGCTGGCGCTTGACGTGGTCGGGCACGCCGCAACCGCGGATCGGGCGCCTGCGGCGGCGGCACTGAGACACACCAAGCTTCGCCCGCACCGGGACGGGCGTGCCCGTCGCGGCACTTACTTCAGCTGCGCGCCCTGCGAGTCGAAGACCTCGACGGTAACCGGAATTCCGGCCGCCACGCTCTGCGTGACGGTGCAGAACTGCTCGAACTGGCCGAGCACGCGGTCGACGTGATCGAGCGAGGCGCCCGGCACGCCCAAGGTGAGCCGCGCGCGCAGCGCGAGCACACGCAAGCGGTTCTCGGCATTGCGGCCAATCTCGGCGGTGACCTCGGCCGACAGCGGCTCGGGCTGCTGCTTGAACTTGCGCAGCGCGAACAGCAGCGAACTCGACAGGCAGTTGCCGACTGCGGAAGCCAGCAACTCGATCGGCGAGGGGCCGGCGCCCTGGCCCAGCGGCGGCGGCTCGTCACCGACGACCGCCGGCACGTCGGGGCCGTATCGAACCTCGAACTGGTAATCGTGGCGCTGCGCCAGGCGCACGGTGACGCTTTCGGCACTCATTGGCAGGATCCTCCCTGGTTGCGTGGACTTTCGATGATTCAGCGTTGCGCGCCCTGTGGCGCGCTGCGATAGGGTTCGTAGAACGGCAGGAAGTCGTGCTCGGCCAGCGCCGCGTCGATCCACTCGCGCACCGCGACGCATTCGACGATGCGTCGCGCATAGCCCACGCAGGTCGCGTCGAGCGGCACGCCATAGGTGCGAAAGCGCAGCACCACCGGCGCGTAGAACGCATCGGCGATGCCGAAGCCGCCGAACAGGAACGGCCCGCCCGAGACTGCGAGGCATTCGCTCCACAGTTGGGTGACGCAGGCGACGTCGGCGCGCAGCGCCGGGTCTTCGGCCAGCGTGCGCTGGCCGATCTGCGGCAGGTTCGCCTCGACGTTGAAGCCGAAGCGGCTGCGCAGCGCGGTGAAGCCCGAATGCATCTCGGCGGTGATCGAGCGGGCGCGTGCGCGCGAGGCCGGCTGCGCGGGCCACAGGTGCAGCGTCGGGTAGCGTTCGGCCAGGAATTCGGCGATCGCCAGCGTGTCCCAGATCGCGAGCGGGGTTTCGTCGATCACCGCCTGCAGCACCGGCACCTTGCCGGCAGGGCTCACGGCGACGAGCCGCCGCTTGAACCCGGAATCGGGCCCGGGCGAGTCGAAACGGACCATCACCTCGTCGAAGTCGATGCCGGCCTGGCGCATCAGCACCCACGGGCGCATCGACCACGACGAGTAGTTCCGGTTCCCGATGTACAGCGTCAGGCTCTTGTCCATCGCGGCGGCTCCCATGCGCCGTCCATTATCATCGTATCGATCCAGCTTCGGCGCAGCCCCTCGATCGTATCGCGATGCGCACCTTCCTCGTCGATTATCCATGAGCAACGCACGCCGCACGCCCCGTCATCGCAAGAAGATCGACCTCGCCCTGCAAGGCGGCGGCGCGCACGGCGCCTTCACCGGGGCGTGCTCGATCGGCTGCTCGAAGACGATCGCCTCGAGATCAGTGCAATCAGCGGCTCGAGCGCCGGCGCGATGAACGCGGTGGTCATGGCCGCGGGCCTGATGGCGGGCGGGCGCCGCGAGGCGCGCGAGGCGCTGCGCGCGTTCTGGGCGAGCGTGGGCGCTTCCGCGCAGCTCAATCCGCTGAACGGCGGTCTGTTCGGCACGCTGTTTGCGAACGCCGGGCAGTGGTCGCCGGTGGGCCAGTACCTCGATTGCACCACGCGGGTGTTCTCGCCGTACCAGCTCAATCCGCTGAACCTCAATCCGCTGCGCCAGGTGATCGCCGACGCGGTCGACTTCGACGCGGTGCGGCGTTGCGACCGCATCGAGCTATTCATCGGCGCCACGCAGGTGCGCTCGGGGCGACTGCGGGTGTTCCGCAATGCCGAACTGAGCGTGGACGTCGTGCTCGCCTCGGCCTGCCTGCCGATGGTGTTCCGGGCCGTGGAGATCGACGGCGAAGCGTACTGGGACGGCGGCTACATGGGGAATCCGACGCTGCTGCCGCTGATCGACGAGGCCACCACCGCCGACGTGCTGCTGGTGCAGATCAACCCGATCGAGTGCGACGAGGTGCCGACCCGCACGCCGGAAATCCTCGCGCGCATCGACGAGATCACCTTCAACGGCAGCCTGATCAAGGAGATGCGCTCGATCGCGCTGCTCAAGCGCCTGCTGCGCGACGAAGGCCGGCCGATCGAGCGCTATCGCGAGCCGATGTTCCAGCGGGTGCACGACCTGCGCCTGCACCGGCTCGACGGAGGCGGCGAGCTGGCGCGGCTCGGCGAGAGCAGCAGGCTGTCGGCCGATCCGGCGACGCTGTCGCGGCTGCACCGCCTCGGATCGGCCGCCGCCGATGCCTGGCTGAAGCACAATTTCGCGCACATCGGCCGGCGCTCGACGCTGGACCTGGTGCGCGAGTTTTCGGGCGAATCGCGCCGCCGCGGCACCTGACGCACGCTGCCGGGGCGCGCGCCAAGTGCCGCGGCCCGCGACCTTTTCGACCGGCTCATTGAGCCGGGTAACCCCCGTCGACCGGGTAGTAGCTGCTGGTCACGAACGAGGCCTTGTCCGAACTGAGCCACAGCACGAGTTCGGCCACTTCTTCCGGCCGTCCGAGCCTGGCGATCGGGTGCAGGCCGACCAGCGCAGCGCGCGCCTCGGCAGGCAGGTTGGCCAGGAGGGGGGTTTCGATGAACGCCGGCCCGACCGCATTGACGCGGATCCCGCGTGTGGCGTATTCGAGTGCCGCCGCGCGGGTCAGGCCGACGACCCCGTGCTTGGCCGCCACATAGGCCGAGTGGCCGCGAAAACCGACCTGGCCGAGGATCGACGCCATGTTCACGATCGCGCCGCCTCCGGCCGCGAGCATCGCCGGGATCTGGTAGCGCATGCCGTAGAACACGCCGGACAGGTTGATGCCGATGATGCGCTGCCACTCGTCGAGCGCGTGGTCGCCGACGTCGGTGCCGGTGCCGCCCACGCCGGCGTTGTTGCACGCGACGTGCAACGCACCGTAGCGCTTCACCGCCTCGGCGACCAGACGCTCGTTGTCGGCAGGACTCGACGTGTCGGCCCGCACGAAGCAGGCGGTGGCGCCGGCGGCGGCCACCTGCGCGACCGTTTCGTTGCCGCCCGGCTCGGCGATGTCCGAGACCACGACGCGCGCGCCTGCGCGCGCATAGGCGAGGGCAATGGCGCGGCCGATTCCCGAACCGCCGCCGGTGACGAGGGCGACGCGCCCTTCGAGGTCTTTCGACATGATCCCTCCCTTTCCGGTCTGTCCCGGTTCCGTACCGATCGAGTGTAGTGTCGCGGGAGGCGCAGCGTTTCGATTCCGGTCAACGAACGGGTCGGCGCTGCCCCGCCTCGCCTCGGCCGCACCGGCAAGCGGGTAAGATTGCTGCCGGATGCTGACCGACCGACTCCATCGCCTTTCGCCCGATGTCCTGGGAAGGCTCGCGCGCGGGATCGAGAAGGAGAGCCTGCGCGTGCGGCCCGACGGCATCCTGGCCGACACGCCGCATCCGCGCGGCCTGGGCTCGGCGCTCACGCATCCGCGCATCACCACCGACTTCAGCGAGTCGCAGCTCGAACTGATCACCGGCGTGCACGCCGACGCGCGTTCCTGCCTGGCCGAGCTCACCGCGATCCACCGGGCGGTGCACCGGCAGATCGGCGACGAGATCCTGTGGGCGGCGAGCATGCCCTGCGGGCTGCCGCCCGACGATGCGATTCCGTTGGCGCGTTACGGCACCTCGAACGTCGGCCGCGCGAAGACCGTCTACCGCCAGGGCCTGTCGCACCGCTACGGGCGGCGCATGCAGACGATCTCGGGCATCCACTACAACTTTTCGGTGCCCGAAGCGGCCTGGCCGATCCTGCAGCGCGCCGACGGCGACGCCCGATCGGAGCAGGACTACCGCACGGCTGCCTATTTCGGTCTGATCCGCAATTTCCGGCGCCGCTCGTGGCTGCTGCTGTACCTGTTCGGTGCATCTCCGGCCGCCTGCAGCAACTTCCTGGCAGGGCATCCGCACAGCCTGCAGAGCCTCGAAGGCGGCACGCTGCACCTGCCGCATGCGACCTCGCTGCGGATGGGGCCGCTCGGCTACCAGAGCGACGTGCAGTCGTCGCTGGCCGTGAGCTTCAACTGCCTGGAGAGCTACTCGAAGTCGCTGTCGCGCGCGCTCAGCGAGCCGTATCCGGCCTACGAGCGCATCGGCATCCACGATGGCGACGGCCTGTACCGGCAGCTCGCCGCCACGCTGCTGCAGATCGAGAACGAGTTCTACGGCACGATCCGCCCCAAGCGCACGATCCGGCCCGGCGAGCGGCCGCTGCACGCGCTGGCCGAGCGCGGCGTCGAGTACGTCGAGGTGCGCTGCCTCGACCTCGATCCGTTCGTCCCGATCGGCATCGAGGCGGCCACGCTCGATTTCCTCGACGTGTTCCTGCTCCACTGCCTGCTCGACGAAAGCCCGCCCGACACGCCCGACGAGATCGCGGCGATGTCGTACAACCAGCACAAGGTCGCGCAGCACGGCCGCGAGCCGGGTCTTCGGCTGCAGCGCGGCGACGAGGAGGTCGGCCTCGTCGAATGGGGCAGGGCATTGCTGCGCGAGTGCGCGCCGATCGCCGAAGCGCTCGACGCAGCGACGAGTGGCGCCGCACGCGCGGGCGCGGCCGGGCAGACCGCAGGGGCCGGCGCGGCGCCGGCGGCGACGCCTCATCGCGACGCGCTCGCGGCCGCCGAGGCGATGCTCTCCGACCCGACACTCACGCCGTCGGCGCGCAGCCTGCGCGAGATGGTGCAGCATTTCGACAATTCGTTCTCGCACTTCGCGCTGGCGCAGTCCTTGCGACACCACGAGACGCTGCTGGCGCTGCCGTTCGATGCGCAAGCGCAGGCCCGGTTCGCGCTGATGGCCGAGGAATCGCTCGCCGAGCAACGCCGCATCGAGGCAGCCGACGACATGCCGTTCGAAACGTATCGGCAGCGCTACCGGCCGGCGAGCTGTCGCTGCGCGATGCCCGCTGAGGCCGCGAGCGCCACGGCGCTGGCCACGCTGCTCGGCCGCTTTGCCCGGGCGGTCGCCGCGCGCGACACGGCCGGCTTCACCGCGCTGTTCACGCCCGACGGGCGCTACCACGACGGCTTCTTCGGCGTGCACGAGGGCCGCGACGCGATCGCCGCGATGCTCGAGCGCTTCTTCGTCGGCGGCGAAGCGTTCTTCTGGCAGTTTCGCGACGTGCTCGCCTCGGACGGGCTCGGCTATGCGCGCTACGTGTTCAGCTACCGGTCGCGCGAACCCGAAAGCGCGGGGCAGCTGGTCGTGTTCGACGGCATCGCACAGCTGCGGCTGCGCAACGGGCTGATCGTGGAATACGACGAGGCCTTCGATCGCGGCATCGCCTTCACGCAGTTGGGGTACGAAACCGCGCGGATCGGCAAGCTGCTCGGACGCTATGCGCGCGAGTTCGCCGCGTCGGCCGCCGCACGCGAGCATCTCGCGGCGCGTCCCGATCGCGGCGGCGAATCGGCCGATCGCTGAGCCGCTGCGCGTCGGCGCCTGCGAAGACATCGGCGCCGTCACGAGTACTGCATTCTCGTAGACTTGGGGACATGTCTACGACCGGAGGTACCCGATGCATCAGCGCCTCGATTACAAGCTCGCTTCGCCCGAAGCGTTCAAGGTCATGCTCCACACCGAGCATCAGGTCCACCGCAGCGGCCTGGAAGAGTCGCTGCTCGAGTTGGTGAAGACCCGCGCCTCGCAGATCAACGGCTGCGCCCGGTGCCTGGACATGCACACCAAGGATGCCCGCGCGCGGGGCGAAACCGAGCAGCGCCTCTACCTGCTTTCGGCCTGGCGCGAAGCCCCCTTCTACAGCGCGCGCGAGCGGGCCGCGCTGGCCTGGACCGAAGCGGTCACGCAGATCGCCACCACGCACGACGTGCCCGACGCGGTCTACGCCGAGGCGCGCGAGCATTTCGACGAGAAGGCGCTGGTCGACCTGACCCTCGCGATCGTCGCGATCAACGGCTGGAACCGGATGAACGTGGCGTTCCGCACCGAGGTCGGGAGCTACGTGAGCCCGCACGCGGCATCGCGTTGACCCGGCTGCGAGCTCGTCATCGTCGTCATCCGCAGAGATCGGGCGCCGCCCGTTCCCGACCTTCGCCAAGCACCGCATCGACCACGGCGCGCAGCCGGCGCCAGTGGGAACCCGGCCAGTAGACGCGGCCGCAGCCCGTGCAAAGCGTGAATCCGGACTGCTCGCTTGCGACCCGCGGCGGCAGCCGATCGGCGACCTCGTCGCGCCCGGCGTCGCGCAGCAGGCCGTTGCATTCGAGGCAACGGGTGAACGGGCGGGCGCGCTCGCGCAACCCGAAGCGCGCGACGACCTCGCGCAACTGCCCGTCGGTGTCGCGCGCGCGTACGTAGCGCCCGTGCGTCACCCGCCGATGCTCGAGCAGTCCGCGATCGCGGCTCAGCACGATGCGTCCGTCGCCGTCGGCGAGGAAGCGGGGCGGCGGCGCATCGGCCGCCAGGTCGGACGGCGCCGCCGGAAACACCTCCAGCGAATCGGTCTCGCGCAGCAGGTGCCCGAGTCCGGCGGGATGGCCGTCGACCAGGACCCGCCCGACTTCGGTGTGCGGTACGCCGAGCGCCTCGATCGCGTGCTTGGCGGTCGCGCGCTCGGCGCAGGGCCATTCGAAGATGCAGTCGCGCAGATCCGGCCGAAGGAGGTCGTTGAGCTCGTCATGGAAGCGGAAGCGCGGCATCGGTCGGGGGCTGTGGCAATCTGCTCGAAAGGGGAGATGGACCAGCATGGACGATAGCGCGGCCGCGGCCCCGGCGCCGAGCCCGTCCGAGTGGCTCGCGTTCGCGTTCATCCGCGACGCGCCGCGCATGCCCGGCGGGCAGTACCGGGGATCGAGACGGCGCCGGTCGAGCCCCCGCCGCACCAACGCGTGGTCGCGTGGCGGCTGGTCGACGGCTGGCCGCTGTCGTGGATGCTGTGCGACGAGGTGGGGCTGGGCAAGACGATCGAGGCGGGGCTCGCGCTGCGGGCGCTGCGGATGTCCGGCTACGTGGAGCGCGCGCTGATCGCCGTCCCGGCGAGCATCGCCGCGCAGTGGCAGCGCGAGATGGCCGACAAGTGCCTGCTGCCCTTCGCCCGCGCGCTCGGCGGAGCGCGGCCCCGTCACCGGCTGCTGCTGCCGCGCGAGCACGAGCGTGCCGCCGCCTCGCTGTTCGGCCCCGATCTGCTCATCGTCTCGACCGGGCTGATGACGCGACGCGAGCGCCAGCCCGAACTGAAGGGTGCCGACGGCTGGAACCTGGTGCTGCTCGACGAGGCCCACTGCGCGCGCCGCTCGAACCCGACCGCCGCGCCCGACCGGCCGGCGCGCTGGACGCGCCTGTACCGGATCGCGCGCGACGTGTTGCGCCCCAAGGCCGACGCGCTGTGGCTCGCGACCGCGACCCCGATGCAACTCGAGCCGATCGAGGCGATCGACCTGGCGACGCTCGCCCGCCGGCTCGGGCCGTTCGCGCTCGAGCCGCGGGTCGCGCTCGCCTACTACGGCCTGCTCGCGAAGCTGCGTGCCGGCGCCGAGCCCGAGCCGCTGGAGTGGCGCTTTCTCGCGCGTGCGGCGCGGCACGTGCTGCGCTTCGACGCCGCCGCCGGCGGCTTCGTCGAGCGGGCGGCCATGCGCGGTCGCGCGGGTGCAGCGCTGCGGCGCTGGCTCGACGCCTCCGAGGCCGCGAGCGCGGCGCCGGCGCCGTCGCTGCGCAAGGCAGCGCTACGGCTGCTGTTTGCGGTGGCTCCGCTGTCGCGGGCGATGATGCGGCACGACCGCGGCCTGCTGCGCCGCTACCACCGCCAGGGACGGCTGGCCGCCCCGTTGCCCACGCGCAAGGTGCACGTGCCCGCGATCGGGCTCACCGACGCCGAGCGGGAGGTCTACGAGCTGTTCGCGCCGTACTGCCGCACGCTGGCCGAGCAGGTCAGGGCGCACAGCCGGCAGCGCATCGCCGTCGGCTTCATGCTGAGCTTCTTCGGCCTGCGCTTCGCGTCGAGCTACAAGGCGATCCACGACACGCTGGTGCGGCGGCGCGACAAGGTCGTCGCCGCGCTCGAAGGCCGGCCGCCGCAATCGCCGGGCGAAGCGGCCCGGTGGACCGAGCACGACTGGGACGAGCGCGAACGGGAAGATCACGACTGGGAAGGGCGCGCCCACGACGAAGCCGACACGCCGGACGACGCCTTGCTGACGGCCGGCCTGCGCGGGCGCAGCCGCGTCGACCTCGCCTGGGAGGTCGAGCAGCTGACTGCGCTGCTCGGGCGGCTTGCGCCGCTGGCGCAGCTTCGCTCTCCGAAGGTGCGCGCGCTGCTGAAGGCGCTGCGCGCGCGCCGCGGCGCGGATGGGCGACTGCGACAGGCCGTCGTGTTCACGCGCTTCTACGACACGCTGGTCGACCTGCAGGGCTGGATCGAGCACGACGAGCCGTCGGCGCGGCTGGGCGTGTTCTCGGGGCCACGCTGCTCGTGGATGGACAAGACAGGCGCGTGGCATCCAGCCAGCCGCGAGGAGGTGAAGCGGCGCTTCGTCCGCGGCGACATCGACCTGCTGTTGTGCACCGACGCTGCCGCCGAGGGACTGAACCTGCAGTCGGCCGACCTGCTGGTCAATGTCGACCTGCCGTGGAACCCGATGAAGCTCGAGCAGCGGATCGGCCGGATCGATCGCATCGGCCAGCGTCATCGCACGATCCACGTGATCAACCTCGCCTACCCCGGGACGGTGGAAGAGGAGGTGTACGTGCGGCTGTTGCGGCGCATCCGGGGCGCGGCCGGCACGGTGGGGACGCAGCCGCTGGTCGTGTTGCCGATCGATCCGGCCGACCTGCGCCGGCTGTCGATCGGCGAACTGACGCCGGAGCGTCTCGAGGCGATGGTGCGCGAACGGCTGCGGCTGGCGCGCGAGCGCGCCGAGTCGATGTCGCCGACCGCGGCCGAGCTGCACGCGCTGTACCGCGAGCTCGGAGACGAGATGGCCGCGACGAGGCTGCCGATCACGCTCGCGCAGGTGTTCGAGACACTGGCGGGCTCGGCGACCCTGAAGGCGCTCGGCAGCGAGCGGATCGAGTCGCCGCACGGGGGCGGCGCTGCTGGTTCGCGGAGTGCCCGGCTGCGAGCCCTGCCTGCTCACCGTCTCGCGCGCGCTCCATGAACACGGGCTGCCGGGGCGCGACGAGCCGCTACGCTTTGCCACCTGGGGCGAGCCCGTCTTCGACGCGCTGGTGGCGCACGTGCTCGCGCGAGGCAGCGCGCCCGCGGGCTTCGCGCGCGCCTGCGCCGAGGTGGCCGGCACGCGCGCGACTGTCGTGTCCTGGGTCGTCTCGACGAACGCAGGCACGGTCGTCGTCGAGGAGTTCGGGCAACTCGCGACGCTGCAACCGGCGCGCTCGCGTGCGCCCGTCGCCGCCGCGCTCGCGCAGGCCACGCAGCGCGCTACCGAGCGAGCCGAAGCCGTCTCGCGCCTGAGGCAGGTCGAGCAGGATGCATCGCTGGCCGCCGCGACCCACCACCGGTTGCATCGCACGCTGGCCGCCAAGCTGGTCGCGGCCGCGCCGAAAGGCAGCCGGCTGGGCGAGCTCGAGGCGTATCTTCCCGATTGCACGCGCACGCTGCGCATTCCGAAGCTGGACCCGGCGCTGGTCGCCGCCGAGGCGCGATACGGCCTGCTCGAGACCAAGCGCGACGCGGTCTACCTGCCGGCCTTCTACCAGCGCTGCCTGGTGGCCACGCTCGAAAGCGTGAGCGGCTGGCGCTCAGGCGCGCGCGCCGCGGCGCCGGCGAAGACGAAATCGCGCTCGCGGAGCTGGCCGAGCGGCTGTCGCGAGCCGCGGGCTGATCGCCACGACGCGCGGGGAGGGGAGATACCGGTACGCAATCTCGCGGTAGCAGCGGTGTTCGAAGAGATCGCGGACCGGCTCGCGATCCAGGGCCCCAACGTGTTCCGCATCAACGCCTATCGAAACGCCGCGCGGATGCTGCAGGAGCTGTGCGGCGACGTCGCGGCGATGGCCGAGCAGGGGCGCGACCTGACCGAACTGCGTGGCATCGACGCCGATTGCGCAGGCAAGATCTGCGAAATCGCGAAAACCGGTGGCTGCGAGCTGCTCGAGCGGCTGCGCCGCGAGATGCCCTCTGCGGTCACCGTGCTGCTGCGGATTCCGGGGCTGGGCCCGAAGCGGGTCGCGGCGCTGTGGCACGACCTCGACCTGCTGCTGACGGCGCGCAAGACCGGCGAGGCGATCGCGCGGTTCACCGGCTTCGCCGAAGTCGAGGAAGTGCTGTCCCGCGGCGGCACCTGCGCCAGCCGATGCCGCCCCGATCGATCCGCCCGATCAGAGCGATCCGCCGCGAAGCGTGCGCGCCTTCTCGGCGCCGTACCAGCGGATCATGCGCTCGAAGTCTCCGCCGAATGCGCGTCGCACGAGTTCGTTGCTGATCCCCGAGCAACGGCTCGCGGTTTCCTCATCCATCCGGGTACTGGAGGTCTCCCGCTCGCAGGCAAGGTATGCGCCCTTGAGCGTATGGATCGCCACAGTCTCCGGGGGACTCGCTTTCGCCGCGTCAGAACGTGTGAAGCAATCGGCCGCGCCCGGAAGGCGCGCCAGGAGGTGCCCGGGCGAGGCGCAAAGCGCAGCCATATCGGTTGATATGGCGAGCATTTGCAACGAAGCACGGGCACTTCCTCGGCGTGCAAGACGGGAGCGGATGATTGCTTCACACGTTCTCAGACGCGCCGATGACACCCGGCGTGCCCAGGCGGCCTTCGACGATCAACGGCTGGCCCGGCACCTGCGCGGCACCGAACGATAACAGTGCAGTCGTCATCCACATTCCGTATCGGCGCATGGCATTGACCTCCGCGAAGGCATGCGCGCTCAGGCCTCCCGCAGCGCGGCCAGAGACGCCGCCGTCTGCGCCATACGGTCGCGAACCGGGCCGAGCAGCAGGTAGGCATCGATCGAGCCATTGTGCGCCTCGATGCGCGCCTCGGCGATCCGGGCCGCCTCAGCGAGCGCCTTCGCACCGAAGCTCGACGCGAGTCCCCTGAGCGTGTGCAGTTCGCGCGCCGCGGCCGCGTGGCGGCCTTCGCGCAGCGCCCGATCGGCGCGCGCGACCATCTCCTCCTGCTCGCACCCGAAGCGCGGGGCGAGCCGCGCGAGCAGCGTTGCGTCGCCGCCGTGCGCGGCGAGCGCGCTGCTCAGGTCGATGCAGGCTGACTCCCGTGCGGGCGATGGCGCCGTAGCGTCGGTTGCCCGCCCGCTCGCGTATCCGGGTCGGCAATGCCGCAGCAGGGTGCCGACGAGCGCCTCGAAGTCGATCGGCTTGCCCACGTGGTCGTCCATGCCGGCGGCCAGGCAGGCCGCGCGATCGGCAGGCAGGGCATTGGCGGTCATCGCGATGATCGGCAGCGTCGCGCCGGCCGAGCGCAGCCGGCGGGTCGCCCGGTAGCCGTCCATTTCGGGCATCTGCACGTCCATCAGCACCGCGTCGAACGGCGGCTGCGCATCGCGCACGCAGGCGATGGCCTGGCGGCCGTCGCTCGCGAGCCGCACCAGCGCGCCGGCGCCCGCGAGCAGTTCCTGCGCAACCTGCTGGTTCAATGGATTGTCTTCCACCACCAGCACGCGCAGCCCGGCCAGGCGCGCGTCGCCGGCCGGCGGCGCCTGGCCATCGACGGCCGACTGCGCCTGCGCGCCGACCGCGGTTCGCGTGGTCGGCTCGGCCGCCACGGCGTGCCGCGCCTTCACCGCCATCGCACAGGCATCGAGCAGCATCGATGCGGTGAACGGGCCGCAGAGCACCTCGTCGGCGGCCCCCGCCTGCGCGCCGGGCCGATCGGCCGGCAGCTCGTGCGCATGGGCCGCCAGCAGCAGGACGATCGGGGCATCGGCACCGCGATGCAGTTCGCGCAAGCGCTCGATCAGCTCCCGGCCCCGCATGTCCGGCAGCCTGGAATCGACGCAGGCGAGGTCGAACGACGCGCCGGCGGCCAGCGCCGATTTCATCCGTTCGATCGCCTCGGCGCCGCTCGCCGCGGCCTGCGCGCTCCAGCCGAACGCGTTCGTCGCCTCGATCAGGACGTCGCGCAGGGCGGCCGAGCGGTTTGCGAGCAGCACGCGCAACGGACGCGGCTGCACTTCGAGCGCCGCGGCGCGCAGCGCCTCGCCCTCGGTTTGCGGCGCATCGGGCTCGCGCGCGAATTCGAGCGCGAAGTGAAACAGGCTGCCGCGGTCGGGCGTGCTCTGCACACCGATCTCGCCGCCCATCATCCGCACCAGCCGCTGGCTGATTGCCAGGCCGAGCCCGGTGCCGCCGTAGCGTCTCGCGGTCGAGCTTTCGGCCTGCATGAAGCTGTCGAAGACGGCTTCGAGCCGCTCGGCGGCGATGCCGATGCCGGTGTCGAGCACCGAGAACTCGACGCTCGCCGAATCGCGATCCGCGCGCACCAGCCGCGCCGCGACGAGCACCTCGCCGCGCTCGGTGAACTTGATTGCGTTGCCCGCGAGATTGAGCAGCACCTGCTGCAGGCGCAGCGCGTCGCCGCGCAGCACCCGCGGCACCGCCGGGTCGATCTCGAACGTCACGACGAGGTCCTTGTTCCCGTTGGGCACCGACAGCGTCGCGGCGAGGCTGCGCAGCAGGGTGTCGATGTGGAATGGCCCGTTCTCCAGCACCAGCCTGCCGGCCTCGATCTTCGAGAAGTCGAGAACGTCGTCGAGGATCGCCAGCAGCGACTCCGCGGCCGTCTGCGCCTTGCGCGCGTAGTCGGCCTGCCGCTCGTCGAGCCGCGTGCGCCGCAGCAGCTGCAACAGCCCGAGCACCGCATTCATCGGGGTGCGGATCTCGTGGCTCATGTTCGCGACGAACTCGCTCTTGGCGCGGCTGGCCTCCTCGGCGGTCTGGCGGAAGCGGTCGGCCTCCCCGAGCGCTTCGCGCAGCGCCAACTCGGTGCGCTTGAGCTCGGTGATGTCGGACACCAGCACGAAGAAGCCACGCAGCTGTCCGTCCGCCACGTCGGGAATGTAGTGCGCCCAGGTGTAGCCGACCGTGCCGTCGGGTTTCGTGAGCGTGCGCTGGAAACGCTGCCGCTCGCCACGCAATGCGCCGCGCACGTACGGCTCGTTGCGGCGGAACAGCTCGTCGCCCATCAGGTCCTGCATGCGGATGCCGCGCATCTGCTCGGGGGTCTTGCCGAACCATTCGAGATACGCGCTGTTGGCGAAGGTCGAACGCAGATCCGTGGTCCAGTAGCCGACCATGCCCGGAATGATGTCGACCAGCGAGCGCAGGAAGCGCTCGCGTTCGGCCAGCGCGTCGGCCGAACGGGCAGCCTGGGCGTCCGCAAGGCGGCGGCGGCGCTGGAACGCATGCAGGCCGACGATCGACACCCCCGCGAGCAGGGCGTAGAGGCCGCTGAAGGTCTTCGCCTCGGCCTTCCAGCCGGGGTAGAGCGCCTCCAGGTCGCGACTGGCCGCAGCCACCAGTGGCTTGTCCATCCGCAACGCCGGCGGCTGGATCGTGTGCTGCGCCAGCATTCGCCGCTCGCCGGTCGCCATCACCGTGCCGGTCAGCACGCTGGCCGCGCGCCCGCTGTCGCGATGAAGCTGGAACAGCGAGCCGGGCCGCGCAAGGCTTCTGTCGAGCACGCCCGGGCGCCTCGGGGTCATGAGGAAAGGCACGCCGTCGCCGTGCACCAGCGCGCTCCACATGTCTTTTCCGTAGTGCACCGATTTGAGCAGCCGCTCGAACTCGTCGGGATCGAGCGTGGCGCTCACCACGCCGGCGAACTCGCCGCCCGGGCCGGGGATCATGCGCATCACGTTCATCGCCCAGACGCCCAGCGCGGTCATGAACGGCGCGCTCACGTACAGCGTGTCCGGGTCGGGACGGGCGAGCACCGCCCGGAAGTAGGCGCGCCCGGAAAAATCGGAACCGATCAGTTCGGGCCAGTTTGCCGCGACGACCGTACCGTGCGCGTCGAGCACCGCCATCGTGCGCACGCTGGTCATCGCGTCGGCAAATGCGCGCAGCCGCTGGCTCGCCATGCGCACGCCGTCGGGCTGCGCCTGCCAGCCCGGCAGATCGGCGCGCACGCTCGCCAACGCGCGGTTCACCGCGTCGAGCTGGCGTTCGACTGTGTCGTGGATGACCCGCACCTGCACGGCGAGGCGGTCGCGCTCGCGCACATCGATCGCCGCGCGCTCGCTGGCCAGCGACCACCCGAGAAAGCCGGCCAGCGCAAGCAATGCGCCGCCGAGCAGGAGCCACTCCTTCGTGAAGCGATCGAGCGGGGGCAGCGGCACGCGCATCGCGGAATTCTGCCGGAAGGCAAGAGGGAAATTTTCGCGAAAACGCAAAGATTCGCATCGCGCAACCGGCGCTCGTCACGCGCTACATGTTTCGGCAAACCGAAGCGACGCTCGCCCAGCGAGCGCGGCGCGTGACGGCGAGCGCGGGAACTTTTCCGTTTGTCGTTCGTCTAATGGGGTACGACGGGCGCGTTGCCTGTCCACCGACCCCGAAGCGGGTCGACATATCCATCACCTTGCGAAGGAGTCTCGAATGTCCAGGCTTGCCATCCCCTTTGCCGCGCTCTTGCTCGCGGTCTCCTCGGCCCCCGCGCTCGCCGACGAAGTGCGTTTCGTCAACAACGAGATCGGCGAGCAGCTCGTCGCGTCGCCCGGCACGCTCACGCGTGAAGCAGTGATCGCCGAACTGCAGCGCGCGCAGCGCCGCGGCGAACTCGCCACGAGCTACGAGTTCGCGGCGCCGACCCCCGTCACGGCGTCCAGCCTGACGCGCGAACAGGTACGCCGCGAAGCCGCGAGCATGAGCGACGCCGAGCGCAATGCGCGGCGAGTGCTGTACGCTCCGAACGCCTGACGTGCGCCGGCCCGCCCTGCGCGCCGACACGACAGCGCGCAGGACGGGAAGGGGAGATGCGTCCAATCGGCTCGTCACGACACGGCACTGCGGAAGCCATCGCGCAGGCGAACGGCGCAACGCGGGTCGCGCTCGAAGGAGTCGCGCTGTTCGAAGCCACCAAGGGTCTGGCGGCGCTGGCCGCGCTGCTCGGCTGGCTGAGCCTGGTGCACCACGACGTGCATCGCCTGGCCCTCGAACTGATCGGCCACTTCCAGCTCGACCCGACGAGCCACTATCCGGCGCTGCTGCTTCACTACGTCGACGAACTCAACGTCACGCCGCTGCGCACGACGGTCCTGCTCGGTTCGGCCTACATCGGGCTGCGCTGGATCGAGGCCTGCGGCCTGTGGCTCGACCGCGCGTGGGGGCAATGGCTCGGGGCGCTCGGCGGGGCGATCTACGTGCCGTTCGAGTTTCGGCACCTCTTGCACGAGCCGACCTGGCAGAGCGCGCTGGTCGTCGTCTGCAACATCGCGCTGGTGGGTTTTCTCGGGTGGCGGTTGTGGAGGCGGCGCGCCGGGATCGGCCCCGGTGTCCTTTGACAGCATGGGCCACAGCTGCGACGATGATTCCGGATCCATCTCTGCTGTGCTACCATTGTGCTTACAATGCCCGAGAGGAAGCAGACGATGGAAGTGGCGATTCGCAAGATGGGAAATTCGCGGGGGGTGCTGATCCCCAAGCCCGTGTTGGCACAGGTCGGGCTCGAAGGCACGGCCGATCTGCAGGTGCGCGATGGCGTGATCGAGATTCGTCCGGTCCGCCGCAATCTGCGCGAGGGTTGGGCCGAGGACGCGCAGCGGCTGGCTGCGCAAGCTGGCGACGCGCTGGTGTGGCCGGAGTTCGCGAACGAGGGTGACGAGGAACTGGCCCGGTGATGAAGCCAGGGGAGATTTGGCTCGCGCAACTCGACCCGACCGTCGGCAGCGAGATCCGCAAGACGCGCCCGTGCGTCGTGATCTCGCCTGCCGAGATGAACGAGCACCTGCGCGCCGTGATCGTCGCGCCGATGACCACCGGCGCGCGGCCGGCGCGCTTTCGCGTCGCGCTCACGTTCCAGGGCAAGCAAGGCCTGATCGTGCTCGACCAGATCCGCACGCTCGATCGGACGCGACTGGTCAAGCGGCTCGGTGCATTGCGTCCCCCGACACTGGCGACGACGCTGCAGACCCTGCAGGCGATGTTCGCGCCCTGAGCGACGCAAGCCAGGCCTGCTTAGCGGGCGGACGTCAGCAGGCGCACAGCGAGCCCTGCGAACACGACTCCGCAGAGACGGTTCAGGTACGACTGGGCGCGCGTGGATCGCCGCAGCAGGTCGCCGATGGCGCCCGCAAGCAGCGCCACCGTGCCGAAGGTGAGCACCGTGGCCACGATGAAGCACAGTCCGAACCAGACGATCTGAAGCGCCACCGGCCCGGCCTCCGGTGCGACGAATTGGGGGAGGAACGCCAGGAAGAAAAGCAGCACCTTGGGGTTCGTGAGGTTCATCACGACGCCCCGTCCGAACAGGCCGCCGACCGCGGTCGACGAAGCGCCCGTCGCTTCGAGAGGGCCGACGGGTGCCCGAAAGGCCTGCCGGGCCAGGTAAGCCAGATAAGCGGCGCCGACCACCTTGAGCACCGTGAACGCCGATTCCGACGCGGCGAAGACAGCCGCAAGGCCGAGTGCGACGGCAACGGTGTGCATGCATATGCCGACACAAAGGCCTGCGACGACGAGCATCCCGGCGCGTTTTCCGCGGGCAATCGACTGCATCAGCACGAAGGTGTTGTCGGGACCCGGAGTGAAGCCGAGAACGATGGCCACCAGAAAGAAAGCCACGGTCGTCTCGAGTGAGGGCATCGCGATACCGGGGAAAAGGCCGAAGCAGAGATTCTAGTTAATGACGGCTGTGGAGGCGGCGCGTCGCGATCGATCCATGAGGGCGCGAAGTTGGCCGCATGCCGATGCTCAGCCCGGGCGTGCCTCGTCGTCTCGCCGACTCGATGGTGGATAGAGGAGGCTGCCGTCAGCCTGGCGGCGCGCGCTCGGTGTCGGCGTGGCCGGTTCGATCTTGCCGTGGCCCATGATGTGGAAAACCGACTCGCCCTCGAACAGCAGGTAGTCCGCGATGATGCGGCGATGGCAGCGCCACCACACCGCCTCCGCGCACATGATCGCGCAGCGATGCGTCTGCCCCAGCGCGCGCAGCTCCTGCAATGCCGCGCGAAACGGTGCCGTCACGGCGTAGTCGGCATAGTTGCGAAAGCTCGCGTTCTCCCACCAGTCGTTGGGCGACGGCGGTGCACCCTTGCGCCGGCCGCGCAGGCCGCCCAACGCCGCGAGGTGAACATAGCCGATGCCGTAGCCGGAGAGCGAGGCGGGCAGGGTGTCGCCGTTGAACTGGGGATTGGTCCGCGAGCGCGCGATCGTGCGCACGTCCACGACGAGGTCGCAACCAGCCTGCTGTAACAGCAATGCGAACCCGGCCATCGGGTGCGTCGAGTGCCCGATGGTGTAGAAACCTGCCTTTCGAATGTTCATCTGGAGAGGATTCGTGAAGCTCTACTATTCATACTGTGTTAATAAAATCAGTCTACTATACGCGCATCTTCAAGTGCAAGGTGCGAAGCGATGGACGAACTTGGCGAGCTCCAGCGATACATGGCGCATCTGAGTGAAGCGCTGGGTCACGCCGACCGGCATGCGGGGTTGCGCGGGTACTGTGCGGGGCTGATGTCGCCGCTGGCCCGAAAGAGCGTCGAGCCGATGGCCGCGGCGGTCGATCCGCAGCATGTTCGTTCTCGTCATCAGTCGCTGCACCATTTCGTGGCGGATTCGGACTGGTCCGACGAGGCGCTGCGGCTGCGGGTGGCGCAATGGGTGGTGCCGCGGATGGACTTCTCCGACGGCGGCTGGTGGATCATCGACGACACCGGCTTTCCGAAGGCGGGTCGTCATTCGGTGGGCGTGGCGCGCCAGTACTGCGGGATGCTGGGCAAGCAGGACAATTGCCAGGTAGCGGTGAGCGTGTCGCTCGCCTGTGAGGCAGCGAGCCTGCCGGTGGCCTGGCGGCTGTATCTGCCCAGGGAGTGGGCCGAGGACGAGGCCAGGCGCCGCAAGGCCGGCGTACCGGCCGAGATCGAGTTCGCGACCAAGCCGAACATCGCCCTGGGGCAGATCGAAGATCTGCTTGCGCAGGGCGCACCGCGCCATACGGTGCTGGCCGATGCGGGCTACGGGGTGGACACGGCGTTTCGCGAGCGGCTCACTGAACTGGGGCTGGCCTATGTGGCAGGCATCACCGGCAGTGTGACGGTCTGGGCGCCGCCGCGAGAACCCTTGGCGCCCAGGACCGACGCCGCGCGCGGGCCGCAGGGCAGGCGCTTGCGCCGGGGCCAGGCCGGCGACGAGCAGCACCGCCCGCAATCGGTCAAGGAGGTCGCGCTCGCGCTCTCGCCGCTGGCCTGGTACCGGGCCAGTTGGCGTGAGGGCACGAACCAGACGCTGCGCTCGCGCTTTGCACGGCTCAGGGTACGAGCCGCGCATCGGGACCATCTGCGCAACGAACCACGCCCGCCCGAGTGGCTGCTCATCGAGTGGCCCGAGGACGAAGCCGAGCCGACCAAGTACTGGCTCTCGACGCTGCCCGAGGCCGTAGCGCTCGAGCGCATGGTGTATGAAGCGAAGATGCGCTGGCGCATCGAGCGCGACTACCAGGAACTCAAGCAGGACCTGGGGCTGGGCCACTACGAGGGCCGAGGCTGGCGAGGATTCCATCACCATGCGAGCCTGAGCATCGCCGCCTACGGATTCCTGCTTGGGCAGCGACTCAGCTATCCCGAGCAGGCCCGGGCAGAAAAAAAAACGCCACTTCGCCAGGAACCTGCCGTACCCACGCATTACGTCCCTCGAGGCGCCCCGCCGGGCGCAGCGCCACGTCCCCTGGTCGATCACGAGTTTGCGGCTGCGTATCGGCGCGCTGCTACTTCGTAGCTTCGCCCGATGTCCGTGCTGCTTCCAGGCCACGAGGCATTTATTAACACAGTATGACTATTCCCCTGGCGCGTGCTCGCTGTCTCCGCACATTGTGTTCCACGAAGCGGGGTTGCCCTTCGAAGCCGTGCTGGCCAGCACGAAAACGCACCAGCTTCCGGACGGCACCGACTACTACAAGGTCAACCCGGGGCTACGTGCCGCTGCTCGAACTCGACGACGGCCAGCGCCTTGCCGAAGGGCCGGTGATCGTGCAGTGGATCGCCGACCAGGTGCCGGAGAAGAAGCTCGCGCCGCCGGCTGGAACGATGGCGCGTTACCGGCTCATGGAATGGCTCAACTTCGTCAGCGCTGAGCTTCACAAGCAGTTCAGCCCGCTGTTCAACCCGGCCTACCCGGAAGAAGCCAAGGCCATCAATCGCGAAAAGCTGCTGGGCCGCTACGCGTGGGTCGACGAGCAATTGACGGGCAGGCCCTACCTGATGGGCGACGAGTTCACCGTGGCCGATGCCTATCTGTTCACCATCACCCGCTGGACCGTGCCGATGAAGATCGACATTGCGTCGCGCGCCAACGTCGCGGCACACATGGCGCGCGTCGGCCAGCGCCCGGCCGTGCAGCGCGCACTGAAGGAGGAAGGACTCGCGTAGTGCGCACCCTGTTCGGGCCTCCGGACGGATCTTCGATCGCGAGCCTGCTTACCGCGCCGACGTCAACAGGCGCACGGCGAGCCCTGCGAACACGATTCCGCAAAGCCGGTTCAGGTACGACTGGGCGCGCGCGGATCGCCGCAGCAGGTTGCCGATGGCACCCGCAAGCAGCGCTACCGTGCCGAAGGTGAGCACCGTGGCCACGATGAAGCACAGTCCGAACCAGACGATCTGAAGCGCCACCGGCCCGGCCTCCAGTGCGACGAATTGGGGGAGGAACGCCAGGAAGAAAAGCAACAGGCCGCCGACCCCGGTCGACGAAGCACCCGTCTCTTCGAGCGTGCCGGCGGGCGCTCGAAATGCCTGCCAGGCCAGGTAGGCCAGATATGCGGCGCCGGCCACCCCGAGCACCGTGAACGCCGATTCCGACACGGCAGGGATTTTAGACGCCTCGATCGATCCGGCAGCGAGAAGGGGGCGAGCGTGTCGAATTCGCGCGAATACAGCGGCACAAGCGTTGAGTCGCGAGCCCGATACCCGTGTCACCCTTGCATCGATAATGGATGGCAATTATGAGAAACAGCTTTAGCTGTATTCCGTAACACATTGAGGATTAACAACTTTATGGCGTAACGAAGCCCAAGTTCTCGACTGCACATAGCCAGAGACCAACGGTCATCGGGTTGGGTACCCGGACAGGGGGGGACGGCGACTACAATTTGACATAATATACATTACGCGCACTTCGAACCGAGGCCAGCCAAGCCGCTGAACCCCCTCAGCCCTTCCTCTTCCGCCTCGCGTCCACGAATTCCACGAGCGCCCGGGCATTGTTGAACTGCTCGTCCTTGGCTCCGAACAGCAAGGTCACGGTGCGATGGTGGCCGACGACCTCCATCAGTTCCGCGACGGCCGCCGGCTCGGCCTCGAGTTCCGCGAAGTAGCTCGCCCGGAAGTCGTCCCACTGCGCCGGGTCGTGATGAAAGCGCCGCCGCAACTCGTGCGACGGCGACGCCGCCTTCAGCCAGAGGTCGATGTGCGCCTTCTCCCGGGTCAGCCCGCGCGGCCAGAGCCGGTCGATCAGGACCCTGAATCCGTCGGCTGCCGATGGCGCCTCGTAAACCCGCTTGACCCGGACCGTCGTCATTCTCGCCTCCGTATGCATCCATGGCCTGGGCGTTCGACTTTACCCCTGCCCTCGATCCGAGCGGCGACACGCGCGTAGCGCGCAGGGGGTTAAAGTGGCGCGCATCGCGGGGGAAAGACGGCAATGACGGACAAGCAGCGGATCGGCGTGGTCGGGGTAGGCCTGATGGGTCACGGCATCGCGACGAACGTGCTGCGGCATGGATATCCGCTGGCGTTCCTCGAGCACCCGGGCAACCAGCCCACGGCAGACCTCGTGGCCGCCGGCGCCCGTCCGGCATCGAGCGGCGCCGAACTGGCTGCCCGCTGCGACGTGGTGATTCTCTGCGTCACCGGCTCGCCGGAGGTCGAGAACGCGCTGCTGCGCGAAGACGGCGTGCTCGCCGGTTTGCGCCCGGGAGGCATCGTGATCGACTGCTCGACCGCGATTCCCTCTTCCACGCTGCGCATCGCCGACGCGGTCGTGGCGGCCGGCGGTCGCTTCATGGACGCGCCGATGACACGCACGCCGAAGGAGGCCGCCGAAGGACGCCTGAACCTGATCGTCGGCGCGGATCCGGAGCTCTTCGACGAGTGTCGCCCGCTGCTCGCGAGCTTCGCCGAGAACATCGTTCACGCAGGTCCCGTGGGCGCCGGGCACAAGCTCAAGCTGTTGCACAACTACGTGTCGCTCGGCTTCGCGACGGTACTGGCCGAAGCGGCTGCCTGCGCGCAGCGCGCCGGCGTCGACACCGGAGTCTTCGTGCAGGTGCTGGCCAACGGCGGCGGCGGCGGCGTGGTGCTGGATCGGATGCGTCCCTACCTCGAGGCCGGCGACGCTTCGGGCTTCCGCTTCACGATTGCCAACGCACTGAAGGACATGGGTTACTACACCGCCATGGCGGGCGAACTCGGCGCTGCGCAGGAGACGGCCGAGGCCGTGCGCCAGACGTATGCGCGGGC
The DNA here is from genome assembly GCA_027493945.1 of Burkholderiaceae bacterium. Lineage (GTDB taxonomy): Bacteria > Pseudomonadota > Gammaproteobacteria > Burkholderiales > Burkholderiaceae_E > Zeimonas. The sequence goes on along the minus strand of JAOSJU010000001.1, from coordinate 95,196 downwards.
GGCGCAGAGCCACGCGCAGTCGGCGATTCCGTCGCTGGTCGGCCTGCTCGCGGCGAACTCCTGAGCGATCATGACCCTGCCCGACCTCTTCCATTCCGCCTCGCCGCTGACGCTCGCCTTGCTGGCCAGCCTGGTCGGCGGGACGATGGCCACCACGGTCGGGGCGCTGCCGGCGCTCGTGGTCGGCCGGCTCTCGCCTCGCGCCAGCAATGCGATGCTCGCGTTCGCGGCGGGCGTGATGCTCGCCGCGACGGTCTTCTCGCTGCTGCTGCCGGGGTTCGCGCTGGCCGAGCCGATGTTCGGCGGCCGCAAGGCGGGCGCGCTGGCGGTGGTCGCGGCGTTGCTCGCCGGTGGGCTCATGATGGCGGCGATCCACCGCTTCGTGCCCCACGAGCACTTCCAGAAGGGTCCCGAAGGCCCCGGCCCCGAGCGGCTGGCCCGCGTCTGGCTGTTCGTCTTTGCGATTACGGTGCACAACTTCCCCGAGGGGCTTTCGATGGGCGTCGGCGCCGCCAGCGGCGACGCGGCCATCGGCCTCGGCATCACCCTCGGGATCGGACTGCAGAACCTGCCCGAGGGCCTTGCGGTGGCGATGTCGCTGGCGGGCCTCGGCTACAGCCGCGCGCAGGCGGTGGGGGTGGCCGCGCTCACCGGCGTGGTCGAACTGATCGGCGGGTTGGCCGGGGCCGGGCTGCTGGCGGTCTCGCAGACCATGCTGCCGCTGGCGCTCGCCTTCGCGGCCGGCACGATGCTGTTCGTGATCAGTGACGAGGTCATCCCCGAGACGCATCGCGCGGGCTTCGGCGACAGCGCCACGGCGGCGCTGTTCGTCGGATTCGCGCTGACGTTCTTCCTGGACGTGGCCATAGGCTGACGAGGTGCCGCCCGCAAGCGTTCGGCGCCGCGGCGCTCAGTCGCGCGTGCCGGGCAGCCTCGGGGCGCTGCCGCGTTCGGCGCGGCGCTTCTCCTCTTCGATCATCTCCACGGTGCGCGGCCGCTCCAGCGTGCCGTAGCGCCGCGTGTAGTCGGCGGCGCGCTCGCGCACCCATTGGGCCAGTTCGGGCTGCCCCTGGCGCTGCAGGTAGCCGGCAGCGTCGACTCCGGCCTCGTTGCGCGCGGTCGGGTCGGCACCCGCCTGCACCAGCAGGCGTACGGCGTCCGAATGCCCGTGGCGCGCGGCCATCATCAGCGGCGTGGTGCGATTGGGCGACTGGGCGTCGATGTAGGCGTTCTCGTCGAGCAGGTAGCGCGCGACGTCGGCATGGCCGTTGGTGGCGGCATAGTGCAGTGGCGTCCAGCCGGTCCGGTTGATCTCGGCGCCCTTTCGCACCAGAAGCCTGGCGACTTCCAGCTGTCCGTGCAGCGCAGCCAGCATCAGCGCGGTCTCGCCGCGCCGATTGGGGACATCCACCCGCGTGCCGGCCAGACCCGCCAGCAGCGTCACCGTCTTCCACGATTTTTCGCGCGCTGCCGCGACGATCGCCGGCCCCAGTTCGGGATGCACCGCATTGGTGTCCGCGCCCCGCAGCAGCAGTGTCTGCACGCGCGCGACGTCGTCGCGGGCGATCGCCTCCCAGAATTCCGGCGACGGACGCTGCGCTGCTTGCGGCGCGGCGTCAGCGGCTGCGGCCAGCAGCCCTGCCGGCAGCGCGAGCAGCAGCGGCAGCGCCTTGGTCAGGCGCAAAATAGCCCGTCTTGAGTTCAAATCACACATTAGCAATTTTCTGCGAGTGCTTGAAAAGACGGAAGAAATTATTCGTGGTCGTCTCGGCGATCCGGTCGATCGATTGCTGCCGCAGTTCGGCCAGGCACGCGGCGACGAAGCGCACGAAGGCCGGCTCGTTGGCCTTGCCCCGGAACGGCACCGGCGCGAGGTACGGCGCGTCGGTTTCGATCAGCAGGCGGTCGTCGGGCGCCCGCGCCGCCACTTCGCGCAGCGCAGCCGCGTTCTTGAAGGTGACAATCCCCGAGAACGACAGGTAGAAGCCGAGATCGAGCGCGGCCCGGGCGGTGTCCCAGTCTTCGGTGAAGCAGTGCATGACGCCGCCGGCTGCGTCGGCACCCTCCTCGCGCATCAGTCGCAGCGTGTCGGCCGCCGCCGCGCGGGTGTGCACGATCAGCGGCTTTCCGGCCTGCCGCGCGGCACGGATGTGCACGCGGAAGCGCTCGCGCTGCCATTCGGTGTCGCCTTCGGTGCGGTAGTAGTCGAGGCCGGTCTCGCCGATCGCGACCACCCGCGGATGGGCAGCCATCCGCACCAGCGTCGCGACATCGGGCTCGCGCATGTCGTGGTGGTCGGGATGTACGCCGACCGAGGCGCTCAGGCGCGGGTCGCGCAACGCGAGTTCGAGCACGCGATCGAATTCGTCCAGCGAGACGCAGACGCACAGCGCGTGGCCGACTTCGTGCGCCGACATCTCGGCGAGCACCTGGTCGAGCCGCCCTGCGAGCTCGGGAAAATCGAGGTGACAGTGGGAATCGACGAGCATGGCCGCGTTGCCGGGAAGAACCCGGCATTGTATCGGCTGCTGCCGGCGAACCCGGGGATGGGGCCGCCCGTTCGCCGGAGCGGGCAGCGCTGGCGCCGACCGGCGCGCGCCCCGCGCGTCAGATGGTGTGCGTCGGCCGGTTCGCCTTCAGCGCGCCGCCCAGCAGGTTCTCGATTCGGGCGCGCGCCTGCGCCCCGGAGTTGTCCTTCGCGAACTGCACGCCCAGCCCCTGTTGCCTGCCCGGCGTACCCGCAGGGGTGATCCAGACGACCTTGCCGGTCACCGACAGCTTGCTCGGGTCGTCCATCAGCGACAGGATCAGGTACAGCTCGTCGCCCAGGTTGACTGCGCGGGTCGTGGGCACGAACAGGCCGCCGCCATCGATGAACGGCATGTAGGCGGCGTAAAGCGCCGCCTTCTCGCGAATCGCGAGTTGCACCACGCCGGGCCGCGCCGAAGCGCTGCGCGCGGCCGCCGTGCCCGGTGCCATGCCCTGGGTGGAAGAAACGGTGTCGGATGCCCCGATCCCGGGCATCGTCGCCGGTTCGAGCGTGGCAGTCGGGCTCGTGCCGGTGGCCGGTCCGTGCCCTGTCGAATTGAAAAGCGCATCCATCGCTCGCCCCTTGTTTCGTCCCCGCGCTGCCAGGCAGCGCCCGGTTTCTACGCCGCCCGGGCCGTGAGCGCGGCGCGAACGTCCAGCAAGGCATCCTCGATCATCAACCGCGGATTCAGCGGATGATCGACCGCCCGGGCCGCCCGGTCGAGGCGCACGGCGAGATGGTCGAGCGCCGCCAGTCCGGACCGCCGCGCCAGGGCCCCGAGGCGTTCGGCCCGGTCGGGGAAGTATCGCGGCGGCGCGCCCACGCACACCCTTTGCAGGTCGACGACCCAGGCCTGCAGCGTCGCCACCCAGATCGCGGGAGCCACGTCGGCCAGTGCATCGGCAGCCTGCACGACGCCAGTCTCGGGAAGGCCGGCCACTGTCTCCACGACGAGCCGATGAATGGCGGCCTGGGCGGGATCGGCGAATCGGCGCGCGCGCAGCGGCGCGCCGCCGACTGCGGCGAGCCAGGCCTGCGCCTGCGCCGGCGCGACGCTGGCGTCGGCCGCGAGCCAGGCCGCCGCCTCGATGGGGGCCGGCAGGCGCAGCGCCAGCATCCTACAGCGCGAACGAATCGTGGCTGGCAACGCGTCCGGCCGGTCGGTCACCAGCACGAAGCGCGTGCCGCCGCCGGGTTCCTCCGGGGTCTTGAGCAGCGCATTGGCGGCCGCCGCATTCATGGCGTCCGCGGGATCGATCAGCACGATCCGTGTCGAACCGCGATGCCCGCCCACCCCGGTGAAGCGTTCGAGCGCGCGCACCTGGTCGATCCGGATGTCGCGCGACGGCTTGGTGCCGCTCTTGCCGCCGCTCTTGCTGCCTGTCGTGCCACCGGCAGTGCGCGCCGGTTCCTCGTTGGCGCCCGCCTCGCCGTCGCCGCCCTCCTCGGCCGATGCCGGCGCGAGCCGGCGAAAGTCGGGGTGGTTGCCTTGGGCGAACCAGCCGCAGGCGCTGCAGCGCCCGCAGGCGGCGCCGTCGGGCAGCGGCGATTCGCACAGCAGCGATCGCGCCAACTCCTCGGCCAACGCGGATTTTCCGATGCCGGCCGGGCCGTGGATCAACAGTGCGTGGTGCAGCGTGGCGCGCTGCGCCAGCAGTTGTTGCCAAGCGGGCGCCAGCCACTCATAAATCATGTATTACAAAGCTCTACGATATCTTCTTCGAGTATCACACGAATCTCAGGAACGGCCCGCTCGCCGTCCAGCACGACGAAGCGCTCGGCGTCGGCGCCCGCCCGTTCATGGTAGCCGCGGCGCACCCGCTCGAAGAAAGCCACGTCCTCGCATTCGAAGCGATCAGGGGCCCGCACCGCTGCGCGCCGTTGCGCGGCCAGTTCGGGCGCCAGGTCGAACAGGTAGCTGCGATCGGGTTGCAGGTCCCCGTGCACCCAGGCTTCGAGCCAGGCGATCCGTTCGGCCGGGGCGCCGCGGCCGCTTCCCTGGTAGGCCCAGGTGGAATCGGTGAATCGGTCGCAGACGACCCACTGACCTGCCGCCAGCGCCGGGCGGATCAGCCGCTCCAGGTGATCGCTGCGCGCGGCGAACATCAGCAGCAACTCGGCTTGCATCCCCATCTTGCGGCGCAACAGCAGTTCGCGCAGCGTCTCGGCGAGTTCCGAGCCGCCGGGCTCGCGCGTCTGTACCACGTCGATGCCGCGTGCGCGCAGCCGTTGGACGTACCAGTCGACATGGGTGCTCTTGCCGGCCCCGTCGATGCCCTCGAAGGTGACGAAGCGCCCGGTCATCGGCCGTTGCGCTGGAAGCGCGAGACTGCGCGATTGTGGCTGGACAGGTCGTCGGAGAACTCGCTGGTGCCATCGCCGCGCGCGACGAAGTACAGCGAGCTCACGTTCGCCGGCTCGAGCGCCGCCTCGATCGAGGCCTTGCCCGGCAGCGCGATCGGCGTCGGCGGCAGGCCGGCGCGCGTGTAGGTGTTGTAGGCGCTGTCGGCCTGCAGGTCGCGCTTGCGCAGGTTGCCGTCGAAGCGATCGCCCATCCCGTAGATCGTCGTGGGGTCGCTCTGCAGCATCATGCCGCGGCGCAGCCGGTTGACGAACACCGCCGCGACCTTGTCGCGATCGGCCACATGGCCGGTTTCCTTCTCCACGATCGAAGCCATCACCAGCGCCTCATAGGGCGTGCCGTACGGCAGCGACGGATCGCGCGCCTCCCAGGCGGCGCGCAGGGCCTGCTGCTGCTTGCGGTAGGCCTGCCGGTAGATATCGACGTCGCTGGCGCCGGGCGAGAAGGTGTAGGTGTCGGGAAAGAAGAGCCCTTCGGCGCGGCGTTCGTCCGCGCCGATCAGCCCGAGCAGCGCCGACTCGGCCAAGCCTCGGGTGTCGTGGACGAGGTCGGGATGCGCATCGATCGCATCGCGCAACTGCCGGAAGGTCCAGCCTTCGATGAAGCGGATCTCGGTGAGCAGCACGTCGCCGCGCACCAGCTTGTCGAGCAGCGCGTCCACCGTCAGCGGTGCGGCGAAACCATAGGTGCCGGCCTTCAGTAGCCCGTCGTAGCGGCGCAGCTTGTACCAGAGCCACAGGCGTGTCGGCGAGATGTCGATGCCTTGCGCGCGCAGGCCGGCCGCGACGGTGCGCACATTGGCACCCTTGGGCACCACGTAGCGCACCGGCGACGCGGCGAAACCCAGAGGCTGGGCCGTGAAGGCATACCAGCCCCAGGCGCTGGCGCCCGCCGCGAGCACCAGCAGCAGGATCAGCAGACGTGCGAATCGGCCTTGCGGCACAGCGGTCATGACCTCGTCGGGCGAGAGGGGGTGCCTATAATAATCCGGACCCCATCCGGATCTGCCATCGGATCCGCCATCGGACCTGCCATGCTCGCCGCTACACCCGCCATCGCCGACGACAGCACCGCCCGATCCGCCGTCGAAATCGCCGGCGCACGGTTCGAAACCGACGCCTACGGCCCGCAGGCGGCGCGCGACGACGCCGCGCCCTCCTTCGAGCGGCTGCTGGCGGGGGCCGTCGCGCTGCTGCCCGATCACGGGCTGCTCTCGCTCACCGGCGACGATCGGGTACGCTTCCTGCACTCGATGACTACCAACGACGTGGAGCGCCAGTCGGCCTCCCAAGCGCGCTGGCACGGCCTGTGCACGCCCAAGGGCCGGCTGCTCGCCACGATGCTCGCCTGGCGCGATCCGGCCGCCATCTGGCTGCTGCTGCCGCGGCCGCAGGCCGAACCGGTGCGCAAGCGGCTGTCGATGTACGTCTTGCGCGCGAAGGTGAAGGTCGAAGACCGCTCCGATGCGCATGCGGTGCTCGGGCTGTGCGGCGAGCGCGCCGGCGAAGTGCTGGCGGCGCTCGGCCTGCCGGCGCCGGCGGCCCTCGAAGTCGCGCAGGCGGCGCTCGACGGCAACCCGGATGCGCCGGCCACGGTGGTCGGGTTCGCGCCGATCGTCACCGTCGGCAGCGGCGCGGCGTCGCTGCGCCGCTGGCTGCTGACGGTGCCGGCCGGTTCGCTGGCGACGCTGTGGCCGCGGCTGGCCGCCTCGCTGCAGCCGGTGGGCAGCGCCGCCCGGCGCTGGACCGACGTGCGCAGCGGCGTGGCGCGCATCGTGCCGGCCACCGTCGAGCGCTTCGTGCCGCAGATGATCAATTTCGACACGATCGGCGGCGTGAGCTTCGACAAGGGTTGCTACCCCGGGCAGGAAATCGTCGCGCGCAGCCACTACCGGGCAAGGTCAAGCGCCGCGTCTTTCTCGCCCACCTCGACGGCGCGGAGCCGGCCCCGGGCACCGAGATCTTCGCTGGAGCGGCCGATCCGGTCGGCGTCGTCGCGCTCGCCGCCCCCGCCCCCGGCGGCGGCACCGACCTGCTGTTCGAGGCGCAGGCCGCGGCGTTCGCGCAAGGCGGCGCGCCGCTATGCATCGGCGATCGCGCGCTGCGCATCGAGCCCCTGCCCTACGCGCTGCCGGCCGAAGGTTGAAGGAGCCGGTCGTGAGCCGCGTCGTGATGGTCTGGTTCCGCGCCGCTCGCGCCGACGACGACGCCTGTCGCGAGCGGTTGGCCGAGCTGGGTCGGCGCATGAGCGAGGCGCACGGCATCGAGCCGCGCGCCGGATGGCGCGACGAGACCGGCTACCGCACGGCTCGAAACCTACGAGCCGCTGGCTGCCGCGCAAGCCGACGCCTTCGTCGCGGCGCTGCGCGCCGAGGCGACCGCGCTCGGGCTCGACGCGCTGGCGCTCCAGGGGCGCCACGTCGAAGCGTTCGACTGGGTCGACTGAGCCGGCCGGCTGTCCCCCGATGTGCCTGATCGGCTTCGCACTCGATGCGCACGACGATTTCGTGCTGCTGCTGGCGGCCAACCGCGACGAGTACTACGCGCGCGAGGCCGACCCCGCGGGCTGGTGGCGCGATCGCGGCCCGGTCTGGGGCGGGCGCGACCGCGTCGCCGGCGGCAGCTGGCTGGCGATCGACCGGCATGGCCGGCTCGCGGCGGTGACGAACGTGCGCGAGCCCGGCGCATCGCCGGGACGGCGGTCGCGCGGCGAACTGGTCGCCGGTTTCGTCGGCGCGGACGTCCCGATCGACGCCTGGGCGGCGCAGGTTGCCGCCCGCGGCGACGACTACGCGGGCTTCAACCTGCTGCTGTTCGATCCGGCTGCCCCGCAGCCCGCGATCTACGTGTCGAACCGGCATCCGCGGCGCGTGCTCGAAGTGCCGCCCGGCGTGCATGGGCTGTCCAACGAGCTGCTCGACAGCGACTGGCCGAAGGTGCGCAGCCTCAGGCGCCGCATCGCCGGCGCGCTCGACGACCCGCACGCGCCGGTCGAAGGAGTGCTGCTCGAAGCCTTGTCCGATCGCTCGCAGCCGCCCGACGACGCGCTGCCCGACACCGGCATCGGCCTTGCGCGCGAGCGCATCCTGGCGCCGGCAATGATCGTCGCGCCCGGCCTGGGCTATGGCACCCGCGCTTCGACGCTGGTGGCGATCCGGCGCGACGGGCGGATCGAAACGGTCGAGCGCGGCTGGACCCCCGACGGCGACTCGGTGCGCATCGTCGGCGACCGCCGCGCGCGCTTCAGCGCAGTGCGCCGAACACCCGCTCGATGACTTTCGACCCGGCCTTCAGCGGGTCGCGGCGAATCGCCCGCTCTTCCTCGGCGATCATCAGGTACAGGCCGTCGAGGGCGCGCGAGGTCACGTAGCGCTCGACCGACGCGTCGCGCTCCTTCAGCAGCCCGAGCTTCGAGGCCCGCCCGGCCAGCGCGTTGTAGCGCTTCGAGAGCCCGAGCCGCGACACCTGCTGCGTCACGATCGGCAGGAAGCGCTCGGTGAGCGGCGCCTGTGTGCGCGTCTTGAAGAACTGCGTGACCGAGTCGTCGCCGCCGGTGAGGATGGCCTTCGCGTCGGAGACGCTCATCGACTTCACCGCCGCCACCAGCAGCTGTTTCGCCTGCGGCACCGCCTGTTCGGCGGCGCGGTTCATCGAGGTGACGAGCTCGTCGAGCTCGCGTCCGCGGCCCGTCGCGCGCAGCAGCCCTTCGGCCTGCCGCAGCCCGTCGGGCAGCGGAATGCGCACCTTGGGATCGTCGAGGAAGCCCCCCGGCTTGCCCAGCCGCGCGACGGCCTGTCCGGCCCCGCGCTCGAGGGCCACGCGCAATGCGCTGGTCGCGTCGGCGTTGGAGACGGCATCGAGCGCTCCGGCGCGCGCCGGCGGCGCACCGCCCCCGGCGATGAGCGCGACGCCTGCCCACGCGGCGAATGCCAGAAGGCTGCGGCGCATCTTCAGGTGCGGGATCCCGACCTCCTCGTAGGGCTCGCCCACCGGCACGAAACCCTGCGCCCGATAGAACGCCTCGACCTTGGTCTGCGCGCTCAACTCGACGCTCGTGTCGCCGCGCTCCCTGGCAATCGCCATCAGCGCCTCGAGCACCCGCCGGCCGATGCCGCGGCCGCGCTGGTCGGCGCGCACCGCCATGCGCCCGATGTGGCCGTCGGGCAGCAGCCGGCCAGTACCCGCCGGCTCGCCGTCGACGAACGCGACGCAATGCACCGAGCGCGCGTCCCATGCGTCGTATTCGAGCGCGGCCGGGATGCCCTGCTCGCGTACGAACACGGCCAGGCGCAGCGCGCCGGCTGCCTCGCCCAGCTGCGCCCAGGTGCCGGTGCGCAATTCGATCTCCGGCGCACCGTGGTCGTCGTTGCGGCTCATCTCATTGCCCCGCTTCGGGATGCCCGAATGCCTCGCGCAGCGCCGCGCAGGCATCCCGATGCGCGCGCCGCGCAGCCTGCACGAAGCCGGCATGCTGGAAGAACGAATGGATCATGCCATCGTACTGCACGAAGCGCACCGGCACGCCCGCCTCGCGCAGCCGCTCGGCGTACGCGCGGTTCTCGTCGATCAGCGGGTCGTACTCGGCCCCTGCGATCCAGGCGGGCGCCACGCCGCGCAGGTCGGACGCGCGCAGCGGCGCGAAGCGCCAGTCGAGGCGGTCGCGCTCATCGCGCAGCGTCTGCGCGAAGAACCACTGCACCGTCTGCGCATCGAGAAGATAGCCGCTGGCGAAGCGTCGGTACGAATCGCTGTCCTGGTGGCTGGAAACGCCCGGATAGATCAGCAACTGCAGTGCCAGCGGCCAGCCGCGGTCGCGCGCGTGGATCGCGCTGGCGGCGGCGAGCGTGCCGCCGGCGCTGTCGCCGCCGACCGCGATTCGCGCCGGATCGACGCCGAACGCCGTCGATTCGTTGCGCAGCCACGCGAGGCTGTCGAAAGCGTCGTCCTGCGCGCTCGGAAAACGATGCTCGGGCGCGAGCCGGTAGTCGACCGAGAACACCGGGGCAGTCGCCGCCGAGCGCCAGCATCCGGCAGACGCGATCGTGCGTCTCGACCGAGCCGATCGTGAAGCCGCCGCCGTGAAAGTACAGCAGCGCCGGCCGCGGATCGGCCCATGAGTGCGGCCACGGCGCGTACTGGCGAACGCGCAGCACCCTTCCGGGCAGATCGACCTCGTGATCCTCCACCTCGTGCAGCGGCGGCGGCACGATGTCGAGCGTGGCCGAAGCCTTCGCGTAGTGCTCGCGGGCCTGCACCGCGCCGAGTTCCGGATACGGTGGAACCGATGCACGCTGCGCCCAGTACAGGATTTTCTCGACCTGCGGGTCAAGCGCCATCGGCGACGAACTCCGAGATCTCGAGGATGATCCGCTGCGGCTGCTCGTGGACCAGCCAGTGCGTGGCATCGGCGAGCCGCACGATGCGCAGCCCGGGCACCAGCCGGTCGAGGCCGTCGAGAAGCGCCGGCAGAAGCGCGGTGTCGCCGTCGCCCCAGATCACCAGGGTCTTCGCTCGCACGACGAAGTCGCCTTCGTCCAGCTGCAGCCGCGCCGCGCCCGGGTCGTCGCCGGCGGGCGGATACAGCGGCGACGCGCGATAGAAGTTCACGCCGCCGGCGATCGCGCCCGGTTGCGCCCAGGCCGCGTGGTATGCGTCGCGCACCTCGCCGCGGAACCAGGCCGCGCCGCCCAGGCGCAGGAAGAACGCGTCGAGCCGTGCGAAATCGTCGCGCGCCAGCACCTCCTCGGAGCCGGGCCGGCGCAGCCAGCTCATGTACTGGCTGGCCGCCTGCTGCGCGCGATCGTGCGCGAGCGCACGTGCGAACGGCACCGGATGCGGGGCGTTCAGGATCACCAGCCTTTCGACGCGCTCCGGGTGGGCGATCGCGTACGACCACCCCACCGCGCCGCCCCAGTCGTGCGCGACCAGCACGCAGCGCTCGTGGCCGAGCCCGCGCACCAGCGCGTCGATGTCGGCCACCAGCGCCGGTATGCGATATGCGCGCACGTCGGCCGGTTTGTCGGACAGGTTGTAGCCGCGCAGGTCGGGCGCGACCGCATGGAAGCGCTCGCCGAAGGCCGGCAGCAGCGCGCGCCACGCGTACCAGAACTCCGGAAACCCGTGCAGGAAGAGCATCAGCGGGGCGCCGGGCTCGCCGCACGATGCGTAGTGCAGCCGGACTTCGGGCGCAACCTCGACGTACTGGCCGGACGTGATGGCGGGCGGCGCGATGGAGCTCATGCGGCGAACTCTCGCGTCACTCGGGACGGTGCGCCAACTTGGGCTGGAGGCTGAACGGGTCGCTCGGATTGCGCTGCGCAATCACGTCGTGCAGGCGCAACTCGACCGACCCGAGGATCTTCGGATGCGTGATCACGTAGAAGCGGTTCTCGCGGATCGCGTCGAAGGTCATCCGCGCGACCTCTTCCGCGCTGATCCGCCCCGACGACACCGCCTTCTCCGAGGCCTTCTGCGCGGCAGCCATCGAGGCGGTGGGCGCGGCCTCGTCGCGCAGCGACGCGGGCCGGTGGCGGTGCGACTGCGCGATGCCGGTGGGCACGAACGCCGGGCACAGCAGGCTCACGCCGATGCGCGCGCCGGTCACGCGAAGATCCTGGTACAGCGTCTCGGTGAGCGTCACCACGCCGTGCTTGCTGACGTTGTAGACCCCCATCAGCTGCGGCGACAGCAGCCCCGCGACCGAAGCGGTGTTCACCACGTGGCACTCGTCGCCCTGCGCCAGCATGATCGGCACGAAGCTGCGAACGCCATGGATCACGCCCCAGAGGTTCACGCCGAGCACCCACTCCCAGTCCTTGACCGTCTGCTCCCAGACCAGCCCGCCGGCCGCCACGCCGGCGTTGTTGAACACCAGGTGCACCGCTCCGTACGCGTCGAGCGTGCGCTGCGCGAGCCGCTCGACGTCGGCCGCACGGCTCACGTCGACCGCCTCGCCGAATGCCAGCGCGCCCTGCGCGCGCAGCTCGTCGGCGGTGGCCGCCAGCGCGTCGGCCCGGATATCGGCCAGCGCGAGCTTCATCCCGAGCTGCGCGCCGATGCGCGCGAACTCGCGGCCGAAGCCGCTGGCCGCCCCGGTGATCACGGCGACCTTGCCGGCGAAGTCTTTCATGGCGTGACCAGCCGCACCAGCTGCTTGCCGACGTTGCGCCCCTTCAGCAAGCCCATGAACGCCTCCGGGGCGTTTTCCAGGCCCTGTGCGATCGTCTCGCGGTACTTCAGTTCGCCGGCGGCCACGAGCGCGCCCAGCTCGCGCAGCGCCTCGGGCCACACCTCCATGTGCTCCGAGACGATGAAGCCCTCGACCCGGAGCCGGTTGACCAGCACCGAGCGGAAGTTGTGCAAGGGCATCGGCTGGCCGTCGTAGGCCGAGATCAGGCCGCAGACCGCGATGCGGCCGAACGCGTTCATCCGGCGCAGCACCGCGTCGAGCGTTGCGCCGCCGACGTTGTCGAAGTAGCCGTCGATGCCGTCGGGCGTGGCCGTGCGCAGGTCGGGGTACAGCTGCCCTGCCTTGTAGTCGGCGCAGGCATCGAAGCCGTACTCGTCGGCGACGATGGCGCACTTCTGCGCGCCCCCCGCGACGCCGACGACGCGGCAGCCCTTGCGCTTCGCGAGCTGCCCGACCGCCGAGCCCACCGCGCCGCTGGCCGCCGACACCACGACGGTTTCGCCCGCCTTCGGCGCGACGATCCGGTTCAGGCCGTACCAGGCGGTGACGCCGGGCATCCCGACCGCGCCGAGATACGCCGACAGCGGCACCCGCGAGGTGTCGGCCTTGCGGATCATGCGGCCGTCGTTCTTGCCGTACAACTGCCAGCCGAGCATGCCCATCACCCGGTCGCCGACTGCGAACTCCGGGTTGCGGCTCTCGATCACCTCGCCAGCGGTGCCGCCGATCATCACCTCGTCGAGCGGCTGCGAGGCCGCATACGACTTCGCGTCGTCCATGCGGCCGCGCATGTACGGGTCGAGCGACAGGAAATGGTTGCGCACCAGCACCTCGCCCGGACCGATCTCGGGGATCGGGGCCTCGACCAGCCGGAAGTTGGCGGGGCTCACCTCGCCCTTCGGCCGGCTGATCAGCAGGATCTGCCGGTTCTTCTCGCTCATGGCGCCGTCCTCCTCTGTCGTTGCGACTCAGACCGCGGTGACGCCGCCGTCGACCGCCAGGATCTGCCCGGTGATGTGCTTTCCGGCGTTCGAGCAGAACAGCACGGCCGCGCCCTTCAGGTCCTCGTCGTCGCCGAGGCGATGCAGCGGCGTGCGCTCCTTCACCCGGTCCTCGATCGACGCCAGCGTGGTCTTGGTCATCTTCGACGGGAAGAAACCGGGAGCGAGCGCGTTCACGGTGATCCCGTGCTCGCCCCACTCGCCGGCCAGCGCGCGGGTGAAGTTCACCAGACCGCCCTTGGTCGTGTTGTAGGCGATCGTGTGGTTGGTGCCCGGCGGATTGCCGCGCAGCCCGGCGATCGACGCGACGATCAGGATCCGGCCGTACCTGCGTGGAATCATCGAGCGCCTGCCGATCTCCTGCGTCAGCAGGAAGACGCCGGTCAGGTTCAGGTTCACCAGCTTCTGCCACGCGTCGAGCGGATGCTCGGCAGCGGGGGCGCCCCAAGTGGTCCCCGCGTTGTTCACCAGGATGTCGCAATGCCCCAGCTTCGCGAGCGCCGCATCGGCGAACGCGTGCACCGATTCCGGCTTGCCCAGGTCGGCCGCGACCGCGTGCGCCTTCACCCCCGTCTTCGCGAGGTGCGCGACCGCCTCGTCGAGCTCGTCCTGCTTGCGCGCGGCCAGCAGCACCTCGGCGCCCATCTCGCCGAGCGCCTCGGCGATCTGCAGCCCGAGTCCGCGCGAGCCGCCGGTGACGATCGCCTTGCGGCCGCCCAGATCGAGCGCTTGTTTCAATGACATGCCGGTCTCCCCGTTTGTCAGTGCCGCAGCCCGCGCAGGTCGAATTCCGCCAGCGCGGCGCGCGCGACCGGGCCGCCCCATTCGGGCACGAAGTGGCCGGCGTCGGCGAGCCGCATCGGCTCGGGGCAGCCGCGAATGATCGAGCGCAGCGGGAGCATCGATTCCTCGCCGAGCACCGGGTCGCGCAGGCCGATCGCCATGAAGCTGCTGCCACTCCAGGCTTCGCGCCACCACTGGCTGGCTCGGCCGGACAGCTCGGCACCTGGCGCATCGGGATCGTCGGGCACCATGTTCGGAAACGCACGCAGCGCGGCCTTGTAGCGCGCGTCCGGGAACGGGGCGTCGTAGCCCGCGGCTTCCGCCGGGTTCATGTCGGGCTTGCCGCGCATCATCATCTTCCCGACCAGCAGGTCAGGCGTGCGGTTCGAGTACGCGCGCCACTCGGCGAAGCCGCGGGTGGGCGGCGTGCCCACCGCGAGCGCCGTGTTCATCGCCAGCAGCCGCGTGAAGCGCCCCGGCATGTCGGGCGGCAGCGTCAGCCCGAGCAGGCCGCCCCAGTCCTGGCAGACCAGCATGACATCGTGCAGGTCGAGCCGCTCGATGACGCGCATCAGCATCGAGCGGTGGAACTCGAAGCCGTGCACCGATTCGTCGACCGGTTTGTCGGAGCGCCCGAAGCCGATCAGGTCCGGCGCGACCACGCGCAGGCCAGCCTCGGCGAACACCGGGATCATGCGCCGGTACAGGTAGCTCCAGGTGGGGTTGCCGTGCAGGCACAGCACGGTGCCGCGATGGGCCGCGCCTTCGTCGACGTAGTGCACGCGCACCCCTTCGTAGCCGGGCAGGTCGTCGACGTAATGCGGCGCGAACGGAAAGTCGAGCAATCCGTCGAAGCGTTCGTCGGGGGTGCGCAGCAGGTCCATGCTCGCTCGGGCTTCGTGCGTGCCGTCGGGGAGGGCCCTGCCGGCGTGCGGCATCGGCGCCCGCTCAGGCGATCTCGAACAGCCCGGCTGCGCCCATGCCGCCGCCGATGCACATCGTGACCACCGCGCGCTTCGCGCCGCGGCGCCTGCCCTCGATCAGCGCATGCCCGGTGAGCCGCTGGCCGCTCACGCCGTACGGATGCCCGACCGCGATCGCGCCGCCGTCCACGTTGAGCCGATCGTTCGGAATGCCGAGCCGATCGCGACAATAGAGCACCTGCACCGCGAATGCCTCGTTCAGCTCCCACAGGTCGATGTCGTCGACTTTCAGGCCGGCGCGTGCGAGCAGCTTGGGCACCGCGAACACCGGACCGATGCCCATCTCGTCGGGCTCGCAGCCGGCCACCGCGAAACCGCGGAACCAGCCGAGCGGCTTCAGGCCGCGCTTCTCGGCGAGCTTCGCGTCCATCACCACGCAGGCGCCGGCGCCGTCGGAGAACTGGCTCGCGTTGCCCGCCGCGATCACGCCGCCGGGCAGCGCCGGCCTGATCTGCGAGACGCCCTCGAGCGTGGTGTCCGCGCGCCGGCCTTCGTCGTCGGAGAGCGTCACCTCGCGGGTGCCGAGTTGCCCGGTCGCCTTGTCGCCCACCGCCATGCGCACGGTGATCGGCACGATCTCGTCGGTGAACTTGCCGGCCGCGGCGGCCGCGCAGGCGCGCTGCTGGCTCTGCACGCCGTATTCGTCCTGCCGCTCGCGCGCGATGTTGTAGCGCCTGGCCACCATCTCCGCGGTCTGCAGCATCGACCAGTAGATCTCCGGCTTGGTCTTCAGCAGCCGGGCGTCGCGGATCATGTGCATGTTCATCTCGTTCTGCACGCACGAGATCGACTCGACGCCGCCGGCGACAAAGATGTCGCCCTCGCCGGCGATGATCCGCTGCGCCGCCATCGCGATCGTCTGCAGCCCCGACGAGCAGAAGCGGTTGACCGTGACGCCCGACACGGTGACCGGGCAGCCCGCAGCCAGCGCGATCTGCCGGGCGATGTTCGAGCCGGTAGCGCCCTCGGGCGTGGCGCACCCCATCAGCACGTCCTCGACCTCGCCGGGCTCGATGCCGGCGCGCTCGATCGCCGCGCGCACCACGTGCCCGCCCATCGTCGCGCCGTGGGTCATGTTCAGCGCGCCGCGCCAGGACTTCGCCAGGCCCGTGCGCGCGGTCGATACGATGACTGCTTCACGCATGATTCGCTGTCCCCGGTGTCTCAACCGTTGAATCCCTTGCCCTCGGCCGCCAGCCGCGCCAGCAGCGGCGCCGGCGTCCAGAACGCGGCGTCGCCGTGCGGATTCGCGGCGAAATCGGCCATCCGGTTGACCACGTTGTAGAGCCCCGCCATGTCGGCGTACAGCATCGGCCCGCCGCGCCAGAGCGGGAAGCCGTAGCCGGTGAGATAGATCATGTCGATGTCGGAGGCGCGCGCCGCGATGCCCTCCTCGAGGATCTTCGCGCCTTCGTTCACCAGCGCGAATACCAGCCGGTGGACGATCTCGTCGTCGGAAATCTTGCGCGGCGCCACGCCGATCTCCTTGCGCTGCGCGGCGATCAGCGCGTCGACCGCCGGATCGGGCAGCGCGTCGCGCTTGCCCGGCGCATAGCGGTACCAGCCGGCGCCCGTCTTCTGGCCGAAGCGGCCCAACTCGCACAGCCGGTCGGCCACCTTCGGGTATTTCAGGTTCGGTTGCTCGAGGTAGCGCCGCTTGCGGATGAACCAGCCCACGTCGTTGCCGGCCGGGTCGCTCATCCGGAACGGTCCCATCGCGAAACCGAACTTCTCGATCGCGCGGTCGATCTGCTGCGGGCTCGCGCCCTCCTCCAGCATGTACAGGCCCTGCCGGAGGTACTGTTCGAGCATCCGGTTGCCGATGAAGCCGTCGCAGACGCCCGACACCACGCCGGTCTTGCGCAGCTTCTTCGACAACTGCATCGTCGTCGCCAGCACGTCCTTGGCGGTCTTCTCGCCGCGCACGATCTCCAGCAGCTTCATCACGTTGGCCGGCGAGAAGAAGTGCGTGCCGATCACGTCGTGCGGCCGCTTCGTGAAGGCGGCGATACGGTTCACGTCGAGCGTGGAGGTGTTGGTCGCGAGGATCGCCCCGGGTTTCATCACCTCGTCGAGCTTGCGGAACACCGCCTCCTTCACCGGCATGTCCTCGAACACCGCCTCGATCACGATGTCGGCCGAGCCGATGTCCTCGTAGGCGAGCGTGGGCTGGATCAGCGCCATGCGCTTCTCGACGTCCTCGGCGCTCATACGGCCCTTCTTCGCCGAATTTTCGTAGTTCTTGCGGATCGTGGCGAGCCCGCGATCGAGTGCCTCCTGCTTCACCTCGAGCAGCTTCACCGGAATGCCCGCGTTGGCGAAGTTCATCGCGATGCCGCCGCCCATCGTGCCGGCGCCGATGACCGCGGCCGTCGCGATCGGCCGCGTCGGCGTGTCTTCGGGCACGTCGGGAATCTTGCTGGCTGCGCGCTCGGCGAAGAACGCGTGGCGCAGCGCCTTCGATTCGGGCGTCTGCACCATTTCGAGGAACATCGCCCGCTCGCGCGCCAGGCCCGCGTCGAACGATTCGCCCAGCGCTCCGGCGATCGCGTCGGCGCAGCGCGCCGGCGCCGGAAAGTTCTTCGCCACCGTCTTGACCGTGTTGCGAGCGAACTGCAGGAACGCCTCGGCGTCGTCGTGCTCCACCTTCAGGTCGCGCACCTTGGGCAGCCCGCGGTTCCCGGCGACCACCTTGCGAGCGAACGCGACCGCGCCCGCCAGCAGGTCGCCTTCGACGATCTCGTCGAACAGCCGCGTGCCCTTGAATTTCTCCGACTTGACCGGGTTGCCCGAGACGATCATGTTGACCGCCATCTCGAGCGGCACCAGCCGCGGCAGCCGCTGCGTGCCCCCCGCCCCCGGAATGACGCCGAGCTTGACCTCGGGCAACGCGATCTGCGCGCTCGGCACCGCCACCCGATAATGGCAGCCCATCGCCAGTTCCAGCCCGCCGCCCATCGCCACGCTGTGAATGGCCGCGACCACCGGCTTCGCGCACTGCTCGACGGTGCGGATGACCGTGAACAGCGTCGGCTCGGTGAGCGCCTTCGGCGTGTTGAACTCGCGGATGTCGGCGCCGCCCGAGAACGCCTTGCCCGCGCCGGTGAGCACGACCGCCTTGATCGCCGGATCGGCCTGCGCGCGCCGCACGCCCTCGACGATTCCGGTGCGCAGCGCAAGGCCGAGCCCGTTGACCGGCGGATTGTCCATCGTGATGACCGCGACCTCGCCCTGTGTCGCGTAGTGCGCCTGGCTCATGGAGGGTTTCCGTAAAGCGATGAGCTTCGAGTTTACCCCGACCCGCTCGGGCCGACGGGCGACCGCCTTTCGTGCGAGAGTCGGCGCGAGCAAAGGCGCGGGCCGTCGGTGAGCGGCGCGCCGGGTGCTTGCCCCCGCTTCGCGGGGGTGCCCTGCGATGTCAGTGCAGTGTGCCCGCCTATGCGACGCTTGTAGGCCGCGCCTTTGCCCGGGTGGCAGCGTTGCGAATCCTCGCCATGCCACCCGGCATGGCTGCGGTTCGCGCCTTGCCACCCGGGCAAATCCGCTGGCCCACAAGCGCCGCATAGGCGGGCACACTGCACCGGCGTCACCGGCTGGCGCAGCGAAACTCGCTGCGCTCGCTGCGCGAGCTCCGCTCGAACAATCGCCGCGAAAATGATGGACGATGCGCGCTGCGCGCGCCGCCGGTGCCGCTGCGCTTCTCGGCTGCGCACAAGGCGCGCCGCTTGCAGACCGCCCACGCCCTTGCCACAATCCGCGCGGTCTTCGCAGGCAACGGCGTCGGCTTCGCGGGCGACGGCCCAGTCTTCGCACCGAGCGCCACTGAGACTACTGGAGCGCTCAGTTACCGTATGTCGCATACCGCCCTCGTCCGCATAGAGGCTTCGCATTGCGGCCGCCGTTGGGGCGCCGCTACCGCCTGCCGCGCACCACCACGCTCGCGAAAAGGCTTCGCATTGCGGTGCGGTGAGGGTACCCGGCGGCCGTGCCTGAGCGGGCTCTGCGGTCGGCGCTGCGGCGCGAGGCGACTGAGGGGGCCGGACGCCACGGGGCGCTGTCGGCGGCGCCGAGCAGCGCAGCCTCGGGGTCGGCGCGCGAAGCGCGCTTCGTACTTCTGACTTGCGGCGCCCTGTCTGAGCGGAGCTCGCGCAGCGAGCGCAGCGAGTTGCGCCGCACGACCCCGGGGCGAGCAGCACAGGGTAGTCGGTGCGAAGCACCGACCGCCGTCGTCAGCGCCCCGTGGCGTCCGGCCCCCTCAGTGGCCTCGCGCCGCAGCGCCGACCGCAGAGCCTGCTCAGGCACGGCCGCCGGGTACCCTCACCGCGCCGCAATGCGAAGCCGACGCCCCCTCAGACTTCGAGCCACTCGCGCCGCACTTGCGCGTTCCCCTCCAGCTGCTGCGGCGTGCCCTCGAACACGATGTGCCCGTGCCCCATCACGTAGACGCGCTGCGAGATCCGCATCGCGATCGCCAGTTTCTGCTCGACCAGCAGCACCGAGATGCCGCGATTCTTCAGCTCGTTCAGGTAGTCGGCCACCAGTTCCACGATTTTCGGCGCCAGCCCCTCGGTGGGCTCGTCGATCATGATCAGTTCCGGGTCGCCCATCAGCGTGCGGCAAAGCGTGAGCATCTGCTGCTCGCCGCCGGAGAGCACGCCGGCCTGCGTGTGCTGGCGTTCGCGCAGCCTCGGAAACATCCGGTACATGTCGTCGAACGACCAGCGTCCGGGGCGCCGGCCCTTCATTCCGAGGACCAGGTTCTGTTCGACCGTGAGCGTCGGGAAGATATCGCGGCTCTCGGGCACGTAGCCCAGTCCGAGATGCGCGATGCGGTAGGCCTCGAGCCCGAGGATCGCGCGGCCCTTGAAGTCGACGCGCCCGGTCGCGGCGACCAATCCCATGATCGCTTTCACGGTGGTCGAGCGTCCGACGCCGTTGCGACCGAGCAGGCTGACGATCTCGCCGGCCCCTACCGACATGTCCACGCCGTGCAGCACGTGGCTCTTGCCGTAGTAGGCGTGCAGGTTCTCGACTTCGAGGATCGGCGCGTTCATGCGTGTGACGTTCCGGGCGCGGATTCGGCCGCCGGGATGCCGAGATAGGCCTCCTGCACCGCGCGGTTGGCCCGGATGGCGGCCGGCGTGTCGGTGGCGATGATCTCGCCGTACACCAGCACCGAAATCCGGTCGGCCAGGCCGAACACCACGCTCATGTCGTGCTCGACCATGACCAGCGTCTTGCCCTCGGTGACGCGCCGGATCAACTCGACCGCCCGATCGCTCTCCGAGCGGCTCATGCCGGCCGTGGGCTCGTCGAGCAGGATCACGTCGGCGCCGCCGGCGATCGTGACGCCGATCTCGAGCGCGCGCTGCTCGGCATAGGTGAGGGTCGAGGCCGGCGTGTCGCGGCGGTTGCGCAGCCCGATCCGCTGCAGCACTTCCTCGGCGCGCTCGGCCGCGTCGGCCAGTTTCGCGAGCCGGTGCCAGCAGGAGTAGCGATAGCCGAGCGCATACAGCGTCGCGCAGCGGATGTTCTCGTAGACCGACATCCGCGGAAAGATGTTGGTGATCTGGAAGCTGCGCGAGAGCCCCTTGCGGTTGATCTCGAACGCGCGCCGGCCGGTGATGTTCTCGCCGTTCAGTTCGATGCGCCCGCTCGTGGACGGGAAGCGTCCCGACACCAGGTTGAACAGCGTCGACTTGCCGGCGCCGTTGGGCCCGATGATCGCGTGGCGTTCGCCGCGCGGTATCGACAGGTTCACGCCGCGGATGATCTCGGTCTTGCCGAAACTCTTGCGCAGGTCGACCAGGGTTCAGGGCGGTCGTCGCGGTCATCGCACCCCCGCCTCGCGCTGCAACTGCTCCTCGATCGCGACCTGCACCGCGCCCCATTCGCGAACGAAATAGCGCCGCATCGCCTCGAAGCTCCAGGCGCCGGCCGCCAGCACGCCGGCGGCGAGCACCCAGATTTCGGGCGCGGCGCTGTCGACCGGGAAGCCGAACAGCCGCATCTTCGAGCCGGCCGCGAAGTTCAGCGTCAGGTGGTAGCTCATCTCGACCACCATCACCACGCCCACCAGCAGGGTCAACCCCGACAGCAGCACGCCGGCATACGGATCGCGCAGCCTGCGGAACAGACGGTACCGTGCCACCCTCAGGTTCATCAGCAGCAGCGATGCGACGCCGCCGGGCGCGTACATCACCATCGCGACGAAGAACACGCCCAGGTAGAACTGCCAGGCCTTGGTGTAGTCGGACAGCGCCACCGCGAAGAAGACGTAGATCACCGCGCCCAGGATCGGCCCGAAGAAGAACATCGCCCCGCCGATGAAGGTGGCCAGCAGCACGCCGCCCGAACGGAGCGCCGAGACGTTCTCCGCGGTGACGATCTCGAAGTTGATCGCCGACAGGCCGCCGGCGATACCCGCGAAGAACGCCGCGACCGTCAGCACGAAGAAGCGCACCCGCTGCGTGTTGTAGCCGATGAACTCGGCCCGCTCGGGGTTGTCGCGCACCGCGTTGGCGATGCGCCCGAGCGGCGTGTGGGTGAAGGCGAACATGGCCACCATGCAGGCGAAGCACCAGGCCGCGATCAGGTAGTAGACCTCGATGCCGGGGCCGAAGGTGATGCCCAGGAACGGCTCGCCGGCCACCCGGTTGCTGGAGATGCCCCCTTCGCCCCCGAAGAAAGCGGGAAACATCAGCGAGGCGGCGAACACCATCTCGCCGATGCCCAGCGTGATCATCGCGAACGGGGTGCCGGCCTTCTTCGTCGTGACGTAGCCGAACACGACCCCGAACAGCGCGCCGGCCAGCCCGCCCACCAGCGGCACCAGCGATACCGGCAGTCGCAGTTCGCCCGCGCCGATCCAGTTCAAGGCGTGGATCGCGAAGAACGCGCCGAGTCCCGAATAGACCGCGTGGCCGAACGACAGCATGCCGCCCTGCCCGAAGATCATGTTGTAGGACAGCGCGAACACCACCATGACGCCCATCTGCGACAGCAGCGTGATCGCGAAGCCGCTCGAGAACCACAGCGGCAACACCGTCATCAGCAGCGCGGTGGCGCCCCAGACGAACCAGCGCCCGACGTTGATCGGCGCGAAGCGGACCGTCTCCCCCACCTCAATTCTCCCGCGTGCCCATCAGGCCCCGGGGCCGCAGGATCAGGACCAGCACCAGCATCAGGTACGGCAGCACCGGCGCGACCTGCGACAGCTTGAGCGACCACAGGCTGTAGAGCGGGGTGGCCGGGCCGATCTCGAAGCCCAGCGACTGCAGCAGCCCCGCGGGCGTCCAGTCGATGCCGATCGCAAAGGTCTGCATGAGCCCGATGAGCAGCGACGCGATGAACGCGCCGGCGAGCGAGCCCATGCCGCCCACGACCACCACCACGAAGATGATCGCGCCGACCAGCGCCGCCATCGACGGCTCGGTGACGTACGCATTGCCGCCGATCACGCCGGCCAGGCCCGCGAGCGCGGTGCCGCCGCCGAAGGTGAGCATGAAGACCCGCGGCACGTTGTGGCCGAGCGCCTCCACCGTCTCCGGATGCGCGAGTGCCGCCCCGGATCACCAGCCCGATGCGGGTGCGGGTGAGCATCAGCCAGATCGCGAACAGCATCAGCGTCGCCACCAGCATCATGAAGGCGCGATACGCGGGAAAGTGCGTCGAGTAGACGGTGAACAGCGCGCCGTCGAGCTCCGGCGGAACGTGGTACGGCACCGCCGCCCTGCCCCAGACGATCTGCACCAGCTCGACCACGATGTAGGACAGCCCGAAGGTGAACAGCAGTTCCGGCACGTGGCCCCATTTGTGCACGCGCCGCAGGCCGTAGCGCTCGACCAGCGCGCCGAGCGCGCCGACCGTCAGCGGCGCGGCCACCAGCGCGATCCAGTAGCCGGTGCCCGGCAGCAGTGCGTCGAGCCAGGTGCTGATCTGGTAGGCCACGTACGCGCCGATCATGTAGAACGACGCGTGCGCGAAGTTCAGCACGCCCATCATGCTGAAGATCAGCGTGAGCCCCGAGGCGAGCATGAACAGCAGCAGCCCGTAGCTGATGCCGTTCAGCAGCGAGATGACGACGAATTCCAAGCGGCGGATGTCCCGGATGGCGGGCAGCGACGGGCGCAGGTGAGCGCGCCCGCGCCGGCGCACGCCGCCCCGGCGGGCGGCGTGCGCGCGGCCTTCCGGCCTCAGCGCGCGGCCGGCCGCTTCATCTGGCACGAGGTGGGCTGCGACGCGACATAGCTGTCGAGCTTCGCCTCGGTGCGCCAGCCGTAGCCGGTGTTCTCCTGGTCGTACTTGACCGTCTTGCCGTCGACCTTCTGCCAGGAAGAGATATAGACCGACTGCTGTGCCCGGTGGTCGGTGGCGCGCATCTCCACCTCGCCGTTCAGCGACTGCACCTTCAGGCCTTCCATCGCAAAGGCCACTTTCAGCGGATCGGTGGACTTCGCCTTCTTCATCCCCTCCGACAGGAGCTTGAAGGCGGTATAGGTGGCCATCGTGTAATAGTCGTCGTTGAACTTCTTCTTGAAGCCGTCGATGATCGCCTGCGGATTGAGCACCGAGTCGTTCGGCTGCCAGTAGCTCACCTGCCGGACGTGATCGACACCGGCCGCGCCCATCGCCGTGGGCACGCCGGTGGTTCCGGCGTAGTAGGTGTAGAAGTTCGCGCTCAGCCCGGCGTCCTTGGCGGCCTTGACCAGCAGCGCGAGGTCGGCACCCCAGTTGCCGGTGATGATCGTGTCGGCGCCCGCCGCCTTGATCTTGGCGACGTACGGCGCGAAGTCGCGCACCTGCGCGAGCGGATGGCGATCCTTGCCGACGACCTGGATGTCGGGGCGCTTGCGCTTGAGGTATTCCTCGGCGGCCTTCTCGACCGAGTGCCCGAACGCGTAGTCCTGGTTGATCAGGTAGACCTTCTTGATCTCAGGGCGCTTGGCCATGTAGGAGGTCAGCGCCTCCATCTTCATGTCGGCGTTGATGTCGAGCGCGAAATGCCAGAAGTTGCAGCGCGCGTTCGTCAGCGACGGGTCGATCGCCGCGTAGTTCAGGAACACGATCTCCTTGCCCGGGTTGCGCTCGTTGTGCTTGGCGACGGCGTCGGACAGCGCGATCGCCACGCCCGAGCCGTTGCCCTGCACGACGTAGCGGATTCCCTGGTCGACGATCGACTTCAGCGCGGTGAGGCTTTCCTGCGGGCTGAGCTTGTTGTCGAAAGGCACCACCTCGAACTTCACGTCGCCGGCCCACTTCTGCTGGTTGGCGAGATCGGCAACGTACTGCCAGCTGCGCACCATGTTCTGGCCGAGCGGCGCCATCATTCCCGACAGCGGGTCGATCCAGGCCACCTTCACCGTGCCCGACTGGGCGAAGGCTGCGGGGGACGCAAGAACGACGGACGCGGCGAATGCCGCCGCCACGGAACGGAATCCGGTCATGGGTGTCTCCTCGTTGTAATCGGCCTGCCCCGATTGTGTGCCGCTCGGGCCACCGGGTGCCGGACGATCATAACCGAACGGCAGTCCGCCGCAATCGGGGAAACAGCGCCGGTGCGCGCCTCAGGCGCCGGGCAGCTTGTAGTCGTGGAACTGTTCGCGCAGCCTGGTCTTCAGGATCTTGCCGGTGGCCCCCAGCGGGATCGACTCGACGAACTGCACGTCGTCGGGTATCCACCACTTGGCCACCTTGCCCTCGTAGAAGGCGAGCAGTTCTTCCCTGGCGACTTCGGCGCCGGGCTTCTTCACGACCACCAGCAGCGGTCGCTCGTCCCACTTCGGATGCGGCACGCCGATCACCGCGGCGTTGGCCACCGCCGGGTGCCCGATCGCCAGGTTCTCCAGGTCGATCGTGCTGATCCATTCGCCGCCGGACTTGATCACGTCCTTGCTGCGATCGGTGATCTGCATGTACCCGTCCGCGTCGATCGTCGCCACGTCGCCGGTGGGGAACCAGCCGCGCCCGTCGGCGTCGTACTTCAGCGGATCACCGCCCTCGCCGCGGAAATACTCGCGGATCACCCAGGGGCCGCGCACCAGCAGGTTACCGAAGGTCTTGCCGTCCCACGGCAGCTCATTGAGCTGGTCGTCGACGATCTTCATGTCGACGCCGAAGATCACGTGACCCTGTTTCTCCAGGATCTTCTGCTGGGCGGCCTCGGATTGCCCGAGGTGCTTGTTCTGCAGCCGGCACAACGTGCCCAGCGGCGACATCTCGGTCATGCCCCAGGCGTGGATCACCTCGACCCCGAACTCGTCGCGGAACGCCCGGATCATCGACGGCGGGCAGGCCGAGCCGCCGATCACCGTGCGCTTGAAGGTCGAGAACTTCACGCCCGCCTGCCGGACGTGCTGCAGCAGGCCCAGCCAGACGGTAGGCACGCCGGCCGAGTAGGTGACGCCTTCGTGCTCGAACAGCTCGTAGAGCGACTTGCCGTCGAGCTGCGCGCCGGGGAAGACGATCTTCGCTCCCACCATCGGGCAGGTGTACGGCAATCCCCACGCGTTGACGTGGAACATCGGTACCACCGGCAGGATGCAGTCGCGCGAGGACGCGCCCATTGCGTCGGGCAAGGCCGCCGCATAGGCGTGCAGCACGGTGGAGCGATGCGTGTACATCGCACCCTTCGGGTTTCCGGTGGTGCCCGAGGTGTAGCACAGGCCGACGGCGCTGCGCTCGTCGATCTCGGGCCAGCGGTAGTCGGCGGAGCCGCGCGCGAGCAGTTGCTCGTAGTTCACCAGGTTGGCCACCTTGCCGGATGCCGGCTGGCGGTCTTCGTCGACCATCGCGATCCAGCTCTTGACGTTCGGGCAGTGCGCCGCGATCGCCTCGATGATCGGCAGGAAGGTGAGATCGAAGGCCAGGTGCACGTCGCCGGCGTGGTTGACGATCCAGGCGATCTGCTCGGGGTGCAGCCGCGGGTTGATCGTGTGGATCACCGCGCCCATGCCGCCCACCGCGTAGTACAGCTCCATGTGCCGGTAGCCGTTCCAGGCGAGCGTGGCGACGCGGTCGCCGATCGACACGCCCTCGCGCGACAAGGTGTCGGCCAGCTGCCGCGAACGGCGCTCGCAATCGGTGTAGGTGTAGCGGTGAACGTCGCCTTCCACGCGGCGCGAGACGATTTCGGTGTCCCCGTAGTGGCGCGCGGCATGCTGCAGGATGCCCGAGACGAGCAGCGGCATGTCCATCATCAGTCCTTGCATGGGGTGTCTCCGTTTGTTGTCGGGCACGCGCGCGTGCGGATCGCCGGAATTCTAGCGAGTCCCGCGGGGAGATGGTCGATGCCCGCGACGCCGGCCGCATAGAATCACGTCATGCCCGGTACGACCTCACCCGCCCGCCCGCCCGCCAGAGTCGAGAAGACCGACGAGGAGTGGCGCGCGCTGCTCACCGAGGAGCAATACCGGATCGCGCGCCGCCACGGCACCGAGCGCGCCTTCACCGGCTGCTACTGGGACCACCACGAAAAGGGCCGCTACCTGTGCGTGTGCTGCGGCACGCCGCTGTTCGCGTCGGCGGAAAAATACGAGTCGGGGAGCGGCTGGCCGAGCTGGTGGCAGCCGATCGGCGAGGCCAACCTGGCCTTGCGGCGCGACGCGAGCCACGGCATGGCGCGCACCGAAGTGCTGTGCGCGACCTGCGACGCGCACCTGGGTCACCTGTTCGACGACGGACCGCCGCCGACCGGCCTGCGCTACTGCATCAATTCGGCGTCGCTGCGCTTCGAGCCGCAAGGCTGAAGCGCGCGAGCGCGGGAGATCAGGCCTTCTTGACTTTCTCGAGCATCCGGAACACCGGGCGCTTCGAGCCCTTGAACAGCCGCTTCAGCGACTTGGGCAGGCAACGGCGCTCGAGCGTGTTGCGGCGGTTGCGGGTGCGTTCGGCCATCGTCGGACTCCTGGGTTGCCCCGTGGGGCGCAGTAAAACCAGTCATTCTATACTGCGCGCATGAAGCTGCTGTTCGACCTGTTCCCGATCCTGCTGTTCTTCGTCGCCTACAAGCTGGCCGACATCTACGTCGCCACCGCGGTGGCGATCGCCGCCAGCGTCGCGCAGATCCTGTGGCTGAAGCTGCGCGCCCGGCCGGTCGAAGGCATGCAGTGGGCAAGCCTGGCGATCATCGTCGTTTTCGGCGGCATGACGCTGTTCCTGCACGACGAAACCTTCATCAAGTGGAAGCCCACCGTCCTCTATGGCCTGTTCGCGGCGGTGCTGGCCGGAGGGCGGATGATGTTCGGCCGCAACCTGGTGAAGTCGGTCATGGGCAAGCAGCTGGCGCTTCCCGAGCCGGTCTGGCACCGGCTCAGCCTCGCCTGGATCGTGTTCTTCGTCGCGATGGCCGCGCTGAACCTGGTCGTCGCCTACCGGTTCCCGACCGACGTCTGGGTCAACTTCAAGCTGTTCGGCACGATGGGCCTGACGATCGCATTCGTGATCGCGCAGGCGCTCTGGCTCGGCCGCTACGTCCAGGAAGAAAGCTGATGCGGCCGTCCGTCGACGATCTGCGGGCACGGTTCGCCGACCGTTTTCCGGCCGCGACGATCGAGGTGATCGACGACAGCCATCTGCACGCCGGGCATGCCGGCGCCGCCGGCGGTGCCGGCCATTTTCGCGTCCGTCTGGTCAGCGAGCGCTTCGCCGGACTGGGCACCGTGGCTCGACATCGCCTCGTGTATGATGCCGTGCACGACTGGATGCCGCAGCGCGTACACGCGCTCGTGATCGATGCCCGTACCCCGGCCGAGGCGTCCTGACGCCAGGCCCGCCGGCCGTCACCGCAGCGCGCCGGTCATTCCACGATTGTCACAAGGACCCACGATGTCGCACCCCTCCCTGTCGCTCCGGCTGGCGAAGATCGCGGCCGCCGCCCTGCTGCCGATCGCCTCGGTCGCCTTCGCCCAGAACGCGGCGGTGGTCAACAACAAGCCGATCCCGAAGCAGCGCGTCGACGACTTCGTCGCGGCGCTCGTCGCCCAGGGCCGCCCCGACACGCCGGAGTTGCGCGCCGCGGTGCGCGACGAACTGATCGCGCGCGAACTGTTCGTCCAGGAGGCCGAGAAGAAGGGCCTGGCCCGCAACGCCGAGGTGCAGCGCCAGCTCGACAACCTGCGCCAGGACGTCCTCATCCGTGCGCTGATCCGCGACCACCTGAAGGCCAACCCGGTCAAGGACGAAGAGATCAAGGCCGAGTACGACAAGGTTCGCAAGCAGGCCGGCGACAAGGAATATCGCGCGCGCCACATCCCGGTCGAGAGCGAAGACGAAGCGAAGCAGATCATCGACCAGCTCAAAAAGGGTGCGAAGTTCGAGGACCTCGCGAAGAAGTCGAAGGACACCGGCTCGGCCCAGTCGGGTGGCGACCTCGACTGGAACACCCCGCAGACCTTCGTGAAGGAGTTCTCCGAGGCGATGGTCAAGCTCGACAAGGGCAAGTACACGGAGACGCCGGTGAAGACCCAGTTCGGCTACCACGTGATCCGGCTCGACGACACTCGCGAGGCCAAGGCCCCGCCGCTCGAGGAAGTGCGCCCGCAGATCCAGCAGGAGATCGAGCGCCGTCGCGTCCAGGAGCTGCAGCAGAGCCTGCGCGCGAAGGCGAAGATCCAGTAACGACCGGCTGAGCCGCGCGGCCGCCACGCCGTCGCCGCCACCCGCCCCGGAGGGCCGCTCGTCGAGCGGCCCTTCCTGTTTCAGCGTTCCTGGTCTTCGAAGCGCACTTCGATCCCGCTTCCGTCGGGGGGCGGGGTTGCCTCGGGGCACGCCTCGCTGCCGCCTCGCCCGCCGCGCCGCTCCGCGAAGAACGACGACAGCAGCGCGCCGCACTCGTCGGCCAGCACGCCGGCCGTGACCTCGGTGTGATGGTTCAGCCGCGGGTCGGCGAACAGGTCGACGACGCTGCCGGCCGCGCCGGTCTTCGGGTCGCGCGCACCGTACACGACGCGGCGCACCCGGGCATGCATGATTGCGCCGGCGCACATCGCGCAAGGCTCCAGCGTGACGTACAGGTCGCAATCGACGAGCCGGTAATTGGCCAGCAATTCGCTGGCGGCGCGCATTGCGCAGATCTCGGCGTGCGCGGTCGGGTCATGGCTGCCGATCGGCTGGTTGTAGCCGGTGGCGAGCACCGCGCCCTCGCGCACCACGACCGCGCCGACCGGCACTTCACCGACCGCCCACGCGTTGCGCGCCTGGTCGATCGCCAGGCGCATCATTGCGCGGTCGAATTGCGCCTTCTCCGCATCGCTCACCGTATCGGGCGACAAGGGCTCGGGTTTCCTGCTGGTGACCTGAAGGCCGCAACGATATCACCACGGCCCGCCACGACGCCGGCTGGGGCCCGGGCGACACCTGTGGCTCACCCCGACTGCCCTGCCGTCAGGGTCGACCTTGACGGAGATCAATCGTTGCGAATATTTTTCGCAATATGCATTCGCACCCGCCCGCCGATGGGAAAGCTCGCCGAACGCCTCGCCGATGACCGGCGCTCGGGCGTGTACCGCGTCGAGGTGACCGACGCGCTCGAGGAGGCGGCGGCGATCGACCGCTATCCGATCACGCGCGTGCGGCTGGTCGATGCCGGGCGCGAAGACCTGCAGCGGCTGTGCGCCCGGGCGCTCGCACCCTGTGCTCGGACCGGCTGGAGCGGGCTGGCGGACGCGTTGGCCGATCCCGGCTGGTCGCCCGCCCCGGGGCACGTGCTGCTGTTCGACGGCTTCGAAGCGCAGCTGCGTGCCGAGCCCAGCGCGCTCGCGCCGCTGCTGGGCGCCCTTCGAGCCGCAGCGACGCGCCGGCGCGAGCGCGCCCTGAAATTCTTCGCGGTCTTTCTGGATCCGGCGCGGATGCTCGCACTCGATCCGCTCTATGACCGGCGCCGGAATTCGGCAGCCGCCCCGGCTGCAATCGCGGAACAAACACAAGGAGGAGGAACCCCATGAAGCAGGCACTCGAAGTGGATATTGCGCGTCGCTGGCTGCTCGCCGCGAGCGCGGGCGGCGCAGCGGCCGGACTGGGCGGCTTCAGCAGCCCCAGCCTGGCACAGGCCAAGCCGCTGCCGCCGGTGGCGGCCTTCAAGGACGCCAGCCGCGTGATCGTGCACAGCGCGAACGGAATCGAGACCCGGCGCAGTGCGTTCGGCACGAGCGGGATCACCGACACCGACATCCTCTTTCTGCGCAACAACCTCGCCGCACCCGACGCGGCGATCGTGGCCAATCGGGACGCCTGGCAAGTGCAGGTCGACGGTGTCACGCAACCGCGCACGCTGACCCTCGCCGACCTCCAGCGGATCGGATTGGCCAGCGTGGCGATGGTGCTGCAGTGCTCGGGCAACGGGCGCGGCTTCTTCGCCCACAAGGCGTCCGGGTCGCAGTGGAAGGTCGGTGCGGCCGGCAACGCGCTGTGGAGCGGCGTGCCGGTGCGCGACGTGGTCGCCGCGCTCGGCGGCGTGCGCGAGGGCATGCGCTACATGACCAGCACCGGCGGCGAAATCATCCCGCCGGGCATCGAGGCGGCGAAAGTGATGGTCGAGCGCTCGGTGCCCTGGACCGCGATGGAGGAAGCGCTGCTCGCCCGGGAGCTCAACGGCAGGCCGATCCCGCTGGCGCATGGCGGGCCGCTGCGGCTCATCATTCCCGGCTACTACGGCGTGAACAACGTGAAGTACGTGAAGCGCGTCGCGTTCACCGCCGACGAGACCTCCGCGACGATCCAGAAGTCCGGCTACCGGGTGCGCGACATCGGTCGCAAGGGCGAACCGACCCAGCCGACGATGTGGCAGATGAACCTGAAGTCGTTCGTCACCGGTCCCGCCGGCGGCGAAACCCTGCGCGCCGGCCCGGTGCAGGTGCACGGCGTCGCGTTCACCGGCGGCAGCCCGATCAAGGGCGTCGAGGTGTCGGTCGATGGCGGCAGGTCGTGGCAGCCGGCCGCATTCTTCGGCCCGCATCTCGGGCGCTACGCCTGGCGGCAGTTCGTGGCGCAGGCCACGCTCGGGCCCGGCCAGCACCTGATCACCAGCCGCGCGATCGCGATCGACGGCACGGTGCAGCCGGAGCTGCGCGTCGAAAACGAGCGCGCCTACGCGCACAACGGCTGGCGCGATCACGCGGTCGCGGTCACCGTCGCATGACGCGGCTGCAGCTTGCGGGGCTGGCATCGCTGCTGGCCCTCGCCGGCCCCGCCTGCGCCGACGAGCTGGGCCGCAAGGTGTTCACCGAAGCGGCCCAGCCCCCCTGCGCGCTTTGCCACACGCTGGAGGCAGCCGGGGCGACCGGGACCATCGGCCCGTCGCTGGACGAGCTCAAGCCCGACAAGGCCCGCGTGATGGAAGCGGTGCGCACCGGGATCGGCGTGATGCCGAGGTTCGCCGACCAGTTGAGCGCGCAGCAGATCGAGGCGGTCGCCGACTTCGTCGCCAGGGCCGTATCGGGACGCTGAGCGGCGTCTCGTCGGACCGGTGATCGGCGCTCGGGAGAAACGGGCGCCTTCAGTAGATCCGCCCGAGGAAGAGGTACCAGCTGCTGTTGCCGTCGCTCGCCCGGCCGTAGCCGAAATACGCCGGGCCGAGGGGCGTGTCGGCGCCGATGAACAGCGAGGCCGAATGCAGCGTCCCGGTCGGCGCACCGGGCACCAGCGGGTTGCCGACCTTGCCGGCCTCCAGCGACAGCCCGCTGTACGCGCCTTCGAGCAGGCCTCCCCTCATGATCCGGTGGTAGTACATCAGGCGCCCGAACGACATCTTCTCTCCGAGCAACTGGCCCGTGGCATAGCCCGACTGCTGCAGGAAGCCGCCCCACTGGAACAGGTCGTATCGCGGCAGCGGGTCGTTGCCGAGCTTGCCGCCGAATTTCCAGCCCAGGTTGAAGGTGTGATCGCCGAACGAGTGCGCGATCGCGCCGTCGAAATCCCACTTCGTATAGTCGACGTCGGCACCCGGGCTGCCGATCGAGTCGAACACCTTCAGGCCGGCGCGCCAGCCGTCGCGTGGGAAATGCACGCTGTCGAACCGGTCGAGCACGATGCGCAGGGTCGCTGCCCCCACGGCGACGTCCCCGGCCGCCGGCGTCAGCACCACCGGCCCCGTGTCGAGCTTCGGTTTCATCGTGCCCCACTCGAGGCCGAGCCGCGCCTCGCCGTAGCGCCCGAAGAGTCCGCCCGCGTCGACGCCCGCGAGCGCAGAGGCCGTGTCATAGGTCGCTATGCGCTGGTCGCCCCGGTACAGGTCCGAGGTGCGGCGCTCGTAGCTGAAGTTCGGCGCGACGAAGAAATCCCCCTGGGCCCGGATCGGCTGATAAAACTCGGTCGTGAAGCTGCTGGTGCGCCCGAACTGCAGCGTCGAACGCCACTCTCCACCGAGCGGGTTCAGCCACGCTTTCCGGTAACTGCCGATCACGTTGAAGAACGCATCGCCCTTCAGGTCGGTGACCAGCCCGAGCCCGAAGCGCAAGGAATTCTGGCCCCAGGTTTTTTCCGCCGCATCGACCACGAGCACCCGCCTGCCCGGCTCCTCCAGGAACCTGTAGTTCACGTGCTCGAAGTAACCCATCCCGTAGATACGACGCATGTCCCGATCGAGCGTCTGCTGGTCGATCGGGCGTCCGGGTTGGGTGTCCATCGCCGCGCGCACGGTCTCCGGATTGACCTCTTTCAGGTCGGTGAACCGGATCTCGTCGACCGGGCGCACGTCGGGCTCGATCAGCACCTGCTGCCGCCTGCGCAGCTCGGCGTACTGGTCAGCGGGAATCGCGAGCCGTGAGAGGCGGTCCGCCACCTTGCGCGCAGCCGCCTCGCCCAAGGGGGCGATCTTCGCGAGCTCGTCGAAATCGCCCGTCGTGTAGTCGCCCAGCTCCGGCGCGATCAGGATGTCCTGCGGTTGCAGCGTCGCCAGCGAGGTCTGCACGTTCTGCTCGGTCAGGATGCTCAGCATCTGGGCGGTCACGCCGATGATCCCGCTGAGCTGTTCACGCTCGAGCAGCGGGGTGCCCACGTTGACCGCAATCACGATGTCGGCGCCCATCGCGCGCGCGGTCTGCACGGGGAGGTTCTCGGTCAGCATGCCGTCGACCAGCATCATGCCGCCGAACTCGGCGGGAGCGACGGCGCCCGGCACGGCCATGCTCGCCCGCATGACGTTGGCGAGTTCGCCTTCCTCGAACACCACCGCCTTGCCCGTCACCAGATCGGTGGCGACGGCGCGATACGGGATGGGCAGGTCGTCGAACCGGTAGTTGCCCTTCACCCTGGACAGGCCACGCAACACGGTTTCGAGCTGCACGCCGCTGACCAACCCTTTTGCAAAGCCGAAGCTGCCGGCCTTGTAGGCGATTTCCGGCCCGATGTAGATGTCGTAGTCGTCCTGCTTGCGCCGCATCGACCGTTCCCGGCGCGGCGGGTTCTCTTTGAACAGCAGCTCGCGGGTGATGGACGTGGTGATGGTGTCCATCTCGTCGACGCTCATGCCCGACGCGTAGGCGCCGCCCACCAGCGCGCCCATGCTGGTTCCCGCGATGCAGTCGATCGGGATGTGCATCTCCTCGAGCACCTTGAGCACGCCGATGTGTGCCGCGCCGCGCGCGCCGCCGCCTGAAAGCGCCAGGCAGATCTTCGGCCGCGAGGCATTGCCGGTGGCCTGTCCCGCCGGATCGGGCCCGGCAGCCGAGGCCCCGGCCGGCAGGCCGAGGCCGGCCACTGTCAAGAGCGCAACCAAGGCACGCATTGATCCGGTCATGATCTCGTCGGTATGCCTGCCGGGGGTTACCTGGACCATAGCCGGTTCACCAGCCCCCGCACGACCAGGTAGGGCACGATCGCCAGTACGAACGCGACCCAGAGAGCCTCTCCCGGATACACGAACCGCTGGACGATGAGTTGGTAGACGACATCGAGGAGAAGCGCCAGCAGGAAGACTCTTCCGACGCTCTTCCAACCGTCCCGGAGCATCTCGGCTCGGTGAGCGGGTTGCGTGAACAGCGCCCAGAAATACGGCGGCTTGCCTTCGCACGCATCCTTCAGTCCGGACCGAATCGCGAAGAAGCAGGCCATCAGCGGCTGCAGCAACCCCCGGAACTTCATCGGCCCGCCGATGCGATCGTTCAGGTTCTCCACGAAGCGCATCCAGATATCGTCCATCAGCGATCCTCCCTGCCGGAAGCCGGTTTGCGGCCGGCTTCGATCAGAAGCGGATGCCGACGCGCACGCCGAGCAGGTACGCCGTGTCCATGTTCTTGAAGTTGCCGCTCGAGTCGAGCGTCCTGTTCAGCGCTGGAGAAACGATCTGGAGGCTCGGGCTGTCGCGCCGGCGCAACCGGATTCCGGGGTTCGGCAGCGCGAGAGCGAGGCACACTACGACCATCGCCCCACAGACGACAACGAGCGGGTTCACGGCTTCGGGGACCATTCGGAGCGCACGAACGGGAGGCGCCACGGGCAACGTCGCGTGGCCATTCTAGCGCCTGCCCGGGGTGCCTGTCCGGGGTGCCTGTTTGGGGTTCGCGCCCGGGGCTCACGGGTGCGGCTGCGCCGGGACGAGGCCCGGGAATTGTGCTGGCGCCGGACCTTCTTCCGCATGTTTCTGTGAGAGGACTGCGATGAACGAACAGGTTCGCGAGGCGATCGAGTCGATCGCGCAGGCGGTCGAGCTGCTTGCCGTGGCCGTGATGGTCACCTTCATCGTGGCCGGCACGCTTCGCTGGCTGGCGAAATCGCGACACGGCATCGAGTATGGCTACGAGCGCTACCGGGTGATGCTCGGCAAGTCTCTGCTCGTCGGACTCGAGTTGCTGGTTGCCGCCGACATCATCCGCACCGTGACGCTCGACGCGACGCTCGCCGGCATCGCCGCGCTGGGCGCACTGGTCGTGGTAAGGACCGCTCTGAGCTGGAGCCTGACGGTCGAGGTCGAAGGCCGCTGGCCATGGCGACCGCCGCTCCCGAAGGAAAGCGGGACGCAACCGCGATGACCTCGCGGCAGCGGCGGCGTCGGCCGCCACGGACGGAGGGTACTTGCGGGGGCATCGTCGGCGCGACTATCCTAGCCAGCAGCACGGCGAATGCCGGTGCCGGGATTGGCTACAGGATCGGGAACGCCCGCGAGTTGCGTTGGCCATGCGCCAGTCGATTCACTTCACCGCCAGTTCCGACGGCACCCGCATCGCCTGGGCGCTGTCCGGCCGCGGCCCGGCACTGGTACGCGCGCCCACTTGGCTGTCGCACATCGAATACGACTGGCAAAGCCCGGTTTCGCGGCACTGGATCACCGAGTTCACCCGGAGCCACACACTGCTGCGCGTCGATCCGCGCGGCATCGGCATGTCGCAGTGGGACGTGGAGGACCTGTCGTTCGACGGCCTGGTCCGCGACGTCGAGGCGGCGGTCGACGCGGCCGGACTGCGCAGCTTCGAGATGGTCGGCAACTCCGGCGGCGCGGCAGTGGCGATCGCCTATGCCGCACGCCATCCGGAGCGTGTGACCCGGCTGTTCCTCTGGGGGTCCTACTGCCGCGGCTCGCTCAGGCGCGGCGAACCGTCGCCGGAACGGCTCGAGCAAGCGCAGATGCTGCGCAGGCTGGCCGAGATCGGCTGGGGCAGCGAGGAGCCGGCGTTTCGTCAGGTGTTCGCCTCCCTGCTGGTTCCCGGCGCGACGAAGGAGCAGTGGCTGTGGTTCGCCGACCGGATGCGCTTGTGCTGCACCGGCCGCAACGCCGCCCGGTTCCTCGCGATGATGGAGCAGATCGACGTGCAGGATCTGGCACGGCAGGTGCGCTGCCCGACGCTGGTGCTGCACTCGCGCCACGAGGCGCGCAATCCCTACGAGGAAGGCAAGCTCACGGCGACGCTGGTTCCGAACGCCGAATTCGTCGCGCTCGACAGCGTCAACCACATCCTGCTTCCCGACGAACCGGGCTGGCAACAGCTCGTGGCCGAGTTCCGCCGCTTCATGGGGGGCGAGGCCGAGGAGCACCGCGCGTTCGACGAGCTCACCGACCGCGAGTGCCAAGTGCTCGAGCTGATCGCGCGCGGCCTCGACAACGAGCAGATCGCGCAGACGCTGCGCCTGAGCGCAAAGACGGTCGGCAACCACATCACCCACATCTTCGCGAAAACCGGCGTCGGCAGCCGCGCGCAGGCGATCGTCCGCGCGCGCGAGGTCGGTTTCGGACAGGCGCGTTCGCTGCATTAGGGCCGCGCCCCCACTGCGACCGCCCCCAACCGCAGGAATGGGGGTCCTTCCCCACGACAGCCCCGGACCGCGATGCTGCAATCGTCGGGTCGGTCCGACGTCGGCTCTTCGAGGAGGAGAACGCCATGGCGAGATTCAGGATCTGGGTGACGGCCGCGCCGCTGGTGCTCGGCGTGGCGCAGGCAGCCGAATCGCCCTACCCCACCAAGCCGATCCGTTTCGTCATCCCCGGGGCCGCAGGGAGCGCGCCCGACATCCGGGCGCGCGCGATCGCGCCGAAGCTCGCCCAGGCGCTCGGCCAGCCGGTGACGGTCGAGAACCGCCCGGGCGCGCTGGGCGTCATCGCGGCCCGGGAGGTCGCCCGCACCGACCCCGACGGCCACACGTTGATCATGAACGGCAGCCTGCTGCTGATGAACGACATCCTGGCGCCGGATCCGAACTTCGCCGGCATGCGCGCTTTTGCGCCCGTCACGTCGGTGTCGGCGGGGCCGGTGATCATCGCGGTGAGCGCCACGCTCCCGGTGCGCACGCTGGGCGACCTGATCGGGATGGCGCGCGCCGCTCCGGGCAAGGTTTCGTACGCAACGGCCGGGCCGGGAAGCATGCAGCAACTGGTCGCTGCGGCGCTCGAGAAGGCGGCCGGCATCTCGATGCTCGAAGTGCCGTACAAGTCGCAGGCCCTCGAGCTCCCGGACCTGATTTCGGGCCAGATCGCGGTGTCGTTCGCCTACTACCCCGTGCTCGCGCCGCACCTGAAGTCGGGTCGCGTGCGCGCGCTGGCGGTCGCCTCGCAGCAGCGACTGGCGGCCTTGCCCGACCTGCCGACGTTCGCCGAAGCCGGCTACCCGGGGGTCGAAGGCAAGGGCTGGATGGGCGTCATGGTGCCGCTGGGCACGCCGGAGCCGGTGATTCGCCGGCTGCACGGCGAATTTGCCCGGATCCTGAAGTCGCCCGAGATCGTCGAGCAGTGGATCGCGAGCGGCGCCGAACCGGGCGGCAACACGCCGGAGGAATTCGGCGCCTACATCAGCGAGGAGTACGACCGCTGGGGACGGATCATCCGCGAGCGCGGGATCAAGGTGAACTGAGCGCCAGCCGGAAACGACGCGGCGAGAGTGCCACTGCCGCTCATCCGGCCCTGCGCATCGATGCCGCCAGTTCGTGGTGCCCGCGCGAATCGAGCGTGGCGGCCGCGCCGAGCCGATCGCGCGCATCCTTGTTCTGGCTGAGCTTGGCCTTGCCCGTCAGCGAGGTGACCGCGATCTCGATGCCCACGATGTTGCGCAGCATGCCGTCGATGAACTCGGGCGCGGAGTCCCCCATCTTCCAGGGGACGGGCTCGGCCGCCTCGTGCCGCCGCGTCAGGCGCGCGACGATGCGGCGCACGAAGCTCTCGTCGTCGTGCACGGTGATCGTGCCGTGCGCGTGCACCACCTCGTAGTTCCGGTGGGCACTGGCGGTGCGCCTCGTGCTTGCTCGGGTACCAGTTGGGCGAGACATAGGCCTCGGCGCCGCGAAAGACGACCATCACCGGCGTGCCGGTGGGGCATCGCTGCCACAGCGTGTTCGCCCGGGCCACGTGAGCCAAGAGCACTCCGTGCGTTCCCGCGCCGGAATCGAACTCGAACGGGATGTGATCCGCGTCCAGTCCGGCACTGCCCTGCGTGACCAGCACGCCGAGCGGGTGCTCGCGGATGATGCGGTGGAGTTCTTCGGGCCGGGTTTCGGCGAAGTGTGCGGGGACGTACATGATGGGGTAACCGAAGCCGGGAAGGGACGGGAGCCGGTCAACTGCGCGCCAGCAACGCCACTTTGACACGATCGTTGAGTGTCAGGGAACAGGCACCGGCAAAGGTCACGATCGTTGCCGTCAGCCACAACGGCAACGGTCGCAGGTCGCTCAGGCCGTGGATTCCGATCAGCACCCCCGATGCAGGCGTCGGCAATCATCGCGATCGTCAGGGCGCGTCCTGGTCGCGATGCCCAGAAGGGGCGCCGCTCCCTGATCGACACCAGCGAAAACAATGCGAAGAAGAGCAGCGTCTGGAATGCGAACGTCTGCCGCGCGCCGGCGTCGTTCCCGAGCCCGAAGCGATGCCAGCCGAAGGCGAGCAGCGCCAGCGCCTCGACGAGCATCAGAAGCCCGAGAACCACGGCGACCCTGACCAGGGGTGCGATGTTCCAGGTCTCGGGCTTCGCAGACGGACGCACCCGGTCGGTGGACAGCGTGATCTTCACGAAGTCGGTCATGAACACCAGCAGCACCATGCCGAGCGCCGAGATCACGAACTTCCCCGTCGCGAGAAACGGGATCACGACAAAGCCCGACTTCAGGATCGTGCGGCTCACCTTGTTGACGATCCACGTCAGCACGCGCTGGTAGATCGCGCGACCGCCCTTCACCAGTTCGATGATGCCGGCCAGTCCTTCGGTGGCCAGGACGACGCTCGCCGCCGACTTCGCCACGTCGGTTGCGCCGCTGACCGCGATTCCGACTTCGGCCTGCCTGAGCGCCGGCGCATCGTTCACGCCGTCGCCCGTCATCCCGACAACGTGGCCAGCGGCCTGCAACTGCTTCACGATGTCGAACTTCTGCTCCGGGAAGACCTCCGCGGAGACATCGGCGACGTCCAGCTCGCGGGCAACCTCGCGTGCGACAGCCGTTGCATCGCCGGTCAGCATCTTGACCCCGATGCCGAGCGAGCGCAGTTCGGCGATCAGTTGGCGGGAGTCCGGGCGCAGCGGATCGCTGAGAAAGGCGAAGCCGACGAACTGCAGCGGCGCGTCGCCTGTCGCGCGCGCGACCGCGAGCACGCGGCGTCCCCTGGCGGAAGCGGCCTTGACGCTCTCCTGAAGTTGCTGTCTCGCGGCCGGCGGCAGCCCGCACGCATCGGCGACGACGCGCCAGGCACCTTTCATCACGCGAACGACCGCCCCTTCGATCTCGACGCGCGCCTCGGTCCGGCGCGTGTCCGCCGAAAACGGGACGAAGGCCAGCATTCGCGCCGGTGCGGCGAGCAATCCGCGCTCTCGCGCCGCACCGATGAACGCGAGGTCGATCGGGTCCTGGTTTGCCTCCCGGGACGCCAGCGCGCCGTCGCGAACGACGTCGTCGTGGCCGAAACCCGGCTGCGGCAGCGCATCGACCAGCGACAAGCGGTTCCGGGTCAGCGTCCCGGTCTTGTCGGCGCACAGCGTGTCCATGTTGGCCGCGTCCTCGGCCGCCGAGAGGCGCGTCACCACGACGCCTTGCCGGGAGAGCTCGATCGAACCGATCGCCATGCTGACCGTGAACATCACCGGCAGCGCCACGGGGATGGCGCTCATCAGCAGAACCAGTGCAAGGGGAAGGATCTCCACCAGGCGAACATGCGCGGGGATCGACAGGACGAGCACCGCAGCTACCCGGACACCGACGATCAGGAACAGCCACCGCACCACCCGCGTGACCATTTCTTCGACGTGCAGCCGCGGACGGGCGACATCGACGAGCTGCGTCGTTTTCCCGTAGTAGGTGCCGGCCCCGGTGGCGACGACCACGCCACTGGCCTCGCCGCGCCGCACGACCGAGCCGGCATACAGCGTCTCGCCGGCCGCGCGTGCGACTTCGGCGGACTCGCCGGTCAGCGCAGACTGATCGATGCGCAGCGCGCCGTCGACGATGCGAATATCGGCCGGCACGAAGTCGCCGGCGCGCACGCGCACGAGGTCGTCGCGCACGAGTTCGCGTGCCGCTGCCGCCTGCCAGACGCCGTCACGCAACACACGTGCGGTCACCTGCATGCGGGAGCGCAGTGCGTTCACCGCCGCCGTGGCGCGCTGCTCCTGCACGAAGCCCAGCACGGCATTGACTACAAGGAGCGCTGTCGCAACCCACAGGTCGGCCCACTTGCCGAGCGCCAGCGACAGCAGGCAGATCAGTTCGAGCATCCACGCCGAGAGCCCCCAGAACCCGGTGGCGAAGCGCATGAGCGGATGCGCGGGCGGCACAGTGACCTCGTTCGGCCCCTCGCGTGCCAGCCTCGCCCCTGCCTCGGTGGCAGTGAGGCCGGTGGCCGCATCCGCATGTACGCGGACGGCGTGAGCGGGTTCCACTGATGTCATGCGTCGCTCCGAGCCCGAGCGACGGGCTCGCGCGGAAGATGATAGCGCCGGCGCCAGATGCCCTCTCTCGATCGGAAACCGTCCGGAGTCCGCGCAACCTGCACGCTGGCCACGGAAGGGGCGCTTGGCAAACGCCGACGCGGGATGACCCAGATCAACCACGATCGCACGCCGCGCCCCGATCATCGGGGATGTCGGTCCGACGGAATCGGGCAAGACCGCGCTGATCAACGACATCGCCCTGCTCGCGAACCGGAACACCCCGTCGGGCCGGCAGGTGCTGATCAACGACGCGGTGCCGCCCGAGGGGTTCGAGGACGATCCGGCTTCCAATCCGATTGCGCTGATCACCCAGCACACCACCTTCCTGTCCGACTTGCCGGTGCATCGGTTCCTCGGCGATCCACGCGCGCGTGCGCGGCGCGGCCCGGCCCGACGACGTCGTCGCCGAGACGATCGAGTTCGCCAACCCGCTCACCGGCGAGCCGATCATTCTCGATGCGGCGATGACCGAGCTCTCGGGCGGGCAGACGCGCTCGCTGCTCGTGGCCGACGCGGTGGTGATCGGCAATGCGCCGATCGTGCTGCTCGACGAGATCGAGAACGCCGGAATCGACCGCGCGCGTGCGCTCGAGTTGCTGCGCCGCTACCGCAAGATCTTCGTCTTCGTGACCCACGACCCGCGGATCGCGCTCGCCTCCAACGCCCGGGTGATCATGCACCGCGGTGCGATGCAGGACTGGATCGCCACGAGCGCCGAGGAGACGCGGCTCGCCGAGCGGCTGCGCGAGCTCGACACCGTGCTGCTCGACCTGCGCGAGCGCATTCGGGCCGGCCGGCACGCAAGATCTACTCAGGCGAGCTCTGCCCCGACCACGCGAGCGTGCTCGTGCTCGGCGACGCCGTGAAGTGGGCGCAGGCCGAGGGTGCCGACACGCTGTTCGTCGAGACAGCGGGGTTGTGCCTGCGGTGCGCGCCCTACATCGTGGGCGCGTTCGGCCTGGTGGTGCTCGAAGCGACCAGCGGCATGAACCTGCCGCGCAAGATCGGCGCGATGCTCTCGCTCGCCGACCTCGCCGTCGTGACCAAGATCGACCTCGTCTCGCAAGCCGAGAAGGAAGTCTTTCGCGCGAACATCGCCGAGGCAGCCGCGGTGCCGGTCATCGAGGCCGACGCCACCAGCGGCAGATGGTTGCTCACGTTCGCGGCGTTGCCGTGCAGGTGCAGCACGCTGCCGAGCGCCGGACCCCTGGCCGGCAGCCACCAGCCGTGCAGGCGCGCGCCGTCGGCCGTGTCGATGAACACGTCGTCGTGCCGCAGCCCGTACTGTTCCGGTCGTGCGTACGTGGCCGAGTCGGGGTAGAAGAACAGGCGCTCGAGGCAGCCGGCGAGTCCCATCGCGGTCAGCAGCAGCAGAAAGATGCGAAAACTACGTACAGTCCGCCACAAAGCGGCGGCTCTCTTCCTCACGGCCGGCTTGCTCGGCATGATGCACTCATGCCTGATCGTGGCAGTGCGCGCTACAACGA
This sequence comes from Burkholderiaceae bacterium, assembly GCA_027493945.1. Taxonomy (GTDB): domain Bacteria; phylum Pseudomonadota; class Gammaproteobacteria; order Burkholderiales; family Burkholderiaceae_E; genus Zeimonas. The sequence continues at coordinate 53,530 of JAOSJU010000001.1, read as the reverse complement.
TGACGACGCACTCCTGCCGACCAGGAAGATGACTTCGTCGAGCTGCGTGATCAGGTGATCGGGCGGTAGCGCATCGAAGGCGGCCTCTTCGCATTCACCCCCGCGAATGATCGCAACCCGCATGCCGGCAGCGCGCGCCGCAAGCACGTCGGCACGGCTGTCGCCGACGAAAAGCGCTGCAGACGGCGCCACCCCCAGCGTCGCCAGCACATGTCGGACCCCTTCCGTGCGCGGCTTCATCCAGGTGACCTCATCGCGGCTCACCACCGGCGAGAGCCAGCGCTCGAAACCGAAGCGGCCGAGGGCGGCAGCCAGGGCGGCGCGGCCGATGTTGCTGACCATCGCCGTCCCGATACCGCGCCGCTGCAGGCGAGACAGCAATTCCGCCGCGCCGGGGCGCGGCTCCCAGCGCGTCAGCGCATCCGCATCCCAGCGGTCGTAGACCCGACACAGTGCGCCACGCAACTGCGCCAGCCGACCTTGCGGCGCGGCGAGATCGGCCGCCGTGTTCCACATTTCGGCGTAGTTGCCCGCTGCGGCATAACCGGCCGCGGCGAAGCTGTGGCGCAACTCGGCCTCGGCCTGTGCCAGGCGCCACTGGAAGTCCACCAGGGTGCCCTCGAAATCGAACACCACCGCCTCGACGTTGCCGCTCATGTCGCTCACGTTGCCCGGGAGTGCAGCAGGAACCGGAACCAGAGCATACCGCTCGCCGGGAACGCCGCGCGAACCGGCCGCATCCAATAGTGCGTGAACCCACGCCGGCACGGGAGAACCGAAAATGACCAGCAATGTCGCCATGCCCGTCTTCCGCAAGGAAGGTGCCACGGCCAGGATGCCGGCCTCGGACCGCATCCGCCGGCGCCTGCGCGAAGCCGGGCAACGTTTCAACGCCAACGACAACATCGCCGCCTTCCTGCAGCCGGGCGAGCGCGACGAGCTTCGAAGCGAAGTCGAAGCACGGATGCACGAGGTGCTGCACGCGCTGGTGATCGACACCGTGAGCGACCACAACACCGCCGAGACTGCGCGCCGCGTCGCGAAGATGTTCGTCGACGAGGTGTTTCGCGGCCGCTACGAAGAGCCGCCCCGGGTGACGAGCTTTCCCAATGTTGCGCACCTGAACGAGCTGATGATCGTGGGCCCGATCACGGTGCGCAGCGCCTGCTCGCATCACCTGTGCCCGATCATGGGCAAGGTCTGGATCGGGGTGCTGCCGAACGCAGAATCGGAGCTGATCGGCCTGTCGAAATACGCACGCCTGTGCGACTGGGTCATGAGCCGGCCGCAGATCCAGGAAGAAGCCGTGGTGATGCTGGCCGACGAAATCGAGCGGCGAGTCCGCCCCGACGGACTGGCGGTCGTCATGCAGGCCGACCACTTCTGCATGCACTGGCGCGGGGTCAAGGACGATCGATCGACGATGACGAACTCGGTGATGCGCGGGGCTTTCCTGAAGGATGCGAACCTGCGGCGCGAGTTCCTCGACCTGATGAAGCAGCGGAACGCTTGACCGGCCGCGTGCCGCGACGCGGTCCATGACGGCCGCGAGTGTCGCATGATAGGGTGCGTCTCCGGGATCTCCGGATGAAGGCCAGACAGCCCACTGAACCGGAGCGCATGGATCGGCGATCGGCCCTGTCGAGCACGGCATCCGGGGGCGCCGGCCCTGCGCCCGCACTCGGCGACCCGTCCACGCTGGACGCGGACGACGTCGCCCGGATGCTGGACACCGACCCTGAAAACGGGTTGAGCACGCACGAGGCCGCCCGCCGTCTGGCACGAAACGGCCCGAACGAGTTGCGCGCGACGCTGCCGATTCCCCGCTGGCAACGCCTGTTGGCCCAGTTCCAGGACCCGCTGATCTACCTGCTGCTGGGGGCGATCGCCATTGCGCTGCTCGCCTGGCTGATCGAGGGACGCATCGGCGTGCCCGTCGACGCGATCGTGATCGCGATCATCGTGGTGCTGAACGGCCTGCTCGGCTATGCGCAGGAAGCGAAGGCGCGCAACGCCGTGGCCGCGCTGTCGCGCATGACCGCGGTCACGTCGGCCGTGCTGCGCGACGGCCAGCTGCAGCGGATCCCGAGCGCGCAACTGGTGCGCGGCGACCTGCTCGTGCTCGGCGAAGGCGACGCGGTCGGCGCCGATGCGCGGCTGCTCCAGGCGGCCTCGTTGCGCGTGCAGGAGGCCTCGCTGACCGGCGAGAGCGAAGCCGTGCTGAAGGACGCGGCCACCCTGCCCGGCCCCGTCGCGCTCGGCGACCGGGTGAATCTGGTCTTCAAGGGTACGGCGGTCGTCCAGGGCACCGGCCGCGCGGTCGTCAACGCGACCGGCATGGCCAGCCAGATGGGCGCGATCGCCGAGATGCTCGAGGCGACCGAGGAGGAGTCGACGCCGCTGCAGAAGGAGGTCGCGAGGATCGGGCGCATGCTCGGCATCGCCGTCGTCGGCATCGCGCTGATCGTCGTCGCGACGGTGTTCCTGGTCTTCGAAGTGCGCAGCACCGGCGACGTCATCAACGTGCTGCTGCTCGGCGTCTCGCTGGCCGTGGCCGCCGTGCCCGAGGGGCTGCCCGCGATCCTGTCCGTGGTGCTCGCGCTCGGCGTGCAGCGCATGGCCCGGCGCAACGCGATCGTCAAGAACCTGTCGTCGGTCGAGACACTGGGCTCGACCTCGGTCATCTGCTCGGACAAGACCGGCACGCTGACGCGCTCGGAGATGACGATCGAGCGGCTGATGACCGCTTCGGGCGCAGCACGCCTCACCGGCGTGGGCTACGTGCCGCAAGGCAGCGTCGAGGTCGACGGCGCGGCGCTGCAGGACGAAGCGCAGCGCGCCGAGGCGATCCTGGTGCTGAGCGGCGGCAGCCTGGCCGGCAACGCGCGATTGCAGCGAACGGCCGACGGCGACTGGGAGATCCAGGGCGATCCGACCGAAGCCGCGTTCCTGGTCGCCGAACGCAAGCTCGGCGTGCACGAACGGCGCGCACAGCGCTTCGAACGCGTCGGCGAGGTTCCCTTCACGTCCGAACGCAAGATGATGTCCACGATCGAAGTGGACCACGAGCACGGCGACGAGCGCATGCTGATTTCCAAGGGCGCGCCCGACGTGCTGCTCGGGCGGTGCACGCGCGCGCGCATCGGGATGGAAGTGGTGCCGCTCGACGACGCGCTGCGCCAGCGCATCCTGGCCGACGTCGACGCGATGACCGACGCCGCGTTGCGCGCGCTGGCAGTGGCCTATCGCCCGCTGCGCGACGACGAGGACACCGAACCGCCAGATGCCGCCGGACTCGAGCGCGACCTCGTCTTCGCGGGAACCGTCGGCATCATCGACCCGCCGCGAGAGGAAGCGGCGCAGGCGATCTTCGAAGCGCACCGCGCCGGGATCCGCGTGATCATGATCACCGGCGATCATCCGCGCACGGCCGCGCGGATCGCCGCCGACCTCGGGATCGTCGAGGTCGGTGCCGAGGCCGTGACCGGAGACGAACTCGACCGGCTCGACGACGCGGGCTTTGCCGAGGCGGTGCGCGACACCTCGGTATTCGCCCGCGTGGCGCCAGCCCACAAGCTGCGGATCGTCGACGCGTTGCAGGCCGACGGCAATATCGTCGCGATGACCGGCGACGGCGTGAACGACGCGCCGGCACTGAAATCGGCCGACATCGGCGTAGCGATGGGCGTCGCCGGCACCGAAGTCACGAAGGAAGCCGCCCGGATGATCCTCGCCGACGACAACTTCGCGACCATCGTGCAGGCCGTGCGCGAGGGCCGCGCCATCTTCGACAACATCAGGAAGTTCCTGCGTTACCTGCTGTCGTCGAACATGGGCGAGGTGCTCACCGTCTTCCTCGGCGTCGTGCTGGCCGGTGTGATCGGCCTGGGCGGACCGGATTCCGGCGGTGCCGTGGTGCTGCCGCTGCTGGCCACGCAGATCCTGTGGATCAACCTGATCACCGACTCCGGACCGGCGCTGGCCATGGGTGTCGATCCCGAAACCGACGATGTCATGGCGCGCAAGCCGCGCTCGCCGGACGAGCGGGTCATCGATGCACGGATGTGGACCGACGTGCTGGAGATCGGCGCGGCAATGGCGCTGGTCACGCTGCTGACGCTCGACCTGTACCTGCCGGGCGGACTGATCGAGGGCACGCATGAGCTGGCCAATGCGCGCACCGCCGCGTTCACGACGCTGGTCTTCGCCCAGCTGTTCAACTGCTTCAACGCCCGTTCCGATTCGGTGAGCGCGTTCCGGCACCTGTTCGTCAATCCGTGGCTCTGGGGAGCGATCGCGCTGTCGGTCGTGCTGCAGGCGGGCGTGGTCCATGCCGGCTTCCTGAACGTCGCATTCGGCACGGTGCCGCTGGCCCCCGAGCAGTGGCTGGTCTGCGTGGCGATGGCCAGCGTGGTGCTCTGGTTCGACGAGCTGCGCAAGCTCGTGCGGCGCGCACGCCGGCGCGATCTTCGATAACCGCGAGCGCGGCCATGCTTGCCCTCCTTCGACAGAGGCTGCCCGAAGTGCTCAGGGCCATTGCGCCGCTGGTCGTGCTGGGCTGCGTGCTGCAGGTGACCATCGTCCACGCGCCGCTCGCGCTGTTCCTGCAGTTCCTCGCGGGGTCGGTCCTGGTGATCGCCGGGATGCTGCTGCTCCTCGCCGGGGTCGACATGGGGATCCTGCCGATGGGCCGATTCATCGGCGCCGAGCTGCCGAAGAAGGGCTCGCTGTGGCTGATCGTCGCGGTCGCCTTCGCCATGGGCTTCGCCACGACCGTCGCGGAGCCCGACGTCCTGGTCCTCTCGAGCCAGGTCGCATCGGTCTCGCAGGGCGCCTTGCGGGCGCAGATGCTGACTTACGTCATCGCGGCGGGCGTCGGGTTGTTCGCCGCCGTCGCGCTGCTGCGCGTCGTCCATGGTTTTTCGATGCGCTGGCTGCTGGCGATCGCCTACTCGCTGATGCTCGTCCTGACGCTGCTCGCGCCCGTGCACTTCGTCCCCATGGCGTACGACGCCGGAAGCGTGACGACCGGGGTGCTGACCACGCCGGTGCTGCTCGCCCTGTCGCTCGGGTTGAGCGCCGTGCTGGCCGGGCGCTCGGCCATCTCGGACGGTTTCGGCCTGCTGGGACTGGCGTCGATAGGGCCGATCATTACCGTCCTGCTGCTGGGATGGCTGCTGCCATGAGTCTCGCGCTGGCGCTGGAGCAACTCGTCAACACGGCCTGGAGCGTCATCTGGGCGGTGCTCCCGCTCGCCGCCCTGTTCCTGCTGTTCCGGTGTTGTTCCTGCAATTGCCGGTGAAGGAAGTCTCGCGCATCCTGACGGGGACGCTCGTGGCATCGGCGGGGCTGTTCCTGTTCCTGCTGGGCGTGAGCATCGCGTTCCTGCCTTTCGGGCGGGCGATCGGCGAAGCCCTCGGCGCGCTGCCCCGGCAATGGCTGGTGGTGCCGTTCGGCCTTCTGCTGGGCTTCGCGACCACCGGGGCGAGCCCGCGGTGCGGATCCTGGCGGACCAGGTCGAGGAAGCCTCGGCCGGATCGATCCGGCGCTCGCTGGTGCTCGTGACGATCTGCGCCGGCGTGGCCGTGTCGGTCGGCGTCGGGATGGCCCGGATCGTCTACGGGATCCCCCTTTCGTACCTGGTCGTGCCGGGCTATCTGCTGGTGCTCGTCGTGCTGCGATTCACCGCCAGGGACTTCATCGGCATCGCCATCGACGCAGGGGGCGTGGCCACAGGGCCGCTCGCCAACACCTTTCTGCTGGCGCTTGCCTTTGGCGCATCCTCCGCCATGGATGGGCAAGATCCCATGGTGCACGGGCTCGGCCTTGGTCGCGTTGATCGCGCTTGCGCCCATCCTGTCGGTGATGACGCTGGGTCTGATCGTTCGCCGGAAGGAAATCCGGAAGGAGTCGTGAACATGCCGAATAGCGCTCTCATCGTGAGCATCGTCCGCAAGGGCTGGGGCAGCCTGGTGCTCCAGGCGACGCTGAAATCGGGGGCACGCGGCGGGACCGTGCTGTTCGGGCGCGGCGCGGGCATCAACGAGCAGGAAAAGATCTTCGGCATGTCGATCGAGCCGGAAAAAGGAGATCGTGCTGACGGTCGCCCGCTCGGAGCTGATCGACACGATCCTCGACGAGATCGTCCGCACCGCGGAGCTGAACGACACCGGCAAGGGTATCGCGTTCGTGGTCCCGGTCGAGAAGCTGGTGGGCGTCGCGCACTTCATGAAGCAGACGCCGGACTGATCGTTCACCCGCAGGCTCAGTCGCGCACGCGCAGCGCGCCCGCGAAGTACGCCGCCAGTTCGTCGCGCGCCGACAGCGGCAGGATGTGGCCGACGTACTGGTCGGGCCGCACGACGACCATGCAGCCCGCGGCGCGGTCGATGCCGCGCATCGCGAAGATGTCCTCGCCGCGTTCGAGATCGGCGCAGAACACCTTTTCGTAGTCGCACAGCCCGTAGCGCCCCACGCGCGGGCGCAGCAGCGTCGGCATGGCCGCGTAGTCGAGCTCGTGCGAGCCCTGCTGGAACACGGCGCGGGTGTCGATCACGGCATCCACGTCTTCGCCCGACGCGGTATGGCGCCGCAGCGGCGAGGCCCCATCGTGCTCGAGCCAGTCGCACAGCGTCGCGACGGCGCCACCGGAGCCGCCCGCATCGTGGGCGGCAGCGAAGAGGAACAGGCGCCAGCGCGCGTCGGCCTGGATGCAGTGGCCCAGGTGCATGGGTCGCGCGTCGGCCAGTCGGACGACCGGCGCGGAATGGAAACGCTTGCCGATGTCGAAGCCCGTGGCCAGCGCCTGGTGCGTGGCCGCGCCGGTCAGCGCGCTGCGCTCGTACTGGATGGTCAGGCCGCAGGTAAAGGGCAGGTTGGCGACGAACTCGCGCGCCACGCGCGGCAGGCCGCCCGGAGCGTCGTCCTCGGCGCGCGCACCCACCACGCGCGCCCATTTGTGGTCGAACTCCACCAGGCCCCTGGCGGCAGCGCGACGCTCGCCGGAGTAGCTGTGCAGCAGCGACGCGTCGGCGCGGCCGGTGAGCACCGCGATCAGCTTCCAGCCCAGGTTGAAGGTGTCGCCCATCGACACGTTCATGCCCTGCCCGGCCTTGGGGCTGTGCGTGTGGCAGGCGTCGCCCGCCAGCATCACGCGCGGTGCGCGAGTGGCCACCTCGCTGTCGGGCACGTCGTCGAACTTGTCGGTCAGGCGATGGCCGATCTCGTAGATCGACCACCAGACCACTTCCTTCACGTCGAGCGTGAACGGCCGGAAGATGCGCTGGGCCTTGGCGATGATGTCCTGCTCGCCCATGCCGCGGTCGGCGACCCGCTCGTCGTCGCCCAGGCGGTCGAGCTCGACGTATAGCCGCACCAGGTGCCCGCCCTCGCGCGGCAGCACCATCAGGATGCCCTCCTCCTGCGAGCGCACGAACGACTTCTTGCGCCAGTCGGGGAAGTCGGTGACGGCCAGCATGTCCATCACGCCCCAGGCCTGGTGCGCCGCATCGCCGTGCAGCTTGCCGCCGATGGCGCTGCGCACGTTGGAGCGCGCGCCGTCGCAGCCGATCACGTAGTTCGCACGCACCGAGGTGGTCTGGCCTTCGCGGCCGGGGGCGGTGTGCTCGAACGTGACGGTGACCGGGTACTGCGCCGCGGCGGGGTCGATCGCGAGATCCACCACCTTCAGGCCGTAGTCAGGCTCGAGCCGGGTCGGCGAGCGACGCATGATGTCCAGGAACATGTCATGCACCCGCGCCCGGTTGATGAGCACGTGCGGCATCTCGGAGATGCCGTCGGGAACGTCCTGCACGCGGGCGACACGCTCGAGCGGCGCGTCCGCACCGGGGGCCCAGAAGGTCGTCTCGGCGATCCAGACCGCCTCGCGCATCACCTTCTCGCCGAAACCGAAGGCCTGGAACATCTCCATCGAGCGCACGCTGATGCCGTCGGCCTGGCCCTTCACCATCGGTTCGAGCTTGGGCTCGACCAGCATCGTGCGGATCTGCGGCACGCGGGCCAGCTGGGCGGCCAGGCACAGGCCTGCGGGTCCGGAACCGGCAATCAGCACGTCCACCGCCTGCGGCAACGGGTCGCCCGCGCGGCGGTGGCCCGGCGCGGCCGGCTGCACGTCGGGATCACCGGGCTGGAAGCCGTTCACGTGGTATTGCATGGTGTCTCCTGGGAGGGGCGCGCTTCCGAAATGGCCCGATTTTCTCAACCCAGATCAATTCGCCCGCAAGAAAAAGACCAGCATACTGACATGGGTATTTCCTGCAATAACCCCAGACCAAAGACGGAGACACATGAAAGAGATCAACTCGACCAGGCGTCGCACCTTGCTGAAGGGAACGGCGGCGGCCACTGCGGTTTCCGTCGTGGGCTGCGCCAGCCCGCTGACCACCAGTTCCCGGCCGCGCGTGGTAGTGGTGGGAGGCGGCTGGGGCGGCCTTGGCGCGGTGCGCGCGCTGGCGACCGGCGGCAAGGTCGACATCACGCTGATCGAGCCCAACGACGACTTCATGTCCTGTCCGCTCAGTATCCTGTACATCGCCGGATACGCCCAGAGCAGCGACTTCCAGCGCAGCTACGGCGCCGTCGACGCGCTCGGCGTGCGCCGGGTGAAGGACCGCGTCGTCGACATCGATCGCGCCGGGCGCACGGTGAAGACCGCCACGCAAAGCATCCCCTATGATTTCCTCGTGCTGTCCACCGGCCTCGAATACATGGAGGAAGCACTGCCGGGCTACGCGGCAGCGCGGGATCAATTCCCCGTCGGCTTCCGCGCCTTCGAGCAGGCCGCCGTGCAGCGCCAGGTCGCCGCTTTCGTGGAGCAGGGCGGCAACTTCGTCATCACCGTGCCCAAACCGCCCTATCGCTGCCCGCCGGCGCCCTACGAGCGCGCCTGCATGATCGCCCAGCGCATGAAGGAAAAGGGAACGAAGGGCAAGCTCATCGTCGTCGACGCCAACAAGCATCCGATGCCGCCGCCGCTGGCCAAGCCGATGCAGACGGCGATGCGCGAGATGTACGGCAGCCAGATCGAATACATCACCGAAGCCGACCCGAAGTCCATCGATGCCGGCAGGAAGGTGCTGTCGACCAGCAAGGGCGACATTCCCTTCAGTCACGCCAATATCATCCTGCCGATGCGCGCGCCCGGGCTGATCCGCAAGGCCGGTCTCGGCGAGCGTTTCGCCGCCGTCGAGTTGCCCAGTTTCCAGAGCAAGGCGGACAAGAGCATCTTCATCATCGGCGACTCCGGGGCTCGCCGTTGCCGAAGAGCGGCCACCTCGCCTTCGGCACCGGCCAGCAGGTCGGCGAGCAGATCCTCGCGACCATCGCCGGCAAGTACAAGGAAGCCGGACTGGGCGACCAGGTCACCCCTGCCGGCGGCGATCTGCTGGGGCAAGGTGTCCACATCGCTGGCCATCATGATCAACGTGACCTCCAGCATCTCCATCGGCGATCCGCCCAGTATCAAGTTCCAGGTCGATCAGGCCGCCAACGCGGCTTCGAGCAAGGGCGCGATGGACTGGGGCAAGAACATCTGGAACGCGATGCTGGGATAGCAAATCCGATGAGTGACCGGACCGGTTAGCACCTCACCGGTTCGGATCACGTACGTGAGCCAGCGGCCAGCCGCCCTTCTGAGCGAAAATCACGGAAACGCCGGATCACGGCCCGTTCCGACTCCCCCGCGAGGATCGCCCATGCCCGCCTACCGCTCCCGTACCTCCACCGCCGGTCGCAACATGGCCGGCGCCCGCGCACTGTGGCGCGCGACCGGCATGAAGGACGCGGACTTCCGCAAGCCGATCATCGCGGTCGCCAACTCGTTCACGCAGTTCGTGCCCGGCCACGTGCACCTGAAGGATCTCGGCCAGCTGGTGGCGCGCGAGATCGAGGCGGCGGGCGGCGTCGCGAAGGAGTTCAACACCATCGCGATCGACGACGGCATCGCGATGGGCCACGACGGCATGCTCTACTCGCTGCCCAGTCGCGAGCTGATCGCCGACTCGGTCGAGTACATGGTCAACGGGCACTGCGCCGACGCGCTGGTGTGCATCTCGAACTGCGACAAGATCACCCCGGGCATGCTGATGGCCGCGATGCGGCTGAACATCCCGGTGGTGTTCGTCTCCGGCGGCCCGATGGAGGCCGGCAAGACAAAGCTCTCCGCGCACAAGCTCGACCTGATCGACGCGATGGTGATGGCGGCCGACGAGAACGTGTCGGACGAGCAGGTGGCCGAGGTCGAGCGCTCGGCCTGTCCGACCTGCGGCTCGTGCTCGGGCATGTTCACCGCCAACTCGATGAACTGCCTGGCCGAGGCGCTCGGCCTGGCGCTGCCGGGCAACGGCACGCTGGTGGCCACGCACGCCGACCGCGAACGGCTGTTCCGGCGCGCGGGCCGCCAGATCGTCGAACTGGCGAAGCGCTACTACGAGCAAGGCGACGAGCGCGTGCTGCCGCGCGCGATGGGGTTCCAGGCCTTCGAGAACGCGATGACGCTCGACATCGCGATGGGCGGCTCGACCAATACCATCCTGCACCTGCTTGCAATCGCGCAGGAAGCGGGCATCGACTTCACGATGAAGGACATCGACCGCCTGTCGCGCGTCGTGCCGCAGTTGTGCAAGGTAGCGCCGAACACGCCCGAGTACCACGTCGAGGACGTGCACCGCGCCGGCGGCATCATGGCGATCCTGGGCGAGCTCGACCGCGCCGGCCGGCTTCACACCGGCGTGCCGACCGTGCACAGCGCGACGCTTGCCGACGCGCTCGCGCAGTGGGACATCATGCGCAGCCCGTCCGACGACGTGAAGACCTTCTACCGCGCGGGCCCGGCCGGCGTGCCGTCTCAGGTGGCCTTCAGCCAGGACGCGCGCTGGCCGTCGCTCGACGCCGACCGCGCCGGCGGCTGCATCCGCTCGATCGCGCACGCCTACTCGCTCGAAGGCGGCCTCGCGGTCCTGCACGGCAACATCGCGCAGGACGGCTGCGTGGTGAAGACCGCCGGCGTCGACGACGCGCTGCTGGTGTTCGAGGGGCCGGCCTGCGTGTTCGAATCGCAGGACGAAGCGGTCGAGAAGATCCTCGGCAACCAGGTCAGGCCCGGCGACGTGGTCGTGATCCGCTACGAGGGCCCGAAGGGCGGCCCGGGCATGCAGGAGATGCTGTATCCGACCTCGTACATCAAGTCGAAAGGCCTGGGCAAAGCCTGCGCGCTGCTCACCGACGGCCGCTTCTCGGGCGGCACCTCGGGCCTGTCGATCGGCCACGTGTCGCCCGAGGCGGCGGCGGGCGGCGCGATCGGCCTCGTGCGAAACGGCGACCGCATCCGCATCGACATTCCGAATCGCCGCATCGACGTGCTGGTCGCCGACGACGAGCTCGAGCGGCGCCGCGCCGCGCAGCACGAGAAGGGATGGAAGCCGGCCGAGCCGCGCAGGCGCGCGGTGTCGGCGGCGCTGAAGGCCTATGCGAAGCTGGCGATGTCGGCGGACAAGGGGGCGGTGCGCGATCTGTCGCTGCTCGACTGAGCGCCCGACTTGCCCACAGGGAACCTGGAGCGCCATGCATCTGCCCGGCGGTGCCCCTTCGGCCCACGTCGACCCGTTCATCGGCTCGCAGCTTCCGCCACGGGGTCTGTGGCCACGATTCGATTATTCGGGAGCGCACCTGAATCATTACCCGGATCGGCTGAACGCCTGCGTCGCGCTGCTCGACGCGGCGGTCGAAGGCGGCGCCGGCGACAAGCCGGTGTTCCACTACGAGGCGACCACCTGGACCTACCGGCACCTTCTCGACCGCGTGCAGCGCATCGCACGCGTGCTCGTGGAGGATTTCGGTCTCGTGCCCGGCGAGCGCGTGCCGCTGCGCTCGGCAAACACGCCGATGGTCGCGGCCTGCTGGCTCGCGGTGCTGCGCGCGGGTGGAGTCGTGATCAACACGATGGCGATGCTGCGCGCGCGCGAACTCGCCTACATCCTCGAGAAAGCGCAGGCGCGATTCGCGCTCTGCGAGGTCTCGCTTGCCGAAGAACTCGGGCTCGCCGCCCCGCGTGCGCCGGTGCTCGAGCGCATCGCGTGTTTCACGCCCTGCTGCGACGCGAGCCATCCGGATGCCGACCTCGACCGGCGCGTCGCTGCGAAACCCGCGGGCGGCGGCGCGGTGGCGACCGCGGCCGACGACGTGGCGCTGATCAGCTTCACCTCGGGAACCACCGGCAACCCGAAAGGCGCGGCCGTCTTTCACCGCGACATCGTCGCGGTGACCGATTGCTGGCCGCAGGTCTACACGGTCGAGCCCGACGAGGTGGTCGTCGGCTCGTCCACGCTGGCGTTCACCTACGGGCTCGGCACTTCGCTTCTCTTTCCGCTGCGCCACCGCGCCACTTCGGTGCTGATCCCGCGACCGACACCCGAGGCGCTGCTCGACGCGATCCAGCGCTACCGCGCAACCAGCCTGTACACGGTGCCCACGCTGTATCAGGGCATGCTGCCGCTCGTGGGCGCCCGCGATCTCTCGAGCCTGCGCAAGTGCGCGTCGGCGGGCGAAAACCTGCGTACCGACCTGTGGGAGCAGTGGCGTTCGGCCACCGGAACGCGCGTCGTGAACGGACTCGGCACCACCGAGATGCTCGGCCATTTCGTCTCCGAATCGATGCAGGTGGCATGCGTGGGTTCGATGGGGCGCGCGGTACCCGGCTACACGGTGGAGATCCTCGACGACGAAGGCCGGCCGCTGCCGCCCGGGGAGCGCGGCCGGCTCGCCGTGATCGGCCCGACCGGCTGTCGCTATATCGGCGACCCGGCGCGCCAGGCGCTCGCGGTGCAGCACGGATGGAACCTCACCGGCGACATCTGCGAGCGCGACGCGGAGGGCTGCTTCTGGTACGTCGACCGTGCCGACGACATGATCGTCTCCGCGGGCTACAACATCTCGCCGCAGGAAGTCGAGCGCGCCGTCCTCGAGCACCCCAAGGTGTACACCTGCGCGGTGATCGGCGTGCCGAGCGAAACGCGCGGCAACATCGTGCGTGCCTGCGTCGTGCTGCACGACCCGCGCCAGGCGAGCGAGGCAACGGCAGCCGAGATCCAGAGCCACGTGAAATCGATGCTCGCGCCGTACAAGTATCCGCGCGAAGTGAAGTTCGTCGACGAGCTGCCGCGCACCGCGACGGGCAAGATCCAGCGCTACCGCCTGCGCGAACTCGCATGAAACGACCGACAGCGGCCGCGGATGTCGAGCCGCGCTGGCCCCGATGGCGGGCGTCGGACTGAGCCGCGCCAGCACCCGTTGGCTGCGCATCGAAAGACGCGTCACGCTGGTCTATGTGCTGCTCGTGGGGGCCGGCACGGTCGCGACCCTGGCCTACCTGGTCGTCGCGATGGTGCGCGGGGGTTCCGGCATCCATGGCCTGCAGCTGCTGACCTCGAGCATCGCGGTCTGGGTCATGAACGTGTTGATGTTCTCGCTGTTGTACTGGCAGGTCGATCGCGGCGGTCCGGGCCCGCGCTGGAGTGGCGCGACCGCGCAGACCCACTGGTTGTTTCCGCAGGACGGCCTGCCCGCCGATCAGCGACCGCCTGGCTGGCGACCGGTGTTCGCCGATTACCTGTTCCTGGGGTTTTCGACGGCGACCGCGTTCAGCCCCACCGACACGCTGCCACTGACCCCGCGCGCCAAGATGATGATGATGGTCCAGAGCACGATCTCGCTGGTCACGATCGTGCTGGTCGGCGCGCGCGCCATCAACATCCTCGGAAGCTGACGCGCGGGCGCGACGTGGTGGTGCCCGAGCTGCACCGGGTCACCAAGCTGAACACCACAGTCTGCTCAGCCGCCCATGATCCGTTCCGGATCGGCGCTGCGGCTGGTACGCCGCACGCGCCTGTCCGGTCCCAGGTGCACATTGAACATCTCGGTCGTGTTCGCCCCGTCGGCGGTGCGTACGCGCCAGGTCAACACCACCTCGCCCGCCCGGCGCAGGGCCTGCTCCGAGCCAGGCCTGCCCAGCATTCTCAGCAGCTCTTCGCGGCTCATCCCGGGCTGCACCCTGGCGAGATTCTTCGCGGACAGCGCATTCGTCATGCCCAGATAGCGCCCGTCCGGGCCGATCTCGAGCATCCACGTGTCGGGCCCCTCCGGGCCACGGGGGATACGAATGGATCTGGTGTCCGTCGGGACGCGCCCAGCAATAACCCTCACTGCGGAAGCGTCTCCCAAATCGAGAGCCGGCGCAACGCGCCCAGGCTCCTGCATCAGCGATGCCGCGGTGAGGATATCGACCTGCCGGCCATCGGCGTGAATGCGGCGCGCAAGTTCCTGCACCGAGTCGTAGTCGGAACGTCCCTCGTTGCACGAGCCGAATCGACGCGCTAAGATAGTAATAGATCACTCACTGCAGGAGCACCGCGCAATGACTGGACGTTCTCAACCGTTGCCTGCCGAAGAGCGCCGTGCCGCTACGGTGGAGGCAATGGTCGATCTGGCCGCCGAGCAGAATCCCACCGAGATCACCACGACCGCGATCGCCGAGCGAATGGGGCTCACGCAAGGCGCGCTGTTCCGCCACTTTCCGAACAAGGACGCGATCCTGGAGGCTGCGATGTCCTCGGGTGAGCGAACGGCTCCTCGCCCGTGTGGAGAAGGCGGCAGAAGGCGCCGGATCGCCGCTCCGGGCGCTCGAAGCCATGTTCATGACCCACATCGATTTCGTGGCGCGGCACCCCGGCGTGCCACGCATGCTCATCAGCGAACTGCAGCGCCCGGGCAAGACACTGGCCAAGAAAATGGTGCAGACGCTGCTTCGCCGATATCGTGAGCGCCTGCACGGCCTGCTCGAGGCGGGGAAAGCACGAGGCGAGCTGGACGCCACGCTCGACGTCGATGCCGGCGCCGTGCTCTACATCGGGGTCATCCAGGGGCTGGTATTGCAGTCGCTCCTGGCGAGCAAGGTCGGACAGATCCGCCGCGATGCGCCCGCGGTGTTCGCAATCTATCGCCGCGGCATCGGAGCGACGCAATGAAGCGGCCTTCGACCAGCGCGAAGCGCGCCTTCGGCGTTGCCACCGTCGTCATCGTTGCGGCGGGTGCCGGGTTCCTGTGGATGCAGAGCAAGGGCAGTGACGACGGCCTGTTGCGTCTGTACGGCAACGTCGATATCCGCGAGGTCCAACTGGCCTTCAGGCAGCCGGGACGGGTGGCGCAGATGGCGTTCGACGAAGGCGACGCCGTCACGGCCGGCGCGCGGATGGCAACGCTCGACGCGCAACCCTACCTCGAAGCACTCGCAGCGGCCGACGCAGCGATGCGCGTCGCGCAGGCGGAGTTGGCGAAACTGCGCCGCGGCCTGCGCCCACAGGAGGTCGCCCAGACCAGAGAGGCCGTGAACAAGGCGTTGGCAGTCGCCGGCGACACCGAACGCAACTTTCGCCGCCAGAGCTCGCTGCTCGCGTCGGGCGCCAGCAGCCAGCGTACGGTGGATGCCGCGCGTGCCGCGCACGAGCAGGCGGTAGCCGCGGTGAAATCGGCGCAAGCCGCCTTGTCGCAGGCCACCGAAGGCTACCGCAAGGAAGACATCGCCGCCGGTGAGGCGCGCCTGGCGGCCGCGGAGGCGGCGCGAGCGCAGGCCGCCACTGCGCTGGCCGATGCGGAGCTCTTCGCGCCCAGCGCCGGCACCGTGATCGCCCGGGTGCGCGAGCCGGGCAGCATGGTCGCCAGCCAGAGCACGGTGTACAGCCTGAGCCTCGACGCACCGGTGTACGTGCGTGCCTACGTGGGCGAACCCGATCTCGGGCGCATTGCGCCCGGAACACAGGTACGCGTTCGCACCGACTCGTCGGTGAAGGTTTATCGCGGACAGATCGGCTTCGTCTCGCCGCGCGCCGAGTTCACGCCGAAGACCGTGGAGACGACCGATCTTCGCACCGACCTGGTCTATCGCCTGCGTATCGTGGTCGAAGATGCCGATTCCGCATTGCGCCAGGGTATGCCGGTCACCGTCGAAGTCGACAGTCCACCTGCGGCCGCAACGCGCCCGGAAGGCAGCTGACATGCTCGCCGCCGCCACCCCGTCGGCCGATCCGCGCGGTACGAGCAGCGACGCTGCCGTCGTCATCGACCGAGTGGAGAAGTCTTTCGGCAGCGTCCACGCCCTGCGCGGGCTGAGCGCGCGCATCGAGTACGGCCGCCTCACGGGGCTGGTCGGGCCAGACGGCGCCGGCAAGACCACCTTGATGCGCATCCTCACGGGCCTTCTGGTGCCCGACGCCGGCCGCGTCACGCTGGCCGGGTTCGACGTGGTGAACGACAACGATGCGATCCACGTCGCGAGCGGGTACATGCCGCAGCGATTCGGCTTGTACGAAGACCTGTCGGTAATGGAGAACATGCGCCTGTACGCGCAGCTTCGCGGCATGGATGTCGATCGGAATGCGAGCCTGTTTTCAGAGCTCCTCGATTTCACCCGGCTCGGTCCGTTCACGAAGCGCCCGGCCGGCAAGCTGTCCGGCGGCATGAAGCAGAAGCTCGGCTTGGCCTGCGCGCTGATGGCGCGGCCTGCCGTGCTGCTGCTGGACGAGCCCGGTGTCGGCGTCGATCCGGTCAGCCGTCAGGATCTGTGGCGCATGGTGCAGGCACTGACCGACGAGGGGATGGCGGTGGTGTGGTCCACCGCCTACCTCGACGAGGCAGAGCGCTGCGACACCGTGCTGTTGCTCAACGACGGCCGGCTCGCCTTCGACGGGCCTCCCGAGGAACTGACCGGGCGTCTCGCCGGCCGAAGCTTTCGTCTGGAGGAGGTCGGCGAACAGCGTCGCGCCGTGCTGGCCGATGCGCTGGGCCTGGACAGTGTCGGAGACGGCGTGATCCAGGGTGCCGGCGTGCGCGTGGTCTTGCGCGCCGACTCCGGCACGGAGCAGATCCAGGCCCTGGCCGATCGGGTCGACGCGCGCCTGGCGGCGGTCCCTGCCCGGTTCGAGGATGCCTTCATCGATCTTCTGGGCGGCGGTCCGGGTGGCACGTCGGCGCTCGCCGAGCGCCTGTCCGCGGTCGAGCTCGATTCGGACATTGCCGTTTCCTGCCGCAACCTGACCAAGCGCTTCGGAGACTTCACGGCCACCGACGACGTCAGCTTCGAGGTGCGCAAGGGCGAAATCTTCGGATTGCTCGGCCCCAACGGCGCCGGCAAGTCGACCACCTTCAAGATGTTGTGCGGGCTTCTGAAGCCCACCCACGGCGAAGCACACGTGGTCGGGCTGGATCTGCGTCGGGCCACCGGCGCAGCGAAGGCCCGGCTCGGCTACATGGCGCAGAAGTTCTCGCTCTACGGCCTGCTCTCGGTACGCCAGAACCTGGAATTCTCGGCGGGCGTGTACGGGCTGGAAGGCGACACGCGGCGCGAGCGCATCGAGGAAATGATCGAAACCTTCGATCTGGCCGCCTGGTTGTCCGCCGCTCCCGATTCGCTGCCGCTCGGTCACAAGCAACGTCTGGCTCTCGCCTGCGCGCTGATGCATCGGCCGCCCGTGCTGTTCCTGGACGAACCGACCTCCGGGGTCGATCCCATCACCCGCCGCGAGTTCTGGACCCACATCAACGGCCTCTCGAGAAAGGGCGTGACGATCATGGTCACGACCCACTTCATGGACGAGGCCGAGTACTGCGACCGTGTGGCGATGCTCTACCGAGCGCGGCTGATCGCGCTCGACACGCCCGACGCACTCAAGCGCGGCGCGGTCAGTACCGCCCGGCCCGACCCCACCATGGAAGATGCCTTCATCCACCTGGTGGAGTCGGCGAATCTGGCCGACGAGGCAGCGGCATGAGCAGCCCTTCGCACCGTACCGATCGCCCATGGGCCGCGAACGTGCGCCGCTTCGATACGCAGCGCCTGGTCGCGCTGGTGCACAAGGAAAGCCTTCAGGCACTGCGCGACCCGTCCACGCTGCTGATCGCCTTCGTGCTGCCCGTCGTGCTGCTGTTCCTGTTCGCCTATGCCGTCTCGCTGGACGCACGCCAGGTGCGCATCGCAGTGGTGCTCGAATCGCCGGGCGCCTCGGCGCGGGCGCTGGCGGCCGCGTTCGCCAACACGAGCTATCTGGACGTGACGTTCGCGCACGACCGGCGCGAGGTCGCCGAACAGGTCGTCTCGGGTGCGCTGCGCGGCTTCGTGGTGATTCCACAAGACTTCGAGCGTCGCCTGGCCGAGCGCCGCGGCGAACCGCTGGCGCAGGTCATCGCCGATGGCTCGCAACCCAATACCGCCAACTTCGTGGCCAACTACAGCCAGGGCGTGGTGCAGACCTGGCGCGCCGGCCTGGGCGCCGAGGCGCCGTCGCCGGCCGTGGCGCTGGAGCCGCGCTACTGGTTCAACGCCGAACTCGAGAGCCGCCGCTCGCTGGTGCCCGGCGCCATCGCGATCGTCATGACGATCATCGGCACCATGCTCACCGCGCTGGTGGTGGCGCGCGAATGGGAGCGCGGCACCATGGAGGCGGTACTGTCCACGCCCGCCTCGGTCGTCGAAATCCTGATCGGAAAACTGCTGCCGTACTTCGTGCTGGGCATGTTGTCCACGTTGATGGCGGCGGCGCTCGCGGTTTTCGTCTTTGGCGTGCCGCTACGCGGTTCGCTTCCGGCGCTGCTGACGCTGTCCGCGATGTTCATGGTGCCCGCACTGGGTCAGGGGCTGCTGATCTCGTCGTTGGCGCGCAATCAGTTCCTGGCCTCTCAGATCGCCCTCTTCTCCGGCTTCCTGCCCGCGTTCATCCTGTCGGACTTCCTGTTCGAGATCGACGCGATGCCGGCGCCGATCCGGACCCTCACCGGGTGATTCCGGCGCGCTATTTCGTCTCGTCGCTAAAGACGGTGTTTCTGGCCGGCGACATCTGGGCGGTATTCATCCCGGACATCGCGGCCATGGCGGCGATCGGCGTGTTCTTCTTCGTGGCAGCCAAGCGCGCGACGCGCAAGAACCTCGAGGCGTGAATCGTGTCGTCCCGCTCCGGCTACTTTGCCATGTCCCGACTGCGCGCGCAGTTCGTCAAGGAAGTGCTCAGCATCCTGCGCGACCCGCGCAGCCGGATGGTGGTGTTCGTGCCGCCACTGATGCAGCTGCTGGTCTTCGCCTTCGCCGCGACCCTGGAAGTACGCAATGTCGGCGTCGCGGTGCGCAACCAGGATGCGGGTCGCTGGTCGCACGAACTGATTCAACGGCTCGACAGCGCGGAGTTCATCACGACGCTGCGCCGTGTCGACAGCAATCTGGCGCTTCGTGACCTGATCGATCGCGGCCAGGTGATCGCCGCGATCGACATTCCGGCAGACTTCTCTCGCACCATTGCCGCCGGCGGAACCGGCCGGGTTCAGGTGCTCGTCGGCGGCAGGCGCAGCAATTCCGGGCAGATCGCCGTCGGTTACCTGTCCGCCATTGCCGCGGACGTCGGTGCCGAGGCCATGCCCGAAGCGGGAACGGCTGCGCCGGTCGTGGTGCGCAACTGGTTCAATCCGAACCTGATCTACCGCTGGTACATCGTCCCCGGCCTCACCGGCATCCTGGCGCTTTTCAGCGCGCTGCTGATCACCTCGCTGTCGATCGCCCGTGAACGTGAACTGGGCACCTTCGACCAGTTGCTCGTTTCCCCCACCTCCACGCCGGAAATCATCATTTCGAAATCGCTGCCGGCGCTGGCGATCGGCACCGTGCTCGGCTTGCTGATGATCGCGGCGGCGATCGTGCTGTTCCGGATCCCTTTCAGCGGCTCGTTCTGGCTGCTGCTGTTCAGCCTGATGCTGTTCATCCTGTCGGTCGTGGGCATCGGCCTGATGATTTCCGCGGTCAGCGCGACCCAGCAGCAGGCCATTCTCGGCGCATTCGCCATTGGCGTGCCGGCCGTCCTGATGTCGGGCTTCGCGACCCCGGTGGAAAACATGCCGACGCTGCTGCAATGGCTGGCCCAGGCGATTCCGCTCACGCACTTCCTGATCATCGTGGAAGGCAGTTTCCTCAAGGCACTGCCGCCGAGCGACATCCTGGCGAGCCTGTGGCCGCTGGCGGCGATCGCCGTGGTGACGCTCACGATGGCCACCGTATTCGTTCGAGGACGCCTGCAATGACAAGCACCGATCGCATCGAAGCCCTTCCGGCGCAAGCGCCGGGCCTGCGGGCACGCCGACGACTGCGCCCCGCCCTGCTCGTTCTCGGCAGCGCCCTGCTGACGGCGTGCGCGGCAGTCGGCCCGGACTATCACGCGCCGCCGCCCGTGGCGGCGGACGGCGACTGGAGTCAACCGGTCGTGGTCGCGCCGGGGCCGGTGGATCTGGCGCGCTGGTGGGCCAACCTGGGCGATCCGGTGCTCGAGCGCCTGATCGACACCGCGCTGGCCCAGAACCTCGACTTGCGGCAGGCCGCCGCGCGCATCGACGAGGCGCGAGCGCTGCGTGATCGGGTGGCCGGTGCGCAAGCGCCCGTCGCGACGACCGGGGCCAGCGTCAACCGGCGGCGCCAGAGCGAAAACGGCCCCTTGCCGATCGGCGCAATTCCGGGCCTGGATGCAACGCAGACGATCTACGACGCCGGCTTCGACGCTGCCTGGGAAGTCGATCTCTTCGGCGCCAACCGGCGAGCACTGGAAAGCGCCGACGCCAGGGTTCAGGCGACCGAAGCCGATGCGCAGGGCATGCGCATGCGCATCGTCGCCGAAGTCGCCCGGGCATGGTTCACCGCAGTCGGTACCGCGTACGAGTGGCGTGCGCAGCAGGCGATGCTGGCCACGCTGGAGCAGACGCTCGAACTGGTGCGCAAGCGCCGGGCGGCGGGCGATGCCTCCGTCGCGGACGTGCAGGCAGCCTACGGCCAGTGGGCCGCAGCCAGCGCTGCGCTGCCGGACATCCAGGCGCGCCAGCGCGCCGCGGTACTGAGCCTCGGCGTGCTGCTGGGTGCGCCCCCGAGCGCGCACTGTCGCTGCTCGAGACCGCGCCGGAGTCGATCACGCTGAGAGCGCTGCCGGTCGGCGAGCGCGTCGAGGTGCTGCGCCGTCGGCCGGATGTCCCGGCTGCCGAACGACGCCCGGCGGCCAGCACGGCCGACATCGGCGTGGCGACGGCCGAGCTGTTTCCGAAGCTGTCGATCGGCGTCGGCGGCGGCTTCCGGGCGCTCGACACCGGCAAATGGTTCGACTCGTCCAGCACGCGGTTCTCCATCCTGCCGCTGGTTTCGTGGCGGCTGTTCGATGGCGGGCGCGTTCGCGCCGAGATCCGTGCCAGGGAGGCGGCCGAGCGCCAGGCCGCACTGGCGTACGTACAGGCCGTGCTCGCCGCGCTGGGCGACGCGGAGCGGGCGCTCGGCGACTATCACGCCGGCCTCGACACACTGGTCCGGCGTGCCGCAGCACTGGACTCCAATCGTCGCAGCCACGATCACGCCCGCGCGCGGTACGCGGCGGGCGACATCGCGCTGGTCGAACTGCTGGCGGCGCAGCGGCTATTGCATGAGGCGGAAAGCGCAAGCGTTCGCGCGCATACGACTGCCGCCGTTCAACTGGTGGCGCTCTACAAGGCGCTCGGCGGCGGCTGGGAGGCGCCTGCCGCGACGTCCTCCGGGCCGAGCCACGGCATCGTGGCGCAAACCGGAGCGGTCGATCGACGATGATGCGCCACCGCCACCATCATCCGGGCAGGCGCGCCCGTCGGTGGACGGCGGCGCGCTGCCTTCCCGCGCTGCTGCTGGCCTGCTCGACGCTCGGCCCGGTCCCGGGCCATGCGTCCGAACCGGCACCGACGATCGGGCCGGAGCCGTGCGCGCCCGACCAGACACTGCGCTGGCGCGGCGGCACCCTGCGCCTGGAAAACGACCTGTTCGCCGGCACCGACCGCAACTACACGAACGGCGTGGCGCTCACCATGGTCTCTCGCGACATGGGCGGCCGGCTGCACCCAGAGTGTCTGCCCCAACCGCTCGGCCTCTACGCCCGCTTCATTGGCTGGGCGGACCCTGCGTTCTGGCGCAACGCCGGTGCCGCGTCGGCGTCGCAGAATGTCGTGATGCGGGTGGGCCAGGCCATGTATACACCAGAAGACAAGACCCGCACCGAGTTGATCCGCAACGACCGTCCGTATGCGGGGCTGCTGTACGTGGGCCTGGCCTGGAACCGGCGCGTACTTCCGCAGAGCGCCGGCTACGAGATGCTCGACACGCGCGAGCTGACCCTTGGCGTGATCGGCCCGTGGTCGCTGGCCGAGCAGTCGCAGAACCCGGTGCACAACGTGCGCGGTATCGAGCGCTTCCGCGGTTGGGACCATCAGTTGCGCAACGAACCGGCCTTCCAGATGGCGATGGAGCGCAAGTTCAAGCCTTGGGCCGACGGCGCCATCCAGCCGGGATGGGGCGGCGACATGATCGGCAGCTACGCCCTGCGCCTGGGCAACATCGAGACCGCTGCCAGTGCCGGTGTCGAGCTGCGCGCGGGCTGGAACATGCCGAACGACTTCGGCAGCTATCCGATTCGTCCGGGTTCCGAGAACCGGCCGCCATCGACAGCATCGGCGCTGCGCACGACGCGACCGCAATCCACGCTGGCTCCACGGTCCGGCGCGCATGTCTTCGCGAATCTGGAAGCGAAGGCCGTTGCCTGGGATTTTTCGCTCGACGGCAACCTGTTTCGCGACAGCCATCACGTCAGCCGCCGTCCCGCGGTCGCGCAAGCGGCGATCGGCGTCAGCAGCCAATGGCTCGTCGCGGGCCACGGAATCCGGCTGGCGCTGATGCGCGTCTGGCGCACGCGCGAGTTCGACGAACAGGCGGGCGGCCATACCTTCGGTTCGATCGCATTGAGCCCGGAGTTCTGACGAAGGAGCCATCACATGTCGTGTACCGCAACGATCTCATCGAACTGATCCAGTACGCACCGACAACGCAGTCCGTGTACGCCGAACCGGTGCTGATCGTGCCGGCCTGGATCATGAAGTACTACATCCTCGATCTGTCGCCGCACAACTCGTTGATCCGCTACCTGGTGGACAAGGGGCACACCGTCTTCTGCGTCTCCTGGCGCAACCCGACCGCCGAGGATCGCGATCTGGGAATGGACGACTATCGCCGGCTGGGCGTCATGGATGCGCTGGAGGTCATTGGCGCCGTCGTGCCCGGGCGGAAAGTGCATGCCACCGGCTATTGCCCGGGCGGCACGCTGCTGGCAATCGCCGCCGCCGCGATGGCTTGCCGCAGCGACGATCGGCTGGCGTCGCTCACCCTGCTCGCCGCACAGACCGACTTCACCGAACCGGGCGAACTGGCGCTGTTCATCGACCACAGCCAGATGCACTACCTGGCCAGCATGATGTGGAACCGCGGCTACCTGTCGGCGGACCAGATGGCCGGGGCCTTCCAGCTTCTGCGCTCGAACGACCTGATCTGGTCGCGGCGGGTACGCGAGTACCTGATGGCGTGGAATGCCGACTCCACGCGCATGCCGTATCGCATGCACACCGAGTACCTGCAAAGACTGTATCTCGACAACGAGCTGGCCGCGGGCCGGCTCCTGGTCGATGGGCGTCCGGCCGCGCTGCAGAACATCCGCGTCCCGATCTTCGCCGTCGGCACCGAACGCGATCACGTGGCTCCCTGGCGATCGGTCTACAAGATCCACTATCTCGCAGGTGCCGACGTCACCTTCGTGCTCACCAGCGGTGGCCACAACGCCGGCATCGTCAGCGAACCGGGTAGACCCAATCGTCGCTACCGTGTCGCCGTCAAGCGCACCGACGATCTCTGCCAGGGTCCGGACGAATGGACCAGGAACGCCGAAGCCCGGCATGGATCGTGGTGGGAAGCGTGGGCCGAGTGGCTCGCCGCGCACTCGGGCGCCAAGCGCGTGGCGCCACCAGCGGTCATGGGCGCGGCGAAGAGAGGCTACAGGCCTCTCCAAGACGCGCCCGGCGCGTACGTATTGCAGAGATGACCCTGGACAGGTGCGGTGCAACAGGGACCGATGGTCGACCGCTTCTCGATCTCACGCAGGGAGCAGACGGTGTATCGCGCGAAACAACCTTCGATTCATGCCGTCGCCCTGGCCGCGGCCATGATGGCCCTTGTCACGAGTCCCGGGAGCCGGGCCGAGGAGCCGACGACGCCCATGGTCCTGGGCGCCGTGATGAAACAGCTCGGACGAGACATGCAAGCGGTGACCGGGGCGATTTCGAGAGAAGACTGGAGCCGTGTGGAAGATCTGGCACCGAAGCTTGTACGCCGTGACGAGCCACCATTCACGGAAAAGATGCGAATCCTCGCCCGGCTCGGAACCGATCTCGGAAAGTTCCGGAGCTTCGATACGCAGGTACACGACGCAGCGAACAGCATGGGAGACGCGGCAATGCGCGGCGACGGCCTGGCGGTCATCAACGCGTTCGCCAGGGTGCAGCAAGCCTGCCTGGGTTGTCATCAGGGGTTCCGCAAGTCGTTCATGGAGCACTTCCAGACGAAACGCTGATGGCCGACGTTGCCGATCGGCCCGAGAGCGAACCACGCACTCCGGGTCGATCGGACGATCCGTCGATCCGGTACTCGACGGCCTCCGCCGCCAGCGACGCGTCGGACACCGTGCCCCCGCCGCGGCCGACGCTTCGGCGCCGGCCCACCAACCAGCCGACCACCAGGGCCGCAAGGAACGCGAAGACGACTGCGAGACGGTCGACCGACAGGCCCAGCGGGCAGAGATTCACCGAGAGCATTCGTTCACCGAGAGCATCAGGACAGCCACCGAGCAAACCAGTCGGCAGCATTCTGCGTCATCGCCGAAAGGTGACGGTCGTTACCCTTCTCTGTCAGTTCGACGGGCGTGAGCGCCGTAACGCAACGAGAACCCGCGCCTTCATGCATCCAGCAAGCGCTTCAGTTCGCCGCTGGCGACCAGCCGCCCGAGTTCGTCGGCGCCGCCGATCAGCGTGCCGTTGACGAACACCATTGGAAAGGTCGGCCAGCCGGTCCACATCTTCAGCGCGTTGCGCCGGCGCCAGCCGCCAAAGTAATTGCCGTAGGACAGATAGCGGTACGGCACGGCGGCGGCATCGAGCATGCGACGCGCCCTGCGCGGAAACGGGTTCTGCGCCATCCCCACGACGAGCACCGGATGCTCGTGCATTGCGGCCTGCACTTCGTGGACGATGGCTGCATGGTGGCCGGCAACGCGCTCGCGTATGGCCGGATGGATCCGTGACTCGTCGAGAACGCTGCGCGGCATGGGCTCCTCCGACGCGCAGCATAACGCACTCGCTTCGCCGTGATGTTCCAGCCTGCAGAGCCGTGCGGCGATTGCCGGCCGGCGTGTCAGCGCAACATCGGCACGCAGCTCGCCGATCCGCCAATGGCGCGATGCGCTGAAGCTGTTCGGAGCGGCGCTGGGCAGCATCGCGCTGGCAGCGGGCAACGCACGAGCTGCATGGCATCCGGCGAATCCGCCCTTCGGGCAGACCCAGCAGAACACGCTGTTCAAGTCGCTGCAGCCCTTCCGTCTCGGCGAACGTTCCTGCGCGACGCCGTTATCGATCCATGTACGGGCCGACGCGCATGGTGCGATGACGGCAGGTGGTGTGTCCGGCATTTGCCGCCGGCCGATTCGATCACGTCGGGGTAGATCGTGGCCTGCGAATGCCACTTCGCTCCTGGCACTGCCCTCCAGGATCATCGGGATGCCCCCGAGCGGATCCGCCCGAGCTTCGCCGCCAGCGACGCGTCGGACACCGCGCCCAGGTGCACGTCGACCAGCCTGCCTTGGGCGTCGTAGAAGAGCGTGGTGGGCATAGCGCGCGAGCCCACCGCCCGAGCCAACTCGCCGCCCGGGTCGAGCAGCATGTTGTCCAGCGCGAGCTTCCGTTCCGCCATGAAGCGCTCCACGCGCGGCGCACCTTCGCTCTGGTTCACGAACACGAAGATGATGCCGCGTTCGCGCTGTTGCGCGGCAGCCAGCACCGGCATCTCGCGCACGCAGGGCGGGCACCAGGTCGCCCACAGGTTCACGACCATCGGCCTGCCCTGCGCCAGGGCGGCCAGCCGGGTACTTTCGCCGGCCATCGATTGCAGCGTCGTGTCGGGCACGCCCGGCATCGATTCCCGGATCTGGTAGACGCCGACCGTCAGGCCGCCCCAGGCGAGCGCGCCGGCGGCAAGCCCTGCCGCGAGCGGCACGCGCAGCTTCGGCCGGCGCCAGCTTTGCCAGGCCGCGAGCAGCAGCGCGGCAGCAAGGCCGGCCCAGACATCGAAGCCGCCGTCGCGGATGTCGAACATCGACCAGGGCTGCTCGCGATAGGACTCGAACCAGCGGGCCACGAAAGCGACGCGCCCCACGAGCAGGCCGACCAGCAGCATGTCGGGCAGCACCGCGCCCACGCCCTCGCCGCGACCGACGCTTCGGCGCCGGCCCGCCAACCAGCCGACCACCAAGGCCGCGAGGAACGCGAAGACGACTATGAGACGGTCGACCGACAGGCCCAGCGGGCCGAGGTTCACCGAGAGCATTCGTTCACCGAGCGCATCAGGACAGCCACCGAACGAACCAGTCGGCCGTATGCCCCGCGGCCTCGAGCGCAGCTTTCACCATCGATCGGCATCCATCGAGATCTGTCGTGCCTTCGTATCCGGGACGATCATTCAGTCGAAGCTCAGCGGTTTGGCCGGCCTCTTGTCGCTCACACTCTCGAAAACGGCGAAGTCTTCATTGGTCAGACCGATCTTGCGGTCGATGGCGGCCAAGGCTTCACCCACACGCACGCGCTTCTCCGGCTTGACCACGGCCGCCAGGATCTCGCGCACCTCCGCTTCCGTGCTGCGGCCATGCCGAGCCGCGCGCACGCGCAAAGCGCGATGCACGTCATCTGGCGCATTTCTTACAGTCAGGATCGCCACGATTCAAAACCTCTAATCCGCTTTCGATGACTGCAATAAGAGACAAATGCAGTCACTCATTCAAGGATCAGCCTCCGCGTAGTTCAACGGCCTCCTGGACGGCGGAAGGCGCGTCGCAGGTCCTCGTCGTCGCGGATCGGGTCGATGGTCATTCACGCCCTACGTCGATGCGTTCGTGCTGTGCCTGCGCCCCGACGAACTTCGCCGAGCCTGGAATGGCATCTCGACCACGCTCCACGACCGAGCGCCATGGACATCATTGCGGGGGCACTGGCGCCACGAACGGGTTCATGACCTTCACGCCGGTGCCTGCGAAGTCCACCGCATTGCGCGTGACCACCGTCAGATCGTGGACCAGCGCGGTGGCCGCAATCTGCTTGTCCAGGGCGTGCTCCGGATTCGGAGCTCGGAGCCGTCCCCACACCTGCGCGGCGTCGGCGTCGAAGGCGAGCACTTTGTCCGCGTACTGCCCGAGCACGGCGGAGAGCCAATCCGCCAACAAGCCCGCCTGTTCGGTATCGCCGCGCAGCCGGATGAGTTCGACACCGCGACGAAGCTCGCCGATCGTAATGACCGACAGGTAGACCGGGTCGCCAGCGCGGGCGATGCGATCGAAGAACTCGATCACGCCGGCGTTCGCCCTGGACTTCTTGCGGGCCTCGCTGATGACATTCGTGTCAATCAAATACACGGGGCGCCCTCCCTTCGGACTCGACGCGCTCGAAGTCCGCGTCGGCGCCGACGTCAGGGATAGAAGCCAGCAGCTCCGCCAGCGCGCGCTTGCGCGGGCGCGCGAGCGCCTCGGCCAGGATCGCCCGATGTTCCGCCTCGGCGCTTCGGCCGTGCGCGCCAGCGCGCTCCTTGAGCGCCTTGACGAGGGCCTTGTCGACACCGCGAACGAGCAAGTCAGGCATGTCGGCATCTCCGGAAAGCGTGCTATCAATGATAGCACAACCGACCTGTCATGACTTCTGCGCTGGTGACGTGCGTCGGGCGAGTTCGGGGCACCCCCCCGACAAGTGAGGTTCGACAGCACAGCCTTGTCGGCCCTTCGGCGCAGACCGGCAGTCGCCAACCGCCCCGCAGCCCAGGGCTCCGGGTTTTCACTGAAGATCGGAGGCGCCCTCGATGCGAACGCGGGACGGCTCTCACTTCATGAAATCCTCCAGCAGGATCCCGCCCGGATGAATCTTCGAGCACTCTGGCTGCCGCCAGGCCGGGCACTCATTCGCTCCCTCTCGCACCTCGCAGCGAATCTGCAATCGCGGCGAGGGTGCCAGCCAATCGACGTGCCTGCTCCGGGGCGGGCATTGGCAGGCGAAGGCTGCATGCGCCGGTCGCGGGGTCGCGCTCGACCCAGGGATGCGAGGCTGCCTCGGCGTCGCCGGCCGCGCGCAACGCGGAAATCAACTGCGTGCCGGCCTGCAGCAGCACGCCCCAGGGATCGACGCCCGTCTCCCCGGCCACCGGCGCGGCTGCCTCCGGCGCGGACGCATCGGCCGCCGAGGCAACTTCGTTCGCCACCGCGGACCTGTCGCCCACGGCCGCCTCGATCGGCGATTCCGCCGGTGCGCTGGCCACGCTCGCGGCCTCTTCGGCCGGTGCCATCGCCTCGCCCTCGCCCATGCGTCCCGTAACGCTCTCGACGTCCTTCATGAATCGGCTCAGGCGCGAACCGCCGAGCGAGATCTCGCCCTCGCCGCCGTCGAGGATGCCCGCCGAAAGCGAGCGCTTGAAGGCGAGCACCGAGAGCATGCCTTCCTCGATGGTGCCCTTGGAGACGAAATTGACGATCTGCACCGGACGCGTCTGGCCCATGCGGTGAATGCGCCCGATGCGCTGCTCCAGGAGCGCCGGGTTCCACGGCAAGTCCATGTTCACAAGCGTCGAGGCGTGCTGCAGGTTCAGTCCCGCCGCGCCCGAATCCGTGGACAGAAAGACACGGCAATGCGGATCGGTGCGAAAGCGCTCGACCAGCGCCGGGCGCTTCTCCGAAGGCACGCCGCCATGGAAACTGACGTAGCCGATGCCGCGATCTTCCAGTCTGCGGATGACGATATCGTGCGTGCGCGTCCACTGGCTGAACACCACCGCCTTCGCGTCGGGCTGGACGAAGACGCCGTCGAGCAGCGCCGCCAGTTCGTCGGCCTTGACTCCGTGGTCGGTTTCCTGGTCCAGCAGCCAGGTGCTGTTGCAGGACATGCGCATGTTCTGCAGCGCGCAGGTCAACCGCCGCTGATCCGTCTCCGACAGGAACTTCGTCCGCCGCCAGCGTGCGACGATCTTCGCCACGATGTCGGCGTTCTCCTGGTGATGCGCCAGTTGCATCTCGGTCATCGGCACCAGCAGGTTCTGGTCGGTGCGGCTGGGCAGTTGCGTCAGGACCTCGGCCCGGCGCCGGCGGATCAGGATCGGCGCCAGCGTCTGGCCGATCTTCTCCAGCCCCGTGTAGCCGGTGACGCGGCCGAACTCATCCTTGACCTGATGCTCGTGCAGCAGCTTCCAGGTCGGTCCCAGCCGATGCTGGTCGACGAACTGCACGATCGAGATCAGTTCCTCGAGCTTGTTTTCGAGCGGCGTGCCGGTGAGCACAAAGGCGTATGGGCTGTCGATGCGCTTGAGCGCCCGCGCGGCAATCGTGTTCCAGTTCTTGATGCGCTGCGCCTCGTCGACGATCACCAGTTCCGGCGCCCAGGCAGCGATCAGGTCGAGATCGGGCTCGAGCTTCTCGTAGTTGGTGATCCTGCAGAATTCGTCGGCGCCGAAATCCTTCTGCCGCTGCGCCCGGCCACCGGCCATCACCCGCGCCGCGCGGCCGGAAAAGCGGCTGATTTCGCTTTGCCACTGGTACTTGAGCGAGGTCGGGCACACCAGCAGCACGCGCGAGACGCCGAAGTGTCGCGCCAGGATCTCCATCGCCGCAATGGCCTGGATGGTCTTGCCCAGCCCCATCTCGTCGCCAATCAGGGCGCGGCCGGCGCGTACCGCAAAGAGCGCGCCCTCGGCCTGGTACGGATACAGCGTCGCCTCGAGCAGCTTTGCCAGCTTCCTGTCGGACGCTCCGCGCGGGAAGAGACCGTCGAGGACTTCCGCCCGCCGCGCCGCATCGCGCCGGCCGGCGATGAAGTCGAGCGCATCGTCGTAGGCGCGCAGTTCGTGGCCGCTTTTCGACGCCGTCGCGAGGAAGTGATCCAGTTCGCCGAAGCGGTCCTCCGGCAGGATGCCTCTGCGGGAGGTGTCGAACAGCCTCGAAGCCGCTTTCATCACGGTCGGCGGGCAGTCCGATCCGGCGCGGAAGTACACCGCGCGTGCGCCGTCGTTGCGCAGGTAGAGCTCGGAAAACGGCGGACGCCACCCCCGGCGAAGGCGGTCTTTGCCCCGCGCTTCTTCTCGAGCCGGGCGAGGACGAATTCGATGTGCTTGCAGGTGCCGAGTTCGTTGGTGGCGTAGTCCGGGCAGGAGCAGTAGTTGTCGCCGGCATTCAGGCCGCGTATCGCCACGCGGTAGCTGGTCTTCGACTGCGGGTTGACGACGACGAACTCCGAAAAGAACGGTTGGTCGCCCCGATTCTCCAACCCGAATGTCTGGTCGCGCCCGAACTGACGGCGCAACGCGCGCTGCCAGTCGGCGGGGGCGAGGTGGACCGGTGGATGGGTGCGAGAAAGCCTTGGTTCCTTGACCGATCGGTCGGGAGCACGCTGCGATTTCACTGTTGATTCCTCGTCTGAAGTGCGCGACTGAGCGGGAGTCCGGCCGCGACGGTTGCCGAAACGCCAGCAAAACCCGACGTCAAGGCGACCGTCGAGCGCAAGCCTGCAACTGGCCTATGCCGTCTCGAGATCGAAGCTCACCCGCCGTCCCAGTGCACTCGCGATGTTGGCCCGGGCGTCGAGCGAGAAACGCGACACACGGCCGCGCAGCAAGTCGTTCATCCGCGGCTGAGTGACGCCGCAGCGCTCGGCCGCTTCGACCTGCTTCCAGCCCTCGGCCTGAATCAGCTCTGCAATCCGCTGCATCCGCTCGGCCCGTGCGCGCAGGTTCGCCGCCTGCTCGGGCGTGTCGGCGATCGCGTCCCAGACGCTTGCATAGGTGTCGCTGCGCTTCTTCATCGGCGTCCTCGCATCAGTTCCACATGCCTGAGCTTCGCGACTTCGACGTCGTGTCTGCTCGTGGTCCGGGTCTTCTTCTGGAACGCATGGAGGACGTACACCGCCTCCTCGAATCGGGCGATGTGGATCACCCGATACGTCCCTGTCTCATCCCACACCCGCAGTTCCTCGATCCCCTTTCCCACGGTGGGCATCGGTTTGAAGTCACTCGGCTGTTTGCCGCGCTGCACCTGATCGAGTTGGTAGCCCACTACTGAACCCCCGCCATCAGGCTCTCGTACGGGATCTTCAACCCGTCGTGCAGCCGCTTGACCATCCGCAGGCTCAGCGGACGCTTGCGGTTCAATACTTCGGAGACACGGCCGCTCTGCCCGATGTATGGCTCCAGATCGCGTGGCGACAGTCCCTCCTGCTCCATGCGGAACTTGATTGCCTCCACCGGATCGAGCGGACCGAAGTCGTGGTGCTTGTTCTCGTAGGCTTCGATCAGCGTAACCAGCACGTCGCGCTCGTCCGCCTGTGGCGTGCCCTCCTCGGCCTGGAAGACCTTCTCGAGGCGGCGGAAGGCGCGTCGCAGGTCCTCGTCGCTGCGAATCGGCTTGATAGTCATTCACGGTCTCCACGTCGATGCGGTCGTACTGCGCGTGCGTCCCGACAAACTTCACCCACACGATGCCCGCCTGGTACTGCACCTCCACCACCAACCGGTACTTGTTGCCGCCGTCGTTGAACACCACGTGGTTATTGCCGCAGATGCTCGCACCGGCGTACCGGTCCTTGATGTCCTGCGGGCTGCGCCAGGTCGCCTTGAGCGCCTCGGCGTACCAGCTGTGAAGAGGACCTCTTGCATCGGCGCAGCTCGGGCGCTCCCAGAACTTCTGCAGGCTTCGCTTGGCGATGACCCTCATCAGAATGAGTATCTCCCATTTTGGGAGCGAATTCAATCCCGCGGACGAAAATTCCGCGGCAACTCGCACCTCCGGCCGGGGCGACTGGTCGCCTGCAGGTGCCACCACAGATGGGCCATCGGCCCGCCGTCGTGCGCCCGCTCGCCGACGTGAGCGAAACCGAGCCTCGCCCTTCGCATGAGTGAGCGGCTCATCCCCGCGTTCGCGGGGACCACATGTCACCACGCGAGACACGCTCGCACACGAACGGTTCATCCCCGCGTTCGCGGGGACCACGCAAATCACGAACATGCGCGCGCGTATTCGGTGCGGTTCATCCCCGCGTTCGCGGGGACCACCCGAATGCCTACCTCGGCGCAGCGACGTGTTTCGGTTCATCCCCGCGTTCGCGGGGACCACCGCGGCGCGCCGAACAGGAAGCGCACGACGCTCGGTTCATCCCCGCGTTCGCGGGGACCACTATCGCCCGGGACGTTTACGTCACCAGCCCAACGGTTCATCCCCGCGTTCGCGGGGACCACGCGCCCGGTCTTGGCGTGGTACGTCCAGACGTCGGTTCATCCCCGCGTTCGCGGGGACCACGCGGTGCGCGCCGATGTGCGGTTCATGGCTGACGGTTCATCCCCGCGTTCGCGGGGACCACCTCTCTCGGCACTGGCGTCATGCGTGTGTTCTGCGGTTCATCCCCGCGTTCGCGGGGACCACGATTGCCAGTCCGGCCATTTTGCGCGGACGAACGGTTCATCCCCGCGTTCGCGGGGACCACCGCACTGCGGATCAGGCGCGCGCGGCGGCGGGCGGTTCATCCCCGCGTTCGCGGGGACCACCGGTTCGACTTCAACGGCCGCAGGATCAGCACCGGTTCATCCCCGCGTTCGCGGGGACCACTCGTCTGGCACGCGCATGATGAACGAAATCAGCGGTTCATCCCCGCGTTCGCGGGGACCACGGCCTGACCGCCTATGTGCAGCAGCTCCCGGACCGGTTCATCCCCGCGTTCGCGGGGACCACGGCGACTCGGTGAGCATGAAGGTGGCCGTCGGCGGTTCATCCCCGCGTTCGCGGGGACCACGAGAATCCGCCCGGCATTCACCAGCACCCATCCGGTTCATCCCCGCGTTCGCGGGGACCACCTCTTCAGCCGGCGTCCAAATCGTCGCGTGCGCGGTTCATCCCCGCGTTCGCGGGGACCACGGGCCGACGATCTGCGGGCAGCGCAGGTTCGGCGGTTCATCCCCGCGTTCGCGGGGACCACGACGTCGGAAGCAGTCATGTCGTTTCGACCTCCGGTTCATCCCCGCGTTCGCGGGGACCACCGCAAAGCCAGCGCCAACGAGCAGCGCCCCTCCGGTTCATCCCCGCGTTCGCGGGGACCACGTCCGCGACCTGCCCGGCCTGACCGTCGAACCAGGTTCATCCCCGCGTTCGCGGGGACCACTTCTCCAACTTGCCGGTGATAGGCCGGTACTGCGGTTCATCCCCGCGTTCGCGGGGACCACGCAGCAGCCACGGCGCGCGCTGCCGCCTTTTGCGGTTCATCCCCGCGTTCGCGGGGACCACGACGAAACGCCAGCGAAGTCCAGATTGAGCAGCGGTTCATCCCCGCGTTCGCGGGGACCACGGCATGACCTCGTAGCCCCACCCCTGCAGCAGCGGTTCATCCCCGCGTTCGCGGGGACCACGGACGCACGGGGATCGACCCGGCGAGGGACACCGGTTCATCCCCGCGTTCGCGGGGACCACCTATACGGCGTATGCGAGCGGCGGCAGCGCGACGGTTCATCCCCGCGTTCGCGGGGACCACATCGACTCGACGAAGAGCGACGATGGAAAGTGCGGTTCATCCCCGCGTTCGCGGGGACCACTATGAAACAATCACGGTGCGGCAGAGCAAGTCCGGTTCATCCCCGCGTTCGCGGGGACCACGTGAGTTGCTCCCAGTAATCATCTGGCAAGCCCGGTTCATCCCCGCGTTCGCGGGGACCACGATCGTGCGCGAGGCGACCAGAGGGGCGCCGCCGGTTCATCCCCGCGTTCGCGGGGACCACGACACTAGGTCGCGTGTCCGATACGTCCCGAGCGGTTCATCCCCGCGTTCGCGGGGACCACGCCCACTGACTTGACGGCGCGGAGTGCCGTTGCGGTTCATCCCCGCGTTCGCGGGGACCACGGCCTCGCGGTTGATCTGGTCGACCCTTGCTACGGTTCATCCCCGCGTTCGCGGGGACCACGGCGTGCCGATCACCCCGGACATGGCGCGGTACGGTTCATCCCCGCGTTCGCGGGGACCACGGGTGGGAAATCGAGCCGCGCTGCTCGATCTGCGGTTCATCCCCGCGTTCGCGGGGACCACTGGCCGAGAACGTAGGTCATCGCACCCTCTACCGGTTCATCCCCGCGTTCGCGGGGACCACAACACGGTCATGGCGCCGAGCTACAACCGGCACGGTTCATCCCCGCGTTCGCGGGGACCACATGGCAAGTCGATCCTCACCGGCCAGGTGGTGCGGTTCATCCCCGCGTTCGCGGGGACCACTCCCATGCGAATCTAATCTTTGTACGAAACAACGGTTCATCCCCGCGTTCGCGGGGACCACCCACGGCACTCGGTTGGCCAGAGGTTCCGGCGCGGTTCATCCCCGCGTTCGCGGGGACCACTCCTTCGCGCGTTCGGGGAACTTGGCACAAATCGGTTCATCCCGCGTTCGCGGGGACCACTCCATCAACGAGGCATCCTCGGGCGATGCAACCGGTTCATCCCCGCGTTCGCGGGGACCACGCACAACCCGCCACCGATGGCATCGCCACCACCGGTTCATCCCCGCGTTCGCGGGGACCACTCCTCAGCCAGCTTCGCAACCGCATAGGCAGTCGGTTCATCCCCGCGTTCGCGGGGACCACCGGCGTGGTGGTTGGCAGGCGGTACATGAACTGGGTTCATCCCCGCGTTCGCGGGGACCACGCCGGGTAGCGAGGTTGCATCGCGGCTGCCGTCGGTTCATCCCCGCGTTCGCGGGGACCACAGTAACGCCAGCAGCTTGCCGAGGTCGTCGCCCGGTTCATCCCCGCGTTCGCGGGGACCACCAGGGTGCTCACGCCGTTGGATTTTCGGCTGCACGGTTCATCCCCGCGTTCGCGGGGACCACCACAGCAGCGTCGAGTAACCCAACTGCCTCGCCGGTTCATCCCGCGTTCGCGGGGACCACAAGCGAATCCAATGCGGCGCGGCGCACGTTCTACGGTTCATCCCCGCGTTCGCGGGGACCACGCAGGTAGATGACGCGCCTCGTCGCAATGGGTCGGTTCATCCCCGCGTTCGCGGGGACCACCCAGTTGAACAGCGACTGCACCTGCAGCCACGCGGTTCATCCCCGCGTTCGCGGGGACCACTCGACGCCGCATGCGCTCGTGGCTAGCGGGCACGGTTCATCCCCGCGTTCGCGGGGACCACGTCATCAACATTGGCGTGCGCGCGGTCAACGGCGGTTCATCCCCGCGTTCGCGGGGACCACGCGGTCGCACGATCCTCGGCGGTGATGACGAACGGTTCATCCCCGCGTTCGCGGGGACCACACTCGGCGACGCGACCGCGCTCATCACGCGGCCGGTTCATCCCCGCGTTCGCGGGGACCACGCACAACCCGCCACCGATGGCATCGCCACCACCGGTTCATCCCCGCGTTCGCGGGGACCACGATCACAGCACCGGCCACGGTAAGCGCGTCCGCGGTTCATCCCCGCGTTCGCGGGGACCACTTGACCATCGACTCATAGACCTTGCCCATGCCCGGTTCATCCCCGCGTTCGCGGGGACCACGATTCTCCCCGCGCTTCGTGGCCCACGACGAGCGGTTCATCCCCGCGTTCGCGGGGACCACTTACGTGCCTCGCCGAAGGATTTGCTACTGGACGGTTCATCCCCGCGTTCGCGGGGACCACGGTTGATTGTCCTACTAGAAGCGGGGCCGAATCGGTTCATCCCCGCGTTCGCGGGGACCACCGCACGGGAGGTATTCGAATGGACTGGTTCGACGGTTCATCCCCGCGTTCGCGGGGACCACGCGCGCAGGCGTTCGCTCTCGGCCGTCAGATCCGGTTCATCCCCGCGTTCGCGGGGACCACCACATCCTGCGCGTGAGCAAGGATCACGCCGACGGTTCATCCCCGCGTTCGCGGGGACCACACCAAACGCAAGCCCTTGTTCCCCGAAGAGAAATCCGGGCTGCGCTGATCTACCGAATTATCGCGTTGTTAAGGAGCGTCCGCCAAGGGCGGCTTGAATCTTACGAGACGCAGCCCGTCGTAGTCCACCGGCTCACGGCGATTGACGCCTAAGGTCTGGAAGTCGAAGCCGGATTCGCTTCGACTCGCCCAGAACATCACGACACTTCCGTCCTCGTGTCCCTCGGACAGCTGCTCCCAGATCATTTCGCGGGTACGGCGACTCACGTCGCCGACGTAGACGCCAGCGCGCACTTCCAGCAGCCAGATGGCGATGCGCCCACGCAGCCTTGGCGGCACGTTTTCGGCGACGACGACCAGCAGGCCCACAATGGCTATCCGTTTCGATGCCCGACGTCGCCGATGCCGTCCGGCACGGGGATGGCAGGCGGCACGGATTCCGGTGGCGCTTCCGGCGGGCTGATGCCGCCTGCGGACAGCATTTCCTCGATGCCCGGGATGATGCGCTCGAGAAGTCTGTGCTGGCGGAACAGGTCACGGCAGGCGATGCGCACCGCTCGTTCGGGCTCGGCAGGCGCCTTGGCCGAGATAGCGAAGGCCAGCGGCACCACCGTCTCGAACTTGTAGATGTCGGCCACGTCATAGACGAACGAAAGCGGCTTGCCCGTGTGGATGAATCCCACCGCCGGGGCATAGCCAGCCGCCAGCACGGCCGCCTCGGTGATGCCGTAGAGACAGGCAGTGGCCGCCGACAGGCAGCGATTGGGGACGTCGGCGGCATCCCACTGGTTCTGATCGTAGTTGCGTGACCGCCAATTGACGCGATGCCGCTCGGCAAGATGCTTGTAGGTCGCGCGGACCCGTGCGCCCTCGATGCCGCGCAGCTGCTCGACGCTGCGGCGCGCCGGAGCGGGCTCGCCGAAGCGCATCTCGTACATCTTTCGCACCACCTTCAGTCGCAGGTCGTCGTCCAGCGCCAGCTTCGCCTGGTAGAGGAGCCGATCGGAGCGGGCACCGCCCGGCTGTCCACTGGCATACAGCCTGACACCCGACTCACCCACCCACACCAGCAGCGTGCCCACCAATGCGGCCAGGCGCACCGCTGCGTGCGACACCCGAGTGCCCGGCTCCAGCATGATGCAGGCCACCGATCCCACCGGAATGTGGGTTCGCACGCCGTTCTTGTCGATCAGCACGAACGCGCCGTCCACCACGTCGATCTGGCCGTACTGGACGAAGACCATCGACACCCTGTCCTTGATGGGCAGGGGCTTGAGTGGCGGCAACAGGTTCATGCGCAGCGCGCCAGACTCAACAGACCACAGCCGAACGCCTTGCCCGGGCCGATGCCGTTGGCAACGGCGCTGGCCAACATCACCGGATCACGCGCGACCAGAATTCCCTCGAACACCACGCACAGCAGGCTCACGCGCATAGCGGCCTTGCGACCGCGCAGCGTATCGCTGCCGCTGACCAGCGCGGCCTGCACATCGAAGCCGTTGCGCTCGCCCTGCCGCTGCAGCCAGGTCAGCTGGGCATCTTCTCCGACCA
This sequence comes from Burkholderiaceae bacterium, assembly GCA_027493945.1. Lineage (GTDB taxonomy): Bacteria > Pseudomonadota > Gammaproteobacteria > Burkholderiales > Burkholderiaceae_E > Zeimonas. Next base: position 15,872 of record JAOSJU010000001.1, on the reverse strand, counting down.
GACCATGGCGTTTGCCCTCGCGCGTAACGGTCGGATTGGCGGCGAGCCGAAAACGGTAGCGCCCATCCTGAACCGACAACGCGGCCGGATCGAAGTGCTTGGCAGGAGGCTCGGCGTCATCCGTCTTCAGATAACTCGGCGACGCGGCGAGAAACGACCAATTCCCCGCCCGTGGCGATTGCACCAGCACCACGGGTTGGTCCCGGGCGCGGCCCGCCTCGAGCCGCCACAGAAAGCGCGGCGGCGACTCCGTCTCGTCGCGAACGAAAGCGCGCACCAGGGTGCGGTGCATGTCGTAGGGATCGGCCAGGTCCCGGCGGGCCCGGGCGCTGTGGGGATCAAGCCGCAGCTGGGTCAGGTACATGCGCGGTCCCGTTGAAGAACTCGGTATGGACGAAGCGAGGTCCGAAGCGCCGCTGCGCGAATGGCGCCACAGGTTGATCGAAGCGGATCGCCCCTTCGGTGGGATGCTCCAGCAGCAGGCGGAGCCGACGATCGGGGCAACGATGATGCTGCGAGTCGTAGCCCCGCAGTGCCGCCTCCGGGGGCTCGGACACCAAGCCGTCGGGCAACCACACGGGGCACGAAGGCGCGAAGCTCTTGCGCCCCAGCGCCAACGGCCAGACGGGCTGACGAAGGGCCTGATGCAGCCGCGACAGCAGTGCCTCGTCCGTGCCTTCCAGTCCGACCAGGAACACGGCATCCGCCAGATAGAAGCGCGGACTGACCACCGTCCGATCGGCGTCGGCCTTGGCGTTGCTGGCGATCAGGACCCCCGTGGCCGTCTGGTAGTCGCGCATCGGCACGCCCTCCCGGTCGACGCGCACCCCCATGCGCAGCGCTGCCAGGTCATCCACCGGCTCGGCCCGATCCCGACCGAGTGCCGCGCACAGCAGGCCGAGCACGCCTGATTTCGACGGCTCCAACTGCGTGTCGCGCTCATCGAAGCGGCTGGTCGTGCCCCAGGATTGCATTGGGCCCCGCAGCCGCAGCAGCAAGGTAGCCATGCTTCAGGTCTCCTGCGCCGACAAGGCCTGCGTGGCGAGGGCCGTAGCGGCATCGGCCAAGGCCTGCAGTGTCGTCTGTGCCGTCCCTTTGTCGGCAGACCATTGGGCCGAGAGATCGAGCGTCAGCCACTGATCCTGCGGCGACCCGTACACCGCCGACAGCCTGGATTCGTGACGTGCCAGCTCCCGCACGGACTGAGCGCTGAACGACTCGTCACGCCGCGGCGCGACCGGAGTCTCGAACGCATTGGCCAGATTCATCGGTGCGGCGTGGCGCAGGCACACGCCGATGAACTCGGGCGGATTGTGCGCGGCGAAGCTGTTCTGCTTGCCGGTCGGCACGGCTCGCGCAATCGCCAGCGTGAACGCACGCACGGCCGATAGCGCGAGCTCGCGGTCATTCTGGAGATTGGCCACGAGCTTGTTCAGATTGACCACCGCATAGCGGTAGAACGTGGCCGAGTTGAACTCCACCTGTCCGATCATCCCGGCGCCGGTTTCGTCGTCGTCTCCCTTATCGTCCACCGCGGTGAAGTAGTCGAACTCGCGCTCGACACGATGGGTACTGATCGCATGGGCCACCTGGCAAGCGGCTTCCTGATTCACCGCCGGCAGGTCGGCCAGCATGCGGCCGAACAAGGCGACGTCGACGGCCTTGCCTCCGTCCTTCAACAAGGCCTTCACGCTCTTGCCGATCTCGGGCGAAACACTCGCCTTCGCATCCTTCTTGCTTTTCTTCTCAGCGGCGACGACCAGTTTGTCCCAGTGCCGATCGATCAGGCCGGCCAGAGCCGCAATTTCGCCCTCGCCGAGGAACAGCAGGTATTCGGTCTTGCCATCGTCCTTGATCTTCAGGCCCGCACTGCTGAGCGCGGCTTCGATCTTGGCCTTGGCTGCGTCGGCATCGCGATGACCTAGCTTGCTCAGCAAAAGGTCGCGAATTCGCTTGGTCCGCACGCCCGGTGTTCGGCAGGCAGCAACTCGTGTGTGCCGACAGCCAGCCGCATGGCGCGCTTGAAACATTGGCTGCTGACCCTCGCCCGGCGATGGCCGCCGAACAATGCGTCCTTGGGTGCACCGGTGTCATCGCGGTTCAGGTTGGACGGCGCGAAGTTCTGGATCAAGTGGAACTCGAGAAAAAGGCTCATGGCGGGTCTCGATGGTCTGGTCATTGAACGATGGCGGATGCATCAGCTGGGGCGCCAGCGCCGGGCGGGGAGTCGGCAGGCGCCTCGGCCTGCAACGCGCTGTAGAAACCGCGGGCCCACTGCCGCCTCAGGTGGTTCCGGGCATCCGGCGAGGCTCGCTCGTTGAGTGCGATGCACAGATCGGCGAGCAGACCTGCGGGGTCATAGCCGATACCGTCCGCTGCCAGTAGGCTCACCACCTGCCGCAAGTGCGGCATCACCGCATCGGCATCCGCTTCCAGCAGCGCCAGGAAGCGCAATTCCAGGCTGGGCCGCTCCTTGTTGCGAACGAGCTGCCCCAGGGCAGCAGCCAAGCTTCGTGAATGCGTCACCGGGTGCAGCGCATACAAACCTGCCACGGCATAGCGAGCCAGACGGCGCGCGTCATTCGCATGCCAATCCTTCCCTACGTATCGCTCGACGTGTGGAAACGCCCTTGGATAGTCGCCAGGCGAGAAAGACAGGCTGTGCCGCAATACGGCCAGTGCACCGCGATCCCGATCCTTCAGTTGCAGCAAGTGGTCGATGAATGCGCGATCGGCATCTCGGCTCATGTCAGGCCTCTTCGGTCTGGGTATCGGCAGTGACTGCAAACGCGGCCGGCAAGCGTTGGCGCAGCAGGCGATTCAAACGGGGTCCACAGCGCGCCTCGGCCTGCAATGCCCGCGGGGAGAATCCCAAGCCGTCCACCAGCGGTTTCCATGCGAGACAGGCCGCATCTCGCAAAGCCCGGTGCCACAACGCATCGGCCTCGTCCGGTTCGTCCCGTGCGATGCAGGTCATCAGCGCCCACAGCTCGCGCTCGGCGGTAGCGAAGTAGGCAGGGGACAGTGGCCCGCGCTCGACCAGCTCCCGGGCGCGACTGCGCGAATCCTTGCTGCGCGGATCCGGCAGCGTCATGGCGACCAGATCGGTGGCGATGGCACGAAGCTGCCGGTGCAGCTCTTCGGCCAGCGCAACGTGCGCATGCAGCTCGCGCGCGCGATCCGGCTCGACCAGCAGAGCCTGAGGCAGCGCGAACTGCTCCAGACGCCAACGCAACAGCTTGGCCTGGTCACTGGCCAAGCCCGCCACCAGCAGCCGCTGCAGGTGTCCGGCAGCGACGCCCATCAGACGATGCAGTCCAGCAGCCCAATTCACGACCGCTGCAACCCGAGCCCCTTCATGGCCTGCGGCTTGGGGCGCAGGCACGAGCGCCGGCAAATCGCGCCAGACGGCTCGCCCCTCGGTGAAGCTCACGCGGACGAGTCCGTTGCTGCCGGCGCGGTAGCAGGCCATCGGGTCGGGCCGCTGAGGGTCCTCGCCCAAGGCCCAGCCGGCCGCGAAGCGCAACCAGCGCACTTGGCCATCTGGTTCGGATTCCAGCAGCACCGCGCGGCTCTGGCGCGTGTAGCGGTCGTTGGGACCGGTGGCCAGCACGGGATCGCCACGCAGCTCGGCCAGGGTCAGCGGGGCGCGCTCCCAGGCCGGCAGATCGGGTTGTGATTGCCCGGGCAACGGTGGAGGATGCAGCGCCAAGCACAAGGTCTGCGCCAGGGTGCTGCCCACGGTCAACACGGCAGCCGTGTTGACCAACGCCCCCGCCTTGTCGGCGTCCCGCAGCGTCTTGACCAGGCCACCCGGCGTGAACTGAAGAAAGCCCAGCAGATGGGTGATCGCCGCCTGACGGCTGATGGATGCGGGCACGCAATCCACCGCGTGGTCGAACACCACCGGCGCGTTGCCGTTGGCACTGGCCAACGAGATCTGCGTCCAAGGCTTGCGCTTGTCGCGCGTTTCCTCCGCCGTGGCCAATGCGGGAACCTGCATGAAGGGATGCTCCGCATCGAAAAGCCAGAAGCGCTCTCGCAGAGATTCCGGGTAGGCGCAGATGTCGTCCACCGGCAGCCCCTGCCGGAACCAGGTCACGCGCTCGGAGTCCTTCCACGTGCCGCGCGAACGCACCAGTGCCCGTTGCACGATGGCCAGCAGCATCCGGTACTGAGCGATCAGGCTTGGCGGCTCGGTTTCCGCCAGGGCCACGATCTCGCCGCTGCGACGGAACGCCTCGAGCAACCCCACCCACCGCACCGTGCCGTCTGCCAGTTGCACGGCCAGCCAAGGCTCGTCGAGGAGGCTGTACTCGCTCCGCATGCTTTCCCTCCATCATCCCCATGCCGTGCCGAGCGCGACCCCGGCGAAACCGTCGATCGCTTCTTTCGCTCACGCCACAAGCCCGTTCTTGATTACCGAGTCGAACAGCGCACAAGGCCTCGATCGTCACCCTGACTGCTACGGCGCAGGGCGGAAACGTCGATCGATAAAAAGCTTAACCGCTCCAGTTTAATTTTTCAAGGTTGATCTGTTTGCTTTAATGCAACACACACTATTTAATTGTAAACTGATGCCCCCACCATGGTGGGGATGAACCGGTTGATCGGTCCGCTTTGTGGACCACCTCACAAGTTCCCCGCCACCGCGGGGATGTCCAGGGAGGGGCGGATGCCCTTCCCTCCGTCAGTATCATCATGCACTGCCGGACAGGTACAAACGGCAGCCGATGGCGATCATCCGGACGGCGGCGGGCTGTTCCTGCGCGTCGTCAAGGGATGGGCTCCTGGTGCTTTCGCTACACCTCGCCGGCCGGCCGGCGTCGTGAGCTCGGCCTGGGCGACTGATTCGCACTGCTCTCGCCGCGGCCGGGAAGTCCCTCACTGGCGCCGAGGAGGGCGACCTGGGTGAAGCTCTGGCACACGCTTACTTTGGTTGCGCATGGTTCGCGCCCATGCAGTGATGTATCGGGACGCTGCCCAGCGGACGCTGGACAAAATCGACGAAATCAACGAGCGCGAAGGCGACCAGGAGTCCGAACGTTGGAACGCCCGCCACGAGAAGCCGCCTACGGGCGGCTTTTTTCGCTCGGACAACTGGCGATCATCTTCGTGGCCCGTCCAAGGTTAGAGTCTTCTCAGATCTAATCCAATGGATTAGAATACGCCGTGATCACGATCGCCGAAGTCCCGGAATTCCAGCGCGCCGCGGCCGCGCTTCTCGCGCCGGACGAGCATCGGGCGCTGATCGACTACCTAGCGGCCAATCCGAAGGCAGGTGACTTGATCCGCGGCACCGGAGGCGTGCGAAAGCTGCGATGGGCCTACGGGTCTCGGGGCAAGAGTTCCGGGGTGCGGGTGATCTACTACGTGCACAGCGATGCGATGCCGCTGTATCTGCTGACGCTGTTCGCCAAGAACGATCGGGCGAACCTGTCGGCGGCCGAGCGCAATGCGCTGTCGGTGCTCGTGGACGAACTTGTAACGCATTGGTTGGAGAGGTAGGACATGGGCAAGGCTTTCGACAGCATCGCTTCGGGTCTGCGGCAGGCGGTCGAACATGCGAAGGGCAAGGGCGCCGGCGTGAAGGTGTATTCGCCCGTGCCGGTGGATGTCGCAGGCGTTCGTCAGCGCATCGGCATGACCCAGGAGCAGTTTGCAGCGCGCTTCGGCGTGTCGGTGGCGACGTTGCGCCATTGGGAGCGAGGCGACCGGCATCCTGCGGGTCCCGCGCTGGTGCTGCTCAACCTGATCGATCGCGATCCGCTGGCTGTCCTGCAGGCGTTGCAGTAGCGCTGGTGCAATCCGCAGGGGTAGTGCGGGGGTCGGCTTCCCCTCCCTCATCCCCATACACGAGCCCGAGTTCGGCAGACAGGTTCAAAGAGCGGTTCCCGAGGGAGAAAGTCCGCGCCGTCAACGGCACGGCACGGGCATGACGCAGCAGCGCGTGCTGTGCGAACGCGACGGGCGGTTCCTGGCCATTGAAGTGCTCGAACACCCATCGGCGGCTGGCCTTGATCTGCCGACCATACAGAGCGCGAGCTGTCGGCGAATCAACAGGCGAGTTGGGGTCGAATCCGGAATCGCCTTCACGGACGTGCCAGCGACCCTCGGCGTCGACCATTACCGGGATCAGCGTGATGGACGGCTGGCCCAGGCGGGTGACGTTGGTCAGCCCCAACCCCTGCTCGTCCTCCTCATGGCCTCGGGGCTTGTGGTCATAGGCGAGCTGCGCCTCTTCCGCCGGATGAATGGCGATGTTCTGCGCCAACTGCTCTTGGGTCTTGCGATCGGCAAGGTATTCCCCATAGGCATCGATCTCGATGAAGCGACGCATCGCCGCTTCCACCTCGTCCGGCAATTCATGGTCATCGTCGTAGACAGCCTGGACCAGACGGTCGATGTCATGCGGCAGGTTCAGCACGGGCTCCTGAGTCAGGAGCGCCCAGGTGCGGCAGAGCAGGTACGGTTCGTAGACGAAGCCCCATGCGGTCTGCTCCAGCTCGGGCAACTGGTCCGGCTGCAGTCCTGCCACCCACAACCTGGCGACGGCATGCGCGGTCGGCCTCGAGTCACGCAGGTGGCGATGCAGCCGACCTGCGCGCTGCAGCAACAGATCAATCGGCGCCAGATCGCTGAGCATGAAGTCGAAGTCGATGTCCAACGATTGCTCGGCCACCTGCGTCGCGACCAGCAGCGCTCGAGGCGGACGCTGTCCGTGAGGACCGAAGAGCGACAGCACACGCTCCTCCAGCACCCGACGCTCATCGGCCGGGAAACGAGCATGGAACAGCAGCAGCGACGTGCCCCCGGCCAAACCGGCATCACGCAGCCGCTCCTGCAAGGCGCGATACAGGGCTTGTGCACGCGCCACGGTGTTGACGATCGACGCGCCACAGCCGCCTTCGCGCAGCTGCGCGATCGCGACATCAGCCAGGCTGTCGATGTCGCAGTCCATACCTCGCACCTCGATCGGCGCCAGCGGCCGGGCATCGACATGCACGCCCTTCACTCCAGTCGCATCGGCCAGCATCAGGCGCGGATAGGCCGGCTCCGGAAGAATCTGATCCACGCCCCACGCGGCCAACAGGTCACGGCGACGAGCATGCGGCAAGGTGGCGCTCATCAGCACGACCGAGCAATCCAGGGACCTCAGCCAACGCAGCAGCGCGACGATCAGGCCACTGGTATAAGTGTCGTAGGCATGCACCTCGTCGAGCACGATCACTCGGTTGCTCAAGCCCCACAGCCGAACGAAATGGTGCTTCACGTTGAGCACGGCATACAGGGCCTGGTCGACCGTACCGACACCATGGGGTGAGAGCAGCGGGCGCCGACGCTGGCCGAACCACGTACTGGCCGACAAGGTTTCGCTCGGTGAGTGATCGATGCCGCGCAGGGTCGCCAGGTCTTCGTTCATCTCGGCGCCACCATGCACCAGCTGCAGATCGAGCCCCGCCGTCGCGAACGCCTCGAGAAAAGTCTGCGCGCGCTTGAACAGCGCGTTGCCCGTCGCCTGGGTCGGCAAGGCCGGTACAGGCCCCGGTGCTCATTGGCAGCCTGCAAGTGCAGGTGAGCGAGGAAGGCAAGCTCGGTCTTGCCCTCTCCCATCGGCGCTTCCACCAGCAGCAGCGAGGGTCCCCGGGCGCTGCGCAACAGCACGTCGCCCTCTCGCTGGAGCGGCCTGACCGTCACGTCCGCGCGCCCGATCATCCGCGGGAGCAACTCGGCCACGTCCGGCGCCTCGGCGAGCAGCGGCCGCCAGGCGCGCCAGCCCACGCTTCGCAATGCCTGCGCTGCCAGTTGCAGCGCATGCTGGTGATACATGGCGAGATCGTCGCGACGCTCGCCCGGCGGGAACCATGTCGGATTCGATGCGATCCAGTCGGCCGCGCTGGTCAGCCCCGCCAGCCAGTTGACCAGAGGCAGGTTCATGGCTTCGGCCTCGGGGCATCCTTGCGGTGCCAGCACGGCCCAGTAGGCCTCCAGCAGTTCGGATCGCGCCTGACGCCATGCAGGCGGCTCACGCCGCGGTGCGCCGTTCGCCACTTCGTGCGCGCTGAAGTGGTAACCATGATGAGCACTGACCGCCTGCACCGCGTGCAGGCACCAGAGGAACTCGGCACCGCACAGCGTTTGCAGCATCGGGCTCAGCAGCGCCGCGGTTGCTCTGGAATGCTGGTCGCACTCCAGCGACGCCGCCGGCTCGAAGCTCAGCCCGGCCTGCCGGTCTGCCAAGTGGCCAGCTGGCCACTTGGCTTGAAAGCCGGGTATGGCCTTGCCGAAATCGTGCAGGCCAACCAATGCCGCGACCCAGCGCAGCACGTCCGCTTCGCGCAATCCCATCGAGCGAGCCGCCATCCGATGGGTGGCCGGTGGCTCCAACCTGAGAATGACCTCGGCGACGGCAGCGACGTCCAGCAGATGGGCCAGCAGTCCGTGCCCTCCCGCTTCTCCGCTCTTGGCCCAGATACGGCGAACGGCTGGATGCAATAAGCTAAAGCAAGACATGGCGCGGGCTCAGGAAAGGGGCTTTTGCTCGGCGAGGGCCGGAGACCCGTGTCAGGAAGACACGCACCGCATCCGGGAGGCTCAGCCCCATCGAAGTCTTCTCCGGCGCAAGAGATCGGTACGAAGTTCCTGCCTCTTGTCGGTCAGACGATAAGGCTGGCGGCTGCTGCCCGGTTTTTCCAGAACCGTCATCGCGAGCAGTTCTGTAGCAAGCGCCAGAGGCAGGTAGGCATCGCGGAAATGGTCTTCGTGCCTCAAGCCCAGCGCCTGCTGGATCTGCGCTCGCTTCATCGGGCCGCCCACCTCGAGGACCAGCCGTTCGACTTCCTCGAGGACTTGTCCGGTGACTTGCCCGGTAATCAGCCGTCTGCGATAGTCGCCGATAGATCGCGAACCACCCACGCGATCATCAACGAGCCTTCTAAGCTGTTGATCTGGCTTGATCATTGTCCCGCAGAACGTTTTCGCCCATGTCTTTACCGTCACGGTGCCGCACAAGCGGCGCGATTGAGGGTCTCCATCAAGATCAGCTGACTTGCACAACTCTCGGCGAACGATCTGGCGGGGCCGGATCGCCCGGCGTAGCCAAGATTGGCCTGCGGCTGCCCTGCCTGCTCCGCCCTGCCCAGACGCAGAGTACTCACTCTTCTGCGAAATAGGCGAGCACGCGATCTCGAGCAACTGCCAGGATCTTGAACTCGGTCGCCTTCACGACCGGCCTGACGTGGGTCCTCTCGCGTCGAAGCTCCACCAGCCCGTAGCGCGACATCGTCTTCAAGGTGCGCGACAGATTGCCCGGTTGTCGTCCGGTACGGTGTCGGCCACCGACCGGTCATTCAGGAATCCAAGAGCCCGCGGCACCAACGACCGGTCTTGCGGAACGGCCGACACAAAACGTCGCCGGGGCACGACGACAGTTGCTTCAGGACCGCCAAGGCAATCGCTGCCGACGCCGTCCCGCGTGGAGCCGCCGAGCAAATGTCTGCCGCTCAAAGGCGCCAAGTGGCGCGCCCGACCCCACAAATGCCATATGCTGATCGCACGGTCAGATCGTCTCCGCGAGCAGGCGCACATCCCTGCGTCGATCGAAAATGGTCGCGACGACCCGCTGCGTGCTGGCGTTGTTCGCCGCGCAGGTTCGAAGACGATTGGAGCCCCGAACCGCACTCACTTGGTCGCTGGCGGCGTCACGATCGATGCGATCGAACTCAACAAAGACCAGTCTGAGGGCTATTGGTTCAAGGTCATCGGGCACGAGAAAGGAGACCTGTTCGAGTTGCTCGCTCGGCTCGTCACCAGGATGCGCCAAGGACTCGCACGCACGCACCTCGAAGAGGACGCGTACGGACTGCAAATCAACGACCGTGGCATCGTTCGCGCCAGAATCGAGAGCGACGCCGATGGCAAGACCGATATGCCAGTGGTCGTGATCGACGGCCGCAACATCTCCTGGGACGAGTTCGGCCGCATGGTGGCGACCTACACGGGCTTCCAGTTCAAGCTCGAACTGCGCGACCTCAGCGACGATATCTGAGCGTTGCGCAAGGGGATCAGCAATGGTACGCAAGACTCGTCGTGGCCCGCCGGCACAAGACCCCCTGGATCTCGACAGCATCCTGCAAGCGCTGCGCGGCGACGACGCGCTCGTCATCCTGCGCCGGCTTGCCGATCGCGATCCGAAATGGGCCAAGGTCATCGAGACCATGGCGAGGGACCTGCTCGGCGCGGTCGATGCCGATGATGTGGCGGCGGAAGTCCTGGCCGAACTGGAGTCGTTGAGTGTCGAGGACGTGTGGGACCGCGCCGGGCCCCGGCGCGACGGCTATTCGGATCCCGGCGACGTGGCCGCCGAGATGATCGACGAGGCGCTTGCGTGCGTATTTCGGCCCATCGTGACCGCCCGTTTCGGCAATGTGACCGCGCATTTCGGCCGAATGTGACCGCGCGTTTCGGCGCATCGTGACCGGCCGTTTCGGCAACGTGACCGAACGTTTCGGCGATCGTGACCGGTGCCTCGGCGTCGGCTGTGGCATTGCGTAGAGATCTGGATCCTGGCCCGTACCCTCGGCGGTTTTGCCCACAGGAGGGAGACGGTGCCGAAACCACGGATGGCTCTACGCATGATCAAGGACGTGATTCGATTGAAGTGGGAGGCGCAGCTCTCCCACGAGAGCATTGCCGCCGCGCTCGGTGTCTCGAAGGGCGCGGTGACCAAGTACCTGGGGTTGGCCAGCGCCGCCGGCCTTGGACTGGGAGACGGTGCGCGAGTGGGACGAGCGCCAGCTCGCCGCGCGGCTTCTGCCGCGCGCGCCGGCCGTAACTGTCCGAGAGTCCCCGTTCTATCGCGCCGTCGTCATTTCGACGATCCTTGCACGCAAGATGGACGAAGCGAGGATGCGCACCGATGGGAGAAGCAACCGAGATAGTCGAGCCGGCGCCGGCCGAGACGCCGCCGCCGCGAAGGCGGATCGATTGGCGAACGGGCAAGCAGACGCTGTGTCATCCGCGCTCGTTCTGGGAGGAGCACGAACGTCGACGCGCTGCGAGCGGGCTGTCGATTTCGCAGTACTGCGAGCAGCACGGCTTGGCGCTGTCGACGCTGCGGCGCTGGAGTGCGCGGCTTCAAGGACGAGGTGCCGGCGCACGGCGAGTTCGCCGCGTGAGGCGAAGGCGCCCGAGAGTTCGGCGGGCTTTCTGCCGGTGCCGATCGTGCCCGCGCCGAACGATTCCGGCAGTAGTGTGAACGCGCATGATGCGTGCCCTCGAATCGAGGTGCTCACGCGAAGCGGCGCTCGCGTTCGCCTGTTCGGTGAGACGGCCGAGCGCGTGATGCAGGTCGTGATGTCAGAGCTCGCCGGGCAGCGATGATCCTGTCGTCGGCGATTCGCGCCTACGTGTGCTCCGAGCCGATCGACATGCGCAAGTCGATCGACGGACTGGCAGCGCTCGTGCGGCCGATGCTCGGGTGCGACCCGTTCTCCGGCCAGTGTTCGTGTTCATCGGGCGGCGGCGCGACCGCGTCAAGTGCCTGCTGTGGGATCGCACCGGGTTCTGGTGCCTGTACAAGCGCATCGAACGCGGCCGTCTTCCCGATCCGCAGGCGATCGCTCTTCGCGGCATCGCGATGGGCGAGCTCAGCGCGTGGCTCGAAGGCATCGATACGCACCGCACTCGCACACTTGCAGAGGTGAAGGCGCGCCTTGTCGCATGAAGGAGAACACGTACCTCGACGATCGTCATCGCAGTACAACGTGATGCGGTAAAGAGCTTCGTATTGCATGGAGGATGCGATACGATTCGGGCATGCTTCTCGCGCTGCCCGATCGCTCCCGCTGCCCGATGATGTCGAGGCGTTGAAGGACCTGCTGATCGAGACGGTGCAACGCGCGCAGGTCGCAGCGCTCGATGCCAGAGGCGCGATCGAACGACTCGAGCTGCAACTGGTGACGCTGCGTCGCACGGTGTTCGGCGTACGCTCCGAGCGCATCGCGGGCCGTGCCGATCTGTTCGACGAGAAGGTCGCGCTGCCGCTACCCCCGGAGAACAATCTCACCATCACCTACGAGCGTCGCCACCGCGGCGGTGGCCGGCCTGCGTTGCCGGAGAATCTGCCGCGCGTTCGCATCGAGTACGAACTCTCGGAAGTCGAGCGCGCGCAGTTCGCCCGCGTGCAGCCGATCGGCGAGGAGACGAGCGAGACGCTCGAATTCACCCCGGCACGCCCGGGTCGTGCTCGAGCACGCCCGGCTGAAGTACCGCTGCGAGGACTTCGAAGGCGCGAGCACCGTGCGCACGGCCACGGCGCACCCGTCGCCCCTGCCGCGATCCAACGCCGGACCGGGGCTGCTCGCGCACGTTCTCGTCTCCAAGTACGGCGACGGCCTGCCGCTGGCGCGCCAGGAGCGCATCTTCACCCGGCACGGCGCGGTGCTCTCGCGCAAGACGCTGTGCGACTGGGTGCTGGCGGCCTGCGAGTTGCTCGGACGGCTGCGCGCACCGCTGCACCAGCACATCCTCGGGGCGCCCGTGGTGTTCAGCGACGACACGACGCTCAAACTGCGTACCGAGGAGGTCCGGGGCCGCAGCGTGACGGCGCGCCTGTGGGGCTACGTCAGTGCAGGCTGGCAACGCAACGAATCGGATGCCCGGGTCGATTACCCCAAGGCGGTGCTCTACGAGTTCACCGAGGATCGGCGCGGCGAGCATCCGCAGCGCTTTCTCGCCCGCTACCGCGGCTACCTGCAGGCCGACGACTACGCGGGCTACCACGGGTTGTTCCGCAGCAGGCGCGTCTATCACGCTGCATGCTGGGCGCATGCCCGGAGAGGGTTTTTCGACATCGCGCGCAAGGACGCAACGCCCGGACTGGCACAACAGGCGCTGGACTGGATCCGGCAGATCTACCGCGTCGAGCGCGAGATTCGAGGGCGTCCGCCCGACGAACGACAACGCGAGCGTCAGCAACGCACCCGGCCGCTGCTGGATCGGTTCCGGCAGTGGCTCACCGGCATCGAGCGCGATCTGTTGCCCCGCGGGCCGATGGCGATCGCCGTGCGCTACGTGCTCCGAACTGGCGCGCGCTGCTGCGTTTCACCCGCGTCGGAATGCTCGAGGCCGACTCCAACCTCGTCGAGCGTTGCATGCGCCCGGTCGCGGTGGGTCGGAAGGCCCGGCTTTTTGCGGGATCGAAGCGCGGGGGCGAGGCGGCCGCAACGGCCCTGAGCCTGATCGAGAGTTGCAAGCTCAACGGTATCGATCCCTACGCGTACCTGCGCGACGTGCTGGCCCGCATCGGCGGGCATCGCACCGATCGGCTCGCGGAGCTGCTGCCGTTTCACTGGACGCCGCTGCCTGCATCGCAGCCGGCGTAGACGCCGATGGTGCGCGCGCGGCGCAAGGGCGCGCCGAAGCCTTGGGTCGGCACGAAGATCTCGAGTACCATCGTTGAGTTCGGCCTGCCCTTGATCGCGCAGTTGCCGCCTGGACCCTCCCGGCAACTGTGCGAGCAGACCTTCGAGTTGATCATCCTGATCTGGAACGCGCACACGATGTCGCGCTTCTGGGGCGAGCCGCAGCATCTGGCCGCTCTCGAAGACACGATTCGGAATGCGCTCGCCGAAGGTGTCCTGCCGATCGACGCACTCGAAGCGTTCGAGGCGCTCAGCGCGCGGCGTCAGCACTCGCCGTTCGCGGACGACCCCCGTGCCGTCGGGCACTGGGAGCTGCGCGAAACGGCAGCCGGGAAGTGGAACCTGCACTGCGATGCGCGCATGCCGCCGACGTAGTGCGCCGCACCTCGCATCGTGACGGCGCGACGCGATCTCGAAACTCGAAATCCACATCCGCGAACTCTATGTCGAATCGACGACATCGAGCGCAACGGGGATTCCCGGACAATTACCGCCGGCCACCTCGCCCTTCGTCGAGCCCGACTGGGGCCGGGTGCACCGCGAACTCGACCGCAAGGGCGTGACGCTGATGCTGCTATGGGAGGAGTATGTTGCCGCCCACCCGCACGAGCGCACGTGGCGCTACACGCAGTTCTGCGAGCACTACAAGGCGTTCGCACGGCGCCTGAAGCGTTCGATGCGCCAGCACCGGCGCGCCGGAGAGAAGCTGTTCATCGACTTCGCCGGCCCCACCGTTGCGCTGCACGGCGGCGGGCGTGCCCAGGTGTTCGTCGCGGCGCTGGGCGCCTCGAGCTACACCTTCGCCTGCGCCACGGGCGCGCAGAAGCTCGAGGACTGGGTCGAGTGCATGGTGCGCGCGCTCGCCTTCTACGGCGGCGTGCCGCAGCTGATCGTGCCCGACAACGCGCGTGCGGTCATCGTCGATCCGAACCGCTACGAGCCACGCGCTGCCGACACCGTGCGCGACCTTGCCCGCCACTACGGCACCTCGGTCCTGCCGGCCGGGCCCCGTTCGCCCAGGGACAAGGCCACCGCGGAGAGCTCGGTGCAGGTGGTGACCCGCTGGATCCTTGCGCGCCTGCGCCATGAGCGCTTCGAGAGCGTCGCGCAGGCCGATGCGGCCATCGCAGCGCTGCTGCCGTCGGTGAACGATCGGGCGTACCAGAAGCTGCCCGGCTCGCGCGCGAGCGTGTTCACTGAGCTCGATCGTCCGGCGCTCATGCCCTTGCCGCCTACTCGCTATGAGCTCGCCCGCTTCAAGACGGTGAAGGTGCACATCGACTACCACGTCGAGATCGACGGCCACCGCTACAGCGTGCCGCACGCGCTCGTGGGCCAGCAACTGGAAGCCCGCCTGACCCAGCGCGCCGTGGAGCTGCTGCTGCGCGGCAACCGCGTGGCCAGCCACGCGCGCTCGGCTCGCCGCGGCGGCTTCACGACCATCGAGGCGCACATGCCGGCGGCGCACCGCGCGCACCTCGAGTGGACCCCGCAGCGCCTGATCGAATGGGGCCGGCGCATCGGCGTGGCCACGGGCGAGGTCGTCACGCGGCTGCTCGCGCACAACAAGCACCCCGAGCACGGCTACCGCGCCTGCTTGGGGCTGCTGGGGCTTGCCAAGCGCTACGGCAACGCGCGGCTCGAGGCGGCCTGCGAGCGCACGCTGGCACTGGGCGCCTTCAAGTACCGCCACGTGCGCGACGTGCTCGCGAACAACCGCGACCGGCTCGACCCCCAAGGCACCGACTCCGGCTGGACGAGCCCGCTGCACGCCCACGTGCGCGGCCCCGGCTACTACCAATGACATCGAATCCACCGAGGACACCGACCATGCTCGATCACGCCACCGTCGCCCACCTGCGCACGCTCAAACTGACCGGCTTCGCCGAGGGACTGCTCGAACAGATGGGCCAACCCGAGACGCTCGCCATGAGCTTCGAGGAGCGGCTCGCCCTGCTCGTGGATCGCGAGCTCAACGCACGCAGCGATCGCAAGCGTGCGCGGCTGCTGCAGCGCGCGCAGCTGAAGTACCCCAACGCCACCGTCGAGGACGCCGCGTTCGGCGAGGTGCGCGGCATCGATCGCAAGACGCTCACGAGTCTGGCGCTCTCGGGTTGGGTCGAGCGCGGCGACACGGTCCTGTTCGGCGGCGCCACGGGCCTGGGCAAGACGTGGCTGGCCTGCGCGCTTGCGCAGTACGCCTGCCGGCGCGGGCACAGCGCGCTGTACCTGCGCGCTCCGCGCCTGCCCGAGGAGCTGCGCGTGCTGCACGGCGCCGGGGGCTTCGGCAAGTGGCTCGCGCAGCTCGCCCGCACCGACGTGCTGATCCTCGACGACTGGGGCACCGGCAACATCGATGCGACGACGCGCAACGACCTGCTCGAGATCATCGACGACCGGGCCGGTCACCGGGCGACGATCATCGCCCACCAGTTGCCCGTGGAGCAT